>NZ_AP019516.1:0-3188207 GCF_007182895.1 Psychrobacter sp. KH172YL61 | reverse complement strand
CAGATTGTTCGACTTACCAGTGACAAATGTCTCAAAAGTAAAGTCAGGGTTGAGATAGCTCAGTGATTTAGCATCAGCCGAGTCGTTTAGTTCTCCCCTGACGCATATTAGCGTCGATATCTGCTTTTGAATTATTATGATGGATAGATTCAAATTTATGCTCAGATGGAGTAGGGGAGGGCTTATCCTCCAAAAATAATGAGCCTGATTTTGTCTGCTGACTATCGTCTACCCTCACGTCCAGCATTATCAACATGGACAACAACCTCTTCAATGCTACCTTGACTGTGCTTAGCAACCAATTGCTGAATATCTTGAAGATGGTTCTTTTTAATATACGTGACAAAATAATCATTAGGCGCAAGAATGATCAGAGTTTGTGCTTCTTGATAAGCTGATAGAGGTCTCAGCCACATGGTAAAAACGTTGTCTTTAACGTTATAGCGCAAATCGTTCAGACATTTATCCCAAATATTTGCTGTGTCTATCATGAAAAATACTAACCCTATAATTTGCAATAATAATTAACTTTAATAGCCTGACCTTCTACAGAAATACTTGGTATCAACAGTGATTAACTGTGTTAAAAGTCACACTGGAAAGCTATGAGAAGCCACACACGAAGTAGGGGCTAATCTAACATAAATACCCTGTGGATAAAACCTTGTTTTTTGGGGATAAGACTGTGGATAGTTTTGTGGATAACTCAACAAGATAAGTTATCCATATTTAGCCCACAGGTTATCCACAACCTTACCCATAGTCTAGTGTTTTGATAAATAAGGATAAATTGGAGTTAGCCACAGATAAGTAAGGCCCCAATAACAACAATACCTATATATATTAATTAATTATTGTTATAGATTTCATGCAAAACTGTGGATAACTTCAAAAATTATTTACTGTCAACTAAAAACACTGGTTAAACAAAACGGAAGTATTGAACAAATAATATCTAGCAGTCTGATAGCAGAAACTAAATCTCTGAAAACAGGCTAAATTAGTTTATTGACCAAAACTATACTGGATGGTATAATCCTCCGTTATTACGAATTTAGTCCATTATTTTGATAGGTGAGTTATGAAACGTACATTCCAACCAAGCGTGATCAAGCGTAAACGTACTCACGGTTTCCGTGCTCGTATGGCAACTAAAAAAGGCCGTCAGGTCTTAGCTCGTCGCCGTGCTAAAGGACGTCATCGTCTAACTGTATAATCAGTAGATAGCGATAAGCATGGCTAATATTGCTTGTTGTGCTCCTATTGTTTATAGATTGCAATAGTCAATCATCACAACTGACACTTAGCCATATATTAAAAGCGCCCGCATCGGCGCTTTTTTTGTTTCTATATTTTGCTATTATCTTTAATATCGCCATTCCCTATCATATTAGGTCATACCATGCCCCAATCTCTTTTAGCTACACCTACAGCCAATTTTACTAAAGAGCAGCGCCTACTGACACCAGCAGCGTTTCGTGAAGTGTTTGACGCACCTGAGCGTAAGATACATCAGAGTCACTTGATGGCGTTTGTGAGACCCAGTGCCTGTGACAAGCCACGTATCGGTATGGCGATTACTAAGCGTAAAGTGCCTACTGCTGTCGTTCGAAATTTGATTAAACGACATATCCGTGAGCAGTTCCGTACAAAAGCTTTTAAATTAGAAAATAAAGATATTGTTTTTATAGTAAAAAAAATCGATAAAGGATATTGATAATAAAGAATTTAAAAATGAAATAAATAATATTTTTAAAAAAATAGAAAAAAATAAAATGAAAAAATTATTAGTTTTAATAAATAAAATAATTTTTGTTTTTATATTAAATATAATAAAATTTTATCAAAAAATAATTAGCCCTATCATACCTGCTCGCTGCCGTTACTATCCCACCTGTTCAAACTATGGTAAACAAGCTTTGGCGTGGCATGGCACTCGTGTAGGTAGTTGGTTGCTGTTAAAACGTCTTAGTAAATGTCATCCGCTTGGTGGACACGGCATTGATTTTGTCCCGCTCCCTTTATCTTCTTATCGGTATCAATATATACCTTCTACAACGAGTAGCGATAGTAGAGGATGGGGTGTTTACCGAGATCGTCAGGGGTATGTGCCACGTCTTAACTACTTAATGAAGACAACATAAAAATCATAACTTCGGGCTTTAGATATCATCTTCAATGACTTACCCACAAGTTATCCACACTCTTGGTATCATTTGAAGCAGATTTTTAGTAAAATAATGCACATTTTATGTAAATGACTCTCAACGCGGTTATCGATCATGATGATAACTATGCAATACAGTCATGACACATGCCCTAATTTTTCATTCCCTAATTTTTAATCTAGGAAAGGTTTATGCAAAAGATATTTCGGGTGATGATCATCATTGCGATGTTAATTACCGCTTATCTGCTGATTTTGGCATGGCGAGATGATTATGCCGATGCACCAGCTGTAGAAGCAGTGCCAGAAACTACAAGTTCAGTAGGTGCTGACATTCCTTCTACCACTGGTGCCGCAGGTGATATTCCGGTTCAGACCCTACCTGTGGATAACGCAGCTGTGATAGCGGCCCCTGCAAAGGACACAGGATTAATCACGGTAACGACCGATCGCTATGATATTAAAATCAATCCAGAAGGCGGTGATATTGTCTATGCTGCGCTCAAGCAGTATGACGCAACGCTCGATAGCGATAAGCCTTTCGTATTGCTAGAAAACAACAGCAACCGTGTATACGTGGCTCAGTCTGGCTTGATTGGTCAAAATGGTATTGATACGGCAGAAGGCCGTGCGATTTATAGCCACACCACTAATAACTATGTAATGGAAGCAGGGCAACAGACATTGTCAGTACCGCTTACTTACAAAAAAGATGGCGTGACAATCACCAAGACATTCACCTTTACTGAAAACAAATATCCGATCGATATTAGCTACAAAATTCAAAACGCCTCTACCAATGCGTGGCAAGGCCAGATGTTTGCGCAGCTAAAACGCGATGATAGTAAAGATCCTGGTATGTCTGATAAAGGCGCGCTGAGCATGGCGACTTATCTAGGTGGTGCATGGGGTACGCCAGATGATCCTTATAATAAACTGAAGTTTAAAGACTTCAGCGATGGCGAGTTGACGACGACCAGTGATAAAGGTTGGGTTGGCATCGTACAGCATTATTTTGTCTCTGCATGGACGCCTGAAAACTTCACGGGTAAATTCTTTACCCGCGAGACTGGTAACGACTACTTTATTGGCTTTAACAGTCAGCCAGTCAATGTCGCACCAAACAAGCAAGTGACGTTGGATGCCACACTATATGCAGGTCCAAAAGTACAGTCTGAGCTAAAAGATGTGGCAGTTGGTCTGAATAAGACGGTTGATTACGGCTTATTGTGGCCAATATCAAAGGTCTTGTTTGCTATCTTGGAAGGTGTGCATAAAGTTGTGGGTAACTGGGGTTGGTCAATCATTATCCCTCACCATTCTAGTCAAAATTGCTTTGATGTGGTTCTCTAATAAGAGCTACTATTCAATGGCAAAAATGCGCGCTATTGCGCCGAGACTAAAAACGCTAAAAGAAGAGCATGGCGACGACCGCATGAAAATGTCGCAGAAATGATGGCCATCTACAAAGAAGAGAATGTCAATCCGATGGCGGGTTGTCTACCTATCTTGATGCAGATGCCAATTTTCTTAGCTTTGTATTGGGTGCTCGTAGAGAGTGTCGAGCTGCGTCATGCGCCATGGATTCTGTGGATTCGCGATCTTTCAGCCATGGATCCTTGGTTCATCTTGCCGCTATTGATGGGTGTTTCCATGTTCATCCAGCAACAGTTAAACCCGCAGCCAGCAGATCCAATGCAAGCAAAAGTCATGAAGTTCTTGCCAATTATCTTTACCGCATTCATGCTATTCTTCCCAGCAGGTTTGGTACTATATTGGACAGTGAACAACTTGTTCAGTATGACTCAGCAATATATTGTAAATAAGAAAGTCGAAGAAGAGCAGAAACGTCGCACGGTAAAAATAGTTGACTAACTGACGCTCTATCAGAAGGATAAAAACAAATACCATCGCGCAAGCGGTGGTTTTTTTATGAGTGCTAAAAGGTTATCCACAGCTTATCAACATTGAAGAGAAAATATCAACGATTAGGCCGCGTTTCAAAGTTTGCTTTGTCACTATGAGCACAGACGTCTATAATGGGATTTTTAGTTATTGAGAGTTATTGTGGATTCCTTAGAGATGGCATTAGCCACACCTAATTCTTCTGAAAAACCTAATACATCGGAACTCGCCACGATTGCTGCGATTGCAACGCCACTTGGGCGAGGGGGTGTGGGTGTTATACGTCTGTCAGGTAGCCGTGCTTATGCCATGGCCTGCGCGCTGACGGGTAAAACTGCTTTTACGCCGCGTATGGCTAGCTTCTGCCGCTTTTATCAGGCGGATGGCACCGTTATTGATGAAGGGCTCGTACTGTTCTTTAAAGGTCCGCACTCATTCACGGGTGAAGATGTGATTGAGCTGCAAGGGCATGGCGGCGTTATTTTGCAGAACCAGTTGCTTGCACGTGTATTTGAATTAGGCGCCAAACAAGCGAGTGCCGGAGAGTTTTCTTATCGCGCTTTTGATAACGATAAGTTGGATTTGGTGCAGGCAGAGGCGATCGCTGATGCGATTGATGCGACCAGTGCGGCGGCCGCGAGTAGTGCGATTCGTTCACTAAGTGGTGAGTTCTCCCAAAAAATAAACCAGCTATTAGAACAGTTGATTCATTTGCGCTTGCACGTTGAAGCTGCCATTGATTTCCCTGATGAAGAAGATGTCGATTTTTTTATCTGACGGCGTGATACAGAGTAAACTTGAGCAAACGCAAGATAAGATACAGCAAGTCTTAGCCACGGCAAAGCAAGGTCAGCTCTTACGTGATGGTATCCATGTTGTCCTAGCAGGTAGGCCAAATGCTGGTAAATCAAGCCTGCTAAATCGTCTAGCAGGGCAAGAACGTGCTATCGTGACCGATGTCGCTGGCACCACGCGTGATACGCTGCAAGAGACGGTCGTGCTCAATGGTTTGACACTTCACCTTACCGATACGGCAGGCCTACGTGATACAGAGGATACCGTAGAGCGTATCGGCATTGAGCGTGCCCGTACCGCCATTACCCAAGCTGATATGCTGCTGATGGTTTACGATGTGACTCGCGATGTTGAAGAAGAAAGCACGCCGTTGCAATTGGCTGAGCAGTTATTCGGCGAGCTGCCAGATGCCAAACGATTACTCATCATTGCCAATAAAAGTGATCTACTGAGCGATGATAGTAGCGAAAAATCTGCCTCTACGATGCAAGCCGAAATCAAAGATAGAGGCTACGAACAAGTTAATGTTTCATGTGAAACAGGCGCTGGTATCGATAATTTAGTCGAAGCACTATGCGCTAAGGTAGGTTTTCATCCACCAGAAAATAGCTTAACCGCTCGTACTCGTCATATAGATGCTCTCAGACGGACAGCCAACTGTTTAACAGAGGCGCATGAGCAGTTAACGGTATTCCAAGCAGGTGAGTTGGTTGCTGAAAGCTTGCGTCAGGCCCAGCAGAGTTTGGGTGAGATTACAGGTGAGTTTAGTGCTGATGATTTGCTTGGCAAAATATTTGGTAGTTTTTGTATTGGTAAATAACGGTTGAATAACTCTATCTATTACTCAATACATTTGTCTATCTCATAAGTTTTGCTTTTATTCTTAGTCATAAAATAAGGAATTGCTATGCACTGCCCGTATTGTAATGCATCAGAGACAAAAGTGATTGACTCACGTCTTGCTGCAGAAGGTGCGCAAGTGCGTCGCCGCCGTTCATGCAACAGTTGCCAAGAGCGTTTTACAACGTTTGAGATGGTAGAAGTGGTGATGCCAAGGATTATCAAATCCAGCAACAAGATTGAACCTTACGACAATGAAAAGCTGCGTCGGTCTATCTTATTGCCTTTGCAAAAGCGCCCCATCACTATCGATGAGCAAGAAGCAATGATCAGCCGAGTTGAAAAACGCGTCAGACAGATGGGTGAGCGTGAAATCAGTAGTAAAGTCTTGGGCGAAATCATCATGAGTGAGCTAAAAACTTTAGATGATGTTGCCTATGTGCGCTTTGCTAGCGTCTATCGCGACTTTCAAGACATTGATGCTTTTCATCAGGAAATTGCCAATATCCGTCCAAATGACAAATAAGCTGGTACATCAATAAATATCTCTAACTATTAAACTGATTTTGAGTTCAAAGCGCCTAGATTATTAAATAAAATTGTCCGTAATTATTACCAATCATTCATAAGCCTACTGTTATGCCAACTATAAATCACTCTCAAGATGCGCAAGATCGCTACTTTATGATGCTTGCTATCGAACAAGCTAAGCTCGGTTTGTATACTACTAGGCCAAATCCAGTAGTAGGTTGTGTCATCGTCCAAGCTGAAGAAGTGGTCGGTCAAGGGTTTCATCCGAAAGCTGGTGAGCCACATGCAGAGGTATTTGCATTAAAAGAAGCAGGCGATCGAGCAGTGGGCGCAACGGCTTATGTGACTCTAGAGCCATGCAGCCATACAGGGCGTACACCGCCGTGTGCGTTGGCACTTATTAAAGCTAATGTAAAGCGTGTTGTGATTGCCGGCCTAGACCCCAATCCACAGGTGGCAGGTCGCGGGGTAAAGCTACTTAAGCAAGCTGGTATTGAAGTGACGGTTGGCATACTGACGGAGCAGGCAGAAGCATTAAATCGCGGATTTTTAAAAGCCATGCGGACTCAGATGCCATATGTCAGATTAAAAATAGCGACTAGCCTAGACGGTCGCACCGCGATGGCATCTGGTGAGTCAAAATGGATTACATCAAACGCAGCCCGCGAAGATGTACAAAAGATACGCGCACGAAGTGGGGCAATCATAACCGGTAGTGAGACAGTGATAGCTGATGATCCGCAGCTCAACGTGCGTTCAAATCAACTAGGCGTATTACCCGAAAAAATACCATCACCTCAGATTGTAGTGCTCGATAGACGTCAGCGTTTAGAGCACAGTGCTCAGTCTGATTATCAATTGTGCCGCCGTACAGATACGATTTATTGGCGCACAGATGATCTCACTGATTTACTAGCAACATTAGTCAGAGACCATCAGTGTTATGATGTCTTGGTGGAGGCGGGTGCTGGTGTTGCGGGAAGTTTTTGAGTCAGCAGCTCGTCGATGAATTGATTGTTTATCAGGCGCCTTGTCTTCTTGGTGATCAAGCGCGACCAATGGTCAATTTCAATCCTATCTCACTGGCTCAGCAGTTGCGCTTCGATATTTATAATTATGAGAAACTTGGTTCTGACCTTAAATTAACGCTATTGCCTTTGTAGGTTGCTTATTTGTGATTTTGTTATCCGCAATATGCTTATAATGTGAACTATATGTGGATAAGTACGTTACCATTTTAAATGTTCCACATGAAACTGTGTATAACTTTGTTCCACATGAAACATAAAAAGCTGATTATTTTTGATTTTTTATGATAAATTATATATTAATCAATAACTTATGTTTTTTAAATCTTACGTTGCGAGCGCTAAACTAAATTTAGCATCATTGTGGATAACTCTATAATTAATAAAGACTTTAAGAATATTCTATTGACTTATACTTACTTATCCACAATCTATCCTATGACCGCCTGCATTTCCCGTGTGTTTCACTGCGAAGTGTACTCAGAAATTTGGTTAAGTATTTGATAAATAAAGTGATGTGTTTATAGCAGCATTATAATAATGAGATGAGGATGATATGTTTACTGGAATTATAGAAAGCGTTGGAACCGTAAAATCGATGCAACCAACGGGCGGTGATATACGCTTAACAATAGAGTCTAACGACCTAGATTTTAGCGACGTAAAGCTCGGTGATTCTATTGCATCGAACGGTATCTGTTTGACTGTTGTAGAGCTAGGTAATAACCATTACTCTGTTGACGTTTCACGTGAAACTATTGCTCGAACAGCGCTAGAAGCATTAAAAGCAGGTCATACGGTCAATTTAGAAAAGCGATGCTACCAACGACTCGTTTTGGTGGCCATATTGTTGCCGGTCACGTGGATGGGGTAGGCGTCGTCAGTAAACTACAGCAAGACGCACGTTCTATTTATATTGAGATTGAGATACCACAAGAGTTGGCGCACTATACAGCGACCAAAGGTTCTATCACGGTAGATGGGATTAGTTTGACTACCAATCTGGTACGTGACAATATCGTTTCTTTAAATATTATCCCACATACGGCACAAGTGACTAATATCGCTAAGCATTGGTTGGTGGGTAACAAAGTCAATATCGAGGTGGATATCGTTGCACGCTATTTGGAGCGTTTGCTAAATAAATCACAATCTGGTGGTATGAATACTGCAAATCCTCAAAGCCAAATTACAGAAGCTTTTTTAGCCGATAATGGCTTTATGAAATAACGTTTGAGGCTGTACTTACCTGTTTAAATATTCACCCTGTCCATATTACGAAATCAAAGTATAGTCAATCCACTATAAAAGCGTTACAGCGTTAACCTCGCTTGAAGTATGACAGATACATCTGTACTCGGTTGCCTTGTACCGCTCTTAAATTGGATCAACTATAATGTTGAGAGGGTGATTTTTTTATTAACGTTTAGGGTATAAAGCTTTGTAGAACGGTTTCTAGATCCTTTTACGGATAGGCTTGGATAAAAACTCATCCATTCCCACTTGCATGCACGCCTTGCGATCCTCTTCTGTATTATTCGCCGTTAGCGCGACAATAGGTATATCGTCGTCTTGTGCGCGGATTGCCTGAGTAGCTTGTAGACCGTCCATGACTGGCATCCGGCAGTCCATCAAAATCAGGGAGATCTCTTCACGCTGGCTGGCTAATATATCAAGCGCTTGCTGACCATCTTCTGCAACGATACTGCGATAGCCAAGTTTACTTAGCATTTTGCAGGCTATTTTTTGATTGGTTGGACTATCTTCCACCACTAAGATAAGGAGTGATAATGGCTGTGAACTTTCTTCTTGAGCAGTTGTCTCGCTAATGTTCTCTTTAATATCTTGTGTTTGTGTTAGCTTTTTTCTAGCTGGCATTGTCAAGCGCAGGATTTCAGACAGTAATAGCGCACTATCTAAAGGTTTTGCCAAAAAGCCATCACATTGATCGAGTAACATAGAGGGTATACGGCGCTCAGGTTTCATACTAAATAGTATTTTAGGTAAGGATGTATTAGCGAGTAGGCTATTTAATGCCTGCCGTCTATCGATGCTAGTGACTATGTGATTGCTGTGCGTTAAATGGGGTTTTGTGAGGTCAGCCTGCTCTTGTGATAATGAGTTTTGATATTTCGCTGAGCTGTCAGGGTCGGGCTTATTACCAACTAAGATCGCGCTGGTATCATAGTACTCATAATCTAGTAGAAGTATGGGTGCCAAGCTTTGCTGATCTTGACTTAGGCGTTCTGTTAATTGCTCTATAGTCGCTAGGTCTACAGCAGTATAAATAGTGCTAGATATCGCTAAGTGCTCACAAAGCCGCTGTAAATGTTGCGCGACAAGCGGCTGGTGGACGACCGCGATTAGGCAAATATGATTTAGGTGCTGACTAGGGTGATATACCGACTGATAGTTTGGGCGTCGGCAAGGCAAATAAAGGTTGAACATGCTACCTTCATTCACGGTACTGGTTAGTTCTATAAAGCCGCCTAGTAGTCGCGCAAAGCTATTGACGTTTTTAGTCCCAACCCTGTATCGATAGCATTTTGCGCTACTGGGTTGATATCTTGGCTATGGGGTTTATTTAAGTACGACAAGAGCTGATGCTGTTTGGCAGATGTGATACCGATACCAGTGTCCTGCACACTAAAGCGCACCCAGCAACTCACTGCATCTGCGGTAAGGTTTTTATTGATAGACTGTAAGGTCTCTTTGTTAGCCTCTGACATTTGCTCGTAGTCAGTTTGTTCTATAATAAGTGCGACATGTCCGGAGGGTGAATTTTACGGCATTATGCAGTAGATTCAGCAAAATCTGCCGGAGACGCACGTCATCAGTACCAATAGAGCGCGGACAGTCTGGGGCAAAAAGTAAATCAGCTCAAGCCCTCTTTGCCTCGTATCATTTATGATTAGCTCATTAACTTCCTGACCAAGCTTATAAATATCGACGGGCTCAATATTAAGGCGAGTTTTTCTAACCTCGATATTTCCTATATGTAGCGTCTCGTTGAGTGCGGTGAGCATGTTCTGACTGGTGGTAATCAAAGTATCTAATGTTATGTTTTGTCTTGCATTCAACGTGTTCGGATCGATTGGCTCAAGGATATCGATCATAGCTTCTAGCGGTATGCGCAACTTATGACCGATGACAAACCTAAGTTTATTGAACTCATCAACCTTTTGCTGTAGCTGTTTATTTTGCTGTTGCAACTGCTCGTTCTGATTAACCAGCTCATTGATATCATTAAGCATTACCGTAAAACCATGAACTTGTCCATGCTCACCGAACCATGGAGTGGCATGCAACTGGTAGTTTTGTTTGTTTTGTATTCCGTAGACGGTCAATGTACGCGAGACTTGTAAACCAGCTAGCGTTTGAAGTATGTGCTGAGTAGCCTCGTCTTTGCCCATGACGAAATCAGTGATTATATGCCTGTGTCCGTTTTTGGTAGAGGGTGTAAATATTGTTTCAAAGCGTTGGTTATAGAAACTAATCTGACCATGACGTAAGCTCATCAGCATTGGCAGTGGTGCCTGATCAACCAAGCGCTCCAAACGATGATTTAATGTTTTGATACGTCGATAGTCGTTGTGTAGCTGATAACTGACACGGCTCAGTGCATGACCTAGCAGCAAAAACTCAGTGGTGGACTTTTCTTGTAAAAAGGGCGGCGGCGTATAAGACTCTTTGCATGAACACTTAAATTATCAGTGTAAGCTATTAGCTGCTCCCCAGTTGGTTCGACGGTGGAGCATGTAAAATAAAGCAATAAAAAATAGTATCAGAGCCACCGTTAATGGTAGCCAATAACGGTACGAGGTCCATTCGACAGTCAAAGGCTCATAGCGCAACACAATATAAACCTGATGACCACTTTCGAGCTTTATCGTTCCTGTTAAAGCACTACTACTGACTGTATAAGCACTTTGATTGTCCTTAGAAAAAGTGGCGGCATTGACTGTTGGAAACGTTACTGTCGTAAAAGCTGATTCATTAGGTCGAGTCTTACGATGGATATAGGTTTGCCCAGATGGCATCATCAAAATAAGCTGATAACTGATATGGTCAAAAGCAGGCTGTTTTAGGATTTTTTCTATTTCTACATCGATAGGCGCGGCATGCTCAGTAATACTGTACTGTAATGCATGAAAAGTATCTATACTGTGTTGTTCGCTATGATGTCTCAACCCATCAAAAAACGTGACATAGTACAGCAATAGCATGACCAGCAAGGTCGATGCATAGAAGATCAATAATCGCTGTAAGGACTTAAACTGTTGCATGAGAGCATGGCCCTATATCGACACAAAAACATATAGTGAAATCATCATCGTTTGTTATAGTAATTGATTTATTCAAAACCTTGGTACTGATACCTTTTTATTATCTATAGCAGAATAATAGTGTGTTATTTATAGAGTATTGCTGAAGAAGTATTTTTATTCTATAAAAAGGTCGATAACTAGAGCAATGACACTTTTTATATTATAAAGGCAAAAATCGTCATTAGTCATACTGGATTGAGACTACCACAATTATGGCACAACATCGTAAACTCACCTATAATGGGCAAATTAACCTTATATAATGCAAGACTATGACTACTGCCACTTTTGATCTGTCTAATACATCTATAAACAATAATAAACTATCTACCGAGCGACTAAGGGTAGTATTTGCAGGCACGCCTGAGTTTGCTGCCATTAGTCTAGAAGCGCTCATTCGCCAGCAAGACGCCCTCAATATCAATATTGTCGCAGTATATACCCAGCCAGATCGCAAGGCAGGACGCGGCCAAAAGCTATCAGCCTCTGCTGTCAAAGAAGTGGCATTAGCGAACGATATTGCGGTAGAGCAGCCAGTCACCTTCAAAAAATCCAGCACAGAGGGCATGGCAGCACGACAGACGTTGCGTACGTATCAGCCAGATCTTATGATTGTCGCCGCCTACGGTTTGATTTTTGCCTATTGGTGTATTGACCACACCCACGCATGGTTGTCTAAATATTCATGCCTCATTGTTGCCACGTTGGCGCGGTGCCGCACCTATTCATCGTGCATTATTAGCAGGTGATGATGAGACAGGTATCACCATCATGCAGATGGATAAAGGGCTTGATACTGGTGATATGCTCTATAAGGTGAGCGCTAGTATAGAGCCTGATGAGACGGCAGCGAGCCTACATGATAAGATGGCAGCGCTTGGGGCGACGGCTATCGCTACAGTATTAAAAGAGTTATCACATTACCAAGCACAGGCCGTTGCCCAAGATGACAGTCAGGCAAACTATGCCGAAAAGCTCGTAAAAACCGAAGGCGAGGTTGACTGGACAAAGCCCGCTGCTACCATCGAGCGCCAAATTCGTGGGTTGACACCGTGGCCAGGCGCTTATACCTTTCTAAATGGGCAACGCGTCAAAATACTCGCTGCACTACCCATCAATACCACACAAAAAACAGATAAGCCTGCGGGTACAGTCGTGAGTGTGGGACGCAAAGCCATCTTAGTCGCTTGTGGTCAAGAGGCTGAACAAGCAAACGATAATGCCGCTCATGACGTACAACTCAGCAACACATTGGCGATAACTAAATTACAGTTTGCTGGTGGTAAGCCGATGACCGCGGAACAGCTTTGTCATGGTAATCAGCTAAACGACGGTGATCAATTCACAGCAGAATCAAAATAGCTTCATCTAAATAGCTTTAACGACATTTAACCCTACTAGCACAAGACGCGATCGATCAGACGTCAAGGAAACACAACTTCATGAGACAAACCAATAGCGCGTCTAAAAACAATGCACCTAGAAACAACAAGCTCAAGCCATCAAGCCATTTAATCATGAATGGCAGCGTTCGCGTTCGCGTGATTCGTACCTTGCTTGCTATTCAAAATGGTCATTCGCTCTCAAGCGTGCTTGACCCATTATTAAACAGTCTGCACGATGGTGATAAAGGTTTTGCGCATGCTTTATTGCTCACAACATTACGTCAATGGCATGCCCTTGCACGATTGCTCGACACGCTAGCGGACAACCCTATTGACGAAGTAGAAGTTCGTACCACAATTCAAGTGGGTTTGGTGCAGTTACTGTATTTGGAAGTGGCAGATCATGCCGCGATTCATGAAACGGTTGAAGCGGCAAAGAGATTGAGTTTGCCCATGCAACTGGTTTAATCAACGCTATTTTGCGCAAAGTCGCTAAGAACCCGAGTAAATTCCGTAAGAAGTGTGATAAAAAACACAGCTTACCGAATTGGCTTGCCTATCAGCTTAAGCAAGATTGGAGTGAGCAGTACGATGCGCTGACCCAGGGCTTACGCCAAGTGGCACCGATGTTTTTGCGAGTCAACTCTGCAGTTACTTCAGTAGAGGATTATCAACAGTCGCTGTATGGCGCAGAAATTGATGCAGATATCGTTGAGCTAACGACTGGTTTTAACGTAGCAAACTCGTCAGAGACTACTACAATACTATCGACCAAAGGCTTAAGACTGCATCAGACTACCGCTGTCAATGCTTTGCCTCATTTTTCCGAAGGCATTGCCAGCGTGCAAGATATGCATGCTCAGCTTGCGGCACCTATCATCAATAAAGCGTTAATGGCAAAGCTCAACGCTGAAAAATCTGATACGGAAAATACCAATAACGAGATACATATTTTAGATGCTTGCGCGGCGCCTGGTGGCAAGCTTGCCCACTGGTTGGAGTTGCTCAGCTCAAATGACTCTTCATCGTTGTTTCACGTGAAACAAGATGATGCGGAAGCAAAGCCTTTAGCTTCTAAACTCAAGCTGACCGCTATCGATAATGAAGCACCGCGCATCGAACGCATCTATGACAATCTACAGCGTCTCAATCTAAAACAGCAAGACTTAGAGCAAGCTGAAAAAAATATCGCCCTTAACGTTGTCTGCGCTGATGCCACCAGATGGCAGCATGGCAAAAATAAAAAAGCTGCGACAAATGAGCCAGTATTCGATGCAATATTATTGGATTCTCCTTGTACCGCAACGGGCGTGATTCGCCGTCATCCCTGATATTAGTATTTTGCGTACCGAAGAAGACATCGAGCAAACCGCCTTGCTGCAAGCCGATATTTTGCATAACCTATGGCCACAATTGAAAGCTGGCGGTTATTTGCTGTATGTCACGTGCTCTATCTTAAAGCAAGAAAACGTCGAGCAAATGCAGGACTTTATCACTCATCATAATGATGCGGCAGTGATTGAGTTTACCGAGGCTTGCAATTGGGGTATCGCGCAAACGATTGGTCGCCAGTGCTTGCCAATCGATAGCGAGAGTGGCGATGGTTTTTATTATGCGTTATTGCAAAAGACTGCTGAATAAACCGTTTTTAACTATTGAATAACATTATTGTAGACAGGACAATCTAATGAAATATATTAGTACCCGTGGTCAGACAGCGCCAATGGATTTTAGCGACGTACTATTGATGGGGCTTGCGCCAGATGGTGGCTTGATGCTGCCTGAGCATTACCCGACCGTTGACGGCGCTGTCCTTGATGAGTGGCGTACGCTGAGCTATCCAGAGCTGGCACTTGCGATTATGCAGCGCTTTGCTACAGACATTCCTTATGCGGATCTAAAGGACATTATTGATCGCACTTATACGGCTGATATATTTGGCTCTGATGACATTGTTCCTGTCCGCAAGCTCGAAGACAACTTATACATTTTAGGATTATCAAACGGCCCAACGCTGGCGTTTAAAGACGTGGCCATGCAGTTCTTGGGCAATGCTTTTGAATATGTGCTCAAGCAAAAGGGGCGCGTATTACCATTATCGGCGCGACCAGTGGCGACACGGGTAGTGCGGCGGAATACGCATTGCGCGGTAAAGAAAACGTCGAAGTCTTTATGCTATCACCGCATGGCAAAATGAGTGAGTTTCAGCGCGCACAAATGTACAGCTTGACCGACGATAATATTCATAATATCGCCATCGACGGTATGTTTGATGATTGCCAAGACATTGTCAAAGCGCTGCAACAAGATGCTGACTTTAAAGCTCAGTACGACTTGGGCACGGTCAACTCTATCAACTGGGGACGCATCCTCGCGCAGATCGTTTATTACTTTAAAGCCTATTTTGCGGTGACGACAAGCAATGATGAAAAAGTCAGCTTTAGCGTGCCTTCAGGTAATTTTGGTAATATTTGTGCCGGTCACATCGCTCGTGAAATGGGCTTGCCCGTTGAGCGTTTGATCGTCGCCACCAACGAAAACGATGTCCTCAATGACTTCTTCAATCAAGGTACGTATCAGCCACGTCCCACTGAAAAAACCTACGTAACCTCAAGTCCATCGATGGATATCTCAAAAGCCTCAAACTTTGAACGTTTTGTTTACTTGTTGCTGGATAAAGACAGCGCGCGCGTTCATGAGTTATTTGACGGTGTAAAATCAGGTCAAGGGTTTGACTTGTCTGATTTGATGGAGGCGGTCAATACGCGTTATGGCTTTGCTGCTGGCAAATCAACCCATAGCGATCGCTTAAACACGATCAAAGCATTGTATGAACAGCATGGCGAACTTGTCGATCCACATACAGCTGATGGGATAAAGGTTGCCAAAGAGCTACAGCGTGCAGGCGAAGTCATTATCTGTGCAGAGACCGCATTGCCTGTTAAATTTGCTGACACTATTATTGAAGCAGTAGGGCAAATCGACATCGAGCGTCCAGCACATACCGAAGGGTTAGAAAGCCTGCCACAACATGTCATAGTCTTGGACAATGACGCGGCATTGGTCGCTGAGCAAATTCGTCAGCATGTTGAACCAAATCCAGCATAAGCGATAAACGTTTTGAGTTCATCTTCTATAGATAGAAGCGTTTGTATAAAAGTTACACCATTGTAATAAAGTGTTTATGATTGTGTTATGGTATAGATAATTGTAGTATTAGAAACAGCGTCGGTGAGTCATTATGTTGTTAGACGCTTTTTTTGGAATATTTCTAGCCAATTATACTGAACAGCTGCCCTATCGTTGTTATGATGAAATCACCTATAAACTACTGATAATATAAGTTATTTTTATAAAATAAAATATAGATTTGGTAAAAAACGAGTGTGGTTTATTGTGACCGAAACAGTGGTGCCTATTGTGGATATAACGATGAAGATGAGCTTAAAAAAGACAGCAAAAGCACTGGCAAAAGGATTATTAGTTACGACATTTAGCAGTGCCATGTTGATGACCACAGCCCACGCCAATAATCCACCACCTACCATAAAAGCAGATGCCCCCAATCGCTATATCGTTAAAAAAGGCGATACGCTATGGGATATCTCAGGTCGCTACCTCGACAGTCCGTGGCGCTGGAAAGAGATTTGGGCCACCAACAAGCAAATCAAAAATCCAAACCTTATTTATCCTGATGATATTCTTATTTTGTGTGTCATTCAGGGCAAGACTTTGGTAGGGGTTGATACTGGTGAGGGCTGTGCAGGTATTGAAAAGCAGCTAACAGGTAATGTGGTTGCCAGCACCGTCGCGATCACCTCGACTGCTAATAGTATCCCGCCTGTACCATGGTCTGCTATTCAGCATTGGCTGGATAAAACCCTCATTGTAGATCCAGAAGATTTCAATACCACACCGTATATTTTGGCGTCCAAAAATCGCAATCTAATCACCGCAAGCGGGGATAAAGTCTATGCCAAAGGCGTCCCGCTTATCGTGGGTCAGCGCTACGGGGTATACCGTGAGGGTGACCTATATGTGGATCCCAAAACTCAAGAGGTTATCGGCCTAGAAGTCACACAAGTCGCGACTGGTCTTGTCACATCGACAGAAACGAATGGTATTACCAGCTTACAGCTTACTGACAGTTACGACAAAGAAGTACGTGAAGGCGATCGCGTGTTTGTCGAGCTAGACAACGCTATCCCACCTGTCTTTTATCCAACGCCTGCCAGCGTCAGTCGTGGTGGTATGATTGTGCGGGTGATGGACTCAATCAGCTCTGCCGCTAAAGGCAGCGTGGTAGCGATCAATTTAGGCAGCTTGCATGGTGCCAAACCAGGTGATGTACTGACCGTTTATCAAAAAGGCCCGCTGGTCAGGGACGTAAGAGATAATGACATGCCGGTACGCTTGCCAAATGAGCCAAGCGGTATGGTGATGGTGTTTAATACCTTTGACAACATCAGCTATGCTTACGTACTTGACTCTGAACTACCACTCAATGTTGGCGACCAACTATTGCCACCCCCTTATCTATAAGCACATAAGGCTTTGTGAAGCGATTTTACTAAGTTTGCCCAAACGAGACAGATGACAATGACCGCAGTCACCTCTTCTTTATCCGATGATCAGCGCGCCATATTGGCGCTATGGTATGAGGTGAATGCATCATTGTCTGCTTATCATAAGCTCATAACGACTTATGGTGATGCGCAGCTTGCTTGGCAGGCTACAGTAGGCGCTTGGAAGCAGTTAGGACTTCATCATACCCATCTCAAACGCCATGAACAGCCAGAGCAAACACGTGCTGCTATTGATAAGATACAGCAAGCACTTACAGAAGGTCGCTATGGTTTATTGTTTGCCGGTCAGCCCGACTATCCTGCTCAGCTTCTTCATATTTATGATCCGCCGCCATTATTGTTCTTTCGAGGAAATAGCGCGCGTCTGCATCAGGCTCAAATTGCTATCGTGGGCAGCCGAAAACCAACAGCCCATGCCCAAAAAAATCACGTTCGATATGGCGCAATATCTGGCACAGGCAGGGTATGTCATCACCAGTGGTCTGGCAATAGGCGTGGACAAACGGGCTCATCTAGGAGCTTTGGCGCAGACTGATCTTGACTATCAAGGTCGTACTATCGGCGTGATGGGGACAGGGATTGATGTGAATTATCCCAATCATCGTGACCAGTTATTTGCTCAAATCATCGAGCAAGGTGGCTGCATTATTAGTGAGCTACTACCGCATACTCAGCCGCACAAACATACCTTTCCGCGCCGTAACCGTCTGGTTGCTGGGCTGAGTCTAGCCACGATTGTGACTGAAGCGACGATCAAAAGTGGCTCGCTCATTACCGCCCGTTTAACCTCTGAGCAAGGCAAACAAGTCTTTGCCATTCCAAGTCATATTGATAATAGCAATGCCGAGGGTTGTCATCATCTGATACGTGAAGGCGCAACGCTGATTTATCATCCTCAGCAGGTGTTAGAGGACGTCAATGGTCAACTCGATTATGATCGTCGATCGTATATACAAAAGGGAGGCAACGATGCGCTCTGATAAGTCTCAGTCGGACATTCGCCATTTCTTCGCTGTGTCAAATATAGACAAACGCTCGCTTACCGCGCATAGTGAGCAAAAATCTTCTAATATAAAAATCTAGCCGTAGTGAGGTTATTGTACCTGAGCATTTGACCGACATTTATGAGCGTCTTGACTGGCACGGACAGGATTTAGATGCGCTGATTATCGCAACCAAACTATCCGCGCCACAGCTCATTGGACAGCTGATGGAACTTGAACTAATGGGCGTTATCAGTGTGCAAGGCGGACGCTATTTACGTGTATAGCGTATCGATACTCCCTACCTGCCACATAAGAATAAGTAGAATGGGTTCTAAATATCGCTACCTTAGTCAGACTGTCTCTTGTGCTATTATTAGTGTCTCTATTCCAGCATGAATCATGTAAGCTATGAGCCAATCTATACCTTTTATCACTGACTCTGCCACACAAGCTGCAAACTGGCTTAAAGAAGCAAAGCTACTTGCATACCCAACAGAAAGCGTTTGGGGTATTGGTTGCGACCCTTATAACAAAGCCGCTGTGCAGCGTATCTTGGATATTAAACAACGTCCGCAAGCCAAAGGCATGATCGTCATTACCGATAGCGTAGAGCGTTTGTCACCTCTACTAGCGTCTTTAAATAATGCCCAGCGCCAGCAAATTATCGATAGCTGGCAGTCAGATGTTAATGACAGCGAGCTACACAATCGCCAAGCGCATACTTGGTTATTACCCATTCCTCAGACACTTTCGACCACGATGCCCTCATGGATAATGGGTGAGCATCAGACCATTGCAGTCAGGGTCATCGCCCATCCTATCATACGAGAACTGTGCCAACAGATGGTCAGCGAAAATAACCCATTTGGCTTCATTGTTTCGACTAGCTGCAACCCATCAGGTCAAGCGCCTGCTAGCACCTTTGACACTGCCTATGGTTATTTCGGTGAGCAGATTGGCTATTTTCAGGCTGATACTCTAGGTTATATCTTACCCAGCCAAATCCGTGATGCAACGACAGGCTCAGTCATTCGTTGGTAGGCAATAAACGAACTTTCATACCATTATAGCCTAGTCTTTTGTACTGTCTTTTTTGTGCTGTCGCCATCGATAAACCATATTTCACTAGCTGAAGATTACTATGGTTATCGTTCTGTAGCCATAGCAAAATATACCGTCTCAGCGCTAGCTATCGCTAAACCCGCTTCCTTAGTTCCCGTTGCTTTACTAAAAGTATGTAAAAGTCATTTTGATAAAAACGACAAAAAAGTAGACGATAGTTAAAAGGAGCTGATTTTTATTGAACGATGAATCTTTCAGCAATAGGTCATCGCTGCGATATTTGATACACATAGGGAGTAGGCTATGAAGGTTTTAATTAGTGGTGGCTCAGGGTTTTTGGGTAGTGCATTTAGCCAAGAGTTAATCGAACGGTATCGCACACAAGGTAAAGAGGTGATGATTACTTGGTTGACCAGAGATAGCAATCAAGCTCATCCTGTTGACATTAATATGATGACTTATGACGAGCTTAAAAAGTCTGACATGAGCTTTGATGTCATAATGAACTTAGCTGGCGCAGGTATTGCTGACGCGCGTTGGAGCGATGAGCGCAAAGAGCAATTAATAGCCAGTCGTATTAAGCCTACTCAATCGATATTAAGCTTCATCGAACGTACTGCAACAAAGCCAAAACTACTAATAAGCGGCTCAGCAATCGGTTGGTACGGCACGCAAGGTGATAAGCCATTGACTGAACACAGCAGTTTTGAGACAGACTTTGCCCATCGCTTATGTGAGGGAGTGGGAGAGCTTGGCGCTCAAAGCGACTGATTACAATGTCCCTGTCGCTATTGTACGAACAGGCGTTGTGATACATCCTGAAGGTGGTATGGTTGCCAAATTACTACTGCCATTTAAGTTTGGCGTTGGCGGGCAGTTGGCTGATGGTCAGCAAATCATGAGCTGGATTAGCCGTGACGATTGGGTGGGGCGGCGATTTTTATTATTGAGCAGCATCTTGCTAGTCAATTTGGCCATAAACAAAGAGTTTCAAATAACGATAATATCATAGAGACAAGAAATGATACGCCAGCCTTTGTCTATAATCTCACGGCGCCCAATCCTGTGAGTAACCATACTTTTACTAAAACGCTTGGCTCATGGTTACATCGGCCGACACTTTTTACCTTGCCAGAGTTTTTACTTAAGCTGATGTTTGGTGAGATGTCGACGCTACTAATAGATGGTCAAAAGGTGCTGCCACAAGCGCTATCAGATGTAGGTTACACATTCAAGCATGTGACACTCAAACAGGCATTAGAGGATCAAAAGTAGTTACATCATGATTGTTTCATGTGAAATATAAGAAGGTCGGCTTATATTAAATATTCACTAGATTGTATTTCTGTCTAAGGGCAATCCATGCGTTACGCATTTTTCATCATCATTTTTTTGCTCTTGCAGCTGTTTAGTACGGGCGCTGCTCTAAGCTTACAGTGGTGGTTACAGCCTTGGATCACGCCAACGCTTCAGATCGCTATATGGTCTGCTATATTTATTATTACTAATGGATTGTTGATATTAAGTGTCAAAAGAGTATTTGCTAATAGCTACCGCTGGGTTAGCGGTTGGATGTTGGTTATGCATTTTATGCTGCTCACGGCATTGCTGATAACCCTATTCTATGGTGGATACTGGCTAGTAACATCACTCTTAGGCGCCTCGTCATATGAATCTAATATGATTTTTATTGGCCTACGAGCGCTTGCATTGGTGATATTCTTAGGGTTGTTCGGTTTCGCATTATATAGTGCTTATGTGCCAGTCGTACGTAAGCTGTCCATTAGTATCAACAAACCGCTCGCTAAACCACTGCGCATTGCGGTCGCGAGTGACCTGCATCTAGGACGACTATTTGGCGTAGCAGCGATAGATAGGTTGAACTGTCTAATGATTGACTCGCAGGCTGATATGCTGCTTATGCCAGGCGATATCATGGATGACAATACAGATGCGTTTAATAGCTATAATATGGCGAAAAACTTAGCTCAGCTATGCAGTAGCCTGCCATACGGCGTCTATGCAACATTGGGTAATCATGATTTGTATGGGCACGAACAGCCAATCAGCCAAGCGTTAGTCGATGCAGGCGTACATTTATTAAATGATGACGTGTTTGGTATCGAACATGAGGGTCAGCCTATATGGCTGGTTGGACGTTTTGATAATCATAAACACCAGCGTGTCGCGACAACTGACCTGCTCGCGAACGTTGATACTTCACAGCTAGTGATACTGCTGGATCATAGACCAAGCGATATTGATGAGCACAGCCAGTTACCAATCGATCTACAGGTATCAGGACACACTCACAATGGACAAGTATTCCCCGCCAACTTTATAGTGAGCGCCATCAACCGATTAGGCTATGGGTATGAGGCCATTGGCAGAGGACATTTTGTGGTGTCCTCGGGTTATGGCTTTTGGGGTATTCCGTTTCGATTGGGCTCACGCTCAGAAATTTGGTTAATTACCGTTTCTGATCATACTAATAAATAGCTAGTTCCAGCTAACCGCTATGCCGCGAGCCGCGATTTTGTACTAATGACCTCACGGACGAAGCCGCCAAAACCATGAATAATATTTTTTGTTTCCTGCCCAAGTCCTTGATGCACGCTCATAAAATGAATAAAGCCGTGCGGTGCGCCCAGCACAGTATGGGTCTCAACAGGGACTTTATAACTCTTTAGCTGTTTGGCATAAGCAAATGCCTCATCACGCAATACATCGAGTTCAGCGGCGACGATATAGGTGGGACATACTTTGCTATTATCACCAAGCATTGGCGAATTGAGTATATGTATGCGTGGCAACGGACTATTCTCAAGACAAGCGGCGTCAAATACTGCCACATCAGCATGATCCAATAGCAGGCCTTCACCATACAGCTCCCAACTCGGATAATCTGTCTCGATATCAGTCACAGGATACAGCGGCATCTGTGCTAGCGGCGCAGGCAGCTTCTTTAATAGATCAAACATTTTCTGACCATCTGCACCCAAATCTAACCAAGCGTTTTCGTTTGGTGCGGTGAGTTGCTGTGCAATCAAGGTAGAAAGGCCACCACCTGCGCTATCGCCTGCAAGAACGATGCGTGACGGTAAGGCACCTAAGGTATGGCAATGCTCAGCCAACCAAGCATAAGCAGTGATACAGTCTTTTAACGCTGCAGGTGCAGGACACTCAGGAGCCAAGCGATAATCCACACTGACCACAGGCCAACCAGTCTGCTCACAGACTGCGTGACAGAACTCGTGATGTGTATCGACATTACCGATACAAAAACCACCACCATGAAAAAACAACATGACTGTTTGGTCAGGGTTATGAGCACGTCTTTTTTAGCGCCAATACTCTTGGTACCTGCCTGATAGCAGCGAATGGTCATATCGCCATCATCCGCGTTGGCTATGGTTTTATCTTCCCAATTGACAGGTGTTTCACCCTTTTTGATAAAAGGTTTGATGTTACTTAGCATACTGCCACCTGCTTGGTGCCATACGCTTGGTGCTTGCATCGCCACCGCATCAGCAGCAAACCTTTCACGGAGTTCATGCATGGGCGTTAGCTCTAATGGCGTCTTAAGATGACTATTCACCGCGAGGATCAGGCGCAAATGAGCATTGGCGTGCTGATATTGTTTTGAGTGAGGCCCTTTTAAGTAACCAATCAAACCTTCTAATACTGGTGTTGGTAGATAGCCAAGACCTTTCATCGCATAGTGCAGAGTGTGTGGTTGGCAATGTGCCATTGGGTTATAACTGAGCATTTTTTCTTTCACGCTCAAACGCTTTTTTTGTACACCGTTGTCTTTCACTTCACCAACCATCTCACCGTTCGACGCCAAATGAAGCGTCATCAATGTTTTGTTCAGTAAGGTATTGATTGATGATACTGTTGAATTAGACATAATATCTCTCATAACTGTTTTTGAGTGTTTACTGTTACATCAGCGTACACTTTAAGATAAGGAATAATATTTGTAGCAATAATAAGGCAGTAGTGCGTAAAGCAGGGTGTTATTTAGTAATGGCGTGGGTAGCAACGGTAACCTATTTAGAGTAATTGACGGTTTTTTGTACGTTTTGTTAACGTATATTGAGACCAGTTGACACAGCCCAGAAATGCTGAGTACTTGTTTTAAAGAAAGATCTAACCATATTTGTCGTAAATGCGAAAAATTCCTTTACTTCAGGCTTGAAATTTATACTTATTACCTTTATCAAGCAGCTATTAGAGCGTATTAATAAAAAAAATGAGTGATAACCGTTAAGTATCTGATAAAGGCATGATACAGCCGGCGATTGGCTGATTTATTGTGTCTTATCTCAATTATTATTGACATTCCAAGGAGCTATCATGAGCGAGCAAAATACCAACCAAGAAAACTTTGATCAAACAGTGGCACATGATAATGTTGATCACAAAGACAGCATCTTAGAAGAAACCATGAACGAGTTTGATCCACAGAACAACTCAGGTGAAGAAGCCACTATCGAAAACGAGATCGATCTTGATACGTTCAAAGCGCGTATCGCTGAGTTAGAAGGTGAAGTGAAGCAAGCCAAAGAAAGCACTGCTCGCGCCAACGCTGAAGCTTACAATGCACAAAAGCGCGCCGAGCAAGAAGCGGATAAGAGTAAAAAATTCGCTCTTCAAAAATTTGCAAAAGAGCTACTCGATATCGTCGATAACTTAGAGCGCGCTATCGAAAACGCAGACGCGAATGACCCAGTCGCTGAAGGGGTGCAATTAACCCACAAAGCATTGGTCTCTGTACTTACACGTCACGGCGTAGAAGTGGTCGATCCAGAAGGTGAGAAATTCAACGCTGATTTCCATGAAGCAGTGGGTATCGATCCAGAAGCAGAAGCTGACACCGTCGGTACAGTCCTACAAAAAGGCTATAGCTTAAACGGTCGTCTACTACGTCCAGCCATGGTACGTGTTGGTCAATAATATTTTTGGGGTTAAACCCTACTAATATGAAGGTTTTTCACAAAAAATCACATGAAAAGACTGTTTTTGCTTGATTATCGCCTTGAAAAATACAACAAGCAAACCGATATATAGCAACAAGTGACCGACTACGGTCTGGATAAATAAGTATTTATAGTTAAAAATAAATTAGGAGCAATTGATTATGGGTAAAGTAATTGGTATTGATTTAGGTACGACTAACTCGTGTGTAGCAGTAATGGAAGGTGACAAAGTTAAAGTCATTGAAAATGCTGAAGGTACGCGTACCACACCATCAATCGTCGCTTATAAAGATGACGAAACATTGGTTGGTCAGTCAGCTAAGCGTCAAGCGGTCACCAATCCAAGCAACACTTTGTTTGCGATTAAGCGTTTGATCGGTCGTCGTTTTGATGACAAAGTCGTGCAAAAAGATATCGGTATGGTACCTTACAAAATCGCTAAAGCAGACAACGGCGATGCGTGGGTAGAAATCAACGGTAAAAGCTTGCGCCACCACAGGTTTCTGCTGAAATCTTGAAAAAAATGAAAAAAACAGCAGAAGACTATCTTGGTGAGAGCGTGACTGAGGCAGTTGTAACCGTACCTGCTTACTTCAATGACTCACAGCGTCAAGCAACCAAAGATGCGGGTAAAATTGCAGGTCTTGATGTAAAACGTATCATCAACGAGCCAACTGCTGCGGCACTTGCTTACGGTATGGACAAAAAGCAAGGCGATAGCACCGTTGCTGTATATGACTTGGGTGGTGGTACTTTCGATATCTCAATTATCGAAATCGCAGACGTCGATGGCGAGCAACAGTTTGAAGTACTAGCGACCAACGGTGATACGTTCCTAGGTGGTGAGGACTTTGACTCAGCGTTGATCGATTATTTGGTAGATGAGTTCAAAAAGAGCAAGATGTAAACCTAAAAGGTGACTCTCTTGCGATGCAACGTCTAAAAGAAGCAGCTGAAAAAGCGAAGATTGAGCTATCAAGTGCACAAAGCACTGAAGTGAACTTACCTTATATTACTGCTGACAGCAGTGGTCCTAAGCACTTGGTCATCACTATCAGCCGCTCTAAGCTTGAAAGCCTAACCGAAGATCTAGTACAGCGCACCATGGACCCTTGTAAAACTGCCCTTGAAGATGCTGGCCTAAAAATTGGCGATATCAACGATGTAATCTTGGTTGGTGGTCAGACTCGTATGCCACTAGTACAACAAAAAGTACAAGAGTTCTTTGGTCAAGAGCCACGTAAAGACGTGAACCCTGATGAAGCTGTGGCAGCTGGTGCGGCAATCCAAGGTGCGGTATTGTCTGGTGATAAAACTGACGTATTGCTACTTGATGTAACGCCATTGACGCTAGGTATCGAAACGATGGGCGGTGTTATGACGCCAGTTATCGAGAAAAACACCATGATTCCTACTAAGAAATCACAGGTATTCTCAACCGCTGAAGACAACCAGCCAGCAGTAACGATTCAGGTATATCAAGGTGAGCGTAAAATCGCCAACCAAAACAAACTGCTTGGTCGTTTTGACTTGACGGATATCCCACCAGCACCACGTGGCTTACCACAAATCGAAGTGTCTTTTGACATCAACGCTGATGGTATCATGAACATCTCAGCAACTGATAAAGGTACTGGTAAAGCACAGAGCATCCAGATCAAGGCGGATTCTGGCTTGTCGGACGAAGAAGTCGAGCAAATGGTTCGTGATGCAGAGGCTAATGCTGCTGAAGATGAGAAGTTCGCTAACTTAGCGCAAGTTCGTAACGAAGCAGATGGTCGTATCCACGCCGTACAAAAAGCGCTGAAAGAAGCAGAAGATAAAGTCACTGACGAAGAAAAATCAACAGTAGAGTCTGCGATCACTGAGCTTGAAGCGGCGGCGAAAGAAGACGACCATGACGAAATCAAAGCCAAGCTTGAAGCGCTAGACAATGCATTCTTGCCAGTTAGCCAGAAGATTTATGCTGACAGCGGCGCAGGTAGCGAGGGTATGGATCCAAGCCAGTTCCAACAAGGTGCTGACGCTACTGGTAGCAACCAAGCGGATGACGATGTCGTTGATGCTGAGTTTACTGAAGTAGACGAAGACAAAAAGTAAGCAATGACTTGATGTTCAAGGCTGATTTAATCGTTAATTAGATTAAATTAGCTAGATCAAAAAAAACGCATCTTTCGAGATGCGTTTTTTTATGCCTGATATTTAAGTATATATTTTCAAGCGTGCCGTTATGGTAAATGCGCATCAACGATTAGTACGTCATAAGTCAGATACACGCAAGGTTGACCGTCCTCATCTATGCCCGAAAATTGCTGCCAATAATCGCGCTCGAATGCTTGCAAGCGGGTTTTGGTCCAGACAAAAGGCTGTGTGTTAGATGTTTGCTTACCAATCGTTTGCTTGTCATAGGTTTGCTTGCCACAGGTTTGATTGCTATCTATTTGATTGGTCGATACACCTGTCATCTTCATATGTTTGAGCACATCATAAGGCTGGGCAAATGGCACATTGAAACGCTGTGTTGATAGCTTTATGTGTTGAAATTCCGCTTGATCTAGCGCTGATTGCCATTCACTAATATCTGGATAATGCAATCCTTGTCCTGTTAGGGTTTTTATTTGCAAGAAATTATCTGGGGTAAAGGTGCTTAGTAATAATTGTCCATTAGGTTTTAGCCGTGAGGGCTGACTGTGCAATGAAATGCAGTGGGTTATCGAACCACTGAATCGCATTGGCACTGATGACTAAGCTATGCTCACCGCCTAAATCCATGGTTTCCGCATCGCCAATAAGGATTTGTGCTTGTGGCAACAATTCCTGTAAATGAGTGGCTTGCTGCTCACATAACTCGTTGATAGACCATCGCTCACTTTGTACATATTTTGCTAGTAGCTGCGTTAGTTGTCCCGTGCCTGCACCGACCTCAAGCACACTGTCTTGATGGGTATTATCGATAGCCATTAATAAGTGCTGACAAACCTGCTGCTGAATATAAGCATGTTTATCGTACTGACTGGCTTGAGAAAAATGCCGCGCAATGCTCTGCTTGCGGGCACTCAGCTCGGAAGTAGTGAGGGGGATGTTCCATAATCGCTCTTTCACATAAAAGTTTATAATGAGCATCAAAAACTGCTGCCGTCATATGGATAATTGCATGATTAGGCGCTCGCACTCAGCATGGGTAATGGCTGCGTTGAGTACCAAGCGAATACGTGACGTATTAGTAGGAACGGTCGGTGGTCTGATAGGCAGCGCATAAAATCCAGCGTCTTGGAGTTGTTTTGCCTTTGTCATCGTACGAGCATTATCACCTAAAATATAAGGCACAATGGGTGACTCGTAAATAGGATCTTTTGCTGCCGATGCCACGCGATATTCAGGGCTAATGGCTTGGCTCAGTTGTAATGAAATCTGCGCCAAATGCTGTCGCCGCGTCTGTAGCTGTGGCATTTTTGCCAAAATAAACCGTGTCCAAGCATGATTGATTGGTGGCAACGCGGTACTAAAAATCAGCGGACGCATCTGATTAATCAGCCATGACTTAACGATCTTGTCACATAGAATATAAGCACCAACGGAGGCAAATGCTTTACCAAAGGTTCCTACTAAGTAGTCAATATCAGCCAAGGTGTTTGTTTCTTCAGCCAGCCCTAATCCTTGCGCGCCAAGCACACCGACGGCATGGGCTTCATCGACATACAGCTCAATACGACTGTCAATGGCTTTTAGCTTAACTAAAGCGGGTAGATCAGCACGATCCCCGTCCATGCTAAAAATACTTTCGGTGACGATGATGATACGCTCCACATCCTCTTCAACCTGCATAAGCATAGTAGCCAAATGCGCATAATCATTGTGTCGATAGCGGCGATACAGACAGCGTTTGCTTTCGCTGAGTTTAATACCATCAATCATACTGGCATGTACCAGTTTGTCTGCCAAAATAACCGTCTTCACTGGTAGTGCAGTCAATGCAGGTAAGATCCCGATATTGGCGTGGTAGCCACTATTTAATACCAACGCAGATTTCGTCGCGGTTTGATTTATTCCAGCTGCGGTTTCATACCATGCTTGTAGCTCATCCTCTAACGCCTGTAGCTGTGTATCATTGCCAGTTAACAGACGCGATGATGTTGCGCTCATTTTGGGCAAACAGTCCATTGATTGCTGAATAAATTCAAAAAACTCACGCTGCAACTCAGCATCACTGCCCAAACCTAGATAATCGTTGCTAGCGATATTTAATAGGGTATTGTCATCAGCGATTACATACCGTCCGTGGTGTTCGATATCTGGTAATTTGCGATACTGCTGTTTGTCTTTGAGTTGTAAGAGCGCAGTTTGTAGCTGCGCGTCGATAAAAGCTTGACATGCAGAGCCGTCCTTTTTCTTTATTCGTCAGTATATGCGGAACACAATGAGTAGGGATTATTGCACAAAAACGGGATGTGTAACAAAAAGTTTCATATATCAGCCTTTGTAACCCGAGCACTGACAAATGCTTTCAAATCTTAACTCTCATACCATTAAACACTGACAGAGTGTCTGAAATAGTTTGTTACTATGTACCCATCGTTAGCAAACAAGGCGATACGGCCAAATGGTCAATACAACTAAATAACTTGTTTGTCCAAATTTACTTGAAGGAGCTAATAATGAAAACTCTACAAAAAACTATACTTGCACTAGCAACTGGTTCTTTACTTACTGTAGGTGCAAATGCAGCTGTCACTTATGGTAACGGCTACACTGGTCAACCATACGTTGGTGCCAAGATCGGTCAATTTGACAATGATGTAAGCGGTGACGATCCAACTGCTTATGGTGTATATGCTGGTTACAACTTTGATCCTAACTTTGGTATGGAAGTTGAATATGTTGGTTCAGATGATGCTGACCTAGATAACAATGCTGGCGACTATGATACCAAAACTTATGGCGCGTACGGTACTTACCGTTATATGTTCCCAAATACTGCACTATATGCCAAAGGTAAACTTGGTATCGCTAAGACAGAGTTAGAAGCTGATTTTGATAACGGTAACAATGACTCAGTCAGTGATACTGGCATTGCTGGTGGTATCGGTCTTGGTTACGCAGTGAATCCTAACTTCAATGTCGAAACAGAATATGCCATGATGGATAGTGATGCAGATACTAAGCTGCTTACTGTAGGCGCTAACTTAAAGTTCTAAGATAATATAGCGTACTTGTACCTATAGTCAAAAACGAAGAAACGACCATTTTATATGGTCGTTTTTTTATGCCTGTAAAATATTTTTGCAACACATGTTTACTTTGACAAATAATTTGGTATGATACCGCCACTACTAATAACAAGTAGAAAATAGTTGAGTAGTATTTGATATTAAACAAATTATTTGTTTATTGAATCCAAGGTTGAAAATACTTTATGAAAAATCTACAAAAACGTTACTTGCAGTAATCGCGGGCTCAGTAATGACCATGAGCGCACAAGCAGCCATTTCTTATGGTGCTGGCCAATCATACGTTGGTATTAAAGCTGGTCAATTCATGGTAGATGCTGATGATTTAGATGATCCAACCGCATATGGCGTTTATGCTGGTTATAACTTCGATCCTAACTTTGGTGCTGAGATTGAGTATGTAGGTTCTAATGACGCTGATGTTGATACAGGTATCAGTGGTATTGACGCTGAATTTGATCTAAAAACTTATGGTGCTTATGGTACTTACCGTTATGCATTCCCAAATACTGGTTTATATGCGAAAGGTAAACTAGGCTTTGCTAAAGCTGAGATTGAAGTTTCTGCTGAGGATTTTCTTGGAAACTCTGGAAGTGACAGCGATAGCGACAGTGGTGTAGCTGGCGGTATTGGCTTGGGTTATAACTTCAATCCTAATATGAGTGTTGAAGCTGAATATGACTATGTTGCTGAAGACCTTACGCTATTAACTCTTGGTGCACATTACAAATTCTAAGCTTTGATTCGTGTGGATGACTAAAAGCGATCACTTTAAGTGGTCGTTTTTTTGTGTCAATTTTAGCATTCATTGTGCTTGTTTTATCAAAATACCACACCATAAATAATAATAGGTAATTGATTTTTAAGATAATATTATCTGCAAAACTGTGCTACATTGGAAGGTAGGCAGATACAGGAGTAGACAGCGATGATTGAGACTATCTGGATGATTGAACCTTGGCATTGGTTGGTGTTAGGCTTCTCTTTGATGATTGCTGAGATATTTATTCCGACCTTTGCTAGCCTCTGGTTTGGTGCGGCTGCGGTGATCGTTGCTGCCTTAGCGTGGTTGCTCCCCATTCCATTATTATTTCAAGTACTGATCTGGCTTACGCTATCGGTTTTGTTTATGTTTGTTTGGGTCAAATACATCAAGCCGCTGTCAATGAGCCGTAAAAAGATGGGGCAAAGTAGCGATCTGATTATTGGTGAGACGGGCATGATCGTGGTCAAACCGCAAAAAGGCATTTCAGGTATGGTGCGCTTTAACGTGCCTATTTGGGGTGCAGATGAGTGGCCATGTCGCACAGCAGGCGTGAATGTCGAGACAGGTGATCGTGTGGTGGTCATAAAGGTGGTCGGCGATGAGATGGTGGTTGCACCCACGCAGCGCCTCCAAGCACCCAAAACCATACGGCCAAACATTACTCCGACGATTAACAGTCAAGTGCCGACCAAACAATCTAAAGCGAGTAGACTGAGTTTGCACAAACCTGATCTCAAAGAGACAGGTACTAGCAAATAAACGTTATCAGGTACTAAAGATTTTTAAATTAAGAAAAAAAGGACATAAATCACGTCGCTGGCAAATAAAGCAAGGGTCAAGGAGAATCACATGGGTAGTATCTTGAGTAGTTTAAATGGCGTCGGTATCGTGATGCTGGTGTTGGCAGCATTGGTGATTTTTACCGTTTTTAAAGGCGTTTGTATTGTCCCGCAAGGGTACAAAGTGGGTCGTGCAACGGCTGGGTAAATATCAGCAAACACTAGAGCCTGGCTTTAGTATCATCATTCCTTTGTGGATAGAGTCGCTTATAAAGTCACCACAAAGGACATCGTACTAGATATCCCATCTCAAGAAGTCATCACCCGTGATAACGTCGTGATCATCGCTAATGCTGTGGCTTATATCAACATCTTGCGTCCAGACAAAGCGGTCTATGGTATTGAAGATTATGAACATGGTATCCGCAATTTGGTACAAACCTCTTTGCGCTCGATCATCGGCGAGATGGATCTAGATAATGCTTTATCGAGTCGTGATGAGATCAAAGCATTGCTCAAACATGCGATCTCAGAAGACATCGCAGATTGGGGTATTACGCTTAAAACTGTAGAGATTCAAGACATTAATCCCTCGCAAACCATGCAAGCCTCTATGGAAGAGCAGGCCGCAGCAGAGCGTCTACGCCGAGCGACCGTTACTCGTGCCGATGGTCAAAAACAAGCTGCTATTTTGGAAGCAGATGGACGTCTGGAAGCCTCACGCCGCGATGCCGAAGCGCAAGTAGTACTGGCCAAAGGCTCGGAGGAATCAATTCGTCTTATCACAGCGGCGATGGGTGATGAAGAGATGCCGATTGTCTACTTACTTGGCGAGCAGTACATCAAGTCTATTCGTCAACTAGCGGAGTCTGACAATTCAAAAATGGTGGTGTTGCCAGCCGATATCTTGAGCACTGTTAAAGGGATGGTAGGCGATAAATTAAAGCTGTAAATATTTCAAAAATTTCTAAAAAAGACCTCGTTTGAGGTCTTTTTAATGGCTAATAATTGGCTGCCAAATCGTTATGTCAGATAACTTTTGAGAAGCGGTTTTTGTGTTTTTTTCTAAATATTCATCAAATACCATGGCAACATTGCGACCAAGCAAGCGGCCCCTAGGTAAGACGCGAATGCCAGCAGCATCCATATCAATCAGTCTATCTGCTTGCATCTCTCCCAGCTGTTGAATCTCATTGATGAAGTAGGTAATCGCATCGATACCGAATTTTTGATTCACATCTTTAAAATCAAGATAGTCGTGGCAGAGCAGGTTCATGATGACATATTCACGTAAGCGATCTTTGATGGACGTTTTAATATATTTCACCGCAGGCATGACCATAGGATTGGTTTTGGCAGCATCAATCTTAGCTTGATAGTTTTGCAAATCAGTATCATTTTGCAGGATATAGCGCGTATTGCTATTGGCAATTTGACTGATGGATGAGACACCAAAGCCCAATAAATCACAATCGCCCATGATGGTGTAGCCCTGAAAATTACGATGTAATTTTCCTTCGCGCTGGGCGATCGCTAGCTCATCGTCAGGCTTAGCAAAGTGATCGATACCGATATATTGATAGCCCGCTTCGGTTAGCGTGTTAACGGTGTTGCCGAGCATAGCGAGCTTAGCTGCTGGGCTAGGTAGGTCTTCATCTTTGATCTGACGTTGGGCTTTGAAACGCTCAGGTAGATGCGCATAGTTAAAGACAGACAGACGATCTGGTGACATTTCAATGATACGTTGTACCGTTTTGTCTAACGTGTCAGGCGTTTGATGCGGCAAACCATAAATCAGATCGATATTGATGGAGTGAAAACCAAGCCCTCGCGCCTCTGTTAATACATTCTCAATAAGCTCTACTGAGTGCACACGATTGACCGCGATTTGTACCGTTTCATCTAAGTCTTGCACGCCTAAGCTGATACGATTAAAACCAAGGTTTCGTAATATCTTTAGCGTATTATCACTCAGCTCACGCGGGTCGATTTCGATAGAGTAGTCGCCTTCATCATCACTCAAAAACTCAAACTGCGTCTGTAAAAACTCCCACAGCTTAACCATCTCTTCATCACGCAAAAACGTTGGCGTACCACCGCCCAAATGCAGCTGCTTGACCAAGGGCTTATCGCTACCTTCTGGCACAGACAGCAAGCGGCGTTTAAGGGCAATCTCAGCCATTAAATACTGCAGATAATCACCAGAGTCGCTATTTTTTTTGGTAATAATCTTATTGCAGGCGCAGTAATAGCAAAGGTGACGGCAAAACGGAATGTGAAAGTATAAAGACAACGGCGCGCGTGACTCACGATTCTGCAAGATTTTCGTCTCAAGACCAACTGCCTCAAAACCATTTACTCCAATATTCTCAGGTATCGGCGTGAACTCTAGAGCAGTTGGATAAGAGGTATAACGCGGACCTGAACGATTGTACTTATTGATGATGGCTTCATCGAATGCTGGTAGCTGCTTACTAGTAATACTACCGCGGGTACTGGCATAAGGGTTGTCTGGTTGCATAACAGGACGCGTGGTCGACGGCGGCGCTTCCGCATCATTGTAGGGCTGCGGGTTAGTTTGTGCTGAATAATCTGTCATGCGGTATTCCTCGTTTTGACCCATAGTGGCTATAGCGTCGCTTTTTTGTGCTGCCAGATGATAACGTTTGCAGTAACAGCTTGGCTATTATAGCAACTGTCTTAAAATATGGTCATTATTATACCAAATCCCTACTTTTAGTATGGTATATCGTGATGGTTTTTAGCATTAATATTGACGGCTTTGGTTTGAGATGATTGTTTTAATGTCCTACCTATATTTTTTTATAAAACACGACATTTGCACGCTGATAAATAATACTTTATCATCGATTAATCTCTAATATTAGGAAACGCTGATGTCGTTTGCTCAAGTCTATACTCGCTCAGTTGTCGGTTTGCATGCACCTAAAGTCATCATCGAAGTTCACTTATCGCAAGGGTTACCAGCACTAACCATCGTTGGTCTACCTGAAGCGGCCGTGCGCGAGTAAAGACAGAGTACGCTCTGCCATTCTTAATTCAGGTTTTCAGTTTCCCAATCGGCGTCTAACGATTAATTTAGCACCTGCTGATTTACCTAAAGATGGCGCGCGTCTGGACTTGCCAATCGCTATTGGGATATTGGCGGCAAGCGGACAACTTGAGCCAGAAGTATTATCGGGGTTTGAGTTTATTGGCGAGTTGGCACTCAACGGTGAGCTGCGGCAGGTGACCGGTAGCTTGGCTGTCGCTCGCGCGATTAAGGCAGAAGGATTGACATCAACGTTGTCGAAAACGTTGTCAAAGGCGAGTGACTCTGTAAAAAATGAGCAAAATGTTACCTTACAGAGCGCACCACAATTAATCGTACCGATTGACAATGGTCGTGAGGCCAGTCGCGTTGATGGTGTGACGATATTGGCAGCGAAGAGTCTAAAAGCAGTATGTAACCACTTGCAGTCACTGGCGGATCCAAGCGGATCTTATGACTGCTGTAATAGTTCCAAATTAATGGCAAAAAATCTAAATTAATGGCACAATAATATTACTAATGAATATGAGAACAGTATGAGCCATTTTTTGACAAAAATACTCCTAGAGAAAAGTATAAAAATTCCTTCGATATTAGCAACTACATTAAGCCTCATTCTCAGGTCGATTATGATACAGACGCTAATTCTGAACCTGACCGTAATTATACGGTAAATCATTTTAACAAGAATTTTGAATATGTAGTTGTGTGGTATGACAAGGATTTTATTGCGCCTACTAATGCAAGTTCAAGCTCCAATAGTAATGGAACAGTTACTTATATAGACGTCCCTATTCGCTAATTTAACAGAGCCTAAATACATTAAAAAAGGAAGTAAAGAAAAGGCTACTAGCTATTTAAAGCTAAGAATTCATATTAACCACATACATAAGTTACCTTTTGGTAGCATCTGGAAGAATGGTAAATCAAAAGAGCGTTTTGTTCTTGAGTCCTACGAGGTTGAAGTCAAAGATAATTATAATATTCATTCTTTTCAAAAGCATATTATGATATGAGCGTTGGTGCAGCAATAGATCTTAAAGAAAGTCCTACATCTGAGGAAACTATTAAAAGAAGTCAACTAATAAACGAAATGCCATTCGATAGTACAAAATACTTTGAAAAAATAAATAGCTATGATAAAAATCAATTGATAAATATTAATGATGGTGAACGTAAGATTATAATTCACCCTCTATCTTTATTTATTATCCATTATGGGTATTCAATGGATATAAAACGTATTATTAGTAGATATAACTTAGATAAAATAAAGGAAAAACTAATCCCAAAAAAACGAACAGATCGAAGAAAGAATGAAGGCTGAGGGAGTGGGTGAGTACATTTTATTGCCTCCAAAATTTACTCAAAGAGATGCTGTATTCCTACATCAGTTAAAATATAACTTAAATGTATGGAAAAAGTTGAGAAAATACATAACAATATCCAAGAAGCTAAAGATAATAAAAAAAGAAATGTTCGAATTGATTTTTGGCATCGACCTTTGACCTTACGTATCAAGGGCATCCCTATTGGAGACAAGATATTATGTGCAAATATTATTGGTATCAGTGAACCTAAACTTGATCCCATTAATCTTGTTCTTCAACCAAAAAGACGACTTAGCACTGATGAATCTATAGAGAGTCAAGATTTTTTTGACAGTAAGGCAGTATATACCACCAGATAATATTGAGGGATTTGAATTTTACTCATAACCCTGTGAACAACCTAACGACCCTAGTACTGCTTGAAAGACTGGAAGCAATAGGCGATCTAGTTATAATCAATAAGATAACAAGCGGTATAGTTTCTAAGCCCATCAATAGTAGCACACATTTTGTCAAAGAAGAGATGCCAGAGGAGTTGGGTGTAGGAGAAAAAAATTGGAAAGGATCAACGGGTTTAGCCAAAGGACTCTTTGACGTAAAAAAAGACGATCAGTCTCGCTTTAACAAAATTTGGCAACATGCTAAAGATTACTCGAAACAAAAATCATGGAACCGCTCGCTGGTTTACTTTTTGGTCAGGGGCTGCAAGAGCAGGACGATTTTTATGTGATGTCATTAGCAAAGTTACACTCTACTCTTCATGATTTATACTGGCCTGAGTATGTTTTAGTAATAGAATTGCAAATTGCGGAAAATAAATATTATATTTTAGAGTTTGGAGAAGTAGATTTAAAGAAGAAAAATGATTCAAAAAACGTTGGAATAAGACTGAAAGGTTTTAATGGTATCGCTTATAAAACTGACAAAGATGAAGATTTTTTTAGTAAGGGATGGTAAGCTAGTTCAATTAATAACAAAAGTTGTTAGTTTAAATGGAACTTTAAACTCTGAATTTACTAACTTTTATAATGGAAAGTTAGCTTTGTTTAAGCATCCTAACTCGATTAATAGTAATTGGGTCAGAAACGGTATAGATAACTTATAACACACTTAGAAACCAACTAATCAAATATAAAATTAGTATTATTATCGACAATGCGACTATATTCAAAGTAACTTAACAATAGGTATGTCCGCTTCAGCCCAGTCTAGATCATGAAGTTCCTGCTTTGTAAGCCAAGATAAGTTATTATGCTCTACTTTTTTTATAGATTCTTTTTTATAAATGCTGCATCTATAAAAAGTAATATGAACCTTGAAGTCTGGATATTGATGTTCTATTTTTTTAGTATGGATACTATTTCAATATTTGCATCTAGCTCTTCTAGTATCTCACGATGGAGTGCTTGTTCGAGAGTCTCGTTAGACTCAACTTTACCACCCGGAAATTCAAATTTATACGATAGATATTCGAACTTACTTTTTTTCCTTTGTGCGCATAGATATTTATCGTCGTGCTTTATTACTGCGGCAACAACATTAATCACACTCATAATAGCCTCTTACGGGAAAAAAGATGATCATTTCATATCAATCAAGAGAACTAAGAGATAGCTCAATAAACGACTTTCTTAGTTTCTATCAGCTTACAGAAGAAGCTAGAGAAAAGCTAAAGTTTATCTTGACAACCTTAGCAGCAGGAGACACCCTACAAGACATACCTGCTCAAAATGACTTTTATTTTGAAAAGATACTTTGCAAGTTAATTTATCTAGTGATATTGTAGCTCAATTTTCTATAGCTAATAAGTCCCATCTAGGTAAAAGCGAGAATTACGACTGGAAAACAGTTAGTAGGCTAAAGCTCAAATATATAGGATAAAATAGCAATGATACACGATTTTCAGCCTAATTGGGTTTACCACCCTTCTCAAACTATACTAAAGTTTTTGGAAGGGAAGTAATATTGACCAATCTTGTTTGAGTGGCAGTTTTCTTAAGAAGTTAAACAATCAACAGATAGATATCGATTCTGACATAGCTACTTACCTAACTCAACTTATAGGTGGGAGTGAAGATTTTTGGCTAAATATACAAAACAACTATGAGAAGAGTATTAGAAGATTTCAAGAGAGCAGTATCGATAGCAATTTTGAAGATTACTACACACTTGTTCAAGAGATGAAAAAAGATCGTGGTTACCAAGTTCAGATTATAAATACCTTGATCAATTGAACTTAAAAAGTTTTTTTGGTATTTCGGATTTGAGTCCATTAAACGAAGAAAGTATATATAAGAATTTCTTAGGATCAAAGTATAAAAGAATTGGAAGCTATGAGTTTTCAACAATGAACATTGCAGCATTTATGCGTATGGCAGAGTTAGAGTTTAAGAAGCAACATATCCCAAACGATTTCAATAAGCATCTTTTTCTAGAAAAATTACAACAAATCAAAATCTTATCTAGGAAAAGAGGGTTAAAAAATTTTAAGGAAGATTTGCTGGAAACTTGTATTGAATGTGGTGTCGCTGTAGTGTTCTTAAGTACTTTGGATAAATGCCCTATAAGGGGCGTGTCAAAGTTTATAGAAGGCAAAGGAATGATTGTCATTACTAACAAATACAATCAAGACCATCTTTTTGGCAGACTTTTTTCATGAGGCTGCACACCTGATTTTACACCAAGATCAAATGACACATTACGATTTTGGTGAGCCTAAAGACAATGAACAATATGATGAGTGTGAAAAGGAAGCTGATGATTTTATGGTTTCACAGTTAATCCACCCTTTCACTCTAAAAGAGATCGAACAAAAGTTGATTTTAAATTAGTACGTAGAGACAAACGTTCTAGCTTTGCAAATTTGTGTAGAGTCGCTAACGAGGTTAATCTGTCACCAAGCCTACTTATAGGAGTATTAAAGTCTTCTCAAAAAATAGATTACAGGTATTTTAATGATAGACATAGACCTATATTTGATAACTCCTCTATACCAGAGGTACTTAGTTAAACCTTGGCATATTCTGTAAATAACAGATGGTAAAGGGTAGGGTCTAAATTGATTACCCTTTATAAGCATGAAATTCATTAGGTGATTTTTGCCAGTTGCATAATGCGTCTTCCATCTCTTGATAGCCAATTTCAAGGTGGTCTGCTAGACCCATAGCGTAGCTATCTAATTGCTCGTCTGAGAAACTACCAAAGATAAGTTTAGCCCCGTCTTTAGGACCAGTTGACCCAACGATATGGCAGTTATCAGCTTCAACGTTAACCAAACCAGTTTTAGATAGCATAGATAAATAGTCAAATGTCGATAATCGCCCAAAGCTATGTATATTACGTCGAATTACTGGGAAAAGTGTTCTAAAATGTTCTTTAGGATCTTCTAAACTGTTATTTATGAACAGGTTGTAGTGACCATCGTTAACTTTAACGAAGTTTATGTAATCTTCAAACACTCTAGGTATATCTCTTAAAGTTTTAAACTTCGCATGATTACCAAATTTTGGTTTATTTTGTGAGTTGATAAGATTATCTGCTAATCTAGGAAATATTTGAGTATTGTTACTAGCAACTTCCCACGTCAGTTTCTCATCTACACCCGAGTATAATTGTCTTAAGAAATTCCAGTTTGATTGGTAATTCTCTGCTGTATAGACCAATAGAAAAGTCAACCAACATGCTTCATCATAATCTCTGTCTTTTAGGTATAAAATTGCTCTTACTGGGTCAAAAATAGGGTCTTGAGGGTCTAGCCTTCGGGTATCAATATCTCTGTTTGAAACAGCATTGAAGTATTTAACCCGTTTCATGCTTTCGATAATTTGCATAGCTAAAACCTCATACGAGATTCTAGAAAGCCCACAGGAAAGCCCTTCGTTTGTAAGGTATTCGGTAATGTCATTAGCTAATATGACTGAATAATCGACTCTTTCTTGATATTTCATAAACGGCCTACTTAAAGTCTTTTCTGTTAATTTCATTGATTTTTTTATCTAGAAAATAGAGTATAGGGTCACTTCTACATAAATCTCTAAGTTCTTTTAATTCGTTTTGTCTACCTCGCTTAGCGTATGAATAAGACAATAGGATGATAGCTATCTCTTGCCAAAATATATCTTTAATGCTGTGGATATCAAAGTCGTCTTGTAAAGACTGCGTTCTCAGCTTTTCTTCTAATTCTTTAATGATGTTAAAATCATTCTCTAAATAAGAAGGGTTTATGGGTTCCATCGTAGCTTTGTTTTGCCATCCTTCAATATGTAAAAAACTATCAACTATAGTTTTATCTTTATTATAGATATGTAGACTTCCAACGAAGTGTGTATAAATGCCTAATTCTAACGCTTCATTGTCTTTCGCTAACTCTGCCCACATAAGTTCTTGGATAAGAGTAAAACTAAATAAGTCATGTATTAGACCTTTAGTAGCATCATTAGATCTCATTATTGTAGTCAAGTGGAGCGCATTATCTCTGATGAAGAACTGTAATGAACAGGTACAAGGAATGTCTCTAGAGTCGTCCCTAAAAAGGTCTTCTTTATCATATATAGATATTACAGCTCTTCGTGTTTCAGGCTTTTGTTTGAGAAGATCTTTAATCGCTCTAAATTGATTCTTTATACCAAACACTCTAGAACCATACGCACCCAAAACAGGGGTGTTTTCACCTTGTTTATAGTCGATAAAATCTCGGTAGTTTGATATGTAATATTCTATGAAATTAATACTATCACTTCCGCTCACGTACCAAAAAAACTCGCCAATACAGCTGATCAGTTTACTTCTAGATTCTGAGATACTTAGTCTTGCTCTTGGGTTAGTTAGAATAAGTTGAACATTTCTAATTTCATTGTTTACTCCTTTTGAGGACTCCACTTCATCTCCGCAATTTATGATTTGAGAGAAAGTTGAGTTCAATAGATCATCCAACGAATCTTCTTTAATAATCATTTTAACACCTTACTTAAAATAAGCTCATTTGATTCGTATTCAGGGTTAAAGAGCGATTGTATTCAAGCTCAGCTTTTAACTTCTTTGCACATTCAATTATTTTTTTCTACTTGATGGTAAAGCCCCCTTACTGATGGCTATTTCTCTGGTTCTGACAGTAATATCATAATGAGGATAACTGGCATTTTTATGGAACCATCGTTTGTCTACATTAATAAGCAAAGCAAAGTCATGCAGCTCATCAAGACTATCGGCCAGCAAGTGACACCACCTGTCTTGCCTAAAACTTATATTTGCAAAATCTACGTAGACAGCCATTAGTTTGCTCCCGTCAAACAAGGTATAAAATGTACTTTAAAAAATAACTAGACTATAGTACTTTAATTATTATGTCACTAAAATAGGAAGAGATACTGAAATTAAGTTTTTCTGTGGTAACGGGTTGACCCATACTGCATGTGGAGTTTTACAAACTATAAAAGTAATCTAACAACTTATGAGATTAGAATGAACAATTATATAGCTGTTTTCCTAGTATTCCCCATGCTAGCAATTCCACTTGTGGCTTTCTGGCTGTGTTTGAAACCTAAATGGTTACAGTCTACTAACTTTTGCCAAGTAATAGAATACTATTTGCTTTAGTTGCGACTATATCTTGGATTATATCTATCCTGATAATCATTATAGCGTATGACTGGGAGCATCAAACAACTATGTCAGAGCAGTTAGTAGGTGGTCTAGGCTGCCTCATATTTAGCTTTGGGTTCATACTAATGTTTAAAGAAAAGCTAATTACGGAAAAGTAAGCTATGCGAAAAATTGACGAAAAATTCTTAAAATCATCATTAATATTTACTTTTTTTGCCTTAACCGGATACTTCGCGTTGAACTATATTGCTAAAAGCCATGTTTCTAATACAGCTGATAGTAACGTGGGTATTAATCAAGCGCCTTTAGTTGTTATTGATACATTACAAGGGTACTGGTTGTTTGGCTACCTACTTTTATTAGGGGTATTAGTTTTGCATTGGACAATTAAGCGAGTAACGAGCTGATGAGTAAGCGAGAGTTAAAGGCTCTTCAAAGGAAGTTCAACAATAAACTAGATAAAGAGGGAATTACGGTAGATTTTTATAATCGTCATGAAGCTTTGAAACCTACACTGGATGAAATAGGCCGAGCGCTTGCAGAGAAGCATAATACTGCTAATGAAAAAGACTATGAATGGATGAAATGGCTTATTGTTATTGCTTCTGGAGTATTTTCAGTCATAGTGTCTCAAATTACTAGAATGTCCCCAGCACTTGACAGCTCTCTGCTGTTCATACAGAGTAATCAGTTATCCCTATTTAAAGTAGCTATTATTGCTAATGCTTTGGGTATTATCTTTGGAGCTGTTTATTTGTATGCTGATATAAGAAGTGAGAGAGATTTAGCTGATAAACTAAGTATTCAACGTTTGTACCTACTCTTAGAAGGAGCTAACAGGTACGAGTCCATTATTCCTTCTAGCAACTTTCGCATATTCTCATATTGTAAAAGAGCTAGTCTACTTTGCTTTTTAGCATCTATTGGAGCTTGGATTGTATTTATTTGGCTGATGTAATACGTTTTAAAAGAGGATCTATGCAAAACCTAATAGAAGCAAGACAGTTAAGTTTAGTTTTTCCTGAATCATCATTGCCTTTATTTTCAGAAATTGATATTTTTTGACTAATGAGTTACATGCGTTAATTGGCAGAAATGGAGTAGGAAAATCCTGTTTAGCAGCAATACTAGCAGATAGGTTGCAGCCTAGTGAAGGTGTTGTACAACGCTTTTGCAAAATAGGCTACTTGGCTCAGGGAGAAACTGAAATAGTAGGAACCGCAGGTGATGTTTTAGGTGTTAGTGAAATACAACGAGTAAGCTCACGTATTCTCAATGGTGAAGGTACGCCAGAAGATTTTAGTTTTATGGACGATAAGTGGAACTGGGAGGCTGAAACAGACGCATTGTTGGCAGAAGGTGAGCTATCACTAGATATACTTGAGCGTCCATTTAAGTCACTTAGCGGTGGTGAGCAGACACGTTTAAAACTTTTAGCATTAAAAAGGCAAGGATGTAAGTTTTTAATACTTGATGAGCCTAGCAACCATTTAGATCAGGGATGGTCGCGTGTGGTTATCTCAATGGCTAAAGAGTTTTAATGGCGGTGTTTTGTTAGTGTCACATGATCCCATTTTATTAGAACAAGTACAGATTGTTTATGAATTAACGAGTACGGGGATTTCGATAAGTCGTGGTGGTTGGCATGACTGGTTAGAAAGTCAAGAACAGCTACTTTTAGGTGCGCAAAGAAGTGCTGATCAGGCAAAAAAAGAACTACAGCAAGCCAAGCGAGAACAGCAAGCTGCTCAAGAGAAGACCGAACAGCGCCAAAGTCGTGGTAAAAGCAAACGTAAAGATAGCAATCAAAGTAAGATTATTTTAGATCGTGAGTTAGGGCGCTCAGAGGCTACTCAATCACGTAAAGCGAAGCTACACGATGATCGAATACAAAATGCTGGTGAACAAGCAGCTAGTGCTAAGGCTCAATTAGAGATTATAGAGCCGCTTGCTATCGTAACGGCTACTCCCGAAGTTGCCAGTAATCCACTGCTACATCTATCTAACGTTGTCTTACCTTTTGGCATCACAACTCCATTGAGTTTAATCGTGAATAAGGGTGAACGTATTGCCGTTACTGGTAAGAATGGTAGTGGCAAATCCACTTTGCTAAAGGTCATATCAGGTCAGCTTGAAGCGCTACAAGGTGAAATAGCAGTTACTCAGTCCTATCGCCTCATGGATCAGCATTTTTCTTTTCTCGATAAAGATCTGTCCGCATTAGATAATTTTCGTCAGCAAGCATCTGGTTGGACAGAGGATTTATATCGAACTCGATTGGCATAACTGAGGATTAAAGGAGATGCTGCAATAAAGCCAGTTAATACATTAAGCGGTGGCGAACAATTAAAAGTAGCCCTTGCATGTCTATTTTGTGGTCCTACTGCTCCAGCCTTACTGTTACTAGATGAACCTGATAACCACTTAGATATAGAATCGAAAAACTTGCTCCAGCAAGCATTACACGACTATACAGGTGCAATTATCTTGGTATCTCATGATCAGAGTTTTATAGAGGCTATAGGTGATATAGATAATCTGACATTAAAAAAATAGTTTTAAGATATAAATATTAATAGGGAAAAGTGTATGCTTAACATATTAAGCTGTTGATTAGTATAGAGTTAATGCTGTATATATAGATTGTAAAATAGACAAATAAAACCAATCAGGTTTTGTTTATATTTTTAGTATTTGAGCTTTTAAACCAAAGAGAATTATATGACAGCAGTTGTAGCGATTTTAAATAAGACAGGTATGGCGTTAGCCGCAGATAGTGCTGCGACAATTACTAATGGTGATACATCAACTAGCAAGGTTTTCAATACAGCTAACAAAGTCTTCACTTTATCCAAACACCATCCAGTTGCGATCATGATCTTTAACAATGCAGAGTTTCTTTATACACCTTGGGAGCTAATCATCAAGTTGTATAGAAAAATCTAAAGAAAAAATCATTCAGAACGGTTAAAGAGTACAGCGATGATTTCAGAAAATTTCTTATAAAAAATGAATTGTTGAACTTTAGAAAAAAGAAAAAGCTTTTCTTACGACGAAGTTACAGGTTATAGTCAATGGAATTATAAATGAGACGAGAAACCATCTATACTCTCAGAGTGATTATGACGCTTTATCGGCGTTACAAGATTTAGATTCACATGAAGATATACCTTCTGAAAAAATTGATAGTGTGAAAAGGATAATATCTATACTAGAAAGCATCATTGATAAAGATATCGTAATTTTCAACGACTCAGATAAGGTAGAAGGTCTAAATGAGGTAGATCTAAAAAGTTTTAAGCAGAGTAATAAGAGTTTTATTTATGAAATTATTGATGATGTATTTAAAAATAGCACTCCGTTACTACTACATTCAGATAATATTGAAGAATTAAGAGCAAAGATTGCTGATTTATTCATTAGTATTCTATCATCTAATCACTTTTGTTAGGTTTTACGGGGTTAGTTTTTGTAGGCTACGGTAATGAACAGTTATATCCAGCTCTATATTCTATCCAAACAGATGGTGTAGTCAGTGGGAACCTTCGTTACAGTGTTACTGGCGATATCGTAATTAGTGACGAACATAACTGCGACCTTGTACCATTTGCACAAACTGATGTAATGAATACTTTTATTCAAGGCATAAATCCTGAGCTGTACAACGTCGTCAATGATTCATTGTACAAATCATTAGCGAGTAATTTAGATACTTATAATGATATAATTATTGCGAATACAGAGGGAGAGGTTAACGAGGAGCTTCTAGAGACTTTAAAGCAAGATTTTAAAGAAAGTATTATGGTATCGATGCAGAATAATATACAATCTGTTCTACATAACTCCCATATACAACCAACTTTACAAGCTTTAAGATTTCTATCTAAGGAAGATTTAGCGGAACTTGCAGAGAGTTTGATCTATCTAACATTCCTGAAAAGACGAACGACGTCTTCATTGGAAAGTGTTGGTGGTGCGATTGATGTAGCAATTATCAGTAAAGGCGATGGCTTTATTTGGAAAAAGCGAAAACATTACTTTGAAGATAAGCTTAATCAACATTTCTTTCAAAACTACTTTGATCAGTGAGTTGCTGCAATTATTCCAAATAAGGAGATATACCATGTTAAACAAAACTGAATTCCCGTTTGCGTTTGATAGCAACGCTTACAATACGGTCAGAAAGAGTAAAGATGTATTTCTTCTTGGACAGGACAAATTGACTGAAGAAGAGATGTACAGTAATATTTATGAAAATCGTGAGCGTATTTCAGACCATATAGCTAGTAAAGCATCAGCTAGATTTAGACAAAGCTTAATAGATAAAGGACTTCTCAGCGAAAATGAAGTTGAGGCTTAAAAGCTTGCAAACAATCGGTGACAACGTAAAAAACCAGAAACTCTAGTTTCTGGTTTTTAGTATAAAGATAGTGGTAAGTAAGCTGATCAGAACCGTAGAGTGTTCAACGTGTTGACTACAAGTATTTTAATTTGAACATAACGCTTCACAAGGGATACCGTCTTTATCACCATCAATGGTGGTATTACCACACCTAAGCTGCTGCTTGGCCTCCACGCAAGATGACATTTGGCTACAAGTTTTTTTAATGAAGTTGCTACAAATCGCATTACTAGGTGGATTTGGGATAATATGGTCGGAACCACTAGAGGAGTCTGCACTTGGTTTGCTATAACACTTGCTTACTCCTTTCGATGGTAGTCGCTCATTATCGAATGTAAGATCAGAGCTGTTTTTACCGCTACGGTAGTCTGATGGTTTGATAGGATACAAGTTTGACCATAATCCTCGTCCATTTAATCGAGCTACAATTTCAGCGTTAGCGTATTCAATACGGTCGTAAGGTGTCTGACTGCTTTGATACTCTTTATAATGCCAAGCAGCTCCTTTTTGTAGCTGATTTAGATTGCAATCAATATTATTAGCAATCACTTTACCAAGCAAGCGATCGTATCGATCGCGTTCAGTCCACTCGATAGTTACAATAGCATTGTTCACGCACTGAGATAACTCTGTGGTGCTTTTAGTTCCATATTCTTGTTTCGACTCAGGTGCATCAATACCTAATAGGCGTACACGCTCACTTTGCCCTGATAATGGAGTGACCTCAACAGTGTCACCATCAATAACACGAATACCTGTGGTGTTTAGAACGTTAGCATCAAAGCACTTAATGGCGTTATCACCGTCATCTCCATTACTATCGCTATTATTAGATCCTGAGCTACTTTCAATGACGCCAGAAGGATTGGGGGGAAGCTCGTCATAACCACCACCGCATCCCACCAAGGAAACAGCGATAGTTAAGCATAAACCTTTAATAAAGAGGTTCATATTTAACCGCCCGGACAGATAGATTCACAAGGTACGCCATCTTTATCGCGGTCTAATCTGGTATTACCGCATTTAAGCGCTTGCTTGGCCTGTTCACAACTAACCATCTGACCACAAACACGCGGTAAACCTTTACATTGCGAGCCACCATCATCCTTAGCAAACAGAGGATGATTAACCTCAGCGGCATTATAAAACGGATTATCAGTAGTAGTAACAGTGCCATTTGACGACATTGCAAAGACAGATATTACTGTTGCTAAGATTAATCTTTTCATAAATAAATCCTTTTAAAAAATTTCTAGAGAAGAGGGATTATCCTCTACACTAGAAACTCTATATTTGTTCAATAAGAAAATATATTATATATAGACCTCTTGCAAAAGTACCGTTTTATTGACCTTCGTTAACGGAGTATCAAGGGCTAGCAATGACTTATGCAAGAGATCTTATGTAAACTTTGGTCTTGAACATTGAATTAGTATTTTTATGTAATCTCTGATATTCAAGTTATTGAAAGTTAACTAAAATTTAGGTAATGCAAATTGTTTATTGTCGTATTGAACTAGCATTAGATTTTGGTACTCTTTACATGGCTTGATATCCACATCTGATAGCGTTTTTATGCTGACGAAAAATCGATGGAAATACCTAATACCATAGTTGATCCATTGGATCTTTTCCTTATCGTTTAACGGGTCGGTTAGCATGGCTAGCGCTATAAATCGCCTTTCAAATTTTTGTCGATCCTTATCTCCAACTATTTTATAAGCTGGTCTAACAGGTTCTTGTTTAGACACCCGTTTACAAACAAGATTAAGTTGATAATGATTGTTCAAGTATTGAACAAAACAGACCATAGCTGATATTTGACCTTTATTCATAATCAAATACCTATCTATTTGAGCTTGTGAAGGCGTTTGTGAGCCGTGTAAACCATAGTAGTAGTATAAACTAATCATAGGTTGAAAAGTCGTTCTAACAGAGCTTGGTTTGCTTTGACGGCGCTTCTGTCTTTCATTCAAAAAATACAAATATTCTTGCAATATGCATGGCGGGTCATCATCGAAGGCTACGAACATCTCTTGGATAGCCGCTTGTGAAATAATAATTTGTTCTGTTGTGTCATCGACACAGATTTGATGAGTTTTTAAAAGCCATCCAAGTACGGGCATATTTTTTGGATAAAATGATTATCAAAGGTGTAAGTTATACTCTCATAGGATGGTATCTTGCCCCATTGTAAATCGCACTCCTTGAAAAACTCAAGAAATCTGTACGCAGGGGCAACGAAGTTTCTTTTGCCAGTTCGACTACTAAGGAACGCACTAAAATCAGTGTAGCTTCGATAAAGATTATGACTTAGTAGCTCTTCTGGTTCTCTTGTTAGGTTTCGCTTTGTCATATATTTTCAACTTCTCAATCCTTATCTGCATTCTTTCCCAAGAAGTATTAACCGCTTTTGCTGACTTAGGTTTAGCAGATATTCTACTTCCTTTAATTCGACGCTTTACAGCTGGAGGAAGCTCATTGTAAATGGGCAAAAAGCTTGTGGTATGACAGGTCGCTTACCCAACCGAAAGCTATTTTGCGTTAAATTATTTTTCCTACAGGCCAATAGCCAGTTATCAAATGTGATTTTGAGCATTCGGTTAGCGTAGGCCATAAGCATTACTCTTTCTTCATAGGGTAAGTAGTCAAATTTCAGCCCTGTTCTAGTTTTACTTAGCTCAAAACCGTCAATACCTATATTAAGGGTTTCTATTAGGTTTTTATAAATTAAATCTTTTCTAAAGTACTCTTTCTTATGAGGTTGATAAAAAATAATATCAGCTCAAACCAGTCACCGGAGGTTATTGAATGCCCAAAAATCACTGCTTGATTGGTGCTCAATACTCGTTCAGCCTGTAATTGAAACTCATAAGTATCTGCGCATAGAACTTGATTTACTTTTTCAGCACTTAGTTTTTCTCGGCAATGAGGACATCTATTGATAAATCGATGATTTGCTTTAATCAGATGTGGTTGATACGGCAATTCACAGCTAGAACACGAATTTTGTAGTGGTTTTAAGTGCTGTTCACAGTAAACAATCCAACTAAATCGCCATTTTAATCTCAAATATGCATTTTTGTCCTCTTGCATACATTGGGCACAATATTGATGACCTACCATAGTTTTAGAATGAAACTTGGGAATAGGTAATACCCAAGTAAGACTAATATTTGATCGATACTCTAACCCAATATCTTCGTTGAGCTGTATTAAGCTTCTATTATCAAAGAATTCAATATTAGTTTGAGCAAGCACTGCCATGTCCTGATGTATTTGCTTATCAATATGATTAAAGCCTTTATCAAAATCATGATGACGCAAATTGTATTTAGACCAGTGATAAAAAAGAATTGTAGAAAGGTCACAGCCTTGATTTAAAGATGCCCGTATTAACCATGAGTTTATGCTTTCACCATCTAAAAGAGGGCGTAGCAACGGGTAATGGTTTTACGCTAACCATCACCTGAGTCCCTTCGGTTGGACGAATATCTTTGTTTTTAGTTAGAATATCTTCGGTAATTTGTTCTGTACCGCTAAGGATGGCATCTTTGGCACAAACTGATAGAAGCCTATGAACATTGCCTAAATTTCCTTTTGAAACAGCATGAATAAGAGCAGCAGTTTTCGGTTGATGTAACTCAGATGGCTTTTTAAGCGGAAAGACGCTTTCGAGTCGAAAAAGTAGTTCTTGAAACTTTTTATCTAATTTCCAAAGAGGGACTTCTACAATGTCGAATCGACTAGCGTGTTGAGGATCAGTATGTAGTACACGTTTTGCATCCTGTGTTCCAATACCGACAATCGGTATCTGTAATTCATTACATAATGTCTTCAAAGCATTCATTACCTGACGTTGCTGTCTTGGTGTACCTGTAAGTAATGAGTGAAGCTCATCAACCATGATCATCTTGACTTGATACTCGCGGCATAAATGAAGCACTTGATAGAGCAATGAAGATGCTGAATCTTTCGTTCTATAGGGCATATGAAGTGCCTCTAGAATAGACATATAGAGGTCTTTTTCATTAGTGCTTGAAGGTGCATTTGCAAAAATAACAGGCTTGACTAAAATGCCGTTCTCTTCCACTGGCATACCGTGCTTTCTAAAAAAACGATGAGCAATACTGGTTTTTCCGTTATTCGAATCACCGACTATTAGCAGGTTCGGCATTCTTAGTCTTTTTGGAAACCTTAAAAGCCCATTTAGCTCTAAAATTATATTGTCTGCTACCTCATAATTGACCCAACGGACTTCATTAATAAAATCTAATCGATCATCATCAGGATATTCTACAAGATGACGAAAATCTTTATATACATGAAGGTAAGACTCATTGTTATCAGCGGTAATTTCATTCATTATTCAATATCTCCAAAATCAAAATCAGTCGTATCTAGAAGTAGACCATTTTGCTCAACGACACTCTTTTCAGATTTTTTAGAAGCCTCTATTGATGGCTGCAAGTTTGTTTGAATATCATCACTGTTAGTCGGCTCTAGATCACTAGCAGTATTGGCATTGTTTCTTTTACTCGCCATTATTGTTTTGGCTACGATAGTTTGACTTTTAGCATGTGTTTTTGAAGTTGCGCTTGTCTACGAGCAGACTTTGTTTTTTTAGAAGAATCTTCGATTAAGTCTCGCATCTCGGTCAAAGCTTCATAGATTTGATGTTCATTTATATACTCATTTCCTTTATCAGCAATTTGCTTCCGAATTTTTCTGTATTCCCATAGACTCATACTTGGTAGCTGCTGGTTAGCAAAGGGGACGGTGAAATACTGATGTAAACTTGGATCGTAGAACCAAATTTTACTAATGTCTCTTGGATCGCGTCTAAATAAAAAGTGTTTCTTACTTCCATCTTTATTTTTGGCATTAATAAAAATATTTAAGCAGGGATCGTAATAGCGTAAGGAGTCGATAGTTACACCAAAATGCTGAATAGTTCGCTCAAAACTTGGCATGAAGTCTAACAGTAAGGTTTTTGAATCTTCTGGTAATGATGGTAAGCCTGTACCAATGCTTTCACCATCACCATGAATACCTAGATACCATTGTTCCGTAGGACTTCGCCCTAAAGTGCTATGAATTCGCTTGTGATAAACCTTTGTTATAAAGGTAAGAAGCCAAACCTCAAACTCATCTAAGGTAAGTGTCGCTTCTTTTCAGAGTCATAATTGTCTTTTTCCTTGATATTAGAAAATGTCGTACCATTGATGCCATGAACCTCTTTCATAAAAGTACCAATGAGACGTTCAATATGCCCACCAAATTGAGGTCTTGCTACTGGTCTAAATTCAAGGTTAATCCCGTGAATCTCACACGAACGAGCCAGAGTGTTTGATCGAAAGTCGGCACCATTATCGACGTGTATTTTTTGTGGATAGCCATACACTTGCCATTCTGTATGGTCAATACCATGCTCAAGTAAAAGACTCTCTTTTGTAAGATACTTCTTGCAACACACATTGCAACGGAGGTTGCTGACGGTGGATCTAAAGACAAATAATATCCTGTAATCATTCGGCTATAGACATCGATAGCCAGTGTTAAATATGGTCTACCAATAGATTTTCGGTGTTCGTTATCGACTAGCATTAAATCAACAGGTGTATGGTCTATTTGAATCACGCTCAATGGGTAATCTGCGTTAGGAAAGGAATGGGGCGTGGGTTTGAATTTTTCCTAGCTTGCTCTATTTGTCCACGCTTTTTAAGCTGTTCATACTCTGAAATTTGATCAATACGTAATTTGATAGCTTTTTTACTTGGTTTATCGATTTTCTCCATAGAACAAAGACGAAAAACTTCACGATAAGTCTGCTCTAAACTAGCCCTTTGTTTCGTTAAATAGAATGCTTTTATGGCTCTTTGAATAACATCGTCCTGAGCCTTGGTTAAACGTGAGTCACCTTCTTTCCAACCCCGTTTTTTCTCTACCAGCCCTGCAATAGAACCAACAGCTTGATACTGCTTAATCCAGCGATATAATGAACGAATTGAGACATTGATCTCCTTTGAGCGTTCCATAATTAATTTTCGATGGTTATAGCTATGCTCAGTATTGATAATAGGTTTGATTGCCTCAAACTTAGACTGTGCTTTTGCCACTCTTCATCGCCAATAGCACTAATATCAACATTGATATGATCATTATTCTGATCTTTAATATTTAACAAACTTTGTATGTTAACAATACTGGTTTTACCCGTTTCAACACTACGAACTACGACCTCTGTACTCTCGTTTAAGTACTCGACTAGCTCATAGTGTTTATTATCAGACTTATTTAGATAGGTTTTCCCTTTACGCAAATCAATACGTCCACGCCTGATCTCAAACCTATCTAAACCCCTCATCATCATGGTCAATCATGAAACCATACCCTTTCGTTGTTGATATTGACTCATTTATTGTATCTACATCAATACCTAATTTTTGAAAATCATCTAAATGCCTGTCAAAGATAGATGAATTAGTGTCTACAATTCTACTATTATTCATAATCCACCCATACCTCTGTTAAGTCATTAATTTCAAGGAATAAATTAAATTTTAATCGTTTAGTGGCAAGTAAATGATAAATTACTCGTAATCCGTGATTGCGCAAGCAAGAGCCTGTGTAAAAACGGGTTAATAGGTAATCTATGGTGGTTGTACCCATAAGCATAACCTGCTCTAAAACCGCTTCCTTATCCCTCTTCTTCGATTGCAGAGTTTTTGAACCTCATTAAGAGATTGATATTATCTAAAGCTGTATTCTTAATACGACTCTCGTCATAGATATGAAATACATAACCATTGTTTTTACAATAGCGCTGCATCGTCTTCCACTTATCCGACCAGTCTCTCCAGTGCGCTTGCCATAGATCATGTGGTTTAACCTCAATAATCATATTTGGCTTATCAACATCTTCTGCGAACTTGATAAAAAAGTCAGGGGTATACTTATAAGTAATGCCATTCTTGACGAAAGGTATAGTAATTGGTTGAGCAACTATATCCTCTACATCTTCTCGAAAGGCATGGACTATAATTAAATCGCGCTCTAAAGTTGATTCATAAGGTAATGATTCACCTTTATATGGAATTCTTCCTGATACGCTCATTCTAGTCGGTTTTATTTTGCGCATTTGTTTCATAATAATTTGTCGCTTATTTAGCATTTATTGAAATTTATGACAGCTATTTGGTATATATTTGCCATTTAATTGGTAGGTATTGGAATAGAAAAGAGATGATATTGAAGGGTATTGTGCCAGTAATTTGGGATTATTACACGTGTGGTTATGATGGCGATACCTCAGGGCGCTGCCGCTGTCGACCTGAGCAAATCAAACGCTATCAAGACAAACTCTCAGGGCCACTATTAGATCGTATTGATTTGCATATTACCGTACCAGCATTGCAGATTGCTGACTTACAAAGCGCGCAGGCAGGGGAAACATCCAAACAAGTACGCGAGCGAGTAGCAGCCGCGCATCAGCATCAATTAAAACGACAACAAAAAGTCAATAATGAGCTAAGCCCGAGCGAAATCGATGAATATATCAAATTAGGCGACAGCGAAAAACAACTATTGCAACTTGCTCAGCAGCGCTTGAATTTATCCGCACGCGGCTACCATCGGTGTTACGAGTCGCGCGTACTATCGCGGACTTGGCCAACAGTACAGATATTAACAGCGCCCATGTGTCAGAGGCGCTCAGCTATCGTAGTAAGGAGTAGTCTTCGTTTGAGCCAACTATCACATCCGTTTGATAGAGGCTTTTATGGGTTAGATGTTATCTTTCATAATCCAAGTAACCAAATCCGTAAAATGATCAAACGCCTCGGTTGGGCCGAGTTCACGAATGTCTTGCCCGTAGTTATAGCCATAGGATAGTCCAAGCGTGTCCATATTGGCGTTTTGACCCGCCAAGATGTCGTTTCTAGAATCGCCAATCATAATCGCTTGGTCAGGAGTAATCCCCAATTGAGTACAGACATGCAGTAGGGGCGCTGGATCTGGCTTTTTGGTGGATAGACTGTCGCCGCCCATCACTTCACTAAACAGATCTTGCCAGCCGAATGATTCTAATATTTTGGGGACAAAACGAATGGGTTTGTTAGTGACTAGAGCGAGCGTGTAGCCAGCCGCGTGAAGTTGTTTAAGGCCACTATCGACATCGGGATAAGCAACGGTTTTGCTACCACCAATCTTAGTATATGCCTCAAAAATATTTGCTCCGCGTGATCGGCCTCGGCTTTGGTCAGTGCGCCCTCTGGGACAGTGATATCACCGACCAAAGCACGCTCTACAAGCATTCGTGAACCATTGCCTATCCAATTGCGTATCGTCTCAATTGGGTAGGTGTCTTTACCAAGCGTGGTCAGCATTGCATTGGTGGCATCGGCCAAATCAGGCACGCTATCAATGAGTGTGCCATCAAAAATCAAAAATTAAAAGTTGCTTATTCATTGTTCCTCACTATTGAAAGTCATTATATTTATTGTATTAGATATTCCGTGTTATACCTTAGCACGGTAGTATTTTAAGACTGGTCAATTTAGTGTTGTTATATTCTCAAGTTTATGAGCATTAGCAGTTACTCGACATCTTTATATAGTCAATCCACTAAAAGCGTTACAGCGTTAACCTCGCTTGAAGTATGACGTATACATCTGCACTCGGTTGCCTTGTACCACTCTTAAATTGGATCAACTATAACGCGCGCGGTGTTCTTTTTCATTCTTAGATAATCTTCGTTCTCACGACACTGGTCCCATTTTTGCTTAAAAATACGCGCCGATTCTGCCTTGATCGGGTCTTCGGCTTGTCGTGGTAACTCTTCGCGACCATGGGCGCCGCTTTGGCCTTTTTGTCATCAGGTACTGGCCCTTTATATTTTTTTACCGCCCTTGTGATTGGCATAGCGGCGAGCACGAGTGTAACCCATTTGGATGAACTTACGTGCCATATCCGCGCCAACGAAGTCATCATCTGCTAAATAATCTAAAAACATCTGATAAATGGTTTCACTGCTCTCGCGGGCGATATCAGGCGTGGCAAAACGCCAATGCGGGAGGATTTCAGACTTGTAAGGCTCTACAAGTAATACGCCTTGCTCACCGCGCCCGACGCGGTATAACTCAGGATGCGCGCGCAGATCAAGATTTTTATAATCCAAGTCGTAATCAAATTCTCTCATATCTGCCACCTAGGCTCTGTACTATGATGGGTATCTATTCATTCATAGTTACTGAGTATACTGAGCCAAGCGGTGTAGAAAAAAGCACAAAAATGTTATACAACCGTGAGTAAAGCGAGCGATGAGTATAAATAACAGACATAAAAAAAGCCCCAAACATTGCTGTTCGGGGCTTTTAGAATCTATTAACGAATGGTGGCTCGAGGCAGGATCGAACTGCCGACACACGGATTTTCAATCCGTTGCTCTACCGACTGAGCTATCGAGCCGTCTTCGTTGAGGCGCTATTAAACTAAATATAGGCTCGGCTGTCAAGTGATTTTTGCGTTATATCTCATAAAAGTCGATAAATAAACAAATATTGGCGAAATAAACCCTATTTACTCTATATTTAGTCTTTTACGCGCAGGAGTTCGTACTCGCTCATAATTCGGTGAATATCTGCATCCGCAGGGACAAATTCACGCACGCCTTTTGACCTCGGCATCATAGACCAGTTTAATAAATTTGGCATCGATGGCGCGTTTACGGTTCTCTGGATGTACCGTCAGATATTGCAAACGCTTGGCATCGGTCTGTCCATCATCAAAACAGGCAACCGCAGCGATAGGCTTATCATTGAACATACCAACATAGAGGTATTGCCCGCGTTTGAATCCTTGCGCCACTATGCTTAACACCTCAGCACCATCAGGCTGCGCATCATCACTATCGTACAATGCCTGCAAGCGTTCTGCTAGCTCATTATCGCGAGCAGGTTTTTTGATAAGTGGCGCATCCAAGCTATTAATAGCGATCGCTTCTAAAGGCATAGCAGTTCCTATAAACAGAGGGTTTTATAGTATAAAGTCAGTATTACACCGCACTATGTCATAGAGAGTAGTGCCATAAAGGTGAGACTGTCAACGTTCGCGCCAGTCATGATTGATAATACTAAACACACTATTTTAGCAGAATGACGTAAATTTGTGCGTGGTTTGGTGCTTGGTCGTGGCAGTAAATGTTAGGGTTTGCTATGATGAGGCTAAATCATATGTGATACACATCAACCCTAATATATTGATATCTTTGTATATATCACTTTTCATACATTTTTGTGGGCGCTGATGGCAGCGCTAGCCTCAATGTAACAGACAGCAATGGGCGATGTTTTACCCTATTTATAATTGACCGCTTTTCACTGATAAAACCGATAGAGAATAGCCATGACAGCCAATGCAACTGAGCAAAATCAAGCAACAAACCTAAATTTATACGGTCGCCCTGAGCGCATCGCGACCGTTGAGCGTATCACTGCCGAAACTCAAATCACTTGTACCATCAACCTCGATGGTACAGGCAAAGGCGTGGTAGACACGGGCGTACCATTTTTGGATCATATGATCGATCAGATTAAGCGTCATGGTTTGTTTGACTTGGATATCAAGTGCAACGGTGACACCTTTATTGATGACCATCATAGCGTTGAAGACACCGGTATTACCCTTGGTCAAGCATTTAACAAAGCGTTGGGCGATAAAAAGGCATCCGTCGTTATGGGCACTTTTATGCGCCATTAGATGAGTCGTTGACACGCGCTGTGGTGGATTTATCAGGGCGTCCAGGGCTGCATATGGATATTCCGTTTACGCGCTCGCACGTTGGCCGCTTCGATGTTGACCTATTCAGTGAGTTCTTTTATGGGTTCGTCAATCACTCGTGGATGACGGTGCACTTGGATAATCTCAAAGGTAAAAACAGCCATCACCAGATTGAATCAACCTTTAAAGCCTTTGCTCGTGCGCTGCGTATGGCCTGCGAATATGATGAGCGTGCGCTGAATACCTTGCCATCGACCAAAGAGGCTTTCTAAGACGCATTTAAGGCTGTTCTACAAGGTTACTCAAGAGGGTCAGTTAAGTTTGGCGTACTGGTTGTACAGCCTGCGCTTAACTTCCTTGTAGCAAAACCTTATCTACACCTTAGGAACAGAAAATAGTATACAAAATAGTATAAATAGTATAGTAGTCAAAATATTTAAAAACGAGAACCAATTGATGACCAAAGTAGCGCTATTAGATTATGGTATGGGCAATTTGCATTCAGCTGGCAAAGCCTTGTCGGTAGTCGGGGCAGATGTCTCTATCACCAATGCTCCAAAAGTTGTCGCGGCAGCAGATAAAATTGTCTTCCCTGGTGTTGGCGCGATGCGTGATTGTATCGCTGGTATGCATGAGGCAGGCATTGATGACGTGGTACGCGATGCAGTGTTTAACAAACCCGTGATGGCCATCTGTGTGGGGATGCAAGCGTTATTTGAGCAATCGGCTGAAAATGGAGGTACAGACTGCCTTGGCATCTTAAACGGTACGGTAGAAGCGTTTGACCCTACGTGGAAAGACAAACAAGGCGCAACGATAAAAGTACCACATATGGGCTGGAATACGATTAGTGGTATGGATTTTGACCATCCGCTTTGGCACGGTATCGAGGACAACGCGCACTTTTACTTTGTGCACAGCTACTACTGCGCACCTAACGATAACTCTCAAGTCGCCGCTATCTGTGATTATGGCCAGCCGTTTTGTGCCAGTATCATCAAAGACAATCTATTTGCCACCCAGTTCCATCCAGAAAAGAGCCATACCGCTGGCTTGCAACTGCTAAAGAATTTTGTCGAGTGGAATGTGTAGATAGGCAGTAAACGTAAATTGCACATTTGCTTCAGAATAGGGTAGGTTATCGCTTGTATAGTCTGCCTTTTTATTCTCCACTATTGTCATTCTTAACTATCAATTTTTAGTTATTATTGTTTAGTGATACGCTCAATCATTTTCTGCTCGCTTATATTTGGAATACTCTAGTGGACTTTAACACCTTTAAAATAAACGTTGTTGAAACAACTGGCCTTGCCAAAGATGCGTTACACATTTACGTCGGCGTCGGCGTCTATCTGCTCAGCATGTTTATCTTACGCCCTATCATTAAGAATCAGACTATCAGAGCCTTTTTAGCACTATTAGTCGTCATTAGCGTAGCACTGCTAGGTGAATATTTCGACAATCGTCACATCATCGTGCCAAAAGGCCTTCTGGCTCTAAAAGGTACAGATATCAAAGCAAGTATTCATGATCTCATTAATACCTGCCTGCTGCCTTTCGTGCTGTTTGCTCTAAATAAGTGGACAAGGATTTTTCAAGCGAGCAGCTCACCAAGTAAGCTACTAAAGAAAACCCGTTAAAACAGTTTTTCAATCCTGCTTTACAAAGCTTACGAAACATAAAAATTCTCATCTATTTAATGCTGTCTTCATTTGTTACCTTAGATTGATCATTTCTAGCTACTTAATAAATAGCTACTCAATAAATATAAATCATAAAAAAGGAAGCCACTATGAATATGCAAGATCTATTAGATAAAGCCAAAGACACCTTAGACAACGCCAAAAATACTCTAGGCTTAGAGCCGCAAGAAACTGAAGCAGGCATTTATATTCCCTCAACATCATCGCTAAAGATAGCTGCGCCGAATAAAACCAACTACGATCATACTAATTACGATAATCCCTATAAGGGCGATAAGAAAATCATGATGGTCTGTACCGAAGAGCAGTACATGACTATGGAGAACGGCAATAAATTTGATACCGGTAATCATCCGGTGGAGATGATGGTGCCGTTATTACATTTTAAAAAAGCAGGCTTTGATGTCGATGTGTTTACGCCAACAGGCGAGGCGGTCAAGGTCGAGCAGTGGGCGATGCCAGAGGACGATGACGACGTTAAACAAATCTATAGTGAGTACGAGTCCAAGTTTAACAATCCCAATAGTATCGCTGACTTTGTCAAAAATGACATGGCCAATAGCGACGACTATGCAGCGATTTTTATCCCGGGTGGTCATGGCGCGATGCTAGGCTTGCCTGAGGACAAGAACCTCGGTGCATTGCTACGTTGGGGACACGATAATGATCTCTTTACCTTAGCGATTTGTCACGGGCCTGCAGCGTTATTGGCGGCTGACCTTAATAGTCCTGACAGTTCTGATGAAGACAATTCCAAGCGTGACTTTATTTTTAAAGGTTATAAGATGGTCGCGTTCCCCACTGTCATGGATAAGCAAATGCCAAAAATTGGCTATCTGCCTGGTACGATGCCATGGTACTTTGGTAAAAAGTTAGAAGATTTAGGCGTTACTATTGATAATAAACTGGTCTCAGGACAAACGCATCAAGATAGAAAGCTTATCTCAGGCGATGGGCCACTCGCGGCAAATGACTTTGGTAAAATGAGTGCTAAAGCTTTACTAAAAGAGTTTGGTTAGATCGTTTTCATAAAGTCATTATATAAAAAAACGGACTATTTATTAGTCCGTTTTTTACATTCAAAAAGAGATGGTTTTACTTAGCTTCATCATAAAGCTCACGCACCACTTCACCAATCACATGGATGTCATCAGTCAGAGTTTGTATAACCCTGTTAACACCTAGCTACCACCTTTTTAAACTTATGTTTTGAACAAATGGACAACGGTTTTCAGTCGAAGAAACAAAAATATAGACTTATTTTCAGTAGTTGTGTATATTTTACGTAAAATTTAACTTTTCTAAACTTATGATAATTCGTAAAAATATTACCCAAGGATGAGTATGAAAATTAGCAAGCTAATTTTAGAAAACTTTAAAGCTTTTGCAGAGACAATTGTTTTTGATACTAATAAGCCGGTCGTATGCTTAGTTGGAGAGAATAACACAGGTAAAACTACAGTTTTTAAGGCGATAGATTTTTTAAGGTCTGGTGTTTCAAAAGATAAAACTATTGATGATTACAAAAAGGTAGCGGAGTGCAGAGAGCATTCGCACTAGCTGTAATGAAAGTATATGCTGATTTTTTAATTAAACATCCAAGCAATTCAGATTTGAAAAACCTTTATTCTTCTTTATTGATGAACCTGAGATTTCTCTTCACCCTAGAGCTCAAAAAACTTTAATTGAATCTATAATCACAATTTCAAGGCACCAACAGGTTTTTATTACTACTCATTCCCCTTTTCTTTTAAAACATTTTGCTAGTGATGATATCTGCACGTACATGACTAAGAAGGTTAATCAATCAGCCCATGCAATCGCGGTTGAAACAATGAGAACTTTTTCTTTTCGCCTACATTAGCCGAAATAAACTATTTTACTTACGAAATATGCTCAACTGATTTTCATAATGAACTTTATGGATATATCTCTTCTATCACTAATAAAAATAACTCTAAAAAACTAGATAGCTGGTTACATGAAGAGCACAGTGTAGAAAAAAGTAAAAGCTGGATAAGAGATAATGGCAATGGCAATACTAGTACGAATCTTCTTACTCTTATGTCTTATATAAGGCACAGTATTCACCATCCAGAGAATACGTACAATCAACCTTATACAGAAGAAGAAATCCACGAATCTACTAAGAAAATGATAGATATAATCAAAAGTGATAAATTTGAAGTTTTTTTAACTAATTAGTCTTAGAATACATTAGCAGTGTCTTGCAATTCATAAATATATTTTGAAGGTTTATTACTAGGCTTAATAAAATGTAGTAGTGATAATTCATTATTACCTTTTACTTTCAAAACATGTTTTTTAGAACGGACTACTCACCATCGTACAGCTTTCGCACCACCCTCACCAATCACCGCAATGCCTTTGGCCAACGTGTCCTCATCTGCCGCGATACTCATGCGAATACACTCATGCGCGTGTTGATAGTCACTGACATCGACACCGGGGAAGAAATACTCACTCGGCACGATAAGCGTCCCTTTTTCTTTCAAAGTCTCATACAGCTCAAGGGTAGTAATCGGTAAATCCTTGAACCACAGCCACAAGAATATCGCGCCTTCAGGCTTATGAATCACTAGCGGGTAATCGCCCAATTCTTTTTTAAGTAAGGTAACTGCGGTCTTCGCTTGCTGCTGATAAAAAGGCTTAATCTCATTATCAGATAACTGCTTGATACGGTCGTTTTCGACCAGTGGCGTGGCAATCGCTGCCCCAAAGCGGGTCGGCGCTAGATTGACCACGGCATTCATCGCGCTGACCGCCTCAATCACTTTAGCATCAGCCACGATAATACCGGTACGCATACCGGGCAAGCCAATCTTCGACAGACTAAAGCACAGAATCGTATTGTTATCCCAGTTCAAATTCACATCAGAGTAGATGATATTCGGGAAGGGCATACCGTAGGCGTTGTCGATAATCAGCGGAATGTCATAGCGCGCCGCAATCTCGGACAAATGCGCCATTTCGTTATCGGTCAGCACGTTGCCCGTCGGGTTGGTCGGGCGTGAGCAGCAAATCGCCCCGATACGACCTTCCTTTAACGCGGGCAAGTTCTCCAACTCGTCAAAATCCACGCGATATTTAAAGAAGCCTGCTTCGCCATCATGCGTCACTTCATCGATATGCGGCAATACGGCAGTGAAATGCTGACCTTCGACATGCACATCGCTATAGCCGATATACTCAGGGGTCAATGGCAGTAGAATGGATTTGTCGACAGATTCGTTCTGCTCATCAGTGAAAGCACCGCCAAACAGATTAAACAGATAGAAAAACGCATTTTGTGAGCCATTGGTCAGAGCGATGTTGTCTGCCGTGAGATTCCAATCATAATGACGGTTAAAAAAAGCCAACCAACGCATCGATAAAGCCAGCATCCCCTTGCGGATTGGAGTAGTTCGCCATGCTAATAATCGCGCTACTGTTGGGCACGTCTGCATCGTTGTCAACGCCCAGCGCCTTATAGGTCTCTAAAAACAACTCATTGACGGCATCAATTTTGGTAGGGTTACCACCGCCCAGCATGTTGACTGGCTGATCGCTTTTGAGCGCGTCGCCCAGATCATCCATCAATTGTGAGATGCCGGTGGGTTGGGTAAATTTTTGACCGAACTTTGAGAATTTCATAAGGCTACCATGCTGTTTGGGAGGGTGTTATAAGTGGGTGTTTAACCGATAAAGTGGGGCTAGTATAGCAAATGAGGGCTATAAAATAAGCAAAGTGCGGGGCAGATATTGACTTATATTTCTATACAGATTGTGAGAGCAAAAACGCCTTCTATGGGAGTAGAAGGCGTTTTGGGTTTGTGAGGCTAAGAAAATTTCTAGTAAGGGTGTTTAGAAAAGAAGTAAATAACTACTCACTAAATTCTATTTATTAAGTAAGGTGCTAGTTTAATATTAATTGTTCCGAAGCAAGAAAAAAGAACTACTTATTTAAAATAGTAGTATCTTCCAAAGCTTCTCGTTATTCAAGAATATTCTAAATCAGCAAAAGCAAGATCTTTAACTACATTAGGCATATATCCTGTGAGAGCTGGTTGGTTATCTAAGCCTAATAAGTTATAGATTTGGCCTCCTATGCCAGGAACAACTTCACCTTCCTTATTTTTTCTATCGTCTATAGCAAAACAAATAAACTCAAATTTACTAGAAATTTCCTTTGGAAAAGCGTCCTTTAATTTTTGTTCAGATTTTTCATGAGCTACAGGTGAAAGAATATATATTTTATTAATCTTATTAATTTTGTCTAACATCTCAATAAGGTTAGTACGAACCACACAGCTACCTGACATAACAGATTTAACGATTATAACATTATCTATATCTTCATAGTTTGGTTCAATAAAGCTATGAAGAATTGGTGCTACGCTAGTTTGGCTAGGTAACTGGTAATGATGATTCCAAAATACAGCGAGCTTAGTATTTACCTTATTGCTTTTCAATGTAGCTGATACGCCATACTGAAGATAATCAGCATCTTCGGCAGTTGAAACTACAATAGCCTCAGTACTTTTCTGTTTTATAAAATCAGGTAAAATAGCTTCAGCTAGGAGTCTACCTAACTCTTTCATAGCTGACTGATATAATTTAGGCACATCTGAGCTTTTCAAAAGACAGTTAAGTTGCTTTTGTGCTTCAGGTGTAGCAATAGAGGTGTAAATTCTACTCATTTTATCTCTCCCATATTGGAGGACTCTAGAGATTTCATAATATTATAACCAGTAACCGACAGCATCAAGCTCACTAATTTTTGGATATTTGTAGTGCTCTTCATTACGGATTCAGGAACTTCTCTTAGAAACTGTACACTACATGTTACCTTCATTCCGTTTACATCAAGGATCAACTTGTCATAGTTTAAACTATACACAACACAATGTGAATATTTTGTCAATATTTGTTGTACCCAATTAGAATTTGAGCAGTATGGGTACGAAATTTTATGAAAGGATTTGGGTTCGCATCAGACTCTGCTTGCTTGAAAATATCTTCAATAGTTTTATGCTTTCCAGCCTGCAAAACGCCATTTATTAAGATAGCAGCATAATCACACTCAGAACTAGAAGGACGTTCGATAAGTTTGGCAATATATTGATACAAGTCAGTATTGCGAACTAGGTCATATATGTTTGGGTAAAACTCAAAGTATTCACAAGTATCATTATTCTTTAAATCAATAGGGATTTTCTCTTGGTTCTCTGAGGCATGTTTTTGCTCGAAACTAATAAGCAGTTCTCCGTGGTGTCAACCTTAAAAAGATTAGCATCAATACTTCTTTGTTTTCGGAAACGATTGCTAATCTCATCTGTCCATTTAGCCGCATCTCCAGACGAATTTTTAGCTTGAAAATTGTACTTTGTGCTTACCTCATAGTCAATATGACAAATATCATCTACAAAACCAATGACTTGAGAATCAACGATTTGATTAGCACAACTATGAGGGTACTTATTAGCTATTTCAAAAGTTTTATAAAGCAAGAATTGGTTTTCGTAGTCTCTGCCTTTTGATTGTTATTTCCGCCTTTACTGATGTTTTTTAGATTCTTAGAGCTTTCTTGGCCGAAGTTCTTGTGCACAAAATCTATAACTTCCTCTTTACTCGGTATATCCATAAAAACCCTGTTCGCTAGAAATATTTTGGTATGTCAATATATATGATGGCTATTCTACTAGCAAGTGTTGAGTAACATAGGGTCGGTCTATTTGTCTAGGTATTGATATTAAAGATTGAATTATAAAAGACTTAGAGTTTTCACTAAATCATTGCCCGTACCCGAGCCATAATCCCACGCCCAATCACCAAGCGTACATAAATAATAGCAATACCTAGCAGTAAGGCAAGCAGCAATCCGCCACCAATAGCCAGATTCGCCCACGGCACGCTAAAGCGCAGATTAAACCACTGCGTGATAGCCGCCCAAGCGCCAACGCTAGCGATAACGACGGCAAAGGTTGCCGCGCTAATACCAAGCACACCCAACTCTAAAATATTGAGCATATACAGATCGCGCTTTTGCATACCGAGCAGTCTAAATGACGCGCTGTCCTTCATACGATCTTGCGAGGGTAGACAGCAGCGAGCTGATCAGCACCATGACGCCAGTGAGTAGGGCAAGCAAAGTAAACACATAGACCAAGCGGCTCATTTGTACCACCAGCTCTTGAATTTGCTTGGCAATAGCCGTGCCATCGATGGTCGTGACCGCAGGGAACTGGCGTACCAGTTTGCCTTGTAGCTCTGGAATGGTATCTTCTGATACGTGCGCGGTAGCAAACTGAATCTGCGGGGCAGCGGACAGCACCGACGGCTCAAACAAGAAGTAAAAATACGGACTTGGGCCACGCTCATAGCGCGTGCGAATACTGGTGATCTGCCCGACGATTTCGATACCTTGAATGTTAAAGCGCACCTGATCGCCCATGCCGACATTGAGCATACTGGCGGCAGTGTCCAAGATAGATAGGGGTTTGATTTGTTCATTTGTCGCATCGATAGGCGTATATAGCGCATCGTCTGTGAGCGATTCAGTGATGTACTCAGTATCCATCACCGTATCGGCGTAGCTTAAGTTAAACACCCGCGTGGGATCATCAAAGCCATCCTCAGGCTCGATATCTTTTGCCGGTACATCGTTCGCCGTCTCTACACGCGCACGAATGACCGGATAATAAGTGACAGGCGCCTCAATGATCGCATCAATATCGTCATGTTGATCGCTTTGCACATCGAGCAAAAAACAGATTGGGCGCGTCTTCAGGATAGGCATTGATAAACTGCGCATTGATACTGTGATTGAGTGTGGTGATGAGCGTCAGCACCGCAACCGATAGCGATAAAGTGACAAAGAATAATGCGGACTGATTGCCCTTGCGCGCCAGATTATGAATGGCGATACGCTGCATCCAACTGACCTTGGCATTGCTCGCTAGCTTATTAAGCAACCACAGCCACCCACGCGCCAATAGCCAAAATATCGCCACAAAGCCGATCAAGCCGCCCAATAATTGCGCGCCTAATGACAGCGAGCCCACTTCATAAGCAAAGAAGGCATACAGCCCTGTCATCACCAAGCCATACCACAGTAATGGCACGCGTCGATACCAAGGCAAGTTTTGCGACTGCGTACTTGCCCCTTGATTGAGTAGGGTCGCGGGTTTGGTGGTGTTAAGCGCGTTAAACCACGCTGCGCTATCAGCAACGTGAGGGCTAAGGCAATCACAATGGTCTTAATCGCGCTAATTGGATTGATAGATAGACCCACGTCAGCAGGTAAGATAGCCACGAGATACGGCTGACCAATTTTAAGCAAACCCAGACTAAGTACAATCGCGGCAATACAAGCAATGGCGGTGGTGACGATAAGCAATTGATAATAGCTACGTTTGAGTGAACCAAGCGGCTCGCCTAACGCCAAACGAATGGCATTATTGGACTGCTGCTTACTAACGAACGCGCTAATGACGCCGTACATGGCGACCGCAGAGAGTAGCAACACTGCGATGACAAGTAACTTTAAAAACATCAATACATTATCAGAGATACGTGAGACCGAAGTATCTGCTGACTCGGCATCAGAGAGCTCGATATCAGGATAGCTGGTCAGTATGCCTGTGAGCTTTTTGCGCTGCGTGCTTATCAGTTCAGGATCACCTGCTATCTCGATACGGTAATTGATGCGGCTGCGCTGACCGAGTAGATTGGTGGCCTCTAACGCATCTTGTTTCATCAAGACCCGCCCACCAAAACCAAAGGCGGTCAAAGGTCTGTCAGGCTCTTTGGTCAGCACATCACTGATCGTAAACTGCGCATCGCCAATATCGATATGGTCGCCGACACTAGCATTTAGGCTACTGAGCACTTCTGGGGCGACGACGATATTGTCAGCGGTTAGTTGCTCCCACAGCGGCTTTCCTGAGGCAAGCTCAGCGGTACCGTACAAAGGGTAAGACGGTGTGACGGCTTTGACGCTGGTAAGTAAAGTTTGCTCATCGGTGACGAGCATGGCGCTAAACTGATAGTCATACACGGTCTGCGTATCGGGGATGGTTTCTACTTGCGCCAATACCTCGCTTGGCCAGTCTTGCTTACTGTTTAAGATCAAATCCCCACCAACGAGTGCGCGCTGATTGTCATTGATATAACGATCGACAGACTGCTGCACAGAGTCGAGGGTCAGGTAGGTTGCAAGTGACAAGGTCAATGTGAGTAGAAACAACACTGGATACACCCAGCGCTGCCACCAGCTACGGCTGAGTGCTTGCGAGCCTAGTGTTTTGGTGAAAAGTTGATTGAGGATACCGCTAGAATAACTGGTCTCTTGACGCATACTGGTATCAGTCTTTTTTATATCAGTCGATGTGTTGTCTGTCAGCTTTTCATTCATGTCGGTACAATCCGGCCGTCATGCATGGTGATGACGCGATCTGCCATCTCGGCAAGCGCAGGATCGTGAGTCACGACTACCAGTGCCGAGCCAACTTGCTGGCGTAGATTTAATAGCAGCTGCATGACTTGATCGGCATTTTGCTCATCGAGGTTCCCTGTCGGCTCATCGGCAAAGACAATCTTTGGATGCGATACTAGCGCTCGTGCCACCGCCGTACGCTGCTGCTCACCACCTGATAACTGATTGGGTAAGCTATGACGGCGATGACCCAAATCAACCGCATCGATCAGCTCGTTGACTCGTGCTGGGTTTGGACGTCTGGCAATATCAAGAGGAAAGGCGATATTTTCAGCGACAGTTAGGGTCGGCAGTAGATGAAATGACTGAAAGACAAAACCCATGTCCTGTTGACGAATAACCGCAAGTGAGTCTTCATCCAAGCTGCTGAGCGTTTGATCTGCCAGCGATACCGTACCACTATCAGGATAATCTAGTGCTGCGAGTAAGCCCAGCAAGGTCGATTTACCCGAGCCTGATTTGCCCATAATGACCACAAACTCGCCAGCATTGACATAAATATCTACGTCCTTAATGATAGACAATTTTTGCTCACCGACTTGCACAGTTTTGTTTAACTGGGAGGCGGTGAGTAGGGCAGATTTTTCAGTATCTACTGGCGGTATTGATGGGGCAGTCGAAGGTGATGTCATTACAGTATCTCGTTAAGTGGACTCGTTTGTCGTATTTTTGGTTGTGTCGGCCTGAGAGGTTTCGGCTGCTGTGACTTCTTGTAGCGTGGGCTCTAAGATAGGTAAGATATTGTCATTGACGATGATTGTGTAGCCTTCTTTGGTTGGGTGAATGGCATCTGCTTGGTTGAGCTCAGCCTCACCGCCGACACCCTCCAAAAAGAATGGTATCAGAGGGACGCTCATGTCTTTAGCGACGCGAGGATAGATATCTGAGAATGCGGCAACGTAGTCATCGCCCAAGTTATCATAGATCGACATCCCGCCCAAAATGACGACACTGCCATTGTCTTGCAAACGTTTAACAGCTGTCCGAATATTGGCTTCAATCGTCGCCACATCGATACCGCGTATCGCATCGTTAGCCCCAATGGTCAAAATCGTCACATCAGGTTTGGTCTGTAGTACCCAGTCTAAGCGATTGACGAGTCCCGTACTGGTTTCACCGCTCAGTCCGGAGTTGACCACCTCAGTATTCTTATAACCCATTGCTTGCAGACGATCTTCTAACTGCGCAGGGTAGTTATCATCTTTATCCACCCCAAGACCCTCTGTCAATGAATCACCTAGGGCCAAAATAGTGATTGGGGCGTCGTTGACTTGCATATCGGTGGGTGCATCAGCATTGGCGTCTACGGACGTTGTATTGGCTTGGTTGTCTGTCGTTTCAGTATCTGAGCGTTGGGTGTCAGTCGGTTGATTCGGTGTGGTCGGCTCAGTCTCTTTTTGACAACCACTGATCGCCATGACAGCAGCGAGCATGGCGATGGCAGGCAGGCGCTGAGCGAGCCGAGAAGGGGTATTTAGCATGGGTGTTATGTCCTATAAGCAATCAAGCTGATGTAGAGTCAGCTCAAGATTTAAATCATCTTGCACTGACTATAGCAAAATAAGACAGCCACCAATATTGCCCTAAGGTTAATTTCAAGACAGCTTTATTGCGCGTTAGAAATCAAGGACTTATAGACAGCAGTATGTAGAGATTTTGATAAGCTAATATCAAATATATTTGCCATCGACCATCACTGGACGACTGACGAGCCAAGCAATCACAACGTTTGCAATCATCAGTATCAGAATAATAAAAAGCGGCAGACTCCAGCTATCAGTCGCTTCATGGAGCCAGCCTGTGCCAAGCGGACCAAAAAAGGCAATCAAATAACCGACGGCCTGTGCCATACCAGACAGCTCACTTGATTGATTGGTAGTATAGGTACGCAGGGAAAACAGCATCATACTCAAGGTAAAAATCGCTGAGCAACCAATCCCCATCATGGCTGACCATAGCCACGCCAACTCAGTAGATAGATAGCTGATACCTAATACGCCAATGACATTGAGCACAGCGGCAAACACGGCGAGTGCTTGAATAGGACGACCACGATTAATCAGCCATGTCAGACTCAAAATAGAGATGGGTGCCATAAACTGAAACACAGAACCCATTTGGCCAGCGCTCACGGCAGATAGCCCTTTACTAACCAAAATAGAAGGCAAAAAACTGGCAACGGTATAAAACAGTAATGATTGTAGCCCCATAAAGACAGCAATTTGCCAAGCAAACGTCGTTCGCCAAATAGAGATATCAGAGGCATCTTTATCTGTAGATATGACGGGTTGGTGGTTGGATGAGCCCAAACGCACACGCAAAAATAACCAAATCAATAACGCAAAAATACCTAAAACCGTCCATCCACCCAACGCCCATTGCCAGCCTACTTGCTCAGACAAAGGGAGGACGATGCCTGAGACTATCCCAGCGGTCACCGTCATTGTTAAACTAAACAAACCCGTAATCAGCGGAATATGTTGCGGAGTACGTTGCTTGATGACAGGCGCGGCCAGTGTATTGGCAAAGCCAATGGCTAGGGTAAGTAACAACGTCCCCATCAAAAACCCAGTCCACGTCGGGATAACGGTACGCAGAATCATGCCAGTGGTTAATAGCGCGATCATGGCAATCAGCGTATTTTCAAGTCCGAAGCGCTTGCCAATGGCTGGCGAGATCAGCGCACCAAGGGCAAAACCCAGCATCGGCACAGCGCCCAACCAGCCAATCTGTATCTCCGAGATATTGAGTGCTTCTTTCACCACTGGCGCGATAGCGCCCAGCGCAACGATAGGGGCACGCATATTGGTCGCTAGCAAAATCATGGCGCATAGCACTAACCAAAAGGTGAAACGTGATGAAGGCAGATTGGATGAGGTAGACATAACAGCACAACGATAACAGGGAAAAGGACACGTTATAAAACAGCACCGAAAAATCGTCGCTTGTAAAAACAACACCAAAGATCATTTACTCAGACACGTACCCAAACGGTAATCAATAACGTCAATCAGAACTAAAAATTTGCAGAGGGCAAAACAGATATGTTTGCTAGCCAGTTTTTTAAATAGAAAATATCTAGATAGAGAGTGTCTAAATAGGCATAATAAGAGATGGCGACATGAAAATAACGCCAAGTCACTTTGAATGACTTGACGCTATTATACGAACAGATGTTAGGTAAATACTACCCGCGTATGGTAACCAATGAGTTTTTACACAGATTTGCCGAGTTGGGCAGCTCTTAACGCGTTTTCTTGTTGTTCTGCCATCAATGAGTCGCACTTGTTGGGATCATCGCCACAAAATGAGCACTGCTCATCCCCCATCAATTTGGCAACACCACCACAAGAGCCTTTGAGCGGCTTTTTTTTGACCATATAACCGATGCCCATAAAAACGAAAAATAGGATAAACACTGTAAAGGTAATGGCAAGCATAGGGAAGCAATTGGCTAAGCATAGAGGAAACCTCATTGTCAAAAGTGGGGCGGTTGCTGTTAATGATAATGATGTACTTTTAATGGCAACTAACTAATAGTATAGCAAATTTTGGTGTTGCTCGTTGCGCGTTATCGTATTCTCTTGTTTCAATGCCAAAAACTTACTAGGGCTTTTTTGTCAGCGCGTAATGCTTGCATTGCTGGTGTCTGAACCACTTGCCAGTCATCGATATTATCATCAGACACGTTATCAGAAATATTACTCTCAGACCCGTCTGTTTTTATATCGTCAGCCAATACTACAAACATAGCAGCCAAGTTTTGAGCTTTAGCGACATCTAGTGCTTTATGATAGGGCATCGCTGTCAGCGCTGTCGCCCATGCATCAGCTAATGCAACTGAATCAGCCGCGACAGTGACGGAGGGCGCACCGCCCGCGATGGGTTTGCCAGTGGTCGGATCGATGGTATGGCTATAGCGTTTGCCATCAAATATGACGGAGTTGCGATAGTTTCCTGAGGTTGCCAGATGCATTTGGCTAGCCGTATTTTTTGGTTGGCGGATGGCAGAGATTGTTTGACGCTCGCTGACAGTGCTGCCTTCAATAGGGGCGTCAATCGCAATTTGCCATGGCTGCTGTTGGTTGTTAACGCCAGATGTCGAAATTTCACCGCCAATCTCAACCATATAATTACGAATTTGATAATCCTCTCTCAGCACATCGGCGATGACATCAACCCCATACCCTTTGGCAACGGCAGAAAAATCAAGCTCGACGCCGTCTTTAGTTTTGGATACCGTTTGATCTTTTTTTATAATACTCTCAAAGTCTACCAGTGCTTTTGCTTGGGCAATCTCGAGCGCTGTAGGCGGACTTTGTAGACGCTCGACTGTCATGGTGCTGCCAAAACCCCAGGTCTCGACAAGCGGCATCACCGTAGGATCGAATGCGCCGCCAGACTGCTCGTAGACAATCTTTGACACATCCAGCACCCGACTAAAATCAGCGTCGATGGCAATCGGTGTGCCTTTGCCCAGCTGATTGAATTTGGTTATGGTTGAGTCGCTCTGATAGGTCGACATGCTGTCATTAATCTGTTTCAAGCGTTCATCGATTGACGCTTGTATGGCAGCTTCATCTGCATTATCAGGGAGTTGATAACTGATATGGTAGCTTGTCCCCATCGTTTCACCAGTCAGATAGTTATAATCTGGTGTTTGCTGGCAGGCGCTGAGACTCACCATACTAGCGAGACCCGCGATGCCAAGCAAAGAAGCATTTATGGGTTTTGAGGAGGCGGAGCAGTATCGGGTATTTTTCATAGGATCTTCGGTATAACGCAGAAATGAGTTGGGGTATAAAATAGGTCAGGCCTATTTTACACCCCTTGACCCCACAAATACCAATGATGGCAATGTTCGGTGACAATCTACTGCATACCAAGCCACTGCATACTAATCTACTGCATACCAAGCTATTTTACTTGCGACTCACGTATGAGCTTATAAAGTTTGGGCGGTGAGACACGATTGACCCGTGTGGCCAGCTTTTCTTTACTGCCAGCGACCACGATATATTCTTCACCTTTTGAGAGTGCCTTCACCACTTGCTTTGCAAAATCAGTTGCCGTGAGACCGTTACTGGTTGCTTCATCCATGGTGCCCTGAACGCTGCCATCACCTGTCAAGGCATTGATAGAGATGTTGGTCTGAATAAATCCTGGGAATATCGTCGCAACCTCTATACCTTTGTCATGCAACTCTGCCCGTAAACTGTTTGCCCACATATGCAATGCGGCTTTGGCTGCGCCATAAGCACCGCGATATTGTGTCCCTAGTAATCCTGCCACACTCGATACCATGACGATTTTGCCGCCACCTTGTGCGATCATATCAGGCAGTATCAGTCTGGTTAGTCGCGTCTGAGCAAAGTAATCTACCTCCATAATCTGACGCTCGACGTCTTCGTCAGTTTCCATGATGAGTGAGCGCTGGCTAATACCGGCGTTATTGATGAGCCAATCAATGTTTCCAGCCTGAGCTTTGGCATTGTCATAGGCGGCTTTTGCTTGAGCAGCGTCACTGATATCAAACGGAATGACAATATGCCTATTCGCACGCTTACAGCTTTTTTTGACGGATTCTAGTTTTTGGTTATCACGGCCACTGAGAATAATTCTAGCACCACGCTTGGCAAAGGCAATCGCCAATGCTTGCCCAATACCACTAGAAGCACCCGTGATCCAAATGGTCAGATCTTTGTATTTGGTTTTCATAAGCGTCCTTTCTTAATATTTAGAGCGTTCATGATATAGGATAGCAATGCTGATCTACCAGTTAGATTTGTAGTTTCAACAACCACAATGATTGCTAAAATCACACAAAAAAAGAGCCTCAATTGAGACTCTTTTTATATATTATATACACTTTTAAGTTTATCTGGCGGGGTTATTTAACCACCGAAATCATCAAGCATGATATTTTCGTCTTCTACGCCCAAGCTGTGTAGCATATCGATCACAGCAGCGTTCATCATCGGTGGCCCACACATGTAGTATTCACAGTCTTCTGGGTTTGGATGATCTTTCAGATAGTTTTCGAGCAACACGTTATGGATAAAGCCTGTTGGACCTTCCCAGTTATCTTCTGGTAATGGGTCAGACAGAGCCACATGCCATTCAAAATTGTCAAACTCTTCTTCTAGCTGATCGTAATCTTCAACATAGAACATTTCACGGATCGAGCGAGCACCATACCAGAAACTGATCTTACGATCGGTTTTCAAGCGCTTGAGCTGATCAAAGATATGCGAGCGCATGGGAGCCATACCAGCACCACCACCGACAAAGATCATTTCAGCTTCAGTCTTCTTGGCAAAGAATTCACCATAAGGACCTGAAACCGTCACTTTGTCGCCAGGGACCAGACTAAACACCCATGAAGACATTTTGCCCGGTGGAATGCCGTCAGGACCACGTGGCGGTGGACTTGCGATACGGATGTTGAATTTGATGATGCCTTTTTCTTCAGGGTAGTTGGCCATTGAGTAAGCACGGATAACGGGCTCATCAACTTTCTCGAGACATAGTTGAAGATACCGAATTTTTCCCAGTCTTCTCTATATTCTTCGTCAATCACAAAGTCTTTATAATGCACTTCATGCGGTGGCGCTTCAAGCTGCACATAACCACCAGCGCGGAAGTTGACTTCTTCGCCTTCTGGGATTTTTAGCACCAGCTCTTTAATGAAAGTCGCAACGTTATCGTTTGAGATAACCTCACATTCCCATTTTTGTACATCAAAGAATTCAGGATCAATCTCAATTTTCATGTCTTGCTTAACAGCTACCTGACAAGCCAAGCGCATGTGATTGCGGATCTCGCCTTGAGTAAAATAGCCTTCTTCGGTGGGCAAAATAGAACCGCCACCTTCAATAACGCGGCAACGACACTGCGCACAGGTACCACCGCCACCACACGCTGAAGACAAAAGATGCCTTCGCCCGCTAGCGTTTGCAGTAGTTTACCGCCTGCTGGTGTCACCACGTCATTATCGGGATTATCATTAATATGGATAGTGACATCGCCTGAACTGACCAGTCTTGAGCGCGCCGCCAAAATAATAGCGACGAGGCCCATGATGATCAAGGTAAACATAGCAACGCCACCAATCGCCGTAGCGTAATCCATGGTAGGTATCCTTAATCTATGGGGTAGGGGTGCGAAGACATTTTTTATGCTGTGTCCGAACCCTTACCGAATAAATGAATTAAATAGATCAAATAGCTAATAGAAGCTTTGAGCTTAGTAGTTTAGATGGACATACCACCGAACGACATAAAGCCGAGCGACATAAGACCAACCGTGAGAAAGGTAATACCAAGACCGCGCAATGGCGCTGGAATGTCTGAGTATTTGAGCTTTTCACGAATACCTGCCAATGCAGTAATAGCAAGTGCCCAACCGAAGCCTGCGCCCACACCATAGACGACAGATTCACCAAAGTTATAATCACGCTCGACCATAAATAGTACACCACCCAAGATGGCACAGTTTACGGTGATTAGTGGTAAGAATACCCCAAGCGCGTTGTATAAACTTGGTACAAACTTGTCCAAGAACATCTCTAGAATCTGTACGGTGGCTGCAATCAAACCGATGTAACTAAGCAACCCTAAGAAGCTCAAGTTGATATCAGGGAAGCCTGCCCAAGCCAATGCACCATCTTTTAGGATGAACTGGAATAGCAAGTTGTTTAGCGGAACGGTGATGGCCATCACGACAATCACAGCAACCCCTAGACCAATCGCTGTCGAGACTTTTTTGGATACGGCCAAAAAAGTACACATGCCTAAGAAGTAGGCAAGTGCCATGTTCTCGATAAAGACTGAGGTTATAAATAAACTAATATAATGTCCCATTAGTGACCGCCTCCATGTGCCATGCCTTTAGACTGCGGCTTCATTACAAACTCAGCTTCTTCCACTTGTTCTGGTTTCCAGGTACGGACGATTGCGATAAACAAAGCAATAATGAAGAACGCTGATGGTGGCAATAGCAACAGACCGTTTGGTATATACCAACCGCCATCAGTAACTGGCTGTAGGATAGTGATACCAAACCAAGTTCCTGCGCCTAACAGCTCACGAATGGTGGCAACGAATAGCAAGACTGCCGAGTAACCAAGACCGTTACCAATACCATCTAAAAAGCTTGGGACTGGTGGGTTACTCATGGCAAATGCTTCAGCACGGCCCATAACGATACAGTTGGTGATAATCAAACCAACGAAGACCGACAGACCTTTACTCACATCATAAGCGACCGCTTTTAGTACCTGATCTACCAAGATAACCAATGAAGCAATAATGGTCATCTGTACGATGATACGAATGCTCGATGGAATCTGCTTACGAATAATAGAGATAAAGAAGCTTGAAAATGCCGTCACCAAGGTGAGTGCCACACACATGACCATGGCATTGGCCATACTCGTTGTGACTGCCAGTGCCGAACAGATACCAAGAATCTGTAGACCAATGGGATTATTGTCAAAAATAGGCGTGGTTAAAATACTTTTAGTGTCAGCCATTTTATGCCTCCTTGCCATTAGCTATTGGTAGCGCGGCTGCCAATTCGGTGTTAAGTTGAGCGACCGACGTTGACTGATTTGCTTGTGTATCTGCATCATCAAGGGTCTGACCGCTCTCTTTACGTAGCATATCTAGATAAGGCTTATAGCCTTGATCGCCTAACCAGAACTGAATCATGTTGCTGACGCCGCGGCTTGTTAGTGTTGCGCCGCTGATACCATCGACCCAATTGTCTTTCGGATTACCCGCTTTGGTCACACCAGTAGCAACGTCGCCATTGTCATCATAAGAATGGATGCCATTCCACTGTGCGCGCCACTCTGGCTCTTCAATACGAGCGCCAAGACCTGGGGTCTCTTTATGCTCATAAAAACTGATACCTTTGATGGTATTCATGTCACTTTCAAGCGTTAAGAAACCATAAATCGTACCCCATAGCCCGTAGCCTTGAATAGGCAATACAACCAGTTCAGGTTTGCCTGCGTCATCTTCTTTGACATAGACTTTGGCGTATTTTTGGCTTACGGCCAATACCAGCAGGATCATTGTCGCCCAAGTCTTCGCTTAAGGCTTGGTTTTTGGTCGCTTGACTGGCGTCATAAGCATTACGATCAGGAATACCCGCCGTTTTTAACTCATCATCATCAAGGTAGTTGCCTTTGTTTAGATCAATGATTTTGACATCAAAATCTTTAAAACGTTCGGCGACATCATCTGCTGTATCAGACTCAGTATTGTACATGTCAGCGGCGACCAAGATGTTTTTATTGCGATCCAAGCGTGCATTTTCGATTTGTGCAGGTTTTAGGCCAACAGCGACAGCTGAGACCAATACTGAACAAACCAAGCACAGCGTCAAAGCCACACTGATGGTTTTGGCATTATTACTTTTGGGCTTGGACATAACGAACCCTCCGAGCAGTTTGGCGTTTGATATTTGCTTGGGTCACAAAATAATCAAACAGTGGAGCAAATAAGTTGGCAAACAAGATAGCCAGCATGATGCCTTCTGGGAAAGCTGGGTTAATAACACGAATCAGAACGGTCATAAAACCGATCAAGATACCATAAGCCCAGCGGCCCTTATTGGTGTGCGCAGCAGAAACGGGGTCGGTTGCCATGAATACTGCACCGAACGCAAAACCACCGATAACCAAGTGCCAGTAGAATGGCAAGCTCATCATCATATTGTCATCAGAGCCAATCAGGTTGAACACCAATGAAGTAGCAATCAAACCAACCACACAACCTGCCATGATGCGCCAAGAAGCAATACGCGTCCAAAGCAACACCGCAGCACCCATTAGGATAGCTAGCGTCGATACTTCACCGATACTACCTTGCATGTTGCCTAAGAATGCATCACTCCACGTGATGGCATTGCCATAGACATCAACAAAATCTTGAGGAACCACACCAAGCGCGGCAAGCCCAAGCGGGGTCGCACCTGAGAAGCCATCTACAGCTGTCCATACTGAGTCGCCAGACATATAGGCTGGATAGGCAAAGTATAAGAACGCACGGCCTGATAGGGCAGGATTCAAGAAGTTTTTACCAGTACCACCGAACACTTCTTTTGCGACCACCACACCAAAGATAATACCGAGGGCAACTTGCCATAAAGGAATATCAGGTGGTAAACATAGTGCAAACAGAACTGACGTCACAAAGAAACCTTCGTTAACTTCGTGTCCGCGGACGACCGCAAAGATAATCTCACAGAGAATACCGACGGCAAACGTCACGATATAAATCGGCAAAAACTGCATGGCCCCATAAACAAAGCTTGCCCAGATACTGTCTGGGTTGTAGCCTGCCATACTAGTGATGACGGTACGCCAGCCTTCAGGTTGCAGACCGAGCTGAGCGATAGCGGTTAGTGCTTGATGACCGATGTTGTACATACCCCAAAACATTGCTGGGAAAGTACATAGCCATACCGTAATCATAATACGCTTTAAGTCGATACCGTCACGAACGTGTGATGAAGCGTACGTTGTGGTGCCTGGCTGACGAAGAAACGTATCAAACATCTCAAAAATAGCATAATACTTTTCGTGTTTGCCGCCTTTGGTAAAAGATGGCTCCATACGATCGAACATATTGTGTAAAAATTTCATCGTGGTTAGCCCTCCAGCTCAATGCGCGTTAAGTTATCACGCAAAATATCACCGAACTCATATTTGCCAGGGAGATACAAAGGTGCATAGTGCCAAGTCTTCTTCATCCAACTCAAGTGCACCCAAATCAGTGGCACTGATGATGTCTTCGACAATCAAAGCACGTAACAATTGAGTGGGCAGGTAATCTTGAGGCATGACTTCTTCATAGACACCAATCGGTACCATTGCTCGTGGTGAGCCATTACTTGTTGTGGTGAAATTGTACTTTTGCCACCAAAAAACTGCGAAATATAGATAGGCAGCTTTGAGAAGCGGTTTTTACCGAGGCTAAAGAAGTGAAACGCAGGACGCTCACGACCTTCAGGCAGTGCACTGATCTGATTATGAAAACGACCAAGATAAGCGATATTGTCAAATACTCTGCGACCAGACAATACTGAACCTGAGATGATACGGTTCTCGCCTGCCGCTAGCTGACCTTTGGTTAATGCCGTAATATCAGCACCACGCTCGGTTGCAATCAGATGCGGATTGGTAACCGCAGGGCCGGCCAAGCTTAGCATACGACGTGTATATAGACGTCCAGTTGTGAACAGCTTACCAATCGCAATCACATCTTGATAACCAATCGTCCATACGGTCACGCCGCGGCTGATAGGGTGCAAGAAATGAATGTGCGTACCTGCAAGACCTGCTGGATGTTTACCCGCAAAAGCATGATACTCAGTGACATTATTAGCCGCAGTTTTTGCAACTGGCGTCAACTGGGCGTCGCCATGGTGGCAGACAAAGGTCTTGGGCGTGAGTGTTGAGAGTACTGCTAGGCCATCATTGAACGCTTGTAGCTGCTCATTGATCACCAGCATTGGATCAAGGGCGAGTGGATTGGTGTCCATTGCTGTCACAAAGATAGCATGTGGACGAGCGCCGATTTCGGGCGCACGGCTATAGGGACGTGTGCGAAACGCAGTCCATTCGCCAGAGGCAATCAGTTGGGTTTCAACGACTTCAGAGTCTAGGTCAGCAAGCTGCTGTGAGTCATAGCGCTCAAAGTCTACTTCTTCACCATTCGGGTCGACCTCAATCACAAGACTCTCAAACACTCGACGTTCGCCACGTTTAACAGCGACGACCTTACCAGCAGCAGGGGCAGTATAGATGACGCCAACACGCTTTTTGTCTTCAAAAACGGGCTGACCTTTGGCTACAATGTCACCTTCTTTAACATTCATCGTAGGCTTCATGCCCACGTAATCATAGCCAATAAGTGCTACATGTGTCGGTTGGTGCTCAGATATCTCGCGGGAGGGTTCACCGGTGATGGGCAAATCCAAACCTTTTTGATGGTAATCATAAGCGAAAACTTAGTCCATAGTCTAAAACGATACCAGACATCCTGTTTGGTACATCGGTAGCTTGAACATTTATCTCACTCAATAAAGCCTTCAATCATCTATTTCTATACTGAAATAAGGATGAAAGCTCTCTGAAGATAATACATGATCATAACTACTATTAAGAGTATTAACGCTGACCTTAGACTCCTTAACAACACGTTAATGTCTTATTCGAATTACCAAAGTGGCGACTGGCTACCAAGGTGTATGCTAAAACTATTGAATCAAAATCAATCGCCAAAAGCACATTGCCAACAGAGATTACTTTGAAAATAACAGCCTTATCATACGTTTCATTGAAATTAAAAACTTGTAATACCAGTATGATGGGCCACTTTTATCCAATCAGCATCATTCAAAAATACGCAATTTTTTAGAGGTATGACTAAAAACGATCTATTGAAGTAGATGATCAACTGGCTAAAAGACAACCTAGATAAGCAAGCATCACATTATTTTTGTGAGCTGCCAAACTCTAGTCATAACTGTTTTATATTGTTAGCTAGTAATAGTGTTTTAAACGGCAACCAATGGGGCTTTATACTGCAGTATCGGTGGTATACAGACTACCAGATTAGATTTCTATTATAACCCTTTTTGGCAATATATCAGTTAATATCATACGGATATATTGAGCCATTGCTCATTGTCTCTGAGGCATTATGAAGTGCGATTAAGCAATACCGTCTCAACAAAAAGCGTAACGCATGGTTACTATCACATAGAAACAAATAAAAATTTACCTAGGATTATACGCTAAATTGACCTAAAATTGCCAGTCAGTAATAGAATTTAACGAATGTTGGTGGTGATTCTACGTACTACAACTGACGGCCATAACTATTTGGTTTTGGTTGTATTCCATCTTTGTTTGAATAGACTTTCACCCTATTTTGCCTGATTGGTGACGCTGTCTGTACGCCATGCCACGTTTGCGTGGTGTTTTCTATCGTTGTTTGATTCTCTAATATCGTTTCATTCTCAACAATGTAATTGTCTAAATTTATTGCCAATATTGTGCTTTATAAGGAATGCTATATGTGTGCTGTGCCTGTCATTATCCCGGCTATTGATTTAAAAGATGGTAAATGTGTACGTTTAAAACAAGGCCGTATGGAAGATGATACGGTGTTTTCTGATGACCCAGTCGCTATGGCTGCACGTTGGGTAGATGAGGGCGCACGCCGTCTGCATTTGGTCGATTTGAATGGTGCTTTTGATGGCGTGCCAGTACACAGACAAGTGGTCAATGATATTACCAAAGCATATCCGAACCTGCCTATTCAGTTGGGCGGCGGCGTGCGTAATATGAATACCATCGAGCAGTACATCACTGCAGGTCTAACTTATATTATCATCGGTACAAAAGCGGTTGAAGATCCGGATTTTGTTGCTAAAGCTTGCCGTGAATTTGCAGGACACATCATTGTTGGTATCGATGCCAAAGACGGTATGGTCGCCACTCATGGCTGGGCCAATGTTACCGATACCAAGGCTACTGAGCTTGCCAAGTGCTTCGCTGATGTAGGTGTGTCATCAATCGTTTATACTGATATTGCCCGCGATGGCATGATGCAGGGCGTGAATGTTGAACAAACCGTTAATTTGGCGCGTGAAGGCGGATTACCAGTGATTGCATCAGGCGGCGTTACCGATATGAAAGATATCGAGCTGTTAAAGCCTTATGGTGATTGTATCGAAGGTATTATTACTGGTCGTGCTATCTATGAAGGCACGTTGAATTTGAGCGAAGCGCAGCTTTACTTAGATAGCTAAATAAATCAAAAATTAGTCGGTTAAAATCAGACAGCTAATTATCAGCAATCAGCTAAGCAAGAAAAACCCGTAAAAAATAAAGGATGCTTATGGCCAGTTATTTTGACCGTCCAATGATACGCCGTTTTATAAAAGCGTGGGGTCAAATGGTGTTGCTGTTAAGCATCGTTTGTACGTGGCCCGCCTATGCAGCTGGTGAAGAACTCTCTGGCATTGCAACTGCGCTCGGCATGGAAAGTACACAAGAGGCAACACCTGATAGTGATCCTGCGCCAGACGAGGAAGCATCAGACCCCGCCACCTCATCACCGACACCTGCCCAGCCCCCCGTCATCAGCGGTGAGAGCACCAATAACGGTCAAATTGAAACCACACCCACTCCGCAAAAAGATAATGAAATCCGTCAGCGTATCAATGGTATTTTCTCTGAAATCGAAGGTCTACAAGCCGTTACTGTCAGTGTGAGCCAAGGCGTGGTCACCTTGGCAGGAGAGACTGCCAACGAAAAAAAAGCGCAGCAGGCCATCAATCTGACCAACCGTTTGACTGATGTAGTCACCGTTGATGACAATATCAATCGCACATTAGATGTCCAAGAAAATGTCTCGACAGTTTATCAAGGACTAAAAGCGCAATTGGAAAATTTAGTGAAGGCGCTGCCTTTGCTATTGGTCGGCGTTGTTATATTTGCATTGGTCACATGGTTTGGTAGTTGGTTGTCCAATTGCAAAGAATGTGGCAACGCTTAACGCCAAATCCGTTTGTCGCTGAGCTATTATCGCAGACCGTCAAAGTTATTTTTATAATCTTTGGTCTGATCTTGGGACTGAGCCTTATCGGGGCAGAAACCATCTTAGGTACTTTGCTTGGCGGCGCAGGTGTCATCGGTATTGCCGTTGGTTTTGCAGTCAAAGACACTATCGAAAACTATATTGCCTCACTAATGCTCAGTATCCGCCAGCCATTTCGCGCCCGTGATCAGGTGGTTATCAATGGGCAAGAGGGTATTGTCGTTCGTCTGACCTCACGTGCGACGATACTGATGACATTGGATGGCAATCAGTTGCGTATTCCGAATGCTGAGGGTGTTTAAAGGCACCATTCTCAACTACACTAAAAATCCCGAGCGCCGCTTTACTTTTGAATTAGGTGTTGATGCGAATGATGATCCGCTAGCAGCTATCAAAGTAGGACTGGATGCAATAGGTACGCTCGCATTTGTATTGGAGGAGCCCAAAGCCATCGCGGTGATTACCAATGTGGGTGATTCCAATATCGTTTTAGAGTTTCAGGTTTGGGTAGATCAATCAGAGACGGACTTTGCTAAAGCGCGTAGTATTGCCATCAGAGAGACCAAACATGCACTAGAAAACGAAGGCTTTAGCTTGCCTGAACCCATTTATCGTTTGCGGTTTAACGACAAATTAGAGAAAGCCATTGAACATATGCAGAACAGTACGAGCAGCGCTAAATCTGACATGACGATAACCTCAACCACGCCTGAGCCTACTTTTACCCATCAAGATAATGAGAATCCTGTTGATGATAAAGATAAAAAAGCAAGCGAAGGCGCGAGCCAAAGTTATTTTGCAAGGCCGTAATGCTGATGAGGTCCTCGATGCCCGCCCTGATGACAAGCTGATGGAAAAGGTCGAGCAAGAGATTGCTCAAAGCTCAGATGAAACGGATTTACTCAATAATAATAGTCCGCAAGAATAGTAAGAGATAGTAGGTTTAAAAGTAGGCACAAAAAGTGCAATGGAACTCGTATTTGGTAATTAATCAAAGTCGAGATTTTTTATGGAAATGAAGCATGTAATCATATTTGCCGTAATCGGAATCGTGGCACTATTGGGCTTTAATATCGTTAATGGTAACAGTCATGAGAAAAACAGAGAGGTTGCCGTTAGCAGTACTGTTTCTGAACAGCCTACAGCAGCTGTATCTGATGCAGATAGCTCTAAGAATAGCTCTGCAAATATCGCCAGCAAACCACTTGGCGAACAGCCAAAAGCCATTTTAGATGATGCAACCAATAAAATCGATCAAGCGCAGAAATCTGAGCAAGATCGTTTGGAACAGATGAGTAATGCACAGTAAAAAAATATTTAGCCTAAAACTATAAATAACAAAGCATAAAAAAGGGCCAACGTTATCGTTAGCCCTTTTTTATTTATGGTGCTACAGTTTCAGATTAGCTTTTTTTTGCTAGAGCTTCTACGACTACTTCTCTTTGCTGGACCTTTCTTAGACGGCTGTTTTTTGGTCTGATTCATGGCACTAGACTGAAGTTTTTCTTTCAAATCAAAATCAATTTGCAGTAAGTCCATGTTGACGCCAGCAACCTGTACCTTGACCAAGTCACCAAGTCCAAACAGCGTGCCTTTGTCTTTGCCGATGAGCTGCTGTTGCTGCTCATCATAAACAAAGAAATCATCGCCCACATTGGAGATATGTACCAAGCCATCGATGTATAGATCAGTCAACGTAACGAATAGGCCGAAGTTGGTCACGGTCGTCACAACCCCTTCGAACTCTTCACCGACATGATCCGTCATATAATGACACTTGAGCCAAGACTCTACAAAGCGAGATGCTTTTTCTGCACGGCGCTCTGTATCAGACGTCTGTGTACCCGCGCCGTCAAGTGAAAAATCCATGACAGGTTGCTTGCTGTTTGTTACTTTTGCTTTGATCGCACGATGCAGCATTAGATCTGGATAACGGCGAATCGGCGAGGTAAAGTGGCTATATTCATCATAAGCCAAGCCGAAGTGACCAATATTGTCAGGGCATAATTTGCCTGCATCATCGAGCGCAGCAACATGCTATGAATGCTAATCGCATCTGGTCTGTCTTTGGTTGCTTCAATAATACGCTGATAATCGGCTTGCGTTGGATTCTCTTGTGGGAAGGGTAGGCCAAAGTTTTTGCATATTCGTGAATACGCATTGATTTTTCATTATCAGGCTTATCGTGGTTACGATATAAGACTGGCAGCTCATGTTTGAGTGCAAAGTTTGCCGCGCAGGTATTAGCGAGGAGCATACACTCTTCAATCAGCTTCTGAGAGTCACCGCGAGTACGCGGTAATATAGCGTCAATCCCGCCTTTTTCATTAAATTTGATGTAGGTTTCGACCGTCTCAAACTCCATGGCATGACGCTCTTCACGTTTTTTGAGCAGTAACTCATAAAGCTGATGCAATGTATCAATCGATTTTTTGACGTCTTTATTACCCGTTAATGATTTAGGAAGTCTCTTATCAGTCGGATTGACAAAATAGTCGTTCACTTGGTTATACGTGAGACGCGCTTGTGAGTGCATCACCGATGGATAAAACTCATATCCTGTGACCTTACCTGCACGTGATACTTTAATATCAGCCACCATGCATAGACGATCAAGGTTAGGGTTCAATGAACACAGACCATTAGAGAGAACTTCAGGGAGCATCGGAATCACACGATGCGGGAAGTATACAGACGTACCGCGCTCGTAAGCATCTTGATCTAGTGGTGAGTTTGGCGTGACATAATAGCTGACATCCGCAATTGCGACCACGACGCGGTAGTTGCCGCCTGAGCGCTTCTCAGCAAATACGGCATCATCAAAGTCACGAGCATCTTCACCATCGATAGTAACGAGTGGCAGATGACGCAAATCTTTGCGACCTTTTATGTCTTTCTCAGTTGGTTCTTGATATTCAGCAGCTTGTTTGAGCGCCGCTTCACTGAAATCTGATGGGATATCATAGTTCAGTAAAGTGGTCTCAATAATCAGCTCTCGATCGTTATCATCAGACAATACCTCAGTGATTTTGCCAGTGGCAAATTCATGCTGGTTCGGCCAGTCGATGATATCGACTTTGACAGGCGCGCCTTGTTTGATATTGAGGGCTTGGACATTATCATCAGTGACAGTGATTGGTTGATGACTGTTTGGACTACCAAGCTCAACACAATAGCCGTCTTCATCACGCGCAAGTGTACCGATAAAGTTGTTCTGGCGGCGCTCAATCACATCGACAATACGACCTTCAGTACGACCGCGATTGTCTGTTGACGTGCCAACTGCTGCTACTGTATCGCCATTGAATACCCAGCGCATTTGTTTTTCATGCAAAAATAAATCTGGCATATCACTTAGCACCACAAAGCCAAAGCCTTTTGGATGTGCAGATACGGTGCCTGTAACGATATCTTGCTTAGTGACTGTGCGATAGCGATAGGGACGGCCTTCGCGATTGACTTGACCGTCGCGTGCCATGGCTTTTAGGCGATTGCCCAAAGCATCAAACTGATCTGGATCTTCAATCTCAAAGATCTGCGCCAGCTGCTTGTGAGTGACTTCCCCATGCTCACCAATCGTACTGAGTATCAACTCACGACTAGGGATTGGGTTGTCGTATTTTTGTGCCTCACTTGAGGCGTTTGGATCATTCCAACTCATAAATTACCGTATCTATTTTTTAAATTATTAATAGTGACTATATTAACACGAACGGCAGCGCAATATCTTGCGTCAATTGCCTTATGTGCCTTCAATAGCAAAAAGCGTTGCATTTTTAAATGAACGCTATTGGGATCAATCAAATATCGATATCAACACTGCTTGATTGATTGGTGATTTTTTTACTGTCTAGCTCTTTTGAGACTTCTAGCACTGTGGTTTGATTTGATTTATCCAGGTATTTCTGTGCTTTATCGACTTCAGTGGTCAAGCTATTGACCGTTTGTTTCATATTTTCTAATGCTTCGATTTTATAATTACTAATCATATCCATGGTGTCATAGACATTATTGAAGGCATTTTGCAGTTTATCAAGCTCAATGCTACTACTTGTTGCTTGTTCATGAATCTCACCTGACTGACGCTTAAGCATGGCAGAGGTTGACTCAATCAAACTACTGGTGGTCTTGTTTAACGCAGTGATTTGATCAAGTACCAGCTTTTGATTGGTCATGGCTTGAGCAACTACCACCGCCGTACGTAGTGCTGAAACAGTGGTCGTCGTTGCTCGATCAACCCCTTTAATCAGCTCTAGATTGTTTTTACGGATGGTGTCGAGCGCTAGATAACCTTGTACGTTGACGGCCAACTGAGTTAAAAAAGTCAGTGTTTTTTTGACGTACATAAAACAGCATCTCTTCTTTGATAATACGCGCTTTTTCAGGATCAGTCGCTTCTATGGCGTAGACTTTTTGCTCTAGTTGCTCATCTATCTTTTTGCCAACATAGATATACTGGCGTATAGACTGCATCAGCTCCCACATATTGACTTTTTCTTGCTCAATCATTGCATTGTCTTTGAGCAATTCATCTTTACCGTTATATAAACTGGTTACTACTGCATTGATATGCGATTGCGCTGACTCATACTGACGGAAATAGTCTTGCACTTTATTACCAAATGGAATCAGACCGAATAGCTTACGTGAATTGGTCAGCTCTTTTTTGCTTGGGTCCAAATCTTCGACGATACCGCGTAATTCGGTTAAAGATTTGGCGATAGGGGAGTTATCAAACAAGCTGTCATTGAGGCTTTTGGCCGGTAGCTCAAGCATACGATTAGAGACTTGCGCTGACTCACGAATCTCTTTGGTGCCCAGATTATGAATGGATTGGACGTTTTGCTGAAATTCTGGACTGTGCACGGAGTTAGTAATCACGTGATCGACGAACGCATCCACTTTGGCATCCAGCTCCGGAATTTGGCTTTCATCCAACTTAACCATTTGATCGGCTTCACTTTTTTGTATTTCTTTGACAGGTTCAGGCGCTGTGAGAGAGATACTAGGAGTTGTGGCGTTTTCTGGTGGTGTTAATTCTTGCATGAAATTTCCTTTGATGTCAGATAAAAGCAGTGTTTTTATAAACGACTCTATTGGTCGTGATATAGATTATTGTTGTACACTGACTAAAAATTTTGATAAATGCTGATTAGCAAATATAAAACAGACTTTTAGACTACCGCGTAATCTAATAGTTGAGAAGGTAGATTTTGTAAAATAGCGTCAGCCAATTATATCTGGCTAAATACATTTAAAAGAGACAGTAGGCAGTCCAAATAATAAAAAACCATCAATATCCCGTAGCATATTGATGGTTAGAGTTATAAATAACTATATGGACTGACAGCCACTACTTAAAGCAATCTCATAAAAGACTACTTTTTCTTTGTAGGTCCAAGCAACATACCCATCTGACGACCTTCCATCTTAGGAAATTGTTCGACGTTTGAGATATCAGCGGTATCTTCAATGATGCGGTCAAGTTGCTTGCGACCAATATCTTGGTGCGCCATTTCGCGTCCACGGAAACGAATACTAATCTTAACCTTATCTTGATTTTCTAAGAAACTAATGATTTTACGCAGCTTAACTTGATAATCCGCCTCTTCAGTACTAGGGCGTAGTTTCATCTCTTTAAGCTGAGTCTGCTTTTGGTTTTTTTTAGCTTCTTTAGCCTTTTGCTTTTGATCATAGAGGAAATGTTTATAATCCATGATCTTACATACTGGCGGCTTAGCTTCAGGAACTAATTCAACCAAATCTAGGTTTTCATCACGTGCCGCTTTCATCGCGGTTGCGATATCAACTACACCCATTTGCTCGCCATCTTCTTTGACGAGACGGACTTCTTTGACGTTGATATCTTCGTTGATGTTCAAACGGTTGGACTGTTTAATAGGTATTACTCCTCATCTGTTTTTGGGGTCTGTCGGCCTTTTTTACTGACAGCGGTCTGTACTAATGTAATAAATTTAGAAACACTCATCACGCCAAGGTTCTCACCTTCGCGCGTTCGGACGTTGACACTGCCCGATTCCACTTCTTTATCCCCTAATACTAGCATATAGGGAATACGTTCTAATGTTTTCTCTCGTATCTTAAATCCAATCTTTTCGTTACGCAAGTCGCTAACCGCACGCAAACCTGCATTTTTGAGCTCACTAACCACGTTTTCACAGGCATCAGCTTGCTTATCAGTGATGTTCATGACCACAACTTGTTGCGGTGCTAGCCATACTGGCATCCAACCAGCATAGTGTTCGATCAAAATACCAATGAAGCGCTCAAATGACCCTAAGATGGCACGGTGCAACATAATAGGCACTTCACGATCGTTCTGCTCATTGACGAACTCAGCATCGAGGCGCTCAGGCATATTGGGATCTACCTGAATGGTACCGCATTGCCAAATACGACCTAACGAGTCTTTTAGACTAAACTCAATCTTTGGACCATAGAAAGCGCCTTCGCCAGGTAGATAATCCCAGTCTAGGCCTGAGCTATCAAGCGCATCTGCTAACGCCTTTTCTGCAAAGTCCCAAGACTCATCACTACCAACACGTTTTTCAGGGCGAGTAGACAGCTTCATAATAATGTTGTCGAAACCAAAATCTTCATAGACAGCAAGCGTTAGCTTGATAAATTCTGCTACTTCTTGCTGAATCTGTGCTTGCGTGCAAAAGATATGAGCATCATCTTGCGTAAAACCACGTACGCGCATCAGACCGTGCAATGAACCTGATGGCTCGTTACGATGGCAAGAACCAAATTCTGCCATACGTAGTGGCAAATCACGGTAAGACTTTAAGCCTTGATTGAACACTTGCACATGACAAGGGCAGTTCATTGGTTTTACGGCATAATCACGATTTTCACTAGAGGTTGTGAACATATTAGTTGCGTAGTTGCCCCAATGTCCTGAGCGCTCCCACAAACTACGATCAACGATTTGCGGTGTCTTAATCTCTTGATAGCCATTGTCGTATTGTACTTTGCGCATATACTGCTCAAGTACTTGATAAATTGTCCAGCCATTCGCATGCCAGAATACCATACCTGGCGCTTGCTCTTGCATATGAAATAGGTTTAACGCTTTACCAATTTTACGATGGTCACGTTTTTCTGCTTCTTGAATACGCTGGATATAGGCTTTTAGCTGTTTTTTATCAGCCCAAGCAGTACCATAGATACGCTGCAGCTGCTCGTTTTTCGCATCACCGCGCCAATAAGCACCTGACATTTTGGTCAGTTTAAATACTTTCAAAAAGCGCGTATTGGGCACATGCGGGCCACGGCACATATCGACGTATTCTTGATGATGATACAGACCAAAAGCTTCTTCACCTGGCATATCATTAATCAGTTTTAGCTTATAGTCTTCGTTACGTGATTCAAAGATCTCAATTGCTTCGGCACGTGGCGTCATTTTTTTGATAACGTCATAATCTTGCTTGATCAGCTCCATCATGCGTTTTTCAATAGCTTCCATGTGCTCAGGCGTAAATGGCGTTTCACTAAAGATATCGTAATAAAAACCATCATCAATAACAGGACCAATGACCATCTTCACATCAGGATATAGCTGTTTAACTGCATGACCAAGCAAATGCGCGCATGAGTGACGAATGATATCGACACCGTCATCGTCTTTTGGCGTTACGATTTCAACGTTGGCATCAGCGACGATAGGATCGTACGCATCTACTAGGTGACCATTGACACGTCCAGCAACTGTCGCTTTAGCGAGCCCTGTCCCAATACTTTGCGCCACTTCCATGACTGTTGTATGACCTTCGAAGTTTTTCACGCTACCATCGGGTAAAGTAATCGCTACCATAATCTATTCGCCTGTTATTGGGTCCGTTGGCAGTGATGATTGCAACCATCAATCATATAACCGTGAGACCGCATCAATTATATCTAATTATTGTGATATATAGTAAGAGTGACACATTACTTGCTACTGCTTTGTACTGCTATATATTGTGGGTTTTATTGGTTATTCAAGAGTGTCTAACCAATAACGACATCATAGACAGAACTCTGTCATCTATCTAATACAGATAATCAGCAAAAATAAGTAATGCAATAAAAGGATGATTATAGCAAAAACCGTCTACCAAGACTAGATAGCAAGGGGTAGAGCCTTAAGCTCAATCAGAGATAAACTGCGAAAGTTATTTTTGAACATTTCAAAATAGAATGTTGGCAAAACTATATAAAACTTGGCGATTGACCTTCTGTATAGCGATGTTTGTAGTAATATCAATATTGAAGGTGGAAGAAGTAAAAGCAAATTCAAAGAGGTAAAAAATACTTCAAAGATAATAAACGGCAATACATATCTGATAAAACTATCAATCAGAGCACACTTCTATTTTCTTTCCTTTTAAAGCAGCCAGCTCCAACCCATTGAAAAAACTACCATTTTTATGTTCCACTAAAATAAGTCCAAAAACATCAACAAAACAGGTTGACACAAAAGTTAAACCCTCTATAATACGCCCTCATCAGACGAGCTGGCAGTGAAAGATGTGTAGATTACACATTAATAACCCAGTTAACCTGGCGAAACAAATTATAAAAAGTCTTGACAATTCAAATCATTATGATAAGATAGTCGGCTCGCTAGATAGCTTAACCGGAGACGGAAAAGGCGAATAGCGTTAGTAATACCCTATATATCGATGACTGGACGACAGTGATTGAGACTATTTAAAAGCATAACTAAAGAACAACTTGTGTGGATTTTTGCTGATTCAGAATGCTAAAAAATAAAGTTGGTCGACTATCTTTTGGTAGAACACCAACTATAAAAATTATCATTTAAGACAGCAGAAAAACTCAAAGTTAATTCATTACGAACATAATTACGAGCGATTTTGCCAGATTAAATGAGCCAAGATTAGAAGTCGTCTTCCTATTTATAGGTAAAGGCTTCAGATAGATTAAACTGAAGAGTTTGATCATGGCTCAGATTGAACGCTGGCGGCAGGCTTAACACATGCAAGTCGAGCGGAAACGATGATAGCTTGCTATCAGGCGTCGAGCGGCGGACGGGTGAGTAATACTTAGGAATCTACCTAGTAGTGGGGGGATAGCTCGGGGAAACTCGAATTAATACCGCATACGTCCTACGGGAGAAAGGGGGCAACTTGTTGCTCTCGCTATTAGATGAGCCTAAGTCGGATTAGCTAGATGGTGGGGTAAAGGCCTACCATGGCGACGATCTGTAGCTGGTCTGAGAGGATGATCAGCCACACCGGGACTGAGACACGGCCCGGACTCCTACGGGAGGCAGCAGTGGGGAATATTGGACAATGGGGGGAACCCTGATCCAGCCATGCCGCGTGTGTGAAGAAGGCCTTTTGGTTGTAAAGCACTTTAAGCAGTGAAGAAGACTCTTCGGTTAATACCCGGGGACGATGACATTAGCTGCAGAATAAGCACCGGCTAACTCTGTGCCAGCAGCCGCGGTAATACAGAGGGTGCAAGCGTTAATCGGAATTACTGGGCGTAAAGCGAGCGTAGGTGGCTTGATAAGTCAGATGTGAAATCCCCGGGCTTAACCTGGGAACTGCATCTGAAACTGTTAGGCTAGAGTAGGTGAGAGGGAAGTAGAATTTCAGGTGTAGCGGTGAAATGCGTAGAGATCTGAAGGAATACCGATGGCGAAGGCAGCTTCCTGGCATCATACTGACACTGAGGCTCGAAAGCGTGGGTAGCAAACAGGATTAGATACCCTGGTAGTCCACGCCGTAAACGATGTCTACTAGTCGTTGGGTCCCTTGAGGACTTAGTGACGCAGCTAACGCAATAAGTAGACCGCCTGGGGAGTACGGCCGCAAGGTTAAAACTCAAATGAATTGACGGGGGCCCGCACAAGCGGTGGAGCATGTGGTTTAATTCGATGCAACGCGAAGAACCTTACCTGGTCTTGACATACACAGAATCTTGTAGAGATACGAGAGTGCCTTCGGGAATTGTGATACAGGTGCTGCATGGCTGTCGTCAGCTCGTGTCGTGAGATGTTGGGTTAAGTCCCGCAACGAGCGCAACCCTTGTCCTTAGTTACCAGCACTTCGGGTGGGAACTCTAAGGATACTGCCAGTGACAAACTGGAGGAAGGCGGGGACGACGTCAAGTCATCATGGCCCTTACGACCAGGGCTACACGTGCTACAATGGTAGGTACAGAGGGCAGCTACACAGCGATGTGATGCGAATCTCAAAAAGCCTATCGTAGTCCAGATTGGAGTCTGCAACTCGACTCCATGAAGTAGGAATCGCTAGTAATCGCGGATCAGAATGCCGCGGTGAATACGTTCCCGGGCCTTGTACACACCGCCCGTCACACCATGGGAGTTGATTGCACCAGAAGTGGTTAGCCTAACTTAGTGAGGGCGATCACCACGGTGTGGTCGATGACTGGGGTGAAGTCGTAACAAGGTAGCCGTAGGGGAACCTGCGGCTGGATCACCTCCTTATAGACGGCATTCGCTCAGCAAGAATTCACAACAAGTTGTTCTTTAGTTTAAGCTTACGTTTTAGGACGTATCAGGGTCTGTAGCTCAGCTGGTTAGAGCACCGTGTTGATAACGCGGGGGTCAGTGGTTCGAGTCCACTTAGACCCACCATTATTAATGTAGGTGAAAGAGCCCTAAGTAAATCTCCTTTAAGGGATTTCCTCTTGCGCTCGGATCGAAGCAGTGCTTCGATTGTATCCTCGCTCAGGGGCCATAGCTCAGTTGGTAGAGCGCCTGCCTTGCACGCAGGAGGTCAACGGTTCGACTCCGTTTGGCTCCACCACTACATACGGCTAAGCTTAGCGTGCTAAATAAAATAGGTATCAAATAGAAACAAGTGATTCATCTTGAATAAAGACACGATTACTTCTTTCTGTTTTATACAGAAAACTATGACTCGACGAGAGCATAGGAACTATTTAAAAACATAGATATGAGTCTGGGTTAGTGATGACATTTCACGTGTCGTCATTAACCTTAATAACTCACCCTCTTAACGACATTATTTGTTATCCCAGGGGTGAGTTATTAAAAAAGTAAAGAGAACTGAATCAAGCGTATAAACATAGGTGATATCGTTATCATAATTAGATTGTATGACACTTAGAAGTCGAAAGACTACTTGGGGTTGTATGGTCAAGTAATGAAGCGCACATGGTGGATGCCTTGGCAGTCAGAGGCGATGAAAGACGTGACAGCCTGCGATAAGCTTCGGGGAGGCGGCAATATCCTGTGATCCGGAGATTTCTGAATGGGGAAACCCACCTACCATAAGGTAGGTATCCTAATTTATTAGGGAAGCGAACGAGGGGAAGTGAAACATCTCAGTACCCTTAGGAAAAGACATCAATTGAGATTCCCCTAGTAGCGGCGAGCGAACGGGGAGAAGCCGATTAATGCTAATGTAGAAGAACAGCGTGGGAAAGCTGACCATAGTAGGTGATAGTCCTGTATTCGAAACATTAGCGTTAACATATTAAGTAGAGCGGGGCACGAGAAATCCTGTTTGAAGATGGGGGGACCATCCTCCAAGGCTAAATACTCCTGACTGACCGATAGTGAACCAGTACCGTGAGGGAAAGGCGAAAAGAACCCCTGTGAGGGGGAGTGAAATAGAACCTGAAACCGTGTGCGTACAAGCAGTGGGAGCCCACTTGTTGGGTGACCGCGTACCTTTGTATAATGGGTCAGCGACTTATATTCTGTAGCAAGGTTAACCGTTTAGGGGAGCCGTAGGGAAACCGAGTCTTAATAGGGCGACTAGTTGCAGGGTATAGACCCGAAACCGAGTGATCTATCCATGAGCAGGTTGAAAGTGCCGTAACAGGCACCGGAGGACCGAACCCACTGTCGTTGAAAAGCCAGGGGATGACTTGTGGATAGGGGTGAAAGGCTAATCAAACTCGGTGATAGCTGGTTCTCCCCGAAAGCTATTTAGGTAGCGCCTCGGACGAACACCATTGGGGGTAGAGCACTGTTTCGGCTAGGGGGTCATACCGACTTACCAAACCGATGCAAACTCCGAATACCGATGAGTGATATCCGGGAGACACACGGTGGGTGCTAACGTCCATCGTGGAGAGGGAAACAACCCAGACCGCCAGCTAAGGCCCCAAATTCCCTAGTTAAGTGGGAAACGAGGTGGGAAGGCATAGACAGCTAGGAGGTTGGCTTAGAAGCAGCCATCCTTTAAAGAAAGCGTAATAGCTCACTAGTCGAGTCGGCCCGCGCGGAAGATGTAACGGGGCTCAAACTAGGAGCCGAAGCTGCGGATTTGAATTTGTTTTCAAGTGGTAGGGGAGCGTTGTGTAAGCCTGTGAAGGTGTGTTGTAAAGCATGCTGGAGGTATCACAAGAGCGAATGCTGACGTGAGTAACGATAATGGGTGTGAAAAGCATCCACGCCGGAAGATCAAGGGTTCCAGTCCAACGTTAATCGGGGCTGGGTGAGTCGACCCCTAAGGCGAGGGCCGAAAGGCGTAGTCGATGGGAAATCGGTTAATATTCCGATACTTGTTTATAATGCGATGGAGGGACGGAGAAGGTTATGTCAGCCTGGCGTTGGTTGTCCAGGTGAAAGGATGTAGGTTTATAGCTTAGGTAAATCCGGGCTATTCTATACCGAGATCTGATAGCAAGCTGTACATGTACAGCGAAGTGGCAAATACCATGCTTCCAGGAAAAGCTTCTAAGCAATAGTTATAAACGAATCGTACCCTAAACCGACACAGGTGATCAGGTAGAGAATACCAAGGCGCTTGAGAGAACTCTGCTGAAGGAACTAGGCAAAATGGTACCGTAACTTCGGGAGAAGGTACGCTGTTGGTGGTGATAGGACTTGCTCCTTGAGCTGCTGGCAGTCGCAGATACCAGGCTGCTGCAACTGTTTATTAAAAACACAGCACTCTGCAAACACGAAAGTGGACGTATAGGGTGTGATGTCTGCCCGGTGCTGGAAGGTTAATTGATGGGCTTAGCGTAAGCGAAGGTCTTGATCGAAGCCCCAGTAAACGGCGGCCGTAACTATAACGGTCCTAAGGTAGCGAAATTCCTTGTCGGGTAAGTTCCGACCTGCACGAATGACATAATGATGGCAGCGCTGTCTCCAGCAGAGACTCAGTGAAATCGAAATCGCAGTGAAGATGCTGTGTACCCGCGGCTAGACGGAAAGACCCCGTGAACCTTTACTACAGCTTTACATTGAACTTTGACCTGACTTGTGCAGGATAGGTGGGAGGCTTTGAAACCGAGACGCCAGTCTTGGTGGAGCCATCCTTGAAATACCACCCTGGTCATGTTGGGGTTCTAACTCAGGTATCACAATACCGAGGACAATGTATGGTGGGTAGTTTGACTGGGGCGGTCTCCTCCTAAAGAGTAACGGAGGAGTACGAAGGTGCGCTCAGACCGGTCGGAAATCGGTCGAAGAGTATAAAGGCAAAAGCGCGCTTAACTGCGAGACCCACAAGTCGAGCAGGTACGAAAGTAGGTCTTAGTGATCCGGTGGTTCTGTATGGAAGGGCCATCGCTCAACGGATAAAAGGTACTCTGGGGATAACAGGCTGATACCGCCCAAGAGTTCATATCGACGGCGGTGTTTGGCACCTCGATGTCGGCTCATCTCATCCTAGGGCTGAAGCAGGTCCTAAGGGTATGGCTGTTCGCCATTTAAAGAGGTACGCGAGCTGGGTTTAGAACGTCGTGAGACAGTTCGGTCCCCTATCTACCGTGGGCGTTGGAAATTTGAGAGGATCTGCTCCTAGTACGAGAGGACCAGAGTGGACGAACCACTGGTGTTCGGGTTGTCATGCCAATGGCATTGCCCGGTAGCTACGTTCGGATGGGATAACCGCTGAAAGCATCTAAGCGGGAAGCCCACCTCAAGATTAGATTTCCCTAAAGAGCCGTTCAAGACTAGGACGTTGATAGGCAGGGTGTGGAAGCACAGTGATGTGTGTAGCTAACCTGTACTAATTGCTCGTTTGGCTTGACCATACAACACCAAGTGGTTTGTATCAAGTCTAATTAATCTATCTTGTATAGCTCAGGCTATAGAAACAGACAGAATATTTCGATATCACCGTTAACCTTGATTCAGTTAGGGTAAGGGTACTTATCAAAAGTCACACAAACAGACTCATATCTAACCCCCTTTGCTGACGACAATAGCGCGATGGCACCACCTGATCCCTTCCCGAACTCAGAAGTGAAACATCGTTGCGCCAATGGTAGTGTGGTTCGCCCATGTGAGAGTAGGTCATCGTCAGCTCCTTATTCCTGATTAGCCCCTTGATAGTAACGTATCAAGGGGCTTTTCTTGTCGGCATTTTAATAATAATTTCCTGATCAATAGCTGCTCATTTTATTTGGCAAAATAATTATGAAAAAGGATCAATTAGCCTTGACCCAGCCTCAAACCCGCGTATAATGCGTCCCAGTCGAAAGGGAAGTGATTTACTGATTTGAACGATGCAAATTGTTTGAATTAAATAGAAAATACTTCTTGACTAAATAAATAAAGGGTCTATAATACGCCCTCATCAGACGAGCTGGCAGTGAAAGATGTGTAGATTACACATTAATAACCCAGTTAACCTGGCGAAACAAATTACAAAAAGTCTTGACAATTCAAATCATTATGATAAGATAGTCGGCTCGCTAGATAGCTTAACCGGAGACGGAAAAGGCGAATAGCGTTAGTAATACCCTATATATCGATGACTGGACGACAGTGATTGAGACTATTTAAAAGCATAACTAAAGAACAACTTGTGTGGATTTTTGCTGATTCAGAATGCTAAAAAATAAAGTTGGTCGACTATCTTTTGGTAGAACACCAACTATAAAAATTATCATTTAAGACAGCAGAAAAACTCAAAGTTAATTCATTACGAACATAATTACGAGCGATTTTGCCAGATTAAATGAGCCAAGATTAGAAGTCGTCTTCCTATTTATAGGTAAAGGCTTCAGATAGATTAAACTGAAGAGTTTGATCATGGCTCAGATTGAACGCTGGCGGCAGGCTTAACACATGCAAGTCGAGCGGAAACGATGATAGCTTGCTATCAGGCGTCGAGCGGCGGACGGGTGAGTAATACTTAGGAATCTACCTAGTAGTGGGGGGATAGCTCGGGGAAACTCGAATTAATACCGCATACGTCCTACGGGAGAAAGGGGGCAACTTGTTGCTCTCGCTATTAGATGAGCCTAAGTCGGATTAGCTAGATGGTGGGGTAAAGGCCTACCATGGCGACGATCTGTAGCTGGTCTGAGAGGATGATCAGCCACACCGGGACTGAGACACGGCCCGGACTCCTACGGGAGGCAGCAGTGGGGAATATTGGACAATGGGGGGAACCCTGATCCAGCCATGCCGCGTGTGTGAAGAAGGCCTTTTGGTTGTAAAGCACTTTAAGCAGTGAAGAAGACTCTTCGGTTAATACCCGGGGACGATGACATTAGCTGCAGAATAAGCACCGGCTAACTCTGTGCCAGCAGCCGCGGTAATACAGAGGGTGCAAGCGTTAATCGGAATTACTGGGCGTAAAGCGAGCGTAGGTGGCTTGATAAGTCAGATGTGAAATCCCCGGGCTTAACCTGGGAACTGCATCTGAAACTGTTAGGCTAGAGTAGGTGAGAGGGAAGTAGAATTTCAGGTGTAGCGGTGAAATGCGTAGAGATCTGAAGGAATACCGATGGCGAAGGCAGCTTCCTGGCATCATACTGACACTGAGGCTCGAAAGCGTGGGTAGCAAACAGGATTAGATACCCTGGTAGTCCACGCCGTAAACGATGTCTACTAGTCGTTGGGTCCCTTGAGGACTTAGTGACGCAGCTAACGCAATAAGTAGACCGCCTGGGGAGTACGGCCGCAAGGTTAAAACTCAAATGAATTGACGGGGGCCCGCACAAGCGGTGGAGCATGTGGTTTAATTCGATGCAACGCGAAGAACCTTACCTGGTCTTGACATACACAGAATCTTGTAGAGATACGAGAGTGCCTTCGGGAATTGTGATACAGGTGCTGCATGGCTGTCGTCAGCTCGTGTCGTGAGATGTTGGGTTAAGTCCCGCAACGAGCGCAACCCTTGTCCTTAGTTACCAGCACTTCGGGTGGGAACTCTAAGGATACTGCCAGTGACAAACTGGAGGAAGGCGGGGACGACGTCAAGTCATCATGGCCCTTACGACCAGGGCTACACGTGCTACAATGGTAGGTACAGAGGGCAGCTACACAGCGATGTGATGCGAATCTCAAAAAGCCTATCGTAGTCCAGATTGGAGTCTGCAACTCGACTCCATGAAGTAGGAATCGCTAGTAATCGCGGATCAGAATGCCGCGGTGAATACGTTCCCGGGCCTTGTACACACCGCCCGTCACACCATGGGAGTTGATTGCACCAGAAGTGGTTAGCCTAACTTAGTGAGGGCGATCACCACGGTGTGGTTGATGACTGGGGTGAAGTCGTAACAAGGTAGCCGTAGGGGAACCTGCGGCTGGATCACCTCCTTATAGACAGCATTCGCTCAGCAAGAATTCACAACAAGTTGTTCTTTAGTTTAAGCTTACGTTTTAGGACGTATTAGGGTCTGTAGCTCAGCTGGTTAGAGCACCGTGTTGATAACGCGGGGGTCAGTGGTTCGAGTCCACTTAGACCCACCATTATTAATGTAGGTGAAAGAGCCCTAAGTCAATCCCCCTTTAAGGGATTTCCTCTTGCGCTCGGATCGAAGCAGTGCTTCGGTTGTATCCTCGCTCAGGGGCCATAGCTCAGTTGGTAGAGCGCCTGCCTTGCACGCAGGAGGTCAACGGTTCGACTCCGTTTGGCTCCACCACTACATACAGCTAAGCTTAGCGTGCTAAATAAAATAGGTATCAAATAGAAACAAGTGATTCATCTTGAATAAAGACACGATTACTTCTTTCTGTTTTATACAGAAAACTATGACTCGACGAGAGCATAGGAACTATTTAAAAACATAGATATGAGTCTGGGTTAGGATGAGCGTATTCACGCGCCCATCTTAACCTTAATAACTCACCCTCTTAACGACATTGTTTGTTATCCCAGGGGTGAGTTATTAAAAAAGTAAAGAGAACTGAATCAAGCGTATAAACATAGGTGATATCGTTATCATAATTAGATTGTATGACACATAGAAGTCGAAAGACTACTTGGGGTTGTATGGTCAAGTAATGAAGCGCACATGGTGGATGCCTTGGCAGTCAGAGGCGATGAAAGACGTGACAGCCTGCGATAAGCTTCGGGGAGGCGGCAATATCCTGTGATCCGGAGATTTCTGAATGGGGAAACCCACTTACCATAAGGTAGGTATCCTAATTTATTAGGGAAGCGAACGAGGGGAAGTGAAACATCTCAGTACCCTTAGGAAAAGACATCAATTGAGATTCCCCTAGTAGCGGCGAGCGAACGGGGAGAAGCCGATTAATGCTAATGTAGAAGAACAGCGTGGGAAAGCTGACCATAGTAGGTGATAGTCCTGTATTCGAAACATTAGCGTTAACATATTAAGTAGAGCGGGGCACGAGAAATCCTGTTTGAAGATGGGGGACCATCCTCCAAGGCTAAATACTCCCTGACTGACCGATAGTGAACCAGTACCGTGAGGGAAAGGCGAAAAGAACCCCTGTGAGGGGGAGTGAAATAGAACCTGAAACCGTGTGCGTACAAGCAGTGGGAGCCCACTTGTTGGGTGACCGCGTACCTTTGTATAATGGGTCAGCGACTTATATTCTGTAGCAAGGTTAACCGTTTAGGGGAGCCGTAGGGAAACCGAGTCTTAATAGGGCGACTAGTTGCAGGGTATAGACCCGAAACCGAGTGATCTATCCATGAGCAGGTTGAAAGTGCCGTAACAGGCACCGGAGGACCGAACCCACTGTCGTTGAAAAGCCAGGGGATGACTTGTGGATAGGGGTGAAAGGCTAATCAAACTCGGTGATAGCTGGTTCTCCCCGAAAGCTATTTAGGTAGCGCCTCGGACGAACACCATTGGGGGTAGAGCACTGTTTCGGCTAGGGGGTCATACCGACTTACCAAACCGATGCAAACTCCGAATACCGATGAGTGATATCCGGGAGACACACGGTGGGTGCTAACGTCCATCGTGGAGAGGGAAACAACCCAGACCGCCAGCTAAGGCCCCAAATTCCTAGTTAAGTGGGAAACGAGGTGGGAAGGCATAGACAGCTAGGAGGTTGGCTTAGAAGCAGCCATCCTTTAAAGAAAGCGTAATAGCTCACTAGTCGAGTCGGCCCGCGCGGAAGATGTAACGGGGCTCAAACTAGGAGCCGAAGCTGCGGATTTGAATTTGTTTTCAAGTGGTAGGGGGAGCGTTGTGTAAGCCTGTGAAGGTGTGTTGTAAAGCATGCTGGAGGTATCACAAGAGCGAATGCTGACGTGAGTAACGATAATGGGTGTGAAAAGCATCCACGCCGGAAGATCAAGGGTTCCAGTCCAACGTTAATCGGGGCTGGGTGAGTCGACCCTAAGGCGAGGGCCGAAAGGCGTAGTCGATGGGAAATCGGTTAATATTCCGATACTTGTTTATAATGCGATGGAGGGACGGAGAAGGTTATGTCAGCCTGGCGTTGGTTGTCCAGGTGAAAGGATGTAGGTTTATAGCTTAGGTAAATCCGGGCTATTCTATACCGAGATCTGATAGCAAGCTGTACTTGTACAGCGAAGTGGCAAATACCATGCTTCCAGGAAAAGCTTCTAAGCAATAGTTATAAACGAATCGTACCCTAAACCGACACAGGTGATCAGGTAGAGAATACCAAGGCGCTTGAGAGAACTCTGCTGAAGGAACTAGGCAAAATGGTACCGTAACTTCGGGAGAAGGTACGCTGTTGGTGGTGATAGGACTTGCTCCTTGAGCTGCTGGCAGTCGCAGATACCAGGCTGCTGCAACTGTTTATTAAAAACACAGCACTCTGCAAACACGAAAGTGGACGTATAGGGTGTGATGTCTGCCCGGTGCTGGAAGGTTAATTGATGGGCTTAGCGTAAGCGAAGGTCTTGATCGAAGCCCCAGTAAACGGCGGCCGTAACTATAACGGTCCTAAGGTAGCGAAATTCCTTGTCGGGTAAGTTCCGACCTGCACGAATGACATAATGATGGCAGCGCTGTCTCCAGCAGAGACTCAGTGAAATCGAAATCGCAGTGAAGATGCTGTGTACCCGCGGCTAGACGGAAAGACCCCGTGAACCTTTACTACAGCTTTACATTGAACTTTGACCTGACTTGTGCAGGATAGGTGGGAGGCTTTGAAACTGAGACGCCAGTCTTGGTGGAGCCATCCTTGAAATACCACCCTGGTCATGTTGGGGTTCTAACTCAGGTATCACAATACCGAGGACAATGTATGGTGGGTAGTTTGACTGGGGCGGTCTCCTCCTAAAGAGTAACGGAGGAGTACGAAGGTGCGCTCAGACCGGTCGGAAATCGGTCGAAGAGTATAAAGGCAAAAGCGCGCTTAACTGCGAGACCCACAAGTCGAGCAGGTACGAAAGTAGGTCTTAGTGATCCGGTGGTTCTGTATGGAAGGGCCATCGCTCAACGGATAAAAGGTACTCTGGGGATAACAGGCTGATACCGCCCAAGAGTTCATATCGACGGCGGTGTTTGGCACCTCGATGTCGGCTCATCTCATCCTAGGGCTGAAGCAGGTCCTAAGGGTATGGCTGTTCGCCATTTAAAGAGGTACGCGAGCTGGGTTTAGAACGTCGTGAGACAGTTCGGTCCCCTATCTACCGTGGGCGTTGGAAATTTGAGAGGATCTGCTCCTAGTACGAGAGGACCAGAGTGGACGAACCACTGGTGTTCGGGTTGTCATGCCAATGGCATTGCCCGGTAGCTACGTTCGGATGGGATAACCGCTGAAAGCATCTAAGCGGGAAGCCCACCTCAAGATTAGATTTCCCTAAAGAGCCGTTCAAGACTAGGACGTTGATAGGCAGGGTGTGGAAGCACAGTGATGTGTGTAGCTAACCTGTACTAATTGCTCGTTTGGCTTGACCATACAACACCAAGTGGTTTGTATCAAGTCTAATTAATCTATCTTGTATAGCCCAGGCTATAGAAACAGACAGAACATTTCGATATCACCGTTAACCTTGATTCAGTTAGGGTAAGTGGTACTTATCAAAAGTCACACGAACAGACTCATATCTAACCCCCTTTGCTGACGACAATAGCGCGATGGCACCACCTGATCCCTTCCCGAACTCAGAAGTGAAACATCGTTGCGCCAATGGTAGTGTGGTTCGCCCATGTGAGAGTAGGTCATCGTCAGCTCCTTATTCTAAAAGCCCCTTGATACTAACGTATCAAGGGGCTTTTCTTGTCGGCATTTTAATAATAATTTCCTAATCAATAGCTGCTCATTTTATTTGGCAAAATAATTATAAAAAAGGATCAATTAGCCTTGACCCAGCCTCAAACCCGCGTATAATGCGTCCCAGTCGAAAGGGAAGTGGTGAGGAAGCCTAAGCGATTAAGTTATTTCAAACTAATTAAAAATACTTCTTGACTAAATAAATAAAGGGTCTATAATACGCCCTCATCAGACGGACTGGCAGTGAGAGATGTGTAGATTACACATTAATAACCCAGTTAACCTGGCGAAACAAATTATAAAAAGTCTTGACAATTCAAATCATTATGATAAGATAGTCGGCTCGCTAGATAGCTTAACCGGAGACGGAAAAGGCAGATAGCGTTAGTAATACCCTATATATCGATGACTGGACGACAGTGATTGAGACTATTTAAAAGCATAACTAAAGAACAACTTGTGTGGATTTTTGCTGATTCAGAATGCTAAAAAATAAAGTTGGTCGACTATCTTTTGGTAGAACACCAACTATAAAAATTATCATTTAAGACAGCAGAAAAACTCAAAGTTAATTCATTACGAACATAATTACGAGCGATTTTGCCAGATTAAATGAGCCAAGATTAGAAGTCGTCTTCCTATTTATAGGTAAAGGCTTCAGATAGATTAAACTGAAGAGTTTGATCATGGCTCAGATTGAACGCTGGCGGCAGGCTTAACACATGCAAGTCGAGCGGAAACGATGATAGCTTGCTATCAGGCGTCGAGCGGCGGACGGGTGAGTAATACTTAGGAATCTACCTAGTAGTGGGGGGATAGCTCGGGGAAACTCGAATTAATACCGCATACGTCCTACGGGAGAAAGGGGGCAACTTGTTGCTCTCGCTATTAGATGAGCCTAAGTCGGATTAGCTAGATGGTGGGGTAAAGGCCTACCATGGCGACGATCTGTAGCTGGTCTGAGAGGATGATCAGCCACACCGGGACTGAGACACGGCCCGGACTCCTACGGGAGGCAGCAGTGGGGAATATTGGACAATGGGGGGAACCCTGATCCAGCCATGCCGCGTGTGTGAAGAAGGCCTTTTGGTTGTAAAGCACTTTAAGCAGTGAAGAAGACTCTTCGGTTAATACCCGGGGACGATGACATTAGCTGCAGAATAAGCACCGGCTAACTCTGTGCCAGCAGCCGCGGTAATACAGAGGGTGCAAGCGTTAATCGGAATTACTGGGCGTAAAGCGAGCGTAGGTGGCTTGATAAGTCAGATGTGAAATCCCCGGGCTTAACCTGGGAACTGCATCTGAAACTGTTAGGCTAGAGTAGGTGAGAGGGAAGTAGAATTTCAGGTGTAGCGGTGAAATGCGTAGAGATCTGAAGGAATACCGATGGCGAAGGCAGCTTCCTGGCATCATACTGACACTGAGGCTCGAAAGCGTGGGTAGCAAACAGGATTAGATACCCTGGTAGTCCACGCCGTAAACGATGTCTACTAGTCGTTGGGTCCCTTGAGGACTTAGTGACGCAGCTAACGCAATAAGTAGACCGCCTGGGGAGTACGGCCGCAAGGTTAAAACTCAAATGAATTGACGGGGGCCCGCACAAGCGGTGGAGCATGTGGTTTAATTCGATGCAACGCGAAGAACCTTACCTGGTCTTGACATACACAGAATCTTGTAGAGATACGAGAGTGCCTTCGGGAATTGTGATACAGGTGCTGCATGGCTGTCGTCAGCTCGTGTCGTGAGATGTTGGGTTAAGTCCCGCAACGAGCGCAACCCTTGTCCTTAGTTACCAGCACTTCGGGTGGGAACTCTAAGGATACTGCCAGTGACAAACTGGAGGAAGGCGGGGACGACGTCAAGTCATCATGGCCCTTACGACCAGGGCTACACGTGCTACAATGGTAGGTACAGAGGGCAGCTACACAGCGATGTGATGCGAATCTCAAAAAGCCTATCGTAGTCCAGATTGGAGTCTGCAACTCGACTCCATGAAGTAGGAATCGCTAGTAATCGCGGATCAGAATGCCGCGGTGAATACGTTCCCGGGCCTTGTACACACCGCCCGTCACACCATGGGAGTTGATTGCACCAGAAGTGGTTAGCCTAACTTAGTGAGGGCGATCACCACGGTGTGGTTGATGACTGGGGTGAAGTCGTAACAAGGTAGCCGTAGGGGAACCTGCGGCTGGATCACCTCCTTATAGACAGCATTCGCTCAGCAAGAATTCACAACAAGTTGTTCTTTAGTTTAAGCTTACGTTTTAGGACGTATTAGGGTCTGTAGCTCAGCTGGTTAGAGCACCGTGTTGATAACGCGGGGGTCAGTGGTTCGAGTCCACTTAGACCCACCATTATTAATGTAGGTGAAAGAGCCCTAAGTCAATCCCCCTTTAAGGGATTTCCTCTTGCGCTCGGATCGAAGCAGTGCTTCGGTTGTATCCTCGCTCAGGGGCCATAGCTCAGTTGGTAGAGCGCCTGCCTTGCACGCAGGAGGTCAACGGTTCGACTCCGTTTGGCTCCACCACTACATACAGCTAAGCTTAGCGTGCTAAATAAAATAGGTATCAAATAGAAACAAGTGATTCATCTTGAATAAAGACACGATTACTTCTTTCTGTTTTATACAGAAAACTATGACTCGACGAGAGCATAGGAACTATTTAAAAACATAGATATGAGTCTGGGTTAGGATGAGCGTATTCACGCGCCCATCTTAACCTTAATAACTCACCCTCTTAACGACATTGTTTGTTATCCCAGGGGTGAGTTATTAAAAAAGTAAAGAGAACTGAATCAAGCGTATAAACATAGGTGATATCGTTATCATAATTAGATTGTATGACACATAGAAGTCGAAAGACTACTTGGGGTTGTATGGTCAAGTAATGAAGCGCACATGGTGGATGCCTTGGCAGTCAGAGGCGATGAAAGACGTGACAGCCTGCGATAAGCTTCGGGGAGGCGGCAATATCCTGTGATCCGGAGATTTCTGAATGGGGAAACCCACTTACCATAAGGTAGGTATCCTAATTTATTAGGGAAGCGAACGAGGGGAAGTGAAACATCTCAGTACCCTTAGGAAAAGACATCAATTGAGATTCCCCTAGTAGCGGCGAGCGAACGGGGAGAAGCCGATTAATGCTAATGTAGAAGAACAGCGTGGGAAAGCTGACCATAGTAGGTGATAGTCCTGTATTCGAAACATTAGCGTTAACATATTAAGTAGAGCGGGGCACGAGAAATCCTGTTTGAAGATGGGGGACCATCCTCCAAGGCTAAATACTCCCTGACTGACCGATAGTGAACCAGTACCGTGAGGGAAAGGCGAAAAGAACCCCTGTGAGGGGGAGTGAAATAGAACCTGAAACCGTGTGCGTACAAGCAGTGGGAGCCCACTTGTTGGGTGACCGCGTACCTTTGTATAATGGGTCAGCGACTTATATTCTGTAGCAAGGTTAACCGTTTAGGGGAGCCGTAGGGAAACCGAGTCTTAATAGGGCGACTAGTTGCAGGGTATAGACCCGAAACCGAGTGATCTATCCATGAGCAGGTTGAAAGTGCCGTAACAGGCACCGGAGGACCGAACCCACTGTCGTTGAAAAGCCAGGGGATGACTTGTGGATAGGGGTGAAAGGCTAATCAAACTCGGTGATAGCTGGTTCTCCCCGAAAGCTATTTAGGTAGCGCCTCGGACGAACACCATTGGGGGTAGAGCACTGTTTCGGCTAGGGGGTCATACCGACTTACCAAACCGATGCAAACTCCGAATACCGATGAGTGATATCCGGGAGACACACGGTGGGTGCTAACGTCCATCGTGGAGAGGGAAACAACCCAGACCGCCAGCTAAGGCCCCAAATTCCTAGTTAAGTGGGAAACGAGGTGGGAAGGCATAGACAGCTAGGAGGTTGGCTTAGAAGCAGCCATCCTTTAAAGAAAGCGTAATAGCTCACTAGTCGAGTCGGCCCGCGCGGAAGATGTAACGGGGCTCAAACTAGGAGCCGAAGCTGCGGATTTGAATTTGTTTTCAAGTGGTAGGGGGAGCGTTGTGTAAGCCTGTGAAGGTGTGTTGTAAAGCATGCTGGAGGTATCACAAGAGCGAATGCTGACGTGAGTAACGATAATGGGTGTGAAAAGCATCCACGCCGGAAGATCAAGGGTTCCAGTCCAACGTTAATCGGGGCTGGGTGAGTCGACCCTAAGGCGAGGGCCGAAAGGCGTAGTCGATGGGAAATCGGTTAATATTCCGATACTTGTTTATAATGCGATGGAGGGACGGAGAAGGTTATGTCAGCCTGGCGTTGGTTGTCCAGGTGAAAGGATGTAGGTTTATAGCTTAGGTAAATCCGGGCTATTCTATACCGAGATCTGATAGCAAGCTGTACTTGTACAGCGAAGTGGCAAATACCATGCTTCCAGGAAAAGCTTCTAAGCAATAGTTATAAACGAATCGTACCCTAAACCGACACAGGTGATCAGGTAGAGAATACCAAGGCGCTTGAGAGAACTCTGCTGAAGGAACTAGGCAAAATGGTACCGTAACTTCGGGAGAAGGTACGCTGTTGGTGGTGATAGGACTTGCTCCTTGAGCTGCTGGCAGTCGCAGATACCAGGCTGCTGCAACTGTTTATTAAAAACACAGCACTCTGCAAACACGAAAGTGGACGTATAGGGTGTGATGTCTGCCCGGTGCTGGAAGGTTAATTGATGGGCTTAGCGTAAGCGAAGGTCTTGATCGAAGCCCCAGTAAACGGCGGCCGTAACTATAACGGTCCTAAGGTAGCGAAATTCCTTGTCGGGTAAGTTCCGACCTGCACGAATGACATAATGATGGCAGCGCTGTCTCCAGCAGAGACTCAGTGAAATCGAAATCGCAGTGAAGATGCTGTGTACCCGCGGCTAGACGGAAAGACCCCGTGAACCTTTACTACAGCTTTACATTGAACTTTGACCTGACTTGTGCAGGATAGGTGGGAGGCTTTGAAACTGAGACGCCAGTCTTGGTGGAGCCATCCTTGAAATACCACCCTGGTCATGTTGGGGTTCTAACTCAGGTATCACAATACCGAGGACAATGTATGGTGGGTAGTTTGACTGGGGCGGTCTCCTCCTAAAGAGTAACGGAGGAGTACGAAGGTGCGCTCAGACCGGTCGGAAATCGGTCGAAGAGTATAAAGGCAAAAGCGCGCTTAACTGCGAGACCCACAAGTCGAGCAGGTACGAAAGTAGGTCTTAGTGATCCGGTGGTTCTGTATGGAAGGGCCATCGCTCAACGGATAAAAGGTACTCTGGGGATAACAGGCTGATACCGCCCAAGAGTTCATATCGACGGCGGTGTTTGGCACCTCGATGTCGGCTCATCTCATCCTAGGGCTGAAGCAGGTCCTAAGGGTATGGCTGTTCGCCATTTAAAGAGGTACGCGAGCTGGGTTTAGAACGTCGTGAGACAGTTCGGTCCCCTATCTACCGTGGGCGTTGGAAATTTGAGAGGATCTGCTCCTAGTACGAGAGGACCAGAGTGGACGAACCACTGGTGTTCGGGTTGTCATGCCAATGGCATTGCCCGGTAGCTACGTTCGGATGGGATAACCGCTGAAAGCATCTAAGCGGGAAGCCCACCTCAAGATTAGATTTCCCTAAAGAGCCGTTCAAGACTAGGACGTTGATAGGCAGGGTGTGGAAGCACAGTGATGTGTGTAGCTAACCTGTACTAATTGCTCGTTTGGCTTGACCATACAACACCAAGTGGTTTGTATCAAGTCTAATTAATCTATCTTGTATAGCCCAGGCTATAGAAACAGACAGAATATTTCGATATCACCGTTAACCTTGATTCAGTTAGGGTAAGTGGTACTTATCAAAAGTCACACGAACAGACTCATATCTAACCCCCTTTGCTGACGACAATAGCGCGATGGCACCACCTGATCCCTTCCCGAACTCAGAAGTGAAACATCGTTGCGCCAATGGTAGTGTGGTTCGCCCATGTGAGAGTAGGTCATCGTCAGCTCTCTATTCCAAAAGCCCCCTTCTGCGAAAGTAGAAGGGGGCTTTTGTGTGATATTTTATTGGAAATATTAAATTTTGCTCAGTAAAAATTTTATATTTAGTTTAAAGTCTAACTTGCACTATTATATAACTTTTATTGCTATATATAGATTGTTGGTTCTTAATATAGATGCTAAATTACATTTCATAAATGACTATATAATTTTGAAAAATTTAGGAAATTTACTTTGATTGAGAAAGCATCTGAGCTACTTGAGAAGTTTATAAAAGCTGAATCCGAAAAGTTACAAGGTATTAAGATGCCTCATATGCCTACTCTAGGCTCTGCCTATGAAGAGGTTACTAAACAAGGTATCGATAATGAGTTCACTATTCCAAAATTTCTGAAGTTGCGCGTTGTTTCTGGCTTTATTTCTACTGGAGATGAGATGCTACCACAACAAGTTGATTGTATGCTTGTGTATGGAGATGGCAATAGATATGGACTAACTGAACAATATGTTTATAGTATTGATAAGGTACTTTGTATCTTTGAGGTCAAGAAAAATTTGAGAAAAGCTGATTTTATAGACGCCATTCAACATCTTGGCTCTATACGTACAAAGTTTGCTGAACATTTTGAACATAGACTTATACACGAAAGTTATAAACCTGATATTAGGATTGCTGCAAAAGAATTTTCAAAAATTACGGGGAAAACTGCACCTAAGAAATACTCTGATATACATGACCTTTCTAAAAGCGATGCCATATTATTCTATGTATTGGTTCAAGAGTCGTTAGCTCCCATAACCATTATTCATGGTTACGAAGGGTATAAAACAGAGCAAGGATTGCGTACCACTTTTGTGGACATAATAGAAGAAAGAATACAGGAAGAAGGCGATGGCTTAGGAATACCGAGTATTCCTGCTCTAGTTACGTCGAATCAGTTTTGCCTTATAAAAAGTAATAGCGTACCTTTCTCGGTTATCAAGGATAAGAACGAATGGGTAGCTATCTGCTCAACAAGATATAATCCAGCAAAAATGATACTTGAAATAATATGGTCTAAAATATCTATATATTTCAATGTAGATATGCCTTGGAATGATAAACTTTATATGGATAATATTCAGCCTTTATTGATAGCTGAAGTAGTAGAACACGAAGGTAGAGTAGGTTGGAAATATGAATCATTAGAACTCAAGGAAAAACATCTCAAAAGAAAGGATGATAATAGTTGGAGACCTGCTGCTATTGGAAAAGCAGAAGTTGCAGCTATCCGTCTTATGATGCTGAATGGTGGCTATTTAACATCAGATGATCAAGTGGAAGAGTTTTTAAGAAACCATCATGGAACCACATTCAACGAGGTAATAGAAAGTCTTATTTTAACAAGGCTGTTTATATCTGGGGAAGGCTACTTGAAACCAATTAATATAAATACTTATATTATGATCACTGATGATGATGAAGGTTTTATTGCAAGTGAGCGAGATAGATTCGACCTGTGGTGTAATGAAAATGAGCTAGAACCTTCTTATATAAGCTTTATGTTCCTTGAGTAATTTTTCTTATTATCTGTACCTTTCAAAACAACTCACCCATCTCAAACTTTTCTTCAAAATCAAATCCTAACTGCTCATTCTTACGCAGTCGCATGAGCTCTATACGTAACTTACGTCCTGCGATAAGCCTCAGCACCTCGCGTTGCTGCTCAGTCGTCATATCATGCCATCGTTGGCGCTCGGCTCGACTGCGCAGGCAACCAAAGCAATAGCCTTTTTATTGCTTTGACAGACACCGATACAAGGGTTGTCAATGTCGAACAGCTCAAACTGTTGATTCATGGCGACTCCATTGCGATTACCGTCATTCCTTTGACTGGTACCAGACGATTATGACTATATTATTATGTCGCAAATATTGACTAATAGTGTGCCGTTTTATTGTTATTATTTTTGTGCATCGGGTGCTATGCTTAGCGTCACTGGTCTATATAAGACAATCATAACAAAATTAATAAGTGAGATGATACGTGAACCTGATTTATATCCATGGACTGGACAGCGATGCAAACTCGACTAAAGGGCTGCTGTTAGAAAAATATTGCCAGCAGCATCATCCTGATATCACGGTGCTGCGCCCTGATCTTAATAAATCGCCTGCGCAAGTGCGTGAGCAGTTGTTGTCATTGATAGAAGGGTTAAATAATAGCAAAGACCAACAGACGGGATCGTCCAACACGGTATTGGTCGGTAGCTCATTGGGTGGGTATTTTTCTACCTTAATCAGTAATCAAATAGATTGTCCTGCATTGCTGCTAAATCCTAGCACACAGCCTCATATCACGCTACAGCGCTTTTCTGATAACTCAGCATCAAATCAAGATAGTAGTGATGAGTCATCGGATAATAAAGTCCTGCATACGACGGCAGGTGGCTGGCGTATTACGCCGTCAGATTTGCAGTGGTTTGCAGATCATCAAATTTCTCAAGTCACTTCTCCTAATAAAGTTGCTGTACTGCTGAAACAAGGTGATGAGCTATTAAACGCTGAGTTGTCTCAGGCCTTTTATCAAAGTCAGGGCGCATCAGTAACCGTACAAGCAGGAGGAGACCATCGCTTTAGTGACTTTGGTGAGCAGCTACCGATGGTGATAGAGATGCTACGAGAGTTAGTAAGGTCTTAGATAGACGACATTATATGACGTGAACGATGGACTATTGACCTTAACGTCGCTGTTTTTGGTTATAATGGTTTTATAGAGTTAAACGCACATGAATAGTTAAGGATGCATTTGTGAGTCAATATAATGCGCAATCGTTAGAAGTTTTAGAAGGGCTGGAACCCGTACGTCGTCGCCCAGGTATGTATACCGATACCACGCGACCAAACCATTTGGCGCAAGAGGTCATTGATAACTCGGTGGATGAAGCGTTGGCGGGTTATGCCAAAACCATCAAAAGTGCAGCTGCATAGTGATGGATCGCTGTCTGTCGAAGATGATGGGCGCGGTATGCCAACCGATATTCACCCTGAGTTTGGTCAATCCGGTATTGAGCTGATTTTGACCCGTTTGCATGCGGGTGGTAAGTTCTCGACTTCTAATTATGAAGTATCGGGCGGTCTGCATGGTGTGGGTATCTCTGTCGTCAATGCGCTATCTACGCACGTTGAAGTGACGGTATGGCGTGATAGTACCCAGTTTGATATGGCGTTTGAAAATGGCGCAGCCGTGACGCCGTTGACGGAATCAGTCAGCTCAAACAAACGCAAACGTGGTACCAGAGTGCACTTCTGGGCCGATGGTAGTTTCTTTGATACGCCCAAATTTAACGTTAAGCAGCTCAAGCATAATTTAAAAGCCAAAGCGGTTTTGGCCGCGGGACTAACGATTGAGTTCACCGATGATATCAATGATGAAAAGGTCGTTTGGCAATTTACCGATGGGGTTGTCGAGTATCTAAGCGAGCAGCTAGACGGTCTTGAGACACTACCTGAAGCACCGTTTTATTATAATTATGATGCAAAAGCGGGCGAACGTGCGGGTGTGACCTTTGCCTTGTCTTGGCTGCCTGAGGGTGGTACACCGATTCAAGAAAGCTATGTCAACCTGATTCCGACAGCGCAGGGCGGTACCCACGTCAATGGACTGCGTACAGGTATTTTAGAAGCGTTACGTGAGTTTTGTGATATTCATAATTTATTACCACGCAGTGTGAAGCTAACCGCAGAAGATGTGTGGGATGGGGTGAACTATATCTTATCCCTGAAGTTTTCTGAGCCGCAGTTTTCTGGTCAAACCAAAGAACGTCTCTCTAGCCGCGAAGCTGCAGCCGCTGTACAGACCTTGGCAAAGATGCCTTTAGCTTGTGGCTAAATCAACATGCGGATATGGGCACGCAGATTGCTGAATTGGCGATTAATAAAGCAGGACGTCGCCTAAAGTCAGCTAAAAAAGTCGCTCGTAAGAAAATCACTCAGGGACCAGCGTTACCGGGAAAATTGGCGGATTGTCGCGGTGATTTGCGCGATGGCGCAGAGCTGTTCCTAGTAGAGGGTGACTCGGCAGGCGGTAGTGCTAAGCAAGCACGTGATCGTCACTATCAAGCGATATTGCCACTGCGGGGTAAGATTTTGAATACATGGGAAGTCTCTTCGGATACGGTACTATCAAGCCAAGAGATTCATGATATTGCTATTGCGATCGGTGTGGATCCTGCCTCTGATGATCTGTCCGAGCTGCGCTATGACAAGATATGTATCTTAGCAGATGCTGATTCTGATGGCCTGCACATTGCGACGCTGATCTGCGCGTTATTTGTGAAGCATTTCCCTGCGCTAGTGGATGCCGGTCATTTATTCGTTGCCATGCCGCCGTTATACCGTGTCGATGTGGGTAAAGAGGTGCATTACGCGCTAGATGAGCCAGAGCTTGCGCATATATTAGCCAAGGTATCGGGCAATAAAAAAGCGCAAATCACGCGCTTTAAAGGACTGGGTGAGATGAGTGCTGAGCAGCTACGTGAGACGACGATGAGCCGCGATACGCGCCGCTTGGTGCAGCTTGATATGGACGATATGGTACTGACCAATGGCATCATGGATATGCTACTGGCGAAAAAACGTGCCGCTGATCGCAAGTCATGGCTTGAGAGTAAAGGTAACTTAGCCGATATTGCGTTATAGAGTTACAAAGTTTTTAAACGATTTTCACACAGGGATAAGCGTTAAGCGTTATCCCTTTTTATGACTAAAATCTAGTCAAGCTATACAAATAAAGCAAAATATAAATAATAAGTTAGTCCGCTCAGGTTAATGCTATGATGGGGTATTCTCATTGTGTAGTGCTATTATGTCCTCAAACCCAAAAACCAGTCCCACTGCTAAACCTACTGCGAACAGACGCTCTAAAGTATTGCCTGAGCTTAATAAAAAAGATCTGGGCAACTTAATCCCTAAGCGCGGCGGTAAACTGACTCCTAAAATAGGTCGTATGCTGATGAAGTCGGCGGGCTGGAAGACCGTAGGCTCTATCCCTAATATCTCACAAGCGGTGGTCTTGGCTGTCCCTCATACCTCCAACATCGACGGGATATATGCGCTACCTTGCTTGTTTGCACTGGATCTCAAAATCAGTATTATGGGCAAGCATACGCTGTTCAAAATACCAGTGCTGGCGCAGCTCATGCGCTGGCTTGGTATCATACCTATTAATCGCGAAGCCAAAGGCTCAGTGCTACAAGCGAGTATCGATAAGTTTAAAAATAATAAGACTTTGTTTTTGGGTTTAGCGCCTGAAGGCACGCGCAAATATACTGACAGCTGGAAAACTGGGTTTTATTACTTGGCAGTAGGAGCCAATGTACCTATCTTACCAGTAGCGTTAGATTATAATACTAAAGAAGTTCGTTTTTTGTCTCTGGTCCATCCAACTGGCGATATCGAAGCAGATTTACCGAAAATTTATGCCCAGTACCAAGGCGTGATGCCGCGCCATCCTGAGCGTTTATCGCAGCCGCTACAGGATGTTAATAACGCAGCTGAATAAAGCTTGTGACAGCATTATTGGTACTGGCCTTAATAAGTTTTTATAATTTAGCTCTAAAAACAAAAAAAGCCCCTGATATGAAACTAAATTTGAACTGACCCCCGAAACTTGGACGGTTTAGTTTATACCAAGGACTGAGTTCTGTACTGCACAGGGCTCAGTCCTTTTAGTTTGAGTTGAATACGCTCATTATTGTAATAATGCATATACTCATGAATCTGTTGTTCTAACTGCTCAATCGATTTTGGTTTCTCAATATAAATCGTCTCGCACTTCAGCGTACCAAAGAACCCCTCCATCAGCGCATTATCCAAGCAGTTGCCTTTTCTGCTCATGCTTTGCTTAATACCGTGCTGTTTAAGCGCCTTACTGAACGGTCTCATCTGATAATGCCAGCCTTGATCTGAATGCAGCATTAAACGGTTGTTCTGGTGCGTATCTATCTTATCTAACGCCTTATCTAGCATCTTGCTAACCAAATCATAGGTAGGTCTCTTTGAGAGCGTATAGCTGATGATCTCATTGTTATAACAATCGAGTATCGGTGATAAATATAGCTTATGATCACCTACCTTAAACTCAGTAATATCAGTGAGCCAGCGTGTGTTTGGTCTATCTGCATGAAACTGACGCTTTAAATAATTCTTTGCAATTTTGCCTTGTACACCTTTATAAGAGCGATATCTTTGTCGTCGAATCCGTGCACTTAAGTTTAAATGACGCATAAGCTTAGCGATGAGCTTGTGATTGTAATGGCTACCTAACTGCTTTAGCGCTGCCGTTATTCTACGATAGCCGTACCTGCCTTTATGCTGGTGATACAGCTTAGTAATACGCTGTTTTAAGTCAGCATGTTTATCTTTATCACCAAGCTTTTCTCTATGATAGTAAAAGACGCTTTTAGGCATACCAGCGGCTTTAAGTAAGTCAGATAAACAGCAGCGCTCTCTTAGTCCCTTCGATGAGCCTTGCTTTTTGCCTGCTTTTTCCTCCCGCTTTGAGCAAGGCATCGAGCTTTTTTAGGTAGGCAACCTCTGCACGTAAGTACTCATTCTCACGCTTCAATTCTGCTAAGCTTTTTTCATCCCTCTGGTTTGTCTGTAATGAAGGGTTTGCTCATGACGGTTCTACCTTTAGGTTTGGAGATGAGTCCAGATATGCCTTCTAGTCGATACGCTTTATGCCAGTGACTAATAAGCGCCGGTGAGCTGATGTTATACCTTAAAGCAACTTCCAATTGACTTAAGCCTTGGCTAAGCATCGTTGTAATGACTTTGTGTTTAAACTCGTGACTATAGTAAGCTTTGCTGGTCTTTGGTTTGATAGCTTCAATACCACCGCTTTGATATTGCTTAACCCATTTGATAACTATCTTATTATCTAGGTTAAATTCCTCAGCTGTAGCACGACCAGTATGTCCTTGCATATAGTATGCGATGACTTCAAGCTTAAAGTCTAGATCGTAGCGCATAAAAATACCCCATAAGTTGTGTCCAACTTATGGGGGGCAGTTCATAAGTGAGGCTTTTTTAATTGAATCGCTTTAATACTTATCCATCAGACAGCCAATATACTAAAACTGTGGCTGCCCATTAGATGCGCTGACACCACCATCAACTGGTAGATTTACCCCAGTAATCATAGAGGCATCATTACTGGCTAAAAAGGTAATCGCGGCGGCGATATCTTCAGGAGTCACAAAGCGTTCTAGAGGGCAGCGTGCTAAAAATTTATCGACCTTTTCTTGATCTTCTCGCATGTCTTTGGTCATGTTGGTCTTAGTCGCGGTAGGGTTGACCGCATTGACGCGCACACCATCAGGGCCATGATCCATCGCTAACGTACGTGTCAAGTTGGTGACGCCTGCTTTGGCAGCGTTGTAAGCGGCCATGTTCCAATCACCGCCGATACCTGAGAGCGATGAGACATTGACGATATTGCCTTGTGTCTTGATGAGATGCGGCATTGCAGCCTGACAGACATAAAAAGTACCATTTAAATTGACATCAATAGCTGCGTGCCAATCCCTCACTAGATAAGTCCGTTATTTTGCCTTCCATACCTTTGCCCGCATTATTGACGACGATATCGAGCTTTTCAAACCTCTCAATCACTCGTTTTACCATTTCTTGTACTTGGCTTTTGTACACTAATATCACAGGTGATGGTCATGTAGTTGTCGGTATGAATCCATGTATGATCTTCTGGAAACTGTTTTGCGGTCTCCTCTAAAGTTTCAGAGGTTCGTCCCACTAGTACCACAGTCGCGCCTTCATTAGCGAAACGCAGAGCAGTGGCGCGTCCCATACCTGAGCCGGCTCCAGTGACAATGACGGTTTTTTCTTTAAAACGCTTCATAATGCTCAATCCTTGTTATTATATAGTGCTTATTAAAATTCGATAAACGTACCTGACATTAATACGTGAGCGCAGCTTATAACTATAAGATCCACGCACAAGCATTGCTGCTTTGATATCATCATAACAAGTCATTACGTTGAAAGCGACTGCGTCTGATAGTGCTTATGTAGCGTAATTTTACATTCGTAAAAATGTTGAAATGCTGATGACTATGTTTATAAATATGCGTTTATAAATATGCCACCATTTTAATCAGCCAAAATGTCATTCATCACACATCATAAGATTATAAAGGGCTAGAATCTGTGTCTCATTCGTCTACTATAATATCCGATGGGGGCTACCTTGACCTTGCTAGTGAGCTGGCCTGTTACTTACAGACAGCAGCGGTAGACATCGCTCTAGCTGGTATGCAGACTATTGAACAGCAATATGATGCTCGCTATAGCGCACGCTCGTATCATTACCAGCTTTCGTCGGGCAAGCTGCAACTGCTGGCACTGACATTATACTTGCCAATGAGTACAAGCTCAGCTGATATTGAGCGAGCACGTATGACTGCTATAAAAGCTGCGCTGGCATGGCATAAATCATCATTGTCTCAAAATGAACATGTTGCACAGACTCATGATATTTTGGTTTTCGATATTCAGCTGACTGATAATGTAGTAGATGGTCATAAGAAAAATACTGATAGTCAGGACAGCAAGCAATTAAATCACTTGCAACATGCTTTTGGTGCTCGTTATTTTTTGGAGGACTTGGTTGTAGACATGAGTGAGGGCGGGCAGCAATTGCAAGTCTTCAGCTGGCATGACTGGCACTCAATACTGGTTGCGGTACAGACACCCTATGAGTTATGGCGGTTTTTGAATTATCACTTAGAGCAACTACAATATTCGGCTATCAGCCATGTCCCAAGTTTTGTATCAGAAGAAGTGCTAGTCGCTGAATTTTTGCAAAGCGCCTCTTTATTCACACCTGCGATCACAGTAGACAATGCACTTATCAAGTACGACATTCAGGACAAACCTAATCCAGCGTTGGTGGCCATGGCGCTTGCATATAAGAATCAGAGCACGACTGCGCAGATGTACCAACAGCATATGCAGCAGGCAGCCACGCTATGGTCACAGCTCAGTACACAAATGATAGCAGCATATGCTGATAAGCAGACATCTAGTAATGGCCAAGAATCATCAACTGAGCCGTTGGGGTTTCGTTGGCAGCAGCAACTATTAGATGAGTCTTTATTTTCGCGTCATGAGCTGATCCGTACGCTATATAGACATCCTAAGCAAAGTAAGACGCTGCAACAAGATGGTTATATCGTACATCAGCATTCCTACGAAACCTTGGGGCGGCATTATGTACTGATATTCTATGGACAAGACGCTCAAGCAAAAATAGCAAAAATGTTATTCAACCGAATCTAGCAAAATTGCACAGGATGTTGCGACTCGATTGCCAATAGCAGAGCTGCATCATATCGTTGTACTCGGTATCGACTTTATTACTGAGGCAAATGAAACGTTCATCGATATTGATGTGTGGATTCAGTCAGTGGACGCGATGACGCAAAGAGAGCGACAGCTAACCAAGCAAATACAACAATTAAAGAGCAAAAAGTCGCATCAAAATACGCAAGAGGCAGAGAAGCAAACTGCTCAAAACTCTGAAAGTCATCCTCAATCTGACAAGTTGCCTCAAGTACGTCTAAGCCTTTCTATACCAGCGCGAAAGAAATAATGAGCACGTAACATATTTTGAAAATCGAGCTGAGTATTCTGCTAGAAGCTGCTGTAAGTCTAACTTATACTGACACTCACAAAAAAAGACAGCCTAGGCTGTCTTTTTTTTATCTAAGAGTAGGTAATTATTGATACTTATTTATTGATGTCATCGTTAAGATCATTACCAGGAAGGATTTGATTACTGTTATAGATATCATTGGTATCAATATCTACGCGAGGGAGTGTCAATCACATCAGTGCGCAAATCAGTCGTTGACGTGCTAGCAGCTGAAGGTGTGTTGTCACGAACTGAATCAGCAACTTTTTCTTGCGTTGATGAGCTTGGCTGCAGCGTGGATTTTGCTTTTGCTTCGTCGCGCTCACGATCCATTCTATCTTGCATTTTACGTAGGAAACGTGCGGCTGCTTCTTGGCCACCAAGACCAAATGATAGGGCAAAGGCGACGGCGACGGCACCTAGCGTTAGACCAAATGCTAGATTCACGATTGAATCTGCAATACCCATTGCTTTTAGACCCATAGCAAGTACAAGGCCCATAATCAATACACGCACAATGTTTGCTAAGAATTGTGAACCTTGTTCAGAGCGCTCAACAACACCTGCAATAATATTGGCAAGCCAAAATCCGATGAACAGGATAATCGCACCTAAGATGATGTTAGCGCCAAATGCGATAAACATCGTAATAATAGCTGAGATAGGCTCGAAACCTAGTAAATCAGCAGCTGCGATAGCAGCAAATAGCATAGCAAAGAAGATAATCGCATAAGCAACTAAGTCAGAGATTCTCTTGTCACCCATAGTCTCTTGCAAGCCAACTTTGGCAGGCATTTGATTGATTTGAGTGTTTTCAAGCAATCCTTTGACGATATTTGCGACCATACGTACAACATAAAAAGTCACAAATAAGATAGCCACTGCCATGAAGATGTTAGGCAATGCTTCCATGATTTTATTCAACATATTGGTCGCAGGGCGAGCAATAACGTCGATTTTTAATGCGTTCAAAGCAGCAATAATCGTTGGGATAATAACCACTAAAAATGCTAGCGAACCTGCAATATTAGGTAGGCTGTTTTGTTCACTTAAGCCAGCTTTCGTCGCTAACTCTTGAACATTAAAAGTAGAAACAAGGTTGGTCACAATGCCGCGTACGACTTTGGCAATGATATAACCAACAACAAAAACCACACCAGCGATTAGGATGTTAGGGATAAAGCTGAAGATTTTGTCGACCATATTAGTCAATGGTGCAAACAAACCATCAAGCTCTAGCTGACCGAGTACCATGGTCAAAACAACCAATAAGATGAACCAGTAAACCATATCAGCGATGGTGCTGCTCATCGGTTTTACGCCTGCTTGTGTGCTTAGACGCTCGTCCATTGTCGTTTTAGAAAGCGCCGCATTGATTGTAGTGCGTGCGACAGTGGCGATAACCCAACCAATTACACCAAGCGCGATCGCACCGATGAGGTTAGGGATAAATGCCAATACTTGATTAACCATATTTGCAAATGGTGCCGAGATTGAGTTTAAGTTTAGTTGGCTAAGCGCCCCTGAAATAGCAATGATAAAGATAAACCAAAAAACAATCTTGGAGATAATTCCCTCAAGATCGTAATTTTTACCGGTTGAAGAGTTCATGCGTTGATTAAGATTGACTTTAGAGAGCACACCGCGGACAAGTGCTGCGATACCAAGTGCGACCAGCCAACCAATGATAAATATCAAGATAGCGCCAATGATAGAACCGATAGGCCCACCAAGATAACCGTTAAAAGATGTATACATTGGGTTCATCTTATCCTCCTTGAATCATCCTATAGGTAACACTCAAAAGTATTGTGATTACAATCACTGTTGAATGAGACAAATATACAGATGGTTTATTATAAATAGTGTCTTTAAATTGAGTTATGGGAAGATATTATCATTTTCGAATAAAGGTAATTATCAAAAGTATCAGGCTGGTTTTTAGTTATCGCTTTGCTACTGACGCTCATATATCAATGATAAATACCAACATTCGATTACTTATCTCCTTACCCAATCTAGCTTAGCCTATGTATTGATGGATTTAAAGATAGAAAGCTTTACCTGCCACTATATTTGTGTGATAACTTGTTATTATAATAGGAAATATTAACACAGACTGTACATTCGCCCGATAATTTCGTGTAAAGCGTGGTTCCCAAAACTAAGATTTGTTATTATAGAGCAATGTGACATCTCGCCACTATTCTTACAATCAGAGAGTAATCTATGAAAAAAATCACTACTTTAAGCATTAGTGCCCTTGCTAGTGCTATGTTGTTAATGACAGGCTGTAGCACCAATAACGGCAGTCAAGAAACAGCTGCTCAAAGCGTTTCTATCACAGAGCAAAGCTCAGCAAGTGAAAAAGTGGGCTATAGCTTAGGATTCATGATGGCAGAAGGCAATAAAGAAGCTGTCAAAGATTTGAACCTGGATACTTTTGAAAAAGGTTTCCGTGATGGTTACGAAGGCAATGATTCAGCATTGACCCAAGAGCAAATGCAAGAAGTATTGATGACGTATCAAAAAGAGCAAGAAGAGCAGTTCGCAAAAGACATGCAAACCAAAGCAACAGAAAATAAAACTGCTGGCACAGCATTCTTAGCAGAAAATGCGAAAAAGAAGGCGTGAAGCAAACGGATTCTGGCCTGCAATATAAAGTATTAAAAGAAGGTACAGGTAAATCGCCAAAAGCAACTGACGTGGTGGAAGTGAACTACGAAGGTAAATTGATCGATGGTACCGTATTTGACAGCTCATATGAGCGTGGTGAGCCAATTGAGTTCCCACTAAACCAAGTAATCGCTGGCTGGACGGAAGGTCTACAGTTGATGAAAGAGGGCGGCAAGTACGAGTTCTATATCCCATCAGACATCGCCTATGGCGAAGCGGGTAACGCTGGTATCGAGCCAAATAGCACGCTTATCTTTACGGTTGAGCTATTAAAAGTAAAGTAATGCGCGGCTGAAGCATTCATCTATAAAAAAAGCCTTCATAATGATTATGAAGGCTTTTTTTATGCGCAGAGGTTTTATATCAGTTTGTCTATAAATTATAGGTTTTTTTGAAAGACTTTAGAGTTGCGACCATTGTGGTACTTCTCTAGACGTGCTGCTGGTAAGGCACTTGCCTCAACTTCCGCAAAGCCTTGCTCAACGAACCAATGGGCGGTACGCGTGGTCAGTACAAACAGTTTATGTAGACCATGGCTGCGCGCTTGCTGCTCTAAAAACGCGAGCAAATCAGCACCGCGGCTACCATTGCGATATTCAGGACGTACGGCAACACAAGCGACTTCTGCGGACTCTGCGTCTAGCGTATGCAAGGCTGCACAACCCAAAATCATACCATCACGTTCGATGACGCTATAGTTGTCGATTTCTTGCTCTAAGCGTTCACGTGAGCGGCTGACTAAGATACCTTGCTCTTCTAGAGGGGATAACAGCTCGATAAGGCCAACGACGTCATCGATATTGGCACGGCGAATTTCTTCGTAAGGATCATGGCTAATTAGCGTACCAGAACCGTCACGAGTGAATAATTCTTCTAATAGTGCACCGTTTTTGGCATAGGAGATGATATGCGTGCGATGGACACCTTGACGGCAAGCCAAGCTTGCGCAGTTCAAGAAATAATTGATTTCACAGTTCAAATCACGGTCACGTAAGAAGCGATCCACTTCGTTAGGAATCATCTCATGTAGCAAACGATCACCATCATTGATACCTGCTTCTTCGCCCAAAAATATCAGCTTATCAGCACCCAGCTCTACTGCGGCGCTAAGTGCAACGTCTTCAGCGAGCAAATTGAACACTTCACCTGTCGCAGAGTAGCCCATCGAGCCCAATATCACGATGTGGTCATGCAGTAGGTTGTTTTTGATGGCTTCAACGTCAATAGAGCGCACTTCACCCGTCATTTGATAATCAATGCCTTCACGAATGCCATAAGGGCGCGCCGTGACAAAATTGCCTGAGATGGCGTCAATACGTGAGCCGTACATCGGCGAATTGGCCAGTCCCATCGACAGCTGTGCTTCGATCTGTAAGCGAATTGCGCCAACCGCTTGCAGGATAGCGGGCATTGCAGCACGCGGCGTGATACGAATGTCTTGATGCAGCGGAGATTCAATATTATCGTCTTTTAGGTTTTTTTCGATCTGCGGTCGCGCCCCGTGTACCAGTACCAGCTTGATACCCAAACTATGGAGCAAGGCAAAGTCATGAATCAGCGTGCTGAAGTTAGGATGATTGACCGCTTCACCGCCAAACATAATCACGAAAGTCTTACCGCGATGCGTATTAATGTATGGGGCAGAGTTACGGAACCAATGGACGTATTCAGGGTTAATCTGTGGCATGGAACTAGTAGTCATAATGGGAACAGTAGTCGTTAGAATAAGAAAAAGGGCGTAGCAAAAAAATGCCTAACGCTAAAGATTTACCATAGCAAAAAACGCGGTTATGAGCTATCTTTTATTTCAGCTGTGTTGAGGTCTTTTTATTGCCCATCGGTGATATACACAACCTCAACACGGGGTTAATGTACCCACAAATGCTTTTTTGCTATGCTAAGCGCTATTGCTTTACTGTCAATGAACGAAGATAATCAATAAAAATGATGAATCTGATTCTTTTAATTATTGACTATGTATTAAGATAACTCAGTTTTTGCCATCTGTGCTTTACCGATATATCAATCAGGGATAATGAGAACTATGAAAAAAGTAACCAATTTGCTAGCCCATTTAGTGCTTGGAGCGGTCATCGCTTATTTCACGTTGTTGCCGGTACGCTCATCGGTGCGATGGTAGTCACGCAGGCATCTGCCATGCTGCCGACACCAGAGCAAGCAGTTGATAGCTCAATGGCAGTTCAAGCCAATACAAATGCGAGCAGCAACTCAAGTGCTCAAGCGGTCAATAGTAAAATCACCGCATCGTTGGTCAGTGTTGATGCCAATGGTCAAGAAGTACTCGTCCCTGTCGATACAAATACTCGTTTGCAATCAGGTAACGTATTGGAGTATCAAGGCTACTTTACCAACACCAATGCCGATCGCGTCCGTAAGATGACGGTCACCATGAGTATTCCGGATCAAGTAGAATTGCTTGGTACAGTGGCACCTGAGTTCCCATATGGGAGTGTCGATGGCAACAACTTCGCCCGTATGCCACTACGTACCAAGGTAGACAATCAACTACAAGATGTGGCACTAAAATACTATAAAGCGGTTCGTTGGGATCTTGAAGGTGTTGGTTTGAACGACACCGTTGCAGTGAAATATCGCGCGCGCGTAAAGTAACGCTAAGACTTTCATAGTAAAAAATTCGTCAGATAATGATGTTTATTATTGATAAAGCACCACCGTTTATAACGGTGGTGCTTTTTTATGCATTGGATCTAATGTCGCTTAACTCTTGTGATGAGTACGCAATAGAGTTAATCAAAGCGTCGCATATTTGCTAGAAGATTTCTCTCGAATCAGCTGTTTGATGGCGTTGATTTGTGGCGTTGTGGCTTGTGCACCTGCTTCTATCAGCGTACGACGCTGCCTGGTATCTATTGAGCTATTACGACCGACATTAGGCGTAATGACAATGTCCGCGCGATCTCGTTCGCGGCTTATTGATGGGGAGCGATTGGTAGGGGATACGATATTGGTTTCGAGAAAGCCCCAAAAGTCGCTTAATGAGCTGATGGTTATTGCTCTATTATCAATAGGGCCATTGACTTGAGCGGCAGTCACATCAACAGCAATAACAATATCAGCGCCCAAGTCGCGTGCGCTGTCAACGGGTACGAGGCTGACCACGCCACCGTCAATATATTTTTTGCCGACTTTTTCTGGAATACGCGGGGCAATAAAAATATTGGGCACGCTACAGGATGCTTGGACAGCAAGCCCTGCGTTACCTGTGGTAAAGACGGCTTTTTTTAGGGTGTTTTTTCTGCTGCAACGGCGGCAAAGGTAATTGGAAAGTCTTCTATGACTTGTCCGCGAACTTTTTCATTCACAAAGTTTTTGAGTTTGATGCCTTCGACAAAGCCTTGATTGGATAAGGTAAAGTCTGTCAACTGGCTATCGGTGGTGGTCAGTGCCAACTGCTCAAGCTGTAACGGCGCGTATCCACTGGCATACAGGCTACCGATTAAACTGCCGACACTCGTGCCGACGATCAGGGTAGGTTTGATGCCATTCTCTTCCAATGCCTTTATCACACCCACGTGGGCAAACCCTTTGGCACCGCCGCCACCCAAGACCAATGCGACGCTAGGTAACTTCACGATAGGCTCTGGCGTTTTAGGTGTTTGAGCAGTGGGTGTTAGGGTGCTGCAAGCACTGACGCATAACCCAACTATGGCAAGCATGCTAAGACGTAATATACTTAAACCTTGATGAGACGGTCGATATAGAGCAGAGTCTGACATAAAAAACACCTTATAAAATGACCGTAGTTTATAAAAACCATGATGCAGAAAAACCATGTTGTAGAAAATAAGACAGCTACTATTTATATAATAGATGTAAACAAGTTGTCTTAAAGGGTTTTGCAGTCATGACGGAATAGCTTAGCATAAGTCATTGACTGTTCAGCTATAATGAGATGAATCGATGTTTATATTTTGCTGTTTTTACGGGTCATTTTATGACAATCTTTCTTAGGTGAGTTATATTTAAAACAGCCGATGACATAGATAAAAATAATAAATAACCTTGTTAGGATCTTTGATGCCAGTATCGATGAATGTTTCTTCAGCCAATTCAGCAGACCATATAAGGCCTGACTTGCCACTCTCGGCGTTAGATATGCCAGTGACAGCGTTGGCAGGTGTTGGGACAAAGGTAGCGGAGCAATTGGCACAATTGAATATTAAGCGGATATTTGATTTGCTACTGCATTTGCCGCGTGATTATGAAGATCGCAGTCGACTGGTATCAATCGCAGAAGTGGCTCACGGACAGTCGGCTATGATTACCGGACGTGTGGTCCATGTCGATACTAAACGTAGCGGCATGACCGTAACTGTGAACGATGATACGGGCACCATAGCTTTGCGGTTTTTTAAAGTCTATCGCGGCCTTGCGCAGACCATGAATGTGGGGACGCGATTACAGCTGTTTGGTGAAGTCAAAGTCAGTCGTTACGGCAAACAAATACACCATCCTGAATATCAAGTTATCACAGATAATATAGCTACGACTGATACGGGTCTACAGCCCATTTATCCGAGTGTGAAAGGCTTGCACCAAAATAAACTACGCACTTTGATCAAGCTGGCCCTGCAAACGGTTCGTAGTCAGGGTCTACCGATGACGTTGTTTACGAAGGAGGATTTTGCCGTCGTGGCTGACTTACCATTAGTACCTTTTGAGCCAGCCAAATCTTTACTGCTAGAGACAGAGTTTCCAGAAGATATTTTTTCGACATTGGCGCGAAGTGTGCCTGATCATGTGATTGGCAATAGTGTGAATAGGCCTACTGCGTCCGTTTACAACGTCAATAATGATAGCCATAGCGCAGCTGCTCGCATCGCTCATAGCAATGTTTATAACTTAACGATATTTGAAGCGCTAGTACTGCTACATACACCGCCCACCTACACCAACGCAAGCCAGCAATACAAACTGTTGACCCAACTGACTGCGCGTACTCACGCTGCCTGTCAGCGCTTGATTATCGAAGAGTTGACCGCCCATCAGCTTAGCCTGTTGTACCGTCGTCAGCAGCTGCATCAGCACAAAGCACCCAAATGTACAACCCACAGTCCGCTAGCTGATAAGCTGTTTGGTGCATTGCCGTTTGATCTAACAGGTGCACAAAAACGAGTGATGAAAGACATCACGACTGATATGGCAACCTCTATCCCAATGCTACGACTGGTACAAGGCGATGTGGGCGCTGGCAAGACTTTGGTTGCAGCAGGAGCGGCGGGTTATGCGCTTGATAGTGGTTGGCAGGTGGCAGTCATGGCGCCGACTGAGATTTTAGCAGAGCAGCACCTCGTGAACTTTAAGCAATGGTTTGAGCCGCTAGGTATCGGTGTTGGTTGGCTCGCGGGTAAGCAAACTGCCAAACAGCGCCGCGAGGCCTTAGAAGCGGTTGCGGAAAACACGGTACAAATTGTCGTTGGTACGCATGCCTTGTTTCAAGAGCAAGTACAGTTTGCCAAGCTAGGGCTCGTGATCATTGATGAGCAGCATCGATTTGGTGTTGAGCAGCGTATGGCATTGACCAATAAAGGCGTTGCCAATAGCACACCGCATCAGCTAATCATGACCGCTACCCCGATTCCACGAACGCTTGCCATGAGCGTTTATGGCGATATGGATACCTCTATCATTGATGAGCTGCCGCCAGGACGTACCCCCATTACCACGGTGACCATCGATCGTAATCGCCGCGATGAGGTGATCGAACGCATTGCCGTGAATTGCGAAGCGGGCAGGCAAGCATATTGGGTGTGCTCCTTAGTCGAGGCGTCTAGTGTGCTCGATGCACAAGCAGCTGAAGCCACGTATGAAGATTTAAATGAGCGCTTAGACATTCGCATTGGTTTAGTACACGGCAAAATGAAATCTGCGGATAAACAAGCCATCATGCAGGCGTTCAAGGCGGGTGATTTGGATTTGTTAATTGCCACAACCGTGATTGAGGGTGGGGGTTGATGTGCCCAATGCATCACTCATGGTGATCGAAAATGCGGAGCGTCTAGGGCTTTCACAATTGCATCAGCTTCGCGGGCGCGTTGGGCGCGGCTCAACCAAGAGCTTTTGTGTGTTGTTATACCAAAAACCATTATCAGAAACAGGCACGGAGCGTTTGAACGTGCTACGTGATAGCACTGATGGTTTTGTTATCGCTCAAAAGACTTAGAGCTGCGCGGACCGGGTGAACTGCTCGGTAAACGCCAGACAGGCAATGTTGGCTATTATTTGGCCGATCTTATCCGTGATGAGCAGTTATTTGCGATTGCGCAGCGTTTGGCCAAGCACTTGATTGCAGACCCTACCAGAAAAGCGGATGTCAGCCAATTGATTCATCGCTGGATGCCTGAGGCGAGTCGTTATACCAATGCTTAAAAGGGCTATTATTATATACCGTTTGGATATCTAAAACGTTTGACTCAATCAATTGATTGATTAATAATGACCCATGACAAAATTATCTGAAATTGACTTTGAAACCGCGCTTGATCGAGTCGAATCTGAACCTAGTAGTAGCGCCGCCTCCATTTTACGATGCGCCGAAGCGCTGTTTTCGGCTAAAGGCTTTAAAGCGGTTACTACTCGAGATATTGCCAAGGCTTCTGGCAAGAATATTTCCACCATTCACTTTCACTGGCAAAGCAAACGGTCGCTGTATGAAGCGGTATGTAGAATGCATGCTCGTCAGCTGTTGGCTTTTGTGTCTCAAACAGAAGCCGCGATTGCAGATAGTACACTTGAGCCCGCCCAAGCGTTAGAGCAGTGGATCGATAAAACTTTGGATTTACTGATTGAGAATCCAGCGATTGCTAAGCTAGCGTCACAGAATATCTCAGTACAAAATAACCCAGAAATGGTGACTTTGTTTGAACATGACATTCAAGTATTGGCGCGGTTTCAAGGCTATCTGTCTACATTTCTTGGTCCAACTGACGATCATACTAAGCCATTGCGCCTGTTCACCTTGCTTTATTTTACCATCGGTATGTTTACAGACTCGTCACTACAACAAGCCACGCTTGGCGGGTCGGTTTATGAGCAACCAGAGTTACAACAACAGCTTAAATCGTTTGCAAAAAATCTCGCAATGAGCTTGCTACAAAAAAATAGCGCACTAACCACTAATTCATAAGCTGTTCTGACTAGTGGCTGTCTAGTAATTGTTTTTGAGTAATGGTTTAAGTGAGCGTTTAAGCGCTGCTTTTATTATTATCCGTATTTATAGAGACCGACTATGAGTGACTTTAAAGACCCTGATAATAAGCAAGAACCGACTAGCGGACAGCAAACCAATATTGAGACACCTCAACACGCTGAGCTACCCCCGTATCGTCAAGCTGAGGCTACCTCTACCAATAAATCTGCAAAACTACCCCCGTGGCTCATACCTGCATTGATTGCGGTGCTGGTGATTGGGTTTGTGCTAGGTAAGTATTGGGGCGGTAGTGCAGACGAGTTACGAGAGGAGTCGGTTGCCTCTAGTGGTGTGGCAGGTGGCAATGAAGCTGATAGCACTGCGAGTATGGAGCAGTCTGTTTTGTCAGTAGAAACCGTTAGCCCAAGCCAAGATGATATCGGTCGCACACTTAGCGCTGATGGCACCATCAACGCCAAAGATATCGCTAGTGTCAGTGCAAAAGTCAGTGGTGTGGCCATCGAGCGTGTATTGGTCGAAGAGGGCGACCGCGTGAGAGCGGGGCAAGTGCTCGCAATGTTTGATACCGATGCGATGGAGCAGCAAGTGCTGCAAGCTGAGGCAGATGTGGCAGAGGCAGAAGCCACACTTGCCAACGCCAGCGCCGATGCGGCCCGCGTATTGCCACTCATCGATATTGACGCCATTAGTAGACAAGAAGCCGATCGCTACCGTACTTCTGAGGTACGTGCCCGCGCAGCTTTGCAAGCATCCAAAGCCCGTTTAAGCAATCAGCGTTTGACCCTTGATAATGCCACAGTAGTTGCGCCAGTCAGCGGCGTCATCAGTGATAAAATGGTGGAGGTCGGCATGGTCGTCGGCATGGTCGCAGGCGGTGAACCGCTATTTACCATCATAAAAGGCGGGGAATTAGAATGGCGCGCAGATATCGATCCAAAGCTTGTTGGGGAAGTCACTGTTGGCACGCCTGTGCGTGTCAGCCTACCAGATGGCGACTCTGTAATGGGGAAGGTCAGTCGCATCGCGCCGACAGCGGATAACAATCGCCAAATCACCATCTATGCTAGCCTAGCGGCCAACGCAAAAGTACGCGCTGGCATGTATCAAACGGGTGAGTTTTTATTGGGTAGCAGCAACACCCAAACCGTTCCTAACAGTGCGGTGGTCAGCAATGATGGCTATGACTATGTGATGATGGTCACACAAATTCGCACCAACCACGCAGCGCAAAAAACAGGCCGTATCAAGCAGCAGCGTGTGAGTTTGGGTGAGCGTCTCGGCGATAGTGTGGCGGTCACAGAGCCATTGCCGAGCGACAGTCAAATCGTCAAGCAAGGCGGTAGTTTTTTAAACGATGGCGATTTGGTGCGCATCGTCGATGGTCTTAATCAATCCAATAATAACGCTGATACAGCTTCGCAGGCGCGCTCATGAGCCTAAATGTATCTGCTTATTCGATTAGAAATCCGTTGGTCGCTATTTTGCTGTTTGTACTGCTGACGTTGGGCGGTATCTATGGCTTTATGCAAATGAAGGTGCAGCAGTTCCCTGACATTGATTTGCCTGCCGTGGTAGTGACCGTCACCCTGCCTGGCGCGGCACCTACCCAGCTCGAAAACGACATTGCCAAAAAAGTCGAAAATAAGCTGACCAGTATCGAAGGTGTCAAGCATATTCGCACCACCCTACAAACCGGCGCTGCCACCATGGTCACTGAGTTTGTCCTAGAAAAAGACATCCAAGAAGCGGTCGATGATGTGCGCTCAGCCGTCGGTGAGGTGCGAGGGGATCTGCCAGCCGCGGCCAATGATCCGATTATTACTAAGGTCTCAACCGCAGGGTTTCCGGTGGTGACGTATTCTGTCGCCGCAGAAAACATGAATGTGGCAGATCTGTCTTGGTTCGTTGATGATACGGTCACTAAGCGGTTATCTGATATCCCTGGTGTCAGTACCGTTAGCCGTATCGGTGGCCTGCAGCGTGAGATCACCGTAGCAGCGGACCCGATTGCGCTCAGTGGTTTAAAGTTTCCTATCTCTCAGCTATCGCAGCAAATCGCTGGGATTCAGCAGGACAGCTCAGGCGGTGAAGCCGAGGTCGGTAAAACCACGCAGACCATCCGTGTCCTTGGCGCCGTTGAGCGAGCGAATGAGCTTAACGATGTACAAGTCGCAGTTCCCACTGGCGGGACGCAAGCGCTCGGACGGATGGCACAAATCACTGATGGCGCCGCTGACCCAAGCTCTATTGCTAAGCTTGACGGTAAAACAGTAGTGGCATTTAATATCACTCGCTCGCGCGGTGCCAGTGAGGTCGATGTCATGGCGCTGGTTGATGATGAGCTTGCCAAGCTGACCGCTGATACTGGCAATATTAGTATCGAAAAAGTCTATGATCGAGCGACACCCATTGCTGAGGATTATGAAGCCTCTCTACGGATGTTGATCGAAGGTGGCATTTTAGCGGTCGTCGTCGTATTTTTATTCCTGCGTAATATCCGTGCGACCATTGTCGCCGCTGTTGCTTTACCTTTATCGGTGATTCCTACCTTTTTGGGCATGTATCTCTTTGGCTTTAGTCTCAATATTATCTCCTTACTGGCCTTATCACTCGTCATTGGCGTACTGGTCGATGATGCGATCGTTGAGGTCGAAAACATCATACGACATTTGCGTATGGGTAAAACCCCTTATGAAGCGGCGATGGAGGCGGCTGATGAGATTGGTCTGGCAGTGGTTGCTACGACCTTTACTTTGATTGCTGTGTTTTTGCCGACGGCCTTTATGGGCGGTATTGTTGGGCAGTTCTTCCGTCAGTTTGGCTGGACAGCGGCTTTATCGATATTTGCGTCCTTGATGGTAGCGCGACTGATCACGCCGATGATGGCAGCTTACGTACTGCGACCAGAAAAAAATCGCGTGGAAAAACAAAGCGCGCTGATGGATTGGTATCTTAAGATTGTTTCATGGACCTTACGACAACGCTGGATCACCATCGGCGCAACTTTGATGCTGTTTGTCGCTTCATTGATGCTGGTGAAGTTGCTACCAACTTCCTTTATTCCCTGACAATGATATCGATCAGACGCGTGTTGAGATTGAGCTGACGCCAGATGTGGCGCTCGAAGATACCGAGCGCGTGGCAGCGATGGCCAGTGAGCGTATCTTGGCCATGCCCGAAGTGACCAATATCTTTACCTCGGTAGGGGGAGGCGCAAGCTGCTATGGAGCCCAGCTCTGGCGGCAAAGCCGAAAATATCGCAGGGCTAGATATCGTCCTTGCGCCGCGAGCAGAGCGTATCTCTAAGCAAGAGATTGAGCGCAAAATCAGTCATCTGCTCGCGGAGGTACCTGGCGCACGCTTTACCGTTGGTCTATCGAGCGGCGGTGAGACAGGCTATAACTTTTCTTTGACCAGTACCAATCCAGAGGTGCTAGAGCAGACCGCCCAGCAGATTATGACTGAAATCCGAGCGCTGCCCAGCGCCGGCGCAGTGACCAGTGACCGTAGCCTGCCGAGGCAAGAGCTTACGGTCATGCCTGACAGACTGGCGATGGCAGATAAAGGCGTCACCACGCAAGATATCGCCACCACGCTACGAGTGGCGACGGTCGGCGACTATGAGCAGCGCTTATCTAAGCTTAATCTCGATACTCGGCAGATTCCTATCGTGGTGCGTCTACCCGATGTTGCCAAGCAAAACGTCAGCCAATTAGAAGGCCTATACGTGCCAAGCGCGCTGCCTGCAGGACAAGGGGTACGCGTGGGCGAGGTGGCCGATCTAAATTTTGGGACAGGCCCGGCCCAGATCAACCGGCTCGATCGTGAGCGCGCCATTAGTATTACTGTGCAGCCTTCTGATGGCGAGCTTGGCGACTTGGTGCAGGCGGTCAAGTCGGTACCAGCGATGCAGACGCTGCCGCCATCGATTACCATCATTGACCAAGGTCGGGCAGAAAACATGGCAGAGCTGTTTAGTGGTTTTGTCATTGCCATGTCGGTCGGTGTGGTCTGTATTTTGGGCGTGCTGATCTTATTATTCGGCCGTTTATTACAGCCATTTACCATTTTGATGGCACTGCCGTTATCGATAGGCGGTGCGTTTGTGGGTTTGGTCATTACCAATAGTAGTCTGTCGATGCCGTCGATGATTGGTTTTATTATGCTCATGGGTATCGCAACCAAAAATTCAATCCTACTCGTCGATTACGCGTTGATTGCTCAGCGCCGCGGGCTCGCGCGTTTTGAGGCCATTATGGATGCCTGTCGCAAGCGTGCGCGGCCTATCATCATGACCACCATTGCGATGGGCGCAGGGATGCTGCCTTTGGTATTTGGGTGGGGCGATGCCGATCCGACGTTCCGTCGCCCGATGGCCGCAGCTGTGCTGGGCGGCCTTGTCACCCTCGACACTACTAAGCTTGGTAGTGATTCCGGTGGTATATACATTGATGGATGATCTATCGGGATGGTTTGCCAAATGGCTGGTGCCACATGGGAAGAAGAGAAGCCCACATATTTAACATACTGCAATACACAGTCATCATGATGATCATGCACCCCATACGTGACTACCGCGTATGGGGTTATTTGATACTTCTCACAACCAAACTGTCATAGAACCCATATGCCTTTTTACTTATCGTTTAATTGTCTGATATATCAATACGTTATAGTAACGCCATTATCAAACCGTATTCTATGATTTGTCATTAGGAGGCACTCATGAAGCTAACCGCCATCATTTTCAGTATGGTCGCCGCCTTATCACTAACCAGTTGTGCAACGCGGCAGGCAGCCAGTACCGACTGGACCCCATATCTCAAATCCATGCAAAAGGCTGTGATTATCCTAACCCGACAACCAGCAGCTTGCCCATAGCGTATCAGCAGTCCATTATTGATACCGATACACGTATCAAACCTTACAATTCGTCTGATGAGGAGCAACTGGAGCATTTGGACGAAACCATCACCACTTACACGCTAAATAACGCGACCGCCTTTGGTAAACAGCTCTCAAAAATTGAATATCTCAGCGGTTTTGAATGGTCGCATTTAAAGCTGTATTTTGCCAATAACCCACAGTCGCTACGCAGTGGATTTACGCTGCCTGTTGATAAACATGATATTAACACCGTAACCAAAAACGACAGTAGCGGCTATCAAGTGACAGGCGAGGGCTTTACGCATTTAACGTTTGATAAAAAAGATAACAGCATTGCTTGTGGGTTTGGGGTGTAGCGTAAAGTAAGATTTTTGGTGATGTATATTTTTCAGAAGTAAAACTAATAAACCTTAAGATAGTAGCGCTGCTGTCTTAAGGTTTTTTCTATCTATAAAATATATCTAATAGAAAATGACGTATTTATGATTAAAAAAAGTCACAACTACTAATAATGAATAAAATTCAACTTATAATAAGTTTATATCGTTTTTATTCATGTTAAAGATTTGTTTAAATATACCCATACAGACATTTAGTATTATCTCAATTTGTAGGGTAGGAATCACCATGACTAAGCCTTTTGCATGCTCAATCAAGCACATTCGTTTTGATGAAAACTATCAGCCTGCCAGCAGCACGCGCATGACGACCAACTTTGCCAATCTGGCGCGCGGCGAGCAGCGTGAAGACAATCTGCGTAAAGCGTTGACCATGATTAACAACCGCTTTAACGCGCTGGCACATTGGGACAACCCCAATGCCGATCGTTATTCGGTCGAAGTGGACATCGTGTCTGCCAACATGGATATCGAAGGCAATGGCGATGCGTTCCCTGTGATTGAGATGCTACAAACCACCATCGTGGACCATAAAGAAAACAAGCGCATCGATGGCATGATTGGCAACAGTTTCTCATCTTACGTGCGCGATTATGATTTTAGCGTGGTGCTACTGGAGCATTTTAATAAGCATCCAAATACCAAAGCGCCTGACGACTTTGGCGACTTACACGGCAAATTGTTTCAATATTTATTGAACTCAGAGGCCTACAAAGCCCACTTTAACAAACAGCCTGTGATTTGCTTGAGTGTCTCAACCAGCAAGACCTATTATCGTACTGCCAATCAGCATCCAGTATTGGGCGTAGAATACAAGCAAGATGAGTACTCATTGACCGATGATTATTTTCATAAGATGGGCCTAGTCGTACGTTACTTTAAGCCTGAGGGCAGCGCTGCACCATTAGCGTTTTATTTTGCGGGTGATTTGACCAGCGACTATACCGATCTTGAGCTGATCAGCGCAATCAGCACGATGGAGACGTTCCAAAAGATTTATCGTCCTGAGATTTATAACGCCAATTCAACGGCAGGTCAGGTCTATCAGCCAAGCCTAAAATACCAAGACTATTCGCTCACGCAGATTGTCTATGACCGTGAAGAGCGTAGCCAAATGGCGGTCAAACAAGGCAAATTTACCGAAACGCATTTTATCAAGCCTTACCAAGATATTCTTGAAGCATGGGCAGCCAATTACGCTGTAAACAAGAACGTCGCTTAAAAAATCCAAATATAAAAGCGCACGCTATAACACCTAAAATAGAGAAGACAATACGACATGACTTTATTATTACCAACATCGACCGCTGGCAGCTTGCCAAAACCCTCTTGGTTGGCAGAACCTGAAAAAATTTGGTCGCCGTGGCAACTTGACGGTGAAGAATTGCTTCAGGCAAAACAGGATGCGCTGCTAGTATCGCTACAAGAGCAAGTGCAAGCAGGCGTCGATATCGTCAGTGATGGCGAGCAAACCCGCCAGCATTTTGTGACTACATTTATCGAACACTTAGACGGCGTCGATTTTACCAATCGTAAAACCGTTAAAATTCGTGATCGCTATGAAGCAAGCGTGCCGTCGGTAGTGGGCAGTGTTAGCCGCTCAAAGCCTGTGTTTGTAGATGATGCAAAATTTTTACGCAGTCAAACCGACCAGCCGATCAAATGGGCGCTGCCCGGCCCGATGACCATGATCGATACGCTGTATGATGGTCACTACAAGAGCCGTGAAAACTGGCATGGGAGTTTGCTAAAATTCTCAATCAAGAGGCCCGCGAGTTAGAAGCAGCAGGCGTGGATATTATCCAATTCGATGAGCCGGCGTTTAACGTCTTTTTCGATGACGTCAATGATTGGGGCATTGCGACACTAGAGCGTGCTATAGAGGGACTTCAATGTGAGACAGCAGTACATATCTGCTACGGTTACGGCATCAAAGCCAATAACGACTGGAAAAAACGCTGGGCTCAGAGTGGCGTCAGTATGAGCAAGCGTTTCCTAAATTGCAGCAGTCCAATATCGATATCGTCTCATTAGAATGTCAAAACTCACATGTGCCCATGGATTTGATAGAGCTCATCCGCGGTAAAAAAGTGATGGTTGGTGCAATCGATGTCGCCACTAATGATATTGAAACTCCTGAGGAGGTAGCCGATACGCTACGCAAGGCCTTACAATTTGTCGATGCGGACAAGCTGTACCCCTCGACCAACTGCGGTATGGCGCCGTTGTCTCGTGAGGTGGCACGCGGCAAGCTACATGCGCTGAGCGCTGGTGCGGCAATCGTGCGGCAAGAGCTGAGCGTTTAGCAAAACTTAACAAGTTTTGGCTTGTTTAAGCTTATGAGTGGCCTCAGTAAACAAGGTACTTATAGATTTAACGTTTCTCAGGATTGTAGTAATGATAAAAGATATGATTGAAGCCACTGACTTTAGAGATGCCATGGCGCTATTGCCCACGGCGGTCAATGTGATCACCACCAATGGTCCGTCAGGCACTCATGGGTTTACTGCCTCGGCGGTATGTAGCGTCACTGATACACCGCCGACACTGCTAGTATGTATGAATCAAGCGGCGCGCTCGCATGGGCATTTTGTGGATAATAAAGTCTTGAGCGTCAATGTGCTTGGTGCCCAGCATGAACACTTATCTAATGCTTTTGCTTCTAAACTAAGCTCAGATGAGCGCTTCGAGCAAGGAGTTTGGACTGAGCTTGTGACAGGCGCGCCTATCCTGAAAGATGCGCTAGTGAGCTTTGATTGTGAGATTGAGCACATTCAAGAAGTGGGTACGCATAGTGTGCTGATGTGCCGAGTGGTCGCTATCAAACCTCCAGAATCCCCAAGCGGGCAAGATGAGAGTTTAGTGTATTTTAACCGTGCTTATCATTACGTCGGTCAAGTTGAGCTTGTATAAGTCATAACTGGCATTAATATAGAGCACTTGCTCAGAAAATAAATCTATATAAGAAGACACTATCCCGTGGAACTACTCATTTTTTTAATCATAGGTGCACTAGCAGGGTTTGCGGCCGGGCTTTTCGGCGTGGGCGGTGGCACCATTATCGTACCGCTGTTATTTATCGTCTTTACCCAAATGGGCTATGATGCCGATACCATTATGCATCTGGCTTTGGGGACGTCGCTTGCGACCATCATCGTCACTTCGATCAGCTCGCTGATGGCGCATAATAAAAAGGGCGGCGTCATGTGGCCGGTCTTTAAAAATCTAGCACCTGGTTTGGCGCTAGGGTGTTTTTTGGGAGCAGGGATAGCAGGGCAAATATCAGGGTTATATCTGCAGCTTATCGTCGGGGTGTTTTTACTGTGGGTCGCTTATAGAATGTTTACCGCTGGTAAAAGACGTACACATATGAGTGATGCGAGTCATACGCCTGTGGTATTACCGTCTAAACCCAAGCAACTTGCGGCAGGTGGTATTATTGGTGTGGCTTCGGCCATTTTTGGTATTGGCGGTGGCAGCTTAACGGTGCCGTATCTCACCCGTTATAATGTGGTCATGCAAAGGCGGTAGGCACGTCGGCGGCGTGTGGTTTGCCTATTGCCATTGCTGGTGCGCTCGGCTTTATGTTCTTTGGTATGCAGCAGCAAGTTGATGTACCCAATACCATTGGCTTTGTGCATATTTATGCCTTTTTGGGCATTGCGAGTATGAGCTTTTTACCGCTAAAGTTGGGGCAAAAGTCGCTCATATGCTCTCACCGCCACTGTTAAAGAAGTGCTTTTCGGTATTGTTATTCGTAGTGGGACTTTATTTTCTGTATAAAGGGTTATTTTGAAGATTTGGATTGGTGTGTTTGAAATATGAAGACTAAGAACGATATGATATTGCTTAATATTGAAAATCACGCCTAGTTTAGTAATCTATTATAAAATGCTACTTTTCTTGCTTGCTGTGACTGCGTCTCCAGAGGCTGCGAAAAATAGCGTTTAATCTTGCTATACCATTTTTATAATGGTTTCACTATAACATCCATTATATTCTTAGCGGTTTTCTTTGGTTTAGAAGCTATTAGACTTGAGACTGTCAGGTAAGCTTCATTAACTATAGTTAGCTGAATGTAAAACTGTTATGGATTTAAACGCGCTACTGGTATAAATTTTACTTGCGTGCTGCGTTCCCAGAGGCTGCGCAAAATTCATCCCAGTAGCGCTATGACATTTTTAGAGTGTATTGACTATATCGAAAATTCTATCTAAACATCAAGAATGATGCAGGTTGTGGTGGCATGAGCATACAACTTGCCATCAGGCCCCACAATTTTTCCTTCAGCAGTTGCTGTTCTTCGACCAGCATGAATGACTTTACCTTCAGCCCGTACTAAAGGTGTTGCCACTGTCAAAGCTCGCACCATATTTACTTTTATCTCTAAAGTTGTATAGGTTTTTCCTGCTGGTAAAGGGTATGTACAGCGCAGCCAACAGCAGAATCTAAAAGCGTACAAAACCAGCCACCATGGACTGTACCCAATGGGTTGTAATGATGACGCTTTGGACGCCCTTGAAAAACGGCAATACCTTTTCCATATGAATAGGAGTGTAGTCGAGCGTTAGACCAATAGGGAGGATGAGGCAGCTCTCCTGCAAACATAGCGTTAAAAATGTCCATACCGCTGCGAGTGGTTAAGTCTGATAATGGAATGACGTCAGCGTCACCTAGCTTTTCTCTAATACGTGCTTCTTCTGTTTCCCATGTTGCTATAGTTTCTTCAACATTCATTTTCAATTCCTTAAAACGATAAATAAGAGGTTAGCTCATTCTTATAAAGACCAAAGTTTTATCAATTAGTGTTCTTGATGTTTGCTTTTATTTTTAAAATACATCGTTACATAGCCGATTAACCAAAAAGCACATATTGCTTGGAAACCAGATAAGACTGTGCATGGTGATCGTCATAATATTATCAGTCTCAACGTTGTAGTGTAGTAGTGACAATAAACCCATCAAGGCATACAAATAAAGCCACCAATGCCCCTTGCTCATCTGGCTTTTGACAGCCACGATCAAGCCGTAGATACCGATTGGTGTCATGACGAACCAAAAAGCATCTACCAGATGAGGGGATAACCAATCAGGCTCAGGATAGTGGTCAAAATAAACCACATTATGAACATAGTGCAAAATGCTCGAGAACACATTAAGTAATACAATGAAAATTAAGGTCTTATAATGTTTGTAACGATTTATCATGGTGTACCTTGTTGATCGTCTCTAAAATATCTTGCCAAATATGAGTGTTCTTGCTTCTAAAATAGCCAAAATGCCCAATTGATTGGTCTGATCCCTTGCTAATGGTATAGCGTTTAAAAGTGATGGGTTGATCGCTAGTCACATTTTTCCAAAAATTATGCAGGTTGCGTTCAGTGCAGATTTCATCATCATCGGCAGTGAAGACGAAAGTTGGCACATTAAAATTCTTGTAAGTCCCAAGGGGAATGGTTTTCCCATAGAATTTATCTGAGAAAAACAGCTCTTTTTCTCGGCACCAAGCCCCCATTCATCTGTAAAACCAGCTGGCAAATCTTCCATGAGTTTGAAGCTTTTAGCCGGCACATAATTAAAGACTTTATTACTAAGCGGGGCTAAAAAACGGAAAAAGAAGTTAGCCTTAAGACGATAGCGAAGCGGCATATAGCTAAAGTATCCTGCTGAGACAGCCACTGCAATTAGAGCATCTAATTGATCGGCGTTATGAGCCAGACCTACCTGTTGACCACCAGTACTATGACCCACACAATACAAGGGTAAATCCTTAAATAGGCGCTTAGCTGTATCGATGGCAGCTGGAATGTCATAGCGCCCAATATCAGAATACTGGTAATGACACTCCTTTAGATGACTTATTTTAGAATCGCAAAACCCTCTATAGTTCCAAAGAATGACATGAAAACCATGCTCTCTTAAGTATTTAGCAAACGGCAAATAATAAGAAGTATTGGTAGCGGTTCCTGGATTTATTAGAACAACGGCCTTAGGGTTATTCGCTTTATAGAGGGTTGCACGCAGCTCGACGTTGTCGTCCGTCAGAATATTTATATCCATAAAAGAACCTACTTGTTGTTAATTAACGCCTACTATAAACTATGGACATTACTCCACAGTCAAGCGTTAATTGAGGGTGCTCGCTAATGAATATAAAAGAATTAACTGAAACAGTCGGACTAAGCAGAGATACCATTCGTTTTTACGAAAGGGAAGGATTAATTTCGTCACCATCTAGAAAATCTAATGGTTATAGAGATTACGATAACAGGATTGTAGAACAGCTCAATATGATTATTATGGCGAAGGAGTTAGGTTTCACCTTAAAAGAGATTAGAGAGCTAACAGAGCTATTGTATTCAAACAACCTGACGCAATCACAAATGGGTGAAAAGCTTCTAGAAAAAACAAGCAAATTGAAGTTAAGATTCTAGAGTTATCTAAAATGAAAGCGTTAATAGATGATGCATTAAAAGGCATGTGTTCTTATAAGGATAAGCTAGCGCTTTAATCTAAGTTATGAAAGGTCCCGATACAGTACCTCCAGGTCTCAAATCATCTAAACCAATATCATGGGATAAAATTGACCTACTGCTATTTACTGCCTCAATCTTGTACTTTGCTTGAGGGAACTCAGACTTCATGAACTCAGCTATCTCTTCCTTGGTTGCTGACATAGGGCTGTAGTGGTGTGTTCGTTTAGTCTTGTGACCAAAGACACGGTGAGATCTTCCAAGTGAGAATATATCAGCTATTTTGACAAATGGCTGATAATCTTTCAAAGACTCAGTTGTTGTGGGTCCTTTTCTATTTTTGTTATTCACAAAAAATCCTTTGCCACCTCGTTGATACAAGATAGCAAAGGATGAATCCTCACACAATAGTGTGACAGGTAATTTATTAATAAAAATTATAATAAAATCAATAACTTATATTACTCAACTGTCACTGATTTGGCAAGATTGCGTGGCTGATCGACATCAGTACCGCGCATCACGGCCACATGGTAAGACAGTAGCTGTATGGGTACGCTGTAGACGATAGGGGCAAGCGTCTCGCAAACTGCTTTAACATGTACTACATGTAGGCGGTCTTCAGCATTGATGTGACTATCTTCACTGGCAAAGACGAACAGCTCGCCGTGACGGGCATGTACTTCTTGCATGTTGGCTTTGAGCTTATCGAGCATACTGTCTTTGGGTGCCAGCACGACGATTGGCATGTCTTTGTCAACAAGCGCTAGCGGACCGTGTTTGAGCTCACCTGCGGCGTAGCCTTCAGCGTGGATATAAGAGATTTCTTTGAGCTTCAATGCGCCTTCTAGAGCGATAGGGAACTGTAGACCGCGCCCTAAAAATAAGCAGCTTTTCTTATCTTCAAAGTGCTCCGCCATCGCTTTGATCGGAGCATCAAGGTGCAAGCTGGCATAGAGTTGACCGGGCAGCTTTTGTAGCTCGCCAAGTAAGGTGCTTAGGTTTGCGCTGTCGATACGCTGCTGTACTGCGCCTGTTTTTAAGACCAATAGCATGAGTGCGACCAGCTGGGTGGTAAAAGCTTTGGTCGATGCTACACCGATCTCAGGACCTGCAAGGGTCGGCAAGAATATGTCTGTCTCGCGAACCAAGGATGAGGTAGGCACGTTACATAGTGCTAGACTAACCAGTCCTGCTGGGTTTTGTTTTTGATCTCACGCAGGGCTGATAAGGTATCGGCTGTTTCACCAGACTGAGAGATACAAATCACCAGCGAGTTGTCGAGTACTACAGGATTGCGATAGCGGAATTCACTAGCAACCTCAACAGAGCAGGATAGGCGCATCAAGCTCTCAAACCAATATTTAGCAACCATCCCCGCATGATAGCTAGTGCCGCAAGCGATGATTTGTACATGCTGTACGCCTGATAATTGCGCTTCATTGCGTGCTAAAAAGTCATCACGCAGGGCTGATGCTTGGCGGTTATCAATCGCCATCTCAAGCGTACGCGCGACTGCATCTGGCTGCTCATAGATTTCTTTGAGCATATAGTGCTTGAACTCGCCTTTGTCAGCATTATGCTGCTTGGCATCGATTTCATGCACTTCGCGGCTGACTTCCTCGCCATTGACATAGACTTTAATACTGTCACGGGTCAATTTGGCAATATCGCCTTCTTCTAGGTACATAAAGCGGTTGGTGACTGGCAGTAGTGCCAGCTGATCTGAGGCGATAAAATTTTCACCAATACCAACACCGATGACCAAAGGCGAACCTAAACGTACCGCGACCAGCTCATCTGGTGTGTCCACGTGAATGATGCCTAAAGCAAATGCACCATGCAGCTTAGGAATCACTGCGCGTACCGCTTCTAGCAAATCATTGGTTTGCTCATAAATGTCATGAATCAGATGCGCCACCACTTCGGTGTCGGTTTGTGAGGTAAACGCGTAGCCTTTAGCGATGAGCTCTTTTTGAGTTCAGCGTAGTTTTCGACGATACCATTGTGAACGACGGCAATCTTACCAGATATGTGCGGATGGGCATTGCGCTGTGCAGGTTCGCCATGCGTGGCCCAGCGAGTATGAGCGATACCAATATGCCCATCAAAAAAATCGGTACTGGCTTCAACCGCATCGACCAAGGCTTGAACCTTGCCCACTTGACGCTCGCGATGTAATTCACCATCACGAATGACGGTTAAACCAGCCGAATCGTAGCCTCGATATTCTAGACGCTTAAGACCTTCAAGCAAGATATTCGCAATATTGCGTTCAGCAACTGCGCCAACGATTCCACACATGGCTTTTCCTTAAATTTGTTTTTTAATAATTCAATATATGATGGTACAAGACTAGTAAGTGTCGTTAGCTACCAATGCTCAGTTATTAGCTCAAAAGTATGATGAAGCAGTACTACCACGATTGCCGTACTGCTTAGGTTTACTCAAGAATGACGACGATTGATCAAACTTTCGATAAATCAGTTATTTTTTAGTCGGTCGTTGAAAGTCATTTTTTTGTACCTGACGAGCTCGGCCAAATGCTAAAGCACTACTATCAACGTCTTTGGTAATGACAGAACCTGCAGCGATGGTAGCCGTATCTCCGATGGTTACTGGCGCGACTAGGCTTGCATTGGAACCAATAAAGGCATTATCTCCAATGATAGTCTGCGACTTGTTGACACCGTCGTAATTACAAGTAATGACACCTGCACCGACATTGACGCCTGTGCCGACAGTTGCATCACCGATGTAGCTTAGGTGATTTACTTTACTGCCTTGACCGATTGTTGATTTTTTGATTTCAACAAAGTTACCGACTTTGCTGTTGTCAGACAATACCGTATCAGGACGCAGGTGTGCAAAAGGTCCTATGTCGACACCAGCTCCGATGTCAGCGCGATCAATCACACAGTAAGGCTTAATATAACAAGCATTGCCTATCTGAGCGTTTTTGATGACGCAGCCTGCTTCAATATAGACATTGTCGCCTAAAGTGCAGTCGCCTTCAAATACCACATTGACGTCAATAAACACATCTTGTCCGGCACTCAACGACCCGCGAATATCCACGCGCGTGGGATCGGCAAATTGAACGCCCGCTTCTTGTAGGTCGGCGACTATCTTGCGTTGCCACGTGCGCTCTAGGCTTGCGAGTTGTTGGCGGTTATTAACCCCTTCAATCTCAAACGTATGCTCAGGCTCAATCGCCGCAATCGTAATACCATCAGCGACGGCCATTTTGACGATGTCAGTGAGGTAATATTCTTGTTGCGCGTTATTGTTAGAGAGCTCTGGCAAATACTTATGCAGTAGGGCGTTGTCTACGCAGTAGATACCACTGTTGATCTCCTTAATATTTTGCTCGTCAGCACTGGCATCTTTTTGCTCAACGATGGCTTCAATGTTGCCGTTTTGGTCACGTTTGATACGACCCAACCCGAACGGATTATCGACAGTCAACGTCAGCATAGACATACCATCAGTATTGGCAGCTTTTAAAGCAGCTAATGTCTGGCAGCTGACCAATGGCACATCACCATATAGAATGAGACTTTTCCCTGATTTCGGTAAATCAGACAGTGTCACTTTGACCGCATGACCTGTTCCTAACTGCTCAGTTTGAGCAACCCAAGTAAACGACGACTGTGTATATTGGTTGGTAATCTCTGACTTTACTTGATCACCGCCAAAACCATGGACAATGATGGTTTCATCAACAGTGAGCTGATTGCAAGTATCTAATACGTGGGCCAATAATGACTTACCAGCTAGGGTCTGCAAAACCTTTGGCTTTGCCGACTGCATGCGAGTGCCTTTACCGGCCGCTAAAATAATCACAGAAAGAGGAGATGTCATAATAAGCCTACAAATGTAACAAAATATAATGTTGAATTATAGCGTAAAAACTTGCACAAAAAAAATTATGACGTGCAAGCTTTGTAACTTGAATACCCAAAACTTAAGCAAGCAAAATCAAATACGTAAGATGGCTAAACCGAAGTAATGATTTCCGCGGAATAATATTAAAAGACATAAACATCATCACAATGATGTAAATAATCAACCAAATCACTGCTGCCATAACCCCTGCAATAATGTCATCCAACATTACCCCAAGGCCACCCGCAACCTTTTTGTCTGCCCAACCAATCGGTGGTGGCTTTAAAATATCAAATACGCGAAATAGGGATAAAAGCAGTCGGTAGCCAGCCCCAAAACATCGGCAGCATCATTATCGACAAGGTATTTTTAGACGTAGGAAATACATATGATAATATATAAGATAACGGCAATAGGGTAATCCACATGCCAGCCCATTCATCCCACACAATATGCGGATCATCGTGTACCTGCATCAACTCAGACGTACGCCCGCAAATCCAAACACCAACCAAACACGACAAAATCGTCAAGATTAAAAAAGGAACGAAACCCAAGCTCATCAGTGGCACACCCACAATCAGACCACCAACCGTGCCCCACGTACCGGGGGCGCGTCGAGGTAGGCCGCTGCCCAAACCTAGTCCGAGCCAATAAACCATGCGGTCAAGCATACTGGCACCGATTGGTAGAGGCGGGCAATCATTTGCTTGTCGAATATCAGGCTTAGATAAGTGTTGATCAGTCATGAATTAGCCTGTGAAATGTTGATAACCGGTGAGATTAGGCCACGTAGAAGGGGGTAGATTGAGTCGGTGTGACTGGCTGATTTTGATAAAACAGTTCAAGACGTGAGTAATTAGGCGATTTGGCATCTGTCGCAATAGAATCTGCGAGCGCAACGATTTCTCCAATACAAGTGACAGGCGTATTAGAAGTAGGTGGTTCAATATGTGCAGGCAAGGTAAATGCCAATTCGTAGTCATCGCCACCCGCTAATTGACATAACAAACGCTCAGATAACTCTACCGTGGCTAGTGACTCGCTACTCGGTAATTGATCTAAATGAATACGCATACTGACTGAGCTTTGCTGACAGATATGTCCAAGATCTTGATAAAGACCGTCAGAGATATCGATCATCGAGGTTGCGCCAGCTTGTGCCAAGGCGGCACCTAAGGCAATGCGCGGCGTAGGCATATGCAGTCGGTGCGCCAGCTGCTGACCAATAGGGCTATCGGGGTGCTTGAGAGCATAGGCAGCATCACCGACAGTACCTGATACATAGACTTTATCGCCCACCTTAGCACCTGAGCGATAGACCGCGGGCGTCCTCCCTGTGGCAAGCAATCCCTGCGCACTGACACTCAGCACCAATTGCGCACTGCGCGTGGTATCTCCGCCAATCAACGTCACGCCAAACAGCTGGCAGGCATGAAACAATCCTTTGGCAAATGTCGTAAGCCATTCATGATTCGCTAGACGCTCAGGCAATGCCAACGCTAGCAAAATACTATGCGGCGTCGCGCCCATCGCTGCAATGTCAGAAACATTAACCGCGACCGCTTTATAAGCAATTTCAAACGCAAGCTTATCTACTTGTGCAAAGTCAGCATGAAAGTGACGCCCTTGAACCAATGTATCAATACAGCTCACCAAGCGTGATCTTGCTGGCAATGCCATCACAGCCGCGTCATCACCGATACCTTTTTCGATACCCGTTAATGGCGCATGCGTGGCCTGCATCTGTGAGAATATACGCTCAATCAGCTCAAACTCGTTCATGGCTAGTCTTAGTCTTTGGTATCGTTAGCGTTTTTCTTGCTCGCCTTGAAGTCACTGATATTGGCACTGGCTTTACTGGCACTACTGCGTTTAACGTTAGCTTTGTTAGCGCTGATACGTGGCTTATTTGATGCAGTCGGCGCATTATCGATCGCGCTTTCTGTTTCAGCAGCCGCTTCGATATTGTCAGCTACCGTTACTTCAGCCGAACTCGCTTCAGATTGTTTAGCCGCCGCTTTTTGTGACGTGCGTAGGTTGGCATTGGTATCTGCTTGTACCTCTAAAGCACGTAGCTCACCAGCCATTTTATCCAATACTGCATTGATCAGTTTGTGAGCGTCAGTCGCGCCAAAGTGATTATTCAGCTTCATCGCTTCATCGAGTACAACCTTGTAAGGAATCTCCATACGGTTTTGTAGCTCGTACGCACCAATTAGCAAAATAGCGTGCTCAACGGTATCTAATTTATCAATCTCACGATCAAGGTGTTGGCTGATAAGCGCGTCTAGCGCATCGATCTGCTCTGGGATGTCACGCATCATTTCGTGATAGTAGCCAATATGGACGGTGTGCATAGCGTTGGTTGCGCGCGTGCGTGCCGCGATATCATGCGGTGCATTGTCTTTCCAGCCAAGCTTGCCATCTATATCAAAGCGGCGGTCGGTGACGAGCCACTCGTATAGACCTTGCATGGCAAAGCGGCGCGCCTTACGGATAGCGGTGTGACTGGTCTTGTAAGAAGACTCACTCATATCGAAGGTTTGATCACCTGCACTACTGCTCGCTATACGGGTAGCTTCAGCTTGATTGGCTTGTGCGGTTTTCGCAGCGCTGATAGCGCGCTTGAGTTGGTCAGTCATAGGGGGTCTGTACCTAAATTTTTGAGATGATACCCAGTCAAAATATAAATAACAAAGTAGCTTTTTAGCTTTGTTTATTCAAAATTTTAAAGGGTATAGAAATACGGCGAAAATTCAAAAAATAGCCAATTATCTTGATAGCTGGCGTCATGTTACAAGGTGCTGCTATTGCTCAATAGCAGCACCAGTTAGACTAATAAATTTGAGCTTTAAGGCTTAAGCTTCATCGATATCATCAATATCAAGCTGTGATAGAACAGCAATCATCTCTAATACGACCATCGCAGCTTCAGAGCCTTTATTACCTGCTTTGGTACCGGAGCGCTCGATAGCTTGCTCGATGCTGTCAGTAGTGATGATACCGTTGGCGACAGGGATATTATAATCCATTGCCACAGCGCTCAAACCTTTGGCCGACTCGCTGGCTACAATATCAAAATGTGGGGTGCTGCCACGGATGATTGCACCCAATGCCACAATGGCGTCAAAACGATCTGATTCCGCAGCGCGCTGGGCCACAAGTGGTAGCTCGAATGCACCAGGAACGCGGATAACAGTAATGTTGCTACCCAATACACCATGACGGAGTAGGGCATCAATCGCACCATCAACCAATGACTCAACGACAAAACCGTTAAAACGACCGACGACAATACCAATGCGCGCGTCAGCGTTTTGATGCAAGTTACCATCGATATGAGTCACGTCGTTGCGCTGCTGTTGTAAATTCGACATAAAAAAATCCTTTGCTTAATAAGCGTTCAATTGAAATATAGGCATCAATAAATAGCTAAACAGTCTGATGCGTTCAATCGACTTGGCCGCCTATTATTTTGGCGTTGCTCTAGTTAATTGAACGAAAATAAATGGTTAGCACTATGATAGCATTTTTTTGGGTGTTATTTGTATTTTACGAGCGTGCTACAGACGCATCTGTATCCCTTGTGCTGCCATATAGGCTTTGGCCTCCGACACGGTATACTCACCAAAGTGAAAAATACTGGCGGCAAGTACCGCATCGACGCCGCCTTCTAACACGCCTTCTGCCAAATGTTGCAGGTTGCCGACGCCGCCTGAGGCAATGACGGGCACATTGACGCGGCTCGTAATTTGTTGCATGAGTGCCAAATCGTAGCCTTTTTGGTGCCATCACCGTCCATTGAGGTGACCAGCAATTCACCAGCGCCCAGCTCAGCCATTTTGCTCGCCCAAGCGACGGCATCGATACCGGTTGGCTTACGGCCACCATGGGTGAAAATCTCCCAACGCGGCACAGTAATCCCATCGACGTTGATGTCAGCGACGCGTTTGGCATCGATGGCCACAACGATACATTGGTTGCCAAACTTCTGCGCGGCTTCACCGACGAACTCAGGCGTAAATACCGCAGCTGAGTTAATTGCGACTTTATCTGCGCCCGCATTGAGCAAATTGCGGATATCAGCGATTTTTCGCACGCCGCCGCCTACGGTGAGTGGGACAAATACCGTTTCAGCCATACGCTCGACCGTATGATAAGTGGTATCGCGCTCGTCATTGGTCGCAGTAATATCCAAAAAAGTAATCTCATCAGCGCCTTGTTCATTGTAGCGGCGAGCGACTTCGACAGGGTCGCCTGCGTCTTTGATATCGACAAACTGTACGCCTTTGACCACGCGGCCATTGTCAACGTCCAAGCAAGGAATGATACGCTTTGCTAACATAGGGTCTTTCACCTTATAATCAATTCATAGGCGCTAGTCTAGCAAAATCACTGCTATTTCAGGCAGGTTTTCGCAAGATTATTACGCTTTTCACCATCGTTTTATGATGTGCGGTACAATTGCGGTCATTACCGCATCAATTTATTCTATCTAACCTCTTTACCCAATTGCTATAAGTGAGATGTCATGTCCGTCTATACCCAGTTAACCGATGATCAGTTTGCCGCCTTTTGCCAAAGTTTTGGCGTATCGTTTGCCCGCGCGATTCCGATCACTCAAGGTATTAAAAACTCAAACTGGTTTATTCAAACGACTGACGATGTAGACGGCACCTACTCTTACGTGTTTACATTATTTGAAGAGCGTCCTCCTGCTGATATCGAAAAAATGGCCGTTATCCTCAATCAGTTAAATGGCAAATTACCAGTCGCCGCACCGTTAGCCGTTATTGAGTCAAATGGTTCGCGAACAGATGGTGATGATAAACGCTATGTCATCCATTATGAAGACAAAGCCATCACTTTAGTGCCGTGTCTAGCAGGCTCACATCCCGAGCAAACTACGCAAGCGATGTGTCACGATATTGGCGCAGCATTGGCGACGCTACATGAGACGCTGCAAGCATTGCAGCCAAGTGAGCAGTACGGCGTGCCTTTGTATCCATGGAGCGACGTGCGTGACCGTGAAATGCAGTTCATGCCAGGTGACGAAGCCAAGCTGATGAGCGATATTTGGCGCGCTTATTCAGAGCTGCCATTAGATACCTTGCCAAAAGGTCTATGCCATTTAGATATGTTTGCCGACAATACCTTATGGAATCTACAAAAGGCGAGGCGCGTCTGACAGGTCTACTAGACTTCACCGAAGTCAGCGTCGAGCATTACGTGATGGATATTGCGATCACTATCAATGATTTTTTGTACCACGTGGGGCGGCGCAGAACAAGGTGAATCTGTGAACTTTGACCGCAGTAAAATGGCAGCGTTCTTACAAGGTTATGAATCGATACGTCCACTCAATGGTGAGGAAAAACGTGCACTACCTGTGATGCTAGCAAAAGCGGCCGTGATTTTTTGGTTATTGCGCCTCAATGTGATTCATTACAACCGTACCGAAGGTCGTACGGGTGATAACATCATGGTCAAAAACCCTGACCTAATGAAGCGTCTGGCCGCTTACCATTGGGCGCATGTTGAAAAGTCGCAAAACACCGTATTTGTACTATTAAGCAAACCAGACAATCAAATAGTCGGTGTGTTTAGCAGTATTACCCAAGCTGAGCAAGCACATGATCACTTAACCAACACCAATGATTTTACGATTGAAACATATACGTTAGACCAATTGGCATAAGTATGTTTTACTCAGGTATGTACCTACCAACACTTTGAAGGCGATCCCATGACCGATCACGTTGACAACTGGCACAAACTGGCGCGCTTTGATACCAATATACAAGGCGAGCTGCATGCCAATCTATTACGTAATAACGGCATAACCGTGTCCTTGCAGCCGCTCAGCGCAATCCCTGGTATGAACTCGGGTATCGTTCTCTGGGTAGAAGACACCGTCTTGGCAGAAGCTCAGCGCATTTTGGATACCATCCCAACTGATGGTGCCGCTTTGCTTGATGAGATGAGTGATGCTGACTTTGATGCGCTATCTGCCAATCAAAGCAATGCTACTCAAGGCAATGCTACTCAAGGCAATGCTACTCAAGGCAATGCTACTCAAGGCAATGCTACTCAAGGTAACTCAATAATAGATGACAATAACGGCGGTACTTTATAAATGTGTCAACTCTTAGGAATGAACTGTAATACCCCAACAGATATTGGTTTTAGCTTTGCAGGGTTTCGCAAGCGCGGCGGTATGACGGACAGTCATGAAGATGGCTTTGGTATTGCGTTTTTTGAGCGCAGCGAATGCAGCAATAATGACAAAACCAATGATGAGACGGCAAATGACTCAACGGGTCTGCGTTTGTTTCATGATAATCGTCCAAGCCATCTATCGCCAGTCGCTGATTTGGTTAACAACTATCCAATCAAAGCCATGAACGTTATTGCGCATATTCGTAAAGCGACGCAAGGGCAGAACTGCTTGGCAAACACCCATCCATTCGTCCGTGAAGTCTGGGGCGAACAGTGGGTATTTGCGCACAATGGACAGATGAATAGCGAATTTATCAAACGCTGTCAGCGCTTGCAAGACAACGGCAATGCCGCGCATTGTCAACCAGTAGGCAGTACTGATTCTGAGATGGCATTCTGCTATTTGGTCAATCGTTTAAAGAGCAGCTTTAAAACCCGTCCTGATGACAAGACACTGTTTAATTTTTTGACCACGCAATGTCGCTATCTATCGGCCAATGGGTTATTTAATTGCTTAATATCCAATGGCAGGTGGCAACTGGCGTATGCAGGTAGCTTACTGTTTTATCTCACGCGCAAAGCGCCATTTGGTGAAGCCAAACTGGCGGACGATGATATGGCGATTAATTTTAGCGATGTCACCACCGATACCGATAAGGTGACGATTTTGGTGACCGTGCCATTGACTGAAAATGAGAAGTGGCAGCAGCTCGCCGTCAATGAATGCTTAATCTTTCAAGATGGTGACGTCATTTATAAAGACAGCCCAAGTCAGCGCAAGTTTTTGACCGTTGAGGAAGGGATTGCGATTGCAAGGGAAGTTGGGGCGAGTGTTTAGCGGTCAATGGATATCTAACGTTGTTTAAATATAAACCCCACAACACCGCTTAAACTTCTCCCCTGAGCCACAAATACACGGCTGTTTTTGGCTCACGTTCATGCGCACGGTCGGGTCGATAAAGTACCAGCGTGCATCTTGATTAGTTTTGTTTGTAACCTTTACGAAAGCAGACAACTCGTGGTGCGCTTGTATTTTTCCTGCTAAATCATTTGTATTATCTTTGGTATTAAAATAAGCCTTAAACTCAACCTGTGCATGTCTTTTACCAAGCTTTGGCTTGTGTTCTACAATCTCTAATCCTGCCCAATCGGTCTTGGTGGCCCATTCCTCAATTGCTGTCACATCAAGTAAGCTTTGCTGCGCGGGTAGTGTGGTTTTGACGATGTATTCTGGCTTGATAAGCACAAAAGCGCTATAACGCGTGCACATCAGCCGCTCCGCCGTTTCTGCCTGTACGCCGTCAGTTTTATCCGCTTCTTTATTTAACAGGCTGTCATGATAAGGCTGACAGCAGTCTTTATAAAGTAGGGGCGCGGTGGTGGTTTCTGACGCGGGGTTGATTTGGCAAGGGCAGGTTTGGAGGGCGGCAGAAGTCGACATAGTGTACTCTCATTATTTATCATTTTTTGCTGGTAGAGGCGGCCTTAACTTCGCCAGCCTTTTATCAATTCTGGCCATAGACCGAGCTTAAGCTTTGCCCAAGCTGCAGGATCACTGACCTGTTGCCAAAAGGTGTCAAACGGCGGCGCGATATATAACAATAACGCCAAAATAACGTATAGCAGCAAATACCACCATTTGTCTTTATGCTGATAAAACTTCATCGCCGTACCCGACGAGCGCTTCATTTTCATATTGGACAAATTGACGCTATACAATTCGTCCAATGATAAATGCACCATCGCGCCACCAAATAAAAACAGACCATAAAACCAACTGGTTGTCAGCGGTAGATGCAGACCATAATAGCTTAGACAGGTTAACCCCAGTCCAAGTATCGCCATATAAGGCACAGAGTGGATAACGCCGCGATGTACGGTCATGGTGGTAAAAATATGAAAGATCACATAACGCATAAAACCATAACCCGCCAGCCATAATGCGATCAATGCGAGCAAGCTCAAATCACTACGCCAATGCATGACCAAGCCAAAGGCAAAGACAAACGAGGTAATATTAAAACCCAGCTTAATCGGTGTTGAATTATCTGAATCCAAATCTGGTAGCAATCCACCGATGGTACCAAGCGCCACGCATACTAAAAACCCTGAATCATCAATCAATCCAGCTTTATAAACCGTCAAACTCAGGGTGCCGCTGACCATAAAAGCGACATTTAAGTGGGTATTAAAATTTGCCATAAAAACTCATCAATAAAGAGCGCGCGAACACAACGTTTCGAGCTGCCCGTCTAGCCGTAAAAAAGCGCACCATGATACCATAGAGTAGCCAGACATCTAACAGAGATAGCCTTTAAGAGATAGCGCCTATGCCTGCCAGTGATTTACCTACCAAACCTGATTCTAACGCCTGTATTGAGCCGCCTTCTAAAATAGAGGGCACACTTGATAACAGCTTTGCTGAGATTGATTGGCAAGCGCCGTGGCTGTTGCACATTACTCAACGACATTACTTGAGCACCACTATTGAGCACCTTAGTAGACCAAGTCAGCAGATGAATAACTTAAGTGAATCGAGTAGTTTGGATAATGCAGAAAGTCTAGATACGCATGGTATCAATGCTTGTAACATCAGCACGCCTGACACGATTGCCAACGTCTTAAAAACGGCGATGCAGCAGCAGGCCAATCATTTAGAGCAGCCATTACCGCAGACCAAACCTACCCATAACCAAACGCCTCAAACGCTACAGTTTGTCTCTCAAAATGCATTGCCCGATGGCGAGGCTTACGAAAGTTTTATCGGCAGTACGGGCAATATCCCGACGCGTGATAACTTACACGACTTATTTAACGGCAGTATTTGGCTGACTTTTCCTAAGACCAAAGCCCTGCTAAACCACTATCATATGCTTGAGATTGAGCAGCAAGGGGTCGGTGCCAGTCGAGGGCGGGTGCGCGATACCATCACTGTGTTTGATGAAAACGGCGCGGTATTGGTTACCGCCAATCCTAGTATTGGCGAGGCGTTGATTGGCTTTGACTGGCAGGGCAGTTTGGTGCAGCCGCGCACGCAGTGGGATGACCCTACAAGTCCTAGTCCAAACGCGCAAGCGGTGGTTTATATTTTTGGTCATGCTCTCCTTGAGCAATTGATAACGCCGCGTAAGCCCTTGTGCGCGCATAGTGTGGTCATCAGCGTCGGCCAAGATTTCTTTGCCTTGTCAACGCAGCAGCGCATCGCCTTTTGGATAATAAATTGGCTGATTATATGAATGAATTATTATCAAAGGACACAGTCACACCGTGTCATTTATCGCCATTGCCCATTTTAGGTGTGCCGCATTTTTGGGCCGAGAATGAAGATTCTCATTTTTATGATGATGCATTTGTGTTTCGTAGTGGTCGCCGTAAAAAATAATAAAAATGGATTTGGCTAGCCTCTCATTAATAAAGCGCTAACACATTGTTACAGTTACGATTGTGCCACGATTTGACTACGTCCAGACGTTAACAAAGTACTATATATTTGTTATGGTAAAAACAAGCTGATGTCAGGTCTTACAAGCACTTTTACAGCTTGGGTTGATGAAACATATATCTTAGGATTTTTGTCTTACATGGTTTTGTAATAATGAATGTTTTTAGTGCCTACTTTGACACAGTGTTTCTTTAATAAACCACCATTTATTGAGCCACCAATATCCACATAAATGCTAAATTGTAACTGGCCATTTATGTTTAGGATTTATAACAACGATAAGGAAGCTACCATGAGTGATATTTTTAATGTAAAAGACACCATTTCGGTCGATGGCAAGGAGCATGCCTATTATAGCTTGCCCAAACTTGCCGAGACTTACGACAATATCAATACGCTACCATACTGTATGAAAGTTGTACTAGAGAACCTATTGCGTAACGAAGATGATGGTCAGTCTGTCGGCAAAAACCACATCGAAGCAGTGGCCAACTGGGACGCTGGCGCTGAGGCGTCCAAAGAGATTGCCTTCATGCCAGCACGGGTAGTGCTGCAAGATTTCACCGGCGTGCCATCAGTCGTCGATCTGGCAGCGATGCGTGATGCGGTAGTGGAGCTTGGCGGTCGTGCTGAGCAAATCAACCCATTTATTCCTAGTGAGCTGGTCGTTGACCACTCGGTACAAGTGGATGCTTATGGCCGTGAGGGATGCGCTGGATCTCAACGAAAAGATTGAGTTTAAGCGTAATAATGAGCGTTATGAGTTCTTACATTGGGGCCGTAATGCCTTTGAGAACTTTGTCGTTGTCCCGCCCGCGACGGGTATCGTGCACCAAGTCAACCTTGAGTATCTTGCGCGCGTAGTCATGGCAGCGGATGTCGATGGCGAGCTGACCGCCTATCCTGACACGGTATTTGGTACCGACAGTCACACGACGATGATTAATGGTATCGGTGTGCTTGGTTGGGGCGTTGGCGGTATCGAAGCTGAAGCGGCGATGCTCGGTCAGCCGTCTTCGATGCTCATCCCGCAAGTGGTTGGCTTTGAGCTGACAGGCAAACTCAGTGAAGGCGTCACCGCAACGGATCTCGTCTTGCGTGTGGTCGAGATGCTACGAGCACATGGCGTGGTCGGTAAGTTTGTCGAATTCTACGGTGAAGGCTTGCATCAAATGCCATTAGCGGATCGGGCGACGATTGCCAATATGTCGCCAGAATATGGCGCGACTTGTGGTATCTTCCCGATTGACCAAATGGCGATTGACTATCTGCGTCTATCAGGCCGTGACGAAGCGCAAATTGAGCTGGTCGAAAAATATGCCAAGGCGCAAGGCTTATGGCATGATGCCGATACGCCAGCGGCGACTTACTCGAGCAAGCTAGAGCTCGATCTATCGTCAGTACAACCAGCATTAGCAGGGCCGAACTTGCCGCAGCAGCGTATCAACCTGTCTGATATGCATGAGAAGTTTGGCGAAACGCTAGAAAAAATGACCAAAGACCGCAAGTCAGAAGTCGAAGGCAAAGTACGCTTTGACCAAGAAGGCGGCGAGCAAGAGCAAGCGGAACACTTGGCAGCTGAACCAAAGATCGACGTTGACACCGAAACTGACGATAGCAAAGGCTACCAGCCAGCCAATAACGTGTTCTCAAGCGTTAATATTGACGAAAAAGAGCACAAATTGCGCGATGGTTCAGTCGTGATTGCCGCTATTACCTCTTGTACCAACACCTCGAACCCAGCCGTCATGATTGGTGCTGGATTGGTCGACAAAAGGCCGCTGCCAAAGGCCCTCAAAGCCAAGCCTTGGGTTAAGACCTCATTGGCACCTGGGTCAAAAGTAGTCACCGATTATCTTGAAAAACCAAACTGATGGATGAGCTCGAAAAACAGGTTTTTATTTGGTCGGTTACGGTTGTACCACGTGTATTGGTAATTCAGGTCCGCTTCCTGATGTGATCGAAAAAGGCATCGAAGAGAACGATTTAGTCGCTGCCGCGGTCTTGTCAGGTAACCGTAACTTTGAAGGTCGTATTCACTCACACGTCAAGGCCAGCTACCTAGCATCGCCGCCATTGGTTGTCGCTTATGCCTTAGCAGGTACAGTCGATATTGACTTGACTACCCACCCACTCGGTCAAGACCAAGACGGCAATGATGTCTATCTAAAAGACATTTGGCCAACGTCAGATGAGATCAACGAGCTGATTGCCAATAATATCGATGCTGATATGTTCCGTAAAAACTATGGTGAAGTGTTCGACGGTAGTAAAGAGTGGAACGCGATTAGCTCAGCCGATAGCCAGCTATATCCATGGGATGAAGGCTCAACGTACATCAAAAATCCACCGTTCTTCGATGGTATGACCATGGAGCCAGAGGGTATCCCTGATATCGAAGGTGCGCGTATCTTAGGTCTGTTTGGTGACTCAATCACCACCGACCATATCTCACCTGCGGGCAATATTGATCCAAATTCACCAGCAGGTAAGTACCTGCAAGAGCGCGGCGTCATGGAAGCGGACTTCAACAGTTATGGCTCACGCCGTGGTAATGATGCAGTCATGACTCGTGGTACCTTGCCAATATCCGTATCAAAAACCAAATGATGGGCGGCAAAGAAGGCGGTTATACCTATTACTTCAAAGATGATAAGTCGACGCTACAAGATGGCGAAGAAATGGCTATCTATGATGCAGCGATGAAGTATAAAGAAGACAAGCGTCCGCTCGTCGTCCTCGGCGGGGCGGAGTATGGCTCAGGCTCTAGTCGTGACTGGGCAGCGAAGGGTACCATTCTGCTTGGTGTCAAAGCGGTACTCACCACTTCATTTGAGCGTATTCACCGTTCAAACCTAGTTGGTATGGGTGTGCTGCCATTGACTTTCAAAGATGGCGAAGACGCTCAAACCTACAAGCTCGATGGCTCTGAAGTACTGAGCATCACTGGCCTAAACAATGGCGAGAGCAAAACCGCTCAAGTCACTGCCACCCGCGCCGATGGCTCGACCGAAACCTTTGAGGTCAATGTCGGCCTACAGACACCAAAAGAGCGCGAATACGTGCGTCATGGTGGCGTGTTGCACTATGTACTGCGTCAATTGGCAAGCGAGAGCAAAGAAGCAGGCTAATCGCTAGTTATACTCAATATGGAATGTAGTATCATAAAAAATGCTCAGCCGATTGGTTGAGCATTTTTTTGTCCGCTACGATTTTCATATCAGCATCATATATCGCTGAATAGGTTCAATCTGTACTTGCATACAACCGATCTCTGACCATGACTAAAGCTGACAATGCTGCTTGCTCATTGGGTACATCAGGCAACTGACTGCGCTCAAAAGCGGTGGCAATCTGGATGCTTAGATGATCAGCCTGTTCCAATAGTTCGTTGTACTCACTTTGACCTGCTTTGATGCTCAGCAACGCATCACGATTAGGACGCTCGACGATGACTTTGCCAGTCGTGGCAATATCGTATGCCATCTCAAGTAGACGAATGGTATGCATCATATTTTTAGCATCATATTCTTTGGCGTGAGCAATGGTAGATTGATAGCGCGTTTCATTGCGGTTAGCAACCCACTGCCAGTATTCTTTATAGTCTCGGCAGTATTTACTATAGCCTTGCTCATTAAACGACAGATAAGCGATAGGCGTCATACCTTTTGAATGGCACTTAGGCGCAGCTGAGTGGCATCTGCATGCTGATACAAGCCCGAAAATCTAAGTGTCTCAGTTTTATCAATATACATGGCATACATGTGCGTCGCTTTTGCCATCGCTGCCAGTCCAATACTTCGCTGATCGATTGCGGTTTTCTGTAACCACTCGTTCAGCGGCATACTACGCCCATCTATAAATACGCTGCAAAATTCTAAAATGGATTTTTTTTCACGGTCCATCGGATTGACGATCTTTTGTTTAATCCGCGTGCTTTTTTGATTTGACTACTCGCAAAGCCTGCGAAGGTTTTTTGACACAATTTGCTAATGAACCAATCAGCAGAAAAATGTGCCATGAGCGGATGTTGATATAGGATGTGCTCGGCTGGTGTGGCAAGCAATTCCATCATATTGGGATTGTTTTGCAGCAACAGCTCAATATAGCGTCCAAGCTCATAGTAGACGATATCATTGCTACGATTACTGACTTGCGCGATATAGTCGCCGTGGCGAGCAAAGTAATAAGACTTTGGCAGATAAAACACGCCTTTGATGTCAGTGTCTGAATCGGCGGTCGCGAGGCCATAAGCGCGACTACCTGAGACGCACTCTAAGAGAATCAGCCCTTCAGCTTTGAGGCGCTCTATGGTTAAAGGGGCTGCTGGCATAACGGGCTTCTCTTTTTTGATATTGAATGTGTCATCTATATTGGTTGCCATTTAACCTAAATATTAGCCATATACTGTTATATCGAGCGTACAACGCTACGATAAAACGCATTTAAGGGGGCAATATCGGAAGCCGTGGTGGGTGCAAAAGTGGGGTTGTCGATGCTGGCGCGTAGTGATGCAATCGCGTTGATCATTATTGGTGAAAGCTGGTGTATGTAACTTTCATCTTGCGTGCGCTTGATATCAATCAAGGTTAGTATCTCAGTTTGCACTTTTTGCTCAAACAGCTCAAGCATCTGCTTCATGATGACTGGCGGCGGCGTATGCATTGTTAATATCCACTTTGCCGCAAGCAGTGCGCGCAGTAAGTAAAACACTTTTTGAGGCGCACAGGTGCATTAAGGTCGAGATCACGACTGGCATTTTTGCCATACCGAGGTAATGGTGAAACACGGTGATAGGTTGAAAATAGTCTATGCTCAATGCTTGCAAGTGTGCCATTAGGTCGGTCTGCTGCTCATAAACAATAGGTGAGTGTAGCCATTCAAATACCACTGCATTGGATTTATAGAGTAGCTGTAGAGCTTTTTGATGTCCCAGCCACCAATGTCAAATGGTACTGAGAGCAGATCGTTTTGGATAAACTCAAACGTGTCTTTACCCTCAAACAAACTCAAGTACCAGTCAGACGGTTGGCAATACAGCAGACGGACATCATAGTCGCTATCAGGTGAGGCGAAGCCCCATGCACGGCTGCCACTTTCAATAGCGTGCAGACAAGTAATCTGCCGCATCTGACAAACCTGCTGTATGGCTTGAATAATTTGATCGGTATCGTTGTTTTGCATAGAAGATATCATCGGCGGTTGTTTGTTAATGAGTATACAACAGCATAAAGGAGATGTGCGGTAATGATGAAATAGCAATCTTGATATATTAGGATGAGATAGTAAATTATTATTGCTATGGACTAATTTCCAACATACCCCAACTCAAAAATTACTCAACCCTTCTCAGTCAATAACTTAATCCCCAGCCCAATAAACACCATACCGCTGACTCTATTTAACATTGTTTCAATAGAGGGGTTTTCCCGCAAGCGTGTACTAAATCGCGCCGCCAATAGCGCCAAACATAAGCACCATATAAAGCCAGTGGTAGCAAAAGTCAGTCCCAACATCAAAAATGACAGCATGCCATAAGCATAACTAGGGTCGATAAACTGCGGAAAGAACGCAATAAAAAACAAGGCAACCTTTGGATTAAACACATTGGTCAACATGCCTTGCTGATAGATTTTCCACCCGTCTAAGGCCTTTTGGTTAGTCACATTCTGAGCTTTAGACAAACTGTTTGCGATTGAGTTCGAGTTTTTGCTCGTTAGCATTTTAAAGCCTAGATAACACAAGTAAGCCGCACCGATATATTTAACAAGCATAAAGGTGGTAGGGGGAGTTGGCGAGTAGGACTGACAATCCTAGTGCTGCCAATAGTGTATGTACCAAAGTGCCCGAGGTAATGCCCAATACAGAATATATTCCTGCGGCTTGCCCTTGCGAGACACTACGAGTGATGATATACATGCTATCAGTGCCGGGCGTGAGGTTCAATAAAATAGCCGCTAGGACAAACCCTAGGTAGTTTTCAATACCAAACATAGCCAATACCTTCCTTTAATAGCACCAAAAATTCATACGTCGTAGGACATTTTTATATTGTACAGAATACTTATGGAGTAGATAGTAGCGAGCATTGAATAGCTTGGCAATAGCGCGGATAGCTATGAAAAGAACTGCGTTAAGATATATTAGAGAAATGACAGACGTAAAAAAGCCCAGACACCGGATGATGAATGGGCTTTTTTATTGTTCGCTTATTAGTCTGATCTGATGCTAAGCAAAAGGGCTAATAAGTGACGCCGAATAGTGGCGTCCCCAGGGGGATTCGAACCCCGTTACCGCCGTGAAAGGGCGGTGTCCTAGGCCTCTAGACGATGGGGACGCATAGAGTGTTATAACCAGTGGTTACAACGGTACTTCACAATATCAGATAGCTTATCTATTAATAATAGAGCAAGCCTTGCCTAGGTGCTGATATCGTCCTACTAGCGAGTATTTACGATTACGTTTCAGTAATACTGAGCGTTGCTATAAATAAAGTATGGTGGAGCTAAACGGAGTCGAACCGTTGACCCCTTGCATGCCATGCAAGTGCTCTACCAACTGAGCTATAGCCCCTCGCTAAGAGTGTGCGTATTTTATGTAAGAGCGGCAGTCTTGTCAACCACTATTTTAAAAATAATTCATAAATATGCAAAAAAAAGCGTTTTAGCCTATTTTAAAGGCTAAACAAACCCAAATTAGCGTGGATTTTGCTTAAGCGCGATCTCTTTGATGGCTTTATCGGTATAAAACTCTGCTTCGCTACAATCAGAAAAAATAATCGCACAGCATTCCGTTGGCACATATTGACCGCCTTTTTCTCGGATTGTTCTGATACTTTTGACCCCAATGATGTCATATTTGCCTAATTTATCTAGATTATGCTTGGTATAACCGCAGTAAGTGCGGTATATCCATTTTAAATCTTCAAAATCCTGACCTGTGGTTAGGGTAAGGTTTGCCTCAAAAGCTCTTTTACGATGGTATCGTAGTATTTTTGCGCTTCTTTTAGGGTGTTAAACACATAATCTTTGCTTTCTATTATGACGGTTTTGGCGGCCATGTTCATTTCCAATCGATAATTTTAAGTAAATATCAGTGCTAAGACAAGACTGGGCAGTCATCACCTTACTATGCTAATAATGTCTTACAAATTATTTGCTCTACATCTTTTAGAAATCAGCTTTTCCTTCAAAAAAATAGCAAAATGACCAATGTAGTGTTTTACCGCTTCTAGAACGTTCCTGAGTAACCTTAACAATATTTTTTGTTTCGATGTTTTGATAAGTTAAATTAGAGCCTCTATCAATGTCACATTGATTGTCATTTCTCTCATCAATATTTCTTTTTTCTTTGATAAGCTCCCATTTTTCAGAATTTTTAAACCTGTTATTTAACTGTGTACCACTAGTTTTCACTGGGATAAGACCATAGTTTTTACCTTTAAAAGTATCAATGTACTTATCAACTCTATAATATCCTTCTTCCATATAATATTATCCTATGTTTTTATCTAAGCTTTATAGAGCAGATTGAATTTGAAAATGACGTGAAATTAGCTTTTGCAAACCCACGTCATAATTTGATCCATTTTAAGTTTTTAACTACTCAACAGCCAAAAAGTCTGGCAATTCTGCCGCTTGTTTCTCAAGTTTTTTCAATTTCTTTTACCGAGGCCGCCTAATACATCAACTGCATGACGCAAGCGAGTCAGAGTCATGTCAGCACCGATAATCGCCATAGAGTTCATGACTGGCGTCGATGAAGTGCTACCAGCAATCGCGATAAAGAACGGCGCCATAAAGTCACGCATCTTGATATCAAGGTGAGCAGCAAGGCCTTTTAGTGTGGCATAGATGTTTTCTTCTGACCACGTTGGTAGGGTCTCAAGCTGCCAAAGTGCTAATTGCAGCATTTCGATAATCTGCTCAGGCGAGAGTGACTTATGGGTAAAGCTCTCAGCGTTGATGTCAGGTAGGTTTTGGAAGTAGAAACCACCCCAATTAACCGCATCAGACAATAGCTCGATACGTGGCTGAATCGCCGCGGCGATAGCAGTCAGCTTGTCACTGTTGCTGGCCCATTCAAGGATTTTATTTTTTAGCTCTTCAGGGGTGAGCGCGCGTAGCCACTCGCTATTGACCCAGTTGAGCTTTTCGATATCAAAAATCGGACCACCAAGCGACACACGCTGAATATCAAAGCTTGCAATCATCTCATCTAAGGTAAATTTCTCAGCATCATTGGGCATGGAGTAACCCATACGACCGAGATAGTTGAGTAACGCTTCAGGCAGCACGCCTGCATCACGATAGTAAGTGATAGAGGTTGGGTTTTTGCGCTTAGACAGTTTTGATTTGTCAGGGGTTGCGCAGTAGCGGCATGTGGCAGAGGGTCGGCATTTCCCAGCCAAAGTAGTCATATAGCAGCTGATGCTTGGGCGCAGAGTTCAGCCACTCTTCACCGCGCATGACGTGAGTGATTTCCATCAAGTGGTCATCGACGACGTTGGCGAGATGATAGGTTGGCATACCGTCTGTTTTTAGCAGTACTTGCATGTCGACTTGGGTCCAAGGGAACTCAACCGTACCGCGTAGCATGTCTTGTACCTGACAGGTGCCTTCGGTCGGCACGCGCATACGAATCACGTGTGGTTTGCCCTCGCTTACTAGTTGCTCGGTTTTTTCTGGAGCAAGATGTGCGCAGCGACCGTCATAACGCGGCGTCTCGCCATTGGCCATTTGCTCAGCGCGCATGGCATCGAGCTCTTCAGGGGTACAAAAACAGCGGAACGCATGGTCTTTTTCTATGAGTATCTCGGCGTGTTTTTTGTAGATATCACTACGCTCGCTCTGACGATAAGGGGCGTGCGGGCCGCCAATATCTGGACCCTCGCTCCAGTCTAGGCCAACCCAGTGCAAGGCATCCAAAATCATTTGCTCTGATTGCTCAGTCGAGCGCGTCTGATCAGTGTCTTCGATACGTAAGATAAATTCGCCGCCATGTGCTTTGGCAAAAGCCAAGTTAAATAGTGCAATATAGGCCGTGCCTACGTGTGGAAAGCCAGTTGGTGATGGGGCGATACGCGTGCGTACAGGGCGCTTGCTGTCAGTAGAGGTTTGCATGATAAAAGTCTCAAAGTTTACTATCAATATAGGCTATTAGTATAAATAGCGATGAAAGATATGAAGAGGGTGTTAAGAAATAGCGTAAAATATAGCGCTAGTATAACAGAGACATGTGATATTTTTAATGAAAAGCCCTTCTAGTGCTTGACTACCCGTGTATCCTTGCGATAATAATGCTAGGCAAGTCATAACTTGTTTATTTTCATCCAATTACTGGCCAGTATGGTCGTCATCTATTGAGTTGTTTGTGTCCCTATCTAAATCTAAGTCAAATGCTAACGCTAACCATTCTTCAGTCGCGGCTGCTCCTAAGCCTGCGATCAGCCCCTCTTCGATAGAAAATGATGCAGCTCAAAACCTGCAATCGTCAATGGAAGATTCTGCCCCGTCTAATAAGCTGGATTTTGTCCACGATGCGGTGCTGCTAGAGGAGACCGTCGCTGCCGTGCTAGGGGTAAAATCCCTACCCAAGCAAAAAAGACGGCGACCAAAATGGCTTAAATATAAGCGGTATATACGTTGATGCGACCTTTGGTCGTGGCGGTCATAGCAGGTTACTATTAAGTCAGCTTGCCGATGACGCCACACTGATTGTCTTTGACAAAGATCCGACAGCCATTAGTGTGGCGCAGGAATTGGCAAGTAAAGACAGCCGTGTGCATGTGGTTCATGACAGCTTTGCAACGTTGACAGATAGTCTGGCTGCTATGGGCATTAGTGAAGTGGATGGCTTGATGGCGGATTTGGGTATTTCATCACCGCAAATTGATGATGGTAGCCGCGGTTTTAGCTTTATGCGCGATGGGGCAGTGGACATGCGTATGGATACCAGTCGCGGCCAGTCAGTTGCCGAGTGGCTTGAGCAGGTTGACGATGAGACATTGGCCAATGTGCTTTATGAATTTGGTGAAGAGCGTCATAGTCGCCGTATTGCTCGCGCTATCAAGCAAATGGACAGCTACGAGTCTACGCTTGAGCTGGCAGAGGTAATCAAAGAGGCGCATCCCAATTGGCAACGCGGCAAGCACCCAGCCACGCAAAGCTTTCAGGCCATGCGTATTTTTATTAATAATGAGCTGGGCGATGTTGACGACTTTTTAGCGCAAAGTATTGCTATCTTAAAGTCAGGCGGGCAGCTTGCGGTCATTAGTTTTCATTCATTAGAAGATCGCCGTATTAAGCAGTTTTTGCAGCGACATAGCAAAGGGCAATATCCAGAAGATGAAAATCTACCGATGCCGCCCAATCGTCCGCGCTATTTTAGCAAGCCAAAACGCGTTGGCCCCAGCAAAGCTGAAACGAGCCAAAACCCGCGCGCGCGCAGTGCATGGTTGCGTATGGCAACTCGCACCGACACAGAGTATCAGCAGACGGCCGCGCCATAAATCATGGATGAAAACACGGAGTAAATCGCATATGATTGCTATTGTTTGTCTGAATGATGCATAAATGTCTTAATCGCTACGCCACTGTTAAAAAGCTGTAAATATTGTCTGTTAGGCTCAGCAAATAATTTTCCGTCATTTATTAGTTGAGAGTGTCTGAGATATCAAGCGACTCAGTCATTCTTTACTCTAAAATAACGTGATTATTTATTCGACCTATTCGACTTTGCAAGATAGCAGGTTTAGTAAGACAGCAGGTTTTGATATGACATATCGCTATAGCGGCAGGCTGTTGCCGCTATAAGACGGTCATCTTTGGTTTTATTTTTATCAATGGTATGGCTGAGCAATGATGCGTTCATTGCTTGCAGACCATTATCTACTTTATCGTTTACGTTCACTTTTTGAGATCGTCATGGCAATATCTGACAAACCTGCAAACCGCCGCACCGCCGCGCCCTATAACACCGATATCGGCGAGCTATTCGTGCGTCGGTTCAATGTGGTGAGCATTTATGTGGTCGTATTACTGCTCTTGGCAGCTGCAATCGTATGGAGCGGCATCAAGACTGCCGAAGCCGTTCAGCAATATCATCAGGATTATAAAACCTTGCAAGACATGAAAAAACAAGAGCGTAAGCTACAAATAGAACATCAGCGTCTATTGATTGAGCAGCAAACCTTTAGCGCCACGCCGCAAATCGCCAGTCGTGCAGTGGCGGAATTGGGTATGTACTCACCGACACTAAAGGATAAGCTGATTATTCAGCCTGGTGTCGCCACCGCCTTGGCACCAGTAGTCTCTGATGACGACGATGAGTTAGATTTAGATGTGGTCGGACCACGAGCTTCTACCGATATCTCCCTGAAGAACCGGTAGCGGAGGCAGGACAATGAGCGACAAAAACCTAAATCCACATCAGCAAAAAATACCAGCAAAAAACCAGCCAGTGGCAAGGTGACCAAACCATTACGCCGTGCGAGCGCTGCCAAATCTGGACAAACGAGTGATAAAGCGGCAGGCAGTCGTAAAGCCAAATTATTTGATCGTATCAAAAGAGTGACACGAAAGGGACGCATGCTAGTGCCAGAAACCCAAAGAGCAAAAGAGGGTTTTTGGGTAAAGCCTCTGGCGCCTCGTCTCGTGGCGGCTTTGAGCAGGATAAAAACCGTTTTCGTACCGTTTGGGGTTTGGCGCTGGTTATATTGGTGCTATTGATTGGCCGTGCCTACTATATTCAGGTGGCCAACGCGCAGTTTTATCAAGACAAAGGTAATGAGCTCATTACCAGTGAGCGTACGCAAAAATCCTATCGCGGTATGATTACTGACCGTAATGATTTACCACTTGCAGTGAGCGCACCGCTGGCGACCGTGTCATTTAGCCCGCATGATTACGCGAGCGAATACTACGAGCTCAAACGTATTATCTTGACCAATCCTAACAGTCCACAATTGCAGGCGCGTATGCAAAAGCGTTTGGACAATATGGATCTGACGACGCTGGCTGCGGCTGCCAACATCTCTGTCGATGAGCTAAAAAAAGCCACGGCAATCGATGACAGTATTGATGTGACCGATGAAGCAGCAGTCAAAGCGGCGCTGCCCTCTGGTGCAGGCTCGCATTATTTACCCCTTCTCAATAAAGTCACACCTGAGATTGCACAAAGTGTTAGCTCGCTTGATTTCCCTGGTGTCCATGAGAAAAACTTCTTTCAGCGTTATTATCCGCAGCCGCAGTCTAATGCGCAGCTGTTAGGATTTATGGGGCAAAACGCCAACGACCCTGAGGGTGGTTACGAAGGACGTGCTGGTATTGAGCGCCAGTATGAAAAAGATTTAGCAGGCGACGATGGCAAAGTGCTTGTTTTAAAAGATGCCAAACAAAACAGCTTAAAAGAGATCAAGCAACTTGAACCTGAGATACCAGGCAAAGATGTGGCACTGACGATTGATTCGCGGTTGCAATACTTGCTCTACAAAGAGCTAGAAAAAGCAGGGCGTCTGCAAAAGCGCGCTGGTCGACGGGTATGATCGTCGATGTACAGACTGGTGAAGTACTGGCGCTCTCCACATGGCCATCATTCAACTCAAACAATCTCAATGAGATGACCGGTGAAAACCAGCGTAACCGTGCGCTATTGGATGTGTTTGAACCCGGTTCAGTGATGAAGCCCTTTACCGTTGCGGCAGCCTTAGATTCAGGCAAATATACGCCGACCACTTTAATTGACACCAATCCTGGCTCAATTCGCGTGCGTGGCTATACCATCCGCGATCATAATAACTTGGGCATGATCAACATGGCGACGCTATTACAGAAGTCTAGTAACGTGGCTTCAACTAAGATTGCGTTGTCGCTACCGCCTGATGCCATTACTAATATGCAACGACAGTTTGGCTTTGGTTCAAAAACGCCTTTACAGTTCCCAGGTGAGGGCAGTGGTCTGATTGTGACGCCAAAAGAGAAAGAGACGTCACGCCGTGCGACAGTCAGCTATGGTTATGGTTTACAAGTGACACTAGCGCAGGTAGCGCAGGCTTATTCAGCCCTCGCAGCAGGCGGAGTGATGCACCCGTTGACTTTGATCAAAGATGACAAACCGCAACCAAGCAAACGCATTATGGCGCGCGAGCAGGCGATGTCTATTGTACAGATGCTTGAGAGCGTGACCGAGGCAGGTGGAACAGCTAGAGCCGCCGCCATTGACGGATACCGTGTGGCAGGCAAGACGGGTACCTCGCGCCGTATCAACCCAGAGGGTGGCTATTATTCTGACCAGTATCGCAATGTCTTTGCTGGTATGGCACCAGCGTCTAATCCAAAGCTTGTGGGCGTCATGCTTATTGAAGATCCGCGCGGTCAGATTTATGCGGGTCTAACGGTCGCACCTGTGTTCCACAACGTGATGAAAGAAGCGTTACGATTGTATAATGTGCCTTTAGATAAGCCGCTCAAAACAGAACCACAGTAGGCGTTCAATGATTTTAAGTAGTCAGCTCTTTAAGGGCTGATTTGTATTAACTGTTTAGGATTTGCTCATGACCATGCCTACCTTATCGCCAAATAGCGCCACTGTTACGACGGCCACTCTACAGCAGCTTATCGATACTAGCGATAATAGGCTGGCGCAACAGCTAACCGCGATGATCGCAGCATCGGTTCAACAGGCGTCGAGTCAGTCAGGGGCGGATCAGATTCAATCAATTGCTCATATTCCTTTTCAGCAGTTCCAACTAGACAGCCGTCAACTATCCAATAATGACGTATTCATCCCTTTTAAAAAGCCACAATCCAAATCACCAAAAGAGCCGAAATTATTTGCTACAAGCCGCTGAGAAGGCTGCTTTTGTCCTCTCAGAGATGGATCCTGCTGCCTTGATTAGCGAAGCAAATACCCCTCTGAAGATGGATGGTGAGTCTAACGCACAGCAGCAATTAGCAGCGCTGCCGTGCCCAATCTTATACGTCCCTAATATTCGTGATTTCTTAGGCAGCTTAATCCAAGCATATTTGCAATATCAGCAGCCAGTGACCCTGCCAAAGGTAGTCGCTGTCACGGGCACCAATGGTAAAACCACCATCAGTCAATTGGTGGCACAGCTGACCCAATTAACAGGCATGAGCAGTGCAGTGATGGGTACGGCAGGTAATGGTCGCCTTGGCGCTTTGGTGCAAGCCAGCCATACCACTGGAGACGCCTTGGCTGTACAGCAGTTTTTGTATCAAATGGGTACCGAGAATGCTGAAATATTGGCATTAGAGGCCAGCTCTCATGGTCTGGATCAGCAGCGTTTACAAGGCGTGCCAGTTAGCATTGCGATTTATACCAATCTGAGTCGTGACCACTTAGACTATCATGCTGATATGGAAGAATACGCGTCTGCCAAAGCCAAACTATTTGATAAAGCTCACTTCCCAGATTTGACCCATGCCATCATCAACGTCGATGATGAACATGCTCATATTATGTTGGATACAGCCACTGCTAGTGACTTGACGGTATGGACGTATAGTCTAGAGTCTGCAACATCTGCTACTTTTGTCGCTGCTGATATCGAGCCAAGTCTACAGGGCGTCAAGATAAGTCTGCGTACTGACTTTAATGATAAAACAGTTGGTGATGAGAAAACGGATATTATCGAGATTGTCAGTCCACTATTAGGGCGCTTTAATGTTGCTAATTTGCTTGCCGCTATCGCAGCAGCAGTAGCGACTGGTACTGTTGCTGGTACTAAGTCTGCTACTAAGTCTGCTACTGATTCAAATGTGGATATTGGACGCATTGCGACTGCGGTCACGCAGCTACAAGGTGCAGTTGGGCGTATGCAGCGCGTGCCATCGAATGATGGCTGTTTTATCGTTGATTATGCGCATACGCCAGATGCCTTAAGTCAAGTGCTGGCGAGCCTGAAAACTCACTGTAAAGGCCAGCTATGGGCAGTGTTTGGTTGTGGCGGTGACCGTGATGCAGGTAAGCGCCCACTGATGGCGCAAGCGGGCCTCACAGGTGCTGATCAAGTTGTCTTGACCGCTGACAATCCACGTACCGAAGACCCTAATGCCATCTTACAGGATATGCAGGCTGGGATGAGTGCTGAGCAATATCAACGTACGCATATAGAACCTGCTCGCCAAAAGGCCATTGAATATGCCGTCAGTCAGGCAGGTCCAGACGATATTGTCGTCATCGCCGGTAAAGGCCATGAGACCTATCAAGAGATTAATAACGTCCGTTATGATTTTGATGACAGTGTGATTTTGCAGCAGGCGTTAGCGCAAGCGGGCCGTATATAGTCGAGTGATTATCGATACCCCTATTATCAAAAAATTAAACATTAAATATAAAAATTGAGTAGTCATTATATAAGGTAACCATTATGACAGCCGACAACGATAACACCATCCAGTCGCAAGGGCTTTATGTCTGGCAAATGGATAATATGCTCGAGGCGACAGCGTCGCTCGATGGTCACTGGCAATTGCCACAAGACTATACAGATGCAGGCCAGCCAGCCCTAGCCAGTCAGCGTATTGCGACCGATACCCGTACGATAAAGCCTGGTGATATCTTTTTGGCGTTACGTGGTGAGAACTTCGATGGTCATGACTATATCGATATGGCAGCATCAAAAGGGGCCATTGCTGTCATTGTGTCTCGTCCTATCTTATCTGAGTCAAATGCGATTCCGCAGCTGGTTGTCAGTGATACCCGTTTGGCGTTAGGGCAGCTGGCAAGCTATCGTCGCCAGCAGCACCAAAATCTGACCGTGATTGCCATTACAGGCTCTAGCGGCAAGACCACTTGTAAAGAGATGCTGGTGGTATTTTTGGTCGCCTTGCACCGACATTGATTACCCGTGGCAATCTCAATAATGATTTGGGTGTGCCCATGATGCTGCTTGAGTTATCAGACCATCACCGCTATGCCATTTTAGAATTGGGTGCCAACCACATTGGTGAGATCGCCTATACGACTGAGATTGTGCGCCCTGATGTGGCCTGTATCCTAAATATTGGTACGGCTCATCTGGGTGAGTTCGGTAGCCGTGAAGGTATTTGCCAAACCAAGGCGGAGATTTATCACACCTTAACGGATGCGCAGTTTGCGATTGTTCCTGATAAAGACGATTTTACCAATCAGTTACGCCGCATTGCTGAAAAGCACACGTCACATGTGATTGGGTTTGGTAATACCGATGTCAGCGCAAGCCATTTAGATGTAGAACCAGAGCGTAGTGAGTTTAAGCTACATATCGGTAATCAGATTCATGATATCAATTTGCCATTAGCAGGCGAACACAATGTCAATAATGCTTTGGCTGCTGCAGCCTGTGCGCATGCATTAAATATCAACGTCAGTGATATTGTTATCGGCCTTGAAAACGCGCGTCCAGCCAAAGGTCGTCTGAACAGTCAGATACTGGGTAAGCACCGTCTGATTGATGATACGTATAACGCCAATCCACACTCGGTACGCGCCGCTGCCAAAGTATTGGCTGCACAAACGGGTACGCAAGTGATGGTGTTGGGTGATATCGGCGAGCTAGGAGAGGCGGCAGTTAGTGAGCATCAAAGCCTCGGCCGTACTATCGCGACCACAGGTATCGATGTGCTGCTCTGTGTTGGCGAATATGCCAAGGCCACCGTTGCTGGTGCGAAAGAGGTTGCTGATATCAATGCTCAGGCATTCGCAGACAAAGACAGTTTATTACAGTATTTACAGCCGTATTTGCAAGCGCAACAAGCCAAGCCTTGTACTGTGTTGTTCAAAGGCTCGCGTTCCATGACAATGGAAACACTTATTCATGCGCTAGTAGAGGAGTAGGCGGTGTTAGTTTGGTTGTTTGGCTGGCTTGGCCAGTATTATACACCGTTTTCTGCGGTTTCTTCATTGACGTTGCGAGCGCTGCTTGCGGTTATCACAGCGCTTGTGTTTAGTATGTTTTTTGGTGGGCGGGTCATTCAGCATCTGCGTGCGCTCAAATACGGTCAGGCCATTCGCAATGATGGGCCGCAATCGCATTTGGTCAAGACTGGTACGCCAACCATGGGCGGGGTATTGATTCTCAGTGCTATTGGGGTATCGACTCTGCTATGGGCACGTTTGAACAATCCTTATGTGTGGATTTTGCTCGTTGTTATGGTGATCTTCGGTGCTGTAGGGTGGGCGGATGATTGGCTCAAAATCAAGTATAAAGACCCTAAAGGTCTGATTGCGCGAAAGAAATATTTTTGGTTGTCGATGGGCGCATTATTCGTCGGCGTCTCTTTATACTACATCGCCACACTACAGCCGGATATCAACACCACTCGCGAGATGCAGGACTTGTTGATACCGATCTTTAAAGATTGGATGATTCCATTTTCGGCAGTACCTTTTGGTATTGGTTTTATTATCTTTACCTACTTTGTGATCAATGGTGCGTCCAATGCGGTTAACTTAACCGATGGCCTGGATGGCTTGGCAATCCTACCAGTAGTGCTTATCGCAGCAGGCTTGGGTGCGATGGCTTATGTGTCAGGCGATGTGCGCTTTGCGGATTATTTGCATGTTCCGTACATTCCCTATAACTCTGAAGTCATTATCGTTTGTGGTGCTATGGTCGGGGCGGGTCTTGGCTTTTTATGGTTCAATGCGCATCCTGCACAAGTATTTATGGGTGATGTGGGCGCGTTGGCACTGGGTGCGATGCTCGGTACAATTGCCGTGATGACGCGACAAGAGATTGCCTTTGCCATTATGGGTGGTCTATTTGTCGCTGAAGCGCTATCAGTAATGCTGCAAGTTGGCTCTTATAAATTGCGCAAAAAACGCGTTTTTCGTATGGCTCCCCTACATCATCATTTTGAAGAAATTGGCTGGAAAGAAACGCAAGTGGTGGCACGCTTTTGGATTATCGCCATCATTCTCGTCATCCTTGGGCTAATGACTTTGAAGCTGCGTTAGAAAAACAAGCCTCAAACATACCTAACTTTCCTGCTTAGAAGCCATCTCGATGATTATTGAGGTGGCTTTTTATCGTCTAAGCAACACGAAATTTGTTAAAATGTGGGTCATATTGCTATGACGTTGAGATACCTGTGTCCTTATTTATTTGCCCACTTTGCCAGTCGCCACTACAGCCTGCCGCAGATACTTGGCGCTGTGACGGTAGTTTGCACCCCAAAAACACCTCACACCCTTTTGATGTGGCTCGCCAAGGTTACGTCAACCTGTTGCCTGTACAGCAGAAGAAATCAAAAGCACCTGGCGACAGTCAAGACTCTATCAATGCCCGTAAGCGATTTTTGAGTCATGGTCACTATGGGCCGTTACAGAATCTGATTAGCCAAAAGATGGCAGCGCTACTGTCAAAAAGTGAGGCCATAGAGGAGCAGGATACTCAGTCTGTGAATTGGCTTGATATTGGCTGCGGCGAGGGCTACTACACGCAGGCAATGGCACAACTGGGCTCAGGTATTATTGATAACTTACTCGCAGCGGATATCAGCAAACCTGCATTGGTGGAATTGGCTAAAGTGAGTAAAGCGGCAGGTCGTCTTTGGTATCAGCGCAATAATACTAACGCTGCCAAAACAACGGTGATTTATCCGTTAGTGACCAGCGCCGCGCATCTACCGTTACGCTCTCATAGTGTGACGGGTATTAGCAGTATTTTTAGTCCTATTTTACCTGAAGCGTTCGCTGAGGTATTGGCCGATGATGGTTATTTAATCATTGCCAAACCAGATGCCGGACACTTGGCGACGATGCGAGATGCCTTATTCGATGATGTGCGTGAGCATGATTCTGATAAGTTTTTACACGAGTTGGCGCCATACTTTACGTTGATGGGGACTGACCATGTTAGTACAGAGATGACATTATCAGCGGATGATTTGGCTGATTTAATGACCATGACCCCGTATGCCTACCGCGCACGTAGTGAAAAAAGACAAGCGTTACTGGAGCTTAGTAAGCACGCGCCATTTAATACAGAGGCCAAGTTTGTGGTTTATATTTTGCAAAAAAAGGCGTCCAGTTGAGAGCCTTTTAATATTTTTGTTACGGCATCCACTAATCAGTATTCTTGTAGTAGCCAACCGCTACCAAAGGCAAAATACTCTCGAAACCATGCATTGTAGCGAATAGACAGTGGGGTTGGGCTGGCAAGCGTGATTGGTTGCGTATAACCTTGATGGAGGGCAATGGCGGCTGCGCGGATGGTATGAAAGTCGCTGGTGACAATCGCAATCGGTACCTCTTTATCAATACCATGCTGTTCAAGTATGATTTGGCTGTACGCCAAATTCTCCTCAGTACTGGTACTTTTCCCTTCTTGATAGATACGATCTAGTGGAATGTCATGTGCTTGCGCCAAGTAAGTCGCCATGATGTCCGCCTCACTGCGCGTGTGCTCATAGCCCACACCGCCACTGGTAATAATCAATGCCTGTGGTTGCTGCTCGATCAGTGTTGCTGCCGTATCTAAGCGACTAGCTAAGGTAGGGGTCGGCTTGCCATCGACCGTCCCAGAACCGAGTACAATAATAGCTGCTACAGGTGGCAAATCTTGTTTGCCCTGGGCAATCTGCTGCTGCAATGAATAAACAAAGAGCAAAAAGCTTATGAACCATAACCCAAACGCTAGCCACAATCCGTACCAAATACGTCGCAGTAAAGGATTCTTAGCAAGTATTTTTATAATTAAAGGAGCACCTAGTCCATGCCCTACAAAAACCACGCCTATCAAAAAAGGCAGCACTGTACCAAAATTAACCTTATCTACGGCCATCAGAGCAGTACAGTCAATGATGAGTATGGATCCAAGCGCTATCAATACGATACGTAATAATCCAAACATAAATTTTTTATCCTGTCAGCACTGATAGATCAATCACGCTTTTTATATAAGTGTCAAACATTCAGCATCAAATATTAAACGCTACAGCCACATCAACAGCGACCAAAAGCGTTATACATACTTCTAGGTCTGCCCGTCTATTTACACCAGTGGCACAACTATTCAACTGTCTGCAGTTTAGTGGACGAATATGCCAAATAACGGTAACAATCGCAACCTTTCTTCAAGTTTCATAAAGCTACTTAATACGAGAACCAGTTATCATTTTCTTTGTCGATAGAGCGATGCTTTATCGTAATACTTCATAAGGTATCTTTAATCATCATTTATTGATATGAATTACATTAGGAAAAACAATGAAAAAGATAATAGTAAGTTCGATTTTAGCCGCTACCGCTTGTTTATCTATGGTTGGTCAAGCCAACGCTGCACCTGACTACTCAAAGTCTCATGCCGCTCAAGTACAGCATCAAAAGCATGATGCTAAAGCCAAAGTAGGTAGTAAACATAAAGTTGTCAAAAACAAGGCAAAGGTATCACAGCAAAAAGCAAAAATAGTGGCTGCCAAGCATAAAGCACAAGAAAAGCATCAAGACAAATATCAGGGCAAATATAAAAACGATAAACAAAGCAAAAACGACTACAGACACCGCTCTTAAAAGTGATATCTGATTATTTAAAAATGACGCCCTAAGTAGGCGTCATTTTTATGTGCAATGGTTTGGCTAGTAGTTGTGATATATCTGGTCTTGTATCTCTATTTGAAGAGATATTACGGTTTAGCAGATATGCAAAACGCTCACACCTTAACGTTTCTTAAACTTTCATCAAGCTACTTAACATAGGAACTGGCTATGATAAGAGGCAGTATTAACATCGTCTGCGCGCGCTAGTTATCTCAAGTAGTGCTTTTCAATCAAACCAGTGATGTTAAATATTCATTGACTGTCCTAAATAATCATCTTAAAAATCGACTGAGAGCGCCCATGAGACAAACCTTGTTCGTACTATTTATCACCTTATTCAGTGTAATAGGCTACTTAGCCAACGCGATGGTACCAAGCATTGCTTTTGCAGAAGCAGTAAACGCGACTCCAAAACCAGTCAAGTCTGCTGAAACGAAAAAAATCAGACGAGACTGCCGCATAAATTTGGGGTTGAACAAGTTACATATGAATCTAAGTGACAGTGAAAAGAAGCAATAAAGAGATGTATAGGCAGTAAACAGCTGTAGGTTTAGATATTAGCAGCAATAGAGCAGTGATATGAGCCAGCAATATTCTTTATTGGTGGTTTTTTTGATAGATAGGATAAAAATCACCATTTAGGCAGCATTAGACGATCAGACTGACAGTCTTACTGTTAAGGTGTCTGGATTTTATTTAGGATAGAGTATGACAGTACAGAAAAACTAGTGCGTTTCTCAGAATAGATAAGATTGGCGGTGAAGGAGGGATTCGAACCCTCGATACGCGATTAACGTATACACACTTTCCAGGCGTGCGGTTTCAGCCACTCACCCACTTCACCGTTTTTTGAACGCCTAAGTATAGCGGATACCATTTAAAATGTCACGACTTGCGCGCTATCTTTCTTTATTGCTAACTGCCTGCTAGGGATAGCAGATACGCAATGATGAGTATAAATGGTTGAAGATTGAATGATAAGTTTCCGTGAGCGCACATATGGACTTAAACACAGCATACTAATGACTGTCATGACAGTTGCAATAGGTATCACTCAGGCGCATGCTGATGATTTCACGCAGTGTAGCCAGTCCTTTATGGTGGTATCTATCCTGAATTTACCAACACCAAGCTAAGTAATCAAACACAAACACTATGCATGGATGGCTTTGCCGTTATGTACTCTGGTGTATCACGGACACCGCTCTGGTCAGCAGAACATCTAGATCGCACACGTCTGCAGCAAGCCAAACAGATCGACCGCGAAGACAGTTTTCACGAAGAAAGCAAGCTCCCAGAATCAGCACGCGCGTCATTAACTGACTATTCAGGTTCTGGTTATGATCGCGGACACCTAGCACCAAATGCCAATATGGCAACGCGCAGCCAACAGTATGATAGCTTCAGTCTGGCCAATATCGCGCCGCAGTCGCCGCGCAATAATCGTTATATTTGGCGCAATATCGAATCGGCAACTCGCTATTTGACCCAGCAATACGGTGAGGTTTATACCATTACTGGCGTCGCATTTACCAATACTAAGACCAAGCAGCTTGCCAATCGTGTGCTTGTACCCAGCCATTTTTTCAAAGCAGTGTATATACCCGCGACCAATCAGGCAGGGGTATATTACGCACCAAATGACGAATCTGAACGCATTGATGTTATTAGTATCGATGAGCTGACCGCTGAAACCGGTATCGATGTCTTGCCGATGTTGGACATTCAAACTAAGCGAGAAGCATTGGATTTGCCATTGAAGGCAGGGGGAGAGTTCAGACACAACTGATGCGCCAGCTCAGGAGCCGGATTGGATGCTATTCGTCTGGGCTATTTTGGAGTGGTTACTTTCGCAGTTAAAGGCATAGAGCAAAACGTAGAATACTTTTTGAGTTTTAAATACACCATAAGGATGCACACATGATTGACCCATTCGCCAATGATCACCAAAGCATGCAGGTTGGTGATCTTGTTATTGAAAACCAAAAGGACAAAATCATCATCTATGGTGATCTAGACCTGACTTTGGATGCATCCGGATATGAACACGCTCAGCAATTGCATGAGCTAATGAGTCGGGTCATAAACACATTTGAAAGTAAAAACCTTTATAATAATAATGATGATAAGTCAAAGGAAAATGATGACCAATTCGGCAAAGATATCGACAATCCCTTCTTGTAAGTCTTTGATATGGTTTTATTTTATAGAAATAATAAAGTATAAAAAAAATTACTAGGCAAAGTCGGAAAATTGATTATAATGAGTCAAGACATCGCTTATGTCGCTCAAAATCTTTGACAAAGAGTTATGAGCAATATCGATAACCTACGCTTTATAAGTAGAGAGTCGCAAAGCTTGTAATAAAAGATTCTAGCAAAGGATAAGCATAGGACATCAGAAACATAATGTTTCGAGCAATCATTGTATGAAGGGGAGTCAATCTATGAAATTATTTACAAAAACCACGTTAGCCGTTGCTGGTATTGGTATTGCTAGTATGGCATTTGCTGCTGACCCATTAGCCAATACGACTTGGCAGACATATGATGAAGGCAAGCCAAAAGGTACGGTAAAAATTACTGAGTCAAATGGGGTACTGACAGGTACGCTCATTGCTACTAACTCAGCCAAAGGCAAAAAGCATATAGGCAAGACCATTATTAGAGGTCTAAAATCTGATGGCGGCGGTAAATACAGCGGTGGTACGATTACTGATCCTGAAAAAGGCAAAGATTATCGTATGACGGCAAATCTAAGTGGTAATACTTTGAAGCTAAGAGGCTATATTGGTCCATTCTCTCGTAGCCAAGAGTGGAAAAGAAATAAGTCGATCAAGTAGTTTTTTATCAGATCTGTACTTAATAGATAAAATCCCGCACTACCGAAAGGTACTGCGGGATTTTTTATGTTTTATATTTTATTGTATCAGTAAGGGAGGTTACTCAATAAAATAATAAACGCTGACACTACGGTAAGTAGTATCAGCGTATCGAACGATAGGGTTTAGACTATTAAGAGATCTTATCTGATAAATTCTGGATAAGCTTCCATACCACACTCTGCAATATCAGCACCTTCGTACTCATCTTCTTCAGAGATACGGATACCGATGACAGCTTTGATGATGACCCAAACGATGAAGCTTGCAACAAATACCCAAGCAAAGATGGTCGCAGCGCCTGTAATCTGACCGATAAAGGTAGATGCTGGGTTGGTAATTGGTACGATTAGTAGACCAAACAGACCAACCACGCCATGAACTGAGATTGCACCCACTGGATCATCAATTTTGATTTTATCTAACGCTAAGATTGATAATACGACGATGACACCAGCGGCAACACCGAAAAGAGTGGCTTGTAGCGCAGAAGGGGTTGATGGCTCTGCAGTAATGGCGACTAGGCCGGCTAATGCACCGTTTAGGAGCATGGTTAGATCCGCTTTACCAAAGATGATACGAGCGATTAACAGAGCGCCTACAGCACCGCCAGCAGCAGCAGCATTGGTATTCAAAAAGACCATGGCAACAGAGTTGGCACTGGCGATATCGCCAAGTTTTAGTACTGAACCACCGTTGAAACCGAACCAACCCATCCATAGGATCAGCGTACCAAGCGCGGCTAGTGGAAGATTGGCGCCAGGAATCGCACGTATCTCACCGTTAGGACCGTATTTACCTTTACGGGGTCCTAGGAGTAATACACCTGCTAGAGCAGCAGCAGCGCCCGCCATATGGACGATACCAGAGCCTGCAAAGTCAGAGAAACCCATGTCACCTAGGTTAAATAATCCAAAGACATCGTTGCCGCCCCAAGTCCAACTGCCTTCTAATGGATAGATAACACCAGTCATGACAACAGCAAATAATAAGAAAGCCCATAGCTTCATACGCTCAGCAACAGCACCTGAAACGATTGACATACAGGTTGCTACAAAGACAACTTGAAAGAAAAAGTCCGAGGCTGCAGAGTAGACGGAGTCACCACTAAAGCCATTTTCGGCAGAGGCTGCTAACGCGTCTTCTACCAAGGTGTCGCCGCCTGCAATTCCGCTCAAGAACAGATCGCCACCATACATAATAGCGTAGCCGCATATCATGTACATGATACTGGCGGTTGCAAATAGCGCGACATTCTTAGTTAAGATTTCGACCGTGTTTTTGATCGGACCAATCCGGCCTCTAACATAGTGAAGCCAGCTGCCATCCACATGACCAACGCCCCACAGATCAAAAAGTAAAACGTATCGAGCGCATACTGGAGCTCAAAGATTTGACTTTCCATTTAAATTCCCCCTTGAATTTACAATATAGATATCGGTATGACCGATAGATAAAAATGCAGTAAGAGCCTTTCTCTATAAATCGATGTTTATAGATATGGCCTCAAATCTAGATAGCATCAGGTCCGGTTTCGCCCGTACGGATACGAATGACTTGCTCAAGCGCAGTGACGAAGATTTTGCCGTCACCAATCTTGCCAGTGCTAGCGATACGAGTGATTGCTTCAATAGCAGGTTCGACCATCTCGTCGATCACAGCGACTTCGACTTTTACCTTAGGTAAAAAGTCCACCACGTATTCTGCGCCGCGATAGAGCTCTGTGTGACCTTTTGACGACCGAAACCTTTGACTTCAGTGACGGTAACACCTTTAACACCGATGTCAGAAAGCGCTTCACGCACATCGTCGAGCTTAAACGGTTTTAAGATCGCAGTGATTAGCTTCATAAAAAATTCCTTATTTGTGTGATGCCGCAGATTGATAGAGGCATTATAGTGCATCGTCGTATCTCTGCTTTGCTTACGATAAGTTATTCAAGAACTGTGCCAACCTACTCAAGGGGGAGGTAGAATTGGGTTTATTTATTCAAAAATAACCGCGGTTGCAACAGAGTATATGGGTGACGATGTAATGATGAGAGCCATCATTATAAACATAGTAAAAGCGAATCAACCTTTAGCGTTTGGTTAATGAAAACTTTATTATAACCAACTTTTTAGGTGCTTGGGGAGGCTATCCCTCTATTTCATGTGACGATTTGCTAACTTGAGTTTAGTAATAAAATGAACGTTTGATGACAGCTGATTAAAGCTAAATAGAGGAGAGGTCGCGGTAAGCGGCAGAGACCAAAAGAGTCATTGGTGCTCTGCGCTTATATAGATAGGCTATGTGTGTAGATAAAACGATGCTTAAGCCTTAGGAAAAAGGAGGTACGGTGTTTTGGTGCTGCCTAATAACTTCTTAGTATCGCTGCCTTGTAGCAACTCACGTAAACGCGATTGGCCAAACGCGCCTGTTATGAGTAGGCCGATATCGTTTTGGTTTTGGTAGTAATTTAAAGCCGCCGCAACATCACGGCAGTCTAATAATGTTTTTTAGATTTGATACCTGCTTGCTTGAGCTTCGCGTATGCTTCACGTAGGGCGTCACAGTTATCAGAGGTTTCTTTACCGATCATGACAATATGAATGGTCAAGGCACGCACGAGCGGAGTTTTACACAACCAATTAAGTAACTTATGGCATGTTGGACTGTTGTCAAAAGCAAACAAAGCGGTAGTAGGGGGCAAAAATGGTGCATGTGTCACCAAAATGGGGCAGTGGCTGACTCTAATCAGTTGTCCTAATGTCGATTTGCACGTGACATGATGACCGATGACGATCAATTGTGCCTTGTCATCGACGTAATCGATACTCTGGTTCAGGTTTTCATGACGATGCAAGGTATAAGTTTTAAGCTTATGAGGCTTTTGCTCGCAATACGTGGTAGCTTGAGACAATAATAGTCTGCCCTGTGCTTTTAGCTCACAGTTGCCCAAATGCTCTTTGGTTGTGAACTGCTCAAGCAAGGCATTTTCATCATCGATATTGAGACAACCAGAATAATTGACCGCAGCTTTTTGCTGTAAGCTTGGGACTGAATGTAGCAGTCCTACAGGCGCGCGCAAGCGAATAGAAGCCCACATGCTGGCCTCTAATACAGCTTGAACATGATCAGGACAGTCCAAGCAAGCAATGACACTATCTGGTTTTAAGTTACTCATAAAACGGCCACATCATTCTAATCATCAAAATCAGCCACTCAGCGTAGGGCTAAGGCATCACGTACATACCCAACTCTTTTGACCAACGCAGCTGTCTATTTATCCATCTTATCCATCGATTCACAAAACCTTGCCATACAACCTTGCCATACATCAATGACAAGTTAGACGTAGATTTGCTTAATCTAATAAGCCAATATCTCGGCGATCGTGAATAGAGAAGCGGTCAATCAGTGTTCGACTCGCATTGTTGAGTCCTACCACTTTGACATTAATACCTTCACGTTGCAAGCGCATGACCAGCTTGTCCAAGGTATCAACAGCACTGATGTCCCAAAAATGTGCATGGCTGACGTCAATTTGAATGCTGTCTACCGCTTCTTTGGTATCAAAGCTATTCAAAAACTGCGTCGTAGAGGCAAAGAATACCTGTCCTTGAACATAATAATAACGGGTATTGCTACTATCATCGTACTCACTGAATATGGTTAAGAACTGACCAATCTTATTGGCAAATGCTAAGGCAGATAGCAACACGCCAACACCAACGCCATAAGCTAAGTTGTGCGTAAAGACAGTGGTCAATACCGTCGCTAGCATCACTATATTGAATGACATAGGGTGCGTTTTGAATTCGCGAATAGATTGCCAGTTAAACGTGCCAATCGATACCATAATCATGACAGCAACGAGGGCTGCCATCGGAATTTGGCTGACCCATTCACTCAAAAACACCACCATGATAAGCAGTACTACACCTGCGATCAAGGGTAGAAAGGCGCGTGCGTCCACCGGATTTTACATTAATCATTGACTGACCAATCATCGCACAGCCTGCCATACCACCGAAGAAACCTGACACCACGTTAGCTATGCCTTGACCACGGCACTCTTTGTTCTTATCACTTGGCGTATCGGTCAGCTCATCGACAATCGTCGCAGTCATCATAGACTCTAATAAACCCACAATGGCAAGCGCAATAGAATAAGGAGCAATAATCAACAATGTATTTAGGTTTAATGGAATATCAGGCAATAAAAACACAGGCAACGAATCTGGCAAATCACCCATGTTACCGACGTTACGAATATCAAGATTCATATACATGGCGACCGCTGTCAAACCAACGATACAAATCAATGGAGAGGGAATCACACGGCCTATTTTAGGGATAAGTGGAAACAGATAAATAATTGCCAAACCCACAGCCGTCATGATATATACCGTCATACCGACACGTTCAGTCATGGGATTTAATTCTGGTAACTGGGCGGCGAATATCAATATTGCCAGTGCGTTGACAAAGCCAATGACGACTGAGCGCGAGACAAAGCGCATCAAATTACCGAGCTTTAGGATGCCCATGACGACCTGAATGACGCCGCACAATAAGGTCGCAGCCAGTAAATACCGCAAACCATGATCGGCAACCAAATCAACCATGACTAAGGCCATAGCACCCGTTGCTGCCGAAATCATACCTGGACGACCACCGACAAAACTAATCACGACCGCGATACAGAATGAGGCATATAGGCCGACTTTTGGATCAACACCTGCGATAATAGAAAAGGCAATGGCTTCTGGAATAAGCGCCAAGGCGACAACCAAGCCCGATAAAACGTCACCGCGAACGTTGGAGAACCACTCGTCACGCAAGTTATCAACAAAAGATATCATAAGTAAACTACATAGGGTTAGAGGCAAAAAAGTAATCATTACTCATTTATAAAATGATCGTGTCACTAAAAATAGCTATTCATTTTTTCTTTTACGTCAACATGCACAGGTCATGTTGCCGTGTTGGAATGTGAAAGGTCAATCATAAGTATGTCTACTGATTTTTTTGGTATCACAAATACGCTCATCAATATTCAAAAAGATGATAAGAGCAATAAAACTACCTAAAATATGGTTTGAACCAGATTGCTTAAAATAGGCTATAAAAAAGGCCTATCGTAAGACATAGAATCAGCAATCACTTGCTGCGGTAGAGGGTAATCAATAATCTGCCAGAAAAGAATGCGGGTCTGACATCCCATTGTGACACTTGAATCATTGCTAAAGAGACGTGACAATAGCGCGATTAATGTGACAACATGATAAACTAAAATGCTTGGGTGAACTGCTTTATCATATAGCAATGTCACGCATCAATTAAGTTAGCTATTATAGCATTAGCCACTGAATATAAAAATAGGCGAATAATAGCACAAACACATAAAAAATCAGTACCGAAATCTGAACGATACCGTTATGATGCTTGTCATCTCGACGGTGTCATTTGGAGTCGCTATCCGCATCAGTGTGCTTGATGACATCTCGCTCGTTCAATAGAAGGAATAGATATGACCGCTCATAACGCAACAGAAACCTTGATCCACAAGGGTAATGGTCTACAGGTCGTGGTTGGTTTGGGACAGTCTGGGTTATCGGTCGCGCATTATCTTGCCAAACAAGGCTATCAAGTGGCGGTAACAGATGCACAGGTCGCGCCTACACTGGCAGCACAACTGCCAGATGAGATTGAGGTTCGTCAGTTTGGTAACATTGATGCAGAATTATTGCAGCAAGCTGCCCGCATTATTATCAGTCCTGGTATCTCGCTTGACACACCTGCCATTGCAGCAGCTCGTCACGCAAATATTCCCGTCGTCAGCGACATTCAGCTTTTTGTGAGGCTTGTACGGTGCCGATCGTGGCGATCACAGGCTCCAATGCCAAAAGCACCGTGACCACCTTAGTGGGGCAAATGGCAGCAGACGCTGGTATCAATGTGGGTGTGGGCGGCAACATAGGGATACCGGCACTCACTTTGCTGGATAATACGAACATGGAGCTGGCGGTGCTAGAACTATCTAGCTTTCAACTAGAAACCGTCACAAACTTGGGGGCAAAGGTTGCTACTGTCCTCAATATGTCGCCAGATCATCTCGATCGCCATGGTGATATGCTGGGCTACCATCAGGCCAAACATCGTATTTTCCAAGGCGCTAAGTCCGTCGTCATCAACCGTGAGGATGCACTCACCCGTCCATTGGTTGCAGACAATCTGCCAAGGATCAGTACTGGCATCCATGCGCCTGACAAAGGACAGTACGGCCTGATAACAGATGGGGAAGGTCAAACATTTATTGCGCGTGGTACAGAAAGGTTACTGTCCGCAGACAAACTGTTGATGAAAGGACGTCATAATCTGCTAAACGCGCAAGCAGCTTTAGCGCTCGGTGAGCTTGCAGGTTTGCCCCTTGAGTATGCTCGAAACGTTACAGCAATTCACAGGTCTTGAGCATCGCTGCCAGTATGTAGGGAGCTTTGCTAATATCGACTATTTTGATGATTCTAAAGGCACCAATATTGGCTCGACCATGGCTGCTATCGAAGGGCTAGGCGCGGTCTATGCACCAAAAGATGGTAAGCTATTATTGATTTTAGGCGGGCAAGGTAAAGGCCAGCAGTTTGGCGAGTTGACGCCCTTTATCAATCAGTATGTCAGCCAAGTGCTGTTTATTGGTGAGGATGGCAAGCAGATTGAGCAGCATTTACGCGCCGCCAAGATCAGCGACGATGTCGCATTGCATCAATGCCAAACATTAGAAAACGCCTTTGTCACTATTCAGCAAGTCACTGCCAGCAGCCTATCGCAAGTGCAAGCGGTATTGTTGTCACCTGCCTGTGCCAGTTTTGATCAATACAGTGGTTATGCGGCTCGCGGTGAGCATTTCAGTCGATTGGTTGCTCAGTTAGACACGGCACAATCAGACAGCACGATTATCAGTTAAAAGTTTTAAATGGCTATGGGCTCGAACAGATTAGCTTAGATGGTGTAGTAGCACGTGAGTTACTTATTAACCAAAGCAGTATTTCTCGTATAAATGATTGTTTTGCTTATAAATTGCTGCTACTGTCGACCGTAATGACTCTGATTGCTAGATAAATGATTGCTCAAGCATTTTTTGATGATTGAGGGTTTTTATCATCGTCTATCTAGTAAGATTTACTTTATGATTTTTTTAAACGGTGGCGTTTCATAGACGCCGTGTTTTTTCGTTTGTTAGTGTATATAAAATTATGGCGCTCTCTTCTTTTTTTCGTTCTTCGCCCAAAACCAAGCAAGCCTCTGGCTCAGATGGTGTGCTTTCTATGCCATCAGCGCGCGCAATTTTACTATCGAGCGTAGGTTGCATGATGGTACTTAGTCTGCTGATGGTGGCTTCTGCTTCTATTCCTTTTGCGCTCAGTCGCGGTATGACGGAGCTGTATTTTTCAATAATCAGCTACTTTACATGACGATTGGGTTAATCGTCGCCATTATCCCTTATTATGGTGTGTCGTTACGGACGCTATATAAGACTGAAACGCAGTTTCTTTTGTTGGGTATTACTGGTATTTTGCTGGTGGCAACGCTGTTTAGTACACCCATTAACGGCTCTAAGCGCTGGCTCACGCTGGGAGGCTTTAACTTTCAGGTAGCCGAGTTGGCTAAGCTTGTCATGATTGTGTTTGTCTCTGATTTTGTGGTGCGCCGCTCTTTTGAGGTTCGTAATGGCCTAGACGGCTTTTTTACGCATTATGCTAGTGGTGGTACTGATAACGATACTGCTATTGTCGCAGCCAGATTTTGGTTCTTTTGTCGTTATTTTGGGGACGCTATTTGCGATTTTTTATATCGCTGGAGCACCTTATAAGCATTTCTTAGCATTGGGTGCGGCAGCCGTTGGTGGCGCAGTGTTGATGGTGACCACGGCAGAGTATCGATTGGTACGTGTGATGTCGTTCATGGATCCGTTTGATGATGTGCAGGATACCGATTATCAGCTGGCACGTAGTCTGATTGCTTTTGGCCGTGGACAGTTTACCGGGGTTGGTTATGGCGAAAGCGTGCAAAAACTGTCGCATTTGCCTGAGGCGCATACTGACTTTTTATTGGCGATTACGGGTGAAGAATTGGGTTTTGTTGGTGTCAGTATGGTATTGATACTTGAAGCATTGATTATCGGTAGTGCGATGCGTATCAGTTACAACGCGCTAAAACGTCGCCAAATGCGCATGAGCTATACCGCGTTCGGTATCGGTGTGGTGTTTATTGCGCAGACGATTATTAATGCGGCGATGAACATGGGTGCCATTCCTACCAAAGGTCTCACCATGCCATTCTTTAGTTATGGCGGTTCTTCAATGTTGATTAGCTTGATGATGGTGGCTTTATTATTAAAAATATATAAAGAAAGTCCTGAGATTGAAAAGAGCCAATGCCGCTACTACTAAAAAGTTTAAATTAGTCTATACATTCTATGATCAAGCACTAAAAAAGCGCCGCAAACAGTGGCGCTTTTTGCTATCTATTTTTTTGTGAGTTGCTTTTTAGTTATCTTCAATAAGGCGAATTCAACTGCTGCTTCCCTCGTAGCGGCGTATTGTCCCATTGAGCAATTGCTTGCTTGAGCATATTGGCTGGTGTGTCGATATCGACCTTTGGTTGCTGGAGTAGCTCTAATCCATGAGTAATGAGACGGCTTGGGTCTGAGGGTATCAATTGGCTGCGCAAGATTTTGCTTAGAGAGCTTTTGACCGTCAGCATTATTGATTAATGGTAAATGATACCAATGGTCGATGGTTGGCAGTTGTGCCGCCTGCATGATACTGATCTGTGCTGTGGTCATGGGTAAAATGTCCAAACCACGCATGATATGAGTTACCTGTTGTAGGCCGTCATCAATGCTGGCTGCCAGTATATAATTGATCATACCGTCTTGACGACGAGCCACCATATCTCCTAGTGTCTGCTGCGGATTGTCCCATTGCAGTCCTTGGATACCATCGTGAAAGCCAATTTTATAGTCTGGCAGCTGTATACGTAATTTATGCTGTTGCCTATCAAGGCCAGATGCAACACAGCGTCGTGGGTAACGCTGTCTGTTTGGCTGCGTTTGATTGCATGGTTGTGTTAAGTTAGCATTATTGTGATGTCTATTAATTTCCTCTTGCGCCCAATATTGCTCTAGGTATTTGCGTGAGCACTGGCAGCCGTAGGTCAATGGGCGTAACGATGAAGACAAGTATTCGTTATAAATATCAATACGTTCAGACTGATAAATGACATCACCGTCCCAGTGCAACCCAAGCACCTCTAAGTCCATCAAAATCTGTTCAGTAAACTGTCTATCACAGCGCTCGGTGTCGGTATCTTCGATACGCAGCAGCCACTGTCCACCGAGCGATTTGATATGGCAAAAGCTTGCAAGTGCCGTGGTCAAAGAACCAAGGTGCAACTCACCCGTTGGTGAAGGGGCAAAGCGGCCAATAGGCTGGGATGATTTGGTGTGAGATGGCGTATCAGTAGGAATAGTTTTCACAATAAATGGCTATCGATAAAAATAATACAGATAGAATAATAAAAATCAGGTCCAAAAGATATTTATTAAATGAGATTGTTTCGTGAGCAAAGGCAACATTTCACCAACGCTCCCTCTACTTAACACAGAGTAGGGGGAGCGTTTGCGTGAAGAGGCAGTCATCTAAACGGTCGTCTAAAATGCAAAAAGCGACCACTCATAGGGTCGCTTTGTTTTACAGTCATCTTAGTTCTATCTGATTTAAGCGCCTTGGTTTTGGCGTTCTTTAATCTCAGACAAGGTCTTGCAGTCGATACATTGGGTTGCGGTTGGACGTGCTTCTAGACGGCGCAAACCGATTTCTACGCCACAAGTTTCACAAAATCCATAGTCATCATTTTCGATTTCCAATATGGATTTGTCGATTTTGCGGATAAGTTTGCGTTCACGGTCACGTGTGCGTAAAGCAAGGGCAAACTCTTCTTCTTGAGTGGCACGATCATTGATATCAGGCATGGCGCTTGATTCGTCTTGGATGTAGCTTTTGGTACGATCCGCTTCGCCAATCAGTTGGTTTTTCCATTCCAACAAAATCGCCTTAAAATGCTCTAACTGTGCATCAGACATATACTCTTCGTCTGGGGCTGGCACATAAGGAGTAAACTTGACTTCACTTGGATTTGTGGTCACGGTGCTCATATAGGTATCCTACTTTTTCAAATTAATTCAATAAAACGACGTATCAAAAGACAAGACGTTATCAGTTTTACAAACGCTATAATTTGTCCTTTTATCAAACGTTTTACCACTTGGTAACACAAGTAACACAGCTGATCAAATAATATCGTTATGCTGGTCTATCGGTATCGACACACCATTGCTTAGGTATACTGCGATGCAAAATTTTCGTTCAATAGCATGGCTGCAATCATGTGGTAAATGACTGACTGTGAAAAACGATTTTAGCTACTATATTGCTGACTAATGTGAGATATCAGGTCATTTCGCTTCATTTTACAAGTTGTATCATTGTTTTTAATAATAATGAAGTTATTTTTTATCCCTGATCTCATTTTTGCTTAATCTACTCTCTAGTGCCACTTCAGTTAATAGGTGCTAAATCCTTGACGTGTAAGCGCTATAGCTATTTTATGCACCAATAAATATGGGCATTAAGTATCCAGTCTTTCAATCCAGCTTGCAACCTTTCCATTGTTGGCTAATTGCAACCAGCGGTAACCAGGCAAGCAAGCTTCATCGTAAGCAAAATCATGCGAATAAGGTTTAAATTGATAGCAGGTAGATGGTGTGCTATAAACAGTCACACCTTGACGATGACGAATCTGCTCTTGGTGAGTATGACCGCTAATGATTACCTGTAAATGCTCAAAAGGCGCCATATACTCCCAAAAAGTTTCAGCGTTTTGCGCCATATGGGTGTCAATCCAGTCAGAATCTACTGGGATGAGGTGATGGTGTGGGGCGATAAGCGCAGGCTTATCACATGCCTCAAGCCGTTTGCATAACCAATCAATATCTGTAGTGGTTATCTCACCTGCCACTTTCCCTGTGATAGACGAGTCTAATAACAGTAGCTGCCAGTGATCACTCTCAATGATGTGCCGACTGAGTAAGCGTGAGTCAGCAGGCTGGGCAATGAGTGTCCGCTGAAAAAACGGCAAGTCTTCACCATTCTCATCAGTCACATCGTGATTGCCAGCGATACATACAAAGGGAATTTGAGTTGCCTGTAGTACGGCAAAAATATGGTCATAGGTGGCGGGCTTTACTTTACTGACCAGATCGCCAGTCACGATAATCAAATCACAGCGAATATCTTCACTCAGTGCTTGCTGCAGTACAGCTTCAAAATTACGCTGACAATCACCCACTTCATTGACATGACTACTGTCAGTATCAGCAGCGACAGGCGTAGATAGATGCAAATCAGTGATTTGTAAAATATTTATCTGTTCATCGGACGTGCTGATTTTATTGACGGGATAGTTCGGCATTGGGTCGGTCCCTTATCGAATCAAAACAATGGTCATTGTGAGAACGAATATGGATAAATGATCTACTATTTTCAAAAATTATATTAGGGCGTGTTGAACATTCGACCATGGCACTGACAGCGACTATTTTTTAGGCGATTCGATGTTAAAAATAATAAGTTTAGTCATTCTAAGCGCTTATTTTTAACGATGAAGCGGCAAAAAGAGTCCTGTCCCCCGTTTATCGTTGGGACTGATGCTAAAATTGCCCCATACTGCGTTACAAATCTCGCTAAGGCATCTGCATTATCGTCGCTTTGTGCCTTGTCTGGAACAATTTTAGCGATCAGCAGTGCCTATTTGTGAATGTTCAACACGCCCTAATCTATTATTAACACTAATTAATGACGAGTCATATAGTGAATCGGTACAAATAATGGCAAAGCAAGTTTATAACATAAAGCCAATGAAAGCTCTAGTGATATCAATGAAATAAAGTTGACTAAAGCAGATGTATAATGCTGCTATAGCCTATATATCAGCACGCTAGCGCGCTGACCGAAATTTTATTTTGGCTAGCTTCGAAATCATTAGCGCGATAAAAAACAATATCGCTAATATCAATACGATAGAGAGTCCAGTCTGGATATCTAGCCAGATACTTCCCCACACGCCAAGCGTCACGCCGAGCTGCGCAATGATAAACGCTGTGATCACCATTTGTTTTGGTGATGAAGACCATAAGCGTGCCGTTAGTGCAGGTAATACCAATAAACCACTGATCAATAAGCTTCCAACAGCTTGTAGCGCAATCGCACAGAACCCTGCAAGAACACCCATAAAAAATAGTCGCTGGCGGGTCGGGTTAATGCCTTGAATGCGAGCTAATGCTTCATGAGTTGCAAGTTTTATTTGAGCGGGCCAAATATACAATAGTAGCCCCAACCCAGCCAGTACACTACCAGCGAGTAGTGGCAAATCCGCCCAGTCCAGTTCAAGTAAATTGCCAAATAAAAACCCCAAGACATTGGCTTGTTGATTGGTCAGCTGCGTTAAAGTCAATAGCCCCAAACACAACAGCGTGACGGCTACCACCGCAAGCACGGCATCAGCTGGCAGACGGTCATCATCCATCAGTACCAGACACAGCACCACCGCTGCACTAACCAATGCCACACCTATACCCATGGGCAACTGCCACCAAGCAGCAAGTGCGACTCCAAGCAAGGTACCATGTGCTAAAGCATCGGCAAAGAATGCCATGCGTCGCCACAAGACTAAGCATCCTAAAGGCGCTGATAGTAGGGCTAAAATACTGCCAGCGATCCAAGCAGGTGCAATAATGGCTAACCAAGCGGTCATAAGAAGTGTCCGTAAAATTTTTATAAGAAAAGTTAGTGCTGTCTATCGGTCTGGTAACGCTGGCTTTAACGAATTTGATGTTAGCTATTTTCGATTTAGTTCATCATTGTTTTTGGTCATTATCGTTATAGCTCGCTTGGTGCATGATGCTCGCAAGCATGTGGCTGATGCACATATGGCTGCTCATAATGATGACCAAATAGCTTTTGAAACTCAGAGCTCATAGCAAGCTCGCTTGGTTGTCCCTTCACAGCAAATGTGCTTGTTGGAGACAAATGACACGGCGACTGCCTTTCATTACCCAGTGCAGATCATGTGATACTACCAGCATCGCACAGCGCAAAAACTCCGGCAACTCATCGATAAATTGATATAACCAAACCTCGGTATCAGGATCGAGACCCTGCATCGGTTCATCTAGAATAAGTAAATTGGGCTTATCTAATAGCGCCCTTGCCAGTAGCACTCGCTGCGTCTCACCACCTGATAATTGCAGCATTTGTCGTGACAATAAATGCGTTAGTGATAAATTATCAAAGATAAACTGTCGCTGCTCAGCGGTAAGGCGTCTCTTATCTGCTTGTCCCAACAAATCGCAGACGCGCAGCGGCAATATGGGTGGCACAGCGAATCGCTGCGGTACATAGCCAAACTGTAGCTGTTGATGAGCTGTGATACTGCCTTTTGTGGATTCGATCAGACCCAAAATAAGCTTGACCAACGTTGACTTACCCGCACCATTAGGTCCGATAATACTGACGGTCTCATTGATTGCAATATCGATATCAATATGTGAGAGCAAACGTTGGTGGCCGATATGGTAGCTGACGTCGTTCAAGCTCAGCAGTTTGCCAGCTTCATTCGTGGTACTACTATTCACAATAGCAGTAGTCGACTGGTTAGAGGGGTGAGGTAGACAGGCTCATAGGATAACAACGAATAGGTAAATGGATAATACAAATAAACAATCAAGGACAGCGACGTACTTTTCAGGCAACCAAAGAGCCTCAATAAATCTTACTGGCAAACTTGGCAACGACCACTCAGCTCAATAACACTACGCTCAACCGTAAAACCGACATCTTGTTCAGCGAAACTCATCATTTCTTGTACTGGTAAGCTGCTACATTCTTGAACTCGCTGGCACTGATCGCAGATTAAAAAGGCAGCTGTGTGCTGTGCTCTGGGATGGCAGCAAGGAACATAAGCATTGATAGACGTTAATTGATGAATCAACCCCTTCACTTAGTAAAAACTCTAAGCTGCGGTAAACCGTCGGCGGCGCAACATTTTTGGCGCTCGCTTTTTGGTTGATGGTTTTTCTACAGATTGCTTTGATAAGCCAGATGCTTTTAGCGTATCACTATCATCCATCTCAAAGAGGCGCATTTGCTGCAATTGCGTGATTAAGTCATAAGCACCAACAGGTTGATCAGACTCTAAAACCAGCTGATATATTTGCTGGCGCAAGGGGTAAAACGTGCCCCACTTAGACGACAGTGCTCTTTTGCTGCTGCTAAGCGTTCAATAACGTCATGCGGAGTCAAATCTTGCACATCATGTAAATGTTCGCAATTCGATGAGGTAGTAGACATAGTACAGGCTCCCAAAATAGCATGGTAATCGCATGACGTTTTTTATGATAGCGTTTTCTATTGTTATAGTATAACATAATAAACGTGAAATCGAATCAGTTGTCTCCACATCGCTTATATATATTGATCATTTTTTATCCAATGATGCGGCACGACACTGTGACTCATAACTTTGTTACTCATTGATTAAAGAGCTTACCATGAACTCTGCTTTTACTTATTTACGACGCTCAATCATTACGTTACAGCGCTTACTGATTACAGGATTGGTAGTCTTAGGCTCTTTTACATTAAGCGCGCACGCAGCAACGGTCAGTGTCAGCAATCATCCCATGTTTTTACTCAGTCAAGCCGTAACGGAAGGCACACCTTCTGCTAACCAAATTTTACAAGCTGGCGATGTGGGGCATCATGGCAGTATTAGTCCAAGTGATAAGAAAGCCATTCAAGACAGTAAATTTGTGGTTTGGTTTGGTCCCTCATTAGAAAACAGCCTGACTGGCAGTTTAGAGATGGCACCTAATGCCATTGACTTATTTGCTTTTGATGCTTTTACTCGGCATCCTCTTCGTGATATTCAAGGAAAGCCTATTGCGGGCACGTTTGATCCACATATCTGGCTCGATCCTGAAAATGCAAAGGCCATTACTCGTGCCTTAGCTGTTATTCATAGCCATGCCAATCCAGAGTATAAAAGTACCTACCAAGCCAACGCCAAAAATTTGCACAGCGTATGGACAATGCTGTAGCGAAAATACAGCAATCCACACAAAAACAGCGTCCTTATTGGGCCTATCACGATGCCTATCAATATATTGAAAATGCCACAAAAATAAAGCTGGCAGGTAGCTTAAGCCCAGACCATCACCTTGCTCCAAAAGCAAGTCAATTGCGCTGGCTTAATGATAATCGTCCAACCAAACAAATGTGCTTAGTCAATCAGAGCACCGCTAGCAAAGGATTGCTTGTCAAATTGCAGCCTATCAATACCACTGTCCAAATCGAAGACATGAGCGATAGCGAAGACTTTGTAGAAGGATGGACAGAAATGGCTCAGCAAATCCACCAATGTATATCCTAGAATAGGAATCTATTCGTTAGGGTTGTTCTATAAGCTAAAGTTTTAAAAAGAGTGAGACAGCTGTTTTTCAAGTATCTGGTACGGCTACGTAACATAGCAATACTAGTGGGTTGCGTTAGGTGACTGATAAAAGTCATATTTTACTTGCTTAATAGTGGCTGTCTCCTTATAATAAGTGGCGTTTTATTTTGGTTTAAAGATAATGCCTGTAGAGTAAGTCATTTACGGATAAAAGTGATGTAAGTATGCTATATTATCCCAATGCTGAAAGGCTATAGGAATATCGATGACCAAGCCTGCCAAACGCACGCAAAAAGATAAAATAGGCATCTATATCAAACGGCAAGCATGGATATTGTTTATCCTTATCATTATTGCTTGGATTATAGATACGATTTGGTTACGTAGTGAGCTTACTGTAGCAAAAAGCGCCGCCATTGGTGCGCTGCTCAGTTTTACGACTCAAGTTGTTTTTGCTTTTTTTATCTTTTGGTACACTGGATATCGCGCGCGCCAACATATCGTTAGCCAGCTATATCGAGGTCAGATGGCTAAATGGCTATTGACTGTGTTTGGTTTCGCACTAATTTTTATTACCGTACAACCCCTATCGGCACCTGCGCTATTTATCGGTTTTATGGTAATGCAAATTAGTCACAGTTGGATGTTGTGGCATATACGCTAGCGCTAATAAATGATCACTACATAGATAATTTATTCATAGTAATGGCAAGTCACCCTGCCGTCCAACTTCTCTATGACTAGTTCAAAAAGTCAAAGTACAAAACTGTCCCATGACAGCACCATTGATTATAAAAATCGAAGTATGAGCCTTTATATGAGGCGTAGTATGCAACGACACAATGATAGGGTAGAGTCAATTTAGCTACTAATATCATTGATGATTAAATTTTTACAGTTTAGTTATGGACGACTAACTATATTAGTAGCCGTTATTGTCAGCTAACTTATTCATACATTGGATAATAAAATCATAATTGACTTTACACGAATACTACGCTGCATTAATATAGACAGCTAAATATTTTGTTTATAAGCGCTGCACTAAGCGCCGGTCGTAAAAAACGGCCAGTAGACAAGCACATATATAATAATTTTGCGTATACATGCAAGGGCTATTACTGAGTTATCATAAGCCCTTTTTGATAGCTAAAATTTATGTCAAGTTATCAAATATAGCATTAGTAATAGAACTATGGGTTGGATGTTGTTGGTTACATGGGTGCTTTTAGTATGATTTATTTGTTTGCTTAATTGCAGGGCAAATAGAAATAACAAACCCCATCAGATGACAACCATATTTTTGGTAGTTGATTAAATCGTTGATTAATAAGAAGCTTACATTATGGCATCCGAGCAAACATCATCAGAATATATCTCTCACCACTTAACGAATTGGACGTACGGTTATCTGCCGGGCGAAGGTTGGAAAGTCGCTCATACTGCTGAAGAAGCAGCGCAAATGGGCTTTAACGCTATCCATCTTGATTCTATGCTCTGGTCAGTGGGTCTGGGTATTTTATTTTGTACCATCTTTTGGATGGTTGCCAAAAAGGTTACTTCAGGCGTACCAAGTAAAACTCAAGCAGCGGTTGAGATGATCGTTGAGTTTGTTGATAACAACGTTCGTGATTCTTATAGTGGTACATCAAAATTGATCGCGCCATTGGCGTTGACTATTTTGTTTGGATCTTCTTGATGAACTTGATGGATTTGATCCCTGTTGATTTTATTCCAGGTTTAGCTGGCCAAGTTGGCGCTGCTATGGGTCATGATCCCCATCATGTTTTCTTTAAGATTGTTCCAACGACTGATCCTAACATCACGCTTGGCATGTCGTTCTCTGTCTTTGCACTGATTATCTTTTATAGCATTAAAGAAAAAGGGTTGGGCGGCTTTATCGGTGAGTTAACACTGCATCCATTTAGTGCCAAAAACCCAATCGTACAAGCGATTTTGATCCCGATCAACTTCATCCTAGAAGCAGTTACCTTAATAGCAAAACCTGTATCACTCGGTTTGCGTCTGTTTGGTAACATGTATGCTGGGGAATTGATTTTCATACTGATTGCTCTAATGCCGTTTTGGATTCAATGGGCGTTATCGGTACCGTGGGCTATCTTCCACATCTTAGTTATTACACTTCAAGCGTTCGTATTCATGATGCTGACGATAGTTTATATGTCGCTTGCATCATCAACTGAACATTAATTAGACATTCAATAGGTAAATGAGGATACATCAATGGATCCAGTATTAGGTGGTTACACAGTTATCGCAGTAGCACTACTTATCGGTCTTGGCGCACTTGGCACAGGTATTGGTTTTGCTATTCTAGGTGGTAAATTCTTAGAAGGCGTTGCTCGTCAACCAGAGCTTGGCTCACAGTTGCAAACTCGTATGTTCATCGTAGCAGGTCTTTTGGATGCTATTCCGATGATCGGTGTTGGTATTGCTATGCTATTGTTGTTCGCTAACCCTCTAGCAGGTTAATCCGAAAGCTCAGTTGTACATGTTTGGTGCTCAAGGGTTTTCCATTAAATATAGTCAAGATTTGACTACCAAACATGATCAATGAAACTGATTTTTCATTAACAAAGAGGTGATCACGTGAATATCAATTTTACCCTCGTCGGTCAAGCCATTGCTTTTGCAATATTTGTGGTTTTTTGCATGAAATTCGTGTGGCCACCACTTATCGGTGCCATCAATGAGCGTCAGCGCAAAATCTCTGAAGGTTTGAATGCCGCAGAAAAAGCAAAAGCAGATTTGGCAACCGCGGAGCAAAATGTCCAGCAGGAACTTGATCTTGCAAAGACCAAGGCTGCCGCTCTAATCGAGCAAGCAAACAAGAGTGCCAATCAGCTCATCGAAGATGCAAAATCGCAAGCCCAAGCGGAAAGCGAGCGCATTCGTCAACAAGCGCAAGCGTCTATCGACCAAGAAATCAATCAAGCGCGTGAATCATTACGTGCCCAAGTTGCTGAACTGGCTGTACTTGGTGCAGAGAAGATTTTGCAAGACAAAGTCGATGTGCAAAAACATGCCAGTATGTTAGACCAACTGGCGGCGAAGCTGTAATTGTGAGGATATAATGGCTGACTTATCAACCTTAGCACGACCGTACGCTAAAGCCGCGTTTGACTATGCCAATGAAAACGGCGCTGTACACGAGTGGGAAGATTTCTTACTTGTCGCTAGCACTGTTGTCAATGACAAGTCGTTCAGTACTTGGCTAGACAATCCAGCTGTTTCTGCTGAGCATAAGTCAGCTGCTTTGGTCGATCTTTATGACTCACAAGTAGCCGGTGATAGCGACTCTGCTTTTAAACAGCTACTAGGCGAGAGCAAAGGTTCTCGCTACGGTAACAGTATTAGCTACCCTAAAGTATCACCCCAGCTCAATAATTTTGTTAAGCAGTTGGCGCAACAAGAGCGTCTGGCGCTGCTTCCTGAAGTTTATGAGCATTATCGCCGTCACAAGGCAATAAGCTTAAAGCAGCTTGACGCATATGTGACTTCTGCCTACCCATTGACTGATGAACAGCGTCAAATGCTACAAACGCGTCTTGCTACATCACTAAATGCAAGCATAGTCATTCATGAATCAGTGGATCCAAGTTTATTGGCAGGCGCTACAATCAAAGTCGGTGATAAAGTCATTGATGATTCGATGCGCGGCAAGTTACAACAGTTAAAAACACAGCTAACTGCCTAATGCCATTTATCGACGCAGTCATATAATGTCTGCGTGACAGTAAGAGCATTTGAGTCAGTGGGCGGGTTATCATAAATTAAAGGAAACAAGGCAATGCAACAATTGAATCCAGCGGAAATCAGTAACCTGATTAAGCAGCGTATTCAAGACCTTGATGCGGGTGCAACTGCAAAGAATGAAGGCACGATTGTCAAAGTATCTGACGGTATCGTGCAGATTCATGGTCTTGAAGATGCCATGTACGGCGAAATGATTGAGTTTGAAGGTGAAGTCTACGGAATGGCGCTTAACTTAGAGCGTGATTCTGTTGGTGCAGTAGTACTAGGTGACTTCCTAAAATTACAAGAAGGTCAAAAAGCCTATTGTACTGGTCGCATTCTTGAAGTACCCGTAGGTCCTGAGCTGCTAGGCCGTGTTGTTGACGCTTTGGGTAATCCTATTGATGGCAAAGGTCCTATCGATGCCAAGATGACTGACAAAGTTGAAAAGATCGCCCCTGGTGTTATCGATCGTCAGTCAGTAGATCAGCCAGTGATGACTGGTTATAAAGCCGTTGATACTATGATCCCAATCGGTCGTGGTCAGCGTGAGCTTATCATTGGTGACCGTCAGACTGGTAAAACAGCAATGGCTATCGATGCGATCATCGCACAGAAAGCTTCAGGCATTAAGTGTATATACGTGGCTATCGGTCAGAAACGTTCGACCATCGCTAACGTGGTACGTAAGCTTGAGCAAACTGGCGCACTAGAATACACCACTGTTGTGGTAGCTTCAGCGTCGGAGCCTGCAGCACTACAGTATATCGCGCCTTACTCAGGTTGTACGATGGGCGAATACTTCCGTGATCGCGGTGAAGATGCACTGATTGTATTTGATGATTTATCAAAGCAAGCCGTTGCTTATCGCCAGATTTCACTATTGCTACGTCGTCCGCCAGGTCGTGAAGCCTATCCTGGTGATGTATTCTATTTACACTCACGTTTACTTGAGCGTGCATCACGCGTAAACGCGGATTACGTAGAAAAGTTCACTAACGGTGAAGTGAAAGGTAAAACTGGTTCTTTAACCGCACTACCAATCATCGAAACACAAGCTGGTGACGTATCTGCATTCGTACCAACCAACGTCATTTCGATCACTGATGGTCAGATCTTCCTAGAGTCTAGCTTATTCGCCTCAGGTATCCGTCCAGCAGTCAACGCTGGTATCTCGGTATCGCGTGTTGGTGGTTCTGCTCAGACTAAGATCATCAAAAAGCTCTCTGGTGGTATTCGTACCGCACTGGCTCAGTATCGTGAACTAGCAGCATTTGCTCAGTTTGCCTCAGATCTTGATGACGCCACTCGCGAACAGCTTGATCATGGTGAGCGTGTTACTGAATTGATGAAGCAAAAGCAGTATCAGCCAATGTCAATCTCTGAGCAAGCAGCGGTTATCTATGCATCAAACGAAGGCTTTTTAGCTGACGTACCAGTCGAGAAGATTGGTTCTTTTGAGGAAGCCTACTTGCGTTATATGCATGATGAACAAAGTGAATTGATGCGTGAGATTGATGACACTGCGAACTACAATGATGATATCGCAGGTCGTTTAAAGTCAGCGTTAGAGACCTTTAAACAAAATCACAGTTATTAATTTAATGGGTTAAGCCGAAGTGGTTATGACTGTCGTTTGAAAAGTGGCGCGTTGTCTGACTAGATATTGGCGCCACTGTCTTAACCATGACCGGTATTAGATCGCGTAATGCCACAAGATATAAAATGTTATTCTATAAAAGTGATGTTGTATATCAAATGATTGTTGCATGCGCCAATGCTTTTTAACCCTCTTATATTGGAATCATTATGGCAAGCTTAAAAGAGATACGTGCCAAAGTCACCAGTATTAAAAGCACCCAGAAAATCACTCGTGCGATGCAAATGGTAGCAGCGAGTAAGATGCGCCGTGCTCAAGAGCGCATGGAAGTGGGTCGCCCGTATGCTGATAGTATGCGCCGGGTTATTTCACATTTGGTGCATGCCTCATCAGACTACAAACATCCGTATATGGTATCGCGTCCAGTCAATAAGGTTGGCTATATTGTCATCACCTCTGACCGTGGCCTAGCGGGTGGTTTGAATATTAACTTATTCAAAGCTTTAACTAAAAGTATCCAAGATTATCAAGATCAGTCAGTACAAGCTGAGTTTGCAGTCATCGGTGCCAAAGGTGTCAGCTTCTTCAAAAACTTTGGTGGTAATGTTACATCGGCTGTGACCGATTATGGTGACAAACCAACGTTTGAGCAATTAAATGCACCGGTTCAAGCCATGCTTGAGGACTACAGTAACGGTAAACTTGACCGTATCTATGTGGTCTACAACCGATTCGTCAATGCGATGACTCAGAAGCCAACGGTTAATCAGTTGGTACCTCTACCAGAGCAGTCATTTGATGATGAAGACAGTGGTCTACAGACAGAACTTAGCTGGGATTATATCTACGAGCCTGACATCAAGACGTTGATTGATGAATTGCTTGGTCGCTATATCGAGTCGATTGTTTATCAAGCGGTAATGGAAAACATTGCCTCTGAGCAGTCTTCACGTATGGTCGCGATGAAAGCGGCAACAGATAATGCTGGTGACCTTATTAACGATTTACAGTTGGTTTATAACAAGCTGCGTCAAGCGGCGATTACCCGAGAAATCTCGGAAATCGTTGGCGGTGCTGCTGCTGTTTCATAATTGACTACACCTATATATAGAAGTTCAAGGAGAACGCAATGAGTAGCGGTCGTATTGTACAGATTATTGGCGCGGTTCTTGACGTTGAGTTCAACCGTAATGAAGTTCCTCAAATTTTTGATGCCTTGCAAGTAGATGGTACCGAAACCACCCTAGAAGTACAGCAACAGCTAGGTGATGGTATCGTACGTACTATTGCAATGGGTTCAACCGAAGGTTTAAAGCGTAACCTACCTGTTACTAATACTGGTGCACCGATTTCTGTGCCTGTAGGTACTGGTACGCTAGGTCGCATCATGGATGTTCTTGGTCGTCCTATCGATGAAGAAGGTCCTGTTACTGCTGACGATAAATGGTCTATCCACCGTGAAGCACCAAGTTATGCTGAGCAATCAAACAGCACTGAGCTACTAGAGACGGGTATTAAAGTTATTGATCTACTTTGCCCGTTTGCTAAAGGTGGTAAAGTTGGTCTGTTCGGTGGTGCTGGTGTTGGTAAGACCGTTAACATGATGGAGCTGATCAACAACATCGCTCTAAAACATGAAGGTTTATCAGTATTTGCTGGTGTTGGTGAGCGTACTCGTGAGGGTAACGATTTCTATCACGAAATGCAGGAAGCTGGCGTTGTAAACACTGAAGACTTTAGTAAGTCTAAAGTAGCAATGGTATATGGCCAGATGAATGAGCCACCAGGTAACCGTTTACGCGTTGCACTGTCTGGTTTGACCATGGCTGAGTACTTCCGTGATACCAAAGATCCTGTTACTGGCAAAGGTCGTGACGTACTGTTGTTTGTTGATAACATCTACCGCTATACACTAGCGGGTACAGAAGTATCGGCACTACTTGGCCGTATGCCATCAGCGGTTGGTTATCAGCCAACACTCGCTGAAGAGATGGGCTTACTGCAAGAACGTATTACGTCAACGCAGTCAGGTTCGATTACTTCAGTTCAGGCGGTATACGTACCTGCGGATGATTTGACCGATCCATCACCTGCTACAACGTTTGCTCACTTGGATGCAACAGTCGTACTAAGCCGTGATATCGCATCACAGGGTATCTATCCTGCGGTTGATCCACTAGATTCGACGTCGCGTCAGCTAGATCCACAAGTTATCGGTGAAGAGCATTACAACGTTGCTCGTGGTGTTCAGGAAGTATTGCAGCGTTATAAAGAGCTTAAAGACATCATTGCTATCTTGGGTATGGATGAGCTATCAGAAGAAGATAAATTGGTTGTTTATCGCGCTCGTAAGATTCAGCGCTTCTTGTCTCAGCCATTCCACGTCGCTGAAGTCTTTACGGGTGCACCTGGTAAATACGTACCACTACGCGATACCATTGCTAGCTTTAAAGCAATCATCGCAGGTGAGTATGATGACCTGCCAGAACAAGCATTCTATATGGCTGGTAGCATCGATGAAGTTGTTGCTAAAGCTGAAAAAATGAAGTCTTCTGCAGCGTAAGTTGTATGAGCATGAGTTAATGAGTAGGTATAATATAAATTTTATATCTACTCTTTAGTAACGCATCGCAGTGTTTACTGTTTTTTGATTGCGCTTTGATGGTAAGGGAGTTAAGTATGGCAACGTTACAATGTCGCGTCGTAAGTGCTCGTGAAGAGTTGTATTCAGGCGAAATTAGCATGTTAATAGCTACTGGTACCGAAGGCGAGATTGGTGTATTGCCAGGTCACACACCGCTGATTACTTTGCTAAAACCGGGTGCAATGCGAGTGCAAAAAGCAAACGGCGAAGAAGAAATCATTTATGTTTCAGGTGGTGTACTAGAAGTACAACCAAAAATGGTAACTGTATTGGCTGATACCGCTATGCGTGCGCACAATCTTGACGAAAGCAAAATCGTTGAAGCACGCAAAAAAGCAGAGCAAATGCTGGTCAATCAGTCTGATACACTACAAACCAATGCAGCTTTAGCGTCGCTTGCAGAGTCGGTTGGACAATTACAAACTATTCGCAAGTACAAAAACCGCGCGTAAAGCAGAGTCTTGGTTAGATATTTTTAGCTTGGATCCTCAAGCAACAATAAGACAGTCCTTTATGGACTGTTTTTTTGTGCCTATGGGTTTTTTATTGTCAGTTTTTTCAAGCTAAATTCACTAAATTCAAATAGATGAATCCATCATTCATGTCTTCTTTAAAATATAGCCACTCATCCATTGTCACATAAAATAATATGAGAATTTGTCCAAAAGTGACTGGCGACAATCGTAATATGTCGTTATATTAGACAATGAAACATTGTAAATAGGGAGTGATGATTGAGCGCATGTAAGCGTAATGTATCACTCATTTTGACAATTTATATGTATTTAGGCAGTGATTGGCAAATCAGAATAAAACGATTAGCCAGTAGAGGATAAATCACTTTATTCTTGGACGTAAACTAAAGTTTTATTCGGTATAGTTTATAGGTTTTGTTAACGACTATCAGCTATAGTATAGCAAGCGATAGGTTTAATAGTATACTGTGCTGCTAAGTTTGTAACAGCTATACGAACATCGATTGTGCCACTTTATGGTGCTATTAATTTTTACCGCTCTTACTTTTACTGCTTTTAATTTAGATGTATTAGAGGATATAACAATGACAACGACTGAAGAAGACAACACCCCCGAATCTTGATTGTTGAAGATGATGAGCGTCTGGCCATGTTGACTCAAGATTACTTGGTCAAAAATGGTTTAGAAGTAGCAATTGAAACTGATGGTAACCGCGCTATTCGCCGTATCGTCAATGAGCAACCAGACATGGTCGTACTTGATGTTATGCTTCCTGGTAGCGATGGTCTGACCGTATGCCGTGAAGTGCGTCCGCATTATCAAAATCCAATTCTGATGTTGACTGCCCGTACTGAAGACATGGATCAAGTACTCGGCCTTGAGATGGGTGCTGATGATTATGTTGCCAAACCCGCCCAGCCGCGCGTACTATTAGCTCGTATTCGTGCGTTATTGCGCCGCTCAGAAAATGCACCATCAGAAGATGTGCCACAGCGTCTAGAGTTTGGTGAGTTGGTCATCGATAACGGTGGTCGTTCAGTCACGCTTAGTGATGAGCTGGTAGATTTTACTAGCGCCGAATATGATTTATTATGGTTACTTGCATCGAATGCTGGTCGCATTTTATCGCGTGAAGATATCTTTGAGCGCCTGCGCGGTATTGAATATGATGGTCAAGATCGCTCTATTGACGTACGTATCTCGCGTATCCGTCCAAAAATCGGTGATGATCCAGAGAACCCAAAACGTATCAAAACAGTACGTAGTAAAGGCTACCTGTTCGTGAAAGAAGGTAACTAGGTCGAACTGATTCATATAGTCATGAAATATTGAGAATCACTTCACAAAAAAACCAGCCATTATGCTGGTTTTTTTGTGGCTAAATTTTAATTTTTAAACTTAAATGCGGTGTTATGTGGTTTAATTAAGCAATTATTATAGACGCTGATTAAATACATAAACTATTTGCACGTTTTTTATGGAACATAATGGTATATGAACTTGAGTATATTATTTGGCGTTTAATCATTCTATTCTACAGAGCTTGATATTAGTAATATAGCAGTGCTCATAGGCTATAAGATATCAGCAGTTTTTATTTATTAAGTTGGTCACGGCACGTATGTCATTAGTCTCTTCTTTAAAACACAGTATTTTTGTTCGTATCTATGCTGGACTACTCATAGTCTGTTTGTGCGTAGCATTGTTTGCGCAGTTATTGATGGGTACTATCAATAAGGAGCGTGTACAGTCCTACCGTGAAAACATGGCAATGGGGGCTTTTCATTTGGTGAGCGAAGGTATTTCACCAAAACACTGCAGAAGAGCGTGAATACTGGTTGTCTGATGCAAGTAGTTTGTTCGGGGCAAATTTTAAAATCATACCTATTGATGACATAGATTTTACCGCAAGCGAGCTGAGACGTTTTGAAAATGACAATACCGTTGTGCGTTATGTCGAACAGCCTGTGTATGCAGATGTTTATTATCGCTTGCCGGATAATGAGAATGTCCTAACAGCACGGATATCGGAGGTTACGGAGCAACAAGTCAGAGCAATTGCGGTCTTTTTATTGGACGATTTGTCTTATGAAGTCACCTTGTCTGATAAACGTGCACGCTTGGCCGAACTTGAGGAGAAATTTTCTTTTCCTCTGGCATTTGTGCCTGTTAACACGCTCGATTTAGATTCAGATCAAATGTCACGCCTACGCCGCGATGAAGTGGTCATCTCATTACAAGACCCTAATAGTAGTACCAGTAGCTCGGCCATCAAGATAGTGGTTCCGTCTGAAATCAATGATATGGCAGTCTTGATAGGCCCTGTACCCTTATTTAACTGGTTTCCACTTAATTTGATTATTAGTATGATCCTGATTAGTATGTTTTTAATCAGTTTGGGTGTTTATGCGCTCATTTTCCCACTTGAGCGCAAGCTACAGCTGATTCAAGTTGGTGTTAATGAGGTGAGTAAAGGCAACCTTGATATTCAAGTACAAGTCATTGGTCAAGATGAGATCGCACGTCTATCAGCCACCTTTAACGCAATGACGTCACATATAAAGCGTTTGATTGAGTCGCAACGAGAGCTCACGCGAGCCGTATCACATGAGCTTCGTACGCCAGTTGCTCGTATTCGATTTGCGGTAGATATGCTGGCTGATACTGATGACGAAGATTCACGCTTTATGCAGCGTGACTATATCGATGAAGATATCGAATCACTGAATGGCTTGATTGATGAGATTTTGACTTATGCCAAGCTCGAAGAGGGCTCGCCAAAATTAGATTTAGAACCAGTAAATCTCAGAGAGCTGCTACAGCAGATTGAGCGTGAGACCAATGCACTAGGTAAGCCGATTAAAATAGTGACCAACTTGCCAAATGCGAAAGTAACCGCGATTGCTGATCGACGCTATCTGCACCGTGTGATTCAGAATCTTGCAGGTAATGCTTTACGTTATGCTGAAACTACTATTATCGTGAGTGCTGGTGTTAAGAAGGGCAATGCTTTCGTTAGCGTCGAAGACGACGGTCATGGTATTCCTGAGGCTGATCGTGAAAAAGTATTTATACCGTTTTCGCGCTTGGATGATAGCCGTACACGAGCATCAGGCGGCTACGGCCTAGGTCTGTCTATTGTATCGCGCATTGCCTTTTGGTTTAATGGTAGTATGAAAGTAGATGAGAGCCGAGAACTTGGCGGCGCAAGATTCGTAATGACATGGCCTATCAAACCATTGACACAAGTTTTGGCTGCTGATGAATTGACGCAAGAAAAAAGCGAACGCGATTTTGATACTAAATAACAATGCTGAACAATGATGACAAGTAAAAAGTTGTCATCATTAAACGAACCTGATTACCAATATTTTGATAATCAGGTGTCATGCTTGCAGCAGCTTATTCTAGGATAGTTTGACAATACAGGAGGCAAAGGATGCCATATTTATTTGGTGGCTTGGTGCTATTGAATGCGATTACGCTGGGTTACTACTTGTTTCTAAAGCAGCCATCAACAACCCAAACGCTAAAGACAGCCAAAGAAGAAATTACTCAGCCATTAGCATTTACTAATAGTGCTGAATATATTCCGCCTATCATTGGTAGCAAAGATTAATTTATCCACGCAGGGTTTGTCTGAGCTATAGTGTTAAGAGTTGTCTGCATTCGATGTAATACTATCGACTGTAGATGTGTCATCGACTGCATCAGCAGCCAAAGTATTGTCTCCAGCAACTTTAGAGAGTAGAGGTATACGCACACATACTTGCAACCCACCATCGGGATGATTGATGGCCTCAACTGTGCCATGATGTAATCGTGCAATGCGGTCTACAATGGCTAGTCCTAGACCGCTACCTTGGGTAGTACGTGCGGTCTCCCCACGCTCAAATGGCTGCATGATACGCTCCAATTGATCCTCTGCCACACCGTCACCGCAGTCACGCACACAAATCATCAGTTGCTCTTGTGCTTCTTTATTGACAACGTTCTCACTGACGACATCGCTATCTTCTTCTTCAACCGTTTCTATAAATGTTGGTATCACCGTGGCTGATAGATAAATCGGCGGTTTGCCATAACGATTGGCGTTATTGATCAGGTTGATGATGAGACGCTTGATGGATAAGGGGCGTACAGGAATGACCTTGTGACACTCTGATTGATAAACGAACTTCATGGGTGCGAACTGCACCATGATCTCATTAAATATCGTGTCCAAATTGGTCAAGCTAACTGGCTCATCGGAGCCGTCTTTCATAAATGAGATGAACTGCTCCAAAATCGCATCCATATCCTCAATGTCGTAAATTAGCCCTTCACGAAAAAAATCATCTGGTAGCATCTCAGCAGTCAAACGCATACGAGTTAATGGTGTCCTCAGGTCATGTGAGATACCTGCGAGCATGATGGTTCGCTCTTTTGGGCTTGATTTAATGTTGTAAATAGACGGTTAAATGCCATGTTTACTTGACGTATCTCGGTAGGGCCTTTTTGCGTTGGCAGTGTGGTCGCATGACCCAGACGAATATAGTTAGTCGCTGCACGTTGTAGATAACGTAAAGGGCGGTTCAATTGCCTAGCTAACAAAATAATCGTTAGCAGCGATAAGATAGGCAAACCAATCAAAAACAATATGAGCAATGTTGGGCTGTACTGCGAGTAATAAACCACTGGCTCACGAATCCAGAAACTGTCATCGCGGCTGTCTTGTACCCAAAGCTGCGGTGTTGGTTTGAACTTGAAATAAACTTCGACAGGTCGACCCAGCTGTGCACCAATCTCATACTGAAGTACATCAGTAAAGAAGCTCACAAATGCTTTATCAGCCACCTCTGGAAAGTCACTGGGGTTGTTCACCACCACGACATGAGAATGTTGATACACCCATTGGCGGATATCAGGACGATATTGCCAGTCTTTATTTACACTATTGATTAATCGCAGCTCACTTGTCAAATAACGCGCATGGTTTTTGAGTTCTGGCAGATAAAGACTGCGCCAAAAGAATAAAATCGACAAACTCACACTTATGAGAACAATAAAAGCGACCATCAAGGTTGTCAGCCAAGTATTGGAATAAGAACGTGGCAGCCAACCTTTGCGACGGGGCTTTGAGTTTGGAGTAATCATATAAATCCAGCAGATTAAGAAAATGTCTGATTAAATTTGGTTTTGAGTTAAGCCGCAATTGTATTTTGGAGAAAGAGCGGGTTATTTCTAAACATGGCGGCTGAGAGTAGGGTGTGCCAGTCTACTTCAACACACCATAGAATAGCATAATCGATGAATCTTACTGTGACGCTATTCATTTAAGCAGTTTGTTATGTGCCTCTCAATATTTTAATAATACCAAATCTAAAGCGCGGTATATTTTAGTAACTGATTAAAATAGAGAGTCCTTAATAATTGTATAAAACGTATGGTTATGCTCGATTATGTTTTACATAGACGGGTATTTAAGCTATTGTTAATAAATAATTAAATAAGCACAGTTTATGTTTTCAATAAATCAAGACTGTGATATAATTATGCCCTTTTGGTATACCTGCGAAAGAGAGAATTCACATGGTTGTTATTCGTTTAGCACGGGGCGGTGCCAAGAAACGCCCATTTTATCAAGTAGTTGTTGCTGATCAACGCCGCGCGCGTGACGGTCGCTACATTGAAAACATCGGCTTTTTTAACCCACTCGCTAAAGAGTCTGAAGAAGCAGTACGCCTAAACATGGAAGCGTACAATGCGTGGATCGCAAAAGGTGCACAACCTTCAGATCGCGTTGCTTCATTAGCAAAAGCTTACAACAAGTCTGCAGCACAAACTGAAGCAACTGCTTAAGTTTCCGTTGTTATTGAGTCGCTCGTAGTCTTATTACAAGCTGATTCAGTAGACTTTAGAACACATAGCGTAACTGGTCTGACCAGGGTGCGCCATTAACTGTTTATCGCTTTTGACACAATTGTTTTTGCAATTGCTGTTGTAATCATTGTTAGGTTAGCTGCTATGTCATCCACTCCAAATGCTAGTGATCTCATGAAAATTGGTCAACTCAAGAAGCCTTATGGTATCAAAGGTTGGCTTTGGGTATTTAGCGATACGGATGATCGTACAGCAATATTCGACATGAAGCCGTGGTGGATGAAAACTGCTACTGGCATGAAACCTTTGACTGTGAAAGCTTGGCGTGAGCACGGCACAGGACTTGTGGCTCAATTTGAGCAGATTCCTGATCGCAATGTTGCTGAGACCATGAACGGTGTGACCGTTTGGGTCGAACAAAATGTCTTGCCGGAAACAGCTGAAGACGAATATTATTGGTCGGATTTGGTCGGTATGCGCGTGATGAACGAGCAGAACGAGTATTTAGGCAATATCACTGAAATGTTTGAAACTGGTGCCCACGACATCATGCGCGTGGCAGCCAATTCAGACAGTTTGGATAATGAAGAGCGCCTAATTCCATGGCATAAGCAAACGGTGATAGAAGTCGATACGACTGAAAAAACCGTACTTGTGGCATGGCCAAGTGATTATTAATATTGCCTCTGGTAATATCGCTTCTGGCTTTTTAGTCAGAATTTATTATCAGAATTTATTAATAGTCACACCGATTGTTTTAGCCTCAATGTAAGTAGACATCAGATGTATTTTGCCGTCATTAGTATTTTTCCTGAGATGTTTGCCACGATTCGTGAGTTTGGAATCACGGGACGGGCAGTGACTCAGGAGCAAGTTACGATTGAATGCATTAATCCACGTGATTATACCACTGATAACTATCGCCGTATTGATGAGCGCCCTTATGGTGGCGGTCCTGGGATGGTGATGATGGCTGAGCCATTGTCAAAAGCCATTGAGGATGCACGCTTGCGTGCCAAGGAATACGGTTGCCGTGTCGATAGTGAGCATTGTCCGGTGATTTATATGTCACCGCAAGGGCAAACGCTTAGTGAGAGTAGCGTAGTCGGTATGACTGATTATGATGGCATGATTTTATTATGCGGTCGTTATGAAGGCATCGACGAGCGCCTACTGTCACAATATGTCGATATGGAAGTATCATTGGGCGATTATGTGTTGACTGGTGGTGAGCTACCAGCAATGGTGCTGATGGATAGCGTGATACGTCGTCTACCCGATATCATGGGGGATGACAAGTCAGCGGAGCAAGACTCGTTTGTCGATGGCTTGCTTGACTGTCCGCATTATACCAAGCCGCATGAGTTTGCAGGTATGAGCGTCCCTGAGGTATTACTCTCAGGTCATCATGCCAATATCGCTAAGTGGCGTTTTGCTCAGCAAGTCAGTCGTACGCAAGCGCGTCGTCCGGATTTGTGGCAAGCGTTTACTCCGACGGTAGAGCAAGCGAAGTGGCTTAAAGCACTAGCAAAAGCAGATAAAAAGTAGGTTGTTGATACCTGACTTTATCTTCATTAAGCTTGATAAACAGTTAACAAACAGAATTTTGAGCAATAATAAAACGAGTCATCGCATAGTGGCCGTTGGTTATAACCCATTTATGTTGTATCTCACTATAAAGAGATACAATTAATTATTACAAACAGGTGATATGCGTCAAGCCTCTATTATCTAATGTGAGGAGATAACTCTCATGAGCAACAAGCATCCATTGGTTCAGGTCATCGAAAACGCTCAATTGATCGAGCGCCCAAACTTTGCACCCGGCGATACCGTTGTGGTACAAGTAAAAGTACGTGAAGGTGAGCGTGAGCGTTTACAGGCTTTTGAAGGCGTTGTAATTGCTAAGCGTAACCGTGGTCTAAACTCAGCGTTTACCGTACGTAAAATCTCAAGCGGCGTTGGTGTTGAGCGTGCATTCCAGCTGCACTCACCACTGATCGATAGCATTGAAGTGAAACGCCGCGGTGCTGTTCGCCGTGCGAAACTGTACTACTTACGTGAGCGTTCTGGTAAATCAGCACGTATCCGCGAAAAACTTGCGCCACGTCCAGCTCAGAAAAAGACTGACGCTGGTGTACCTGATGCCGTTGATACTGCACCTGGTATTTAAGCACAAGTTTGCCGTTTTGAGTTGATCGTATTATTTTAGGATTGACTCAAATAAGGTAATAGTAGATACAAGCCCTTATTCATAGGTTTATTTATAAATAAGCGGGCCATACCAAAAGACAAAACCCCAATCTATGCGAATGCTAGATTGGGGTTTTTGTATGCGCGCGCTTATCAATTTAAACTTGCTGAGTGGTTAACTGGATATTCACAGCTGATAGATACTATGCCTTGTCATTAGTCAAAAAGCCTTACCAGTAAAGTAGCCAAAAACTATTCAGTATGGGGTGTTTCAATTCGGCTGGCCTGCTCTTTAGATTTACTGTACTTGCGTAGTCTGATATACAAGGTTTTGGTCACGGTAGCAATGAGCTTTTGCTGGTCGTCTACGATATCGACTTTATATTCACGAAATACAGCTTCACCGTCTTTTGCCAACTCTTGAATGGTAATCACCTCAGCGCTAGGTATTTTCATTCGCGCGGTGACTTTACTGTTACCGGGCGCGATAAAATCAATATGTGAGCTTTTGTCCCAGACCACATAGTTGCTACCTAATTGATGCATCAGCATGAGCATATAGAAGGGATCTACCATGGAGTATAAACTACCACCGAATTGAGTACCGACGATATTTTTTGTTGAGAGTGGTCAGTTCCATGCTGACCACGCATAATCCCTGATCAAGGCTGATGTGGTCGATTTTGATGCCTGAACCGATATAGGGCGCGTAAGTATTGAGTCGCAGCTTTAAAAGATGCGGGGTCAGTAGCGGCATGATACTTTGCTTGGCTCGACGCTTCAAAGTCTCAAAATTGCTGGGTAGCACACTCATAAATCTATCCTGTTGCTTTTATTGATTTTTCAGTGATATGGGTAGCGCTGTTTCTTAGTGCTTGCTATTAGACGATAAACCACAAAGACATTTATCATAGTTAAAAATGACTGCGCTCGCTAGTTTCAAAGCGTAACTAAGCATAGTCTTTATAGTTATCGCAAAGCAATATTTAATATGACTATCTTTAGTATTTAGTTATATGATAAAAAATGTTCAGATGTCAGTTATTCTTAAGAAAATTGGCCTTTAATTTAATTTTATGTCCAAATTAGTGCTGTTTATTCCCAATAGTTTCCTATTAAGTTTGTTATTGTATTCAATGAAAACTTTAATTTATTTTTATAACGATATATGTAGTCTTTTTAATTCACCTTAAATTCGCATTTCCTTATGCCTTAACATACAATGGTTTTCCGCTTATCATGACTGATTGGTCATTTAGCTAACGCCAAACCAAAAAAATATTCAATCAAAACCTAATCGACACAAGGAAATGTGATGAGTAACATTCAGGCCTCATCTTCAGGGTCTAATACGCCGCGACCAAACCCAGCCAATCAAGACAGCGAATTGCAAGGCAGTTATATAGATTTGCATAAGCCAAGCTCAAGCTTCGACAGTCGAGATGCCTATCTTAACCACGAATTGCAAATCATGCAGCCAAAACGCTGGCGTCCCAATCTACCATTTCGTGATTATCGTTTTGAGTATGAAGATACTATCCCAGCGATGGCAGCGACCATCGGTAAAGTGGTCATGGTGGGCGCTATTGCAGCAACTTTTGCAGGACCACTCGGCTTAGGTGATGCGTTTGTTTTAGAAAACGTTCGTTATGAGCTGTTGATTGTCTCGTTCTTTATTATCTTATTTTCTGGATTTCTGCTACCGACAGCCAACCTCGCTGGTACTCATGGGCCACTTATTCCATTGATTCCCATTGTCGTTGCTGCAGGTGGGCATCCAATGGCTTTTGGCCTACTCATTGGGGCTTTTGGCCTGCTGCTTGCTATTAGTAAAGGAGGAAGCTTACTGGCCAATTTAACCAGTAAAGGTGTATGCGGTGGTCTCTTAATTTACTTAGGGTTTATCGGTACGACGTCACAGGTTAAGAACCTTTTGCTTGGGCAGAAGGGGATTGGTATGTCGCACATTGCTTTCTTTATTATTCTAGCGACTATCCTGCTATATGCATTGCTTGAGCATTGGCAAAAGCGCTGGCTTGCGGTTCCGCTCAGTTGCGTGTTAGGTGGCGGTCTTGCTTTTACACTAGGCGCACCTTTTGCGTTCAAAACGGCACCAGGTCTACCGCATATGAACCCAATGTATTGGTGGGGTGAGAATACAGGTTGGATGTTAGGGCTACCGACGATTGAAAGCTTCATTGTGGTATTGCCGTTTGCTATCTTGGCAGTTGCTATGTGGTCACCAGATTTCTTGGGTCATCAGGTATTCCAAAAAATCAGCTACCCTAAGCGTACTGAAAAAGTGCTCATGGACATCGATGACACGATGACCAGCGCTTCATTTCGTCAGGTCGCAGGCTCTGTGCTAGGCGGTGCCAACTTTGCGTCATCTTGGGGAACGTATATTGTCCCTGCAGCGATTGCTAGGCGTCCGATTCCTGCTGGTGCGCTATTGACGGCCTTGTTCTGTATTATCGCAGGTGTTTGGGGCTATCCAATGGATTTGGCCATCTGGCAACCCGTGATGTGCGTGGCATTGATCGTTGGGGTTTTCATCCCACTCTTAGAGGCTGGCATGGAGATGACGCGCGAAGGTAAAACCACGCAGTCTGCTGCTATTGTGGTGTTTGCTTCTGCCTTAGTGAACCCAGCCTTTGGTTGGTCACTCACGCTATTGCTTGATAATTTGGGCTTGATTGGCTCAAAAGAGCGCAGTGCTAATTTGACTAAAAATGAGCCGATGGATCATACCAGGTATTATGTTCGTGGTACTGACTGGCGTGATGGCTATCGTCGGTATGTTGCCAGGTATTCCAGCATTAATGGCAAACTTCCGTCATTAGACCATTGATAATTAGCATATAATCGAACAAACGAAGTCAGCATAAAGCTGGCTTTTTTGTGCGTGCTATCGAGGCAATAATCAGCTTGCAAAACCACGATTCCTGCCCCATAACTAGCAGTATTACTAAGATTTTTAAGAGCAATACATTCTATGGTTACTGTCTCAGAATTGAATCCTGTCGATGACAAAAAGCCCGTCTTAAGCATCTGATCAAGAACTTGCCTAATTTGCCAGGGGTATATAAGATGCTGGGCAAAAACGGCGATATTTTATACGTTGGTAAAGCCAAGTCGCTAAAAAGCCGTGTGAATAGTTACTTTGCCAAGACGATCGATCATCCAAAAACGCGGGCACTGGTGGCACGGATTCATAATATTGAGACCATTATCACGCGTAGTGAGACCGAGGCGTTGTTGCTCGAGCAGAACTTAATTAAAGAGTATCGCCCGCCTTATAACGTCTTGCTACGTGATGATAAGTCGTATCTATACGTGTTTATCTCAGCGGATAAGCCTTATCCACGTTTGGCGTATGGACGCGGCAAAGGCAATCACCAAAAGGTCGTTTCTTTGGCCCATTTCCCTCTGCCCATGCAGCAAAAGAAACGCTGGTGTTGATGCAAAAATGTTTCAAATGCGCCAATGTACCAACACCTTTTTTAAGCAGCGCCAGCGCCCTTGTCTGGAGTATCAGATTAAGCGTTGCCGCGCGCCCTGCGTTGGACTGGTATCGCCGGAAGAGTATGCAGAAGATGTGAATAACACCATTCGCTTTTTGAAGGGCGACTCTAGTGATATTCATAGTACGCTGATCGAGAAAATGGAAGACGCTGCCGAAGCGTTAGATTTTGAAAAGGCGGTATTGTACCGTGATCAATTGTCGATGCTACGCGAAGTGCAGGCAAGGCAAGCTGTCTATACGGTGCAAGGTGAGGCAGATGTGATTGCCATTGCCAGTCAAGCGGGCATGACTTGCGTCAACGTGCTGACCGTGCGCGGTGGTCGCGTGTTAGGCGGTAAAAACTATTTCCCTGATGTGGACAGTAGCGAGCCGCTAGCAGATAACCTATCAGCTTTTATTACCTCGTTTTATTTTCAGGTGACGGACGATCTGCCAGCCGAGATTATATTAAGCCATGAGATTCCTGATCAGGTAGCGGTAAGCGAAGCACTGGCAACGCATTTTGGCAGCAAAGTAGTCATCAAAACCAATGTGCGTGAGCATCGCTCAGAATGGCTGGATTTGGCAACACTCAATACCAGTAATGCCCTAAAGACTAAGCTTGGTGATTATTTAGAGCTGCACGCACGCTTTGGCGCACTAAAAGACGTACTGGCTGAGGTGACTGATCGCACCATTGATCGCATTGAGTGTTTTGATATCTCGCATACCATGGGCGAGGCGACCATTGGTAGCTGCGTCGTATTTGATCAAGGCGGTGCGCGCAGGCGTGATTACCGTCAATATGCCATTCATGATATCCAAGGCGGCGATGACTATGCAGCCATGAAGCAAGTGCTGACAAGGCGATATAAGAAGCAGCCGTTGCCTGATTTGTTGCTGATTGATGGTGGGAAAGGTCAGCTTAATATCGCCAAAGACGTCTTGACCGAGCTGGGTATTTTAAATGACACGTTGCTTGTGAGTGTGGCAAAAGGGAGAAGGGCGCAAGGCGGGTTTAGAAGTATTACATTTTATCGATCATGAGCCGCTGGATCTGCCCATGGACAGCAAGGCGCTGCATTTACTGATGCATATTCGCGATGAGGCGCATCGTTTTGCGATCACCGCGCACCGCAAAAAACGCGACAAGCGCCGCTCCTCATCGGTACTTGAGGTCATTCCAGGTCTGGGTGAAAAACGCCGTCGTGATTTGCTTAATCACTTTGGCGGTATGCAGCAATTGCTTGGCGCGTCACAGCAGGAACTAGCCGGTGTGCAGGGAATTGGCCCTGTACTGGCAAAGACGGTTTATAAAGTATTACATGAATAGCTTGATCTATTGTTTCTACCAGTGATTTGATAACGTCCAAAAAGGGCTGCCGCAGATAATTTAATTTATCTGCGGCAGCCCTTTTGAGTCAATCAAATACTATTGGTCAGTCTTCTCTACCTTATAAGTCACAAATTTAAAGCTCAAATCACTTTTTTCATCGTGCATTTGCTCAGATTCTTCTGCTACTTTGAAGCGATCTGGTAGCTCAGGATAGAACGCATCGCCATCCGTAATATCAGTATCTACGTGGGTCAGCTCAATGCGGTCGGTATACATCAGTGCTTCGCTAAAGACGCGCTCACCGCCAATCACCCAGATCGTCTCCAGATGTAGCCCATGTGCCAAACTTGCGGCATGAGTGAGCGCATCATCTAAATTATGCACCACATGCGCGTATTCATGTCCGACCAGTCCTTGCTGTTCTGCATAGTCCATTTGGGTAGAGATGATAAAGCACACACGCTTTGGTAAAGGCTTGCTACCCATGGATTCAAACGTCTTACGACCCATAATGACGATGCCCTGAATATCGCTACTAGAGGCCGTATTTTGCGAGTCACGTGTGGTCATTTTTTGAAGTGCTGCAGGTCTTGTGAGATATGCCACGGTAGCTCGTTGTTTTTACCGATACAGCGATTGCTACTTATGGCGGCGATTTGGGCAACTTCAGTGTGGGCATAGCTCATAATGGGTCCTTTCTATTATATTTTTAAACGTCTATATTTTTAAATCACAGTCTTATTTATTGTCGTGCACAAGACGTATTTTAAACGGCGACTTTGGCTTTGATGGTCGGATGAGACTCATAGTTATTGACGCTAATATCGTCGTATTCAAAGGCAAAAATATCTTTCACCTCTGGGTTCAGCGTCAATGTTGGCGGTGTATATAGCGAACGTGTCAGTTGTAGCTCAGCCTGCTCGCGGTGGTTTTGGTAAATGTGGCAATCACCACCTGTCCAAACAAACTCACTAACCTCCAGATCACACACTTGCGCGACCATATGTGTCAATAACGCATAACTGGCAATGTTAAAGGGCACACCTATGAAAATTATAACCCCTAATTTATGCACAAGACGCCTAATAATATAGCCTTAACAACTATAATAGCATTGTGCACTTTTAATTCTGCACAATACGACTTATACGTACAAGGTTATTATACCTGATTTTAAAATATCGCTGTTAATAGAAGGTCTTATTTATTTCTTTTAGTTTTACCAAAGCATATAAAACATGATTGCTCTAACACTAAAACTCACCCTAAAGCCCGATCAACCAACGCATCGGTAAGCTGAACTTGCGTCTCTTGGGACTGCTTTAGCTTCTCTTTTAGCTGATCGCAAATAGCCATTAGTTCATCGACTTTAGCAACAATGCGATGTTGTTCTGCAAGAGGTGGTGTTGGTAATAAGATTGAACGACTTTTGTGACTGAAATATTGTCCTGACCAGCTGTTCCTATAAGCGCAATTTTATCAAGAAACATACCTGAAACTAAGTAGGTATAGATAAATTTATTTAGATTCGAAATGAATGGTCTAAACATCACAATGGCCTGATTGCAGTTCCATTCTGGATAGGTATCGGGAATAATAGCTATCTTTCCAAGAGGTGGACCCACGATATTCATTATCACATCTCCTGGGCAAAGCTGAGAGCGCTTCAAACTTGAAGAGTGATAACCTTCCTCAATAAATTGTGGTTGGTATTCAAAATCTATTTTTGGTTTCTTATATTATAAACCTTCAAGTATGGGATACCTGTATCATCTATAAATGAACTCTTAGGTGGCGTTGATCCAGAAGTTATACCATCGCATATATCATCTAATCGACACCATTCCCAACCTAAGGGCAAATCAAATAATCTTTCTTCATCTTCAATAGGTGGTAATGCTTTACGTGGTTTAATCTTCTTCTCTTGAATCAACTGCTCTTTCTCTTCCGCAATCTTTTCTAACAATACTGAAGCAGGTTCGTCATCTGAACTCTGTGAAACTAGCTTACCCATCACTGCCAATTGCAAAACGGTTTGCTTTAGAGCGTCAATGCTTTGCTCGGTCGTAAATAGGCTATCGAAATGCTCGGCAATTCTTGCCCAATTTTGTGCTAGCTCATCAGCGTCCGCACTATCTGTCAACGTGGATAATAATACTTCTACAAGCGTCGCGTGAGCGTCGATACTGGCTTCGGTTTGCTGCTCTAGCTGATCACATAGCAGCATCAGCTCATCGACTTTAGCGACGATGCGGCGTTGTTCTGCTAATGGAGGATATGGAAATGGTTCTTTCCTTAATGTATCAACTGAAACCATATTCTTTTGGGCGGTCCCCTTTAGATCAGACAATGTATCTGTACGCATAAAAAAGGCAGGGAATAAGATTTTAAAATATTCATTTATAAGTGCATTATTATTCAAAGCTATTTTAAGTAAAGCTTGGTTAATGACTCCTCTCTCCATATTTGGTGGGGCTATTGCGACTTTACCAACAGTACCAGAGCAACTAATAATCAAGTCATAAGGCTTAACTTCAAATGCTTTCAGCTCATTAAACTTTGTCTCATCAATATAATATTCTCCACGTGAAAAATCATCGTTTATTGCATGCTGCTGCTCATATACTTTATAGCCAGAATTAACAAAATATGCTTTTTTTAAAGCACTCCCAAAAGGTCCTCTCTTAATTGCATAGTCATCGTGGGCTATCACTTGAGGCATAAATGCCCACGTCCATCCCTGTGGTAAAGTATTCTGCTCAACTCCAGCTTCTTCCAATGACGGCAATGCTTTTTGCTTTTTTATCTTTTTATCTTTGACTAACTGAGATTTTTCTACCGCAATACGTTCAAGTAAAACCGCAGCGGGCTCATCCGTAGGATCTTGTGGAATTAACTTTCCATATACAGCTAACTCCAAGATCAGTTCACGTAATTTAGTAATACCATACAGCTCATACTTTTTACTGCTGCCACGTCCACTAGTCGACTTAGCTAGTATAGCGCTGGTCCAGATATCGATATGTTCAGTGATTAGCTGCTCTGGCTTGCTTATGTCTTTACTCATCTCTAAGCTCGTCTTTACATTCATAGCTACTTGCCCTCTGTCGTGTTAGCAGACAGCGCAGCGCCAGCACGTCTTTTAATTGGCTGCGTAACGTATCGATGCTCTGTTGCTGTTTAGTATAGTCAGCCAGTAGCTTATTAGGATCATAATCAATGACTTCACCTTGGTAGGGGTTGGAGATATCGAGGTTATAGTTACGCTCGATGACTTCATCAATGCTGACCTTCCAAGCCTGATTGTTTTCGATACGACTGGTAAAACCATCAGATTCATCACCCACCAATCAATCTCTGTTTGAAACTCTTCGAACTTCATTGGTTTGGTTTTGCTATAGTTTTTGACGCCTTCAGGATAAGGATGCTCATAAAACCAAATATCTTTGGTTGGCTGACCTTTGGTAAAGAAGAGAATATTGGTTTTAATGCTTGTATAGGGGTTAAACACACCATTTGGCAGGCGCACGATGGTGTGCAGATTACATTCTTCTGTCAGCATTTTCTTTAGCTTAGTTTTTACCCCTTCACCAAACAAGGTGCCATCAGGCAACACAACAGCAGCACGACCTTTATCTTTCAAGACCTCGATGATTAATTGTAAAAACAAATCTGCCGTTTCGCGTGTTTGGAGCTCAGCAGGGAAGTTCTTTTCTATACCATGCTCTTCAGTGCCGCCAAAAGGTGGGTTGGTTACGATGACATCAATATCACTGTCCCAGCTCGATAGCGGCTTATTTAGGGTGTTATCGTGACGTATCTGTACGGGTACTTCGATGCCATGCAGCATCATATTGGTCGTGCAAAGCAAATGTGGCAGTTGTTTCTTTTCAAACCCTAAAATCTGCTGCTGTGGTACTTGGTGATCTTCAGCAGTTGCAACATAGTTGTTTTTGACATGATCAAACGAACAGGCCAAAAATCCACCTGTACCACAGGCTGGATCCATAATGCGCTCACCCAGCTTTGGATCGACACGGTCAACGATGAAGCGCGTCACGGCACGAGGGGTATAGAACTCACCTGCATTACCCGCACTCTGTAAATCACGTAGCAGTTGCTCATAAATATCACCAAACAGATGGCGCTCATCTGAACGATTGAAGTCCACTTCATTGAGCTTGTTAATTACTTGGCGTAGCAGCGTGCCGTTTTTCATATAGTTGTAGGCATCGCTCAAACCTTGACGCACCACAAAGCCACGTGGGTTAGTATCTACTGGCGCTGTCAGGTTTTTTAGCTCAACGAATATTTCATCGTTTACGAACTCTAGTAACTCATCACCAGTGATACCTTCGGGATCAGCCGCCCAATTACGCCAAAGGTATTGCTCAGGGATGGGGGTCTTATAGTTTTCTTGTTCGAACTCAAGCGCTTCTTCTTGTGCATCAAATATTTTGAGAAACAATAGCCATGACAATTGGCTTAAACGTTGGGCATCACCATCGACACCAGCATCTTGACGCATGATATCTTGAATAGACTTAATAACCGAACTGATTGACATGTAGTTTCTCTTTTTAATAAACGATAGGTTTTAATAAACAGTATGAATAAAACAAGCCTCAATAAGAGGCTTAGATATATGGATTGTAGCTAATTTTTTCTAGTTACTTAAGCTTGTTTGGGTGGCGGTGCCCAATAGATTTCGTTTTCAAGATCACTGATGGCTTGCTGATAGTCTTTTTTGCTACCAAAGCCTTCTCTGACAATTTCCATCGGGCTACCTAGCTGATCAAGTGGTTTTACTTTAAGCACGTTCAAGCTTTCGATCTCTTCTACACCCGCATCAGCATATTTATCGAGCAAGGCATTCAGTACTTTTTGAGCGGTATCTGAGTATTTAGTAAAGTAATTGCGCTTTTTGACTTCATCCGCACGTTCACGACGGGTCAAGGGCGGTTGGTCATAAACCACATGACAAATCAGGTCGAAGGGGTCCATATCTGACCCGATCTCTTCCTGCAATACTTCCCAAATAATACCAGCATTTGCCAGCTCATCAATGATGGTTTGTTTACGCTCAGTTTCGTTCCAACGCTTTATAAACTCATCCAAACTAGCGAACTGCTTGCTGAAGGTTTTGCGAGTATAGTCCTGAAATGACTCGGTGACTAGCTTACCGTCAGTATCATAATACTGGATACGCTGCGCCATGACTTGGACAGCTACACCTTTCACATGGTATTTTTTCGCGGGTTCACTGACACCTATGTCATCACCCATACCAGCCCCTAAATCAAAGCCGCTATCATCACTCTGGTTTGTATAGGCTGGGTCAGTGCCATTGACAATATCTAATTCTGCGTCTGACTCTCCATCTACCACTTCGTCAAGCTCGTCGCTGCCTTCATTAATCTGCGATGGCGTCACAGTCATGATACGTTCAGGAACACCATCAAAGCGCTCATCTGCGAATAGCTCAGTTGCTTTTTTGAAGTCGAGAATCGTAAACCATAGCTTGCCGTATTTATCATTGATACGGGTGCCACGGCCGATAATCTGCTTAAACTTAGTCATCGATTTGATGTTTTGATCTAACACGATGAGCTTACAGGTTTGAGCATCGACGCCTGTTGTCATCAGCTCTGAGGTCGTCGCTATCACAGGATAAGGTTTTTTGGATTGATAAAGTTATCAAGCTGCGCTTTGCCTAACTCATCATCGCCCGTGATTTTCATAACATACTTTTCGTTCTTTTTGACTTGCTCTGGGTTGCAGTTAATCAAAGCACGGCGCATCCGCTCTGCATGATCAATATCATTACAGAATACAATGGTTTTGGCCATGGGGTCAGTGCGCTGAAGGTAGCTAGTGATGGTCTGTGCCACCAACTCAGTACGCTCATCAATCACCAAACTACGATCAAAATCTTTCTGATTATAGATACGATCCTCAATCAGTTGACCATGCTTATCTGTCTGTCCTTTCGTTGGACGCCAGCCTTGCATATCAATATCGATATCAACCCGAACCACTTTATAGGGCGCTAAAAATCCATCTTCGATACCTTGCTTTAAGGTATAAGTATAAAGAGGGTCGCCAAAGTAATAAGAATTAGATACCTCTTCAGTCTCTTTAGGGGTCGCTGTCAAACCGACCTGCGTAGCGCTATTAAAGTATTCCAATATCTCACGCCAAGCACTGTTTTCAGCAGCGCTGCCTCTGTGGCACTCGTCAATGACAATTAGGTCAAAGAAGTCTGGTGCAACCTGTTTAAAGGCTTTCTGATGCTCTTCTGGGCCTGTTAACGCTTGATATAAGCCAAGATGAATCTCAAAGGCAGGATCAACCGTACGACCTTCTATTTTGGTCATCGCAGTGCCAAAAGGCTGAAAGTCATTAACGCGAGTTTGATCGACTAAAATATTGCGGTCAGCTAAAAACAAAATGCGCTTTTTTTCTCTCGCTTTCCACAGACGCCAAATGATTTGAAAGGCAGTGTAGGTTTTGCCCGTTCCTGTTGCCATCACGAGCAGGATACGATTCTGTCCGCAAGCAATGGCCTCTATGGTCTTATTGATGGCTTGTAGCTGATAGTAGCGTGGTGACTTACCACTGCCATCATCATGATAGTCTTGAGTGATGATAGGCAACTGAGCTTGCGTATAGCCTTTCCACTGACAATACTTATCCCATAGCTCAGCTGGTGTTGGGAAGTCTGATAGTGAAATCTCTGTTTCGAGGATAGTGCTATTGGTTTTATCATGAAAAATAAAGCCATCACCATTAGATGAAAATACAAACGGTACTTCGAGCAGCCCAGCATAATCAAGCGCTTGCTGCATACCTTTACCAATAGAGTGTTTATTAGCTTTGGCCTCGATAACAGCAAGCGGCAGATTAGGCTTGTGATATAAAACAATGTCAGCAGACTTGACTGTTTTACGTACTGCCATTTGACCGCGAACGATAACCTTACCATCACGAAGCTTAACCTCTTCACGAATTTGGGTCATGTCATCCCAGCCTGAACCGATAACGGCAGGTAGAATGAACTTACTGATAATGTCCGCTTCGGATAATTCTAATTTGTTGATACCAGCCATGGCAGTACGTTTCCTATATAGCTAGCGTTAGTGATAGCCTATACTCTAACATATGTTGTGTATTAATAGCCTATTAGGATTGAACCGCTCATATCAGGAAATCGATGCAATTATTAAATTGTAAAAGTGACCCCTGCCGTCAAATCCGTACACATAAACTTGGGAGATTTTAATTACGCAGCCTGACGATAATAATCAAACCACACCTGTCTTGGCGATTGATAGCCCAAACCCTTTTGAATCCTCGTCTGATTGTGGTACAGCTCGATATAACTGATAATATCATTGATGGCTGTGAACCTTGTTTTATAGTCTTGATGATATACTAATTCATTCTTTAATACGCCCCAGAAGCTTTCTATCGGAGCGTTATCGAAACAGTTGCCTTTGCCGCTCATTGAGCCTATAAATTGATGCTGCTTAATGGTCTTGTGGTAGGCGTGACTGCAATACTGGCTGCCTCTGTCAGAGTGAACGATTAGCCCTTTGTTTGGACGTTTATTCTTGATGGCCATATTTAGTGCTTTGCAAACTAAATCTGCGGTCATACGCTTGTTAATAGCGTAACCGACCAGCTCTTTGGTGTATAAGTCTTTGACCCCTGCTAAGTACAGCCAACCCTCATTCGTCCAGATATAGGTGATGTCGCTGACCCACGACTCGTTAGGGCGCTTAGCATCAAACTTCTGATCCAGTACGTTTGGATAGACCAGCTTGTTGTGATTGGAGTCGGTGGTGACTTTAAAGCGCTTATGACTACGACATTTAATGCCGTGTTGCTCTTTGATGCTTCTTATCATATACAGGCTAATGTTATGGCCTTGCTCGCTTAGATGAGCATGCAGTCGATCTGCGCCATAACGTTCTTTCGTTTCATTGTGAGCCGCTTTAACCAGTAATTCAGATTGGTTGCGATGTATCTGTTGGTCGCTGAGATCACGACTTAGCCAGTCGTAATAGCTTGATGGCTTAACCCTTAACACACGGCACATAGTGATGATGCGAAAGAGGACTGGTTGTCTTTGATAAAGGCGTACCTGACTAACTGTTTCTCGCGAAGTACGCCGTCGCCTTTTTAGAATTTCGCGCTCCTCTTCGGCTACTTTAAGCTGCCGCTTGAGCTGCTTTATTTCTTGAAGAGCACTCATAAGATCAGGATCATATTGTTCTGTGCCAATAAGCTTGCCTTGATTGGCTTTGTTCTACCAGTTCGATAACGTTTGCATCGCTATGCCAAGTTGCTTGGCTGTGGCTGAAACATTACCGTTATTGTCTGCTATCTTCTTAACGGCTTCTGCTTTAAATTCGTCACTGTAGGTTCTTACTTTCTTGGTCATGGTAAACTCCGATTAATACGCTTAGTTTACCAAGTTTACCTCTACGGTTTCTTCAGCATAGCTCAAAGACTGTATGACTCACCCATTGAAGACGTCGCTTACTTGGTTAGAACAATTTTTTTATAGCGATCACCTAGGAACTCAAATTTTTTCTCAAAGAGGGCTGCAAGCTTTGAGTCGGCTGTAGCAAAAAAAATCTGCTTATTAGTTTCAATCGCTAGATCTCTTAAATAATCTATAAACGAGAGAGCATTTAAATCATCTATATGAGCTATAGGGTCATCAATAAGAATGATTGGAGGGCACTTTCTGCACTTAGATTAAGAGCAAGAAAAATAGATAGTGCAAATGCTGCTCTTTGACCAGTGCTTACTTGATTTATACCGTGGTTTGTTCCTGAGCGACTAACTAGCAGTGTTTCACTCTGAAAGTCCCCAAGTGTATATTCAATTGGGGCATGAACTCTTGAGAATATACTACTCACATGTGTACGAATAGACTCAAGAGATTTTTGTGTTGCTTTTTCAAGAGAGTAATCTTGTATTATATGGTCAAGTAAAACTTTTGCCTTCTCTAAATTATCCCGATTTAAAGAATATTTATATAGCTGTTCGGTAGATTTGCTCAGCTCTTCCATTTTCTTAACTAACTCTGTTTTCGCTACTACTTCATTTTGAAAAGCATAATAAGCGCGGTCAAAATCATTTAAAATTTGCTCTAGAGATAGTATGATTTCCTCGAAAGAGTCTTTACTATCTAAATCAATCTGCTGTTCGGCTGCTTGTAAAAAATTAATCGAGCTTTCAAGGTTGTCGGCTATTTCTTTCACATTTGATAACAGTCCTATTGGAGTAATACTTAAGTCATTTGGAACAATTATAGGCGCAGAACCATGCAAAGATTTCTCAGTTATTTCTTTCAAATTAAGCCTAAGATTTGAGAGTTCTTTGAACGTTATCTCAATATTTTTATTTAATAGAAGTATATGTTTATTAACATCTTCCAAAGAAGAGACGTGACCATTTTTACCTAAAACTATAGTTGCAGCATGGCGAATCTCATCATATTTACTCCAGTCTATGCCAAGCAAGCTTAGCGATTCAAATTTGGACTCAAGACTTGATAATTCTTCATTAAGAACAGAAATATCATGATATTTTGATAATAGTAATTCCTGAATATCACCTACAACAAGCTTGCTAGAGAGCATATTTGTATCGGCAAAACGTTTCAAAGCCTCTAAAGACTTGATTTCATTTCTTTCTTGTTGTGCATACATTTTCGCCGACTTAACAGATTGGCGTAATGTTTCGGTAGTCGATGACACCTCTGCTAAAGTAAGCTTTTCAATCTTTTGTAATAATTCATTTTCTTTATGAAATGTCATACATACAGGACAGTGATTTGGATCTCCTGTACGATCTATAATGGAGATTACTGCAGAACGCAGATCACTACGTAATGCGTCTACTGATTCCTCTAGTCCTTCTATTTGCTCAAGACTATTGATAAAAGAAGCTTCTTCTTGTGTTGCACGTTTCAAATTATCAGTTGCAGCTTGCAAAGCATCACTAATAGAATGTAACTCATACTTTTCAGACAGTTCATATACATCATCAATAAATATGTCACCGATGGTTTTACGCACTACTGAAAGAGCTTTGGTTTTTTGAGCTATGGATTCATGAACTATCGGAGCACCATTCTCGCAATATGTCATCCAGCTTCTGAGTAGATGAAGGTCAGATTTATATTTACTCATCAGCGCTTCAGTATCTATAGTTTTTTTTCTTATAGCATTAAACTCTTTGACACTATCATTTAAAGTATTGATAGTTTCCATAACCAATATTTTGTGGTCTTGCAGCAATCGTTTTGTAACTGATGTAGATTGGACAACCGAAATAGCACTCCTAAAGCCTCTCAATAAGTACTCTAAGTCAGTTCTTTCGGACAAATTAATAGATGTTGATTTTTCTACTAGATCCCATTTGATACCAATGGCTTGCAAACCTGCTTGATATGTTTTAATTAGAGTGGCTGATTCAGAGGGTGACTCTTTTAAACGCTTTAGTTCACGACCTAAATAATCCGTTTCTTTTAAAAGAAATGGAATTTGTTTGCAAGCTTCAGAATATTTATCGGCTATATCGCTGTTTATCTTTTTAATATATGTCCATAGGGATGAAGCTTCAGGCCCAACCAATAAAAGGCTAAGATCTTCCTTTATATCCTCAGCATTATTATCACTTGCGAGTCTAAAAGCGGCGTCTGTATCAAGGGAAGTTGAATCTAGTAAATGAGTTTGTAATCGCACTTGATAGCTGATTAGATCGGCCATACCAACTGAGATTACGTTCTTTGATAACTGAAGCAATAGTTGTAGTCTTAACATTAACTAGAGAGCCATTCGGCATTTCTAAACAACCCTGTATCCCACTAATATTTGCATCAGAATCTCTCCGTATTCGACCACAATAAAGACCCTCTATTGATTCGAGTAGAGAGGTTTTACCTGCACCGTTTTGACCAAATATCAGGTTTACATTGCTAAATGAGAATTTGCTATCATTTATTGCTGGCCTAAAACCATTAATCTGTAAATGATGCAAAAACCCCTGTTCCCAATGGATCTTGGTCGAAATTTAAAACTGATTTATCTACTGGACTATTATCTAAAACGAATGCCTCTCCAGAACTTATAAGTTCAATAACTCGAGTACGTGGACGCTTCTCCAGTATTATGCCAAGTGAAGCAGAAGTTAACAACTCTCCCCATCGAACACTAGCATCTTCGCTAATATGCGGTTGCGACGTTTGGCTACTTATACTACAAAGATGTCCTGAGAGTTCATCTGCTGAAAGGACAAACTTCCGAGCAAAGTGTCTATCCTTTTCGATAGAAGACTTCGCTTCAGAAAATTTACTATCTTTTTTTGATTTTGGACCTGCCCAAAAATACAAATAGTTATTCCAACGTCTATCAACATTTACTTTGAAGAAGTCAGCTCCTAACAAACCTTCTTGGAAATCGTGCAAATTATTAGCACGTTTTACTACATCATCTGAAATATCAAAGTAAACTGTGGCGAAAACTTTTCCTGAATAAGACCGCTCACATCGGAATAAACCCTTACCTAAATCTTGGATGCTTGAAAATTGTTTTTTTATTATTTCAAGTACTGTGGTTACATCATTCATTTTTATTTCTCATGTTTTAAAATGGAGTAACAGACGTAATGTCAGTTTGATCTTCTATAGGATTATCGATGCGAGTCATTGTAGGAATCGAAGCGAATTTTATTTCTCCATATTTTCGATATATAAGGCAAAATCGATTCTGATGAGGACCGCCTTCTTTGCGCAATAGATGGTAAAACATATCCCCCTTTTTACTTAGCTCATCAGCTGACGGAGAATCTCCTAGATAAACAATAAGTGTAGGTTTTTTATCAGAAGTTAATACATTGAAATTAGGGCTTCTTTTTGACCAGTTTATTGTGGAACCCTTATCAATGTCTGAAACCTGTGGAGGCCATTTTTCGTAGTTTATAAGTTCATGATGAATATGTGTAACTGGTTTGAGTCTCATATCTCGAAAATTTGTGGCAGGCTCACTATTGTCTTGAGCCACTGTCACTCTATTAATTATTTCATCTTTCTCTATTTGACACGAATCTATATTTTTAGCTATATACCAGTCATCTACTCCAGGTATAGCTCCTGCACTCAAAGCAAGCACTCGCTCGATATTCATAGCATTGTTTTCTGATAATACGTGAGTTAGTGCTAATCGTGTATCAGGAGTTTTGTCTATCAAATTATCAAAACCTGTTTCGGGAGGAGGAACATCATTCTTCCACGTATTAATGTCTTCTTTCCATTCATATCGACTTACCGCAACAGGACCATTCCGATTGGCAACAACTGCATTTCCGAAACTAAGAATCTTAGGAACTAATATTTCAAATACTGCCTCGTCATAATGAAAGAGTAAAGCGTGTCGACGCTCTTTCATATAAGCATAGTACAAACCAAGTTTATGATTAGGCAAAATAACTTCGTCTTTGTATGAACATGAATCGGCAGGACAGTACCAAGTTGATCCTGCTATATTTTGCCAGTCATGGATTCCGTTTCCTTGCTCATCACATTGCACAATGGATTGTGCCCAGTTAAGACAAACAATATGACAGTTTGTTACCCTAGGATCAGTACCAAAAGTAGCTGTGCGATACCTCCTAAAAGCAGAATTTCTAGGATCAGGGATTGAGTTGGATATGTATAAGTGTCGATTGATTACTGAAGTCACTTAATGATTGAGGGTCCAGTTCAGCAAGAGCAAAAGCATCTGCACAAATAATAACGGCAGCAGTTAATGGGCCATTAATACCCTTGAACTGGTAAACGACCGAACCTCTTCTTAAAACAGATTCCTCAAAAAACAAATCGTCACGAGATGGATACGTCTTAAACTGAATTAATATTATGAGTTTTTTTGTGCCATCAATATGTGTTGTCTGAAATAAAAGTGCTACCGTACCGAGAAGATGACGATCTCGAGGAAGATCTTCTAAAGGCTCGTGAATAATAATGCACAGATCACTAACTTGTTGTTTGAAACTTTCAAGTCCCTCTTGTGTGATACTTTCAGTACCAAGAACCCACAAAGCATTATCAGATGGTACTAACCCCCTGCAATACCTTCTGATAAGGTATCCCAAGGCAAAAAAATACTCAGGGGTAATCGCAAGAGTTGCACCACGTTCATTTGCAGTTTCTAAGAATTTTTTACCTTTAATCTTGGCTTTAGTTTGATCGAATGCTCCTATTCTTTCTTTACTTGCGAATATAGGACCATCAGGTTGCATAAGTAGTGTTGTATATCGTCTCTCATCTGGACGTAACATTTCTAAGTCGGGCGAATTTAAATTAAGTGGATTGAGTACATCAGCGATAGGTTTTAGTTGCATTGAGTTCAACCTTCAAATGCTTTAATTATAGAGTCATATTAATAGACGGTATTATGAGTTAAGGTAAATATAAAACTCCTATCAAAGGAGCTCTTAATAAATACTTGTATCATATATTAAAACTAATGAATAGGAGCAATGAAAAGGATGTATATCTATCTAAAATACCTAAGACACTAGCTCTCTTTTAATACTCGATAGACAGTAGCCACACCAACACCAACCGCCTTGGCTATCTCATCTTTTGTCATAGTGTTTTGACTATCTAATTCTAAGATACGTTTATGCTTTGCTATATTAGGCTTCTTACCTGAGGGCTTATAACCACTTCTAGCTAAACCCTGTTTGATCCGCTCTCTACGCTTGTCATTATCTAATTTAGCCATCGTAGCTAATAAGTCTATGAGCATGTTATTTACTACGTTTAGAATTTCACCACTCATACCAACGTTAATTGTATGAGTGGTGGGTAGGTCTGCTACTACTAGCCTTAACCCTTTGTCTTTAATTCTTTGCTTTAAAATAGCAAAGTCATCCTGGGATAATCTACTCAATCTATCTACACTCTCAACAAGCAATATATCGTCTTGATTAGCATCAACAAGCAATTTAGTAAGCGCTGGTCTATCTAACTTAGTACCACTGTAATTTTCAACATACTCAGCATGGTCATCTTCATAGCTTTTGCTAAAGCTAATCAACTCAGACAAGGCTCTCTTGGCATCTTGGTCTTTAGTGCTCGCTCTTACATAAATTCTGACTGTCATAGCATTATCCTATCGTTTAGACTTGTAATTTAGTGTTTAAGAATAATACTATCGTTTAATATGTAAAACAAGACTAATGATAGGTTGAGTTATTATTTAATGATTTTACTGTTAAGGTATAGTCTAATGGTAGATTGTCAGGCGCTTTCACTGGTTCGGTACCCTAGTGAGGGACTTAAACCTTCAGCTGTAGGCTAATGATAACAATAGCCTACATTATTTACAGCAGCTCATTGTACATAGCAGTGTACCTTTCAACATGAAAAAATCATTCTTTTTGAAAGACTTTTATCTTTTTACTTTAGGTAAGTTTTTAGGATAGATAACACATCTTCTATCTCTTGTTGTCGTTGTTGTTGGGTAATGTCTTCTGCCCCTAAATGTTCTCTTATATGCTCTTCCAAGACTTCTTTCATAAGGCCATTCACCGCGCCCTTTAATGCCGCTATTTGCTGCAAAAGAGCCATGCATTCAGGATTACCTTCTAATGACGCTTCTATTGCTACTGACTGACCTTTGATACGTCTGATACGTCCTAGTAGCTTGCTCTTACTGTTTTGAGTGTGTGACATTATTTTATTGCCTTACATTATACTGGGGGTAGTATATTTATTAATGATGTTTATAATACATAAGATTGCCATCTTTTTATATACAGCTAAGGATTTAAAACGTGAAAGAATCAAGTATTCAGTGGGAACACTCTCATAATTTCGGTGTCGATAGTGCCCAAAACAAATCTAAAGTAAAGATTGTATTTTGGTTGACGACGATAATCATGGTTTTAGAGATCGCTGCTGGTACATGGTCTGGCTCTATGGCATTACTTGCTGATGGGTGGCACATGGGCACACATTCAGCCGCATTTCTTATCGCTATCTTTGCTTATTCGTATGCTAAAAAGAACGCTAATAATAAATTATTTAGTTTTGGTACGGGCAAGGTAAATTATCTCGGTGGTTTTGCGAGTGCCATTGCATTAGCCATTGTCGCATTATTAATGATTTTAGAATCAGTCCAACGAATAATAGAGCCAAATAATATATATTTTAACGAAGCCATTATCGTTGCTGTTATTGGTCTAATCGTAAACATAGTATCGGCATTTATACTTAAAGATGACCATCACCATGACCATGACCATGACCATGACCACAATATGAAAGCGGCTTATTTACACGTTTTAGCGGATGCCCTAACTTCTGTGCTTGCTATCGTGGCGTTATTAACCGGTAAATATATGGGCATCATCTGGATTGATCCTGTCATGGGCATTGTCGGTGCAATAGTGATTCTTCACTGGTCTTATGGATTGATCAAAGAATCGAGTACCGTGCTTTTAGATAAATCTGTTGATGTTTCAACTTTTGAGAAGATATCGCAGACTCTCGATAAGAAAAATACGATTATTAACGATATTCATGTCTGGAAAATTGCGTCAACCCACCAAGCTGCCATCCTTTCAGTGTCCTCACCATCCCCTTTAAGTACGGAAGAATACAAAAAATATTATTAGAATCCTTACCTCAACTGTCTCATATGTCTGTTGAAGTTAATAAAACCTGAATAGGGTTATTTGAATCTAGGAAAGTGCCTTGATAAATCAGTAGCATAGTAAGCTTCAGAATATCAGCGCCGTATATCATTTTTTTTGAGAAAAAGTCCTTGGTAGTGCCCTTTTCAAACACTAATGCTTCCGCAATGGCAACCCCCTTCTTGTATACAGATTCAAAATCAATGACCTGAGCTCGGCCAACGCGGATGATAGTCATCGACTACGAAAGGATGGGTATGTCGTATCCCGTTGGGTGTAGGAGATCCAGTAGCATGGATATGACCCTCTGGTAGATTGAAATGCTCATGTTCAATCTCTGTTAAATCAATAGACGGCCAGACTCTAAAAGCCGCCCATACCGCTAGTGCAGCAGCACCGCCTAATACTGCAAAAGCAACAGTCATACTGTAATGAGCACCTAACCAACCTGCCAAGGGGTAAAATACCAACCAACTGACATGAGATAAAGCAAACTGAGCGGCAAACAGTGCTGGGCGATCTTCTTGATGTGAGGATCGCCATAGCAAGCGGCCAGAGGGAGTTTGAGCAGCAGAATAACCCAAACCTAACACGAACCATAAGGCCATAAGTGAGTTTTGTCCCATCATCAATGTACCAGCGAACATACCCACCACTAACAGCCCTACACCGCTTAACATGACCCTACGGTCTGTCAGCTTACTTAGTAGGCTTGGCAAAGCCAATGCAGCAATCATAGAACCAGCGCCAAAGCTCGCTAAGGCTAATGCCACTGCACTCTGAGTGAGTCCCATGCCACCCTGAATGATTACAACCGTATTTACAAAAACCATAGACGCTGCGGCAGAAACGGCAACATTGACTGCAAGCAATCCGCGCAATCGAGGTGTGGCTAAATAGATCCGAATACCGCGCGTAGTTCTATCATAGATGCTACGACGCTCTGGTATAGCATGTGAGGGTAGTACCACCGATACGACCAATATGGCAGAGACTAAAAATCCCAACACTGTTCCCGTAAACAGATTATGAAAGCTCATTACTGTCAGCAATGCTGCTGCTAACATGGGACTTATCAGACTTTCCATATCGTACGCAAGGCGTGAAAGTGATAAGGCTTTAGTGTAATCCTGCTCGTCAGGCAGAACATCAGGAATAGTGGCTTGAAAAGTCGGCGTGAAGGCCGCTGAGGCAGCTTGCAATACAAAGATCAGCACGTAAACTTCCCAAATCTGCGAAACAAACGGCAAAAGCAGGGCGACACCTGCTCGTATCACATCTAGCGTTACCAACATCGTACGTTTGGGCAGTCGTTCGGCAAAGGCTGCTGCAATTGGGGCGATACCAACATAAGCAATCATCTTGATGGCCAATGCGGTTCCCATAACGACACCAGCATTACTACCTGCCAGATCAAAAGCTAATAACCCTAGCGCCACAGTAGCGAGGCCAGTTCCAATTAAAGCAATGACTTGGGCAGCAAACAAGTGACGATAAGTTCGATTCACAAAAACACTTAGCATCCGAGCCTCTTTATTTCAGCCGATGGACCTTATAGATAACGGGTTATTTCCTTAAACTCATCTAGAGAGTCTTTCTGTTCTTTGTCGACAGATCCTAGTAAATCTTCAAGGCAATGATCCAAGTGGTCCTGAATTAGAACTTTCTTAGCTTGATGAATGGCATTTTCTACAGCTTGCAGCTGCTGCGCTACATCAAGACAAGTTCGTCCATCTACTAACATCTCTATCGTACTATTCAGATGACCATTTGCTTTTTTTAAGGCGTGTGATAACAGCTGGATGAGACTCGTGTATGTGCGGTTTTTTCATAATGGCAGTGTCCTTCCTCTAGAGAGCGCAATTATACCCGATAAAAACTTAATTTTTTATTGACCTAATCCCCCCTAGGGGATATTATCTTACTCCTTAATTGCTCGGCTTGCATTTAAAAAATTCGTATTTTATGTGCCCTATCTGTAAGAAAGTGCTTTGAGGTGCCAGTCATAATTACTTTCTATTGAATGAGTTCAAAATTTTTTATTGTATTACATTAGGCCGCGTATCCATTATTTCACACCATAGGATTCTCAATGCACAGCTATGCTCATAATAGGTCAACAAGCTCGTCATGGGCGACTTGGCAGACCCGTCTGCTGTTACTTTCGGTACTGCTTTCCTGTGTCATTTTTGGCAGTAACGAAGCTTTTGCTCACGCTGTAACCGCAGGTGATAAAGGTTATATTCAGGAAATTTCAGGAGTCAATATTTTACCCTTTATGTACTTGGGTGCTAAGCACATGATAACGGGATATGACCATATACTGTTCCTCTTCGGGGTCATCTTCTTTCTTTACCGTATGAAACATATTGGTGTCTATGTGAGCCTATTCGCATTAGGTCATTCCACCACGATGATTTTAGGTGTGTATTTCAACATTGGTATAAATAGTTATCTGATTGATGCAATTATTGGCCTCTCTGTTGTTTATAAAGCTTTAGACAACATTGGTGCTTTCCAGCGATGGTTCGGATATCAACCAAATACAAAAATAGCGGTACTTATATTTGGTCTTTTCCATGGCTTTGGGTTGTCAACTAAGATTCTAGAATACGATATGTCTCCTGACGGCCTGCTACCTAACTTACTCGCATTTAACGTGGGTGTGGAGATTGGGCAACTATTAGCTCTAGCAATCATATTGATTGGCATGAGCTACTGGCGACGCACGTCAAGTTTCATCCGTAACGCTTATACCGCCAACGTTGCCATGATGAGCGCAGGATTTATTTTAGTGGGCATGCAGCTTACTGGCTATTTAATGTCTCAATAACCCAAGGATTTCTAATATGTATAACAGTGACACCCCTTCACAAGCTGAGCTGCCCTCTTCAAATCAACTCATAAAATCTACTATTCTGGCTATAATCGCAGCAATAGTTCTTTTATTTACAGTGGTTCTACCGGCAGAATACGGTATTGATCCAACTGGGGTTGGTAAACTGCTTCGATTAACAGAGATGGGACAAGTTAAACAACAGCTGGCAGAAGAAGCTGCTGCCGACGCTGCTGGTTTACCAACAACTGATATTGATAATGTGACTGAAAAAGCAGTGAATGCCACAATTGCAGATACTACTGTAACTAGTGGGCAGTGGCGTGATGAAATCCCTTTACTCTGACTCCAGGTGAAGGAATAGAAATTAAAATGAAAATGTCTGAAGGTGATAAAGCAAATTACTCTTGGGCAGTCACTGGCGGTGAGGTTAATTTTGATACTCACGGTGATGCCTTGGGTAAAGCCATTAGCTATGAGAAAGGTCGCGGGGTTGCTTCTGATGAAGGCGTTTTAGAGGCCGCATTTACAGGTAATCACGGTTGGTTCTGGCGAAATCGTGGCGATTCAGATGTTCAAGTTGTTTTACGTACCCGTGGCGATTACAGCACTATTAAAACGATGTAAAAACGTGCACTAATAATCTAAATAAATCCTAGCAGCAAAACACATTAGGTTAGCCGCTGAAAATGCATTAAAAAAATGCTTGTTAGGAAAAATACTAAACGATGTGCTCACAGCTACATCAAGCGTTCGTGGCTGTGACCAACCATTTCACCAACTCACGGGCAGAAGCCTTATTCAAGCACTGCGGACAATTCAGATAGGTCATCACGCAGTCATTCAAATCAGTTAGCATATGTAACAATAACCCCAAACCAATTATTTTATAGGTCTTAGGTAGAAATAGCATAGCCGCATATGCTGCCATTGCATAATAAGTATGCAGCGGATGAAAGTTAATACTACAGCGATTGGGCGAAAAAATAGGCGTGGCTAGCAAATGATCTAAGTCTACTAGCATAGTGGCTAAAAGAATCAAATATACTCGTTTATAGTCGTCACGAAAAATATATAGGCAACCATCAACGGCATGCCAAAGTGTAGAAAATAATGGATAACGGTTTGAATCATCGTTTTTCCGATTCAAGATAGTTTGTAGTGGCACAACAGTCTCAGATAAAACATAAGATATTTTTGTCTTTCGACTGCATGTGAAATATATGCATCATACATACACTCACTCTCTTATTATTGTACCTGTCCAAAAAACACTAGCTAATATAGGACATACCCTAAGGGAACCACCTATTTCACCCCTTCAAACCTATTAACAGACCACTTAAAACAGACTGGTATAATGGAACCACTTATAACAGACTATTTTAGGTGTTTATGTTTATTAGAGCGTATCTACGAGCGTCTACCAAAGAACAAGATGCTAAGCGTGCCAAAAGCGAGCTCATAGCATTTGCCAACGATCATGGCCACAAAATTGCTGCCTTCTATGTCGAAAACGAATCAGGCGCTATCTTGGCGCGACCAAAGCTGATGCAGCTGATTGAAGACGCTCATAAGGGCGATGTGATCTTAGTTGAGCAGATTGATCGCTTGGCGCGTTTGAACCAAGCTGATTGGGATACGCTAAAAAGAATGCTATCAGAGAAAAAGCTCTCTATCGTATCAAAAGAGCTGCCGACCTCATATATGGCGCTTCAATCTGAAAGCAGTACAGAATTTATGAGCAGTGTATTGCAGGCCATTAACTCGATGATGCTGGATATGCTCGCAGCCATTGCTCGAAAAGACTATGAAGATCGCCGTAACCGTCAGATGCAAGGTATTGCTCGTGCTAAGGCAGAAGGTAAGTATTCAGGACGTAGGAAAGATACGGAAAAGCGCAAGATCATCGCTAGTCTGCTCAAATCAGGTCATAGCTATTCTGATATTCAAAAATGACCAAGTGCTCACGGCATCTGATCGCTGATGTGGCCAAGGAAAGACCGAAGATGCTCAGTACTCATTAAGTGGTTCCACTACGGCAGTCTACTATAAGTAGTCTGTTAATTGATTAATAAGCCTTTTTAGTTGGTTCCGCTGGGATATACTCATGTAGAACTGCATGTAATAACACTAATTTGGACTTTGATAATGAAAAGGATAAACCATACATTGTTGTGGTTTAATATTGTTGTAACAACGGTAACTTTACTTATTTAATAGAAGAAAAAACAAAATCAATTAGCGATGTTTAAACTGGTATTCATTGATGGTCACTTTAATTAGATATAAAGTAAGTAAACAAAAAGTCAGTAAGGTAATTGATAACGTGTCTAAACGAACCATAAGTATGTTGGCTAAAGAACTGAGTGTAAATGTCGAAACAATTCGCTTTTATGAACGCAAAGGCTTAATTAAACAACCACCAAAGCCTATGCAGGGCTATAGACATTACCCGAAAGAAACGGTAAATAGAATGCATTTTATCAAGCGTTCTCAAGAATTAGGTTTTACGCTAAATGAGATTGAAGGGTTACTTGCGTTAAACGATAGTCCATGTAGTAAAGTACAAGAATTAGCTAATAAAAAACTGATCGCAGTACAAAAAAAAGATGGCTGACTTGTTGTTGTTAGAACACGCTTTGGAAGAACATTTAGGACAATGCCAAAATAATGATGACGATAGCCACTGCCCAATAATTGATTCGTTGCAACCGAAGTAAATGATTCACTTAACTACCATTTCCCACTAAAACAGCATATCCAATTTTACTTCTGCGCCTTAATTCAAGTTAGCTTATTCCCCGTATCTGTCGTAGCAGATTATCAAAGATAAATTTTTATAAATCACCCTTGACTCCGTACTTAGGTACATGCAATACACTTGCATTATCTAATGAGGTATCTATATGAATCAAAAGAATCAAACCTTCCAATGATAGGAGGCATCATAGCAGCATTAGGCGCAGGCGTATGCTGTGTAGGTCCTTGCTCCTGTTATTACTTGGGGTAAGTGGCTCATGGATTGGTAATTTAACTGCATTTGAACCCTATAGGCCATTATTTATCGCATTTGTAGTGTTGTTGTTTGGTTACTCAGGTTGGAAAATTTACCGTCCTGTAGAAGAGTGTGAGCCGGGAACGGCCTGTGCAATTCTAAGAAACAGCAACAACGAAAAGTCATTTTCTGGCTGAGCGCTATAGTTGCGACAATTTTAGTGACCAGTAATTATTGGATACTTTTGTTTGCTTAATATACAGATCAAGAAATTTATAACATTTTAAAATTTGGAGCTAATTATGAAAAATTATTATTAACCGCACTGCTTTCACTTTCTAGTTTTGGTGCTTTTGCTGAAGTAAAAACAGTTACACTGGAAGTGCCAACGATGAACTGTGCGACATGTCCAATCACAGTTAAAAAGTCATTAGAAAATGTTGATGGCGTTGAAAATGCGAAAGTTACCTACAAGCCTAAGCTAGCTGTTGTTTCTTTTGATGACACTAAAACCAACATCAATGCATTAATTGCAGCGACTACCAACGCTGGCTACCCTTCAAATTTAAAAAGTGAAAATAAGTAATATTTAGCCCCTTAGAACTAGTTACGCGTATCGGAGATAAAGCAGGCTCTATAGGTGCACTTGTTTCGGCAATGGGATGCGCCATGTGTTTTCCCGCGATAGCTAGTCTTGGTGCGGCAATTGGGATGGGATTTCTTAGTCAGTGGGAAGGGGTATTTATCAATACGTTGTTACCACTGTTTGCAGTATTAGCGCTGGCAATGAATATCTTAGGCTGGTTTAGCCATCGTCAATGGCACCGTAGTTTTATCGGTTCAATTGGCCCCATTTTGGTTTTACTCTCTTTATACCCTTGGTTCCAGTACGGGTGGAGTTCATACGTTACTTATACGGGGCTAGGACTAATGGTTGCTGTATCAATTTGGGACATGGTTTCTCCTGCGAATAAACGCTGTGATGATGAAACTTGTACCGCTTAACTTTTAAGAGGAATAAAATATGTCAACGAATAGTTGTTGCTCGCCAAATGACATCCAGCCAGAACAATTACATGTAGCCATTATTGGTAGTGGTTCAGGGCCTTTGCCAGTGCGATTAAAGCAGCAGAAGGCGGAGCAAGAGTTACTATCATTGAAGGAGCCGATGTAATCGGAGGTTGCTGTGTAAATGTCGGCTGTGTTCCTTCAAAATATTGATCCGTGCTGCGCAATTAGCGCATCAGCAACGTACTAACCCGTTTGATGGTTTAGAAAATATTCAGCCACAACTTAGCCGCTCCTTATTAGCACATCAGCAAAACGCTCGCGTCGAAGAACTACGCGATGCTAAATATCAACGTATTTTAGAGAGTAATCCCGCGCTATCTTTACTTAAAGGTTATGCACGTTTTAAAAATCAAAATACCTTGCTAGTTCACAAGTCTGATGGTAGTGAAGAAGAGCTGGTTGCAGATCGCATTTTAATTGCAACAGGCTCTACACCAAGCATTCCGCCAATTAAGGGTTTAGTTGATACACCTTATTGGACATCAACAGAAGCCTTATTTGCAGAAGAGTTACCGAGTAGTCTAGTTGTCATCGGCTCCTCCGTTGTTGCTCTGGAAATTGCGCAAGCTTATGCCCGTTTAGGTAGCCGTGTGACAATTCTAGCCAGACATACCCTTTTATATGCTGAAGATCCGTTATTAGGTGAAAAACTGGCAGAGTGCTTTGAAAAAGAAGGTATTAGGGTACTTAATAATACGCAAGCAAGTCATGTTTCTTATGATAGCAATGGTTTTCATTGGAAACTAACGAAGGAACATTAATCGCTGAAAAATTGCTTATCTCTACGGGTCGCCATGCAAATACTGGAAAGCTTGGTTTAGAAAATGTTGGTGTTGAAACAGATAAAAGTGGTGCCATTGTTGTTAATAGTATGATGGAAACATCAACAGCTAACATTTATGCCGCTGGAGATTGCTCCAATATGCCACAATTTGTTTATGTTGCTGCTGCTGCCGGAAGTAGGGCTGGAATTAATATGACAGGTGGAAATGCGCAACTCGACTTATCTACCATGCCTGCTGTTATATTCACCGACCCACAAGTTGCTACGGTAGGTCTAACCGAAGTACAAGCTTCAGCGGTAGGAATAAATACGATAAGTCGTGTACTTGATATGGAAAACGTACCAAGAGCTTTAGCAAATTTTGAAACGGATGGTTTTATCAAGTTGGTAGCTGAAGAATCCACGGGAAAACTGATAGGCGCACAAATTTTAGCCCATGAAGGCGGAGAACTGATTCAAAGTGCGGCTCTTGCTATTCATAATAAAATGACAGTCGAAGAATTGGCAGGTCAACTATTTCCGTATTTGACGATGGTTGAAGGATTGAAGTTATGCGCTCAAACCTTTAGCAAAGACGTTAAAGAGCTATCTTGCTGCGCAGGGTAATCATTTAACGGTAATGTACTTACAGAAATGTTAATGGAGTGCCATTAATAGCTGTTATTTCAAATAATTTTCTAGCGGTTTTTTCTCAAAATCTGAGACCTTCCTAAATTTTGTGTAAGTATTTAATCTAAACGTCAGTTACACAGAATCTGGGATGGTCTCCATAACAGTACTTATAGAAATCAAAAATAAGCTAATTCACTCTCGAAAAACTCACTGGATGTACACAACGAAGTACACCGATGTTGCTTCAATAACTCAAACTATTGCTATCATTAGCATACAGTCCAAGATTCAAGTCCTCACTAGGGGACCGAACCAGTGAAGGCACCTGATTGATTCGCCATAGGTATACTCAATAAAATTCAGAGGAGCAATAGACACTTTAAGAACAGCATGCGTTCCTGCGTCATTTAGTGTGATAGCGTACAAACGGTACTTAAATATCGGATACGCATGGAGAGCTCACAAGATTTTATAGGTCATTGGACAGAATATAGCCGCGGTAAAATTCCTACCAAGCTGTGATCATATTCCTACCAAGCTGCGGTAAAATTCCTACCGACTGAGGACTTTTTCAAACTCTGTACAACTAGAATTATCCCCGCAAGTCTCTGTTTCAATTGTAAATATTATTCGGGGCTGTCCTAACCATAACAATTTTATTTTGAGCTGACTATATATATTTCAGCTCTAACTTATCATAAAGAAGCCGAGATTTTTTATTAAGCTATTTATCTAGTGCATGGATTCAAATATTTTCTCAAGTTCACATGAACCCCTTCTCGTCCATTAATGATTTTTACATCAGTTATAGTTTCAATCCACTAGACTCCCCTCACATAAGCTATTTCTAGCCCTCGTAAATCCGTCAGCGAAAGTTAATGAATTGGTAATTTTGCAAGAGATATACTTGCTATTACTTAGAGATTCTTGCATTCGAAATAAAACCCTCATGCTTTACCCTTTCCGTTATTCATCTTCTTTTCAATTACTAAGCCTACAACAGTCCTAAAACTGTTTCATTCGGAACTGCTCTTACTTATTAGAGAGATCACCATGCACCATTTAAGGACATGCAAAGATTAATTTGGTGCATCCGTTCGCACTCTCAAACAACCTCATTCCTCACTAAAACAGGTACTGTTCATATGGTACATTTACGGAAAGGGTTAATGATTGTTTTGTCACTTATTTTTTTCTTTTTAATATTGGCATAAAGGTTGCTATTTGTAAGTTACAACCTCCAAATTAGAGATATTGAATAATGAATCAATCTGACGACTACCCTTTGAGTGCTGTACCAACTGACAAGAGAAAAGGTTTATGGTCCATGATGTCAATATTATTGGGCTTTACATTTTTTACTTCTACAATGTGGGCAGGCGGTACACTTGGTAAATCATTTTCATTTTACGAGCTAATTTCTATTATATTCATAGGTAACTTATTGCTTGGATCTTATGCAGCAAGCTTAGGTTACATTGCATGTAAAACTGGTTTAAACACCGTGTTGTTAGGTCGATATTGTTTTGGACTAAATGGAAGTAAGTTATCTGACTTTTGTATTAGGATTTACACAAATCGGTTGGTATGCATGGGGTACTGCGACGATTGCCATTATCATTGTCAAGTTGCTGGAATTACCAGATACATGGCTCACGCCATTGATGATCTTTTTTGGTTTTGGGTTTTGTATCAGTGCCTATATAGGCTATAAAGCGTTAGAAATTCTTTCAAAAGTCTCCGTACCTGCGATGCTATTTTTTATAGGCTTATGTTTTTACAAAGGCATTCTCGATATAGGTGGTATTTCCGAATTTATAGCTATTGAGCCCACGGAGAGTATGCCAATCGCAGCTGCAATTACCTTGGTATTTGGCACTTTTGTAAGTGGAGGCACGCAAGCGACAAATTGGAGCCGTTTTGCTAAATCAGGAAAAGTAGCGGTTATAAGTACTTTAGCAGCATTTTTTATTGGCAATGGCTTGATGGTATTTGTCGGTGCTTTTGGTACTGCTATCTATCAACAAGCGGATATCGTTGATGTGCTTGTTGCTCAAGGTTTCATGCTTGTCGCTATCCTAATGCTATTCACTAATATTTGGACTACCCAAGATAATACTATTTACAATTTTGCAGCTGCAGGATGCAACTTGTTCAGAACAGATAAAAGGCGTTTAGTCACCCTATTCGGTGCTGCATTAGGCACTGTATTAGCTGTCATGGGCATGTATAACATGCTAATACCCCTTCTAATACTTCTAGGGACCTTCATTCCACCAATTGGTGCGATTATCATGACAGATTTTTGGGTGAAATATAAAGGTAATATGCCAGATTTAAGCAGTATCGAATTACCAAAGTACAATATAGTTGGATTATCAGCTTACGTGATTGGTTCAGGTTGTGCTTACGCTTCACCTTGGATTGCTCCACTTGTTGGCATTATTACTTCTGCTATTGCTTATACAATATTATTGAAGCTCTCTACCGTAAAAAACTCAACAAGAACAGAGTATTTAATTAATGATATCTATTGGATCGTTAAATCAAATAAGTGGACTAGAAGCTCTTCGATTTAGAGCCGGTCTGCAGGGCAGTAAAAATGCGATACGCTGGCCCTATATTGCAGAAAACACAGAGATTGAAAATTGGACAAAAGGTGGAGAGTTGATCTTTGTTACAGGGTTAAATTGGAAGTGGACTGTTCAAGAACTTATTACTCTCATTGAAAAAGCAAAAAGCAATGTACGAGTGGGTTAGTGATTTTAACCCACTCACCCCTATCTAGATACCATTCCTATTGAAGTTTTAGATTTTGCTAATGAACAACACTTTCCTATTTTTGAACAGCCTTATTCATTGCCAATGGTCAATGTTACCGAAATATTATCTAATGCGATCATTATGGATGGTCTCAATAATAAATCCAATCGTTGGTTTCTACGAAACTTAGCAGATAACCCAAGCATGTCTGAAATAGATTTGATTAAAGCCACAGAAATAGGACTTAATCTCGATCAACAGTTATCTGTCGCTTTTATTAAATTCAATCGTATTACTGATGAAGAGGTCATTAAAGGAGATTACTTAATTAGTCAGTTCATGCTGAACGAGGGTGTGCAACTTCCTATTACAGAGCTGCATCAAGGTTGGCTAGCGATTATGCCGACATCAGCAGAATACTGTGATGATAGTATGAAACGATGGAATCAACTGCATCAAAAACTGCTTGCATATGGCTTTCACTGCACTATTGGTGTTAGCGATGCAAAAGAATTAAAAGTCATTTATAAAGCAGTTTCACAGGCAAGGCAAAGTGCTAAATTTCATAGAGATAATGATAGAAACGAAGTTATACATTACAACTCGTTAGGTATTGCTCAGCTTTTTACTCATGTCGATAACAATGAAATTGAATCTTTTGTCGTCAGTATCTAGGTGATATTTTCAACAAACACGATACTCAGAGTTTGGTTCTAAAAACTACTTTAGTTTGCTATTTTGATAATTTATGTTCGATGCGTCAGACAGCATTGGCAATGAATATACATAGAAACACTTTATCTAATCGATTACAAAAGATTGAAACGTTGACGGGTATTAATTTAAGCAATGCTCAGCAGCGACTAAGTTTACAAATAGCGCTCATTGCAGCTCGTTTCATCAGTTAAATTTTATAAAATATGATTATCAATTAGGAGATATTATGATTATTAACAATGCAAAACTTCGCGGTAAACAGGGCTTACATAGCATTGAATGCGAAAATGGAAGATTTGTAAGTATTATCGAGCAAGATGGCTTAGTCATTCCATTAGAGTCAAGTCTTGATGCAAAAATGAATTTACTGTCTGCTCCATTTGTTGAGCCTCATATTCACCTTGATGCTGTATTTACAGTAGGCGAGCCAAACTGGAATTTAAGTGGCACGTTGTTTGAAGGGATAGAGCGTTGGGCTGAACGTAAGCCAATGTTAACTAGCGAAGATGTTCAGCGAAGAGTATTAAAAGCCGTACAACTATTGGTCGAAAATGGCGTTCAACATATTCGAACACATGTTGATATTACCGATCCTGAATTAGTTGCCTTAAAAGCAATAGTCGCTTTAAAAGAAAAACTCAGTGCTTATATTGATTTACAAATAGTTGCATTCCCCCAAGAAGGTATTTTGTCCTTTCCCAACGGTAAGCAGCTAATGGAAAAGCACTTGAACAAGGTGCTGATGTCATCGGTGGTATTCCTCATTTTGAATATACTAGAGAATATGGGGTTGAGTCGATGCGATGGATCATCGACCTTGCAGAAAAGCATGGAAAGTTAGTTGATGTCCATTGTGATGAAATCGACGATGGCGCATCAAGGTTTTTGGAGGTATTGGCTACAGCCGCTTTAGAAAAAGGAATTGGAGAACGAGTGACAGCAAGCCATACGACTGCAATGCACTCTTATAACAATGCGTATTGTTCCAAATTGTTTCGTTTACTAAAAAAATCTAAAATAAATTTTATTGCTCTTCCTACTGAAAATATGCATCTACAAGGACGATTTGATGGTTATCCTAAGATTCGAGGTATCACACGAGTTAAAGAGATAAAAGATGCTGGAATGAATATATGTTTCGGTCAAGACTCCATACAAGATCCATGGTATACACTAGGTAATGGAAAACTACTTCGTGTTCTAGACTCAGGGATTCACTCATGTCATATGATGGGATACGAGGATCTAGAAACTGCATTAGACTTAATTACAGATAATGGCGCTAAAACGCTTAATATATCTGAAAACTACGGTATAGAAGTAGGTAAACCTGCAAACTTTATTATTCTTGAAGGTAGCAATGATGTCGAAGTAATCCAAAAACAAGGTGATGTTTTATACTCTGTAAGAGAGGGAGAGATACTCATATCTAGACAACCTGCTACTCTGAATCAAACGATACCGTTAATTGAATAAAAGAATGGTTTTTTACGAGCCACTAAAAATGCGTTCAAGAGTATTTTCTTGGAGCCCATCCCTGATTCTGTGTAACTGGAGGGTAAGTTTTTGTCTGAATTAAAAACAGTTGGGCTTTTTGCCATTACTGCATTAGCAGAGATTGTAGGTTGCTATTTGCCATACTTATGGCTGAGAGAAGGTAAGTCAATATGGCTACTTGTCCCTAGTGCGCTTAGTTTGGTCGCTTTTGTATGGTTGCTGACTTTACATCCAACCGCCGTTGGCAGAGTTTATGCCGCCTACGGTGGAGTGTATGTAACAATGGCAATTCTATGGTTATGGGCTGTTGATGGTATTCGACCAACGACATGGGACATATTAGGTACAGCAGTGGCACTTCTAGGTATGGCTATTATTATGTTTGCACCGCGCAATACATAGGATACGGTTGTTTTAACCATCACGTACTAAAAACTCCAATAGAGTGGGAACATTCTCTCTAGCACTGCGTCCAGCACCAATCAGAGTGGCAGAACCTGGGCTTGCCCAGTCACCATAACCAAACAACCATAACCGAGGCTCCTTGACCGCTTGCCCATCTTTAACTTGCACTTTTCCATCAGCTTCAAGGACATTTAAAGGTGCTAGATGGTCAAGATTTGGTTCAAACCCAGTACACCAAATAACGGCATCTATCGTTTCTTCACTACCATCAGCCCAAATGACGCCTTGTTGAGTAAATTGGCTGAACATAGGTACTGAATGTAAGATACCTTTGTCACGTGCCGCTTTGACGGGAGGCACCATGACGATATCACCGATACCGCCCTCAGGATCACCATTATTGCTGCCAGTAATACGTGCTGTCGCTCTTTCAAACAGGACACGTCCATCGACATCATCGGCTAAAAATAATGGGGCTCACGTGTTACCCAGCTGGCGTTAGCCACTTCAGCCAGCTCCGCATAGATTTGTGCACCTGAATTACCACCACCTACTACCAATACGCGCTTATTTCTGTAGGCGTCTGGGCCTTCATAATGAGCGGAGTGGCATTGCTCCCCAAGATACGCTTGCTGACCTTTGGTAGAAGGGAATTATAGGATTGCTCCACGTTCCCGTTGCGCTCACGACGGTTTTTGCCAACCATGTAAAACTTCCATCAGTCACCCGTAAGCAATTGTTTTCATCATCACGCTGTACGCTTTGGACTTGATAAGGTCGGTAGATTGGTAACTTATAATGTTCTTCGTAGTCAGCAAGGTAATGGATGACCTCGTCTCTATGGGGATACTCTCCATCTTTTGCTTTTGGCATCAAGCGACCTGGCAAGGAGCTCATAAGAGCAGGAGAAAATAGGCGTAACGATGGCCAAGTATGCTGCCACGCGCCGCCACTTTGGTCTTGATTGTCAAGAATGATGAAGTCAAGTTTCGCACGTCTCAGATAGTAGCCAACGGCTAAACCGGCTTGACCACCGCCGATAATGATGGTGTCGAATACTTTAATTGACATAATGCTCCTTAGTGTCTGCTACCAGAAAAATCAATTGCTCATACTGAGGCTTGCTTTTTACTCTTCAGATCTTAATTGAAGACATGTTTTGACGAAATTTTTATCGACATCTTGATTCAGCTTATCATGCAAATAATCTTGCATCGCTCCAAAATATCATTTCACTAACTAAAGCCAATAATAACTATCAAAGACTGTACATATGAAATATTGTATATATAATATTTCATATGTACAGTCTTTGATAGGGTTAGGTTATGGAACATTCAAATAAGAAAAAGGTATTGTTTCTCTGTACCAGTAATTCAGCCAGATCACAAATGGCTGAGATATTATTAAAGTATAAAGCCGGTGATATCTATGATGTCTATAGCGCAGGTATAGAAAAAGGCGAAGTAGATGAACGAACCATTCAAGCCTTAGAAAGGTTCGACTTCGACGCCAGTGGCTTAAGATCCAAGCACGTTGACGAGTTTGAAAGCCAGTTTTTGACTACGTCATTACTTTATGCGAAAAGGCCAGTACCGAATGCCGAAGCTACCCCAATACGGCCAAGCAACTGGCGTGGGATATCCCTGACCCAAAAACACGTGCTGGCAGTCATCCCTTTACCACTACCTTGAGTGAATTAAATAGTCGCTTAACGATGTTTCTGTCTGTAGAAAAACATAACCTCACAAAGACTGCCGTCAATACAGAAGACACGGCATCATCTGACTTTGATCCCATTACCTTTTACAAAAGCTTGACGGATGACGTTCGACTCAAAGCGTTGATGCTGATCGAATATCATGGTGAGCTGTGTGTGTGCGAATTGATGGAGGCCTTGGAAGAAGACAGTCAGCCCAAAATCTCACGCAATCTTGCTGTGTTAAAAAAGGCAAACGTCATCACTGATCGAAAACACGGTCAGTGGGTATTTTATCGTATCAATCCTGAGTTACCTGTATGGGCAAAGATTGTGGTTGCAAAACCACAGAAAACAACACTCACTTAATTGAGCATGAGATTGGGCGATTAGATGCGATGCAAAACCGCCCCGATAGAGCCAGTTTTTGTAAATAACCCATTATTCATACTTAAATAACACTGAACGTTTTACACCATTTTTCTGATGGTTTTAAACAGCATTAAGGACAATTTTATGACAATCAAAGTAGGTATCAATGGTTTTGGACGTATGGGACGTTTGACCATGCGCGCGGCATTTGATTGGGACGACATCGAGATCGTCCACATCAATGATCCGGCGGGTGACGCCAAGACCCTTGCGCATTTGATGACGTTTGATTCTGTGCATGGTCGCTGGCATCACGACGCCACTCACGAAGGTACGTCCATGATTATCAATGGCAAAGCCATTCCTTGTACACAAAACAAAGCGACCGAAGACACCGACTGGTCACTATGCGATGTGGTCATCGAAGCCTCAGGAAAGATAAAAACCAAGGCTTTACTACAAGCGTATCTAGACCAAGGGGTCAAACGCGTCGTTGTCACAGCCCCCGTCAAAGAAGAAGGCGTGTTAAATATCGTTATGGGTGTAAACGAGCATTTATACGACAAGGAAGCTCATCCTATTGTTACTGCTGCATCTTGTACTACCAACTGCCTAGCGCCTGTGGTTAAAGTGATACACGAAAAATCGGCATCAAGCATGGCTCGATGACCACCATTCATGACATCACCAATACCCAAACGATACTAGATGCACCGCATAAAGACTTACGCCGGGCACGTGCTTGCGGTATGAGCCTTATCCCGACTACAACGGGTTCTGCAACCGCCATCACGCATATTTTTCCTGAGCTAAAAGGCAAGCTAAACGGTCATGCCATCCGTGTGCCTTTAGCCAACGCCTCGCTGACCGACTGTGTTTGAAGTGGCGCGTGGCACCACGGTTGAGGAAGTCAATGAACTACTCAAACAAGCATCTGAAAATGAGCTAAGAGACATATTGGGCTTTGAGACCCGTCCACTGGTATCGATTGATTACAAAACCGATCCTCGTTCAAGTATCGTCGATGCGCTATCGACGATGGTCATCAATGACACCCAAGTAAAACTCTACGTTTGGTACGACAATGAGTGGGGTTACGCCAATAGAACGGCTGAATTGGTCCAAATGGTTGGTCTAGCAGATAAGGGTTAATCATGGGACTGCTATCCGTTACGGATTTATCGTCGCAAGTGAAGCAATACTTAGTCATCACTGGCAACTATTGGGCATTTACCTTAACGGATGGCGCATTACGAATGCTCGTTGTGTTGCATTTTTATCAGTTAGGCTATAGTCCGTTAAGCATTGCGATGCTATTTTTGTTTTATGAAATCTTTGGGGTTATCACCAATCTGGTTGGTGGTTGGCTTGGCACCAGTCTTGGGCTCAACAAAACCATGAATATTGGGTTGGCCATACAGATCGTCGCCCTTGCCATGCTTGCTGTGCCTGCGGATATGCTGACTGTGGTTTATGTGATGATCGCCCAAGCGCTCTCAGGTATCGCCAAAGACTTGAATAAAATGAGTGCCAAAAGCGCCATCAAATTATTAGTGCCAAAAGATGCTGAGAGTAAGCTTTATCAATGGGTGGCATTACTCACAGGATCTAAAAACGCGCTAAAAGGCGTGGGTTTTTTTATCGGTGGTTTGCTACTGACCTTGATTGGGTTTAAAGGCGCTATGATACTGATGGCATCACTTTTGGCCATCGTCTGGGTGTTTAGTTTAATAGTCTTAAAAGAAGACATCGGCAAAGCCACCAACAAACCTAAATTTAAAGACATTTTTCTAAAAGCCCTGCTATCAATATCCTCTCCGCTGCCCGCATGTTTTTGTTTGGGGCAAGAGACGTTTGGTTTGTGGTGGCCCTCCCTGTGTTTTTTGGCAGCGACTTTTGACTGGAGTCACTGGTGGGTTGGCAGTTTTATGGCAAGCTGGGTCATCGGTTATGGCATTGTCCAGTCGGTTGCGCCTTACTTTACGGGCAAGAAAAAAGGCGTGTTGCCAACGGGTCGTGCAGCCTTTTGTGGGCAAGCTATCTGACGTTTATTCCTGCGGCGATCGCGCTGGCTTTATATTTTGATTTTTATATTCAAGCATCGGTTATTATTGGCTTACTGATATTTGGTGTGGTTTTTGCCGTCAATTCTTCGTTACACAGCTACCTCATCGTCAGCTATGCTGATAGTGATGGCGTGTCATTGGATGTGGGGTTTTACTACATGGCAAACGCGATGGGCAGATTGATTGGCACGGTGCTGTCAGGTTGGGTCTACCAAGAGTTTGGCTTAGAGGCTTGTCTTTGGATATCGAGTGCGTTTGTGGCAATCGCGGCTTTATTATCATTAAAATTGCCTAACCAGTATAAAGCGGCGGCATACTGATGAGGGTTTTATCAATGAATCTGCTGTTTATTTGAAATCACAACACACTTATGATGATATAGGGTTTATCTCAGTTGCACTACTTTCGTTTTTTATGGGTTGGCTATGAGCTACGCTTAAAGAAGCTATAAAACTCTAAAAACCTGACCTTTCTCATAAAGCTGCATTATGGTAAATGGTTTTAGATAGAATGATTCGGTTTCATTGGATCCATTGGGGCATAGCCTGTTGATAAGTTATTAAGACAATTAGTTGTTACGAACAGGTTTGTACAATTGAGCCTTGAAACTTTATAATGCTCAATGAAATCAAAAGGTAAAATGTATTGTCCACGCAGTTCAACAAAAATCACCTTTTGAGATAAGTTTGTAGTCCAACTAAGGTTATTGAATGAAACAGTATCTAGATTTATGTCAACGTATAGTTGATGAGGGTGTATGGGTCGAGAATGAACGGACTGGAAAACGCTGCTTAACCGTTATTAATGCTGATTTAAACTACAATGTAGGAGCTAATGAGTTTCCCTTAGTAACTACTCGAAAGAGTTATTGGAAAGCAGCTATCGCAGAATTATTAGGGTATCTACGTGGTTATGATAGCGCAGCTCAGTTTCGAGCTATTGGATGTAATACATGGAACGCTAATGCCAATGAAAATGAAGCTTGGTTAGCTAATCCTTATCGTAAAGGTAAGGATGATATGGGCCGAGTTTATGGTGTACAGGGGCGCAGGTGGCGTAATTCAGTAGGAGAGGAGTTTGACCAGCTTCATAAGATCTATGATAACTTGCGAAACGGTATTGATGACCGAGGTGAAATTCTAACCTTCTACAATCCAGGTGAGTTTCATATGGGATGTTTACGTCCTTGTATGCATACTCATACATTTTCGTTGTTAGGTGGCAAGCTTTATTTGACTTCATCACAACGTTCATGTGATGTACCATTAGGTCAAAATTTTAATCAGATTCAAGTGTTTACCTTACTAGCTCTCATGGCTCAAATTACGGGCCACGAGGCCGGAAAAGCTTATCATAAGATCGTAAATGCACATATTTATGAAGATCAATTACAATTAATGCGTGACGTGCAATTAAAACGCGAACCGTATCCAGCCCCTAAACTTCACATTAACCCTGAAATTAAGTCTCTCGAAGATATTGAGACATGGGTAACATTGGACGATTTTGAAGTGGAAGGGTATCAGTATCATGAGTCTATCGCGTATCCATTCTCAGTTTGATATCAGCATAAAGTGAAAGCTGAGAAAAGTGATAAATTTCTGTTAGGCATAAAGTATTAATATATGTGATTTATGCTATAAGGTATATATTTGTTAGCTAAGCTCTTGCTAGCTTTTAAGTACAAGGAAATTAAGTTTATACTTTTTATAGCATAGGTAGTTTTCGATAGATTAGTGCATCAGCTGGTTCGGTGTTGCATCTTTTAAAGCTAACATTTGTCTCAGTTTTTTAATCTCCTGTCTAGCTTCTAATAACGACCTTTTATCTGTATCAGATTGTGTTTTATAAAAATCTCGTGACTCTCTCATTTTTTGTAACCGTTTATCTGAGTGTTGAGCGACTCTTTTTATATCTTGATATTCATTAAACCAGTAGATAACCTCATTTTGTGCTTGAATCATTTTTGCTTCAAGCGCATTCTTAACATCAGCGTTATCTATAGCTTTTTTTTCTTTACGCGATTTCTCTTCAGCTTTTCTGATATCTTTGATCTGATTTAGCTTTTGGACAGGCCAACCACGGTTTGTAATAGTATTTCGATGAATACCAGTCATCTTCGAAAGTTGCGCTATAGTGGGTTTTAGTTTTTGTTATTTTGAAGATCTATTAGGGCAGTATTTAGAGCAGAAGTAATTGCTTCATAGTCATCATTATTTTTTTGATCATAAGCTTCATTACTCATAGTTCGATTGCCTCACCAAGATTTTCCAATACCATTTTGGCCTCGTTCATTGCTGCTAGAATTTGTTCACGAGACTCCAAATATTCTGGTTTATTGAGGTTATTCTTATTTAACATGTAAACTTCACGCCATTTGGGAGCATGCTTGGTAGTTACAACGGCTTGTTTGCATCGAGCTGGATTACAACGTAGTGAACCAATACATGGTAGGCTTGAGTCATACTCTTCTGCTCTACCACCATAGCAAAGCCCTTGTCCCATATAGACCATGGCAACCCCTTGATCTACCATAGCCTCATAAACCTCATCCTCTGTGTATCCTTCAGCTATATATCCACTAAACGTCTTGATCAGACCTTTTTATGCTCACTCGCTTTACCACCATAATATGTACCATTTGGATTATGGGCAGTTTTAATAGCATCTAATTCAGCTGCTCGGCGCAGTGATTTCGTATCACCTTTTCGGTTACCGTCTTTTGACAGCATCTCACCTATATCACCGTAGCCTAACGTAACTGACGAGGTAGCGCCAGTAGATGTGTACTTAGAGATGCTCTCTACAAAATGTTTCAATTGAAACGATATAAGAGGCAATCCAACTTCAGCCTTAAACAATTGATATGTTAATGTGTGTCTTAGCATGTAAGGATTAAACTTCAGTTCATCAGCAATGTTTTTGCCTAACAGTTGGCCTATAAAACTATTCATTTGATGTGTAATACCCTTACTAGCCATCGACTGAGGGGGAGCTACCTGGTTTAACAGTATCTACATTAGAAATTAAGTAAGGTGAAACTTTAATTTTTGAAATATACGATGCTGCTAATATTGCATCTTTAACAATCGGTATAGCTACCCATCTGTCGTCAAACAAGCCTGTACTAATTTCATCTTTATGTTTCTTAACAGTACTTTCAATAAGCCAAACGCCATCATCTTGAACTAAGCACGAACAATCTTGAACTCTTATTTCTGATAGTTCAGATGGTCTCATACCTGTATACTGGCCTACTACATATGTGCATGCATACGCTACGAGGTTAAAGTATTCTCTAAGATCATCTAACTTGTAACCACGTTTTTCAATTCTTTACGTAAAGTCGTTCCACCCATGACATTAGAGTCTTTGTTAAGCATCCAATTATAAGGTTTGACTATATTTGTAACGAAACTCGGAGGATAACCTTTGGTTCTTAATCTAATAGCAATATAGGCGTTGAAAATTTCGTGGGTTACTCTTTCTTTGTTTGCCCATGATAAATATTCGCTCGTATTGAAACGTTCTAAAGAGTTAGGATCTGATATCTTTGCTGAAGCTCCTATAGCACTTAAAAAGTCAACTATGATAAAGGAAGCCATTTTCGAGAGAGATTCAAATACCAGATCTGGCAGTACTTGTTCTTTTTCGAACTATTAGTATTAGCGAGTTTCTTCCATTTTAGGCTATTTAACTCTACATAAGCGATAGGTTTTTCAAATACATACTGAACCGACGCTGGGCTGCGTAGATATTTGAAAAATTTATCTAGCTCTATATCTTTTATACGATCATAGTTTTCAGCGGCTTTGGAATACAGTTCGGGTGTTATATCGGACAGTGTTCTGATTTTTTCCTGAACAAACTCATAGCCTAACTCATGAGATGCCTGCTTAAATATTTCACTAATAAACGTTAATCCATTTTCAAAAATTGTAATTAAAGAGTTTGCTTTTAAGACTTTTTTTGTTCGACTTTGGCCTTCCTTACTTTGAAGCTTGAAAATCGAATTGTTTAGCAAGGCCAACTCGAATATGATTTTTATTTCTATTAAAACGAATCTTGGGATATCTGTATACTTTGAAAAACTAATGCGGAGCTTTGCGCCCTGAACATTTCGTGCAGCATTAGGATAGTCGTCATTAAAGTCCCAAAAGTCGTCAGAAAACTTTGATAATTTCGATACAGGTTTGTCCATAAGGTACGTCACATACTCTATGTCATCTGTGTAATTATTTTGAAGTTGTTTCTTCTTTTGAACTGTCGCATGGTCTAGAGCATCTAAAACATATAAACGATGTTCTGCAAAACCTGTTAATACATTCAGCTTTTTTCATAGTCCATTAGATTACTCCATCAACTAGTGTGGTCGTTTCAATGTATTCTGCTAAACGCCGTCCATTTTCTAATTCTTCTAAGGAAAAATTAGATAGTTCTGGTTCTGTGATGCCTTTTATCAGTTCTAAATTCTCTGAAATAACATGCCCATAGGGTGTATCCATGACACGGGAGTGCTCTTTCAAAAGCGTATAGTCGCGCTTCATTGCAAAAATTTCAGGCAGATTCTTAGCTGTAATAATGACATTGTCACAACCCAAACATTTGTTATATTGTGAGCATGGAGTACCAGGTATGTAGGATGAAAGATTTTTTACAAAATCTGGTGGGTCAAAAATATTTCTGCATTCAGCTAGAGGGAGTATGAAAGGTTGTTACCAACTCATCATTTTTTTTGGACTCTATATCTTCTGGCACTTTCTCAACTTTTTTATCCAGAGTCGATTGATGTATCTCTTCTAATTCATCATTTATCTTCATTCTACTCATGGAGTTAAAATCTAGAGAATCTATATAACCGAGAGTTGTTTGGAGTGAGGAGTGACCCAACATGAGTTGAATTTCACGTACAGTTACGCCATTTCTAAGCATCTCACTAACAAATGTTGGTCTAAACCGACTTATTGTAAGAGTTAGGGGATCTCCTGCATCATTTTTTAAATTATATTTCTTAACAAACCTGGACAAACTAGCTCCCAATGCTTTTGCATTTTTTTCTTTGTTTCCCTAATAGTGGAGATACTCTGCCGTGCTTTTTTGTACTATTCGACTGATAGATGAACAACCTATCTTTAAAGGCATCATCTTCAATATCTTGTCGAAAACTACTCGTCAATTGGACTAATTCTTCAAAAATAATTTTTATAGACTTAGCTTGAGATGACGTAAGCCATGTCAGTTCTGCATTAAAAAGATCGAGGTGGTATTCTTTATGACCATCAGACCTTTCTTTCCAATATCTAAGACAAGGCCGCGATGTTGCCGGATGGGAATCTACATAATCGTTTATATCAAGAGAAAGTAAAGGATTTGCATTTAAACCAGTAATTTGAGCAAGCCTTAAAACGTAAGGCGTTAGTGTATCCATATTTATCATTGGGGTAATGCCCCAGTCGTTGTATACCTCTATCAAACCCTTATCTGAATCATTAATAATTCTTAAGAAAGACTTCTCAATAGGTGATTTAGCTGTATTGTAATGAACTGGCTTACACATTAAGCGGTTTTCAAAGAGCCATCGCGCATTCTCTAGTGTCGAAAGGCCTCTAATGACTGAACCCTTTTCGTCCAAAGGATTGCTGCCTAAACCCGTTTTCTTATAAGGTTTGAGGGCTTTTCTAGATTCGCTCAATCCTTTTCAATAGCCTCTAATATTCGAAGTCGCTCGTTCATTGTAAATGGCTTTTTAACATCTGTTTCTCTAGTTGTAGCAAATCCATTTATATTGAAAAAGCTATATTCTATATCGCGTACTTGAGTCAGCCGATTCAATGTTATACGGACTGAACTCAAAACTGTATTTGCATGATAACTTGATATTTCTTTATTTATTACCTTGTCCTCTAAATATTTCCGATATCTAGATAATAGGTATTCATCAAAAGTTGTTACGATTCTAAAGGGTTTATTTCCATACAGTTTAGATAAGAACTCTATAAATGAACTACTCGCAACTCTATAATTACTCTTGCCTGATTTTGAAGAGACAGTTTTGCTACTACAAGCAAACAGTTGCTCAACCTGAATAAACGGTTCTAATTTTGAAGGAGGGAAGAAGTCATCAGCTGCATTTAGCTCTCTTGCTGCGAGTCTATGAAAACGCTCTATCTGACTTTCACTATGATTTCTTCTATTGACATTCGCTTCGCTTGTTCTTTCAGCAACGCTTCTATAATTTGGATCAATAATTCCAATTTTTTCTAAGTCTTTGTGAATGAATTCCCAAGCATCTTTAACAACACTAAATCTTAAGGATTCTTTTTTTATAGGTAGTTGTTCTGGAGACATTTTTCCTATCGAAATTTTGTTGCCGAAAATAGGTAAAGTGTGCTTTTCCTCTACAGTTAGCTTTCTGTACCAATTCAAAAGTTTTCTAGTGTTTTCGATGCCAGCCGCTTCGTAGCTTTCACTTGGTATTATTAGAATCCCTTCTTCGATCATCCTTTCAATTAAAGGAGTAGTAAGACTCCTATATTTTTGTGCAACAGAGTATGAGACGCCTACAGCACTCTGAATATGCTTAACAGCTACACTGAAGCCTAAAGTATTATCCGCTTTACTAATTGGTATTTCCCATAATGCTTCTGTATCCGCAGTTGTTTTCGATACCCATTCTATAACAGCTGCTTCGGCGTCTTTAATTGGTTGTTTTTCTTCAACGATTTTACAGTCTGCACCTAAAATCCCTAGCTCAGGAAAATCCTCATGAAACTCATCAATGGTTATTCCAATGTTTTTCATTTGATGTCCTTAATGCCAATTCTTAATTGCGTTTGTTCAGACAAGCGCCTCATCTTCTCGGCCCTAGTTAATAAGTCACCGTTCTCATCACACATACTGTTATAGATATCTTGGGGGATACTTGTATATATCTGTGTAGTCTGGAGATGGTTGTGCCCTAAGTTTTTTTGCACAATAACGAGCCGATCTAAGTAATCGGAACCTAAATCATTTGACTGCAATATTGAATAAGCATTTCCGTGCCTTAACTTGTGAGGGAGAGATGCTTCGATCAAGGCGACCTTTCTTTATTGCACGTTCACTTATACGTTCAAGCAATTTGTTGATTGCACTAGGCGTGTAGGGAGTACCTTTAGCATTAAAAAATGCTGGGGTTTTAGACGGGTCTACATATTTACGGGCATATTTTTTATACAGGGGGAGATGCATGATATTTCTGCACACGTTTGATAGTTGCTAAGCTAAGCAAAGTCCAGCGTGGCTTAATTTGATTACCACGGCCTTTACTTCCTTTGACTTTTAAAGGCACGTAATCAGCATGGATAGGCTGTTCATTATCGGAGGAAATAAACTTTTCAGAATTGAAGTTGTTAGTATCGTTAAAGTCCTGAAGAGTAACTCTAGGTAGTTCTGAACGACGTAAGCCAGAGTCGTATAAAAATTGGAGTAAAGCTCTTTCTCGTTCTGAATCAGTAAATTCAATCAATATAAAAAGGTCATCAAGTGTGCAAGAGCTAATGGGTGTGCGCTTTGGTGGTTTTGATAGCAAGCCATCGCTATATGGGTTATCTTCTCTAAGCTTATCACGGTCTTCTGTGGGGCTACAAAGGTATTCGATGAAGGCATGTATTGTCTCATCTCTACTTCTAACAGTAGATGAGTTCTTATGATCTTCACGAATTAAAAATGTCAGGTATTCTTGAATTACGTATTTTGGAACTGTAATAAATACTTCATCAGATTCACTGTCATCATAATCTGGACGACTACGAATATAACTTAAGAAGTAGCTTAGGTTTCTACCATAAGTAACTGCTGATTTATAAGAGATTATTTGATGTTTGGTTCGATACGACAAATACTCAGAAACAAGAGGAAGGATCTTGCCATCATCATCAAATACTCCAACACCATTCACTTTTACGGTTTTGTTCAATGATAAGTTTGGAATCTCATTGAGTAAACAAGACTTAGATAAATCTAACTTTGTATCAGAACAAACTTTAACATCCATAATAATCACTATCTCAATACATAGACTAAGTTATGTATTGCATTATATACGATCTATTACTCCGTATTGTGCATTATTGTTATGGGGGTATAATAGGAAAAGATCAGCCGAACGTTGATACAGCTGGCAAGAGAGCTTACCATCCGCCACAAAAAACTGAAACAGTGTATGACACGGGGTAGTGCCACTTGCTCTGCCTCTCCTGGATTCCAGCCTGATACAATCAAGCGGCGCGAGTTGGGGTTGGTCTTGATTTGCTCAACGACCTGTGCGATTTGATCGACACCATCATCGTTGTAGCTGCCGTCCGCGTCTTTACTTGCACCATAGTTACGCCATTGATGACCGTAGACAGGGCCCAGCTCACCTTCAGGACGATTGAAACGTGCGGTTTGCTCCGCTGTCGCCCACTCATTCCAGATACGCACGCCATGGTCCTGCAAATATTGAACATGGGTGCTGCCACTCAAAAACCATAGTAGCTCATAAGCAATGGACTTAAAGTGGACTTTTTGGTCGTCAATAATGGAAAACCTGCCACTAAGTCAAAACGCAGCTGCGCGCCAAAATGACTCAGCGTACCCGTACCCGTGCGATCGCCTTTTTCAGTACCGTTGTCTAAGACGTGGCGCAGCAAATCAAGATACGCTTGCTCGTTGTTGCTATTCATCATATTTTTTAACTTCAATAATATTTAAAAGGTTTTAACGTTCAGTTAGATAGGCTTTTATGACCAACTAACGATGATTTGTAAATTGGAATATCTAGTTTGTATGTGTCTTTAACAAGCTTACGAATGGTATTTTCGAACCAGTCCGAACAGTTAGGATGTAATATAATTTTCTTAATCATTTCTCTACTATGCTTAGCCGAAAGATGAATGCCAAGCTTGTCATTGCTTTTTGCCACTGTAGCATCATTGTCAATCAATAAAAATCTTGCTTCTTTTCAAAAGAAAAAGCATGATGCTTGTGAAATAAATAGAAACGAGGATACGTAGTTTTTGGATCTTTCGAATCATTATTATTGTTTCCAAGCCAAGGTCGAATACTTTGATTGTCATAAAGCTCTGGGGCGCTCGCTGGCATATGATATTTAACTTTACCAACATAAGAACACATTGGATCTATTTTTGAGCCATGATAAGCGGCTTTGAAATCATATTGTGTTGTCTGTATTGCTACAGCGTTATCTGAGTTTCCGTAAGAGTTCCACATGGCGTGTGTCTCTGGTTCATTTGCATACCAGCAACTTACGTAAATCCAATCTTTGGCAGTTTTAAGTTCTTCTTTGGTTAAAAACGGATCTTCTTTACCATTAAATAAGTGTAAACCGCCTTCCCATTTGTCACTGAAAAGATTCGCTTTAGGAATAAAGAAGCCTTCTTCCAACATAGAAACTAGCTTAATAAAAGGCATGTATCGTGTTAACACAGCATAATGTTCTATGGGTTCAATCATTGCTTGACACCTTAATAAGCGGCATGCTTACCCCAATCGTAGATGCCACGCTTGTAAGCGTAACCGATTAAAAACAGACCAATAATAATCATCGGCGTGCTCAATATTTGCCCTTTGGTCACCCAACCTAACAAAATAAACCCTTGGTCAACGTCTGGCTGACGGAAGAACTCAATGATAAAGCGGCTCAAGCCATAGCCGAGCATAAAGACACCAGTCACTGCCATGCGCGGACGAGGTTTTGATGAGTACCACCAAAGGAATAAAAATAACAGCAGACCTTCGGCAAAGGCTTCATACAGCTGTGACGGATGACGAGGCAATAAATACTGACCATTGACCTCGGTCATCACCTCTTGTAGCGCAGGATTGGCTTGTAGCTGCTGCATATCAAAGCCAGCCGCTTGGGGAAAGTAGGTGAGCCAGTTATAGCCACCATCAGAGACACGGCCCCATAACTCGCCATTGATATAGTTACCGATGCGACCAAATAACAAGCCTGTCGGGACGCAAGGCACGATAAAATCGAGCACTTGAAACGGAGTCTTTTTATATTTGCGAGCAAAGTACAGCATCCCCAGCATGACACCAATCAGGCCACCATGGAATGACATGCCGCCTTCCCAAACCTTGAAGAGGTAGGCTGGGTTTTGTAGCAACTCGCCAAATTGATAAAACAACACGTAACCGACACGGCCACCTAAGATGACACCCAGTGCGCCAAAGAACACAAGATCTGAGACCATATCTGTTGTCCAGCCCTCACGCTTGGTGCTGCGATACCATGCCAGACCGTAAGCGGCAGCAAACGCCAATAAATACATGAGGCCATACCAGTGGACTTGGACGGGCCCAAGTGCCAAGGCGACAGGATCGTACTGAGGATGAATCATCATAAGAGTGTCATAATATCGATAATAAAGTGCTGACTATAATAGCAAATTTCAAGCGCTGGTCATACACAATTGCTATCAAGGCAAGCACGCGGTATTGATGATTTAGGGCATTGATTTGATGCCCTGTTTTTGGGTAGGTAGTAATGAGATATGATGAATACACTGCCGCAGATATGGGTTATAGGCGTGATGCGAGCGGTTTAGACCGATCATAAAGAGTTTCTTATGATGCACAGCGTAAGATAGAGACACAATTATCAGTGGCAAAGAGCGAGCATGACTATCTAAGTATGAGAAAGAGTCATCAAATGGCGACCAAATCTTGTACCTTGTTGTCGACCATCGTATCGCCTGCACCTTGAGAGATGACCTTGCCACGCGAGAGCACGGTGTAATTGTCAGCAAGCTCTTCGGCAAACTCATAAAACTGCTCAACCAGTACAATCGCCATGTCCCCTTTGTCAGCCAAGTCGCGAAGCACACGGCCGATATCTTTAATAATAGACGGCTGAATACCTTCGGTTGGCTCATCCAAAATAAGGACAGTCGGCTCGGAGGCGAGCGCACGAGCAATGGCAAGCTGCTGCTGCTGACCGCCAGACAAATCACCACCGCGGCGATGTTTCATCTCATCAAGCACTGGGAAAATATCATATAAATGCTTGGGTACTTGCTTGGCTTTAGCGCGTGAAAACTTTGCCATACCAATTAAGATATTTTCTTCTACCGTTAGTGTCGAAAAGATATCACGTCCTTGCGGCACATAAGCCAAACCTGCTCGCACGCGCTGCTCGGGGGAGAGTTTGCTGATGTCTTGGTCATTGAGCAAAATTTGTCCTGATTTGATCGGTAATATCCCCATCAGGCATTTGAGTAAGGTGGTTTTGCCCACGCCATTACGTCCAAGTACCACACTGCACGCGCCTACAGGCGCTGTAAACGAGACATCTCGTAAAATATGACTGCCGCCGTAATATTGATTGATACCATTGACTTGTAACATGACGGTCTCCTAATCTTTCAATGATTTTTAATATTTGCAGGGTTTCGCATTTGCATAGCTTGGCATTTGTATAGCTTGGTATTTGCATAGTTTCGCGGTTTATGGGCTAATGATGTATTGAATCATTGTCCAACTATCGACCCAGATAGGACTCAATCACCGCTTCATTGGCTTGCACTTCCGCCAAGGTACCTTCGGCCAATATCGCCCCTTGTGCCAATACCGTGACTTTTTCACTAATCGCATCAATAAAAGTCATGTCATGCTCGACCACCACTAAGGTATGGTTCTGTTTGAGGCGCAGGCACAGCTCGGCAGTATGCTCAGTTTCGGCGTCCGTCATACCAGCCACAGGCTCATCGAGCAGAATGAGCTTGGGGCTTTGCATCAACAGCATACCGATCTCTAGCCATTGCTTTTGACCATGAGAGAGTAAGCCTGCTGGCTTATTGATTTTGTCCGTCAAGCGGATTTGCTCAAGGGTCGAATTGAGGGTATCGCGCGTATCGGCATCGAGTTTGTTGAATAAGCTTTTGACCACGCGCTTGTCTTTTGGCGCAGCAAGTAGCAAATTATCCATTACCGTAAAATTTTCGAACACGGTGGGTTTTTGAAACTTACGCCCGATACCCGCTTCAGCGATTTCTTCGGTAGATAGGCTGGCAAGATTATGCGTTTGACCAAAAAACACACTGCCTTCGGTAGGGCGGGTTTTACCAGTGATGACATCCATCAGGGTGGTTTTACCCGCACCATTGGGGCCGATGATACAGCGTAGCTCGCCTTCCCTCAATATAGAGCGACAGATTGTTGAGTGCGCGAAACGAGTCAAACCAAACGCTCACCTCTTCTAGATATAGCGCAATGCCATGGCTAAAATCGACGCCTGCTGGCTTTGGGTGGCTGCGACCCGTACCACCATGAGTACGCCCATACTCATGGATTGACTGCTCAGATGGTGTTGATTTATCAGTTAGCATTACTGTTTCTCCTTTTTGAAGCGATCGAACAAGCCCATGATGCCATTGGGCAAAAATAAGGTGACTACAACGAACAGCCCGCCCAATATCAATAGCCAAAACTCAGGATAGGCAACCGTAAAATAGGTTTTTACTGCATTCACCACACCTGTTCCCAAAATCGCACCTACCAAGCTGCCTCGACCACCAGTGGCTACCCAAACGGCCATCTCGATTGAGTTCACAGGGTTCATCTCACTTGGATTGATAATACCGACTTGCGGCACATAGAGCGCACCTGCGATACCAGCAATGACGGCGGACAATACCCAAGCGGAGAGCTTGTACCACAGCGTGCGATAGCCTAAATACTGTAAGCGGTTTTCGCTATCGCGAATCGCACCCAATACGCGTCCATAAGGCTGGTTCATTAAATAACGCAGACCCATGTAAGAGAGGAGTAATGCCAAGGCGGTAACAAAACACAGCATAGAACGGGTTGAGGCAGCAGTAATGTCATAACCTAAGAGGGTAGTAAAGCCCGTGAAGCCGTTATTGCCACCAAATCCTGTTTCGTTACGGAAGAATAGCAGGGCGGCGGCATAGACCATGGCCTGAGTGATGATAGAAAAATAAACACCTTTGATTTTTGAGCGGAAAGCAAAAAACCAAAGATAAAGGCAATCACACCTGGCACCAAAACCACCAATGCCATCGCCCACCAAAAATGCTGCGTGCCGGCCCAATACCATGGCATCTCAGTCCAGCTCAAAAAGCGCATAAAATCAGGCAGGCCATCGCCAGCAGTCTCACGCGTTAAGTACATGCCAAACGCATAACCACCCAGTGCAAAATATAAACCATGCCCCAAGCTCAAAAATACCAGCGTAGCCCCAGACCAGATCTAGTGCCAAGGCCACCATTGCCAATGCCATGATTTTGCCAATCAGGGTAATCCAGTAGGCGGATAGGTGAAAGGGTGACGTCTCTGGCATTAAGTGTAGCCAAGGGAGTATCAATAGCACGGCAAAGCACAAACCGATTAAAATGGCGCTACGCCTTGTATCAGACAGTAATTTGGTCAGTATCATAAGAGTCTCCTTATTCGACAAAGCGGCCTTTGAGCGCAAATAAACCTTGTGGCCGCTTCTGAATGAACAGAATCACAAGAACCAACAACACAATCTTGGCCAAAACCGCGCCAATGCCAATCTCAAGCACCGTGCCACTGACACCCAATCCCAAGGCGGCCAAAACCGCGCCCCATACTTGTCCGACCCCGCCAACGACGACGACCAAAAAGGTATCGATAATATACGTCTGACCCAGATCAGGACCCACGTTGCCCACTTGAGCAAGCGCGCAACCAGCCATGCCAGCCAGTCCAGAGCCCAAACCAAATGCCATCATATCGATGCGCGCAGAAGGGGATACCAACGGCACGTGCCATTTGACGGTTTTGAGTGACGGCGCGTATAAATAATCCGAAGCGAGTCTTATTGAGCAAGTACACCAGTAGCGCCACGACAATGACGGTAAACACGATGATGGCAATACGGTTGTAAGGCAGTACCAAACTTGATGACACTTGATAGGCACCGCTGAGCCACGCCACATTGCTGACTTCAACGTTTTGCGCGCCAAAAATCATCCGCACCAATTGCATTAAGATTAGACTCACACCAAAGGTTGCCAATAGGGTCTCTAGTTCACGACCATATAGCGGACGAATCACAATGCGCTCAATAATCATACCGATGATGGCACTGACCAAAAATGCAGCGGGAACCGCCGCAAGCAAATACCAGCCAACCATATCTGGCAGATAAGCTTGAAATAAGTTTTGCACCACATAAGTGGTATACGCGCCAATCATAATCAGCTCACCATGCGCCATATTAATCACGCCAAGCAAACCAAAAGTAATCAAGGCCAAGTGCCGCGAGCAATAAAATGCTGGCGGTACTCATGCCAGTGAAAATATGACCTGTCCATGTGCTTATCTCAATACGGCGTGCCACGCTATCTCTGGCATCACTGAGCGCCGCCTCAAGCGTCGGATCCAAGTTGTCAGATGCAAGGGCAGATTCAAGATCAACCAATACCTGCGGATTATCGCTATCAGCGAGTAGGTTCACAGCCTCAATCTGAGTGGGTAAATCGCCATTTTTGAAATCAATACGAGCCTGTAACGCCGTTAGTGCTTTTTGAACGTTGGCATTGTCCTCATTTGCGGCAGCGGCTGTGATAATGGCTGGATCGACTTGGTCAATGTTATCTGCCAAAATCTCCACAGCCTGCAAGCGCTGTGCTGGCTTGTCAGATTCGAGCTTTACCTTGGCCTGTCCAAAGATAAGCGCCGAGCGTAAGGTATTGGTCAAGGTGACTTGGGACAAATCGCTTGGCCAATCAGACGTTTCGGTTTTGTCGGGATATGTGAAGAGCTGATCCTCTGCATTGAGCAAATACGTTTGCCCACGGTTGCCTTGATACAGCTCATCATTAGCAATCAACTCGACTAGATTGTCCAAACTCTCAACCGATCCTGGCCAAGCACTTAGCATGGCTTGGCGCTGACTAAAATCGCCCGCCACAAATTGTTGAATAGCATCGCCTGATACTGCCGTCGTAGGCTGTGTCGGGGTAGTCAATGACTGCTCATTATTGGTGCGCAGCGTGTCACTACCATCGGTCATCGACTCTGAGGTCACAGTGGCGATATTTGCCGATTGAGCACCGTCATCTGCATGAACGATGGTGGTGAAGGCCGCTAACAGTAAGGCGATTAATACCAGCAGCCGTCGCGGCACAACCATTGAGATACTAGACGCGTATGTCTTTGCTAATGCTTGCTGATCATTGTTGCTTTTGGATAATATCTGCCCCAACAATGGGCGTAAAGTATGGTGCTGCATGTGCGGCTCCCTGTTTTTACAGACAACAAATCCTTGTCCTCTATTACTTAACGCAGTAAGTCATAGAAGCCGTGATAAGGTTTGGAGGTACTTAAAATTTTGAGAATAAGTGCTGAACTTCAAGATAGCGGGTAGGCGTTGGCTCGTTCATTGATATAGTATATTGGTCGACTATTCATACTTGCTACCACCATGCGCTTTTCAGCACCTATTTATTGAGGGAGCCATTTATTTCGGGATATACTCGCTCCATGGCTGCGCTCGGATGACCTCTGGCGTTTTAAAAATCGTATCAAACTGACCATCGGCGCGAATTTGACCAATCATGACAGGCTTCCATAAGTGATGGTTTTCTTCATCCATCTTGAGGGTGTAGCCAGAGGGCGCATCGAATGTCTGTCCAGCCATGCTAATACGGACTTTATCAACATCGGTGGTGCCAGCATCTTCCACGGCTTGTTTCCACATATTGATACCCACATAAGTGGCTTCCATAGGATCGTTGGTCACAACCTTATCGGCATTCGGTAGGTTTTTGTCCAAGGCGTACTGCTTATAGCGTTTGGTAAAATCGTTATTGACGGGATTTTTGATCGACATAAAGTAATTCCATGCCGCCAAGTGTCCTTGTAGCAAGCTGGTATCGATACCGCGCAGCTCTTCTTCGCCAACTGAGAATGCCATGACGGGAATATCCGAGGCTTTGATACCTTGGTTGGCAAGCTCACGATAGAATGGCACGTTTGAGTCGCCATTGATGGTAGAGATCACCGCCGTCTTTTTGCCTGTTGAGAATTTTTTAATATTCGAGACGATGGTTTGATAGTTGCTAAAACCAAATGGCGTGTACTCTTCCATGATGTCTTCATCAGCCACGCCTTTTGATTTCAAAAATGCCTTTAGAATCTGGTTGGTAGTTCGTGGATAGACGTAATCGGTACCCAATAATACAAAGCGCTCTGCACCGCCGCCTTCTTCACTCATCAAATACTCAACTGCTGGAATGGCCTGCTGGTTGGGCGCCGCGCCAGTATAAAAGATGTTTTCTGATTGCTCTTGTCCTTCATACTGCACGGGATAAAACATCAAGCCGTTCAGCTCTTCAACCACGGGCAAGACAGACTTGCGCGAGACCGAGGTCCAACCACCAAAAATCACATCGACTTTGTCTTGAGTAAGCAGCTGACGCGCTTTTTCGGCAAACAAGGGCCAGTCAGAGGCAGGGTCAACAACGACAGGCTCTAGCTGCTTACCGAGCACACCGCCATTGGCATTGATTTCGTCAATGGTCATCAGTGCGGTATCTTTTAGGGAAGTTTCAGAAATGGCCATGGTGCCAGATAGCGAGTGCAAGATGCCTACTTTGATCGTGTCGCCATCAGCGGCAGGAGTGGTTGTTGTTTCTGTCGTGGTTTCGGTTGTTGTCTCTGTCGATGTCGCAGTTTCGGCAGGCTTTTGACAGCCAGCTAGACTCAGGCTACCAACGACGGCAATCGCTAATAATGAAAAACGTGATTTGATTTTTGCCATGTAGGTGAGCATTAACAAACTGAGGATTGGCTAAAGTGGGTAACGAAAACATGGACATCTCCTAAATAGACACAAAAGATAAAGTATGGCTCCTGAACAGTTATTAAGCGTTCAAGTTCCGTGCCAAGTCAAAAATGCCAATAATCGTATAATATTTGAGCAATAATTAAATATTTTCTATGATTTTCGTTAATTTAGTGCACGATTGTTAATAGAGCGCACCATAACGGGGAAGGAGATAAAAAATTGGTGCAATTGACAGACTGGTAGCAAAAAAAGAGCCGTTATTATCAAAATAGCACAACGAACAAAAGCATTTATTGCCAAAGACTGGCAAAACGGCTACGGTAATGCCTATAGAATAGACATTATTTCACATACGTATCTCATGAACAGATTACGCTGACGCCATGATTAATCACACCCCCAAGGAAAGATATATGAACGCATACCGAACACAGTGGTCTGGCCTAACGGCTCATGCTCGCACCTCATCACGGCGCTCGCAACGATCGCGCCTTATGGTTTTGCCACTTGTGCTTGGTGGCAGTACGGTATTAGGTTTACCCGTCGCCCAAGCGGCAACGAGTAGTATCGAGCAAGTGACTGTCTATCAAGGGCTGGCGAGTGTGACACGCTCATTGCCCATTACTGGTAGCGGTGAGCAAACCGTGGTATTTTCGTGCCTATCACCTTATATGGATAAAGACAGTCTCAGCGTGCAGGCAATAGGTGGTGTCAATATTGGTGAAATCAGCATTGAAGAGTTAACAGGAGAGCAAGCAATCCAGTGCCAATATCAAGGCGATGCCGAGGTACAAACACAGCAAAATACTTTAGCTAGTATTAATGCGGAATTAGAAGCGGCGCGCTTAGCAAAAGCCTATTTGCAAAATTTGACTAAGGCCACGCAAGTCAACACGGCGAGTACGATTGCTAGTAACGCACGCGATATAGAGGCGCAGGCGACCCGTATTAACCAAAGTATTATTGAGATGGAGCGGCGACAAGCAAGCGCCCAAGATACACTGAATCAGATGATGGCAAGCAGTGTCACGTCAACGGCGAGTAATGTGACCCAAGTGAGTGTACGCACTGCCAGTCGCGCGCCAAGTAGCATTAAATTGCATTATCAGAGTACAAGGCGCAGGCTGGGAGCCTACGTATCAGGCGCGTCTCAACACCAATAGCGAGCACCTAAATATCACCGCTTCTGCGATTATCGCCCAACAAACGGGCGAGAATTGGACCAACGTTCCTGTCACTCTCAGTACAGCCAACCCCAACCAGCGCGCGACAGGACGACTGCCTCATGTGCCGCGCCTATCACTTTATGAAGAAAACCAAAATGTTGAGTATGCAATACCTATGTCGGATAACACGCCTGTCGTAGTATCTGCCAGAGAAGGTTATAGCGACGATTCTAGAGCACCAAATATGGCACCACTGCCGAACTTTACGGTCAGTAGCCAAAATAAAACGGTATTATTGAATATCGCTTGCCGCAGCGAGTGACGATACCCAGTGGTGGCAGGCGAGTACGTACTGTCATTGGCGAGCAGTCTGGCAGCAGTAAGCTGTGGGTTCGTAGTACCCCGAGCGTTGAGACGGCCGCCTATTGGTACGCATCAGCGCCGTTCCTGACGCCAGAGTGGGTAGATGGCTCACTACAGCTGTACCGTGATGACAACTATGTTGGACAATCGCGCTATAACTATCAAATGCTAAAAGAGCAGGGGGATTGGTTTTGGTCGTGATCCAAGCATGATGGTCAAAGCGCTAATCAATGAAGACAAGGGGGAAAAAGGCGTGCTCAACCGCACCCAAACTCTAACAACGACCCAAGCCTATGAATTTACCAATCAGCATAACCGCCCTGTGCGCCTGCAAGTGTTGGGGAGCGAGCCTATCAGCCGTGATGACAGTCTTAAAGTCGACGTTACCCACACGCCGCCTGTCACCGAGCGTAATTGGAATGACAATCAAGGCATGGTAGCGTGGGAGTTTAACGTGCCGAGTAAACAGTCACAGGCGATACGCTCAACCCTCGCAAATCAGTTACCCTGCCAATAAGATATTGAGTGGTGATCGATAAATGATACTTGCTCAGCAAATCAGTTTTAAGCGATGATGTTTATTTTTACCAAAAATCTCGCGCCCCATAAACGTTTATCAAAGGAATATTATGTGTATTGTCGCCATTGCTTGGCAGTTATTTGACGAGCTGCCATTAGTACTCTTGTCCAATCGCGATGAGTTTTTGCAGCGTCCGACGGAGCCTCTGCACCAATGGGCCGATCAGGATATCTATGCAGGGCGTGATAAGCAAAGTGGCGGTACGTGGTTGGGTATCCATCAGCAAGCGTTACAAACGCAAAGTTCGGAATATTATGAACAAAATGGACGCTGGGCCGCCGTATTGAACTTTCGTGATGGCGTGCAGGCAGGTATTAATGAGCGTTCTCGTGGTGAATTGGTCACGCGTTTTTTGACCGGTACGCTCAGTCCGATGGCGTTTGCACGGCAGATTGAATTACAAGCTTATGCGGGTTTCAATCTGATTATTGGTGACGCTAGGCAAGCAGTCATTGTTAATAACCGCGGTCATGCCCCCACGCCGCTACATGCAGGATTACATGTGATTTCAAACGGTCAGCCAGAGGACAGCTGGTTTAAGACCGAGCGGTTGCGTGGGCGTTTACGCCAAGAAGTGCTACCGCTAATTGCCGAGGACAGCGCGGCTAGCTACTGGCAAGCAGCTGCATTCAATGTGCTGTCAGATAATACCAAGGCACCGGATGATCAGTTGCCAGATACAGGGATGAGCACTGAGCTTGAACAGACCTTATCCTCTGTCTATATTGAGCCTGTGAGCTTTGGCAATGCTGACATCAGCAAGCCTACTTATGGAACACGAACCCAGAGTATTTTGACCTTGAGCAAAAATGGCGGGGTAGATTCAGAGATCACCGCTCACATTGTCAGTCGAGAGTATCCACATTCAGTGGCTAGTGAGTAAAAACTTATTATTCAATGTCAGTGATAACTTCTACTGATTTCACGAGAACCTATACATCATTATTAAAACCATTCACACAAAAAAAGCCTGCATCACTGGATACAGGCTTTTTGTAATATGACAAACAATAAAAGTACGTTTTACTGATTAAGACTGAATCAAATGATTGCTTTGCTCAGGCAAGATCAGCTCTTGCTTTAAGGGTAGCTCACGTACCAGCTCTTGTAGGGCGCGACGATACACGCCTCGTTTGAAGTGAATCACTTGTCCGAGTGGATACCAGTAGCTGACCCATTGCCAATGGTCAAATTCAGGTTTCCCCTTCATCAAAGCGGATGTGTTGGGTATTCGGCTCATCTAAGCGTAGCAAAAACCATTTTTGTTTTTGCCCAATACATAAGGGGTGCTGTCCATGGCGTACGTAACGTTTTTGGCAGACGATAGCGCAGCCAGTCTTGAGTGACTGCCAATAAGTCCACATGACGCGGGTGTAAACCGACCTCTTCCCAGAGCTCGCGATACATTGCATCCATCGGCGTCTCCCCGCGGTCGATACCACCCTGCGGAAATTGCCAAGCGTTGTGACCAATACGTTTTGCCCACAGAACCTGCCCTTGTGTATTTGCCAAGATGATGCCGACATTGGCGCGAAAGCCGTCTGCATCTATCATGACTAAACCTTTTTAATTTGTTTAAAAATAGCCTGTTTTCATTTGATACTGCGATAGCAATCATAATTATTATAAGGTGATGGTTATCAATATCAGCTAAAAACAAGATTCATTACCGTCATTAAACCAAGAAACAAGCAGAATGTGTAACAGTATTTTGCTATAAAATGTTTCACGAGTTTTACCTTTTAAAATCAATTGTTTATAAACAGACTTTTGTAGGTTTTTCAAATAAAAATTTGATAAATATCGATGCGAGTAACGATAGCTTCATAGTACTCAAATCATTTATTGAAGAAGAGAATAAGACCAAGAAATTGTTTTCTCATGACACGATAGCCAAACAATGGCTTTATCAAATCTTGCTTTGGCTTATGCTACACTAGCCAAGCTGCATATATTTCAAACAATAAAAATAGGCTTATGCCAATTACAGTAAGGAACATTTACAATGTCAGAATCAAAAGCAAGCGTTACATGGCAAGAGAACAAAGCCTTTATGGGCGTGTCACCATCAGGACATAACGTACAAATCGATGCGGACAAAGAAAAAGGCTCAAGCCCAATGGAGCTAGTCTTACTAGGGCTGGGCGGTTGTGCGAGCTACGATGTGGTGTCAATCCTCCAAAAGTCGCGTCAAGATGTCACGGATGTACGCTGTGAGCTGACCGCCAAGCGCGCCGAAACCGTACCAGCTGTTTATACCGATATTCATCTGCATTTTGTAGTCACAGGTCAAGACATCAAAGACAAACAGGTCGAAAAGGCCATTCATCTATCAGCAGAGAAGTACTGCTCAGCCAGTCGCATGCTGGTCGCAGGTGGGGTCAATATTACCCATGATTTTGAAGTGATTGCAGGCTAAGGATTTATACGATGATCAGTGCATTTTTTGACTTGGTTTCTGATAAAGTGGCGTCTGCCATCTGGGCAATGGTGGTAGCGAGCTTACTGCCATGGGCGGTATCAATAGTGGCAAAAGTATCTGGCGGCTTTAGGGTCAGAAATAATGCACATCCTCGCGATTTTTTTCAGCACACAACTGGAATGGCTGCACGTGCCAATGCTGCGCAGCAAAATAGCTATGAAACTCTGCCAGTGTTTTTGGCGGCCGTGTTGGTGGCCATGCTGTTCTTTGTACCACAATCGATCATTAATGTGTTGGCATGGCTGTATGTGATCATTCGAATTGGTTATTGCACCGCTTATATCACCAACTTATCGACGTTTCGCTCTATTCTCTGGGTGCTATCCATGGCATGCTATCTGATGCTGTTTTATCTGGCGATACGAGTCAGTGTATAGCGTTACCCGTCTATATTTACCAAGTAGACCACATATGATCAGGTGATTATTATTGTACGCTTGCTTGTAGTGCATTGATAATCACCGCTTTGTTTTTCTCTCGCTTGATACTTTCCCACACTGTTTGCGCCTCAGCATAGCCTTTGGTGAGCATCCCTAACCACTGTTTATAACGCCCAACCAATACCACATCATTCTTTGCCTCACCTTCCAAAAACTTAACTTGATGGGCGATCAAATCTTGCCATAGCAAGGTTGCCGTGTTTTTCCGCTGTCATCATGATTTTCAGTATAGTTATCGACTTGCGCAACCAAATCAGGTCGTGTGACTGCGCCGCGACCTAACATGAGATGTGACGTGCCTGCTTGCATCATACAGTCATTTGCTTGCGCTGCGCTCCATATCTCGCCATTGGCAATCACAGGAATATCAAGTGCATTAAAACTTTGGATTTTTGTCCCAATAGGCAGGCGGCTTATAACCTTGGGTTTTGGTGCGTGCATGGATAGTGAGCCAATCAGCGCCACTAGCAGCAATCGCGCCGCGAATGTCATCCATTCGGCTAGTATCGGTATAGCCTAGACGAATCTTAGCTGATACTGGTATGTCAGTGGGAACGGCTTGACGTACGGCACTGATAATCTGATACATGGTTTCAGGTTCATCTAACAATACAGAACCACCACGATGGCTATTGACCGTTTTTGCAGGACAGCCAAAGTTGATATCAATGGCAGGCGCACCAAGCTCGACAGCATAAGCAGCATTTTCTGCCATCAGCTGCGCGTCGCTACCCAAAAGCTGCACATGAATGGGCGTACCAGAAGCCGTTTTGGCATCGTGATGCAGCTCAGGCACGTATTTATAAAACACATGGGCCGGCAAGACATGCTGGGTGATACGAATAAACTCACTGACTGACCAATCATAGGGACGACCTAAGTCTGCTGCAATTTGCGTTAAGATTTGGCGCATTAGTGGGTCAGTCAAGCCCTCCATGGGGGCGAGGAGGCGGACGGGATTGGCAAATAGGTTTTCTGATAGAGGCATATATTCAAAGGACTGTTTTTAATAAATGTAAAATAATTTCATTCTAGTATTATAGTCCTTAATAAATTAAAACAGGACTTTATTATGTCTGAAATACGAGTAGAGTCAGTCAAAAGTATTCCGCTTTATAGTGTTGTACCGTTAATTAATCATATAAGTTATGATTCATGGTTATTAAGAGTGTCTTTATTCTTTTCAACTGAAGAAATACGGCAAATGGTGTACGTCGATTTCACTGATATTATTGGATTTAGAGTATTAGATAATGGAAACCTTGTTGAATTTTGGAATGATGATTGTCCGAACGGTTGGCTATGGGAGGTTAGCGATGGAGGTTGGTTCGACTTAGAAAAACAGCGAGAAGGATTTGTAACAGGTTATGTTGAAAAGACCTATTAACAGAGTATCTAGTAATCGGAACAGACGACTGTATTAGCATACTATCCTCTAGTACACCAAAAATTACTACAGTAAATACTCTACTTTAAAAATATATTAGCTACTTGGGATAAGATATGCACAATACGTTTAGAAGGTGGTTAGTAGAGCTAGAAGAGATGGTAGTGATATGTGCTGAAGATATTCATCAGGAAGCAGCGCAAAACATAGTTAGCTTTGGCGTTAACCAAGATCTACTTGTAGAGTGGAGCGAAGATTCTGTCATAGAGTTTATTGGTGAATGCGCTAATTTATATCATAGAAAAAGTGGTGTTTCAGAAATGCTATTTTATGCATGGTTCGATGAGCAAGCAGGATAAATCAGAATTTCTGCCGTTAGCCAGTCGCACAAAAAACTGCCTTTTAGATGCGAGCTAAATCAAGTGACTTTAAATGAACTGGTGAACGGAATCTATGCTGATGACTCTGACTTATATACAAAAGGTAAATTAGATGTATGGCAACAGAATATCTAAAAACCAAAACGACGTTAAGACCCAAAAATCACCTTCTTCCCTGTCTGTAATCCAGAGATCAAGTCTTTGATATTATGAATATCTAGATTACTCTGCGCCCGCGTACAAGCGACATAAAGCAAGCGCAGCTCTTCTGGAGTTATCTTGACCGCATTGGTCGTCACATCGTAGTAAAAATCATCATCTAGTTGTACTTTCCCCATTCAAGCCCTTTGGCTTTGTGCGCGGTAGAGATGACGTAATCCGCATTTTCGATACTAGTGAGACTATTGACCGCTTGGCTTAATACATTAGTCCCATGATCATCGACCAGTTTGACTAGTGTTTTGAGATCGCTACCCTCGTTGGTTTCAGCATACTCTTGTACATCGCCCCAATTATAAAAATAAGCCAGCTCGGGTACACCATAAGCCGATTTACCATTTTTTAAGTTTTCTGCTGCTTGACAGAATTTGAGCATGCGATCAGTATCTGCTTGTAGCGCTACACGGTGCCCGTGCTTTAACCCTGTCAACAATTGCGACATCGCCGCAGCATTGGTCCGGCATAAAATGGCGTCTTTTTACTGTGTACCATACCTTTATCAGTAGAAGACTGTTTGTTTGGATTGCCCTTTAGCGGTACATCTTCTTGCAGCGCTTTTAGTAAAGTATTGGCCACTTCTGCAATCGGCTCACCAAAGCGAAAGGATTGCGTTAATAACGTCTGTGGCAATGGCAGTTTTTTCATTGCATTCACAGCGCCGCGCCATTCATAAATCTGCTGGTGCGCATCGCCCACATAGATGACTTGTCTTGATTGCTGGGTCAAGATACCCATCATTAATGGATCAGCATCTTGCGCCTCGTCAAACAAAATAAAGTCCGCAGGGATGCTCGGCTTGGACAATGCCCACAGTTTGAGATAAATATCATGCCCTATGCCCGCAGGATGACGCGCATCGATCGACTGTAGCCAGCGCTGCTCAACGGCAGGGTAGAGAATCTCGCGTAATTGCTCGGCGTCTGAATCATCGAGCCAGCTTGGAAACAGTATGTGCCTTGGCGCAGGGTAGCTGGCATGTGTACTACAAAAATTACTCACTGCGTCACTGACGAATCGAGACAACCGTGCTGGTGTCAGCGTAATGTATTTATTAACCCCATCCATTTGCCGACGGACTTGCACAGGTTGCAAGCCCAAATCATCACCCAGACGCTTAGGTGAAAATCGCGGTAGAGATAGCTTGGCGGTAATATCACGCGCGACATGACGGTAGGCCAGCGAGTGAAAAGTGCGGCATTCTACATGCGGTGGAAACTTGGAACGAGCATCATTGGCAATCGCTTTGTTAAAGGCCAGATACAGTCCGCGACCTCGCAAGCGCTCACCGATTAGCTTGAGTGTCGTGGTCTTACCAGCGCCTGCGTACGCCACCACTTTAAATGATTTTTGGTCCATCGCCATATTCAGCGCGGCGAGCTGCTCATCAGTGGGATCGCTCATATAAGCTGGCATCGATGCGGACATAATAAAGCTACCTAAATACAAGAAGTGATTAAAAACACAGGGGGCAAAAAAAGCCACTGGATAAACAATGGCTCATAGATGGTGGTACTCAATCGTGACAATAAGCACTAAGCTTACGCGTGGGGCAAGAAGAAAACAAGATAAGTCAGACGGGTAAATGCTTTATTCTTTGACTGTTGATATCAGGTCAGTGCTAGGTTCTTCTTTGATCAAGATTTTAGCCAAAAATAACCCAAGCTCAAACAGTAACCACATCGGGATTGCTAGCATCAGCATCGATACCCCGTCAGGCGGCGTGACCACGGCAGCCACAGCAAAACAGCCCACAATGATATAACGACGCTTTTCCTCTAGACTCTGAATGGAGACAATCCCTGCCAATATCAATAGCAAGGTCACAACTGGAATCTCAAAGGTCAAGCCAAACACCATAAATAGCTTTAAAGCAAAACTCAGATAACTGTCGATATCGGTCATCGGTAGTACGTTTTGTGGGGCAAATAGAATAAAAAACTTTAAGACGCCTTTGAGCACAATAAAATAAGAAAACGCCACACCTGCATAAAACAAAAATATAGAAGACAGCAGCACTGGGATAGCGATTCTTTTTTCTTTTTTATATAAACCTGGCGCAACAAATGACCAAATTTGATAAAGGATATAAGGCATCGCCAAAAAGGCAGCAACAAAAACCGTCAAACGTATCGGTGCCATAAAGTTCGAGGTGATATCTGTGGCAATCATGGTCGAATTGGCAGGCAACTGTGCCACCAACGGATCTGATAAAAAGTTATACAGCTCACGTGAGTAACCGACCAATCCCAAAAATATGATCAAAACAGCCACGCATATTTTAATTAAATGGCGGCGTAGCTCAATCAAATGCTCAGTGATAGGCATATCGCCCAATGCGCTTAAAACATCCTCTGATGATTCATTTTGAGTGCTATCAGTTGTTGCTTTACCGTCTTGATTAATGCCATTTAAAGCAGGAATATCTGAATCAGTGAGTTTTTCTTGGCGGCTTTTCTTGCGTTTGAGTAGTTGCATCAGTCAGTCCCCCTGCTTATTATCAGAAGTCTGCGTACTTACCGAGCTATTTAGTAAGGTATCGGCTTTATAGTTCGGTAGATAAGGTGGCATTGGGAGGCGACGAGCTTTATCGTAAGCACCCAAACGGAACCACATATTTTCCCACGGTCGGGTATTAAGGATTTGAGTAACGGGCGCGGCCATATCACTATCATCATTGCTGTTACCGTGCTTTGATAACTGACCCTTCTCTAAAGTATCTTGGGGCTCGTCAGTTGCGTAAGAGTAGTCGAATGCTTTTGGTGTGGGTGATTGCTGATGGTTTTTTGTGCCGTCAGCTTTGTTATCTCTATCACTCGCTACCGCTTCATTCGAGGTTTTTATAGAATGGTTTTGTGAGCTTTCAAAAGCCTTCATATTGCCGCGCATCTCCGCCATCTCACGCCCTCATATCGGCTTCGGTTTGACGAATTTTGGCCAGCTCTTTTTGCATTTGTTGGCGTGTCTCAGCCAAGTCTAGCTCGGCCTCTATTTCAGACTGTAATGTGGAGACGGTGCGGCGAATTTTGGCATACCATTGCCCAGCCGTACGCGCTGCCTGTGGCAGTTTTTCTGGGCCCAAGACGATTAGGGCGATTACGCCAAAGAGAAGTAGTTCAGAAAACCCGATATCAAACATAATGGTCCGATGTCACTGTCTAGATGCTATACATTATGCTTGTCATCAACCTTAGTGGTTGTTGGGCGCTCGTCGGTATGGGCCGTGCCATCATGGTCAAGCACCACGCGTTTTTTGGCATGCTCTGTATTTTCATCTTTGACCGCTTCTTTAAAGCCTTTAACCGCACTGCCCAAATCTTTGCCAGCGTTTTTTAGTTTTGCAGTGCCAAACACGACAACGACGACGACCAATAGTATCAGCCAATGCGTAATAGAAAAACTACCCATAATGGTATCCTTGTGACCTGGTTTTGTGATTTGATTTTCAGTCTTCATATGTCTGCTTTGAATTGATAAAAGAGTTATGTATCAAAAAAAGCATCACATATAATGCGAGATAAAACAGAGCTATATTATAACCCGCAGTTATTACAAATAGGTGAAATCAACAATAATCAAACAGGGTCGATGCTTTTTTTTGTATCTTAATAACTATCTAGCCGCTTTTTCGTCGATACCTGATAAGCCAAACCGTCTACCTAGCTCATTTAGTACAGCGTCTGATTCTATGTCAAACCATGCCAGTCCGACTAAAGTATGGAACCAGACATCTGCCACTTCATAGATCAGCTCGTGGCGCGCCGCCTCAAAAGCAGCTTTGTCTTTATTTTCATCACAGTGAGCAAAATCTTTGGCAGCAATGATGCTCTCTGTACTCTCTTCACCGACTTTTTCTAATATTTTATTCAAGCCTTTGGCGTATAGGCTGGCGACATAAGAGCTGTTGGCATCGGCTTGTTTGCGCTCTGCCAATACCTGATCGAGCTGTTGTAGCACAGAGCCTTTATCGACTTGCGCTTGAGTGTTATTAGAGTCGATGGTCGCGCTAGCATTTTCGTTTTCAGCATTGGTGCTAGCAGATTTGTCAGAATGATAAATCTCCGCAGGGTCTTTCAATACTTTATCGACTGTCTGCCATTCAGGTGTTTGGCCTGATAGATCTAAACGCTGATAAAAACAAGACTCACGGCCTGTATGACAAGCAATACCGCCCGCTTGAGTCACGCTTAGCACAATCACGTCTGCGTCACAGTCTAGACGAATATCGTGGACGGTTTGCGTATGACCTGATGATTCGCCTTTGTGCCACAATTTGCCACGTGAACGCGAAAAATAAACCGCGGTCTGCGTTTGTACGGTGAGCTGTAATGCGTCTGCATTCATCCAAGCCATCATCAAAATACGGCCTGACTTGTGATCTTGAGCAATTGCAGGAATCAAACCATCAGCATTAAAAGTTATGGCAGTCAGCCAAGCAGGTAGAGTCATAATGTATGTATCGTCTTATAGTTAGAAAGAGTAAAAATATCAATAAGTAATTATACTACTTATGATTGGAGCGAGTTATGATTAGAGCGAGGAGATTGTCTAAAATGCTCTGAAATATGATGTCATATGAAAGCTGCGCGAGCATTAAAATGAGAAAGGTGATATTGACTCGCTATTTTACAGCCTAAATAAATGAGGATATAGAGCCTCTTTGGTCGTGTTATCGTGCTTAATCACTTTATTGAGATTAAAATCATAATTTCTAAAATGTTGTCTTGCTTTGGCGACCACTTCACCTGTGTGCATACGTGTGATCTTTATCACGATGCTACCGCCATTATCATATATTGGCTCAACACCGACTTCAAACAAAAGCTCTTCGCATACTCGTATACGACTCAAAATAACCAACTGCAATGTATCAATAATTAAGCCCTGGTTATCTGAATTGATTCCTTTAATACCTTTAGCGTGTAGAAATCTTAGTCGCGCTTCGGACAGAAGGGCAGTCAGAGATTCGATGGTCACATGCTGTCCCAAGTCGATTTCGGTATGACGCACGCACATCACTGTCTCAAAAACAAATAAATAATCCTCAAATACCAACTCTTGCTTTGACACACTATCTCCTAAAGTGGTGGCAAACAATTATGCTACTTATCATGCGATAGGTTGGCAGAATCATAATAACGATGAACAAATAAAAGGCTGTATACACTTGATAAATGAGTGTGCTTTCATGACACTCATATTATGATGTAACTTAAGTATCTACTTAAGCACAGCTTCAGCTGACATTCAATCTATTTGGATGAAAATTGACCATTTTTATGAGGGTTTTTAAGAGATGCGCTGTAGCGCTACTCATGCTGGCTAACGAGTCTTTATTTCCAAGTAAAGGTTAACCAAAACTTTACTTGGCAAAACAAGGCACTATCTGCTAAAATACCGCCTCCCACCTCGAGGCAAATAGAGGTTTAGTGGTTATTTATATAGCGATTATTCGGTATGACTATTTGACGACCAGGTTCTAAAACAGAAAAAGAGGCAAATCATCATGAAAGTTAAGATGAAAACCAGAAGCGGTGCCGCTAAACGCTTCAAAAAAACAGCAAATGGCTTTAAACGTAAGCAAGCATTCAAAAGCCATATTTTGACCAAGAAATCACCTAAGCGTATTCGCCAGTTGCGTGGTCTTAAGTTGGTACATAAATCTGACGAAGCAGCCATTCGTCGTATGTGCCCATACATCTAATAGCCTACTGTCATCTATCTTTGATTGAAAACTATCTGATGAAATGATAGTTGACTTTGCAATCTGACAATGATGTTTGTTATTTGACAGCATCATCACTCGCTTAACAGTGATTACAAAATCTTGGAGTAAATTATGGCCCGTGTAAAACGTGGTGTACAGGCAAATCGCCGTCACAAAAAAATCTTAAAACGCGCAAAGGCTACTACGGTGCCCGTTCACGTGTTTACCGCGTAGCGGTACAGGCAGTGACCAAAGCTGGTCAATATGCTTATCGTGACCGTCGCAACAAAAAACGTACTTTCCGTCGTCTTTGGATTGCACGTATCAATGCTGGTGCACGCTTAAATGGTTTGAGCTATAGCCGCTTTATCAATGGCTTGAAAAAAGCAAACATCGCAATCGATCGTCGCGTTCTAGCAGACATCGCTATGCATGATGCAGCGACTTTCACAGCATTGGTCGAAAAAGCAAAAGCGGAACTAGCATAAATATTAACTACTCTTTAGAGATTAAGTAGATATAAAATTTATCTAAGTAAGCGTCTAAACGAATAGAACTAATATTGATTAATAGTACGATATTAATAAAAGCTACCGCTGGTCGGTGGCTTTTTTTATTTTAAATTATGGTGTATTTACTTAGTCTGAGTGGATACCAGCACCTGCTCTTTATCTGTCTAAATATTCAAGCCTTTTAGACCACTTATCTTTATGAAGATAACGGGATAAATGGTTTGCAATATTTGGTCAAATCCCTACAATTAATAGTCCGTTCAAATCAGGAATAATGCGTCTTATGACTAACCCTGCTGCTACCAACGACTTGTCGGCGCTACCGACCTTGTCTTCAGAGCTAAACGAGCTCAATGAAGCTCAGCTTACCGACTTTGCGAGTGCTGCTGAAGCTTTGATTCTACAAGTAACTGATGCGCGTACCTTGCAAGACTTGCGTGTGCAATTGACTGGCAAAAAAAGCCCATTGACTGGCTGGTCAAAGCAGATGGGCAAACTCGATGCTGATGATAAAAAAACCTACGGTGGCTGGTTGCACGAGGTGCGTAGCCGCATTCAGCAAGCGCTGAGCGATCAACAGCAGCAGTTAGAAGTCGCCGCGCTCAACGCTAAGCTAGAAGCAGAGAGCATTGATATTACTCTTCCTGCTCGCGGTGGTCAAAAGGCCATCTGCATCCCGTGACGATGATTACTCAGCGTATGCAGCAGTACTTTATTCAAGCGGGCTTCAATGTTGCCACCGGCCCTGAAGTTGAGAGCGATTACTATAACTTTGAAGCGTTGAATATCCCGTCGCACCATCCTGCGCGCGCGATGCATGATACATTCTATTTCGATGCGCATTATCTACTGCGTACGCATACCAGCCCAGTGCAGATTCGTACCATGGAAAAGAACGAGCCACCGATTCGCATCATTTGCCCAGGCCGTGTTTATCGTAACGACTCAGACCAAACCCACTCTCCGATGTTCCATCAGCTAGAAGGCCTTATGGTCACAGAGTCGAGCACTTTTGCTGAGCTAAAAGGTCTGATTAGTGAGTTTCTAGAAGCATTTTTTGCCAAAGAGCTGACCGTGCGTTTCCGTCCTTCATTTTTCCCATTCACTGAGCCGTCTGCAGAAGTAGATATCTTAGATGATAACGGCAAGTGGCTTTGAAGTGATGGGCTGCGGTATGGTACATCCACAAGTATTGACCAATTGCGGTATTGACAGCGATAAATACACAGGCTTTGCATTTGGTATGGGTATCGAGCGCTTTGCGATGTTGTATTACGGTATTGATGACTTACGTTTGTTTTTCCAAAATGACGTGCGCTTCTTAAAGCAATTTGGCTAACGTGCTTTTGTTGATATAAAAGTGCTCCTTGTTAATACAACAAGTTAATTTGCCAAGCTTTACTCCAACATCTTTATTATAAAATTCTGATCCGAGATATTTATGAAAATTAGCGAACAGTGGCTACGTCAATGGGTAAACCCCAAAAATACCAGCGAACAGTTGGCTGAACAGCTGACCATGGCAGGGCTTGAAATTGATGACCGTTACGCAGTTGCCCGTGCATTTAGCGGTGTGGTCATCGGTGAAGTTATCAGCGTTGAGCCGCATCCAGATGCAGACAAACTGCGTGTCACGCAGGTAAATATTGGCGACGCTGAGCCGCTGCAAATTGTCTGCGGCGCACCTAATGTGACCGTCGGTATGAAAGCACCGGTTGCTACCGTTGGTGCGATACTACCAAGCGATGACGCAAAAGGTTTTAAGATTAAGAAAAGCAAGCTACGCGGTGTTGCCTCAAACGGCATGCTATGCGGCGCCTCTGAAATTGACTTGGTAGATGATATAGATGGACTGCTTGAGTTGCCTGAAGATGCACCAGTTGGTACCGATATCCGTGAGTATTTAGGTCTAGATAATCAGATATTAGATATCTCTATCACCCCAAACCGTGGTGATTGCTTTAGCGTTCGCGGTATCGCTCGCGAGATTTCAGTCATCAATGACTTGCCTTTACAGTTGCCAGAGATTCCTGACAATGTCGTCGCTTCTGATAATGGTGCAACGCCCGCTGTCACTGTTGATGCGGTAGAGGCGTGCCCTCGCTATCTGTTGCAATCGATTAGCAATATTGATCGTAGCATTGAGACACCAAAATGGATGCAAGATGCATTGGTACAGTCAGGACTACGTTCACACAACTTCTTGGTCGATGTGACCAACTATGTGCTCTTGGAGCTGGGTCAACCGCTACACGCTTTTGATGCCGATACCATCGAAGGTGATATTGTTGTGCGTTTGGCACAGCCTGATGAAACTCATTACTTTGCTCAACGAGCAAACGGTTACGCTAACCGGTGATGAGCTTGTGATTGCTGATGACAAAGGTGCCTTGGCACTGGCTGGCATTATGGGTGGTCAGCGTAGCAGTGTCACCGATAGTACGACCAATATCGTGGTAGAAAGCGCTTTCTTTAATCAACTGGCTATCGCTGCGCGCGCACGCCGTTTTGGATTGCATACGGATGCATCACAGCGTTTTGAGCGTGGGGTCGATTTTGAATTGCCGAAACTTGCCTTGGCACGAGCTTGTGACTTGATCACAAGCATCACGGGCGGCGAAGCAGGACAAATAGTCACGGCCGAAAACCTTGAGCATCTGCCAGCACGCGAACCGATCACATTGCCAATCGCGAAAGTACGTGATGTTATTGGTATTGATATCGAGCCATCAGAGATGGTGCGTATCTTAACTCAATTAGGTTTTGAGGTAGAGCAGCAAAACGACGCATTGATTTGTAAGCCGCCGTCTTACCGTTTTGATATGAGTATCCGCGAGGATCTCATCGAAGAAATTGCCCGTATCTATGGCTATGACAATATTCCAAGCGTATTGCCATATTTGCAAGTCAGCATGGATTATGACGATACTGCAGATTTGACTCATGGGATGAAGCTAGCACTGGTTGATAACGGTTATATGGAAGCCATCAGCTTTAGCTTTAGTGGTGCAAAATTAGAAGCATTGCTTGATGATGAAGCGCTAGGGGAGGTGTTGGCACTGGCAAACCCTATCTCTAGTGATTTGGCGGTCATGCGTCGTACCTTGCTGTCAAGTTTACTGCCTTGCGTGCAATATAACTTGAATCGTCAGCAGCCACGCGTACGTTTCTTTGAGACGGGTCTTAGCTTTGTTGGACAAAGTATCAGTGATTTGGTGCAAACCCCAAGCATTGCATTGGTCGCAGTGGGTGATGTATGGAGTGAGCAGGCTTATCAAAACAGCGTCTTAGATTTTTATGATCTCAAACATGATATTGAACAGTTATTACCAGCGCAGATCGATAGCGCCCGTATTCGCTATGAGCGTAGTGCGCTGAGCTTCCTGCATCCAGGACAAAGCGCTGAGTTATATATCGATGATATCTATGTTGGTTGGTTGGGTCAGCTACATCCAAATACTGCTAAGCAGTTGGATCTGCCAACGACATGGGTTGCCCAATTGTCACTGGCACCGCTATTGACGCTTGCTCGTGAGCAGCATTCGATTACGACGCCTAGCAAGTTCCCACAAGTGCGCCGTGATATTGCTATTTTAGTAGACAGCGATATCAGTTTGCAGACTTTAGAGTCAACGGTACGAGCTGCGGCAGGTGATTTGTTGACTGATCTGTGGCTATTTGATGTGTATCAAGGCGATAAAGTACCGACTGGTCAGCGCTCATTGGCGTTTGCACTTGTATGGCAAGATGCTACACAAACCCTATCGGATGAAGCTGTAAAAACTGCCACTGATAAGGTTGTACAGGCATTAACGGATCAACACGCAGTCCAGTTACGTGACAGCTAATATTTAGTCTTTTAAAGACCCAATGCTCTATAGCCTCTTCAGTTATGAGGCTATGGAGCATTGCTATTCGTAAAAACTATTATTTATAACCCTTTTATTTGTAAAATAAGTTAAGTCATTATTAATAAAGGATTTTAATGTATAGTTTATTAAAAACTACTCAAAAAACCTTTATAATAATTAGACTTAACCCTCATACCGCTAAACCATGATATTCGACATCACGACATAGTATAGGAGTCGTACTGTGAGCACCTTAACCAAATCTGACATGATTGAGCACTTAATGAGTCATCTAAATCTGACACGCCAAGAAGGTCGCTGTCTGGTGGAGAACTTTTTGATGAGCTGTCAGATAGTTTGATTGATGGCAAAGAGGTCAAGCTTTCAGGCTTTGGCAACTTTGAGCTTAAAGACAAAAACAGCCGTCCAGGCCGCAATCCAAAGACAGGAGAGCCTGTCGCCGTATCCACGCGCCGCGTGGTGACGTTCAAGACAGGACAAAAATTTCGTCAGAAAGTTGATGAGCGTTTATTCGATACTTAATGCGTTATTGAGTATGACAGCTTGCTTGTTTTCGCTATAGCCTTGTAAAACTATTGGCTTGTATAGCCAATAAATACCAAGTATGGTTATAAGTAACTAACTGTCATAAATTGCAGGCATAAAAAAAGAGAGCATAGGCTCTCTTTTTTTATTACCGTTTATTTATTGTATGAACAATAAATTACTGAGCTGGCTCTTCAACAACAACTTCGTCAGAAGCGTCAACAGCAGCAGTATCAGTTTCGCTAGCTACGTCAACGCTAGTAGTAGTACCGTCTACAGGAACTTCAGCGTCCATTTCGTCAGTAGCAGTTGCAACTTGAGCGTCAGCGATGTCAGCTTCAGCGTCAGCAACAGCAGCGTCAGCATCAGCAGGGATAGCTTCACCGTCAGCAGCGCCTTCAGCTAGCTCTTCTTGTGCGTCTTGCACTTCTTCTTGCGCGTCAGATAGATCTTCAGCAGCGTTTTCTTTGTTGCTGTCACAGGCAGTTAGGCCCATAGTTGCAGTCATGATACCAGCTAGAGCAAGTAATTTAAGTTTCATAAGATTTTCTCCGGAAAAATGAAATGAGCAGTAGCAGCAACAAAGGACGAATTCCGAGGTTTCTCAGAATTCAATTAGTCTTAGTTACAGCTACTCAGCTTCCACGCATTCTATATGTTTTATATGAAAATGGAAATAGGGTTGTACAATTAAGTAACAATAATATTTAAAATAATATTTTACTTCATCTGTTCGATAGTATTTTTAATACAACAAACCTGATTAATCGACGTATAATCAATGACATCAGACTGTTACGGCACAATATGCAGTCCTACTTTTGGTTGTAATTTAACGTATTTATGGTGTTTGGTTAAGTAAAATTAGAGTCGATTGTCTCGTCTAATGAGGCACAAGTACGCCATTAATATGGGACAAGTAAATATGGGACAAATAAGCCATGATAATTAGCGCTATTTATATTAAGAAAAATTGCTTGTGAGTGAGCAAACCAAAAATCAAATCAACGTATTGAGCGGCTTACTGTACAACATGAATAATGAACAATACGAGTGATTATATCTCGTATATTTGAGGAATAAACTATGAAATGGCAAGGCAGACGAGGCAGTTCTAATGTTCGCTCTAGTACGGGCGGCGGCAAAATGATAGGTGGTGGTATTGGCGGTATCATTATCGCAGGTATTTTATGGCTGGTATTTGGGGTAAATCCTATGACTGCGCTGCAAACAGGTCAGGTAATCGCTGGTGGTGGTAGTAATGGAACTTCCAGCGAACCTGCGATAAGTGAAGATCGAGATACCCAGTTTGTCAAAGTTGTGCTGGCGGATACTGAAGAGGTCTGGCATCAGATATTTAACGAAGCGGGTAGTACTTATAAAGAGCCCTCGCTAATTCTGTTCAATGGTCAAGTAAATTCGGCGTGCGGTAGTGCCAGCGCGGCGACAGGGCCTTTTATTGTCCAGGTGATCAAACGGTCTATTTAGACACATCATTTTTTGTGGAGATGCGTCAAAATCTGGGTATCGCAGGGGATCAGCAAGGCTCTGGGACTCAGGAAAACCAAGGTAAAGCGGGGGATTTTGCGCAGGCTTATGTTATCGCACATGAGGTGGGTCATCATGTTCAGACGCTACTAGGTATTAGTCAGCAGGTCAATGAAGCCCGTCGGCAAGTGACCCAAGCACAATCCAATAAGTTGTCAGTGTTACAAGAGCTGCAGGCAGATTGCTTTGCTGGCGTTTGGGCGCAGCGTAACCAAGAGCGTGTACAGTTTTTAGAAGCGGGTGATATTGATGAGGCTATTAATGCTGCCGGTCAGATCGGCGATGATCGATTGGCACAGGCGAGTGGTAGAGCGGTTGCGCCTGATAACTTTACGCATGGTACCAGTCAACAGCGTGTTGAGTGGTTCACTCGGGGCTTAGAGAGCGGTAATGTACAATCTTGCGATACCTTTAGTGGTGCGCTTTAAAAGTAAGATTATTTTTTGCAAATCCGCCTACGGGTTATCAGTACAACAATAACGGGTTGTCAGTACAATAATAGCCATGCAAAAGTTGATATAAAAAAGCCTGCAATCAATTGCAGGCTTTTTTATTATCTTCTATCTGATATGACTCAACGCATTATTAAGAAATATCAGTGTAGAAGTTTTTAGTTGTTATCAAGCACATAACCACCAGCGCCGCCAATAGCTGCACCAGCCAATGCGCCACGAGCGATGTCTTTGCTGTCGCCTTTACTTCTGATAAGTGCACCAGCTGCGGCACCTGCTGTTGCGCCTTTAGCGGTATTGCTCATACCACCATATGAATTACAACCAGTCATGATGAGTGCTGAGCTCGTAATTGCTGTCATTGCGATCGTTTTAGCAAATTTCATATTATCACCTATTTATTCGTCAAGTTTGAAATATAATACCTTTAAAAAAACAATGTCCATGATATTTTCAAATATATTCCTGCTGTCTGCCATAATAGTGGGTTAGCAGATAGTTAGTCGTAGTAAAAACGCTAAACTTTGCAAACGACATGTAATTGATGTTGCCGCACTGTATCATAAAACGGGTACTTGCTTATATGAGGTACTTAGCGCAAAAATAGGTAGGCGAGTATTTTGGCAATCGGAAATAAAAAAGACCACCGAACGGCAGTCTTTATATCAAGCAAACAATGGCATGCTTGGAAAAATATGCGTAAATTAGTTCTGTGATTTGCGTTTCATTTGCTCAAAGAACTCGTCATTGGTTTTCGCTTCTTTGAGACGATCTAACAAGAATTCAGTAGCTTGGACGCCATCCATCGGCTGCAGCAGTTTACGTAAAATCCAGACTTTACGTAGTTTATCTTCGTCCAACAAGCGCTCTTCGCGGCGTGTGCCTGATTTTTGATATTGATTGCAGGGAAGACACGTTTTTCGGCCAAGTCGCGCTCAAGGGTGATTTCTTGGTTGCCCGTTCCTTTGAATTCCTCAAAGATCACGCTGTCCATCTTACTACCAGTATCAATCAGCGCACTGGCAATAATCGTCAAGCTGCCACCTTCTTCGACATTACGCGCAGCGCCAAAGAAACGCTTTGGACGCTCAAGCGCATTGGCATCCAAACCACCGGTCAATACTTTGCCTGATGATGGTATAACGGTGTTATAGGCACGTGCCAGACGAGTGATCGAGTCTAATAAAATCACCACATCTTGCTTATGCTCGACCAGACGTTTGGCTTTTTCGATGACCATCTCAGCCACCTGTACGTGACGCTGAGGTGGCTCATCAAAGGTAGAGGCAACGACTTCACCGCGCACGGTACGCTCCATCTCGGTGACTTCCTCTGGACGCTCATCAATCAACAGGACGATTAAGTAGCATTCAGGATTATTGCGAGTGATGGACTGAGCAATAGATTGCAATAACATCGTTTTACCCGCTTTTGGCGGTGCGACAATAATAGAGCGCTGACCTTTACCAATTGGTGCGATCAAATCAATGATACGCCCTGTCAGATCTTCAGTAGTACCATTACCAAGCTCAAGCTTTAGCTGCTCAGTAGGGAATAGCGGTGTTAGGTTCTCAAAAATCAGCTTATGACGTGAGCGATCTGGCGTATCAAAGTTGATTTCACCAACTTTTAGTAGCGCAAAATAACGCTCAGAATCTTTTGGTGGGCGAATCGTACCAGCGATACTGTCGCCCGTTTTTAAGCTGAAGCGGCGAATTTGACTAGGGCTGACATAGATGTCATCAGGACCTGCTAGATAAGAGCCTTCTGATGAGCGTAAAAAGCCAAAACCATCAGGAAGAACCTCAAGCACACCGTCACCATAGATGGCCTCACCGTTGCGGGCATGGGTTTTTAAGATAGCAAAGATAATGTCTTGTTTACGGCTACGCGCCATGTTATCAAGACCCATTTCCTTGGCAATAGCCAACAGCTCAGAGATTGATTTTTTCTTTAATTCAGTTAGATTCATAGATAGGTCATTAGCAATTGATCAGATGAGAGATGCCATTAGCAGCACAAGTCACGACAATGAGTAAAACGACAGTAATATGATGATAGAAGGTATTTGTACAGCGCAATGGCTTATGTAGTGTTGGTATTGCATGTCTGCTTATAGACGCATTGCTATCGCTGGATGCAAGGTCATAAGAATTAGGAATAAAAAGGCTACATAAGAGTCTGCGTCAAAAACTCAATATCAGTCATTGCGTTTAGTCATTTCGTTTAGCAATGGTGTTTATAATGACGATTGTGTTTTTGTTGATAAACACGAGGAGAATAGCGACAAGATACTAGGAAAACAGATGGTTTTCTCTTGTCAGCAGACTATACGGTCTTCACAATAGCGTTGTCAATAAATTTTGCCAAAAATTCGTATAATCAAGTTTTTGCACAAAAACAAAGCAAAAAAGCCATTATCGTTATCAGATAATGGCCTTCTTTATCGATTTAGCTCATTGATTCAAAAAACTTTGAAATGATAACATTCAACTTATAAATGCTTGTCCAATACTTTGGCCAATTCAGCTTTTGGCTGTAGACCCATCACTGAATCTACTTTTTCGCCGTCTTTGAAGACAAATAAAGTTGGGATGTTGCGGATACCAAAACGGCTCGCTGCTTGTGGGTTGTTATCCACGTCAACTTTAACGATCTTAACTTTACCTTGGTACTCAGTCGCTAAATCTTCTAAAATAGGCGCAATCGCTTTACAAGGACCACACCAAGTTGCCCAAAAATCTACCAATACAGGAAGATCTGATTCTAGAACGTCTTGGTCAAAGTTTGTGTCGGTAGTATTAACAATAAGGTCTGACATAATTTTATCTCTCTTGTTTTATTTATTCTGTCACCACACACCAGCTGTCATATTTATCTAATAATAAGTGGGTCAGTGGTCAAAGAATCGTTTAGAAGTGGTGAAAATGTGCCATTATATTAACATGTTTGCTCAGTCTTGACAGATTCAGGCTGGTTAAATTGTTCAACAATTACGATTAGCACAATAAATCAAAACAGAATGACACAGGTTGGGTTTTCTCTGTTACGTGTGATCATTGCTTTGCTAAAACATACTTTTGAGCACTTTTAGCCGTCTGTTTTTACATTGAATCATCCCACTTTTACTCTCAATAAATAGGGCGCTACTGTGCCAAAATAACAGCCGCCAAAGCCCCATATTACGTTTAATTTATATAAGTAGTTAAGTTTATGCCTTTTACTGATGAAGAAGTCGACGCTCTCAACGCGCAAGAAAATGCCTATCCACTTGAGTTTTTCAAACAATTTGCGCAAAAAATTACGGTCTACGAAGACGATGATATTTGGGTAGTGGATAAACCGGCAGGGCTGTTAAGCGTCGATGGCAAGACCCTCAAGGTAAGCCTGCTTGCCCGGCTTGAGCGTGCTAATCCAGCGGTAAAACTGATTCATCGATTGGATATGGACACGTCAGGTCTGATTATTTTCGCAAAAAATGCCGACGCCCAAACCAATATCAGTAAACAGTTTATTGAACGCTTACCGCAGAAAAAATACCAAGCACGAGTTTTTGGGGAATGGGAGCAGGTGGGCGCAGCGGGTGAGATATCGGTGCCAGTACGCTATGAGCCGACGACCAAGCCGCGTCATATCGTTGATCATGACTGGTCAAAGCATGCTTTAACACTGTATGAAGTCATAGCGCACGAAATGTGTGATGGTCAACCAGTTACCCGAGTGATGCTTAAACCCGTTACGGGTCGCAGCCATCAACTACGCGTGCATATGGTGCATGCAGGTCATGTGATGATTGGCGACCCGATATATGCTGAAGGCGCGGCACTCAAGATTGCGCCAAGGCTAAATCTACATGCGCAGCAATTGCGCTTAAAGCATCCAGTATTGGGTGCTTGGATGGACTGGGAAAGTCCATGCCCATTTTGATGCATTAGCTGCCTGAATATGAAGTCGAAGCGCGCGATTAATAGAAGCACTAAGGCTATCGCTGATCATGTAAACACAAGGATGAGAATATGCTTGATATCGCTACTACCAAACAGGCGATTAAAAGTCGCCTCGCACGTAGACAGTCGCAAAGGGGTAAGCCTGCTGATTATGAAGTGCTGATTATTGGTGCGGGCATTGCGGGTATCGGTATGGCCTGCCGCTTACAGCAACTAGCGCATAAAAATTTATTTGGTCATAAAGGTGCAAAAAACAAAAACAGACAAAAACGCAGCGTTTTGTCGTATTAGAAAAAGCGGGCTGATTTGGGCGGGACGTGGGATTTATTTACCTATCCTGGTATCCGCTCGGACTCTGATGCCTTAACCTTTGGCTATAATTTTAGACCGTGGCTAGATTATAGAATGCTGGCAGCAGGTGGCGATATCAAGCGTTATATCGCTGATACGGCGCGCGAGTTTGGTATTACTGAGCATATTCGCTATGAGCATGAAGTTCAGCAAATATCATGGTCGAGTATGGATCAGTTATGGACAGCAACCATAAAAAACCATACCAGCGGAGAAGTGTTCGTTAAGACGGCAAAGTTTATCGTCGGTGCTACGGGCTACTACGACTATGAGCAAGGCTATCGACCTCATTTTGCGGGAGAAGAAGATTTCCGCGGTCGTATTGTCCATCCGCAGCATTGGGATGATTTAGACTATAATGACAAAAAGTGGTCATTATTGGCAGCGGTGCCACTGCAATGACGCTATTGCCGGCATTGGTAGATGACAGCAGCGAGCAGTGTGCGCGTCATGTCACGATGCTACAGCGGACACCCACTTATGTGGCAAGCGTACCGGGCGATGATCATGCTATCGACTGGCTATCAGGCAAGTTTTCACCTTTATCAAAAGAGCAGGCCTATACGGTACTGCGAGCGCGCAACGTGTTGCGGCAGCAAGGGCTGTATAAATTAGCCACTCACGCGCCCAAGCTGATGAAAGCTGTGCTAAAAGGCGGCGTGACAAAAGAGTTAAAAGGTAGCGGCGTTGATGTCGAGCACTTTATGCCCGACTACAATCCGTGGGATCAACGCGTATGCGCTGTGCCAGACAGTGACTTATTTAAGTCTTTGCACGGTGAGCGTGCAGCAGTGGTCACCGATCAGATCGACCACTTCACCGAAACCGGTATTATGTTGCAATCAGGCGAGCATCTTGAGGCTGATATCATCGTCACAGCAACCGGATTGAAGCTGCAAATGCTAGGCGGAGCAGCGGTATATATCGACGGGCAGGCCATTGATATCGGCACGCGCATGACGTATAAGGCAGTCATGATCGAAGGCGTGCCCAATCTGGCGGCCTTATTTGGCTACACTAACGCCTCATGGACGCTAAAGATTGATCTGGCGTGTCAGTATTTGGTGCGGCTGTTGAGTTATATGCACAAAAACCGCTACCAAGTCGCGCTGCCACAGGCACAGGCGGCGAATGCTACCGCCTACGCCCAAGCAAATACGGTGATGGGCTCGCTATCGTCTGGATATGTCAGACGTGCCCAAGATAGACTGCCGAAGCAAGGCGATCGCTACCCGTGGTACGTGACCAACAACTATCTTAGCGACCGTGTGATGCTCAAATACCGCAAAATAAAAGACGACTGGTTGCGGTTCAGTCGTTAGGTTTTAATTGATCGATAGTCGTTATTGATGCTGATTATTGATAAAGTCAGCAACTTGCTTGCTTAATATCTGCCACAAGGTCTCTTGGGCGCTTTTGCTGCCCCAAGCATTGTGCGGGCTAAATATGACGCGTGGATGGTCGCTGAGACTGAGTAATGGGTCATCGTTCGCGATGGGCTCTTGTTCAAATACATCACTGGCATAACCGATGATTTGCTCGTTGTTAATCGCATCAGTCAATGCTTGGCTATCAACGACGCCGCCACGAGCGACATTGACGATGAGCGGTTGTTTGCTCATTTTGCCAAGGTATCTTTATTAATGAGGTGCTCGGTTTTTTCAGTCAATGGGCAATGCAAACTGAGGACATCTGCACGAGCTAATACCTCATCAAATGCCGTATAATCGTCGTTGCGCGGCGTGCGTCCTTGATGCTCCGCCCATAGAACTGTCATACCAAATGCACGCGCGATTTCGGTCACGCGCTTGCCAATGGTGCCAATACCAATGATGCCTAGCGTCTTGTCTTCCAAATCTATCAGCGGAATATCCAGCAGACAAAAATTCCCGTTTGCTAGCCATGTGCCATCAGCGACTTTTTGATGGTAATGAATACCGGCACGCATCGCAGTCAGCATGAGCATAAAGGTATGCTCAGGCACGCTTTTTACCGCATATCCCGCCACATTATAAAGTGCTACGCCATGTTTATCGCAAGCGGCTTGATCGACGTTATTCATGCCAGTGGCGGTCAGTTGAATCAATTTTAGCTTAGGTAGGTCAGCGATCACCTCCGCGCCAATTTGCACTTTATTAGTGATGATAATATCGGCATCTTTACAGCGCTCAATAATGAGGTCCGTGTCTTTTGGCGTATCGTTATAAGTGACGTAATCGCTTATGCCTGCTGGTGCGGGCAAATCAATGCCATCAGAAAAAGTGCCTTTATCCAAAAAAACGGCTTGCATCATGATTCCTTATTTATTGTTGTCCTATAGATAGAAATAGTTGTCAAATGAATCGTTATCGGCTTAATGTAGCACGTTGGCATTTTTAGTCAAAAACGAATCCATTAAATATTGGCTAAGTGGTGATAAGCGTTTAAAAACAAAGTAATTTATATCATGGGCGGATTTACTGAGCCTGATTGGGCCCAAAGACCTTATAAAGTCATGGGTATCATAAGCCGCCTCTTGAAAATTGAACTTAACGCACTCATCTAGCCGCTAACGTTATATAATGGTAAGGCTTGGCTATTGGTTTCACTAACATTATGACACTGCGTTTGCATCTATTAACGATTTGCCTCATTTTTAACCTGACTGCTATCGCAAGCCACCATTGCTATCTAATTTTTAATTATCTGAGTACAAAAGACATCGCCTTATGACTATCTCTATTGCTTCATTGCACAGTACTGAATTCGCCGTTGGCCAACGTTATTTATCTGATACGGAGTCTGAGCTTGGCTTAGGTGTGGTTATCGATGTCGATGATCGATGTGTGCATATTTTATTTCCACAAAGTGAAGAGACGCGCGTCTACGCAAAAAACTCTGCGCCACTATCGCGCGTGGTGTTTAAGGTTGGCGATACGATCTATGACCAAGATGGCAAAAGCTATACAGTCAATGCTGTCGATGAAGTCATGGGTGTGCTCAAATATAGCGTCGATGAGCACGAGGGCGGCACTGCTTCTAAAGGAATAATGGAGACGCGCCTTGCGGCCAATATCACGCTAGCCAAGCCGCTTGAGCGTCTGCTCGCTGGTCGTATCGAACGCGGCGATTGGTACGAGCTGCGCCAAGATATCTTGCGTATGCAATCAGCATTGGCAGGCCATCCACTCAAAGGGTTGATGGGCGCGCGTGTCGATATCATCGAGCATCAGCTCTATATCGCACACGAAGTCGGTAAGCGTATCGCGCCGCGTGTCCTGCTCGCTGATGAAGTAGGTCTTGGTAAAACCATCGAAGCGGGCATGATTATCCATCAGCAGCTACTAACGGGTAAAGCTGAGCGTGTTTTGATTTTGGTGCCAGACAGCTTACAGTATCAATGGATGATTGAGCTGCGTCGTCGTTTTAATCTGAATTTTGCATTGTTTGATTTGGTGCGCACAGCTGCGATCAAAGAACATGATCCTGAGCAAAACGTCTTTGCCACTGAGCAGTGCATCATCGCGGGCATGGATTTGTTGCTTGATCATCCTGATTTGTACGATCAGGCGATGGAAGCGGGCTTTGATCTATTGGTCGTCGACGAAGCGCACCATTTGCACTGGGATGAAGAGCAGGGCGGCAATGACAAATACGATTTGATTGCTGACTTTGCTGAAGAGACGCCTGGGGTGATGCTACTGACAGCAACGCCAGAGCAACTTGGCGCGCAGAGTCACTTTGCCCGTTTGCGCCTGATAGATCCTGATCGCTTTGATGATTTGGATGAGTTTATTGATGGGCAAGAAGCCTTTGCCGAAACCGCTGCCGTCGCTGGCGTCTTGATAGAAGACAAGCCACTGAGTGATGGGCAAATTGCAGCTTTGAGCCATTTATTAGACATTAGTATGGATGAGCTGGGCGCAATCAATGACGATGAGCGCTTGCGTACTTATGCCCTTAACGAGCTACTGGACCGTCATGGTACCGGCCGTATCTTATTTCGCAATACTCGTGAGAGTGTCAAAGGGTTTTATGGACGAAGCCATCAGCCATATCCACTGCACCTGCCTGACGCATGGGTTGATAGCTACCAAACCACGGGCAAACTGCGTGAGCAGCTGTGGGGCGAAAACCAGCCCGACGGTGGTTGGCTAGAAGATGATCCACGCGTCTCTTGGTTGGTTGATATCTTACGCGGTGAGCTTAAGCAGCAAAAAGTACTGCTAATCGCTCGCAGTGGCGCGACAGTAGAGAGCTTAGAAGCTGTATTGCGTCTGCATGCCGGCATCAAAACCGCTATATTTACTGAGCAGATGACCCTGCTTGAGCGTGACCAAGCAGCAGCATTTTTCGCGGATAGTGAAGGCGCACAAATATTATTATGCTCAGAGATTGGCTCTGAAGGTCGTAACTTCCAGTTTGCAAGCCAACTGATACTCTGGGATTTACCGGCAAACCCAGATACTTTGGAGCAGCGTATCGGTCGTCTAGATCGTATCGGTCAGACACAGCAGATCATGCTGCATGTGCCTTATGTACAGGGCACGGCGCAAGAGCGTCTGTATCATTGGTATAACGATGCGCTGAATATGTTTAACCAAATATCACCAACGGCACAAAGCGTGCAAGAGCAGTATATCCAAGAGCTCAAGCCTGTACTTGAAGGCGCGGATACTGCGGATAACAATGCTATCTTACAAGACATCATTGATGAGGCGCTACAGACGCGTTTGGGCTTAGAGGCGCAGCTACAAGCGGGCCGTGATCGTCTGCTAGAGTACAACTCGTGTCGTCCGCGTGTCGCTGGACGTATTGCGGATGCCATGCGTGACTTTGATGGCAATAATTTGTTGCCGCATTTCATTGAGCGCTTCTTTGCCTCTGCCAATATCGACCATAATATCCAGCGTGATGGCTCGTGGGTCATCGCACCGATTGATAGCACTGAGATCAGCGACTATATCGATGGCTTGCCGCTTGGTGATGAAGATGGTATGACGTTGACTTTTGAGCGTGAGCAAGCGCTTCAGCGTGAAGATATCGATTTTATTACGCATGAGCATCCATTGATGCGCGCTATTTATGAGCTTGCCAGTACCAGCACTTTTGGTAATACGACAGTGGCTATGCTAAAAAGCGCCGCTGTGCCGCAAGGGATGGTACTGCTAGAAGTAAACTTCCGTATCGAAGCCATCGCACCAAAAGTGCTCAATCTGCCAGCGACATTGACCACGCAAAATATCCGTGTCTTTATCAGTGAGCAGGGTAGTGACTTGTCCGCTCGTATCAGTGCTGATATGATCATGCCGCATGTGGAACGCTTGGACAAAAACCGTGCTCGTCAAGTGATCAAAGTGCGCGGCGATGTGATCGAGCAGCGGTATTACGAGGCTGAAGACATCGCACGTGAGCAAATCGCGGAGATTGGTGAACAAGCAAGTGCGCGCTTTAGTCAGCAGTGGTCACGTGAGATCAAACGTCTCAAGCACTTGCAGACCATTAATCCAAATGTACGCCCCGAAGAGATTGAGCGCCTAGAGCAGCTCAAGGCTCAAGGAGAGCAAGCGCTTGGTAATTTATCGCTAGTGCCGGACTCTATTCGCGTACTGATAGCAGTGAAGCCATAAACTTTTAGATGATTGTCAAAAACGAGATGTTGTTAGACATCTCGTTTTTTTATGAATGAGATTGCTTGGACGAGTAAAGTAGATGCGATTTTTTATCGCAAATCGTTAAGCAATACTTATGAGTAAGCTGACAGTAACTAGTCAAAGCCAACAATATTGGGTAAGATATTTACCTTTTCTATCGAAAATGAACAGATAGCCATGGCCTGATGAGCTATGGCTGTGTGTTTGTTCTAAAGTCTCTCTTGTGTATTTCCGCAAGCGATCTCATATTATTTTAAATTCAAGCGCAGCGGCTATATGGCATCGAGATTGTTAGATGCTTACTTTTGGATGCTGAGCGTGTTTGATAAAAATAAGGAAACATATTGTCATGTCCGATAATTCACAACTGATTGATGAGCTGCTGGCTACAATCGCGCTTATTGAGGTTACCCCGATGTCTTTGAGGGTAAGAGCCATGATTATGTGGGCAGTCGTATATTTGGCGGGCAAGTACTGGCCCAAGCGATCATGGCAGCAGCGCATACATTAGATCAAGACAAGCCTTGTCACTCTTTGCATGGGTATTTTTTGCGTGGCGGTGATATCAATCAACCAGTGATCTATCAAGTGCGCCGTCTACGTGATGGTCGCAGTCTATCTGCCCGTGAAGTGACGGCTATTCAGTACAAAGAAGTACGCGGTAAAGCGCCTATTGAGCAAGTGATATTTTCGATGATTGCGTCGTTTTCTCCCATGGAGGATGGCCTTGCGTATCAAGAAGACATGCCTGTTTATCCACCGCCAGAAGATCTATTGACCGAGCAAGATTTAAAAGAAGAGTACGTGGGCAAAGTACCAGATGCGCTCAAGGCACGGTTTATGCGCCGCCGTCATGTCGAGATAAAGCCTGTCAAACCGCGCAATCCGATCAATCCAGAACCAATGAAACCTAAGCAAGCCAACTGGCTACGTATTCGCGAGCTAGGCAATCAGCCGGTGGCGATTCAGCAAGCGCTTTTGGCGTTTTCGTCTGATTTTTTACTTGGTGGGCACGGGGCTGATGTCACATGGCGTAAGCTTTATGACCAGCGGATTGCAAGCTGCTAGTATTGACCACTCTATGCACTTCCACCGTGAGTTTGATTTGAATGATTGGCTGCTCTATGACATGTGGAGTGATACCACGTCCAATGCAAAGGGCTGAACCATGGGCAGTTCTGGCAAGATGGCAAACTGGTTGCCACCGTGCAACAAGAAGGCCTAATGCGCTTGCGTGTGCCAAAGTCCTAACCCTAGCCTTAGCGCTATTTATTGTTAGCTACTGTCATCTTGTCATCATAAAAAAGCGACTCACTATAGTTAATGAGTCGCTTTTTTTTATGCCAGTTTTTTACACTAATTTTTATTCTAAGATTTTAATCATCGCACGAGGCAATCCTAGACTGTCTTGTGCTGTTTGTTCGGTGAGCCATTTAAAATCAATCTCAGCTGCTGCTAGTTTCTCGTTGAGTTCTATCGTTTGCGCAGCATCGACAGTGAGTTTGCGCGGTGTTAAATACCAATGAAAATGCGTCAATGAGTGCTTGATAGGGGCGTCATCTAATAAGGTATTGCTAACTGATTCGGTTACCAGTTCATTCTTTATTAGCCATTCATTAATGATTTGCTCAGCAGTGGTGAACTCTGTCTCATAGACTTTTTCATTACTACGCACGCCACTTGCCAAGCTTGATGACTTATCGTCGCTCGTGACTGGTTTTTTAGCAGTATTTTTGCCAGTTATCTTGCTATTTGCTTTACCATCAATTTTTTCTACGAACTGTAATGGCAAGCTCCATAATCCGCCCCAAATGCCGTTATCAGGGCGTTGTAGCCACAATATTTCACAGTCTATATTTTCTATCAGCAATGCATCGCTAAACTTACTCGGTTTGGGCTGTTTTTCGCTTTGACAGGATAATCAGTCTCGCGTCCCTCAGCATGTGCCAAGCAATCTTCTTGTAGCGGACATAATCGGCAAGCAGGTTTGCTACGCATACATAACGTTGCGCCCATATCCATCATGGCTTGTGCGAACAGTCCTGAGTTCTCTGTCGGTGTTAAACGCTCCGCTAATGCCCATAACTCTTTCGTCGTAGCAGATTTGGTAATGTCGCCGTCGATAGCGGCCCAACGTGTCAGCACCCGTTTGACATTGCCATCGCAGATAACGCCATAATGATGCAATCCCATCGCCATAATCGCGCCTGCGGTCGATGGCCCAACGCCCGAAATCGCCTCCCAGTCCGCTAGCGTCTGCGGAAAATCACCGGTCTCGTCAATTATCTCGGCCAGTTGCTTTGCGCCTTTATGCAAATTACGCGCGCGTGCATAGTAGCCAAGCCCCGCCCAATGCTCGGCGACCACATCCCAGTCAGCAGCGGCTAAGTCTTGCACGGTCGGAAAGGTGTCCATAAAGCGCGCAAAGTAGGGCAGTACTGTGGTCACTTGTGTTTGCTGAAGCATCACTTCGGATAACCAAACGACATAAGGATTGGGCGTATCGGTCTGGTGCTGTTGCCACGGCAAATCATGGCGACCGTTTTCGGCAAACCAATCGAGTAGGCGCGGGGCGAAGGAGTTTAGAGATGTTTTAGAGTGATTAAAGTTGGTTTCAGAAGGTATAGAGTTAGCAGTTGGCTGGGTCATAGGCTCTTATATTTGATTTTTTGAAGGTAAACAATTATACCTGATATACGTATTTGCTACGACCCAACTTTGGCGCAATGCTATTAAATAATATAATAAAAATAACTACTTAACGATATCGAAAAGTAAAAGGTTATTTATAGTATGATCAATATAATGATGAATTGATGAATTTTTACTATTATGTTGAATCAGGTTGTCAACGCTATCTTTTAGCTCATAAAGATCTAAATTCTTTCTTAGCGTCATAATTGTATCTCTTTGTTCCCAATGGTCATTTGGAAGCTTTATACGACTACTAGTAAAATACCTATCGAATATTATAGTTATCAACTCTTGTAATGTGATAACGCTTTGTTCACGAAAGTATTGAGGAAGTTTAAAACTACGAGTTGATATCAAACTATAAAAATTTGAAGAGTCCAATCTTCTATATATTATTTCTTCTAAAACATTATTATTTAATCTGTCTTAGATTAACACATGAAGTGCAATACCAAATGCAAGGGTGAAAAAAGACCTAGATGCGCTAGCATCAAAGTTTTTATCCACCGACCAAAGTGAGATTGCAACCATGAGCTATACACATCTAAGCCTAGGTGAACGATACCAGATTTATGCCCTTAAAGGGGCAAAACATAGTATTAATTTTATAGCGAGGGTGTTAAACAGAAGTCCCAGTACCATATCAAGAGAGCTTAGGCGTAATAAAAGCCTACGAGGTTACCGAGCAAAGCATGCTAATAACAAGGCTTGTGACAGACGGGCTAACAACGCCACAACTATTGTGACTGACCTCTGGGCATGGGTGACAGACAAGCTTAAAGAGAACTGGAGTCCTGAGCAAATATCTGGCGTTCATGCTGGTATCAGTCATATGAGCATTTATCGCTATATTTGGCGTGATAAGAGGCAGGGCGGTACATTGTGGCAGTGTCTCAGACGTAAAGGAAAACCATACCGGCAGCGTCTAACCGCTGAGACTCGAGGCCGTATCAATGACAGAGTCTCGATTCATGAGCGCCCTTGTATTGTTGAAGAACGCTCACGTATTGGAGATTGGGAAGCGGATACCGTTATCGGTCAGCATCACAAGCAAGCGATTGTCACGCTCGTTGAACGTAAAACGGGGCTGCTGAAGATGAAGCGTGTGGGTCATAAAACAGCACAGCAAGTATCAGAGGCAATGATAGAACTCTTAGCGCCAGTGAGGTTGCAGGTTAAGACCATTACCTCTGACAATGGTAAAGAGTTTGCTCAGCATAAGAAGGTGAAACAAAAGCTCTTTAGCCCTTTCTTCTTTGCCGATGCTTATGCGTCATGGCAGCGAGGAACCAACGAGAATACCAATGGCCTTATCAGAGAGTACTTGCCTAAGGGTTGTGACTTTAGACAAGTCTCTGATAATGAAATACAGGACATTGAGAACAAACTAAACAACAGACCAAGAAAACGATTAGGGTTTAAAACGCCTATGCAGGCGTTCTATAATATTAATTAGCGTTGCACTTGGTGTGTTAATCTAAGTGTATAAAAAAGATAGGAAGACCATTAAAACTTGCTCGATTACATAAGATTGACTTTTTTCTTTATCTTCAAAAACTATCAACGTCTCTATACAACGTATAACCTGTTCAATATTCCGAAGCGATAGCGTGCTAATATCAATAAACAATGGGATTTGGTAGATAAGTTTGTTTTCTTTAAATTCTTGTGAAATTACATTACTGTCCTGTATAACTCTTCTAAAATAAGTCACATTATTACTAACTGAACGGTTTTCTTCATCTTTATTGGTCGTTGGTAGGTTGATTTGATACTTAAAAAATTTATAAAGATAACTATGCGAGTCCGTTTCGCTACCATAGCTATGTTTTATAGTGGCTTTAAGCTGCTCAGCATTGGTAATTAATATAATTTGTACATTATCTACATCAAACACATGCTTGATGGTCTCTAACATCATCACTGCAAAATCTGGACGACATCGGTCAAGCTCGTCAATGAGTAAAATGATAGGGTTTGTGGAAGCAATATCTGATAGAGCATCGCGCAATGTCGATAAATTCTTTTCCGCTTCTACTTGATCTTTAATCATAGACTCAAGTGACTGGTCGATAAGAGATTTTGACCCATCCTTTATTTCTTCCACTCCGTCTGCTAGTGCATCAGGAATATCTGCCGCATATCTACCGAATGCAAATCCTAATCCTGCTTTGAGACCTATACCAGAAATAAGCCTTAGGCAAGGGACTGCATTTTTTATAAAATTCTTTCGCTTGTCGTCTTTTCATCGTAAAAACTAGCCACCTCAGCTATAAGTGTTAAGAGCGGCTCATTGGCATGATCAGCTTGAAAAGCATTTACATAACCAACCTTATAATCATTCGGATTATTCTCCTCAATCAGATTTTTTAGTTTAAAACAAAACTCTGTCTTTCCTGTACCCCATTTACCGTCAATGATAAGTGGTGATACTTCAATATCTGAATCTAATAGCTTAATGATTTTCTCAGCGATAGGCTCACGTGTAAACTCATCTCTTTCATGAAAAGTGAAATCTTTCATTAAATTGTAATCTGTCATTACTTATTCTCTATATTTGTATTTTTGACATACGATACTTATGTTATACAGAGAATAAAGACATAAAAAAAGCCCACAAGGGCTTTTATATAGGCAATTATTTTTTGAGTAATGAGCCTTGAACCAAACCTACTTCCGATTCTTCCGCGTTTTTAGACGACGTAAGCGTTTTTCTTCCTCGCGGGCTTTTTTTCTTTTCTTCAGCAGCGATGCGTTGTTCGGCGACGACGATTTCTTCTGCTTCTATCATCGCTGGTGTTTCTAGCGTGATACGACCAATTTTTGCGCTACGTAGCTCATTGATGAGAATCTCAGACATACGGTAGGTGTCGACCTGATTGCCCGAACGCACACAGCCGCGATTACGACCTGCCACTTCAAAGAACTCCCAATCGGTCTTGGGTAACTCGTCAATTTTATAGCGGGTTTTTAGCAACTCAGGATAGGCGTGCATCAAATACTCAGCGGTATAGCTGGCGACATCAGCAAAATCAAAAGCGGTATCACGGATACCGCCCGTCGCCGCCAGACGATAGCCAGAGTTTTCGTTTTCGACCTTTGGCCAGAGCATACCGGGTGTGTCATAGAGCATGATGTCATCGTCAAGCTTAATCAGTTGTTGCGACTTGGTTACCGCTGGCTCATCGCCTGTTTTTGCCACGGCGCGACCTGCTAACGTATTGATCAGCGTTGATTTGCCCACATTTGGAATACCCATAATCATCGCTTTGATTTGACGACCAGTCCCGACTTTATTGGGGACGAGGTGTTTGCAGATGGCGATGATGCGTTTTACGTCATTGGCTTTTTCAGTGTCGCAAGCAATGAGCTTTAACCCCATCTTGCTGCTCAAGATGATCCATCCAGATTTGGGTCAATTCAGGATCGGCAAGGTCAGCTTTGTTCAGGATTTTGATAACAGGCTTTTCACCGCGCAGTGCAGCAACCATTGGGTTTTCACTACTATAGGGAATACGCGCATCGATGACCTCGATGACCACATCCATCTGCGGCATGATTTCTTTGATTTCGTTACGGGCTTTGTTCATATGCCCAGGGAACCACTGAATACTTGCTCTCTTATCCATCTGCTTTCATAACCTTTTATAAAAAATGCTAAAAGTAAAACAATCAATGTTTACTTTCTAATGGTGTCCAGTTTACTACAGAACCACCTTGCTCACGGGACAATTTCACTCGACCAAATCTATCACTATTCTTTAGTATGGTTTTCTGTTTCCTCGTACGCTGGTGGTAAGGGTGCCAAATAACCAATGAGCAGAATCAAACTACCTGCGCCAAGGAAAGATATGACTCGCCAAATCGCCTCGGTCTGTGACAAATCGACCAAGACCAGCTTGAGTACGACAATGCCAAGTAGACCAATCCCCATAAACCAAAGCGCGCGCTGCCAATAGCGGCTGGCAAGGATGGTGGCGACCAAGGCTAAGAGCGTCCATAAAATTGTCAGTCCTGTTTGTACTTGCTCGCTACTCCATGCACCGCCCTGAGCACCGTCCCAAAGTGGCGTGCCGATAAAGGCGTGTAGCGTTCTGACCAACATGCTGGAGATTAACCAAAAACTGATCAGTCCCAATATGATTAGCAGATTCTCAGCGGTAAATATGCGCTTAGATTTGGCAGTTGTACTTGCTCCGATAAGTGTCTCATCGCGGTTTTTTTGGCTTATATAGTACAGACTAAAACCAACCGATAGCGTCAGCCATGAGGTGATGTCGTATAGGTTAAATAATGGAAAATAGGGCAGTCCCCAAATCATACCGTCATAATACCAATTGGTAAGAACAACCCAAAGTAGGGCAATGGGAGCAAAAATGGCAGCGCAACCTAATAGGGCCTGTTGCCAGTTAAACCAATACAGCAGACCGTGTTCTGAAACTTTATTAGTCGAGGTGCTTTCTTCATTTTGACTAAGATCACGATGATTGAGCCATAACCCCAATAATATGAGTACCGCTGAAAACAAGATAGCCATCACGCCATCAGAGTCTGGTAGGCTATAATGCGCAGCCGCAACAATCAGTAACAGCCCTGTACCGAGCCAGCTTACCTCAGTATAACGTGCCGTGTTTTTAGTATCAGACCATGTTTTTAGCCATAGCTGGCCTATCAGTAACCAGCCAATTATCAAGCCTATGAATACCAGCCATTCCGCTGTTGCCCATGTTAGATTTCGCTCGAATTTTTGTGGCAGTTGCAGTATTAGCATGAAATAAAACAATAACAATAATCCACGACTCAGCTGTCTAATCTCCGCCCACGGACGATAACGGTTGATGACCCAATAGGCGGCCAGGCTGATGAGTGCTGACAGCGCAATGACTGTCGTATCTGATTGCCAACTATCAAACCAATGATGCAAATCAAGTATCAGCACTTGTAGCATCCACGCTATCGCTGTCAATGTTAAAAACTTTATTAATTCAGGACTGTGCCAAACGAGTTTGAACGCATGGCTTTGATGACTGATAGCGTTCAGCCATTGCTGCGCCGCTTGATCATTGATACCCAGTGCATGAGTATAATTGGTCATCGTATCTGATGGGTTGCCACGCTTTTGTGCCTTTATGGTAGAAGGCATTACAGCGTCATGATTCTGACTATTACTGTTATCTAGCTTATTCATTAATATCGTAGGAGAGTTGCTAGCGCGTAAGATAAAAACGGTCGCCAGATAAGCAATTGCTGAAATACTAAAGGCTAAAACCGGATAGTCGTTGCTAGAGAATATCGCTGTGGTCACGAGCATGCCGATACTGACGAGCTGTAATAGTAAGCCGAATAACACCGACCACGACCGCAATGAACGCCTGCCAAACCAAACCAGAGCAAGTCCCTGTACTGACCAACCAAAGGCAATCCATTCCGCATCTAGCGCCAGCGGAATCACCAGCGCCAAAAACCCAAATCCTAAAGCCAGCATGCCTTCAGTGATTAAAGCATAGCGCTCACTGCGCTGGATAAACAACCAGCCCAGCCCAAGGTAGACAGTCGCCAAAATCGCGCTAGTGATGGTCAAGGCATTAGGAATCTTATCAAGTAAAGCAGAAAGTAAGCCGAAAGACAGAAGCGGTACTGAAAACAGTAAGCCAGTATCGATGGGAAATAAATAGGCATTGTTGCCTACGGTAGCTTTATCTAAACGCTTGATATTATTTGTACTATCGATATGGCTAAGGGCTTTTTCGCTAAGTGCGTTGTAGGCAATAACTTGCTGCGCGTAACGAATGACGACAAACAAGTAAAGCAACCAATGCAATGTAATAAGCAAAACCAATGGCCAAAGCTGCGTCTCAATAATTGGATCAAGATTCTGCGTGCTGCCCCAATAGTAGGCCAATCCAAACGTGACAATTACGCCAAATAGATTCAGTATCTTCCATGGACGATAATGAGCAATCACAGCAATCGTGACATTCAATAATAGGTAGTAGCTGAATAAGGCGACTAAGCTACCAGTATCTTCACTGGTCAAAATCGGCGCAAAAATCCACCAGACAACGCTAACAACGCGAGCGGAAAAGCGTTTTGGCGTACAGCAAGGGCAATGGTCACAGCAGACAATAATCCAAGCCCAATAAAGCTTGGAATACTTGGTATGATTTCATAAACACTATAAGCAAAAAAGGTGCTCAAATATGTAATCGCTAAGCCTGCGCCCTGTAGCGTAATCCCATACGAAAAGCGTTTTGCCGTGAGCTTTAACCCAAGTGCTGCCAACGCAAGCCCCGCGATGCCAATTGCTACAAGCTTTGTGGTAATTGAAATTTCGATATATTCGCTGAGTAACCGCAGCAGTAGCACCACGCCTACTAGCAGCACCAATACGCCGACCCGAACGACGAGATTGCCACCGAAAAACCAGTTTTTGATTGAATGAATGAGCGACGTCACAATAGGTAGTGAGCGTTCATCAGGCTCAATCGGCGCATTTGCTATTTTATTTTTGGTCGGAGTTGGCGTAGTAACAGGCAGTGGTGGTGGCAATGATGTAAATGACAGCGTTGAAAGATTATCTATAGACCGCTGTTGTGAATCAAAAATTGCATGCTTAGCAGCATCATTTTTAGTAGTATTGCCTTCACTAGCGCTCGCGCGCGTATAAACACGCTCATCAGCCAAATGGGTAGATGAAGCGTTCATACTGCGATTTTTTGCTGCTCAAGTTCAGCCTGTAGATTTGTCACATCGCGGCGCAAATACGTGATTTCTCGCTTTATCTTGGTGTATAGCGCGACTACCACGATCAATAAAATTGTAAAGGCCAGCCAACCCAACTGGGTTACCAATAGATATAACATCTTCGTCGCTCAATCCAATTGATAGTAATGTGATAATGACGTGATTTGCTAAGAAGCACAAGACCGCTCTGATTACTTACCCAAAAGCTCATCAATAAAACAAGACTGAAAATAAAAGGCAGCTTAATAGTTAAGCTGCCCTTCTTTATGAGTTTTATATCAAATGGTTCTTATGCCAAATTGGCTTTCATAAACTCAAGCATATTATCCCAGCTTTGCTTGGCGGCAGCTTCGTTGTAGCCGAGATCGACGTCGTTTTTGGCTGCACGCTCATCGGCATGGGGGTTGGTAAAGCCGTGCTTGGCATTGTCATACACATCGATAGTGTAGTCGACATCGGCCGCATCCAGCTCAGATTTTAGGCCCTCGATGGCGTCCATTGATACCATTGAATCATCACGGCCGTGCGCGACCAATACTTTTGCTTTAAAGTTTTTGTCTGCTGGTTGTTTTGGCGTTGGGTTACCATGGAAGGTAGCAACCGCTTTTAGCGGCATGCCTTCGCGAGCCATGTCTAGGACAACTTTACCACCAAAGCAGTAACCGATTGCGCCTAGATTGTCACCGTCAACTGATAACTGATCGCTAAAGTCGTTCAAAATCAAGCGGCAGCGTGCCATCAGCATGTCTTGATCATCAAGCACTTGCTCCATCCACATGTTAGCTTGCGCCGCATCGGTGGTGAGTTTGCCTTCGCCATAAACGTCCATTGCAACTGCTGCGTAGCCTGCTTCTGCCAAACGCTCTACTACTGATTTTGGATGATCGACCACGCCCCACCATTCTGGTGCGACCAAGATGCCAGCCGCTGGTTTTCTTCCGATGCGTCTTCTGGTAGCGCCACATAGCTGATAAGTTCAACACCATTTTCGGTGGTACTGATTAACTCGAAAGTCTTAACTGACATAGGATTGTCCTTTTTTATGTTATGAGTTTTGATTATTCGTCGTTTTGATTATTTGTCATTGTGATGGTTCGTTTTCTAACTCGTACTACCTTAACGCCCATCTCTAGCAAAAACAGCTATAATAGTGTAACGCTCTTTATCAAAACGCTACTGCGACCCTATGACTATAAATTTCTTAAACAAAAATGATGAACAATCAGGCTTGCATTCAGGCGTCAATCCGGATGCTAAGCTTGAGCAGTCGGTAAGTTTATTTCCTAATAATGCTGACACTGGTTCTAGGTCTGAGCCACTACGCCCGCAGTTTTGGTCACGATTTGCCTTATCAGAGCTGACGCATCATGAATGGGAGGCTTTGTGTGATGGCTGCGGTAGCTGCTGCCTGATCAAATATATCGATGATGATGACGCCGAAGCGTTGGTTGAGTATACCGATGTGACCTGTCAGCTGATGGACTGTGCGACGGGTCATTGTCAGCACTATGCCACGCGTCAAGAGTATGTGCCTGACTGTATTCAGCTCACGATGGAAAACCTGCCCAACATGATGTGGCTACCATCACACTGCGCCTATAAACGCTTGTATAAAGGGCAGAAGCTCCCAAGTTGGCATTTGTTATTGACTGGCGATGCGGCGCGCACCGAGCAGCAGATGCGCGCGGCCAATGTCGGGGTGGCAGGGCGCTGTGTCTCTGAGGTTGGTATGTCTAATGAAGAGATGGAGGAGCGGGTGGTGACATGGGTACAGCCCTAGCGGTATCCATTTAGACTCTTATCATTAGTTTATGGCGAGTAGTGAGTTTATGGCGCGGCGGCCTGCGCCGCAAATTGTGCTTTGGCTTCAGCTGCCGCTTTTGAGTCAGCCAATGGCGGGATAGGAATATCCTGACGAATCTGCTTGGAGAACTCGCGGCTATTGACTACGCTGCTGCCTGCTAAATTATCAAAACCACGCACTTTTGGATCGATATGAGTGCGCTCGTACCAAGTATCCATCGACCAATTCTGCGCGCCGCTGTTGGGCTTGGCGTCGAGCATACCGACATCGTATAGATAGTTTGGCAGCCACCCAGAGACCCAAATCCGATAATCCCATGGCAAACGCTCGCCACTGACGATACGCGCCATATAAAAGATAATATTAGTACAGTTACTCGTCAATGTGTTGTACCAAGCGGGTTTGGTATTGAGCTCATCCATTGCCGTTAGGTAAGATACAAACAACGATCTCACCCTCATGTTGCTGCAAATTGCTGATAGGAAACAGATAGACTTGCTCACCACGCGCGTTGCTGCGCGTATAGATAATATCGCGCTCTTCGGCGGCAATCAGGCTCAGCTCATACCGTCTAAAAAATCCCGCCAGTGCCGAAAACGATTCGCCATTTTCTTTACGAATCTCAAATGAGAAGGCAAGTGGTCTATCGTCTTCAAAGCGAAAACTGACCAAAGTATGAGCAATCAGTGGCCCCATCCAATAAGAGTTGGTTACATCAACGCCAGAGAGTTTAGATAAATCAATCGTGCGCGTCTCCCAATGCTCTGTGGCGTCCTCGTCTGTGCGCCAATCAAAATTACGGACATTGGTTAAGGTAATCAAATCAGGGTTGGTTGCATCGCGCTCATAAGCCACTTGCTGGTCGACCTCAGCCATCCAGTCGCGATCTTGCTGGGGTTCGATAGAAAAAAACCAGCCTAGACCTATGAGCCAAGTTGCTCCATATAAGCCAATGAGGTATCTAGTCGCTGTGTTTTTATGAATTGATTTTTTATTAGACAATGAGTCACTGAGCAGTATCTTTGTGACTGTATGCCAATAACGCATACTTAGCAGCGCAGCTAATATACCCACGATGATGAGTGTTGCAAGCCAAGTGAGTACAGAGCTTATCCCGTACTGATACCAAATCGCTAATAGCAACCATATTGCTGATAGCAATATTGTGATAGCAATCAAAAAAATAACAAGACGATGTCGCCATGTCGGTCTTGGTGGTTTGTTATCTGCTGATATGTTGTCCAAATCGCGACTGACAGAATGGCTATCTGCAAGCTGGCTGCGTGAACGCGACGATAATAAGCGGTAAAAAACGGAGCGTAGCGACATAAGGTTTGTTTTGATAAATAATGGCTTTGACCATAGCAAAGTTTATAACACACTGACAATACAATTTGAGTGAATTTGTCGTTGAATGTCGGTGAGGCTTGCGATAAAGTGAAGCTAAATTGTGCTGGTATGTCTGTTGTTTGCTACACAGATAATGATAAGCTCGCTGTTTTATTTGGCGCTTTTGTCCCCATCTAGGCTCTACTTATTTTATGAACGGTTATTCTAATTGCCATTAACTAAAGAGGTTAAATCACACCACCATGTCTGACGACACTCCCAGCCCGAGTAGTTGGTCGATGCGCGGCTTAAAACGCTGGCTATCGACCGCCCCCGAAACCCGTGATGAATTGATTCGTCTGGTACAAGACTCGCGCCAGTTTTTAGAGCCCGATACGGTCGATATGTTAGAAGGCGTGCTCGATCTGCCGGCGACACAAGTGCGCGAAATCATGACGCCAAGGCCGCAAGTGATTGGTCTGCACGAAAGCACTAGCCTTGACGAAGTGATGGACATCATTCTTGATACGACGCACTCGCGCTATCCTGTTTTTGATAGTCAAGATGATGATGCGGTCATTGGTATCTTATTGGCAAAAGATTTGATTCCTATTCTGGTGCACATGGTACGCAATCAAGAAGACAAAATCGATAGCAAACGTCTAAAAGACTTGGTGCGCCAGCCATTATATATCAGTGAAACAGCTCGTTCAGATACCCTGCTGCGCTCATTGCAGCGCACGCAAGTGCATATGGCGATCGTCGTTGATGAGTTTGGCAACTTTGGTGGTGTCGTTACCATGGAAGACTTGTTAGAGGAGATCGTTGGTGACATCGTCGATGAGCATGATGACTTCGATGAAGACAGCGATATTAATAATATCGTCCCTGATCCTGAAAAGCCAAACACATGGCGCGTGCAAGCATCCACGGTGATTGAAGACTGTAATGAGGAGCTTGGCAGTCGTTTTGATGATACCGATGTCGACACGATGGGCGGTCTGGTCATGCAAGCGCTCGGTTTCGTTGGTGATTTAGAGGGTGAAAGCGTGGTGATAGATGATTGGCAAATCACCATCACTGATGTGGAAGGGCGCTTTATCCAAAATCTAGAGCTGACCAAAACCAATGGGGATCAGCAGATATTGATAGGCAGCCATTAATTTGTTTGTATTCCCATAATCAATAGTTAGTGATAAAACATTCTTAGCATATCCAATAAAAAACACGATGAACCATCGTGTTTTTTGCTTTCTGCCTTTGCATTTTGGTATGAGACTTTCGCGACGTAAATTTACCCATTGATGGGTTTTGACTGGTATCATGGGTGGATTTTATTTGTGGTCCTGCATAGAGCATTATGCAGTCAGTTTTTGCTTGGGTTTTGTCTCAGTGCTGAGCTGTAAAATTTTGAAAAATATGGTTTTGGATAACTGCTATGCGTCTGTCTACTGTTGATTTACAAAAACGCCTGAACCCTGAACAGCCAAAAGGCTTACATCTGGGACTGACGGTACTGATTGCTTTGCTGGCAGGAGGCGCTTTCACACTTGCGCTCGCGCCTTATGGTATTTGGCCCATCGCTTTGGTATCGCCCGCTATTTTGTATGCGCTATTGATGCCGGAGATGACAGGTCGCCGCGCCTTTCTAATCGGTCAAGCCTATGGGACGGGGCTTTGGTGTGTGGGTGCGTTTTGGCTGTACACATCTATCCATGTCTATGGTTCGACGCCCGTATGGCTTGCGCTGATTATGATTGCGCTGATGGGCCTTGGCATGGGGTTGTTCCATGGCTTTTGGCGCTGATTTTTAATCGAGTGGTTGGCAAACAGCCTTTGTCTTTGCTGCGCTCTGGATACTTCAAGAGTGGATGAAAACGTGGCTATTCACAGGCTTTCCTTGGTTGTTTGTCGGTTATGCATTTACGGAGCAATATTGGTTGTCATCCTTGGCGCCTGTTGCAGGGGTGTTTGCGGTTTCTTTGTGGCGGTATTATTGGGAGCCAGCGTCGTTGAGCTATTGCGTCGCCGCGCAGGCTATATGATTCCGTCGTTAGCTTTGCTGGTTGTTAGCTGCTCGCTATGGTTGATCAATCCGCAGTGGACCAAACCAAAAGGCACGCCTGATTTATCAGTGTCTTTGATTCAAGGCAATATCCCGCAAGATCTAAAATGGCTTACTGAGTATCAAATAGAAACCCTAAAAATCTACGCAACCTTGACTCGCGATGAGTGGGGCGTGACCTTGTGCTGTGGCCTGAGTCATCGATTCCGATGTTTCAGACAGAAGCGGTCGGTTTTATCAATGAAATGGTCAAAATGGCCAAAGAGACGGACACGGCATGGGTGACGGGCATCCCTTATAAGGACGAAGCCGCGTTTGATGCCAGTAAAGATAAATATGCGCCGTTTTATAATAGTGTGGTAGCGTTAGGCGCTCAAGCAGAGGGTCTGTACAAAAGCAGCGCCTCGTGCCCTTTGGTGAATATATTCCGTTTGAAGGGTGCTTGATATCCTGCCAAATCTGGCAGGTAGCCAAGACATCATGAGTTATAGCCGCGGTAGTGACCAACAGTCACCGCTACGAGTGCGCGGTCATAATTTGGGCGCTGCTATCTGCTATGAAGTGGCGTATCCAGATACCACGCGCAAAAACGCGATTGGCACAGACTTTTATTGACCATCTCAAACGATGCGTGGTTCGGTACGTCGGCAGGCCCGCTACAGCATCTACAGATGGTACAGATGCGCGCGCTCGAAAATGGTCGCTGGTTTATGCGTGCGACCAACACGGGGTGACAGCTATCATCGACCATAAAGGTCGCATCGTAGCGCGTGCTCCGCAGTTTGAGCGCACCGTACTACGCGGTAATATACAGGCGCGCGTTGGTAATACGCCGTTTATGCGTTTTGGCCAATATCCTATTTTGTTTATTATGGCGCTACTGCTGATACTGAGTTACTTGGGTAAGCGTCCTAAGAAGTTAGTACGTTTGGGTAAATAACTGTCATCAACGCTAAAAGCGAATAGTAAAATTGATGATAATAAACCCTTTAAATACTTAAGGGTTTTCACAAATCAGTATAAATTGCGATATAATAGGTCAATATTTCAAATATTTTGTGCAAGGTGGATAAGGTATGTCAGAAGGTATCGTCAATAACAATCCAAAAAAAGAGCTGTTATACACTCTAGGTGGCATTGCCTTGTTTTTAGGTATTGTCTTACTTATTGGTATTTCTGCGTTTTTGCGTCCAGCAGGCGAGCACATCACGGCGACGCCAACGGAAGCATCAGAAGCGGCTGATGAGGCAGAAGCCATTGCTACCGAAGACGCTGCTGCCCCAGCTGAAGCAAATGCTGAAACAGCACCAGTAGATGCAGCAGCACCTGATACGGCTGCAGATGCAACCGTCACCCCAGCGACAGATGCAGATAGTGCAGTCGTCACTGCAGAAGCAGGTACAGCGACCGCTTCTGGTACAGTAAGCCAAGCGGCTGTTGCCGATGCTGATTTAACTGCTGAGCAAGCGGATGGTGACTTAGATGCTGGGGATGCTGGCACCGCCGCTGATGACACAGCAGTAGCGCAGTAATTTTGACATTGCAATTTATTGTTTATATAGCAAAAAACGACTCTTAAGTGAGTGGTTATTAAAGTCTCTACTAGCAGTAATATCAATACGATAGGACTGCATTGAAGACCACAAAAAAGCTCGTTCTCTGGGATTGAGAGCGAGCTTTTTTGTGGTGTTTGTGTAAGTTTTAGCCAACTTTTTCTTTACTTGGGTATAACCAAGTGAAACAATGTTCCGCCTATATGACCGCTTATCGGAATAATTAGGCATTTGGTCATTACCAAAATAACCTTTAAAGGAATAAAGTTGTGAGTACACAATCAAAATCAGAAGCTAGTGCGGCTGAGCTGCAAGCACTAGACAATGGCTTTATGGGTCATCCTGCGCCATTACGCTCGTTGTTTTTTACTGAGATGTGGGAACGTTTCTCTTACTATAGTATCCGTCCGCTACTCGTGCTATTTATGGTAGCAACAGTAAGTAGTGGTGGTTTTGGGTTTGATGAAGTCACGGCTTCTGCTATCTATGGTATTTTTGCTGGTTCATTATATTTGGCAGCCGTACCGGGCGGTTGGCTAGCAGATAACTGGCTGGGTCAAGAGCGTGCCCTGTGGTGGGGTAGTATTGTGATTGCCCTTGGTCACTTATGTATTGCGCTTTCTGCCATGTTTGGTATGACGCTGTTTTTCGTCGGTTTGATCTGTATCGTTTTGGGGTCAGGGCTATTTAAGACCTGTATCTCGGTAATGGTAGGGGCTTTGTATCCTAAGGGTGACTCTCGCCGTGATGGCGGTTTTACCTTATTTTATATGGGTATCAATATTGGCGCACTCTTGGCGGCGCTCATCGTTGGCGTATTCAAAGAAAAAAGGCATGTGGCACGTCGGTTTTGGCGTTGGTGGTTTAGGGATGCTCGTATCCTTGCTTACCTACCGCTTTATCGCCCGCAAGAACTTGACGCGTTATGCGCAGGCCAAAGGTGTCGATGCCGAGTGGGAGCAATCCAATGATCGCTACAAAAACATTGGCCGTTGGGTAGGTGGTTTTGTTGCATTGTTGGTCGCTGCGGTGCTGTTAATCTCTACGGGTATGGTGTCATTCAATCCTGAGATGGTGGCGGAGTATATGACCTATATCATTGCAGCCGTCGTCATCCTTTACTTTGCCATTATGTTTATTTCACCGCGGTTGGATAAGACGGACAAACTGCGCTTGCTGATCTGCTTTATTTTAATCATTGGCTCGACGCTATTTTGGTCAAGTTTTGAGCAGCAGCCAACCTCTTTTAACCTATTTGCCGATCGTTATACGGATCTAAATGTTATGGGGTTTGAAATACCAAGCATTTGGTTTCAGTCGCTGAACCCACTATTTATTTTAATATTGGCGCCTATCGTTAGTATTATCTGGGTCAAGCTGGGTAACCGAGGTCTTGAGCCGAGCAGCATGGCGAAATTTGCACTCGGTATGCTACTTGCCGCCGCTGGTTTTGCCTTGATGATTTTTGCCTCAAAAAGCATCTTAGCGCCTGGTGCTGGCTTAGCATCGCCTTTATGGTTGGTGGGAAGTCTGCTGTTATTGACCCTTGGCGAGCTTGCGCTTAGCCCGGTAGGTCTGTCATCAATGACCAAGCTTGCACCAAAAGGCATGCAAGGTCAGATGATGGGGTTGTTCTTTGCTTCTATTGCGATGGGTAACTTGGTTGCGGCCTTCTTTGGTGGTCATGTCTCAGCGGACAAAATCGAAGGTTTGCCGACCTTGTTTACTACCATGACGATCTTCTTGGTAGTCTCTGCTGTGATACTGTTGGTATTGGCCAAGCCTATCAATAATATGCTGCAAAAAAGCGAGCATGCTGACGAGGTAAGCCAATAAAGACAGATAACTGGTGTATGCAAATCCTCTATCATGCCCGTAGAATCAGTCCATAACTCATGATAAGACGTGTTACCATAACTGGCAGCACGTTTTATTATTTCAATCAGTGAGATATTTTTTAGGCTATTGAAAGCCTACATTCTGCCCAAACATCTAGTTATGTTCTACTGCAATACTATCAAGCAGCATCTAATAAGACGACTATTCATAGTTGCTACTCACCTCTCGATTTCTAAATAATTTATCTAAAATAAATAAGGACACATTCAATGAACAAACAAATCATCCAAGCGCGTATCGATACGCTACGCAAAACACTAGTGGCTCAAGACCTCACTGCGATCATCATACCCTCTGCCGATCCACATCTGTCTGAGTATTTGCCAGAGTATTGGCAAACCCGTCAGTGGCTATCAGGATTTACGGGTTCAGTAGGGACGCTTGTCGTGACGGCTGATTTTGCTGGTCTATGGACGGATAGCCGTTATTGGGTACATGCCGCTGAGCAGCTAGAGGGTACGGGTATCACGTTGGAGAAGCTGGCACCTGGTCAACCAAATCATATCGACTGGCTGGCCGATCATTTGCAAGAAGGAAATAGCGTGGCAGTTGATGGTAATGTGCTCTCTATCGCTGAGCAAGATCGACTATTGAAGGCATTTGATGCCAATGATATTACCTTGATCACTGAACGTGATGTATTGACGAGCGTTTGGACAGATCGTCCAGCACTGCCAGATGCCAAATTGTATGCACATGATGAGCCGTTTGTTGCGCAGTCTGCGACTGCAAAACTTGCGGCAGTACGCGCAGGCATGGCAAAAGTAGGTGCGACCCATCATTTACTTTCAAGCTTAGATGACATCGCTTGGTTGACGAACTTACGCGGTGCTGACGTTGATTATAACCCAGTGTTCTTAGCACATATGCTCATTGATACAGACAGCGCAACGTTATTTGTTGATACCGATAAAGTGAGCGAAGATATTGCACAAAGTCTAAAAGATAGCGGTATCACATTGGCTGATTACTCTGCTGTACAGGATGCATTAAGCTCATTAACACCAGAAGATTTATTACTGTTAGACCCAAATAAAGTTGCTGTTGGGACACTCTCCAAAATGGCAGACGATATTGGCTTTGTTGAGCAAATGGCACCGAGTACACTGCTCAAATCTGTCAAGTCTGACTCAGATATCGATCATGTGCGTGAGGCAATGCGTCAAGACGGTGCGGCTTTAGCTGAATTCTTTTCTGAGTTTGAGCAGCGTCTAGCAGCAGGCGAGCGCCTGAGTGAGCTGGATGTAGATAGTATGCTGATAGAGGTGCGTAGCCGTCAGCCGCATTATGTATCGCCAAGCTTTCCAACCATCGCGGGTTTCAATGAAAATGGGGCATTACCGCATTACCGCGCAACGCCAGAGCAGTTTAGCTATCTTGATGTGGCTGAGGGTGAAGGTGGTTTACTACTCATTGACTCAGGTGCTCAGTACCAAAACGGTACGACAGATATCACTCGCGTGGTCGGTATTGGCCAAGTTACCGCTGAGCACAAACGTGACTTTACGACCGTACTCAAAGCCCATATTGCGCTCGCTCGTGCTCACTTCCCTGATGGTATTGCCTCCCCATTGATTGATGCGATTTGCCGCGCCCCATTGTGGCAAGCTCAGATGGACTATGGTCATGGTACTGGTCACGGTGTTGGTTATTTCTTAAATGTGCATGAAGGCCCGCAAGTCATTGCTTATAGCGCCAGCACATCAAAAGAGCGTGCGATGAAAGTCGGTATGATTTCAAGTAATGAGCCAGGTTTGTATCGCGAGGGCAAATGGGGTATCCGTATCGAAAACTTGGTTGTGAATACACCAGTTCCTAGCCCTACTGAGACAGAGTTTGGTCAATTCTTACACTTCGAAACCATCACTTATTGCCCAATCGACACGCGTCTGATTGAGCCATCACTACTGGATCAAGTCGAAATTGATTGGTTAAATAGCTATCATAGCCAAGTGTATGCTGAGCTGAATGATCGAGTGGAAGGCGCTGCCCTTGAGTGGTTGACTGAACGTACCAAAGCCATCTAGTACCTAGCTCAAGTAATATAATGAGTGGTGTCAAATTCGCTTAGTCTACTGGATCTAGTACCTACGCTTGTTTGCCTTGTTACTTACGTTTTTGAAAGTGGTATAAAACAAGGTCAATAATTTTCAAGCAAACATTAAAAAGCCCCGTAAATAATTTACGGAGCTTTTCGCGGTTTATGCTGCCTGATTTTTCAGGACAGATAGTGCATTACCGTTAGTGAATGTTTTTTGTAGAGGCGTTTTTAGTAGGAGCAGGCGCGTTTTGCTCACTGAAATGCTGTGTCATCTCGGCACGTAGCCAAGATTTTAGGTTTTCCGACATCAGCATCATTTGCTCACTCAAGTAGTCGTCGATTTGACTCTCAAGCTCACGAATCAGTGTATGATCCGTCGCATCCAGCTCACTGTCTTCTAGTACCAAGTTGATCGTGGTATTGGCGTTGTCTGGTATATTTTTGATGGGCTTATCACTCAGGGTAGCATCCTGTTTGCTAATCGTCTGACTGTCAGTGCTGTTGTTATTCTCACCACTTGCTGCGCCCGTGCTGACTTTCTCAGTTTTTAGGTGATCCACCGCATCGTCTATAGCCTCTTGTTCGGTTAGATTGTCTTTTTTATTATGGGTTTTATTTGCAGCCAGCTCCTCATTTTTTTCTTGTTCTTTTTGAGCTGCTTCTGCTTTGCGCGCCGTCTCTTCGGCCTCTTTCTTCTGGGCTTCTTCCAACTGCTGCTTTTCAGCCGCCGCGCGTTCTTGTTCTTGTTTGTCTATGATCGCTTTGGCAATGGCTTGCTCGGCATTATAGTTGTCATACAGCTCATCCACATACGCATCCAAATCATGTGTATTGAACTCAAAGCTCTCAAATACAGTCTCTGCTTGTAGTAGGGTCGTGATGTCTTTTAGCTCTTGGGTAATGGCTGCGCGTACGGTCTCAGGTGCACACGTCCAGCGCTGATAAAACTGATGGGAAAATGAGTAGCTTGACATGGTATCTTCCATAAATGTTCCAAAATTACCCCTTATCATACGCAAGTACGATAAGGGGCTGCAAGTGGACAAACGTAGCCAAACTGACACCAACGTTACAACGTGGCAAAGTAGCGAAGCGACAAAGTGAGCATACGATAAAGCGGTATCGCATCGCACGATAGGCTTTTGGCTATTAGTGGTTGGTAGGCCAGCGTGCAAATATCAAGGATCCATTGGTACCACCAAAGCCGAAGCTGTTGGATACAGCATATTGCAGGTTATCGACTTTACGTGATTGGTTGGCCACATAGTCGAGATTGCAGTTGTCTTCTACCTCTTCTAGGTTAATCGTTGGTGGTACGTGCTGATGCTGTAGGGCAAGCACCGTAAATATGGCTTCTACGCCGCCCGCTGCACCAAGTAGGTGTCCTGTCATAGATTTGGTTGAGCTCACCAAAATGCTGTCTTTCACTGGCGAAAATACGGTTTCGATAGCAATTGATTCAGCGACATCACCTGCAGGGGTACTGGTACCGTGCGCATTGACGTAACCGACGCTTGCGGGTTCAATCCCAGCATCATTGAGGGCATTGCGCATGGCTTTTGCAGCGCCGCTACCATCTTCTGGTGGTGCGGTAATATGGCTCGCGTCATCGCTCATGCCAAACCCGACCAGCTCTGCCAGTATGGTGGCACCGCGCGCTTTGGCGTGAGCAAGGCTTTCTAAGACGATCATACCAGCACCGTCACCCAGTACAAAACCGTCACGGCCTTTATCAAACGGACGTGATGCTTTGGTTGGCTCATCGTTACGTGTGGAGAGGGCATGCATGGCACTAAAGCCTGCTATACCAAGTGGGCTTGAGCCTTTTTCACTACCGCCAGCCAACATGACATCAGCATCACCATAAGCAATCAAGCGTGCTGCTAAACCCATGGCATGAGTGGCAGTGGTACAAGCCGTTGATGTCGCAAGATTTGGACCTTTTAAATTGTGTTTAATCGCGACCAACCCCGCTGCCATATTGACAATAGAGCCTGGAATGATAAAGGGTGAGACTTTGGCAGCCCCTTTTTCACGTAGGGTATCTCGGCTGTTTTCGATGGTTTGGATACCACCAATACCTGAACCCAAGATAATACCAAAGCGATCTTGGTCAACCCCTTGTACAGGTGCATCAGTGGCACTGACTTCATCGATAAACCCTGCATTCTTCAATGCCATAGAAGACGCTGCAATCCCGTAATGTATAAACTCATCATAGCGGCGCGCATCTTTGGCGCTCATGTACTGCTTGGCATCGAAATCTTTGATCACACCTGCGATTTGTGCGCGGTAGCCAGTCGCGTCAAAATGGGTGATCGGTGAGATACCGCTGTCGCCATTGAGCAATTTGGTCCATGAGCTATCCACGTCTAGACCAAGTGGGGTGATGGCACCCATACCAGTCACCACCACACGCGTATCATCAGAGCGCTCATAATGAGGCGGTTTTTGACGCGATTTGTATACAGGAGCTGCGGTCATATTATTTGTGTCATCATTGGTGGCTTGGTCGATAGGTGAAGTGCTGTGTTGGCTCATGCGATATGTCCTATACTTACGGGTCCTAAGAGGATGGCGTTTTTAAAGTTATTATAAAACACATTGGTGCACGTATGTAAACTAAAATCTAACTGGTCAGGCAAAGCAAACTTGCCCCAATACCACGCCTTTATTGGCACCAGTTACAGCGGGTAGATTACCAGTTTCACCCATCAATGTTTGTCTGGCTAACCAAGCAAAAGCGACTGCCTCTACCCATGTTGGTGCCAGCCCTAAATGATCTGTGGTCATCACTGTAGAGTGGGGTAGATGGGCTTGCAGACGCGTCATCAGATAATCGTTCAAAGCACCGCCACCGCAGACAGACACCGAGCTATTTTTATCAGTAGTTATAAAATTATTGATCTGCGCGCTTGCACTCATGGCAGTTAGCTCAGTCAAAGTGGCTTGTACATCTGCAGATGAGTAGTGGGTATAGACAGAAGTTTGATCGAATGTTTGTAGCTCATCTTGTAGCCAAGCTAAGTTGAAAACTTCGCGACCCGTGCTTTTTGGATGAGGCTGAGTAAAGAACGGATGTGCCAACAGCTGCTCGAGTAGTGGCTCGATAATTTTCCCAGACTGCGCCCAAGCACCGCTCGCATCATAGCTATTATCATTATGCAATGCTGTCCACGCATCCAACAATAAATTGGCAGGTCCCGTATCGTAGCCAACAACCTGATATTTTCCATCAGCAGGCAAGACGGTTATATTAGCAATACCGCCCAAATTTAATATCACGCGTGTGTCATCAGATGCGCCAAACAGTGCTTGGTGGAAGGCAGGTACCAAAGGCGCACCTTGACCACCGACGGCCATGTCACGGCGACGAAAGTCACTGACGACGCTAATGCCTGTACGCTCAGCGATGATATTGGCATCGACCAATTGCAAGCTAAAACCCATCTGTGGACGATGGCGTACCGTTTGCCCATGACAGCCAATCGCCAGTACTGATTCAGCATCGATATCTGCTTGCTGTAATAAGGTATTGACTACTTCGCTGGCAAATTCCGCATATTCGCGGCTTGCCCAACCAAACCAGTCAAGCTCGCTAGTTGGCTCATCGGCCTCTGGTACGAGTTGATTCACACCATTGGGCTGACATAATGCCAATAGGACCTCACGCAATCGCGGTGGAAAATCTTGACTATACGTCGCCAGCAGCTGCATTGGCGGTTGGGTGCTGTCTTTATTACTGATGCTTTCTTTGTTGGTAGTCTCTTTATCAGCCATGTCGTTACTGAACTGACAAATAACCGCATCCATCCCGTCCAAACTGGTGCCTGACATCATGCCGATATATAAACCATCATCGAAGCTTTCAAACACCGTTTGCTCCAAGCGCGTCGGTCAGTGTGGCATAGTTCGAATTATCATCGGTCAAATCATCAATATCGTCTGAGCCATTACCCAAACCATTATTCATAAGTAAGTCGGCGATAGCATTGTGTTCAGTGTCAGCAATGGATGCGGGGTTGGTCATGGCAATTTACCTTAAAAAACGCTAGTATATCCGTCAAATTCTAGCATTTTTTCTAACCCTTTGAGCTGCTAAACGTCATAAGGGGTTGCGCCAGTAACCAATATTCCTAAAAATCCCAATTCAAGCGATATATAGAGAGCATCATGACCGATCAAACCTACACCCTAGAAGAACAACTGGCCCTAATTCAGCGCGGTACGCAAGAGATATTATCTGAAGACGACTTAGTGGCTAAGCTAAAGCTCAACCGTCCGCTACGTATCAAGGCAGGCTTTGACCCGACCGCACCTGACCTGCATTTAGGTCATACGGTACTGATCAATAAACTCAAGCATTTTCAAGATTTGGGTCATGAGATTTATTTTCTAATCGGTGACTACACCGCTAAAATTGGTGACCCTTCTGGTAAAAATAGCACGCGTCCGCCATTGACTGATGAGCAAATCAAAGCCAATGCTACGACCTACGCTGAGCAAGTATTCAAAATCTTGGACAAAGAAAAAACCCGCGTGGTCTTCAACTCTGAGTGGTTCAGTGACATGAGCGCCGCTGATATGATTCAGCTTGCGAGCCAGCAGACGGTCTCGCGTATGCTTGAGCGCGATGACTTCTCGAAACGTTACGCATCGCAAACGCCTATCTCAATTCATGAGTTCCTCTACCCATTGGTACAAGGCTATGATTCTATCGCCCTAAAAGCGGATGTTGAGTTAGGTGGTACAGATCAGACCTTTAACTTATTGATGGGTCGTACGTTGCAAGGCCGTTATGGTCAAGAGCCGCAAGTGTGTATTACGGTGCCGATCTTAGAAGGTTTGGACGGTGTCAATAAAATGTCTAAGTCGCTCGGCAACTATGTTGCTATCTATGATGCACCAGGCACCATGTACCAAAAAATTCTATCGATGCCAGATACTTTAATCCAACGCTATTTTGAGTTTTTGAGCTTTAAGCCAATGGACGAAATCGAAGCCTTGATGGCGGAAATGGAAGCTGGTCGTAATCCACAAGAAATCAAACGTATCCTAGCCGAAGAATTGATTGAGCGTTTCCATGATGCGGATGCCGCTGCCAACGCGCATAAATCAGCAGGCAATGTCCTAGCAGATGGTGAGTTGCCCGTTGATTTGCCAGAAGTGACATTGACGCTTGAAGAGGGTCAAGAAGCCTTGTTTATCACACAGGTATTAAACCAAGCAGGTTTGACTAAGAATAGTGCAGCGGCAAAAGACATGATCAAGCGCAATGCAGTCAAAGTCGATGGTGAGGGTGGTCAATGCTGGCTTTAGCTTAACCTCAGGTCAAACAGTTGTGATTCAAGCTGGTAAAAAGGCTTATGCAAAAGTGACGATTGCTTAAGCGCTTGCTCACATCAATAATGGCTTGAGGAGAGATAAATGCTAGAACGGGTTACCTTATCGAGCAATGACATTACCCTTGAGCCATTAACGCTCGCTCATGCCACTGACTTGATTGAAGCTTGCCAAGATGGTGCGCTGTGGCAGATAAACGAGACGTCTATACCTGAGCCAGACAAGGTCATGGATTATATTAATGTTGCAGATTCAATGACGGATAGGCAAGCTTTTGCCGTCATTGATGAGCGTACTGGTAAAGCGATTGGCTCAACCAGCTTCCATGACATTTTGCCGACTACCAAAAGATTAGAGATTGGTTATACTTGGTATGCCAAATCTTACTGGCGCACGCATGTCAACACCACCTGCAAGCTCATACTGCTCACTTATATATTTGAAACGCTACAATATCAAACCGTAGGCTGGCGTACAGATGTCGATAATCATCGCTCACAACAAGCCATCGAGCGCTTAGGTGCCAAAAAGGGATGGTGTGATTCGTGGCAATCGAGTACGCCGTGACGGCGTTATTTCAGATACCGTGATGTATAGTATGGTCTATTCTGAATGGGCGGGTATAAAACCCAAGCTTGCAGCAAAAGTACAAAGCATCTTTTAATTATCAATATAAATGAGTGGTTTATGTCTCAAAAAAATCAAAATTCGGTACCCCAAGGCATTTACCGACACTATAAAGGCAATCTTTACCAAGTATTGCATACCGCGCAGCACTCAGAAACCGAAGAAGCCTTAGTCGTTTATCGTTGTCTTTATGGTGAGTACGGCGTATGGGTACGACCGCTGTCGATGTTTGCTGAAACTGTGATGCGTAGTGGCACAGAAGTGCCTAGATTTGAGCTGATAAAACCCCTAGTGGATTAACTCTTGAACTTGGCAGCATCTCCTAAAAAAGCGACTTTACTAAGTCGCTTTTTGGTTGCGACTCGTAAATCATTCTCACAAAACTTCTTTAACACCTTATGAAAACCAATCGGCTCATCCATAGGGACGGCATGTCCTGAGCGCGGTAGGATGACGTCACGAGCATTGGGTAGCATACATGTGATTTCTTGCTGCCAATTGGGATCATAGAGTTTTGATTGACCACCAATGAGACTGACCACTGGGATGGTGACGTTTTCTATAACTGCCCGAAAATCATAAGGTATGGCGAGATACGCCTGCAGGCAGCGCATTTTGTGTTGCCAGGTTTGGTGATTATAAAATGCCAGCTTATGATCGTTTTGATGAGTAAGTGCTTGTACGACAGCTTTTGAACGTGGACGGCTGACAGAGAGTAAAGAAAACAATCTTTCGACATCTGTCACATGGCGTTTGAGAGAAAACGGCAAGTGCGTAAAGTGTTCAACGTGCGCATACGGTAGTGTCCTATCGACAATTTCTTGAAACACGGCAAACCTCTCTTTTTGCCGATCCCCAAACAACCCGCCTTGCCAATCTGGTTGATTGTGAATCACAGGGCTTTGATCAATATTTAGATAGCGACTGACTCTGGCTGTACCAAAACGCTCAAAATAAGACCACATGACGAGCGCACCCATTGAAATCGCGGCCACAGGTAATGACTCTACGTGACGCCTCAGGCAGATGTGCTCAATCACTGTATCAATATCCTCAGCGTACTGATGCACGAAATCAAACTGCGTCAACTCAATATCTTTTGCAGCACCAAAACCTCGGAAATGCGGCAAGTAAAATTCATATTTACCCATTAGTGGCAGTATAAAAGGTAAAAACTCACGCGCATCCATGCCATAAGCATGCATCATCATGATGGGTTTACCATTCCCAATGACAGATATGGGTAGCGCCGTACCATCAGCTGTCTTTATATCGATTGTTCGTAATCGATATGATGCGGGTAGAGAAAAAGGAGGTTTTTCATAGAATGACATCACTTTTGGTTATCAAGCCATCTTGGTTGAGTGGTCAAGATGTATTTTTACAAACGTATTCATACCGCGAATAAAAGACTGTTATATTGAAGCAGTCATCTGACCATAGCATAGAATTTAGCTAACGGTAAAAGCAGTAGCGATAACTGATAAGGGTAGAAGGGTATGAGCAAATCGATATTGTCGTCATTGGATAGTAGCTTGTATCCACAAGTTTGGGAGCAGCAGACATTTACCAGTCCACAAGCGCTTTTATTGTCGATGTTGAATAATGAGGTCACGATAGATGCCAATAGCTTTTCCAAGCGACTACTGGCGAACGATATTTATCAAGAATGGATCAATGCCACAGTATTTGGACGGTATTTGCATCGCAACTTTACCGCGTTTTATCAACAAACAGAAGACAGTTTTAATGTAGAAATGCCCGCTTTGTTTCGTCAAGAGCTGACCCGCCATGCGCAGTATATGCCATTAGATCAGGTGGTATTTTTTGCAGGAGAGGTGCCAAAAGTGGTACGACAAACAAAACTACTCACCACCACCGTCAATCCAGCCACGGCAATCATTAACGCACAAAAAATGGCAACTCATCAGGTTTCTTATTCAAAGATAATCGTTAATCAAATCACCATCGTCGGTAAGCAAGTATTAGGGTTTCCGATACGCCATAATAAACGCACTAGCGAGCGCCTGCGTAATGAAGTATTGATTATGGACTTTCAGGACTTACGCTTGGTAAATGAGGTAACAATTGAGGACATAAAAAAAAGCAATATAGAGTCATCTATATTGCTTCGGTCTCTACGAGTTACGTTGATTGTTAAATAGATGCGCTTTTAACGGTCTTTTTTAGCCACCGTTAGACCGTTATAGGTTTGCGCGACTGGCATCACTTCCAAACGATTGACATTGATATGCGCAGGCGACTCAATCAACCACAGTAATATATCGCCGATATCTTCACCTGTCATGGTCTTAAAGCCATCGTAGACTTTAGCTGCTTTATCGTCATCACCATGGTAGCGCACGTTTGAAAACTCAGTACCCGCGACTACGCCCGGTTCAATATTGGTCACGCGTACTTGCGTACCGACAAGGTCAGCACGTAGATTTAGGCTAAATTGTTTGACAAAGGCTTTAGTTGCGCCGTATACATTGCCACCAAAGTATGGCCAGCTACCAGCAATCGAGCCGACATTGATGATATATCCGCTATCGCGCTCGACCATCGCTGGCAAGACTGCATGAGTCAATGACATTAGACCTTTAACATTGGTATCGACCATTTGCATCCAATCATCGAGACTGGCTTTGTGTGCAGGCTCTGTACCCAGCGCCAATCCTGCATTATTAACCAAGACATCAATGTGTTTAAAGTCATCAGGCAAGTCAGCAATGATTTGCGGAATAGAATCCGTATCACTCACATCCATCACCACAGGTAAAAAATTCTCACCTAAAATCTCTGCTAAAGCATTCAGCTTATCGATACGTCTAGCGCAACCAATCACGCGATGACCATTAGCCACCAAACGCTCTGCCAACGCTTTACCAAAACCCGCGCTCGCTCCTGTAATCAATACGTTCATTGTCTGTCCCTATTATTGATGTTGTCTGCTGTTGCCATAAACTTGATGACGGCTTTATTTACCCTAATGAGACTTATCTATTTGATAACTGCTTACCAAAGATTTTATCGCCCGCATCGCCAAGACCTGGGATGATGTAACCGTGCTCATCCAAATGGCTGTCTAACGCAGCGGTATAGATAGTCACGTCAGGATGTGCTTCATTAACTAAGCGGACGCCTTCAGGTGCAGCTACCAATACCAATGCTTTGATATTAGTACAGCCATTTTTCTTTAGCATCTCGATGGTCGCAACCATTGAGCCACCCGTAGCTAGCATTGGATCAATGATTAGCGCAGGACGCTTGTCCATGTGACTGACAAATTTTTCAAAGAATGGTACTGGCTGCAGCGTTTCTTCATCACGCTGTAAACCGACCACAGAAATCTTGGCAGTAGGGATCAGATCGAGTACCCCATCAAGCATGCCAATACCTGCACGCAAAATCGGCACGATAGTCGCAGTCTTACCGATGATTTGCTCACCCGTGATTTCGCCGCACCAGCCTTGCATTGGGAAGGTCTCAATTTCAAAATCACGGCTTGCTTCATAAGCCATCAAGCGTGCAAGCTCTTTAGTCAATGTACGAAATTTATAAGTACTACAGTCTTTTTTCGCGCATGAGGCTGAGTTTATGACGGACCAATGGATGATCAATGACCGTAATGTTTAAATCGTTGTTTAAATCACTCATAAGTATTCTCTTGGTTTTTTGTCTGATGCGTGCGCAGTCATTGCGGTTGCTATTAATATAAAAAGATACAAACACTTACCCCACTTTAACTCTGTTTGGTCTCATTGATAGTAAAATAAAAACCTCAATGACCATGCAAATCAAATAAACGTGCTACTTGTATAAGAGTGTAATGTCACCAAAAGTGATCAGTTAGACACTCACAATTGGCAGCCAAGCCTAAACCGCTCAGGCTAAGCGACTATATTATTGTCATATTGTCGCACTATTTGAATCGACTAAGTTTGACTGTATAAAATTATCATAAGTGCAGTAGTGTCTAGGCTTGCTATGATACCAAAAAAACCGCTTTTCTGATGAAGAATATCATGACTATAACACCATCAAACACCCAAGAAGACGCTAATAACAAGGCTAATAACGAGATAGTAGCAACCGAGAGCTCATCAGGAGAAATTGAAAATCATCCTTTTGCGCCTGTTTTACCACCAAATGCGACTATCATGATGATGGGTACGTTTCCGCCGACTAGCGATAAATGGGCAATGAGCTTTCATTATCCCAATTTTTATAATGATATGTGGCGTATCTATGGCCGAGTGTTTTTTGATGACGCTAACTATTTTAGAGTCGGCGATGAGAAGCGCTTTGACCCTGAGCGCATACGCAATTTTATGTTCGAGCGTGGCATCGCTTCTTGCCCGACAGTCAAGCAGGCTATTCGAGAGACTGGCAATGCTTCGGATAAAAACCTAACCGTGGTGACGCCAGTTGATTTGGATAGTATCTTGCCGCAAGTGCCAAAGGTAGCGACATTATTCACGACAGGAGGCAAGGCGACCGAAGTGCTACTTGGGTTATTAGATAAGCCAATTGCCAAATCAAAACATCCAAAAACCAATCAAAGTATGGATTACCCTTATCAATGGCAGGATGCAGATAATAAAAAAATGGATGTTAATGACTTAACCTTATATAGATTACCATCGACCTCACGCGCCTATCCCTTATCGTTGGATAAGAAAGTCGCGGCGTATAAGGCGTTTTTTGAGAGGGATGGGTAAGTTATAAGGTGAATAGAATTGTGTTAATAGACGGAAAAATCTGAAAAATAGTAAAAGGTCTATAGCTGTTAAAGCAGAATATTCTTACTGCAAGGGAAATCCGTCCTCATCTCTCTACTATGCTCACCAATCGACCAATTCATAACCTATTGAAAATACTTAAAATTTCAAATGGCTGTAAAATAATTTTAAAAACATGTATAAATTGGTTGACACAAAAGTTAAACCCTCTATAATACGCCCTCATCAGACGGACTGGCGGTAAGAGATGTGTAGATTACACATTAATAACCCAGTTAACCTGGCGAAACAAATTATAAAAAGTCTTGACAATTCAAATCATTATGATAAGATAGTCGGCTCGCTAGATAGCTTAACCGGAGACGGAAAAGGCAGATAGCGTTAGTAATACCCTATATATCGATGACTGGACGACAGTGATTGAGACTATTTAAAAGCATAACTAAAGAACAACTTGTGTGGATTTTTGCTGATTCAGAATGCTAAAAAATAAAGTTGGTCGACTATCTTTTCGGTAGAACACCAACTATAAAAATTATCATTTAAGACAGCAGAAAAACTCAAAGTTAATTCATTACGAACATAATTACGAGCGATTTTGCCAGATTAAATGAGCCAAGATTAGAAGTCGTCTTCCTATTTATAGGTAAAGGCTTCAGATAGATTAAACTGAAGAGTTTGATCATGGCTCAGATTGAACGCTGGCGGCAGGCTTAACACATGCAAGTCGAGCGGAAACGATGATAGCTTGCTATCAGGCGTCGAGCGGCGGACGGGTGAGTAATACTTAGGAATCTACCTAGTAGTGGGGGGATAGCTCGGGGAAACTCGAATTAATACCGCATACGTCCTACGGGAGAAAGGGGGCAACTTGTTGCTCTCGCTATTAGATGAGCCTAAGTCGGATTAGCTAGATGGTGGGGTAAAGGCCTACCATGGCGACGATCTGTAGCTGGTCTGAGAGGATGATCAGCCACACCGGGACTGAGACACGGCCCGGACTCCTACGGGAGGCAGCAGTGGGGAATATTGGACAATGGGGGGAACCCTGATCCAGCCATGCCGCGTGTGTGAAGAAGGCCTTTTGGTTGTAAAGCACTTTAAGCAGTGAAGAAGACTCTTCGGTTAATACCCGGGGACGATGACATTAGCTGCAGAATAAGCACCGGCTAACTCTGTGCCAGCAGCCGCGGTAATACAGAGGGTGCAAGCGTTAATCGGAATTACTGGGCGTAAAGCGAGCGTAGGTGGCTTGATAAGTCAGATGTGAAATCCCCGGGCTTAACCTGGGAACTGCATCTGAAACTGTTAGGCTAGAGTAGGTGAGAGGGAAGTAGAATTTCAGGTGTAGCGGTGAAATGCGTAGAGATCTGAAGGAATACCGATGGCGAAGGCAGCTTCCTGGCATCATACTGACACTGAGGCTCGAAAGCGTGGGTAGCAAACAGGATTAGATACCCTGGTAGTCCACGCCGTAAACGATGTCTACTAGTCGTTGGGTCCCTTGAGGACTTAGTGACGCAGCTAACGCAATAAGTAGACCGCCTGGGGAGTACGGCCGCAAGGTTAAAACTCAAATGAATTGACGGGGGCCCGCACAAGCGGTGGAGCATGTGGTTTAATTCGATGCAACGCGAAGAACCTTACCTGGTCTTGACATACACAGAATCTTGTAGAGATACGAGAGTGCCTTCGGGAATTGTGATACAGGTGCTGCATGGCTGTCGTCAGCTCGTGTCGTGAGATGTTGGGTTAAGTCCCGCAACGAGCGCAACCCTTGTCCTTAGTTACCAGCACTTCGGGTGGGAACTCTAAGGATACTGCCAGTGACAAACTGGAGGAAGGCGGGGACGACGTCAAGTCATCATGGCCCTTACGACCAGGGCTACACGTGCTACAATGGTAGGTACAGAGGGCAGCTACACAGCGATGTGATGCGAATCTCAAAAAGCCTATCGTAGTCCAGATTGGAGTCTGCAACTCGACTCCATGAAGTAGGAATCGCTAGTAATCGCGGATCAGAATGCCGCGGTGAATACGTTCCCGGGCCTTGTACACACCGCCCGTCACACCATGGGAGTTGATTGCACCAGAAGTGGTTAGCCTAACTTAGTGAGGGCGATCACCACGGTGTGGTTGATGACTGGGGTGAAGTCGTAACAAGGTAGCCGTAGGGGAACCTGCGGCTGGATCACCTCCTTATAGACAGCATTCGCTCAGCAAGAATTCACAACAAGTTGTTCTTTAGTTTAAGCTTACGTTTTAGGACGTATCAGGGTCTGTAGCTCAGCTGGTTAGAGCACCGTGTTGATAACGCGGGGGTCAGTGGTTCGAGTCCACTTAGACCCACCATTATTAATGTAGGTGAAAGAGCCCTAAGTAAATCTCCTTTAAGGGATTTCCTCTTGCGCTCGGATCGAAGCAGTGCTTCGATTGTATCCTCGCTCAGGGGCCATAGCTCAGTTGGTAGAGCGCCTGCCTTGCACGCAGGAGGTCAGGAGTTCGACTCTCCTTGGCTCCACCACTACATACGGCTAAGCTTAGCGTGCTAAATAAAATAGGTATCAAATAGAAACAAGTGATTCATCTTGAATAAAGACACGATTACTTCTTTCTGTTTTATACAGAAAACTATGACTCGACGAGAGCATAGGAACTATTTAAAAACATAGATATGAGTCTGGGTTAGGATGAGCGTATTCACGCGCCCATCTTAACCTTAATAACTCACCTCTTAACGACATTATTTGTTATCCCAGGGGTGAGTTATTAAAAAAGTAAAGAGAACTGAATCAAGCGTATAAACATAGGTGATATCGTTATCATAATTAGATTGTATGACACTTAGAAGTCGAAAGACTACTTGGGGTTGTATGGTCAAGTAATGAAGCGCACATGGTGGATGCCTTGGCAGTCAGAGGCGATGAAAGACGTGACAGCCTGCGATAAGCTTCGGGGAGGCGGCAATATCCTGTGATCCGGAGATTTCTGAATGGGGAAACCCACTTACCATAAGGTAGGTATCCTAATTTATTAGGGAAGCAAACGAGGGGAAGTGAAACATCTCAGTACCCTTAGGAATAGACATCAATTGAGATTCCCCCTAGTAGCGGCGAGCGAACGGGGAGAAGCCGATTAAAGCTAATGTAGAAGAACAGCGTGGGAAAGCTGACCATAGTAGGTGATAGTCCTGTATTCGAAACATTAGCGTTAACATATTAAGTAGAGCGGGGCACGAGAAATCCTGTTTGAAGATGGGGGACCATCCTCCAAGGCTAAATACTCCTGACTGACCGATAGTGAACCAGTACCGTGAGGGAAAGGCGAAAAGAACCCCTGTGAGGGGGAGTGAAATAGAACCTGAAACCGTGTGCGTACAAGCAGTGGGAGCCCACTTGTTGGGTGACCGCGTACCTTTGTATAATGGGTCAGCGACTTATATTCTGTAGCAAGGTTAACCGTTTAGGGGAGCCGTAGGGAAACCGAGTCTTAATAGGGCGACTAGTTGCAGGGTATAGACCCGAAACCGAGTGATCTATCCATGAGCAGGTTGAAAGTGCCGTAACAGGCACCGGAGGACCGAACCCACTGTCGTTGAAAAGCCAGGGGATGACTTGTGGATAGGGGTGAAAGGCTAATCAAACTCGGTGATAGCTGGTTCTCCCCGAAAGCTATTTAGGTAGCGCCTCGGACGAACACCATTGGGGGTAGAGCACTGTTTCGGCTAGGGGGTCATACCGACTTACCAAACCGATGCAAACTCCGAATACCGATGAGTGATATCCGGGAGACACACGGTGGGTGCTAACGTCCATCGTGGAGAGGGAAACAACCCAGACCGCCAGCTAAGGCCCCAAATTCCCTAGTTAAGTGGGAAACGAGGTGGGAAGGCATAGACAGCTAGGAGGTTGGCTTAGAAGCAGCCATCCTTTAAAGAAAGCGTAATAGCTCACTAGTCGAGTCGGCCCGCGCGGAAGATGTAACGGGGCTCAAACTAGGAGCCGAAGCTGCGGATTTGAATTTGTTTTCAAGTGGTAGGGGAGCGTTGTGTAAGCCTGTGAAGGTGTGTTGTAAAGCATGCTGGAGGTATCACAAGAGCGAATGCTGACGTGAGTAACGATAATGGGTGTGAAAAGCATCCACGCCGGAAGATCAAGGGTTCCAGTCCAACGTTAATCGGGGCTGGGTGAGTCGACCCTAAGGCGAGGGCCGAAAGGCGTAGTCGATGGGAAATCGGTTAATATTCCGATACTTGTTTATAATGCGATGGAGGGACGGAGAAGGTTATGTCAGCCTGGCGTTGGTTGTCCAGGTGAAAGGATGTAGGTTTATAGCTTAGGTAAATCCGGGCTATTCTATACCGAGATCTGATAGCAAGCTGTACATGTACAGCGAAGTGGCAAATACCATGCTTCCAGGAAAAGCTTCTAAGCAATAGTTATAAACGAATCGTACCCTAAACCGACACAGGTGATCAGGTAGAGAATACCAAGGCGCTTGAGAGAACTCTGCTGAAGGAACTAGGCAAAATGGTACCGTAACTTCGGGAGAAGGTACGCTGTTGGTGGTGATAGGACTTGCTCCTTGAGCTGCTGGCAGTCGCAGATACCAGGCTGCTGCAACTGTTTATTAAAAACACAGCACTCTGCAAACACGAAAGTGGACGTATAGGGTGTGATGTCTGCCCGGTGCTGGAAGGTTAATTGATGGGCTTAGCGTAAGCGAAGGTCTTGATCGAAGCCCCAGTAAACGGCGGCCGTAACTATAACGGTCCTAAGGTAGCGAAATTCCTTGTCGGGTAAGTTCCGACCTGCACGAATGACATAATGATGGCAGCGCTGTCTCCAGCAGAGACTCAGTGAAATCGAAATCGCAGTGAAGATGCTGTGTACCCGCGGCTAGACGGAAAGACCCCGTGAACCTTTACTACAGCTTTACATTGAACTTTGACCTGACTTGTGCAGGATAGGTGGGAGGCTTTGAAACCGAGACGCCAGTCTTGGTGGAGCCATCCTTGAAATACCACCCTGGTCATGTTGGGGTTCTAACTCAGGTATCACAATACCGAGGACAATGTATGGTGGGTAGTTTGACTGGGGCGGTCTCCTCCTAAAGAGTAACGGAGGAGTACGAAGGTGCGCTCAGACCGGTCGGAAATCGGTCGAAGAGTATAAAGGCAAAAGCGCGCTTAACTGCGAGACCCACAAGTCGAGCAGGTACGAAAGTAGGTCTTAGTGATCCGGTGGTTCTGTATGGAAGGGCCATCGCTCAACGGATAAAAGGTACTCTGGGGATAACAGGCTGATACCGCCCAAGAGTTCATATCGACGGCGGTGTTTGGCACCTCGATGTCGGCTCATCTCATCCTAGGGCTGAAGCAGGTCCTAAGGGTATGGCTGTTCGCCATTTAAAGAGGTACGCGAGCTGGGTTTAGAACGTCGTGAGACAGTTCGGTCCCCTATCTACCGTGGGCGTTGGAAATTTGAGAGGATCTGCTCCTAGTACGAGAGGACCAGAGTGGACGAACCACTGGTGTTCGGGTTGTCATGCCAATGGCATTGCCCGGTAGCTACGTTCGGATGGGATAACCGCTGAAAGCATCTAAGCGGGAAGCCCACCTCAAGATTAGATTTCCCTAAAGAGCCGTTCAAGACTAGGACGTTGATAGGCAGGGTGTGGAAGCACAGTGATGTGTGTAGCTAACCTGTACTAATTGCTCGTTTGGCTTGACCATACAACACCAAGTGGTTTGTATCAAGTCTAATTAATCTATCTTGTATAGCTCAGGCTATAGAAACAGACAGAATATTTCGATATCACCGTTAACCTTGATTCAGTTAGGGTAAGTGGTACTTATCAAAAGTCACACAAACAGACTCATATCTAACCCCCTTTGCTGACGACAATAGCGCGATGGCACCACCTGATCCCTTCCCGAACTCAGAAGTGAAACATCGTTGCGCCAATGGTAGTGTGGTTCGCCCATGTGAGAGTAGGTCATCGTCAGCTCTCTATTCCAAAAGCCCCCTTCTGCGAAAGTAGAAGGGGGCTTTTTATGGTCGGGATTTTTGTTTATAGTTCTTTAATGTTTTAGGACTATATTTATAGATGATTTAATCAATTTCTTTCTTCATTTTCTATTATTATATTTAGATTGTTGGTCTGTCGTATTAATGCTAGATTTACAGGATAGTAAATTGTTAGTCTTTATAAGGAATCAAAATGTATTACCATGTAAAAGTAAAACCAAAATCAGATACACATTACGGTGAGTACAAAACAGATCTTACTAAAGAACAATTAATTTCAAGGTTTGTTGAACCTTATGAGCAAGGAAAACCAATTGTCATTAATGGAAAGACTGTTCAGCCTGATGATCTTGAGAGGATAACTATTGCTAAAAGTGAAAAAACAATTGAATCTTTTATTCCTCAAATCAGAGCAGAGAATCAAAACTCATCAATGGTTATAATCGGTGGTCCATCTGATACCTATCAGGCTATTGGACGGGCAACAAACGTCACTGATGATTTTATTGAAGGTGCAGTAGGCTATAAGAAAGAGCTTGTAGCTACACGATCTGTCAGGCAAGAGTCTAGAGATGCCAAACCAAATAGAGTGTTTATAGTCCATGGTCATGATGAGGGCGCGCAAAACAAAGCTGCTAGATTCGTAGAAAGATTAGGATTCGAAGCAATTATTCTTCACGAAAAGGCAAGCTCAGGAAGAACAATTATTGAGAAAATAGAGCATTATTCCGATACTGGATTCGCGATAGTTTTATATACACCTGATGATGTTGGTAATGTAAAAACAGATGCTGGAAACTTAAATGTTCGAGCACGACAAAATGTAGTTTTTGAGCACGGTTTACTTATTGGTAAACTTGGACGAGAAAATGTTTGTGCTTTAGTAGATGGTAAGCTAGAACTGCCAAATGACATTAGTGGTGTAGTTTATATTTCGTTAGATGAATCCTCTGCATGGCAGTTGCAACTAGCTAAAGAAATGAAACAGTCTGGCTACAGCATTGATATGAACAAATTGATCTAAGACCAACTGCGTGTGATAGCTAATTAATCAGATACTAATCTGCTTTGCGTATAGTTTATTCATATAATACAGAATTAAATACTAATTAAAATACAGTTTACTCTGTATCATACTTTAAGTAGAGACATCAAATGGAATCCAGTTTAGATGAATTTACAGGCCGAATAGAGAACACTATTCGAAACTCTATTAGCGAAATAACAGGTCACGAATGGAATGAAGACTTCATTACTCTAAAATTACTTTCTGACTTGAGACGTGAACTAGATGGCATGTATTTTACTAGTAACGATAGAAAGAACAAAATAGACTGGCAAATATATAAATTAAAGGGGAACTTTGAGAATAATTTTGGCGACATTGCTCTAGTTATAAATATTAATTATAAAGACGGCACTGATCTTCATGGAGCTGCATTTCTTGAAGCAAAAAAGCGTGACTGGAGAAAAGCATCCTTCAGTGCAATGAAAATACCCCAAGCTAAAAAATATTGAAGAACGCTCCTCGTTCTCAGTACTTGCTTTATGATTATGAAGAAATTACAAACTTTGTGTTAGGTTCTTCGTATCAAGAAGCGTTAAGGCAATACCCTTATCATAGAGGTTCTCAAATCTCATTTTCTGCGGTAACTAGAGCTGTATGTGTACCTCTTAACTTAGCTCTAGAAACAGGTGGTAAAGATACATTGCTTTATCGCTATGGTACACCATTTTCATTACAGCTTGCGAAGCGTTACTTTAATGGTTTGGATTTAGAGTTTGATGAAACATCTAAAAAAGTTGCTACAGGTTTCTTAGATAAATTTGGTTTACCAAAATATATTATCAAAATTAATATTATTGAGAATGGTGTAGAACCTAAAGAAAATGAACTTCGGGTGAATCAAGCAAACTATAACCGGATAGATTAAAGACTCATAACTTAAATTTATTATCTAGCTCATAACCGCAATCTCTTAAAATCAAACCAAAATTGCTCGCCTACTGGTCTAAATACCCTACGGAGCTGCTCAGTCATAATGTTATAGTTAGAGTATATGAGGACTCCACAAACAGCCAAAGCAGCAATTTTCCCACAAAAAAGCCCATATTAACAAATAATACGGGCTTTAACATTCAATAGAGTATTTAACAAACTAGGCTAATCATTAAGCCCCTTCACCAAACTTACCACTTTGGAAATCAGTGACCGCTTGCATGATTTCTTGCTGGCTGTTCATGACAAACGGACCATATTGCACAATCGGCTCGCGTAGTGGGCGACCAGTGATTAAGATCACTTTGGTATCCTCACTACTATTGGCGGTAATAGTGACGCCATCAGCACTATCATTGTTTTCAAGAATAGCCATAGTCTTAGTTGGTACTTCTCTACCTTCAATATCTACTTTACCACGATATACAAAGGCAAACGCATTATGATCGGCTGGAATCGCTTGGCTAAAGCTCTTTCCTGCTGGTAAATGGATATCCAAATACGTCGGCTCAGTAATGTCGCGGGTGACTGCACCTTCTACGCCATGCGATGTACCTGCGATTACCGTAACGTCTACGCCATCTTCAGTTGTGTATTTAGGCAAGTCCTCACTTTGGAAATCTTTATACCAAGGGTCATTCATTTTATCTTTAGCAGGTAGATTAAGCCACAGCTGGAAGCCTTCCATCGCGCCGTCTTCTTGTTCCGGTAGCTCTGAATGGATCACACCGCTCGCCGCTGTCATCCACTGCACGCCGCCGTTCTGTAATAGCCCTTCGTTACCCACGCTATCACGATGACGCATACGCCCCGTAATCATATAAGTAATGGTTTCAAAGCCGCGATGCGGGTGATTGGGGAACCCTGCGACATAATCATCTGGATTGTCACTTTTAAAGTTATCGAGCATCAAGTACGGATCGAGGCGCTGTTGCAGCTGCTGCGTCAGTACGCGAGTCAATTTAACGCCAGCGCCGTCTTGGGTATCGACCCCAGCAAAAAGCTGCTCGATTTGACGCGATTGGGTCACAGTATCTTTTTGCTATTCGCTGCAGTATTATTCATTATTCTCTCCTGATATTTTTAATATCTGTTGGTGAGCATTGATTTATTACTCTTAGCTATTTATTTGAGGCCAAGGGGATATATTTCAATATTATTATATAGTTTATATTAATAAATAATAATGATAATTAAGTATTATTTAATCAATTATCAGTACAAAAGGGATTACTATTAAAGAGTAGCCAATAATAAAAATCTTACTTACCTACTGAGGTTTAATTGCTAAACTGATGAGCATTAACCAATACCATGCTTAGAATAGAGAACGGATAATATGGCAGTCGATTTAACCAATACTTTAATAGTGGCTATATCAGCGACAGCATTGTTTGATTTAACGGAGTCTGAGAACCACCTTTACAGCTACTACAGCAGCGCCCTGACGAGGCAGTAAAGGAGTTTCGCGATTATATGGCGAAGCGTGAAGATCAGCCATTAGATAGTGGTGCAGGATATCCATTAATCAAAGCGCTGCTGAATCTAAATAATTACTGTAACGACTGTCTATCAGCGGATTTAACGACCGAGTCGCCACTTGTGGAAGTCGTCATCGTCTCAAAGAGCAGTCCTGATACTGGCATTCAAGTGCTCAATGCCATTCGTGACAACGGTTTGAATATTTCACGTTCCGCCTTTGTATCCGGAAGTCCTGTCGCTCCATATATCAAAGATTTTAATGTCGATCTGTTTTTGACGACTAACCGTGAGGACGCCCAGCAAGTCGCCGATGCCAACATTTGCGCTTGTGCGATATTGGACGCCACTCCAGTCAACACTTACGAGCTTGATACCGATCAGCTACGCATTGCCTTCGATGGGGATGCGGTCTTATTTGACGACTCAGGGAGCTATTGTATAAACAAAAAGGCCTACAAGCTTTTCATGATAGGGAAGCTGAGATGATCGACTTACCGATCGAAAAGGGCCCTTATGCCGAGCTATTAATTAAGCTATCAAAATTGCAGCAGCGCTTACCTGCCAAAGTGCATCACTGTCCGATAAAGATTGCTTTAGTGACGGCCCGCAATGCTCCTGCAGACCTGCGAGCGATAAAAACCTTGCGAGCTTGGGGCGTAGATGTGGATATGGCTTTCTTCTTGGGAGGGCTTGAGAAAACATCGGTGCTCAAAACCTTTGCTCCGCATATCTTCTTTGACGACTCTATAAAGCACATAGATGCGGCTCGGCGCTTTATGCCGACCGCTTTAGTCCCTTATCGTTCTACCCTCGCTACTGCATGATAATAGCTATTTAGACTCCAGTGAGGTGGCGTCGACTTTGACCTTCAAGCCAACTGTGCAACCACTTTTTGCACTTAAGGTATGAGTCATTTCAGCTGGATACAATATAAAGTATTCTCACTGATGCTAACACTATTTTGAAGGGTTATCAGTTAATGTTAAGAGGCAATCGATGAATTGGCAAGCGATACTATCTTTGGTTATAACACGCCTAAAGCAGGTCATAGGGCTATACGCTTTTGTATTGGTACCGATGTGGGGCATGTTTTTCTTAATGAAAGCGTGCTATTTGGCTTATGGAATATCTTCGGTATTGTGCCGCGCACCCTAGATTTGGGTAGTATGATAGGCGTGATAGCATCATGGACGATGCACGGTAATTTTGCTCATTTGATGGGCAATACTTTTATATTATTGCAGATATTGTTTTTGTTTGGGCTGTTTGAAAACAATGCGTATCGTACAACATTGAAGCTTATTGTCGCCTCAGGAGTGGCCACTTGGGTGATAGCATCACCCTTGACCATTCATATTGGAGCGTCGGGGTTATGTTTTGCGATGCTTGGCTATATGATAGGCGGCGCTGTTTTTGCACGGCGTTGGGGATATTTATTGGCCTGTATTATCATGGGAACAGGTTACTGGCTAATCATCAAGCAAGGTCTGATGCCGCAGCCGGGAGTTTCTTTTGCCGCACATTTTGGGGGATTGTGCGCAGGGTTACTGCTGGGAGCAACTTCCAAGCATCACTATACCAGTGTCAGTCGCCATCAATAAATGCTTAAGGCTGCTGATTTAACCATCTTGTCATGGTGTGGTTTTACTGACAAACACTCAAAAACAAAGGATCGTCAGTAGTTAGCGGTCGCCATTGGGTGGTATTTGCCACATATTCTCTCAAGCCAAGCTCACGGTCTTTGGCTACAGGTATCCTATAATCGGCACGTGCAGGCGCACGGCAATCAATCACTTGTGGCATTTGCTGTACACTCATACGCCGCTCAAACAAATATAAATTGACCAAATATAGACCCTGATCGGCACTGCGCGCACGTTCGTTGTCAACAGCCATAAAGCGCACGGTCTGAGGCTTTAGGTAAGACCAAGGTCGAAACCAAGCGGTATCCTCGATTTTTTTGACGACGGTGACACCCTCTGGCAGCTGAACCACTTGCTGATCGTACCAGTTGTATTCTTGATGAATCTGAAACGCAAAAATACCGATGGCAGCAAACAATGGAATCAGCCACTTGGGCGCACGCTTTCCTGCCAGTTTGCTCAAATGTGTGATAATCAGTGCCAACCCAGCCATACCAAACCCAGCAGCGATGGTCGCAATAAACTCATAAATCATAAAATAAATCCTCAAAGCGGTGGGTCAGTGTGTCAGTTGGTTAATTCATCAATCAAGCAGTGATACCATAAAAAATCACCCACAAGCAGCTATGGCTCATGAGTGATGGTCATCTTAACAGATAAAAGCGAAAGTCGGCTTAATGATCAATCGCACCACCTGCACCGCGTGGGTAACGGACACCTTCGACCAACTCTTGAATCTCTCTTGGAGGCGCTTTGGTAGCGTAAGAGACTGCAAAGGCAACCGCAAAGTTCAATAGCGCGCCAATCGCGCCGAATGACAGTGGCGAGACACCAAGAATCCAGTATTCAGCCGTGTCAGGTAGGTTGGCCGTACCAGCGATAAAGAACCAGCCTTTGTACATAAAGATATAGACCAAGGTGGTAAATAGGCCTGTGAGCATACCGGCAATCGCGCCGACATTATTGATGCGTTTTGAGAAAATACCCATCATCAAGGCAGGGAAGAGCGACGCCCCTGCGATACCAAAGGCCAGTGCTACCACCTGAGCGGCAAAGCCTGGTGGGTTCATACCCAACCATGTGGCGATCAAAATCGCGACACCATCGAGATACGCGCCGCCATCAGCTCGCCTTTATCCGTGATATTGGGGTTAAAGTGACCTTTGATCAAATCATGACTAATGGCTGATGAGATGGCGAGCAGTAGACCTGCGGCGGTTGATAGTGCCGCGGCCAGACCACCTGCTGCGATCAGACCAACCACCCATGGTGGTAGCTGCGCAATCTCTGGGTTTGCCAATACTAAGATATCGTTATTGACATCTAGCTCGTTACCTGCCCAGCCTGCATCAGCAAAGCGGCCTTCAGCTTCAAGATCGTGTAAGACGCGAGCGGCGTCAACCGCCGTGGTAGCTGCGCCAACATCACCACCTTCGGTTTCGGCATTGGTTAAAGCCAGCTCCGCTGCGCCAAGGCCACTATCGTTATACATCTGAATGCGGCCATCGCCGTTTAGATCGTTATATTTGATTAGACCTGTTTGCTCCCATGTACGCATCCAATCTGGACGTTGGTCATACTCGAGCGCAGGCTCATTCACGCCTTGTGGGTAGATGGTATCAAGTAAGTTCAAACGTGCCATAGAGCCTACCGCAGGCGCAGTGAAGTAGAGCAGGGCAATAAAGACCAATGCCCAACCCGCTGACCAGCGCGCATCGGCCACTTTGGGTACGGTAAAAAAGCGAATGATGACGTGCGGCAAGCCTGCTGTACCAATCATCAATGACAACGTAAACAGCACCATATTTAGCTTATTGGGCACATCAGCGGTATACGAGGCAAAGCCTAAATCTGTCACCACTTGATCAAGTTTGGTCAATAGCGGTAAGCCTGATTCTGTATGAGTTGAGAACATACCAAACCCAGGGATCGGGTTGCCCGTCAATTCAAGCGAGATAAAGACCGCAGGAATGGTATAGGCGATAATTAACACCACATACTGCGCCACCTGCGTATAGGTAATCCCTTTCATACCGCCAAGTACCGCGTAAAAGAACACCACAAATGCTGCAATAATCAAACCTGTGTTGTTATCGACTTCCAAAAAGCGCGAAAATGCCACGCCTGCACCCGTCATCTGACCGATAACATAGGTGGTTGACGCAATAATCAAACAAGCAACTGCCACCATGGCTGCGGTCTTAGAGTAAAAACGGTCCCCAATAAAATCAGGAACCGTAAATTTACCAAACTTGCGCAAGTAAGGTGCCAGTAGCATGGCCAGTAGCACATAGCCACCTGTCCAGCCCATCAAATAAGAAGACGCACCGTAGCCGCCTGCCGCGAGTAGACCTGCCATAGAAATAAATGACGCTGCACTCATCCAGTCTGCGCCTGTTGCCATACCATTGAGTACGGGGTGTACACCGCCACCTGCCACATAAAAATCGCTGGTCGACCCTGCACGCGCCCAAATCGCAATCCCAAAATATAGCGCGAAAGACAGCCCCACAAAGATAATATTAATTACAAATTGACTCATAAGGCTATTCCTCGTCTAGGCCATATTGTTTATCCAACTTATTCATACGCCACGCGTAAAAAAAGATGATGATAATAAAGATCGCAATAGAGCCTTGCTGCGCAAACCAAAAGCCCAGATCAGTACCGCCAATGGCGATGCCCGCCAATAAAGGCCGTAGCAAAATAGCAAAACCATAGGAACACAGCGCCCAAACGACTAGGCAACCTAAAATCAGCCGCACATTGGCACGCCAATATCCAGAGGGATCATCATGGTTTTCATAGGACAACTCCTTTTGTCTTACATAAAACAGGGTGAGTGGTTGGCGATAGCCATTCAATGATGATGTGTACCAATACTTTGTTAATAACACCCAATCTGATTGTAGAAGCTATTAACGGTATATAGATTAGATACAAACCAAGCGATCAAATGGCTGATCAAACCAACAGGTGGATAACGGTTGTTATATTTTTAGCACACTTGTGGTGACTAAAAACAGTAGATAGACAAACGATTACAGGTCGTACATGGTCATTATTACGCGTAAGCATGCGGTGATTGGCCAGTCAGTGCTTAACGCTATTGCCATCATCATGAAAAAAAGAGGGAGTGGTGCCGAAGAGAGACAATCCGCTGTCTTTTTTAACTCTTGTCTTCTTGACAAAAGAGAGTATGGCTCGTTCACATGGTGGTTATATCACCATGATGGTTATGGTAGAACGTCATTGGGTAATGATCCAAATGTGTACGCCATAATAGGGTTATATCGATACTATAAGCATCAATCATCTAAACCCTATTGGGAATATATACAAAATCTCAGTAATTCACAATAAGTATATTTCACAAGCTTTTTGTAACAAAATATATATGAATACAACTACTCAGTATCAAACAGGTAATGTTTTACTCACAGTAAATATCGGATATATGGACAGTTATACGTCAATTTTGTTAAATCCACAACCTTCATGGGGATTTAAAATGCTAAAAAATATGGCTGATTGCTAATATTTTTTATCTCAATAATGATTTTGTCCTCATATGGATTCGAGTATAACGGTAATCGGACATTGTAGGCAAATTATTACTAATATCGTATTTTTAATTGAAATAAAGGTGATATCCACTATTTAGTAAAACAAAAGTTAATTATTGCGTATGGATACAAATGAATACGGTTATAAAATGGCAGCAATAAATTGAATGTATAGATTTTATGGTTCATAGAATAGGTAAAAAAAGATATAAGCTGAACGAAATAGCCGCGCTTTAGTCAAAATACCGCCACTTATCGCTAGACTGTACTTCAGCGATGGCCTTCGTCTTTGTGCAGCGAACAATAACCATCAAGCAGCCATCATGATGTTTTTAAGACATGGCTCACTGTAGCCAACTCTCAGCAGCGATTGTACTGATTATAAAATCAGCTTATAGAACGGAAAACCATCTTTAATCCTGACAGCTGTGTGAAGCCGAAAGACGAGGCCAATCGTCATGTTTGGATGGATTAAATTCTACTCTCAGAGAGTTTAGAGTTATAAGTAGTAGGTCAACATATAGTCGAACCACTATTAAAGCGTTACAGCGTTAGACTCGTTTAGCCTACTACTGTAGTACTTGCACTCGTCTGCCTTGTACCACTTTCAATATTGATTGACTATAGTCTGCTTAAACGAAAAAACCGCTCTTCTCTTTATACAGAGAAGAGCGGTTTTTATTGATCTTTATGATGTTACATCATCTTTTACATGTTTGGATAGTTAGGGCCACCGCCACCTTCTGGGGTTACCCACGTGATGTTCTGTGATGGGTCCTTGATGTCACATGTTTTACAATGCACGCAGTTCTGCGCATTGATGACGAATTTGGCGCCTTCAGCATCTTTGACCACTTCATATACACCCGCTGGACAATACAAGCGTGCAGGCTCAGCATAGAGCGGTAAGTTGATAGAGATAGGCACGGTTGGATCAGTCAGCTTCAGATGCGTTGGTTGATCCTCTGCATGGTTGGTATTTGAGATGAATACCGATGACAATTTATCAAACACCAGCTTGCCATCAGGCTTGAGATAAGTCGGCTGATAAGCATGGTTGGCGCGCTCTAACTGATCGTAATCTGGTACATTATCATGCAAGGTCAGTGGCATTTTGCCTTTTAATAAGTTGTGCTCGATAAAGGTGAAAGCACCGCCCATAAACAGACCCATGCGGTGGATTGCAGGAGAGAAGTTGCGTGCCTCATAGTTGTCTTGATAGAGCCATGATTCTTTGTACATGGTGCTATAAGCCACTACTTCGTCATGCTGACGCTCTGCCTGTAGCGCCTCAAAGATCGCTTCGGCGGCGAGCATGCCTGACTTCATCGAGGTATGGGTGCCTTTGATTTTTGCGGGGTTCAAGAAACCAGCATCATCACCCACCAACACACCGCCTGGGAATGTGAATTTTGGTAATGAGTTAAGCCCGCCTTTAGTCAAAGCACGTGCGCCATAAGAAATACGCTTACCACCTTCTAAAACACGCTTGATAACAGGATGGGTCTTCAAGCGCTGCATCTCATCAAATGGCGACATGTAAGGGTTGTGATAAGACAGATCCGCTACTAAGCCAAAGCTCACTTGGTTGTTTTCATCGAAGTACAACCACCATCCGCCAGTTGAGCCGGTTTCAGTTAATGGCCAGCCAAGACCGTGCATGACCACGCCTTGCTCATGCTTGTCAGGCTCGACTTCCCACAGCTCTTTTAGACCGATACCATAATGCTGAGGATCGGAGTCTTTATCTAGATCAAAACGACTGATTAAGCGTTTGCCCAAGTGTCCACGGCTGCCTTCGGCAAAAATAGTGTATTTGGCCAGCAGCTCATAGCCAGGCTCGAAGCTTGGCTTGGCTTCGCCATTGGCAGCCACACCCATATCACCAGTCAAAATCCCTTTACCGAACCATCGTCATTGTATAAGATGTCATCGGCAGGGAATCCTGGGAACATCATCACTTCAAGCTCTTCTGCCTGTACAGCCAACCAACGAACCACATTGCCTAATGAGACAATGTAGTTACCGTCATTATGCATTGGGCCTGGAATCAATGAGTGCGGTACTTGAGTTGAACGTGTGGCAGAGTTTAGATAATAAAACCGATCTTCCGTCGCTGGTACGTTAAGCGGTGCGCCTTTTTCTTTCCAGTCTGGAATCAGCTCGTTTAGAGCGCGTGGCTCGATGACTGCACCAGACAACGTATGGGCACCAAACTCAGAGCCTTTTTCGACCACACACCATAAATTCATCGTTACCGGCTTCAATAGCGAGCTGACGTAAACGAATAGCCGCAGAGAGACCTGCAGGTCCACCACCAACGATGATGACATCGAACTCCATGGACTCACGCTCGATCTCAGGTTCCGGCTCTACGACTGGCGCTGCCGTCTCTGTTACTACTGGTGCGTCAGCGTCTACAGTAGTGCTGTCTACAACTGGCGCTTGATTGTCTTGCTCTTGCATACCTACTCCTAAACTTTAGTGGCTTATCTCAGGGCATCATTAGCGTAACAACCGAATAATAGATTTGCGGCGCTAACGTCACTCAGACATATGGCTGCCCGATAAAAATGTGTCATCAATACAAAATCCACTTGACCATTTCAATAAAAAAATCGTTACTCATTATAAAAGAAAAGTCCTACAAACACGATACGCATTTATGAGCAACGGTGTTAAGGTTATATTGAAACAATAAGGGTGTTTAGATGATAAAGCTTCATCATACCCGAAACGAAAATTTATAGTAATAATAGATTTGCCAAACTTTGAATACTAGATAAAGGATTGTGCGATGAATAATGATAACAATTATACTGATGGGAATAACGGAAATAATTTGGAAGCCCCAGTCAATAAGACCTCCAGTCTAAATAATATGAATGCCCTCAGCCAATATCTCAAATCAACCGCTGCCACTCGTGAAGGGAGGGCAATACCGCCGCTTGATAAATGGCATCCAGAAAATATTGCCGATATGGATCTGGTGATAAAAGCAAATGGCGAGTGGTGGCATGAGGGTGGGAAAATGACCAGACAGTCACTCGTCAATCTCTTTGCAACCATCTTGTGGAAAGAAGAGAACGACGGTGTAACCGAATATTTTTGAAAACTCCTGTGCAAAAAATTCGTATTCAAGTAGAAGATGTGCCATTGCTGATCAATGATGTCGGTATCGTAAAAGAAAATGAGGTGAGCTGGTTGGAGTTTGTGACCACCACCGGTGACGTGGTGCGCTTGGACGATGAGCATCCCATTAGCTTACAAGCATATCAGCCTGATAATGCCGCAGACCGTATAGATGAGTCGCAAGTACGCCCTTATATGCCAGTAAGAAATGGTCTGAACGCGCTGATTGGACGAAATACCTTTTATCATTTGACGGAGATTGGTGAACTAACAGAGCATGATGGTAAGACGATGTTGACGTTACAAAGCGGTGGGAAGTCTTACTCTATAACTATGCCAGACCGTTAAACGTTAATACATCAACAGCAGTATTTATAGATTATGACAATAAAATCCATTTCATCAGTGGAGATGTCATAATACAAGAACGCAGATATCTCTGATTGAGTAGAAATCAGAGATAATATAGAGATGATGATATGTATCTAAAAGTGGCGGTGAAGTAACGATGGCGAGTGCTGCAAATCAGATGACAACAAGTCAAGCAAATATAGAGCACACAAATATTTTGGATAGTCATGTGCTGTCAAACACTTCTATTAACAATGCTGGCATGAATGCAATGGTTATCGATGCAACCAGCACTGATGATGCCCAACGTGCTCCGATAGGACTATTCGATTCGGGGATTGGCGGCTTATCGGTTTATTTGCATTTAGCCCAGCAACTACCTAATGAGCGCTATATATATTACGCTGATACCTTAAATGTCCCTTATGGCAACCGCGAGAGCGATGATATCGAGTCGCTCACGCTAAAAGCCGTTGAATGGCTGCATAAGCAAGGCTGTAAGCTGATTGTGATCGCTTGTAATAGCGCATCAGCTTATGCCCTAGATACAGCGAGACGCTCTTATCCGAATATGCCTATTGTAGGTCTAGTACCAGCGTTAAAGCCTGCGATATTGGCAAGCAACAGCGGTCATGTCGCGGTATTGGCCACGAAAGCGACGCTCAATGGCCGGCTGCTTAATGACGTTATTACCAATTTTGCCAATCCAAATGGTACGGTGGTGACAAAATATTTTGATCCACAGCTGGTACCTTGGGTTGAGGCTGGCATGCCATTACAAGATGAGACCGCGCAGCGTTTGCGCCAACAAATACAAGTATTTGCAAATGAAGGAATTGATCATCTCGTGCTAGGCTGTACACATTATCCATTTTTTAAATCGTTTTTATTAGACGAAATTGCGCAGCAGCAGTTGGCCATACAGGTGGTTGACTCTGGGCAAGCCATCGCTGAACGAGTCAAGCAGCTATTGGTCGCAAATCAGATGTCAGCCACTCTTTATAATGAGACAAGTACTCAGGATTTGAGTGCGATTAATAAGACAAATGTTGATATCAGACAGCCATTAACTTTCCATGCGACTAAATATAGTGATAGACTAAGCGCTTTGATTGAACGCTTACTTGGTCAAGAGACTATACTGCAATACTATTCTGAGTAATGGTGAGCAAAGATATTTATGCAAAAACCTTTATTGCAGCATGGATGTGGTTAAAATACGTCGAATGTATTTTCGCAAGACTGTGCGAGTTGATACAAAACAAGATATTTTTGCTCTATTTCGTTTTATTCCCTTTTATGCCGCAACCTAAGCTCAGAGGTAATCGTGCCACATCGCCGCTATCACATTCATGTTATATGTGCTGATAATGATCAATTATTGGTCTTGGACAGCGTAGCGATATTTTTTCAAGTACGGGCGTTTTTGACTTATGACGTGTCTAGTAAGTTGCCAAAAGCTTCGCTATATGGTCGACAATGTATTGATTCTTGTGATTATGCATTGATGATCATTGGAGACAGTTACGGAGCCGTACAAAAGACAGGCGTGAGCCAAATGCATTTGAGTTACCTGAATGCCAAAGCTAAAGCCAAGCCCCTACTGATTTTCATCAAAAATCACTACCAAGAAACGGGTGTCAGTCGCCAATTACAAGAACTGATTAAACTCGTCTCTAGGCAAGAAAATCAGATTTATTACTATGATACAGAGGACGATATCGAAGCGTTACTCGTACAAGCCTACTACAGCGCAGTAGCCAGTCATAAAGTGAGAGGTGGCTGGGTGAGAGCGACTGAGGAGATGATTAAATTTAGTCGACAAACGGTCGCCGAAAGACTTGCTGATCTCTTATCTAAGAATACTAATACTAATACCAAGAAAGAACGTTCTGTTGATGAGAGTTTTGCGGCTGACAATGTTAGCAAACCAATTGTATTGACACAAACGTTTGATGTGCAATATAGTGCTCAAGCTTATGAAGGTGGTAACTTGAAGGATGTTACCAGAGAAGTAATATTATCTTGGCAAGAAGTATTAATCACCTTAATGAAAATACCGTCTACATTTTCGAGCTACGGGCTACAAAATGCCATTAATCGTCTGATCGCGCCAAAAGCTGAGATAGATATCAAAAACGATATGCCAAACGTTCACGCTGTCTCACGCTGCCAAATCTCTCAAGATGATCTCAATAACCTACAACGTCAGCTAGTAAGCGCCAACTGGATACAATTGACGACCTACGGTACACGTTTGTCACAAGAGCTTTGGAAGCTTACTTTTCATGCCAGAAGCCTACTAGAAAATGAAGATTCTCAAACGTCTGAATAAGATCCATCCTCATGACTGCTACCCTTTAATATCATCAAAAATTCTCTGCAGAAATGCTCACGGTGACCATGACTACGTTTTGTAATACAAAGCATACGCGGCAATGGTTGTGAATCGATTCAAGACTCGTGATAATAAGAACCATCAGATACTAATCTTATTTATATTAAAACTGGTATTAAAATTAAAAATGCATAAAACGTATTACACTATTGACCGATTAAGGAGAGCATACAATGAGCAACGCTAAAAATGACGAGTTATTAAGAGAGCTTGATGGTCTAGAGAAAAACATGCATGACGCTGATCAATTTCATACACTAGAAGAACAAGTGGCAGATATGAAACGTCGCGGTATCGACCCTAGCCAAGCCTACAAAGATTTGGATAGAAAAGCAGAAGATGAAGACTGGGGTGATGCGACTTGGAAAGAAAATGGCAAGTGGGAGCCAAAAACGGCTGCTGATCTAGACGATAACGCTCGTGAAAACTGGGACGGTGACAACGGTAAGCCAAACCCGCCACCCATTGTCTAAATCTTTCTTTAAATATCGATGTGATAGGTGAAGGTCTTCACTAGGCATCAAACATAAAAAAGCCACGCTAATCATAGCATGGCTTTTTTAATGATTTACGGTAGGACTATTCGTTACATTATTATGACCCTTCGTCAATGCGAACTAGCTTGATCGTCCCATCGGCACTAGCAACACGGCGATAGCGCGTATTAGTAGAAGTTGAAGGACTTATCAATGGTTTAGAAGAATAGCTATTAGGCGTAGTGGTCTGCTGCTCAATTAGCTGCCCCATACGATCAGCAGGCGCAGGGCTCAAAGGTCGGCTATTTGCTGGCTGACCGTACTGCCCTTGAGTTGGCGATGCGTTACCAATGATGGCCCGATAGAACTTTTGGCCTGCGCGTCCATCTGCTGGGAAAATGCCACGACTGGTCTGATATTGCTGGATAGCGGTACGGGTATTGTCCCCAATGATGCCATCAACACCACCAATATCATAGCCTGCATTTAATAAGGCTTGCTGAATATCTTTTGCTTGTTGACGACTGATACCAGGATCGTCTGTTGGCCAAGCAGTGATAAAGTCTGTTTTGCTACTGTCTTCGCGAGTAATCAAATCTGATAAATGGGCGATAGCCAAAGCATAGTTTTCTGAAGCATTATACGAGTAGAACGTATCAAAGTTTTTACCAACCAAAAACGCAGGACCATCGACACCAGCTGGTAGCAATAAACCCGCACTACTCAAGTCATAAGGCAGCGGACTACCGTTAGCCAGCGTTAGACCTTGATTGCGCCAATGGCTGATAGATTTTTTGTCTTTACGGTTGGAAGCCGCCCAAAATCCATCAGGTAGTTTGACTTCATAACCCCAAGGCTCGCCCGTACGATAACCACGTTTGTCTAAAAAATTTGCAGTAGAGGCGAGCGCATCAGGCACACTATTAACAAGGTCACGACGTCCATCACCATCACCGTCTACTGCTAGCTCTAAGAAGGTACTAGGCATAAACTGCGTTTGCCCAAACGCACCTGCCCATGAGCCTGTCATATCATTGGGCGCGATATCACCATTTTGTACGATTTTTAGGGCATTGGCATACTCACCTTGAAAGTAGCTTTGACGACGATCAAAACAAGACAATGTCGCTAACGATTCAAACAATGGCTTTTTGCCCAGCGTCTGACCAAAGTTAGATTCTACGCCCCATACGCCAAGCACATGCTCCGCTTTTACGCCATAGCGCGATTCGATTTGGCGCAGCGTGTCACGCCACTGGCGCTTGGCACGGATACCATCTTCGACACGCTCTTTGTCTACTAGCGCTGAGAGATAATCCCAGACATCTTTTTGAAACTCTGGCTGATAGTTGAGTGACTGAATGACACTAGGATCAGGCTGGCTTGGACGATAGTTGTTAAAGGTATAGCTACTGACACCGCGAAACTTGCTCGAATTTTTTAGGCCATCCAAGCATTGCTGAAATTCACTATTGGACAGATCTGGAGCGGGCGGCTGAGCTGCTTGGGCAGTGCTCGCAAGGCTAATGCCAACTGCAACACTAAGCAATGAAAAGGTAGAAAAAGGAGTCAAACGCATGAAAACATCCTATAAACGTTAAGTTGGTTGCTAAGAGACAAAAATCAAAAGGCTAAAAGTGGTATCAAGGTAGAGTAACCAATCTAAACAGTAAAGAAAAGCTGTCGAAGTACTAAGATTATGAATGGTTACGATAAATTGACGATGGCGTGAGGTTGGGAGAGTATTTTGTTGAGCTAAAAGTTCAAAGTGTCAGACAGCATTTAAATTTCAGAGATTTTTTAGCAAATAGAACCTATCTACTTAGCTAGCAAATTATCCAACTCTTTAATAAAGCCATGAATCCGCGCCGCATTTTTACCCAAGTTTGCTGCGCAAACCAATTCTTTGTTGCTTATTTCAATAGCCAAATATGCTCTGTGACTTTTAGATTAGGTGCAGACCCTATAGAAGAAGGCTCGCTTGCTAGCTTACAGATCTGATAGTGACTGCCATAATACTGCTGCACTTGCTCATGATTGATAGAGAACGGCGGCCCATCTTTTTTACTTTGATCGTAATTAAGCGTTATTAGCAATTGTGGCGCATTGTCGCTAACTTTACGTATCTGTTCGCTATAGTCGGGACGCATATCAGCTGGCAGAGCGATCAAAGCTGCTTTATCATATATCGCATCGATAGTACCTAGATCTGTAGAGGTCAAGGCAAAGATATCAGCAGCCCAGAGTGTAATAGTTCGCTGCTCATCACCATCTACCAGCTGACCTTGGTAGCATTTAATATCTGGATTTTCTACATGCTGAGAGACAATAGGTTGGATATTTTGTTCAGCAAAGAATGCTTGTACGGCTGTCTCAACCAACTCAACGCCCACCACATCATACCCTTGTGCCGCGAGCCAAACCATATCGATAGATTTGCCGCAAAGAGGCACAAAGATGCGACTACCCGTGGATAAGTCTAATTGGTCAAAGTAATTGACTAATAACGGATTAACATCTGACTGATTAAATCCGATACGCTTTTCTTGCCAGCGTTTGTGCCAAAATTCGGGATTCATAATTTACGCCTATCTATAGGTATTTGTTGATAACTTTATAATAACGTCTTATTTGAAAATGCTGAACACAATAAAAAGCCAAACACCTATTTTATAAGCATTTGGCTGTTAGCAAGCAGGATTTGTTAATCAATCGTTTAGCTCGTCATATATTGACTAAATTCTTTACGCAATTTAGCAAGCTTTGGTGGTATGGCAAAATTGCAATAAGCCTGTCCTGGATTTCTGTTAAAGAAGTCTTGATGCGCCTCTTCTGCGCGGTAAAATTCAACGGCAGGATGTACTTCTGTGACGACATTGATGCCCATGTCACGCAGCTTATTAATGGTGCGGTCGACCGTTGGTTTCTGATCTTCCTCGGTATAAAAGACCACGCTGCGATACTGACTGCCAACGTCATTGCCTTGACGATCCATCGTTGTGGGATCATGCGTGGCAAAAAATACGTCGAGGATGACTTCCAACGGGACGGTCGTCTCATCAAATTCGACTTTAATGACTTCGACATGTCCAGTGTCACCACCGCATACGGCTTCATAATTGGCTGATACTGCATCGCCGCCCATATAGCCTGAAACGACAGACTGCACGCCTTTTACGGATAAAAAGACAGCCTCGGTGCACCAAAAGCAGCCACCGCCTAATACGATTGTTTGCATAATTTTTTCCTATTTTTATAAATATAAAATCATCGTTGTTTGCCTAGGTGTGATCTATCAAACAATGTCGTTTAGCTTAGCAGGGCATCTGGTGGCGATAAGTAACAAACAGTAATGTTATAATGGGCTTTTGCTACGTGTGGTATGACCGCAGCGCTGATAAAAACGGTGCGGTTTGCCCATCATTTTATTTGAATAATGAGTGTGACCATGAGCCAGCCAACGCCCGATACTGCCCCAGCCATCCAGCATGATACGCTATTTACCACACCGCTGGACAAAGCGGCGCGTTTTTCTTTGATGAGCAAGTGGTGGCTTGTTTCCCCGATATGATTCGCCGTAGCGTACCCGGTTATGGTCAGGTATTGGCCATGCTGCCCATATTTGCCCGTCGTCACTGCAAGTATCGTCAGAAAAAGGGCAGCGGTCAGCGCGTGAGCCGCGTGTATGATTTGGGCTGCTCGCTTGGTGCCGCCAGTATGACGCTGGCTGGTGAGTTTGATCCGCAAGACTTGCAGATTAAGGCGATTGATATCTCCCCCTGCGATGACGACCGAAGCCACGACGTTATTGAGTGACAATTATCCTGAGCACGATATCGAAGTCATTACTGCAGACATTCGCGACGTTGAGCTTGAGCCATGCGACATGGTGATTTTAAACCTAACGCTACAGTTTTTACCAGCAGCCGATAGAGTCGCAGTATTAGAAAAAATCTATGCGGCCTTGAGCGAAGGCGGCATACTGGTATTAACCGAAAAAACTCATGCCTTTGATGAGCAGTATGATGCGTGGTTGGTTGAGCGTTATTATGACTTTAAGCGTGCCAATGGCTATACCGAAATGGAAATCAGTGGCAAGCGTAATGCATTAGAAAACGTGCTGATTACCGATACGCTAGATGAGCATCATGCACGGTTAGATCAGGTTGGCTTTAAACGTCATCTGACGTGGTTTCAGTTTTTAAATTTTGTCTCTATTGTGGCGTTTAAATAATCCCTTACTTTTAACACAGTTATTTCTTCATCATTACGGTAATCTGCTTCTATGCTAAACGACACAATTACGCACGCCGAACGCGAACTATATTTAACCCTATTAGAGCTGGCTCAGCAGCAGCCGAGCGCTTATGAGTGGCTGACGCGACTGCCAACATGGTTAAATGACATCAAGGACAAAGCTAACTACGCACATGCGCCTGCTTATCAAGCGTCAGTCGCTCGTTTACCACAATTGGCTGTCAATCACGTCGATCTCAACAGCGATATATTGACGATTGAGGCAAGTCTAAATGAGTCTCAGCGCAAACAAACAACGGCGTTATTAAAGCAGTTGATGCCGTGGCGTAAAGGCCCATTTCAGATTGGCGGTCAAATCGGCGATGATGAGTCAGGTATTAAGATCGATACCGAGTGGCATAGTGATTGGAAATGGCAACGTGTTGCGCCGCATTTAAGTAGGCTTGATGGTCGGCGTGTATTGGATGTGGGCGGAGGTTCTGGCTATCACGGTTGGCGTATGGCAGGGGCTGGCGCGGACACGGTCATTATTATTGATCCGTCATGCTTGTTTTACCATCAGTTTATGGCGATTCGTCATTTTGTCGGTAGCGCGGATGCCCATACTCATAATACAGGCCGTTACCGTACGCATTATATTCCTGTGCCGCTCGAGGCCTTGCCAGAGCATAGCCAACTGTTTGACACCGTATTTAGCATGGGTGTGCTCTATCATCGCCAGTCACCGTTCGAGCATTTACAACAGTTGAAAGGGCAGTTGGTCAAAGGCGGTGAGCTAGTGCTTGAGACGTTAGTTATCGAAGGCGATGCCAATACAGTCCTAGTACCGCACGACCGCTACGCGCAGATGAATAACGTGTATTTTTTTACCATCGGTCGCCGCATTGATAGGTTGGCTAGAAAAAGCAGGTTTCTCAGAAGTGCGTTGTGTCGATGTGGCTGTCACCTCAATGAAGGAACAACGAAAAACCGAATGGATGACCTATCATTCGTTAGCAGACTTCTTAGATCCTAATGACTCAACTAAGACCATCGAAGGATATCCTGCACCCATGCGTGCGACTTTGATTGCGAAAAAGTAGCAAGACTTTTATTGTAGCTACCATCAGCTTGCTATCGCTACCTGCTCTCGCAGGATACGGGACACCATCCAAAGATTCAGGTTTTGTACAAGACGACTGGCAAGTGGTTTGTGATAATACGCGTACTTGCCGAGTGGCAGGCTACTCAAGTGACGCCTCAATAGATAAGCCTGTTTCAGTGCTATTCACCGTATCGCCAAAAGTAGCGCTGCCAAAGGCACAAATTCAGTTGGCATCAAAAGTATCCAAAGATAAGGCTGAGCTGTGGTTAAATAATAAAAACTATGGGACATTGCAGCCCGCTGGAAGTGACGCTGCATTATATGATCTATCTGCTAAGCAAACACAAGCAATTATCGATAAGGCTCGATAAGAAATATTTGGGATTTAATGACGAAAAATGACTGATTATATCAGCCATTTTTTGAAAGCGACTTCCATGACTATTTTAAGGATGAAACCAACAGAGCCTGCGCCAAGGGCCAAAAAGATCCAAAAGGTACCTGCGCGCCCAGCATCAGAAGTTTTAGAGATATCCCACATGATAAAGAATAAGAAAGCGATGAATATCGGCAGTAAGACGTACAAGCCCCAACTGGTGACCGTACTGGCAGCAATAGCAAACATAGCGTAATCCTATAGGGTAATAACGCGTCTTCTATGGCGTAAAAGCGTCATAGAAGCGCAATATAAACCATCATTATAACGTGTAAGCGGTTGGTATAAACGACTGCCCAGTATCGGGCAACAGGAACGCTACAATTGACAAAGTCATTCGCTCATTGATTTTATATTATTTATACCAGATTTATTTTACTAAGCATCAGCAAACGAGCGAACAAAATTTATATTAATCCCAATTATCAATATTAGTTGTCATAACGGTAAGATTTTAGGGCTAATTTTGGCGCAAATGGTGCAATAAAGCGCAAAGATTGTTATATTTACAGATTACTTATCTTTTGCATTATTTTATCCCTGCAATGTCGGTCGGCACTATAATAAGCAGTTATCGACTGCTCGCATTCGCACCGTTTTTGTTGTTTATTTAATTGAGTTCAAATCCCTATGTCACAAGCCCAAATTGATACGCTTGCATCCCTATTCAATGATGCCATTCAAACCCTACAAGCAGATGGTACGCTACCAAGCGACTGGCAGAACAACAGCCAAATCACGCGTACGAAAGATTTAAGCCACGGTGATTTTGCCAGCAATATCGCACTGACGGCGGCCAAAGCGGCCAAGGCCAATCCACGCCAACTTGCCGAAAAAATCGTCAATGCACTCCCTGAGAATCAAGACATTCGCCAAGTAGAAATCGCCGGTCCTGGGTTTATCAACGTATTTTTAAACTCAGAGGCTAAGTTTGCGGTATTGGACGATATTTTTACTCAGCAAGATCGTTTTGGTCTGAGTAATCAGTTTGATGGTCAAAAGGTACAAGTCGAGTTTGTCTCTGCCAATCCGACCTCAAGCCTGCATGTCGGTCACGGACGCGGTGCAGCGTTTGGTATGAGCGTATCAAACTTACTAGAAGCCATCGGTTACGACGTCACTCGCGAGTATTATGTCAATGATGCGGGTCGTCAGATGGATATTTTGGCGACCAGTACCTATTTGCGTTATTTGGCGCTAAATGGTGAGCAAATCACGTTCCCAATCAACGGCTACCAAGGCGATTATGTCAGTGATATCGCACAGACATTAAAAACGCAGCATGGTGACAGCTACGTTCATCGTTTTGCCGATGTTGCCAAAGACGTACCAGAAGACGCAAAGTTTGAGATCAATGCGGATGGCGAAAAACGCTCATTTCAGGTGACAAAGAAGCGCATATTGATGGCTTGATTGCGGGTAGCAAAGCCTTGCTTGGTGACAGCTATGCGCTGTTTTTAAATGCCGCCTTGAGCAGTATTTTGGCCGATATCAAAGACGATTTGAATGACTTTGGTGTGAGCTACGAGTGCTGGTTCAGTGAAAGATCGATTGATAGCGAGATTGAGCCTGTCCTACAAATACTCGATGACAAAGGTTACTTGTACGAAAAAGACGGCAACATCTGGTTCAAATCGACCGATTTTGGTGATGAAAAAGACCGCGTGGTTCGCCGTGCTAATGGTCAGTCGACGTATTTTGCCTCGGATATTGCTTATCATAAAAACAAGTTTGATCGCGGTTTTGACAAAGTGATTAACGTTTGGGGCGCCGACCACCATGGTTATGTGCCACGCGTAAAAGCGGCGCTGCTCGCGTTGGGGATTGATGCTGAACGTCTTGATGTCGTGCTCGTACAGTTTGTGGCATTGTGGCGCGGCAGTGAAAAAGTACAAATGTCTTCACGCTCAGGTCAGTTCGTTACTTTGCGTGATTTACGTGCAGAAGTCGGCAATGATGCGGCGCGTTTTTACTATGTCGCGCGTAAGCCTGAAGTACACATTGACTTTGATTTAGAGCTTGCCAAATCACAAAGCAAAGACAATCAAGTGTATTATATTCAGTATGCGCATGCGCGCGTTTGCCGTGTATTAGAAAAACTGGCAACCTACGATTTGGCAGTAGATGATGCTGTTGGTTTGGCACATCAAGATTTGCTTAATGCGCCCAATGAAGACGAGTTGATTAAACTGTTAGCTGGTTATCCAGCGACACTATTACGTGCAGCGACTGGCTACGAGCCGCATGTCTTGACTAACTACTTAAAAGAGCTTGCTGCATTGTTCCATGGTTGGTATGACACCAATCGCATTTTGCCTGTCAGTCTCACGACAGGTGAAACACCAAGCTCAGATGAGATGGCATTGATGCAAGCACGTTTGCGCTTGTCCAAAGCAGTTAGACAGGTCTTGGCGAACGGCCTTGGTCTGCTTGGTTTGTCAGCACCTTCTGCTATGTAGTCATTTTCTAACATGTGACATGAGTATAGACAGCCAATAGCATTAATTCGATGATGACCGTTAAATTCAGTAGGGAGAACGAGATCCATGCTAGCCAAAAAAACCGAAAGGCGCAACAGAAAAGCGCAAATCAAGTAGCGTATCGGGCTTATTGTGGATGTTTGTTGGGGCGGTATTGACCCTTATGATCGGGGTATTTATCTACCTTTCACCATTATTCAACTTTAGTCCCGCTGATGGTAGCGCCGAGAACGATCCTGACAGGCAGGTGCAGCCGCGCGTAGATACTGATACCGATAATGGCGATTATGAATTCTACGATATTTTGCCCAATCAAGAGATGGCAACCATTCCTGATGAAGATATCGCTGAGATTGATAACGATCAGATAGGGAGATATTGGCGCGTTTGAGCCGGATGTCGTCGTGACCCAGCCGGATAGTACGGCAGCTAATGGTATAGATAATGCTGGTAGCTTTGGTAATGTGGAAAGTCCTGCAGGCGAGACCAGTGGCGGTAGTAATACTGCTGCGGGCGACGATATTGTTGTTGTTGAAGAGGACGCAACTTATGATGGCACGCCACCTGCTAACACCAGCAACTCTGCGACCCGTAACAACAATGCAGGAGCAGGTACGGCAAGTATTCAAGCGGCCAAACCTGCTGCGACCTATATTTTGCAGATCAATAGCTTTAGTGATGCAGATGAAGCAGATCGTCGCCGCGCCCAAGTATTGATGGCAGGCGTGGATGCCAGAGTAGTCAAAAATACGACAGGTAATGGCTTACCTATCTATCAGGTAATCTCGCGTCCGTTAAGTAACCGTCAGGCAGTGACAACAGCACAGCAGCGCCTACAAAATAACGGTATTGACTCTATTATCGTTGAACAGCGTCGTTAGTCCAAGCGCTATATATAATAATCGGTATATATAAGAAGTATTTGTGATCATAAAAAAGCGTCGTCATGACGCTTTTTTTATCTCTTTAATTTATTAAGCACTCTATTATCTTTTCTCCTTAATCAAAATATTCATAAAGAGTATGGTTATGACAGCATCTCCCTCAGCAGTACCGCAAGCAGGCGTTATCAAAGCATTCTTTCAAAAGTACTTTATCAATGCCTTTACGGGCATGGCGTTAGGGCTATTTGTCACACTAATTGCTGGCTTGATTATCTCGCAAATCGGTGGCTGGTTGAATTTGCCCGCATTAATCGCCGTGGGTAAGCTTGCGTCAATATTGATGGGGGCGGGCATTGGGGTAGGTATCGCTTATTATTTAAAAGCGCCAACACTCGTGATGCTTAGCTGCCTTGTAGCAGGTATGTTGGGTGCGCATTCTGAAGCACTAATGGCAGGAACGCTATTCATACCACAAGAGGGTGGCCCTGCGACCTTTGTAGCACTGCCAGGCAACCCAATCGGCGCTTATCTGACGTCTGTATTCGCTTATCGCGCTGGTACGTGGATCGCAGGCAAGACCAAGCTCGATATTTTATTAGTGCCCTTAGCAGTGTGTGGTATCGCGCTATTGGTCTGTGCGCTGCTCAATCCGCCTGTTGTTGCGGCAGTTAATGCGATTGGGCAAGGGATTCACGCGGCAACTGAGCTACAGCCATTGCTGATGGTATCGTGATTGCAGTCGTCGTTGGTATCTTATTGACGCTACCGACATCGAGCGCTGCCATTTGTATTGCGATTGGCCTTGGGGGTTTGGCGGGCGGTGCCGCAGTTGTTGGCTGTGCCGCGCATATGATTGGTTTTGCCGTGGCCAGTTTTAAGGATAATGGATTTAGTGGCGTGATATCTCAAGGATTGGGAACCAGCATGCTGCAAATCCCTAATGTGCTAAAAAAACCTATCGTTTTGCTGCCTGCCGTTATTGCGAGCGCGATCGTTGGCCCTATCGCGACTGTCGGATTTGGCTTGGCTTGTACGGCGACAGGGGCGGGCATGGGTACCGCTGGTCTGGTTGGTGTGTTCGGCGTTATTGAAGCATCACAAGAAATCATGAGTACGACCCAATTATGGACAGCGATTGTCCTTCTGATGTTTGTATTGCCTGCAGTGATTGCAGGTTTGGTCGCTTACATCATGCGCCGTATGGGCTGGCTAGTCGCTGGTGATATGAAGCTGCCCTAAAAACGGTTAAAAATTTGTATTCGTGACCATACAACAAAAAAGCCCTGCTGTTCAAAAACAGTAGGGCTTTTTTATTTAAGGAGCGTCAGTTAGTTATGGTGCGGTACTTGTTTTATCACTACGCTTGTTATTGCGTCTTGGTTTTAGTTTACGCGATAACTGAGTGATGTCGTTTATAACTTCACTATAATGTGATGGGAATACCCGCTGAATGGCATCAACCATTTTGGCATCATTCCCAATTAAGCAGCGCTGCTGATTGGTCGCAGCGGCATGTAAAATAATCCAAGCTGCTTCGCTGGCATCAAATTTCAACAGTTTATTAAAGCTTTTAATGGCTTTATCACCAGTAGGCATACCGACCGTACTGGTACTATCATTGCCACGTGCGCTATTGGCAATATTGGTTTTGATACCGCCTGGATGGATACAGGTCGCTGATACACCGCAATTCTGAATGTTAAGCTCTTGACGCAGGCTTTCTGTAAAGCCGCGTACCGCAAACTCTACTGGCATTATAAGCAGAATATGAAGGCTGAGCGGTCAAACCAAACAAGCTGGAGATATTGATCACATGACCATGTTCTTTAAACTGGCGGGGTTGATCGTTTTGATTATCACTCGTCACCTCGCTTTGTTTGACACTGTTTTTGATGAGTGGCAAAAACGCTTTGGTGCCATAAACCACGCCCCAAAAATTGATATCCATCACCCATTCAAGCTCCTCAATACTAGCGCCCTCTATCGTCGAAGAGAAGGCCACGCCTGCATTGTTAAAGATGAAATTGACTTTGCCATGGTCGCGCATCACGCTATCCGCCCACGCTTGCATAGCGTCATTGTCTGATACATCAAGTACAGTCATGGTGACCTTAACATCATAACCAACCAGCATCTCTTTGGTTCGTGTCAGTTGTTCTACATTGATGTCTGATAGCGCCACATGACAGCCCATTTTTGCTAAGTGAAGCGCAAGCTCGCGTCCCATCCCAGAACCTGCGCCAGTAATGGCGGCGACATGATTTTGGTAATAAGGTGCAATATCATTATCTTGTTCGCTGGGTGTATAAAGGGCAGGTGCTGGCGTAATGAGGACGCCATCGTGGTTATATTGTTAAGCATAATAAACAGTCCTTTGTATTATTAAGAGTGAGTATTCATAGGTGCCATAGACGTTGGAAAACAGCAGTAGAATAAAAGTCGCAATAGACTATCTACATTAGCATGATTAATCATGAGGTCTACTTGCGATTGATAAATACTGCTATCATTTTGTAATGAGGAGCGTCAATTATCTCTAAAGCACTATACTGTTAAGTGTTCTTGGAATATAAAGGTTAATCAAATTTTTGATAAATAATTTAGGCGATCGATAGACATAAAAAAGCGCCGTGGCTTATAAGGCCAGACGCTTTTTTTGAATACCCTCATTACTAATAATGAGCCATCTAAGTCGCATTATGCATTAAGCAATTTTAGGTATTTTACCTTCATTGATGACTTCTGCATCAACCATCACGGTCTTGGCATTTTCCATAGAAGGTAGCTCATACATGGTCTCAAGCAGGGCGTTTTCTACGATAGAACGTAGACCGCGCGCGCCAGTTTTACGCTCCATTGCTTTTTTTGGCGATGGCATCAAGTGCTTCATCTGTAAAGCTGATCTCAGCACCTTCCATATCGAACAAGTACTTGTACTGTTTGACCAGTGCGTTCTTAGGTTCGGTAAGGATTTGGACTAAGGCTTCTTCATCAAGCTCTTTGAGCGCTGCAAGCACAGGCAGACGACCGATGAGCTCAGGAATCAAACCAAACTTGATCAAATCTTCTGGCTCAACTTCTTGTAGCAAGTCTGAGCTACGACGGCTGTCGTCTTTTGAGCTAACATCTGCGTTAAAGCCGATACCACCTTTTTCGGTACGTTGCTGAATGACTTTATCAAGTCCTGCAAACGCGCCGCCGACGATGATTAGGATGTTACTGGTATCGACTTGGATCAGCTCTTGCTGTGGATGCTTACGACCACCGTGCGGCGGAATCGCAGCAACGGTGCCTTCGATCAGCTTTAGCAGCGCTTGCTGCACGCCTTCGCCCGATACATCACGGGTAATCGATGGGTTATCACCTTTTTGCTAATTTTGTCGATTTCATCAATATAGATGATGCCTTGTTCCGCTTTGGCCACATCGTAGTCAGACGCTTGTAGTAGCTTTTGCACGATGTTCTCAACGTCTTCACCGACATACCCTGCTTCGGTCAAGGTGGTGGCATCGGCCATTGCAAATGGCACATCAAGCAGACGAGCCAAGGTTTGCGCCAGCAAGGTCTTACCAGAACCCGTTGGGCCAATCAGCAAAATGTTACTTTTGCCAATTCTACCATCGCGTCATCAGCACCGATTTTGGCTTTTTGCTGTTATTGGCAAGTGTCTGGCTGACTTTTAGACGTTTGTAATGGTTATATACCGCGACCGATAACGCTTTTTTGGCAGCGTCCTGACCGATGACATACTCATCAAGCTTGGCACGCAGCTCTTTTGGGGTAGGTAGCTTTTGTTGACCCATGAGGTATCTACGTCGCTGTCGTCATCGCTGTGTTCTGCACTGTCTGCGATTAGATCAGTACATAGCTCGATACATTCATTGCAGATATTGGCGTCATCAGCAGCAATCAGCTGCTGTACATCACTTTTGGCTTTACCACAAAACGAACAATGCGGGTGTTATCTTCTGCCATAAAAGGCGCTCCTAAAGTTTAAAACTGGTTAGTCTATTTGCGACATATCGATGGTTGTATTGGTTGAACGCTCATACCTGCTTACGATCTATCAGGTATGAGCGGCATATTGATTTACCATACAAACAGACTATAACTATTCTTATGATGGCGCACTCGTTTGAGAGGCGTAGCGCTTATTTGAGATTACAAAGATTCAGGACGGCGCTCTAATACTTCATCAACCAAACCGTACTCTTTGGCTTCCTCAGCATCTAACCAAAAATCGCGCTCGACGTCTTTTTCGATTTTTTCGAGTGGCTGGCCGGTGCGCTCAGCCAAAATGCGGTTTAGGCGATCACGGATTTTGAGGATTTCACGAGCATTAATCTCGATATCAGTCGCTTGGCCTTGCGCGCCGCCTGATGGCTGGTGAATCATCACGCGAGCATTGGCGAGTGAGTAGCGCTTACCTTTTTGACCCGCGGCCAACAAGAATGAGCCCATGCTATAAGCACCGCCCATACAGATGGTGGATACTTCAGGTTTGATAAAGTTCATGGTATCAAAGATTGCCAAGCCTGCACTTACTGAGCCACCTGGTGAATTGATATACAAATGAATGTCTTTGTCAGGGTTTTCAGCTTCTAGAAATAGCAGCTGTGCGACGATTAGATTGGCCATATGGTCTTCGACTTGGCCTGTCAAAAGATCACACGCTCACGCAATAGGCGTGAAAAATATCAAACGAGCGTTCACCGCGTGAAGACTGCTCAACCACCATTGGTACTAGCGCCGCTTGGGTGGTTTGTACTTCTTTGTGAGCGCTCATTAGCATATCAAAATGTGGGTTAGCAGTGATGCGTTCATAATCTGTCATAGAAAAGTCCTATCGATAAAGGGATAAAATAAAAAACAGTTAAAATGGTTTTATTGTCTGGTATGTTTTGTGCTAATGGGTAGTTTATAGGGGGACTACGCCCACTATTCAAGCCTATAAAACCCGTTTGTACATAAAATAGGTGAAAAAGTGAGTCCGCTATATTTTTATATATAAGTTGAAAGAATATCCAAAAAGGCAGATTCTATCTGCAAATCAGGCGTATCCCACAGAAACTTACCCCGATATGGATATCATAGAGCAGTGTCTCACCATACTTTTAACATAGAATACCTGATTAACTGCCTTGCAATCTACCTATCTTACTATTCAATTGTGCAAATGTGGGTTGTCAAAAGAATCCTTAAGCGCATTTACTCATAGTTATTCTTATAAGTAGAAAGTGCGGCCTGACATAGTGCGTTAATAGTCCAAGTTTGAATGCTAAAAAATGGTGCATATTAACGAAAAACGCCACAATTTGGTGCAAACCGTTATTTATCTAATGGTTATCAGCGTTAAAAGGCTGTTAAAAAAATAGCTAAACCAGCTTTGTCATGTTAGTAAGAAAAAATATACAGTCAAAACCAAAGTAAAATCATTATGTTGGGTGTGATGGTGGACTGTATGTAAGAGTATTTGCATATGAGTTGGCATAATGCTTGTATGGACAGTGAAATTAACTGACTTTTTGGTCAGGAACCAGATTACTAGATTGTATTTAATGAGTAAAATGAGCAAATGAGTATATAAAATGAGTTGGGCTTCTTCTTTAACATTGAGTTTTGACACTGTTAAGCGCAAAGATACTGTCAAAAGTATGGCTGCTACCGCTAAGACGCGGCTATCTCATCGTAAGCACACGGGCGCGCTTATGATACAGCGTGCCCTATATCCTGAGCCACGTGTGCAACAAGGCATTTGCCATATATTGATGTTATATCCGCCAGCAGGTATCGCAGGCGGTGATACGCCGACGATAGAGTTGCATTTAGACAATGGCAGCCATGCTGTTATCACCACACCAGGGGCGGGCAAGTGGTATGGTAATGACGGTGTCAGCCAAAAACATAAAGCTCGGTCGGACGACAACGACACGCACCAAAGTATGAGCCAAGACAAGATAGCTGCCTATGCAAGCCAACATCTGCAAGCCAAACTCGCCGCACATGTTCGCTTAGAATGGCTACCACAAGAGAGTATTATTTATAACGAAGCCAATATGCATGCAGTGAGCCGTTTTGATTTAGCTGACTCATCTAGCTTGCTGACTTGGGAGATTAGCGTATTTGGGCGGCAAGCATATGATGAGCAGTTCCTGCAAGGGCGTTATCATACTGGATTAAATATCTACCGAGAAGGTAAGGTTATCGTTGCTGATCGGGTCAAACAGGCGGCCCAAAGTCGCTGGTTTACATCGAGTCTAGGACTAGCAGATCAGCATATTTATGGGTCATTTTGGGCAGTGCCAAGTTTGAGCGATGTACATGACAACGCTGCACTGCCTGCCTCTGCCGCACAATCAGACGAGACAGCCTTAGCAACGATGAAGCAGGCCCTAGCTCGCTATTTAGACAATACCATCGTTGCATTACGCCATATGATTGCTGAGGCTAGATTACCGGTTTATTGTACTCATAACGGTCAAGCCATTAATATTCGGTATATCGGTTCAGATGTGCGCGGCTGTTTTGAAGCTTTTTATCAAATCAGAGAAGGCTTGCGACATCATTGGTGGCAGCTTGAGCCTTGCCGTCCGCGTATTTGGGACACCTAAGTCTACGGTTTTTCATAGCTAAGCCACACGACCTGATAATCTGCTATAACTTTTATAATAAATAAAATAAGGATTTGCCATGCATCTGACGCCAACAGAAAAAGACAAGCTCATGCTATTTACCGCTGGCATGGTGGCTGAGCGCCGCAAAAACCGCGGCGTTAAGCTCAATTACCCCGAAGCCATCGCTTATATCAGTATGCTGCTGATGGAAGGGGCTAGAGATGGCAAAAGAGTGGCTGAATTAATGAGTGAAGGGGCTACTTACCTGTCTGCCGATGATGTCATGGAAGGGGTGGCAGAGATGGTCGATGAAGTGCAAATCGAGGCGACCTTCCCTGATGGTACCAAATTGGTCACGGTACACAATCCCATCGTATAGTTCTGTCTATCACTAAATGATCACTCCAACATAAGGCGGCTCCCATGCAAGCAGGCGAATATAACATCCAAGATGGTGACATTATCCTAAACCAAGGAAGACAAGTACAGACCATCAGTGTGAGTAATACTGGCGATAGACCGATCCAAATCGGCTCGCATTATCACTTTTATGAAGTCAATGATGCGCTGAGCTTTAATAGAGAGCAGACCCGTGGGTATCGCCTAAATATCATCTCTGGCACGGCAGTTCGTTTTGAGCCGGGGCAGTCGCGAGAGGTAGAATTGGTGGCTTATGCTGGCAAGCAGGAAGTATATGGCTTTGCAGGTCGTGTCATGGGCGCGGTTCAACCAGATAAGACCGATGAAAAGCAACTGGCTACTTCGCAAAAGCGGGTAAGTCGGCAGATTTATGCAGAGCATTTTGGTCCGACTACCGGCGATAAAGTGCGTCTCGCTGATACTGAGCTTTGGCTACAGGTTGAGGCGGATTTGACCAGCCATAAAGATACTGCTATTGACCAAGCGAATACGTCACAAAGTGATGAAGGTACTAGCCATACTACCGAGATTAAGGGTGAAGAAGTCAAATTTGGCGGCGGCAAAGTCATCCGTGATGGTATGGGTCAAGGGCAACTGCTGGGCGCGGAAGTTGCAGATACCGTGATTACCAATGCACTGGTTGTAGATTATACGGGTATCTACAAAGCCGATATCGGTATCAAAAATGGCCGTATCAGCGCGATTGGTAAAGCGGGTAATCCTGATATCCAGCCTGCCATCGATATTCCGATTGGCGGCGAGACCGAAATCATCGCTGGTGAAGGCAAAATCCTCACCGCAGGCGGCGTCGATAGTCATATTCACTTTATCGCGCCTCAGCAGTGTGAGACGGCGCTGATGTCGGGGGTGACCACGATGCTAGGCGGTGGCACAGGCCCTGCCCAAGGTACGCTCGCGACTACTTGTACGCCGGGGGCATATCATATTGCCTCAATGCTACAATCTACCGATAGTATCCCCTATGAATATTGGGCTATTGGGTAAAGGCAATGTGAGTGTGCCCACTCCAATTGCTGAGCAAATCGAAGCGGGTGCCGTCGGACTCAAGCTACATGAAGATTGGGGTACGACGCCGCAAGCTATTGATAATTGTCTGAGCGTTGCTGACGACTATGATGTGCAAGTTGCGATTCATACTGACACGTTAAATGAAAGTGGCTATCTTGAGAGTACGCTTGGCGCATTTAAAAACCGCTGTATTCATACTTTTCATACCGAAGGCGCAGGCGGTGGCCATGCGCCTGATATTCTAAAGGCCATTGGCAAGTCGCATGTGCTTCCATCTTCCACCAATCCTACTAGGCCTTATACCGTCAATACCATTGATGAGCATCTCGATATGCTCATGGTTTGTCATCATTTAAGCCCTGCTATCGCAGAGGACGTAGCATTTGCCGAAAGCCGTATTCGTCAAGAAACCATCGCGGCTGAAGACATCTTGCACGATTTGGGTGCTATCTCGATGATGAGTAGTGACTCACAAGCGATGGGGCGCGTGGGTGAAGTGGTCATTCGCACATGGCAGACGGCGCACAAAATGAAAGTTCAGCGTGGTCATCTGGCTCCAGATGCGACAGCACAAACAGAGCATCAAGCGCAGCATATTACTCTGACCGACTACGATCAAAGCGCGGACAATGATAACTTTCGCATCAAACGCTATATTGCAAAATATACGATAAATCCTGCGATTACGCATGGTATTAGCGATATGGTCGGCTCCATTGAAGTGGGTAAATGGGCGGATATGGTGCTGTGGTCGCCCAAGTTTTTTGGGGTAAAACCTGAATGCATCATCAAAGGTGGCCTGATCGCTGCGGTACCGATGGGCGATATTAACGCCTCTATTCCCACCCCTCAGCCTGTGCATTATCGTCCTATGTTTGCGTCGTATCCCAAATCGGTTGCTCAAACCAGTATCACCTTTATGTCGCAAGCCGCGATAGACAAACAAGTCGATAAACAGCTTGGACTGACAAAAGTGATTCAGCCTGTCCATGGGATACGTGAGATTCGCAAAAGCGATATGCGCCTCAACAGCTACTGCCCAGATATGGACATCAATCCTGAGACCTACGAAGTACGTGCCGATGGTAAGACACTTACCTGTGAGCCTGCTGAGGTACTGCCCATGGCACAGCGTTATTTCTTATTCTGATTTTTATTTTAAGATTTAAAGACACACGGCTAAAGGCTGTCTTAAAAAGCGTGTCACAGGCTTATAGAGAGCTGGTTTTGGGTGATCTTCTCATTGATTGCTGACTGCCATTTTGGGCACTTTTATTATCAATACTATTATTCAATCGTTTGAGCCACAGTAAACAGAGCATTATATTTATGAAAATATTTAATACCCGTCTTCCCTACCTTAAGTGATATCCAACAAGCGCAATTGACTGCCCAGCGCCAAGCGGATGACTATCTGCTTTTGGACTTTGATACTCGTCAGCATTCTCGCTTTAGGGCCATTACTGTTTCAGGGAGGCGGTCGGTATCGATTTGCCGCGTACTGGTGTCTTAAAAGGAGATGACGTCCTCACCAATGCCGCAGGGGGAGTTGATGCAAGTCATCGCCAAGCCCCAAGCGGTGACCAAAGTGACGGCAGCCGATGATTTTTTATTAATGAAAGGCGCGTATCATTTGGGCAATCGCCATGTGCCGTTAATGTTTGAGCACAGTGCAGCAGGATACGCGCTGTATTTTGAAAACGATCATGTACTGGCACAAATGCTAGAAAATCTTGGGCTGCATACTGAGTCTGCATCAGTGCCGTTTGAGCCTGAAACAGGCGCTTATCAGACAGGACACGGGCATTCGCATAGCCATTCTCACGCTCATACGCATTCGCATAATGACGCGCATAGCCATGATGACCATGACAACAACCACAACCACAATCACAGTCATAACCATGATGACAGCCACAGCCATCATAATGCGTCTATAGGTCATTCAAATGAGGGTTGATGGCAGTACTCAGCCTACTCAGTCTGTCCAACTTGGACAGATGTTGATGCTGGCATCGAGCAATTTGCCGATTGGTAGCTATACCTACCTCGCAAGGTGTAGAGTCAGCGATTGAGTCAGGGGTTGTCTTTGATGAAACCAGTACGCTTACCTTTATGCAGGACTATCTAGCGCTGGCTGTTATTGGCTACGAGCTACCTATATTGGCACTGATCATGTGTGCGCTTGATCAAGGTCATGAAGCGCTAGCGGCAAATCTGGCACATGATTATCATGCAGGCCTTGAGAGTAAAGAGTTTATACTAGAGTCGCAGCAGTTGGCACAAGCGATGGTATCTTGGCTCAACGAGGTACTGAATCTTGGTATACCTGCTGAGATACCTGATGATGGTTATTTACCACTTTTTGCTCACATTGCCCAGCATTGGCAGCTGCCACTCATGCAGTCGATGACCACCTATGGATTTGCTCAATTGGAAAATATGGTGCTCGCTGCTGTCAAGACTGTACCACTCGGGCAAATGGCAGGTCAGCGTATCTTGTGGCAGCTGCAAAGTGATCTTGGCTCTGAAGTTGAAGCGCTGAGCGATAGCATACAGCAAGCCTTTGAGAATGTAATTAGGTCATCAAAAGCGATCGACACGCTCAATATGAGTGAACATCAGGGTTATCAAAAGCTGTGCGAAGACCTCTATGACAGGCTCAATATTTCTAATAGCTTGCCCAATTTGGCGATTCTCTCAAGTATGCATGAGGAGCAATACAGCCGGTTGTTCCGCTCATAACTGTACCTTTATCTCTCATAACTGTACCTTTATCTCTATTTATCACTATTCCTATATGAAACATTTAAGGAGCTTACCATGTCTCTAACCCCGATCAAAACAAAAAGCATCCAATCTACACCTGACTCACATATTGATAATGACCAGTCAAATCCGCCTGCTTCTTTATCCTGCTTACGCCTCGGCATCGGCGGGCCAGTCGGCAGTGGTAAGACCGCTTTGACCCTAAAATTGTGTCAAAACTTGCGTGATACGATCAATATGGCAGTTGTCACCAATGATATTTATACCAAAGAAGATTCGCAGTTTTTGACACGCAATAATGCGATGCCAGCTGAACGTATTCGCGGCGTAGAGACGGGCGGCTGTCCGCATACCGCGATTCGTGAAGATGCCTCTATCAACCTGACGACCATTGCCGAGTTGCAAGAAACCTTTGAGGGCCTAGAATTGATTATCATTGAATCGGGTGGTGACAATCTTGCCGCGACCTTTAGCCCAGAGCTGTCTGATCTGACCTTATATGTCATTGACGTCTCAGCGGGTGACAAAATACCTCGTAAAGGGGGCCCTGGTATCACCAAGTCGGATTTATTAATCATCAATAAAACCGATCTTGCCCCAATGGTTGGCGCATCGCTTGAGGTGATGGAGCGCGATGCCAAAAAAATGCGTGGCGATAAGCCTTTTGTCTTTAGCAATATGAAAACCGGTGATGGTCTGGATGAAATTATTGCCTTTATCAAAGAGCACGGTATGCTCGCTTAACTAATAGCCCCTCATCAATCATTAAAATATTCATCATAAGGAGTCAACCCCATGACAGAACATACAAAAGAGCATCACAGTCATAAAGCCCGTTTTTCACAGGCTTTATCTTCTCGAAAAATAGCAGCGGCTTCAATGACGCTTGCAACCTTTACGATGGTACCGTCGTTGGCGCAGGCACATTCGGGTCATCTTCACTCGGCTACTATGCAAGCGCCCTCGTTTTTGGGCACATTGCAAGCGGGACTGATGCATCCAGTGACGGGTCTTGATCATCTGTTTTTGGCGGTAGGGATGGGTATGTTGTTTTATGGACTACAAAAGCAGCGCCTAGGTATGATGTCATTGGCAGCTGGATTATCACTAGGGGCCGTTTTGGGCACTATTGGGGTGTTGGTTGGCGGTGTTGGGTTTGCGGCATCATCTGGATGGATTGAGATTGCCATATCGCTATCAGTGGTCGTATTGGCTCTGATTTTGATGAGTGATAAGAGTCGACAAGAAGCTTTTTTCAGCGCGTACGCAGCCAGCGCATACGCCAAGCATCCAGCAACTATCGTTGTTTGGTTTTGGTGGTTTGGCAGTCTTTCACGGATTGGCACATGCCCTTGAAGTACCAGCGAATGCTGGCGTAAGTGGTCAGTTGGGTTTTTATGCAGGGATGCTAGTGACGATGCTGGCGCTATATGCAGTTGGTACGTTGGTCAGCCAGCAGCTACAGCAGCGCCTAGGCAATAACTTATGGTTACAGCGTGGTCTGGTCGTACTTGGACTGGGTGCGGTGTTTGTACCTGCTCTAGTATAGGGTGTATTATTGCAAGACTTTGAGCGTAGTCTTAGCTGATGCGTCTTGCGTAACGACCATGCTAGCGATTGGTTAATCAAAAAAGCCATTGAGCGTGCACAAAAATACGGCCCCGATCGATGATCGGGGCCGTATTTTTGATATGTAGAACAAGCGTGCTGTATGGTGTTATGGTTTAACACCATACAGCGCTCAGTCTAGATTACATACCTTGCTGCTGTTGTTGCTGAGCCGCTAGCAAATCTTGGTAGCTGACTTCTTTGTCAGTCACTTTGCCTTGGCTGATCAAGTAATCTACTACTTGGTCTTCTAGTACCACAGACTCAATGTTAGCGCGTTGCTGCTTGTCATTGGTGTAGTACTCGATTACTTCCGCTGGATCTTCGTAGTTTTCAGCCGCTTCTTTGATGAAGGTTTCAACACGCTCTTGATCCACTTCTAGACCTTCGGTGTCGATAACACGGGCAACGATGATACCAAGACGGGCTGCACGTAGCGCTTGCTCTTCAAACAGCTCATTTGGCAGCATGTCTTTATCGAAGCTATCAGCGCTCGCACCAAACTGCTGAGAAAAACGTTGCATCATCATGTTGCGCTGACGCTCGATTTCTTGCTCTAGCATGGCGCTTGGTACGTCAAACTCGTTCTTTTCTAGCAATGCATCAAAAGTCGCTTGCTTCACTTGGCTACGCGCGGCGTTCTTGATTTCGCGTTCCATGTTTTTGCGTACGTCTTCTTTTAGTTTATCTACGCCGCCCTCAGTCACGCCAAATAGCTCAAGGAAAGCATCATCGATCTCAGGTAACTTAGGTTTTTCAACCAATTTTACGTTGATTTTGAACTGAGCTTCTTTACCAGCTAGGTTCTCAGCTTGATAATCTTCTGGGAAAGTCACATCGATAATTTTTTCTTCGCCAGCTTTCATGCCTTTGATACCGTCTTCAAAGCCTGGAATCATCTGGCCGCTACCGATGACTAGTTTGAAGTCTTCAGCGCTACCGCCTTCAAACTTCTCGCCGTCGATTGAACCTTCAAAGTCGAAAGTGACCTGAGTATCTTTAGTCGCTTTACCTTTTTCTCAACGTACTCTTGACGCTGCTTTTGCAGGTTTTCGATCATGGTGTCGACGTCTTCGTCGCTGACGGTTGCCGTGTGACGCTCAACTTCGATTTCATCGATACCTTGTACGTCGATTTCTGGGAAGATTTCAACGGTGGCTTGATACACCAAGAAATCGTCTTCAAGTTTGACGTCGTCGATGTTTGGCATGCCAACCGCGCGGATGTCTTCAGATTTGATCGCTTCAAAGACCGTATCACGGATCACATCGTTGATCACTTCTTGCTGGATGCCTGCACCGTACTGTGAGCGGATGTGCGACATTGGCACTTTGCCTTTACGGAAACCGTCGATTTTGGCGGTTTTCGCCACTTAACTGATGCGGCCTTCTACTTTGTTTTGAATTTTTCAACGGGTACTTTAACCGTGAGCTGAGTCTCTTTATTAGATAGCTTGTTGGTTGTGACTTGCAAATCTGTAGCCATGTTCATTACACCTTTAGGATTAAGTAGTACGTTTGATTAATGAGATAGTACTTGGGTTAAATGGTAATAGACAAACCGTGCCTCAAATTACGGGCGTGTACGACGGTTGTCGCTGGAATAAATAGGGGATAATGATAAGCCCGCCACTTCAAAATCAGCACCAGTAGCAATCGCCGCTGATACCAAAGGGTGACACTGTCGAAGTTGTCAGGGTTACCAAATATCAGTTATAAACCGTTAATGCACCGCATAATAACGCTTTTTGGTGAATTATACAGGCAAATAACGGCCTTCAACAAAATTTTAAAAGTAGAACAGTATAATCTATCTGCTTATTAAAGTAAAAATTATCTCTTTGACGGCAGGGTTTCTAAGGTTTTTTGCGATGACAAGCGCACTTATTTTACAAGAGAACCTATAAAGTTTTTATAAGAGAACCTATAAAGGCAGTTGTGCCAATAATTGCTGAATAGCCTGCCCCCGATGACTGAGACGATTTTTATCAGCCGCGCTTAGGCTTGCCGCACTGGCTTGTAGATTAGGTAACCAAAACAATGGATCATAGCCAAAACCGCCGTCGCCATGCGGTGCGTCTAAGATCTCACCGTGCCATAAGCCTTGAGCGATAATCGGTAATGGGTCATCTGCATGACGCACCATCGCTAATACGCAAACGAACATACCCTCAATCGGTGTGTCAGGCTGGGCGTTGCGTAGCGGCTGCAAGTCAGCAATGAGCTTGGCGTTGTTTTTGTCATCGTTACCGTGCTCGCCAGCATAGCGCGCCGAGTAGATGCCGGGGGCATTACCGAGTACAGGCACGCACAGTCCTGAGTCATCAGCAATCGCAGGCAAGCCGCTCAGACGGCTGGCATGACGGGCTTTGATAATGGCGTTTTCGACAAAGCTGAGCCCATCTTCTATCGCATCGTCGATATTGAGCTGACCTTGCGGGACAATCGTCACGTCCAAGTTCGCTTCGGCAAATAGCCGTTTAAACTCAGCCAGTTTGCCTTTGTTATTGCTGGCCAGCACCCACTGGTTATTAGAGGTTGATTGGGGAGCAAGTTGTACGGTATCGGTAGTGCTCATAGGGTCGTTCCGTTATATAAAAAATATGAATGAATTAGCCGAGCTTTAACTTTTGGCATTTTTATAGATGCTATAAGATCGACCTCGATAACGATGTTAGTACTGATGGCATAGGGTTTGACGAGGTAAAAGGTCATCGTTGAATAAATAACCAGTGACGATGCAGAATATACGAGCTATAACATTTGGTAACTGATATTATTAGGGGCTGTTGTTATAATAGTGACCAAGCTACAGTGAAATATATCTTATAGCTTGTGAATATTAAGTTAATATAAGTCTATAGAGTCAAACACTTGGCTTTTGGACGAACAATAACAGCTAGGTTAATTTTGGATTCATAATAATACGTGATACAGTGTTAAGCAATCACGTGTATTAAGCGATAACATTCACTTCAAACAATCAACTCAGCCAATTTAGCTCGATACCAAGTGTTTCTATTCTTAAGGCGTATCTATTTTAGGTATGTCTGTATTTAGAGAGACAGTAGTATGAGTGGACAAATAAGCAAGGATAAAATAATTATGTCAAATATTACTTTACCAGATCTCCCATATGCAAAAGACGCGCTAGAGCCACATATCAGTGCCGAGACGCTAGAATATCATCATGACAAGCATCATGCTGCTTACGTAAACAAGTTAAATGAGCTACTACCAGGTTCTGGTTTAGAAGACAAAACCTTACCAGAAATCATCAAAGCGACTGCTAAAGATGACAGCAAGCAAGGTATGTTCAACCAAGCCGCTCAAGTATGGAACCACACGTTCTACTGGAACTGCATGACGCCAACCAACGGCGGCGGCGAACCTACTGGCGATCTAAAAGCAAAAATCGAAGAAGATTTTGGCAGCTATGACAAGTTCCGCGAAGAGTTCAAAAATGCGGCAACTTCACAGTTCGGTTCAGGCTGGGCATGGCTAGTCGCTGATAAAGTGGGTGGCAAACTGTCTATCGCCAAAACTGGCAACGCAGACACCCCACTAGCGCACGACCAAGTCGCTGTATTGACTTGTGATGTATGGGAACACGCATACTACATCGACTACCGTAACCGTCGTCCCTGACTACGTAGATACCTTCCTAGACAAGCTCGTAAACTGGGACTACGCAAACGCAAAATATAAAGGTCAAGACGCAGGCGTTGAAGAGTAATCTTAACGCTTAAGTTTCGATTAATAAAAAAGGACGCTGAGAGGCGTCCTTTTTTGGTTTTAATGGACAGTTTGGGAGCCGCTAATGAATATAGACCTTATTTAATTGTTGTGTCCTCTTCAATAGCAATCACATCAGCATCTGTTATAAACACTCTATCTGTTAGGCATGACGCATCACCTTTAGTAGCATAAACCACGTTATTTTTAGGTAAAGCGCCGCCGCCTGTGCCTACTTGTACATCCAATGGCACTTTAATATCTCCTAGCATAACAGCATTTTCCTCTATTAAAAAAGTGGCTTTGCCTTGAGGAAAGACAGGGGTTATAAAAGCATCTTGTCCAGTAAGCTCAAGCAATAGACAATTATTTTTAAGTACAAACTCGCCATAGATAATAGCCACCATCTGTGACTCAGATGGATAATGAGTAAAAAGATCAGTCGGTCTTTTACGAGCTTTTTTTTCTTCTATAACAACTTTGGCTGGCTCTACAATAACGTCTTTTTGTTCCATATTATTTTTATTTATATCTATACTTTTTGTTGTACTGACACAACCCAATTGAAAGCAAGATAATAAGACTAGGGTAAGTACAAAACGATGTTTCATAATTGATACCAGTTGATAATATTTAGTAGACGTAATTTGGTTTTTTAACCTAGCTTTGAAACTTTGCAAGATAAAATGCTGGGTTAAAAACCCAGCCTACAAATATAGTTAAGATTATTATTTAAACTTAATCCTACAAAACCTCAAACCCAAAATTACCCAACGCTTCTCGCAGCATCGCAATATTATAATAAGCATGCGCCTTCACCGTATTTTGAAAAAGATATAGAGCGTATCAAAATGCTGACGCTGATTGGTAATCGCTTGCGCCCAGTCGTTCATCTCAGCCTCAGAGTAGCGATAATCATGACGATCAGCCGCGCTCATCGCATCCCACCAGTTCAGATTATTGCCATGCATTCGCAGATAGCCCGTACGTTCGGTAAATATCAGGCGCGAGGGCGGCAGCCCGCTGACTTTAGGATAATCGACACTGCACCAAATCAGCCCCTGCTGTTTAAAGCTATCGATTACTTGCGGCGTGTGCCAGCCGTTATGACGAAACTCGATGGCAAGCGGATAGTCCTTAAACCAGCTGACAAGTTCTGCCAAGTACAGACGATGCTCGCGAGTACGGTCAAAGCCATGTGGGAACTGGAGCAGTAACGGCGCTAACGCATCCGCTTCAACAAGTGGCGACAAGGCGTTAAGAAAAGCCTGTGCGTGTGCGGCAGTGCCTTTACGTGCATGAGTAAAGTCTTGGTGTAGTTTAACGGCAAATTTTAACTGGCTATTAGCTTGTGTGTAAGCTTTATCAATCATCCCCGCAAGGCTTTTTTGCCCGATGGGCGCATAGAATGTGCTGTTTATTTCGACTGCACCGTATTGTTTGGCGTATTCACGTAAAAAGTCCGCTTTTTTGGTGCCTTGTGGGTACAGCGTGCCGAGCAAATCCGTGTCGCTATAGCCACCAGTGCCGAGGTAAATGCGCGGGGTAGGGTTACTGTCCATGTTGACCACTCACTGCCGTTTGAGGTGATAAAACTTTCTGAGCTGTTTTTATTCAGCGGCTATTCACTAGCTATTTCTTACGTGACCACAGCCATTCAATCAATGCCAGTAGCGCATCATTGTTTTTGACAGTGTTGTCTTGATTATTGCTAAGTTCACGGCTGATAGCCGCGCGCCCACCATCAAATAGCGATTGCGCATAGCTGGTCGCGTCATCGACGCCCATCAGTTTTACATAGGTAGATTTGTCCAATTTTTCATCGCTACCCGCAGGCTTACCAAGCGTATCTGTCGTCATCGTGACGTCCAATACATCGTCTTGAACTTGAAAGGCAAGACCGATATATTGGGCGCACTCTTGCAATGCCATACGCTGTGGAGCCGTTGCGCCAGCACAGACGCCGCCCATAAGCATGGCCGCTTCAATCAGTGCACCTGTCTTGTCACGATGGATGGCTTCTAAATCGTTTTGCACAATATCAGTACTGGCTTCGGCATTCAGATCCAGCATTTGCCCAGATACCATGCGTCTAGCGCGCGGGGCAAATATGGCCAATAGCTGACTTGCGATATTGGCATCGAATGGCGCAAAGGTTGGCATTTCCGCGGTCAATACTTCAAACGCGAGCGTCTGCAATACATCTCCTGCTAGCAGTGCCGTCGCTTCATCAAAGGCAATATGAGCAGTCGGTTGCCCACGTCGCAGCTCGTCATCATCCATACATGGCAAATCATCATGCACCAACGAATAGGTATGTAGTAGCTCTACGGCCAATGCAGCACGGCGCGACATATCATAGTCTGAGTCGTTTTCTAGCAATGAGTCCAGATCAGCATTGAGCATGTCGATGTCGTCATTGCGCTCGCCTGTACGTTCACTATTACCGCTATTAATACTGGCAAAAGCACTGGCAACCATCAATGGGCGCACCAATTTACCTTGTCCCGTCATGACATAACGACAGGCATCTACCAGTGGACTAGGCAGCTTGGCATAAGCAAACAAGACCTCAATATCTTGCGTCAGTTGCGCGCGCACAGCACTATGAAATTGCTCAGTGCTTTGAAAAGAGACAGCGTTAAAAGGGGCAAAGCCAGAAGAGGTAGCGCTAGAAGTAAGGGAAACCGTCATAATCCAACCATTTATCAGGGATACAATGAAAACTTATTAAGGACAAGGTAAAAACGGTATTAGTGTAGCATGATAGGCCATATTGCTCGTGTGAGACACGGTATCAATCGTTTGTTTTTTGCATTTTATAGCTCTGATTTATCCAAAAACGAGGCAGTACAATCGTAATCTTACAACAAGTCTTGGTTACGCATCGCTGATGTCACTTGCCGGTTGAATATGTTTTGATAAAAGCGCAAGCTAAGTAAATTATATTAATTGGGCTACACCAACGGTTTATCACCCTTGAGGTGGTAGACCGTAAAGACGAGCAAGACCGAATACATTCAAAATAGTAACTCAGTATACAAGTATTCACTAAAACACTTTGCGCATAAGGTAAATGCCTACAGGTGATTTAAGAGTGACTTGCGAGTATGGCATTAGCTTGTGACAGTTGGGGGCATAATCCCCTACACTAATTGACGTGAAAATGGTCTGATGTTGACCGTAATGGGTTTTTACTGAGCGTATTACTTCAGCAATTATCAGTGTTAGACCATGTCTCAGTCAGTATTTTAATAGCGGTATTTGCAACATATAAATGAAGCGCCGTGTGATGGGGTACAAGAGACGTCAAAATAAGTATCAAATCATGAGCGCTGGATAATAAAGACACCTTCACTGATGCGCCCTCTATGTGTTTGTCTTTATGACGATGTTTGTCTTGAAGGCGGCGCACAGTGCTATTACCCATTTTACTAACAGTAACTGGCTATTTATTTTAATTCAAAACGTAGCTTTCGTTATATAGAAAGGAGTTTCAAATGGTATACCAAGGAAATCGCATCACGGTGACAATGCTAGAAGATGGCATCGCCAACATGCACTACAACGCCGAAAATGAGAGCGTGAACAAATTTGATGCCGAAACCAACAAACAGTTTGGTGAAGCCGTTACTGCTTTAGAAAAAGCGGACGACGTCAAAGGTCTTATCGTCACTTCAGGCAAAGGCGTGTTTATCGCTGGTGCTGATATCACAGAGTTTGTGGCTTCTTTCAAAAAATCAGAAAGCGATATCAAAGATTGGGTCGTTCATATCAATGACGCTTTCAATCGTTTTGAAGATTTGCCATTCCCGAAAGTGGCGGCCATCAATGGCGCGGCAATGGGCGGCGGCTGTGAGATGACCTTGGTTTGTGAATACCGCGTCATGAGTGACAAAGCGATTATCGGTCTACCAGAAACTCAGCTAGGTATCTTCCCAGGCTTCGGTGGTACGGTTCGTAGTACGCGTATCATTGGTATCGATAACGCGCTTGAGCTTATCGCCACTGGCACACCAAAAAAACCACTTGATGCGCTAAAACTCGGCTTGGTTGATGCAACCGTACCAGCTGACGACTTGCAAGATGCAGCCATTGATTTGGTCAAAAATGTATCTCAGGTGAGCTTGATTGGCAAGCAAAACGTGAAGAAAAACTGGCTCCTGTTAAGCTAAACCAGCTTGAGCAAGCTATGGCATTTAATAGTGCCAAAGGTGCTATTTTGCTAAAGCCAATCCTAAGCAGTACCCAGCACCAGCTCTTGCTATTGAAGCGATTGAAAAGCACGTCAACCTACCACGTGACAAAGCGATTGAAGTTGAAGCTGCTGGCTTTGCCAAAGCGGCCAAAACCCCGCAAGCAGAGAGCTTGGTTGGTCTATTCTTAAACGATCAGCTAGTCAAAAACTGGCCAAAAAACACAGCAAGCTTGCACACGATATCAATGAGGCCGCTGTACTAGGCGCTGGTATCATGGGTGGCGGTATCGCGTATCAAGCGGCCAGCAAAGGCTTGCCAATTATCATGAAAGATATCAAGTCTGAGCAATTAGATCTTGGTATGGGCGAAGCCAGCAAACTGCTTGGTAAAATGGTTGAACGTAAGAAGATGACCCCAGCGAAAATGGGTGAAACCTTAAGCCGCATCCGTCCTACTTTGAACTATGGTGACTTTAGCGAGACTGATATCGTTATCGAAGCGGTCGTAGAAAATCCAAATGTGAAGCGTGCAGTTCTAAAAGAAGTAGAAGGGCTAGTAAAAGACGATTGCATCCTAGCGTCAAACACCTCGACTATCTCTATCACCTATCTTGCTGAGGCGCTTGATCGCCCAGAGAACTTCGTCGGTATGCATTTCTTTAACCCAGTACATCGCATGCCACTCGTTGAAGTGATTCGCGGTGAAAAATCTTCTGAAGAAGCCATCGCGACTACCGTAGCACTCGCCTCAAAAATGGGCAAAGTGCCAGTTGTGGTCAACGACTGCCCAGGTTTCTTGGTCAACCGCGTATTGTTCCCATACTTTGGCGCGTTTGATTTATTGCTCAAGCAAGGTGCTGACTTTACCCATGTTGATAAAGTCATGGAAAAATTCGGCTGGCCAATGGGCCCTGCATACCTAATCGACGTGGTCGGTCTAGATACAGGTGTACATGGCGCAGAAGTGATGGCAGATGGTTTCCCAGATCGCATGAAACCTGACTACAAAGGTGCCATCCAGCATCTATACGAAAACGAGCGTCTGGGTCAGAAAAACGGCGTAGGTTTCTATAAGTATGAAACTGACAAGCGCGGTAAGCCAAAGAAAGTCGCTGACGACGCCACTTATGAGCTACTTAAAACCACGACAGATAGCGACAAAAAGAGTTTGATGATCAAACCATCATCGACCGCACTATGCTGGCTTTCTGCAACGAAACGGTTCGCTGCCTAGAAGACAACATCGTGAGCACGCCTGCCGAGGCTGACATGGCAATGATTATGGGTGTCGGTTTCCCGCCATTCCGCGGTGGTCCTTGTCGTTATATCGACCAAATGGGTCTCGATAATTACTTGGCACTATGCGAAAAATACGCACACCTTGGCAAAGCCTATGAAGCGCCGCAAAAGATTCGCGACATGGCAGCCGCTGGCGAGACTTTTTACGCCACAGCGTAACGAGCATACCGTATTAGGATAAGTGGGGTGCGTTTGCTGACGTCGCTATCGGTGATAAAAAAATAGCAGACGCACCGTTTTGGTCGGTTTTATCAGGTCTGGCCTGCCGCGATAATATCCAGCGCGAAAACATCTAGATAGTTATCGTACTGATGTACGGATCGCGTGATAGATGGCTATAGAGCCCGATTAAATCGACAACACTGACAATAAAAATTGAAAAGGAAGATAGTATGACAACTTTAAGTCCAAAAGATGTGGTCATCGTAGATGGCGTGCGCTCAGCGATGGGCAGATCTAAAAATGGTATGTTCCGCCATGTACGTGCGGATACCATATCCGCTGAACTGGTACGCGCGCTAGTAGAACGTAACGACTTCGACACCAATGACATCGAAGATATTATCTGGGGCTGTGTCAACCAAACACTAGAGCAGGGCATGAACATCGGTCGTAACATTGGCCTATTGGCAGGTATTCCAAAGACTGCTGGTGGACAAACGGTTAACCGTCTGTGCGGCTCATCTATGCAGGCACTACATACCGCAGCTGCACAAATCATGACCAACCAAGGTGATGTGTTTATCATTGGCGGTGTTGAGCACATGGGTCACGTCGGCATGATGCATGGTATTGATCTAAACCCTGCCGCTTCTAAGCACTATGCAAAAGCCTCAAATATGATGGGGTTGACCGCTGAGATGCTAGGCCGTATGAATGGCATTACGCGTGAAGAGCAAGATGCGTTTGGTCTTGAATCGCATCGCCGTGCATGGGCTGCGACCACTGAAGGCCGTTTTGATAATGAAATCATCGGCATCGAAGGTCATGATGCAGATGGCCGCCTGCAGCTATGTACCGTCGATGAAGTGATTCGCCCAGATGCGACGATGGAGCAAATGCAAAAGCTACGTCCAGCGTTTGATCCAAAAGGCGGTACAGTGACTGCTGCGACGTCCTCTGCACTCTCTGACGGTGCGTCAGCGATGCTAGTCATGAGCGCGCAAAAAGCCAAAGATCTTGGTCTAAAGCCTCGCGCTCGTATTCGTAGCATGGCTGTCGCTGGTTGTGACGCAGCGATTATGGGTTATGGTCCTGTACCAGCCACCAACAAAGCCTTGAAGCGTGCTGGCATGAGCATCGATGACATGCAAACCATCGAGTTAAACGAAGCCTTTGCCGCACAAGGCCTATCAGTCTTAAAAGCGTTGAACTTGACGGACAAGCAAGATATCGTCAACATCAACGGTGGCGCGATTGCTCTAGGTCATCCACTAGGATGTTCAGGTGCTCGTATCACAGTGACATTGCTCAATGCAATGGAGCAGTCAGATACCGAGCTTGGCCTTGCAACCATGTGTATCGGTCTTGGTCAAGGTATCGCCACTATTATCGAGCGTGTTTAATTTTAAAATCGGCAACCAGTTTGTAACATTTGTTGATTAAAAATATTCTAATAATGACCCCTAGCCGTGATGGCTGGGGGTTTTTTGTGAATATAATGAGCGAGTTAATGCTTGGCGTAGTAAAGAGCACACAGGTACGTATGAAAATTATCTCCATTGACGCATTCAAGAAACTGTGACTAAATAAGGGTGAGCTGAGCTAAGATGTTATTGATGACAACTCTAATAATGACCATTCTAAAATAGCTTTTTATAATAAATATCAGTCGTACAAGGAGTGTACTATGTCTACCATGATTACTGATCGTACTTACCGAATTGCTCGTGAAAACACCCAAGCGATGATTATCGATGTACAAGAACGCCTCACGCCGTACATTTATGATCACGAAAATATCGTCAAAAAAACAGTGACCATAATCAAAGGACTGCAAGCGCTTGGTATTCCCATCATGCTCAACGAGCAGTATAAAAAAGGATTGGGCGATAGCTTGCCAGAGCTTCGTGATGTGCTAGAGGGCGACAATGCAAAGAGCTTTGAAAAAGTCACATTTAGTGCCTGCGATAACAATGACACATGGCATCATTTAGCGCAGCAAAACCGTAGTACCGTATTGCTTATCGGAGTTGAGGCACACGTCTGTGTGCTACAGACCGCGCTTGATTTGCTAGACAATGGTATGCAACCGGTCATTATTGGCGATGCCGTTGGCTCGCGTTTTCCATACGACAAAAAACAAGCCATTCGCCGTATTCGCCGTGCAGGTGGGATAATCTCGACAGTAGAAACCATTTTGTTTGAGTTGTGCCGTAGCAGTGAAGACCCTGCTTTCAAAACCATTCTGAATTTGATTAAGTAGATGGTTATATAATAGGGTGCTCAGTCATTTGACCCAATGACTTATAAGAGATAGCGCTTGATAACATCAGCGCTATTTTGTTGTTAGCCACACCGTAATGTGTAAAATTATCAAAAAATCAGAGAGAAATATGTCTTCAAACACACTGACGTCATTGACCGATCAAAAATCCGTTGCAACTATCGATATAGAGGACGTCACTCATTTCTTACTAGAGCTAGATGCGCTCAAACGCGTGAATCGCCGTAGTTACGTGACTGAGACTGATCGCAGAGAAAACTCTGCCGAACATTCTTGGCACTTAGCAATGGCATGCTGGTCGATCGCTGAGTTGTTTGAGCTGGATGTCAATCATGAACAATTGCTAAAGATGGCACTGGTACATGATTTGGGCGAGATTGATGCGGGCGATACGTTTTTGTACGCCGACTCGCGTCATGATGCACATGTTGAGGAGCGAGCGGGTATCGCCAGATTGCAAGGCGAACGCGGCAATGGGATTGGCAATTTGAGTGAGATTTGGGAGGCGCAAGAGACAGGCAGTAGTAAAGAGACTGCGCTACTTAAAGTGGTCGATCGCTTACTGCCATTTTTGCTCAACTTAAATACTGAAGGCAAAACGTGGCGTGAGCTTGGAGTGACACGTAGTCAAGTCGCAGGTGCACATGCGTTTATTCAAGACAGCTTTGCTCCTATTCATAAATGGCTATCACACAATATTGACTATGCGACCCAGCAAGGATGGTTGATCGACGCGTAAATCTATAAAAACGCTAGGTATAAAAAAAGCCCAGTTGAGCATTGTGATATACGCTTCACTGGGCTTTTATTTCTTATTATATTAGAAATAAATTACGGTTTCGTGACACCCAGTAATTGACCCATTTTTACAAAACTATTGGCTTTCATGGTCTCTTGCCAATCGGCTTTTGCTGCTTTTGGCAACACTACGATAGCCGTTGATCCTAAATAAAAACGACCAAGCTCATCACCTGCCGCAAACTGCATATCGTGATCCGCTTCTTGTATATCATCCGTGCGGGTAATTTTGCCAGTGGCGACGGTTTCGATACCAGCGACAATCATAGCGCCTACCATGACAACGGCCGCTTTGCCATACTTGGTATCAAACATGCAGACCAAACGCTCATTACGTGCAAACAAGTCCGGCACATTAGCTGCCGTGGTATTGTTGACCGAAAACAGCGTACCAGGGACATAGCGAGTCTTGGTCAGCGTACCGGCAAATGGCATATGAACACGGTGGTAATTGCTAGGAGCTAGATAGATTGTCGCAAAACTACCATCGGCAAAATAACGGCCATCTTCGCTATCAGCCAGCAATTGGCCAACGTCATAGTGACGCCCTTTGGCTTGTAGCATTTTATGATCTTTAATTTGCCCAAGCTGAGAGATGATACCGTCAGCAGGACTAACGATGCCGTTTGCGGTGGTATCGATGGTGCGAGCATCTTCTTTTAGTTCACGAGTAAAAAAGTCATTAAAACTCTCGTAAGCATTAAGGCTCTGGCGCTCATACTCATCTAGGCTGATATTATAAGCTTTGGCAAAACCACGGATAAAGGTGCGTTTGACATAAGGATGACGACTGGCGGCCAAACGTCCAGCGACTTTACTGAGCTTTTGCTGCGGTACCAGCTGTTGTAAGGTGGTAAATACATTCATAATAAGGCTACCAAAATAGGATGTGATGTCATTATTGCATAGGCAAGTTAATGGCCATATTTTATCATGGACAGCGTATTATTGTCTGACCATAAACTGTAAGCCATTTATAAATAAAGAAGGTCGTAAATGAAAGCACTGATACAACGAGTGAGCCGTGCTAGCGTCACTATCGATGAGCATTGTGTTGGCAAAATTGATCATGGGATATTGGCCTATATTGGGTTGGGTCATGATGATGATTTCGCCGCCGCCAAGCGAATGATTGACAAAATATTGACCTATCGCATTTTTTGAAAATGATGACGATCCTGCCAAATTTGGTAAACTGGATAAAAACGTCCAGCAAGTCGGCGGCGGATTGTTATTAGTGTCACAATTTACGCTGATGGCAAAAACGGATAAAGGTCGCCGCCCTGACTTTGATGGCGCGATGGCACCTGATGCGGCCCAAGTGCTGTTCGAGCAACTCATCGACTATGCCAAAACCCAGTATCCGAATGTAGCCACTGGTCAGTTTGGCGCTGATATGCAAGTTGAAAGCATCAATGATGGACCACTTAATTTTCTATTGGAGATCTGACATCAGAGTGTCATCAGGCTGTCATAATTAATCCGTTTAATAGATAGAGACTGGTGAGTATTTATCGCCTTTTTATATGCCAGATTTTGTCCGCTAACACCGAGAATGTCCTATGTATAATGAGAAAATTTTGATTGTTGAAGATGAACCTGCGATTCGTGAAATGGTTGTGATGACGCTAGAAATGGCTGGGTTTGATAGCCTACAAGCGGCTGACGTATCAGAAGCGCATCAGCAAGTGGTCGATCATAGACCGTCATTAATATTATTAGATTGGATGTTGCCCGGAGACAAGAGCGGTGTTGATTTTTGTCGTATGCTCAAAAGCGATGAGATGCTCTCTGAGATACCCGTCATTATGCTAACGGCCAAAAGCGAAGAAGACAGCAAGGTTCACGGCCTAGATGCAGGTGCAGATGATTACATGACCAAGCCTTTTTCGACGCGCGAGCTGATTTCCAGAATCAAAGCCGTCTTGCGCCGTAGTAGCGCGATGAGTAGCGACAAGCCTATCGAAATTGGTCAGCTGAGTCTCGATACCAAAAGCCAGCGCGTGACAGCCGCAGGAAAAGTCATCGAGGTCGGCCCGACAGAATATCGTCTACTGGCATTTTTTATGAGTCACCCAGAGCGCGCTTACACAAGAACGCAGCTGCTCGATCAGGTTTGGGGCGGTAACGTTTATATCGAAGATCGAACCATTGATGTACATATCAAGCGTCTACGTAAACTACTGCGTCCTTATGATTGTGATACATTGATACAAACGGTGCGCGGTACAGGCTATCGGTTCTCTAGTCTTATTGAGCCAAGCTAATCTTATATAAGTTGATTTTTGATAACTTGATCTTGTATGAACAATGCCACCATAACAATAAATAAAATAGCGGATAGTGGTAAGGATAAGAAATGAACAAGATAGCGCCAGCAAAAAAGAAAAAAGACCATAACTATAATAATGACCAGCAAGATGCGCCAGCACAAATCGCTAGCCAAAATGCGGCGGAGCAATTAGAGAAAATCAGAAGTGCGCTGCGAGCATTGCGAGATGCGGTCATCTTACTGAATGAAGATGATGGGTTAGAGTGGTGGAATCAGGCGGCGCAGGATCTCTTGTCACTGCAGCCAGCTGACAAAGGCCAAAGTGTGTTTGACTTTATCATTGTGCCCGAGTTTCGCCAGTACTATCAAAACACCACCCTGCCCAATGATGGTATTCATATAGAATCGTGGCGCGATCCCAGTCGTTATCTAAAGTGTGAGCTCACGCCTTTTGGTGACGAGAAGCTATTGTTTATTTATGATGTGACCCGCGTACAGCATTTAGAGCAAATGCGCCAAGACTTTGTGGCGAATGTCTCTCATGAGCTACGCACGCCGCTGACAGTAATGATGGGCTATTTGGAGAACTTCTCTCACCAACCAGACATGCCGCCACAGTGGCGTCGCGGTTTTGAGCTGATGACCCAGCAAACAGCCCGTATGAATCGAATCGTAAATGACTTATTACTGCTCTCCAAGATTGAAATCGAAGAGACGCATGAGTTTAATGATGTCGATATGACCAAACTCCTCACCAATATCTATGATGATGCACAGGCATATAACCAAGCGTACAAGCACACCATTCATTTGCACATAGATACCTATGACGGGTTATATGGGTCGGAGGTGTACTTGATCAGCGCCTTGTCCAACTTAGTCATTAATGCGATTAAATATACGCCAAAAGGCGGTAATATTACCATCAGTTGGACGCAGACATCGGATGGGTGCCGATTTGCCGTTGAGGACGATGGACTTGGTATCGCACCAGAGCATATTGCGCGTTTGACGGAGCGCTTTTATCGTATTGATAAAGGGCGTAGTCGTGCCACAGGCGGTACAGGATTAGGGCTGGCTATCGTGAAGCACGTTTTGCATCAGCACGAGGCGCAGTTGCAGATTGACTCAATAGAGGGAGAGGGGTCGACATTTAGTGTGGTATTTCCAGCCGCGTATGTGAGATCGGCTGCGACAAATTAGTACAGGCCTTGCCCATATTGTTTAGACTCGTCATGCGGATTTATTTAGCATGCCTAATTTAGTATACCTAGTCTTTTTGCAACAGCGGGTAAGGGTTGACGGCACTGCCATTGATATAAATACCGTAATGTACATGTGGCGGTGTCCCTTTGCGTTACCGCTGTCACCCACATAACCGATAATATCGCCTTGATTGACCCAATCATTGGGCGCAATATCGGCATAGTCTTCTAGATGCGCGTAATAATGACCAGCACCGCCAGGCCCCTACCACGACGACCACGCGCCCACCCAAGTTATTCTCACCAACCTTACTCACAATTCCCTGCGTGGTTGACTGTATCGGCGTGCCACGTTCTGCAAAGATATCGATGCCTTCATGTGAGCGCCCTTGACTGCGTGCCGCACCCCACGTATCGGTCAGACGCTTGTCTGGTAGCGGATTTGGCAAGCTGTTCTCTGTTGGCAGTTCTTGTTGTAATAGGCTCATCTGCTGCCATTTGGCGACCACAAACGATTGGGTCTGCTCGCTAATGCTGGGTAGCAGCTTATCAAAGACAAATAAAAACCCTAGCAATACAACCGCCTTAATCAGTACGCCGAGTACACGACTGACAAAAGAAGGCTTCGGTGGTTGGTTTTTTCCATCTGCTAGCATTGATGTCTCTTATCTGTTTTATATTATATGAGCTAATATTATAAAAGCCCTATCTGCTAAGGTATGTATCGCATTGTTATCTATGGCTTTTATCCCCATAAATACAGGTGTGGTTAAATACAAGCACAGCAAATATAACTTTATCTACTTAACGCTTCGGTTGAGCGATGATGGTGCTACGAATGGTTAATTTTTTATGAATGATGCTTTGAACACCGCTGACATGACAGATACGGCTACTATGGCTGAAACAGCGCTTGTCATCGATACTGAAACCGATCAAGGCCGTGATCCGAGACCCATTCAAGTGGCGACGATCAACGTGGCAACTGGATTTGAATGGATGAAGTACTTCAATAGCGGCCGCTCTATATCCCCCTGCCGTCATCAAGGTGCATGGTATTACTGATGCTGACGTGGCTGGTCTTGAGCGTTTTGAGTTGGATCAGTTTGAGCTGCCAGAGTATTTGATTGGTCATAATGTACGCTTTGATTGGCGAGTGATTGGCAGCCCTTCTGCTAAGCTGATTTGTACTGTGAGACTCGCGCGTGCTGCCTTTCCAGAGTGGCGCGCTTATGGTCAGTCTAAGTGTATCGAGCAATTATTGGGTAAGGGCGAGGCGAGCATGATGACGATTGCCGCTCATGATGCGCTAGGGGATGCGCGGATGTGTTATCTACTTTACCAAGCCTGCTGCGAGCGTTTAGAGATTGCACCGACCGATTTTGCAGCGGCACATGCTATCTCAAATAAAGCGACGCCTGTGAGCAAGATGCCATTTGGCAAACACAAAGGCAAGCCAATCAAAGAGGTGCCTATCAGCTATGTTAAATGGATGATAGGCAATATTCATAATATGCAGCCGTCACTGTATTCTGCCCTAAAGAAGCGGATAGAAGCAGAAAAAACAAACAATGCTAAGTAATAAAAGCGCATTTATCGACTTTGTGTATTGATACAAATAAATGATATCAGTCGCGACGGCCTCTTATACTGATGGATGAACAACGCTATTCACCTTTACTAAACCAATCTACTGCCATTTGCCACAGCTCAGGCGCTTTAGCATTGGTTTTACTGCTAAAGTAGCGCATGTGACCGATATGATTTAATCCGAAATCTTCAGGATTTAAAAACCGCTTTTCGACGGGCATGTTCGTAAATACGCGTATCATGTCATCCATGTTTTCGCTATTGGCAATATCATCATCACTAAAGCCAAGCCACAATGCTGGCATGCTGAGTGCATCGTAAAAATGGGTGTGTATACTTTTACCAAAAGCAGTCTTGATATAGCCTGCGCCATTACACCATTCACGCCATTGACGAGCCACGCCGCGCGGTAGTGGCTCGCCCATGCCGATTTTGTCTGATGGTGTGTACCCTAAGGTTAAGTTTGATAATGGGATAAAGGCGTCCATAAATCCCATGGCTTTGAGCTTATAAGGCATGCCCATGTTTTTGATACGGCCTGAAGAGCACGCGACATTGAATACGGACGTAATCTCCCTGATAATTTGGCATCAAACCGATAAGCTGCCCTCCTGCGCTATGACCGATAAGGTGATAAGACGCTTCAGGAAACTCATCTTGCAGCGCATCAAGTACGGCAGGCATATCGTGTCGCCCCCAACTTATGAGCGAAGCATCACACTTTGCCAGATTGGTCGAAAGCGACTCACCAATCCCTTCATTATCAAAAGTCAGTACGCCAAAGCCGCTCTCTGCTAAATAGATAGCAAAGCTATGATAAAAATGGCGTTTGATACCGGTGGCGGGCGCGATCATAATCGCTTTTGTCATTCCCTCTTTAGGGCGATAGACAGTGGCTGCCAATGCCTGATTGCGATCAGTCATGATGCTCAACGAGTACGTGTCGATATTGGTTGTGCCATCAGCAATATTAGGACTAATCAAAGGATTGTTAATAATACTTTCTGCATACTTTGCGGCAGAAACAGCGTTGTGATTATCCATCGTGATACCTTCATGTTTTTTATGAGTAGATAGTGATTATTAAACTGCGATGAGTCGTCAATTCCCATCTTTAAAATGTAGTTGTTGCGTAGTGATAAATCGTTGTGACTATGTGGTAGCATTGCTTATGTTAAGATAAATACTAGCGAGACAGGTACTCAAATATGACTTTCAAGTTTTGTATGACTTGGTTGAACTCATTCTATAAATGGCGTGCATAACACTATAAATGAAACGTGTGGTATTTGACCTTTACTAATAACAAACACTCAATAAAAAATGATCGATAAATTAAGGAAACCATATGCAAATGAAAATCAACGATGATACTTATGATGTAATCACGAGCAAAGACATTACCAATATTGAAAAAGCAGTCGATAAGTCTGCCTTGTCCATGCCGCTAGTGGCCGTATATTGCGGTTCACGCTTGGGCAACAATGATGTGTATGAGCAGGCAGCACGCGAGCTTGGCAGTGCGTTGGCAGATAATGGTATGGGACTGGTATATGGCGGTGCTAGCATTGGTCTCATGGGCGCGGTCGCAGATGAGGTCATCAAAGGCGGTGCTGAGGCGGTAGGCGTCATTCCAACCTTTATGCTCAAGCACGAAATCGCTCATGAGCAGCTGACTCGCTTGCATTTGACCGATACCATGCACACGCGTAAGACCGTTATGGCAGAGTATGCTGATGCCTTTATTACCTTGCCGGGCGGACTGGGCACACTAGAAGAAATTATGGAAATCGCCACATGGCGTCAGCTGTATCAACATGAAAAGCCAATGATTATTCTCAATATCAATGGTTTTTATGACCGTATGATTGAGCATCTAAAATATACCACCGAGCAAGGGTTTATGAAGCAGCAAGATTTAGATCGTTTGGTGGTGTGCAATACGATTGGCGAGGCAATCGAGATGCTACAGACCGTCGTGACTATCAATGATCATGTAGATACAGAAAAAATGGCTGGTAGCAACAGCTAAGCTTTATAAAATCGAGCAAAAAGCAGTCACGTAAAAAAGGAGCAGATAACCGATTATTGGTTGTCCGCTCCTTTTGTATAGTCAGTTTTATATTCATAAAGCTAACCGTAAACGCTAGAAATGACTAATACCTGCTATACACCAGCGGGTGAGAGATCATCCAGTGCTGCTTCACGAATACTGTGATTGACATCTGCCATTGCTATTGGAAATCCACGCTGCTCAGCGAGTACACGTGCAACCTTATCAACAGCCAGACCATCGTTATGTATCAAGTACGACCATTCGTGTGCGTAGCGGCTACGATTCATTGGCGTATCGTTTTGTATCAATCCCAGCGTCGTCAGCTCAGTGACTATCTGATCAGAGGCGATCAAAGTCGAAGATGCTTTGACATTTTCTGCACGAGCGTAACGTATATTAGAATACAAGCTTACGTCAGCCACTCGCAACGTATCATCTTCTCCAGGAATTTGCTGCCCACCATATAGCGCATTGCCAACAGTGCGTGCACTATTGAACGTCGGTACAAACTCAGCCACATATTCAATCGCCTGCTGGCTACGCGCTTGTAGCGGCGCTTTGTCCCAGCCATCCCTCGATATAGTGTACGTATTGCTGTGGTAGTTTAGGCTGAGCGCTGTCTGAGCTAGATGCGACCAGACCGTCATCAAATAAGGTAATGGCTTTACTCATGCCATGTATCTGAAAATACCCACCCGGATAGGGGGTTAACTGCGCCATGCCTTCGGGCGTACCTCGTTGACCATAAACAATAATCTCAGGTATCTGTCCACCTGCATCGCCCCAATGGGTGACATAAGAGGATTTAAACTCGACCATGCGCGTGACTTCAACACCGACCATGTCATCGATGACACCAGTGCGAAAACCGCAAGCATTGACCAAATAATCGACTTCGATAGAGTCAGCTTGAGAGTCGTTTGCTTGCTGATAGTCAATGCGCCATTTGGTAACATGGTGATCGGCATTGGTGCAGTTTTCACAATCCACAGGGACTACTTTTTGTACTGTGGTGTCAGTAAAGACATGGGCATGATCATATTCTTCAAGCGCCAACTGCGCAGAAGCCGCCAAGCGAAAGATATTCCAGCCATATTCTTGTACGACAATCAGTGGAAATTTTACCTTATTTAAGTCTAAGTATTTGGCAACGGGTATCATCCACTCATCAACCGTACTTGGTACTTCAACTTGCTCACGCTCAGACAACTCAAGCAACTGCTCATGGCTATAGAGTTGATAGTAGTCTTCAGGTTCGCCAAGTACTTTATTGTTGACATCCTGCTCGATAAGCTCTTGATAAGCTTCTGTCAAAATATCCAAACGCGGCAGCAAGTCTTCAGGCAGTCCTTCATCGCGTGTCGGCACCGCAAATACAGTAGGACGAACATCGATGGTATAAGGATAGAGACGTAATATATCAATACATTGTTTGAGAAGTGCCACGCAATCTTCATCAGGTATCTCGCGGTACAAGTTGCCGCCAGCATGCAAATGACACATTGGTGGGCCATCAATGAGTGATTTTTTCTTCTCAAACAAATAAGTCTCAAGCCCTAGTGTCGCAAGGCGAATGGCAATCGTTGAGCCTGCAGTACCGCCGCCCAAAATGCCGACGCGTTTAGTAGGACGTTTGATTGGCGAGTTTTGATGATCTCCATAAGACAGCACCTTAGAAGAATCATCTTGTTTGACAGAATGAGCGTGATTTTTATTAGAAGACTGAGTCATTGTCGTCATTATATCCTTAGTAGCATTTGCATCAGGCCATGCTCGGTGTAATCGTTAAATGTCTTGTAACTATTGATATGCGTGCGAAGGTCGCTAAGTTCAATATTTATTTATAAGCCACAACAGAGGGATTGTCCATTGTGTAGTAATACTTCATTTCTATAAGTTCATTTTACGAAGAACTACAGACAATATGATGACAAATACGTAAGTAGATGCATGAGTTTTGTCAACGAGGTGAGGTGGCCTTGGGCAGTTTCTAATAGGCGAGGTTGAGTGCAGCATCTGGAGAATGGGGATAAGGTCAGTTTTCTGTAGCCAAAAAAGGCTTGTGTTTAAGCATTTTGTAAAATTCAGCCACTTTTGTAAGTTTGTATATTGATGGCCATCATCGCTAAAAACTGTGTGCTATATTTATTTCGCTCAAGTGAGATCAAAGCTTTGTTTTTATCGCTTTCACATCAAAAAATAAAAACGGCTCATAAAATTTACTATTACAATTATCAAAATGACAATTATCAAAATGACAAGGAAGTTGCTATGAAAAATATCATGATGTTATCTGCACTAACTGGCGTATTAGCATTGACCGGTTGTACGACCCTAAAAAGTGTTGTTGGAAATGACATGTCAGGCACGCACGAAGTCCAAGCAACCAATAAAAACACTGCCCTGTCGCTAGCAAAATGGCGTGTTGGTTGATGCAACCAATTACATGACGCTTTATACCTATGACAAAGATTCAATGAACAAGTCAGATTGCGGCACAGCGTGTCAAGTTGTGTGGCCAATTTTCCAAGCACCAAGCAATGCTAAAGCTTCTGGCCAGTTTGCGGCGTTCAAGCGTGAAGATGGTAAGTATCAATGGGCGATGAATGGTAAACCATTATACTTCTATGCTAATGATACAAAAATGGGCGATAAAGATGGTGATGACAAATTTGACGTTTGGCATGTTATTCCAACCAAATAGTATCTTATAACGCTATTGTTGGACAAAAAAAGCAGCCTCTATAAAAGGGCTGCTTTTTTATTGTTGCTAGTAAAAGCGATTAATAGCGAATGACGTCTATTTTGACTTTTTCTCTACCAATTCGCCATCTATCTGAATAGGGACGTTGGTGGTGATGCCTTGTGAGTATGCATCCATGCCATACGCTGTACGATCGATGTTACCTGTGGCACGGAAGCCAATCACAGGCTCTTTGGTCAAAGGACTGTTATCGATTTTCTTTAGCGTTAGGTTAAGTGTTAATGGTTTGGTTTGACCAAGTAAAGTAAAGTCGCCAGTGACTTTTGCTTGTTGTGGATTGATAAAGTTAACCTGAGTGGATTTAAAGCTCATGGTAGGGTACTTCTCAACATTGAAAAACTCATCGGTTTTCAGATGCTTGTCACGGGCTTCCCAACCAGTATCAATACTGTCTGTATCTACAACAAAGTTAAATTGAGTTTGATTTGGGTTTTTTAGATCGAACTGTACAGTGCCGTCGACATCACTAAAGTGCCCCATAACCGTAGAAAATCCCATATGCTCAACAGAGAAACCGACACGAGTATGTGAATTATCTAGTTGCCACTGAGTTGGTAGAGCAGCGCTTGCCATAGTCGTGATAGCAAGTGCTGAGCTGATTAATAGTGCCTTAGTAGTGGTTTTGATGGTAGTGTTTATCATTGAATAGTCCTTATTTAGTGTTAGGGAAGTTGTGCTTACCGATGAACAAAGAGTGCGATATTTTTTGAAGAAAACTGACTAGCCATATCGCATAAATGTTCGATAGATAATAGATAAATGGCAAAGAAAAGCTAAAGCTCGTTAGCTTAACTACAGATATCTATATAATTGATTAATTAAACTAACCAAAGTATTGTATTGGGTTAACTCGTACATCTCAACACTATTTGTGTATTGGTGACAACTTATCACATATCTCTATCACAACTGCGGCTTGCGTTGGGTGACAAAAACCGTTAAAATCGCGGTTTAATTTTCCCGCTGGGGAAAGGCTAAGTGAGCAGAAGAGTGGTGCTTTGTGCTGGAATAAGCCAGTGACGCAGTTGCCATACTTATAATGTCCTTAGTGCCTCAGTTACGTATGTTTTCGTTTGCTTGAGACATCGCTCATGATGTTGACGCAAATTGCCATACATACATCGGACCTAGAGAGTTTATTATGCGTAAAGATATCCATCCTGATTACCAAGAAGTTTTGTTCCATGATACGAACGCTGACGTGTTCTTTTTGACTCGTTCAACGGCTAAGACTAAAGCGACTCGCGAATACGAAGGTAAAGAATACCCATACTACCCACTTGATATCTCAAGTGCGTCGCATCCATTCTATACTGGTGAGCAACGTAAAACCTCTACTGAAGGCCGTGTTGCAAGCTTCAACAAACGCTTTGGTGCATTTGGTGGCCGTAGCAAGAAAGCTGCTGACGCTGCTGAATAATTTATACCTATGGTGTAAATGTGTTTTGCTAAGTAATAAAAAACCGCTGATGATTCAGCGGTTTTTTTGTGTCGATAGATCAATACTTGCGTGTTTTTAGCAATCCGTCTGAGCGGTGGGTGAGTCTAACAGTTGGGTCATGTTCTCTACGATCTGCTGTGCCCAATAACCGTACATTAGGCTGCTAGGATGGAAGCCATCACTGGCGAACATCACGGCAATATCAATAGGCTGACCATTGCCATGCTCTGATATCATGCGTGCAAAGTCAGTTGCCATATAGTTGACACCGTCATGAGCAGCGCAGACTTTTTGCAATATCTCATCAAGTATTGAGGCCTTTGCCCCAACAAAATTATTGAGTGGGGAGGGAATCGCAGGCATCTGCGCCATCGGTGGTAAGCTCAAAAAAATCAACTCGCGTACGCCAAATTTACGCTGCGCAATATCAATGGTATCTTCAATTTGCTGCTGCCATTGATGCACAGAGACATTGGACGTCGTATCGTTGACCCCAACGCTCAGCAGCATCACATCGATAGGTTGGTCAGGGAGTAGGGAGGACATATAATCTGCGCAAAATATCAAAGCTAGTATGACCAGTTGTCGCTTGTAATGACCAATTGAGCTGTGCAAAGTTCGATCGAATAACGGCATTCTGTTCCAATATCGGAATCAGCTTACCAACCAGCGCTTCTTGCTGAGTCTGACTGCCAACACCTGCTGCTGCTGAGTCGCCCACGACCATCAAATTGAGCGTCTCTTGGCTTTTAGATGACAGTCCATCATCTGCTTTTGATAGCTCAACCATACCATGTCTGTCGCCGTTTGGCTCCGGCAAACGAACGGTTTCACGCTTGATTTTACGACCCTGATAAAGATATACAGGCGCAAATAATACATCTTTTGCGATAGATGTTAGTTTATTAGTATCTACCATCCTGCACGTTCCCTAATAATCGTGAGACTGTCCTCAATCAATAATTGACCATCAACATAGACATCGCGTAATAGGTTGTCTGATGGTCTACCCAATGCTTGCTCTTTTATGGTTTTGATCTGGCCATTGCCATCTTGTACCAGTGCCAATCGTCCCTTTTTTCGATCGTTTTGAGCGGCTGGTGATAGGGTCTTTATAAATATCTTTCCATGTGCCATCGATACAGATAGCGCTCGATTTCATCGCCCAGCTCATGGTGTCACGGTTGACTTGCTGCAATAGACCACCGCCCATACCAAATGTCACGTTTTCTATGCTAAAGCCTGCTTTGATTATCACGTCAATGATTTTGCTTAAGCTTTGTGAGCTAATGCCATCGCCTTGGATGATTCGCACGTAGTCAGGCAAGACTTTATAGCCTTTGCTGTTTACCGTCGTGCCAAACTTCAGCGCCAAGCGCTCTAGCGCTTCACGGACGACTTTAGTCGGCTCGCCACTGTCTGGGCGAATAACCAAAGTGCCACCCATATTTTCGACCTCATCTTTTAAGGCATCGCCCCAGATATTATCGATCGCATTCCATAGGTCGTAACTGTCTGATACCACCGAAAACGCTTTGTCTGTGCCGCCGAACTGCTCAATCATATTGTGAAAAGCAGCGGTTTCTCCATCACGTCCCCAAGCCGTCATTGTGCTGTGTTCGGCCGCTGGGATAGAGAACGCAGGCATGTCATCACCCATCTGATACCAGCGACTGGCTGCAATAAGTGCTGTCATTGAATCGGTACCAGCAAAGTTGACCAAATGCGCCAAGCTGCCAAGGGCAACCGTCTCCCTGACTCGACGCACCGCGCGCCAAAGTCATGTAAGCGAAAAGGTAGCGACTCTGTATTGTCCGCTGACTTTTCTAGCGCTTGACGGATAATCTCTTTGCAATAGCGAGAGACACTAGCGACCGTTGACGGATACCAAATCGCGCGTAATAGCGCTGTTTCGATATAACTTGGTAGCCAATAAAACTCAGGATCAGTGTTGATAACTTGGCAGACTACATTTGATGCCGGAGCGATGCTGCCCTCAGGAACGGCTTGAATACGCAGTGGCAAATAGCCGTTGTGTTTTTCAATCAAGTGCTCCCAGCCCGCACGATTAAAGGTTAAGCCATGCGCTTTAACCACTTTTTCGGCTTCGTCGATATCTTGATGCGTGATAGGGGTGCTTAGGTACTCTTTGATAAAGGCCTGCAGACCAAAGAACACCACATCATAGTCGCCTTTGCGCGCTTCAATGTAGCTGGACAGATACTCACTACCACTTGGATATTGCACCCAATGTGAGGTTTTATAGCTGTCACTATTTAAGATTAAATTATTTAAATTACTGGTGTACATCACAGAACTCCTCTGCTTTGAGCTGCCGCAGCTGCTTTGAAAGAACAGTGGCGGCGGTTAACCATTGCCGTCTATCGGCACTGGTATAAAAAGTTAAAAAATACATTGTGTAGATATCAGTGAGGGTTGATTTGACCATGACCTGATCATCCGTTTAATAACGAAAAACTACAACCCAACCATTTTGGTAATAATCGCATAATGATCTTCAAACATCATTTTGGCATCAAGCTCTGCCAATGGTAGCCAAAATGCTTTGGTCGCATCATCACCGCCTTTTACTTTTGGCAACCCCTTTTGGGTCGTTTTTTAGCTGGAAGTAAAAGGCTTGGGTAATGGTGCGTCCGCGTGCTGAACGATACGGGTCATCAAAGGTATGCTGACTGTGGCAAGAACCGCGCAATACGGGCTCAGGCACTTTCAGGCGTGTCTCTTCACGCAGCTCGCGAATACAAGCGTCAAATAGCGTCTCTTTTGGGTTTAAAAAACCACCCGGTAGTGCCCACAATCCGCGTCCTGGCATACTACGTCGCTCGACTAGTAAGATGTGCCCAGATTGTACAATCAACGCATCAGCCGTCATGAAGGTTGGTGGATAGGGGGCAGATTGCCACTGTCTTTTGTATTTATCAATAAAGTCCGCTTCTTCATGCAGTTGATGATAGTCGTCCGTTTTTTTGAATGCATCGAGGACGCTGCGCGTTGACTCAGGCGTGCGCTCAGGCGTTGGCGTAGCGCCCATCAGATAGCTGTCGCGAATAGGCGTGGCTGATAGATTATGATAATTGGGTACTGACACCGATGCCCAGTTAGGGAACAGCGATAAGTAATATGATGAGCTGTCTTTTGAGTGACCAATCAAGCCAATATCCGTTTGCAAATCACCCGTGACCGATTTCACGCCTGCTTGGACGTATTGTAGCCAGCGCGTGTCATTGTAGAGCGCATCGTCTAGACCGACGCAATGGATACGAGCGGCGTCTTCTGCTGAGTAAGCGCCCTTGATCATTGCAGCGCGTTCAGCGACGCTAAATGGATTACGTAAGCTGCGTGGTAGATTGGCCGAACCAATCAGCATAATCACTTCATCAGAGCGTTTGAGCGCTTCGTCAATGACTGCCTTGTGCCCACAATGAAACGGCTGGAAACGCCCGATAAAAACCAAATAACGGTAGTGTGTACTGTTTTTTTGCTCGGGGTTTTGCTTATCTGAAGCTTGCTCTGATAATTCACTCATAGACGCCAATTTCCTACAATTTATTTTTTACTGATAAAAAATTAATGACGCTAATACTGACACAGCCTGTGACTTTCTGACAAGTAGAAAGATGTTTTGTCAAAGGCGACACTTAGTTTTTATTCAGATATATAAGGGTATTGCCTATGATTAACAGCGCTATAAACAAAACAATGGTAACTATGTAAAGTAGACCTCTTGCAAAAGTCATAATTTAAGCTCGGAATTAATGATACCAGCAAACAGCTTCATTCTAAGATCATAGCGCTGACGACGGTTGCGATATTTATGAGCCACGATTTTAAACAACTTGATTAAGCCTATTTTGTGCTCAACCACAATACGGAACTTTGCCAGATAGTGATTGGCCTGTTTGCATATCTCCAATAACTGACCACCACGAGGTTTCTTAAATGGTGTGAAAGTTTGGTTATGTAGCTTTGCTAACCCTTGATAACCACTGTCTGCTAGATAGTTAGTGTTCTCAGGTAACCAATCAGGACAAGTATCTTTATACAGCTTAAAATCGTGGATTGACCCTTTACAGGTTTGCACATCAAGTATCAAACCGGTTTGCCAATGAACGATAACCTGCGCTTTTAAGGTGTGTTGTTTTTTCTTACCGCTGTAGTAGTCTCTTTGGTTTTTTTGGACGCTCAATTGGGGTTTCGGTGGCATCGACAATGACGACGCTCCAATTGATGTCCTCATCGACACGACTAGGCAGCTTTTTAGGCAATTCAAACTTGCCAGAGTCAATCAGTGTGTCTTCTACTTTACGAATGATACGGCTAGCAGAAGACTCATGAATACCAAAGTCCATACTGATATGATAAAGCGTGCGGTATTCACGCCAATAAGTCAGGGCTAGTAGTATCTGCTCCTTAAGACTGAGCACACTTGGTCTGCCTGATTTGGTCTTAGATGCTTCATGCTCTTGCATGGCCTCAAGCATGTCATAAAAGGTGGCTTTATGAATGCCAGTGTAGCGTTTAAAACCAGCGTCACTTTGTTTGAGTAGCTTATCTATGTTTGGCATGGTTCTTAGACAACGATGAATGTTCTTCTTATTTTAATTCCCTCTGCTACTTTTGCAAGAGGTCTAGTATAAAATAGTACTTAAACGCATTTATTTCTTTAGGATTTAAATCATTTTTATAATCTGCGTAAAAGGTTATATGGTATGAGGGATTGTAAAACAGGATGAGTAGATAAGGTGCTTTGTCGTAACGTTTCATTATTTTTTTGGTTAAGGTGAAGTAATAATTACTAGCGATTATCATAGTGATTATTAGAATAACAAAGATGCTCAATATTAACGTTGCCATTGTATATTCCATTTATAAATATCTACTTTTGTTTATTTATTATTTATGAATAGAACTTTCAGTAACAACAGTCTTATACAGAAAAGCTATTGCTAAATTTCTTACGAAAATCCTAATCATCACAATCCGTTATTGTAAATCTAGTGTCATTAATGAAAACAGCTAGTGTTTTCATTTGTGTTTAATCCGATTAGTGATAGAACGTATACGGTTTGATAAGTGCATGGCGTTAATTAGCATAAATCTCTTATGATTTTAAAGCTACCTAGGATACTTGATAAATAATGCAGCTGTCTTTATATAGAGGGTAGCTTATCAGTCATTATATAAACAATGCCTAATCTACTGACTTGTAGTGCCATTGAAAAACCAATGACAACCATTTGCAGCGGTCACGGTTCAATTCACAGTAGCGCGGTCGGAATTACTCCTTGATTCAGGTATAATGGCCATTATAGACGGATTAAATTTTATGACTATTGCTGCCAGTGCATTACAATAATAAACCTCAAGCACTGATGGCTTGCAAACTGATATAAGCCATAAAAATTTTGAAAAATTCAAATTCACGACACGGTCGCCATAATAGATATTGCGCTTGTGTCATAACGCATAGGAAACATTATGAGTGAGCAAAATCAAGCCGCTGACTATGAGTCAGCATTAGATACTGAGCAAGTTGAAGCAAAAAGCAATATCACCATCACTGAGTCTGCTCAAGGCTATTTGGCAGACTTGTTAGCCAAGCAAGACACTGATGGTATCGGTGTGCGTATCTTCGTTGAGCATCCTGGTACGCCGCGCGCAGAGTGCTGCATGGCTTACAACCAACCAGGCGAAGAAGACAGCGCTGATTTGTGCTTGACCTATGATGATTTTTCAGCCTTTATCGAAGCGGCCTCGGTGCCTTATTTGGAAGATGCGGTCATCGATTACAATAAAGATCGTTTTGGTGGTCAGCTGACCTTCCGCGCGCCAAACTCTAAAGTACCGAAAGTAGGTGCTGATGCCAGTGTCGAAGAGCGTATTAACTATGTCTTGCAGTCAGAGATTAACCCTGGCTTGGCAGCGCATGGCGGTGACGTACAGTTGCTTGAATTGATTGAAGAAGAAGGTATTGGCCTGACCGCGGTCTTGAAGTTTGGCGGTGGTTGCCAAGGCTGTTCAGCTGTTGATATGACACTGCGTCAAGGCGTTGAAGTACAGCTTAAGCAGCAAATACCAGAACTGACGCAAGTGGTTGATGATACCGACCATACGCGCACAGAAAATGCTTATTATAAATAAATGCAAAAAACCAATAAAAGCAGCATAGCGGTTATAAAAACGCTTATGCATGTTTGTCATTAAACAATTAGTATTTTGCTATTCTTTTAATAAAGAAGCTGAGTTATGATGAACTCAGCTTTTTTTATTGCTATGATTTAGCAGACAGCTTTTTAAAATAGTTTTTAAACGCGAACTCTTGAATCAGTAAATCTTGATCAATACATTTGATCCATACAAAGGAATGTACGATGAGTGATGAACAAGCAGCCCAAGAACTAAAGAACAACCAGCGTCTTGAGACCTTGGCGATTCATGCTGGCTATAGCGTGGAGCCGACCACCAAATCTGTCGCCGTACCTATCTACCATACCAGCTCCTATGCGTTTGATAACACTCAGCATGGTGCTGATCTGTTTGATCTAAAGGTCGCGGGCAATATCTATACGCGTATTATGAATCCGACCAATGCGGTGCTAGAAGAGCGCGTTGCTGCGCTTGAAGGTGGTATCGGTGCGCTTGCGGTCGCCTCTGGTATGGCTGCTATCACTTATGTGATCCAGACCATTTGTGAAGCAGGTGACAATATCGTCGCCGTATCGACGCTATATGGCGGGACTTACAATTTGTTTGCGCATGCATTGCCGCGTCAAGGTATCGAGGTGCGCTTTTTGACCACAAAAATCCAGAAGCCATTCGTGATTTAATCGATGATAAGACGAAAATGGTCTTTGCCGAGAGTATCGGTAACCCACTAGGTAATATCGTAGATATTCAGGCGCTCAGTGATATTGCTCACGAGTACGGTGTGCCTGTCGTGATTGACAATACCGTTGCGACCCCTGCGCTATGCCGTCCGTTTGAGTTTGGTGCGGACATTGTGGTGCATTCATTGACTAAGTATATGAGCGGTACGGGGACGTCGATTGGTGGTGCGATTATCGATAGTGGTACGTTTGCGTGGGGCGATTATCCTGAGCGTTTCCCATTACTGAACACACCAGATGCCAGTTATCATGGGGTGAATTTTGTCAAAGACGTGGGCGCGCCTGCCTTTATCGCGCGTGCTCGTGTCGCACCGCTACGCAATACGGGCGCGGCGCTTAGTCCGCTTAATGCGTTTAGTATCTTGCAAGGGATGCAGACGCTGAGCCTACGGATGGAGCGTCATGTACAGAACGCACAAGCGGTTGCAGAATACTTACGTGACCATGACAAGGTCGCTTGGGTAAAATATGCTGGCCTGTCTGACCATCCTGAGCATGAGCTTGCCAAAAATATATGAAAGGCACACCTTCTGCTATTTTGACCTTTGGCGTAAAAGGCGGTTTGGAAGCAGGGTCGCGCTTTATCGATGCGCTACAGCTGATTACGCGCTTGGTGAATATCGGTGATGCCAAGTCATTGGCCTGTCATCCTGCCTCGACGACGCATCGCCAGTTAAATGGGCAGGAGCTTGAGCAAGCTGGCGTTAGTGAAGATATGGTACGTTTGTCTATTGGTATCGAGCATATTGAAGACATCAAAGCCGATCTTGCGCAAGCATTAGCTACTGCTTAGGGCGTGTTGAACACTCGACCATGGCACTGACAGCGACTATTTTTAGGCGACTCGATGTTAAAAATAATAAGCTTAGTCATTCTAAGCGCTTATTTTTAACGATGAAGCGGCAAAAAGAGTCCTGTCCCCTGCTTTTATCGTTGGGGCTGATGCTAAAATTGCCCCATACTGCGTTACAAATCTCGCTAAGGCATCTGCATTATCGTCGCTTTGTGCCTTGTCTGGAACAATTTTAGCGATCAGCAGTGCCTATTTGCGAATGTTCAACACGCCCTAATATAAAAGCGTGCTCATTTAGGAAAATTATTTGAGTGATTATAATCTATAAACAAAAAAGCCCATATCGACTTGATATGGACTTTTTATTTGCGTTAAATATACATATTCAGCATTTAAGCAGATAGGACACGCTGAGCGATATCTCGGTAATCCTGCGAGGCAAGACGTGGTCCAAACTGCTGGATGACTTGTGACGATATTTCGCTAGCAAGACGTCCACACTCTGGCAAGCTATAATGCTGTGATAGCGCATACAAGAAGGCACCCGCGTAGTTATCACCTGCGCCATTGGTATCGATGACACTCGTTACTGCTGGCGTTGCTACGTCGTAAACTTCAATCTCCGATTCGTCATCAGGCTTGTGGGCAATGACCGCACCGTTGGCACCATCAGTGACGACCGCTGTTTGGCAATGTTCAAGCAAAGCACGGGCAGCGGCTTTGACTTGTTTTTTATCGGTGAATAGCTTGGCTTCTTCGCTATTACAGAATATCACGGCAACTTTATTGCCGAGCATGTTAAGCAGGCCGTCTTTGGCAAATTTCACTACCGCAGGATCCGCAAAACTCACGGCAATTTTTGCATTATGAATACCGGCTTGTTGGCGCAGTTGCGTCATTGCTGGTTGAATGCTTTCAGACATGGCCAAATAGCCTTCTAAATATAGCCAGTCTGCTTGCGTCAACGCATCAAAATCAACATTGTCAGCTGCGATTTCGCTTGAGGTGCCAAGATAGGTCTGCATGGTACGCTCGCCATCTTCGGTGACAGCGACCACGCATGAGCCGGTCACACCGCCTTCATGGATAGATTTATCTGATGTGGCAACGCCTGCTTCGTGCAAGTCTCTGAGGTAAAATGCCCCTTGATCGTCATCACCGACGCGGCATGCATAGAACGGCTTGCCACCGAGGCTAGCAAAGGTGAACATCGTGTTGGCTGCTGAGCCACCGCCGGCTTGTTTTGATGGCTCAATCTCAGCCAACTTAAAGTAAGCCAGTAGTTGCTGCTGCTCCTCAAACTCTGCTAGTGTCATATTACCTTTGGTCAGCTCGGTCTCTTCTAGTGCCGCATCTGACAGCACATACTCGTGATCAACCAACGCATTACCTATCGCCATTACATCGTACATTGCTTACCTCTCTTCAATTAATTTATAAACAGTTATCTTTCTTATTGTTAAAAACTAGTCAGCTTGCAGCTCTAGTAGACGCTGATAAAGTGCATTCTTTTTTACACCAGTGATATCAGAGGCCAGCGCGGCTGCTTTTTTGACCGATAGATCCTCTAGCAAACGCTGTAGCAATTTATCATGAGTACTGATGTCGTCAGTATCCTTTGCCACACCGGCGCCAGCGACGACCACGACGATCTCACCGCGTTGCTGATTGTCATCTGCTTTGACAAACTCGACTAAATCGCCAAGGGTGCTCTTATGTACGGTTTCAAACGTTTTGGTCAATTCACGACAAAAAGTCACTGCACGGCCTGCACCAAATATCGTCGCCATATCTTCCAGGCTAGATACGATACGATGCGGCGCTTCATAAAATATCAGAGTTTCGGTACGTGCGATCAAATCGTTCAGTTGTTTTTGACGGCCGTGAGTTTTGGCTGGTAAAAACCCAATAAAGCTAAATCGATCTGATGGCAACCCTGCCACTGACAATGCGCCAATAGCAGCAGAAGCCCCAACGATAGGAGATACGGTCACGCCAGCTTCATGTGCAGCCTGTACCAATTGATAACCTGGGTCACTAACCAGTGGCGTACCAGCGTCACTAATCAAGGCAATCGAATGACCTTGCTCAATCATTTGAATGATTTTAGGCGTTTGAATAGCGCTATTGTGTTCGTGATAAGCCCATAGCTTGTTATGACCTTTTTGCTTCGTTGTGGCCTCATCATCTTCTACACTACTTGTGGCATGATGGGTCTCTGAGCTTTTGCCTCATCCGTTTTGCTTCCTTTGGTATCAATACCAAAATGCGACAACAGCTTACCTGAAGTGCGAGTATCTTCACAGGCAATGATCGCGACCTGCTTTAAAACAGCAATCGCGTGTGGCGTCATGTCGGTCAAGTTGCCAATCGGCGTGGCAACGATATAGAGACAAGCTGGCATCGCAGTAGGGGTAGACATGAAAACCTCGGGTTATTAACAATAATAGTGCGCCATTATATCCAGTCGTTATCTATGATTTTTCAGTCAAATAGTGAGTGAATAAATCGATAGATTTTGAGAGCATAACGCGCAGAAGTGGCTAGTTTAGCATGTTGTGCTATGATAATTCTCAAATGTTAAGCAGACGAATTAACCTTATGGCGAATCACAAACCTTTGATTTTAACCTCACCGAAACAACGCCAAGGCAGCCTGTTTGAACAGCAGGCGTGTGAGTATTTACAAGCACAAGGGTTACGGTTGGTGGCGCAAAACTGGCAACAGCCAAAAATAGGCGAGCTAGATCTGATTATGACGGAAGTAGGACCTGCATGGTCAACGCTAGTATTTATCGAAGTTCGTCAACGCAAGCGGTCAGTCTATGGCGATGCAGCACTCAGCGTGACGACAAGCAAGCAGCGTAAAGTGATTAAAGCGGCGCAATGTTTTTTGCAGCAGCATCCTGAGTACGCTCATTATGACTGCCGCTTTGATGTCATTGCTTATAATACGGCGGGTAAGCTCAGCTCAAAAGAGAATCCGTTGAGTGATGAGCTGCAATGGCTTAAAGGTGCCTTTGTAGCCAGTGCATGGTAGTAAATATATAACGCAAATACGGGATGACTCGCGCGCCTGACTGAATCTAGCGCGCAATACTCGTTACCAAAAACCTAACCGCTGCTGGCCAAAATTAAGTAAAGTAGCTGTTAACAAAATTTGTCTTATCACTGCTAGATAAAAATTGACTCAACTCATTGAATTTATAACACCGTCACCACCATGCTCTAAGAGGTAAACAATGACACGGATGCATTTGCGCACTGCTATTTTTGGTTCATCACGCTGTATTACGACGGGCATTATGCTTGCTGCTTGTGTGGCCAGTACAGGCTGTGCCACCAACTATCTGACCAACAGTACAGAAGGAACTTACGGTGTGCCAATGACTGAGCGCACCATTCCGCAGCGTCTACTAGATCGTAGTATCGAGCATACTGCCAAAATCAATGTGTATGGGCTAAAAGAAGACTTGCAGCAGACCAGTCGTATGGGTATCGATAGCTTCAATAGCGAAGTGCTGCTCACAGGGGAAGTACCGTCTGAAGCGCTCAAAGCAGAAGTAGAAAAGGTCGTCAGCTCCATGCCAGATGTACGCCGCGTCTACAACGAGATGGAAGTAAGTGCTTCAAAAGGCTATAGCTCAACGGTTCATGATGGTTATATCACCTCAAAACTACTGGCAAAAATAGCCGCCAGCGATGGCGTCAAAACCCTCACAAATCAAAGCAGTCACCAACAATGGCGTGGTCTATATTATGGGTCGCATGACACCCACCCAACAAAGTAACTTAATTGATGTTGCGAACAGCACTGTTGGGGTGACCGAGCTGGTACTGCTGACGACCGTTGTCGATGATAGAGGTGTAAAGATAAACGATGATGATATTATGTACGAGAATAACCTAGCCAATCCGGCAGTCGCACCAGCTGTCCAAGATACTGCTGTCAGTACCGCAACGCCGATAGTAATAACGGAAGAAGAGGCTACTACGGCGCAACCATCATCAAGCCCATATATCGATCTTTATCAAAATCAGTAAAACTACTGAGTTTGCCAAGCTGAGTCTACCAAGCAATGATTGACGATAAATAAGAGCGTGTATAGACGATAAATAAGAGCTTATATAATAGCTACTTAGCTATATGTGATACCCAGTCACACCATAGGATGCTAGTAGCTTTTTTTGATATTAATCACAATAAGCCTAAATAGATATAACAGTAAAAGCACGAGAAATCCTCAGCCAGTGAGTACTATATCAATAGTGAAAAGTAGCAGAATCAGAGGTTCTAATGAGACCATAGAGCGCTCACGATGTTAGGCATGATTCATAACTATAAGATACATATCTTAAGATCCATAACTGTAACAAGGTATTGGCAATGAAGGATTCGGTAAATCACATAAAACAAAAGACAGGTGCGAACAACTGCAAGAACTTTGATCATAATTCTTTTGGTAAACACCCGCGCAGACTAAGGGTTGTAGGAGCGGCAGTATTGGCGCTAGGCAGCATCGCGCTTGCCACCCAAAGTGCACAGGCATTATCACCGCTAGGCTTTGTCAATGGCATTACTTCTAGTGGCGGCGTAGGGGTAAGTAAAGATATCTTATACGGCGATGAGCCTTTGCAAGATTTAGATATTTACTATCCAAAGCCCTTGGCACAGGCAATGAAAGCCCAAAGCGCTATCAATAATGACTACCCTATGGTGGTATTCGTGCATGGCGGTTCTTGGGAGAGTGGTAATAAAGATCAATATGCCTTTGTCGGTCAAAGCTTAGCGCAGGCAGGCTATGTCACCGCAGTGATTAATTATCGTAAGGTGCCCGAGCATGTCTACCCTGATTATGTCAATGATACGGCCCAAGCGATTGCTTGGAGTATCGAGAATGCGGCCAGCTTGCATGCTAATCCATCGCGTGTCGCTGTCATGGGCCACTCTGCTGGCGCGTTTAATGCAGTCGCAGCCGTCGCCAACGAAGACTTTTTAGCGCCCTATGGTATTAAGCCAACAGACATTGCGACGGTTATCGGTATTGCAGGGCCTTACAGTTATGACTTCCGTAAGTTTAGTAGTGCGTCAGCTTTTCCCTCGGATGCCACACCTGATCAAGTCATGCCTGATCGTCAGATCAAAGGGGCACAGCCACCATATTTGTTATTAACCGCAGAAAAGATAAAGTGGTGCATCCAACCAATGCACTCAAAATGACGCAAGCATTGAAAGAGGCAGGGGTAACGGTGCAGACGGGTGAAATCGAAGGCGCGAGCCACGCAACTATCATTGGAGCAATGGCACCGCCGTTACGCTGGGTCAATGATGTACGCGCGCAAGTAGTGACGTATCTAGACACAATGCTCAAATAGCTTGTTGTTATTCATATCATGGGCTTTTGACTGCTTATTTTTCGATACGGTTTCAGTCCTCAAATATACTTGAGCAAGACAGTACTGTAAGATAGGCAAACTCTTGTTATAATGTCATCACTTTAAATCTATACCCTATTCTAAACGTTAAGGCAGACTATTTTATGAGCATGAACGCTGACGATTTGATCGCATTTTTACAGACTCACTTCCCAGACGCTTTTATCCAAGCTGCCAATCAAGGCAATAAATTTGACGTGCGCGTGGTTGATGCAAGCTTTGAAGGCAAACGCGCCGTTCAACGTCAGCAAGCCATTTATGCGCTGGTTAATGATAAGATTGCGAGTGGCGATATTCACGCCCTCAATATTCAAGCGCTAACGCCTGCTGAGTGGGACGCTCAATCAAAAGGCTAATTATATAGCTATCTATCTAACTGGCAATCGAAGAGTTCGTTTAACAGACATAAGGATTCTTTACTGCTCGTTTTCACCATTTTCTATACTCATCGCTAGGTTGTCACCTTTATGGATCAATTTTTAATCACTGGTAGTAGTCGTATCGCAGGGGAAGTTACTATTTCAGGTGCCAAAAATGCCGCCTTGCCATTGCTTGCTGCGATGATATTGGCTGAGACGCCAACGACATTGCATAATGTGCCGTCATTAAAAGACGTACGAACATTGATTGAATTGATCAGTGGCATGGGGATTGATATCCAAAAGCAGGGCGATACGGTCACTTGTGATACCAAAACTATTGATAACTTTTATGCGCCGTATGATTTGGTAAAAACCATGCGCGCGTCAATTTTGGTATTAGGTCCATTACTGGCGCGTTTTGGCGAAGCTGAAGTGTCGTTACCAGGTGGCTGTGCGATTGGTTCACGTCCTGTTGATCAGCATCTAAAAGCGTTTGAAGCGATGGGTGCGGTAATCAGCGTAGAGAACGGTTACGTGAAAGCGCAAGCGCCTAAAGGTGGTAAGCTGATTGGTTGCCACTTCTCATTTGATATGGTGACAGTTGGCGGTACGGAAAACGTCATCATGGCAGCGGCATTAGCTAAAGGCACGACCGTTTTGGCTAACTGTGCATTAGAGCCAGAAGTAGTCGATTTAGCCAATATGCTGGTTGCGATGGGCGCCAAAATCAGCGGCATCGGTACTTCGACGATGACCATTGAAGGGGTCGAACGTCTACACGGTTGTGAGTATTCAGTGGTACCGGATCGTATTGAGACAGGCTCATATCTTGCTGGTGCCTTGATGACTCAAGGGGATGTGTTGACCAAAAAAACTACAGCCTCTTTATTGTACCCAGTGCTTGAGAAGTTTGAAGCGATGGGTGCAGTGATCACCACAGGTGATGACTGGATTCGCGCGCAGATGAAAGGTCGTCCAAAGCCAGTGGATATTCGGACTCAGCCACATCCAGGTTTTCCAACAGACATGCAAGCTCAGTTGATGGCGATTTGCTGTCTGGCTGATGGGACCAGTACCATTATCGAAAACATCTTTGAAAACCGCTATATGCACGTACCTGAACTAAACCGCTTGGGTGCATCTATCCAAGTGGATGGACATACTGCGGTGATCAGAGGTGTCGAGAACTTTACGGCGGCACCAGTTATGGCAACAGATTTACGCGCTTCTATGTCACTGGTGATGGCGGCTGCAACGGCAGAAGGCGAGAGCTTGATTGACCGCATTTATCATATTGACCGTGGTTATGAGCATGTCGAAGACAAGCTGCGTAGCCTTGGTGTGAATATCCAGCGTGTCAATACCAACGGCTAATACTGATAGGTCAACCGTAGTTTATACATGAATTACGTTATACATTAAAACTTCCCTTGAATGGGGAAACTAACTGCATATGGACACGATGTCATTATGACTGAGACAAGCAAACCTGCACCAGCCGATGGTCTACTAAACGAAGTAAACGATGCGTTTTCAGGTCTAACGTTGGCGTTATCAAAAGGCCGTATTTTAGAAGAGACGATGCCACTGCTACGTGCAGCGGGTGTTGATCTTTTAGAAGACCCTGAAGCCTCGCGCAAACTTATTTTCCAACCTCAAACCCAAATGTACGTGTATTAATTTTGCGTGCAAGCGACGTACCAACCTATGTCGAGCACGGTGCGGCTGATTTTGGTGTAGCAGGTAAAGATGTGCTGCTTGAGCATGGCGCGAACCACGTGTATGAACTGCTTGATTTAAAAATCGCTCAGTGCAAATTGATGACCGCTGGCGTAAAAGACGCACCACTGCCCAATCGTCGTCTGCGTATCGCGACCAAATATGTCAATGTAGCGCGCGCTTATTTTGCGAGCCAAGGTCAGCAAGTTGATGTTATCAAGCTTTACGGTTCAATGGAGCTGGCACCATTGGTGAGCTTGGGCGATTTGATTGTCGATGTGGTTGATACGGGTAATACCCTACGCGCGAATGGACTTGAAGCGCGCGATCATATTTGTGATGTGTCATCACGTCTTATCGTCAATCAAGTCAGCTATAAGCGCAAATTTGCGTTACTAGAACCCATTTTAGATAGCTTTAAAAACAGTATTGCCAATGCCTAGTAAACCGGTGTCAATCATTGGTAATATAAAGCATGGTGATACGAATTTTTAAACCAGTTTAGCGCTCTATGTCTGTCATAGCGTGCTACACTGGTTTTGTTGTATTAGCTTGCGAAAAAATAAAATCACCGTAAAATTTAGACAAGAAGACAGCCAGTAAGTCGCCATATTTGTGAATAATAAGCATACTTTAGTTATATTCACGCCGTTTATTTTCAGCAGTATTTTATGCTCAGATATAGGATTAGGTCATGCGCCAGTTAAGTACCCAAGATGCCGATTTTGACAATCAATTGACACAACTGCTTGCCTTTGAAACCGTCAATGATGCTGAATTATTGCATGCCGTTGACGATATCATCGCACAAGTACGTGCGGATGGTGATAGCGTCGTATTGGCATTAACTCAGCAATTCGATCAGCATCCAGCGACAACGATGCAAGAATTAGAGCTGTCTAAAGAAGCACTTGCCGACGCATTTACCAATCTGGATGAGAATGTAAAAACGGCATTGACCACAGCAGCTACTCGGGTACAGACTTTTCATGAGCGCCAAGTACAAGAAACGTGGCAATATGAAGATGAGCTAGGCAATCGCTTAGGTCAAAAGTCACGCCACTTGATCGCGTTGGTATTTATGTGCCGGGTGGTTTGGCATCTTATCCATCATCAGTATTGATGAATGCTATTCCTGCCAAAGTAGCTGGGGTTACTGAAGTTATCATGGTCGTGCCAGCACCTAAAGGCGTGCTTAATCCATTGGTATTAGCAGCCGCTCATTTGGCTCAAGTTGACCGTGTCTTTACCATTGGCGGCGCACAGGCGGTAGCAGCTTTAGCCTACGGTACCGAAACCATTCCAGCGGTGGATAAAATCACAGGGCCGGGTAATAAGTATGTCGCGGCAGCCAAACGCGCAGTATTTGGACAAGTCGGCATTGATATGATTGCAGGCCCCTCAGAAGTGTTGGTATATGCAGAGGGTGAAGCGCAAGATCGAGCTGATTGGCTCGCGATGGATTTGTTGTCGCAAGCAGAGCACGACCGTATCGCTCAAGCTATCTTTGTGACGACCAGTGAGGCGCAGTTAAAAGAAGTCGAGTTAGAGATAGAAAGAGCACTCGCTGAGCTGCCAAAAGCAGATATCGCGCGTGACTCGCTGCAAAATCGTGGTGCACTTATTTTGGTAAAAGATCGTAGCGAGGGTATGGCACTGATTAATCGTATTGCTCCTGAGCATTTGGAGTTATCCGTTGATAACCCTGATGCATTGTTAGATGATATTCGTCATGCGGGTGCTATCTTTATGGGTCGTCACACGCCTGAAGCGATTGGCGATTACTGTGCAGGACCGAACCATGTATTGCCAACCTCTGGTACTGCGCGCTTTTCTTCACCTTTAGGTGTCTATGACTTTCAGAAGAAATCATCAATTATTTATTGCAGTGAATCCGGCAGCAAGCCATTGGCTGAGACGGCTGATATTTTAGCGCAGCGAGAGGACTTAGAAGCCCATGCGCGCTCAGCCCGTTATCGTTATCAGTAAGATATTTTGAGCGTCTTCATTTTTACTTTTGATAGATATTTTTAATAGTCTGTATGGCTAATTAGTAGGATAATTTATGAGTGAGACAAAGATAGATAATAGGCTGTGGTCGTCTAAAGCACGCAACTTATCACCCTATGTACCGGGTGAACAGCCACAGCATAATAACTTGTGCAAACTGAACACCAATGAAAACCCATTTCCGCCCTCACCAAAAGTAGGAGAGGCAATCGCTAAAGTACTCACCCAGCAAGCGCAAGAGCTGCGTTTATATCCGGCACCTGAGTCCAATGACCTGCGTGCTGCATTGGCACAAGCATATGACCTTGATGTCAGCCAAGTGTTTGTCGGTAATGGCTCAGATGAAGTATTGGCGCTTATATTTGCCAGTTTCTTCCTAAAAGAGCGTCCGCTTTTATCACCTGATATTGGCTACAGCTTTTATCCTGTCTATGCACAGACTTTTGGTGTGCATCTTGTCAAAATCCCATTAGAAGACGATTTTAGTATTGATCCTGATGCTTATCGCCAGCCTTGTAGCGGTATCATCATTGCCAACCCAAATGCGCCAACAGGTTTACTCCTATCACTTGCTGATATCCGTAAGCTAGCCAGCGAGCATTCTAATGCCGTGATTGTAATTGACGAGGCATACATTGATTTTGCGCAGGCTGATGCAGACAGTACAGGCTCGCAAGTCTCAGCGGTCAGTTTAATCAATGAGTGTGACAACGTTATCGTGACGCAGACCTTTTCAAAATCACGGTCACTTGCTGGTTTACGTGTTGGGATGGCCTTTGGTAGTGCTTCGTTGATTGAAGCATTGACGCGTATGAAAAATAGCTTTAATAGCTATCCACTGGATAAGCTAGCGCAAGCTGGTGCGACGGCAAGTGTGCTAGATGTGGATTATTTTGAGCAAACGCGCCAACAGGTTATCGATTTGCGTACGTCATTGACCGAAGAGTTGACGGCGCTAGGCTATAAAGTATTGCCCTCGCATGCCAACTTTATCTTTGCCCGTCCAAAAGATGGTAATGCAAGTGCTGTGGCGAGTGCATTGCGTGATCAAGGGATTATCGTTCGCCATTTTGATAAGCCGCGCATTAGTGAGTATTTGCGTATTACTGTTGGTACCGCCGAGCAGCATGAGCGCTTGATTGATACGCTAAAAGAGCTGCATACAGAGACTAGCATGACGGCTGATTAATGGTTTACCTGCTTGTGTAGTAAATGCTATCGATAAGTACCAAAAAAGCCTGCTAGCGCAATGTTAAGCAGGCTTTTTTTCTTTAGAGGCCAGCGCAAAATAGTATTTCAGTCGTTTATACTTTTTTCGCCAACACCGCCAGTAGATTGCCTACCTTATCTAAGCACTCTTGATATTCAGCATTACAATCAGACGCGACCGTAATACCGCCACCCGCCCATAGATTTATGTGTTTTTCTTTATTAAATTCATCAGTTAATGAAGCACCAGCTTGCAATGTACGAATGAGTACATTCCATTGACCACTGCCATCAAAATTCATATAACCCATGGTGCCGCAATAAGCACCGCGTGGTGTAGACTCTAATTCAGCGATGATTTCGACCGCGCGTTTTTTGGGCGTGCCTGTGATGGAGCCAGCAGGCAGACTACCAAACAGTACAGTCAACGGGTGAGTGTCAGTTTTTAGCTCAGCAGTGATGGTACTGACCATATGATGCACGTTACTAAAGCTCTCAATCGCAAACAGTTGCGGTACTTTTACGCTACCGATTTTGGCATATTTACCCAAATCATTACGCAGTAGATCCACAATCATGACATTTTCGGCACGGTCTTTTCGCTATCGACCAGTTGTTGCTTATACGATTCATCTTGCTTGTCAGTGGAGCCACGAGGCATAGTGCCTTTGATTGGCTTGGTCAGGATATGGTGCTTATCAGTCACTTTGTTTTTGGTAAATGTAAAGAACAGCTCAGGCGAGCAGCTTAATAACTCAAAACTGTGGTTAAAGGTATCAACGTGCTCAACGCTCGCACCATCAACGCTTAAATAGCCTGCAAAAGGTGCTTTAGTATTATGATGTAGCGCAGGCAGATAATCGATAAGCGCTGAAGTTGGTTGAGTCGCATCGTTTTTATATGGCAGATAGCCCGACCACTTTTGCGTCAGGTTGATTTGATAGCAATCGCCTTGCTGTAGATAGTCTTGAGTACGATCAAATGCTTGCTGATAATCACGCTTACTCCATCGTGCCGTTAGGACGACAGGTATAGTATGTGATGTGTGCTTAGATTGTGCTTGATTGAGATATTTGTCGGACAGCTTTTTATCCAGTTCATCTAGGTAGGATGTCAGAGCAACTATGAACTCATCTTTTGACTTGTTGCCGACAGCTTCATTAGAGCTGCTATTGGTTTGAATGCTTTTTAGCTCCCAACCGGTATCAGTATTGGCAGCAGGTGTTAGATAGATATCGTAATGCCCTAATGAGGCACAAGGCTGATTTGCCAATTCGATTCTGTCTGCAGGACTTAACTCATAAGCAGCGATATCGTAACCGATAAAACCAATCAGACCATGATGATAACAGGGTTTTGTGCTTTTCGGGTTTACGTTATTTGAGCTATTATTATCGGTATCATAAGCTTTGCTATAAGCAATAAGCTCATTTTGCCATTCTAGATAACTCATATAGGCTGTCATGGTATTTTCGCTATGAGTAGAGCAGTTATCACGGCAGTTTTTAACCACTCTATAAGTATTGACTGAATCTTTAGAAGGTTTTTGATCAGTTGGATAAACCGACCAGCTGACTTTAGGCAGCAAACCAATTACTGGTCGTCCATCATTATTTAACCAAGCCAATTGCCAATTTGCTGCATCATCTTGGTTAAGTAAATGGCGTCTTAGCTGTGGCATTAATTCAGCCGCTGACAAATCACCAAAACGCCAGCTAGATTTACTAGCTGGCGATGGCGCAGAATCTGTCTGCTTAGTTATCGTTTGATTTGGTGCGAGCATGGTTTAAGCGTCGAATTTTTTGATGATGAGCGTGGCGTTAGTACCACCAAAGCCGAAGCTATTGCTCATCAAGGTTTCAAGGTTTGATTCACGCATCTGGGTAACAATATCGAAACCTTCAGCTGCAGGATCTAGGTTGTCAACGTTGATGCTCGGTGCGATAAAGCCGTCTTGTAGCATAAGTAGGCAGTAAATCAGCTCTTGCGCACCGACAGCACCTAAGCTATGACCAGTCATGGATTTGGTTGAGCTGATAGCCGGTACTTTACTGACATCATTATCAAAGACTTTGGCAATCGCCTTGAGTTCAGTGATATCGCCCAGCGGTGTGCTGGTGCCGTGGCTATTGATATAATCAACGCTTTCTAGGCCAGCTTCAGCTAAGGCTTGTTGCATACAGCGTACAGCGCCTTCGCCACTTGGCGCAACCATCTCGGCACCATCAGAGGTAGCACCGTAACCCACGATTTCAGCCAAGATATTGGCGCCACGTGCTTGAGCATGCTCTAAACTTTCTACCACAACCATCGCGCTACCAGCAGCAATCACAAACCCGTCGCGATCTTTATCATAAGCTCTTGAAGCGAGTGTTGGCGTGTCGTTATATTGAGTGCTCACTGCACCCATCGCATCGAACATACAAGACTGTGTCCAATGCTCAGCTTCACTACCACCAGCCAATATTACATCAGCTTTACCCAGTTGGATAAGCTCAGCGGCATGACCGATACAATGAGTCGAGGTTGCGCAAGCAGAGGAAAGCGAGTAGGAGACACCTTGGATTTTTAGACCAGTGGCTAGGGCTGCTGATACTGAGCTGCCCATGGTTTTAGGTACAGCCATCGCACCGACACCGCGTAGACCTTTTTCACGCATGGCATCCACAGCGTTCACGATGTTTTCTGTTGACGCACCGCCTGAGCTTGCGACCACACCCACACGTGGATTGTTATTAATGGTGTCAAGTGACAGTCCTGAATGTTCAATGGCGTTTAGTGCACTGACATAAGCGTACAGACTGGCATCACTAAAAAAGCGTTTGAGTTTACGATCGATACCACTAGTATCTAGTTCTGATTGATTGATACTACCGCTCACGTGTGATTTAAACTCGTGCTCAGCGTAAGAATCATTATATGTGATACCAGATTGCCCTTCTTTGAGAGCGGTAGTGACAGTGTCTAGATCATGTCCGATACAAGAGACAATCCCTGCTCCAGTGATGACGACGCGGCGCATATGCTATTCCTTATGAGTAACGACTTGCTAGCAATTGGTTGCAATAATCGTTGTAAATCTATATGTAATGTTTAACGATGAATGAATTTGAGCATTATAATGAAAAAACAGCCTATGTAGATAACGATAGCATGAATTTAGCTAACGCCAGACTATTAAAGACGATAACGCCAGACTATTAAAGACAATGTCATTTCAGTGTACAATTATGCTCTCACTTACGGCACATGATAACGTATCAAGCAGTGAAAATCTTTGGACAAGTGTAAAATAATGGCGAAATAGCCTCTATCGCTACAAGGTAATGAGAAATTGAGTGGCTATGAAACCTTGTTGTTTGAGCAATCGCTTTATTGTTTATGAAAAACAATGTGGGCAAGCTAAATGCTATGGTTAAGTCGGACAAAAATTAAGTTGTACTTTTAGATACAAAATTTGTGATTGCGATAACATTGTTCGCACTGACAGGAACGGCCTTGACTTATTACACTGATAGCTTGAAGATTAAACACATTCATATCACTATTACTAAAAAATTATTCATCACATTATTATTCATCATATTAAGGACATCACAATGGCAAAGCCTAGCACTCTTTCAAAAAGTATCAATACTATTGGCTCTTTCACACGCAACAACCTAGAGCGCGTGGGCTCCATGATTGATAGCATGAATGCCAAAACAGGCAAACCGCGCCAATATAAAGCGGTAGATTTAGGCGATGAGGATTATCAACAAGACTTATTTCGTGAGCAAACCTTAAAGGCTACGCAGCAATTATTAGGTCCACGTTTTGCTACTTATGGCAAATATGCCAAAAAGTCGTACCAAACAGCTTTTTTCAATCGACAGTAGATAGCGCGTTTGCTCAAGTTGCGAAACTTGCATCAAACTGGAGTCAATTAGACTTACCGAACGAGCATCGCTTTGCCAATATTGCTACTTTAGATGATGAAGAGCGTTATGCACTTGCAACTGACATCGCTAACCAAAATCGTGCACTTGCAGCAATGGGCGGCCTTACGGGTCTAGCAGGGCTGCCAGGTCTACTCTGCTGATACCTTATGGCTATTATTGGTATCTCTACGTACTGTCTACCAAATTGCAGCTATATACAATAAGCCGCTCACAGGTAAACAAGGTGTGAAAATGGCATACGAATTGCTCTCAAGTGCCGATCTAAGCAAAATGCAAGAAAAACAAGCATTGCTAGCAGGTATGGGTATCGGTAAAGGTTTGCTGGATAATGCTCAGAGCCACGGGTTGCATAGCGAGCTGAAGAACTTGGGTCTAAAAAATCAAAACGTAAACTACTATGCTGAGCAAATAGACAGTATTGCTAGACAAGTAGGAATTGATTTGGACAAAATAAACCTATTATGGGTTCGCCGTTTTATTCCCGTTACAGCAGTAGCCATCGGCGTACATTATAACAGTCAGTTGATTGATGAAGTGATTGGCGTTGCTAAAGCGACTTTTGCGCCAGAGGCAAAACTTGCCAATCGTGCCATTACTGATGACAGTAGTAGCGAGGCTGAAGTAAAAAGCCAGTAATAACGATGCGCAGAAAGACACAGAAAAGACAGAAGAAAATAGCGATACAGAAGAAACCAGTAGCAAAAAAGACTCAGACAAGCAAACGTCTGATAAAAAAAGCCAAGTAATAGACATATTATTTGCTAGTTAGGTTGTATATTAATAAGCAAAATGGTATTTATTTTGGTTCGGTTGAATAGGGTGACTTGAAATCAGGATAAATACCACCACTTAGTTACTATCAAGTAGCATTTATATTCGAATATCTTTTCTTAATGATGCTTGAGGTTGCCTTGTTTACTTTATTTATGACGCTGTTTTTCGGCGAAAAAACGATAAAGTGATATAATGCGAGGATGAATGCATATCTATCAAATGTTGTAAAGCGAAACCATTCATAAGTGGTTGAAATAGCAGCAACAACTCTTTATAATACACTGTCCTAAAAATGGGTGCCCAGAAATCTGCAATTATTGTCAGATAGATGGTGCATTGGCCCATTTTTTGTTTTATACCAAACGGGAGAAGGATGCCTTATGGCAACAACTAACCAATTGATTCGTAAAGGTCGCAAAACCATCAAGGAAAAGTCAAAAGTTCCTGCGTTGGAAGCGTGCCCACAGCGTCGCGGTGTATGTACTCGTGTATATACTACCACGCCAAAAAAACCTAACTCTGCCATGCGTAAAGTATGTCGTGTACGTTTGACTTCAGGCTATGAAGTATCAAGCTATATCGGCGGCGAAGGTCATAACCTACAAGAGCACAGTGTTGTTCTAATCCGTGGTGGTCGTGTGAAAGATCTACCAGGTGTACGTTATCACACTGTTCGCGGTGCATTAGATTGTGCAGGCGTTAAAGACCGTAAGCAAGGTCGCTCTAAGTACGGTGCTAAGAAGCCTAAAGTTTAATAACTAAACGTTATTAACAAAGCTTTTGTACTACCCAATAACTGTGCATGGGTTTGGTGTCAGTAGTCATATTACTTTTATATAAGTGATTTGCTCTTAAAACATACCACCATGCAGTAAGGCTAACTGATAACTCGCTGCTATACCCTAATGATGAGTAGTCGATGTTGTGAATGTTAGACACTCCTGAAGATAAGGAAATTTATTATGCCAAGACGTCGCGTCGTTGCTGCCCGTGAGATCCTACCGGATCCTAAGTTTGGTAGCCAAACTGTTGCAAAATTCATCAACCATGTAATGAGTGATGGTAAAAAATCTACTGCTGAGCGTATCGTTTACGGTGCACTTGAGACAGTAAGTGAGAAGCGTAAAGTTGAAGATCCAGTATCTTTCTTCGAAGAAGTGCTTGAAAATGTACGCCCAATGGTAGAAGTAAAAGCTCGCCGCGTTGGCGGTGCAACCTATCAAGTACCAATGGAAGTACGCCCCTCCCGTCGTACTGCCTTGGCTATGCGTTGGTTAGCTGAAGCTGCTGCTAAGCGTTCTGAAAAATCAATGGCTTTGCGTTTAGCTGGTGAATTGAATGATGCTGCTGATGGCAAAGGCGCTGCTATGAAAAAAGCGTGACGAAGTTCACCGCATGGCAGATGCTAACAAAGCATTCTCTCATTACCGTTTCTAAGCTACTTTTTAACAGTAGCTTGAGATTAATAGCTCATACTCATTAATCTTACATTGTTGTTTATTCTATTGATTGCCGCCATCATCATTCGGTCATATATAAATGTTATTTATTAATGACTGGGGTGGCGGACATCTATCAAGATGTCTCTCTTAACAAGTATGACTTTCATCCTTTCATTAGAGAACATCCCAAATTTGATGCCACACTATTCTTAGTATTTGCTCTTTTTTTGTCCGTATTAGGCTCAATAATCAGTAAGTAATATTACGAAGCTGAACGCTTTGTCATAGAGTATGAGGTAGAGACACAATACATTATTATATACACGACTTTTCCTAGGAAAACACTATGGCTCGTAAAACTCCCCTAAAACGCTATCGCAATATTGGTATTTCAGCGCACATCGATGCTGGTAAAACGACCACTACTGAGCGTGTTTTATTCTATACCGGTGTTAGCCACAAAATTGGCGAAGTACATGATGGCGCAGCCACTATGGACTGGATGGAGCAAGAACAAGAGCGTGGTATTACTATTACCTCAGCAGCAACAACTTGTTTTTGGTCAGGTATGGCTAAACAGTTTGCCGAACACCGTATCAACATCATCGATACCCCAGGTCACGTTGACTTCACAATCGAAGTTGAACGTTCTATGCGCGTACTTGATGGCGCTTGCATGGTTTACTGTGCAGTAGGCGGCGTTCAGCCACAGTCTGAGACCGTATGGCGTCAAGCGAATAAATACAAAGTACCACGTCTTGCATTTGTAAACAAAATGGACCGTGTTGGTGCTGATTTCTATCGTGTTATCGAACAGATCAAAACCCGTCTTGGCGGCAAGCCAGTACCATTGGTTATTCCAATTGGCAAAGAAGATGACTTCGAAGGCGTTGTTGATCTAGTGACTATGAAAGCTATCTATTGGGACGAAGCGTCTCAAGGTATGCAGTATGATGAGCGTGATATCCCAACTGAACTACAAGACAAAGCGGACGAGTATCGCGAGTACCTTGTAGAAAGTGCTGCTGAAGCCAATGAAGAGTTGATGAACGAATATCTAGAAAACGGTGAGTTGACTGAAGAGCAGATCCACAGTGCTATTCGTCAGTTGACTATTGATAACGAAATCATCCCACTTCTTTGTGGTACTGCCTTTAAAAACAAAGGCGTACAAAAGATGCTAGATGCGGTTATCCAGTATCTACCAGCACCAATTGACGTACCTGCTATTAAAGGTATTCTTGATGACAAAGACGAAAGCGAAGGCAGCCGTGAAGCATCAGATGAAGCACCTTTCTCAGCACTAGCGTTCAAAATCATGAACGACAAGTTCGTTGGTAACTTAACCTTCGTACGTGTTTATTCTGGTGTCATGAAGCAGGGTAGCAGTGTTTATAACCCAGTTAAAATGAAGCGTGAGCGTGTTGGCCGTATTGTACAGATGATGGCAAACTCTCAAGAAGAGCTTGCAGAGATTCGTACAGGTGATATCGCAGCCCTAGTCGGCATGAAAGATGTAACGACTGGTGATACGCTATGTGACGAAGACAACGTGATCACGCTTGAGCGTATGGAATTCCCAGAACCAGTTATCTCTCTAGCGGTTGAGCCAAAGACCAAAGCTGACCAAGAAAAAATGTCAATCGCGCTTGGCCGTTTGGCAAAAGAAGATCCATCGTTCCGTGTACACACTGACGAAGAATCTGGTCAGACGATTATCAGTGGTATGGGTGAGCTGCATCTAGAGATTCTTGTTGACCGTATGAAGCGTGAATTCAACGTTGAAGCAAACATCGGCGCACCTCAGGTTGCTTATCGTGAGACGATTCGTAACACTGTTGAACAAGAAGGCAAATTCGTACGTCAAACAGGTGGTCGTGGTAAGTTTGGTCACGTATGGTTACGTCTTGAACCACTTGATCCAGCTGGCGACACTGAATATGAATTCGCTGAAGAAGTTGTTGGCGGTGTGGTACCAAAAGAATTCCACGGTGCTGTTGATAAAGGTATCCAAGAGCGCATGAAAAACGGCGTACTTGCAGGCTACCCAGTTGTTGGCGTAAAAGCGACTTTGTATGATGGTTCTTATCATGACGTTGACTCTGATGAATTGTCATTTAAGATGGCAGGTTCTATGGCCTTCAAAAAGGTTTCTTAGCAGCTGATCCAGCGCTACTTGAGCCAGTGATGAAAGTAGAAGTTGAAACACCTGAAGACTACATGGGCGACATCATGGGCGATCTTAACCGTCGTCGTGGTTTGGTACAGGGTATGGAAGACCTACCTGGTGGCACTAAACAGATTCGTGCTGAAGTACCATTAGCGGAAATGTTTGGTTATGCCACTCAAATGCGCTCTATGTCACAAGGCCGTGCAACTTATTCAATGGAATTCCAAAAGTACGTTGAAATTCCAAAATCAGTTGCTGCTGAAATCATCTCTAAGTACAACTCTAAAGATGATGACGAGTAAATAAAACTTACTAAAGGTGACAATATAGAGTATCTCTGTGTATTGTCACTAAAGAATCGGCCAATAACTTGTTAAAAGACTTGTTATTGGTCGCAATTTTCTATAATATCTGCACATTAGTATGTGTAACCTTTTAACAATTATCTTAAGGTGACCAAGATTTTCTTAATTGTCATATTTATATGAATTAAGCTTTGGAACCAAAAAAAGAGGAAATACCCATGGCAAAGGCCAAGTTTGAACGTAGCAAGCCACACGTCAACGTCGGTACCATCGGACACGTTGACCATGGTAAAACCACCCTTACCGCTGCAATCGCAACCGTAGCTGCAATCACCTCTGGTGGCGAAGCAAAAGACTACGCGTCTATTGACTCAGCACCAGAAGAAAAAGCACGTGGTATCACCATCAACACCTCACACGTAGAATATGACACAGACACACGTCACTACGCACACGTAGACTGCCCAGGTCACGCCGATTATGTTAAAAACATGATCACAGGTGCCGCTCAGATGGACGGCGCAATCTTAGTTGTATCAGCAACTGACGGCCCAATGCCACAGACTCGTGAACACATCTTGCTATCACGTCAGGTTGGCGTACCATACATCATCGTATTCATGAACAAATGTGACATGGTAGATGACGAAGAACTACTAGAACTAGTAGAAATGGAAGTTCGTGAACTATTGAACGACTATGACTTCCCAGGTGATGACACCCCAATCATCCACGGTTCTGCTACTGAAGCCCTAAAAGGCTCACAAGAAAAATACGGCCAACCAGCCGTTGTAGAACTACTAAACGTACTAGACACCTACATCCCAGAGCCAGAGCGTGACGTTGACAAAGCATTCTAATGCCAATCGAAGACGTATTCTCAATCTCAGGTCGTGGTACCGTAGTAACTGGCCGTGTTGAATCTGGTATCGTAAAAGTTGGTGACGAAATCGAAATCGTTGGTATCCGTGACACTCAAAAAACCACCTGTACTGGTGTAGAGATGTTCCGTAAAATGCTTGACGAAGGTCGTGCTGGCGAAAACTGTGGCGTACTACTACGTGGTACTAAGCGTGAAGACGTACAACGTGGCCAAGTACTAGCGAAGCCAGGTTCAATCACGCCTCACACCAAATTTGACGCTGAAGTATATGTACTGTCAAAAGAAGAGGGTGGTCGTCACACACCATTCCTAAACGGCTATCGTCCACAGTTCTACTTCCGTACCACTGACGTAACTGGCGCAATCCAATTACAAGACGGTACTGAAATGGTCATGCCTGGTGATAACGTTGAGATGGGCGTAGAGCTTATCCACCCAATTGCTATGGACAAAGGTCTACGCTTCGCTATTCGTGAAGGTGGCCGTACTGTAGGCGCTGGTGTTGTTGCTAACGTATTGAACTAAGACTTAAGTCTCAGTAATGAGATTATGAATTAGTCATAAAAAAGCCACCCTATCTAGGGTGGCTTTTTTTTGGAGGTAAATAGGGGTATTTGCAGCATTAGATCTAAGTTTTGGTAAAATGGTTCTTTTGATGGAGTGACTTTTGATACTGGCTATTTATTTATAATGCACTGTATTGTAATTTGCCACATAGCTTGCTATATTAGCGCTGCATTTAACGTGTATGGTTAATCTAAACCATAACGAGAAAGCCTATAATTAATATAGTGACTTTTGATAGATGTAATATCAGGTAAAAATTAACAATTTTACCGCCAAAGGCTTGCATTCTATGCTGGATATTGTATAATGCTGTCCTTTACATCCATAGGCGATTGGCTCAATTGGTAGAGCATCGGTCTCCAAAACCGAGGGTTGTAGGTTCGAGTCCTACATCGCCTGCCATCTTCTTATCTCATCTTTGTTGTACCCCATCATCTCCGAAGCGAGTTCTTTATGAGCAATAATCAAGATAACCTCGAGACTAAGTTATCTGATGCCAAGGCGGTTGCTGGTGGAATGCTGTCTAAAGATAAGCACATCTCAGCGAGCGGTACTTCTGCTGTTGAAGTTGCTAAGACTGGCTCAATCAAAGATTTGATTTTGTGGCTACTTACCGCAATTGTTTTGATCGGTGCGACTCTCGTTAATCAATATCTACCAGGCTATTGGCAACCTGCCAACGATGTCTGGGTACGTATTGGTATTATTGTTGCACTTGTTTTATTTGCATTAATTTGCTTGGCGCTGACGCATCAAGGTCGTGCTTTTAAAATATTATTAAGAGACGCAGGTGTTGAGCTTCGCCGAGTGACATGGCCAGGTAAAGACGAAACCTTTCAATACACATGGCAAGTCATTGTCGTAATCGGAATTGTTGGGTTTTTTATTTGGTTATTAGATAATTTCTTTAATTGGTTCGTTGGTATCTTTATCGGTTAATAGCACGTATTAGTGACTATTAACGAGAGATTTACTTATAACGACTTATTCATAATGATCAGGAGCGTGATATGCGTTGGTATATTGTCCAAGCGTTTTCAGGATATGAAAAACAAGTACAACGTTCGTTAACTGATCGTATTAACCGTAGTGACTTTGCTGAGTCATTCGGTGATGTACTGGTTCCTACTGAAGAAGTCGTCGAAATGAAAGACGGCAAAAAGCGTAAGAGTGAGCGTAAATTCTTTCCAGGTTATGTATTGATCCAGATGGAGATGAACGATAATACTTGGCACATCGTAAAAGATTGCCCTCGTATTATGGGCTTCGTTGGTGGCACGCCTGAGATGCCTGCACCAATTACGCAAGTAGAAGCGGACCGTATTTTGAACCGTTTGAACCAGACTGAAACTGACCCACGTCCTAAGACGCTATTTGAGCCAGGCGAAGAGTTATTGGTTATCGATGGTCCATTCACTGACTTTAAAGGGTTAGTAGAAAAAGTGGATTATGAGAAGTCTAAACTACATTTAACGGTAAACGTATTTAATCGACCTACGCAGGTTGAGCTTGAGTTTAGTAAAGTTGAAAAACTAGACTAAATCAGCAAAAAGTTAATCAACCGGGGAGCTGTTAGTCAACTAGGTATATGTCATATCACGTTGATTTGGCGCTATCACCCATTTAGGAGAGTATCATGGCTAAGAAGATTGATGGTTACATCAAACTGCAAGTGCCTGCAGGCAAAGCAAATCCTTCACCACCGATTGGTCCAGCTTTGGGTCAAAAAGGCGTGAACATCATGGCGTTCTGTAAAGAATTTAACGCTGCGACCTCAGGCCAGGAGCCAGGTCTACCGATCCCAACTGAGATCACAGTATATAACGATAAATCTTTTACCTTCATCATGAAGTCACCACCAGCTGCGTACTTACTACGTAAAGCTGCTGGCATCGCTAAAGGTTCAGGTACACCGAACACTGCTAAAGTCGGCAAAGTGGACCGTGCACAACTAGAAGAAATCGTTAAGACTAAGAATGCAGATTTAACGGCTGCTGATCTTGACGCTGCTGTCCGTACCATCGCTGGTACTGCACGTTCAATGGGTATTACCGTGGAGGGTGTATAATGTCTAAGCTAACCAAACGTCAAAAAGAAATTCAAAGCCGTGTTGATAACGAAAAACAATACACGCTAGAAGAAGCTGTTCAAATCCTAAACGATTTGCCAGCGCTAAAATTCAAAGAGTCTATCGATATTGCAGTAAACTTGGGCGTTGACCCACGTAAATCTGACCAAGTCGTTCGCGGTGCAACCAATCTACCTGCTGGTACTGGTAAAACTAAACGCGTTGCTGTATTTGCTCAAGGCGCTGCTGCTGAAGCCGCTAAAGAAGCTGGTGCGGACATCGTTGGTTTTGAAGACCTAGCAGAAGAAATCAAAGCCGGTAACATGGACTTTGATGTTGTGATCGCAGCTCCTGATGCTATGCGTGTTGTTGGTCAATTGGGTACGATCCTAGGTCCACGTGGTCTAATGCCTAACCCTAAAGTTGGTACGGTAACGCCAAACGTTGCTGAAGCTGTGACTAATGCGAAAGCGGGTCAGGCTCAGTACCGTGTTGATAAAGCTGGTATTATCCATGCAACTATCGGTCAAGTTGGTTTCACTGCTGAGCAAATCGAGCAAAACGCGCAAGCGATTCTTTCTGATTTAAAGCGTGCTAAGCCTGCTACTTCTAAAGGTACTTTCATCAAGAAAATCACCTTGTCTAGCACGATGGGCCCTGGTCTAACGATTGACGCTGTTCCTTATCGTACTGCAAAATAATTAAAGTCTCTATTTTTGAGTACTTGAACTTCAAGTATTTTGAATGTCGAGCACATACTATATTCAAAAATTAGGTCAGCGTAGTATTTGCTACGCTGTCTAAGACCGTAGGTAGAGAGTGGTTTAGCGTCATAAGTGACAATTTTCGAATGGTTAAATATGACACTGAGTCACTTTTGTTAATCGACGACAGATGAAAATCTTAGTTGTCCTACGCAGACGGTGGCCCACACAGTTTAAGACACGAGCGAATAGGGCGGTAAGGTTATTTATATAATCTTCAAACTATTACTCAACGTCATTCTGATAACGGTGCCGTAATCAGTCGTTACCAGTAGATGCTTTTTTTATTAATTGAATCCGCTGGTAATGTGTCGTATCAAGTCAGTCCTAGCTTGAAATTTAAGCTTGCAGAAATTTCGATTTTTAGCGCTTTTATGATAAGCAGATTGATAAGATTAAAGGAGTCAACTTATGGCATTAACGCTAGAGCAAAAACAACAAGTTGTGGCTGAAGTGTCTGAAGTTGCTGCTAATGCTTACTCAGCAGTAGCTGCCGAATATCACGGTATTGGTGTTGCACAGCTTACTCAGCTTCGCGTACAAGCCCGTGAAAAAGGCGTCGTTTTGAAAGTGGTAAAAAATACCCTGGCAAAACGCGCTTTTGAAGGCACTAAGTTTGAGAGCATGTCAGACCGTATGACTGGTCCACTACTTTTGGCTTTCTCTATGGAAGACTTGGGATCTGCCGCTCGAGTCGTTTTCGACTTTAGCAAAGACAACAAAGCTTTAGAGACCAAATTAGTATCAGTCGGTGGTGAAGTTTATGGTCCAGAAGAGCTAGAGCGCGTATCGAAGCTACCAACTCGCGACGAAGCAATCTCTATCTTGATGGCTACTATGAACGCACCAGTGACCAAGCTTGTCCAGACTATGAACGCTGTTCCTGGCAAGTTCGTTCGCACTGTAGCGGCAATCAAAGACGCAAAAGAAGCTGCTTAATTGCTTGTTTTAACGTAACTTTAACATTGCTAATTTTGGTTGAATTTTATTGCCACATTCGGCAATCAATCAAAGCGATATTAAAATCAATTAATTTTTATCAGATAACGGAGAGTTCTCATGGCACTATCTAAAGAAGATGTGTTAAACGCAATCGCTGAAATGTCAGTAATGGACATCGTTGAGCTAATCAGCGATATGGAAGAAAAAATTCGGCGTAACTGCTGCTGTTGCTGCTGCTGCACCTGTTGCTGCTGCTGCTGGTGGCGCTGCTGCTGCTGAAGAAAAAGACGAGTTTGACGTTGTTCTTGCTAGCTTCGGCGACAAGAAAGTTGGCGTAATTAAAGCCGTACGTGAAGCAACTGGTCTTGGCCTAAAAGAAGCGAAAGATTTGGTTGAAGGCGCTCCAGCTCCAATCAAAGAAGGCGCATCTAAAGCTGAAGCTGAAGAGTTGAAAAAGAAACTTGAAGAAGCTGGTGCAACTGTTGAACTAAAATAAGTTTAACACTGTACAGAAAAAAAGCTGGTAATGCCTTGCATTGCCGGCTTTTTTTATTATAATTCGTAGCTTGACCTTTTGTGTCTGCCAACATACGTATGCATTAACGGTGGATACCCATCAAAAGGACAGACGATATACATGCAAGTACACATACCAGTTTTTAAAATCAGTTAATATCAGCTAAACGTCTGTAGATGTTTGGCATTTTTTGTGTCTGCATGCTTTCCTATCAACACTATAGTTTATACTGATTCTTAAAGTTATAGTTACCCCAATTATTAATCCTGAAAAAAGCGGTATTCTGAAAAAGCTGGTGATCATAAGTTGCCTACTTGGTGTGGCATGACTGTCGATATTAAGTCTTATAGACAGTTTGCATGTGTAGGGAACATAGTTCGGTAATAAGCAGTCTAGATGGCAAGTGGCTTATATGCAATCTTAATAGACGTTATTTTCCAGCAATGTATTTGTAAATTAAGCCTCATAGGCAATGCATTATAGATTATATAATATTGAATTTTTTGGTTGCAACAGTCATATAGATTGATTCACTTACCATGAATTTAGCAAGCAACGACGAGATTAAGTGAAGTGTGCTAGGTAAGCACTGATGAGTAAAGTAGTAATTGACAGAAAAGACATGAACTGAACACGAAAACCCGTTTTATATTATCGTTTACGTCGCTAAGTGTGCATCGTATTTATGCATATTGGCCACGCTTTTAATTTGTTTCCACGTTTACTGTAAGGACTCTCGATGGCATATTCTTATACTGAAAAAAGCGTATTCGCAAAAGTTTTGCTGAATTGCCCACTGTAATGGACGTTCCCTATTTACTGTCTATTCAAGTAGATTCTTATGAGCAATTTTTGCAAGAGCATAAAAAGCCAAAAGCTCGTGAGAATACTGGTTTGCAAGCTGCGTATTCCTCTATTTTCCCAATTGAGAGTCACTCTGGTAACGCGGAGTTGCAATTTGTTGAGTACTATTTAGGTACGCCTGAATTTGATGAGCGTGAGTGTATCTTACGTGGTTCAACGTTCGCGGCGCCGATGCGTGTCAAAATTCGTTTGATCATCAAAGATAAAGATAGCAAAGATAAAGATAGCAAAGCCGCTATCAAAGATATCCGTGAGCAAAGCGTTTACATGGGCGAGATACCTTTGATGACGGCGAACGGTACTTTCATTATTAATGGTACTGAGCGTGTTATCGTATCTCAGCTACATCGTTCACCTGGTGTGTTCTTTGACCATGATAAAGGTAAGTCGCATTCAAGTGGTAAAGTGCTTTATAACGCGCGTATTATCCCTTACCGTGGTTCATGGTTAGACTTTGAATTTGATGCAAAGGACTTAGTCTTTGCTCGTATTGACCGTCGCCGTAAGCTATTGGCGTCTATCATTCTACGTGCACTTGGCCTGACTACATCTGAAATTCTAGATTTGTTCTTTGATAAAGTTGCTGTTTATAAAGCTGAAGAGACGTTTGAAATTGATCTAGTTGCTGATCGTCTACGTGGCGAAATGGCGCAGTTTGATATCGTATCACCTGAAGGTGACGTTATTGTAGAGCAGGGCAAACGTATTAACGCACGCCGTATCCGTCAGCTTGAAGAAGCAGGTATGACGAAAATTGCTGTGCCTGATGAATACCTATATGAGCGTATTTTAGCTGAAGACATCGTTGTTAATGATGAAATCATCGCTAAAGCGAACACGCCAATCGACCACGAGTTATTGGTGAAATTGAACTCATTTGAAGCCAGTGGTGCCATCAAAGAGTTCAGCATTTTGTTCACTAACGATATCGACCAAGGCAGCTATATTGCTGATACGCTACGTGCTGATAGCACCTCAACCCGCGAAGAAGCATTGATCGAAATCTACAAAGTTATGCGTCCAGGTGAGCCGCCAACGGTTGAAACGGCTGAGAAACTGTTTGAGAGCATGTTCTTCAACGCCGATCGTTATGACCTATCTAACGTCGGTCGTATGAAGTTCAACCGTCGTCTTGGTCTGCCATTTGAAAACACCGATGACCCAGACGTACAACGCGAACGCAGTGTATTGACCAACGATGATATCGTTAATGTTCTAAAAGAACTTATCGAAATTCGTAACGGTCGCGGCGATGTCGATGATATTGACCATCTAGGTAACCGCCGTATTCGTTCAGTGGGCGAGATGGCAGAAAACCAATTCCGTGTTGGTCTAGTACGTGTTGAGCGTGCCGTAAAAGAGCGTTTGAGCTCAGCAGAGTCAGACAACTTGTCACCACAAGATTTGATTAACTCTAAGCCAGTAGCGGCTGCGGTTAAAGAATTCTTTGGTTCAAGCCAGTTGTCACAGTTTATGGATCAGAACAACCCATTGTCTGAAGTTACCCATAAGCGCCGTGTATCAGCGTTAGGACCTGGTGGTCTAACTCGTGAACGCGCAGGCTTTGAAGTACGTGACGTACATGATACCCATTATGGCCGTGTATGTCCTATTGAGACTCCTGAAGGTCCAAACATTGGTCTGATCAACTCACTAGCGACATTTGCTAAAACCAACAGCTTTGGCTTCTTAGAAACGCCATATCGCCGTGTGGTTGATGGTAAAGTGACTGATGATATTGAATATCTATCAGCAATCGAAGAAGTCGGTACTGTTATTGCACAGGCTGACTCTCCGATGACTGAGGATGGCGCGTTATCTGACGAGATGGTCAGTGTACGTAGCTATGGTGAATTTGTTCGTATGCCGCCAGAAAAAGTGACGCATATGGATGTATCACCAAGTCAGGTAGTATCGGTTGCAGCAGGTCTGATTCCGTTCCTAGAGCATGATGATGCTAACCGTGCCTTGATGGGCTCGAACATGCAGCGTCAGGCGGTTCCTACCCTGCGTGCTGATAAGCCATTGGTAGGTACCGGTATGGAGCGTCACGTTGCTCGTGACTCAGGTGTTTGTGTCATCGCTAAGCGTGGCGGTGTGATTGAAGATGTTGATGCATCACGTATCGTGGTTCGTGTCAACGAAGACGAGATGGTTGCTGGTGAAGCGGGTATTGATATCTATAACTTGATCAAATACACGCGCTCTAACCAAAACACTTGTATCAACCAACGTATCATCGTTAACCAAGGTGACGAGATTGCTTTGGGTGATATCTTGGCTGATGGTCCATCAACGGATCTTGGTGAGCTAGCACTTGGTCAGAACATCCGCATCGCATTTATGCCGTGGAATGGTTACAACTTTGAAGATTCAATCTTACTATCTGAAAAAGTCGTAAAAGAAGATCGTTTCACTACGATTCATATCCAAGAATTGACTTGTGTGGCTCGTGATACCAAGCTAGGTACAGAAGAGATCACGGCTGATATTCCAAACGTTGGTGAAGCCGCACTATCAAGTCTTGATGAAGCAGGTATCGTCTATATCGGTGCTGAAGTTGATGCTGGTGATATTCTCGTTGGTAAAGTGACGCCAAAGGTGAAACGCAGCTAACGCCAGAAGAGAAACTACTACGCGCTATCTTTGGTGAAAAAGCGGCGGATGTGAAAGACACTTCACTACGCGTACCAACTTCAAGTAAAGGTACGGTTATTGACGTACAGGTTTTCACCCGTGATGGCGTTGAAAAGACGCACGCGCAAGAGCGATTGAAAAATCGCAGCTTGATAGCTATCGCAAAGATTTGAAAGAAGAGCTACGTATCTTTGAAGAAGCGGCTCGCGGTCGTATTAGTACTCTACTAGATGGCCAAAAAGTCAGCGGCGGTGCTGGTCTAAAAGCCGGTACGGTTATGGCATTGGCTGATATGAAAGATATGAGCCTTGAAACATTGCTTGATATCCAGCCAGTAGAAGAAGAAATCTCTGAGCGTCTGACGCAAATCTCTGATTACTTGGTTGATAAGCAAAAAGACATCGATGTGAAGTTTGCCGAGAAAAAACGCAAATTGACTGCTGGTGATGACTTACAACATGGCGTACAAAAAAATCGTTAAAGTATATCTAGCGGTTAAGCGTCGTATTCAGCCTGGTGATAAGATGGCTGGTCGTCATGGTAACAAAGGTGTGGTATCGCGCATCATGCCAGTTGAAGACATGCCTTATGATGAAAATGGTAATACAGTTGACATCGTATTGAACCCACTTGGTGTACCATCTCGTATGAACATTGGTCAGGTTCTAGAGACGCATTTGGGTATGGCAGCGAAAGGATTGGGCGGAGAAGATTGATGGTATGCTCAAATCTCAAGCAGCGATCAAAGAGCTACGTGACTTCTTGGACAAAATCTATAACCAAGTAGGCGGTGAGCAAGTTGATCTTGATAGCTTAAGTGATGATGACATCATGGCGCTAGCAGACAACTTACGTGGCGGTGTACCAATGGGCACAGCAGTATTTGACGGCGCAAAAGAAAGCCAAGTCAAAGACCTGCTTGAGCTTGCTGGTATGGATCGCGATGGTCAGCAGACATTATATGATGGTCGTACAGGTCAGAAATTTGACCGTAAAGTGACCGTGGGTTACATGTACATGCTCAAGCTTAACCATTTGGTTGATGACAAAATGCATGCGCGTTCAACGGGTTCTTACTCTCTAGTCACGCAGCAGCCACTCGGCGGTAAAGCGCAGTTTGGTGGTCAGCGCTTCGGTGAGATGGAAGTGTGGGCATTAGAAGCATACGGCGCGACTTACACGTTGCAAGAAATGCTAACGGTGAAGTCGGATGACGTTGAAGGCCGTACTCGTATGTACAAAAACATCGTTGATGGTGAGCAGTATATGGATCCAGGCATGCCTGAGTCGTTCAACGTACTGACCAAAGAAATCAAATCATTGGGTATTAATATTGAGTTAAAACAAAGCAACTAGCCCGTTGTTTAACTTAGTTGTCCACTAAAGGCAGTCTGCTTTATTGCTGCTGCTTTTAGTGATTTGTCTCAACCCTATTCATTGCCTTCATTCATCTTATCTGCGTCAATGGTACGCTGTCAGATGATTATAAAGATAACGGAGAAGCAACTTGAAAGATTTACTCGATATCATGCAAAGCCCTACCGGCAACGGTAATACAGAGTTTGATAGCATTCAAATTACTCTAGCCTCACCTGACGTCATCAAGTCATGGTCGCACGGCGAAGTAAAAAAACCTGAAACCATCAACTATCGCACGTTCAAACCTGAGCGTGATGGTCTTTTGTGCCAAAATATTTGGCCCAGTAAAAGATTTTGAATGTCTATGTGGTAAATATAAGCGCCGTAAGTTCCAAGGCGTTATCTGCGAAAAATGTGGTGTTGAAGTCACCACTGCGAAAGTTCGTCGTGACCGCATGGGTCATATTGACCTAGCCAGTCCTGTGGCGCACATTTGGTTCCTAAAATCACTACCAAGCCGCATCGGTCTATTGCTAGACATGACATTGCGCGATATTGAGCGCGTCCTGTATTTTGAAAGCTACATCGTGACTGATCCTGGTCTGACTTCTTTAGAAAAGTATCAGTTGCTTGATGATGAAGATTATTACAAAGCACTTGAAGAGTTTGGCGACGAGTTCACTGCCAAGATGGGTGCGGAAGCTGTCCAAGACCTATTGAAAGATATCGATATGGATCTTGAGATTGATGAGCTGCGTGAAGCGATTCCACAAACAGGTTCTGAGACCAAGCTTAAGAAGATGTCTAAGCGTCTTAAATTATTAGAAGCATTCCGTGACTCTAATAACAAGCCTGAGTGGATGGTAATGAATATCTTGCCAGTACTACCACCAGATTTGCGCCCGTTAGTACCGCTAGAAGGTGGTCGTTTTGCGACGTCAGATCTAAACGATCTATATCGCCGTGTGATCAACCGTAACAACCGTCTTAAGCGTCTGCTTGAGCTGAGTGCACCTGATATCATCGTACGTAACGAAAAACGTATGTTGCAAGAGTCAGTGGATGCGTTGCTTGATAACGGTCGTCGCGGTCGTGCCATCACTGGTAGTAACAAGCGTCCATTGAAATCTTTGGCTGATATGATCAAAGGTAAGCAAGGTCGTTTCCGTCAGAACTTGCTTGGTAAGCGTGTCGATTACTCTGGTCGTTCGGTTATCGTTGTAGGCCCAACACTACGTTTACATCAGTGTGGTCTACCGAAGAAAATGGCTCTAGAATTATTCAAGCCATTTACTTATAACAAACTATTGTCTCATGGTTTAGCGACTACGATCAAAGCTGCCAAAAAGATGGTAGAGCGTGAAGAGCCACAGGTGTGGGATATGCTGGCCATGGTTATCCGTGAGCATCCAGTACTTCTCAACCGTGCGCCAACACTTCACCGTTTGGGTTTACAAGCATTTGAGCCAGTATTGATCGAAGGTAAAGCCATCCAGTTGCATCCGCTTGTTTGTACTGCATTCAACGCCGATTTCGATGGTGACCAAATGGCCGTTCACGTGCCATTGACCCTAGAAGCACAGCTTGAATCACGCGCCTTGATGATGTCTACTAACAACATCTTGTCACCTGCGAACGGTGATCCAATCATCGTACCATCACAGGATGTTGTACTTGGTCTATATTACATCAGTCGCTCGTCGATCAATGCCAAAGGCGAAGGCATGATATTTTCGACCGTCAACGAAGCTTTGCGTGCAATTGGTTCAAACGATTTACATGTAAACGCGAAGATCAAAGTGCGTGTCACTGAAACACAAATTGACGAAGACGGTAACGAGACCAAAGAAACCAGTATCAAAGATACAGTTGCTGGTCGTCTACTTATCTGGAACATCATGCCTAAAGGTATGACGTTTGATGAGTGTAACCAAGAGATGACGAAGAAAAATATTTCTCGTTTGATCAACTCTTGCTACCGTAAAGTGGGCGTCAAAGAAAGCGTTATGTTTGCTGACCAATTGATGTATCTTGGTTTTGCTCAAGCAACGCTATCTGGTGTGTCTATCGGTATTGATGATATGGTCATTCCACCACTGAAAAAGCAAATCATCGAAGTGGCAGAAGGCGAAGTTCGTGAAATCGAAGATCAATTTGAGCAAGGCTTTGTGACCGCAGGTGAGCGCTATAACAAAGTCGTTGATATCTGGTCACGTACCAATGACAAAGTCGCTAAGGCGATGATGGATAATTTGGCAACAGATAAAGTTATCAATGCGCAAGGCGAAGAAGACGAGCAGAAGTCATTCAACTCGATCTTTATCATGTCGGATTCTGGCGCTCGTGGTAGTGCGGCACAGATTCGTCAGTTGGCCGGTATGCGTGGTTTGATGGCGAAACCAGATGGCTCAATCATTGAGACACCAATTAAAGCGAACTTCCGTGAAGGTTTGACCGTACTACAGTACTTCATCTCAACGCATGGTGCACGTAAAGGTCTAGCGGATACAGCACTAAAAACAGCTAACTCAGGTTACCTAACTCGTCGCCTAGTTGATGTGGCGCAAGATTTGGTGATCACCAGTGATGACTGTGGTACTGAAGAAGGCCTACTCATGAAGCCACATATCCAAGGTGGTGAAATCATTGAGAAGCTAGGTGATCTCGTACTTGGTCGTGTGACTGCCCGTGACGTTACTTACAATGATGACAGTGAAAAGTATTGATTCCAGCGGGTACCTTGATTGATGAGTATTGGGTTAATGTCCTTGATAACAACGCAATCGATGATATCTGGGTACGTTCGGTGATTACTTGTGATATCGAACATGGTGTGTGTTCACAGTGTTATGGTCGTGATCTGGCTCGTGGTCACAAAGTCAATATCGGTGAGTCAGTCGGTGTCATGGCAGCGCAGTCAATTGGTGAGCCTGGTACCCAGTTGACCATGCGTACCTTCCATGTGGGCGGGGCCGCGAGTTCAGCATCTGTGGACAACAGCATCTCTGTACGTAATGCTGGTCAAGCGCACTTTGAAAACATGAAAACGGTACAGCATACTGATGGTCACTTAGTCATCGTATCGCGTTCAGCTGAAATCGCATTGACCGATGAGCTTGGCCGTGAGCGTGAGCGCTATAAAGTACCGTACGGTTCAAGCGTTCTTGTGAAAGACGAAGAGCAGGTTGAAAGCGGTCAAACCATCGCTAAATGGGATCCGCATACCCATCCAATTATCACAGAATTTGCTGGTACAGCACGTTTCAGTGATATCGTTGATGGTTCAACGGCGACCGTTAAGGTTGATGATGCCACTGGTATGAGCTCGTTTGAGATTCTAGCGACTCGTGACCGTTCAAGTTCAGCAAAAGACTTACGTCCTGCCATTATCTTGAACACTGACGAAGGCAAAGAAGTGGTTTACTTCTTACCAGCTGAAACGATCATTCGCGTGAGCGATGGTGAAAAAAGTAGCAGCAGGTTCGATTCTAGGCCGTGTCCCACAAGCCTCTTCTGGTACAAAAGATATTACCGGTGGTCTACCACGTGTTGCTGATCTATTTGAAGCACGTCGTCCAAAAGATCACGCCATCATGGCAGAAATGACGGGTGTCGTGAGCTTTGGTAAAGAGACCAAAGGTAAGAACCGCTTCATTATTACCAATGAAGATGGCGAAGTACATGAAGAGCTGATTCCAAAATGGCGTCAAATCAACGTCTTTGAAAACGAGACGGTAGCACGTGGTGAGATTATTGCAGATGGTCCACAAAACCCGCATGATATCTTGCGTTTGAAAGGCCAGACGGCACTTGCTGATTATATCGTCAACGAAGTACAGGACGTCTATCGCTTGCAGGGTGTAAAAATCAACGATAAGCACATCGAAGTTATTATTCGTCAGATGCTGCGTAAAGTTGAAGTCACTGACGGCGGCGATTCAAGCCACTTCAAAGGTGATCAGGTCGAGTATGCAGATATTAAAGCGTTGAATGCGAAACTAGAAGCGGAAGACAAATTCCCAGTACAGTTTGAACGTCAATTATTAGGTATCACTAAGGCAAGTCTTGCAACTGAAAGCTTTATCTCAGCGGCGTCTTTCCAAGAAACAACCCGTGTACTAACGGCGGCGGCTGTGACTGGTAAAGTGGATGAGCTACGTGGTCTGAAAGAAAACGTGGTCGTTGGTCGCTTGATTCCTGCAGGTACGGGTCTTGCTTATCACAAGGCACGCAAAGAGACAGCGGATCAGAAGCTACAAGACAGTGATCTAAATGCAGCGTTTGATATGACTGCAAGCACTGACAGCAAAGACTTTGCAAGCTTTGATGAGGCCTTTGCTCAAGAGCTAAATCAAAATAATTAATCGTATTGAGTATTTTGTTACATTCCCAATTTAAGAAAAAAGCCAGCCTAAGTCGCTGGCTTTTTTGTGTGTATAAAAACTGAGAAAGGCATGGTGCTATTATCTAAAAAAAATAGTACACTGGAAAATAAGCCTCAATTTACTATCTATAGAAGGGATAAGTCGCACATGGCAGGTAAAACTCGCGTTGCCAAATATCAAGCAGATCGTACCAATCAAAAACTGTATTTCTGCCGTCTCTCTTGTCAAGCAGCAGGCAGCACCAATGATAAGCAGCTATATCAAGCTCATTGTGAAACGGCTATTTTTCATTTGTATGGTGCGCTGCTGGCATTCACTCAAGAACTGGGTCATTTTTATAGCTTAAATATGACCGCACCAACTTTGTCAGATATTGAGCAAGCACTAAGCGAGCGCACGCAGGTATCTCCTGAGATTCAGCGTTTGCAGCAATTGCAGCAGCAAGGCTTTATTGCAAATATAGAGCGCGCTTATGAGCGTTGTCTCTATGCGGTACCACCAGATACGGTTGTGGATGAAAAACCAAGTAGCGATTTAGCCGCGCCCGACCTTATTGTGAATGTCGTTACTTTGTCAAATCAATGGTTACCTGATGAGGCAACGATAAGAGAATGGCGTAATCAGCTTTTAGAGCTGATCGAGCAACTACGTGCAGGGATGGTTGATTTTTAGCAGGATGAGTCTATTCGAAATATAATATCTACAAAAAAGGCTTATTCAGTGATGACTGAACAAGCCTTTTTTTTATATCGGTAGCTAGAGATACCAGTAGATTATTCTGGCATCGGGGGCATACGCTGGACCGGCGTAACCGATAAAGGGTTTTGCGGCACGCTATCGTTACTACGGCTATTGTTTGCTTGAGCTGCTGAGTTGTTAGTATCTGCAGTGGGCTCGGCGACTGTCGGTTTGCGCTGCTGAATTTGAGTCTTGACCGGTTTTGCTGGTGCGCTATTATCAGAGATGTCGTCATCATCAGTTATAATACCATCATCGGTCATTTCTATAATTTGCTGTTGCTGCTTTTTAGATTTTGAGCGGTTATTGATAGACACCCATTGGTTTGGCGTGTCTTTGAGCTGAGCTTTCATAAAGTCCATCCAGATGGGCAGGGCAGCCACACCACCATACTCTCGGCGACCCATAGATGTTGGCTGATCAAACCCCATCCATACAACCGTTGCATTGGTAGGATGAAACCCTGCAAACCAAGCGTCTTTGGCTTCGTTGGTTGTACCGGTTTTGCCGCCAATATCATCACGGCCTAAGGCTTTTGCTCGTACTGCAGTACCACGTTGCACCACATCACGTAAAATATCTGCCATTTCAAATGCTACTCTAGGCTTTAATATCCTTGGTGCTTGTTTGGCTGCTATGTATTGTACGACAGGTGCTTTTAGGCGATCTGATTGTGGACCAGCGTCATAGACAGTAAGATCGATTGCTTCATCCGTTTCTTCTACATTTTCACTATTTTCTAGCTCTGTGCTCTCGGTAGCCAATTCTTCAGTAGTACTGTTTTTATCTTCTAATGATTTGTTATATTCTTCTATCAGGTTTTTATTAACCGCTTCAAGTTGCTCATTAAAGCATAAGGCGCAAGCCTGAAGTGGATTGGCCTGAAATAATAACTCGTTTTTATAATTATAAATTTGCTCAATAAAGTAAGGTTGTACGCGGTGACCACCATTAGCAAAGGTTGAATACGCCGTTGCCATTTGCAATGGGGTTGCTTGTCCTGCCCCTAGAGCCAACGATAAAGTTGTTGGTAGTTTTTCTTTGTCTAGGCCGAACTCATCTAAGAGGTTGCGCGCATCAGAGATACCAATGGCTTGTAGGAGACGGATAGAAACCAAGTTGCGCGATAAATACAAACCGCGACGTAAGGTAATGTCACCTAAGAAGCGTTCATCAGAGTTTTTAGGTTTCCAGTCGCCTACTTGAATAGGGCGATCTGAAACAATACTGTCTGGGCGATAGCCTTTTTCCAAAGCGGCGGTATAGACCAATGGTTTGATGGTTGAACCAGGTTGGCGCCATCCTTGTAAGGCTCGGTTGAACTTACTGTGTTTGAAATCAAAACCGCCTACTAATGCATTAACCGCGCCGGTTTCTGGATTTAATGAAACCAGACTACCTTGTATTTTGGGTATCTGCCCTAGTTGCCAATTACCATTTGCGGTAGGTATCACGCGGACAATATCGTTTTTGCTCACTATTTGGCCAGCATTATTAGGATAGTAACCGATACGATTGGCAGAGATGTATTTGCGTGCCCAGCTCATGCCAGACCAATTGACCGTTACACTTTCACCAGACTGTAATATCGCTTCAAAACTACGAGAGTTGACCTTGGTAACTTTGGCAGGAGACATATTGCTATAGCGCTGAAAGTTTTCGAGAGGCTCGTCATTTGCCTCTGCACCGCGCCAGCCATGACGATGCTCGTAAGCAATCAGCCCAGTTAATATGGCAGCCTCTGCCGCCGTTTGTGCCTTGCTATCGACCGTGAGACGAACGCGCCAACCACTGTGCATGACTTGCTCACCATAGCGTTCAACTAAGGTTGCACGTGTCATTTCTGCCAAATAGGGCATATTAACGTCGAGTTTTTCTTGATATAGCTTAATGCCAACGGGGGAGTTAACGGCCTCATCATGCTGAGCTTTGGTGATATAACCAAGCTCATGCATACGGCCAATAATCCAGTTACGCCGAGTCAACGCGCGGCTAGGATTGGCAACAGGATTATATTTAGAAGGGGCTTTTGGTAAACCGGCAAGCATTGCCATTTCAGCAATAGTAAGATTATCTAGTGATTTACTGTAGTATTTTTTGGCAGCGGCGCGGGATACCATAAGCGCCTTCGCCCAAATAAATCTTATTGACATATAAAGTCAAAATATCGTTTTTACTCAGCTCGTCTTCGATTTTACGTGCTAAAAATAATTCCGTCAGTTTGCGGTTTAGAGTACGCTCAGGACTTAAAAAATAATTTTTGGCGACCTGCATTGTAATAGTTGAGCCACCAGTCTGACTGTCATCATCAGTCACCACTTCAGTGACCGCACGCCCAAGACCTTTGATACTGATGCCACTATGCTGAAAGAAAGAAGCATCTTCTGCCGCTAAAAAAGCGTGAGTCAAATCTTCAGGAATTTCATCAAATGTGACTGGTAACGATAAACGATTGCCGTATTGGCCGATTAATTTGTCATCGCTACTATAAATCTGCAATGGCATTTCTAAATTGGCAGTTTTTATCTCTTGAATACTTGGCAAAGTTGGCGATAAATACATCGCCATCCCATAAAAACCAATAGGTACAGCAAGCGCTAAGATAACTGCCAATGCTAGGCAAGCGACGAAAAGTCCCACCAAGAAATGAATGAGACGAGCGGTAGCATTTTTTTGGCCATAATAAGACTTATTCATTAGAATTTGTAGCGGATAAGGTATTATACCTTGAACAAAATCAACAGGTCATAATAAATGTGTAAGTAGGCCTTAATATATTTTTAAACGCTTGAATCTACCAATTAAGTAAAGTATTGTATTCAATTATTACAAATAACTATCAGATTGTACACTTAATATAAGGTATAGAGTTTGTGAGGCTATTTACTTCCAAAAAGTCGACATTTGATTGGTGTGGATATTTGTGCCACTTCAGTAAAAATAGTGGACATACAGCGTCAACAAGGCATGTTCCACCTAAAATCTTACGGTATTGAGAGACTACCAGAAGGTGTAGTCGTCGACAAACTCCTAGTTGATACAGAGGCGGTTGGCAACATTATAGCGAGTCTAGCAAGACGTTGCCAAGTTGCGGGCAGTAATGCTGCAACCGCCGTATCAGGATCTGCCGTCATCACCAAAATTATTGATATGGATATGATGCTAAGCGATGTTGAGCGTGAAGCACAAATACGTTTGGATGCTGATCAATATGTGCCTTATCCATTAGAAGATGTCAATTTAGATTTTGAGGTGCTAGGTCCATCTTTAGTGAGTGAGGATATGGTACAAGTACTGCTTGCGGCCTCTCGCTCAGAAAACGTTGATCAGCGTGTTGATGCGTTGGCCTTTGGTGGTATGCAAACCAAGGTTATGGATATCGAGTCACATGCAATAGAGCGCGCTTTTGGACTGATGGCAGACAATCTGCCAAATATGCCAGAACTGGTCGCTTTGGTTGATATCGGCCATAATCAAACCACTTTATATATCGCAAAGAATGGTGAGTTTATTTATAGTCGCGAGCAATTGTTTGGCGGTGTTCAGTTAACAGAAGCGATTCAAAACCGGTATGGGTTGTCAGCTGAAGAGGCAACGCTGAGCAAACGTGAGCGCACATTGCCTGATGACTACTATCCTGAAGTTTTGACCCCTTTTATAGAAAATACCATTCAGCAAATCACTCGTTCCTTACAATTTTACTTCTCCTCAAGTCAGTATAGTAGTATTGACCACGTGGTACTTGCGGGTGGTAGTAGCTCCATTGCAGGTCTTGCTGGGATGGCACAACAAAAACTCGGTGTAAGCGTTAGTGTTGCCAATCCGTTTACCAATATGACCATTGCGCCTAATATCGATAATGAGCAATTGACCATTGACGCGCCAGGATTAATGGCTGCATGCGGTCTTGCGTTAAGGAGCTTTGACTAATGGCTCGTATTAACCTTTTACCTTGGCGACAAGAGGAGCGCGAGCGTCGTAACAAAGAGTTTATGACTCTGATCGTTGCGGTGACTTTGCTCACCTTATTGGCGGCCTTTGCTTCATGGAGCTATTTTAACAATGAGCTTGATGAACAGCTTGATGCTAATGCTTTGATTGAACAAGAAAATGCACGCTTAGACACCGCATTGACTGAGATTGACAGTTTAGAGCAGCGCCGTGAAGATATTATCTCACGTATGCAGGTCATTCAAGACTTGCAAGGTCGGCGTCCTGTACCAGTACGTTTGTGGGATGATCTGGCAAGAGCGATTCCACCAGCGCTTTATCTAACCAATCTCAAACGCGAAGGCGATGTATTAACATTGACTGGTCTGGCTGATAACCCAAACATTGTATCTAGCCTGATACGTAATTTGGACAGCAGTAAATGGATGGGTAACTCAGCAGTTAGCAATATTCAACAGAACATTAGCGCTTATGAAGCGGCCCCTGTACTAAATAATACCGTCACTACGGCTGGTGAGACACCGCGTCCAGTCTATCCTGAAGACAGTTATGTACAGTTCGTAGTGACGACTAAAGTACAATCAGAAACGCCTGTCCCTGCGGAAGATGGTGTGGGAGGGGGAGTTATGAAACTTGTCCGTAAAAAAAGCCTGATCAAGACCAAAAAAATTGCTTCAAAACCAAAGAAGCAGTTTGATCTTAATGAATTTCGTCGCAGTTTTGAGTCACTAGACTCTGAAAACTATGGCAGCTGGCCGTTACCAGTGAAGGTGACGGTGATCGGTCTTATTATTACCTTTATAGCGGCCCTATCATGGGCGCTACCGATTAGTAGTAAAATCGATGAGATCAATGCTGCTGAAAGTCAGCAACAGACCTTGCTTGAAAGCTATCGTGAAAAGAATCGCGCGCGCGTCACCTACAAGCCTATCAAGCACAGGTCGTTCAGATGGAAACGGAGTTTAATACCTTATTAGACCAGTTGCCAAAAGACACGCGTGTGTCAGAGCTGGTAGAAGGTATCAATATGACAGGTGTCGGTAGTAATATTCGTTTTCAAGACATCTCTGTCGAACCTGAGATTGAAAATGAATTTTTCATTGAGCAACCGATTCGCATTGCTGCTTTAGGTGAATATCATCAGTTTGGTAGTTTTATTAGTGGCCTTGCAGCACTGCCTCGTATCATCACCATGCACGATTTTGAGGTGAGTAACCCACAACCGAGCTTAGATGTTTTACCTGAGCTTAATCTAGTCTTGCAAACCAAAACCTATCGTTCAAAAGAAGCGACTCCTGAAGATGAAACGGCTCCTGCAGGTGATGCCGCCGCTACTGATGCAAATGCAGGAGGTAACTAATGAGTATGCAAAAACTACCCATGCTGTTGACTTTAAGTATCTCAGTGCTAGCGATGACTGGCTGTACGGATCGTATCGGTATGGCAGAGCAAGCGATGACTGACATCCGTAACCAGCCAGCGCAGCCTATCGAACCACCACCCAAAGCTGAACTAGTAGAAGACTTCGTCTATAGTGCAAGCTCACAGCGCAGCCCGTTTTTACCACCGAGCTTGGTGAATGTAGAGGGTCCTACCACTTCTATTGATGGCGTGCGCCCAGATATTACACGTGTAAAAGAACCACTTGAACAATACGAGTTATCGCAACTGGTTTTTCGAGGCGTAGTAGTGTCGCCTGAAGGTCAGCGATACGCATTGGTACAACGTCCTGATGGTTCAGTTGCTAGTGTGAAGGTAGGTGATTATCTTGGATTGAATGACGGCCGTATTGTTGAAATCACGCCGACCCAGATCAATTTGATTGAAATTGTGCCAGACAGCCGCGCTGGGTTTATTGAAAAACCCCAGTCGCTGGTATCCCCTATAAGCTAAGTCGGCAGATTTTTTGAGGAATAAATAATGACAGTACGCAATAACAAGGTAATGATGATGAGCAACCGCGTTTCTTCTGCTTTTGCCATTTCAGCACTGGCAGTCAGCATGGTGGCAGTCAGTAGTAGCGCCCACGCTGCACAGCGCATCAATAATGTGTCTGTAGTGCAAACTGCACCAGCAGTGACACAAATGCGTTTGGGGTTCACAGGTTTACCAGTATTGCCTGCAGCCTACGAGCTTGATGATCCTAGCCGCTTGGTATTAGACTTTGAACAAGTACAAAACGGTCTTGCCAGTCGTTTCAACGAATACAATATCGGTATGGTCAATGATGTCACCACGTTGAGTAGCGACAGTACGACGCGTCTTATCGTTGGCCTCAAGCAATCAGGCAATTATACAACAGCGATTGAGGGTAACGAGCTACTACTGACCATTACAGATCCTGATCGTCCAGTGATTACTAGTGACCCTGTACAAGATGTCCTTAATAACTCTAGCGGCATCACCACCACTGCAGTCGTCACGCCAATCGTTGAGACCAGCACGGTTCCCGTTGCAGCTGTCAGTACAAATAATACCGTCGTGGTAGAAAACGAAGTACCAGCCGATACGATGGTAGTCAGAGTTAATCCACTGTTGAACCCGCAACTTGCTTCGGCACAAGTGAGTAAGCAATACAGCTATGATGGTCTCAGCGCGGTCAATTTTTCGGCAGGTAATGATGGTGGCGGTAACGTCAGCATGGTACTTGCCAACGAAGCCATTCCGGTAGATGTACAACGCCAAGGTAATAAGCTTGTCGTACGTTTAACAGGCAGTACGGTCCCAAGAAACTTGCTACGTCGATTAAATATTAATAGTGGTTTGGTGAGTAGCATCGATACTAAAAACCAAGGACAAAATGGTGTCATCACTATTAATATGTTTGATGATTACGAGTATCAAGCTTACCAATCGGGCAATCAGTTAAATATTAGTATTAGCAAGCCTGAGCTGCTACGTGAGCCGACACTTGAGGGAGAGAGTATACAGCGGCGAGCCACTGTCTATGGAATTCCAAGACGTTGAAATTCGCAGTGTGTTAGATATTTTAGCGCAGTTTACCGAGATGAATATCGTTGCGAGTGATTCAGTCGCTGGTAACATCACCTTGCGTTTGATCAACGTGCCTTGGGATCAAGCACTCGATATTATCCTAAAAAGTAAAAAATCTAGGCAAGCGCGAAAATGGTAATGTGATTTTGGTTGCGCCTTCTACTGAACTCGCTGAACAAGAAGCACGTGAGCTTGAAGCGCAGCAAGCTGTTCAATCTTATGCGCCATTACGTACTGAATATATTCGTTTGAGCTATGCAAAAGCACAAGATGTCCTGACTTTGATTTCTCAAGGAAGTGGCTCATCTGGTAGTAGCGGTATAGGGGGCACGAGCGGACTTACAAATCGTGGAAATGACAATAATACGTTGTTGTCGGATCGTGGTACGGTAACAGTTGATGAGCGTACCAATACCTTGATTGTCAAAGATGTGGCAAATAGCATTGAAAATATTCGTACCTTAATTAGCAAGATTGACATCCCTGTGCGTCAGGTTATGATTGAAGCGCGTATCGTTAGTGCCACTGACAGCTTTAGTAAAGAGATTGGGGTTCGCTGGGGAATCTTATCAAATGGTGCAGCCAATAATCGTAGCTTGTTGGTTGGTGGTAGTGATCAAACTTTGTGGGACTTAAAAGATTTTGACGTAGAAACCACGACTGTCAATGGACAAACGGTTTCTTATCCTTCATATGACATCAGCCGTCCTGATAACTTAAACGTTGATTTAGGGGTGGATAATCCAGCCGGTAGTATCGCTTTTGGCCTATTAAGTTTATCTGATGTGATGCTTGATCTTGAACTATCAGCATTACAAGCGGACAATCGCGGTGAAGTCATCTCAACCCCGAAAGTTTTGACGGCCGACAAGCAAACCGCAAAAGTTTCTTCTGGTACCCAGATTCCTTATCAGGAAGCCTCAGCGAGCGGCGCAACTACAACCAGTTTTAGAGAAGCGGCACTGAGTTTAGAGGCGACACCAAATATCACCCCTGATGGTAAGATTGGATTGCAATTGCTGATTACCAACGGCACACCAATTAGGTCTCTTGATGGTCAAGTTGCTATTGCTGAAGACTCTATTTCCACCAATGTGACTATAGAAGACGGTCAAACCGTCGTATTGGGTGGTGTCTTTAGAAACCGTAACAGCAACGAGGTGGAAAAAGTGCCGTTTTTAGGCGATTTACCATACATTGGCCGTGCATTCCGCAGAGATGTGCGCAATAACAATAAGGAAGAGCTGTTGATATTTGTCACACCAAAATTGATCAATGATGGCACAAGTCGCTTGAATTAATCATAAATTTGTTGATTATTCACTAAAAAAGTAAGCCTTAGTGCTTACTTTTTTTTGTGCGTAAACTTAGCCTCTTTAATATTGCGAGCTATATGCATGGATTAATGGACGATAAGCTCTAAATATTACTAACAATAATCACAGCGCATTACTAGCCAGAATATCAATGACGTTGTATGATAGCTAATTTAGCTGAGTGAGTATTATGGTGCAGGAATTGCCGTCGGTGTTTTTAGTGGGTCCGATGGGAGCGGGGAAGACGACGATCGGTAAGTTACTGGCCAAGCAGTTAGGTCGCACTTTTGTAGATAGTGATTGGTATATCGAATCGCAAACCGGTGCTGACATTGCTTGGATATTCGCCAAAGAAGGTGAAGCGGGTTTTCGTGAGCGTGAAACACGTGCCATTGATGAGCTGACTCAAGCCCCCAAATTGTATTGGCAACTGGCGGTGGCGCAGTATTGGCTGCTGAAAACCGAGAGTTCTTAAGACAGCGTGGCATCGTGGTTTATCTCAATGCCCCAGTCGATGTGCAAATGGCCCGCACTTCTAAAGACAAGTCACGGCCTCTTTTACAACAGCCTAATCCTAGAAAAATACTGCAAGATCTATATAGTATTCGCGATCCATTATATCGTCAGGTCGCGCATATTATTATGCCCACTGGTCACACTTATCCGCGTCATATGGTCAGCCAATTAATGCAGCAGCTGAACGCATTTTTGATTGTACTGACACAACATCAAAAGACAATAAAGAGTAGACCGATATTATCTATTGATATGATAGGTAGGTATACTCAGCTACTTTTACCCAATTATAAATGCTTAAGGAGTGTCTCATGGCAACGTCACTGTTTCATGATAGCTTAACAGTTCGTACGCAAAGTCATGATTATCCAATCATTATTACTGAAGATGCGACGTCAAAAGACAGCAGTATGGCAAAGCAAGTCGCACCTTATATTAAGGGCTGCCAAGTATTGATTGTGACTAACGATACCGTGGCACCTCTATATTTGCAAGCTTTAGAAGACGAGCTAGCAGAGCAGTTTAAGGTAAAAGTTTGCGTGTTACCAGATGGTGAGCAATATAAGAACCAGACAAGCATTGACCAAATATATGATGCACTAATGGCAGAGCATTTCAATCGTGATGTCACGCTTATCGCACTTGGTGGCGGCGTGGTAGGTGATATGACAGGTTTTGCTGCGGCAAGTTTTATGCGCGGGGTCAACTTTATCCAAATTCCAACGACCTTATTATCGCAAGTCGATTCTAGCGTTGGCGGCAAAACGGGCATCAATCATGCGCAAGGCAAAAATATGATTGGCGCATTCTGGCAGCCACAAATGGTGCTCGCTGATATGAGTACGCTCAAAACGTTGCCTGCACGTGAGCTGTCAGCAGGAGTCGCTGAAATTATCAAGTATGCGCTTATCATGGATGAAGCATTCCTGACATGGCTTGAAGAGAATTTAACTGCAATGATGGCGTTGGATCTGGCAGTACTTGGCGAAGCCGTGAAGCGCTGCTGTCAATACAAAGCAGATGTGGTCGCTCAAGATGAAAGAGAGTCAGGTGTGCGTGCCCTGCTGAACTTTGGGCATACGTTTGGTCATGTGATCGAGACCCATCAAGGTTACGGCAATTGGTTGCATGGTGAGGGCGGTAGCGGCGGGCATGATGCAAGCAGCTGAACTGTCCCAAAAAATTGGTTGGTTGACCCTTGATGAGGTTGAGCGCATTGAGCGTGTTTTGATGCTAGGTAACCTGCCAACCAAACCGCCTGCCATTGATGTACAAACTGCTCTGGACTTGATGGGACACGATAAAAAAGTGAAACAAGGACAAATCCGGCTGATTTTGTTAAAATCAATAGGGGAGTGCAGTAGTGACCAATGACTTCGATAACGATCTGTTGCTCGAAGTATTGTCACAACACAGCGCATAATGTATCAAAATTTTAGTGAGTATTCGTACTAAAACTTGATATGTACAGCAGATTCATAGGCTGCACTAACTGCACTTCTATTTGAATGAGCATTGATGTAATGCTCTTAAATATGTTTTTACCAAGGATATTCCTATGGCAGCATCAAAATCGAAGACGCGTACCGCTGGCCAATCATACAGTCGTCAAGCCCTGATCTGGCTGGTCGCGACGTTACTATTAGGTGTTGTGACAGCGTTAGTCTGGATGCTAAGCCAAACGCCAGCGATGGGTGCCAAAATTGAAAACGAACCAGTATCAGCACCGCAAATGTTGGCTGATGAGTTTGAGCAACCATTAAAAATCGAGTCGCTTCACGAGCTGGATACCGATGTACAGCCGATTAGTTTTGATACGACTGTCCGTGACTTGCGTAATTATCCTGACGAGTTTAAAGACAAGCGCTATCTACTTGCCAACAAGGGTAAGTGGACCGTGCAGGTGATGAATGTCGCTGAAAATGACGTGATTGTCAGTTATTTAGAAGGCCGTGAAGATCGTGATAAGTTCGCTTATTTCCGCTATCTTGATAGTGAAAATCAAGTCCGTTATATACTGACTTACGGAATCATGAGTAGTCCACAGGAGGCCGTTGGGGCAGCAAAGCTCACAGATTTTAAACTGCCTGCCAATGTACGTGTACTACCGGAGGAGATCAATCGATACGTAAGTATTATCGATAACTACGAGCGTCCTGATCCAGTAAAAGACTTAAGTACGAAGCGCACGCGCGCTGTCAATCTAAAACCGACTAAGCGTGAAATACCAGTACGTCAGCAAGCGCAAGCAGTCAACAATACGGCTAATGAGCAAGAAGCCGCTAACACTAATACGAGTCGCGATAGTCAACGTTCCTCTAACGATAGCGCCCCAGTAGAAAGCATCCGTCAATCTGCAGATACCTCTGAAACATTATCTGTCACAGAAGAGCGCACAGTTGGTAATGAGCCACAATCAACTGATGAGGCATCAAGTCAAACGCAAAGTAATACCAACAACTCCAAGCAGGAAAATAAAAAGCCGTCAACAGCAGGTGCAGATAATAGCACCGCTAAAAAACCACCCGCTATACCTGCGCCAAAACCGCCCAATACGGGCAACAATGGGGCAAATAGTAATGCAAATGCACCTAAAAATAATAATGCGCCTAAAAATAATAGTGACAGTATCAAGTCGTTAATAGAGGACAAAAGCAACTGATACGCATTTTCTGTTATTGAAAACCCCACTAGCTAATTGGTTAGTGGGTTTTTTTATACTTCGTTTTTTTAATATATTAGTGGCTACTGTCGCTATTTTGGGGCAAAGTATTCAAGGTAGACAGATATCATCCATTGCCTCAGGTAACCCTAACATAGGCGCTTTATATTATATTTCTAATAGGTTTTTAATCGTCCTATAACCAATAGTAATGAGACCTTATACAAATTATGGCTGATGAATCGATAGAAAAGACTAGATTTTTTGTGAATCATTAACTAATATAACTGTGGGCGACGTTCTGTATAGTTATCGTAAAAAACTATTATTAAACAAGCATTTAGTGATAGATCTATCATTTATAGAGTTTATTACTGAAATTTGTTGTCTCAAGCGCGGCTACTTACAACCGACATCAAGATCATTGTAAGTGACGCAACCTCTCTTATTGTCACTCTTTTTAGAGTGAATAAGGCGCTTGAATACAGAGCGTCAGATATTCAAGACGAACCACATGCACGGTTATTAAATGGTTGGATGTCCAGCTCTCATTGCTAGATATAACGACATAACACACGATGCTTAAACGAACGACATAACGTATTACTGATTGGGCAATTGGCATTTAGGGGTATAAATTACTCTGTTTCAAAGGGCTGTCATTCACTGTCTTTAATATACGACGCATATGTCACGACATTACCTAATGACCAAGAGGGTCAAAGGGTTACTTGCTTTTAGAGCATGATGTTGATTGAGCCTCGCACCATTTACTAATTCAACTATCCGAATATCCACTATCAGCCCGTTCTGCTTACGGGTACCAGCTTATGCTCCGCATTGGAGATGTAAGTTGCCCGTCTACTTAAAAGGACAAGCTATGTCAATGATTTCCTCGCAAACACACCTGGCCACGCCAGATGATTTTTCTGATAATTGCGGTTTTGGTCTAATTGCTCATATTAAGGGTGAAGCCAGCCATAATTTGGTAAAAACCGCCATTCATAGTTTAAGTTGCATGACACATCGTGGTGGTGTGGCGGCAGATGGTAGAACTGGTGATGGTTGCGGTCTACTATTAGCGACGCCTACCGACTTCTTTAAACAGATCGCTGATGAGCAGCAATTCGCAATCACAGACAACTTTGCTGTTGGTATGGTGTTCGTCAATTTGGATGATGATAAAGCCAAGCATAGCCAGCAAGTATTGAGCGATGAGATTACCGCTCAAGGATTAGAAGTCGCTGGCTGGCGTGATGTGCCACTTGATTTGAGTATTGTGGGTGAGATCGGCCGTGAGACATTACCAGGTTTTAAGCAGGTATTTGTCAATGCGCCAGATGACTTGGCTGCTGAAGATTTCAACCGTAAGCTATTTGTTGCACGCAAAAAAGCAGAGCAGCGCCTGACAGATGACGAGCTGTTTTATGTATGTTCATTAAGCTGCCAGACCATTATTTATAAAGGTTTGGTCATGCCATCAGACCTGCCAGCATTTTTCTTGGATCTTCAAGACGAGCGCTTGGCGTCACATATCGTGGTTTTCCATCAGCGTTTCTCCACCAATACTTTGCCGCGTTGGCCTTTGGCACAGCCGTTCCGTTATCTGGCTCATAATGGTGAATTGAATACCATTACAGGTAATCGCAACTGGTCTAAAGCACGCACGCCAAAGCTTAAATCAGACAAACTGCCGAACTTGAATGAATTGACGCCGCTTGTAAACAGTACAGGTTCTGATTCATCAAGCCTAGATAACATGCTTGAAGTGCTAATGTCTGGTGGTATGAATTTGTTCCATGCGATGTCGATTTTGGTGCCACCAGCGTGGCAGAACGTCGATAGCATGGATATGGATTTGCGAGCGTTTTATGAGTTTTATTCGCAGCATATGGAAGCGTGGGATGGTCCTGCAGGGCTTGTGATCCAAGATGGACGCTATGCCGTCTGTATGCTCGATAGAAACGGTCTGCGTCCGTCACGTTGGGTGACCACCAAGAACGGTTATATCACGGTTGCATCAGAGGTTGGTGTTTGGGACTACTCACCACAAGATGTGTTGGCAAAAGGTCGTGTCGGCCCAGGTCAAATGCTGGTTATTGATACGTTGACAGGTCAAGTGATGGATACGACTGCTGTTGCAACGTTGCTAAAAAATGCGCATCCGTATCGAAAGTGGCTGCGTGAAGAAGCGACACGTGTCCGTGATGATGAGCGCTTAGAAGAAACCTTAGCAGCGCAAGCGTGCCGTGGCGACAAGCTAAAAGCTTTACAAAAGATGTATCACATCACCAATGAAGAGCGTACAGAGATCATCCGTCCTAATGCTGAAAACGGCCAAGAGCCAGTAGGTTCGATGGGTGATGACACGCCAATGGCAGTACTATCGCAGCAAATCCGCCATGTCGGTGATTTTTTCCGTCAGCAATTTGCACAGGTGACCAACCCGCCAATTGATCCATTACGTGAATCAATCGTGATGTCACTACAAACTTGCCTAGGTGCTGAGACTAATGTGTTTGCGCCATCAGCAAGAGATGCTCACCGTATTATTTTGTCATCACCAGTCTTGTCAGCCAGCAAGATGCAGCAGCTTGAAACCTTGGATGATCCAGCATTCAAGATGGCTCGTATCGATCTGAACTATGACCGTACTTTAGAGTTATCTGATGCTATCGTTGCTATTTGCGAAGAAGTGGCAGATAAAATCCGTTCGGGCAATACCTTGATCGTACTGTCTGATAAAGAGATCGATGCAGAAAAAGTACCTGCCAATGCCATCATGGTCACAGGAGCCGTACATCATTATCTGATTGCAGAAGGTATCCGTACCGATGCTAACTTGGTGATTGAGACAGGTCTTGCACGCGATTCGCATCAAGTCGCGGTATTGATCGGGTTTGGTGCAACTTGTGTGTATCCATATCTGGCATATGATGTCATCGATGACTTGGTGGCGACTGGTGAGTTGCTTGGTGATCCGATTCAAGCTCGCGTTAATTTCCGCAAAGGCTTGGATAAAGGTTTGCTAAAAATCTTATCAAAAATGGGTATCTCTACCATTGTGTCGTATCGCGGTGCGCAGCTGTTTGAAGCAGTTGGTCTGTCTGAAGAGGTCGTGAGCCTATGTTTTAAAGGCGTACAAAGCCGTATCAAAGGCGCTACCTTTGCAGATCTTGCCGCTGACCAAGCGCAACTGGCTGCCAACGCATTTAAGCGTCGTGCGCCACTAGATCAGGGCGGTTTGCTCAAATTTGTCTTCAATAAAGAGTACCATGCCTTTAACCCTGACGTGATCAACAGCCTGCATACGGCAGTACGTACGGGCGATTATGAGAATTATCAGAATTATGCCAATCTAGTCAATAGCCGCCCAGTGGCGACCTTACGTGACTTGTTGCAATTAAAGACTGACAACAGTATCGATGTCGATGATGTTGAGGATATCTCTGAGATTTTGACGCGTTTTGACTCAGCAGGCATGTCACTAGGTGCGCTGTCTCCTGAGGCGCATGAGTCAATTGCGATGGCGATGAATACTATCGGTGGACGTTCAAACTCTGGTGAGGGCGGTGAAGATCCTGCGCGTTATGGCACGTTGCGTAACTCAAAGATCAAGCAAGTGGCCTCTGGTCGTTTCGGCGTGACACCTGCATATCTGCGCTCAGCAGAAGTCATGCAGATTAAGGTCGCTCAAGGCGCAAAAACCGGGCGAGGGTGGTCAGCTACCTGGTGGTAAAGTGAATGCGCTGATTGCGCGCTTGCGTTATTCGGTGCCAGGCGTGACCTTGATTTCACCGCCGCCGCATCACGATATTTACTCTATCGAAGATTTGGCGCAGCTGATTTTTGATTTGAAGCAAGTCAATCCAGATGCATTGGTATCGGTTAAATTGGTGTCGCGTCCGGGTGTTGGTACGATCGCGACAGGCGTTGCAAAAGCCTATGCCGATTTGATTACGATCTCAGGTTATGATGGTGGTACAGCAGCATCTCCGCTATCGTCTATCCATCATGCAGGCTCGCCATGGGAGCTAGGTCTGGCTGAAACCCATCAGTCTCTACGAGTGAATGGATTACGTGATAAGGTACGTGTTCAGACCGATGGTGGTTTAAAAACAGGATTGGATGTCGTCAAGGCTGCCATTCTTGGTGCAGAGAGCTTTGGCTTTGGTACTACGCCGATGATTGCGGTTGGTTGTAAGTACCTTCGTATCTGTCATTTAAATAATTGTCCAACAGGGGTTGCTACCCAAAAAGCCAAGCTACGCGATGAGCATTTCATTGGTGAAGCAGAAATGCTGATTAATTTCTTTAAATTTGTGGCGACTGAAACACGTGAATGGTTAGCAGCGCTAGGGAGTTCGTAGTATGGAAGAGCTGGTCGGTCGTACTGACTTGCTAGATATCTTAGAAGGTAATACGGACAAGCAGCGTCATCTTGATTTAACGCCATTGCTATTTAGTCACCCAGCCAGTGTGGGCAAAGCCCAAACGTGTCAGGTGGAGCGTAACGAGCCGTTTGATAAAGGCTTGCTCGCTGAGCAGATGATTCGCGATATGCTCGTTAATATTCGCCAAGGCTCAGGCGGCGATTATAGCTATTTCGTTGGCAACTGTGACCGCTCTATTGGTGCTCGTATCTCTGGTGAGATTGCACAAGTATGGGGCAACCTTGGCATGAGCGATATGCCGATCAAGCTTCGCCTGACAGGTACTGCAGGGCAAAGTTTAGGCGTGTGGAATGCTGGCGGCTTAAATATCGAGCTTGAAGGCGATGCCAATGACTATGTGGGTAAAGGCATGGCTGGCGGTGAGATTGTCATTTATCCACCTAAAGACTCAAACTTTACGGCACAAGAAACCGCCATCATCGGTAATACTTGTCTATATGGTGCAACGGGCGGTAAGTTATATGCTGCTGGGACCGCAGGTGAGCGTTTTGGCGTCCGTAACTCTGGTGCGCATGCAGTCATTGAGGGTACAGGTGACCATTGCTGTGAATATATGACGGGCGGTATCGTCACGATTCTTGGCCGTACTGGGCTCAACTTCGGCGCTGGTATGACGGGTGGTTTTGCTTATGTACTCGACATGGAAGGTGACTTCTTTGATCGTTGCAATCATGAACTGATCGATCTCAACCGTATCTCAAGCGAGCAAACAGAAGAGCATCGCATTCACTTACAACAAGTGATTGAAGCTCATGTAGATAAAACAGGCAGTGCGTGGGGTCAGACGATATTGGACGACTTTGAGCACTATGTTCGTAAATTCTATTTGGTGAAGCCAAAAGCGGCGAACATTGCAAGTCTTCTTAAAACTACCATGGCCGACCCACAATAGCCGATTTGTCATTGTCGGTCGTGTCAATCGATTTTCTTAAGAGATCGTATTGAGAAATCGACAATGACTTTAATTAGGGTAGCCAGCGTTCCGTTTTTAGAGACGTTTTAACTCACAGGTTTTCAGCAGGTACGTGACAGCAGTGATATATGTCTTTGATTTTAGACAAACAACACATCGCATGACTGTCGCCACCACTGCAAAAGAGCCTTATATAAAAGAGATAGCACCATGGCAACACGCTTAGAAAATAACTTCCAGTTTTTAGATGTACCGAGATTTGATCCAACCAAAAAAGACATTGCAACGCGCTCAACAGAGTTTGTTGAGATTTATAAACCTTTTGAAAACGAAGCTGTTGCTCAGCAAGCGCATCGTTGTCTTGAGTGTGGTAACCCGTACTGCGAGTGGAAATGCCCAGTACACAACTATATTCCTAACTGGCTAAAGTTGGCGACAGAAGGACAGATATTCCAAGCGGCTGAACTATGCCACCGCACCAATACCTTGCCTGAAGTATGCGGACGAGTTTGCCCGCAAGACCGTTTGTGTGAAGGCGCTTGTACATTGAACGATGGCTTTGGGGCAGTGACCATTGGTAATGTCGAGAAATATATCAACGATACCGCGTTTGCACTTGGCTGGCGCCCAGATATGTCTGAAGTTGTTTGGACAGACAAAAAGTTGCTATCATTGGCGCAGGACCAGCAGGTCTTGGTTGCGCAGATATCTTGGTCAGAAATGGTGTCAAGCCTGTCGTCTTTGACAAACGTCCTGAAATTGGTGGCTTATTAACTTTTGGTATTCCTGAGTTCAAAATGGAAAAGACGTCATGCGTAACCGCCGTGTCATCTTTGAAGACATGGGTATGGAATTTCGCTTAGAGACAGAGATCGGTACAGACGTCACCATTGATGAGCTATTGGCTGAGTATGACGCGGTCTTTATGGGTATGGGTACATACACCTATATGCGTGGCGGCTTCGCTGGTGAAGAGTTGACAGGCGTCTACGATGCGCTAGATTACCTGATTGCCAACGTCAACCGTTGTAATGACTGGGAAAAAGATGCCGAAGAGTACATCGACCTTAAAGGCAAAAGAGTTGTCGTACTAGGAGGTGGTGACACAGCGATGGACTGTAACCGTACCAGTATTCGTCAAGGTGCTGAAAAAGTCGTCTGTGCTTATCGCCGTGATGAAGAAAATATGCCTGGCTCACGCCGCGAAGTAGTCAATGCTCGTGAGGAAGGGGTTGAGTTTTTATTCAACCGCCAGCCTACTGAAATCATTGGCTTAAACGGTAAGGTCAATGGGGTAAAAGTAGTCACGACGCACTTGGGTGCGCCAGATAACCGCGGACGTCAGCGTCCTGAGCCGATTCCCTAATTCTGAAGAGATTATCCCATGTGATGCCGTGATTATGGCATTTGGCTTTAGACCAAGTCCTGCTGATTGGTTCGAGTCGCAGCAAGTGGCAATGGACAGCTCTGGTCGAGTGTTGGCTGCAGAAAAACAAACCTTTAAATTCCAAACGCAGAATCCCAAAATTTTTGCAGGTGGTGATATGGTACGTGGCTCTGATTTGGTCGTGACGGCTATTTGGGAAGGCCGCGAAGCAGCAGAAGGTATACTAGACTTTTTAGAAGTATAATTACCTCGATTTAGATTCCACGATTTATTAGTGGTTTGTGATGTAAACGTCTTTTGTCTTTTATCAGACAAAAGGCGTTTTTTTCGAGTGATGCTTGGTAAATCGAGGCTCGACTGCTAGCATGTTTTTGCGTACCCTATATGCTTTATCGTTTACCTTATTTATCCACTAAAACTCGTTTATTCACTAAAAAGAGTAGCCTTGCGTGAAATCAACCCTTTACCAGCTTATTACTGCTCCATTTACTGAGCCTTATGTTCGCTATCAACATGCCGACGTCTTGCACGCCATTCGCTTAGGAACGGCTGTCATACTGGCGCTACTGGCCAATAAACTCACCAACCTGCCGCATGGTGAGTGGACCACCATTACGGTTTTTATTATCTTGGGATTATTGCAGTATCAAGGCGCTATCTATACCAAAGCCAAAGAGCGTGTCTTGGGTACTCTATTAGGCATAGGTACGGCCCTTGGGGTGCTGTGGTTCATTCAAAATGCAGGTGCATGGCTATGGATCGATTATGCACTTATCGGTATATTAAGCGGCATCATTGGCTATTTAGCCGTCAGAAAGCTCGGATATACAGGGCTGCTAACGGGTATCACTATGTTGATGATTGTCTCTGACTTGGGTCACAACAGCATCGGTCAAGATGGCATCTACCGCGCGCTAAATATCTTACTGGGTACAGGTGTTTCGGTAGCAGTGACGCTGATTTTACCGCTCAAATCAACGTTGATGTGGCGGTTTTTATTGAGTAGTAATCTTGACGCTTGTAGCAGTCTCTATGCTGGCGTGGGTCATCATATTGATGCAGCGGATGGGGTAATGGACAATGCTACTCAAAAATCAAACCCAATCGCCTTTCCTATTAAAGAAGTACCCGTTGATAGGGAAGTTGGTAACAGCGCTACAGCAGATCAACAAACGCCTGCTGGCTGTGCGTCCACATATCGCTGCGACAGCAAGTGAGTCAGGAATCGAAAAAGAGACGCTAGAGACCATTCAGCGTACCCATCGTAATATTATCGGAACGATTGATTTATTATTAAGTGCTGCTCCGCGTTTGGCGAATATCGAAATTGATGAAGAAAACCATGTGTTACTGATGCATTATCAGCACGAATTGACGCAAGCCATGCAGCATATGGCGGCGGTACTCCGAAGTCCAAGCGATGAAGTGTTTCGCCCGATTACTCGTATTGCTGTGTCAGAATATCCAAGTGTGCAGCACTTAGCATTTGAGTGGCAGGGGTATTTTTGGTTAACACAGACGTTGCAAACCCAGTTGCAGCAATTGAGTGATCTGTTACAAACCTCTAAGCCACACTGGTTTTGCTGCATCTGGGCTGGGTTATCAGCGCCGTGAGCAGCGCCGGATGAAAGAGCAGGGCGGCGAGACAGATTTGCATTTATAACGCACAAAAAAACGCTGACCATTTAGGATCAGCGTTTTTTCTTAAAGATTTACTTTATTTTAAAGGTATTAAACCATGGCTATTAGCGCCCCGTTTTTAGCTTATCCCAGTATTGTTGATACACTTGTAGTGCTTCATCGCCCACATCTTCTTGGAATTCCGCTTTGGCTAACACGTCTTTAGATGGGTAAATCGTTGGATTGTTGCGAACGCTTTCATCCATCAGCTCTCGTGCTGCCTGGTTTGGTGAGGCATAACCAATTTCTTCACTCACGATTTTGGCGTTTTCAGGACGCAATAAGTAATCAATAAATTTATGTGCTGCATCAACCTGTTTGGCATTTTTTGGAATGACAAAGTTGTCCATCCACAAGATAGCGCCTTCAGTTGGGTATTTATAAGCCAGGCTCGTTAGACCTTCGTCATTCGCCATGACTGCTTCGCCATTCCACGTCATGCCAAGAGACGTCTCACCTTCGATGTACGGCATACGTGTCGCATCAGAGTTAAACGTTTTGACGTTTGGCATTAACGTTGTAAGCTTGTCGTAAGCCGCTTTGATTTCATCAGGATTGCTACTGTTGCCCGAGTAGCCTAGCGTCAGTAACGCCATACCGAACACTTCACGCACATCGTTGGTAAGCATCACCTGACCTTTGTACTTAGGATCCCATAGGTCGTTCCAGCTATTCACAGTTGCAGGATCGACACTATCGCCATTGATCGCAAGACCGGTGCTACCCCACATGTACGGTATAGAGTATTTATTGTCAGGATCGACTTTGGTGTTGGTAAATGACGTATCGAGGTTTTTAAAGTTACTTAATTTAGACTTATCTAACTCTTGCAGTAACCCTTCTTTGGCCATTTTTTCGACATAATAAGTCGATGGAATGGCCAAATCATACTGGCTAGAATCATCAAGCAATTTGAGTTTGGCGTACATGGCTTCGTTGGAATCAAACGTTGTGTAATTGACCGTGATACCAGTTTCTTCCTCAAAACCATCCAAAATCTCTTGTGGCATGTACTCTGACCAGTTATACAGATTAAGCGTCTCATTGCTCGCAGCAGCTAGCATCTGCCGCATTGTCAGAATTGCTACAGCTGGATAATGCCAAGCCAACAGTGGCTGCTAGTAATGCTTTTGGCAGCATACGTCCAAAGCGTGCCGGGCTGCTTGAATGGAACGATGATAAATGGGTCAAAATACCTCTCCTAAATAAAGACAATTCAAATCAAAGATGCGGATAAAAATGATAAGGCAATTAATGCCTAATGTCGCTAATAACACTATTATGGTTATCACTTTGCACAATTTAAAGGGCTATTACTAAGACAATATGTCGTAATGCGCATACATAGCGCTCATGAGACAAATCAAATTTGTCATAACAGCTGATTTGAACACAGATGATAATCAGTCGAATTTCTAAAAACTGCTCACAAGGTGCTGGGCAATGAGGTGATATAACCATGCTACTATAAACGTAGGCTCAAGCGCAAAATCGCAAAAAGCACTTGGCTCTCAATGAACCATACCACAATAATAAAGGATACCGCGTGATGACTCAAAGTACCTCTACTAACAGACCTGTCGCTATACCAGCATTACTTACGGACAAAGTCGCCATCGTCACTGGCGCCAGTCGTGGACTTGGTGCACAAATTGCTCAGCAAATGGCAACAGCTGGCGCAATCGTTTGTGTCAATTACCTCAACAGTAAAGAGGCGGCTGAGACGGTAGTGGCTGATATCATGGCAGCAGGCGGGCAGGCGTTCGTATATCAGGCGGATGTCACCAAGCTTGAGCAGGTAAAGGCCATGGCGGCTGAAGTTATTAGCCGTCATGGTCGTATCGATATTGTGGTCAATAATGCATTGCCACACTATCAATTTGACCCTAGTGCTGACAATACTAGCATCGAGACCGTGCAGTGGGCGCATTTTTCTCAGCAAATCGACGGTATCGTCAAAGGCGCGGTCAACACTGTACAAGCGGTATTGCCACAGATGAAAGCGCAGCAGATGGGTAAAATCATTAATATCTCAACCAACCTTGTCTACAATCCTGTCGTGACTTATTATGACTATACGACCGCCAAATCGGCGCTGCTGGGGCTCACGCGCAATCTAGCTAGCGAGCTTGGTCCGCACGGCATTCGCGTAAACCTATTAGCAGGCGGCCTGTTAAAGACTACCGATGCTAGCAGCCTCACGACTGAGGAAGTCTTTGACTATATCGCTACCACCACGCCGCTGCGTCAAGCCACCCTCAGTTGCCGACTTTGCTAACTCTGTACTACTCATGGCGTCTGATTTGAGCGTGGCTATCACCGGTCAGTCCATCGCGGTTGATGGTGGTTTGACGATGCCTTAGCAAAAGCTAACGGGTACTTGATATAGGCTCAAGCAAGGTTTTATTTGGTGGACGCGGCAGTGTAGAACTGCTCAAGCACGGCTTGGATACCATACTCTTCAATCGTACCAGTGACAAAATCAGCTCGTTCTATCAGAGCGGGCTGAGCATCCCCATCGCAACCGCAAACCCCACCAAATCAAACATTTCTAAATCATTCATACCATCGCCAAACGCCATACACTCGCTGACATCGACCGCATAGTATTCGCAGACATCTTTGATGCCGCGCGCTTTTGAAGCATCTACTGGCAAAATATCTGCACCGATTTGATGCCAATGTACCAGCTTTAAATCATACTGCGCAAAATCGATGTCCTGCATTTTATCGAATTGATTATTAAAAAATACTGAGCATTGATAGACGATATTTGACTTGTAATACTCAGGGTCAAGAATAGAGTTGGGTGTGACAGCGTTGAATTCACGCAAACGGTCGTTTTCATCTGACCATGCGATATGAGTAGCAGAGTCAAACTTATGAATCAAGTCGCTCTGCTGGCAAAGACGCACGATTTTATCTGTTTGCTCATCTGACAATGGATAGTGGCTGATTCGGCCCTTTTATCAAAGCTATACTGTCCATTCATACAAATAATGGCATCCAATATATCTGCATCAAGCAATGCTAAGATATCCTCAGGCAATATGGCCTTGGAGCGCCCAGTTGAAATCACCAGCTTGATATCAGTGTCTGCCAGTTGCTCAAGGGTTGCTTTATTATGTTCGGCAATGACGCCGCTGCGACTCAAGGTATCATCGATATCGAAAAGATGATTTTAGGTGTAGAAACTTTGGTATTCATACTTTCTTGAGCAATTTTATCTTCGATAAACATGATGATCCTCTACATTTTAAGCGCTGCTACTAAAGGTAATAGTAGCTGATTACTAATGCCTGAGCGACTTTATTATTCGTCTTATCCTACAGGCTCATTAGCCAAAAATGAGGATGGTTTTGACTAGGTTGTGTAACGCATGGGTCTTACGCTATTCACTTTGATGATTCATAAAATTGCTAACGTATTACCGAAGATACCGTTGATATTCTATGTTTAGACTATATATAGACTACACTTAAATTAAATATTTTTTAGTTCATCTAATGAATTTTATCTAATAAATTACTATGTCGTTTTCTGAGCTAAGTTCTTTAAAGAGGGTTTATTGATAACGACTCAAGCACTTATAGAGAAAATTGAATAAGCAAAATAATTTATAGGGACAAGATTATGACTGCTTCTACCCCAAAATCAAATCATGATGCCATAGCAGATAACACGCTCGATGCGTCTATGCCACGTCACCCTGAGAGCCGATTACAATCAGAATGGCTATTTTTGTATGACAAACTGCCACCAGATCAATGGTTCAGTAACGACTATGTTTATAAGACATCTTTTGGCTAAGTATTCACGCTGACATACGTAAACGCCAACACGTTCTTATCCAAATCAGTGATGCCTATCATGCTGGTGATATTGAATGGTTAGAATACCGCTCACAAATCTCACCACGGATTAATCAATATATTTTTAAATTACATCAGCACCATAATATTGAAGATACAGGCTACTTTCCGCAGTTCATGCGCATGTACCCTCAACTAAAAGCAGGGTTTGAGATATTAGATCGTGATCATGTGCATTTAGATACACTACTTAATGAGCTGCAAGTGCTAAATAGCAGGCTAGCATCAAGCAATACTGAAGATAAAGCGCTGGTTGAGCAATTGCATCAGCGCTTAATGGATGCAAGTGAGTTACTGTCGCAACACCTCACTGATGAAGAAGATTTGGTGATTCCTATTTTGGGGCTGAATTAGTGTTATAGCGAAAAATAGTTCAGCTTCATTTTTATCAGACAAGACTACCGCACTGAATGTATCAAAATCTGTATAGTCGAACCACTATTAAAGTGTTACAGCGTTAGACTCGTTTAGCCTACTACTGTAGTACTTGCACTCGTCTGCCTTGTACCACTTTTAGTATTGATTGACTATAGTACTACGATGTAGCGATAGGGAGTATGAGTACGCTATCTTATTGAAACTGCAACGTTGCCTCTCTAGAAAATAGTAATAACGGGTAAAAACCTACTAAAAAATACAAAATGTTGTTGATTGTACTTTAGAGTAAAGGATATCTTAATTTAAAGTGGCTTTTGATCATTGGAATCTTTTATGCATAAAGTTATTGATTACATCTCAGAATCTGGTACTGAAGTTTTGGAGGAGGGAGATAAAGACGGTGTAGATATTCTGGTTAGCCTCACATATATCGGTAAAAATCGTGAGAAAGATAATGGCATAAAGCTGACTCGTACCTTTGAGACGGCACGAAAAATACCGAAAAAAGCAATATCACTTCAGCGCTTGTCATTAAGGATCATTATTTTATTCAAAACATTGAAAACTCGAGATTTTCGATCAATGAAAGCTTGGTTATTGCTATTTTGGGATTAAAAAATAGTAATTATAGTCAGATATAGATTAGGCTTTTGAGCTATTAGAATAATACAATCACACAGTTTTCACCAACATTTGTGGTAAAATTCGCGGCAGTAAATACTGGTGTCCTATCTCATCAAAAAGGTCATGTCACAATTTAAAAAATAATAATAGATGGTAAAAATTCGGTCAAAACGTAACAATTTCATTGATTATATTTTATAATAAAGTGTATCTTAATTTAGATAAGTATTTTGCAAATAGGGTTTCTTATGCATACAACGACAAGCCATGCTTCAGAGAACAAAAAAAAGAAATGGCGAGCACATTCTTATCAACATGACATATATCGCCAGAAATGTCGATCTAGACTCAGGCATCGAGTTGACTCGTGCACTTGAGTATTGGAGAAGGTATTTCGAAGAAAACGGCATCGTTTCAGCTTTAGTTATCAGTGAAGGCTATTTTGTCCAAAGCTTTCAGGGAACAAGACCTGCTATCAGTATAGTCGAACCACTATTAAAGTGTTACAGCGTTAGACTCGTTTAGCCTACTACTGTAGTACTTGCACTCGTCTGCCTTGTACCACTTTTAATATTGATTGACTATACTGCCTTGCACAAGATATTCGACGAGCATCCAACTATTTTTCCTAACATTATCAACATAGAAGAAATAGAATCACGCCAATGGGATGGTTTTTAATCAAACATTTAACGTCAAGTAATGAAGATGAATTGTATGCTTTGAAAAACTTCTCGACAGGTGCTGACTATAACCCTTACCTTATGAGAAGTAGTCAGATTGAGAACTTTTTACATGAGATTTTTGCAGATCAAAAAAAATTATAACGACATAATGACTGAAAAGGTTTGTGAAGAAAGAGTTGATGAGTTGTTCTCGCTACAGAACTCTCAGAGAAAGATATTATAGATGCTGTTTTTAGATTTTTTTGAGTGGAATTAGAATAAAAATACAAGATGGGTCTTCGAGAATTAATAACTTAAGGTTATTAATTAGTAACTATATAACAAAAAAATAAGGGGCTATTGATTAGGGTAATTCTTAAATAGTATCTTAAGTTAAATGGATTTTTAATTAGATACCTTATGCGTAGATTTATTGAATTCTAATTTAGAAGAGAAGGGAATGATTTCAGACGAGGAGAAATAAAAACGGTGCTCACATTCTCACCAGTCTAACGTATATTGGCAAAAACCGCGAAAAAGATAATGGCGTGAAAATGGCCCGTACTTTTGAGATAGCAAGACGAAACAACGAGAAAAGCGGTATAACCTCAGCACTGGCCATCAACGACAACTATATTATTCAAAATATTGAAGGTTCAAGACTTGATGTCAACGAGCTGATAACGAGGATTATCACGGAACGTCCACATCTTTTATCCATGTTGTAGATATTAAAGAGGTAGAGACACGTAAATGGGATGGATTTTTGATCAGATACTTAGCATCAACTCCTGAATATGAAGCACATACCCTCAGACATTTTTCGGCAGGTACTGACTTTAATCCCTACCTAATGCCGAAAGATCGAATCACAAGTTTTATGGATGCGCTGTTCACAGATGAACTGCTTAACGATATGTAAATGGAGCGTATCTGTTCGCTACAACTGTGTTTTTTCACTCTACTTTTAATCGTTTCTAGTTTTGGTGGCTCTTAGTTTTAATATTCAAATATGGCCAGACATTTTTCTGCTGTAGTACAAATTTTTGTTCTTGGTAATACAAACCTTTATTAGTACAAAAAGCTGCCCATACATTGTGTATGGGCGGCTTTTTGATGCGTGATAGCTGGGTTTTAATCTAGCTTGATCAAACTTGAGAGACCAAAACTACCCAACCTCAACACTCGTTACATTCTGAAAGCCTCGTGGTAACTGTCCGCCGCGATTACCGCGAGTGCCCGTATAGTTAGCCAAGTCATTTGGCTTGAGTGTCACGTGGCGTTTGCCAGCAGTAATGACGAGGCTGTTTTGTAAACTAAGTGGCGTAATAGCCAGCACTTCTTCATCATCTTTCAGCTTAATCAGTTTGTTTCCTTTACCGCGAGCCTGTTCGGGCAAATCATCGAGGGCAAATATTAGTAGATATCCGGCATTGGTTACCACTGCGACATGGTCAGGCGTTATCTCTAACTTGGTGGTCTCGTCGTCAGTGTTATCCGCCGTTTTTACTGGCGCGTCGATACGAGCGACAGACAGCAGGCGACTATCGGCAGCGAGGTTAATGACATTCTTGCCTGCCTTTTGATTGCTGTCTAAATTAACAAGGGTGTTGATAAAGCCATAACCTTGCGAGCTGGCAAGAATGATGCGTTGATCGTCAGCACCAGTCAATAGCTGCTCAAAGCTGGCACCTGCTGGTGGTTTTAACACACTGGTCAGGGGGATCGCCTTGACCACGCGCAGAGGCAAGGTTGTGCGTATCAATACTATAGCTACGTCCTGTACTATCGAGGACGTAAATTTTCTCATTGGACTTGCCGCGCACGTGCGCTTGATAACTGTCCCCTGAGCGATAACTCATACCAGCGGCATCAACATCATGGCCTTTGGCCGCGCGAATCCAGCCCGCTTTCGATAGGGATAGCGGTGACCGGCTCGCTCGGTACGAGTTCTGACTCTTTTAATGCTTGTGCTTCTTCGCGTTCTGCTAATGGCGACACACGCTCATTGCCGTGTTCTTTCATATCGGCGGTGAGCTCTTCAATCATCAGATTGGTGAGACTGTCTGGATTGTCCAAGTACTCTTGGATGGTGGCGCGTTCGGCAGCGAGTTCATCTTGCTCGCGGCGTAGCTCAATTTCCTCTAACTTTGCCAACTGACGCAAACGAATATCCAAGATAGCATTGGCCTGAATATCAGTCAGGTTATAGTCCTGCATCAATGTTGCTTTTGGATCGTCTTCTTCACGAATGATACGTATGACTTCATCGATATTGAGATACGCAATTAGCAAACCTGCAAGGACGTGCAAGCGCTTATCGATTTTATCAAGACGATATTGCAGACGGCGTGTGACGACTGAGCGGCGACAAATGAGCCATTCTTCTAAGATTTCTTTTAGATTTTTGACCTGTGGCTTACCATTGAGGCCAATCATGTTCATATTGACGCGGTAGTTGCTCTCAAGATCGGTGCTAGCAAACAGATGGCTCATAACGCGATCGACATCGACGCGCGTTGAGCGCAATTCTAATACGATACGACAAGCGTTCTCATGATCTGATTCATCATGAATATCGGTAATCCAAGGCAGTTTTTTATCCGTCATGAGCTTGGCGATTTGCTCTTGGATTTTGTTGCCTGAGACTTGGTAGGGCAGCGCGTCAATAATGACTAAATTCTTCTCTTTGGGGTCGATATGAAAAGTCGCGCGCATTTTGTAACTTCCACGCCCTGTTTCATACATCGCCTGCAAGTCTTTTTTGCTAGTGATGATTTCAGCTGGCGTTGGCAAATCTGGTGCTGGTATTGACTGGGTAAGCTGCTTAACAGACAGCTCAGGATTTTTTAATAAACGAATAGCAGCACGTACCACTTCGTTAAGGTTATGCGGCGGAATGTCAGTTGCCATGCCAACCGCGATTCCTGTAGTGCCGTTTAATAAAATATTGGGCAGGCGAGCGGGTAGAGTGGTTGGCTCTTGTATCGTGCCGTCAAAGTTATCTTGCCAATCGACCGTGCCTTGTCCCAACTCTGCAAGTAGGGTGTTGGCATAAGCAGACATTTTGGCTTCGGTATAACGCATGGCCGCAAAGGACTTAGGATCATCAGGGCTACCCCAGTTACCTTGACCCGTGATAAGCGGATAGCGATAGCTGAACGGCTGTGCCATTAATACCATGGCTTCATAACACGCGCTGTCACCATGTGGATGGTATTTACCGAGCACATCACCGACCGTACGTGCAGATTTTTTTGCCTTAGCAGAGGATTTTAGCCCAAGCTCGCTCATGGCGTAGACAATACGGCGCTGAACAGGTTTTAGGCCGTCAGCGATATTTGGTAGCGCCCGATCCATGATGACGTACATGGCATAATTGAGGTAGGCCTGCTCAGTGAACTCTGCCACTGAGCGAGTATCCATCGGCTCATTAGGAATGATTGGGGCAACAGTAGGATCAATAACATCAGACATAAAATAGACTTCGCTTATGAGTTTTTAATTAGTATGGTTTATATAGTCAGGCATAGTATGAATGTGAACTGCACCGTATGCTCATTTAGGTTGGGCGCGATACTTATGCAAAAATAAGATAGTGCTATCGTAAAGGATATTGATCCAATTAAAAAGACATGTATCAGAATATACGACAGCTCATGACGTGCTTATACTGGCTTTTATAGACTTTACTTACCATGTCCCCGTACGTGGCTTTTATAGATAAAGTTAAGTATAGTAAAACTAACATTTGTTTTTAATAAATATCTTAGAGTGACAGTGCCGAATTAGTGACAGAACCAGCGCAGCTAAACCGAGCAGCGACAAAGAGAAGAGGGAGCTTACTGTAACTTTACGCCGCTCACTGGGCCAGCTGATGCCCTCGAGAGCACAGGCGAAGGCAGTTTTATTATGTAAATATTGTGTCTAAAATAAAAGAGATACTGTGGGTAAAATTCAGTGACATGACCAGTTTTTGTTGGTATAAATAATTGATATTAATGAAAATATCAGCCGTCAAGCCAGTTTGAGAACTCGTATAACAATCTTTTGTATTGAGTAGTCTATATAAAGTGTGTATGTTAATGAACAAAGGGCTATTTACCACTACATTGTTTGCTCATCACCTTACGACTATATCGCAGCCTCGCTTGTCATCATGATGGTGAGACTGCGCTCTGGTTTTTCGTCTGTTTATCACACTGTGATTTGCATGAGCTGACGGTAATGTATTATTACTAGGAGAGAAAAGATTATGGAAGATCAAGGTAACCTGATTCGTCGCAACGACAAAGTATGGCTCAAAACATACGAAAAACTTGGCATTCAGTATGATATTGATATGCCGCCAGCCAACACCCTCATTGATTGATATCATTGAGCAAAACTTTATCAATCATGCAGGCAAAACGGCGTTTGTCTGTATGGATGTTAAGCTGTCTTACGAAGAGTTGGATCTCTATAGTAAACAAGTTGCCGCTTACCTTCAGTCATTAGGACTACAAAAGGCGATAAAGTGGCAGTAATGATGCCTAATATTTTGCAGCTACCAGTTGCGGTGCTAGGGGTGCTACGTGCTGGTATGACATTGGTCAACGTCAACCCACTTTATACCAGCAAAGAGCTGTCACATCAGTTAACAGATTCAGATACCAAAGTTTTGATTTTGCTTGAGAACTTTGCCAAAACTTATGAAGATATCGGCCAAGACCTCGTCGATCATGTCGTAGTTGCCTCAATGGGTGATATGATGAGTCCGCTCAAGGGCTTTATTGTCAATGCCGTGGTACGTCACGTCAAAAAAATGGTGCCTGCTTATCATATCAAAGGCAGCGTCAAGTTCAAAAAAGCAATGAACCTTTTTCTGCTAAAAGCTATAAACGTCCTAACAATATCAGCCTCGATGATGTCGCTGTACTTCAATATACGGGCGGTACGACGGGGGTGGCGAAAGGTGCCATGCTGACGCACGGTAACCTGATAGCGAACCTGATCCAGTGCAACATGCTATTGGGCGATGAGTTCGATGAGTTTGAAAGAAAAAATGAGCAACCCGTTATCATGACGGCACTGCCGCTATATCATATTTTCTCATTTACTGTTTGTGGTATGTTTGGCCTATACCGTGGTTGCATCGGGCTGCTAGTACCAAACCCACGTGATCTACCAAGTTTGATCAAAGCATATAAAGACTATCCACCCGCATTTTTCCCAGCAGTGAATACGTTGTTCACCGCCTTAGCCAATAACGCAGAGTTTAAGTCTTTGGATCATAGTAAGCTGGTCTCTTCAATGGGCGGTGGTATGGCAGTACTTGGCTCAACGGCTGAGCAATGGCAGCAAGTGACGGGCAACGTCATCTCGCAAGGCTACGGCTTATCTGAGACAGCACCTGTGGCCACTGCCACCCCATGGGTAGCACCGTTTTTGATGGTACGATTGGTCTACCAGTACCTGGCACCGATGTTGCGATCTTGGATGAAGAAGGCAATGAAGTGGCCTTGGGTGAGCGTGGTGAGATTAGTATTCGTGGTCCGCAGGTAATGAAAGGCTACTGGAAGCGTGATGACGCGACTGCTGAGGTTATGACGTCTGACGGTTATTTCCGCACAGGCGATATCGGTATCATGGATGAAAACGGCTACTTTAGAATTGTCGATCGCAAAAAAGACATGATTTTGGTCTCAGGCTTCAACGTGTATCCAAATGAAGTAGAAGACGCCATGTCCACCCATCCAAAAATTTTGGAATGCGGGGTTATTGGCATTGATGATGAGAAGAGTGGTGAAGTGCCCAAAATTTATGTGGTACGTAGTGACGCCAGTCTGACCGCAGAGGAAGTCATTGAGTATGGCAAAGAAAACTTAACTGGCTACAAACGTCCTCGCCATGTTGAGTTTATTGACGAGCTACCAAAATCGAACGTCGGTAAAATCTTACGTAAAGACTTACGAGCACTCGAAGAGAAAAACCACGGTTAATCTACGAAGGCTTATGTTTAGATGGGGTTTTATCACTGGCGATTTATAAGTACCTCTATGATTGATTGGTACTTGTAATATGCTGAGTAACCAGATTTAGTTATTGTTATAACCAAAATGATAAGGTTGTCTCGTGCTGCCTTATCATTTTTTGTCTTTGTGCCTGTTGTGAATAGTGGGGCATAAGGAGTATAGATAGAGAATTTTTAGTAAAAATGCTATAGTGCCAGCCAAGAGATTTTTGCATTTATTTATAATAGAGTGATGATTTTACTCAATATGACTTGCAAAGCGATTACTATAAAAATGATATAGCTACGCTGACCTGTGAGCTCATTTAATACGATTTCACCATGCTGCATCAAACATTACACCATCAAAAAAACAGAGTTTTTATATAAAGTATTCTATGTTTTTAACAGTAATATTTAAGGAAAATTATGACGGACAATATCAATAAAGAGACAACAGATAATAACGCTGGCACCAGTGATAAAGGCAATGCATCTGAGTATATTTATCAAGACAATGCATTCCCTACTATGCCGACTATCGCCAGTGACAGTCCATGGTTGAGCGCTTATGAGCGTTATAGCATTGATGCTACGATTGAGATGCCAGAGGACAGTACCTCTTTACTTGATGTGTTTGAGCGTAATTTTAACCGTTATGGCCAAAAAACGGCCTATATCTGCATGGGCGCCTCGATTAGTTTTAAGCAATTGGACCTATATAGCCGCCAGATTGCCAGTTATTTGCAATCGCTAGGGTTGGTTAAAGGCGATAAGGTTGGGGTTATGATGCCCAACCTCTTGCAGTATCCGATCATCGCGTTAGGTGTCATTCGCGCTGGTATGATACTCGTCAATGTAAACCCTTTATATACCAGTCGCGAATTGTCCCATCAGCTCCATGACAGTGGTGCCAAAGCCTTATTCATCGTTGAGAATTTTGCGAAAACCTATCAAGATGCCGAAGATAAAGGGCAGATTGAGCATGTTGTCGTCTGTAAGATTGGGGATATGCTGGGTACGGTCAAAGGGGTCGTGGTCAACCTCGTCGCTCGTCATATCAAAAAAATGATTCCTCCTTATCGAATCCCAAATAGCGTGAGCTTTAAGGAAGCATTGGGCGCAGTCTCTGCCAGTCATTATGAGCGTCCTGAGTTGAACTTGAGTGATGTGGCATTACTACAATATACAGGCGGGACGACAGGCGTGGCGAAAGGGGCAATGCTATCTCATGGCAACTTAGTCGCCAATATGCTACAGGTTAGTGCACTGATGAATAGTGCATTCGAAGATGATATAGACAGCAGAGATGTCATCTTGACAGCACTGCCGTTGTATCATGTGTTCTCATTTATGGTATGCGGTATGTGTAGCATGTACCAGGGTTATACAGGCTTGCTTATTCCTAACCCGCGCGATCTCGATGGGCTTATCAAAGAGATGGGTAAATACAAACCTTCTTTTATCCCAGCTGTGAATACGCTATTTAATGGCTTAGTGCACAAAGACAGCTTTGCAGACCTAGATTTCTCTAATCTAAAAGCCTCTATCGGCGGTGGTATGTCCGTATTGCCGAGCGTTGCCAAAGAGTGGCATAAAATCACAGGTCTACCTATCGTTGAAGGCTATGGATTATCTGAGACGTCACCAGTCGTTGCTTTTAACCCAATGACCATCGCAGAGTTTACTGGCAAGATTGGTATTCCTGCACCTAGCACCGATGTCGTGCTCATCGATGAAGAAGAAAACGTCGTCGCGCTGGGTGATCGCGGTGAGATATGCGTCAAAGGTCCACAGGTGATGATTGGTTATCAAAACCGTCCAAAAGAAACAACCGAGTCCTTTACCGCTAGTGGTTACCTAAAAACCGGTGACATTGGCATTATGGACGAAAAAGGCTTTATCAAAATTGTTGATCGCAAAAAAGACATGATCTTGGTATCTGGTTTTAACGTGTATCCAAATGAAATCGAAGAAGCCATGAGTGAGCATCCAGCTGTGGTAGAGTGCGGTGCCATTGGCGTTCCTAATGATGAGCGCGGTGAAGAGCCAAAACTATTTGTGGTCAAAAAGGCGATGTCACCGAAAAAGAGCTGCTTGAGTACGGCAAAAAACAACTGACTGGCTACAAGCGTCCGCGTCACATACAGTTCGTTGACGAATTACCAAAGTCGAACGTTGGCAAAATCCTACGTAAAGAATTGCGTAAGATGGAAGGCTTAGAATAGCCTCTATCGTCCATTATTGCCTAACTGACGGCGCAATGGCGGGCGTGAATCTTGCCATTGCGCCGCTGTCACGTTAGGATATCTTAAGATTTTAGTCTACCAGATACCTGTCGGTCTGCTTATTAGCCACTGATAGCGTACTTTTATGACACTGCTTTTATAATATTGTACTAGGAATTTTTATGCGTATTGACAATCGTGAACTTGACCAACTTCGTTCTATCAGCTTTGAGCGCCACTATACTAAGCATGCTGAAGGGTCAGTATTGGTCAGTTTTGGCGATACCAAAGTGCTATGTACGGCCAGTGTCGAATCTGGTGTACCGCGCTGGCTCAAAGGTAAAGGTAAAGGTTGGATAACCGCCGAATACGGTATGCTGCCACGCGCAACCAATACTCGCAATCAACGCGAAGCGGCTCGCGGCAAGCAGTCAGGCCGTACGCAGGAAATCCAGCGTCTGATCGGTCGTAGCTTGCGCGCCATGATTGATTTAAGTAAGCTTGGTGAAAACACCATCTATCTTGATTGTGATGTATTGCAAGCGGATGGCGGTACTCGTACGGCCAGTATCACTGGTGCGGCAGTTGCACTGATCGATGCGTTAGAAACTATCCAAAAGAGCAAAAAACTCAAAGCTGATCCGCTGATTGGATTGGTTGCTGCGGTTTCTGTTGGTATGAAAGGTGGTGAAGCTTATCTGGATCTGAACTACGAAGAAGACTCTAGCTGTGATACCGACCTAAACGTTGTTATGACTCAAAAGGTGAGTTTATTGAGCTTCAAGGTACGGCTGAAGAAAAGCCGTTCACTCGCGCTCAAGCAGACGCTATGCTGTCATTGGCTGAAACAGGCATTGCTGAATTGATTAAAATGCAGCAGACTGCACTTGGTTGGTAGTCTGGTATTTAGATAAAACTTGCTGTCTTTATTTTTAGTTTTGATAACTGCCTGTTGGTTTCTGATAGGCAGTTTTTTCATAAAAAACACTTTTTACATTTCGCAATAGGTAACAATGCATGCTCAAGCTGACTGATGATGGCGCCAAAATCACCTTACAGGGTCAGCCGAATAATGCTGACAACGGTATGTTTTGGTTTGGATCTGCATTACTGATAGGGGCGGTGGCAGTCGCTATGGCAATGAGCTTATTGTCTGAGCGATTGGCTATCGGTGCGCTGGCACTGCTTATCGTCGGTAGTTTTATTTTTAACAAAAACGTCAGCAGCATAAAAAAAGCCATGAGTGGCATGATTAGTAGCGGTACATTATGGGTGCGAGCGGATGAGTTGGTACATGACAATCTAGGCAAACGTGAACACATTCATTTGACTGACGACGATAAAGTTGTGCTTATCGGTGATGGGCTGCAGATTGTCGATAGCAGTGAGGCACGCAAGTATCATATTACTGGTTTTGAGAGTGCCCAAGAGGCGAAAGTGACTAAAGCCATATTAGAAGGGCAAGCACTGACAAAACGCCACGTAAATATTAAAATGAGTAGTGATTAGTATTTTTACGCCTCAGTCGCTTGATTCATCAAAAGTCACTCCAGTCTCTATCCCTATCTAACACCACCGTGCTTTGTCTTCTTTGACCCTTCTGAACGCTCTTCTTTGTTATGACCATGCGTCATGATTTTTATACCGTCTATCGCATATCTAAGGTGAATAATTCTTGCAGATGCCTGTCTAAATGGTTTATAAGTAAGATTACAAAATTCAATCTTCACTATTATCCATACTGTCATTGATACTTTTTTGATCAGGGAGTTAGTCATGTCGCGTTTGCCTATGTCGTCAGTTGCAGCGTCGTGCAGTTTGTTATTATTCACTTGTAGCATACAAGCCCATGCAGATAGTATGAGCGCCCTTATCGCTCAAAAGTCCATCCAGTCTGACTCTAGTGCGCGCTATATGTCTTCTTATCCAGCAGTTCCCTCCGTCAAAGTCAGTACACACTCTACCATTCAACGCGCGCGCTCACCATCATATAGCAATGATAGCATGAGCAGTTATGGCAATCAGTCAACGATGAACAGCACCTATCATTACCCTGAAATTCAGCGTCAGTCACCCACCGTGTTGCCAGCATTTTTATCAGGGAGTTATGACAATGTCGATAGCGAGTATTTACCGCTATTGAGTAGTGCGGAGACGCAAAGCAGTATGGCTGCCCGCGAAGTGGTCAGCACGGCACGTAAAATGGCACTGAATGAGCGGACGATTATCAAAGGCGGCTGCTGGGATTATTTGAATGCGGTGTTTAATCGAGCGGGAGTTTCGCGTAATACCATTCATAAAGGCACGTATGCGCAAGGCCCTTATGCCAATAGTAGCGACATTGAGACAGGTGACTGGCTTTACTATATTAATCATGGCTACAATGGCATTGAGCACAGTGGACTGTTCGTCGGTTGGGTCGATGAGCGTGCTAAGCAAGCATTGATATTAAGCTATGCTGGTGAAAACCGCCGTGAGCCGGCGCGTTATCGTGTTTATGATTTGAGCAATGTCTATCAAATCATGCGCCCTAGTGTTTGATCTATAATATTTGGTAGACAGTCCAAAAACAAATAAAAAAGCGTCCGTCACTTATGGAAGTGGCGGACGCTTTTTATTGGTAGGTCATCAGTTACAAGCATTTCGACTGGATTTTAGAATGGTTTAACGACCACTAAAATGACGATAATCACCAAGGCAAAAACAGGTACCTCATTAAACCAGCGCCAAAACTTATGGGATTTATAATGAGGGTTATCAATCAGTTTTTTGCGATAAAAACCGCAAGCGCCATGATAACCTGATAGCAGTACGACCAATAATAGCTTGACGTGTAGCCAGCCTTGGGTTTTATAAACATCCCAGCCCAGTCCTAACATCCATAGACCGAAGATCCATGTCGCTATCATCGATGGCGTCATAATACCGCGATACAGCTTGCGCTCCATAATGGCAAAGCGCTCTTGGCTGATGCTATCGTCACTCATCGCATGATAGACAAACAGACGCGGCAAATAAAATATCGCCGCAAACCAGCAGACCACCGAGATGATGTGTGCAGCTTTAATCCAGTTAAAATAATCTGCCATTACTTAATCTCTTATTATCAGCCGTGTAATATCAGGCTTGTTTTCATACATTGTTGTTAGCCGCACACAGCCAAACTAATCGGCCAATACCATCTGCGATTGATGACCGCTCATCGCATCCATCACAGGCAATACTTTGGGCGCTCTTGGTGCGGCAAACTGCTTGGTGAGGCCAAGCTCACGCATGAGTCTGTCGTCGCCTGATTGACTGGCATTACCCGTCGTCAATAACTTGTCGCCATAAAAGAAGGAGTTAGCACCCGCCATAAATGCCAAGGCTTGCTCTGAATCTGATAAGCTTTCACGGCCAGCAGACAAACGCACATAACTAGTCGGGCAGCAAATACGTGCCACGGCAATGGTACGAATCCACTCTAGCACTGATAACTGGCCTTCTGCCAATACTTTATCGCCAATCGGTGTGCCTTTAATCGGGACTAGCAGGTTAACAGGAATCGACTCAGGGGCTTTCGGCATTTTTAGGAGCTCATGCACCCAATCAATACGGTCATCCCGGCTCTCACCCATACCAACAATGTTACCACTACAAACATTGATACCAGAGTTGCGTACGTTTTCGATGGTATCTAAGCGCTCATCATAGCTACGCGTGCTGACGACTTGCTCGTAATAGCTGCGCGAGGTATCTAGGTTATGATTGTAATAATCCAGTCCTGCATCCGCGAGTTGCGCCGCTTGATTGGTATCGAGCATACCTAACGTCATGCAAGTCTCAAGTCCTAACGCTTTCACTTCTTTGATGAGCTCGACCACATAAGGCATGTCTTTGGCGCTTGGGTGTTTCCATGCAGCACCCATACAGAAGCGAGATGAACCGGTTGCCTTGGCGCGTTTGGCCGCGGCGATGACTTTATCCACTTCTATGCGTTTTTCTGCCTGCAGTTTCGTCGTATCGCGATGATGACCTGATTGTGAGCAATAGCCACAATCCTCAGGACAGTTACCCGTCTTAATAGACAGTAGCGTACTGATTTGTATTTCGTTAGCGACAAAGTGCTCTCTATGAATGGTCTGGGCTTTTAACAACAAGTCCATCAAAGGCAAATCAAACAACTGAGCGATGTCGTCACGACTGTATGTGTGAGCGGCTTTGTGAGTATCAGGTTGGCTGAGTAGGTCAGTTGTGCTATCGGCGTTTGGTTCAGAGATGCTAAGCAGTCCTGCCATAAGGTAAATCCTTTTATAAAATTAAATGGTATCAGGTAGTATCAATGTATGTGTCTATTGTCATTTATAGGGTAATAAAAAAGGTTGCCGTATAGTATACCGCAACCTTTTTAGAAAATCAGAACACTGCTAGAGAGCATGTATAATTGTCACAATAGCGCACATAAATAGCAACTATCTAGTTGATCCTATTTCAGCCATTTTACCAGTGAATATCATGCAATGCATTACTCATTTATAGGAAAGGATCAGCTATTTACTTGCCCAATTTATGCTTAGCAAAACCCACCCAGTGCTCAGCAAACTTCTGTGCTTTATACGCATAAGGCTTGGCTTTTTGGAGGTAGGGTTTACACTCTTCTGGAACAGCTGGCACGATATGCTTAGCAAGTTTGTTGAACCACATCATTAGGCTATAGTCACCCTCGATGCTTAGATTGCCTTCTTGCACGGCAGTCATAAATGCAGGCAAGCTACCTTTGGTCAATAGCTTGACGCCCGTCATAGAATCTTTGAAAGTAATGGTCAAATCTGCTGCTTTTGCATGACCACTTTGTTGACTAAATTGTCCATTATCAAAGCGAAAAGAACGCGCGATATCAGATTCGGTGCTGGCAAACTCAATCGTGACATTGCGATCGGCAAAGAGTGCTTTGACGTCTTCGTTGTCGCTATCAGCGAGCATGGACAGACGATAGCCAACCACGGCTAGCAGCGCATCTAATGGGTCAGATTTGATATCTAATACAGGAATAGTAAACATAGTGGAACTCCTAAAGAATGGGGCATAAAAATAAATCGTACTTTATACCAGTTTCTATGATAAATACATCATTAGATTATAACCTACTGAGTGATTTCAACTCTTTAGGAGTTAAGTAGAAAGCGTTAAGTATCTTGTAACATTAAATATCACTGTTATGGGTAGGGTATTCATATCAGTATGGCAGTATCAATGAAAGCGTGGCTTATAATCATCATCGTAAACAGGCGTATGTTCGACATAGCGAGCCGCTTCTAACTTGCGCTGCCGACTGACTGCATGACTCACATCCTCGTAGCGTAGTGCTCGGTATAGTACCCAGCCGGCCAAAGGTAACCAGCTGATTCCCATCGCGATGACGTAACGGTGCCATTCCGAAAGCGCAGACAGCATCGGACGACCTACCAAGATATTCTGTATCATCTCAACAGCCAACCAGTAGACCATACCACCAAATAGATATAGCAACAGCCAACGCTGCGATGATAGAGCGAGCGCCACGATCATACCTGCCAGTAAGCTATAGCCTAGCCATGCTGAGCTGCTCCACATCTCTACGCCAATAAAAGAAAAAATAGTCATTGCCATCATTCATCTCGCTATTCATAAGGTGAACTCCAATGAGACTATTATGGAAGGTTGCTGAGCAAAGCTAAAGAGGCGCTAGGCGACTTTGCGACAACCGTTGACGTTTGATTTTTTAGATTAAGGTTGCTTTTTTTTGGATAGCTTGTACGATTTTTAATCGTTAGCTGGTAGGCTAAGCGCCGCAAAAAAGGGCGCTTATATTGGGAGGGTAGGAGCCGTTGTAATGGTTCAAACAGAGGCTTTTTAATCAAATATTTACACACAGAGGATCAACAGTTAAGCCTTATTGGTTCGTCTGCCCCACCAAGATAGTAACGACACCAAAATAGCACCAAGTAGCATAAGACCAACTGTGGTCAGCCAGTGGGGACCAGTAGGATACTGCCATGGCATAACGTTATTGATCGCCTCGCTGTTAAGAGCGCCTAATACATCTACTTTCCATGGCCATACCTTGACCAAAGAGCCGGCAATAAAACCGGTCAGCAATGCCAAGGTGGCTTGATAGTAGCGGGCTAATAACCATTTTAGAGCACGGGTAAATAATAACAATCCAGTTGCCATGCCCGCCATCACAGTTAATAGTACCGTAAAGTTAAGAGTATGCACGGCTTCCAATACCGTGTCATAAGCCCCTAGCAACAACAATATAAAAGACCCTGAGACCCCAGGCAATATCATGGCGCAAATCGCAATCGCGCCTGCAAAAAATAAGTATGGTAAGCTAGGTGTCGCCGCGAGTAATGGCAGACTACTAATGACCACAGCAGCAATGAGTCCGGCAGCAAACAGTGCCACACGTCCTATATTCCAGCGCTTAATCTCACTTAATAAGATAAATACCGTTGCGACCACCAATCCAAAAAAGAATGACCAAATAAGCAGTGGTTGATTGTCTAGCAAATATTTGATGATACCAGCCAAGGTAACAAAACTCGTCGCAATACCAAGTATCAAACACAATAAGAATGTCGCATCAACCTGTCGCCAAATCGCAATCAGTCCTTTGATTCCGCCGTTTTGTCGAAATATCTGCCAAAGGTTGGGGCCAATGCTACCGAGTGCATTAATCAGGCGCTCATAAATCCCTGCAATCAATGCAATAGTGCCACCAGAGACACCAGGAACGATATCAGCAGCACCCATCGCCATGCCTTTGACATAAACCCCTAGCAGCTCTTTTGGGTTATTCGTATGCACAGGGACAGAGACAGGGACCGTGCTTGCGTCTAATGGCTCTGCTACTGACGGCTGGTTTGGCCGTGGGGATTGTGGTGCCGTCATGAACAGTCCTTTATTATCTGAGAATAAATGTTATCTAAAAATAAATATCTGGCGTTATTACAACGAAACGTATTTAAAAATTAAAGCAACATCATTTAAAGCTGGCTTAATGAGACAGACATCAATCCCGTTTATCGGAAATCTAAGGGATGATGCGCTTATTTAGTAGAGGCAAATGCTGGATAACCAAGCGCATATAATGTCCCCTCAAGTCCTGTCACATTGATCGCGGCATCAGCACGTGCTTGCACGATGGGCTTGGCATGATAAGCCACTCCTAAATCGGCAAGCGCCATCATCGGCAAGTCATTAGCCCCATCACCGACACAGACCACTTGCGACATCTCCATACCTAAGCGCTCAGCCGTATGTTCGACTATAGCGGCTTTTTTGGCACCATTGACAATAGGAAGCTGCACCTGGCCGGTAACTTCTCCCTCGTCGATGTCTAAGACATTGGCATGGACCTCATCAATCCCCTAATTGCTCAGCGATATAGCGGGCAAAGTAAGTAAAGCCACCAGACACCAGTACCGTATGGTAGCCCAAGGCTTTTAACGCACTGATGGTGGTACGGGCACCGACCGATAACGTCAAGCGGTTGCAAATATCATCAAGCACATCGGTAGAGATACCTTTTAATAAGGCCACGCGCTGAGCAAATGATTCATCAAAGTCAATTTCACCACGCATCGCCGCCTCAGTAATGGCTTCAACTTGCTCACCAATACCAGCCGTTTTTGCCAGCTCTACAATGACCTCTTGTTCAATCAACGTCGAATCCATGTCAAAACAGGCAAGCTTGTGAGTACGTAGCATATGACCGACCGATAGGATGTGACAATCGACGATGTCTAGATTGCCTGTACTATCCGCACTGCGTGTGCGGTTGTATTCTTCAGACAAGTCATGGCGCAGACGAGTGGTCAGCTGATCGTCAATGATGTGAGCGGCGGCGGTCTTTTGCCAGGGTGCATCAGCGTATCGGTCACAGGTACCAACAAATAGCGGTATACTTGAGCATTGGTAAAGGGTAGACGCTGTGCATCGGCTGCCGTTGGCTCTGTATCAGAGACCGTAATATTAACAAAGCTCGCCTCAGTATCCTCAGCGACCGTCACCAAATGCCAACTTGGCTGCTCATCGACCCAAGACTGAACATATTGATGAATGTCCATCGCTGATACTTGAGTAGGCAGCACGACAATGAGCGCAAAAACAGGCAGCGACTGTAGCGCATCAAAATCTCGCAGATTGGTATCATCAGGTAATAATTCTGCAATAGAGTCGACGGCTTGTTGCCATGCTTTGCTGTCTTTTGGTAACGAATAAGATGTATTTTTTGGCATGGCTCAATTGTCCCTTGTATGCTCATATAAGATTGGGAATAATAACAGTTTTACTGAGCAGCGCCTATAGATGACATGCAAAGTATCATGGGTGTTCAAAAATGCTTATCAGCGCCTAAAATCTGCTGAAATGCAACAAAGTTATTATGATAAATTTATAAATCGACTAACGCTATAAGACTTATTATGGTGATATAGTAGATGACTTAAACTGACCCCTTGGTAACGATGCTGTGGCAAAAATAGCAGCGATAATCATGAGGCAGCGCGCGATAGTATCATCGTTCAAATTTAGCTCAATAAATAAGTGTCATTTTACATAGTAGCATTTTATATGATGACTGATTTCAATGAAATACTATCGATTTTCCATGAATATCGATCAATATTCGCGCATTACAATTGTTCAAAAATTAGCCAAAAAATGAGCAATAGACTCGTTTTTTAATTTCTTTTCTCCAAAAAAGTTTAACATATCATGACGTATTTAGCGCCGCGGCAAGGGTTGTTTGCCATTATTCTTCTGGTTAGTTTTTGTTTGCAGACGTTGTTATTGGTCATCAGTACCGATCAACAGCTGAGCAAAAGTCGTGCGTTAAAAGGCGAGCAAATGGTCGCCCAGCTGATTGATGAAGCAAGGTTGTCTTTAGAAAACAAAGACCGTGTCAGTCTCAGTGTGATTGCTAACCGCTATACCAGCGAGCAGGACGTAACAAGAATACTGATTAAAGACAATAAAGACGATATTTTGGTGCCTGTGGGCAACGCGCCGATGCAGCAAGGCGATACGATTCGCCAAATCGCCACCAATGGTGATGCGGTGATTGGTAGCGTTGCACTGACGTTAAAAGACGTTAGTAAAGGTGAAATCATCGCGATGCAGTGGCCGTTTGTGATTGGCACTATGTTGCTGCATTTATTACTGTGGTTAATCTACGGTTATCTTGCTCGTCCGACCAAAGAGCAAATCAGTGCGCTGAGCCGTAATATTCAGGACTTGTATCGCGAGCAGTACAGTCAGGGCGATCAGCGCGGCTACAGCCGTGACCTTGAGCGCGGCACGACTGGCAGTCTAGCTGATGGTACTCCAAGCGATAGTCAAATGGCTGGTTTGGCTGCCAAGAGCGAGACAGCTGGCAATGCAGCACAGGCGCGTCCGTTCAATGTACATAACGAAGTCAATGAGTACCTAAGAACACAGCAAAACCAAAGCAGCAGCGACGAAACTGGCAGTCTAACGGCTACGTCTGAAGGCGATATTGAAGACAAGGTTGTCGGCACTGTAAAGCGTCATAGTTCGCAATCTGGTGGTCAGACTTCTAAATTGTCTGCCACGCGCGCAGTCGATAGCGTGAGAGTGCAAATCGTCTTTCATGATGAATTCAATATGCTTGAGCGCCTTGCACCGGCGCAGCGCCTGCCTTATCTAGCCCTATGTACGCAACTGCTCAATCAAGCCGTGACCGAACTACTCAAACAGCCATTACTACTGGGTGTCAGTGCGACCAATGAGGCACACTTTGAGGACGATGGTGCAAGCGTGGTGCTAAAGCGGACAACAGCCATGCCAAAGTAGCACTGGCTGGGGTCATGCTTGCCAAGCTGTACTTGATGCTCAACAAAATCATTCATGACAAGCATATCGAGCTGTCGCGCTTTGCACTACCAGCCAAAGCAGGGGTGAGTGATGAGGCGCAATCAGAGCCCATGACCCATCTACTACAGAGCATCGGCAAAAAAGAGCAACTGCTGATATTGCTGCCAGCTGCTGGTCTTAAACAAATCAGTAACCATGTACAAGTACACAGCATCATGCGTCCAACCACTGTCTACGAGCGCGAGTGTGCGATATTCGATGGCGGGAACGACTCGATGATTCAGCGTTTGGCAGATGTTCGTAATGCCGTGCTCATGATTGAAGACGAAGATGAGTCAGCGACATAGCAGTATTAACATGGGTCATTTATACTACAATTGTCCATTATATAACTGGTGTCATAGTCTTGGTACTCAGGCTGAAATGTGACATATTAAGAAAAAGGATTGACAACTTTCAATAGAGACTTTATAAGGCATATATATATTGATGTATATTTAATACCCTTGCCTAAAAATGATAGGGAGTTTGTCATGAGTGACGCTGATATTGACGACGATTTTGATGATGATTTTGTCGACGATGACGATGCAAAGATGGTTGAAGAAGCTGAGACAAGTGTACGTACGCGTTTAAGTAGTCTTGAGAAGCGTCGACTGATCGATAATTTGCTAGAAGAAAAGCGTTTGGCTAAAGAATTAAAAGATGATCTAGATGATATAGACAATTTTGATGAAGATGGTGATGATTGGGATGACGACGATTTTTAATTCATTGGCACCATTGTCTAAGCTGACTAAAGTGCTTTAATGAGTGATAATTATCTACTCAGTTATACCGATTGCTCGCTGTTTGTTATTTTTGACAATGGCTCGCCATCTGCTCTATTCAATAATACTTACTTTATAAGGGCTGCTTGGTTACGGTTATTCAAGCAGCCTTTGTTTTAAAACCCTTTGCCATTAACCAATCAATCACTGCGATTGACGATAGCTATCTCTCAAGGACTGTTAAGCCATGAATAACCAACTAAGTTTTGATGAATTACTAGATTATTTGGATAACCAAGAGAGCGAGTTTGTGCTCGATAGTGTCGCGGCGCATGGTTTTTGACAGCGACGGTCATTGGTCGCCCACTCCCCTAACTGGATGGATGCACTTTTTGAAGGTCATGTGAGTGAGATTCCAGAAAACGTCATCGATGGTATCAACGCTGGCGCGACTCGATCATGGCTGAGCTAAAAAACGAGACTCCGATTGAATTGCCATTTGGCGAAGATGCTGGTGACGAAGAAGTGGCAGTTGATTTTTCAGATGAATCAGATATTGTGGCTTGGTCGATTGGTTTTGTTGATGCCATGTATGGCGATGAAGCAAGTGATTGGTTTGAAGACGAAGAGACAGCAGAAGACGTGGCTGTGTTGACCTTACCAATGATTGTATTAAGCGGCATTGATGATGAAGATCCAGAGCTAGAAGCAATGCGTCGCGATGAAGATAAGATGGTTCAAATGGCCAACAGCATCGAAGGCAATTTGACCGAGCTGTTTTTGTTGTTTCATACCAATGACTAGTCATTCTAAAAGACAGTATGAATAATCGTACTGTCTTTTATTGGTGCTGCGTTAAGTCGCTCTGGTCATTCTTTTAGATACTTTAATAAGTTACCGATAAGGTCTTACTATGGCTGTGCAACTCTCCAATCTTGAACACCTACCTAATTATCAAATTACCGAGCGCTTAGATGTGGTGTATGGCAGTACGGTGCGCTCAAAGCATGTGGGCAAAGACTTGTTTGCTGGGCTAAAAAACATCGTTGGTGGCGAGCTGACCGCTTACACCGAGCTGTTAGAAGAGTCACGCCAAGAAGCGATCGATCGTATGGTGGTGAAAGCCGAGGCGTTGGGCGCTGATGCTATCGTCGGCTTGCGTTTCTCTACCTCTAGTATCGCCCAAGGGGCTTCTGAGCTGTTTGTTTATGGAACAGCGGTCAAAGCGGTACCAGTATCGCAGCAGCTCCAGAACCCACCAAGCGATAATCACTATCCGTCCGGTCAAACACCCAACCCTCAAGTCCAGACTGCGCCAGAGGATTTACCGCGTTTTAATCCTTTTGGTTGATCTTAGCGCTTTAAAAGCTGTAGCACTGAAAACCACAATGCTAAAAACCGTAATGATTTTTATAATGAGAAACGTCCCATGAATGACTCACTCACGCAAGTGCTTATCAATTATGGGCCGTTTATCTTTTATTCGCCGCTGGTTGGTTTTTTGGGTCGCGTCACGAGCGTCAGCATTTGGCACAGCTAACGGTAGCAGAGCAGGCGCTAGGGGATATTACGGTTTCAAGCGAGCGTTTCTACCGTCCTGAGCTGGCTGTCGGTGGTGAGGGCGCGCTAGTTCTTGGCAGCGTCGTTATTGCTCAAGATTACTTTAAGATGATTATTGCTCGCGTGCTTAGTCTCTTTGGCAAAAACCTAACCACCTATGAGACCCTACTTGATCGCGCGCGCCGTGAGGCAATCGTCCGTATGCGTACACAAGCGAAAGCCAAAGGCTACACTCATATTTATGGTGTACGTCTAGAAGTCACTAACATAAACCAATTGGGCAGTATGGTAGAAGCCATTGCTTATGGCACGGCGGTCATCAGTACTGATCACACACCTATCGTTTCTGCTACACACATCGCCTGCACGTGTACCTTCTGCACTTCCTAGCATCTCTTAATACCTCGTAGCACTGCTATTTAGATTCTCCTCTGTGGTTGTCGCAGCACAAAACCCAACGCTGACTGACCAGTAGTCAGAAAAATCAAATACATACACTTTTACAACGATATACTGACTTTCAATGTTTCGACATTTTTTGGGTGTATGTCAGTAGTGATGATTCCAAAAAGTGTTGTGTACAAAGTGTCGTATAAAAACGCTGACAATGTCGGTGGCTTTTACCCAAGATATCAGCAGGATTGGCTGATTGAGCATCATAACGTTGTCATAAACCTGCCCGTGTAAGGGTTATATCTACAAGGATGTAGTTATGGAAGGTGTGGAGTTAGTCACGTTTGTCAATTCAAAAGTCATTCCCATTAGTATTTTTTTGATTATGATGGGAATGGGGTTGTCCTTAGTTACCAATGACTTTAAAAGAGTCGTCAAATATCCCAAAGCAGTCGCAATCGGACTGACCAATCAGCTACTATTTTTGCCATTGGTCGGTTTTGCCTTGGCAACTTTCATGTCACTCGAGCCTGAGTATGCCGTTGGCGTTATGCTGCTAGTACTGTGTCCTGGTGGCACGACATCTAACTTATTTACTTATTTGGCAAAGGGGATGTCGCGCTTTCGGTCACAATGACGGCGATCGCCAGTATTATCACCGTCTTTACCATTCCTATCGTGCTGAGTTTTTCGCTCGTGTACTTCATGGGTGCTGGTAGTGAGTTTCAGTTGCCAGTCGCCAAGACCATGATCAGCTTGATTACTCTGACCATACTGCCAGTTAGTATTGGTATGCTCATCAAACGCTATGCGGCAAGCTTCGCCGATAAGGCACAGGTGATGGTGTCTCGTTTTGGTGTGATATTTTTGAGCTTCTTGGTAATTTTTTTAGGATATGTGCAAAGAGATATTTTGGTCGAGGCCTTAGTTGCCACTGGCCCTGTATCGCTTATATTGAACGTATCGACGATGGCGCTTGGTTATTACACCAGTAAATGGTTCGGTCTAAATCCTGCGCAGAGAAGATCAATCACCATGGAAGTGGGTCTACAAAACAGTACGCTGTCGATGTTTATGGCATTGACGCTGCTCGCTAACTATAAGATGTCGTTGACTCCAGCTATTTATACGCTAATCATGTTCTTAACCGCAGGTATCATGGTCAGAGTATTTACCGCGCAACACAATAAAGCGAATAGAGTAGACAGAGAAAATAGCGTATTGGCTGCAAGAAGAATGTAGTTTAATCAGAATGTAAGCCGCAGTGCATTGCTAAGTACGCAGTGCACGACCCAATAAAATAAGCCCACAATATACTTTTTTATGATGAGAGTTATTGTGGGCTGTTATATTTATCATGGTTTCTTAAAGTGTGTGGGTTGATTCAATACGGATAGCATCGCTCAACGCTAAAATCTGCGCCTATCTACTTCTGCTCGTGCCTCAGCGGCCTGCTCTTTGACCCTTTCAATTTCAAACAAGAATGTGCGGTTTTTGAGTACCGCGACAAATACCACGCCGCCGACCGTATTGCCCACCAAGACCACGACTAAAAATATCAAATAGTGCCATAGGCTGACCGTATTGCCATACAGCAATGCTGAAAACACTTCAATATTGCCAACGATACTGTGATGCAGACCCAAAAACCCGATACTACTAGTGATAATGGAAACCAAAACAATACGGCTAAGGGTATCGCGTGCAGATGTGACTAGCCATGCCGCCACGCCCATCATCCAACCTGCCAGTACCGCACTACCAAAGATGACCCACCACTCAAACCCTAAGATATGCTCAGCGTAAGCATCGATAGCATGGTCGGTAAACAGATGCATATGCAGCCCCAAACCAATTATTAAAGCGGCAAACAAACAGCCACCGACGATGTTACCAGCGATAACGATGCCCCATAGACGCAGCAGCTTATGCAGTGGTTCAATCTTGTTTAGCACAGGTAGACTGAGTAGGGAGGTCTGCTCAGTGAATAATAACGACTGACCAATCACCACGATAATAAAGCCGATCGGATAGAGCAGGGAGGACAGTACCATCGCATAGCGACTCGGCAGCACATCATTAAGTAAGGCAAACGCCGATAAAATCACAAAAAGCTGATACCAATCTCAAGCCCAGCTGTAAAGGCGCTGGTAAACAGCGAGCCAAGCGAGCGCTCAAAGGTTTCTTTGGCATGGATGACTTGCTCCACCAAAATACTGGCATAGCTTTTCGCTTGGCTTAAATTATCGTCACTGGCAACTTTTTAATGGTTTCTTTGTCTTCGTCGCTGATTTCTTCTGGCAGGTCATCATTGTCTAAATCTTCGGTGGCTTTTATATGATCATCTGCGTGGCTATGCGTATGAATATCTATATCGTTGTTTTCAGGAGTGTGACTGTGCTGTAGCGTGTGACTGTGCGCCATATTGTCTTTTTTATGAGGATCGCTTGCATCATCATCCTGAGATGAATGACTGGTGGTACTCACGCGCGCGCTATCTGGTAGGATATCCTGAGCATCCCTGACGACGGCTTTGGTTAGGTCTGTTATTTTGGGACAAGGGTGATTCACTGTTGGTCGGCTGGTATATGGATAGAGCTGATACAACGCTATCGATGCTATTTTAGCGCATGACTGTGGTAGGTTCTGTTGAGTGTTTAACCAATTGCGGTTATTAATTGTTCGATAACGGCATGAAAAATGACCTTCAGGCTTTATAAATTGCCTTACCATCTAACAAAATCTGCCTATCTGCGTTAAAATCACTCTATTCATTATTTTCCTAATTTTTATATTCTCTTTAATTCAATTAACTTTGATCACATTCAATCAATAAAAGATAATGCCATTATGAGTAACCACAACCTAACTGCCTCTATTCAAGCGGCACTCAATCAATTAGAAAACGCCTATAACCCTGCACAAGTCGAGGCAGGTATGTATCAAGGTTGGGAAGAAAGCGGCTATTTTGCCCCAACATTTGATAAAGATGAGTCGTTCTCTATCGCGCTGCCACCGCCAAATGTCACGGGCTCGCTGCATATGGGTCATGGGTTTAACAATGCAATCATGGATGCGCTCACACGTTATCACCGTATGAATGGCGACAACACGCTGTGGCAACCAGGTACGGATCATGCCGGTATTGCAACCCAAATGGTCGTTGAGCGTCGCTTGGAGGCGCAAGGCATCCGCCGCCGTGATATGACACGTGAAGATTTCATCGATAAAGTGTGGGAATGGAAAGAAGAGTCGGGCGGCAGTATCACTAGCCAAATTCGTCGTTTGGGTAGCTCGGTTGACTGGTCGCGTGAGCGCTTTACCATGGATGATGGTCTGTCTAACGCGGTAAAAGAAGTATTCGTACGCCTGTTTGACGATGGTCTTATCTATCGTGGTAAGCGTTTGGTCAACTGGGATCCAAAATTCCAAACTGCGCTGTCAGATCTTGAAGTCGAAAACCACGATGAAAAAGGCAGCTTGTGGCATTTTCGCTACCATTTCACCGATAAAGACCTAACCACTCAAGATGGCAAAAACTATCTGGTTGTCGCCACCACCCGTCCTGAGACACTCCTTGGTGATACTGCTGTTGCCGTCAATCCGAGCGATGAGCGTTATGCACACTTGGTCGGCAAAACCATTACTTTACCAATCACGGGTCGCGTCGTGCCTATCGTCGCTGATGACTATGTCGAGAGCGACTTCGGTACAGGCTGTGTCAAAATTACCCCAGCGCATGACTTTAACGATTATGAATTGGGTCGTCGTCATAGCTTGCCACTCATCAATATTCTCGATGAGCGCGCCAACATTTTGCCAGCGATGGAAGTCTATCCTGATTTGCAGACACGTGAGCCAGAGCTAGAGACTACGCCTAGCGAGTACGCCGGACTTGAGCGTTTTGCCGCGCGTAAGTTCCTTGTTGAGCAAGCAGGCGATCAGGGCTGGCTAGAAGACATTGAGGACTACGCACTTAAAGCCCCGCGCGCTGAGCGTGGCGGTACGATCGTTGAGCCATGGTTGACCGATCAGTGGTATGTCGCGGTCAAAGAGCTTGCCAAGCCTGCGATTGACGCGGTAGAAGACGGCAGCATCGAGTTTGTCCCTGCCCAGTACAAAAACATGTATATGGCATGGATGACCGATCTGCAAGACTGGTGTATCAGCCGTCAGCTGTGGTGGGGTCATCGTATCCCTGCATGGTATGACGATGCGACAGGTGAGGTGTATGTCGCGCGTGATGAGGCGGAAGTACGCACTAAATACAACCTAAGCGATGATGTGGTATTGCGCCAAGATGATGACGTGCTCGATACGTGGTTCAGCTCGGGTCTATGGACGTTCAGTACGCTTGACTGGGCAGACGTCAACGCCGATCCACGCGTGATGGAGACTTTCCACCCAACTAGCGTCTTGGTCACGGGCTTTGATATTATTTTCTTCTGGGTCGCGCGCATGATTATGCTGACCATGCATTTTGTCAAAAACGAAGACGGCACGCCGCAAGTGCCGTTTAAGACCGTCTATGTGCATGGTCTCGTCCGTGATGGCAACGGTCAAAAAATGTCAAAATCAAAAGGTAACGTCTTAGATCCGATCGATCTAATCGACGGTATCGATTTAGAAGCGCTGGTCGAAAAACGCACCAGCAATATGATGAATCCAAAAGACGCGGCTAAGATTGAAAAACAAACACGTAAAGAGTTCCCAGAGGGTATCCCAGCCTACGGTACCGATGCGCTGCGCTTTACCTTTACCCTCATTAGCCAGTACCGGTCGCGATATCAACTTTGATCTGAAACGCGTTGAGGGCTATCGTAACTTCTGTAATAAAATCTGGAACGCCAGCCGTTTTGTCCTAATGAACTGTGTCGATGGTGACAGCAATGCCAAGCCTATCGACCAAACGGCGAACCCTGACGTATGGGAACTACCAGAAAAATGGATCATGAGTCGTCTGAACTCTAGTATCAAAGACATTCATCAGCATTTCGCCCAGTATCGTCTCGATATGGTCAGCCAAGATATCTATGAGTTTATCTGGAACGAGTACTGTGATTGGTACGTGGAGCTTGCCAAAGCCAGCCTAAATGATGACTCGGTGACGGATGCGCGTAAAGCGCAAATCCGCTATGTACTACTGCACGTATTAGAGACGGCGCTACGCTTTAGCCATCCAATCATGCCGTATCTGACTGAGCAAATCTGGCAGACCATCGCGCCGCTACTGGGTCGCAAAAACACCGACAGCATCGTGGTCGCTGACTATCCACAAACTGAAGCCAGCCAAATCAGTGAGCAGACCGAAGCGGATATGGCATGGTTACAAGAGCTGATTGCTAGCGTCCGTAACATCCGTGGTGAGATGAAACTGGGTAACGCCGTACGTCTGCCAGTACTCTTACAAAACGTCTCTGCCGATGAAGAAGCGCGTCTATCACGTATCAAAAACCAGTTCAAAGCGCTTGCCAAAGTTGAGAGTTTGGATATCGTCAAAGAAGGCAATGAAGTGCCACTGTCGTCATCGAGCATGGTTGGCCAGCTACGCGTCCTTGTACCCATGAAAGGGCTGATTGACCCAACCGCTGAGTTAAAACGTCTGGGTAAATCTTTTGATAAGCTACAAAAGCAAGCCGAAGGTATCTCGCGTAAGCTGAGCAATGAAGGCTTTGTCAGTAAAGCACCAGCGCAAGTGGTCGAAAGCGAGAAGGCGAAACTGGCTGAGTTAGAGGGGCAGTTGACCGCGATGACGGCGCAGATGGAGCAGTTGAAGGCGTTGTAATGAAACGGTTGTAATAATCTATTAATGATAAAAAACGCCTCTGTAATGGAGGCGTTTTTGATTGGAAGATATGATACGAATAGGTAAGAAGTAGTTTATTTGTGATGAATGACAAGCTACACTAGTAAACAACATAATTATAGAAATTTGTTATTTTATACTTGATAAGACAATCTAATGCTTCTCATACCACCTAAATAAAAGGTAGGTATACGATGTATGAGGCGATATTATCAACTGGTCTGGCTCAGAGATTACAAAGATAAACAATAGTATGTTTTTTCTATTAACAAATCGTTTTTGAAGCTATAATTTCTTTAGATACTCTTGACCACGACATATTTATTTGAACAAGAAGATTATTTATGCAATACAAAGAGCAGCTGACTGAATGCATTCAAAACGATATGGATTTAGATGACATAGTTAGAAGATTTTTTATAGTACACCCTACATTTGCTTTTAATGACTTAGTTAAAGCTGACGATATACTTAACAAGGTTAGTCTTGAGTTTGATGTTCCTATAAATGATATTTTAGTTTGTGGATCGGCAAAGATAGGGTTTAGCTTAAAAAGCGGGCAACCGTATAAGCCAGGAGAGTCAGATCTTGATTTAGCCATTATCAACAATGAGATGTATTGTAGAATCTTTAATAAAGTGTTGACTGAAACTAGAAATTATTCTAGAAGAGATCTGTTTCAGAGTAAGGAGTGTTTAGAAAGGTATCAGTATGGTATTAAGTTAGGTATGATTAATTATAACTTCTTACCTAATATTGAGTTAAAAAGTGAGTTAACTAGTTTTTTGATAGTTTATCAATCAATTATAGAGATCTTTTCTCAAGTATTTCTTGTTGTTTCTATATGTCGGAAAGTAATTTTAAGCAAAAGCAAATAAACGGTTTGCACAGTTGGAAAACAGATAATTTTATTAGGGAGTAATCGTGATAGCCTATCAAATCAGGTCAGTTCAGCTAATTAATCTTGTTAGAGATATAAAAAATGGAAACCTAATTACTAATGCTTATTTTCAAAGAAATCTCGTTTGGAGAGGTTAATAAAAAGAGTTAATTAAAACAGTTCTAGATGGTTATCCCTTTCCATTGATATTTATTTCTAAGGGGGAGATTGACGTGGAAAGAATGATATCGACCTCCTGTATTGTTGATGGTCAACAAAGGTCTAATGCGATTGTTTCTTTTGTAAATAACGAATATCATATAGATGGTAGATATTTCAAAGATTTTAGCGAAGATGAAAAAGCTAATTTCTTCAAATATGAGATACCAGTATGTGAGCTAGATATTAAAAATACTGACCCTAGACTATTGGATATATTCCAAAGAATTAATAGAACTTCAGACTCTCTTACTGGTATAGAGAAAAAGCTTCTGAATACGGTGCATCTTATTTCATGCTAGTGTGTCAAATGCTATGTAATCAAATAGATGTAAATTTAGCTGATAAAGATAATGAAGATTTCAAACTTGACCCTAATATACCAGAAAGCTTTTTGAACTGGGCTAGAGATAAAACAAATAGCTGTGAGAACATACAAAAATTACTTACTGATGAAAGAATATTTTCTATAAGAGAAATTTCTAGAAAAGTTAATCTTCAGTACACCTTGAATATTGTCTCTACATATTTAGCAGGTTTTTATACTAGAAATGATAAAGTAGATGAATACCTGTTGCTTTACTTGGAAGACTTCAATATGAAAGATGAGATTGTAAATAGATTTGAAAAAGTAGCTGAGTTCTATCTAAGACTTGAGTTAGATGATAAATCAATGTGGTTTAACAAAGCTAATATGTTCTCATTGTTCATTGCTCTTGCTAATTATAGTGAATTAGATAGCTTGGATATATCGAAATTTAGTGAAATATTGAACCAATTTGACAGTTTGGATGTATATGATCATGAATATATGGTTTGGGCTAAAGAGGGAGTTAATAATCTCAAGGAAAGAAGAGGTAGACACAAAATAATTATGAAATATATTTTGAACATACCAGACATACAAGAAGAGTCATTTAAGGATTAACATAATTAAAACTATATGAAAATTTAAGCTGATAACAAAAACCGCCACACCAAACACTATGGCGGTTTTTTATCACTAAAATATCTTAAACTCTAAAGTATCTACAATGCCCACAGCGACTGGTACTGCTCATCAGTCAACGTCACAATATCGATCTCGGCCAGCATCTCGCGTAGCTCTTGCCACTTACTCGCATCAGGTGTGATCGGTGTAATCAATCTGCCTAACGTATTATCAATAATCGCATCCATCAGCGTATCCGCCTCAGTTTTACTATAGTCATAATACATGCGGCGCGCAGACTCAGGCTCATTTTTACACAGCTCTGTCATCTGATTTGTCACTTGGATAAAAGTATCTATCGCGTCTTTTTTCGCGCTATAGATCTCATCAGTTGTGAGGATTTCTAACGCCGAAAAGTTCGGATAAGGTGACAGATGCTGATCGATAAACGTAAAGTCTAGCCCTTCATGAGTCGCCTCAACCCCTTCAAAGTTATAAAAGCACAGCCATGCACCATCGAGACTTGGGTCTTCTTGCAGGTTTTTTATATGGTAAAAGTCTTTTTGTACAAAGCTCACATTGTCACGGCTGATAGTGAAGCCATTTTTTTTGGCATAGCGCGCTAATATCTCAAAGCCAATACGATTGGTTTTTTCTTCAGCAGCAGGGGTGCAAATGCGAATCGGTTGATTGTTTTTGAGCTTATCCATACTGGACTGCTGCATCAATATGCCGCCATCGGTCTCAAAAAAACAGCCAAGCGCACGCAGATTCGGCGCGTAATGCTCAAACAGATGAATCGGCTCATTCACATGCAGATCGATACTTTGGTTTTGCAATTCAGCAAAGCCATCATAGTGGTCATCAGGCTCGATAATAGTGATATCTAGCCCTGCCTGCTCATATGCGCCTGTGGTCATACCCGCGATAAAAGGTAGGTGATCAGGGTTTAAGAACCATTCGAGGGTAAGGGTCAATTTGGTGGTCGGCTGCATGGTTGTTTCCTTATTAATGATAGAAAACAATCAGACTGATGCTGTTTAAACAAAACAAAAAGGCAAAACAAGAAAGGCAAAATCTCAACATGTAAGGCGCTATCAGATCAGCGCGTCAGGTAGAGATTTCTCTTATTTATAGACTGCTTAGGGTCTGTCATGCTTGTTTCCTACGTCAGTGCTAACTGCTTCAGGTTCACGGGTGTGTCTCAGCGATGGTTTTAACAATCGTTACAAGGTTAAAAGCAAAGCACCCCGACAAGGTTAAGTGGTGCTGCATTATTTTTGATCAGTACTGCTAATGGCTATTATCGATAGCTACTGCATCATCATATAGTGAAACCATTATAAAAATGGTATAGCAAGATTAAACGCTATTTTTCGCAGCCTCTGGAGACGCAGTCACAGCAAGCAAGAAAAGTAGCATTTAATCGAGCGCGTTTCCTATGCTGCATCAATTTTATTGAGGTTCTACTATAGACGACTTGTAAGCGGCGATGCAAGCGTACAAGGAATGACAATGAAAGGTGATGACTGACGCTCGTTAACCGCCCTTTATAACAGTTCACATTTGTGTTGGCTTTTTATAAGCGCTTTCAATCTTATAAGCGCTTGCAATCGACGTGTTAATAGAAGAGCGCAGTATTTGTCATTGGTACTTACCCAATCACTAACCAACGATACTGATCGATAGCAAAAAGCTTGTATAAATGGGCTTGTACAATTTTTGGTGATATTGCATGCTTGGTTATTCATACAAGTAGCTATGTAAATACTTTTGATGGCTACCAAAATCATTCACCGCACCGTCCATCGACATCACTTATATGACCCATAATAAAAAAGCGTTTTATCATAGGCCTAAGACCAACCAATCTAGAAGTCCAATGATACGCTGGACCTTTGTGACGCTTGGCTGGGTGTTTTTTGTCTTAGGGATTATCGGTATTTTATTGCCTGTGATGCCGACTGCGCCTTTTATACTACTTGCAGCAGGCTGCTGGGCGCGTAGCTCTAAGCGCTTTCATTTTTGGCTGATCAATCACAAATACTTCGGCAAATACGTCCGTGATTGGGAAGAAAATCATGCAGTACCGCTCTATGCTAAGTGGCTTGCGACCATCATGATGGCGATATCGACTGCCATGTTGTTTTATCGTCTGCCCGCTGATATGACATGGGCGGCATGGCTGGTAGCACTGGTCTGTAGCGGGGTTGCCGTCTATTTGTTTCGTCTGCCAAATGCCAAATAAAGTCGCCAATATAGGGCAATAGTTAAGTCCAGTTACATAAAACCTGAGATAAGGCTTGCGATACTAGGATGTTCCCCCTATAATACATCCAAGCTTAAGAGCAGTTCTGCACCAAATCATTACCTCGTAGTATTAGTTATAATCCTTCGTTTTAATATTTATCGTTCAGTAGCTATTTGCAAGCGTTATCGGTCTATTAGACCACAAATAAATTAAATATCAGGGTTATGACTATGTCAGACGTTCAAAAAGGTACAGTTAAGTGGTTCAACGAAGCTAAAGGTTTTGGTTTCATCGCTCCAGAAAACGGCGCAGACGTTTTCGCTCATTACAGCGAAATCTCAGGCTCAGGTTTCAAAACTTTGGCTGAAGGCCAAGAAGTTGAGTTCACTGTAACTCAAGGCCAAAAAGGCCCACAAGCACATAACATCGTTGCTATCTAATTTGTCTTTATAGACAGATAGATAAAAGATAAAAAAAGCGAACCTTAGGGTTCGTTTTTTTTTTCGTCTGTGATTTGGTATTAAATGAAACGACAGATATAAAAATGCCTCCGACTATATGGATAGTTAGAGGCATTTTTGTACTGGTACTGAGGTAAGTCAATAAGCATGAGCAATTGACTTATTATATAAAGCTAATACCGATATTGATCAGACCACCGCCCAATATCAACCAGCCAAACATCACCGCACCCAATACCAGAGGTTTGACGCCAGCTTGCTTGATCGCGCTTAGATGCGTGGTTAGACCTAGCGCAAACATCGCCATCGTAAGCAGTACGTCATCTAGTCTCACCATACTACGCTCAATGCTTGCAGACATTGGCACCCAAGTATGTAATAAGACGATACCGATAAAAATAAACGCAAACCATGGCACTTTGACTTGCTTGACGCGGCTCATAAATGATGCTGTCTCGCTTTTACTACCTTCATGTTCTATAGCGGCATTATCTACGGAGCGATCTTTGGTTAGCGCAAATGAGAGCACAAGTAAGAAAGGTGCGAGCATCATCACCCGTATCATTTTGGTCACGACAGCAGTGTCGCCAATCTCAGTATTGATGGCATTGCCTGCGACCACGACTTGCGCCACTTCATGTACGGTTGAGCCCGTGTACATGCCGTACTGCTGGGCACTAAGCCAAGGCTGCAACCAACCAAGCTGATAGAGAAAAGGATAGAGCAGCATGGACATGGTGCCAAAGACCACGACCGTCGCCACAGCAATAGTCACTTTATGTGCTTGAGCTTTGACCACTGGCTCTGCAGCAATGACAGCCGCCGCCCCGCAGATACTCGCGCCTGAGCCGATGAGTATAACGGTTTCTTTATCGACTTTTAGCCATCTGGTGCCGATCCAATAGGTCAGTATAAAGGTTGACGTCAGGACGAGAGCATCGGTCATAATCGCTGGCATACCAACGCTCGCCACTTGCGTCATGGTCAGCTTGAACCCATAAAACATGATCGCAAGTCGTAAAATTTGACCTTTTGCAAAAGCGACTCCACTACCTAAGCGTTCAGCAAAATTTGGATAGACGGTGTTGCCCAAGACCATACCCAGCAAAATCGCGAGCGTTAAAGAGGATAAGCCAACGATACGTCCGTTCGACCACGCATCCAAACGCGTATCTAACCATAGACAGAATGCACTACCGATCAGTACCACAGCCAAACCAGCCAAGTGGCGTTGGCTTGGAATGTAGTTACTCACTGAACGACTGACTGATTTGGCTAGTGTATGCATAAGAGGCATATCCTATTACTGATATTAAAATAAGCATAAGCTTATGAGTAGACAGTATAAGCTGACTATATTTATAATAAAAACAGATTAATAAGATATAAACTATCGATATTTTAGGTTAGTGTTTACGGTAGAAATAGATATACCGCGCATGAGTAGCAAAAAAAGACATGTATAGCGAATAAGACAGGCTAAAAAATGACATAAGGCATCATCAATAACATGAAAAAATCTGTACAGACATTGCCAAAGATTACACTTAAGCAGCTCGCTGTTTTTGTCAGTATTTACCAGACAGGTAGCACCAGCCGTGCCAGTGAAGAGATGCATTTATCACAGTCGGCGGTCAGCAGTGCGCTGACAGAGCTTGAGTCTAGATTACAGATGCCATTGTTTGAGCGCGTCGGTCGCAGGCTTAATCAGCATCCCAATGCCCATCCTATTTATATACAGGCACAGGCTATCTTGGGTCAATCGCTCACGCTTGAACATTATCACCAATATCAAGCGAGGCAGATACATATCGGGGCGAGTACCACGATTGGCAATTACGTGCTGCCATCATTGCTTGGTAAGTTATATGAGGCGCTACCAGATGCCAATGTCGATATGTATATTGCCAATACTCAGGAGGTGGTGAGTGAGGTTGAGCAGCTCAATATCGATATTGCTTTAGTAGAAGGGATGCCGCGTCCGATAGACATGAAAGCCATTGAGCAGCGCGAATGGCGAACGGATACGCTGATGATATTTGCCAAACGTGATAGTAAATGGTTAAAGAACGTCGCTATCTATAGCCAAGATAAGGGCTGCTATCAGCTGACTATTAATCAGCTAGCACAGTTGCCGCTACTCGTACGTGAGGCAGGGTCGGGCACACGGCAGATTATCGATGAGCAGTTGCTAAAGTATCTACCCAATGCAGAAGTGGTAAAGGCCATACACCAATCAGAAGCCATCAAACATATGGTGAGTGCAGATATTGGTCTTGGCTGCCTATCGCAGCATGTGATTGAGACAGAATTGGCAACAGGTGAGCTGGTGCAAGTAAGCGTTGCAGGAATCGATCTATCGCGGACATGGTGGCTGGTCTGGCACAAAGCCCGTCATCAAAGCCCCATTTGGCAGACGTTTATAGATATTATCCAACAAGATTAACTGAGATAATGTCAAAATGTGAGGGAGTAAAAAAGCGCCGTATTAATCATGATAGGGCGCTTTTTGTTAACTGATAATTCCATATAGCCAAAGCAAATTGCTACGTCGAAACCGGTTTGTCGAGTCTTACGACCAAGCTGTCGCAAGGTACGTTAGGCAAGATATTATCTGCTGTCGCGCCACTGATCCATGCGGCAATACCAGTGCGCTTATGGCGACCGATGACCAACAGATCGACGTCGTGTTTATGACAGTAGCTGACAATACCTTCACTGCTAGAGATAGCGGTAGTGACTTCTGACGTTGCCGCATTGAGCTGGTTGCGTTCAAGGAATTGCGCCAGTTTTGCCCGTGCTTCTTGGCAGCGTTCGTCATCAATCTCATCATAAAGACTTGACGCAGGTACCAGCTCATAGCCGAAGCCCACCATGGTATCTTTGACAATATGCAGCACAGACAACTTAGAACCGGGACGGTTTTCAACGATGCGCTTGGCCTTTTGCGCGACGATATCCGCATCAGAGAGTAAGTCGGTGACCAGTAAAATATGTTCGTAACTCATAACGTCTTCCTCATGTCAGATAGTATTTACTATAGCACTACTATAGAGCGCTGTTAAGTAATGCTTGTCTATCTTTGTGACATAGATTTTGATATGGAACAACACCCGAGTGCAATGCTAACAAATAACAGGTTAACTCGAATGATGAGCCGGCCCCCTTATTCTGATACTGGCTCATCAAGCTTGACGACTAGGCTGTTGCAAGGGATGTTTGGCAAGATATTATCGGCTGTTGCACCCGACTAACCAAGCGGCGATACCGTGACGTTCATGACGCCCAATGATGAGTAAGTCGACCTTTTTCATGACAGTAGTCAACAATACCTTTACTGTTAGAAATGGCAGCTGTCACCTCAGAGTTGACTGCTAGCCTACTACTGTAGTACTTGCACTCGTCTGCCTTGTACCACTTTTAATATTGATTGACTATAACAGTGCAAACGGTCTCTGTTAAGCGATATGACCATCATTTGAATGTGGCTTTTGTTGGAATTATATTGGGCTGTTTGAAAGAGTGGCGAGCATTTCACGATATATTATTGCCCATGTGCTGACTTGACTTATCAACGACCAAACCCCACTAATAGCGCTAAGCCAATTCTTTTTTAGCCAATATAGCCAATATAGTCACTATAAATACCTGCATAATTGAGTTCAAAAGCCAGTATTGGGTTTAGCATTCAGTTTTTTCAGAAATTGTAAGTCAAAATGTTTTAATAGCCATTTTTACGACTGATAGTTCAATAATTTTTACCACTCTATTTACCCTGATAGTCAGGGCACACGATACGCATTGTAAGCGATAAGGATAACTATGACTGATACCCCATTTACTGCTGATCTCACGTTGCATCCAGCATTTGAGCTGATTGAGCATCGCCATATTGAGGCGCTATCGATGGATGTGCTGATCAGTCAGCATGTGAAGACAGGCGCGATGCACTATCATTTAGCGCACCCAAGCGATGAAAATGCGTTTTTAGTAGGTTTTCGTACTCAGCCGATGGACTCAAAAGGCGAGGCGCATATTTTGGAGCACGTCGCATTGTGTGGCTCTAAGAAATTCCCAGTACGTGACCCATTCTTTTCAATGATCAAACGCTCATTAAACACGTTTATGAATGCGATGACCGCAGCCGATTGGACGGCGTATCCGTATGCCACGCAAAACAAAAACGACTATTTTAATTTGCTTGCTGTGTACCTTGATGCGTCGTTTTTCCCAATATCCACCCGCTCGATTTTTGCGCAAGAAGGCATCCGCGTAGAGCTGGACGAAAACGACAAGCCCCAGTTTAAAGGTATCGTCTTTAACGAGATGAAGGGCGCGATGAGTGGCGAGATTGATCAGCTTTATCATACGGTTGCGCATCATCTATTCCCAACGACGACTTATCACTACAATTCAGGTGGCGATCCTGCTCAGATTCCCTGACTTAACGCATACTGAGCTGACAGCTTTTCATGAGAGTCACTATCACCCATCGAATAGTGTCATCATGAGTTTTGGTAATATTCCTGTTGCTGAGACGCAAGCGAAAATACACGAAGATGCTTTGATTCAATTCGAAGCAGGTAAAAAACACGTATCGCGTCCAGAGCAGCGTTTGTCTGCACCTATTAGTGCAGTTGACACGTACACTGCTGATGAAGCCGGTCCAGATCAGACCCATCACGTGGTCGCTTGGTTGTTGCCGTCGATCACTGATCCTAAGCAGCGTTTGGCGCTGCGTTTGCTCGAAGGCGTACTGATTGAGCATTCAGGCTCGCCACTACGTGCTTATTTGGACAGCCATCCACTGGGCAAAGCGCCAAGTCCGCTATTAGGGCTGGATGACAGCCATTATGAAATGGTCTTTTATACGGGACTGCGCGGCTCTAACCCAGAGCATGCCGAAGCGGTCGAGCAAGGCATTATTGACTTGCTGACTGAGGTGGCAAACTCGCCAGTTGATGACGAAACGATCGAAACCATTCTGCATCAGATTGAAATTGATCAGCGCCATATCGGCGGTGATAGCATTCCTTATGGTCTAAACCTGATGTTAGAGGGCTTTAGTACTGCCATTCATGATGGTAACCCTATCGATGTGTGGGAAGTGGATGAGCATCTACAGTGGTTGCGCGAGCAAGTGGTCGATCCGCAGTGGCTACCGAACTTAATCAAAACGCATCTGCTGGACAATCAGCACCGTGTGCGCGTGACCATGACGCCAGATAGCGAAAAATCAGCGCGCCTTGCTGCAGCAGAGCAAGTGCGTTTAGATACCATCGCGATGGACTTGAGCGCTGATGACAAAGACATCTTGCACAAGCAAGCATTAGATCTGGCCGCACGCCAAGCAGCGCCAGATGATTTGAGCTTACTGCCAAAGGTAGGTCTAGAAGACGTACCAACAGACATTAGCTTTAAAGAAGGCACCCAAAAGCAGGTGCGTCTGAGCGGGCAAGATAGTACGCTATTTGAATATGAAGCGGGCACCAATGGTATCTATTACTATCAGGTGATCGTACCGCTCACTGAAGCCATTGGCAATCAGGACACCAGCAGTTTGCCTGTGAACGAGGTGATCAATCATCCATTGCTACCGATTTATTTAAGCCTACTATCAGAGCTGGGTACTGACTCGATGAGTGCTCATGAGATGCAGGCCAAGCAAGCCGCGCATTCTTCGGGTGTGACCGCGCGTATCAGCCAGCGTACCCACGTGGATGATAGTCAATCGATTAGCAGCTATTTTGTCGTGGCAACGCGCGCGCTCAACCGCAAACCTGAAGCGATTGATTTGCTCAAAGAAGTAATGGAACACAGCATCTTTACTGAGCATGATCGCATCAAAGAAATCTTGCAGCAGCGTCAAGCCAGCTGGCAATCCAATTTGGCAGGTTCTGGTCACTCATATGCAATGCAAACCGCCAGTCGCGGTATGAGTCGTCAAGCGCAGCTAGAATATGTGCGTAGTGGTTTACCAGCACTAAATGCACTAAAAGCGTTCTTGGGACATGCCAGTAGCGATGATACTCAGTGGGATACATTGGCAACGAGTTTGATGGATTTGCATCAACGTTTGATCAGCTTACCTAAGCATGCCGTTATTATCTGTGAAGCCGAGCAAACGGAACGCTTGAGTGGCCTCATCGTCGATAGCTGGACAGAGAGCAAAGCAGTCACATCTGCTGAAAAAGCAGACAATACTGAAGCAAATATCCCTAGCGAATTTGCAAATCTGCATCTAGATACTGCGTTAAATGGTGAGACTAATTCAGTCAAGGCATTAGAGAGTGGCGACGATGTTAAAAACAATGTGCTCGATGTTGCAGATTTAGCGTGGTTAGTGCCAACCAACGTTTATCATAATGCCAGTGCTTATACGGTACCAGCGGCTGACCATCCTGATACTGCCGCACTCATGGTGTTAGCGCCTTACCTACGTAATGGCTATCTGCACAGCGCCATTCGTGAACGCGGCGGTGCCTATGGCGGCGGTGCTGGCTATGACGCCAATGCTTGCGCCTTTAAGTTCTTTAGTTACCGCGATCCGCAGTGCGCTGAAACCTTTGAGCATTTTGAGGCCAGTATTGAGTGGATCTTAAACGAGCCACAAAACGATGAGCAATTAGAAGAGGCGATTTTAGGTATTATCTCCGGTATGGATAAGCCAGGCTCTCCTGCAGGGAGGCGATCAAAGCGTGCTTCGCCAACTTGCATCATCGCGGTGCTGATTGGCAGCGCAAAATGCGTGCTGCGATCTTGGCAGTGACCATTGATGATTTACAGCGTGTTGCCAAGCAATATCTGCAAGGTCAAAAGCATGTGCGTGCCGTATTAGCGCCTTATAATAAAGAAGAGACAGTCAAAGGACTGGGCTTTGAGGTTTGTAAAATAAAGAGCTAAGGTAGCAAAATCTATCACCAAGAAAAAGCCAAGCGTCATGCTTGGCTTTTTTTGTATGTAGTATTTGCTTAGTACCGTTTGATACTCAAATCTTTGCCGATTTTGTCTTGATGGATCGGGAATTCTGACAACTCGTTATACTGCTTACGATCAGAAAAATAGTTTTTTAAGGTAAGGCGAATGGCCTCAAAGGCGAGCGTATCCCATGGAATATCTTCTTCACTAAATAGCGCACAATCAAGGCTTTCTGAGCCAATACCGTACGCACCATCTTTTTAGATCGGCGAGATAAATAGAGTAGATCTGCCCAATATCTGGTAGGTCATAAATGCAGTATAGATGCGGATTCAGTACGATGGCATCAGCTTCTTCGTAGCTCTCGCGTGCGGCGCCTTCAGCCATGGTTTCGCCGTTTTCCATAAAACCTGCAGGTATCGTCCATAGCCCATATTGCGGCTCGATCGCTCGGCGGCACAGTAGGACTCTGTCTTCGTGTACGACTAGCGAACCACAGATAACCTTTGGGTTTTCGTAGTGGATATAGTGACAATTGGGGCACACCAAGCGCGGCATATTATCTGTAGGTGGGATTTTTCGTTCTGCTTTATGACCGCATTGGAGACAATAGCTCATACCAACTACCTTTATTAGTAAATATTGTATGTCCACTTATCTTAAAAAGTTTTTTTGCCGTTCTGATGTTTGCTTTTGTATACAGCAGCGATAGTGACAAATACTTTTGAGGATATCCTTTACTTTTAACGAAAAAGTTATTTTATTTAATTTTTATGATTACAACGAAAACGCTCTGACAGCGCATTTTAATTGCCATCAAAGCGTTCTTATATTATCGAGTATATCCTACATAGGAATTAGGTTTTTATTTTGAGCATTTGTGTGCGTAGTCCACCAGCTACCGACGCAGAGATAGGAATCAATGGCGTCAATGTGGCTTGAAAGTCATGATAAAGATCTTCGCGCGTCGGATATATGACCGTACTTAAGTTGCCATCTGCATCTACCTCATGACGCCAGCCGCCGTGCTCAAGATCAATCAAAGTACTGGCAATATAATCCCAAGCTAAGCGGTAGTAATACTCAAAGCGCGGATCACCCGTACGGCGCGATAGCATCAGTGCGGTATTAGCCATTTCCGCCTGTACCCAGTAAGGACGGTTTGGTATTGAAATCTCATCATCCCAGCCAATGGTATAAACCATGCCGGGCTGACCGTCAGGTGCCCAGCCACGATCGATAGCGCTATCAAATAATGCGATGGCATCAGGTAGCAGCCAATCAGGTATGTCATAATCATGCGCGATACAAGCAGACTCAACCTTGAGCAGCAGTCCTGCCCATTCTGCAAAGTGACCAGGTGTGAGTCCCCAGGGACGCAGGTCATCAGAAGGTTCATTCGCATCGTAGTCGGGCAACAGATTCCACCCACTATCAAAATGCTCGGGCAAACGTCCACCATAAGCCTCAGGAATATCATGACCAAAACGCTTGGCTAAGTGTAGTGCGCGGTCTAGCCAGCGCGTTTCACCGGTGGCATCTGTCAGTGCTAAGCAGGCTTCGGTCGTATGCATGTTGCAATTGGCGCCGCGATAATCTTCGGGATCAGCCCAATCAGCGGCAAAGAAGGTAGCATTGATTGCTCATCTTCTAACCAAAAATGCTGATCAATGATTGTTATTGCAGCCTCCATCAACTCTGTACCGCGCGGGCGACCAGCAATGCTAGCAGACGCGCCAGCAAGCGCGACAAACGCATGCAGATAGGCGTTTTTGCGTGATGGGTTTTCATGAGTTGAGTAAGCATCACTGAACCAACCGCCATGTACCGAGTCGCGCAATGGACCATCGAGCAACGCATCTAGGCCATGGTCAGCAAGTGTTGCTGCACCTGGTATACCCATTAGTGCCGCTAGCGCATAGCAATGCACCATCCTCGTAGTGATGATGCTCTTTGCTGTGTCATCTACCATGTTGCCATCGTGACCCAAAGTAGCAAACCCTGATGGCACGCGCGCTTTGGCATAATGTTCGAGCAAACGTTGTCCTTCAGCGAGCAACCAGCGGCGATGACTACTGCTATCTGCCCAACAGACAGATAGCAGGTCAGAAGAGTCAGGAGAATCCATGATATCAGCCATTGGTAATCATGCCTCCGTTTATGTGTAAGGTCTGCCCAGTCACAAAGCTACTGTCTTGGCAAGCAAGAAATACATAGGCAGCGCCCATCTCGCGTGGCTGACCCATACGCCCCATTGGTGAGGACATCGATTCTAAAATATCTTTATCAAAGTCTTTAAATACCAGTTGAATCTCGCTCACTACAGGACCTGGTGCTACCTGATTGACGCGAATACCGCGACTAAGTAGTTGTTGCGATAACGCGCGGGTGTAGCCAACGATAGCGCCTTTGGTTGCGGTGTACGGCACCAATACATCATTGCCGACATACGCATTAACAGATGTCGTATTGATGATGCTATCACCTTCTTTCATATGCTCAAGGGCGGCGCGGGTTGCATAAAACATTCCTGCCATATTGACATCGAAATGCTGTTGCCAGTCTTTATCACTGACTTCAGACAAATCATGATACGGCTTTTGCATACCAGCGTTATTGACTAGCACATCAATGCCGCCCCATTGTGCCACGACCGCTTCGACTGCCTCTTTGCAACTACTACTATTTGCTGTATCACCCTGCAGTACCACCGCGTCTGTGCCTTCTGCTTCAATACCTTTACGCGTCTCATTGGCGCTCTCTTCATCAGAGTGATAAAGGATGGCAACTTTGGCGCCTTCACGTGCCATATGAAAAGCCACTGCGCGACCGATACCACTGTCTCCGCCAGTGATTAAAACGCGCTTATCAGCCAGTTTTCCTGAGCCTTTATAGTTATCATTGATATATTCAGCAGGTGGCATCATGTTGTCGATTTGGTCTGTCATAATCTGTATCCTTTGTTCTTTTGAGGTATTGTTTATTGTTATTACAGCAATCCTATGACGTTGGTGTCAGTATTTTTATAATGCTATTTTAGGATGTCCGCCTCATAGTCTTGCTAGCAGTTATCATAATACCCAAATGCATTTTTTGAAATATTACTCGGTTAATGTTTGGTAATTTAAAGCTGCAGTTATGATATTTATTATCATTGATAAGTACCAGGCAAAAGGATATTGAGAAAATCTTAATTAATAAAACGATCACCGTCTGAGACAGACGGTATGAGATATTGAGTGATTTAGAAAGGTGTAAAGACGCGGCAAAAAAATAGACATTTAGTTGAAAGGCTCACTTGGATAGAGGCTCAGTCTATATAACAAAGCTTATACACAAGCGGTAAGCCGTTTTATATTTATCATAGTGACCACATATATAGTGAAACCATTATAAAAATGGTATAGCAAGATTAAACGCTATTTTTCGCAGCCTCTGGAGACGCAGTCACAGCAAGCAAGAAAAGTAGCATTTAATCGAGCGCGTTTCCTATGCTGCATCAATTTTATTGAGGTTCTACTGTATGTATAGCAGTCAGCCGATGCATCAATAAATCGCACTTTGTCGAAAATAACGTAAATATGAGATACATCTACAAAAGCGATAATCTGATTAATAAAAAGGCTGCCATACTAGCGACAGGTTATACTGTTATGCTGGCACCGGTATTTTCATGAGTAATATGAAAATGACCACTCATAGGATTTGATAATGACCGTACCCGAAAATATTGATTTTTTTAATAAGTTTAGCGTCGCTGTCCCAAGCTTTATTCGTCATCCCACACTCAGAAAACTGGCCGAGCGAGTACAACACGAGACATTGAATGCGCTCACGAGTCCAGCGATGTACGAGAGTGGCAACACCTCACAAAGTACGCGTATTTTGGACAGCTTGTATCAGACACCGATTGCCGATGCCTCAATATTGGTGGCAATTACCAATGAGCGTCGACCCAAGCTTTTATTGACGCGCCGAGCCGCTCATATGAACAGCCATGCAGGAGAGGTCTCCTGTGCAGGCGGCAAACATGAGATAGGTGATGGCAACAACGTCGTGACCGCATTACGTGAAGCTTGTGAAGAGACGGCGCTGCCACCTAATAAAGTGCAATTACTGGGACAACTACCGATCCAAACGTCCAAAAGCGGTATGAGTGTACGTCCCATTGTCGCGCTCATCGCCCCAGGTCTGGTATTAGTTCCTGAAGTGGGAGAGATATCGCGTATCTTTTGGGCGGATTTAGAGTCGTTAGTCAACCAGCCAACGGTGGAGTATGCGGTAGAATATAAAATGCAAGAACAAACCGCGACCATACTGACGCCGAGTTGGCAAGTGGATGGTGAGACGGTGTGGGGACTGACAGGGCGCGTCATTGCCAGTTTGCTAGAAACTGGGTTTGATCGTCAGCTAGAATGGTATTACCGCGTAGAAAACAAACGCTGATAGATATCATCTACTTATAATAATCATCGTTCTTTTTAAGCCACCAATTCATATTGTCTTGGCGCTTGGCACGAAATGCTTCTAATTTTTGGGCAACCGTTGCATTGTGCTGCCGCGCAGTATCAAGCGCAAAAGAATCGGCACTGAAGACAATACGCCAAAGCGTATCTTTGATTTTGGTAAAGCTAAGCCGTCACCAATGTCATCACCGACTAAGGTGCGTGTCACACTGGCATTGACCATCTCCACAAAGCGTCCACGTCGATTGTCTTCGCCCATCAACTGACGCGGTAGATCATGCAAGGCTTTTGCCAGTGGCTGCCCCGTCTTAAAGTCTAGCTGCTGTATTGATAAGTAGGTATACAGCCATTCCCAGCTAGCCGCTTCATCTTTTGGCAGACGCTCTAAATCAACGCCCATCCAGTAGCTGGCAAGATTCCATAAGTGCAAAATACCTTCCGCTTCCTCAGGGCTAATACGGGCGCCGAGCAGGCGTAGGCCACGCATAATTAACAACGAGAACTGTAAATGGGTGGCAATCATATCGGTTTGGTTAATCGGCACGCCCCAATAATCGGTATTCCAGCTACCATCAGGGTTATGATGTTGCTCGGCGTTTGGTATCACGCCTGTAGCAGCATTGCCCTTACCTTTGAGCAAGTTTTGCCGTACCAATGTATGAATCTGACGTACTTTGATGGATTGTCGCCAGCCCTCAGAGCCAATCGCCAATACTTGATCGATAGGTTGAGAGTGATTGCGCATGCCCATATCTGATTGTGGATGCTCAGACACCGCCAAGATATAGGCATAGGTACGCATGAGCCGTGGTAGCGCATCGTGCATCAACGCGCCCGTCTGAATGAGTGGTAGTGATAGGGCTGGGATGCTATAACCTGCCATCAGCGCGACATTACGCAGTAGCCAAATGAGCATCAGTGGATAGCGTCGATAGGCGACCGCACCGATTTGAGCGAGTTTGGGATCGAACCAATCAGGATGACTGCTAAATTGCTCGGTTAGTGCATTAAATGAGGCGTTGGTTGCGAGATCGCTATTTAGGTCTAGACCATCGCCGCCGCTGATAATCTGTTGTAGGGGCTTTGCAAAGCGGATATTGTTAGCGGCCAAATCATCTGCGAGTGGATCGCCAATATCGTAGCCGGCGACTATCTCCTCTAGTAGCGCAGGCGAGATAGCAAAGTCTTTTGGTAGTAGATATCGCTTAATCCGCTTTAACACTTGCAAATCACTATGGTCATCGATAGCAGTCGTACGCCCATGACGCAAATACAACGCTGTTGATGGATGCTGCGTCTTATTGGTGGGAATATTTGCAGTATTGCTGATTTTCTTATCCATATGATCAAACACCTTTATAAGTCAGCTATAAAACAACATTCGTATCGTAAGAGCGATCCATAACCATCACTTATAAGCGTTAATTGATGGACTCAATGACTCTCGTTGTCTTTGTATCGTACTGATACGAGATTTTAGGTCACATATTTCATCAGATAAGAACGGCAGTCTTACACGCGCGTCTTTCGCCCTAACGATACGGCAGGCACGATGTATTGGATATTCTCGTCTGCCGACATGACAATTATTGCTAATGCTACAGCGGGTTCATTAACAATAATCAACCTTGGCTGAATACACATTTTTCATTAAAAGTTTTTGCAGATAATAAAAAGCGACTTATAAGCTAATAGGCTCATAAGTCACTCGTTTTGCTATTAATGAGAGCGAGTCAAATCGACTGATGTGCCGCTGACATTATCTTTCAAGCTCACTTTGAGCATGATGTAACCTGCGATACCAGAAACGATAGAACCCATGATGATACCCAAGCGCTCATCAAACATAGTGGTGTCGCCAGCGAACGCCAAGCTACCAATGAATAAGCTCATGGTAAAACCAACACCGCACAATAGCGCTGCGCCGTAGATTTGCTTATAGTTCATACCTTTTGGCATGGTTGAGATACCAAGCTTAAAGATTAACCAGCACATAATCATGACGCCCAACTGCTTACCGATAAACAGACCTGCGGCAATACCTAGTGGTACTGAATGGAATAATTCAGCAAGACCTGCGCCTTCGAGTGAGATACCCGAGTTGGCAAAAGCGAATATTGGCAAAATACCAAAGGCGACGGTGTTATGTAGGTCATGCTCTAGCTCTTCAAGCGGAGAGTGCTCAGGATCAGTGCGGTCAAACATAGGAATAAATAGTGCTAAGACCACACCGGCCAATGTTGCATGGATACCCGATTTGAGCACTGCAATCCACATGATAATACCAATAAGTAGATAAGGCGTGATGCTAGTGACGTTACGACGATTAAGAAGGTACAAGAATGGCAGACATAGGCCAGCCAAAGCTAACGACTCTAGTGACAACTCACTGGTATAAAACAGAGCGATAATCAAAATCGCACCGATATCATCAAAAATAGCAATAGAGACCAAAAAGACTTTTTAGAGAGTTGGGTACACGGTTGCCAAGAAGGCTCAAAATACCAAGCGCAAAAGCAATATCTGTTGCCGCAGGAATGGCCCAACCTTTCCAAAACTCAGGCTCATTGTAGTTAAAGAGTAGATAAACAATCGCAGGCATGATCATACCACCCAGTGCTGCACCAGCTGGTAGGATAATCTGCTTGACGTTAGACAACTCACCAATCAATACTTCACGCTTGAGCTCAAGCCCGACCAAGAAAAAGAAAACGGCCATTAGACCATCATTGATCCAGTGGTGAGCATCTTTGGCAATGGCAAACTCACCAATTTGAATGGCAACTGGTGCGTGAATAAAACCTTCGTACCAAACATTGAGGGGGGAGTTGGCAATGATCATTGCAGCAACGGCAGCCAATGCTAAGACGATACCGCCCGCTGCCTCAAATTCAAAAAATGCCTTAATCCTTCGTATTGCCATATTATCCTCACCTCCTAAGTACAATTTACTAAATAATCTCAAATATCCACGTTACTATTCATGACGATATAGCAAGCAGATAAAAACAGTTTCTCACACTCTTATTAATATAGACAACAAAATACGCTGAAATAACGCCATTAGCCCATTATATCGTCTCCAATGACAGTGACATTATAAAGGCGATGCGACGAGCAAAATAGTTGTAAGTCGTTAAATCTTTTTAACAAACTGTCCGTTATATGAGAGATTTAGAACACTATTGGCTAAATCTAGCAGACTTTGTGACGTTTTTGGCTTTTTTTGCGGTTTTATATCTATAATGATCGACGCATTATGACGTTATCTCATGTCTTAAGAAGTTTTCAGAGAATTTATCGTCTTATCACTACTATTATCAATAACAGCTATTACCAACGATAGTAGTGTCATTAGTAAGTTTTTAGCCTAGTATCTGAGGCTTTCTTTTCTTTTATCACCATATTTTGTAGGTCAGTATTATGGACTTAACCTTCTCACTAGAGATTATTTTGATGCTTGCGGCTGTCGCAGCATTGGCAGGATTTATTGATGCGATTGCTGGCGGCGGCGGTCTGTTGACCATACCTGCCATGCTACTGGCCAATATCCCGCCAGTGCTCACGCTTGGCACCAATAAGCTACAAGCTGCTTCTGGCGCATTGGCCGCATCCATTACCATGATAAAAAGGGCGTCGTCAAACCGCAGCGTATTAAAGTGGCTATTATTGCCGCGTTTATCGGTTCAGTCTTGGGTACCATTGCGGTGCAGATGTCACCACCTGATTTGCTCGAAAAACTGATTCCTTTTTGATTGCCGCTATCGGTATTTATACCTTATTTGCTCCCTAGGCTTGGTGAGGGTAGAGGCGGCTCCCCGCATATCAGAGGGTAAATGGCAAAAAGGGGTGGCACCTTTGATTGGTTTTTATGATGGGTATATTGGACCCGGCACAGGGATGTTTTTTGCGCTGGGCAATGTGGCACTGCGTGGTCGTCAGATTATTGAAGCGACAGGGACCGCAAAGGTGCTGAACTTATCTACCAATATCGGCTCACTGATATTTTTTTATCTTGGGTGGCAATGTGTTGTGGAAAGTGGGATTGGCAATGATGGTGGGACAAACCATCGGTGCCTATTTTGGTTCACATATGGTCGTCAAAGGCGGTAGTAAGCTGATTCGTCCGATGATTGTGCTGGTGTGTTTGGCAATGTTGACCAAATACGTTTTTGGCTAAAGAAACCCATTACTATCTCCCACAAAAAACCTCAGTCCGTGTGCATAGGTGACTGAGGTTTTTTATTTTACGAATGTCTATCTAGCAGAGATGATTAGTGGCGACGATCAACGTCATCGTACTCACTACCCATGATGCCATCATTCATGACTTTAGAGAACTCACGCTCGTTGTCTTCATCGATATGACCATCGAACACGTCTTTAGCACCAGCGTTAGGATCGTTGTATAGCGCCAGATCCATTTTACCTTCTGATTTTGCTACGATAGCAGTCACTGCCGCATCACCACCAACGTTGACAGCAGTACGCAGCATATCTAGGATACGATCTACACCCAAGATCAGACCAATACCTTCGATAGGCAGACCGACCTGAGCAAATACCATAGACAGCATGATCAAGCCGACACCAGGGACACCAGCCGTACCGACAGAGGCCAGTACTGACATCAAGATAACGGTTAGATATTCGGTCACGCCCAAATCAATACCATAAATATTGGCAATGAAGATGGTCGCTGTCCCTTGCATGATGGCTGTACCATCCATGTTGATGGTGGCACCAAAAGGAACGGTAAACGAAGCCACTGAGTTATTCACACCCATACGCTTAGTAACGGTACGCAAGGTAATCGGAATGGTCGCGTTTGAGCTCGACGTACTAAACGCAAAGATTTGTACTTCGCGCATTTTTGCCAAAAAGGTCTTGATAGATAGACCTGAAGAGACTTTTAGTACAATCATCATAGTAACGAAGAAATGGAAGGCCAAAGAACCAACCAATACTGCCATATAGCTTAGCAGTGACAAAATTAACTCAAAGCCTAGCTCAGACATCGCCTTGGCTAACAGTGCAAATACACCATAAGGGGCTAGGTTCATAATGATGGTCACCATCTTCAAGATGACTTCATTGATAAGCTCTAGACTTTGAACCAAGCCTTTGGCAGGTTTACCCACCATCAAAATACTGATACCGATTAGAATGGCAAAGAAAATAATCGATAGCATGTCGCCATTTGCCATCGCACTGATGGGATTTGATGGGATAATGTTTGAGAACACATCAAGCAGTGGCGGCGCTGATGCGGCTTCAAACGTGGCTTCAGATTCGATATTCATGCCTTTACCGATACCAAATAGCACACCCAATCCAATCGCCGTTGCAATAGCAAGCGCGGTTGTCATCATATAGATCATAAATGTTTTGGTACCAATACGTCCTAGCAGACGGATATCACCAATGCCACACACACCGCAAATCAGTGAGATAAGTACTAAAGGTACGACCAACATTTTTAGCGAGTTAACAAATAGCTTGCCGATAATAGCAAAGGCACCATTTGTGATGTAAGTATTAACGAAGCTGCCTTCGCCATTCAATCCTGAGTAGTTTAAAAATAGACCCAGTATGATACCGAGCACCATGGCAACGATAATCTTGCCTGTCAGTCCCATATTTTTCCACATATCCATATCCCTTTGTGTGCATAACAGCGCTATAGTCAGCGTCACCCAAATCTATGTGACCGTGTTTGCCAATCTAACTATAATGCGTGTTATGACTATTAAGTTCTTGTGATTGTCGCTTGATGTCACATTTTCGAGGACAATATAAAAGAATAGGTAAGGGCACTGCAAGATTTTTTTTATCATTTTATTCCAAGAGAACAATCCCTGTCACAACTATGTGCCCATAAAATAGCGATGATTTATTGTAAACGGTTTGTTTCTGATATGAAACAATATATTCATGAAAGAGTTTTTAGGGTAAATGGATATATCAAACTATTGATATTAAGCCAGTGTTATCACTTTGATGTCATAAAATACGTTTACATTTTGGCAACTCCAAAAAAAACCAAACTGTCGCGTGTAGACAGTCTGGCTTTTGAAGTTTTATATTTATCGTCATGAATAATCACGATACTCATGAGTTTACGCGTTTGAATTGACCTTTTAGTTATACCTTATCATCTTCTTCACGTTCGCGCGGCAGATGCGTCTGATCATCTAAGGTTTGGAGGTGTTTGTCACTTGCGCTTTCGTCGACCTCATCAGGTGGAGCAATATGGCGACTGTGGTTGTTACTCATACGCTCATTGAGGTGAGACTCTGCATCACGGTAGCGATGATCAAGCGCTTCGGCTTCAGGATTTGATTTCTCAAAATTCGCCTGTGACTTGATTTCTTTCACAGTATCTTGCTCACTGACCATTTCTACATCACCATCGCTCTCATAGCCGTGATTAGGATTGGCATCACCAGTCTGTGGTTCTGTATTTGTCGTATCATTTAACTCATGCGTGACTGGCATCTCACTGTCAGTCGATACGCTACTTTTGTTTTTTACTTCTTTTTTTAGCGCTGCATAATTTGTTAGTTGATTGACAGCATTTTCGAGCGTATGTGGATTATCGCGCTCTTGAGCTTCTGATAGATGCTTATCAAATACATCGGTCAATAATGAATCAAAGCGCATGGCATTATATTGAATCAAGACCTCAGCCTCTTCTTCAGTGATGCTATCGTTTTGGCTCGCATGTACCACATGGTCTTCGAAGGTTAGGCCTTCAAAGCTGTCCTGATGTTCTGCCTTTTTAAACTTCTGCCACAGTGGTTCGATCTCAACCAAGGTCTGATAAGCATGCTCCATACGGCCTGTCACATCATCTGGGTCGGTATTGTAGTACACCATGGTTTTGAGATAATCGCGGAATGGGTTGGTAGCAAAATCATCCATAAAGGTATCACCCAGCTGACGTTTTAGCTCATCGCTTGCTGGCGTAAAGATACGGCCACTTGGAAAAGTCACAAAGCTCACTACATTGGCGGCCATACGATTAGGGAAGTTGGCAAAGAAAGACACAAAAGCTTCTTGAATCGTATATAAGCTGTTTTGGAGTGCAACTTTGGCATGTAAACGCTCAGCTTCGGATTTACTACCATGCTCATAAAATTGCAAAATAGCCGTCGCGATAAATAAGTGGCTATGAATATCCGCTAAGCGACCAGACAGCATCTCTTTACGTTTTAGATCCCCTGCTAACAGTCCTAACGCCATATCTGCAGTCAATGCAAAGCTTGCGCTTAGGCGGTTGATATGCTTGTAATAAGGACGAGTAAAGGCATCAGCAAAACGTGGCGCATTATCACTACCACCGACGTAACCTGCGATAAACGCTTTTGCCCCGCGGTTGAAGGTATAGCCTAAATGTTTGAAGAAAAGCGTGTCGAATTTTTCAGTCGCTGCTTTTTTATCCCTCACTCTGTAGCAGTTGCAGCTCATCGAATAGATAAGGATGACAACGCATCGCGCCTTGACCAAAAATCATCAGCGAGCGGGTCAAAATATTGGCACCCTCAACAGTGATAGATACAGGAATTGCTTGATAAGGTATCGCTAAGAAGTTACGTGGGCCCATCTGTACGGCACGACCACCAACGACATCCATACCATCATTGACCACACTACGCATGGTTTCGGTCGCATAATATTTTGCCATTGCAGTCATGACTGATGGCGTACCGCCTTGGTTTAACCCGCAAGTTACCAAATGACGGAACGCTTCTAACATATAAGTGTTACTTGCCATGCGACTGGTGGCGTCCTGTACACCTTCAAATTTACCGACTGATATTTTGAACTGTTCGCGAACTTTTGCAAATGCACCGACAGACAGATAGGTCATTTCACTGGCTGAGGTCGATAGAGCAGGCAAGGAGATACCACGACCCACGCCCAAGCACTCCATCAGCATACGCCAGCCGCGACCAGCGTTTTCGACACCGCCAATGATGTAATCTAAGGGGATAAAGACATCTTTGCCATCGACCGTACCATTCATAAATGGTGAGCCGATTGGGTTGTGACGTGGACCCGTGACCACCCTTCTCATGATTGGCAGGGATCAGTGCACAGGTTATACCATAATCAGTTTTATTGGGATCTCCAAGCAGCCCTTCAGGATCATGCATCTTAAAAGCCAAACCCACGACAGTAGCGATAGGTGCTAATGTAATCCAGCGTTTGGAGAAGTTCATACGCAGACCAAGTACCTGCTCGCCCTCATGCGTGCCATAACAGACGACGCCTGTATCAGGGATCGCACCTGCATCAGAGCCTGCCTCAGGTCCAGTCAAACCGAAACAAGGTACTTCATCACCTTTGGCGAGACCCGGTAGCCAGCGCTGTTTTTGCTCGTCCGTGCCATAGTGCATTAGTAGCTCACCAGGACCGAGCGAATTGGGTACCATACAGGTCACTGCCGCAGTCGGTGAGCGCGACGCGATTTTACTCATCACGCGGCTTTGCGCATAAGAGCTAAATTCTAGACCACCAAACTCTTTTGGAATAATTAACCCTAAAAAGCCATTACTTTTGATAAATTGCCACGCTTCAGGTGACAGCTCTTTATCTTTGTGCTGTATTTGCCATTCATCGAGCATAGCGCATAGCGTTTCTACTTCGTTATCAATGAAGCTTTGCTCTTCTTCTGAGAGCTTTGGATAAGGGTAATTGGCAAAAGCCTCCCAATTTGGCGCTCCCATAAACAGCTCTTTTTCCCACCAACTGGTACCAGCATCCAGTGCTTCGCGCTCCGTATCACTCATACTCGGCATTGCACCACCCAAAGCCTTATAGACCGGTTTGGTAATGAGTGATTGGCGCAGTGGAGTAATGAGTAAAACCAAGCAAAGCAGCGCGATGGGCACCCCTAAGAGGAGCGACCATGGACTGATAATGGCAGTAACAATAACGGTGATCAAGGCAACAATACTGCCCGTGACTCGTGATAAGGACAGCAAAAAGATGGCCAAGACTACAGCTAATTGAATGATGACTGCCAAAATAAACAAGCCAATTGCCATGACTATCTCCTGTGGGATACTAAATAAAAAGTGTGAAATATAAGAAAGTAAAAAGATATGAACCGTTACGATTATTATTGTGTTTTATAACAAACAATTCTAACCATATAATAGTTGGCAGCATAAGTAACCTTGGTGCTGCTAGCAGACTCTTGTACTGTATACGGCTAAAACAAAAGCGTAATGCGTCAGCTGCTATAGAACAAGCTACTAATATGAAACAGATGTTGATGACTATCAATAGCCAAAGTGCTACGCTGTGTCGATAATATGTATCAGGTATCATACCCAATAGATTCTAATGAGTAGGGTTTGCCAAGTAGCTCAAATTTGCTGACCAGTTGAGTGGTCAGTGTCATGAACTAACCAAAAGGTGCAAGGCAGCTTTCGGCATAAGATAAGGTATCGTTACGTCCAACGATGATGTGATCGACCAGTGAGATATCTAGTAGGTCACACGCTTTTTTTTAGCTCATAGGTCAGTAGATTGTCAGCAGCTGAGGGCTTGGCATCGGTATGAGGATGGTTATGCGCAATAATGAGCTGGCTAGCCGCATGGCTTAGTGCGTGCCGGAGTACATGCTTGATACAGACGGAACACGATGAGATGCCGCCTGTGAACAGTATTTCAAAGTTTAACAGGTTCAACGCATTGTCCAGACAGAGGACAGCAAATACTTCACGATGCTCACCGCGTAACTGGGTGCTAATATAATCTTTGACCATTTGCGAGCGCCCAAGTGCTTGCCCCGTTTTTAGCTTACTATCCAGATAACGTGTGCCCATCTCAAGCGATGCCAATATCTGAGCGTACTTGGCGGGACCGATCCCATGACAAGCAAGAACGGTTTTTTGCGGTGCGGCAAGCAGCTCAGCTAGGCTGCCAAACTGATCGATCAAATGACGCGCGAGCTCAATCGCTGACTGTGACTGCGTACCCGTACGTAAAAATATGGCCAGTATCTCCGCATCAGATAAGTGAGCGGCACCGAATTTCAATAATTTTTCGCGTGGTCTGTCATCCTCATGCCAGTCTTTAATCGCCATTGCCACTCCTTAAGAATAAATTGCTAATTGTTATCTGAGGTAAATACGGAAAATTTTACCCAATTTATCTCATAGTTGTTACTATAAGCGCAATTTTATCTTTTCACTTTTTGATTGAAGCCACGCTTATGTCCAATATTGTGCTTGCTATTACTGGCGGTATCGCCGCTTATAAATCTGCTATATTTGCCCGCTTGTTGATTAAAGCAGGCTTTGATGTGCGCGTCATTATGACGACAGGCGCACAAGCATTTATCACACCGCTGACTCTGCAAGCGTTGACGGGTAACGAGGTGCATGTCTCATTACTCGATGAGCAGGCAGAAGCGGGGATGGGGCACATTGAGCTGGCTAAATGGGCGGACTTAATTGTCATTGCCCCTGCGTCCGCCAATACGCTCGCACGTCTGGCTATGGGAATGGCTGATGATTTGTTGACCACAGTGTGCCTTGCCACAACCGCACCAGTTATTATCGCTCCTGCGATGAATCAGCAGATGTGGGCGCATCCTGCGGTAAATCTGAATGTACAAACCCTGCGTGATATGAACTATCAGATTATCCAGCCAGCCAGCGGTGAGCAAGCGTGTGGTGACGTGGGTGCAGGGCGGCTGCCTGAGCCTGAGCAGTTGTTGGCTGAGGTACTCTTGTTCAAAGCAATGAACACGACGCCGCAATTATTAGCAGGCAAAAGAGTGGTCATTACCGCAGGACCTACAGTAGAAGCAATCGATCCTGTGCGCTATTTGTCCAATCATTCTTCAGGAAAAATGGGCTTTGCTTTAGCGCGCGCTTGCGTGGCGGCTGGCGCAGAGGTGATCCTAATCGCTGGTGGTAAAGTGGCATTGCCCACGCCGCTTAATGTCACACGAATTGATGTGCTGTCTGCCAAAGATATGCTGATCGCTGCCCAGCAATGTGTGGATGGTACGCATAGCGAGCTTCAATTGGATCTTGAAGATGAGTATGACCATTCTCATGAGCACGCACATGAACATAATCATTCTCACACCCATGACCATCATGGCGATTGTGGTTGCGGTGATGAGCATGAACTACCGCAGGCTTATACTGAACACCAATTCGTAAAGGCAGATATCTTTATCGCGACCGCCGCAGTAGCAGATTATCGTACTGAAGAAGCCGCACCGCAAAAAATTAAAAAGACACAAGATGCTATGAATCTCAGCTTGGTTAAAAACCCTGATATTTTAGCGACGATTTCTCTTGCTCATCCAGAACTGTTTGTCGTTGGTTTTGCCGCAGAAACACAGGATGTCGAGCGTTATGCGCGTGGTAAGCTAGCTGCAAAAGCGCTAGATATGATTGCCTGTAACGATGTCTCACGGGCAGATATTGGTTTTGCTAGTGACGATAATGCCATGCAGGTATTTTTCTCTGAGCGCTATGAGCATGATGCGATAACGTTAGACAAAGCCAGCAAAGACAAGATCGCTGAGCAGTTAGCCAGTATTATTGGTGAAACAATCGCTCAATGTCAAAACAGCTAGTGGTATAAATATAGGCGCTGAGCCTCAAATGGTATAAACAATATGACTAATATAGCTGGTGACGATAGCACTCAGATGCTAGTGCTGACGCTCATTTTTGCGCTGGCATCGCTGCTACACGGTATTAGCGGACTTGGTGCGACGCTCGTCACGACTACCGCGCTTGCTAGCATGTACCCATTGCCATATGCCATTGTATTGGTGATTTTCCCCTCGCTAGTGGTTAATATCATGACTTGGCTAGCAGGTGGTGAGCGCAGTGTTTGGCAAAACTTTATCTACTATGGCAGACGCTATTGGCTGCTGGCGCTCACAAGCTTGCTTGGCAGCATCTTGGGTGCTCAGTTGCTGCTGTGGATAAACAGTGCCTATATCCCTATTGATGCTGGCGGCGGTCATTGGTTTTTATGTCACCAGTAGCGTGCTGGGCAAACAAATCCGCTTAGCAGATACGAAGCCCATGTTGATTGCTGTTGGTTTTGGTGCAGGCGTCATTGGCGGCTCGACCAATGCGATGTCGACCATACTGATGATGTATCTGCTCTCTGCCAGTGATGATAAAAACACCATCGCCAAAGTCGGCAACATGTGTTATTTCTTAGGCAAAGTGGCACAAATTATCGTGTTGCGTGAGCCTATCATGGCATTGAGTAGCGATGAGTGGCAGCTGATTGCCTTGCTCAGTGTGATATCTATTGTTACGCTTTTAGTCGGAATTCGTCTACGTCGTTATTTGCCACAAGCGCGTTTTCGTCAGCTTATTTTATTGATTCTAGTCGTGCTTGGAATACGCGTGGGCTGGCAAGGCGTGATGGCGTTTTTGTAGTATGGTCAGTAATAAACAGAATCAAACCATCAACTATTACAGGCTACTGGTATAAATCTTGCTTACGTGCTGCTATCGTTCGATGCGGCACAAACAACCTCCCCAGTAGCACTGACTCGGTTTAAAGTAAGTTGACTATAGGGAGTGTTTTTCAGGTTAACGATTGAATAAATTTAACACGATGGTCGCGATAACACTGATAACTACCATAGTGACCACTGGAAAATAAACCCGTGTATTGCCTGAGGTGTGCTTAATATCGCCTGGCAGATTGCCGAACCACGAAAAGGCATTGGGAAAAACCAGCCAAATGACCCCGACAACCACTAACACGATGCCAATTACAATCAGTATTTTTGCCATATAAGCCTCGCTAATCTTATTTTACTCTTTTGTCTCCACCATACATGCGCTGAACCTTAACCAGCTATTTCACCAAAATACAGCTGCTGTGCCACTCGAAAGGTATTGCAGTGCGCCTCGACCACATCTTCAATATTTTCAGAATAACCCCCACCCATGACGATAGCAACTGGAATGCTAGCGGCTTTTGCTTGCTGCAATACGTACTCGTCACGCGCCTTACAGCCTGCTTGCGTTAAGCCAAGTTTACCCAGTTTATCGGTCGCCAGCACATCAACTGCGGACTGATAAAAAATCATATCTGGTGCAACCTCAGTAATCAAGCGTGGCAGGGTGTCTTTTAATAACCTAAGATAGGTCGCATCGTCTGTATCATTATCGAGCTCAATGTCTAGGTCAGAGACTTGTTTGCGAAACGGATAGTTCTTGGCGCCATGCATGCTAAAGACAAAAACGCGTGGCTCATCCGCCATGATGCTGGCGTTGCCATTGCCTTGATGGACATCCAAATCCACGATTAAAATCTTTTGCGCCTGCCTGCGATTAAGCAGTAGATTGCTGGCGATACAGACATCGTTAAACACGCAAAACCCCTCGCCATGATCGGCAAATGCATGATGGGTGCCGCCCGCGACATTCATCGCCACGCCATATTGCTGAGCATATAGCGCGCACTCATAAGTTGCATGGGCGATATAGCGACCGCGCTCCACCAACTGCGGTGTCATCTCAAACCCAATTGCTCGTGCCGCCTTTCGCGGCAGGGTTTGGGTTTTGAGCTGATACCAGTACTCTGCTGTATGAGTGGTCAAAATCTCCTCTTCGCTTAAGTAGGCAGGGGCAAAGAAGTTATCTTGACTGATCGTGCCCTCACTCAATAAGCGCTCCGGAATCAAGATGTATTTTTGCATGGGGAAGCGGTGCTTTTCGGGCACAGAGTAGCGAAAGACGTCAGAGTAGGCAATTTTTAGCATAAGAATTCTAGCTTAATATTGATGGTTTTTTGGATATGCAAATAGATAGATGAGCGACCGCTAAGTGCGGCCTCATTGCGTAAACTATATGAGTGAATAAACTGACGCATTACTGAACAAACTGCGTCGGTAAAAAGAATGTGCGTGCATCTGATTGCTGGCGCAGCTCTGTCAGTAATGTCTGCATATCTTCAGCAGGGTCCTGATTATTAATCAAGTCGCCAAATAGCTCGCTTGCAACCGTGGTCATCGCAACGACGCTTTGTAGTGAGTGCTCAATGATCTCAGTATCGATACCAACCGCTTCGACATCGATCGCATTTTTGTAGCGTATTTCCCCATCATTGACATCCATCTCTAGGTTGCCAATCAGCATGTCATAGTTAATTTGAGTGATGAGTAGTAGGGCAGCGCTCTGATGACTCTCTGGTATCAAAAACGGCAAAATGCCATAGATTGCTAACAGTTTATTTTTTTCCTGAACACGAAACAGGTAACCACAGTCTATTTTTTTATGACGCATTCTTAGGGATAAATGATGCGATTGCTGGCTGTCGCCGGTTTTGGGACGATAGTGCGTATAGTGCCATTGCTTATCATTGAAGTACTGTTTTAAGCAATCAACGATGGGCGTCTCGTTATGATGTGGTGGGGCTGTGTTTTTTCATCGGTTTTGAGCGTGGCATCAGGCGTTGGCAATTGATCATTGCCCGAATGAGAACCGTCTACAGGGCTGATGCTGTCCGCTGCTTGAGTACTGGTATTAGCAGAAGCCATCCTATTTTTCTTGCTCGCAGCATCAGTTACTGGCTGCGGGGCAGAAGCCGTCAATAATCGTTTGATTTTTTGCCATAAGCTGAGTTTATTGGGTTGACTCATAATAGTATGCTAACAAATAAAAGTTATAAATTAATCGTGATTGAGAGCCAAACCTTCTTTAATAGAAGGCTGTGCATAGAATGCTTCTAGCATGTCACGAATATGAGCCGTTAACCAAGGCGTTTCAATGGCGTCGTATACGATAGGTAATAGAGCGCTGCTACATTGCGCCATAGCCTCTTCATTGATATGCAAACTCGCCGCAATGGTCGCTATCGTGTCGGATTGATGATTGGCATACCAAGTATCAATACTCGCTGATACCAAACTGTGTAGATAGGGGTGACAGTCGCAGGCGGTTGTAGCTTTGCTGGATGCTGGCTTCAATATGATCGATGCTGCTATTATCAGGTTCATCGCTTAAGTAAGTTTGTAGCTCACTGATTGGTTGGTCTTTGATACGATCCCAGCCCATGACCATCAGACGCGCCACTTCTTGATTTGACAAATGCGCTTGTGCATTGGCCTCAGCTCTGCGCGTCAAGTCTTTGATATTGCGATGCAAGTACGTTTGTAGTTTTTCATCGAGGTTTCTATTGGTCGCTTTCTCAAACGAGCTGCGCCCAAGCTTCATCAGTTTACCAACACCGCCCGCTTTATCAAGCGTGGTCTCCATAAAATCATTGATAGCGTGATAGAGCGTTTGGGTCAATAGATCCGCAAAGGTTTCGTTACCCACCAGTGTATGAATGAGGACGTTACGCTGCTGCTCATGGCTACCAATATAGTTAGCAAGGGTCTGAATTTGGGTGTCATCGACCAGCTCAGACAAAGGCACGTTGTCATTGACTGGATGATAGATAATAGTATGCAAAATATCACGGATATCTGTACGCATCACCTCAGTCATTGGCTGATTTAACAGCCAGTCTTTCATTAAATGCTGTAAATGGTCACAGGTGATGTAGTTGCTTAAGGGCTGAGCACCAAACCAGCGCCAAGCTTCCATCGATAAAGGCTCGGCCTGCTTGTGCAACCACTGCTGCATAAAATCAACTTGCGCGTCAATCAAGCTGTCTATCGTCAAGCGGCTGGTTAATGGTGCTTTTGACAAGTTGGTGTCTACATTGACACTGTTAGTCTCCGCATCTGGCATTTGATTTTGGCTATCTTGTGAAGTCTGCATAGGTTTTGAAGTCATATTTTGAGGTCGTATTTTTTGGAAGTAAGAGTAATCGACAATTTGTTATACTGTGTGTTTGTGGTGAGCATAGGGTATTATGCCACGAACATTAGCTTTGTTTGTGATGAATATTGATTGCTGCTTGATAAATAACCAGAGGTTTTGATGACGGTTTTGGATACGCCTGTACTAACGCTTGATGAGATGACGGTTCAGCGCGGCGAGATACCGCTCTGTGAAGGGGGTGACGCTGCACTTGTCAGCGGGTAGTATTTGTCATCTGATTGGCGCAAATGGAACCGGAAAGACCACGTTACTCATGCAGCTGGCAGGATTATTACCGGTTTTAACAGGTGAGATTTCTTATCAAGGTCTATCAGGTCTACCTATTCAACCGTTATATGTTTCGCACCAGCTGGGTATTCATCCAAATCTAACCGTGGCACAAAACCTGACATTTTTATTAAACTTATATGGTATCACGCCAAGCACGACTGATATTGACGATGCACTCACTTGGGTTGGGCTACAAGGGTTTGAAACGATCAGCTCGAGTCATCTATCCGCTGGTCAGACACGGCGCATCACACTGGCAAGATTGTATTTATTGACGCCAGCTGTCACACCGCTGTGGTTACTTGATGAGCCATTTACCGCGCTCGATGTCGATATGGTGGCACGTATGGAAGCACGGTTATGCGACTTTGCGCAGGCTGGCGGCTCGATACTCATGACCAGTCATCAGGCAGTAGGTGTCGCCAATCAAATGCTCGATTTGTCAGATTACATGGTCTAAATGTGACTGCTATCAGTACCATCAGTATCGGTAAAAGGATGAATAATGACAGACAGTCCAATGCAAGTGAGCACAACCATAACCGCGAATAAAAAATCAAATGTTATTGTCACAACGCCGCGCAGTATTGGGTTTATGCAGTTGTGGCGCCGTGAATGGCAAGTCAAGCAGCAAGGGGCGGTACAATGGTTGTACCCATTGGTACTGTTTTTAGTGATTATCACCTTGTTTCCACTAGCGGTCGGTAGTGAGCCTGCGCTTTGCAGCGTCTTGGCGTATCAGCCGTGTGGATTGCTGCATTGCTGTCCTTGGTGATGGGTGTTGATGGCTTGTTCAAGCCTGCACTTGATAACGGTACGCTTGCGCAATTGGTCGTCGCCAAAGCGTCATTGCCGCTATGGGTGCTTATTAGGTTGGTCATTCACTGGATTTTTTAGTAGTGGTATTGTGGCATTGCTTAGTCTGCTTGCTGTGCCACTATTTCAGCTTAGTTGGTTTGAGGCGGGGATATTGATGGCGTCTATCGTGACAGGCAGTCCGATGCTTTTGATGCTATCCGCAGTCGCCAGTAGCTTAACGCTGTCATTGAAGAATGGTGCGGTACTGGTACCATTGATTGCATTGCCAATGCAGCTGCCTGTATTGATCTTTGCCACAGGCGCGGTTGATTTATTTGCCACTGGACTGAATGGCTTACCTATCTTGGCGCTATTGCTGGCAGGAAGTATTATATCCGTTTTGGTCATGCCGTGGGTCATTGCGCTGACCCTAAAAATGACATGGCTCAATTAAGTACATTTGCGAAAGACTAAAAACCCAGTCGTCTAAATCCAGTCATCTAAACGCCATGTATTAACATTGTGTTGAAAACGGGCAATTTTGCTATAATAGTCAATTGAATACGTAAATACGCTTTGTAGATTCTATCCAGTGTTTAACGCCAGCAGGTGAGCTGATCGTGTGCTTTTGTAGGCCACGTCGGTCATGACCAGTAAGCTGTGTAATAGGTTTATTCCCATGCCCAACCTGAATAACGTCTCGTCTCCTAGCCTATGGCAGCGCATTTGGCAGGGCTTCTTGACCACCGTAGGCACCAAGCAGTTCTTTCAGATTTTTAGTCCTTGGGTCAAGTGGCTCGCGATATTAGCCAGTCTCTGTTTGCTCATTGGTAGCGTATGGGGTCTTGCTTTTGCGCCGCCTGATTATTTGCAGGGCAATAGCTACCGTATTATTTTTATCCATGTTCCAGCAGCCAGTCTTGCTATCTCTATCTATTTCTCCCTTGCCGTTTTGGGGGTGATTTATTTGGTGTGGAAGATTAAGACGGCCAGTCTGGTCGCGCAGGCATTGGCTCCGATGGGGTTTTTGCTTTGTGTGATCAGTTTGCTCACAGGGTCTATTTGGGCCAAGCCAACATGGGGGACCTACTGGGTATGGGATGCGCGTCTTACTTCAATGCTGATATTAGCGTTTCTGTATGCAGGGGTGATGGCGCTGTTTGCTGCTTTTGAGCACACGGCCAATCGTGGCAAAGCGGCTGCTATTTTATCTATTGTTGGTGCGGTGAATCTACCGATTATCAAGTACTCCGTAGAATGGTGGAATACCTTACATCAAGGTGCCACTTTTAGTCTGACCGAAGCACCGAAGATGTCAGCTGACATGTGGATGCCACTGTTGCTCATGATTATCGGTAGTTATTTGTTGGTTGCGACCATGGCGATTTATCGTACCAATACACTGATCTTACATCGTGACCAAGGCAAAGCGTGGGTCAAAGAATACATTCGTGCTCAACACAAATAACGGCTAGGAACCTACTATGCAGCCTTACTTTTATAGCATATCTGAGTTTGTCGCCATGGGTAAGCATGGGGTCTTTGTATGGTCATGTTGGGCGATTACCATCGGTGTGATGCTGGCCTTTATTATTTATAGTCGCAGACAAAGACAAGCGCTTATCAAGCAGCTGACGATTCAACAAGTACGTCAGGCACAGCGCACGACCAAAAAATCCACACCGATCACCAAGCAGTCTGACTGAGAAAATATATTAATATCAGGGTTTTAGCATAAGAAACTATATGCTTTTATTGACAAAAATATGACCTCGCGAGTAGCTATAGGGCTTATTGATTTGTCCGAAAAATGCTATCATATGATCATTAGAAGATTACGATTAGAAAGATTTTTTGACAATATTTCTTGCAAGCGTTTTTCTAATCGTCGTTTCTTTAATATTTTCTGTTTTATGGGCTAATTGTATTTAAAACAGAGACTCATCAACGAGGTAGAGGTATGAATGCAGTTCGTCGGAAAAAACTGACGTGGGTGATGTTTACGCTGGCAGGTGCAGCTGTAGCAGTCATATTGGTTATTTATGCTATCGGGCAGCAAACCGACTATTATTTTGATGCGACCGCTATCGCTCAAGGTGAGGCGCCTCAAGACAAGCGTATTCGTGCTGGTGGTATGGTGGTGGCTGGTAGTGTGCAGCGTGCAGCAGACAATCCATTGAATGTTGAGTTTGCGATTACTGACTTTCAATCAACCGTACCTGTGACTTATCAAGGTATTTTGCCAGACTTATTTGCCGAAAACTCAGGTGTGGTGGCTACAGGCAAGATGCAAGGCGATACCTTTGTCGCTGGTGAAGTATTGGCAAAGCATGACGAAAACTATATGCCACCAGAAGTCGCTAAATCAATGAAAGAAAACAATCGTAGCGGGGCAGTGCCTTCTTCTGAACAATATAATCCTGCCGAAAGAATTCATGAGACTGAAACCCTGCAACAGTAATGATGATAAGTATTGATGACATATAAAAAGGCCACCGATAGTCGGTGGCCTTTTTAATACATTGTATTTAGCTATTCAGCTAATGATTAGTCATCCCATTCAGGGCTATAATCAGGATGCTCAATCTTACGACCATCAGAACTGGCTAGCTTGCCGATTTTTTCTAATTCATCTGCACTCAACTCTACTTTGATGGCGTCTAAATTGCCTTTTAAGTGATCAGGGTTAGACGTTTTTGGGATGGCAACGCGGTGTTTGTCTGATAAGATCCATGCCAATGAGATTTGTGCTGGCGTGACGTTGTGCTTATCTGCAATCTCTTTGATGATATCGTTATCAAATACATCGCCACGAGCGAGTGGTGAGTAAGCTTCTAGCAAAATATGATGGTTATTCAAAAATGCCTGCAAGGTATCTTGCTTGATGAACGGATGGAATTCTACTTGGTTCACAACGATTGGTACATCCGCATATTTTTTGGCTTCGATGATGTGATCAATATTAAAATTAGACACACCGATATGGCGGGTCAACCCTTGCTTTTGCAGCTCACACAAGGCAGGGATGGTCTCAGATAATGGTACACGATCATCTGGCCAATGTAGTAGCAATAGATCGACATAGTCCACGCCCAAATTTTCTAGAGACTTTTTAGCTGCAGCTTTGAGCTTTTCTGGCTCAAATTTCATGTCATCTGGAAAAATTTTGGTCGTCAAAAGAATTTATCGCGCGCCACGCCGGATTGCTTGATACCTTCGCCCACTTCTTTTCATTTTCATACGCTTGAGCGGTATCAATGTGCTCGTAGCCCATTTCTAAAGCTTTTTAACCACGTCTACGCAGTCTTGACCAGTTGATTGCCAAGTACCCAGTCCTAGAACGGGAATATTTGCTTGTCCTGCGGTACGAATATTATAGTTTTTAGTCCTCATATTTTTATCCTTATTTTATTTATAATTTATAGTATGTCTTGAGTTAAAAATGGTTTTAAACAAAACATTTAATACTAGTAGGAAAACTTAGCAGTTGTTTAGCTAATCTAATAATCAAGTTTGTCTACTATAAGAAAAACTAGAGCAAAGTGAAAGAGCGTGTGACGCATCCCTACAAAGGACAAACAGGCTGTAACGTGAACTCGATAACCTGTTAGGGATGATAGGAAGCTTAAAAAGAGGTAAGATCAGCAAAACGAAGACATTAAAAAACGCCCACCACGGTTAAGTGGTGAGCGCCTATAATCATTGAGGTACCCGTATGGCTGGGCACTGATGATTTTAGTGTCTTATTGAGCCGCGGCTTCTGTTTCTACCGTTTCAGTACTGTCAGTTTTAGCTGCGGTATCAGTGCTTGCACTAGTGTCAGAACCCCAGATTTTTGGGTACTTGTAGCCAGGGAACGTTTCATGCGCGTACTTTTGAAAGCCTCTGAGTTATAGGCATTGGTGACATCTTCAACCCATTTCTTACCAGTATCAGCAGATTTGATCGCTGACCAGTTCACATAAGCAAAGCTTGGCTCTTGGAACAATGCTTCGGTCAGCTTGATGCCAGAGTCAGTTGCATAGTTACCGTTGATCACGGCAAAGTCAACTTCATCACGCGCGCGTGGTAATTGAGCCGCTTCTAGCTCAACGATATCGATATCGTATTTGCTGTTGTCAGCGATGTCAGCTTTTGATGCAGTCAATGGGTCGATACCGTCTTTTAGTTTAATCCAGCCAAGATCGTCCATCATGACCAACGCACGAGCAAAGTTACTTGGATCGTTCGGTGCAGAAACACTCATGCCTTTGAATGCTTCATCTAGGCTAGACTTTTTGCCTGAGTAGATACCAAGCGGGGCGGTTGGTACTTGGAATACTTCAACGAGATCAAGGTTGTTCTCTTTTTGAAGGTATCAAGATATGGCTTGTGCTGGAAAATGTTGATGTCCAAGTCGCCTTCTGCCAAGGCAAGGTTGGGACGAACATAATCAGTAAATGCAACTAACTCAACCTCATAACCCTGAGCTTCAAGTGTGCCTTTTACTTGGTTACGAACCATATCAGCAAAATCACCTTCAGTCGTACCGATAACAATTTTGGTGTGTTCAGGATCGATGTCACTAGTGCTCGCAGTCGTTTCTGCAGTGGTACCTTCAGTGACAGGCTCTTGGTTCGCTTCTGGCGCTGATGAGTTGCTGCAACCGACTAAGACCAAACCTGATACGCCAACAGCGGCAAATGCGGTGGCTAACTGACGGCTGATATCTGTTAATTTCATAATACGTCCTTAATAATGAATAAAATTGAGTAAAGCGTTTATCGTCGAAACATTAAAAAAGCAACATTATAAATAGTAATGCTGCTTTTTTGTGAGAGCTGAGATAAGGGTTGAGTGTTGCCAAAAATAAACCTAGTCGCTCGTAATGTCAAGTATTCTCTAAAGCGGTTTAACGTTTGTCTAAACGATTGGCGAGCCAGTTGCCAGACGCTTGAATCGATATCACCATCACTGACAACACCAGCACGATAAAAATCATCACCTCGGTCTGATAGCGATAATAGCCATAACGAATGGCCAAATCACCCAAACCACCACCGCCGATCATACCAGCCGCTGCTGAGTAAGAGAGTAAGCTGATACAAAGAATAGTGACCGAGAGTACCAATCCTGAGCGCGCTTCATTGAGCAGTACTTTGATGATTGTAAAAGGTCTGGCGCCCATCGATTCAGTTGCTTCAATAATACCGCGCGGTACTTCACGCAAATTTTGCTCAACCAAACGCGCAAAATAAAACGAACCTGCAATCGCAAGGGACGAGAGGCGGCAATCGGACCGATACCAGTACCGACGATAGCTTTGGTAAACGGACTCATCGCAATCATCAAAATCACAAAAGGGAAGGCGCGCATAAAGTTGGTAATGGCGCCAAGTACGCCATAGAGTGTCTTGTTTTGCAAAAATTGTCGGTCACTGGACAAAAACAAGAATACGCCAAAGAGCCCACCGATAAGGATGGCGACCGTGGTTGAAATACCAAGCATGATAAACGTATCAACAAACGCACTCACAATCTCTTTGCGTAGGGCAAGCAGCTTGTCTATAGAGGCGGATAATTCAGTACCAGTTAACATATCTATTTCTCCTGCCTCATTAGTCCTCAACGACTAAGCCTTTGCCAATCGGGGTAGTTGCCTGAATCAGACCATCTCGTACATCGGCCACTTCTAATAGCTGACCTTGATGTAATAATGCTGCGCGATCACAGAGTCTGCGAATGACGCTCATCTCATGGGTTACGATGACGATGGTCACACCAAGTTGCTCATTGATATCGCGCAAACAAGTCAGCAAACTGCGAGTCGTTGCAGGGTCAAGCGCACTGGTTGGCTCATCGGCCAGCAATACTTTTGGACTCGGGGCAATCGCGCGGGCAATACCGACACGTTGCTTTTGCCCACCGGATAGCTGCGCAGGATAATGTCCAGCGCGATTAGTTAAATCGACAATCTCAAGACATTCCATAACGCGTTTATGAATATCGCGGCTAGGATAGCCTGACACTTTTAAATTAAATGCTACGTTGTCAAAAACCGTTTGATTAGACATGAGATTGAACTGCTGAAAAATCATACCGATATTATGACGAGCAATACGCAGTTCACTGGCAGATAGCGTGGTCAAGTCAGTACCGTCTATCACCACTTGGCCTGAATCTGGACGCTCAAGCATGTTAATCAAGCGCAACAAGGTCGATTTACCTGCGCCTGAATAGCCCATTAGACCAAAAATCTCGCCTTGTTTGATAGTCAGAGATGTCGGCTCAACAGCAGTAAACCAATGTGGTTTGCCGTCTTTGTCTTTGATTGATCGGTCGCTTAAAAACCTTTTGGTCACATCGTTTAAGACAATCATGTCATTCATGGAGGGCTCAAAATTCAATAAATTTTTTAATGGTCATCGTGTGTTGTTATGCTTCTATTACTAGATAAGAAGCCCATCAAAACGACAATAGTCAATAACCGTATAATAAGGGGCGGTAATATAGCATATTATCAGTCACTTTGGATATGCACATCCGTGACTGACTTATGATGAATAGCTATTAAGGAAGGAATGTTTGAGGGGTATCAGTGGAAGTAATATCAACAAAGTAACGTATTTTCAAATATAGCTGACTACTCATGCTGATTGTAATGAGGGTCATGTTCAACGGGTATGGCGACTAAAAAGCGAGTATGACCGTTTAGCGTATCAGTAGTGATCCGCCCTTGATGCGCGGTGACAATCTGAGAAACCAAAGAAAGCCCCAACCCTGACCCTTTATTCTTTTGCTGTAACCGTACAAATGGGCTAAACACTTCTTCGCGTTTTTCTTCAGGAATACCTGTGCCTTCATCAATCACCGCTAGTACTGCATATTTTGGTAGGGGACGTACCGGCTCAGTTTTTGCCTTTTTGAGATGCTTAGCAAATAAGCCTTCTTTACGCGGTGTGGCTGCGGCTTCGTTATTATTTTGGGTGTTGGCTTTAGCACTGTTTTTCGCTTTATCTTTGCTGCCATTTTTGTGGATAGTTGTATCAGTTGCTACTTTGTCAGTTTTTCTATTGCTATCGTTTTCAAGAGCATGCGCACGATTGTCGATTGTTCCATCTGTAGATTCGATAAGATTATCATGTACGCCTTTATTAGAGTCTAGAGTGTCTTTAGAATCAGGAACGGCCTTCCAAATCACTTTATCTAAATCGGTGCTAGCAATATGAGCATTAGGTTTTACAGAGCTTGGGGTGTTTTTAATAAAGTTAAGATCAGCATTTACATCTTCATCGACTGTTAGATTTTCGCCATTCTTGTAGATTGGCGGTGCTGGCAAGACAGCTATTGGCTCGACTGAATCAATTTTGTCTTTATTGCTCAGAGTAGAGTCGGCATTTTCGGGTGAAGCAGACTCCTGCTCATCACTATTGGTATCAAGCGACCCTTCATAAGAGTCAAAATCCAACAAGCTATTATAATCGGTGAAACTGCTAGAGAGCACGGTCTGCAATAGGTAATCAGGAACAGTGCCAGCATCTTCGATAGTCTGAACGCCGTACAGTAACACGGTAACGGGCGGCTTGCCATGAAGCATGGCATTGGTCAGTAGATTGCGAATGAGATGAGTCAACATTGATGATTGACCATCAATCATGATGTGCTCACCAATCAACGTGGCTTCAGGATAGTGCTGACGTTCTTGATTGACCAAATCGTATAAATCCAAGTTTTCAATTTGCTGCAAGGCATGACCTGCGTCTAGACGGCTGACCAACAATATACTTTCGACCAAATCATTGAGACCTGACAGATCGCGAGTGATGGCATGAGCGCGTTTATCAAACTTGGACTTGGTATCTGCTGGCAGCCCGCTTGCCAACATATCCATCATCTCAATCTGCAAGCGAATACGAGTAATCGGCGTGCGTAGTTCATGAGAGGCGTGCGCCAGTAGTAGATTATTGGCATCGACAAGATGTTCAATTTTTGTGCTGCTTGGTTGAACCCTTTGGCCAGCGAGGCAATTTCATCGTTACCACGAGCGTTCACTCGTACCGTAAAATCACCATCACCCAACTGCGCCATTTGCTGGCTTAATTGATCAATACGCCACGTCATTGTACGGGCAATCAGCCACAACACTCCTGCCATAATAATGAGCAGCAGCAACGTACCTGTAAACAGATTAAGGGCGGCAGAGAGAACCGGTTTTTTGGGTGGTAGGCGTGACTCATACAGCAAGGTATAGCCTGTGCTGCTATACACTTGAGCTTGCTTGGTCGGAGACGTATCGGCAAGAGAGGGGGAATACACGTGAAAACAATGAAGGCGTAGGTGGTAGCTCTAGTGGCAAGTCGCTATTGTCAGTTTGCATCAACAACCGACCTTCGCTGTCGTACAACCCCATTTTCGCCTGCAAAGACTCATCAAAAATATCAAAGCTTTTTTTGACAACAGCTAGCATAAATCGTGATTGTAGGTGATTGTCCTTGCTGATAGAGATATTTAGCTCATGCAGAAAGGGATCAATCTGACCCAAAATCTGCGTGGCCAATATCTCTGATCGGATTCCTGCGTCCTTGTCATGCACCAATTGGGTCAATAGCACCATAGCAACTGCAAATAAAATAAGTGCCAGCATAACGCTGGCAAATAGTTTGGCAAATACGGAACGAAAACCCAATTGCTGCATTAAACAATCTCTGTTATTGGACACTAATATCGACTGAGCTTAATATGCTCTCTATCGATTAATCCGTCTTTTATGATCAAACCTGATCAGTGGCAAATTGATAACCAACACCGCGCACCGTGATAATGCGTTTTGGTTGACGTGGGTTGTCTTCGATCAAAGCACGCAAACGTGAAATATGCACGTCAATGGCACGATCGATGTTGTCTGAGCTGTCGTCGTTTGGCATTGCCTGCCAAAGCTGCTCGCGATTTAGCACTTTGCCAGAATGGGTAGCAAAATAGTGTAGTAATTGGAACTGATGTGTCGTTAAACGTACAGGCTCATCATCGATAGTAACTTCGTGACTGTCAGGGAACACACTCAAACGACCAAAGGTTAAGCTATCTGACTGGCTATCTGCTTGGTTTGGCTGCTCATGACGGCGGATAACAGCACGGATACGGGCGGAGAAGCTCACGCGGCTCGAAAGGCTTTGCGATATAGTCATCAGCACCCATCTCCAAACCTAACACGCGATCAGTTGTATCCCCTTTGCGGTCAGCATAATAATAGGTACTTTATTGGTCATATTATTCTTGTTGCCACGAATTTTTTGACATACTTGCATGCCATCCATGTCAGGTAGCATCAAATCAAGTACGACCAAATCGATATCACGCTCTTTGGTATCTAACAGATCAAGGCCTTCTTGACCCAAACCTGCATGATGGACGTCATAGTAATTCATGGTCAAATAATCACTGATCAGCTCTGCTAAATCTGGATCATCTTCAATCAATAAAATCTGCTTGCTCATGGGATATCCTCTAATTGTTCTTATAATTTGCCAAAGGTCTAATGTGTGCTAGTCGCTTAACTATGATAACTATGATAGAAGTATCAATAGTTTTTACATTCTATGCCATTAAACCTCTGAGCCTCTAAGTTTTCAGGTGTTTTAGAGTACTGAACTATCATGATGATAAAAATACGTAGTGATAAAGATAGTCCTAAATACTCGGATAGTGCTATATATAGTACGACTATATTGCCTAATGATGCTGTTACAAAACAAGATAGGCTTTGTTAATGTTTCTACCAAATGTAACTGTCAGCGTGAATGGCTATGACACGATGACTTTTTTGCCTTCAGAGTCAATAGGTAAGTCAGCCAAGCAAATTAAACTATCGTTACTCACACCAGCAATCAAATATTGTTGCGTGGTCGGATCATACTCAACAACCTCAATAGGCTGGCGTGTCAAACGCTGGTCTTGGCCAATAATCCAGACATTGGCGGTCAACGGTTTAAGCGGCATATAAGGCGGTTTTTGTAACTCTGTTAAGTCAACATCATGTAAGGCGCGCTTGGGCACGATAGTACCTACGTCTATTTGTCCATAATTGACTCGCCCCGTGACCTTTATTTCTGGTTGTAGCTTGTCACGGCTGGCTTCATTGTCAATGACGTTAACATACACCAACAGTTTTTTTGGCTGGCTGGTAGGCACAAGCTTACTGACCTGACCTGTAAACTTGTCAGTGATACCTTCGGTCGTAAAATTGACAGTCTGACCAACTGAAAGCTGAGGCTCCGCTTGAATGGGTAGTGTCGCCGCAAAGTGCAATTTGGTCTCGTCACTAATTTCTAATAGGGGCGTGCGCGCCGCCATTTTTCACCAGTTGTGGCATATAGGTTTTCTACACGACCTGAAAAGCTAGCAGTTATCGTCACCAAATTATATTGTGGGTTCGGTTTTTTAGTAGCAGTTTTTATACCATTACTATCGGCGTTATCACTATTATCTGTCACAAGGTTTGCTGCTGACGACTCTTTTTTATCATTGTTAGTATTATTTACATTAGCATCATTATCAACAGATAAAGCCTTAGTAGAGCTAGAGTCAGAATTGTCGTCAATACTTGGTGTATTCTCTGGTTTCTTATTATTGGTAGTGCTTGTCACTATCTCTTCTTTAGAAGAGTTGGCTTCTGTAGATGTGTCTGATTTTACGGTAGGATCACTCACCGCCGCCAAACGCCTGACAACTAGTAAAGGCGTACCTTTTTCTACCCATTGACCTTCGCTAACGAACGTTTTTTCTATATTGACGGGATGTACTGCAAAAAATTTGGTTTGTTTGATAGGCTCGATGCTACCTTGCAGCCCTAGACTTGGCTGATAACGGGAAGACTTTATACTGAGTATGTGTTCTGGTGTGATCGTGACACTATCACTGGTAATGACAACGGGGGAGTCTGCCGTTGCCGTGTTTTCAGGAGCGACTGATTCATTCTCAGATGGTGAGGGTTGACAAGCAGCAAGCAATAAAACGCTGAGCAAGTAGAGGCTTTTTTTGGAATGTTTAAAGGCTGTCATAGCAGTCACCGTTATAGTCGTCGTTTCATTATATAGTGAATAGATACGCGGTGGAACAATTGCGCCACACTTACTAATCTTAGATGCGTAAGCGTTTGTCATAAGAAAATAGATGAGGTTGCCGACTTATTAAATAAGAACAGCGGTTTATGATACTCATTAGTTAGAACATTAATTCGCTAATGACTGGAAAAGCATCAATAACTGTGCTAAAACAAACATAACGAAATACTGTGATACATTTTTATCACAAAAGAAAATTATTCAGCAATGTGGTTATTGATTCTATATAATGCAGGGATATCATAAAGTTGGTTGCCTCGTTGTTTAAATGACGTTGTCACTGAAAGTAAGTGAGTTCAAAAACTTTTGAGTGTTTTAAGAGATAATACGACTTTGCTTGATGGTTATAGAAGTAAAATATCAGGCCTAAAAAGCTAAGAATCGCACTCAATTTTATGAGCTTATTACGAGCAAAGTGCGTATAGTAACTCATGTTGACGCTGTGTTTGATGGGCAGACACTGATAAAAGGTATTCACTGTCATAAAAGGTCTAATGAAGTCTCAGTCTTTTGTATTGGTCTCATATTGACTGATATCATGACTTAAGATGATTGTTAGAGCTTTATATAGACAGAGAGCGTTACGAATAAATAGTCGTTCATAGGATAATGATAATGGAAAATAATTTTGAAGGTTTGAAAGTAATGGTGATTGATGATTCAAAAACCATTCGCCGTACCGCAGAAACCTTGCTACAAAAAGCGGGTTGTGAAGTCGTAACCGCTATAGATGGCTTCGATGCCTTAGCAAAAATTGTTGATAACAACCCAGATATTATTTTTGTCGACATCATGATGCCGCGCTTAGATGGCTATCAGACTTGTGCACTCATAAAAAATAACCCTGATTATGCTAATAAACCCGTGATTATGTTGTCATCTAAAGATGGCTTATTTGATAAAGCCCGTGGCCGCATCGTCGGATCTGATGAGTATTTGACCAAACCATTTAGTAAAGATGAGCTTTTTGATGCGATTAACCAGTACCGTTAATCAGCTCTATAGACTCAAATATAGTGATTGCTAAGATTAAAAATAATGACTCACTATTTAAGTGACTAACATACTAAGTGACTAGCATAAAAATAAATCACGAATAAGATGTTGGCCATTATTTTCAGTCGTTTTATCAACAATATATCCTCATAGATATTTTAGAAAATAAAGGAAAATCCTATGGCTACCGTTTTAGTCATTGACGACTCACCATCAGAAATGGCGAAATTTCGCGACATGCTTTCTAAAAATAACTTTCAAGTATTAGAAGCATCAAATGGCGAGCAGGGCTGTCAGATGGCAGCTGATCATCTGCCAGATGTCATTTTAATGGATGTAGTAATGCCAGAAATGAACGGTTTTCAGGCTACGCGAAAAATCACTCGCGGCAAAACCACCGCTCATATACCTGTCATTATGATCAGTACCAAAAATCAAGAAACCGATAGAGTGTGGGGCAAGCGTCAAGGTGCCAAAGAGTATATGAATAAGCCAGTCGATGAAAACGTATTGGTCAATATGATTCGCAAAGTGATGGAGTAACTTGTGGCCTCTAGAGGATTCATTGAGCTTCTGCGTCTAGCAGATTTGGCACGTGCGCGCAAAAGCGGTCGCCGCGGTGGTCAAGAGTTTGATTGGCAAGGGGTGGTATTTGAGATTGGTGGTCAGCGCTTAGTTGCTCCTATGGGTCAGGTATCAGAGGTGTTATCCATGCCAGAATACACTAGCTTACCTCTAGTAAAGCCTTGGATGCTAGGTATTGCCAATATTCGCGGACGACTACTACCTTTGACGGATTTGTCACGCTTTTTACAAGTGCCAAGCCGCTTGCCACAGCTAAGCCAGCGCAAAGTTATTGTGATCGATCACGATAATAACTTTTCAGGGCTACTGGTCGATCAAGTGCTTGGTATCGAACAGTTCACTCAGGAACATTACCGCCCAGAAGCGATTGATTCCAATTCACCATTTGCACCTTATAACCATGGTAAGTTTTTGAAAGACGAGCAGGAGTGGTACGTTTTCATGCCAAGCTTGCTGGCACAAGATCTGCAGTATTCAGATGCTGCGATATAGTAATCGACAATAAAACATCTATTTATTCGGTAACGACAGATTAATAGCGGCTGACACGATACAGTGGAATGTCAGTATTTATACAGGCTTTGCTAATCATTGTTTTGATAACAACAAGATTGTCAAAGTCAGTCACGATAAGACTTTGACGATTGTTTGAAAGGGATACGCAAGATGAGTGATGTTAAAAGAAAACCTGTAGCTGGTACAGGCAACACAACTGTAGAAGGCAAAGAGACCAATAATACGTGGAATCTATTATTAGGATTTTTTATTCTGCTGAGTGTGGTCTGTGTCGTTTGGTTGGCTAACGCGGTGTTATCGGTGAGTCAAGACTTTACTAACTTTAATCAAACAATTGTTTTACCAGCACTTGTCTTTGCTATTGGTGCTTTGGGTATTATGTTTGCCTCGTATCAATTGCTTAAGCAACGTGGGGGATCGGAGCGTTTGCTGATTGAAAAAGAAACCTTACGCCGCCGTCAAGAAGCAGAAGCAGAGTCTGAACGAGCTCGTCAAATTCAAGAAGAAAATGAACGTAACCAGATCGCTATTCTACGCCTACTTGATGAGTTAGGGGGATTTGGCAGAAGGTGATTTGACGGTCAATGCTACCGTGTCAGAAGACTTTACAGGGGCAATTGCTGATTCAGTCAACTTCGCAATTGACCAATTACGTCAATTGGTCTTGGTTATTAACAGTACTGCCGACCGAGTTGCACAGTCTTCAGATCAAACGCAGATGAACGCTGTTGAGCTTGCTGAAGCTTCTGAACATCAAGCGCAAGAAATTGCTGGTGTATCAGCCGCTATTAATGAGATGACCGTGTCAATTGACCAAGTTTCGAATAATGCGTCAGAGTCTGCGACGGTTGCTCAGCGTTCAGTTGCCATTGCCTATAATGGGGCAGAAGTTGTACAGCGTTCGATTGAAGGTATGAACGTTATTCGTGATCAGATTCAAGAGACATCGAAACGTATCAAGCGCCTTGGTGAGTCTTCTCAAGAGATTGGTGATATCGTTGGCTTGATTAACGATATTGCAGACCAAACCAACGTTCTGGCATTGAACGCCGCCATTCAGGCATCGATGGCAGGTGAGGGCTGGTCGAGGCTTTGCAGTTGTTGCTGATGAGGTTCAGCGTCTGGCTGAGCGTTCAGCGAATGCGACCAAACAGATTGAAACGTTGGTAAAAACCATTCAGGCGGATACTAATGAGGCTGTTATGTCGATGGAATCGACGACATCTGAAGTAGTACGTGGTGCTCGTTTGGCAAAAGATGCTGGTGAAGCACTAGAAGAGGTACAGAGCGTTTCTAACACGTTGGCTGACTTGATTCAGAACATCTCAAATGCTGCATTACAGCAGGCTGAATCTGCTGGCCATATTTCTCATACTATGAATATCATTCAAGATATTACTTCACAAACCTCATCTGGTACGTTGGCCACAGCACGTTCTATTGGTGAGTTGAGTGAAATGGCTGCCGCACTACAAGAGTCGGTTACTGGCTTTAAAGTATCGAACGATGATGAATTGTTAGATGATGAAATGATTAACTCTGAACAAACCTTATCAGAAATTGTCTAACCTTTTAGCTTGAATATTGAATCGGTATTGATACGTCTTTTTGTATAAGATTTTAATTAAAATGCTGTATAGGTTCTGACGCCGTGCAGCATTAATAATAGCAGGCGACGTGAACAATCATATACAAGCAGAAAAGGCTCTATCTAATACATTTGAACCTGTATGGGGTGATGAGATGATACAGGGCGATAGTGCTAATTTACAGCAATGGCAGAGATATATAGAACAAGAGATTGGCTTTATATTGCCAAATACGCAGCTGCAGTGGTTGACCAATGCCATTGACCACACAGCAACATTAAATGGACTCACTACTCAGCAGCTCTGGTATCAATTACCAAAGAATAATGAGATTCGTCAGCAGCTATTAGACAAAGTGCTCATTCATGAGAGTCGCTTTTTCGTCATAAACCTTCTATCGATTTCATCACACGATATGCAATAGACAAGTGTGCAGATGACAGGAGTAAGCCCTTTCGCATTTGGAGCGTTGGTTGTGCAAGTGGGCACGAGACTTGGTCACTGGCCATGAGTCTGACAGCAGCGCAGTTATCCAATCATGTGATACTGGGAACAGATGTGAGCGAGCAAGCGATTACAAACGCGCGATTAGGACAATATGATCAACGGCAGTATTCATTAATTCCTCAAAATTGTCAGCAGTTTGTTTACCCTTTGATCACCAAAAATGCAGGTAATGAGCTGAGTATGGCTGATACTTCTAGTAAAGTAGAAAGGTCTATCAATACTCAGTTTGACTGGCAAGTAGCGCCAGCTTTACGACCTTATGTTAGCTTTGCTCTACACAATGTTATTGAACAAAAATCACCCACTTCGCATCTTCAAAATGTGATTATCTGCCAAAACATGCTGCTGTATTTTCGCAAGTTTGATCAGCGTGATATTTTGGCATGGCTATCAGAGCAGTGTGCGGTAGAGGGATATATTATATTGGCTCCAGGTGAGGGCGTTGTTTTGGCGCCCTTCGAATATGCGCCGTATTGCGCACCCACAAGTGAATGTGTGGCAAAAAATTAGTGCCTAAATTAGTGCCTAGACGAGTTAGGATAAACCTATGAAAAAGCAGCCCAATGACATAGTGACGCTTGAGTGGTTGTCGCCACTGCTCAATCAGCAATTATCACAGATATCTGATGGCTGGCAATCAGGTGCTGATATCGACAGTTATCAACAGATGACATCGCACTACTATCAAGTTAGTGGTGCGCTGACTATGATTCGCTTGCCTCTACTAGCAGATCTTGCCAATAAGTTGAGTTTTATGGCGAGCTTGGGGGCTAGTCACAATCTGTCTGCTAGAGACTGTCAAATAGGCAAGTTTTCTCATAAGTTATTGCAACATGCGCTCAATCAATATACGCATCTAGGCAAATACAACCGTGCTCTAATAAATAAGGCTACTAATGAGCTTGCTCAGATACTATCGCAACGAGGTGTGGAAGCAGATGCATTTATAGATGCTACTGATACCCAGCATGCGCATCTAAACAATGATGATACTCATGAAGATATGGTTCATGAAGATATTGTCAATAGCATTCAGATCGCAGTACCCACGAGTAATGTTACGACCAATTTAGAAGATCAACACTATCAGCAGATGTTACTGGTGTGGCGACAGCAAGTACAAAAATTGCTGGTTGCCAATATGAATCAGGCACCTGTTCTACAAATTTTAGAAAAAGTTAGTCAATATCTATGGCAGAATACTCAAGACAATGATTTACAGCGTCTATGGTATTTGAGCGAGTTGTGGCTGAGTGATCTTGCCCATAATGAAGCGCCATCACCTGAATATTATGCGCCACTATTAGGTCAGCTTGATCGCGTCATAGAATCTGCTACTCAGCCCACGCACTTATCTTCGAGCCTTGTTAAAGGCTTGATCAACAGTGTCTATATTCAGCTCATCTACCTAGAGAATAGTAGCGAGCGAACTCAATCTACCCTTAATGAGATATCACAGCGTGAGCCTGCGACCTTACGTTTTTTAACGCGATTGCTCAGTGAGATTGAGACTCTTATCTTCAATCTAGATAAGCCAGATACGCTAATAAATCCTCTACGATATATAAAGAGCCAGCTTGAGAGTCGAGGTTGGGTGCAATATGCGTCGCAAGTTGAATCGATCCTTACAGATTTAGAGCAAGCACGCTTATCAGAGACAGAGTTTACGCAGCAGCAATGGCACATAGAGCGCAAGTTACAAGAGCTATATAGTGCTATTTACGATACCGAGCAGGCAATATCACTCAAAATTGGCGCTTCTTCTTCTTCTTTTGCTATTATACCTGAAGCGTTTGATAGCAGTGATGTAAAGGATGAAGGTAGACATGAGTCAGTTTCTACTGACAGTGACTTACGTGAGCTACGTATTGCCGTTGAAGAGATCAAGGAAAGCTTTAACGAGTATATACAACGTCAAGATATCCAGTCTTTACCAGTCATTGCTGACTTTGACAAGATTGCCCATGCTTTTGATGATATGGGACTGCCAGTCATTAGTGAGACGATAGAAAATATAGGCAGTATATTCACACAACTGCTCACTCATGAGGTTGCTGTACTTAGCTGGGATGTGACCCAAGCCTTGGCGGAGAGTCTGACCTCGATTGAATTGTTACTCGACTATCTTGCGCAGCAAGTCTTTGATCAAAACTTATTGACGCAGGCAAATGAGTATGCAGCGAAAGCATCACAGCTTCTTAATGCGTATGCGAAATCACCAGAAACAACTAACGATACATGGCTGACGCAAAAGCCAGTCGCGATGAATGTGCTTCGTTATGATGATAGTGGTGAGATCGCACCTGTGACCAGCTCAGATAATGAAACGGTGATAGCAACGCAAGATACCACTGATACTAATCCTAATGTAGAGAGTGATGCATTGCTGCGTGCTCGTGAACAACTCAAGCCTGACAACTTTGAAGTTGATGAAGAGATTCGTGATATTTTTATCGAAGAAGTGAACGACGTCATTACTGATTTAGAAGATTTTCTTCCTATTTGGCAGCAGGATTCACAAAATCTAACACCCTTGACCGAAGTCCGTAGAAGCTTTCATACCTTAAAAGGCTCAGGCCGCATGGTTGGTGCCTTTAGCATCAGTGAGATGGCGTGGTCAATAGAAAACCTACTTAACCGTCTGTTGGATAAGACACTCCCTGTAACAGACGATGTCGTACGTCTGGTAATAGAGACGGCGGAACGTTTGCCAGTGCTACTGACAGATTTTGCCGCACAACAATTACCGAGCTCTGATCCTGCTATTACTATTCTGAAAAGTCGTAACCTAATGACGCAGCAGCCTGTCAATGCTGGTTTAGATACGTTTGAGACTGGAATCACTGAAACATCAGCTGAAGTAGCGTTAGGTATCGATGACTCTGATTCAATGGATGATGTATCGTTAGAAACATTACTTTCGAGCGTTGATGGTGCTGAAGGAGCAGATTCTGAAAGCAATAATACAAATATACCAGAATCGCTATCTGGTTTAGAGATTCCAGCAGTACTTATCCCGTTTATGCAAGAAACCGAGCAATTAGCAGCCGATGCGAATGATTCAGATCCTGATATTAAAGAGATATTTATAGAAGAGGCCGAGGAAGTACTTGCCGAAATCGTACCTTTATATGAAGGTTGGCAGCTAGCATCGACTGACCTTGCCGCTCTAAAAGATATCCGTCGCGGTTTTCATACTCTAAAAGGCTCTGGTCGCATGGTGGGCGCTAATTACACCGCCGAGCTAGCATGGGCGATAGAGAATATGCTTAATCGCGTATTGGATCATAGTGTTATTGTCTCAAATGATATGTGTCAGCTGATGTCAGATGTATTGGCCGCTTATCCTGAAATGTTAGTAGCATTTGAAAATAACAGCCAAGATTACCCAGCTTTAGTGCCCTTATGGATTGCCTGCGCCAATGCCTATAGTAAGCAACAGGGTGATGCGTTTAGTTACTCTCGCTTATATGAGCAAGCAACAAGCCATTCTGAAGCTGAAGCTGAAGCTGACGCCGCGCAAGAGCCTGTATTGATGACTAGCATAGACGAAGACAATCCTACCTATGATGAGACTAATGAAGCGATAGACATGACGCTACAGACCTTCCATTCTGTCAACGAAAAAATGGCAGAGGCAACTGTTGTTTTAGCGCCTCAAAGCGAAGAAGAAAAAAGCATTTTGTAAGATATTTATTGATGAAGCAGAAGAGTTACTTCATCACATTGATCAATTTGTCAGCGACAATCAAGATCAGCAACTGATTGAGATAACGGATGAAATAGTACGTGCATTTCACACATTACGAGCCGCATCTGGCTCCAGTGCTTTGGCTGCTATCAGCGAAGTTAGCGCAGCGATAGAGCACAGTTTGGAGCTATTGCATCAGCAAGATATAGCGATGAGTGCCCAACATCTAGAGGCTTTAGCGCAATCTGCCAAGCTGATAAATGGTTATTTAAGTAGCTACAAACAAAATATTCAGCAGCGTAGTGTCATAGTAGAAGATTCACACAGTCAGCAAGAGCAAGACATAGCGTCATTGCAAGCAATGCTGGCTGAGCAGTATGTCATTAGTGATGCTGATGCGACCGTTGTTACTAATAGCAAACCAACGATAGAAGAGCTATTAGATAATAATATCGACACGTTGTTAGATGCTGAGTGGGGGTTAGAGGAGGCGCTCGGTCATGCTGAAAAGAACACAGTCAAGACTATATCGCGCAGCAAATTTCACAAATCACCTGTTTAATAGATAAAGCTCAAGCATTTCCAAAATTCATTACCGTTCTGAATGAGCTAGGTAATGCCTATAGTTACCTGAGTGATAATATTGATAAAGCGAGAGATAGAGATATTCAATCTATTCTGCTATCAGGTCATGCCCAGTTGATTGGGCTATTCGATGCCCTAGCTGGTAGTACGTCATTGAAAATAGACCAGCAGGTAATGAGTGAGCTACAAGGTATCTATCAAAATGATAACCTTGACGATAACGACGAAGGCTTTGTCGTTCGAGCTATTTCAGCACCTAAAATCCAATTTGAAACGATTGATACGGATATTGAGCTATTAGAGATTTTCTTAGAAGAAGCTCAAGAACTTGATAACGCCCTAGATGAGAGTTTCAATAAATGGCGTGACGATATTACTAATATCAACTCGCTAAAAGTATTACAGCGTCATTTGCACACCATTAAAGGTGGCGCACGGATGGCTGGCATTCGTAGTATTGGTGATCTAACTCATGAAGCAGAAAGTGTTTATGAGTCTTTTGTAGAAAACAGACGAGAGCCGACGACACAGTGGCTTGAGATTATGCAAATGGTGCAAGACACGATGTCGCAACAAGTGATGCATATCGTGAATCATAAAAAATCCTTTTTCACCCTCAGAGCTGATTGAGCAACTAAGAACGTTTGAAAAGAAAAAACCTTACCAGAAACGGTAGAGCTGATCATACCAGTACCGAAAAACTATTTTGAACCAGACATTCAAAACGTAGTGGCGGATGAGGCCATTAGCAATACCGAAACATCAGAATTGCTCAGCCTAGACACTATGATTAAGCAATCATGGGCTAATGGGTTGCCTGATCCAGACATATTATCGGTGTTCTTAGAAGAGGCGGAGGAGCTTACCAATCGTAATAAATACCTGCATTTGTTCTTGAACGACACAAATAATACCACAGCATTACAAGCACTTCAGCGAGATCTGCATACGATTAAGGGCGGTGCCCGAATGGTGACTGCGTCCGGTATCGCTGATTTGGCTCATGAGATGGAGTCGGTTTATACGGATTTTGTGAGTAACCGTCGTCCCCCTACTCAGAAAGTATTAGAGTTGCTAGTTGCCAGTCATGATTGGCTTGCTGATGCCGTATTTATACTTCAGCATCATGTCAATCCGCCAACGCCTGCACTATTGATCGAGGCGTTAGAGCAGTTTGGGAGAAATCCTGATAGTCTCAAACAAGTTCCTAAAGAATCCCTACAGTCTCAGCGCGAAGCAATTTTGATTGCCAAAGAAAACCAAGACCCTCACTATCTTGCAAAAGATATTAGCGAGATGCCATCTATGTTCAGTAATACCAATAAGGAGGACGACAGCACTAGTAGTAATGAAATGATTCGTATCTCAGGTGGTCTGATTGAGCATATGATTAATCTATCTGGTGAGTCAGCGATTAACCGCGCCCGTATTGATATGGGTATTAGTAGCTTGACCAACAGTATCGAAGAGATGGGTACAACGGTACAGCGACTGGCAGATCAGTTACGCCGTATGGAGATTGAGCTTGAAGCTCAGATTTTGTCACAAATAGATGATGAGCTGATTGATAATGAGGATTTCGATCCTCTCGAGATGGATCAGTATTCTTCACTGAATCAATTATCAAAATCATTGACAGAATCTGCCTCGGATTTGGTGGATATTAACCATACTCTATTAGAAAAGACTCGTGATAGTGAAAGCCTGTTGCTACAGCTATCGCGGACACAGACTGAGTTGCAAGATGGGCTGATGAATTCGCGTATGGTACCATTCACGCGTCTGACACCGCGTCTTGAGCGTATTGTTCGGCAGACGGCTAATGAGTTGAATAAATCGGTTGAGCTGACCATCATCAACGCTGATGATGAGATGGACAGAACCATCCTAGAGCGGATTACCTCACCGCTTGAGCATATGCTACGAAATGCTGTCGATCACGGTATCGAAACCACATCAGCACGTCTAAAAGCAGGTAAAGAGCGCAGTGGTAATATTACGCTTGAGGTACATCGTGAAGGTAGTGAGATTGTCATCCAACTATCAGATGATGGCCGTGGTATCGATGTAGAAGCGGTAAGAAATAAAGCGATCTCTCAAGGTCTTATTGATGCAGACGATGACAGTCTCTCTGATCTTGATATTATGCAATATATCTTTAATGCTGGGCTGAGTACTAGTAAGCAGGTGACACAGATCTCTGGACGCGGCGTTGGCATGGACGTTGTTATTAGTGAAATTCGTCAGTTAGGCGGTGCGGTCTCTGTTGTCTCCGAGCTTGGCAAAGGCTCTAAATTTACGATGCGCTTGCCATTGACTGTTGCTGTTTCTGATGCGCTGGTTGTGCGCGCCGCAGATCGTTACTATGCAATACCATTGGTACAGATTGAGCGCGTGGTACGGGTTAACCCAGAAAAGCTCTATGACTATTATCATTCAGATGATGCTACATTGAACTTTGAAGACACGGAATATCGTGTACGCTATCTCAACGAGATCTTATCTGGTAATAAACTGAACGAGCTGGTGGTTAATACCAACACCAGTCTGCCGCTGATTATTATTAAAAACCGCACAGGGCAAAATATTGCACTGCAAGTTGATCAGATTGCAGGATCACGTATCGAAGTTGTTGTTAAGCCTCTAGGACAGCAACTATCAAACATACCAGGTATTTCAGCGGCTACTATCATGGGTGATGGCTCGGTAATGCTCATCCTAGACTTAATTGCATTAATGCGTAACGCACAGCTGGTCAAAAACCTCTCAAAATCTGCGAGTACCAAGCGAGGACGTATCGCCACCAAATCAACGATACTGGTAGTCGACGACTCAGTAACTGTACGTAAGGTAACGTCTCGCTTCTTGGAGCGTCAAGGATTCAATGTGGCGGTTGCAAAGATGGCATCGATGCAATCGAGATACTACAAGATACAACACCAGATATGATCTTGTTAGATATCGAAATGCCGCGTATGGATGGATTCGAGGTGGCGACTCAGGTCAGATTCAATAGTCGATTACAGCATATCCCAATTATTATGATTACCTCACGTACTGGAGAAAAACATCGTGAGCGTGCTCTAGAGATTGGGGTGAACGACTATATGGGTAAACCATTCCAAGAAAAAGAGCTTCTTGAAAAAATTCAAAGACTACTAGGTGAAGAGGTTAGCCTAACTAATGACGGATAATGCACGTGTTTTAGCACTGCGGCAAAAAAGCAATCATGATATCAAAGTGCTGGTGATGGCAGAGGATCATCGCCAGCGCTTGGCTTTTTCAGATACCGTACGTAGTTGCGGCTTTACCCTTGTAGGTTGTGTGTCAAGAGCACAGTGGCAAGAAAAAAGTGAGCTGTCTAATGCAGATATTGATATTTGGCTGATAGACAGTGATTACGACGACAGTGTAGCAACCGCAACAATCGCGTCAAAATCAGCGGCTGTCTTGGTGGGCTTTAGCCAAGCACCGTATCTCAATGAGGCACAGCAATATGGTAAATGGCAGCGTAAGTTAAAACGTAAACTTGCAAAGCTTTTAGCACTACCAGCCCTGATCGATACTCCCGAATACAAGGGCGATGACACTGAAAGAAGCTGGCAGTATGTCGTGTTTCTGGGCGCGTCTATGGGCGGCCCTAGTGCGGTAAAAGAATTTTTAGACAATGTGCCAGCGACACTGCCAGTGTGTATTTTATTGGCGCATCATTTCAATCAGACCATGATTGGTACGTTACCACGGATACTCAATCGCCATAATGATTGGCGCTGTGAGGTTATCGCGTCCTCGCAGCGTTTGCGAGCAGGGCATTGCCTCATAGCCCCTATTGATAAGCAAATAGTCTGTGATTCAGCTGGTAGGGTCATCTTGTTAGATCAAGCATGGAGCGGTGAATATAAGCCTGCTATTGGTCAGATTCTAAAAAACACCAGTGATGTCTATGGTAGCGATCTAATCAATATTATATTTTCGGGTATGGGCAATGATGGCTCTCAGTATTTGGATATGGTTCAAGACAACAACAGCCAGTTGTGGGCGCAAGACCCTAGTCTGAGTGCATGTCCGAGTCAACCTCAGGCTATTATTGACTCAGGGTATTGTGGTTTCGTTGGTAGTCCGACAGATTTGGCAAAAAACTGACTGATTATATTGGTGAAAGGGCAGCAAGCCATTCACGCTAACTGATTGTGAGCGACGTATGAAACAAATTTTGAAACACTCATTTGAAGCGGTAAGTTTACTGACCACGAACAATGGTATGCTCGATGTGACTATCGTGCCAGCATCTAACCAACCCGATTGGATTATTCCGAGCAGTTTGATTTTTGAGCGTCGACGATTATCAAGAGCGTATATCCAAGTATCAGTGGCAAGAGCAAAATCTTGCTGTCTTTCACTTGTTACCGCAAGATAGAACACCAGAGAAAGTCATCATACTAGAGGGTAATACCACCGAGCATCGATTTGCTTTGCAAACGGCAGGTGAGTTGCGCCAATTACAAGCCCGTATTTCTGACGTCAAAGATACAGAGCTTCCCGAGCAGTTTGCGGATACTAGCGTTGATAAAATAGAAGGGCAGTCTGACGAAAACGTTGTGCTCTCTTATCTGTATCAAACCGTTATGATTGACGATAATGTTTATTTGGTACCAGACTTGGACAAAATTGCGCATCATTTGGTGAATTTAGATGACTAGATTCTCGTCTAAGTTTCAGTTATGCTTCACCTCATAGGTAGTACCCGAGCAATGCTGATTACTTTTTGTTATTGAATGAGTTGCTGCCCTATATATAATATCAATTATAAATAACGTTTAATAAAAACTATAGAGCCGCTCATGAATAATTCTAACGTATCAAAATGGTCGCTCAGCAGTCGTATATTTCATTGGATCAGCGCAGTTTTATTATTGATCACATGGGTGATGATACTGCTGCATGAAAATCTCGATAGCAATCTATATATCGGATTTCACAAAGCGTTTGGGATAAGCTTGTTGTTTTGGATGATTGCGCGAGTTATCAACCGCATCTTTACCAAAGCGCCACCGTCTATACCAATGCCAAAATGGCAATCGATGGTCTCTAAGCTATCGCATTTTGCGCTCTATGCCATTCTGATCGCTATGCCGCTTGCTGGTTTATTGATGACTGTATATGGTGGTCGTCCTGTCGATATCTTTGGTTTATTCCAAATACCCGTGTTTGTGACTCCTGATAGGAGTTTGGCCCGCTTTTATAATGATTTACATACCGATATTATTTGGCCAATGATCATCGGTTTTACAGCGCTGCATATTGGTGCTGCCTTGTATCATCAGTTTATTAAAAAAGACAATTTAATATCACGTATGAAATGATCTGCTATTGATCAATGCTCGAATGCTGTATACAGCATGCCGTACCAATAAACTTAAAGATGCAAAAAAAGCCCTAAGTGCATTACTTAAGGCTTTTTAAGTGATAAATGAAAGTGCTTACGGTCTAAAGGTCTGGTTACAAATTTATTTTTTGTGTTCCGGTAAATTAATGTTCATCTCTAACACATCTAAGCTGTCTTCTGAGCGATGATTGATATTGACATCATCAATCTGCACGCCATTCACATATTTGTTGACCACTTCTAAGATTTCACGTTTCATTTTTTCGATACGATCAACCGTTAGGCGGTTATTTAGACGATTTTCGCTAGCAACGATAACCTTGAGGCGTTCGGTAGCTAGATTGGCACTGCCTGCACTACTGCCATCGTCAGTACCGAATAGGCTACTCCAAAATCCTTTTTCTTAGTCATCATTAACCCCCAAACCAGCGCTGTAGTAAACTCTTTTTCTTCACATCAATATGACGTAGTGGACGCTCTTCGCCTAAGAAACGGGCGACGATATCATCATAACATTGACCAGCAACAGAGTCGGTATAATGAATAACAGGCTCACCGTGGTTCGATGCTTCGAGCACAGAATGGCTCTCAGGCACAACGCCGAGCAATGGTACTTTTAAGATGTCATTTGAGATAGTGTCGATGTCCATCATCTCGTTCGCAGCAGCACGTTCTGCATTGTAACGAGTGATAACCAAGTGCTCACGTACAGAGCCTAGGTTTTCTTCAACCTTTTCGTTTGACTTTGCAAAATACCGATGATGCGATCCGAGTCACGTACTGAAGAGATCTCAGGGTTGGTAACAATGATGGCTTCGTCAGCGTGATACATGGCCAACTGTGCACCGCGCTCGATACCAGCAGGTGAGTCACAGATGATATAGTCAAACTGTTTAGACAGCTCATTCATGACCTCTGCGACACCTTCGTCCGTCAATGCGTCTTTGTCACGCGTCTGACTAGCAGGAAGGATATACAGGTTTTCAAGCTGTTTGTCTTTGACAAGTGCTTGCGACAAGCGTGCGCTACCGGTAATGACATCAACGAAATCATAAACAATTCGGTTTTCACAACCCATGATCAAGTCTAGATTACGTAGACCTACATCAAAATCAATTACAACCGTTTTATAGCCACGCAATGCTAAACCAGCGGCAAAGAGGCGCTAGTCGTGGTTTTGCCTACACCGCCTTTACCTGAAGTGATTACAACTATCTTCGCCACAATGGCACACTCCTATGAATCAATGGGATATCTTTTATATAAATAGCACAATTGCATGGTATTTATCTACTAACTATATATGTACTATCTGCGAAGATAGCCTAGCATAAATATACAAGGATTTATAGCAAGTCTATATTAAAGCAGAAAAACAACTGAGATATGAGCTATAAAGGGCTTTTGCTTATAAATTTTACAGTTAATGGCGATAATTTTTAGCCGTTTGATAGCTATTTAAATATACGGCAAATAACGTTAGAACCAACACTTAATAATAGCCCAATTGTAACGATTAATTTAATATATCTTGTTTTATTTATCTGACACAGCAGCTTATATAATTACAGCTTACCTTACCCAGTTTACTTTACTAGACAATCACCTAACCGTTTATTATTTTTAACTGAGCAATAATTAAGCTTCATCCATTACGATAAATACTAGGCCTTCACCTTCCACAAACTTTACTTGCACAGGTTTGTCTATCACGTGCTCAGGTAGGTTGTCCCGTAAACAGTAAGTTCCAGCTACAGACACGAGGGAGGGGTTAAAGACTTGGCAAAAATGCGGGCATCTTTGTCACCCGTTGCGCCTGCCACCAAGCGACCTTGCGCACGTCCATAGACATGTAAGCTGTTGTCAGTGATGGCTTCAGCACCGCTATTCACACTGTTTGTCAAAAATCAAATCGCCGCCGACATGGTTTAAGCTTTGGCCTGAGCGTAGCATCTGGTCGTAGATGAGGCTGGTAATATGCTGAGCACTTAACAATGTCTCATCTGGAAGACTGGAGATGGTGGTTTCAGTGGCAGATATATTTGCCGCACTCTCGGTGCTAGTAGCGTTGACTGATTCTGTGCGATTATCTTCTTTAGGTTTATTGGACGGTGTAGGGGCTGTTTTGCTAGGTACGATACGTTCAATGCGTTTACCATCTGCAGGAAGATGGCCAAGCGCTGCTCACGCGCTTGATCATCAAGTAGGCCTGTCACCACACCGATCGGCTGTAGTCCCCATGACCATAATAGCTCTACTAAGGCAGATAAATCTTGCTCGACGTCGCTATCGAGCAAGATAGAATGTTAACTTGATTTATTGCTCAGTGTCTCAGTAAGCTGGGCTTCAATAGCGCCCAGATCGCTGGTACTAAACTGTAAACGCGAAAAGGTCAGCATCTTGCCATATAGGGCTAAGGCTGGTGCTGCGCTTGCAGTCTGATTATTATTGTCTGAAACTGTCATATATAAACCCTTAAAAATAATTCTGTCGCTGTATTCACGGTGTCATTTTTATTATCGTGTCATGTTAGTAGGCATACTATAGATTGAGCATGTCTTGGTGTTTCCATTGTTGTACTTTTACTTGTGCTTCAAATGCAGTCAAACTGTCATCAATGATACTCGAAATCAGAGTATCAAGTGCACTATTATCGGTGTCTATTTGCGCAATACCACTGGCAATCGCCACCATCAATGCGTCAAGCCGCGCTGGATCAAGCAGGCGCTTATTTAAGGCATAAACAACGTTTTCACCGATGTTGTGTCCGACATGCTGCAGTTGTGATTCGATCAGGCTACCCGCGATAGGAATCATGCGCAAATAGCGTCGCAGCTCAGGAGTATTGGCTAGACCTTCTTCAATAGCGTTGCCCATTTCGCTGGCTAATAGACTGCCACCACCTGATGAGGCAGTCAGCTCCTGTAGTTTTGGTGCAAGCTCTGAGCGCAGAATAGATAATACAGCCGCTTCAATCTCAGCACGGTTGCGCGTGATGGCTGACTCGATAAAAGATTTGTGCGTTTCAGGGTTGGTCAATTCCTGCCTAAAATTTTGGATGGTCGTCAGGATGACACGATCAGAGAGCTCTTCTAATAATAGGTCAATATAGAACTTAATACGATTGATCCATGGCTGCGGGAGTACTTGGTAGCCAAGCTGGTACAATCGGCGTCCGATAACAACGGCTCTAAATAACCGTAACAAACGTAGCTGCGGAAAACAGCCTAAGACTTCGTACCAGTGGACAAAAGGGAAGAAAAACCAGCGATAATAGACTTTTTCTTTGATTGCGATTGCCCAGCGTAATAATAATTCAGCAACCAAAAATATGGTAAAAAACCCACCAGCGGTACGCAACGGCTTATGCAACGTCGCCTGATACCAACTTAGTCCTTCGCTGACTGACAGCCATTGTGCAGCATTGACACTAAAGTCGCTCATCAATACAGCATCCAGACTGATCAGCAGAAGATCAATACTGATAGCGATAAGCATCACGATATCATAAGTGAGCTTTAAACGACTGGGTTTTGGACGGTTTGGCCTTGGTGGCTCACTATTTGCAAGATGAGGCGACACCGGTGCAGTTGCAATAGGCGGGCTGGTAGTAGGAGAGGCGGGCACAGTCATACCTTATAAATGATAAATGGCACAAAGAAATGAGTAAATTTTTGACGGCTATTAAAAATAACCATCAAAAATCGATGCGTACATGATTAATCACATTATCAATGAATAAGGCCAAAAAACAACCCATCTATGATTAAAAATCATGCATAGCTACTTATAAAGTAATAATGATCATTTGCAACGCGACTATCATCAGTACAGTGCTCACGTATCATCATTAACCTCTGCGTTATTGATTACTCAAGCGCTTATGGCAGTATGACTAGATTTTGTCCGTTATCGGACTATGAGTGCTGCGTCTTTTAAAAGTTATGTGATGACTTACGGCGTAAGTGAGTCATTTATTGAGCCGCTTGAGTTTTAGGGGCTGTCTCAAAATCGGCCAGCATGTCGGTGATGCGCTGATCTTTTTGACGCCAGATGTGTTCAACCCAATCAAACATCTGCGCCTTTATTTCTTCATCATTTTCATAGCCGCCTTGCTTAATACCTTCAAACAGCGCATCTGGTATATCGATATATCTTAGATCCACGCCCAAACGTTTGATATTGCCTTTCCACAGATCGCTATAGCTTGGTACGCCATCAGGATAGACGATGGTCATATCCAGTATGCCATCGATATCCTCGCCTAGGGCGTTAATCGCAAGGGATAAGCCGCCTGCTCGTGGTTTTAGCAAGTGCGTATAAGGAGACTGCTGTTTGGTATGTTTGGCCTTGGTAAAGCGCGTACCTTCTAGATAGTTTAGCAAGGTGAACGGCTTGTCTTTTAAAAGGGCACAGGCACGCTTGGCCTCTTCGATATCTTTACCTTTGAGTGCAGGGTTTTTGGCGATGGCTTCTTTAGAGTGTCTGCGCATCATGGGGAAATCTAAAAAGTAAAAAGCTTGCCCAACGATGGGAATATAGATCAGCTCAAATTTAGTAAAGAAACGCGTCAATGGCAGGCGCTTTTCGCCAATGTATTGCACGATGCTGGTATCGACCCAAGATTGGTGGTTGCTGACCAGAAGGTATTTACCATCGATGCGAATATCATCTGGTAGGCTGATACGCCAATCTTTGCGAGGCAGCATATCATCGATTAGTGCACTGTTGCTGCTGATCCAGTAAGTCGCGATTTTGATGACCGCTTTATCTGCAATAGGTGCACCGGTGATGACTTTGCCGACACCCATCAACCACAAAGGAATACTACCACCAAAGCTATTGGCAGTGATAACGCTTGCTGCTGTCGCTAATGAAACCGCCTTACCCAGTTTGGGCGTGCGTTTGTGCAGTTTTCGAATGGTAGATGTCAGTCGCATGCTTAATCCCTCTTGGTTCAGTTTAATTAATAAGTACACCATATATTTCACAAGTCGATGTTTTAAATATTGCCAAAACTGCTCATATGATTGATGACCAATAATCCAGTGGACTAAGCGCTAATCATAGAAGCGTTGCTGATTAATTCCTGATACAGCGGTCATTTGACGATGAGAAATTTGGCCACATAATTTTAGCAGAAACGTTTCGCAGTGTACGAGTGTAAACGTGACTAGTGATAACAAGGAACAGGTATTGGATAGTTTAGATGCTAAGAAATACCGTAAAGTTAATCTGCACTTCTCATACATAGGTGTGACAAAATATTACACAGTGTTAGATTGTAATTGCCATAATAATGATTAAAGTAAATAAGTACTTAATAAGATTAACGGACAATCTTGATAAAGCACGATTTATAATACTTTAAACTTATAGAGGAAATATCATGCGTAATACATTATTAATTGCAGCAGTAGCATCAGGTCTAGCACTTAGCGGTTGTACGACTGATCCAAACACTGGGCAGCAACGTTTGAATAAAGCTGCATTGGGCGGCCTAGTTGGTGCAGCAGGTGGCGCAACTATCTCAAAAGCAACAGGCGGCGACAAGACTGGTCGTGATGCTGCTATCGGTGCTGCATTGGGTGCTGGCGTTGGTTATTACATGGAGCGTCAGGCTCGTCAGCTTGAGCAGCAAATGGCTGGTACAGGCGTGACTGTTAACCAAGACCCAACCACCGGTAACATTGATCTTGTTATGCCAGGTAGCATCACTTTCTCGTTTGATAGTGCAACACTTAACTCATCATTCAAGCCAACGCTAGACAAGCTTGCTTCAACCATGAACCAGTATAACCAGAACACCATCACGATTGCTGGTCACACTGATAGCCAAGGTTCAGCATCTTACAACATGGGTCTGTCACGCGACCGTGCTTACTCAGTTGCCAACTACCTAACTGCTCGCGGTGTTGCTTCTAACCGTATCAATGTAGTTGCTTATGGCGAGTCACGTCCAATTGCTACCAACAACACTGAATCTGGTCGTCAGCAAAACCGCCGTGTTGAGCTAACGGTTAATGCACCACAAAGCGTCAACTAATCGACAGTTCTATATAGCTATTTGATAGGTGCAAATGATTTTCACGCACTTATCTAGCAAAAAGAGTCAGCGATATGTTGGCTCTTTTTTATGCGCTAAATTTTGATTGAACAAACTCGATAGTTAGGGATAGCGAAGGTATAATATCTGCTGTCCAAAATAGAATAGTGCTCGTTTAGTATTTGATAACATTTTATAAAAGGATCATAAAGATTAATGATTATTAATATAGAATTAAGTATTGATAATGATTATCAATAACACTATAATTTATTAGTGTTTTATTACTGAATAGTTACAAGCTTGATAATATGCGATAAGCATAAATATACGAGATCAAATCAGCTGATTAAGGCGTGATTTGATAATCGATATGATGGAAGCCATTTAACCAAAACGAATTTTGCTATCTCTTTGAGGATTTGTATGACGATTACCACAGAAACACGCCGTAAGATTTTACCAACTACTTTAGCTGTTGCACTTGCAGGATTGTTAATGGTATCGGGCTGTACCAAAAAAACCGAAGAAGACACTGCTGCTACTGAGACGCAGACAGAGGTTGTAAGCACAGAAACAGGCGATAACACAGAGATATCAGCTGCCGAAAAAGCACATATTGATAGGTTAGTCATCAGTTACGCAAATATGGCCCATGCAGCCTACAAGGATTCACTAGAGACAGCCAAAAAACTCCAGACAGCGGTAAATACGTTTGTGGCAACACCGACACAAGCCAACCTTGATGCTGCCAAAGCTGCCTATAAAGCGGCTCGTCAGCCGTATTCGCAGACGGAAATTTTCCGTTTTGATGAAGGATTTGTGACGGCAAATGATAAGCGCGCGATCAATAGCATTGATAGCTGGGAAGGTCAAATCAACGCTTGGCCGCTAGATGAAGCGCTGATCGATTATGTCAGTGATGACTATGAAGGCGAATATAACAGTCAAGAAAATATCATCAATAGCGATAGCATTACGGTCGGTAGTACCAAGCAAGATACCAGTACAATTACACCTGAGCTGCTTGCCGACATGAACGAGATTGGCGGTAGTGAGGCTAATGTCACAACGGGCTATCATGCGATTGAGTTTATGTTATGGGGTCAAGATACCAATGGCGTAAAAGAGGGCGCGGGTAATCGCCCGGTCACTGATTATGTGACGGAAGCTGGACAATGTACCAGCGGTGATACGGTCAATGAAGATGCCAGTATTTGTGAGCGTCGCGGTGAGTTTTTAAAAGCCGCTACTCAACTACTGGTGGATGATTTGACGGCGATGGAAGCTCAGTGGCAGCCTGATACCGAAAATACCTTACGCAGTGATTTGATGGCGCGTAAATACGACAATGGCCTGCGTCAGATTATGTACCAAATGGGTAGTTTAGCACTGGGTGAGTTGGCTTCTGAGCGTATGCAGGTCGCTTTTGTCACAGGGTCTACCGAAGATGAGCATGAGTGCTTTAGTGACTTGACGCATCTGAGCTATGCCAATAATGCCCGCGGTATCCAAAATGTCTTTAATGGTAGCTACCAGACAGTCGCTGGTAAAACAGTCGGTGGCTATGGTGTTAAAGACTATCTCGTTGACAGCAGTCATGTAGAGGAAGCTGATAAACTGGCCGCTGACTTTAGTAAAGTCGAAGGTGCATTCAACGTCATGGTTGAAAAGGGCGAGAAAGAAGGCATCAAAATTGACCAAATGATTGCAACGGTTGGTCAAGCAAGTCAAGAAGGCGTTTCTGCTGAAGAGCAGAATATCCGTCGCGGCTGGGTAGAAGCGGGTATTAATAGCTTGCAAGAGCTGACCGCTGGTATCGAAAATGCCGCAAAAGCCGTTGGTATTGATAATCTTGATGCAGATGCAGGGTCGCAGTTTTAAGTAGACACCAAGTAGCTAAAAGGTGCTTATTATCTGTATAAGACGTACCTTGATAAAATGATCAGTTGGGTAAATAGACGTTATCAACGATGGTTGGCAACGTCTATTTATCCGTTTCAAAATAGGCCAATAAGGCTATATTCTGAACCAGACTATCGATACCAATGACAACGTGATCGATATCGACTTGATGATTCTACTCTCAAAACTAAGGCGCTTGATGTTTATGAAAGCCATCTATCCAAAGTATTCTGTTTTTCTTCTTCCTTCTGCCATAATACAAAATTTGCCATCCAAGCTTGCACTGCTTATGATGGGTGCAGCGGCGCTAAGCGCTTGTCAGCCAGCCGATAGCGTGTCTAACGACGCCTCAAATAGTGAGCATGCCGCAAATGCCAGTGAAGACGAGCATCCGCTCACCTCTGAGCGTGTGGATAACATCGAAGCACTGGCTGGCGTGCCGATGCAGCAACTGGTCAGTTTTGATCCGCAAGAGATCAAGCAGGGTGGGGACTCTGGTATCAGTATTACCAGTGCTGAAAGCTACTCTAAGCCTTCATCGAACCTGACAGCGTCGCGTGTAAGGGTTCGTTTTTTATCGGTAATGCATTCTTTAAGCAGCCTTGGGTCGTCGCTCCTGCCAGTACCGACAGTCGAGATGGGCTTGGTGCGCTATTCAATGTGGCGGCTTGTCAATCTTGCCATATCAAAGACGGCCGTGGTCATGCGCCCATGACTGCCGATGATGATGCGGACAGTTTATTGCTTCGTCTCTCTATGCCAGCAACGACGGATGAGCAGCGTCAGCAGTTACAGGACTCGCTGATTGAAAAGGTCGTTCACCCTATGTATGGTGGACAATTGCAAGATCGGGGTATCCAAGGTGTCCCTGCTGAGGCCAGAATTGCAGTACAGTGGACAGATAAGCCAGTCACTTTCGCTGATGGGCATATTGAGACGCTACGTGCGCCAACCTTTAATCTGACCAACCCCGGTTATGGCGCTTTTGATGAGGCGATGATGGTATCACCACGAGTGGCACTGCCTATGATTGGGCTTGGGCTGCTAGAGCAAATACCTGAGGATGATATTAAAAAACAAGCAAGCCATAAGGGTAATAGCGACATCAGTGGTAAGTTCAATTGGGTGATGGATCCACAGACTGGCAAACGTGCGCTTGGACGTTTTGGCTGGAAAGCCGGTCAAACCAAACTGATTACCCAAAATCAAAGTGCTTTTAACGAAGACATGGGTTTGACATCAAATATTCGTCCTCATGAGTCCTGCATGCCGACCCAGACCGTCTGCTTAAATGCGACAACAGGTGTTGATGAGCAAGGCAATGGCAAACCGCCCGTTGAAGTGAACGACGATGTTGCCAAGTTTGTGGAGTTTTATACCCGTAATTTGGCAGTGCCGCACCGCCGTAATGCGGATGATAAGCTTGTGCTGGCGGGTAAAAAGCGTTTTTATGACATGGGCTGTCAAAGCTGCCATACACCAAGATATCAGCTGCCAAAAACTGACGACGATCATCTTGAGCAGCATAGACAAGTGATTTATCCTTACACCGATTTATTGCTACATGACATGGGAGATGACCTTGCTGATCGTACTATCGCGGGTAAGCTACCATCCAAAGACGCTCAAGTTGAGTTTTTAGCCAATTCTTATGAATGGCGCACGCCCGCACTTTGGGGCGTGGGACTTGCGCAAACGGTTGATCCACAAGCGACGTTTTTGCATGATGGACGCGCTCGTACGCTGATGGAAGCGGTTCTTTGGCACGGCGGAGAAGCCGAAAAGCAACAGCAACAAGTATTGAAATTAGACAAGCAAGGTCGCGCCGAGCTAAATGCGTTCTTAAAGTCGCTATAATAAGGTCACTGTAATACAGTCACTATTATAAAATCAGCACAAAAACGCTATAAATTATTACCTATAACATTACCGAGAAATCTATGAAAATAAATCACGCTTTGGCGATGGCGCTATCTGCATTGAGTGCCGGTCTGCTGATTAGCTGTGTTAAACCTGCCGACGACAACAAATCTGCAGAAGTGGATAGTCAAGAAGTTGCAAAAGACAATACAGCTACTGACAGCTCAGCAGAAAGCAGCAAGGAAAGCACTGAGCAGATCGTTGCGGTAGATATCAGCCCTGAGACTCAAAAAACGTATTTGACGCATGTGGCAGAGGACATTGTCCTTCCTGCGTATGCTAATGCCGCAAAGCAAAGTGATCTATTAAATGAATTGGCGCAGAGACATTGTCAGCAAGCACCCGTCAGCGGCGCTGAGCTACAGGCATTACGCGCGCAGTGGTTAGTATTGGCACAAGCGTGGTCGAGTGCTGAGATGATTAATTTCGGTCCTGCGACTGCCAGCATGAGCAATCTGTACATCAACTATTATCCTGATGAGCGCGGCTTGGTACATAGCGGTGTGTCTGATTTGATTGCTGCCAATCCAACACTCACGCCAGAGCAGTTCGCGGGCGAAAGCGCTATCGTACAAGGTGTACCAGGACTAGAAGAAGCCTTGTTTGCCAATGAGAGCTTAAATGCTGGTCAATGCGCCTACGTCATTAGCGCCAGTGGTGCTTTGAGCACGCGTCTAAAAGACATCGAGAAAAACTGGCAGCAAAACGCGACTGAGTTATTGGCGATAGACAAGTCTGCTGAGAGCGATCAAGGCTTGAACCAATGGTTTAACTCGCTATTGTCATTAGTTGAGACCATGAAGTCTAATGCTATTGACCAGCCGCTCGGTCTGACGGGTAAAGCAAAGGTCATTTGCCAGCGGCTACGGCTGGTCAAAGCCGCGCTATTATCAATGCAAAACTAGATGCCATCAATAAAGCCATGACAGATCCCGTATTGACGGCGATACTTAATAGCAATGATGAGAGCACAGTCGCTAATAATCTATCGACGGCATTGGCTGAAACGACCACTTTATTGGCACAAATGCCAGAAGATTTATCAGCCGCAGACAAAGACGATCAACAAGCGTTATATGACCATCTCACTACCGTCACTCGCTTGATTAAACGCGAGCTGATTCCAACACTCGGTATCCGCGTAGGCTTTAATAGCACCGATGGCGATTAAGGGATGTTTATTACTAAAGGCAATACGATGTCAGAAGATGAGCGTCATGACAGATCAGATGAGCCAAAAGCCAGTTCAATAAGCCGTGAGCTTTTGACGACGTCAATGCTCACGGCAGTCGGCACCGCGGCTCTGGTCGGTATTCACCATCATTATCGTAAGCAGCAGCATCCTGATGCCAGTTTACAAGATTATGTGGCGGGTATGCGAGCGCAGTTACAAGCATTACAGTCGGGCGTTGGGTCAACGCCAAACCTTAAAAGCTTTCGCTATGCTTGTCAGCAAGCAGCGGTGACATGGCAGCAGGCTTATCATCAAGCGATAGATGATGAGAGTAACGTGCTTGATCTTACTGCTGTGCATACGACGACCATGCTCGCACGGCCTGTTCGCTGGGTCAGCGGCGTTGCCTCTATGCCAAAAAAATAACGCGTCATTGAATCAAAATGAGCATGACTTTGGCGTGGTAGGTATTGATGCCGATAGACAAATCGTTTGGCAGACGACCATGCCTGAGCGTGTCCATGACATCGTTGTTCAGCCTACAAATGTATCTGAATCTCAAGTTCAGGATAGCAATGTCGACCAAAGGCGCGACGTCGTCGTCATGGGTCGGCGTCCAAGTGAAAAATTCTGGGTGCTTGATACCTCAAATGGACAAGTACAACATGCGATCAAAGCGGATTTACATCGTCATTTCTACGGCCATGCTTGTTATAGCTTAGATGGAAAATTGCTTTACGTAACTGAGAATGACACAGTCAGTCTGGCAGGTAAAATCGGTGTTTATGATGCTAACAACGCTTATAAAAAAGTAGCAGAATTTAACTCTTATGGCATCGGCCCGCATGAACTGATTATGCATCCTGATAGCGAAACACTAGTCATTGCAAACGGTGGCATTAAGACTGAGCAGGCCTCACGTGAAGAGCTAAATTTAGACACTATGCGACCATCGCTGGTCTACCTGAATCGTCATGACGGGGCATTGCTTGAGCAAGTGACGCCCGAGCATAATCAGATGAGCATACGTCATTTAGCGATGCACAATGATGGCACTGTCATGATCGGTATCCAGTTCCAAGGCGAAAAGCATATCAATGTACCGTTAGTACTGACTCACCAGCGCGGTGATGTTAGCTTTGCGCCACTGACTATGCCAAACAATCAATGGCAACGCTTTCATCAATATATTGCGAGCGTCGCCGTTGATAGTGACCGTAATTTGCTTTGTGTGACCACTCCGATTAGTGGCTGTGCGGCAATTTATGACTTACATACTCGAGAGTTGATTGATGATGTGAGCTTGCCTGATTGTGCAGGGGCATCCGTCCTATCCAGTAATAGTGCAATCACCAATAACGTAGATGATATTAAACCGTCAGGATTTATCATCAGTGATGGGCAAGGGCAATTGACAGCGTTAAGAGTAAGTGTTTTGCCAGATTCAAAATTGAATGGTAAAGATGATAAGCATATTAGTACAGACAGCCAATTGCATAGAATGTCCTTTGATAACCATTTGCAAGCGTTATAATACGTAGCCATTGGCACAGTTACGGCCATTGAGGAGATAAAACATTAGCTTGGAAATCCGTTTAGATACTATTAGACAGCAGCTCGCACAGGCAGATATTGAGCTACATATCAGCAAAAAGCGTGTCAAAAACATCAATTTTCGTTTAAAGCCGCATGTCTTGATGGTTTCTGTACCACTGCATATTAGTAATTCAAAAGCTGCTGACGCGGTGGCGCGGCGAGTGTCTTGGGCGATTAACCACCATCTACAAGTGCTAAAGCAACACCAGCGTAAAAAAAGCGCGCCATCAGGTCTTACAACTTCTAAGAACCCTGTCTATCTATGGGGCACTGAGCAGACCTTTATGTTAAGCCATGATGAAAAATAGCATACTATCGCCAGCAGCTCTCCGATGTCATGCCGTCGCTATTTGAGAAATGGCAGCCAATTGTTGGTGTTCACGCCGATGAGATACGAGTAAAAAAAATGCACACACGCTGGGGCAGCTGCAACACGCGCGCAAAGCGAATTTGGTTGTCCGTTTATCTTCCTGCCTATCCTATCGAATGCACCGAATACGTCATCGTCCATGAACTGTGCCATTTGCATCATGCCAATCATAGCCTTGCATTTTGGCAAACGGTGGCGAGTGCGATGCCAGATTATCGGCAATGGCATAATATACTGGCAGGCAAGACAGGGCAGTTGGATTGAGAGATCCATACATTGAGTCCATTAATTCTTTGAGCGACTTTCCCATCTAAATGAATTTCACTGTGTGAGAGTAATTTGTCTCCCCTTTTTCATCCCTATTTAAAACGGCGACACATGTTGATAAGACTGATATGATAAGAAATAACGATACAAATCGTGTCGTTTAAATCCAATTTTATATACAAGGATGTCAGATGGAAAACGTCAATCAAGCTGAGTTTTGGCAGCAGCGCTATGAGAAAAAAAGTACTGGCTGGGATATGGGACAAGTATCACCACCGCTCAAAGCTTATATTGACCAGCTGCCTGAAAATGCTAAGGATGAGGCAATACTCGTACCAGGTGCTGGTAATGCTTACGAGGTAGGCTATCTATATGAGCAAGGATTTACCAATGTCACGTTGGTCGATTTTGCGCCAGTCCCGATTGAAGCCTTTGCGGCGCGTTATCCCGACTTCCCATCTGAGCAGTTAATTTGTGCGGACTTTTTTAACTTATCAGCTGAGCAGTACCAATTTGATTGGATACTTGAGCAGACGTTTTTTTGTGCGATTAATCCAGTGCGCCGTGATGAGTATGTGCAGCAGATGGCAAGGTTACTAAAACCACAAGGCAAACTGGTTGGTTTGTTATTTGATACTGACTTTGGACGAGAGGAACCACCATTTGGTGGCACTAAAGAAGAGTACCAGCAGCGTTTTCAAAGCCATTTTGATCTTGATATTATGGAACCTAGCTATAATTCACATCCAGCACGGCAAAGTAGTGAGTTATTTATAAAGCTGCGAGCGAAATAAGCTCGCGCTTGATATTGTCCCGAGCTTGCGCTTCTAATTGGCTATAGTAATAATCAGTCAAATAGAGTTTGGGATGCGCTAGTAATCCTTGTAATACCGCAGTGCGCCCATCACGGTAGTTGTCATCTGCGACGTGTGCATATTCTTGACGTATCGCTTGTGCATACTGCTGATAGGTAGGCCAAGGCGCACCCAAAATACTCAAATCCATATCTAGCAGATATGCCGCATCACTGTATTTAACACTATCTATCGACTCATCTACCTGATGATTGGCCGTCATCATGATGAATGCGTAGATGTCTTGGCACTGCTCTGGGCGTAGATAAGAACTCAACGCGCCTACGGCATATTCAGCGCTTTTTTGCTCATTATCTACGCGTGTTGGGTCGTATATCACATCATGATAATACAGTGCCAACACCACGATATACGGAGCAGTTAGATGGTGTTTAATGCTTTCAAACTGTACCAATAACTGCTCAATATGACTCAGGGTATGATAAGCTCGTTGTGGTTCACCGTAGCGCACAGAGATATCTTGCCAGAGGGTTTGTGCGTCGTCTGGTGTCACATCACTATTGAGAGCAGACAAGCATAAGTAAAAATGATTGCCCAGCTCCATATTTATAGGTGGCAATTCATTCATAATTAACCTTTGTCACTTGCCATTTATTTTGTATTAGCCGCATCTTTAAATGCCTTATTAAATACTTCTCCGAGCAAGCTGATATCATCGACACGGGCATAATTTAAGCGGGTGACAAAAGCAATATGGCGGTGTGGTCCTTCTTCAGCTAGAGGTACAGCGACAGCATTTTGATTTTGCAAGTGCAACTGATCGAGTGCCATTTCAGGCACTAGGGTCGTGCCCATGTTGGCAAGCGCCATTTGAATCAGCGTGTTTAGACTGGCATCCGAGAAGCTTGATTTCATCTGTGCACGGTCAAAATGACAGACAGATAGCGTCTGATCGGTTAGGCAGTGGCCTTCACCAAGGAGCATAAGATTGGCAGTAGCTAGCTCGTCAGCGCTGATGGTATCAAGCTTGGCATGTACATCGTCTTTTGGGAAGACGGCAAAGAAGTCTTCACTCCAAAACTCAAAACTGTGCAGGCCATCTACAGCATATGGCAGCGCAATGATAGCCGTATCGATATGACCGTAGCGCACTTGCTCAAGCAACCGCTCGGTTTGCTGCTCAACGATCGTCATGCGAAACTCTGGATACTGAGCACGCAGGGCTGGTAGAACCTTTGGTAGCAAGTAAGGCGCAATCGTGGGAATGATACCAACGGTCATCGGATACGCCAGCGGTGTCTGATGGCTATGGGCGCGTGTGGTCAAATCGCTCACTTCAGAGAACACGCGCTGTGCCCTTGTGAGGATTTCTTGACCGATAGGCGTAATCAGTACTTGCTTGTTATTGCGCTCAAAAATCTGTGTATCTAGCTGTTTTTCTAATTCTGCGATACCCAAGCTCAGGGCAGACTGCGAAATATTACAATCTTCGGCAGCACGTTTGAAGTGACGATGTTTGGCGACGGCTAAGGCAAACTCAAGTTGTCGTAAAGTAATCATAAAACCTCTCTTTTAATGGGTTTTTAATGTAATTTATCCTGTCAGTAAGCCTCTATAAGGCAGCAAATTACCAGTTATGTACCAATGATAGGATGTACCAATGATAGGATATAGAAAGCATAGTTTAACAAGTTTAATAAAACAAAACATCACATTAAAAACTTTTAACTGGATTAACCGTAGAATTCGCGTATAGTTTGTCGGGTAGCCCAGAAAGCTAAAGGGCTAGTTAAAAAATCCCTATAAATAATTTTAATTTACTTAACAAGAGAGGAGCCAATCATGGCGTCTATTATCAATCAAGCAATCCCAGAATTTTCAGCCGATGCCTATGTAAACGGTGAGTTCAAAACCATCACCTCAGAAGACGTAAAAGGCAACTGGGCGATCTTTCTATTTTACCCAGCTGATTTTACCTTTGTTTGCCCAACTGAGCTAGAAGACATGGCCGCTCACTACGACGAGCTAAAAGGTTTGGGTGTTGAAGTATACTCAGTATCAACTGATACGCATTTCACGCACAAAGCATGGCATGATTCTTCAGAAGCGATCGGCAAAGTACAGTATCCAATGATCGGGGATCCTACTGGTAAAATCACTCGCGGCTTCAATGTTATGATTGAAGAAGCAGGTCTAGCAGAGCGTGGTACGTTCCTAGTAGATCCTGATGGTCTGATCCAAGTAGCAGAAATTCATGCTGGCGGTATCGGCCGTAGCGCAAAAGATATGCTACGTAAAGTAAAAGCCGCTCAGTACGTTCGTGAGAACGATGGCGAAGTTTGCCCAGCAGCTTGGGGAGCAAGGCGGCGATACACTTAAGCCAAGTCTTGACCTAGTCGGTAAAATCTAAATAGCTATTTCATCCCTTAGATAAAGTAGCGCTGACTTTTATACTTTTAGTGTGAATCAGTTCTACAAATAAAGACCCCATTAACTGATGTTGATGGGGTTTTTTTATGGCGCTAGCTACAATCTTATGAGTCTTATTTATTGATCATAAGCGTAGTAGGCGTAGTATATTCGAACCACTATTAAAGTGTTACAGCGTTAGACTCGTTTAGCCTACTACTGTAGTACTTGCACTCGTCTGCCTTGTACCACTTTTAATATTGATTGACTATATAGTGAATTCAGTATAAAAACGATACAGTGGGACTGGGATAAATTTTTCGCAGCATCGAGCAGCATAGCCACAGCACGCAAGGAAGATTTAGACCAGTTCCACTTTGATATATAATGTATTTGTTTTATTTAGGATTGACTATATCAGGCGCGAGATTGTTCTTTATTTTTATCAATAATCTTATAAATCTCGTCTTTGAGATGTAATTTACGCCGTTTCATTTGTTCTATTTCTTCTTCACGGCTGGCATGCTTGACTAGATCTTTTTCGAGATAATTGATTTTTTGATCAAGCTCGGTATGCTCATCAAAAATACTCGCGAAATGACTGTCTTTGAGCTTCAGTTCGGCAATAATATCTCTGTTATCGTGGAAAGTATCTGTTTTTCTCATGTGTTCATCCTTGTCATGAAACGCAAGCTTCTCATAAGCAATCGCGTATGGTGTTAAAAAAGACGGCTTAACTTAAGAACTATTCTCGATTGTAGCGAAAAAATAGCCTAGATACTATGGCTATTATCTACCAGTATATTTGTATTTAATTAATTAAACCTATTAACGATTGGTTTTATAAAACGTAAAGTTTGAGTTTCTCAGCTTGCCCAAATACTGCGAACACCTGATAATAGGGTCATTCAAGAGCGAAAGCTCGATATATACAAGGTTTTTTATAAAATTATTAAGTGTGAGAATTTCATATTTAAACAGGCAGTTCGATAGTTGCCGTTACATATTCAGTCATAATGAGGAACTAACATGATAGATCAAAATTTATTAGACGCAGTTAAGACATATAGCGAAAACATGACGCGCCCGATTACTTTTGTATTGGGCAGCGGTGAGCACGATAAGCGCGCTGAATTGATCGACTTTTTGAGCAAGATTGCGGGTACGACTGACAAAAATCAATTTCGATGAGCAGGTTATCGATGACAGTTTGCCAAGCGCGATTAGTTTTAAAGTAGTCAGTCATGTTGATGGAGAGACTGCTGATACAGGTATCGTATTTAGTGGTATTCCTGGTGGTCATGAGTTTACCTCATTGATCCTAGCCATTTTGCAAGCGGGTGGTCATACGCTGAAATTGGATGAAGGTATCCAAAAGCTAATCAAACGCTTCAACAAGCCGCTACAGTTTCAGACCTACGTGTCACTATCATGCCATAACTGCCCAGAAGTGGTTCAGGCGTTGAATCAATTTGCGCTACTAAACGATGGTATCAGCAATGAGATGATCGATGGTGCGCTCTTCCAAGAGCAAGTAGAAGCAAACAAAATCCAAGGTGTACCGGCCGTATTCTTGAACGGTAAACCATTTGCCAATGGTCTGATTGACACTGCCAAACTGATTGGAAAATTACAAGAGCAGTTTCCTGATCTGTTGTCAGATGTGGAAGATGATGCTGAGCAATTAGAGCAGCAAGATGTCACTGTCATTGGTGCAGGTCCTGCAGGCGTTGCAGCAGCTATTTATACCGCGCGTAAAGGCTTAAAAGTCACCATGGTCGCTGATCGTATCGGTGGACAAGTCAAAGACACGCAAGATATCGAAAACTTAATCTCTGTACCTTTAACCAATGGTACTGATTTGTCGACTAATTTCGTTAAGCACTTAGCTGAGTACAATATCACGCTAAGAGAGCATGTCAGTGTGAAAGATATCGGCGAGACAGAAGAAGAAAACTACAGCATCAATCTAAATACCGGCGAGACGTTTGAAACTCGTAGTATTATCTTGGCGACAGGTGCCCAATGGCGTAAGCTTGGCGTACCGGGCGAAGAAGAAAATATCGGTCAAGGCGTGGCTTTTTGTGCCCACTGTGACGGTCCATTCTTCAAAGGTAAAGACATCTCAGTGATCGGCGGTGGTAACTCAGGCGTTGAGGCTGCGTTAGATCTGGCAGGTATTGTTAAGCACGTCACTGTATTAGAGTTCGCTGATGAGTTAAAAGCAGACCAAGTATTGATCAATAAAGCCAAAGAAAAATCCAATATTGAATTCATTACTGGTGCGGCGACGCAAGAAATTAAGGCGACTGATGGAAAGGTATCATCTATCGTCTACCAAGATCGCAGCACAGGCGAGACGCATGAGCGTGACTTATCAGGCGTGTTTGTACAAATCGGTCTCGTACCAAACACTGAATTTGTCAAAGGCTTTGTCGATTTAAACCGCTTTGGTGAGATTGAGATTGATGAGCGCTGCCGCACCGATCGCAAAGGTATTTTTGCTTGCGGTGATGTGACCACCGTACCATTTAAGCAGATTAATATTGCAATGGGTGAGGGTAGTAAAGCAGCATTGGCAGCATTTGAATATTTGGTTATGCAGTAAGTTTTAATATCAGAATTAATATTAGAAGAAAAAGCCACCTTAATTGAGGTGGCTTTTTTTTGCGTTTTTATAGGAATTTTTCTATAGAATAGCGCCTAAAGTTTAAAAACCAGTCATTTTGATGAGTGAACAAAGCAATTTCTCTTGAAAAATGTCATCATCTACGTTACAAATGCGCCATTTTCGTTACAAATATGGGTCTTAGATGCGATAATAAGCCCAATAAAACCTATCATAGCGTCACGAACTATAAGGAAAATAGGCATGGAATATATAGAATCTTTTTTTGCCCTAGTCGGGGGATCTAACATGGGGCTGGGCACTCGTGCCTATGTTAATTATTTTTGGTTTATTATTTACCATTGTGGGCAGGTTCGCTCAGTTTACATATTTTAAACGTATGTTCCGTGTATTTAAGACGGACGAAGTAGGAGACGACGGCATTTCTGCCCGTCAGGCGTTGCTTGTTTCGATCGGCGGACGTGTTGGCGGTGGTAACATTGCTGGTGTTGCCGTTGCAATCTCTTTAGGTGGTCCCGGTGCAGTTTTTTGGATGTGGGTTGTGGCACTCATCGGCATGATGACCAGTATTGTTGAATGTAGCTTGGCTCAGCTTTACAAGCGCAGAGACATTGATGGTAACTTTCGCGGTGGCCCTGCAACTTATATTTTACACGGTTTAGGTAAAGATTATCGTTGGCTCGCTGTCATTTATGCTATTGCTTTACTACTGTCTTTTCCATTGGATTTATCGCATTCCAAGGTAATACGGTAGCAGGTTCTGCGCTTGAGAGTTTCGGGATTGATCGCTGGATATCAGGTACGGTACTGGTGGTTGCGGGTGGATTTATCGTCTTTGGTGGTATCCAGCGTATTGCAAAAGTCGCTGACGTTGTGATTCCTGTGATGGCGTTGATTTACATTGGGATGGCACTAATTATCATCGTGTTGAATATCGCCGATCTGCCTGCACTGATGGCAATGATTGTCAAAAATGCATTTGGTATTGAATCCGTCGTTGGTGGCGGTATCGGTGTGGCGATTGAGCAAGGCATGAAGCGCGGCCTGTTCTCTAATGAGGCAGGTTTGGGTTCTGCGCCTAACATTGCCGCCACTGCTTATGCCACGCATCCAGTCAGTCAAGGTATCTCGCAGTCACTATCAGTATTTATCGATACCATCGTTGTCTGTAGTGCCACGGCATTTATGATTTTGCTCAGCGGCGTTTATCAGCCAGGTGCCGAAGTTGATGGTATCGTACTCGCGCAGCAAGCGCTCACCGCGCAGCTTGGTGATTGGTCACAGTACGTGTTAACCATCTCGCTACTATTGTTTGCATTAAGCTCGATCATGTATAACTACTACATGGGCGAAAATGCGATTAACTTCTTGGTTAAGAAGAATACTAAAACGGCAACCTTGGTGTTGCGTGTTGTGGTGATTGCGATCTTGTTCTTGGGCGCAGTCGCTCCAGCAGCTACCACCGTGTTCTTCTTCGCCGATCCATTGATGGGCGTACTGGCACTTGCCAACTTATTGGCCTTGATTATGCTGTTCCCACGTGCCAAGCGCTTACTTGACGACTTTGCCCGTCAATTAAAATCAGGCGTCAAAGAGCCGTTATTCGATGCGCAAGAGTATGAGAAATTAGATCTCGATCTGAGTGCATGGGGCAAAAAAGCAGTAAAAGAGGCATTAGAGCAAAAACAGTAAAACGTTATGCTTGAAGTCTTATCAATAAAAAACCACTTTAGCCAAGCTAAAGTGGTTTTTTGTGGAAAGTGTTATTTAGCCGACAATATACCCGATAACGAGACAACCTCACCCGCTTCATCTTCTTCGATCATCCGTGTCTCTTGCAGTGCTGCTTGAATCCAAGCCTTGATATGCGGGTTGTTCAGCATGGCCTGGCAATACTGCTGGGTTGTTGGTTGTAGTGTTAAACCAGAGGCGTTGGCATATGTCTGTAATCGCAACACCACTGGGGCAAAAAAGACATCAGCTGCTGTGAAATGTCCAAACAAATAACTGTTCGTCGAACGTCCTTTTAAGCAATCGGCAAAGATAGCCTCAATACGAGCAATATCAGATAAGCACGCACTGCTCGGTTGTATTTTAGCAGTTGCTCTGATATTCATCGGCATCTCATTACGAATACCTGATAATCCTGAATGCATCTCAGCAATGATGCTTTGGCAATAGGCGCTGTTGATTCTATTTTGATGGTCAGTTTGAGCGTTAGTGTCAGGCTTATTGATGCCTGTCCAAATATTGATATCCGTAAAGTACTCATCAATATGTATCGCAATGGCTAACGTATCCCAAACAGTGACTTTTTCATTGCCTTCACCGTAGACCAATACAGGGACTTTTCCTGTTGGTGAATGCGCCTCAAGTATTGGGCGTGCTGAGGGATCAAACAATTCAATCAGCTGCTCGTCAAAGTCAACATTGAACGCTTTTAAGAGTAACCATGCCCGTAGCGACCAAGAGGAGTAGTTTTTATTGCCGATGATCAGTAGTGGTTTTTGCATTTTTAAATCCTATTCAACGATCACAGTGACTTTTGATTGTGTACTCAATGTCAAAAATTAACCAGTCTATAACTTGCGTGATATCTCTATCATTCAAATGATATCCCAAAAATGCCCATCCAAAATCTGGATGGGCATTTTTATTTTTAGCGTTAGCAAGTTTTATTAGCTTAATAATAGGCTAGTCGTCTAACAAATCCATTTGCTTGGCGGCTTCATAGATACCGTTTGAGCGGTTACCCGTACGGCAAAAGATAAGCATTGGCTGCTCAGCTTGGTTAAAGAAATCTGCAAATGCTTCGACATGCTGCTGCGTCAAGCCATTACCTGAGAATGAAATCTCTTTATAAGCAAGTCCTGCTTCTTTAGCAGCAGCTTCAATCTCTGCACTGGTTGGCTGATTTGGTTCTTCACCGTCAGGACGGTTGTTGATAATGGTTTTAAAGCCATTTTCGGCAATCATAGGGACTTGGTCAGGGGTGATCTGTCCCGTAAAGCTAACTTCATGGCTCATAGGAGCTCCTTTTTTATTGGTTGAGTTGGTGGTGTAAAATACATTTATGATTGAGCCAAAGCGAGCAATATGACTATAGCAAGCCCTGCATCAATGCGCTTTGATACAGCAGTTTGGCGCGTGCGCCCGTACCGCAAAACATCAATATGGGCTTTGGCATCGCATGATAAAACTCAGCAAACTGCTCTACGGTCAGCATACTCAAGCGCTCATCATCGAATGGTAGATGATGATAGGTTAAGTTTGCTTCTTTTGTAGCAGTTGCCAAATCACAGCTGTTAGGCTGTGTTTCGATCTCAGCGTCTGGACGTATATTGAGTACTGAGCGATAGCCAAGCTCGGCAATTTTGATACATTGGCTTGGATAAATTTGCTTATAAATCGTTAGGTCATCGGTCATAAATAGCTTCAGTTATCGTTATTAATATATATTTATTATTGAGCTCGTGGCAGAGATGATAAAAATAAGGTCATGCATTGTTGAGACTGAAACGACGGGTGATATGTGTTTATGTACCATTAGCCTATGTTCAGTCAATCTAGCATAACACAGGCTCTATCATAGCGATATTGTACGATAGACGACAGTAGCGATTAAAAGCGCGGTACAAAAATAATGACGCAGCTAAATGTCTTTCAAGGCATCGACGGCATCTAACGTACTGAGATATACCTGCCCTGACAGCTCACTAATGAGCGGGGTCTGCCCGATGATATCCATGACAGGGCCCTTAATAAAACTAAAATGTAAGCGCTTGTTTTGCAGCGCAAGCTCTTTATTTAAGGTACTGAGCATCTCTTGTGCTGTCAGATCAATATGATTGACCGCGGCCATGATCAAAATAATTTCCTGCGCTGCTGGATATTGCTGCATGGCATTTAGAATACGGCGGTGTACCGATTCACTATTGCCAAAAAACAGACTCTCATCGATACGCAGCATCAATAAATTGTCAAAAGTCACCACATCGTGACGATTGATATTGCGAAAGTGTCCGGTACCACCCAGCTGTCCCACGATGGCGACATGTGGCTTACTTGATTGCCAGATGAGACTGGCGAATGACACCATTAGCCCAATAACCAAACCCGTATTTAGCCCAAATATGAGCACACCGACGAACGCTGCCAAAAAGCTAGCTCCATCCAAGCGATCGCGTTGCCAAGCAGACTTTAAAGTCGCAATATCTATCAGACCAATGATAGAGGCCATGATGGTTGCACCTAGTAACGCATAAGGCAAGGGTGCAAGTGCATTACTAAAGGCAATCAGCGCGGCAATCATTACCAGCACCGTCACAAGGCTGGCAAGGGGTGTGTTTGCTCCAGAATCTGCATTGATCGCCGTGCGTGAAAAGCCACCTGCGACCGCAAAGCTCTGGAACAGTCCGCCAGATAGATTGGCAAGACCAAGACCCGTCAGCTCATGGTTGGCATCGAAGCTCTCACCGCGCAAGCGTGCGTAAGTACTGGCAACGGAACTGCTAGAGACAAAAACAATTAGTGCCATCAATCCTGCGGTCGGCAAGAGTTTGAGCGCTTCTTGTAGGTCGGTCATATGCGGTAGTGTAAAGCTGGGTAAACCTTGTGGAATACTACCAATGGTCGCAACCCCTAACGAATTCCAGTGCAATAGCATACTTAGAACGATAGCAATACCCAGTAAAACCAATGGAAATAAACGTTCGGCCCATTTGGCATACGATGATGACAGCCACGTTCGCCATACCCATTGACTCGCATAGCGGTTAGCGACCAAAAGTACAAACGCGATAATACCAATCACTAAGGTCAGCGGATGCACCTGACTGGCATAGCGCTGCATGGTAGATAAATAGCCAACCAAGCTGCTACCAGCGATAGGTATCGCCATCAGATACTTCAGCTGACTGACAAAGATAAGCACTGCCGCGCCGCTCACAAACCCTGCTGAGACGCCGCGACTGATAAACTGCATAATCCAGCCAAGCTTTAGCCGCCCTGCAATCCACAGCAATGCCCCTACCATTAATGCCAATAAACTCGCCATCAGGGCATACTGCTCTGTGCCTTGCTCAGCATAAGGCAGTAGACCACTGGCCGTCATGATGGCAGTGATCGCGACGGGCCCAACAGCTTGTACGTTGCTAGAACCAAGCCAAGCATAGACGAGTACAGGCACGATCGCAGAATACAGACCATACACGGGCGGCAGACCAGCAAGTACCGCATAACCTAGGCTTTGTGGTATCACCAGTACGCCCACCACCAGTCCTGCGACCAGATCAGTCGGTAATACTGTGAGCTGGTATTGGCGCAGCCAAGTAGGAATCAGACGTGCAGCGATAGAAGACATATCAATACATCACCAAGATAGAAAGCAGTATAAAACAGTCAGGCGAGTACGGCATTATTCGGTTTTGGCACAAAATCTCTGATAAAGCAGATCTAATACGGCTAAAGCATCATCACTTGCGATACGATAGTAAATTTGCTTGCCCTCACGGCGAGTGGCAACCAGCTCATCCTTACGCAAGATACCCAGTTGCTGCGACAAGCTTGGCTGTCCAACACCAACCAACCCCTCAAGCTCACCGACGCAGTACTCACCTTGTGTCAACTGACAAAGTAAAAGTAGGCGATCAGGGTGAGAGAGCGACTTTAGTAATTGGCTGGCCTGCATCGATGCTTGTTGCATTTGTTTGGCAAGATCAATAGATGAAAAGTCGGCGCTATCAGAGGAGGTATCATGGTTAGCGCTGTGAGTAGATGTACTCATTGGTGAAGTAGAAGTAGCCAGAATAAGCTCCTTATATAATAGGGCAGTCACTGCCATATTATTTTTAATAATATATGTTGATTATCAATGATATTGCGCCACATAGCAAGATATCATTATTTACATTATATAAATTGATAAAATGTATTGCAGTTGCTATATTAGTAATAACAAATAAGTCGTAATGATAAGCAATCATTATATACGACTCAATATCATACTTAAGCGTTAATTGAATATAAAAACCACATTGCCACAACACTCATAAATAGACAAAGAGGCAGCCATGCAAGTTCATTCTTTCTTAGACAGAGACACAGAAACCTACACACATGTACTGGCTGATGTCGAGCAGCAGCTATGTGCCATGATTGATCCAGTATTAAATTTTGATGCAAAATCAGGTAGGACGAGCACAAGCAGCGTTGACGAGGTCATTGAGTTCGTACGTGAGCGCGGTTGGGCGCTGAAATACATTATTGAGACGCACGCTCATGCGGATCATTTATCGGCGGCGATCCACGTCAAAGAAAGCCTTGGTGGACAATTGGTCATCGGTCAGCACATCACTGAAGTACAAAAAATATTTAAGCAAATCTTTAACTTTGATACCAGTTTCCGCACCGATGCCAGTCAGTTTGATATTTTGACAGACGACGGTCAGACGTTAGCGCTCGGCAGTATTACAATCACAGCCATGTATGTGCCAGGTCATACTCGTGCTGATATGGCTTATGTGGCGGCTGATAATGAGAAAACAGTGGTGTTCGTCGGCGATACATTGTTTGCGCCTGACGTGGGTACCGCTCGCTGTGATTTCCCAGGTGGTGACGCAAAGACGCTTTATCGCTCTATTCAAAAACTGCTCGCACTCCCTGAAGATACTGTGATGTACTTGTGTCATGACTATCCGCGTGAGAGTCGCCAGCACTGCCCAACGACTACCGTTGCTGCCCAAAAATTAGAAAATATCCATGTCAAAGACAGTATCAACGAAGCAGAGTTTGTGCAAATGCGTGAGCGCCGCGATGCGACCTTGGACATGCCGCGTCTGATTATACCAGCGGTACAAGTGAATATTGATGCGGGGAACCTTCCCGCGCCAGAGGACAACGGTACGCGCTATCTAAAAGTACCTATCAATGTCCTTGGTGAATAAATCAAAGCGTGTCATGACTAAAAATGTGATATATCGCATCGCGCTGTAGGGTAGGCACTTATCTATAAATGACTATGCTAAAATTATTGATACAAACCGATCGAGACACTCCAGAACAATTAAAATAGGACACAGATAATGAGTGAGCAAAGTTTTCATTTAGTATGCCTGCATTGCCAGGCCACCAACCGTGTTCCGGCTGCACGGCTAAGCGCTGCACCGAAATGCGGTAAATGTAGTCAATCATTATTGACCGCAAGCCCGCATGAGCTTGATGCACAAACGGCCAATAAGGTTATCCAAAAAAACGACGTATTGACCATCGTAGATTTTTGGGCGAGCTGGTGCCAGCCGTGCATTATGATGGCGCCAGAGTTCAAGACGGCTGCTGGTCAATTGCCGCAGGTAGTGTTTGCCAAAGTACAGACGGATAAATACGAGCAAGCGGCAGCCCCTTATAATATCCGAAGCTTACCGACGATGGTTGCTTTTAGAAATGGTAAGGAAGTCGCGCGTCAGTCAGGCGCACTACCAAGCAATCAAATCATCCAGTGGGTGCAAAGCCTGCAGGTGTAGGGCTTAGTAAAGTAGTATTACTCAGATTAGATTATGACTCATCAAAGTTATAGCCATAAAAAAGCCAATATGCTGAGCGCGTATTGGCTTTTTTGTTATGCCACGATTCTATCTTAACGAGAGTGCAGATCGCTAAATCTTATTCACCATAAATCTTGATGCCATTGGCAAAACTACAACGTTGAATACGGGCAGATTGGACAATCGCATCGCGCTCACCATAGAGCCGCGATAACTTTGCGTCACGCGCTTTGGTATTATTGCTTTTGCCAACCCCAAAGCTAATATTGGGAGAGATACCCCAGCGTCCTGCAGAAATCCCCACGCCCACGCCGGACGCTGCAAAAGTAGATTGCTCATTGCGCGCCGCTTCGACATAACGGTTGACGCGATTGTATTCTTGGCTCAATGCTTGGCAATCATAGTTTTGATAAGTGCTGGGCGGCACATATTGCGGCGTGACATTGCCCGTAGAGGCACAGCCTGAGAGCGCAAAAACGCCAACTGTTGCCAGTAGTGTCGCTTTGGTAAACGTTTTCATAGTGGCTCCATTAAGCTAAGTAATTGTATTTATATCTATTTAAGATAGCAAAAATAGCATGTTTAAGATATTGAAAAAATATAAATGATTAAATATTTTACGGTCTTATCAATACGCCTGCTTATGCGATAGCAATACGATATTTACTCAAAATATTAAAGCGCTGCTACAACGACAATTCCTTATCAAAATAGGTTGGCGGGTTTGACAAAGGCGAGTATTACAATGCCAACATATGCGATAGCTGCAATTAGGATACCTGTTTTGCTCTGAGTGGGTGTCGCAAGGGCATTAAAGGCTTTGATGCTTGAGCTAATCGCTGCGATAAGTAAGATGATTTTGGCAAATACCCACTGTACAGGCGCATTAACACTCATCAGTTGCATGAGCATGATCGCACCTGATACGATCAGTAATGCATATATAATATGAGTGGCGATTTTGACCACGCGTGGCGCGCGTCTATTTGCGCTGAGCACTAAGTAGCTCTGATATAAGAACAGCACAATGGTCAGTACTGCCATCAGCATGTGTAGATGTTTCATCGAATATTGCTCCTGCTAGAACTGCATTATATGGGCTTATTTAAAACATTTTATTGTCAGCTATTTATTTTGACCCGCGCATAATGGACTGTCAGGGCTTTGACCTTGCCACTCTGTCGGTGTATAAGCATGAATGGCTAAGGCATGTACTTGACCGCCTTGTGACGTCAATAAAGGCGTGACCAATCCATATATTAGCTGATGACGCCCGACCAGTCGCTTGCCCTCGAATGCCTCACTGACAATAGTGAGCTTAAAGTGGCTTTCTTTACCTTCGAAATAGCCAGCATGGACCATCGACTCATTGATTAGTTCAATGTGCTGCGGCTCTAGAGCCTGTAGCTTGGCATGAAGTGCATCGGCGGTAGGTGTAGTGCTCATAACAATCCTTCAATGTATATTGCGCAATTCTATTAGGCAATCTGCAAATGATATCTATCGGCATTATAGCAGACATAGAAACCAGTATAGCGCGCGTTTTAAGACCTCTTAAATTGTGACAACCATAAATAATAAAAGTAAAAAAGCAAAGCGCAGCTCAGAGTCTGTACTTTGCTTTTTTGGTATTTGCGCACTTCATGAGTCGTAGCTTAATACGCTAAGTCACGTGTTAACGACGCGCCTTTTGATACAGTGGCATTACTTTTGGCATCAATGATTGTAGCTCCGCGATACGGCTGCTGCTCGTTGGGTGAGTGCTTAGGAATTGAGGCGGCTCGCCTTGGCTCGCACGCTGCATTTTTCGCCATAAAGTAATAGCGGCCTGCGGGTTATAACCTGCGCGCGCCATTAACTCAAGACCAATTTGATCGGCTTCGCTCTCTTGGGTACGACTGTGCGGACGGCTCAAGCCTAGATCGCCAGCAACGCTTGCTAGCTGCGCTTGACCTTGTGATAGACCAAAGATACTAGCAGCAACACCGATACCTGTTTGGGTCGCGTATTCGCGTGAGATGCGTTCACGTGAGTGCTCACGTAATGCGTGAGAGATTTCATGACCCATGATCGCAGCAATCTCATCATCAGTTAAGTTCAGACGGTCAATAATGCCTGAGTAAAACATAACCTTACCACCTGGCATAACAAAAGCATTCAACTGATCAGATTTGATCGTGTGTACTTCCCATTTCCATTTTGCTGCATCTGCACGATAAACACCCACTTGACCAACCAAACGATTAGCAATTTTTTTCAAGCGATTTAATTGGGCGGTATTGGTATCTAATACACCTTTTGATCTTGCATCTTGCAGTGTTTTCGCATAGCTCTGTGCAGATAACTGCAGTACTTGCTCGCTAGAAACCAACAATAACTGCTGACGATCGACGCCGACGGCACCAGTATTGGTCGTACTGGTACAACCAGTCAATGTTAGCGCGGACAATGAAGCCGCCATCACACCAGTGGTCAATAGTTTTTTCATAAAAAGCATCCTCTCGATAAATGGTAAAAAGAAAAAATCAAACAAAGTAAATCTCGTTGCAGCAAGTAATGGCGCTATTTTTTATGGCTATTTATCGACGCCCAATCACCTACTAAGACAGTAAAAGCCTGTTCAAGCTATCATTGTAAATAAGTATAATAATGTTAACCAAGTAAAACCAAGATAGTAAAAGTAACAATAGAGCGTATGATTGTAAGTGAAATAGACATTGTTCATAATGAAGTAACGTTTTGCTTTTAGTGATAGCAAAAAATTTATAATCTTTTACAAACTTGACGTAAGGTAAACTGTGGACTGATAGGGTTTAACTGAAGTAGTAGGTATCAATGTCAGAGGATAAACCTTAAAGTGCTATTATTAATATGAAATAATTTATATTTTTCTAAAAGCAATTCCGTTTTTAAATCAATTGCTTATGTGGTATTTTCTCAAAAACGAAGGTCTGGACTGGAAATATCAGCCATAATTTTTAAAAAAGGTGTTGACACCCACAGAATATTTGCTAAAATAGCCAGCCTATCGAGACGGAGTAGTTGTTAACAACACGATGATTCGATAATAAGCGGGAATAGCTCAGTGGTAGAGCATAACCTTGCCAAGGTTGGGGTCGAGAGTTCGAATCTCTTTTCCCGCTCCAAATATGGCTTGAAAAAGCACAAAAAGCCTCACTTTATAGTGAGGCTTTTTTTTATGCGTAAAATCCGACTTAGCGCTACTTTTTAGATAAATAACCGAAGACAAAGAACAGATCGACGCTCTATGGAAAGAAGAGAATATAGCAATAGCTGTCATGGGTGCTATGCACTAGACGTATCAACTTAAATACTTGAGTACTTTTGTAAATACCCCATTCTTAACACAACATCATCGTAGAATAATTAAGCCACCTGCCTGTACTCGGTAGGTGTCATATCATTAAGTGAATCATGGGGTCTTTCGGTGTTATAAACCTTGATCCAGTCTTCAGTCAGTTGAGTAACTCCATTAAATCATTGAATAAATAACAGTCTAAAACCTCATTGCGGTAACTGCGATTAAACCGTTCAATATAAGCATTCTGATAAGGACAGCCAGGCTCGATATAATCAATATAGATGCCATGAGCTGATGCCCAATCAGTGAATACGCTAGATGTAAACTCACTGCCGTTATCCACACGAATTTGCTTAGGATAGCCATACCACTCGGCTAGCTGGTCAAGGTAACGAATTACTCGGAGTGAAGGCATACTGGTACCAATATCAATGCCTAATACTTCACGGTTGTAATCATCAATCACATTAAAGGTTCGAAAGCGAATATTGTTGTGTAGTCTGTCGCTCATAAAGTCCATTGACCATGTATGACCCAATACGTTTGGCACACTTAACGGCTGAGGATGACGTGTTGGTAGCCGTCTTTTAGACTTACGGCGTAGGTTTAAGTTTAACGCGGTATAAACACGGTGTACTCGCTTATGATTCCATTGATAGCCAAGCTTACGTATGCGTTTAAAGCACTTTGGGAAACCCCAACGATTGTGCTTGTCAGTAAGCTTATTTAAGACATCAATAATCTCACTATCATCAGATAGCTTAGGCTTATAGTAGTAAGCAGTTCGACTCATGCAGACAACCTGACAACTCACTGCAATGCTGACATCATACTGCGCCTGTAATTCTTGCGCCCAGACTTTGCGCTCGGGTACAGGCGCTATAGCTTTTTATGATCTCTTTCTGCATTTGCGCTTTAAGGCTTAAATCAGCATACATCTGTTTAAGCCTACGGTTTTCTTCTTCAAGCTCTTTTAGTCGTTTGACATCAGAGGCTTCCATACCGCCATACTTGGATCTAACTTCGCTATCGCTTCGTCTTGCGTCACTAAAACAGTCTCCCAGACTGTTTCTTAACGTTCCCTCATTATAAAAGTCGAGCTAGCTACCCCGTATTTACGGCACAGCTTTTTAGCAGGTATCCCAGCGTCTGCTTCTTTTAATATCGATACGATTTGGGTCTCAGTCATTCGTTTGCTCATATCAAAACTCCTGCTGGTATTTTAGCAGTTAGTTTCTACTTTTAAGTGTTATTATTTTTGGGGTGATTACCATTTAACGTCAAAAAGTAGTTTCTAGGCTCTAAAATATAATCATTATTAATTAGTATGATTTTTCCTACCCAGTGGTCGTTATTTCTCCTTGAATGGTCGAGTAGAAACGTGATCTGACCCCGTATATAGAATATAATAACAGTCACTACGGAAATTTGTTTACGATTACGCTATAGTTCCTGTACCTAAAAATACATTTAATTATTCGTATTCAATTATCATAATTCCTTAAGTGTAAGTAAGCATATTTAAGTTATACTAATGTTTATATAGTCAATTCAGCTTAACATAATTTGATATTGCTCGATTGTGCAAGTGTCTCTAATCGAGAATTATCTCAACACAAAAAAAATAGGAAAAAGTATGTCAAATATCAATGAGTCTTTACAAGAGTTAATGGATCTTGATGGTGCGATGGGTGCCTGCATTGTGGATTATATGTCAGGTATGGTGTTAGGCACGATTGGTGGCGGTGTCGATCTTGAGCTAGCTGCTGCCGGTAACTCACAAGTTGTAAAGGCAAAAGTAGCAACGATGAAATCACTCGACATCAAAGGTGAAATCGAAGATATGTTGATCACACTAGAGTCTCAGCTACACATCATTCGTCCGACAGCCAGTCATGAAGATTTATTTATCTACTTAGTACTTGATAAATCAAAAGCGAACCTTGCATTGGCACGCCGTAAAGTACAGTCAATCGAAAGCAAACTAGAAATATAATTTGGCCAAAATCAATTGAGCCAGTCACTATAGTGAAACCATTATAAAATGGTATAGCAAGATTAAACGCTATTTTTCGCAGCCTCTGGAGACGCAGTCACAGCAAGCAAGAAAAGTAGCGTTTAATCGAGCGGGTTTCCTATGCTGTATCAATTTTATTGAGGTTCTACTATAGTTTATTGATTCTGCCTTATTACATCTGATGTATTACCTAGGATACACAATAAGGTCAAATTCGTTATATACAGTATGTATATAACGAATTATTAATTTATATATAATTATAAGAACTTAATTAAGTTTTAGATGTTCTATCAAATGGTGGCAAAATGAAATGTATTGCATACGTCAGCAGAGTGCCTCTTAAAGATCGCAGTATTCGTATGCCTAGTGGGTTATCAGACATCATTAGCGTCTCTAGTAAGCATAATCCACAGTCACACATCACAGGCATCATATCCTATCGTGAAGGGCAGTATCTTCAGGTGCTGGAAGGTCCTGATATTGAAGTAGATAGACTGATGGCTAAGATATCATCTGATACTAGGCATGAAAATATCTGGGTTTTTCTGAATAAAAGTGTAACTGAACGTAGCTTTCGTAATTGGGGCATCAGCGTGTTCGATTTTGTGGATCAAGGCGCTTTTTTTGATGATTTTATTGAAAAAATAGCGTTGTCTTAAACAGTTTCGATGAGCAGCAAACAAAACGTATTCAGCCATTTTTGATATACACAAGTCTAATACCGCCTCCCAAAAGGATTATAAAGGTAAAAGTCTTAAATTATTGGCTTGGCCTGACCTAAATCATGTCAGTAATCCTCAAATGATTATGGATTTATGTGTCAAACTGACAAAAAAACCTTATCCGTTTGATACATTGGTCGCTAGTGGTGAGTTTGGTTCGTCTCCTCAAGTCACAGAAATAATCAATGGGTTTGATCAATCAGGTATACTGAGCGTGACAGAGACACAGCCGTTAGACGAGCCAAAGGTTAATGAAAAAAAGCCTAATAAGTTTTATGGCGCGATCAAGAAATTCTTAGGAATGAGGTAAAAAATTGAATTATCAGAAGTTAGCTATCATTGGTGAAGTAGGTGCTGGAAAAACTCGAATGGTTAAGACGTTGAGTGAAATCAGCCCTTTTGAAACAGAGGCAAGATCGAGTATCGATATTGGTAAAGAGTACACGACTGTCGGTATTGATTATGGCAGAATTACTTTATCTGATGATATGGCACTAGGTATCTATGGAGTTCCAGGTCAAGAGCGTTTTTTCTTTTTGTGGGAATTTGTCAACCACTCTTTGTGGGGTTTGCTCATCTTAATCAAGCATGGCGAGACGCCTGATTATGCAAATTTAGATAAACTGCTACACTTTTTTGCACCAGCAAAAAAGCAGACGACCTGTATCGTTGGTATTACTCACTGCGAAGATGCCGATAAACAAAGCGTGGCTGTGCTCGGACAAGAGATCAGAGTCATGCTGATGGAACACGATATAGTCGCGCCTGTGATCAATGTAGATCCAAGAAACAAAGAGTCCGCTGTGTCTCTATTATCATTATTTAATACCCTGAACAATCAAGGTTGATGTTAGATATGACTACACAAAACGAAAAATCACCTGCAAAAATAGCACTTTTGGGTCACATGAAAGCGTTGTGTGAGGCCAATAGAGAAATCGTATTGGTCAGCTTATGCACCACAGATGGTTTTCCTATTAGCTGCTTCTCGATCAAAGAGTTGAGCAACCAATCTGACAAGTTTGCGGCGATGAGCAGTACGCTATCAGCGCTCAGCGACTCATCAGCTGCCCAGATGAAACAAGGTAAGTGCGATATCACAATCGTTGAAGCCACGTCTGGCAATATGCTATTTGTCAAAACAGACTATATCGGCAAACCATGTGTATTGACCGTTGTGGCACAAGACAAGATGGCATTAGCAGAAGCAAGATATAAGACTAAGAAGCTGATTGGTGAAATCTCATCTATTACCGAGTAACGTGAAATTATTGCTAGTAGATCGCTTCTTAGATTAGAGTAGCTGCAACGCTATACTTTGTAAAAGATTAACCTTGCTTAATCAAATCTTATCAAAAATCATCCCAATACGGATGATCACCAAAGCGCTCAGCAATGAAGTCAATCAAATAACGACAACGCTGCGATAAAAACCGATTTTTTGGATAGACGGCATAAGCGTTTAGTATTGGCAATTGATACTGCTGCAAAATCGGTACAAGCTCGCCACGTGCCAGCTTTTTATAAGCGATGAAAGTTGGAATGACGGTAATGCCATGTCCTTTTACTGCCAAATCCGTTAAAAACTCACCATTGGTGGCTTTAATTTTGGCGTTCATCGCGTGATAATGCTTTTTTCCTTGTGCGTCAATCAGCTCTATATTGTTTGTTTGACCAAGACTGTATTGCAAAAACTCATGCCCTCCAAATCTTCTAATGTATGAGGTGTGCCCATTTTTTTTAAATAGTCGGGACTGGCGCAGATGACGCAACGAATCCGTGCCAGCGGCTTTGCTTGATAACTAGAATCTCGTAGCTCTCTGATTCGAATAGCCAGCTCATATCCTTCTTCAATCAGATCAACATGCCGATCAGAAAAATCCAATTCAAACTTCAGGTTTGGGTGCTGATTGGCATATTCATCAATCACATCAGTCAGATGCATAAGACCAAACGATAATGGCGCGGTCATCTTTAGCGTACCCCCAATGCGCGTTGGCGTATCATTGGTAGTCTCGTTCAAGGCATCAACCGCGTTTAAGATACTGTTGACCTGCTGATAATACTGCTCACCTGCTTGTGTCAAGTGAGAGTGGCGCGTCGTACGGCTAATCAACTGAGTGCCTAGGCGCGCCTCCAAGTCTTTTAGGCGGCGGCTAACGGCTGACTTTGCAATATTTAATTGTTCGGCGGCTTTAGTGATGCTGCCTGCCTCGACAATGCGTACAAACATCGCCATGTCTTCTAACTGTCCCATTATCGATGCCTCATTATTGTTCTAATAAAAGAATAGTTATTTGCACTTATGTCTGTTTATCTCTATATAGTCAACAATTATAATAGATACATTGTTCAATCACGTGAATTAATAACAAATATATAGATAATAAACGTATGGACAGTTAAGGATAAATAATGAAAACGATCTATCATGCAGCAGACTCACGCGGCGATGCCAATCACGGCTGGCTAAAAAGCCGTCATACCTTTAGTTTTGCCAATTACTATAATCCTGAGCGTATGGGCTTTGGTGTTTTACGTGTCATCAATGATGATTTTGTCATTGGTGGTCAAGGGTTTGGCAAGCACTCACACCGTGATATGGAAATTATCAGCATTCCTCTAGCTGGCAAACTTGCGCATGGCGATAGCATCGGTAATGAGGGCATGATTGAGACGGGTGAGATCCAAGTCATGTCAGCGGGCACAGGCATCACTCATAGTGAAATGAATGGCAGTCGTGAAGAAGCTGTGAGATTTTTTACAGATCTGGGTCGTGCCAAATAAAATGAGTGTTGCTCCTTGCTATCAGCAAGTGCACATGGGGACCATCATGACGCCCAATGAATTCAATCAGGTGCTATCACCAAATGCAGATGATGCAGGGGTTTGGATTCATCAAGATGCTTGGTTCAGTATGGGAGAGTTTGATGAAGGCGTGACGCAGACCTACCAACTAAACAATCCTAATAATGGTGTTTATATTTTTGTGATTGCAGGAACAGTCGTGATAGACGGTAACATTTTGTCTACTCGAGACGGCCTTGGGGTTTGGGATACTAAGCACTTCACTATGGAAGTGAAAGAGGCGGCAACAGTATTAGTGATGGAAGTGCCGCTTTCTATGTAGATCACGGGTGAGCGCCGTAGCATCGTTCGCTCGCTCGACTAACCGCATACAGATCAAGAGGTGCCACATGACGATTAGAACTCTAGAGCCACGATCAACGGAGGTTGGTGGTGTTCCTATCGCACGGTTATTACCCAATAAAGGCAAACAACCGATTGGCGCATGGTGCTTTTTGGATCACGCAGGGCCAGCTGAGTTTGCTCAAGATGATTTAGGGGTTCAAGTTGGTCGCCACCCCCATACCAATCTACAAACTTTTAGCAGGATGATTGATGGTGAGATTTTACATAAGGACAGCTTGGGTAGCGAGCAAGTCATTGCCAAAAACCAAGTCAACCTCATGACAGCTGGTACAGGATTGAATCAAGGTATTAGCCATACAGAGCAAAGCGTTTTTTTGGACAATGCTGACTCAAGCGCTGCTCATCGCCACATCAATATGATACAGCTATGGATAGCTTTACCCACTGACCAGCAGATTGAACGCAGTTTTCATCATTACCCAGAGCTGCCAGCATGGACTGAGGGCAACGTCGAGCTGATTCTGACCACGGGTAGTTATCAATCAGCATCTGGTGAGCACCATCAAGCGCCAACGCTGCAGTACTCAAAGATAGTTGGTATCGATGTACATTTTTTAGAAGATGGAGACGTCACGCTGAATTTGGAGGCGAGCTTTGAGTACGGTATTTTAGTGGTTGTCGGTGCGCTAGAGTCTGAAGGTCAAGTATACAAGAAAGACCAGTTATTACGTTTTCATCGTACAGACGTTTCTAACGATACAACGATAACGCTGGTCGCAAACAAGGGCACACGTTTGATGTTCATTGGTGGGGAGCCTCTAAGCAACCAAGTATTACTGTGGTGGAATTTTGTCGCTGACAACAAAGAGGAGCTCAAGCAATAGGTCATTGATTGGAACAATGGTCATGAGCGTTTTGGTGAAGTGGATTCTGATATGCAGCGTCTGGTGGCACCAGAACTACCCAAAGGCTTCAAAGGTTAACCACTAATACGCAAAATTTATTAACCTATTTTTCAAAGGTAATCATCATTGTTAAGTTTTTTTTACAAAAAATACATGGGGTTTTAGGTAAATTGTTCCGATAATAGCCCACATAAATAAACTGTTTTATAACGACTTGTTGATCACAAGATCGACAAGGTCTATCAACCCAGAGCAAATCATTCCTACAACAATATGGAGAAGTACGATGTCAGAACTAAAAGACTTACAACAATTAGCAGAAAAGCGCCGTTCTATATACGCACTCAGCGACCAGCTGCCAGTATCTAACGATGAAGTCGTAAAAGTAGTTGAGCATGCTGTCTTGCATACACCATCATCATTTAACTCGCAATCAACGCGTGTCGTTGTGTTATTCGGCGATGATCATCACAAACTATGGGATATGACTGAAGAGACCTTACGCGCTATCGTCGGTGACGAAGAAGCGTTTAAATCTACCAAAGATAAAATTGCTGGCTTTAGATCGGGTGCTGGCACCGTACTATTCTTTGAAGACCAAGCAGTGGTAAGAGGCATGCAAGAAGCAGCGCCTTTATACGCTGAAAATTTCCCAATTTGGTCAACTCAAACCAACGCAATGCATCAATACGTCATCTGGACGGCACTAGCAAGCATTGATGTCGGTGCAAACTTGCAGCATTACAATCCAGTGATCGATCAGAAAGTCGCGAGCACTTGGAATGTTGATGCAGATTGGGAGCTAAAAGCACAGCTGGTATTTGGTAAGATTGAGCAGCCAGCAGGCGACAAAGAATTCAAGCCACTTGATGAGCGTATGAAAGTGTTTGGTGCTTAATGTTGTTGTTTGAGAATAGACAACCTATGGCCTTGCTTAGGAAGTTTGCTAAATAAACTACAGAGCACGTAAAAAACGCCACCCAAGCATCGGGTGGCGTTTTTTTATGAATAAAGGGTAAAGACAGCAAAGCTACATTGGATATTTGCAGAACTGATGCGACAATTTAATGATTATTTACGTTGCATCAAACTGTTGGCGACCCATGCTGGACCGATTAATAAAAACTGTAAATCTTCAAAAAACGAGGGTTTTTTGCCTTCGATTTTATGACCAATAAACTGACCAATCCAAGCAACAACAAATACTGCCGCCCACGCTTTGAATCCCCATGGCATAGCCGCCATAACCGACAGACAAATCAGAATAAACAGCCCCATTGCCAAAAATAGCGGGGTCGATAAGCGTATATAAAATAATAAGACTAATGCGCTCAGTACGAGAGTAAACCATACAGACAGCGACATTCCCATCCCCAACAAACTCACAAAAATCGTCGGCACACATAGCCAATGGATTTTCTTATTAATCAGGTTTTGGTGACTGACCGCATACTCACTGAGCCACTGCTCAAGCGTGCGTTTGGACATTTTGGGTTGACGAGACATACTAACCTCCTTGTTAGTAAATGAAATAAGACGCCGACATGCGCTATCAATTTAAATATTAACATGTGCAATTAGTACCAGTTGTAGCACTAATTGCGCGTGTCCACCATGTTATCTGTTAGACGGCACAGTCAATTTCGCTCGTATTGCCAATGCGATATTGGTAAGACTTATCTCAATATCTCAAACGCTTTTTTCTACAGATGTTGCTATTAACCTCGTTCGCTGCGATGCCACTCATAGAGACCGACAAAGGCGTTTACCTGATACACCATGGTTTGAATCGCAAAAATATAGTTGCCAGACATGAGATTGACGATCAGCCAGACAAAGTTGACGATGATCCATAACCACCAGTTAAAGGAATAACGCAGAATCATGGCTGCCTGAGCGGTAATAGACAGCACAAAGGCAATGACGTTGATCCAAAAGAAAGAGATAAATCCCAAAAACAGACTATTATCATCCTCGACGACCGCATAACCGTAGCTCGCCAGTAGATCATTGACGGTTGGGAAAAGGGCAAGACCGATGATGATAAATGCGGCAGTGATCAACCACACCGCTTTGCTCGCTGATTTTGGGATCATGTCGCCATCAGGGTCGGTGTGTTTTGACCAATAAAAAATGCCATAGACATGGGTAAAAAAGTTAAATAGAGGCGCGAGCATCAGACCTACGGCGCCAGATGTGGCCTGTACAATGACTTCTCCTGCGGTTGCGCCCATACCAAAGCCATTGCCCATGACGTTTTTTCGAAAAGATAGTGACACCACACAAATCAGACCAATAAACGAGACAGCCAAGTAAAACCAATCAAGCGTGGTATGGTCGGTTGTGAGCCAAAAACCTGCGGACAGAGCAATGACCCCGCAAATAAACCAAACGATGATCCATTGCATTGACCATTCTCCGGTGATGTTATCCAGTAGCTGAATACGCATAAATTTTTCCTCTAAAATTGATACTGATTTCAATATAGTGCTAACGACAACATAATGTTAACTGCAACGCGCTAGCTGAATAAATGATGATAAATAGGGCACTCTTTGATGCCTCTTATAATGTTTTGCCATAGATATGCTGATCGATAAATTGCAGTGCTTGCTGATAACGAGCATCGTAATCGGGCTGGTCAATCATATGCGGCGCGATATCGTGACGCGCAAAAATATCTAGCAAGCGCTGCTCGAACCGTCCACGTGCTTCAGGCGTACCTAAAGAGCGCATGCCGTCATCAACCCATGGCGTATTATTATCGAGCATGATGGTGTGGTCTAAGCGAAACTCATCAACGCAAGCAGCGACAAAAGGATGCGTGCGACCTTCGTACTCTTCACAAAACGCTTGTGTGGTGACAAAATCCGTATCAACGATCGTAACCGGAGCTGTTGCATTGGCTTTAGCATCGCGTATCGCTTGCGCATGATCCAGACAAATAGGGCCGTAATCGCTGTACTGCAGCCCAACTTCGCTACCGCCCAAATCTGTGCCCACATACAGACGGCCCATCTCCAGCGCAAAGCTGGCACCATAGTAATTAGCCAGCTTATGCACCAGTGTTGTCTTGCCAGAGCTTTCGCCGCCGACAATCGCAACGGTTTTTGTATAGTTAGCGCGTGCCTCTGGATGGATTGCTGACCAATGGGCGACTGGTTCGCGAGCAATGGCGTACGAGTCGAACTCAGGCTGTAGCGTAGTAGTGACCACTTGTAAGATAAGTTGCTCTTGTAAATCACTCTGCGTCAGTGGGTGGTTCTCCGCCATAAACAATGCTGTCTCTGCAGGGAGTGCTAATGCCTTTATCAAGCGCTGCAATTTGACATTACTAGTCGCCACATCGATCCTGACATTTTCGCTACTATCATTACTATCATAAAGATGCTCATGAAGCGGTAACTCGATCTCATCAGTAGTATGAATATGAATAAATGGCAAATCCGCACAGGCCATCTGTAGCCAACGCGCTTTGTCTTGTAAGGTGATCGTAAAATCTGGATGCGGTGATGGATGCGTCATAATGACGATATGCAGGGTCTTTGCTTGTCCTGCTGCTTCTAATATGCTGCGCATTTGCCCCAAATGTAAGGGGCTCAAAGTGTCCAATCATCAATCCGTTGTCGTACATAGCCATCCTTATTCTGTTTTGGGCTTATATTTGTTTCAGATTTAAGGATAAATTCTCTAAAACCTGAGTTACTTATGAGCATGGTATAAAGGTTTTGGAGGATTTACAGGTAGGTTATTGTAAATCTGACTTATATTTGACTCTTACGCAGATTATTATGTTTTTCATCAGCGGTTTTTGTGTGAATCTAAAAATAAAAAGCGAGTGATGATTTTTGACAATTGAAGATTTGAGCATTTATTACCACTATCAAGTTGCTATCAAAACACCACTTATCTCTTTGATTCATTTAAAAAATAATGAACTGTGTAAATAGCTAAAGCAAGGTTTTAGCAACAAAGTAAATTCTGAAACATTTTGAAATAATTATTTAAAAATCAGGGGCTTGCGTGGTGATATGACAGGTTAGGGCAAGCTTACGTATCATAAACTCACAAAGTACGTCTATACCTTCAACAGATAAATTCTCAAGAATTGATATACTTATTTATAAGTTGGCAAGGCAAGGTAGCCTTGAGACTAAAAAAAGCAAGAAAAAATAAAAAATACATTATAAAAATAGATAACAGAGAGGTATTTAGTTTGGCTAAGTTAGCAAAATTACATCGCTCACAAAATAATCGCATGATAGCGGGCGTGATGGGCGGTATTGCAGAATATGTCGGCTGGTCACCTACGTGGGTCAGATTACTATTTGTAATTGTCTCGTCGCTAAGCGCTGCTGTACCGGGTATTTTGATCTATATCGTATTATGGATAGTCATGCCAAAAGCCAATAGCGATTCCTATCAGTAACCAAGCTTGATATTTAGGCATTAATACCCGTTAAAAGAAATAAATCTGTACCACAAGCAGTTGTCCAACAAGTAGTCTCCAAAAATAAAAAGCCTGAATCATCAGGATGCCCAAGATACAATTTTCCTCCTGCCCGAATGCTCACGCATTTGGGTATTTTTTGTTTTCAAGATCAGTCGCCGGTCAGGCTTCTTTTATGTTAGTTCGGTCGTAAATCAGGGATATAGTCGCGTGTTTTTATCGACAACGCAAATTTAGTTAACGTAAATATGGATAAAATAGTCAATTTTTAGTAAGGTGAGCAGGCAAATAGCGTCGTTGCCAAATAGGTGATGAGTACTATCAGAGATTTATTTAATCATACCCATTTCACAGTGACTTACTATGAAAACCCAAACTATGACATCCGAAGCGACAACCCCGATGACACAAGACCAAACTCCTCAACCGATGACTTTTCAGGACTTAATCCTAACCTTACAGAATTATTGGGCTGACAAAGGCTGCGTGGTATTGCAACCTTACGATATGGAAGTCGGCGCGGGCACGTTTCATACCGCCACGTTTTTGCGCTCGTTAGGTCCTGAGCGTTGGAACGCTGCGTATGTACAGCCATCGCGTCGCCCGACTGATGGTCGCTACGGTGACAATCCAAACCGTTTACAACACTACTATCAGTTCCAAGTCGTACTAAAGCCGAACCCACCTAACATTCAAGAGCTATATCTGGACTCGCTACGCGCTATTGGTATCGATCCATTGGTGCATGATGTACGTTTTGTGGAAGACAACTGGGAATCACCAACGCTTGGCGCGTGGGGACTTGGCTGGGAGATTTGGCTTAACGGTATGGAAGTGACCCAGTTTACCTATTTCCAGCAAGTCGGCGGTATTGAGTGCTTCCCAGTCACTGGCGAGATCACTTACGGTCTTGAGCGCTTGGCGATGTATGTGCAGGGCGTTGATAGCGTCTATGACTTAGTCTGGGCAGATGGCGAGTTTGGCCGCGTCACCTATGGCGATGTGTTCCATCAAAACGAAGTTGAGCAATCGACCTACAACTTTGAGCACGCTGATGTGCCAATGATGGGTGAGATGTTTGATTTTTATGAGCAGCAAGCAGATAAAGTTGGTTGAAGCAGGCCTGCCATTGCCAGCCTATGAGATGGTATTAAAAGCCTCTCATGCGTTTAACTTGCTTGATGCCCGCGGTGCGATTTCGGTCACTGAGCGTCAACGCTTTATTCTGCGTGTACGTACGCTTGCGCGTAAGGTTGCGTTTGGTTATGTCGAAGCTCGTGCCAAGTTAGGCTTCCCATTGGCTGATGAGGCGCACCGTGCCGAAGCTCTTGAGAAGTATTTGCCAAAAGAAGACGCGGCAACAGAAGGCTCATCAACAGACAGCTTAGCAAAAGAAACCACTGACAACAATCAACCGACGAACAAGCAATAGGAGCATCCCATGAGTACTATTCTATTTGAACTGGGGTGTGAAGAGCTACCTCCAAAAAGCCTAAAACCATTGCGTGATGCGCTGCAAACTAGTGTCACTGAGCAATTATCTGCAGCTGAGATCACCTTTGATAGCATCAAAGCCTTTGCCACACCGCGCCGTTTGGCGATTCAAATTGAAGGCATTAGCGATAAGCAGCCTGACCGCACTGAGCAAAAACGCGGACCAGCTATCAAAGCGGCATTTGATAGCGATGGCAATCCAACCCGCGCGGCGATAGGTTTTGCTAAAGGCTTAGGTATCGAAGCGAGCGAGCTTACGACCATTAACACCGATAAAGGTGACTATGTCGGCTTTGAGCAAACGATCAGTGGTCAAGCGACTACCGAGCTACTGCCAGCTATTTTTCAAACAGCGTTAGATAGCCTACCGATTGCCAAACGTATGCGCTCAGGTGCCAGTCGCAACGAGTTTGTTCGTCCCGTCCAGTGGGTAGTATTGATGCAGGATGACACTGTTATCGATGCCACTATCCAAGGGCATGAGACAGGCTCGCAAACTCGTGGGCACCGTTTCCACAGCCCTGACTACCATGATATTGCTCATGCCAATGACTATGAGCAACTGTTAGATGGTTTAAAAGTCGTGGCAGATTTTGATAAGCGCCAAATGCTGATCAAAAACCAAGTCAAAGCATTGGCAGATGAAGTTAATTCTGATGCTATCGTACCGCAGGATTTGTTGGACGAAGTTACCGCATTGGTTGATTTCCCCATTGCGCTACGAGCAAGCTTTGAAGCACGCTTTTTACAAGTGCCACAAGAAGCGCTTATCTCGACCATGCAAGCGGATCAAAAGTATTTTTGCTTGACGGATAAAACGGGCAAATTGCAGCCGTACTTTATCTTTATCACCAATATTGAGTCTAAAGACCCCAATCAGATTATTGAAGGTAATGAAAAAGTGGTGCGTCCACGTTTGGCTGATGCCGAGTTTTTCTTCTTACAAGATCAAAAGCAGCCGTTATTTGCACTCACAGAGAGCCTAAAAACTCGTGTATTCCAAGACAAATTGGGTACGATTTGGGAGAAGTCTGAGCGTATTGCTAAGCTTGCCGCGTTTATTGCTACCCTAATGCAGCAGCAAGGCCACGATATCAACGTCGATGACACTGTACGTGCGGGTATTTTATCCAAAGCAGATTTGGCCAGCTCGCTTGTCGGTGAGTATCCTGAATTGCAAGGTATCGCGGGCACGTATTATGCACGTTTGAATGAGGAACCTGAGGCAGTTGCAGCAAGCTTGGAAGAGCAATACCTGCCCAAGTTCAGTGGTGATGTATTACCGCAAACACCAGTTGGTATTTGCTTAGCGTTGGCTGATCGCCTAGATACGCTCGTTGGTATCTTTGCGATTGACCAAGCACCGACGGGTTCAAAAGACCCGTTTAGCCTACGTCGTTCTGCCATTGGTATTTTGCGCATTTTGATTGAAAAGCAGTTACCTATTAATCTGGTAGCGCTCGTTGAGCAAGCGATTAAAGGCTATAGCGATGCTGAAGGTACCAAGATTGCCAAAATGGGTGACACCTTTACCCAAGTGATGGCGTTCTTAAACTCGCGCTATCGTGCGATGTATACCGAGCAGGGTGTCAGCGTCGATACGATTCAGGCCGTACAAGCGATTAACCCGCATATGCCGCTTGATTTTTGATCAGCGTATTCGCGCCGTACAAGCATTTAGCGAGCTGTCACAAGCGTCAATGCTCGCGGATTCAAACAAACGTGTTGCCAATATATTGGCCAAGTCAGAAGTCGATGTTGCTGATACGGTCGATGAAGCGCTACTATCTGAGACTGCTGAGCAAAATTTATATGCAAATGTGCAGCAAGCACAGACAGTGGTACAGCCATTGCTTGAGCAAGCGGACTATACGCAAGTATTGCAAACGCTGGCGAGCTTAGATGAGCCGTTGACGCAGTTCTTTGATAATGTGATGGTCAACAGCGACGATGCAGCGCTCAAAAATAACCGCTTAGCCTTGCTCAAGCAGGTACGCGCCTTGTTCTTGTCTGTGGCTGATATCAGCGAGCTACAGCTATAACTGCTAGCCTTTAATCTTAGGTTTTGATACAAAAACTGGCTCACTGTGGCCAGTTTTTTGTTGCTATAGCACTTGGCTATTCGTCAGTGCTATGAATGACAACCAGCATCATCGACAATTAACCGTAAAGGCATTGTGCCATTACCATTATTGACGGTAAAATTTAGGCATTCGAGCGTCTTGGATCATGGTAAGTGTCATCACTCTTGTTATTCATTACGTTTATTTGTCGTTGAAGGAGCGCTGCCGTGTTTGCCGTTATTATTGTCATTCTTATTATCTGGGCTTCCATGTGGGCTTTTTACAAGTTTATGTACCCACGTCCACCCAAAAGCATGATGCCAAAGAGGGTGATGTCACCACACCGCGTCAGTGCAATTTTTGTGGTAACAGTTTGGCGGAATATCGCGGTGTCCTTGAAACTAAGCCTAGCTTAGCGACAACCAGGGATGGTAATACTGAATCAGCCCAAGAATTATTCTTTTGCAATTATGAGCATCAGGCAGACTTTCACGCAGGCAAGACTTACAAACCTTATGCGTAAGCAGGTAGATAAAAACGATTGACCATAAAAAAGCGCTTAGCTTTAGTAGGCTAAGCGCTAATAGATTTGATGCTTTTTCATCATATCGCACACTATTAGATCATGCATGTTTTGAACGATCTGTCTGCTGAGACAACACCGCACTATTACAAAATAGAGTGGGCGTCTTTCATGATTTTATTTAGCAATGCCTGTGATTGCTTATCTTTTGCAAGCGGTCTTCATCACTTCTTTGGTTGGCATGGATTTTTTCGTATAAATTCAAGCAGCACAGCACCAGTATGCTTTCTTGACTGAGGCTTGGTGCATCTCGCTTTAGATCAAGCGCATAGTTATTGATATAAGAGACCGCCGATAGTAGCTCTTCTTGCTCATGAACGGGACAAAAATTGGATAAGTCACGCCAGCAATCGCGATATCGACTTTTTTGATCTGGGGCTCAGCCGCTTTGCCATTGGCTTGAGACGATGTGCTGGATGTGCTCGCCCCGATTGAGTGGATTTTTGTACGGCTACGTCTTTATTCGGTACTTGAGTATTTTGTGATGGGTTATTTTTTGGCTGTTTTTCTATAGCGTTGCTTTGGTTGTCGGTCATGATACATCCTACAATGTCTGGTCAGTGGAATGAGTGATATCAGGTTTTACAAATAGCGTTGGGCGGTTTAATAAGTAGCATATTTTGCTATCTATTACAGGAATGCGTTAGCTTTCTGCTTGATCGATGCGGGTTAAGCGTTGCAAGACGACTTGCGTACGCTCTGCTGCCAACTGATTCTTCTTTGCAACTCGCTATTTTGTTGTTGTAATTGGCTGATTTGTTTTTGTAGTTTGTCTTGTTCTTCACCAATCATATGGTGCGCTTCAGCAAGGCTTTGATAGCGCTTGTCGAGGTCATTTAATTGTTTTTTTGCGCCATCACGCTCGCTGTGGCTGGCATCAAGCTTGTTTTTTAGAGCAGAGACTTCTTTTGCATCGCTAACAGGGTGTTGTTTTAGGCTGCTAAGTTCAGCACTGACAAGCTGATACTGTTTTTGATGTCGAGTACCATTTTTCTAATATTCTAAGTTGATCATACATAGTCAGTTTTTATCCTTAACAAGTAAGCGTGAATGAATTTTGTTCGCTGCATTTAATAATGCCATAGGTGACCGCATAATATCTATATCAACAAAGTAATTACAAGTACGAGGCTTTGTCTTTTTACTTTTATCTATCGATGATTTGTCCCTTAGATTAACACATGAAGTGCAATACCAAATGCAAGGGTGAAAAAAGACCTAGATGCGCTAGCATCAAAGTTTTTATCCACCGACCAAAGTGAGATTGCAACCATGAGCTATACACATCTAAGCCTAGGTGAACGATACCAGATTTATGCCCTTAAAGGGGCAAAACATAGTATTAATTTTATAGCGAGGGTGTTAAACAGAAGTCCCAGTACCATATCAAGAGAGCTTAGGCGTAATAAAAGCCTACGAGGTTACCGAGCAAAGCATGCTAATAACAAGGCTTGTGACAGACGGGCTAACAACGCCACAACTATTGTGACTGACCTCTGGGCATGGGTGACAGACAAGCTTAAAGAGAACTGGAGTCCTGAGCAAATATCTGGCGTTCATGCTGGTATCAGTCATATGAGCATTTATCGCTATATTTGGCGTGATAAGAGGCAGGGCGGTACATTGTGGCAGTGTCTCAGACGTAAAGGAAAACCATACCGGCAGCGTCTAACCGCTGAGACTCGAGGCCGTATCAATGACAGAGTCTCGATTCATGAGCGCCCTTGTATTGTTGAAGAACGCTCACGTATTGGAGATTGGGAAGCGGATACCGTTATCGGTCAGCATCACAAGCAAGCGATTGTCACGCTCGTTGAACGTAAAACGGGGCTGCTGAAGATGAAGCGTGTGGGTCATAAAACAGCACAGCAAGTATCAGAGGCAATGATAGAACTCTTAGCGCCAGTGAGGTTGCAGGTTAAGACCATTACCTCTGACAATGGTAAAGAGTTTGCTCAGCATAAGAAGGTGAAACAAAAGCTCTTTAGCCCTTTCTTCTTTGCCGATGCTTATGCGTCATGGCAGCGAGGAACCAACGAGAATACCAATGGCCTTATCAGAGAGTACTTGCCTAAGGGTTGTGACTTTAGACAAGTCTCTGATAATGAAATACAGGACATTGAGAACAAACTAAACAACAGACCAAGAAAACGATTAGGGTTTAAAACGCCTATGCAGGCGTTCTATAATATTAATTAGCGTTGCACTTGGTGTGTTAATCTAAGTCCCAGACATTTTGTCGTGACTATTTTTATTTTTGAACAGTAATCAACTACTAGGACCTCTATTATGAATGATAATATCTCTGGCTGGAATACTTGGCTGACTGCGTTTGATGATTGGACGGACGTGTCTATCAGTGAGGTGCACGGCCTGATGACAGGGCTGATGACGGCGTGTAACGCGCCTGATGAGGCCACATGGGCAAAGGTGTTTGAAGAGCTGAGCTTTGCACCGCTACCAGAGGCGGCATTGACGTTGCTGACAGAAGAAGCAGAAGACACGGTGTTTCAGTTAAAAGATAAAGATGATGCCTACGCTTATATGCCGCTGATCCCTGATGATGAACATGATTTATACGAGCGCGTGATGGCATTGAAACAGTGGTCAAACGGCTTTATGACGGGTTTTGGTATTACTGATTGTAATTTGAGTAGCGAAGAGAATGAGATGCTCTCAGATTTGGCTAAAATTGGTGGCATTCGGTTAGAAGAAGAAGAGGATTTTGAGGGGGGAGAGGAGTCTTATCTTTATATCTACGAGTTTGCTCGTATGGTGCCTGTGAGTTTTGCGACGCGTAAGCGCAAGCCTGTAAAAGACATCGCCCTGATTGCTGGACTATCTATCAATGCCAAAACCACCAAAGAGCTACAAGCAGAAGGCAAGTTGCCAAAACCGATGCCACCCGTGCTTGACGTGATGAATCAGAATAATCCATCATAAGACAAATCTGATACCTCATAGTTTTTAAGAAATGGCTTTTAAGAAATGACTTTTAAGACATAATTCTTAAAAATCATAATAGGGATATTTTATGATCCAAGATACTAATGACAATGCTAGCAATGACCAACAGTTAAACCCTGCTACGCATCCGAGTAATAGCCTTGATTGGCTGTCTAGGCTTATCGCTTTCGATACGGTCAGTCGACACTCCAATCTAGCATTGATTCATGATGTGAGAGCGTATTGTGAGCAGCTTGGTCTGACGGTAGATTTGACCTTTAACGAGGCAAAGACCAAGGCCAACTTGTTTGTGACCGTACCCGCTGGCGAAAACGCTGACCAAATTAATAACGGTTTGGTGCTCTCAGGTCATACTGATGTCGTGCCTGTCGATGGTCAAGACTGGACATCAGAGCCGTTCACCGCGACGATACGTGGTGACAAGCTATACGGACGCGGTGCGTGCGATATGAAGGGTTTTATCGCGTGTGCGCTGACAATATTGCCACAAGCTGTACAGCTATCTAATAGCGGTCAGCTGCGTCGCCCATTGCACCTCGCGCTGTCGTTCGATGAAGAGGTGGGCTGTTTGGGTGCGCCATTGATTTTGGCGGATTTAAAAGCGCGCGGTATCACCCCTGATTATTGCATCGTCGGTGAGCCAACCAATATGGCGATGGTGGTTGCGCATAAAGGTATTGCGGTGTATCGTTGCCGTGTCCATGGTAAATCGGCGCATTCTTCATTGATTGGACAAGGGGTCAATGCGATCAGCTATGCAAGCAAATTGGTGGGCTATGTCGACACGCTTGCTGAAGAACTGAGCACTCGTGATGACAATGATGCATTGTTTACTGTGCCTTATTCGACATTGTCAGTAGGGACTATACACGGCGGTACAGCCACCAATATCGTGCCCAATCTGTGTGAGTTCACTTTTGACTATCGCAACCTGCCGCACATGACCCAAGACGATATACTAGCGCCTATTCAAGCAAAAGTTGCTGAGTTAAATGCGCAAATGCAAGCGCGTGCGCCTGAGACGGGTATCGAGCTGATGCAGGAAGAGAGTGTTCCTGCCATGACGGATAATAACAGCGCTGAGCTACAATCATTAATAGCAGCTCTGACAGGGGGATGATGAGCGTCATAAAGTCGCTTACGCAACGGAAGGTGGTCAGTTTACCAATGCAGGCATCCCTACGATCATCTGTGGCCCTGGTAGTATTGAGCAGGCACACAAAGCGGATGAATATGTAGAACTGATCGAAATCGAACGTTGTGACGGCTTTTTGCAAAAACTATTAGACAGTTGTACTGCCAAGTAGCTTATAGAGGTGTCGATACGCTATAAAAGTGGCAAACATATGTATATAATGTGAGAAGTATCAATAATACCGCCTGAATGGCGGTATTTCTTTTGGCGATGTGGCTGTTCGTATAAGAAGCATTTATATATAACAAAGTAGGGGTTAGCTGATGTCTTGGCATCTGTTTGCAGTATTTTTCGCAAGTACGTTTTTGATTTCCGCAACACCAGGTCCCAACATGTTGTTGGCATTCCAGTATGGCATGAACTATGGTGTGAAGCGCACATTATGGACGCTGGCAGGTTTGAGCCTTGGGCTATTTATCTTGCTGCTATCGACTTTGCTTGGGCTGGATGTGATCAGTCGCCAGTCGCCATGGCTGCTCACAATTATCAAAGCCGTGGGCGCGGCATACTTGGTATATTTGGGCATCAGCTCATGGCGTGATGCGGGTGATGGTAGCTTGATGAGCGATGCCAAGGAGTTAAGTGCTGAGGTTGAGGCCGACTATGGGGCTTTTGAAGGTCAAGCTATTACACCGCAGCCGCGCTCGCTGTCGAGTGCTGCGGTCAAGACAAGTCCGAGCAATCTCACTTTATTCCGTACAGGGGTTTGGGTATCTTTATCTAATCCAAAAGCGATATTATTTTTCGCAGCGTTCTTTCCTAAGTTTATTAATTTTAGTGTGCCACTATGGCCGCAATATATCTTATTGACCATTGGGCTATTCATGAGCGAAACCATTTGGCAGATTGTCTATACGCTAGGCGGAAAAAAGCTGGCAAGTTGGCTCGATGTTGGTAATCGTTTAGCATGGCTTAATCGTGGTTGCGGCATTATCTTTATCATCATTGCAGCGGCTTTGTTTGCTGAAGTAATTAATAGTTTTATGCTATAAAAAGTTATTAGTTATTATTTGAAATAATCACTTTATTAAATGAATCGCTATAGTATTGCGTTTTTGTTATTCAAAAATTAATAGTTGACAATATTTTTTAAATCGTTATTATTATCTCACTGATTTATAGTCTTGCTATAAATGCTTTTAATAAACTTGCTATTGTCGCCCTGACATTAGCCACAACCTATGGAGGAATCATCGTGTCCTATATAACTGTTAAGACGTTTTTAAAGATTGAATGTATGAAAAGCATGACAACAATGAAGACTTCGAAAAGGTTTGGCTAAATTTATATATAGTCAATCCCACTTAAAAATGTTATAAACTAATTATCAAACCCAATTGTTATTATAAAGACCATGACTTACTCACTAGATTTTCGCAAACAAGTGCTAAAAAGCTTAGACGAGGGTATGACCTTTGCCGAGGCAGCTGAATTCTATAACCTCAGCCCAACCACGATACAAAACTGGAAGCGGCGTGTTCATAGCAAAACAACCAGGCAAACCAAACCCTATAAAATACCAGATGACGTGCTACTTAATGATGTTAAAGAACATCCTGATGATTACCAGTATGAGCGAGCCCGTCGTCTAAACTGTAGTAAAACAGGCATTTATCATGCCCTAAAGCGCCTAGGCATCAGTCAAAAAAAAAGACATTAGAGCATCCAAAAGCTTGCCCAATAAAAAGAGCGGTGTATCAGGGAAAGCTTAATAGCTTTACGCAGCAAGGCTATCCCATCGTTTATATGGATGAAAGTGGCTTTGAGTCTGAAACCATTCGCTCTCATGGTTATGCACCGATTGGTAAGCCTTGTATCGATAGCTACAACTGGCAAGGTAAAAGGCGAACCAACGTTATTGGTGCTCTGTATGAAAAGATGCTGTTTGCGCTTGATTACTTTGAGACAAACATCAACAGCATTGTCTTCTATCACTGGTGCAAACACAAACTAATCCCAAGTCTTAAAACAAAATGCGTGATTGTGATGGATAACGCCAAATTTCATAAAAGCAAACGCATTCAAAAGCTACTAAACAGGCACGGGCATCGTATTCTTTGGTTGCCGCCGTACAGCCCAGACCTAAACCCTATCGAAAAGAAATGGGCTCAAGTGAAGTTTCTACGCCAAGGCTGGATGGAAAACGACTTATCCAAATTGTTTTATGATGTTTGTCCTAGCCATAACAATTTTATTTTGAACTGACTATATAGCTATTGAGTGATATTCTATCTATTCATATCAATGAATAGCCTCCTATAGTCAATCAATATTAAAAGTGGTACAAGGCAGACGAGTGCAAGTACTACAGTAGCAGGCTAAACGAGTCTAACGCTGTAACACTTTAATAGTGGTTCGACTATATATGTACTCGCTCCATCCTTCCTCTAAATCTACTTTGTTAAAATAGCGATGCGATAGTGCTAAGTAGTTTTGTGCTTGCTGTTATCTGTTTATCCAACATTCTGCTGTATCTTTATTACCAAAAATCATTCACGCTAACACTTAGCAATTGTCTACCTGCGCGCATAATATTTACGCCCTTATTTTTGGTATGAAAGATTCTTCTTTAAAACGTCCATAATAAAGCAGCCATGAATTTTTATTGATTTTTAATTAATAAAAATACGGATTTTTATTGCCTATAATTTCTTAGATAATAATTTTTTTCTTATTAAACCATTATGTTTAATTGAGAAAGATAAGTAATGTCTAAAAAATATAAATAAGCGAATTGAAAAAATGCATGGCTTTAAGAATAAAAAAACGGAAAATTAAATAATGAGCATTCAATTAACGTTAAATAAAAGTGGCAAACATGGCGTGCCTGTCAAGATTTACACCTCTGATATCGAGCAAGGCGCGATGCAGCAGCTACGCAACTTGGCTCAGCTAGAGTTTGTACATTCGCACATTGCGGTTATGCCTGATGTACACGTTGGCAAAGGCGCGACCGTTGGCAGCGTGATTCCGACCAAGTCTGCCATCATTCCTGCGGCGGTCGGCGTAGATATCGGCTGCGGTATGAACGCCGTGCGCTTATCCCTAACCGCAAGTGATCTGCCTGATAGCTTAAAGCGCTGCGCTTGGTGGTCGAGCAGCAAGTGCCGGTGGGTTTTAATATGCACAAGCAAATCCAAGCAAAAAGCTCCACGCTTGATCCGCTCGGCAAACGCCTAAAACCGATTACCGATAAGCACCCAGGCTTACTCAAAATGCTTAAAGGTTTTGAGCGTACGTGGGCCAAACAGCTGGGCACACTTGGCGGTGGCAATCATTTCATCGAGCTGTGCTTGGATGAAAACCAAGATGTCTGGGTGATGCTGCATTCTGGTAGTCGCGGTATTGGTAATTGTATCGGGCGCTATTTTATCAATCTGGCCAAAAGAGCGTCAATCACGCTTTGGTCATGTGCCTGATCGTGATTTGTCTTACTTTGCCGAAGGGTCTGACAGCTTTGCCGATTATGTTGAGGGCAGTTGGTTGGGCGCAGGATTACGCGCTAGAGAATCGCCGCGAGATGATGCGTTTGGTGATTAAGGCGCTGCAATCGCCGCAAGCAGGATTGCCACGATTTGCCCTGACCAAAGAAGCCATCAATTGCCATCACAACTATGTCAATGAAGAGGTGCATTTCGGCGAGCAGGTTTACGTGACGCGTAAAGGCGCAATCAGTGCTTATGCCGGTGAGCTTGGCATTATCCCCGGCTCGATGGGTACAAAATCCTTTATCGTCCGTGGTCTGGGTGCGACAGAGTCGTTTTGTTCTTGCTCACATGGGGCAGGGCGACAGATGAGCCGTGGTAAAGCGATACGCGCGTTCACCATTGATGATCTAAAAGCGCAAACCGATGGTGTTGAATGTCGTAAAGACAAAGGCGTTATCGATGAAATCCCTGGCGCATATAAAGACATTGATGAAGTGATGGCCAATCAAAAAGACTTGGTTGAAGTGGTGCATACGCTGAAGCAGGTCATGTGTATTAAGGGCTAATACCAAACCTGCAAATCCTCTTAGCGTCGTCAAACTTGCTTAATGTACTGGATATACAATTTGCGCTCGTTTTCCTCGCTAAGATGATTTTCGGCGTTGGTATCTAAAAAGGATTAAAGAATAGGTAACTATATGAGCTTAAAACAAACGTTAAAAAAGGCTAAACAAATTGAGAGACAGTTAGACAAGCAGACTGAATCAGGTGCACAGCACTCGCTAGGCGCAGTGAAACCGCGTAATTATTTGGCGCTTGATCCCCCTGTTAAGAAAAGGCGGTATTCATGAAAAGAAGATATCGATATTGTCCGCAAGAAACGTCGCCGTGAGACCAAGCAGCAGCTACGGAAGACAGATTGGTTATCAGAATAGTGATGGTTAACATTCACCCGCAAAAAAGCCGTTCGCTATTATAGTGAACGGCTTTTTTATTCTTATTCAAACTTATAATTTAACCATTGTTACCTTAACCACTATGCTAATACTTCGATTAGCTCGCCTTTCACCATATGCGGGCTGACAAAATCGGTGACACGTACGCTGACAATTTTACCAAGCAGCTCATCACTGCGCTCAGGATCGTAAGGGAACATCACCGTACGGGTGTTGTCCGCTGTACCGATTAGGCAATCTGGATGGCGATTCGCGACTTGTTCAACCAAGACGCGAGTCGTTGTACCGACCATCTCATGCGTTTTGGCCAATGTCGAGTCAACGATCACTTTTTGGAACTCAGCCAAACGCGCTTTTTTGGTGGTGAAGCTGACATCATCTGGTAACTCAGCAGCTGGCGTGCCCGGACGCTTGGAGTAGATAAAGCTGTACGAGTGATCGAAGTTCAATTCTTTTGCTAAGTTTAGCGTGTCTTGGAAATCCTCATCAGTCTCACCAGGAAAGCCAATGATAAAGTCGCTCGACAAGTGAATGTCTGGGCGGATGGCTTTGAGCTTATTGATCTGATCGATATACACATCGATGGTATGGTTGCGTTTCATCGCCGCCAAAATCGCGTTTGAGCCACTTTGTACAGGTAGATGCAGATGCGATACCAGCTCTGGCAATTGTGCATAAGCGTCAATGATATCATCGGTAAACTCAAGCGGATGGCTGGTGGTATAACGAATACGTTCCACACCATCGACGTGCGAGACATAATGCAGCAGCTCAGCGAAACGGCAAATACTGCCATCGTCTTTTTCGCCGCGATAGCCGTTGACGTTTTGACCAAGTAGGTTGATTTCGCGGATACCTTGCGCGGCAAGGCTATCAATCTCGGCCAGCACATCGTCAAGTGGACGCGACAATTCTTCACCGCGTGTATAAGGAACGACGCAGAATGAGCAATATTTTGAGCAGCCTTCCATGATTGAGACAAAGGCTTTGTAGCCTTCTACTCTTGGCTCAGGCAAAAGTCAAACTTTTCAATACTGGGGAAGGATACGTCAATCGTACCGATACGGTTTTTAGGCGCGATATCACGCTGCTCATGTGATTGGTCATACAGCTCAGGCAGACGGTGCAAGGTTTGCGGGCCAAACACCATATCCACATAAGGTGCGCGTTTTTGGATATTGTCGCCTTCTTGTGAGGCCACGCAGCCGCCAACGCCAATCACGAGATCAGGACGTTTTTCTTTGAGTTTGCGCCAGCGCCCAAGCTCTGAAAACACCTTTTCTTGCGCTTTTTCGCGGATAGAGCAGGTATTCATCAACAGCACGTCGGCTTCATCAATGTTGTGCGTCACTTGCATGCCGTGCGAGTCACCGAGCACATCGAGCATTTTGTCTGAATCATAGACATTCATCTGACAGCCTTGGGTGGTGATGAATACCTTCTTGGTTGCGGCTTTTTCGACGGGCGCTTGGGCTGAACTTTGCTCCTTGAGTGCAGTGACAGCACGTGCGGTGACAGTCGTCTCAGCAGCAGCATCGTCATCGATGCGGGGATTGAATACAGTAACACTCATAAGGGGAAGTCCATGATTGACCAAAAATATAACGAAGTAGCCGATTAACAGGTGGCGTATTTTATCACAACCCTGTACTAATGTGAAAAATTAGCATAGGCGATGGGTTGTCAATATGATAAATAATTCATAGCAGTATCAATTATTTACTGTGATTAATATTACCATTTATAAAAACTGAGGCTCGTTATCATTTCTATGTTACACCGTGCTCTCCTATTTATTAACAAAAGGTAAAGGAGATAGTTGAAAGCACAATGAGTATAGTATGATGATTGCGATACCCTTGGCGGTACTTAGCGAACCGTTATTCAAATATTTGTAGAGACATCATAAAGAGAGTCAGTATGACAAAGTTGCGTGTTGCTCATAGCATCAAGGATGAAGAATTTACCAGTCAAAAGCAGACGTCGAAACGACTCACAGTAGGCTCGTTGTGGATAAGCGCATTGAGTGTGGCAACCGCTATAAGCGCGCTTGGTATGTCACAAGTAGCTTGTGCAGAGTTGACGTGGGGCGATGAGGAAAGCTACCAACAAGAGAGCAATTATCAGCAAGACCGTAGTATTGACTCATTTATGGCAGCGGCTATCGCAGCGGATCGCGGCGATGTGGGTGCGCTCTATAATTATGAGCAAATCATGAGCGGCGGTCTATTTGCCATGTATCCAACCTATTGGCGGATGAATTTAGATCTCAATTCACAAAGTTCAGCGGCCGTATCACAGTTTGTGCGTCAGTATCCAGATACGGTCATGGCTGAGAAGTTGGTGGCTGATTTTGCGGAGAGCAAAGCGGGGTCGAATGACTACGCCTCTGTCAGACAAGTGGCAAATCTGATTACCAATGCTGATGCCAGTGAGCGCTGCGCTATCGCCCTTGGGTTCAATAATGGCGGTGATACCATGCGCGCCATGGCAGCCAAATCTGATGTTTGGCTAACCACCAAAAAGCAGCCTGCCTTGTGTGAGCAGCTAGCGATGGAGATGAATAACAACGCGCTCATTAGCAATCAGGATCGCGCTGCTCGTCTCAAGCGGATGCTGCGTGTCGGTAAGACAGGCGACATCATGGCATTATCATCGCGCTTAGGGACACCGATTGCCTATTCGGCGCTTAGTGAAATTCAGCTCAATCCCTCGTCGTTTTTTAGCCGCTTTGGCCGCGAGCCCGCCAGTCAAACCAATCAATACCTATACCTATATGCTATTGGCCGTGTCGCAGATAAATCCTATCGAGAAGCGGCCCTGCAATTAGACTTTGATATCAAGCAAGACAATCAGCGCGCTATAAAGTTATTGAATGACGAAACGCGTCGTTACGCCTATCGTACGCTTGGCGTTAAGCGCATGAACCACAATACCGATGACGGTTTTAATGCTGAAGCAGTAGACTGGTTCCGCCATAGTTTAGATGATGACTTTAACTTTGAAGAAGCTGAAGACTATGCCATGGCGGCAATCCGCTTTGGCCGCTGGGATGATGTGGTTGAAGCTATTTCAAAAATGGATGGTGAAATTCAAAAGGATGAACAGTGGCAATACTGGCTGGCTCGTGCTTATGAGCAATCAAGCAATAGCAGTAAGCGCAATACCGCCAAAAAAATGTATCAAAACCTAGCGAAAAATAATGACTACTATGGCTTGATGGCAAAAGACAGGATCGGTCAGCGCTTTGATGCCAGCCGCTTAGGTGGTAGCAATTTGCCTAATGTCAGTACCGCTGACCGCGCGCGCGTGATGCAAGACGCTAACTTTGCTCGCGCTTTCGCGCTATATAATTCTGATGCCAATCGCGCCTATGCCAACCGCGAGTGGAACTGGGCGGTGAAGCAGGCTCGTGATAATCGTGATGACAATCTCATTATCGCGGCGGCGCGTCAAGCGTATGACATGGGCTGGCTTGATCGGGCGATTTATGCCGTCGATAATACCGATAGAGTCAATAGCTTGGCACTTTCGCACCCCTATGCCGCACCAAGAGTCAGTGGTGCGTTATAGTCAATCAGCAGGCATTGATCCAGCGTGGGCTTATGGCATCATGCGTCAAGAGAGCCGTTTTGTGTCTTCTGCACGCTCAAATGTAGGCGCCAGCGGATTGATGCAAGTCATGCCTGATACGGCAAAATATATCGCGCGTAACTTAGGTGAGACTTATAGTGCGAGCCGTGCCAATAGTGGTGATACCAATATCCGTTATGGTACATGGTATATGGGTGATATCTTAAGTAAACTGAACTATCAGCCAGTATTGGCAACCGCAGGCTATAACGCGGGTCCTAATAATGCCAAACGCTGGCAACCAACCTATGGCGCAATCGCCGCAGATCAATATGTCGAATCGATTGCCTTTCCTGAAACGCGTAACTATGTCAAACACGTGATGGAAAACGCTACTATCTATAGCAGTCTGCTGGGTCGTAGCCAGCCAATCAGTCAACGTATGGGTACAATACCTGCTGCTTTTTAATCAGTGAATTCGTATTTAATAGACCACTAGCTTTTATAGTTAATGGTCTATTTTTTATGGGCTAAATGGCAGCAAGTCTTAGTACTTTATACAATAAATACTGAACTTAATTTTGCAATTGTTGACGAGCACGACAACGTTTACGTTTTTGCTATAGATTAAAAAAGACATTTTGTTACCATTGCTTTAATTGACGTTTATGTTCTTCAGTCTTGTTCTTAGATCGCTATGTGTTTAATGCTGTTGGCACAATGATTTAAGTGATAGCCCATGTTTTATCATTGCTAATTGCTCCCAGCCCTATGATCAAAAAATACTTCAAACTGCCTGTATTATCGAAAACTCGGCAACCGTTACTGATTCAGGTGCCCCGGTCATCTAATACGAAAGCAGAAACAAGCTCAAAATTTAAGACATCCAGTTTCTTGGTGCAGTTCCGTGGAAGTTTGATAAGTGGAAGTTTGATAAATAGGCATCATATGGGTAAAGTTAATAAAACGACGAGTTTTGGTGCTTTGTTAATCATACAAGGTCTTATACTTACGCCAGCATATGCGGCGAGCACGGTCAAAGCTGGCCAGCGCGTATTGATGGTCGAGATGACCCCCGCGCTATGTAGCATGCAGCCGACAAGAGCCCGCATGCGTCAATGTCTAGAAGGCTATTCGTTAACAGTTTCAGGCTTAGACATGGGCTACGGCGAACGCTGTGGTCGTGGTAGCGAGCCACGTTTGACACCACTACAACTAAAGGTTGTCAATCGCATCATGCCTGATACGACAGTACGTAGCCAAACGTGGCAGCGCTATGGTGCTTGTAGCCCACTGAGTGCCAGTCGCTACTTCCGACAAATCACTAACTACGCTGGTGAACTAAAGCTTCCTAACGAGCTGAATACGGGCAACAGTTATACAGTCTCTAAATCTCGATTTATTAGTCAAATGACGCGCCTAAATAGTGGTATGTCATCAAATAGTGTCGATCTCATTTGCCAAGAAGGCAGTCGTCGTCAATCGATACTGACGGATATCCATGTGTGCTATGAGGGTAGCAGTTTTGGCACTTGTCACAATGTTGTAGATAACTGCGGCAGCCAATTCATCATTTCAGGTGGTAGATAGCTTTTATTTAACTATTTTTTAGATAGTCTACCGTTCTTTTCTACATCCTTTTCGGTACTGTTTTTAATAAAATCTGAGTAAACTTGCCCGTATTACATTGTCATTTTTATGCTCTTATTTACTCGTCTCATAGCGATAAAACATACTATGGGCCGTATCTAAAAATTATACAGCCCCTTTATTTATAGGCTCTGAGCTTATAGATATTCTTTTCGTATAAAATGTAACAATATAATCCGTGAGAATCCGCGGCAAGCCTCTGATTGTCTCTAGACGATTTGCCAAACGAAGTGCTACACTAGCTCTCGGTTTAGCGCTGCCTTTGTGCAGCAAACAAGTCGATATCTAAAAAGATAATCATCTATTACAATCATGAATGATCTAATCATCAATTAGGGGAGTATTCAATGTCAATGAAACAGCCTTTACGTGTTGCCGTCACTGGTGCCGCTGGTAATATCAGCTACGCGATGCTATTTCGTATTGCATCTGGCGAGATGCTAGGTAAAGATCAGCCAGTTATTTTGCAATTGCTTGAAATCACACCAGCGCTTGATGCCCTAAAGGGTGTGGTCATGGAACTAGAAGACTGCGCATTCCCATTGCTTGCTGGTATTGTCCAAACTGATGATGCAAATGTGGCATTCAAAGATGCTGACTACGCGTTACTCGTCGGTGCCCGTCCACGTGGTCCAGGTATGGAGCGTAAGGACTTACTAGAAGCCAACGCTGCGATTTTCTCAGCACAAGGCAAAGCATTAAACGAAGTCGCTAGCCGTGATGTAAAAGTATTGGTCGTCGGTAACCCTGCCAACACCAACGCGCTAATCGCTCAGCGTAACGCACCAGACCTAGATCCACGTAACTTTACCGCCATGACTCGCCTAGATCATAACCGTGCGATGGCACAGCTAGCCGAAAAAACTGACAGCACTGTCAATGACATCAAAAACATGACCATCTGGGGCAACCACTCATCGACCCAGTATCCAGACCTAACGGCTGCGACTGTCAATGGCAAACCAGCGCTAGAGTTGGTTGATCGTGATTGGTACGAAAACACGTATATCCCAGAAGTACAGCAGCGCGGCGCGGCCATCATTAAAGCTCGCGGCGCCTCATCTGCAGCTTCTGCTGCCAACGCTGCTATCGCCCATATGCGCACGTGGGCACTCGGTACTGACGAGAACGACTGGGTCTCTATGGGTGTTTATTCAAATGGGGAATATGGTATCGCTGAAGGCCTTATCTACTCATTCCCATGCACATGCAAAAACGGCGACTGGTCTATCGTAGACGGCGTTGATGTGTCATCAGAATTCTCAAAAGAGAAAATGGCCGCCACTGAGCAAGAGCTGAGCGAAGAGCGTGATGCAGTAGCACACCTACTACCATAAGCTAATAAGCTAAGCAGTTATATAGCTGTCTTAACTTAAGTATTGAGTGAAAAAAAGCCCTCTTAATCTTAATATAGGAGGGCTTTTTTATGTCTATAAGTTTCTTTATCCAAAAGATATGATGAAATAAAAAGTAATCTATCGCATCTCTTGAAATGGCAATATCTGTTTGCTGCCTATACAATTGATAACGTTAGATAAACGTTGATTAACAGCTATTAGCACAAAGCTTGCTACAATAAATGGGTTAATTTGAATAATAAGCACAATTACCACTACACCATTTAAGGAGAAAAGTATGTTGGGTGAGCCAGAATATAATATGAATGAGCTATTTGCTCAGTTAGGTCTAGATAGCTCTGATGAAGCAATTGATAAGTTTATCGCAGACAACCAGTTATCAAGTGAAGAGAAATTGATAGAAGCTAATTTCTGGACCGATAGCCAGCGTATGTTCTTGCAAGAAGAATGGCAAAACGATGCAGCATGGGTAGAGACGATTGATGAGTTAAATGTACGAATGCATCCTGATGCCTAAAAGCTGATATAAAAAACCTAATATATTGAACTGACCCCCATAAGTTGGACACAACTTATGGGGTATTTTATGCGTTACGATCTAGACTTTAAGCTTCAAGTCATCGCATACTATCGTCAAGGACATACCGGAATCGCAACAGCAAAAAAGTTTGGACTTGATAAAATGTAAGATACGTCTGACTGCTAAACTTGATTATCACGCCATTCTAGTAGGTCAGTGACATCTTGATGAATACCCGCTTTCAAGGCGTCCAAACCATCGTAGCGACGCTCACCATGCAAAAAGTGCAAGAAGCGCACTTCTAGATTCAACCCGTACAAATCTGCTTTTAGTTTGGGAAAGTGTACTTCCAATCGCCAGTCATCACCTTTATCAACAGAGGGTCTTTTGCCAATGTTAGCGGTACCGAACAAACTATGTGGACGCAAACCTGCGACGCCTATATTATTATCAGTAGCCAGCTTTATTAAACCATCAGGTATGACCTCTCCATTCTCATCTAAGCTGACGACATCAACGGCAAAAATACCGTGCAAAGCGGGTTTTATTCGCTGCAAATCAATATTGGCAGTAGGAAAGTCCATAGTGCGACCAATTTGATCGCCACGGACGACCGACCCCGTAATGGCGTAGTCGCGGTCCAGCAGTATATTGGCAGCATGAATATCACCTGCCAATAGCAAGTCACGGATGCGAGTAGAGCTAATACGTGCAGCCTCATTATTGACATCATTCAAGTGGTCGTTGTCAATATTGCTATCAGTGATGGTATGTAGGTTAGTCACATCCAAACCATAATCGCGCAAAAACTGACTATCGCCAGTACGATCATGACCGAAGCGGAAGTCGTCACCTAGTACCAGCGCTTTTACATTTAAGCGCTTGGCTAATATATCGGCAAAGGCTTGTGCTGATAATGAGCGAAAGTCCTCATCAAAACCTGCCACCACTAAGGTTTTAACCCCATGTTGTGCTAGGAGTGCCTGCTTTTCTGCTAGATTGGTCAAACGCGCAGGGGCTTTAGCTGGCTCAAAAAACTCACGTGGTTGTGGCTCAAATATCATGACCGCAGCGTCCAAGTTTTGGGTATGCGCAATATCACGAACTTGTGCCAGCATTGCCTGATGACCAAGGTGTACGCCATCAAAATTGCCAATAGTGAGCACACAAGGCGCTAACTCTACTGGGTCATTAGTAGTAGACGCGGCATTTGATGATGCAATCAGTTGCTCAAGAAAATAGGTTTTCATAAGTTTTCAGCTATGATGAGACCAGATAAAAAACGAAAAAACACATCTATGGTCAAAATTGATGTGTCGAAAATTAGCCATTATAAAGTAAAATAGCCACACTAACATCCTATAGTCTACGGATAATGCAAGTATGAATGACGCTCTATGAATTTCATGGTTTGTACATACGTCTATTATCAGTATGACGATTTTTTACTATCATCATGAATACCAATAATAATGCCAATTAATATGGAGACTCTATGTCCGATGTTGCCTTAGATGTCATAGCAACTGCCCCGTTGACACATCAGCTGACCCAGCAGTTTATGGTACAACGTGCCAGTAAAGAAGACTTGGCAGAAGTCTTGGCGATTTATAACCAAAGTATTCCTGGCAAACAAGCAACGGCAAATTTGGCATTAGTAACGCTCGAAGAACGTACAGCTTGGTTCGATGAGCATTTAGACAGTCCAACGAGACCTATTTATGTAGTCAAAGCATTACTAGAAGGTGATGCCGATAGACAGAGTACAAAACTACCAATTGTTGCATGGGGCAGTTTCAGTGATTTATATGCGCGTACCGCTTATCATATCAGCACTGAAATCAGCATCTATCTGAACCAAGATTATCAGAGTAAAGGGTTGGGCAGTCTGTTGACACGCTGGATGTTGACGCAAGCGCCCAGTTTAGGAATCAGAAATATCGTTGCCCTTATCTTTGCCCACAATCAGCCAAGTTTGGGACTGTTCCGTAAACTTGGCTTTGAGCAGTGGGGGTATATGCCAGAAGTTTGTGATATGGACGGGTTTATCGCTGATGTTGTGATGCTTGGTAAAGCCGTGGCATCGGACAACATTGCAGATGATTAGAGCAAAATGCCTTAACCCAAAATTTTCCATTGACCATCTATTTTCTGTAGTTGATAGGTCAATGGTGCAGGGTCGCTTTGTCCTTTGAGCATCAACTCGCCAGTGATGGTGGCACGCGTTTTGTCATCATTGTACGTTGTATCAGTAATCGTCACGCCATCGACCGTTTGTTGAAACGCCGATTGAGTGTTGGCAAGCTCTTGCTCAAAGTTTGCCATATCTACTTGATAGTAGCCTGCCGCATCCTTCACATCACCATAATACAAGGTATTTAGTGCTTTTTTGACCGTATCCTCTGGCGTACCCGCTTCGGTCGGATTGGTCACTAGGCTTTTTTGGTTAATCGGAGCAGTGACTGGATTGATATTGTCATTATCAACGGTCGTTGTATTCTCAGTATCATCTGTGACCTGAGTCGTTTCACTTGTGCTATCTGCTGTGTCTTTTGCTCAGCTGTGTCTGTATCTGAAGTATCAACGACAGCTGCAACTTCTTCATTGTTGGTAGCAGTTTCAGTGACTGCAGACTCATTGTTGCTGCAACCGCTCAGCAGTAGTCCAGTACCGAGTACACCTGTTGCAAGGAGAAGCGGTAAGCGCTGGAAGAGTGGCTGTTTCGTTGTCATATCGAACCTCAAATGTCAGTTATTCATTAATAGGTCATTATGACAACGATTGGTGGCAAGCATTGTCAATTCTGATGATAGGCTTGTTTTGGTTTCGTAAGCCAAGCTCATGCCTATATCTACGTTGGCTTAACCGTGTTTGAGCTGGCGAGGACGGACACCTGTCGCTAGCAATACCACGCCATAAACGAGCGCTCCGGCGACACACATAATCATGAGTGCGATGATGCGTTGCCACTGGGCTTCATCAGTAGGAAAGTAGGGTAACATGAGATAAAGTACGCCGATCATGGAGCCAGTTGAAATGGCAAACTGTGTGAATAGTTTGTTCCAATGGGGGCCAAAACGGAAAATATCGCGCTTGTGTAAGAAGTAATAGAGCAAGCCTGCGTTTACGAACGCTGCGCCCGTCGTTGCCAAGGCTAGGCCACCATGTAATGGCATTTCTAAGAAATAAAATATCCCGATAAAAATGACACTAAATACCATGTTGGCAATAACAGAAATGATGCCGATTTTGACAGGTGTTCTGGTGTCTTGACGCGCAAAAAATGCAGGGGCAAAGATCTTGATCAGCATGAATCCTAAGATACCACCTGCCATACTACGCAATGCCAGTGCACTCATCTGGGCATCACGAAGGGTGAACTCACCACGTAAGAACAGGGCTTGCATCAGCACATCTGCGAGTACAAAGAGCGCAGCCGAGGCAGGCACACCGACCAAAATGATAAGGCGCGCGGCCCAGTCGATGGTCTTTTTGAAACTAACATCGTCTTTTTGCGCTTCACTTTTTGACAGACTTGGTAATATGACCGTACCAATCGCCACACCAATTAGCCCTAGTGGTAGCTCGCTCATACGCTCAGCCGCGTAGAGCCAAGACACCGAACCACCAATCATCAATGAGGCAAAAACGGTGTTCAGCAATAAGTTAATCTGAGTGACAGACACACCAAAGATAGCCGGCAGCATTAATTTTAGAATGCGGCGAACGCCCTCGTGCTGAAAGTCAATCTTGGGCGCGACCAGTAGTTTTTGTTGCCATAGCTGAGGCAGTTGTATTAAGAATTGCAATAGTCCTGCGATCGCCACGGCATAGCCAAGCGCCATAATAGGCGTATCAAACATCGGCGCCAAAATCAGCGCACCACCAATCATACATAAATTCAATAGGACTGGGGCAAAGGCGGGCGCAGCAAAACGGCCATAACTTTGCAAAATACCACTGGCAAAAGCCGTCATAGAAATAAACAGCAAATAAGGGAAGGTAAGGCGGAGTAATTCAGCGGTAATGGCAAATTTGTCAGGTTGATCGGCAAACCCGGGGGCAAACAACGTCACTACCCAAGGCGCGATTAAGATAACAACAACTGTCAGCATCGACAATACCAGCAAGAGTGCGCCCGAGGTGCGACTGACTAAAATCTGTACTTGCTGTAAGCTGTACTTTTCCTTGTACTCGGACAGCACAGGAACGAATGCTTGGCTAAACGCCCCTTCAGCAAACAGTCGTCGCAAAAAGTTTGGGATTTTGAAGGCGACCAAAAGGCGTCCATCAAACCGCCAGCCCCAAAAACCCCTAGCAATACGACATCGCGTACCAAACCTAAAATACGCGATAACATGGTCATACTGCTGACCACCATGGTTGAACGAAATAACCGACTTTTTGCCATGAGAACCTATCTTGCTAAGTTGTGTACAGGGTTGTGTAAGAGCTAGTGTGCTGATTTGCTGTTGCAAAAAAACTGACGAATTATAGCACTTTCATCACGGAGATAAATGGATTGGATGTGGAAATCATTTTTGCAGTGATAAAGAGTTATTTCGTAATAACCCTGCAACTAGCTCCCGCAACCTTGCCCATTCAAAATAATCACCAGGATCCGTCTTACGCCCTGGCGCAATATCACTGTGCCCTGTCAAATGTCGCTGCGTTTTCGGGTACGCTTCATAAATAGCCGCGATTACCGCTGCGAGCTTCTCATATTGAGCGGAAGTGAAGGACACAAAATCTGACCCTTCAAGCTCAATGCCAATGCTATAATCATTACATTCAGGTCGGCCTAAGTAGCTAGAGCGTCCAGCGTGCCAAGCGCGTTCGTTAAAATTGACAAACTGAGTGATAGCCCCGTCACGCTCAATAAACAGGTGCGCTGACACTTCTGCACCTTTGATTGTCTGAAAATAAGGGTGCGCATCCCAATCTAATTGATTAGTGAATAATGCTTTTACATAATGCGTGCCGCTAGAGTCGCACGCACCAAACTCATTGGGTGGTAGGCTAATATTATGAATAATGATGGCATCAATACTTAGACCTTCTGGCCTGATATTATAGTTTGGTGAGGCCAGCCAAGTAGCGGCTGACAGCAAACCATCTGTGATTGTCATTGGCAATGTAGATAATGATGAATCGGGCATAAAGCTCTCTTTTATAACAGTATTGGTGATGTTGTGATAGAAAGTTTATCAAAGTAGTTAGATGGTCGCAGCTTGCTTATATCATTTGAGTCTCTAGCAGAATAAACCTTCACAGCGCGAATAGCGTATAAATAATAACGTGTGAGAGCCCGCCTCATGTCTATAAAACCGATGTCTTCGTCTGGAACTTATACTCTAATAACCATTGGTCAGCGAGCGCGACTGCCATTGGCGATAGCGGCGCTATTGTTTTCTGCAAACACGCAGGCATTTTTACCGACGCCTTTATTGGTCACCGAAGGAGCGCTCTCATCTGAATTATCAGATAGTACGTCACCTAGTGACGCTGAAGATGCTGTTCGCATTGAGACATCTACTCTCAGTAATACTGGAAACAATACTCAAAAATAATACTGCGTCTGGGTCAGATATGGCGACAGAACAATTACTGGCAACATGGCGTCGACAGGCAAAAACTGATAATCTAGCACAGCATACAACATGGCGACGCTTATTGTATTTTTACGATAATCAAAGCAGCATTTTATCTAAAAAGAAAACGGAGAGTCTGGTCGATGATCCACGCTTTTTTTTGAGTGATAACGGTCAGCAGGATTCAGCCGCAGAATTAGACGCGACACTAGTCGCACTGGCAAAAGAATTCACATCGCAGACAACTGGTAATAACCAAGCAAACATTCATATAAAAACTCAAGCCAATAATAATTCCGTTCTGTGCCGTTTCCCAGCACGAGTGGCATGGCTAAAAGAGACGCTGTCTATCGATGATGCGAGTCTATCGGCTGAGTGTCCAGAGCTGGATGACTGGATGTCGACATTGGCGCCTGAGCAGTTATCTATTGTGTTTGCTGAGGAGTATTTGGACAACCCACTCTCTGCCTTTGGTCATACGTTATTGCGCATTGATTCAAAAATCGAGCGTAGCAGATCCCAATCAAATCAGTCAGGCGTATGCGCTCAATTATACGGTGGATGGTGATCCAAACGATAGCTTTCCAATCTATGCGACCAAATCCATGATTGGCAGTTATGACAGCGCCATCGAGATTGATCCTTATCCCCAAAAAGCTCGCAAAGTATCTACAAGATGACGAGCGTGATACGTGGACGTATCAGTTGAATCTGACATCTAGTGAAGTACAGCAGGTTATGCGCCATGTTTGGGAGACCAAGTCGCTAAAAATGCCATATTACTTTACCACGGATAATTGTGCTTCTGAGATTCTGCGCCTGATTGACGTTATTCGTCCGCAGCAGAATTTATTGAAGCAACTGGCTTATGTGGTCGTGCCCTCTGATGTCATTCAGTTATTAAACAGTCAAAATCTTTTGGCAAATGCCACTTATACACCGGCCGACAATACGTTGCGTCAAGCTCAGCTTAATGACGTTAAGCAACAACGCGCGCAGTTGGGCTATTATAACAGCGCCAAACAAACCTTAAATGAGATAAAATCGGCACAGATCAATCCTGTATCAAGCCTATCAGATGATGGACAACGGTTACGCAAACGTCAAATCGAGGTATCGGATAATAATCCAATAGATAGGCATCCACTACAGTTGGGAGTGATAGCTATCGGTCAGCGCGGTGACAATGACTATATCGATATTGGGTTTAGAGCAGGGTTTCATGATACGCTTGACCACGCGTCAGGGTATTCACAGTTTTTTAATTTAGAAGGGGTAGCTGCGACCTTACGTCTATATGACACAGATGATGATAAGCCCAATCAACCAGACAGCGTGGTCTTGCAAAATGCGACTTTGATTCGTGGACGCTCTTTTAATCCCTATCAATGCTGGCAAAAAAGGCAAAACGTGGGGTACAAGCATTGAGGCGACGCGAGTGAATGATGGCTCACAAGAGGGCGGGCGAGATCATCTGGTGGGTAGTGTGGGTTATGAGACGGGCTGGTCGTGGGCATTTGGTACGCCAAGCAGTGGTACGGGTCAGATGCCGCCGCAACTATGCTATACGTTTTTGGCCGGGACCGCGCAAGCAGGGCGCGCTATCAATAAAGGCTTTCGGGTAGGGGCAGGCGTTAATGCCGGCTGTCGTTATCAGATTAACAATCAGTTACGCGCGCAAGCTGAATTGCAATTGCCATATTGGTATCATGGCAGCAGCGATGAGTCCAACGTTCGTGGTCATTATTGGCAACCGATCTCAAGCCTCGGTTTACAATACGATATTGATAAAAAACAAGCACTACGTATCAATGCCAGCTACGACTGGCAAGAGCGCGTCGATGCGAATGAGGATATACAGCTGTCATACAGACGGTATTTTTAAGTAGAGTTATCTTTTAGCGCTGTAATCGTTGTATAAGTGGTATAAAAGGAAAGATGCTTTATGAGTACACCAAATATACTTATTATCGGGCAAGGTGATATCGGCTTGCCTGTTACCAATAAGCTGGCACAAGACGGCTTTTCGGTGACAGGGCTGGCTCGTAGTGAGCGTCATCATTATGCATTAGTGGATAGCGCCCATTTTTTGCAGGCTGATGCGCTGACTCTGACGAGCGAGCAGCTGCAATCATTTACCTATATTGCGATTATCGTCACCCCTGATGAGTATTCGACCAGCGGTTATCATGACAGTTACTTAGCGATCAGCCAGCATTTGGCAACGCTTTCTGCTAATCTGGCGAACCTGCAGCGCGTCGTGTTTATTTCTTCTACTGGTGTTTACGGTCAAGACAATGGCGAATGGATCGATGAGCATACTGAACCTATGACGCCTGAGCGTGACGCATCAAAGGTTATATTGCAAGCCGAACAAGCACTGCAGCAAAGCTTTGGTGATAAAGCCATCATCATTCGACCTAGCGGCATTTATGGACGTGAGCGCCTTATGCGCGTGCGTAAAGCGCGCGAGCCACAAAAAGAGCCAGTAGCCGCCGAGCATTGGAGCAATCGTATTATGGATCGCGACTTGGTCACTATCATTGCCAATGTGTTGACGACAGCCGCACCAAAGCCACTCTATCTTGCGACAGACTACAGACCTGTGACCACTTTTGAGCTTGGTGTTTGGTTGAGTGAACAAATCGGCGAAGCCGCGCCTACTATCGATGAAAAAAAGACATCAGTGACAGGAAAGCGTTTACATAGCAACATTCCTTTAGCTTGGCTTGAGTACGCTGATTGGCAGACAGGCTATCGTGATATTTTAGACCATCAAGCGTAGTTTTTAGCGTTAAGATCATTGTTCGGTTTGAACGTTTTTGTTCGTTTTATATGTGATAGTTTATGGAGATTTCATGACTCAGCCGTTTACTTCTGATGACCATTTGTCTCATGCCAGTCTGGCAGCAGAAGGTAGCAAGCTCACAAAAGGCGATGCTGGGCAGTCTTTTATGCTAGCTGATTCACAGCAACCTGCGATCGTACATCCGAACTTTGATCCCAAACGATCCCCCCTTGATCCCGCCAGACCATTGAGTGATATTCCTGAGCCTGCTCGTCTCCTAGATGGTCAGCTGCGCCGGCTTTATGGTAATTCGACGCGGTTCTATCAGCCTAATGCAGATAGCTTATCAAAATGGTCGCTGATTGCGTCAGAAGCCTTGGCGGAGCATCTATCGTTACTCAAGGCGGCACAGCTTGTCGAATTGCCTGATAGCTTTTATCAAAATCACAGTGATCAGCCCTTATTATCGCCATTATCAAAGATGACATTATTAGATATGTCAGATATCCAGCAGGCGATTCGTACCTATCCAAAACTCAATCGTTATGGGTTTGGCTCTGCTGATAGCGACGAGATGGCTGAGCCAAATAACAATGACAAAGTTAACGAGTCTTTAGCCTCTCTGCGCGCATTGATCAAACGCTATAATCCTGATGAACTGCTGAGTAGCCTGTATGCCGATGATTGGCAAGTGATTTTGCAACCGCAGCAATTTGAGACAGGCGAGGGCAGTTTGGCGACAGATATTATGGCCTGTAGCGCTGCTGTCCATGCGCTAAAGCAATGTAGTACTCGTAAAAGTATCAATCATAGCTATAGTGCCGCGCAAATTTGCCAGCACGTACGTAGTTATTTGCTCAGTCAGATTGTCTGTGAGCCTACGCAGCGCCACGCATATCGTCAGATCCGGATATTTGCTGGTCACATCATTGTTGCTGCGTATCATTTAGGCTGGGAGATACAAGTGCGGGCAGATGGACAGAGTTATTTTAATATCTCGTCGCGTAGTGGTTTGTTGACTCGCTATGCCAATATGCAGGATTACGAGATCAACGGTTGGTCAAGCTGATCAATAATGCGTACAATAATGCAAATTTTTTCGCCCCTCTTTTGCCCATAGGAATGTCATCATGTCTCACGTATCGCGCCTGCAAGACCCAACGTTTTCATCTCATCAATTTATTCAACTGGCTTTAGATAACCAAGTACTTAAATTCGGCGAGTTTGTCCTCAAGTCTGGTCGTATCAGTCCATATTTTTTTAATGCAGGTCTGCTTGCAACGGGTGAGATGTTATCACTGCTAGCACGTGGTTATGCAGATGCCTTAGCTGAACAGATAATTGCGGCAAATAATGACGGTAATGAGCAAGAGCTAGTCATCTTTGGTGCGGCTTATAAAGGTATTCCTTTTGTCGCAGCGACCGCCCAAGCGTTATGGCTACATCATGGCATCAATGCAAAATGGGGTTACAATCGTAAAGAAGCCAAAACCCACGGTGAAGGGGGGCAATTTGGTCGGTGCTGACGTAAGTGGCAAGGCTGTTTGGGTGCTTGACGATGTTATCACAGCAGGCACAGCGATGCGTGAAGTGGTCGAGATTTTAGAGCAAGCAGGAGCAAGCGTTGCGGGTATTATCGTCGCGCTTGATCGCAAAGAAAAAGGCCAAGCTGAGCACTCTGCTATTCAAGAGCTTGCAGCAACACTAGCAGTACCAGTACGGGCATTGGTCGATATCGATGATTTGATCAGCTATTTGGCAGATGACCATGGTGCACAAAACGGCCAACATAAAGACGCGACCCAGTTAGCCAAAATGCAACATTACCGTGAGCAGTACGGTGTATAGTTAGGCACTGAGACTGTTTTATACTAATAATATAACGTAAGTGAGCCCTACCATGAGTCAAACAATGAGCCAACAAAACCAAGAAAAATCGCTAAAAATACTCGTCATTATGGATCCTATCGAGCGGGTCAATTATAAAAAAGACACCAGTCTCGCTATGATGTGGGCCGCTCAAGACCGTGGTCATCAGCTTGGCTACTGTCAGATTCATGACTTGTGGTTGGATCGTGGACAATTAATGGTCGATACTCAGCCGCTTACGGTGAAGCGTGATCCTGCAGATTTTTATACACTAGGTGATAAAACGACAGGCTCAGTTGCTGACTATGACGTGATTTTGATGCGCAAAGACCCACCGTTTGATATGCGCTTTATTTATGCCACTTATATGCTTGATCATGCCAAAGCAGCAGGCGTGCTCGTGGTCAATGATCCGCAAGCCATCCGTGATTGTAATGAGAAATTATTTGCGACGTGGTTTAGTGAGTATATGAGCCCAACGATTGTGACCAGCAAACAGGCTCACATTCGCAAGTTTATCGCTGAGCATCAAGATGTCATCGTTAAGCCGCTAGATGGTATGGGCGGTACAGGTATCTTCCGTCTGACTGCTGATAGTCCAAATATTGGCGTGACGATTGAGGTGCTGACTGAGCTTGAGACTTTACCAATCATGGCGCAGCGTTATTTGCCAGAGATTAAAGCAGGTGATAAACGCGTACTTATTGTAGATGGCGTTGTGGTCGACTATAGCTTGGCGCGTATCCCAAGCAAAGGCGAGACCCGTGGCAATCTTGCCGCAGGTGGTCGCGGTGTGGCGATGCCATTAACCGATATTGAGCGTCAAGTGGCAGAAGTTGTGGCGCCGATTGTCAAAGAAAAAGGTCTGATGTTCGTGGGTTTGGACTTGATCGGTGGGCGTATTACTGAGATTAATGTCACCAGCCCAACGTGCGTACGTGAGATTGATGATCAGTGCGGTACCGATATCGCGACCGACTTTATCATGGCAATCGAAAATAAATTTACGGTATAGTTTTAGACAGTCTAAGACAGATGTCCATTAAAGAAAGTACGTCTTAATACCTCGTTTATCATTGCCTTGTATGGTCGTATGTCAGTAGTAAATGACGCCAAGTCATGCCAGCTCATGGCTTGGTTTTTTGTTATTTCTACTGCATAAAGTACTGTATATAAGACAATGATTTCCTCTATACTATGCGGGCTTTTACCGTGTCATTTTTTTAGTAAATGGCATCATAGTAGTAGGACAAATCCTTCATATCAGTAAAGTAAAGATAGGCAGATCTCCATGAAAACACCGCACATATTGATGATGGCAGCTGGGACGGGCGGACATGTTTTTCCCGCGCTTGCAGTGAGCGACGAGCTGACCGGTCGCGGTGCGGTTATTCATTGGCTTGGAACGCCAAATGGTATGGAAAATGTTTTGGTTGAACCGACGGGTTATCCTTTTCATGCCATCAATATGCAGGGGCTGCGCGGTAAGGGCGTGGGTCGTTTAGTCAAGCTGCCAGTAACGTTATTGTCAGCGACGATGGCTGCGGTGAAAGTGATTCGCAGCAATCAGATTGACGTGGTCGTTGGTTTTGGTGGCTATGTGAGTGCGCCTGGTGGACTTGCTGCACGTCTGACCAATACACCGCTGGTTATCCATGAACAAAATGCCATCGCTGGCATGAGCAATCGTTATCTGTCTAAGCTGTCTACCAAAGTATTACAAGCATTCGAGAACACTTTTGCCAATAGTGAACAAGATGCCAAGCTTGAAACAGTTGGCAATCCTGTGCGTAACGCCATCACTGGTGTCGCAGAGCCAAAGGTGCGTTATGATATCAATGATAGCTCACCGCTTAAACTACTGGTCGTGGGTGGTTCGCTTGGTGCTCAGGTATTGAATGAGACCGTGCCAAAAGCACTGGCTTTGCTAGACCAACCGTTTGAAGTCCTCCATCAATGCGGACGCAATAACGAAGCAGCCACTCAGGCGGCTTATAGTGAGCAAGATTTAAGCAAGCATCAGTTCACAGTGCAGCCCTTTATCGATGATATGGCGGCGGCCTACAACTGGGCAGATATTATCGTTTGCCGCGCTGGTGCATTGACAGTGACTGAAATCCAAAATGTCGGTATTGCTGCTATTTTTGTGCCGCTACCACATGCGGTTGATGACCATCAAACCGCCAATGCGCGCACATTGACCTCACATGCTGCTGCGGTTTTATTGCCACAGTCAGAGCTAACGGCCAAACGTTTAAGCGATGAGCTTAGCGTACTCAATCGAGAGAAATGCCTTGAAATGGCCAAAAAAGGTCATGCGCTTGCCAATCGTAGTGCGAGTAAACAAGTGGCTGATATTATTTGGCAAGCCTTATAGTTTCGGCTTTTGCCACTCGTTATTTTTTACTGAGCATATTTTACTGTCCTTCAATTTTTATTATCCCTTAATAAAGAGAAAATTTTATGTCTACCTCTGCCAAAGCCCTTCCTAAGCGTTTGATTGAAATACCAGAAATGCGCCGTATTCAGCATTTGCATTTTATTGGTATTGGTGGCTCAGGCATGTGCGGCATCGCTGAGGTAATGAACAATCAAGGTTATCAAGTCAGTGGTTCTGACATTGCAGAAAGCTTGGTGACGAAGCGTCTACAGCAGATTGGCATCAAAATATCGATTGGTCATGATTCCAAAAATATTGCCAACGCTGACGTGATCGTCGTGTCATCAGCGATTGATCGTAGCAATCCTGAGGTAAAAGCTGCGCTTGAAGCTCTCAGTCGTACGCCGCGCCGATATGCTTGGCGAGTTGATGCGCTATCGTCATGGTAAGCGCGACGACGACCAGTTTGCTCACCACCATGATGGCAGAAGGACAGCTAGATCCTACCTATGTGATTGGTGGTAAGCTAAATGCCTCAGGTAAAAATGCAGCACTAGGCAACAGCCGTTTCTTGGTAGCAGAAGCGGATGAGTCCGATGCGTCTTTTTATCACTGCGACCAATGGCAGCAATTGTGACCAATATCGATCAAGATCACATGGAAACCTATGAGAACAGCTTCGATAAGTTAAAAGCTGCTTATATTCAGTTTTTGCAAAACATGCCGTTTTACGGGTTGGCCGTGGTATGCGGTGATGACCCTGAACTGTATGCGATGATTGATGACATTGGTCGCCCAGTATTGACCTTTGGCCTTGAGCCTTTTAATGACGTACAAGCTGTCGATCTGGTGGCAGAAGGTACCAAGACGCACTTTACCGTATTGCGCCGTGACCGTGAGCCATTGCGTCTGACATTAAACATACCTGGTACACATAATGTCTATAATGCACTGGCTGCTATCACCATGGCCACGGATGAAGGTGTTGATGATGCCGCGATTGAGCGTGCCCTACAGAAGTTTGAAGGGGTAGGCCGCCGATTTGAGCAGCATGCCTCAGTCGATATCGATGATGGCAATGTCCTATTGATTGATGATTACGGTCATCATCCAAAGAAGTTGACGCTACGATCAAAGCGGCTCGCCAAAGCTTTCCTGATCGCCGTTTAGTGATGTTATTTCAACCGCATCGTTATAGCCGTACCCGTGATTGTTATGACGATTTTGTCGACGTACTATCAAGTGTTGATGAGCTGCTACTATTGGATGTATATTCAGCAGGGGAGAGCCCGATTGCAGGGGCTGATACCAAATCGTTGGCACGCAGTATCCGTCTGCGTGGTGAAGTTGAACCGACGATTATTGATAAAGACAATCTTGCCCTGTGATGCAGCGTTTATTAAAAGCCAATGACATGCTTATCACGCAAGGCGCGGGTAATGTGGGGCATATCGCTATTGATTTGGCTGCCAATAATCTTTACATCAAGTAAGCTAAAATTTAGGAACTATCTTCATGACGACTAATAATAAAGAAAACATGAGTACTCAGAACCTCGCTATCGATGATACCGAAGATAGATCAGCCATCACCACTCCAGAACCAGCATTGGCGGCGGCTGCACAAGCAGGACAAAGCGACGCGAGCATTTCGCCAAATGAGGAAGAGAATAAAAAATCTATCAGTACGATGACTGGTCATGTAAAGATGCCGCTCAGTTTGGTAAAGTCGCTGTGATCTATGGTGGTAGCAGCAATGAGCGCAGCGTGTCTTTGGATAGCGGTGCGGCTGTATTGCAGGCACTGCAAAACCAAGGTGTCGACGCCACTCATTTTGATCCTAAGCATCAAGACATCACAGAATTACGTGATTACGATCGCGTGTTTAATGTCTTGCACGGTCGTGGCGGCGAAGACGGTCTACTGCAAGGTGTATTACAGTGGTTTGATATACCGCAAACGGGATCTGGCGTTTTGGCATCAGCATTAGGTATGGACAAAGTGCGTACCAAACAGCTCTGGCAAGGTTGCGGCTTATCCACAGCACCGTTTTCATTATTGACGGCTGATACCGACTGGCAGCAAGTGGTCAATATGCTAGGACTGCCGCTTATCATTAAACCCGTTCACGAAGGCTCAAGTATTGGCATGACCAAGGTCAATCATCTCGATGAGTTACCTGCTGCCTATGCCACAGCAGTACAGTGTGGTGATGCCGTGATGGCTGAGCGCTGGATCACAGGTCGTGAGTTTACGATTGTGATTATCGATGACGAAGCTTATCCTGTCATTCGACTTGAGCCTGCTGATATCACCAATTTCTATGACTTTGAAGCCAAGTATAATCGTAACGATACCAGCTACTATATTCCTTGCGGATTGAGCGCTGCTGATGAGAAGCATCTGCAAGAATTAAGTCTGGCGGCATTCCGTGCTGTAGATGCAAAAGGTTGGGGACGTATTGACGCCATGCAGGATGAAGCAGGGAATTTTTGGTTGCTTGAGATCAATACCGTGCCCGGTATGACCAGTCATAGTTTGGTACCAATGGCAGCCAAAGCTAGAGGCATGGATTTTGACACATTGTGCTGGCACATATTATCGCAGACAGTCTAATTTTTTGATGTGGCGCTCATCATATTTATCACGATTTTTTAGCAATGAGTCTGATGACAACCATATTGAATAAATGAGCTATGTTAAAGCATGGGCAATGATAAATTATATAGAGGTTTATAATTTCTCAGCTTTATCACTTTTGTAGCATGGCGATTTTAGTCAAAAAAGCCGTCAATGTATCACTAGAGCTGCTATAACATAGCTTCATGTAAACTTGTGTAAATTCAAGGCTACTAGCGAGCGTTACGCTATTGTTTGCCTATAAAATACGTTAATATTGTAAGAATAGCTTTGTTTTAGTAATATTTACGTTTTTGTAGGGATAACCTATAAGTTATTCATAACCTAAGAAAAATGTTACGTTTAAATAAGAATAATCGCTGACTATCAGTCTTTTTATTGACAGTCTTTGATAATATATTGCTTTAATAAGCTTCTGCAAAAACTTGCAGATTTACATCGATAATTAGCATGATCAGTTTTATGCAAATATAGGGACAAAGGTCGTTATGGCTCAAACTGTCAACGAGGTAACTGACTTGATGAGTGATAAAGCCGGTCGCCCAGCATCCAAACTCCAATTACCAACCTCGGCCCGATATCTTTTTATGATATTGGTATTAGGATTATTGGTACTAATATTGATAATGGGTGGTAAAGCGTTACGTGATGCACCGCCTGCTGAGATTCATATCAGCAATCAAGGGCTCTCTACCGCTCAATACAACTCATTGCAGACAGTGATGGATCAGCAAAAGGTCAGCAGTTTTTACTTCTGATTTGCAAGCATTAAGAGATATTACGACAAGCCTTGCATGGGTTGATCAAGTGAGTATCTCTCGAGACTGGCAACGCGGCATTGTAGTTACTGCACTACCTAAGCAAGCAGTCGCTAATTTTGGGACAGAGCGCTTGGTTGATGCCAAAGGATCTGTGTTCGTTCCTGCTGATAGTAGCGACTTGACGCAAGAGCGCTTTGCTACTCTGCAAGGTGAAATGGCTCAAGCGCCAGTCATTATGCAGCAAATGCAGCAAGTCAATGATTGGTATGCGCCACTTGATATGCAGGTTGAAGACATTATTTTGTCACCAAGAATGACTTGGCTCATTCGTTTTGATAATGGCTTGCGCGTCATCGTCGATAATGAGAACACCGCACAAAAATTACTGAATCTAAGCCAGTTACTTGGTAATCAGTTAAGCGGACGCCGAGATGAGATGCAATCTGTAGACTTACGCTACAAGAATGGTTTTACGATTGCCTGGGATATGTCAGCGCCGCCAGTTGATGAGCCCAAATAATTGAAGTAATACTGATGAGTGGTTACTTGAGTCGAAACTGTTTGCCCAAAATGAATAATATATGTACAACATCATAGCGTATTAACAGCGCTTTTTTTAATGATTCAATAGGATGGCATTATTTGCGCTCCTATTTAGTAATAATTTGTCTGCTACCATGAAATATAACGAAAATTTGGTTGTTGTCCATCTAAGTGCCACGGCAGTGTATGTCGTAATTGGCAATGTTGTCTCTGCAAAAGACATTCGTATCTTAGGCGTAGGGCAAGTTAAAAATAGCGATTTTTATCAAGGCCAAATTAAGCATCGTGAACGCCTACAAGGTGCTATCAAGCAAGCCATCCAAGAAGCAGAGGATACTGCCAATTGCCGCGTGCATAGCGTGTGGTTGACGCTCGCAACACCTGAGCTATCTAGTAAAAACAGTGCTGGAGAGGTGAGGGTTGAGGACGAGTTCGTACGTGCCAAAGATATGGTACAGGCCTTGTCTAATGCCAAGTCGCGCGATCTGCCATCCGATTACTATCTCATGCATTGCTGCCAGCAAGGTATCTATGTTGATGATCAAGACTTCATGGTCGACGATGTAATTGAGATGATGGCACATAATATCACTGTGATGTATCACATGATGATGATGCCTGTCGCTAGCCGCCAAAATATTCAAAAACTACTACAAAGCTGCGATGTCGGTATTGACCATATCGTATTTGATGCAGTGACCAGTGCTGAATACAGTTTAATGACCGAAGAGCGTCAGCAAGGGGTTTGCTTGGTAGATATCGGTGCCAGTACGACCAGTATTTGTGTTTACAAAGAAAATAAATTGATTTTTACGCATTGTATTGCTACTGGCAGCCATGAAGTAACAATGGATATTTCAGCTGATTTTGGTATATCGATGATTGAAGCTGAGAAACTGAAAAAGTCTCATGGTACGGCTGATGCCAATAGTGTCGACCCAAGCTCATTCTTTTTGTTTTAAACCGCAAGGATCGAGCGATGAAATCAACATCGGTATCTATAATTTAGCACGTATCATTGAAGCGCGTTATGTGCAGATATTCACTGAAGTCGCTCGTCAACTGCATGAAGCAGGTTTAATAGGCTATATTGACAAAGGTATCGTGCTGACAGGCGGCGGTAGTACGATTAAAGGAATGATACCGTTTGCTAAACGGCTGCTCAAAATGCCAGTGGTATTGACCAATACGCATCCTGCTATTAGTGCTTACAATCATTTTGATAACGATGAGTCATTTAAACAGCTTAATAGTCAGGTCAATGACCGGGCTTACCAAACAGCTTTTGGCACACTATTATATAGTCAAAGTGAGCAGTTTCGCCGCAGTGAAAAAAGCGAACCTGATACGATTCAAAAAAATCGAGTCACAGGGGTCTTTCAAAGCGCAGGCAAACGTTTTGCTGATGTGTTGAAAAAATACTATAGACATACTTACCAAACATGTAGAGCATAAGCGCTTTTGTAGGATGCTCTTAAATAAAGTAAGTAAAAATTGAAGTCATATTGAAAGTAATACGCTAAGCAGTAACAGTAATACCTTAAGCGATGATGACCTATTATGGTCCGCGCTGAACTATTTGATCCATAGCCCTGTTTTATTTAAATACATTTATATATAGTATGTCGATAGCGCGCCATATGAGTGCGTTACTACGTATCGACCTACACGCTATCTGCAACTGGAGAATCTTTTTTATGTCAAAATACACCATGCCAGATGATAACCAGCTTCAAAATAACGGCCAAGCGAGCTTCACTGTATTCGGTGTTGGCGGCGGCGGCGGTAATGCGGTTGAACATATGGTACAACAAGGGATTAGAGGTGTAACGTTCGTCTGTGCTAATACAGATAAGCAAGCGCTAGATCGTCTGACTGCACCGCACAAACTACAACTTGGTGCAAAAACGAACCGTGGTCTAGGTGCAGGTGCAAATCCAGAAGTTGGTCGTGAAGCAGCAGAAAGCGAAGAAGAAGCTATCCGTGCATTGCTTGAAAACTCAGATATGGTATTTATCACTGCTGGTATGGGTGGTGGTACAGGTACAGGTGCAGCACCCGTGGTTGCACGTATTGCCAAAGAAATGGAGGTGTTGACGGTTGCGGTTGTGACCACACCATTTAAATTTGAAGGTGGCAAACGTATTAAAGCTGCGAAAGCAGGTATCGAGCAGTTGACTAATTTCGTGGACTCGATTATCACGATTCCAAACGACAAGCTTATGAGCGTATACGGTAACATCTCTATGCAAGACGCTTTCAAAAAAGCGGACGATGTTTTGCTACATGCGGTTCAAGGTATTGCAGAGACTATCGCTAGCGAAGGTATGATCAATATTGACTTTAACGATATCCGTACGGCAATGACGGCTAAAGGTCATGCAATGATGGGTATTGGCCGTGCAAGTGGCGATGATCGTGCACGTCAAGCCACCGAAAAAGCCATCAGATCACCACTACTTGATGATTTACGTCTAGAAAATGCGAAAGGTCTATTGGTCAACGTGATTTCTTCTGAGTCATTATCACTGGACGAGATGAGCAAAATCAGCATTATCGTTGAAGAGATTACGGATATCGACGATGCTCATATTTTCTACGGCTCTGTAATCGATGAAAAAATGGGTGATGACTTGCATGTAACGGTTATTGCAACAGGTCTGACCTTAGATGAAAACGCAGGGCAAGAGCCAGAAGTAGTGGAGCAGCCGATTCCTTCTGTCAATAGTACACAACCTGTTGATCCTAATGTACATACCAGTGCATTAAATAGTCAGAAGAAATCACAAGCTCAACTGCATCAAGATAACGTTAATACTGCACGTCCAAGCGCGCCTCAAGAGCAGACAAAAACTAAAACCAATAGCATCCAAGACTATCTGAAGCGTCAACAGAACAAATAGTTTTTAGTATTAAATTAAAAAAAGCCAGCGCTCAAACGCTGGCTTTTTTGTGTCTACATAGAAAAGACTGGCCTATAAAAGGAGAGTAACACAATCAGGAGTATCGCAAAATGTTTCTGATCGAAAAATATATCCAGAATCTAGTGTTTCGAAGCCTTCAACAGGGCATAAAACTGTGAAAATATATGATGAGATAATGACGATAAGTGTTATCAATCAAAGAGATAAGGAAATTAACCCTTTTTATTTGTAGCGGATATGGGGAAGGTAGTGGTACACTATGTCAATTGTAACAAAATATGTGAGAAGACAGCCATGAACCAAAGAACCATAAAGACAGCGATAGCCGTTACAGGTACTGGTCTCCATAGTGGTCAGCCTGTTGACTTGGAGTTTCACCCACAGCCGGTTGATACTGGTATTGTTTTCGAGCGCTCTGATATTGTAGGCAGCGAGCCTATTCCAGCAAGTGCTTTTTTGGTGCAAGACACCATGATGTCATCAAACTTAGTATTTGGTGGTACGCGTGTAGGTACGGTTGAGCATTTGCTAAGTGCGATCGCTGGGCTTGGGGTAGATAATCTATTGATTCGTGTTTCTGCTTCAGAAATACCGATTATGGATGGTAGTGCCGCTCCTTTTGTTGCTTTGCTACTTGATGCAGGATTCTGTGAACAAGATGCTTTAAAGAAGTTCATTAAGATTGTACGACCAGTACGCGTCAAAGTAGATGATAAATGGGCAGAGCTACGCCCTTACGATGGATTTGAATTGAATTTTGAGATTGACTTTGATCACCCTGCCATCGACAGAAATTTTCAACATGCTCAACTGCAATTCTCTACCCAAAACTTTATTGAGCAGCTAAGCGAAGCACGTACTTTTGGCTTTTTGCGTGACATAGAACAATTGCGTCAGAATAATCTGGCCTTGGGCGGCAGTATGGAAAATGCCATCGTCATCGATGATGCCAATATTCTTAACGAAGAAGGCCTACGCTTTAATGATGAATTTGTTCGCCATAAAATTTTAGATGCGCTCGGGGATTTATATCTGATTGGTTATCCTATCGTCGGTCGTTTCAATGCCTACAAATCTGGTCATGCATTAAATAATTTGTTAGTGCGTGAAATACTCTCTGATAAAAATAACTTTGAAATTGTAACTTTTGATGACAATGTAACATGCCCGATCGAATATTCACCGCTAAATGGTTTAGCAGTTGAAGGATAAATACAGGAATATACACGAAGTATCGAAACATTTACGCAATATTACATAGCAACGCTATAATTACATTTATATAATATGCAATATTTTAAATATAAAGTTTATAGCATTTTGTGAATTTTATTCTAAGGCAGAGTGCGTAAAAGCTGTAGATGATTTTTTGTTTAAGACATTACAAAAAGCAGCGTTATCAATCTCACTTTATGGTTTTATTTACATAACTTTACATTGTAATATCTGTATTTTTAATGATTTGCTAAGCGTAGGAGGGCTTTTTTAGATTTTCATCAGTGGTGACATGCTCTGCAGCCTGTGATATAGTCCGTTTTGTGTTTTGGCTAAGAGCCTGATTTTCATTGGCTTTACTAGGTTTGGGCAAGGCTGCTAATAACGCTGATGATTGTCTAGATGAATAATTATCAGCAAATGTTTTAGCTACTACAACGCGAATTTGCTTGAGTTGTTTAAATGTAATTGACTGCTCTGTTAATACTTGCAAATACGCATTCTGTAAATAACGAATATGATTAGCAGCTGTCGTCGAACCCACACTGAGTATTAACTGCTCAGAGGTTAAACCTACGACCCAACAAGTATTGAGGATTTCCTCAGGTAGACAGTCTACCAGCAGCTCTTTTACCTCATTGGTCGCTTCTATATATAGCCGCATGTTATTAGCAGAGGTTGAGGTAGCGCGCTACCAGCAAAGGCTTGATGATCTATAAGCTGGGCAAGCCGATTAGGCTGTTTTTTTGACATCGTGATGACTCATCTATTAGGTGACAAACTCGATATGTAGAATAGACATGCTAAAAGCGATATATAGCAAAATTTTATGAGGTAGTTGACTAAACGGGTGGTGATACTGGTGTTAGTCACTATAAAAGAACGAGCTGTTGTGATAAGGATTTTATCATGTTTTTTAATGATTATATCCTCTAAATTAATTGATGTTTCGTCACGGATGACGAGCAGACTTGTATTAACAATAGGTAGTAAATTTATGAAACAAGCTTTATTAATTTTGTCAGTATTGGGAATGGGTATCGCACAGACGAGTGGTGCTGCCGAAATAACCTTTCAACCAAATAATACCTTGAGTCATACCATCACAAATATCTCTACTTCTGCGAACTATGGTTCTAGTCGCAACATCTATAGCACTAACAGTGGTGCTCATGTATATAGCAACGATGAGATCAGTCAAGCCATTGACAATCTAAGCGCTCATGCTAAGCAAAAGAATATCAGCTTGCGTCACTCACTAGCCGTTTGTCATATGAGCAGCATCAACAGCAAGCAAGTCGTGTTCCTGATCGCAACTCTGCTCCTGCTATCGCAGCGGCAAATGCCTCACGAGTTGCACTATCTAGAAGTTCTGGCTACTGTGCTCGCTATGTACGTAAAGCGCTACAGTCAGCAGGTTACAAATTTACGCCTAATCCTTCAGCTTATCAATATGCCTCTCGTGGCACACTAGCCCAAGCAGGCTTTACCAAAATTAGTAACGATATGGAACCTCAAGTTGGTGACGTCGTTGTCTATAACCGCACCTCAAGCCGTCCACATGGTCATATCCAGATTTTTGATGGCAATGACTGGGTATCTGATTTCCGTCAAAATAGCATCAGCCCATATAGCGGTACTTACAGCTATACCACATGGCGTGATTCGCAGTATGTTGATGATGCATCAGACCGTGGTATCTACCTTGCGATGGCTGACAAATAAGTATCAGTTAAACGAATTAAAAGTTTTCTCCAAACTCAGTAATGCTCTTTATGACATTGCTGGGTTTTTTTTGTGCTTTAAATAATGATATCTAATAATAACTGTATCTAAGTGAGTGCAGATCATAAAAGTAAATCAAAGTGCAAATTTTGGCCAATAGTCTTGATTATGAAAATCAGGCGGGGAGGCGTGCTGAGAGGCAAAATATAAAGCGGTCTTACCGAGCTGTAAAATAACACAAGGATGTATCTGCTCAATAATCGTATTTGCAATGGCGTATTTTTGATTAGGAAGTTCGACCAGAGGAACGTTAAAGCCTCGCTCGTAGCGATGAATGGAATACGCTGCTGGTGATTTGTCAAACAACGATTTCTGTATTATGTCCTGTGTATTTATATTATCCGTCCACTCAATAGAGGCACGTGTGTGTCCATCAGTCTCGTATAAAGGTGCTGGTGGCAATGTGGCAGGTTGACGATAGCTTTTAAACTCATAGAGTGCATAGCGGCCATCAGGGTTGGCATTAATCTCAATGTAAGATTCAGCGTCTTGAGTCTCAGTAGCAGCCTCATCACTTAGAGTGTCACCCATGATAAAGCATTCAAGGCAAGTCTCTTCCCACAGATAATCAGCAAATCCTACTCGGGCTTGCTGCCAAGTTGGCCAAACCAATTGATTGGCTAATATTTGACTGGGTAAAGTAATTTGATAGGTTAACTGTAATTGTAATATTGGCTGTCGAACGATCTTAGCGTTCACCTTGACACAAATACGCTGTAATGCTTCTACCGTCACGTCCAGTTGCTGTGCGTCTTTTCTAGCGTCTCGGCGGCTATAACAAGATTAAAAAATTGGTTCATTATTTATCAAACTCTATAATACTTTTAAAAATTAATGGTAAAAGATTAAACCGAATAACTAGGGCGCACCTCGAATTCAAACGTTTATCACCATTTTTAAATAGGGATATGCCCTAGGCTGATACGTTACACTAAGCAGATCCAAAACCAGCAGACAAGACAAAAGCCGCGAGCAAGATGCATCGCGGCTTTTATAGTTACCGTCATTATTTAAGCTGATGCGGCCTACTGTTATTCAAGCAAAGCTTGTCATGACATATTACTGCGCGTGACGTGCTAGGTTAGACAGTTTAGGGTTGGCATTTGGATTTTGGCGTAGCAATAATGCCATACGTCCAATAGAATGGACCAAAGACGCATTAGCTGCTTTAGCAAGTTCAGCGCCAACGATGTCGCGCTCTTCTTTGGTGCCAGCAGGCAGTTTTACTTTGATAAGCTCATGATCTGTTAGCGCGCGATCAATCTCTTCGGTAATGGTTGGGGTAATACCTTTGTTGCCGATCATAACGATAGGCTTTAGCTCGTGACCGATGCCTTTTAGACGTTTGATGGTAGCGTTATCGAGTTGCATAGAATTCCTAGGTGTTGGTAAAAATAAAAATGGTACTGTCAAAACAGTTATGGATCATTATAGATAATCTGTGACCATCTTGCATGAGATCAGCAGGATTTTGCACGATTTTACGTGACGAAAATGTTAAACTGAATGTTTGGTACATTATAAACGCTACTGCCTTATAAAACAGTCATTTAACCAATAGAATTTGGTCAGTTTGCGACCAACCATGAATAAAAATCTGATTAACACCGTATTTAGAATAATCCGCAACGGATTAGTATCAGTTTGTAAGCGATAGCGCAATTAAAGCAGCTAGATTTAGTAAAGCAATAGGAGCAGGTATTTTGGCCACGCGTATCGAAAACAAAAAACTATCAAAGAGCAGCAGTGCTTGGATGAAAGAGCACATTGACGATCATTATGTACAAAAGGCTCAAAAGATGGCTACCGTGCCCGTGCCGCTTATAAATTATTAGAGATTAACGAAAAAACCAACCTGATTAAAAAAGGCATGACGGTGGTAGATTTGGGTAGTGCGCCTGGCAGTTGGTCTCAAGTAGCGGGACAGTTGGTTGGTGACGACGGTATCTTGATTGCCTCTGATATTCTGGCGATGGATGCTTTGCCTAATGTTACCTTTATTCAAGGTGATTTTCGTGAAGCTGAAGTGTTTGACGCCATTATGGCAGAAGTAGGCGATAAGCAAGTCGACGTGGTATTGTCTGATATGGCACCCAATACGGCGGGGAATAGCGCTATCGATCAGCCGCGTATGATGTACTTATGCGAGCTGGCAGTGGACTTTGCTTTATCAACCTTACCAAAAGGTGGCGCACTTATTATGAAAGTGTTTCAGGGCGAAGGCACACAAGAATTACGCAAGCAGATGCAGCAGGATTTTAGTAAGATTCGTAGTATAAAACCAAGTGCGTCACGTCCGCGCTCAAAAGAGATGTTTTGGGTGGCGATTAAATAGTTTTAACATCAATGAGTTGCTACTATTGTAAGCGAGTTAATCAGTCACCATAAACTATCATTATGGTCGTATAAAAAGCGCTACATTCATTAACTGAATAATCGTGAAACCTGCTTGAATTATGCAGGTTAGCGCCATATATCATGGTATATTACCTTTGTTTTTAGCATACGTTTTAGACAAAGTCGTCTGATAATAAGCGTTTTACAAGCTCAATGATCGTATATCTATGTTTATCTCATACTGATTATTTATAAAAGCAATTTTATGCTACCTGTAAATCATATAAATTTAATTTAGCAGCTTTTTATTATCGGGATACTCGTTAAAAATGAGCAATACGTTTATAGACGTCACGTGTTTAGTAAACACACCAATAAGTAAGGGATGGGAATAACTAGTGAGCGACATGGTAAAAAATACCTTATTGTGGCTGGTGGTAATCGGCGTTTTAGTGCTGGTGTTTAGCGGCTTTGATCAATCATCTGAGCCAGATAACCTTAACTACTCTGAGTTTGTGACCGCTGTGTCAGAAAACCAAGTAGCCAGTGTCGAAATTGACGGCGAACAGATCACCGGCGAAAAGAAAAATGGCTCATCTTTTGAGACCATTAGACCGGCTGTGTCAGATGACCAGTTGATGCCAATGCTACGTGAGAACCAAGTCGAAGTCCAAGGGACCGCACCAAAGCGCCAAAGCGTATTGATGCAACTACTGATAGCCAGTTTCCCAATTTTACTGATTATTGGTCTGTTTTTATTCTTTATGCGTAATATGCAGGGCGGTGCAGGCGGTAAAGGCGGCGGCCCAATGAGCTTTGGTAAGTCAAAAGCCAAAATGCTGACGGAAGACCAAATCAAGGTGAACTTCGAAGATGTGGCTGGTTGTGAAGAAGCCAAAGAAGAAGTCGTTGAAGTGGTTGACTTTTTACGTGATCCGGATAAATTTACCAAACTTGGTGCCACGATTCCTCGTGGTATCTTGATGGTAGGTCCACCGGGTACGGGTAAGACATTGCTAGCAAGAGCCATTGCTGGTGAAGCTAAAGTGCCATTCTTCTCAATTTCAGGTTCTGATTTTGTTGAGATGTTTGTTGGTGTTGGTGCATCACGTGTACGCGACATGTTTGAGCAGGCGAAAAGAGCGCCCCTTGTATTATCTTTATTGATGAGATTGATGCAGTCGGTCGTCATCGTGGCTCTGGCATGGGCGGCGGTAACGACGAGCGTGAGCAGACATTGAACCAATTATTGGTTGAGATGGATGGTTTTGAAGGCAATGAAGGTGTTATCGTTATTGCTGCAACCAACCGTGCTGACGTGCTTGATAAAGCATTGTTGCGTCCAGGTCGTTTTGACCGTCAGGTTCAAGTGGGCTTGCCAGATATCAAAGGCCGTGAGCAAATCTTAAAAGTACACTTAAGAAAGTTGCCGAACACCATCAGTGTCGATGCAGGTTCTCTTGCTCGTGGTACGCCAGGGTTCAGTGGTGCACAGCTTGCTAACCTTGTAAACGAAGCAGCCTTGTTTGCCGCGCGTCGTAACAAGACCAGTGTCGACATGAATGATTTTGAAGATGCAAAAGACAAGCTATACATGGGTCCTGAGCGCAAATCTATGGTGATACGCGAAGAAGAGCGCCGTGCGACCGCGTATCACGAAGCGGGTCATGCGCTAGTAGCTGAACTACTGCCAGGTACAGATCCGGTGCATAAGGTCACTATCATGCCTCGTGGTTTTGCGCTTGGTGTTACTTGGCAGCTGCCTGAGCACGATCAAACCAGCATGTATAAATCTAAGATGTTAAACGACATTGCGATTTTGTTCGGTGGTCGTATTGCTGAAGAAGTCTTTATTAATCAGATGTCAACAGGTGCTTCAAATGATTTTGAACGTGCAACCAAAATGGCACGAGCGATGGTCACTAAGTATGGTATGTCTGATGCACTAGGTATCATGGTGTATGAAGATGATGACAGCTCGCAAGGATACTTTGGCGGTGGTGGTCGTACGATTTCAGAAGCCACGCAGCAAAAGGTTGATGAAGAAGTGCGCCGTATGCTAGAAGAGCAGTACGATATCGCTCGCGAATTGATTGAAGCCAATCAAGATAAAATGCATGCAATGGTTGAAGCGCTCATGAATTGGGAAACCATCGACCGTGACCAGCTGCAAGATATTCTAGCAGGTGAAGAACCGCGTCCACCAAGAGTCTATCAACATAACGAAGTCAACTTGTCAAAAATGACATTAAGACGACTACTTCTACACCGCCACCATTACCGGCGATGTAAGGCAGTTCTGATTGAAGTTTAATAAAAGGCCCTTTATCATAAAGGGCCTTTTTATTGTCATCATTCTTTTAAGGGCTTAGGACGTCATAAGATTTACTGGTATCATAAGCACAGATAACGAACTCTCGAGCTATTTTATACAACTTATTTATGATGGATCGCTCATGTCATTATTTCAGCCTTTACCCAACTATAAAATATCGAGCCGTAATAAAACCTTGAATTTGTCTGAGCCGCATATCATGGGTATCTTGAATGTAACGCCAGATTCATTCTCGGATGGTGGGCGGTTTAATGCGGTAGAGAATGCCGTTGCTCATTGTCAGCAGATGATGGATAACGGTGCTACTATTATTGATATTGGCGGTGAATCTACTCGCCCCAATGCAGATACTGTATCGACTACTGAAGAGCTACAACGGGTTGTGCCAGTGGTACAAGCTATACGCCAGCATTGTGGAGATGATATTTGGTTATCTATTGATACCAGCAACCCAGAGGTCATGCAGGCAGCGTTTGATGCTGGTGCTGATATTTGGAACGATGTCAGGGCGTTAAAACGTACTGACGCTGCAGAACTGGCCGCTAGCCTTGATATTCCTGTCATGCTGATGCATATGCGCGGTGAGCCAACGACGATGAACAATCTGGCACAGTATGATAATGTGATTGATGAAGTGAGCACAGAACTGACCACACGTATCAAAGAGGTAACGCGCCTTGGGGTTAAGCAGGAAAATATTATTATTGATCCAGGTTTTGGTTTTGCCAAAAACTATGAGCATCATTGTGCTTTATTAAGTCAGTTAGACAGCTTACAGGCATTGGGTTTGCCAATGATGTTTGGTATTTCACGTAAGCGCTTTTTAGGAGAGGTATTGACCAATAGTGGTGTCAAAACAGTACAGACCACTCAAGCCATAGAACGAGACGCAGTAGGGACTGCTGCTGGGATATTTGCGCTACAACAAGGTGCCAGCATCATTCGCACGCATAATGTAAGCATGATGCAGCAAGCAGTGGCACTATGGAGTCAATTATCAGCGTACCATCATGAGCATTGTATTATTAATACAAATACTCGATAAAGCCACACCGTGATAAATACAATATCTACAATCTAATTTTCCACTATGATTGAATACCACATCAAAAACTATTGAAATGAAAGAGAGTATCTTTATGACCAGTATCACTCAGCCAGAACCGACCAATGAGCAGCGCCGTATTATTTATCAAGCTCGTCGCGGCTTGAAAGAGTTAGATTTTTATATCGATCCTTATGTCAAAGAGCTGTATCTGACAGCAGATTCTGCTGAGCAAGAGACCTTTGCCCAAATGCTCACCCATGAGGACCCGGATCTATTGGATTATTTTACCAATCAAAATCGTCCAGCAGAGGATGATATATGGGCACTCGTTAATAAAATAAAAACATGGCGACACACCAAAGACTTGGTTTAGAGGCTCTGTATTTGATAGGCACAATACTGATGATTTCTCATGGCGCGCCCATATGACCCTAGCAACGGCGCTGCGCATTGATACAGCTATTCATTCTACCAGTCGGCTACGCCGGCTGCTCTATGTGGGTTTAAGTGCGATCATGATTGTCTTAGCGTGGCTTGCGGCTTTGGCATGGTGGCAATATTTGCTGATTTTGACTGTCTCGCTAGCCATTGTTGGCTATTTATTTCTGACACGTTTGACACTACGACATCTGAGTCAGCCGCCACTTGATCAACGTATGGATAAACAGTGGCAGTTGTTGATTCAGACAAGTCGAGGCGATGAGCTGTGGCAAGCACAGCTACTCTCTACACATTACTATCAATGGGCGATAAATCTTGAGTTCAACATAGTAGAGCCTTATCAGCGCCCTCTATCTATCACCATATTTTGTGATCAAGTAAGCCCAGAGGAATGGCGAACGCTTAGTGTTTTAGCCAATATTAATAAGGATTAAACAGGGTAAAATATACTGATTGATCTTCACGTTTCTATTTAGTCTTACTCATCTGTTATAGGCTTACGAATGCCTACATGTCATAACAAAATACCTATCTTGGTCTCCAAAGAGTTTTGTTATATTGAAACTCATAAATAAAGTATATGAACCAACTGCATTGTACTTCCAGTTTATGCCATGAAAAACCAGTATGGACAACGGTAGGCAGTCGGCTTGTATCATAAATAATATGACGATAAGAGGAAGAGATCATGAGTTTATTAGGGAATTTAGTGAGCCAAGTGGCCCGTAGTGCAATGAATCCAGAGGATGCTCAACGCCATCCAGTGAATCAACGTATCAATCCACGTCGTACAGGTGGCTTGGGCGATATACTAGGCAGCGTATTGGGCAGCGGTAGTCAAGCAGGTGGCTACAATCCGCAGCAATACGATCGTAAGCCAGATAATGGTTTTGGTTTAGATGATATCATTGGTGGTCTGGCTGGTGGTAATCAGCGTGGTAGCGTCAGCTCAGGCGCTGGTGGACTGGGCGATATTTTAGGCAGTGTACTAGGGGGTCAGCGTAACAGCAGTGGCTTTGGTGGTAAGGGGATGCTTATCGCTGTCCTTATGCCAATGGTGCTGAGCTGGATCAAGCGTAATGGCGGTATCGGCGGTGCACTATCGAAAATTACTGGTATGGGTCATGGCGACCAGGTACGCTCTTGGATGAGTACCAATGAAATCAATGACAATCTAGACCCAAGTGAGATAAATCAGCTGTTTGATGAGCGTGAGATTCAGCAAGTAGCAGCGCGTACGGGTGCAAACGAAACAGAAGTACGTCAAGGTTTGGCTGAATTACTACCTGAGGTAATGAACCAGCTAACGCCTAACGGCAATCTAGATAATGAAGTAGAAGCTAATGAAGAGATTGATCAAATTATCAATCAGTTATCTAGTCGTCTTGGAACATTAAAATAACAAATAGTTTGAATACCGCCTAGATTTATATCATGAGAGCGCGTTTAATAACGTGCTCTTCTTTGTGTTCATTACAATGACAATGGTATTGATGTTCAGAGATCGTTTGGCAGTGCTATGAAGATTTCAAAAGCGCTCATCTAACGTCTCTACGGTGTAGTTGAGTGCTGCAAAGCAGATATCTGTATTAAACCCTCGGTACTGCAAAAATCGCAACTGCTTAGCTTTTTTCTTTTTGCTCAGTAGGTAGGTCATCACCGTATTTTTTGGTACGGGCTACCACAGCCAGTTTTAGCCAATCAACCCCCTCAACTAAGCTGTCATCAGGATCAACGAACTCGCGAAACTCTTCAGACTCACTATTTGCCATATCAATCAATTCATCGATGTTACCTGGCATCGCGATTTTTTTGCGATAGAACTCTTGCTTGATACGCCCGCGTCCCCGACCTTTACGGATATTCTCACGTATCAGCATAAGAGTGGTGCGGTAGTCACTTTGATAGCCTTTTTCCTCAAACTCATCAAGTAGGGCATCTATTTTTTCTGGGTCTTGTTCTTTGTCGATTAGCTTTTGCTTGAGCTCAGCTTTGCCGTATTCGCGTCGTGACAAGTAATAGAAGGCAAGCCAACGTAGCCGGCTCTCAGCTTTGATAGCATCAATCTCTGCTTGTTTTTGCTCTGGGGTACGCAGGTAAGCTTTAAGCGCGGCTGGTATATTATCGTTTTGGTTTTCTACTGCACTATCATCAAATGATGGACGTTCACTTCCGCATTCTGATTGCTCAAACGAGGGGGCATAGTTGTCGTTTTCAGCTATGTCATTCTCTGCATCACCACTATGTACGCTGTTCTTGACCTCGGCCAGCATCTCTTTGATGGTTTGTGCTTCAGGTGGCTGATAAGCAGGTGTATCGCTTGGCTCAGCGGTGAAGTTAGCAGCTGGATGAAAGCGTTTTTTACGTTTTTTGGATTTAGAGTTTTTTTTATCTTAGCAGAAGATTCTTCAAAATATGATGTGTCAACAGTAGGCTCACTAGTGCTTGAATGAACTTGATCTGGGACTTTAGAAAGCTTGCTAGATTTACCTGATTTGTTAGATGTGTTTTGATAGGGAGCGTTTAGTAGGTTTTTTTCGTTTGCTATCAACAGAACTAGCTGAGCCGGTTTCCGACTCAGCTAAGATTTCAGCCAATGTTTTAATTTTCATAATAAGTCATGATTATTTATAGCAGCTACTGATAATGGTTACTAGTGAACCATTATTGTACAGAGTCAGGTGCCAGTTCTACATCGTCAGTTTCAGGCGCTTTGCTATCTTTTTTCTTACCAAGCTTTTCATCACGAATTTTATCTTCGATCTCTTTGGCGATAGCAGGGTTTTCTTTAAGAAAAGCACAGAGTTGGCTTTACCTTGACCGATTTTTTCATCGCCATAGCTGTACCAAGAACCTGCCTTGCCAACGGCACCAATCTCGACACCCAAGTCAATCACTTCGGCCAAGTGGTTGGTACCTTCGCCATAAGTAATCTCAAACTCAGCTTGGCGGAACGGCGGTGCCATTTTGTTCTTGATGACTTTAACACGAGTTTGGTTACCGATGATGTCATCGCCATTTTTGACCGCACCAATGCGGCGAATGTCCATACGTACAGAGGCGTAGAATTTAAGGGCATTACCACCAGTTGTAGTCTCTGGGCTACCAAACATAACACCAATTTTCATACGGATTTGGTTAATAAACACAACCATACAATTAGAGCGTTTAGCATTACCAGTAATCTTACGTAGCGCTTGGCTCATCAGACGCGCTTGTAGGCCCATATGTGAGTCGCCCATCTCGCCTTCAATTTCTGCACGCGGAGTCAAGGCAGCAACCGAGTCAACAACGATCATATCGATTGCGCCTGAACGCACGAGCATGTCAGTAATTTCAAGCGCTTGCTCACCGTTATCAGGCTGTGACAGTAATAAGTCGTCGGTATTGACGCCTAGCTTGCGTGCATACACAGGGTCAAGCGCATGCTCAGCATCGATAAATGCACAGGTGCCGCCTTGTTTTTGACACTCCGCGATTGCTTGCAAGGTCATTGTGGTTTTACCTGAGCTCTCAGGGCCGTAGATCTCGATGATACGACCCTTCGGCAATCCACCAATACCAAGTGCGATATCTAGACCAAGAGAACCTGTTGAGACCACATCGGCATCAAGAATGGCTGAATCATCACCCAGATGCATGATGGTATTTTTACCAAATTGCTTTTCAATTTGACCTAATGCCGCTTTGAGGGCTTTGGCTTTATTGTCGTCCATACTGGATTCCTTTTTGATAATTGATTTGGCGCTATAGATAAAAGATTTATACGTCTAAGAGTGATAACTGGTGCATACTGAGCAGCGCTAATAAGATAAATCATATAGCTATTCGCGCTCTGACAACTGGCTTAAATACACAGGTTGTCATATGACTGCTATCAGTAGTAATATCGAGATATCGCTCTACTATACAGTAAAATTAAATAACGAGAGAAGTAAAAATAAGTTCATAATCAATCACAGTTACAATAGCTTTTGAGTCGGATATTAACGACTAATAGCTATCTGAATCTCTGTAGTGCTATTGATTCGATAGAGTAATTATAACAAAATCCAAGCGCGATATTGAGTCTTGGACGACGCTAAACGACACTGAATGTCGTACGATATAAGAGTGAGGATTCACGAAGATAGCAATCTGTTCAAATGTGTTTTTGAACCTGATAACAGCTATGTTTGTCAATAGAATTATGAGTTGTCCACAGCAAATAATGTACTCATTTTTATTGGTTGTGAAACATTATAAACGGCTAAATTATTTTTAAAAATATTTAAAATAATTTTTTATGGCTTTATATTTAATATAAGTTATTGTTTTTAAATGATTTTTAAATTGTACAAAAAATGAACGATTTTATCTTAACCTTTAAGTTACCTAGGCACATGGTTGTCAAGTGGCCACTTATACACAGGGTTATCCACAGCTTATGGGGAGAACTCTTGAAGCCCTTATGGTATCTATGCTTGCGTGTATAGGTTATATATTGCAAGCTTCCAGTATCAAGCGTTGAAGATGATTTTTCGTCGACAACCTGTGCTCTAAGCGCTATGTTTCACATAATTACAATTTGTGATTCTTCCACGTATTACCATACTATAGGGCTTTGAAGTCAAGAGTATGACGAGATAAAAGCAACCAACGACCCGCCAAGCACGTTTATTGCTGTGATAGCAAGCTTATAAACGGGCATAAAAAAGCGGCTAAATAGAATAGCCGCTTTGTCAAAATTATCGATAGCAAGATTGTATTTGTTAGTCTTTGATATAGATCAAATCCCAGACCCCGTGACCACGCTCAAGACCGCGGCGCTCAAATTTGGTCATTGGACGAAAGTCAGGACGGTCAGTAAAGTTGCCTGCGCCTGCTTTGTTGGTCAATCCAGCAAACCCATCCAAAACTTCAACCATCCAAAATGCATAGTGCTCCCAATCCGTGGCTGTATGAAACCAGCCGCCTTGTTTTAGACTGCGCGTAACGATAGCCATACGCTCAGGACTGACAAAACGGCGTTTGTAATGACGCTTCTTTGCCATGGATCAGGGAAGTAAAGCTGGATACGGTCAATATGATTTTCTGGTAGTTGCTTCAGCAATTGAATAGCATCGCCATTGATGATTTTGACATTGCTCAAGTTCTGCGTTCCTGCCATATAAGCGCATTTACCAATACCTGGTTCATGCACTTCGACACCAACAAAATTGCGCGCGGGCTCTGCGGCTGCCATCTCGATAAATGAATCACCCAAACCAAAACCAATCTCCAAGGTCAGCGGTGCGTCAGAACCATTTGGACTATCAGCGAACAATGCTCGCAAATCATCAATACCTGAAAGATCGCCATCGCCGAAACTGTTATTGACCAGATACTCAGAAAACTCTGGCGCGGTAAGTGCTAGCTCGGCGTTTTTGTTCATGTGCGTACGCCGCTTCATAAAAGTATTAACGATGCGGATATGTTTGTCAGAGCCAGGTTCTATCTCATGTCTAGCGTTTGTATCCGTATCGATAGGCGCACTAGTATTATTAGAGGTTTGCTCATCAGTAGTGTCAAGGCTGTTGATGGTGTCATTGATATCAGAATGTTGACTCATAGGATTTGTAAGGCTTAATTAAGTGGGTGATGTTGACTCATTATAAGTCAAATCCATACAACTGTGAACGTACAATCTTATTTTAGCGCGTTTGCTGCTCAGTTCTGTCGTTTCTCTATCCTAGATATGGGTTTTAGCGTTATCATAGTGTCATTGTTAAGGATGTTTTTTAGAGTCAGTAGAGCGTATTGCCATGCTATTTATTGAGACGGATTCACCGCCACCGTTTTATCAAGAGTCATTAACACCTGCTAAACGCAAGCAACTGGATCAATGGTTTATCGGTGATCGTACCCAGCGCTATTATCTCAAGCGCTTTGAGGAGTTTGATCAGCAAGGCTATCTGTCGCCAAAATGGCATTGGGCTGCATTTTTTATGACGTTTCCTTGGCTGTTATACCGTAAACGCTATATGGATGCCATTGTGTATAGCGTGGCAGGATGGTCATTTATTCAGCTTAATGTCGCCATTGTGCTTGTTGCCTTTGAGTTTGTGGCGATGTCTTATGTGCCAGACGTTTATCAAATGGCGACGCGGATCGGTATTGCTGCGATTATTTGGTTGTTTTGGTCTGCTATGGTGGCACGCTGGACAGATGCATATTATTACCGGATGGCGCGACGTGAGATCGCGGATGCGATTAACGATTATCCGCGAGATGAGGCGGCACAACAAGCGCATTTGAAAAAAGAAGGCGGCGTCAGTTTATTTGGCTTAGCATTGGGGTTTGGTTTTTTCGCCTTTGCATTATTGGTCATTAAGGTGCAGTTTTTACCTATTATCGCCAAACCAAAAGAAAATGAAGTGTTGTTTGATGCTTATGACATTGCCAAAAACGCCCAAAACCGAGTGGCATTGATTTATCAGCAGACTGGGCGATGTCCTGTAGATTTGCCACTCAGTACCGAGCAGCAGCAGGTACGTATGCATGTCGATAGTCAAGCGGCTGGTGTGCTAGAGACGGATTGCGCGGTGATTGCTACGATCCAGAACGTGACATTTCCAATCCGCTATCTGAACGAGCAGACATTGGTTTTTTATCATATACCAGACAGTGATAACTGGGATTGCACAAGCTCACTAAATAAAAAACAAGCCCCTAAAAACTGTCTATCTGACTAGGGGCTATACCTATCTAGTTTTTGCTAGTGTTTAGAGTCTGTTGCGGTATCGTGTGGTTCGTCAACTGGCGTCGCTTGGCTCTTTAAGGCTTCGTAGAAATCGGTCAAATCCATCTTGCGCGCTTTGCCGATATCTTCATCAAATAGGCTTTCAAGCTCTGCCATCGCTGATTGTGCAGACTCAATCATGCTGGCTTCATCATCGTAAATGGCTTGCTGACGCTCAATTAAGTCATCATCATAATCACGGAATGTTTTTACTGTCTCTCGAGCTTTTCCGGAGAGATACCGAGTAGCTGTAGCGATTCACGCGACATGTCTAAAGATGACAAGTAAGTCTCACGCCAAATGTGACGCACACCAACTTCGCGTAAGCGGTAGTAATGCTGACGATCCCGCGCCCTGGCTAATACAATCAGCTCAGGATAGTTTTTGCGTAAATACTGAGCGGTAGTGATGGAGCGCTCTAGGTCATCAATGGCCAAAATAAAGACACGCGCCTTTTGAATACCGGCAGCTCGTAGAATCTCAGGGTTTTTTGGATCGCCGTAATAGACTTGGTTACCAAATTTACGCACGAAATCTACTCGGTTGGCAGAACGTTCAATGGCTGTGAATTCAATGTTATGCATACGAAGCACACGACCAATGATCTGACCGACTCGGCCAAAGCCTGCGATAATTACCTGATGCTCATGATCGGGAATGGTGTCGTATTCTCGACTTGGTTTGCGTTTGGCAAATAATGGTTCGCCTATTTTTCTAACAACAAAAAGGCTAATGGTGTCAGTGCCATTGAGATCGTAACGACAAGGTTTAGCGTATTGGCAAGATCAGGACGTAAGACACTTTGGGCGGTGGCGACACTGAACAGAACAAAGGCAAACTCACCGCCTTGTGCCAAGGTCACACCCAATCTGATACTGGTTGGCCAGCGGTTGCCAGATACTTTGGCAATGGCTGCAATCACTGCAAATTTGATAAACATTAAAGCGAGGGCACAGCCAATGATAAATATCGGCTTGGCCAAAATGAGTTTGACGTCAGTGAGCATACCGACCGACATGAAAAATAGACCCAATAGCAATCCTTTAAACGGTTCGATACTGGCCTCTAACTCGTGACGATACTCAGAGTCAGCTAACAACACGCCTGTCAAAAATGCACCTAGTGCCATTGATAGACCAATTTGACCCATCAAAATAGACACGCCCATAACAATAAATAACGCGACTGCTGTCAGTAATTCTGAAGCACCGCTTGAGGCCACAAACTTAAAGAATGGTCGAACCACATAACGACTGGCAAAAATGAGACCAGCAAAGACTGCGAATACTTTCCCAAAGTACAGTAAATCGTAGCTTTGCTCACGAACCCCTGATAGGAACGGAATGACTGCTAATAAAGGAATAACCGCGATATCTTGGAATAGTAAGATAGTAAAAGCTTCGCGGCCATGTGTGCTCGAAAGTTGCTGTTTTTCTGTCAATATCTGTAGCACAAAAGCGGTCGAGGAGAGTGCTAAACCAAAGCCAACGATAAAAGCAGTATCTAGCTGTAAGGCGAAAAAATGGTGCAATAGCCCCATCAATAGTGTACCAGTCAGCCCAACCTGTAGACCGCCAAGAACGAATATAGAGCGGCGCAGCGCCCAAAGCCGCGATGGCTGCAGCTCAAGCCCGATGATAAATAGCAGCATGACCACGCCAAACTCTGAAAAGTGCAGTAGACTTTCAGCATCACCCGCCACATCCAAACCGCTTGGACCCAATATAAGCCCTGTGATGAGGTAGCCTAGGACCGTTGCAATACCGAAGCGTTTACCAAGGGGGAACAAAGAGCAGCGCTGCTCCCAAAAAAGATAGTGGCCTGTAACATTAAATTTGGTGAGCCGGCGGCGGCAGCGAACATCTGGAATCCCTCAGAAATTAGGACAAAATAAGCAATTTAAAACGGGTATAACTAAAATTAGACTCGCGAAAAAATATAGCATCAACATACATTATTTTTTGCGATAAATCTTCCAAACACCATTATCTGCAAGCGGATTGTTATAAGCGTCATTGCGGCGCTTGCGCGGTGTTTGCCTGCTGTCGACAATCTTAAAATCAGGCAAAGCATGGACAATAAGGCCAGTACGATAAAAACGTACCCGTTCAGGCTCTAGCATCTCACCCTTTGCTATCGCGGCAAAACACATAAGCGCGCAGATCGATAAACTCACGATGAGCGACCAAACGCGCGTCGTCATCATTATCCAGTACCGCTGTCATGCGAGCGACTTCATCATCAGTATAGTCACCACATTTATCAGTTAGTGCCCCAACTGAGCCAAAGCTTTTAGATTCCTTGGCTCGCGTTTTGGTTAAATGTAGGCGCTGAACATGGTAGATAAACTGCGGTATCTCAAGACTGGCAGGCAGTGGCAGATAATCAGGTGGCATATTGGCCGCTGGATAAAAAATCCTTGGCGCGCTCAAGTAGATTTTGCCAACGTTGCTGATAAGCCTGTACCTCTGCTAAGTTGCCTTCATAGATAGGCATATCGCGAATCTGGCGCAAAATATCAGGCGGAAACTGCTCATGACGAAAGTTTGCAATGTCCTCTTGCAGCGTCGATAGCAAAACTTTGGCGTGTTTTTTGCCGTCTTTTGACGTAGGATCATCGATATAGTCTGGGGCGACAAAGGGTGCTGAACGTCTAGACATAATGTTATATCATCAATAGATCGTGAAAAGGGGTAGTCAGTCTTAAGTATACAGAATTTATATCAAAAATATGGTCGAGAGATAGGGTTTTTCATCAGTTTTAACATGCTATTACAATCGTAGAAACAAGTTTTAGGCAAACTTAGGTGAAACCTTCTTCTTTTATTGGCTCATAGGTTTTCACTTTTAATACTATGTAAGACAACAATGATTTATAGCCAATCAGATTATTGAGAATGACCTTTATGAGTAACTACTCATCAGAACTGACAGCTTGTCCTAAGTGGCGAGCCTCATTGAAGATGATTGGCAAATAGCCTTTATCGTCATTTGTACCAGTGTCATACTCGCACTTGCGTTTTGGTTGCTGATGATGTCAAATATGGGGCCTACTTATTTGCCAAATATCTGCAATGGCTGCCCTCGATATATGGGTCAGAATGATGTTACTCGTGGTTGGTATCAGCCTTTGGGTGTTGATGGCTGCTTGGATTATTTGGCACATATTGCTTTATTTATATCATTTGATAAAACATAACCAATAATTGGCCAAGTTTCTATACTGGTATTTGCTCTTAATGATTATGACCAATATGACTGTTGCCAGCAGGTGCTTGTCCCGAAATATCGCAAACAAGAGCCTCACTATGTGAGCCGTTTTGTGGATGTGACAAACTTTCAACTTGAATAGTCGCATGATGAATACCGAGCGCTGATAGGCTTTGTTCAAGATTGGCAATGAGGCTACTCGACTCATGAATACTCATGTCTCCATCGACTACGACATGGCAAGATAGGGCGTGTAGGCCACTGGTAATACTCCAAACGTGTAGGTCATGGACTTTTTGTACTTGAGGGTGTGCGAGTAATTTTTGCTCAACGTTGACTAGCGATATGTTGGCAGGGGTGCCTTCCATTAATATATGCACAGAATCACGTACGACACGGTATCCACTGACTAATATAAGAATGGCGACAATCACGGATGCCACAGCATCTGCCCATACCCAGCCAAACCCCATCATCAACAGCGCAGCGATAATAGCAGCAACAGAGCCCAGCAGATCGCTCAGCACGTGCAAATAAGCACTTTGCATATTGAGATTGACAGGTTCTTTATTATCGGGTGTTTTTGTTAATGCGGCATCGTTACTACCATGATTGTGCCCGTGTGACTCTCCACCTTGACTGCCGCGGTGCATGAGCCATGCAACTAAGATATTGACCAGCATACCGACCGTCGCCACAATCAGCATACCTTGGGTTGCGATTTCTGGTGGAGAGTTAAAGCGTTTGATCGCTTCATAAAAAAATCATCAAGGCGATAAAAACGAGCGTAGCGCCATTCAGGGTCGCGACCAGTATCTCAAAACGCTTATAGCCAAATGTTTTTTGATGCGTGGCTGCTTTTTCACCAATTTTGAATGCCATCAAGGTCGCGCCTAAAGCAACCGCATCGCTCAGCATGTGACCTGCGTCGGACAATAGCGCCAAGCTACCAGTAAGCCAGCCGCCAATAGCCTCTATAAACATATAACCAGTGATAATAATAAAGCTAAACAGCAAGGTGCGCTGATAACCTTTGGTGTCTTGCGATGATGACGATTCTAACTGGTCGTCATGGTCATGACTGTACTCATGGCTATGGTGATTATGATCGTGCTCGTCAGTGCTAAGATTATTTTGATTCATAACAACACTCAAGTCAGCTAATAGCGAGGTTTAGTAAACAATATCCATTGTGGTTCAGGTAGCAGGAGGTTTTTGGATACATACCACCTGATAGTGGTTATAAATCTAACATAGCCACGCCTGAGAAGCTGTAACGACAAAGTAAAAATCATTAGGAGGCACAAATCACAAAAATTACAACACTATATAGAACACCGACGAATGATAAGTGTCGGTTTTACCAACCAACGGGGTCAATGTCTAAGGTAAGCTTGAGGTATTTAGCACTTGGTAAGGCAAGTACGGGCTGCCACCATTGGTTCAATACATGATGTAAGTGCGCACGATCTTTGGCTAAGAGTAGTAGCTGCGCATGATAGCGGCTGTTCTTTTTACTCATTGGGGCATCAATAGGACCAAGAACCGCAAGATGGTGCGCACTGGGTAAGTGAGCAATAGCATCCTTGAGCGCTTGTGTGGTAGCTGCCAGCGTCTTGCCCTCACAGCGTATCAGTGCGGCATGACTGTGAGGCGGTAAGCCCATCATTTTACGCTCTTGCAGTAGCTCGCGGGCAAACGATAAATAACCATCTTTGACCAGTTTTAACAGTAATTCATTGTCAGGCTGTAGGGTCTGGATCAAGACGCGACCCACTTTGTCACCTCGACCCGCACGGCCAGCTACTTGTATCATGAGCTGCGCTGTATGCTCAGGTGAGCGAAAGTCTGCTGATAAAAATCCGCGATCGGCATTGGGTAAGCAGACCAGCGTGACATTAGGAAAGTGATGACCTTTAGCCACCATTTGTGTACCAACTAATATCGCAGGATCGCCTTGATTGATTTGCTGATAGATATTTTCCCAGCTGTCTTTTCGTCTTGTGGTATCACGATCGATTTGGATAATTGGATAAATCACTTTGCTGGTTTGGGGATTGGCAAAGATTGCATGCAGGTTTTCGCTGAGCCTTGTCGTACCCATACCTTTGGCATCTAGGTTTTGACTGCCACAATCAGGGCATACTGTAGGAATATAAGCCTGCCAATCGCAATGGTGGCATTTTAAATAAGAGCTACCTGAATAGCCGCTGCGCTGCGCCAGACTGTTATAGTGAACGGTCAAATGAGCATCACAGCGGGGACAATCTGCCTGCCAACCGCAAGCCTCACACAATAAAACAGGCGCATAGCCACGACGATTCAAAAATACCAGGACTTGATCGCCGGCTTCTAACGTTTGCTTAATTGCCCCAATCATTGAGTCTGTCAGCCCCGTGTCATAGCGAGCACCATCATGTTGCGCTTGCTGGTGAGTGCTTTGCAGGCGCGCATCAATCAGTTGCATGGTTGCAGGCTTGGCATTGCCGGGACGAGTCAGTAGTTGATACTCTATCAGCTTGCCGTCTTCGACCAGTTTCAGATGCTCAAGAGAAGGCGTTGCCGTACCTAATATGACTGGTATGTTGTGCTGTAGGCCGCGATAGAGTGCGACATCAGCCGCATGATAACGTAGAGTATCCTGCTGTTTGTACGAGCCATCATGCGCCTCATCAACGACTATCAATCCCAATGCTGCAAATGGATAGAGCACTGCTGAGCGCGTACCGATGATAATTTGTGCATGACCGGTGCGGCAGTCTTGCCAGCCTTGCAAACGATGGGTATCAGTCAAGCCGGAATGCAGCAAAACAATATGAGCGGCAAATCTACTAGCAAAGCGTGCACGTGTTTGCGGTGTGAGACCAATTTCTGGCACCAAGATCAGCACTTGCTTGCCTGCTTCTAGTACCGCCTGCATCGCTTGTAAGTAGACTTCAGTTTTGCCGCTACCAGTAATACCATTTAATAAAAAGCCAGTATAGATTTCAGATTTATGCGCAGCAACGATGGCATCAACGGCAAGTTTCTGCTCATCATTGAGAACAAGCGGCATTTTGCCAATTTCACGGGAGAAGGGGGATTGCTTGGTTTGGATATAGCGCTCGATTAGACCTTTGTCTTCGAGCGTTTTTAAAAATGCTCGCTGCATCCCCTTCTAATAGCAAAACATCTTCACTAGCACCGCGCTCACCATGTAGCTTTAGCATGTCAAACTGCTGCTTTTGCTTTTTTGCATTGGCACGAAAATCTTCATCAGTGATATGCGGCAATATTCGCCAATGAGTAATTAGCAGATCTAGTGGCTTACCTTGGCGGACAAGGCTTGGCAGGATGACGGCTAAGACATCACCAAGTGGATAATGATAGTAACGCGCCAGCCAATAAGCCAGCTTGAGCATGCTGGGATCCAAAATAGGGTCAGCGTCCAAACATTTATTAATCGGTTTGATTTTATTGACGGGTACACTGCTTTCATCTTCAGAAACATGAGCAATCACGATACCAATTAAGGTTTGGCGGCCAAATGAAACCTCAACGCGACTTCCAATTGACGGCATCAGACGGTCTGGCGAAGCAAGCATATCCGCCGGTAAGCTATAGTCAAACACCCGATAAAGGGGGTACGGGCAGCGCAACTTGTACCAACATAAACGGCTTCGCAGTCTTATCAGATTAATATTGATGTGAAATGAAGAAAAAGAGGTAGAGACCAATAAGCTTAGCATGATGCTAAGCTTATGATAGATTGACTGTTATAGGAGTATCTAAAAAATTACTATCAGTTTAGTCAATATATAAGATAGATTCGATTTCGACCACGCCACCTTTAGGTAGGGCTGCGACTTGTACGGCAGCACGAGCAGGATATGGCTCGCTTAGGTTCGCCACAAATACTTCGTTTAAAACCGCAAAGTCACTTAAATCAGTCAAAGATACATTAAATTTAACCACGTCGTTGATGCTACCACCAGCCGCTTCACAGATCGCTTTAATGTTTTCGAACACTTGCTCAGCCTGTGCTTTAAAACCTTCTCTTAATTCCATGGTTTCAGGGTCAAAACCAAGCTGACCTGAAATATAAACGGTGTTGCCAACTTTTACGGCTTGTGAGTAAGTGCCTACAGCTGCGGGAGCTTTATCTGTTTGGATTGTTTGACGAGTCATATTATGTCCTTTTCGTATTTTATTGGTTGGTCTGTTGCTCACTGACAAGCAACAGTGCCTATTATTGTTTTAGAGATTGTCAAAACCTCAGCGCGATGCGTTCAAATCTGACTAGACAAAGAGTTTGCTAGACAGGCAGGGTTATTATAATTGATATAGCCGTATGATGTTAGGGGAAGCCGAGTAATGAACGCAGCTCACGAATGCCTTGAGCCAAGTGATTGCGACTGCGTACGATGATATGGATGATAGTATCACTATTACGCACGTCAACGGTTTCAACCCCCATATGCAGCTGGCGCAGATGATAAATCACTTTACTGATTTGCTCATCGCTAAGCGCAATAGACAGCTTTAAGTAAGCAGGAAAACGTATTTTGCCACTATTTTTTATATCATGCTCGTCTGTTTCACCTTGTTTTACAGCGTTATCACTGCGCCAACGCAGTTGAATCACCTGATAGGGATTGTCTTTACGAATGTCGTCAAGCGAAAAGCATTTGTGTCGATGAACGACCAAGCCGTGCCGAGATAAGTGCCCAACGATAGGGTCACCATAGATTGGATGACAGCAGTTAGCAAAATCGAGCTCAACCCCAGAGGCATTGGCGATCAGCTGCTGTGGCTGTGTCATGTCTTCGTTGTGCGCTTTGGCTTGTACGTCACTGACTTCATCGTTAAACAAACGAGTGACTACAAGCTGTGGCAGTAGTGTACCGGAGCTTATTTGTTCGAATAGGGCGTTTTTTCAGTCACACCGCGCCATTCAGTCAGATCTTTCCAATCATCCCTCTGTTAGGTCATCGAGCGTTTTTTGATAGGTTTTAAGGGCACGATCTAACGCTTGACGACCATGATGCTGCTTGTCAGCGGTAGATAAGTCTTTGAACCAACGTAATATCTCTTCACGCGCTTTGTTGGTCACCACAAATCCTAACCATTCTGCTTTTGGTTCTGAGTGACTGTTTATCTCAATTTCAACGGACTGTCCGTTTTTTACCACGGTACCGAGTTTTGCTGCTTTATCATCGATATTGGCACCGACAGCGACGTTACCAACCATAGGCCCGACTGCGTAAGCAAAGTCTAATGCTGTTGCCCCTTGTGGTAGCTCATAGGCACGACCTTGCGGGCTATAACAAATAATCTTACTCGAATGCAAATAATCCATCAGCTCATTAATAGTCGAGACCGCTGCTGAAAAGTTAGGACTATTCTCATTTAAGTTGTCTTCATCGACCAAGTCTTTCATGTTACGCAGTGACGCTTGGATAACTGATTGACTGACTTCAGAGGCGTGCTCTGCACCGATAACGCCGAGCCTTGCAGCACTTTGCATTTGCTTGGTCAAAATAGTCACTTTTACGACATCGTTGTCGCGCTCATAAATGAGCGTGAGTGATTGATTGCCACCTGGTAACGGCCTGCGAATATTATCAGCAATGTGCGTATCATCAATTTGATACTTTTTAATAAGATAATACGCCAACTTGTCACAAGCTTCGATATTATCGAGGACAATCTCAAATGCATAGTGACGTAGCAGCGTGTTAATTTCTCCGCGATTGCGGAAAAACTGACGGTAAATGACCACACGATTGTCTAACACTTTGACCAGTCCGTTGAGCCCCAAATTATTAAGCACGATACTCAGATAACGATGAATGGCTTCTCTTTGGAAATTACGCCCAAGTCCATGCTGTAGCAGCTTATCAGATATCTTGTTGTACATATCAGAATCAAGGTTACGATAACACAGCACCTCAATATAATCGGCGATATCATTAAGACCCATCAAGCGTGCAAATGGCACATAAAAATCTAACGTTTCTTGTGCTGTCGTACGTTGTTTTTCAGGGCGCACGGCATCAAGCGTGGACATATTATGCAGGCGGTCCGCAAGCTTAATAATAAGTACCCGTGGATCTGCGAGTGTGGCTGTTAAAATTTTGTGAAAGGTCGCGGCTTTGTTTTGCTGCTTATTGTGAGAGGGAGGATTTTAGTTTTGTCACACCATCGACCAGCCTAGCCACTATCTTGCCGTAACGCTGCTCGAGCTGCTCGTCACTCACGTCGGTGTCTTCGACCGTATCATGCAAAATCGCTGCAATAATGGTATCTCGATCTAAGCGAAAGCCCGCCAGTATCTCAGCCACTGCGATAGGGTGAGTGATATAAGGTTCCCCCTGATTTACGCTTGTCTTTAATGTGCGCAATATCACCGAACTCACAGGCATCAACAATGTCACGGCGCTCAGCAGCAGTGAGATAACCGACTGAACGCAGCAAGTTATATTGAGCGTCATCGACGAGATGATGACTGAGTTTGGGTAGGGTTTGACTCATAAATGACGATCCTATTGTCCATGACTGACTTGATTATGGATTGAAGTAAGCAGTGAATGGTGACTGAATATTGACCAACCATACGAAACTTAAGTAGGGATAGGCCATTCTCTAATTAATCGCAAATCGCATTCAATGTCAACTGATAAGCGAGTAGGCGATGAAAAAATTTGACTCAGTGGGCTATTTTGATAGATAAATGGCTATCAAAACAGCAAATACAATACAGTTACAACCAAAAAACCACAGCCTATGCTGTGGTTTTTGTTATCAATAAAGTTATGTTTATCTTATAAAGCCATTATCAGCTTCAAAGACTTGGCAAAACAAACCTTATCAAAAATAGCTTTTTAGAAGCTATGATCGCCTGACAATGCTAAATCTAATGAGCTCGTTGCAAAGTTATGCTCTGGTTGATTTAGAATGTCGCGGGTGATTTTTCCAGCGGCAATTTCACGTAACGCCAATACTGTAGGCTTGTCATTATCGACATCAACCAACGGCTCGGCAATACCTTTGGCCAATTGACGGGCGCGTTTGCTTGCGGCCAAAATTAGCTCAAAGCGATTATCAACATTATCCAAACAATCTTCAATCGTTACTCGTGCCATAAATAGCTACCTCGGTTGTTTTTATTAGCCACGGACCTTGCCCGCCACCTCAATAAAAAATAATATCAAATACATAAAAGGGGATAGCTAAATATTATAGCATTTTTTGCCAAGTCGCGTAGTTGCTTTTTATATCTACTTGTTAGATAAGCACCTGACGAGCATTGTAGCCTAGTTTACTCTTCTACTTGCTTATTTAGCAAGTTGCTAATCGTGCGATGATAACGCTGCTGCTGACGGCTAAGGGTTTGTCTATCCGCCACGATAATCGCTTTCTAGCTCAGCTAAGGCTACATCAAAATTATCATTGATCACGACATAGTCAGCATTTACGTATTGTGCCATTTCGGTGACCGCGCCAGCTAGACGGCGCTCTATCACTTCTACAGAATCCTGCGCACGGGTTGAGAGACGTTGGCGCAATGTAGCAATGCTGGGTGGTAGAATAAAAATCATAATGGCATCGGCAAAGATTTCTCTGATTTGCGTCGCCCCTTGCCAGTCAATCTCCAAGATAACGTCAATCCCCGCTGCTAGTTGGGTGCGTACGCTTTTCTCTGACGTGCCATAATAGTTACCAAATACTTCTGCATGCTCTAAAAATAGACCCGCATTGATACCATTGGTAAAACTATCAGTATCTGTGAAATGATAGTGCTGACCATCAATCTCGCCTGGGCGCGGGGTGCGAGTCGTATGTGAGATACTGACCGTTAAGTCGTTGGTCGTAGCAAGTAATTGCTTAACCAGTGAGGTCTTGCCCGTACCTGAGGCGGCAGTAACAATAAATAATGAACCTGTCATACAATTTATCCTAATGGAATATGTGCTAGTAAAATGCGTCTTAGTAACAGACTAAAAGACGATTCAGTCAGTGGTAGAGACTGGAAAAGAAAAAACGCCATCATGTATGGCGATAGAAATCATCGTAGTTGCGTCATTATAAACTGCTTTTATATGAGATAAAGTGGGTTTTGCAATATGTAGCTAGCATGTTGATGTTTGCACCTGACATATTGCAATGAGTGCGCTGCTATTTTTGAGGGCAATAAAATCAAATTATGCTAAAGTAGAGCATTGATTTTGCCCCAACTTTTGAATCAAAGCTTTTATACATAAGCTTTAGATATAAATTATCCGACGATAGGCCTTTTTATGCAAATTTATCTTGCCAATCCCCGTGGGTTTTGTGCTGGTGTGGACCGTGCGATTGCGATTGTTAATGAAGCACTAATACGTTTTGAGCCACCCATCTATGTCCGTCATGAAGTTGTACATAATAAATTTGTGGTGTCGGATTTGGCCAATCGGGGCGCGGTATTCGTCGAAGAGCTTCACGAAGTACCGGATGGGTCTGTGGTGATTTTCTCTGCTCACGGCGTCTCTAAAGCAGTCGAAGATGAAGCTGGTCGCCGTGATATTACCGTATTTGATGCCACTTGCCCTTTGGTCACTAAAGTACACATTGAAGTGGCAAAATTTGCACAAGACGGTATGGATGCCGTGTTGATAGGACATGCCGGACATCCAGAAGTAGAAGGCACGATGGGTCGATTCAATGCAAAAAACGGTGGGCAAATCCATTTAGTGGAAGACGAAGCTGATGTTGCTGCTCTCACTGTGGAAAATGCCGAACGCTTGGCTTTTGTGACTCAAACAACCCTGTCGATGGATGATACGGCTCGTGTTATCGATGCACTGCGTGAAAAGTTCCCTAGTATTCAAGGTCCCCGTAAAGACGACATCTGTTATGCCACCCAAAACCGCCAAGATGCGGTAAAAGATTTGGCCAGTCGCTGCGAAGTCGTTTTAGTCGTCGGCTCGCCAAACTCTTCAAACTCTAATCGTCTGCGCGAGCTTGCTGAGCGTATGAATTGCCGTGCATATTTAATTGATAACGCTAGTGAGATGGATAAGCGTTGGTTGGATGGTGTGCAGAGTATCGGCGTGACCGCTGGCGCATCCGCGCCTGAAGTGCTGATCCAAGAAGTGTTACAACAGTTGCAGGACTGGGGGGCGATCTGCCTAGTGAGCTATCTGGTATTGAAGAAAACGTAACGTTTAGTCTGCCGAAAGCCTTGCGGATTCCTGTCACCCAAGTTGGTAAGTAATTAGGACACGCCCTCGTATTTGTATGAATCATCATTTATATGGATAAGCTCGCATGAAAGAACCAAAAGCCAGATTTGTATTGGCAGAAGCCACGCTCGCTGAAGTGAATAAGCAACTGAAACTCAATATGCTTGTCATGGTGGCAGTGGTCTTTGTACTGTTTATGAATATCATGAAGTTTATGGCAGAAAAAAGCGTTCTTTACGCTGTTCTCGCAGTCATAATGATTTGCTTACTGTTCTTCATACAAAAAGCTCGCGGTATTCTCATACTAAGAAAACAAGAGCTTACCCATAAATAGAAAATACAAGCATAAATAAAAAAATATAGGTGAAAATGCCAAATATAGGAAATAGAGAATAGTTATGACTGCTTATTACAAATTTATTAAACGCGAACAGCCAGAAGACGGAGTTAGTCTGGCGCATTACCAGCCAACCAAGCATGCACAAGGCGCTTGGAATGAGCATGAGCAGCATATGGCACCAGCGACAGGTCTTCTGACAGCTGAGATTAATAACTTTGCGCCGCAAGCCAATACCCGTATTGCTCGTGTCAGTCTTGATATTTTAGGCCTGATACCGCTCGATGACTTTACCATTACTACTCGCTGCATCCGACCAGGTAAAACCATTGAATTGATTGAAGCGGTTATGAGTAGCCGTGGTCGAGATGCCATTATTGCAAGAGCATGGCGACTGATTACGCAAGATACTAGTGAGATTGCTGGACTTGAAGATCAACCAGCAAAATACAAACCTGAAGAGTTGCCCGTTTGGGAAGACATGAAAGGCTGGCCGGGCGGCTTTATCGAAAGTGTGCGCTTGGTGGCCGCTCCAGATCGCCGAGAAGGTCGCGGCATGGTTTGGATAACCAACGATGTCGAGATGGTAGAGGGCGTACCCACTGATGATATGGTGCATCTGCTGGGCATGGTCGATACGGCCAATGGCGTGGTACCAAGACTGGGTTTAGGTCTGTCAAAACTAGAGTGGATGTTTCCCAATACAGACCTGCAAATCCATATGCACCGTGTCCCTAAAGGTCGCTGGCTCGGTATCGAGGCGGTACAGCAGTATGGCGCTGATGGTATCGGGCTGACCAGTGCTGTGCTCCACGATGTGCATGGTCCCTTTGGTCGTAGCGAGCAAATACTGACCATCCGCCCGATGCCACGTTAAAAGAGAAAGAATCAACTGTCTAGTAATTTTGGAAAACGAAACGATATGTTGTAATCAATTAATTATACAAATATTGGAGAAATGGTTTTAATAGTAGCTAATAAGACGATATTACCAACCAGACGATATCAATCGACATAGAGGTGACTATGAAAGCATATACTCAATTTTCCAAAAAACTGACGACTATTTGGGAGTTATTAATAGAGGCTTATTCAGAATAGTGGTTAGCTTTTGTTCTTGCGCTAAAAAATGACTGATACCAGAACGCCGCCTTGATAAACAAGCGCGGTGTTTTTTATTGAATAGGGCTTTTGAGCTTGAATTTTTTCTCAATGACCCTATTAGTATAGACAGTTTAACGGTATCACATACGGCAGGGTCTCTAACATTATGAGAGCGGTCTTAGTGAGTATATCGTTATCTGATAATAGGTCTTTCATAGAATTTAAAGGAGTTTTTATGAGTGAAGCAACTCAAGCTGAAGGTCTGAATCCAGAATTAAAAAAACATACGTTTGAAGCAGAAGTCGCCCAGCTACTGCACTTGGTCACGCATTCACTATATTCTAACGCTGATATTTTTGTCCGTGAGCTCGTCTCTAACGCGTCGGATGCTTGCGATAAGCTGCGCTTTGAAGCCACCAATGATGATAGCCTTTATGAAGACGATGGCGAATTAAAAATCCGTATCGCCGTCGATGAAGACGCCAAAACTATTACCTTTACTGATAACGGTATTGGGATGAATGAAACCGATGCCATCGAAAACTTAGGTACCATCGCCAAATCAGGCACCAAAGCGTTTTTAGACAAATTGTCTGAATCACAAAAACAAGACGGACAATTAATTGGTCAATTCGGTGTTGGTTTTTACTCAGGTTTTATCGTGGCTGACACCATCAGTGTTGAATCACGTAAAGCGGGTGAGCCTGCTGATAAAGGCGTGCGCTGGGTATCAGATGGTACTGGTAGCTTTACGGTTGAGCCTATTACCAAAGACACGCGCGGTACCGCGATCACTTTGCACCTAAAAGAAGAATATAGCGAGGGCGAAGATAACTACCTAGACCGCAGCAAGATCAAGCGCTTGGTCAATAAATACTCTGACCATATCAGTCTGCCCATTCAGATGCGTAAAGAGATCTGGCAAGAAGATGTCGTCGATGACGAAAATGATGACACGCCTACTGGTGGCGAGATGGTACTGACGGATGAGTGGGAAACCATCAATAAAGCCAGTGCGCTATGGACACGCTCAAGCTCTGAAATCGACGATGATGAGTATGTTGATTTTTACAAAAACATCACTTATGACATGGACGCGCCGCTTACGTGGACGCACAACCGTGTCGAGGGCCGCGTACAGTACACGCAGCTTTTATATATCCCTAAAAAAGCCCCGATGGATCTATACACTCGCGAGCAGCAGCACGGTCTAAAGCTTTATGTGAAGCGCGTCTTTATTATGGATGATGCTGAGCAGCTATTACCGATGTATTTGCGTTTTGTGAAAGGGGTGATCGATTCAGCAGACTTGCCACTGAACGTGAGCCGTGAGCTATTACAAGAGTCGCGCGATGTAAAATCTATTCGTGATGGTAACGCCCGCCGTATCTTGACTTTGCTGGCCAGCCTTGCCAATAGCGAAGACAGTGACAAGCAAGAAAAATTTGCCCAGTTCTATGCAGAGTTCGGCGATGTCATCAAAGAGGGCTTGGGTGAAGACGCCGGTAATAAAGAACGTATTGCTAAGCTATTGCGTTATGCCACCAGCACCCAAGATGGCCTTGAGACCAGCTTTGAAGACTATAAAGGCCGTATGAAAGATGGGCAAAAAGCCATCTATTATTTAACGGCTGATAATCTAGCTGCAGCAAAAAACAGTCCGCAACTTGAGCTGTTTAAGAAAAAAGGCATCGAAGTTATTTTGATGACCAGCCGTGTTGACGAATGGGCAATGAACTTCTTAACCTCATTCGATGACACACCGCTGCAAAACATTGCCAAAGGTGCCGTAGATCTAGGCGATTTGCAGGATGAAGCAGAAAAAGCCGAAGCCGAGAAAGCCGAAGAAACCCTAAAGCCTGTCGTTGATAAGCTTAAAACTGCGTTAGGCGAGCGTGCTAAAGATGTTAAGGTTTCAACACGTTTGGTTGATAGCCCTGCTTGCTTAGTCGTTGGTGAAGGTGAGCTATCACCGCAAATGATTCAGATGCTACAGCAAATGGGTCAGGATGTACCAGCAAGTAAGCCAACGCTAGAGGTCAATCCTGATCATCCACTCATTAAGAAGCTTGAGAGCAGCGAGCAGTTTGATGATTTGGCGCAAGTCATTTTTGATCAAGCGTTGTTAGCAGATGGCGGGCAGTTAGAGGATCCAGCCGCTTATCTAAAGCGCGTTAATGAGCTATTGATGAGATAATGTCTGGTAATTGATGTAAAAGGAGGTCTTGTCTGCAAGGCCTCCTTTTTTATTGAGGTTTATGGTCATATTTGAATGAATTTTACAAATCATCCTTATCCTCTTGACCGACAATCCGTTACAATCGCGATAGATTAGCGAGCTAAACTATTGGTTAATGCTAGTCATCTTCGATAAACATTCCATCGTGAATTCAATATAAATAGATGTCTACAGCCGTGAAAAAATCGTAAGTCGATTACATCAAGCGGCGACGACATCATGATAGTTATCATTGGGTCATTTTATTTTTCTCGACTGGCTAGAGGTCTAAGTCTTTGTCACTTACGTCGTTAAAAACCGTATCGCTCCAGCGTTTTTCGCTTAATTTCGCTGCCAATATTATCGCAACTTTGTGGATGTTGGTGGGTTCAACTCGGGCGTTTTCTTGGGTAAAGCCCACCTTTATGCAGTTTGCTGTATTTGCCTTATTGGCACTTGGTAGTAACGTCCTATTTTCGTGGTTGGCGGCTGAAAGTGGTAGTATATTCAATGAGCAGGGGCTGGTCAGTTATTTGATCTGGCCGATGATTATTTTATTAAGCGGTATTATTTTGGCACGGCGAGCCAGCAATCAGACACTGGTTTTTGTGCCCGTCGTTCTTTGGTTGGTTGCTGATACCTTATCTGCATTATTGCAGAGCTTGGTACAGTTTTTTGGTAGCTATGGCTGGTTACCTGAGTGGAGTTACTCGTTTTTACCCATACTATTTTTGGTATTGTTTTTATGGCAGACGCTTTCTTTGCTATGGATTTTTTCTCGTCGCCTGCGTATACCATGGTGGGAGCGAATCATCATATTGGTTGGGGCGGTGGCATTGTTGACGATCTGGCAGCGCAATGTCGCTGATCAGCCTATATTTAAGCAAATTCCAGTAGAGCCTGTGTTGGAAGAGGCGGCACTATATGAGCAGCCCCGTTTATTACAGCAAGCATTAAATAGTATAGACCCAAGTATCGATGGCAAAACCGACTGGTACTTTATGGGTGTGGCAGGGTTCTCTGGTCAAAACGTCTTTCGTTCTGAGATCAATAAAGTGCGTGAGCTGTTTGATGTGCGTTTTGGGACCAGCGGGCACTCGTTGTCTTTGATTAATAATACGTATAGTTGGATGGACGAGCCAATTGCGACCAAAACCAGCATCCTACGCGGCTTGAAAAAATCGGTCAGCAGATGAATGCTGACGAAGATGTGTTGTTTTTGACGCTATCTTCACATGGTAACGAGGATATCGTTCAGTTAGCGAATCCGCCAATCGCGATGGACAATCTAGATGCTGCATGGCTTCGTGAAGCACTGGATGCCTCGGGTATTCGCTGGCGTGTGATTGTGGTATCTTCTTGTTATTCGGGTTCATTCATCGATGAACTAGCGTCTCCGACTACAGTGGTGATAACGGCATCAGCCGCTGACAAAGCATCTTTTGGTTGTACCAATACGGCTGAGATGACGTATTTTGGTCAAGCATTTTTGCTGAAAGCTTGAGAGGAAATACCAGTTTTGAGTCGGCTTTTAAGGATGCTCGTATACGTGTCAATGAGCGTGAGAGCGCAATGGGGTTTGAGCCATCAGAGCCGCAGATGGTAATCGGCAGTTTGATGGAAACCGCCTTACCTGCATTTGAGCAAGTGCTGTTTGATAAAGCGCGACCTTCAGTTGCAAGTCTTACGAATAATACTGCTTCTACGACCGTCAATGCTTTACCTGAAACTACTGCTAATCTATCGGTAGGCGAAGTAGATGCAGCTGCCGAATAAATATGAGAAATGATCTAGTAACTGGCAAATGCTAGTATCAAATAACGAGTACTTATTAAACGCCATCGTTGGTTTTTTGAATAAAAAGGATATCACTCATGCAGAATTCTTATAGTCATAGTTTGTCTAACCATAAACAGCTTACCCAAAAAAGTGTAAATCGCTGTTTTAATGGTGAGCAGCATTATTATAGTCACGAATCGACGTCTACCAAAACCTCTATGACGTTTAGTATTTATCTACCTGATGAGGCCTTGGCTGGACGACGTTGTCCTGCGATATTATATCTATCGGGTCTGACGTGTAACGCGGACAATGTGACGCATAAAGGTCATTTTCAACAAAAATGTAGCGAGCTTGGTATGATACTTATCGCACCTGATACTTCGCCTAGAAGTAGTGAAGACAGCGATGTACCAAATGATGAGCGCTATTTTGTTGGTCAAGGTGCAAGCTATTATGTTGATGCCACTCAAGCACCGTGGTCAGACAACTTCAATATGCAAAGTTACATCGTTGATGAGCTATATGACTTATTACGCTCAGAGTTTCCTATCGATAGCATCGGTATTACAGGGCACTCGATGGGTGGGCACGGCGCGTTATTGCTAGGATTTAAGTTCCCAAGTAAGTTTGTCAGCGTATCGGCGTTATCGCCAGTGTGTGCCGCCAGTGAGTCTGCTTGGGGACAAGCTGCCTATACAGAGTACTTCGGTGATGATAAGTCTCTATGGGTACAAGCCGATGCGGCGCAGATGATCGAAAAAGTGGGTCAGCAGTATGCGAGCATTTTGGTTGATCAAGGCGCGGCTGATAATTTCTTAGCAGAAGGTCAGCTACAGACTTCTAAACTACAAGACGCTTGTGCAAAAGCCGAACAGCCCTTAACATTACGCTATCAAGCGGGGCATGACCACAGCTATTATTTTATCCAAACGGTGATTAATGATCATATCGAACATCATTGGCATATGGCTCAAATGAGCTAAGAGGTCATTCAGATGACCGTGATATGTTTTTCGCTATCTCATTCCTGCTCAAAAGGTGATTTTTATGGCAGGTTATCAAGTTTTGACAGCTTCCAACGTGAAAGATAAATCAGTAGATGCACGCTCTACAAGGGCAACGATGCAAGCGGATATGGACGCTGCTTTGGCAAAAAAAGCAACATGATGTCGATAGTGACCACGTATCCGAAGCGAAAGCAAAAGAGTATATCGCAAAAACCGTCAACGATGCAGGTGAGAGAGTACTTGATGAGACGCAAATATCTCGCGTGATAGAGATGGCATGGGAAGACAGAACGCCATTCGGTGCGATAGAGCATAGCTATGGTCTCGATGAGACTGCGGTTATCAAGCTCATGCGCCAAGAGCTAAAGCCATCATCTTTTCGTTTATGCCGCAAGCGCGTGAGTAATCGTGCTACCAAGCATGAGGCAAAGCGCTCTTTCGAAGTTGGTCGTGCTTATTGTAAGACCCAATACAAGCAGCGCTAAACAACTAAGTATTTAGTATCAATATGTCAAAGGCTCGCAGCATATGTGAGCCAATTAGAATTTTCTTTTAATCTATCCATATCTTATATAAACATGAATTAGGTAGCCCAATTATGAACAGTCCTGCTAGACCTTATCTTATTGCCCCATCGATACTCTCAGCTGACTTTGCGCGGTTGGGCGAAGAAGTGGAGAAGGTAATAGAGTCGGGTGCTGATGTGATTCATTTTGATGTCATGGACAACCATTACGTACCCAATTTGACGTTTGGTAGCATGATTTGTAAGGCGCTGCGTGACTATGGTGTGGAGGCGCCAATTGATGTCCATTTGATGGTATCACCTGTCGATAGTATGATTGAGCAGTTTTTGGAAGCGGGGGCAAGTATCATCACCTTTCATCCAGAAGCCAGTCATCACGTTGATCGCTCTCTTCAGCTTATCAAAGATGGTGGGGCAGAGTGCGGTTTGGTACTCAATCCTGCCACATCGTTACACCATCTAGATTGTGTGATGGATAAAGTGGATCAAATTTTATTGATGAGTGTTAACCCTGGTTTTGGCGGTCAGTCGTTTATCGATAACACATTAGACAAAATACGTCAGGTACGTCAGCGTATCATCACCAGTGGTCGAGATATCAGATTAGAAGTAGATGGCGGTGTCAAAGCCAGCAACATTCGTGCGATTGCTGAAGCAGGGCTGACATGTTTGTCGCTGGGTCTGCGATATTCAACCAAAAAAGACTATAAAGCGGCTATTGATGAGATGCGCGCAGAGTTGGCTTTAGCCAATAATAGCTAATCTGCATATTGTGACATGATCGATAAACGGTGTTGGCGACCAAAAAACAGTATTGAAGTAGGCCATATCATTTGCAATTGTGCGCAGTGGCCAGTCATGTAAAGGTGAATCATGGACAACAAACATTCTACCAACTCATTGGAAACCTTCTGAGACGATGAAACATACTGATCAGACACCGAAAAGTGAGACACAACGTAGCTTGGTGCCCAAAGGTATTACCATTGGCATGGCTATATTTGCGCTGGTACTGAGCTTGGCAGGTTATGGCTTTCGTTTGATGGTGGGTGATGATGTCGGAACAGTGTTGCGCCATGCTGCGGTCATTGTGCCTGCGTTCATGTTAGGTATTCCGCTGTTTTTTTGGGTAGGTTCTCGTATAGTCAACAAGGTTAAAGGACTGCATATCGAGAGCTGGAATGCCATTAGTTTGGGCTATTTGACTTCTTGTGTATCGATGTTATGGCTGATGGGCACTTATAGTTAAAGGGTTTTGCTATAAATATAGTGCTTTTTTATGCTTGCATTGTGACGTGCTATTTTATACTTTTTAATCATTAAGCCATGTTCTATGTGCATGGCTGGAATTTTATATGCGAATTGTACCGGCCAGTATTGCCAAAATTATCTATCCAAAAGATTTACCAAATGGCTTATTTACCAGCTTAATCATAGCTTGTCTTTTGATGGGGCTCGCTTCACTGCGTAACGGGACGGATTTACAGGGTTGGCTCAATGTGATTGAGAACTGGCTGCTGATGCTATTGATACTTCCGACTGCAACGGCGACTGTTGCTCTGCCTTTTAAATACCGCGATCCCACCCTTGAGCTAAAACTGGTCTATTACCTTGGGATGTTCGTTGCTTTCTTATTTACGTTAGCGAAACTGCGCTATTGGCGCTAATGTGTCCTTATTGCAAGGCATCCAAGTTTTTTATAGTGAAGACTGATGTGATAGCCCTTGAATTCTAGTGTTAAAGCGTCCATTGTATGAGTAAGACAGATTTACCCGCGTTACTGTAAGATGATAGATTTGCCGAATGCGTTTGTTTTCAATAAATAACGGCTTTGCAATCACTAGTTTCTCTACCAGTACTAAACGGGATAATAAGGAACATATTAATGCCATATGATATCGATAATGATATAGAAGTAGACAACGAAAGTAGCGATCAGTTTGCAGGGTTTGCCAAAGAAACCACCTTAGAGTTAGTGGAAGCAGATGATGGTAGATTGTTGTTGCGTGATGCCGAGCAAGATGAAGCGCCGCTGATGACTATCGACTTTTCTGACAAGCTAAAAGAGCTACTTGGTAGTGACACTCAAGTGATTGGTCAACACATGATTCATGCTGCGATTCAGGTCATTATGCAAAAGCAAATGAGTAAGTGGCATGCGCATGTATATGATAAAGAACCAACGCACTACAGTTGATCTAGTTATTAGTGAGCTGAAGATAGCTAAATATACAAACATAAAAAAAGGGTTTATCCATTGATAAACCCTTTTTTGTTCAAATAATACCATTGATAAAATGAAGATTATTTGATTTTAGCTTCTTTAAAGATCACGTGCTGGCGTACTTTTGGATCAAACTTTTTGATTTCCATTTTGCCAGGCATAGTGCGCTTGTTTTTAGTAGTGGTGTAGTAATACCCAGTACCAGCTGTTGATACTAATTTAATTTTATCTCTCATGATAGCTTTCCTGTAAATGAGGGGTCTTCAAACGATAGGTACGTGTCTCAAAGAGCAAGTTGCCACAGCTAATGTAGCAAAACAGCAGCTAAATAATGAGAGTCATCACTCAGCTGCTATTTTTAACTTAAACTTTTTGACCTTGTGCGCGTAGATCCGCTAACACTTTATCGATACCAAGTTTGTCAATGATGCGCATACCTTTAGTAGACACACGTAGACGTACAAAGCGGTTTTCAGACTCTACCCAAAAACGATGGTTGTGAAGGTTTGGTAGAAAGCGACGACGGGTTTTGTTGTTTGCATGCGAAACATTATTACCCACCATAGGGCGCTTTCCAGTCACTTGGCAAACTCGAGACATGGCGAACTCCTAATCTATGAGGCATGAGTTTTTCTCATACCAGTCTGGGCAAGTTGCACGTTTATGCGGCATGGACACAGCAAGCGGCAGCTTTGCACCAAACAAAACTATATGAAGGTTGAGCTGGTTTTACTGTTATCTAAAGGCAAATAACAGGCTGACCAATTCAGAAAATTTTAAAGCCGACATTTATACCATAAAACAGACGAATACTCAAATATTTTTATGATAGTTGTTGGTTTAAAGGAGAGATATTATACCCTGAAATGAGCGTGCTATGTTGTTGATTGTTTAATAGTAAAGATTAATTTTTAGTTGTAAGTTATAACAAAAGTCAGTAAAGTTGCTGTTATATATTTAATACAATCTGTTAATACATCGGTATCACTGTAAATCTAAGTATCATTACCAATCTTATTTAATTCTGTGTAATGGTTTTCTGCCTTTTTGCTCGAATAAATTACTGCTCATGCGGAGTCAAAAACATGTCATATCATTTGCTACCTACTTCTAAATTGTTTCAACTGACAGCGCTAACCTTATCATTGGCCTTGGCGGGTTGTGGTGGTGGGGGCACGGATACGGTTGCGCCAGAGCCTGATTTGGGCCCTGAGCAGCCTGACGAAAATAATGGTAGTGATAGTGGCGGTGAGCAGACACCAGAAGTTGAACCTGATTTCTTTTTACAGAAGCTTAGCACATCGCCTACTATCATCGAGCTATCTGATGAGCAGGCTATTTTTAATGTAACAGTAAAAGCTGCTGAGGTGGGCTCAGGTGGTGCAATGATCGGCAAAGCAGTTACATTGAAAGTAGTGAATTCTGAAACTAATGGTATCACTATTGAAGGTCAAAGTACTCAAGTGACTGATAGCAATGGTAATGCTGTATATACACTAAAGCTGAATCCGCAGGCAGTCTTAGATAAAGAGATGTTAATTGCAAACGGCTTTACATTAATAGCTACTGCTAATAAAGCCGATGGCACAGCTGTTGCACCGCAGGAGTTAAAAGTTTCTGTTAGTAGAGAGGGAAGTGGAGATGGTACTCAGGTCACTGAAAGTAAACTGAGTGTTACTCAAAGTCTTGATACCAGCTCTGTCTCTAATAATAAGCTGAACCCTTATGGCGACACAGCAGTAATCAGTGTGCAGCTGAAAAATGAAAAAGGAGCGCTGGCTCCTGATGTTGAGGTTGGTCTCGGACTCGCTCAGATAGAGGGTGTCTCTGTCGATACTGCTAGCCAAATGACTGATGCCAAAGGTGTTGCTACTTTTAATCTTAAGATCGATAGCAATTTGCCTGCAGCGACTCGTAATAAACTGCTTCAAGGTATCGTATATGCTATCAATATCAAAGAAAATAGTGGGGCCACTAAGCTCATATCTGGCAAGCTCCCTGTTGCATTACCTGTTTCAGACTATGATTTAAAAGTTTCAGGAAATTCAACGCAGCTTAGCGCTTATGGTGATACACAGCAGCTTACTATCACTGCCCTCACCTAAAAATACAAATGTGTCGACTCAAATTAATGGTGCAAAGGCAACAATCAAGCTAAATGATGCCTTTGAAGGTGTCAGCCTAGCAAATGAACAGTTAGTATTAGATGCCAATGGTCAAGCGACAGTAGCATTAACCATATCATCGGCGTTGAGTGCCGATGAACGTCAAGAGCTTGCAGAAAAGGGTATTAGCTACACTGTCGTGCTCACAGAACCAAACCGTTCGACAGCAACAGTAAGCTCTTCTAGCGTAGTTATTGTTCCAACTGCGAAATACAAAATTAACTTTAACGAAAGCAGCAAAAAAGAGCTATCGAGTTCAGGTGGCAGTGCAGTGATCAGCTTCCGTGTCAATGATAGCCGCGGTGGTGTAGTTGAAGGGCAAAAAGTAATAGCAAGTTTACCAAAAATCCTAGCTGATGCAGGTCTACTAACTCTAGAGAACAACTCAGAACAGACAACCAATGCTAAAGGTGAAGTTAGCTATACGGTACGGGTGCCTAATAACTTGACTGTGTCACAAAAAAGCCCAGCTTGAAAAGGCAGGTAGTTTTGTATTGTCTGCAAATATAACAGAAGCGTCGGGAGTACCAAGTACCGCCAGCAGTGAAAGTATCCGTATAGGGGCAGATATCGGACAAAGCGATATTACATTGACTGCGCAAAGCGTACCTGCAATTGCGAATATACTAGATGAGCAGTTTAAGTTGCAAATTCTAGGTAAGCGTAAAGATGGCAGCGCTGCTGTAGGACGCACAGTCAAGCTTGTTATTAACGAAGGCTTTACGACAGGTATTACCATTCAAGGTAACGAACAAACCACAAATAGCAATGGCGTGGCAGAGTTTACCGTTCGTATTAGTCAAAACCTAACCCAAGCACAGCGTGATCAATTAATTAAAACAGGTATTGCCTACACTGCAGTACTGACTGATGAAGATGGTACTCAGTCCAAAATTATTCAGAAAGTAAACGTTGAGCAGCCAGCAACCAGTATACAGTTCGCTTCTATCACAACGCCAGAAATTAGTGAGTTGGGCGGTAGCGGTAATATTGGTGTGAGATTGACCTCTAAAGAGAATACTGCTCAGCCGGTCAGAGACAAAACAGTCACTATCCAGCTAGGTGCAAAAGCACTAGAGTACGGTGTTACAGTCACTCAAACTACAGCGACTACAGATTTTAATGGTGAGGCGATTTTTGCTGTTAACGTACCTAAAGGTTTAACAGCTGTACAGCGAGCGGATTTAAAGAACACTGGTATCAACTATCAGCTAACGTATGCTGAAAACAACGTTTCTTATAATTCAGAAATACAGAAAGTAAAAATCACTACGCCTAGCGTTAGTTTAAATATCTTGAACGCCACCAATAATATTGATAATCAAGCAGGATATATCCTAAACAATGTGGGTAGTACTGCCATTATCCAAGCACAGCTAAATAATCAGTCATCTGGCGAGCAAGTCGCTAATCAGACAGTGAAGTTGGTATTTGATAATCCACAATTAGCAAGCCTGCTCACAGTAAATGGTCAGCTTGGGTCATCAAATATCACTGCTAGTACAAATGCTAATGGTTTGGTTAGCTTCAATGTTGTAGTTCCAAATAACTTGAATGATGAGCAAAAGAAGCGCTTAGCAAGCAAGTATTGACCGCCACTTTGACAGAGACATTGACTGGCAAGCAACAACAAGTCAATGTCAAAGTTCAGTCTATGACAGCAGCCATCTCTTTACTGGGTAATTCAGTAAGTGCTTTAAACCTAAATGGTGGTGAAACACAGGTTGAAGTGATAGCAAAAGATAACAAAGGCAATGTGATTAGCGGACAAAAGTATTCCTCGCACTGCCAGCCTCTATTGCAAGTAAGGGCGTTACACTGGCTACAGGTGGCAGTCAGACTACTGATGATTCAGGTAAGGCTGTATTTACTCTAGCAGTACCAAACAACTTAACCGAAGACCAAAAGACTGCATTAGGTACAAGTTTTATTGTGGCATTATCTGCAGCTGATAGTAGTGGGAATATTGTGACGCAGACGAGTACTGTCCGTACCAATATACCAACAGGTACAACTGAAAGTCTCACTGTTGGCGCAAATAAAGTTGTTGACACCAAAGGGGATACCTTCAAAGTATTCGTACGCGTTGCTAAAGACGACAAGAGTATTGCAGGTCGTTCCGTCACTCTAAATGTCAACGACCCTATTGGTACAGGCGTGACAGTCAGCCAAGGCACAGCCGTCACTAACAGCGATGGTGTAGCGACTTTTGATTTGACTCTTGAAAATGGTGCCAATGTTAACCAAGCGACGCTAGAGTCAGGTATTCGATTAACTGCGACTACTACTACAGCTGAAAATGTTAAATTGGAGCAAAACTACATTGTAGCAGTGGATACGTCTACAATTGAGAGCTACCAGCTAATCGCGTCATCTGATAAGCCAACATTGACTACAGGTGGCGACCAGACCCAAGCTTCATTCATCGTAACAGATAATAACGGTGGGATTCTCACAGGTGTGCCAGTACAGTTAAGCATCGAAAACCTAGAGTCAAGCGGAGCAGCATTGACCACATCGAGCACAGTTGTAAGCGATAGTAGTGGTCGGGTTGATGTGGGTGTATTGTTAGCAGCTAATAGTATCAATGCTCGCCTTAATCATAGTGTAGTGATTAATGCCAAAATCGTCACGCCGCAATATGATATAGATGGTACTGTCAATATGCAGGTGCGTGAACAAAAGTCTCTGAGCTTATCTGCAATTGGCACAACACTCACCCTTACAGCATCTGAAAAAAATCTCAAAGATAATAGTACAACCTCCCTGTCTTCTACTTTAACTGATGGGACGGGACTTGCGATTGCAAATGCTAAAGTAGAGCTTATTGATACTGACGGCAACCTTATCGCTAGTGATGCAACCGCGACCACCGATTCAGAGGGTAAAGCTAGCTTTACAGTTAACGAAAGTGATTTGAGCTTTGATAGCAATGGTAACTTACGTGTTTTTGTGAGAGCAGTGGGTGAGCGAGAGCTGACCACGCAGCGTAGTACCAGTAGCATTGATTTGGTTAAGGTGTCGCAAGCGGGTATTAGCTTCATCGATATTGAAGATGTTTACGATGTTAATATGGCTCAGAATATTAATATACAGATTCGCACTAACTCTGTAGCTGAGGCGAATGCACTTATTGGTAAGCTCTTAGAAGTACAAACAACGATTGGAACGTTTGCGAACAATGATGTCATCTCGACCCAAGCGATAACGGCTGCCAATATTCAAGGTAATATTATTACAGTTCCAGTCGTACTGAACTCTGCACTTGCTGGCACAGCAGTATTGCAGGCGACGGTACTTGGTGAGATGAATAACGGTCAGCTCAAGTATCAAACAACCGTGGATACGCGTTTTAGAGCCACTACACCAGCTAAGATACTGTTCCAGGCGGTAAGATCAGTGATTACGCCAGGTAGCAGTACCGAGCTTGTAGCAACTGTCAAAGATAAAAATGATGTACCAGTCGAAGGCCAGACAGTCGTCTTTAGCCGTGCTTCTGATTCTTCAGCAGGACGATTGTCTGCTGCAACTGCTATCACTGATAGTAAAGGTCAAGCACGTGTAGTGTATTTGGCAAATGCTAGCTCACCGATCAATGGTGTGACTCTCAACGCTCGACTATTGAATGACCCTAACAATATTGGTAGCAAGTCCACTACTATTACCGTGTCAAAAGATGCTGTTTATACGACATTGACGTTTGCTAATAAAATATCTTCTGACGACATCTACTACACAGTTCGTGGCTCGATATCGGTTATGGATGGCTCAGGACGCGCTGTCCCGAATCAAAAAGTGTCAATTAAGTCTTATGCTACACAGTATGCTCAAGGTAGAGTCTGTTTGTTAGACAGCACAGTGACCTATCAAGCGGCTGATATTAAAGAAAAGGATGAGAATGGTCAGGATATTACTACGACACCTGAGCCTAAAGTGTTCTCTGAAAAATCGCCTATTTTCTTGCAGTCTGAATGGATCAACACAGAAGATCTAAACTATAACTATACGTTAGATCAAGACGAAGATATTGACAAAAATGTTGATGCTAATGGTAATATTATTATTGGTAATAAACAGCTAGATCCAATTAATCCAGTTGCAATTATTGGTGGTACTGTTTCAGAGGATGGTTATACGTTTATTACTGATGACGAAGGGCGTGCTGATTTCGAAATCCGTTATCCACTACGTTATTCTAACTGGGTAAAAGTACGCTTTGATGCATCAACCTTCGTTAATGGTAGTGAAAATACACAGAGTATTAACTATCAACTGCTTAGTGAGGTAAATGATTCGTCAATAAGCGAAACCAGTTTAGTCACGCCTTGGATAGATAATGCAAGCCCATTCGGTACGGGTGGAGCTACTTGTGTAAATAATATGAGTGTTAGTGTTGATGCTAACTCTACTAATGCTTATCCACGTGGTAATACAACAGTTAGACTATCACCATATCAGCCAAGCTATGCAGTATCGATTAATGGTGTCGGACCAAATACACAATCGCAAGGTTATAACAGTTATATTGTAGACTTCAATCAAGCCTTTGAATTAGGGGCCACGTTAGGAATCGTTAGCAACGGAGCAGGTTTTACTAGAACTATAAAGGTTGAATAATATTGGTAAACATTGAAAGTTGATATTTCAAAACCCTTGACCACATGTCAGGGGTTTTTGCATTGCATCTTCAAATAGCTAAATAACCAAAAACAACCAACTCGCTCAGCAAAGCATCGCAAAAAAGATTAAAATAACCGGTTTACTCCGCTGTCAGTCACTTCAGCGATCAGTCATCATTTTTTATATTGGGCGTATTATGTCAGACAATACCAAAACGGCTTCATCATCACGTACAACAAACATCGCTTCTCAGAGTAAACAGATACCTAGCACCATCGATACAGCGACATTGCTCATCAAATGCAAAGATCAGGCGGGTATCGTACAGGCAGTCTCTGAATTTATTCATCGCTATGGCGCGAATATCATTACCCTAGATCAGTACTCCACCGCGCATGAGGGCGGGCAGTACTTCATGCGTTTGGAATTTGCGTTGGCAGGCTTGAGCGATATCATTGAGAACTTTGAAGCCAGCTTTGCACATACTGTGGCTAAACGCCATAACATGGACTGGCGTCTGCATAACAATGCCACGAAGACCAAAGTGGGTATTTTGGTCTCAAAGTTTGATCATGCATTATTGGACTTATTATGGCGTCACCAGCGTGGCTTGCTGGATTGCGAGATTACTTGCGTGGTGAGTAACCATCCTGACCTGCGCCAAGCGGTAGAAAACTTCGGCATTACCTTTCACCATGTGCCCGTGACCAAAGAAAATAAGGTAGAAGCGGAGGAGCAAATCCATAAGCTGATGGCGGGTAATGACTTACTAGTGTTGGCGCGTTATATGCAGATATTGTCAGCTGATTTCGTGAAGCGTTGGCCGATGCAAGTGATTAATATCCATCATTCGTTCTTGCCTGCGTTTATGGGTGCAGATCCTTATCGTCAGGCTTATGATAAAGGCGTCAAGCTGATTGGCGCAACAGCGCACTATGTGACTGCTGAGCTGGATCAAGGGCCTATTATTGAGCAAGACGTACACCGTGTGACCCATCGCCAAGGGGTAACAGAGTTGCGGGCGATTGGGCGCGATATCGAGCGTAATGTATTGGCACGTGCTGTCAATTGGCATGTGCAAAACCGTGTGATTGTGGCAGGCAACAAGACCGTAGTTTTTAACTAAAAAATCAGTAGAAAATTGAGTAAGAAAGGCGGTCAGTAGCAACAGTTACTGATCGCCTTTTTTATAATGTGATATTTTATATCAGCATTTCCAAAACAAACTTACTACCCACAAAGCCAATCGCTAACAGAATAAAGGCATAAATAGTGATATTCGCCGCACGTTTGCCTCGCCATCCTGCGCGCCAATTGCCAAGCAGCAACGTACCAAATAATAACCACGAGAGCAGACTAAATACTGTTTTGTGCACGATATGCTGTGCCATCAAATCTTCGACATAGATAAACCCAATCCCCAGTGCGATACTAAGCAGCACAAAGCCTACCAAGAGCATATCGAATAATAGACTCTCCATACTTTGTAATGAGGGTAATTTATTGACCCAAAATCGGTGAATGGTATGATGCTTGAGCTCGCGAATTTGTAGACGCAAAAATAGCGCTTGTACTGCCGCCATCAACAGCACACAGTAGGCCGCTAACGATAATAGGATATGAGCTTCAAGACCGACACTGACGTCAGTAAGCGGTTGATAGGGTGCGCGGCCAATATAGCCGACGGTCATACCTATTAGTGCAGTAGGCGCAGCCAAAATACCAAGGCTCAGAATAGGGCGGTACAAACAAAACAGCAGGTAAAAGAATAAGAAGAATAAACTGGTCAGGCTAATGATATTGAACAAATTGAAATTCAGACCATAAAGCGTCACTACATATGGATAAAGTAAGGTCGCATGTGCGGCCATCCCTACCAATAAAAGCCCCAAACTGACGCCTTTATGAATAGGTTTGTCCTGAATCAGCGCCCAACCAATATGGAGGCTGACTAAGACATAAGCCATGCTAGCAAGTAAGAATGCAAGGTGCACAGATAAAAAGCCTCATCTTATACTGAGCATAAACTGCCGCTCAATGTGTCGCTAAAGTGGTATTATCAGAATGATTAGAATAATCGTCCAATTTATCATAAAATGGGTGCCAGTTGAGCATCATCTTACTTATTGCTTATAAATATGATTGACAAAGCAGCAATCCGCAAAATATATCGTAAGTCACTTATAAATATCAGAGCCAAGTTTTGCAAAACGACTATAAGTTTTGAGCCGTGTTGATGCTATAGTATTGATAATATGATTTTTTATAAGAGAATGTCCCAGTATTTGATAGTCCATCCTAATAGTATTGATGAACCATTTGAATCGTTTGATTCGCCACCATTTTATTGAAAGTTATTTTAATTGCGTATTATTTAATTGAAAACCATTTTAATTGAGAGTTATTTATGTTTGATACCTTAACAGAACGCTTATCGTCCAGCCTACGTAATATCGTAGGATCTGGACAACTGACTGAAGACAATATCAAAGACACCCTGCGTGAAGTACGTATGGCATTGTTAGAAGCTGACGTAGCACTGCCTGTCACTCGTGATTTCGTCAAACGCGTCAAAGAGCAAGCGCTTGGTGCTGAAGTGCTAAAAGAGCTAGCGCCAGGTCAAGCCTTTGTCAAAATCGTACACGACGAGCTGACCGAAATGATGGGCAGTGCCAATCAGCAGTTAGAGATGACAGGCAAACCGCCTGTGGTTTATTTGCTAGCAGGTTTGCAAGGTGCGGGTAAAACGACCACAGCTGGTAAATTGGCCAAATATCTACAAGAGCGTCAAAAGAAAAAAAGTCATGCTGGTATCGGCCGACGTTTACCGTCCAGCGGCGATCAAACAGCTTGAGCAAGTTGCCGGTAAGGTAAATGCCAAGTTTGTCAACTCAAGCACGGATGAAAATCCAATCGATATCGCAAAGCGTGCGATTGAAGAGGCCAAAATCCAGTATCAAGATATCCTTATCATTGATACGGCAGGTCGTCTACATATCGACGATACCATGATGGATGAGATTAAGGCGCTAACGGCGGCGGTTAACCCATCTGAGACACTATTCGTCGTCGATGCAATGACGGGTCAAGATGCCGCCAATACCGCAAAAGCTTTTAATGATGCGTTGCCATTGACGGGTGTTATCTTAACTAAGACTGACGGCGATGCACGAGGCGGTGCGGCGCTGTCTGTACGTGCTATCACCGGCAAGCCAATTAAGTTCTTGGGCCGCGGTGAGAAACTAGGCGAGTTAGAGCTATTCCACCCTGAGCGTATTGCCCAGCGTATCCTTGGTATGGGCGACGTACTGAGTTTGGTCGAAGAGGTTGAGCAAAAAATCGACCGTGATAAAGCCGAGAAAATGGCGAAAAAGATGCAAAAAGGCGGTGATTTCGACCTTGAGGATCTATTAACCCAGTTCCAGCAGATGAAAAGTATGGGCGGTATGGCGGGCTTCTTAGATAAGATGCCAGGTATGAGCGGCTCAGATATGCAAAAAGCCGTCGAAGATGCCAAGCCAGAAGAAAAAGTACGTGAGATGGAGGCGTTGATTAATTCAATGACGCCGTTTGAGCGCAAAAACCCTGATAAGATTAATCCAAGTCGTAAGCGCCGTATCGCTGCAGGCTCAGGCCGTGAGATTCAAGATGTTAACCGTTTGCTCAAGCAGCACAAGCAAATGGCAAAAATGATGAAAATGATCTCAAAGCCTGAAGGCATCAGTAAAATGATGAAGTCTATGCAAGGCCTCATGGGTGGTGGTAGCGCAGGCGGTGGTGGCCCATTGTTTGGCGGCGGTCAGCAAGGCACTAAAAACGTGAATCCAGAACAAATGGCCAAGCAAATGGGACTGGATCCGAACAATATGCCAAGCACCGAAGAGATGCAAAAGCAAATGCAAGAAATGCAAAACCAAGCGCCAAAGAAGTTTAAAACGCGCTTCTAAGCCATCGTGATGCATACTGAAAGTATTTTATATATGCCCTAAAGCTACCTAAGCTTTAGGGTTTTTTATGGTTAGCTATGAATAAGTACAGATGAATAAAGTGTGGAAAAGCGTAGAAATTGATAAAATTCATTTAGCCTAAATGCTATGATAGGCGCTGTTTCATTCTGTCTAAATTTTGATAGTACATAAATAATAAATGGCTATTAAAAATTATTAAAATCTGACAAACCCATTTAGAACGCCAAAAGTAAAAGCCGAGGTTGTGATGTTTTTAGCAATGGATACCGTGTTCGATCAGTGTTCGATCGCGATTTTAGATTCGAGCGGACAGGTACTGTCGAACCATACCGAAACAGGCAAGCGTCAGCAAACTCAGCAGATCTTACCGATGATTGATGCTGCACTATCTGAGGCGCAGCTACGTCTTGCTGATATACAGGCTTTAATATTTAATCGCGGGCCGGGTGCGTTTAGCGGTATTCGTATCAACACGGCAGTGGTGCAAGCGTTGTCTGTCGCGCATGACTTGCCTTGTGTTGGTGTCTCTAGCCTACAAGCGATTGCACAATCTGCGTATCAGCAGTACGGGCTGACACACCTATACAGCGCCCTTGATGCTCGTATGCAGCAAGTCTATTTCGGACAGTATGAGTTGGTAGTTGACGACGAGTTAGTTTATAGCATCATGCAGCCAGTACGGGCTTATGGCAGTGATAGCACTGAGCAGCTATTAGATTATGATAGCCAAACAGCACTGAATCTCCCTATCGCGGGGAATGGCGCGATGCTATTAGCATTGCATGATCAGCAAGTGTGCCATGAAGACGTCTGGCCAGACGCTGTTATCATCGGGCAGCTTGGTGTTGCTCAGTTTGCAAACGATGGTGGTACGGAGGCAGCGCAAGCACTACCAAAATATCTACGTAACCAAGCTTGGAAAACACTTAAAGAGCAAGGCAAAGCGTAGCTTTTGAGTATTTTTTAAGCATTAATCAATATAAAACCAACGTCAACATAGGACAGCCAATCGGCCTGTTTTTAGGAAAGTCATTGTGGATATACTGTTATTCGTTCAAGCTGTCATCATGGGTATCGTGGAAGGTATCACAGAGTTTTTGCCCATCTCCAGCACGGGGTATTTGATTTTATCAGCCGATGTGATGGGATTTTGGACCAAAGAAAAAGTTGATTTGTTTGTGGTCGTGGTACAGCTTGGTGCTATCTTGGCAGTGATATATGACTATTGGGGCAGACTGTGGCAAGCATTGATGGGTCTCATAACAGGTAAAGCAGAAGGCATGACCAATCCTAGGCAACTGGGACTCAGTCTCATTGTCGCGACCATTCCTGTGATGATTGTTGGCTTTACCTTTGCTGATGAAATCAAAGCTTATTTGTTTAATCCTATTGTCGTTGCCATTATGCTCATCATCGGTGGTCTGCTCATATTCTATGTGGAAAAGCGCCCTAAAACCATCATTGCAAAAGAGGCAGAAGATGTCAGTATAAAAACGGCGCTGATGATTGGCCTATTTCAGTGTCTGGCTCTGATACCAGGCACGTCACGCTCAGGATCGACGATCATTGGGTCGCTATGGCTTGGAGTCTCGCGTAAAGCCTCCGCTGAGTTTTCTTTCTTTTGGGTATTCCTGTCATTGTAGGCGCGGCATTATTAGATCTGCTCAAACACGGCGATGTACTGAGCAATCGTGAAGACTGGTTGGTATTAGGTGTTGGAACCATCGTGTCGTTTGTCGTGGCGCTACTCTGTATTCGCTTGCTTGTAGCATGGGTGAGTCGCCGTGACTTTACTATTTTTGCTTGGTTACGCATTATCACGGGTGTTATCGTGTTGGTTGCGGCTTGGGGCTTTGGTTACCAAATGGCGGGCTAGATTTGTACGATGGCTTGTAATGCTATGGGTAAAAAGTAAGCAGTTATAAGTAAAAAGGATGATGGTTATGACAGCGCTGCATCACACAGATAATAAGTCAGGTGACCTTGTACAGTGCCAATTGTTCTATGTGAATGACAGTCAACAAGCACAGATTGAGCGCTTACAGGCATTGATAGCTGAGCACAAATTACCAATCGTCCTAAAGACTAAGCTCTCCACGGAGAAATTAACACAAAAACGTCGCCAGCAACTGAGCCAAACATCCTCTCAACTTATTTTGCTGCTTGATGAAAAGATAAGCTATCGTGGCTTAGTGATGGACTGAGCGTGTCACCAGAGTGGGATAAATTGCAACGCCGCGTGGTGAGTGCTGGTCGTAAGTCGGAGCTATTACTGCAAGCAGCAAAGATTACCGCAGATAGCCATGTTATCGATGCCACGGCCGGCTTTGGCCATGATAGTTTGATATTGGCCAGTACTGGCGCACACGTCATTATGCTTGAGCAGCAGCCGCTAATGGCGTTGCTGTTACTTGTAGAACAAGAGCGTATGAGCGCGCAGCCTAATTGGCAAAAGCTCATGAGCCGTCTACATATTATCAATACTGATGCACTGAGTTATTTTGCGAGCCTAAAAGCTGACGATATATCGAATGACGGCAATGCAGTCGATGTGGTGTATTTAGATCCCATGTTTCCAGAGGATAGCTACCAAGACAGTAAGACAGGTAAAGGTGCCAAAGTCGGCAAGCACATGCAAGCGCTGCATCAATTGGCGCGTCCACCAACGCTAGAGGAAGAGCGCCAACTGCTAAATAGTGCTAAGGCAATTGTGAGTCGAAGCGCGCAAGGACAAGGTCGCGTGATCGTCAAGCGGCCACAATTTGCGCCATTATTTGCCGATGAGCCGGTTAGTGAAAGCTGGCATAATGAAGCCGTGCGCTTTGATGGGTATTTTGCCTGACATCGGTTTTTCGAGGATTATTTCATAGCCACTGTTTGTGATAAATAAGTGTATCAGCATAAACATACGTCATTCATTAGCTTGAGTATTTAGAATACATGTATTCAGGAGCAGGAAATGTCAACGCTAATCATTTGGGTCATGGGTGCAGGCTTATTGTTATTGTTGGTCAATATCATGCTGCGCACTCAGATTCTTCGGCTTGAAGCACGTTTAAAGGAATTGAGCAGTCCACAAGAGCAATTGGCATTTTTGCGAACAAGCAGCACATAAAGATAAAATCCCTGCGATTAAAGCGTTACGTAAACAGTATCCTGAATTTTCTCTAATTGAGGCGAATAACTTATGGAAACAAATCTAACGATTAGGGCGTGTCCCTAATTCAAATGTTTATCACCATTTTTAAAATAGCGACACGCCCTAGCAAAAAAAGCATATAACACTCTTTATTGACGATAATAAGAAGCCATGACATTCAAAGACAAACTACAAGCCTATATCCAGCTCACGCGTTTTGATAAACCAGTGGGTATTGAGCTGCTACTATGGCCGACATTATGGGGCGTACTGTTAGCTGCCATGGGCCAAGCCCAGCAGCAAGGAGTTACAGCAGGTCTGCCAACGCTCAAGATATTTGTAATATTTGCCCTCGGTGCGATATTTATGCGCGCCGCTGGTTGTGCGATTAATGATTTTGCGGATCGTAAAGTAGATGGTCATGTGACTCGCACCAAAGGTCGTCCATTAGCAGATGGACGTCTATCTGGCAAAGAAGCCATTGCTGCATTTTTGGTACTGGTATTACTCAGCGGCATTTTGCTGTTTTTCTTACCCGTTGCCGTTTTTTATTGGTCGCTGGGTGCTGTTGTATTGGCGTTTATTTACCCCTTTATGAAACGCTATACCCATCTGCCACAAGTATTTTTGGCGGCGGCGTTTGGGTGGGCCATACCGATGTCTTATGTGGCGGTGCAGGGCGCTCCCGATATTTGGTGCTGGCTATTATTCTTTGCTTATATGTGCTGGACGGTGGCCTATGACACGCAGTACGCAATGGCTGACCGCGAGGATGATCTCAAGATTGGGGTCAAATCAACGGCGATATTATTTGGCCGCTATGATGTGATTATTATCTCAATCCTGCAAATGCTATTTTTGCTGATGATGGGCGCGGCTATGTGGCATTACTTTGCCCCAACAACGCTAGGCGTGACACCCGTATTCGGATTAGCATTGGTGGCGATGATGTTTGCCAAACAAAACAGCGTTTGTGCCAGTCGCAATGCGCAGGCTTGCTTTCAGGCATTCTTAGCCAATATCTGGGTGGGACGCTATGTTTTTGCCCTCGTTGCAATTGCTTGTATATGGACGACTCTAAATGGATAAATTTAAGAAGTTGTCGAGATTTAAAGCAAAGAAATCCTCTAATACAAATGGCTCAGTCGTCGATTATCAGGCAAAACTTGCTGAGCAGGGACTGACACGCGAGCAAGTCATTGCCACCGAGCGTAAACTGGCAAAGTTTGCTAATACAATGGATTCTCTTGTCCGCGTGCCTTTTACCAAGCAAGGCATAGGTGCGGATGCGGCGCTCTCTACCATTCCTCTCGCAGGGGGATGTCGCAGGACTGATACTGACCAGCTATGCTTTTATACTGGGTCGTCAGCTGGGTGTTCCTGCCGATAAAATGACACCTGCGGTCAGACTGGCGCTGATTGATATGGTGGTCGGTATTGTGCCCGGCATTGGGACATTGCTAGATATTTTTATTCGCCCTAGCCGCAAGACATTGGGTATCGTACACGAGCATTTACATCAGGAGTATGGCATCACTGAAACCATGCATATGGATCGGCCTTTTTACATCAGTCATTAGAAGACAAGCAGCAAGGCCGCTTTGGTGCATTTTGGCGAAATCCAATAGTAGCTTGGCTATACTTGCATATCCCTGACATGTTGGGACTCATCGTGATTGTATTTGTTGGCTGGGGAATTTGGACGGCGATAAGCTGGTTGGTCGGACTTTTGGGCAATCGACTGGGTTTGGATAAATAAAATCATCTACCAGAAAGTTAAGTAAATACGAGTGAGTAGAGACCAGTAATAGAGATAAAAAAGCGGCAACGATAGTAACGTTTGCCGCTTTTTAATTATTTAAGATAAGACTTTCAAAAGGATGCAATTAGCACTTATTCAGTGACGACTTCTGCTTCAGCACTGACTGCATCAAAGCTAGTGACGGTATTGTTTTGGATAAGATCAATGGTGCCGCCACCTGCATGACTCACCAGTTGGATGCTACCATCGACTGAGCGATAAGTGGGATTGTTACCTTGTCCTTCTGGCGCGCTGAGCGTCATTTTTGGCTGGTTGGGGCGAGTGACGATGGCATTGAGCAACCCTGAAGCTGACGTTTCAAAAACGACCGATAAGGTGTCGCCTGCTTCACTTTTGTAACGGACATCAGTGATTTGTGCGCCTTTAATGGCCTGTTCTGGATTGGGCGATGTAGCAGTATTACTTGGTGCAGCGACAGTGCCTCCAAGGTCTTGCTCTAACTCAGTCAAGCTCACATCGCGCTCTGAATTAGCTTCAGTCTGTGATGGGTTCTGAGCATTCTCTATACTGTCATCCGCCGCTTCATTGACATTGATATTTGTGGTGACAGGCGTTGTCTGCGTTGACGTTTCAGATGGTGTTTCGGTAGGTGCTTCAGGTTCTGGCGTTTCTTGACAGGCAGTCAGCAGAAATAAACTCAAAAAAAGAGCAGAAGCTTTGAGACAGTGAACCTTAGCGTTTGTTGAGCTTAGTAATTTTAAGACAAAAGTGGTCATAATCAGGTTTATCCGTTAATAGCGCGCTATATCAATGTGGCAGGTTGAATCTATATTATTACGTATTGACCGTAATAACCAGCTTGCGCTGTCCGCTATATCCAGTCACGTCTCTATGCTCACATAAGTAAACCCCTTGCCACATACCTAGACCCAAGACACCATCTATCAGAGGAATGGTCAAACTTACCCCAAGCATCATGCTTTTAAGATGCGCTGGTAGATCATCCGAACCTTCTAAGGTATGGCGGTACTCTGGCTGATCGGCTGGGGCGATTTTATTGAGCCAATCCTCTGTGTCCAATCTTACGTCTGGGTCAGCATTTTCATTAATGGCGAGACTGGCTGACGTGTGTTGCAAAAACAAATGAACCAGCCCTGCTTTGGCGCTGGACGGTATGAGCTGAGCAATGGCTTCCTCGATGATAGGCGTGATGACATGGATGCCACGCGCGTAGGCAGGTAGAGTAATGGTGGTTTGGTGATAGCTCATGATGCTTATCTCATTGTCGGAATGAACATTAAATAAAGATATCACAAGATAATATGAATCGTCGAAAGCGTTGTTTTGATGTACATGAATATCATCCTAAATGATATTAAGTGAGCGGTGTTTGCAAACGGGTACGATTGGGCGATAGACGTGCGAGCATTGCATTAGATAGTGGCGCAAATGACCCTAGCAGCATACCCGCTAACGCTTCAGCGCAGATGGGTGCCAACGCATAACCTTTTGCACCCATTGCACTCATCGTCCAAATTCGCTGACTGTTGGTTAGTTGCCCAACGATTGGATGATAATCAGGTGTCTGAGTGCGAATGCCAGCGCGCCCTTGCCACAGGCTAGTATCGGCTGGCATGATAGATTCCATCTCAGGAATGGCAGCAACGAGCTTGTCCCGGCTAATCTGATGTTCTTCATCTCGAATGTCAGTACCTATATCATTGCGGATAAAACTTGCCCCTAGTAATAGATATGGCTTGCCAGCGGTGACAGTGTTTAGGTTATCATCGCCAGTCTGTGCATTGAACAGCGCACAGTAACCACTATATTTAAGCGGGATTTTTGGCAAATTTATCAGTTGCTCTAGGCTAGGATGAAACCAAGACAGCTGACCACGAATTTTACGGCAATCAAAAATACGCTTATCTAATTGATGACTCTCAAAGGCGGCGCAAATAACGACATGATCAGCAAGAATAGAGACAGTCTCCTGATTTTGATCACTGCCTTCAATACACACTTGCTGTTCAGTTTCGTTAATCTCACTCACTTCTAATTGCTGAAAGCGAATGAGCGGATGTGTCAATATAATAGTTTTCAATGCTTGCGGATTGACCAAACCAGACTGTGGTAAGTATAAGTTCTCTGATAAGTCTTGCTCTTTTATTCCACTAATATTCTGTGCTTGCTCATGGGGTAGGGTGGTTGCCATCTCATCAGGATAATCTGCGATTTGCTCGGTGCCAATATTGGCTTTCACCAGTAAATCAAGCGCTCCAGTCGGCTCCAGTACTGGCGCTGTATTGAGCTGTGTGGCTTTCTGATTAAGGTCTCGATATAGCCTGCTGCTATAAAGATAACCGATGGTATGCAAATGTTCATCAACGTGGTGAATTGGCGTCATTTTTGGGGCAAGCAATGCTCGAGGGTTGCCTGAAGCGCCAGCCAGAGGCGCCGTTTTGTCTAATAAAGTGACCGCAATGCCGCGATTGGCAAGCGACCAAGCCGTTAGCAACCCTGAAACGCCTGCACCAATGATGGCAGTGTGATTAAAGGTGCTATCTGTTGTTATCTGCTCCGCATCGTGGCTTTCGTTATCACAACTTTTATTATCACTAGTAACGTCAATATGGTTTGTATCGGTCATGATGGCGGTGAGCATTTCTCGCTTTCGACCAAAACCTTTTACCTTTTTGATGGCAAAGCCATGTTCCTTGAGCCCGCGCTTTACGATGCCTGCGCAGCTATAAGTAGCGGCGGTGGTATGCGGACGCGATAGGCGCTGCATCTGTGTAAAGATACTGTCAGCCCACAAGGTACTGTTGCAAGAAGGCGCAAAGCCATCCAAAAACCACGCATCGATATGAGGCTGAGGCGCAGACTGCTGAGAGCGCTCTATTGCCAGTTTGCTAAGGCTCTGGGCTGCATCCCCAAGCCATATATCGACCGTCAGATTATCATAAGAAAAGTCCAAACGGTGACAGCCTGCGATAAGAGGGCGGGTATGCCGCCAAAAGTGGCTCAATCAATGGACCAAGCTCGGGTGCACGCTCACCCCATAGGGCAAGTATGTGCGTCAGATCTGCAAGCGGTATCGGGAATTTTTCAGTGGTAATGAAATGTAGGCGGGCATCTGCCAGTTGTGGGTAGGTATCGCGCAGCTGTCGCCATAACTGCCAAGTCGCTAAGAAGTTAAGCCCAGTACCAAAACCCAATTCAGCAATCGTAAAGCACTGCTTTGGTGCGAGACGTACCAAGCGATCAGGCAGCTGATTGTGCGCTAAAAATACATGACGTGTCTCTGCCAGACCATCCGCATGCGAAAAATACACATCGCCGAACTCACCAGACACTGGCACCATATTTCCAGTATCATCCATTTGCCACTCAACCTTGGCAGGTGTGATAATGTTTAATGGTTCAGCGTTTGTGTGATGAGCGATAGACATGGAAACTTCTTAGTAGGATGATTTACTATAATAAAAATGTTGTTGATGACAGAATCAAGTTCATCAAAATACAATGAGACGTCGTAGAATAGAGCAGGTCAAAGGCTAAATCTATAAAGAGCGCATCGCTTACCAGCGATCACGGCGAACGAACACCAGCCACGAGATAAAAATACCCACCAATAAACTGATCAAAACGGTAAATGCACCATACAAAAACAGCTGACCTTTGCTCTCATAGACTAAGACGTTTGCTTGGGTCTGCAAGTCGTTCACTTGGCGTTGCAATTGTGCATTACGGCTGAGTAGTTCTTGATTGGCCTCGGACAGTGCTTTAGTAGACGGTTGCAACTGTGCTGCCAGAGTATCATTGATATCTAGTGCTGAACTTGTTGCTGCATCGCCTACAGCAGGTTGATTTATAGAGGCTACTGTAGGATTCGCTGCCTCTGCGTTGGTGCCGTTGGCGCGGCTTGCACTGATACTGCTGCCATCAGTAGCAGGCTAGCCAAGCTACTTTTATAGAATCGAGTATTCAAATAAAGGACTTTCTGACTCACGATGCAGCTACTTTATCAGTGGGCGCAGGCAATGCTTGGATAAATGGCTTGATATCCACGTGGCTATAAACGCCATCACGTAAATAAGGCTCATCGTTTGCCCACGCTTGTGCCGCCTCGATAGAGTCAAACTCAGCAATGATTAAGCTGCCTGACATATCGCTCTTGCCATGTTCGATCGGCGTTGGGCCTGCAATCACCAGACGATCTTCACGACTTAGCGCCTGTAATCGCTCAATATGTTCAGCGCGAGTAATCAGACGCTGTGCGCTGCTATTAGCCACATCATGACCAATAATGACAAATAAAGACATGGAACTTCCTTAGTTGATAATAAAACGTAATGATTGATTTGAAATACATCGTATAACGCTAACGGCTGATTACTTTGAGCTCTAAAAGCAGTTTTATCAATTATAAGACAGTAGCTGCAATCAGCGCATAACTGTTATTTAGTGGTTTTGTCCGTCAGCGCAGGGTTGAGATGCTTTTTGAGTACAGCAAACTGAGCCACGACGAATACCAGCATAATCGGAATCCAGCCATAAGTCTTGAAGTTAATCCACGCTTCATCTGACATGGTGAATGCTGTAATATAATGGAGTACAGCCATGAGGGCGAAGAAAAGTGCCCAAGCAACGGTCAGTTTTTTCCAACCACTAAGTGTTAAAGTAAATACTTCTTTCATTGCTAGCTGCATTAATGGCTTATTGATAGCGGCACTGACAAACAAGGTCAACGCAAAAATACCATTGATAATGGGCGATTTCCAGCGCAGATAGATATCATCACGCAGCAGCAATGTGCCACCGCAAAACAAAATGGTTAATAGTAAGACGACCCATTGTTGCTTATCAAACTTGCCTTTTTGGCGAATAAAGTGAATGGCATAAACAATGATAGTAGCGACGAGCAAAGCCCCTGCCGCTGCCAAAATACCGTTATAACGCGCCGCGATAAAAAAGGCAATCAAAGGGATAAAGTCTAATAATGCTTTCATAGCAAAGGTTGTGTCCAACAAAAACGTATGAGGTAGTTTACACGTCTACCGCCGCAAAAAAAAGCAATCAACACGATAATCCTGCGATATACGTCACCTACAGAGTAATACGGTCTTATTGCGAGCAATGACCATAGCGCTAACCAAATATAACCATCAAATACAGCAGCAATAGTCGCTAAATCCAGAGAGTTGGCTCAGACATTATCATTAATAATAGCAATCAATAGCAACCAATATGAATAGTGACTATCTACTACTAAATTGTTTATACGCTTATTTTTTAAAATATTAAGGTTTATCTTATGAAATATGACTTACATTGTCACAGTACCTGTTCGGATGGTACTTACGCACCAACTGAAGTAGTAAAGCGCGCGCACGCAGCGGGCATCAATGTACTGGCATTGACTGATCACGACACGCTAGTGGGCATTGATGAGGCAAGAGAAGCCGCTAATGCTTATGATATACAGCTGATCAATGGGGTGGAAGTCAGCTGTGAGCATACGTTGAGCGGCGGCTATGGCAAAAACAAATCTACTAATAAGATCATTCATGTGCTGGGACTGGACTTTACTGATCGCGAAAAGATGCATGCCACTCTGCAGCAACTACAAGACAGTCGGGCCACACGTGGTCAGCGCATCACCGAAAAGCTCAGTGAGCTGCTAAGCATAGATTTTGATGAATTGTGGCAAGCCATTCTGGATAAGGCAGGGGGTAATCCGCAAGCCGTTGGACGCGCACATATTGGGCAAGTGTTGTTTGAGCGGGGCGAGGTCAAAACGGTCCAAAAAGCCTTTGATAAATATTTGGCAGATAATAAGCCTGCCTATGTGGCGATCGAGGCGTTGACGATGCAGCATGGTATCGAGCTGATTCATGCTTGTGGTGGTCGAGCGGTGCTCGCGCATCCCACGCGTTATCATCTATCGGCCACACGAGTGCGCAAGCTGATTGGGGAGTTTGCTCAGCTTGGCGGTGACGCTTGTGAGCTACCAGCCACAAGTGAACCAATCAGCACGCGCAGAATGGTTGATCGTAGTATTGCCGAGCACAATCTTGTCACCTCGATTGGCAGTGACTTTCATGGTAGCAATATGCCGTGGCGCTGCTTAGGGGATGTGCCTATCTTAAATGAAGACCAACGCGGTATTTGGGAGTTGTTTAACACGCCTGCTTAGTCTGATGGTTTTATCATGTTTTATGGACATTTTAGCGGTTAGTCACTTTTGTGTTTCGTCGCCAAGATGACTGAGTCTTTTATGTGAATATCATGACGCTCAAAACTGTATATTCAAAAACTGCTGATTGATAAATAAATGTACAAAACAGATTGATAATACAGACAGAACTTGTAACACTTAAAGGGATATCTAGAAAAGTTTATAAAAGGTATGACGCCCTTTAACTCGATTAACTCGATCACAATGCCTGTAAAGTCAGTGCATTTATATTTTCTGCGGTAGCCCATCTATGGCTGTGTCGGTCTCTCATCTTGGATACAAAAAGCTCTCTCAAATGATTTTTGAGTGGCAAGCGGCTGATAGAACGTCATTGATGGCGTTATTTATTGTCATGGAAGTATCCTTGCATTGGCTGTGGTGTCTGTTTGTTTGGTGGCTACAAGATGCGCTCCATGCCTATGTCAATATGCACTATCTGTACCCGCTATGGCTGGGAATCAGCGTAATGGGTTTATTTTTCTTATGTATGGTCAAATATTTGCCGCACTCTGGAAGTAGGCGGGATATTTTAGACAGATGGCAAATCGCATTAGTGCTGACTTATACGTTCTATATTGCTACCGTCATCGTGGTGATAGGTTATAGCAGCTTGTTTGCTGGAGTATCGCTAGTTGGCGGTGCGATGCTTGGCATGATGCTCATCAAACGCCGCTATGCTTGGCGCATGTTTTGGCTACAAATCATACTTATGTTATTGGCCATTACCTCGCCTTATTTTGGTATCACTTTACCCAATCTGCGTCAGTTGACCGTTATCCACCCGTTACTAGAAATTCATAATTATTTGACTTACAACGAGATTATGGCGGTTGAAAATGCCGTTGCTGCTTCAGCGTTTGAAAATAATGTATTAAGTTGGGATAGTATCACTGAGATACAGCGTTCATCAGCTTTTTTTTGGCGCTCAACCCATTTATATTTAGCACTCCCGAAAGCGATTTTTATCGTTTATATATTTCGTGCTTTGCTATTGGTTTTAGATGATAGTAGGCAAGAAACCTTGCAGTATGCCAATCAAGATGAGCTCACGAAGCTAAAAAACCGTCGCTACGGCCTGAAGAAAATGAAGTATGCGTTGTCAACGGTACAAGACAATCAGGATTTGAGCGTGATGCTCTTTGATTTGGATTGGTTTAAACGCATCAACGATAACTATGGCCACGATGTGGGGGATCAAGTGTTGATCGAAATATCGCAGACGCTATTGCAGTCGTTATCAGATGAAACCATCATTAGCCGTTACGGTGGTGAGGAGTTTCTGGTTGTGCTACCAGATACGTCGCACGATAGTGCAATGGTGATTGCGGAGCAATTACGGCTTAGTATTGCTGAGCATATCATCAATGTCGGTGATGTGTTTGATTTTAGCGTGACAGCGAGTTTTGGGCTGTATACCTTGACCCATCAAGAAAGAGCTTGCATTGCCAAAAACTATAAATCTATTTTGGCAAAAAAAGCCCAGTCTCAATCAAATGCATCACCTCTTATCAAGCCGATTGCCACTCAGCGCGCTGAGAGCCAAATGGCATTCATGCAAAAACTGCCTAGCGACATCTGCCAACGTTTGATTAGCGCAGCAGATAAGGCTCTTTATGAAGCCAAGCACCGTGGACGCAATCAAGTCGTCAGTGCCAACCATATGTTTGCTGAAAAAAATGGTAGTATCCATTCACTCTACAAAAACCGCTAGCTGCCCCTCTGCGCTATCAATAACTCAATCATGAATCCATCTGCTGCACCAAACTTGCTAGCACGCTAGTGGCAAAGCTACCAGTGGTCAACGTAAAGCTCAATACCAATATCTGCTCATCCCGCCACTCCCAGCTTAATTGCTCAATAGGCAGTCTTAACGGGCGTCTTTGTGCTTTGATATCACGCTGCTCCAATCCCGTTGCTAGCTGCATGAGTAATGGGCTGTGTTGTACAACTTCGTTTTCTAACGCGGCTGCACTGCCACTGACTTTATCGTTACCTGTACCCCACAATACGGCAGTTGGATGAATATCGCCGCTACTCATACGAGCGCGTAACGTATCGTCTATCTCCTCACTGGTAAATATCGACCCCGAACCATCCAGATTAAATACTTCCCCTGCTAGGCCAGCGTCCCAGCTGCCATTACGAACTCGCGCTGCCAATATCTCATTGAATATCAAGCTACGGGCTGCCGATAGCTCCATCGTATTTTGCTCGCGCGGCGCACGTTTGCGTTTGCTCTTTTTGGGTTGCGGCTTTGGCTCGCGCGCTGGACGGGCAAATAGCGCCAACGCTTCTCTAACATTATTACCCTGACGACCAAAACGCTGTGGGCCAAAGTAGTTAGGCACACCTGTTTCATCGATGCGTGCTAAATGCTCCTCGACGCGTTGCTTAGCCGTCTGCTGAGTAGATAACGATTGCTCAGTTGATTCAGTGTTTTCATCATCATTCGTAAACTTAATATCACGCAAGGTAATGATAAATTGATTGGCACGGTGGGTACCGCGATTGAGTTTTTTATTATGCCAGTGCTGAGCCAGAATAACGACAGATTCATGCTCGCCAATATCTATCGGCGCAAACTCTGTAGGCGGCAACTGCTTTTTGGGTATACGCAGGCTAAACCACTGGGTCGTCACCGCATGACGATCCTTCAGTCCTGAGTAACCGACATCACGTAGCGGTATGTCTGCCCACTCTGACAACAGTTTTGCCAGATACGCGGTGTTCATGCCTAGTTTTTTAATATGCAGCCATAGATGCTCACCATCACCTGTCAACTCCAGCGGGAGTATTTCGTTGACCACAAAGTCGGTAGCATCCGCTTTATAAGTGGCTCGCTTTATCGGTTGAGGCTTTGGCTGCGGCAAGTTTGCGGTGTCAGTGACAGCGCCAATATCAATAACACTGAGATCAAAACTGTCGGCAGCCTGATTATTTGTATCGCTATCTGAGTCACTATCTGAGTCGCTATCTAAGACGGACTGAGGAGCAGAGTTGTTTTCAATATCGTTAGAGGTGTTTTGAGGAGTCATAAAATAGTCTTTTATTGTGTTTATTTATAATAAATGGAGATAGCAAAGACGCTGATAAAAACGGCGCAATTACGTTTTGCAACGCAGCAAGCATACAAAAAAACATCGTATATGCTGCGCGCTTGCTACTATCAATGCATAAAACATCAAAAATAATAAGGTAGGTTGAGTCGCTCTGAATGGTTAGGGCTATTTTCAACACGCTATCATCAGGAAATCATTATAACTGTTAAGGAAGCATTATGACCAAGGCGATGATCAACACAGTCACGATAACAAAATCGGATATTCCAAATGGCGGTATGAAATCGTACAAGCAAGACGACGATAGTATCATTTTAATCACTCGTGATGATGATGAGTTCCATGCATTCGATGGTAAATGCCCGCATGCTGGTGCAGATTTGGGCGATGGGTTACGGTGTGGTCATCGAGTGGTTTGTCCTTGGCACCATGCAAGTTTTGATAGCCGCGATGGGTCGCTTCTAGAGCCGATAGCGACAGAAGGTTTGAAGCAGTATGAGCTTATCAATGACGGTGACAATGTGATGGTTGATACCTCAGCCACGATAAACAAGCCGATAGAAAACGACAAATTGACGGACACTCACACCATTATCGTAGGTGGCGGCGGTGCTGGGTTTATGACCGCGCATCAGTTGCGCCAAGGTGGCTATGGCGGCAAAATCACCATGATTAGCAAAGATGACAAAGCTCCTTATAACCGTCCATTATTATCGAAAGCATTTTTGGCAGGGAGCATGGATGAAGATAAGCTATTATTGGGCGAATCAGATTGGGCGAGTAGCAACGATATTGATCTGCACCTGAATCAAACGGTCAGCGAAGTATTGCCCAATGAGGCGACCATTGTCATAAAAAATGAAAACGGCGACAGCACGCGGCAAACAGCGGACTTCTTAGTGGTGGCAACAGGGGGCGTTGCCGATCACTCCGCCTATCAAAGGAGCAGATATAGACGGCGTCTATACCTTGCGTAGCATGGCAGATGCCAAATTGATCAAAGCGGCTAGTCATGACCAGCGCGTGGTAATTATTGGTACAGGTTTTATCGGTATGGAGACCGCTTCGGCATTGGCACAAGCAGGCACGACTGCTTCTATTACCGTGATTGGACAAGGCAGCCGTGTGATGAGCAATATCGTCTCAGAAACGGTGAGTAACGCCTTAATTAAGCTACATGAAGAGAAGGGTATTAACTTTGTGTTCGATGCAACCGTCAGTGAAATCACTAAGATTGAGCGTCAAGTGGACAAGGATGGAGATAGCAATAATCAGGCTTTCTCAAATGTAGGCGGTGTGACGTTGGCGAATGGCGAGCATATTGATGCTGATATTGTAGTCTTAGGTACAGGTGTGTCACCACGTACAGAGATATTGCATGAGGTCAATGATCCAGATGGTGTGCAAGTTGACGCTCATCTACAACTGCGCGATGGTATCTATGCGCTCGGTGATATTGCTAAACCTACTAACCAAATGGGTCGTATGCGTATCGAACATTGGCGCGTGGCGTTGCAGCATGGCATGGTCACAGCCGCTGCAATCCTAAACGATGACAATGTCGATTCGCTAGAGGCGCGCATTCCCTTCTTTTGGACCATGCAATATGGCAAAAGCCTACGCTATAGCGGTCATGCGCCAACGCCCGATCACAATATCCTATTTGGAACACCAGATACGCTCGACTATATCGAATATTATTTTGATGACGAAGGCGCGGATACACGTGCGAGTGCGGCAAGTACGCTTGGACGTGATAAAGAGCTGGTTGCTTTCTCTGAACTATTACGCCGAGGTCATGCACCAACGCGCGCACAGCTTAACGCAGGGTTTGATATGGTTGATCAGGCGCATGCATTATCGCGCTAGTACTATAGACAGATAAGTATTAGTATTTAAGCTGGCTTAGGAAACTAGGCCAGTTTTTTTATAAATAAAAAAGGAACACTATAATATGAATAAAAGTAATTTGAGCAAAGATGCCGTATTTTTACGTCAGGCTGACGCGAGTGATATTGACGCACTTGAGCGGTTATTGAACTGCTGCTATCGAGAGACAGCGGGCTGGACCAATGAGGCTGACTTAGTCGGCGGTATCCGTATCACGCCAGAGGAGCTGGCGAGTACGATTAATAATCCCGCACACTATCTGTTTGTCTATCCAAAAACCACGACAGGTGAGCGTGATGCAAAAGAGACAGGTGAAATACTTGGTTGTATCGCTGTCGATATAAAAACTGATGCCAACTCAAACAAAAAAGCCTATATCGGTATGTTTGCCGTGCATCCTGAACTGCAAGGGCAGGGCGTTGGCAATGAGATATTACAAGCGGCAGAGACGTTTGCCACACGACATCTGTTATCAACTGAAAATGGCACTGATAAACAGCCTGCACGCTTAACCATGTCAATCTTGAGCCACCGCCCTGAGCTTTTGGCTTACTATCAGCGCCGTGGCTATCAGTTAAATGGTAATAAAATACCGTTCCCAAATGATGGCAATAATGGCGAGCCTAAGCGCGATGACTTAGTGCTATTGGAGCTTGAGAAAATCGTTAACGCATAATAGCGGACTTTATGCGCCCCAAAAGTGACCAAAAGTCATAAACAGCCCAATGCTGAGCAAGATAAATGCCACGATAATTAAGCGCTTGAACCAGTTAAAAGCGGGCACGCGCGTGGCATTATCATCAGACATGAGAAAAGCGAATAAAAATAGCAAACTTCCTGCCAAGGTCATGATGCCTAAGCCCACGGGTAATATAAAAAGGTAAATCTGCCACACAGTCATCTCGCAACGGTCATTATTAAACGCATCATAGCAGTATCGGGATTGTGCTGTCTGTATGTGGTTTTACACTAAAGCAAAATAGACAATAAAAAAGGCCATTTGTTAAAAATAGCCTTTCTTCTGATTCAGTCTGTCTAACGCATCGTCACAAACTCTTCTGCACCGGTTGGATGAATAGCAACGGTATTATCAAAGTCTGCTTTGGTCGCGCCCATCTTCACTGCTACGGCAAACCCTTGCAGCATCTCATCGACACCGTAACCGATGCCATGTAAGCCGATGATTTTTTCTTCCTCACCTAAGCACACCAGCTTCATCACGCATTTTTGGCGATGCTGCGTCACCGCGCTATACATCGAGGTAAAGGTCGAGGTGTAGCACTTAATGTTGTCTTTGCCATGTAGCTTCACCCGCGTCAATCTCAGATAAACCAATAGTACCGATAGCGGGATGAGTAAATATAACCGTTGGTATCAAATCATAAATCAAATGCTCATCGGTCTTGTTGTTAAACAAGCGCTCAGACAGACGCCTACCAGCGGCGATGGCAACTGGTGTCAGATCAATGCTGTTTTCGATAATATCACCGACCGCGTAAATACCATCGACATTGGTATTTTGGAATTTATCGACTTTGATTTTGCCAAACTCGGTGGTTTCTACGCCTGTTACTTGTAGGTTGATGTTGTCAGTAGACGGCGCGCGCCCAATTGCCCAAATCAAGCAATCGACCGTATCAAGCGTGCCATCTTTAGTACATAGCTCTAAACAGCCATCTTCGTTTTTATTGACTTCGGTAAGGGTGGTGTTGGTATGCAGATGAATACCGTCTTGCTCCATCTCTATGAGCAAGGTCTCAACGATAGTGTGATCAAACGAGCGTAGCGGCGAATGCTGACGCACGTATAGATGCACCTCAGCGCCTAAGCTGTTCAGCACGCCTGCGATTTCAACAGCAATATAGCCTGCGCCTGCGATAGCGACGCGTTTGGGCAAATGAGTCAATTTAAAAAAACCATCAGAATCGATGCCGTGCTCTGCGCCTTTGATATTAGGCTTGATAGGATGACCGCCCGTCGCAATCAAAATATGGTCAGCAGTGATTTGCTCGCCATTGACCCTCAACCGTATTGGTATCGATGAATTTAGCAAAGCCTTTAATCACTTCCACGCCATTTTTGGCTAAGTTATTGTCATAAGCGCGATGAATATTCTCGATGTACTGCTGACGGCTTTGAATGAGTTTTTGAAAATCGAAATTCTTTAACTCAACCTCGAATCCGTAGTCTGGCGCGTACTTCTCAATCGCCTCAGCGACTTGCGCGCCGTACCACATCACCTTTTTGGGTACGCAGCCCCAATTGACGCAAGTGCCGCCTAATTGCTCCGCTTCGATAATCGCGCACTTTTGCCATAGCTTGCTGCACGGTTAATGGAGGCAATACCGCCGCTACCGCCGCCAATGGAAATATAATCATAATGCTTTGTCATTGTTATGTCTCTTCATTAAGTTTCGGTACAGTTTTGAACTCTATTGTAATGGGTATGGATAATCCATCTTACAAGTTTTTTATCATAAGGGTGTGCCAGCTAGCATCAGTTTATAAAAGTATTTAAACAAAAATAGCCTAACACATAATAATCTCATTTAAACCCACTTAAACCTGCCTAGACTATGGCACGCCGTCTATAAAATAACAGCCCAGGAATGGACAAGCCCAGTACCAATCCTGAGGTCACAAACAAGGCTTCGAATAAATACACCATCATTTGGCTAAATAACTCGTCTGAAAAGCCAAAGTAACCAATCTGCACCATACTGACCATTGCCTTATAAGCGGCGATACCTGGCATCATACAGATGACACTTGGGGAGATTAACGCTTTAGGTAGGGTGTATTTTTAGAAAAATACACCCCCAAAAAGCTGGCGAGCATCGCGCCAAAAAGCTGGCCACCACCAGATGTATATGCTGATAGACAAGCGCTGTTTTAAGTCCGAATCCCAGAGCGGTCATCAGCAAACACGGCAAAATATAGCGTTTGGGCACGCTAAACATCAGCGTCCAGCCAAGGGTAATGATGCAAGACAGCACAACGGTCTCAATAAACCACATCTAAAACCCCCAGTGCTGTATGCGTAGTAACACCAGCGCCATCACGATGCCCACACAGGCGGACAAAGTGAGCATATAAGTAAACACCGCCCGCCCAACGCCGATATTGACATAGCCCTTTAAGATATCGGATAAGGAGTTGATCAGCGGAAAGCTTGGAATCAGCAGCAGCACGCTAGAGGCAACGGCGATATCGGCGTTATTGCCAATATCAAAGTAATAGGTCGTCGCCCCGATCAAGGAGGCGATAAAAGCGGTAGCAATGACGGTGATAAAAGGGTTAAAGTGGTGCTTGGATAGATAAATACGGGTAAACATCGCTACCATACCCGCGATGAAGGTCACCGCCGTAATCGACCAGCTGCCGCCATTCAAATAAGCAAACGCCGCACAAGAAGCGCCGACAAATATACTGACTAGCCATGTCGGATACACGGTTTTATCCAACTCATCAAACGCAAGGGTTGTGCGGTCAATCAAATCATTATTATTGATAGTGGCTTCGGTTTTATTGACGATTTGCTGGATTTGCACCAATAAATTGACATTGATGCTTTGGTTGATGGTGTCTCGGGTGGTGGTGATACAGCGCTCATTACAGATAGTCGTCAAAGTGATCGCATTGAAATTTAGCGAACACTCGACGCTACTCATTCCCAATGCAAACCCCAAACGCTTCGATAAGTCCACTACCACGGCAGACTCAGCGCCATACTGCATAAGGAGTAAGCCGCAGCGCACGCATAATCGAGTGATGCGTTGCTGCTGTACGTAGCTGATAGAAGTCATTGGAGGAATATGCATATTGGCTGCGATATCGATATGGATAGAGGTAAAGATAGCATAACTTGCCTTGCTTATTTGCTACTATTATAAAGCGTAAACCACTGTCACAAGGGAGAATAAAATGCATATCGCTATCTTAACGCTGACTTTTGCGCTACCTGGCTGTAGCTCACTCAAAGAAAAGCGCCAACGTATGGGCGGCCTGCACGCGCGTTTTGGCAATACGCCAAGCGTTGCGGTCTGTGAGAGCGGCGCGCGTGATCAGCATAACGCCAGCGAATGGACGTTTGTGATCGTTGGGCTGTCTAAACGTGAGGTGGAGTCGCAATGTAGTCAGATTGAGGAAAAGATAGAACGGACGGTAGATGCGCGGGTGATGAATGTTGAGAGAGAGTTTATTTAATCAAAGCGATTTTATTATATTTTCTATTATCGTAAGTTATAGCTTAAGTGTGGTCTGATTTTTCTTAGGGTGTTTAACGGAATATTTAATGAAAGTTCTAACTTTGATAAAAATCACTCTAGGTGTATCTATTGGTCTTATGCTTTTGGCGTTAACTCAAGAAGCATACTGTACCGCCGAAGGTTGCATGCATTCAATGATGGCTTTTATTTTTGGCATATTTGGGATGTTCATTGGGGGTAATGAAACACTTACTTGGTTTGCTAATCCGTTATTAATTCTGGCATGGTTACTTATTAAGTATCGTAAAACATCTTTTTTATTGAGCTTATTATCTACTTTAATTGCAGTGTCATTCTTAATGTTTGATGAGGTAGTTGTTACTGAGGCGGGACATAGCAGTATGACTACAAGATATGCTCTAGGATATTGGCTGTGGGTAGGCAGTCATGCTGTCATGGTATTGGGCAATGTACTAATAATGATTAATGGACATTACTATTTAAAAACAGAAACGAAAAATGATTAAAATTTAGTGCAATCCTTGCTAGTAGTGTCTTCGATATTGAATATCGGTCTGCAAGTTAGGGTTGATGATTTATCTTAAGTTATGATGTTGGGGGTCGCAAGCTCCACGCCAACCTACGGATTGTAGGTGATTTCGTATTTAGATTGTAGGTTGGTGTCGAAGGATGAGACCCAACGAGATGGTTTTGATGAATATGAGACAGTTGGGTTTCTCTGGTTAACCTAATCTGCGAGCTAACCAACCTATAAGATAATATCGTAATATAAGGATTTAGGGAAAAATCTTGTTAAGAGTGATTCTAAGATAAAATCCAAGTCGCAATAGTAGATGCGAAAATAGCTTGAAGAGTAAGTATTGCAAACCAAGCTATAGATTTAGCGTAGTTCCAATTTAGTTTAGACTTAGCTTTAGCTAGAATTTTTTATCACCATTGTTTAAATGTATATAACTTAATTCATCTATTCTATCAATCGAATTTTCTAAAAATTTCCCCAGAATTCCTCCTGAAAAATAGAACATACCAATAATACCAATGGTTGATACCAAGTATTTCAGGTTGTTCACATTAACAGTGAAATCTAAATTGATTACTTCAATTAGATAATAGCAAGTGTAAGCCGATATAAGAAACATCGCTATGCTTGTAAATATTGGAAACCAGTGTGATTTACTTTGTAGCAGCACTATAAATTTATTTTTCTTATTGAGCTCAATCTCGGATATCCAACTATCTACTGTAAGTAGCATGTTTTTAGCAACTATAGAATCTATATGCTCAATTTGAATAGTTATGATTTGTCCTTTAAATAATCGATATAACAACCTTGTGGAATTATTCGATTTGGCTTTATGTTTAGCAGCAATTTTAGAAGTTATATTTATTAAAATTTTATAAGGCTGAGGTTTCTCAACATTAGAAAGACCCAGAAGCACATTGAAAGTAATAACAATGTTTTCTACAGGGGAAGTACTGCTTTTGTCATATCCTTGAAATCTGTCAATAGATGAAAAAACCTGCTTACTGTTATCAATATGAAATATAGTTATATTTTCGTTTCTACTTATTAGACCTCTTGCAAAAGTCATAATTTAAGCTCGGAATTAATGATACCAGCAAACAGCTTCATTCTAAGATCATAGCGCTGACGACGGTTGCGATATTTATGAGCCACGATTTTAAACAACTTGATTAAGCCTATTTTGTGCTCAACCACAATACGGAACTTTGCCAGATAGTGATTGGCCTGTTTGCATATCTCCAATAACTGACCACCACGAGGTTTCTTAAATGGTGTGAAAGTTTGGTTATGTAGCTTTGCTAACCCTTGATAACCACTGTCTGCTAGATAGTTAGTGTTCTCAGGTAACCAATCAGGACAAGTATCTTTATACAGCTTAAAATCGTGGATTGACCCTTTACAGGTTTGCACATCAAGTATCAAACCGGTTTGCCAATGAACGATAACCTGCGCTTTTAAGGTGTGTTGTTTTTTCTTACCGCTGTAGTAGTCTCTTTGGTTTTTTTGGACGCTCAATTGGGGTTTCGGTGGCATCGACAATGACGACGCTCCAATTGATGTCCTCATCGACACGACTAGGCAGCTTTTTAGGCAATTCAAACTTGCCAGAGTCAATCAGTGTGTCTTCTACTTTACGAATGATACGGCTAGCAGAAGACTCATGAATACCAAAGTCCATACTGATATGATAAAGCGTGCGGTATTCACGCCAATAAGTCAGGGCTAGTAGTATCTGCTCCTTAAGACTGAGCACACTTGGTCTGCCTGATTTGGTCTTAGATGCTTCATGCTCTTGCATGGCCTCAAGCATGTCATAAAAGGTGGCTTTATGAATGCCAGTGTAGCGTTTAAAACCAGCGTCACTTTGTTTGAGTAGCTTATCTATGTTTGGCATGGTTCTTAGACAACGATGAATGTTCTTCTTATTTTAATTCCCTCTGCTACTTTTGCAAGAGGTCTAATGTCGTAATCAATTTTATGCGACCATATCTTAAATGGTAAATGGCTTATATATGCGGCGAGTACATAAGGTATCTTTCCATGATTTTCTATATGCTTATAGGGGTATGGCGCATACTTTGGAGTAATATTAAAAGTGCCAAACTCAGCTATGAACTCAAATAAATATTGAGGTTCTTCGATAATATTAATAATAATATCAATTAAGTATGAAGAATGACCGTCTATATCTTCTTCTTCATCTGCAAGAAATAAATAATCATCGTAAGTGAAAGGTTTTGAGAGCCTACTTTTTGATCGTTCACTTTTAGAATTAATCAACGTTTCAATAAACTTTTTTAATATATAGTGAGCATCAAGATTAGTAATATTGCTTTCAGCTAAAATTGTTCTAATATTTAGATGGTCTCTAAACACAAAGTCATAGTATGTAAACTCAGTTTGATCGTCTGCGCTACGCCATATTGTAGCTATATCGGGATAGTCATTAACTGAAAGCTGAAGACTTTCATCAATATATAAAAAATGCTCGTAAACGCTGATAGCCGTGCTTGTGTCCATATTTCACACCCCTACACCCCTTAAATTAAAGTAGGTGCAAGGCAGTGACAGCATAAGGGTGTGTAAATAGCTGTCGTTCGGGTAATTAGTCCTAGCCTTGCATAGTCGTTATGCCATGCCTTCGGTTTTGATGGCATTGGCAAGTGTATTAGTGACCCATTGGTTAAGGCTCATACCGTGGCTGGTGGCAATAGTTGTTACTTGCTCGTGTAGCTCACTTGGCACACGGGTTACAAACTTACCTGAAAAGGATTTGTAAGGCTCAATGCCTTGTTCTTGGCAAACGTCCAAAAAGGTTTGCAATGACTGCTTACCCTCATTTTCTAAATCGGCAATGCTGTCACCATAAAAGTCTGCCCCACCATTTAGCCCTACAAATTCTCCACGGAATAACCCTAGTTCAGGGTCATATTGAATAAGTGCTTTATGGTCATTAATCATCATAATGTTTTGCATGATTATTCCTCATTATTAGTTACGGGGCGGTGTCTTTGGCTTCATCAATAGGGCTATACCCTAAACTATCTAGCCATTTACGAACGCTAGCGACTGCGCCCTTATCTGTTGTCGGTTGGGGGTGTGGTCGGTGATAAACTTGTACCTCACCATCTAACACTACAGCTATTCTTGATCCTGCCCGTTCGTTGACCTCTGCACCTAATGCTATAAATAAGGCTTCAATGTCTGCCCACTTTATATTTGCTGATATAGGCTTAGTAAAGATGATATTAAGTGTTTTTAGGTGCTTGCGCTGCATGTTATGTCCTTAGCTCTACGGTCATTATAGTATCATATAGTGATACTAACAACGGTTATTTAGCCTAGCTTTTGTTTCTGTCCTTTAAAGTCTGCACGGATCACATTATCTAGTTTGCCAGCATAGGCATCATCAATGAAGTTTGCCCACTGGTTCATCATGTCTATTCTGTACGGTAGGTGCTGTGCTCCGTTGTATGCCTTGCTGATCTTGTTTTCTTTTTCATGTGCTAGCTGTAGCTCTATTGCTTCGTGCATGTATTCCTGTTCATGTAGGGTAGTGCTGGCAAGTCCACGGAAGCCGTGCCCCGTCATACGTCCTTTATAACCCATGCGCCATAGGGCAGTGATAAAAGCGTTTGTACTGTATGGCTTACGGGTTGATGGATTAAAGAAAACGTACTGATCCGAAAAACCTAGCGCCTTGATCTGCTCCAGTATCGTCATGACTTGCGGTGCTAGTGGTACTAGGTGTGGTCTATCCATTTTCATCTTGTCGGCTGGTATGCGCCATATTTTGGCTTGGTAGTCTATTTCTGACCACTCCATAAGACGCAATTCTTGAGTACGTACAAACGTATAGCACATAAACCACAAGCCTAGCTTCACCAGTAGGTCACCCTCGTAGGCGTTAATATCTTGTAGTAGCTTTGGTAATTGCTGGCTGGTCACACGGCTGTGGTGCTTCACCTTATGCGGTTTTAATGCTTCGGTTAGGTCGGTGGCTGGGTTGAGGTTGGTTAAGCCCTCACGTATGGCTTGTTTGAATATCTGCCCTGTTTGACGCATTGCACGCCTTGCCATGTCACTAGCGCCCCTCGCTTCGATAGCTTTACCGATAGCCAAAACATCAGGCGCGGTTATGTCCTCTATGTTCATGTGACCAATGACGGGCTTAATATCGCGCTGGTACTGTGAGTAATCACGGCTATAGGTGGTAGGGGCTATGTGTGCTTTGCGGTCATCATGCCAACGCTGGGCTATGGTATCGAACGCCCTTGATCCGTCATTGTCGGCTTGTGTCTTTTTCTTATCGTCTTTTGGGTTGATACCATCAGCTATGAGTCTTTTGATCTCAATATTGCGCTTGCGTGCATCTTGTAGGCTCATGACTGGGTAAGTACCAATAGTGAGGGTTTGTTGCTTACCTTGCCAGCGGTACGCGCTGATCCATGACTTCACACCCGTATAACGAACCCATAATTGCAGCCCGTTACCGTCACTGTGTTTATCAGGTCGTTTTGTATCAATCGAGGTGGGGCTAGGTGATAGCTTGTTGATACTGGTATGGGTTAGGGGCATGGGTTTATCCTTTGTTGGTATTGTCCATGTTGGTACTGCTCAATACCAACAATAATACCAACATTCTATATGGAACGCCATACACCTATAAGACAGTGAAAACCCAAAAAACGCCCAAAATAAAGGGCATACGGTCTATGACGGTATGCCCTAATATTGTGTTTGGTCGGAACGGCAGGATTTGAACCTGCGACCACCACACCCCCAGTGTGGTGCGCTACCAGACTGCGCTACGCCCCGAATGACTGACTATTTTACGCAAAATTATGTATATTGCAAGGGCTATTTATATTAGTCAAAATCTACAATACCATTCTGCCTAGCATAGTCAGTCTAATTGCTACGCTGCTCGTGTTAACCTAACAATTCTTTTAGAATTTGGTTCACTTGCTGCGGGTTCGCACTACCGCGACTGGCTTTCATGACTTGACCGACCAAACCGTTAAAGGCTTTTTTCTTTACCGCCGCGATATTCTTCGACCATCGCTTCATTTTTTTGCAATGACGTCTTCGACCATGGCTTTGATAGCGCCCGTGTCAGTCTCTTGCTTGAGGCCTTTGTCTTTGATGATTTTGTCTGCGGCGTCATCGCCGTCGCCGCCTTCGCGCTCGTATAGCGCACTAAAGACTTTCTTAGCCAATTTGCCAGATAGCGTGTCATCTTTGATACGCTTAAGCATACCAGCCAACTGCTTGGCGCTGATAGGGGGAGTGGGTGATGTCTTTATCGTCTTTGTTCAGTGCGCCGAGTAAGTCGCCCATGACCCAGTTGCCAGCCATTTTGGCATCTGCTTGCCCAACTTCTGCGACCACAGCTTCAAAGTAATCAGCAATCTGACGACTACCAGTCAAGATACGAGCATCATATTCTGACAGACCAAGCGCTTCTTCAAAGCGTGCACGGCGAGCGACGGGTAGCTCTGGCATGGCTGCTTTGATCGCGTCAACGGTATGCTGCTCAATTCGGACAGGTAGCAAGTCAGGATCAGGGAAGTAGCGATAGTCGTTGGCGTCTTCTTTGGTACGCATGGTACGCGTTTCGTCACGCTCTGGATCATATAGCATGGTTGCTTGTACGACTTTGCCGCCATCTTCTAGGATGTCGATTTGACGCTCGATTTCACGATTGATAGCACGTTCGATAAAGCGGAACGAGTTTAGGTTTTTAAGCTCAGTACGTGTACCAAGCTCAGCGCCTGGCTTGCGTACAGAGACGTTGCAGTCACAGCGGAATGAGCCTTCAGCCATTACTGCGTCTGAAATACCTAGCCAAGTGACTAGCTGATGGATGGCTTTGATGTAGGCAAGCGCTTCGTGAGCAGAGCGCATGTCTGGCTCAGAGACGATTTCGATTAGTGGCGTGCCCGCACGGTTCAAATCCACACCCGTCATACCATCGACGGCATCATGGACAGATTTACCCGCATCTTCTTCTAGATGGGCGCGGGTAATACCCATACGTTTTGGATATTCGTTTTTCTCGCCTTCGTTGACCACAACATCGATGTATCCTTCACCTACGATAGGATTGGCCATCTGAGTGATTTGATAGCCTTTAGGCAAGTCAGGGTAGAAGTAGTTTTTACGATCAAATGTATTAAACAGACCCAGCTCAGCATTGACACCGATACCAAATTTTAGCGCGCGATCGACCACGCCAGCATTTAATACTGGCAATACACCAGGTAAGCCTAAGTCAACGATACTTGCTTGGCTGTTTGGCTCATGACCGAAGTCAGTTGGCGCACTTGAGAATATTTTACTTTCTGTATTCAACTGGCAGTGAATCTCGATACCGATGACCACTTCATAGCCATCGACAAGTAGCTCTTTACGCACGGCGTGCTCGCGGACGGCACTGTTATCAGTAGTAGCTGTACTCATTATACCGTCTCCCTTTGCGATGGTAGAGTGTTGTAGATGATGGTCGGTATGCTGCTGGAACAAATGCGCAGTCGTAAGCAATTGACTCTCTTGCCAGTGCTTACCGATTAATTGCAAGCCAATAGGTAGGCCTTCTGTCGTCAAACCTACTGGCTGACTGAGCGCAGGTAGACCCGCTAGGTTGACCGCGATGGTATAGACATCACCTAAGTACATGGTCGCAGGGTCGAGGTCTTCTGCCAGCTTATAAGCTGCGGTCGGCGCGGTGGGACTGGCGATGACGTCACAATTGGCAAAAGCATCATCAAAGTCTTTGACAATTAAGCGGCGGATTTTTGTGCTTTAGTATAGTAAGCATCGAAGTAGCCAGCAGATAGCGCATAAGTCCCCGTCAAAATACGGCGCTGTACTTCAGGGCCAAAGCCTTCAGAACGTGAGCGCGTGTATAGATCGATCAGATCCGTTGGGTTTTCACAGCGATAGCCAAAACGTACGCCATCGAAGCGTGATAGGTTCGAAGACGCTTCGGCAGGTGCTAGCATATAATAGGTGGCGAGCGTGATCTCAGGGTCAGTGATGTTTACTTCTACAATCGTTGCGCCCAGCTCTTCGTATTTCTTTAAAGCGGCACGTGCTGCTTGTTCGACTTCGCTATTAAGCCCTGTACTGAAATATTCTTTAGCCACACCAATACGCAAACCGTCAAATGGCTTATCACCAGCCGCAGCCTCTGCATCATTGATGTCTTGTACGTAGTTAGGTATGTCGTATTTGATAGAAGTGGCATCGCGCGGATCGTGCCCAATCATTGGCTGTAGCAAATAAGCACAATCTTTAGCGCTGCGTCCCATGCTACCAGCTTGATCCAAGCTTGAGGCATAGGCAATCATACCAAAGCGTGACACACGGCCATAAGTCGGTTTGATACCGGTTAGGCCACAGAATGAAGCTGGCTGACGAATAGAGCCACCCGTGTCACTACCGGTAGCAACAGGGACAAAACCTGCGGCAACGGCAGCGGCACTACCACCTGATGAGCCACCAGGGACGCGCTCTAGGTTCCAAGGATTGTGTACGGTGCCGTAGTATGAGCTACTGTTGTCTGAGCCCATCGCAAACTCATCCATATTGAGCTTACCTAAGCTAATCATGCCAGCTTTGTCGATGTTAGAGACGATAGTCGCGTCATATGGTGAGACAAAGTTATGCAGCATCTTAGAGCCACAAGTCGTTAATACGCCTTGGGTACAAAAGATATCTTTGTGCGCCATCGGTACGCCAAGTAGTGGACGCTGATCGCCTTGTGCACGCATCTCGTCAGCGGCTTTTGCTTGTGCACGTGCTGTCTCAGAAGTATGCGTGATAAAACTATTGATTTTGCCATCTAGCGCATCGATACGCTTGATGTAATGCTCGGTTAATTCTGCGCTGCTAAATTGTTTGTCTTGCAAGCCAGTAATTAGCTGCTCGGTACTTAATAAATGAAGTTCAGACATAAGGTGTCTTCCGTCAAAATGTGAATAGCATAAAATAAAATAGGATAATGGCAAATGCGTGGTTGTATTATTCAGCCACTATTATTCAATCACCTGAGGTACAAGGTATAAGCCATCTTCAACGGCAGGCGCGACTGACTGATTGCGCTCGCGATTGATATCGTGTTTGGCTACGTCAGCACGTAACTCTTGGCAAGCCTCATGGATATTGGCTAGTGGTTTGATGTCTGTTGTATCAACGTTAGATAAGGTATGCATCAATTTTAATACTTTACTGATATCGGCGGCATAGCTATCGGCCGTGCTTTCATCGACACCCAAGCGTGCAAGGTTGGCAACTTCTAGGATTTCTTCACGGCTGACAGTGTTGTCAGACGTTGCTGATTGCTGAGACATAGTTTCTCCAGTTAAGGACAGTTTTTGTTAGAGTAGGGATAAGGCAAATATATAAGCGCTCAAATGTAATTGGCTATAAAGTTGGCTTATTATAAAGCATCTGACCCAAGTTTACAGAGTATGAGGCTTGATTGATGCACAATATCAATCAACATCCGTATCAATCAGGGCAGAGTGCCGGCATAGCAATACGCAAATACTTGCAAAACTGACCGCATAATTCATGATTGATTTTCAATTGCTTCCCAATTAGGTTCTAAAATACGTTACAGTATGCACCTACTACTAAGCAAAACAATTATGTGCCTGTAGAACCTTGTTAGTTATCACATTAAAAGCAGTTTCATTGAGTTGAATGATAGTCACTACTATTTCAAACTTTGTAACAACTTTTAGCGTCTCAGACAAAAATCCTTGCTTACTGATGCAAATACCTATGTTTTTTTTGGAGCTAAATCGGTATAATTTAGCTCAGTTTTTCATTTCATCATTATTGCTTAGGTTTGACTGGTTGCGATGATTTACTTTCGCTCCCGTTAATGTCTAACGACGACCTGCTCAACACTGACGAGTAACACCTCAGTCAATCTCATTCGCCTCATTCGTAAGACGCTGGATATATTAGTCATGAACCTGTTTGGATTTTTATCAAATAATATCGCTATCGACCTCGGTACTGCGAACACCCTTATTTTTATTCCTAATAAAGGCGTCGTACTTGACGAGCCTACGGTGGTCGCATTACGAAGCAATCGTACTCAAAACCCGACCGTCGCTGCTGTGGGTATCGATGCCAAGCAAATGCTGGGTCGTACGCCTGCCAATATCACAGCGATTCGCCCGCTAAAAGACGGTGTGATTGCTGATTTTGAAGTGACGCAAAAATGCTAAAACACTTCATCACTAAGGTAAAAGCCAAGCGTTTTATGGCACAGCCTAACGTGGTGGTTTGTGTACCATGTAAGTCCACCTTGGTTGAGCGTAAGGCGATTCGTGAGGCAGTATCATCAGCAGGCGCGAGCAAAGTATTATTGCTAGAGGAGCCAATGGCTGCGGCTATCGGTGCTGGCATGCCTGTTCATGAAGCCAGTGGTTCTATGGTCGTCGATATCGGTGGTGGCACCACTGAGATTGCTGTTATCGCGCTATCTGGCTGCGTCTATGCTGAGTCTATCCGTATCGGTGGCGATATGTTTGATGAGGCGATTATTACACATGTGCGCCGTACGCATGGTTGTGTGATCGGTGAGACGACCGCTGAGCGCATCAAAAAAGAAGTTGGCTCTGCATTGAATGAAAATAGCCAGCTAGAAGTAGAGGTTCGTGGTCGTAGTATGGCAGAAGGCGTACCAAAAACCTTTATCGTCAATTCAGAAGAAGTACAAAAAGCATTGACTGACCCACTAAGCGGTATTGTCAGTGCAGTCAAAGTCGCTCTTGAGCAGACACCGCCAGAGTTGTCATCAGACATCGCAGAGCGCGGTATCGTATTGACGGGTGGTGGCGCATTGCTACGCGATTTAGATAAGCTTATCTCACAAGAGACGGGCTTACCAGTGACGGTAGCAGAAGACCCATTAACCTGCGTTAGCCGTGGTGGTGGTATCGCCCTTGATTTCATCAATAACAAAAGCTTGAATATGATTTTTGTCTAAACAGCTTTTGCTCATGAGCATGATTTCCTTGTTAGGATACCTATAATGCCTCATGGTTTATGCATCAATCATTGATGTAGCCGATGCGATGATAAGTAAATAACATTAAAGGTAGCCGACTGCGCTGCCTTTAATTGCATTAATCCATGCTAGAACCCAATATCACCGATAAACATTTATGCTCTAAATAAGTGCTATTGCTCATTTTAGAATTCTTAAATCAGACGACTTATGACTACAAGTATCTTTGCGCGCCAAGCGTTATCACTTCGTAAGACTGCCATTGTATTGATAGCAGCCTTAATTCTGATGTGGTTTGATAGCAAAAATTCGGAATGGTTCAATCCAGTACGTAGTACCAGTCATGCTGCCATGCAGCCTATTTATGAGATGTCTTTATTACCGAGCTATGCCAAGCATTGGGCGAGTGGTAGTTTGCAGTCAAAAGAAGCGCTGCGCCGCGAAAACATGCAGCTAAAATCGCAACTCATTCATGCACATGCCAAACTGCAGCAACAAGATTATATCTTGGCGCAAAACGCACGCTTGCAGGGGGATTTTATCCACCACGAAGCCTGAGCAGTTTGATCTCAACTTAGCTCAAGTCATTGGTACAGATACCAACTTACTCAGACAGATTGTTGTGCTCAATAAAGGCAAGCAAGATGGTGTACAAGTCGGACAAACGGTTATCGATGAAGATGGTATTTTAGGACAGATCATTAACGTCTATCCTAATACGAGCCGTTTGTTATTGATTACAGATGACCAGCAGTCAGTGGCTGTCACTGTCAAACGTACTGGTCAGCGGGCTATTGTGACAGGCCAAGGTATCCCATCTGCACTGAGCCTAAACTATGTTTTTAAGACTTCAGACGTGCGCGTGGGTGATGAGTTGGTATCATCTGGTTTGGGTGGGCGAATTCCAGCGGGCTATCGTGTTGGCCGTATTGCTCACATCAAAGATGGGCAAGCGGATAACTTTAGAATCATTGAGGTCACGCCTTCTGCAAACTTTATTGACAACGCTTATGTCTTGATATTACAAGACAAGATACTCACTAAGAGTAAGAGCAGTAGTCAATGAATTCTGATGTCATAACGTTTTAACCAATAATGCCAGCTGCCTTTTTTATCAAAATTTTGCCTATCGTACTATCTCATTATTACCCAATGCATCCTATAACAGCGGTCGCTACACAATCGAAGGTAAATACTCATGTCGTATCCTGATTCTGAGAATTCAACGGCACTGTTGATTGTGGTCATTGTTCTAAGCTTTATCATTGCTTCATCGCTCAATGTCTATCCGTTAAGCCCAAGTATGGCAACATTACGGCCCATGATTATGATTATGGTGCTGATATATTGGCTACTGTTCCAGCCGCGCTATGTGGGTATCTTTACCGCATTTACTATTGGGCTTATTACAGATTTGCTGATGGACACCCATCTAGGACAGCAAGCCTTTGCCGCTGTCGTGGTGGCACTAGTGATCAAAATTACTAGTATCTATGTTAGACAACTAAATACCATCAGCGCATGGTTGATAGCCAGTTTAGGATTAATTGTTTTTCAGCTAAATTTATGGATGCTGCAGATGTTTATCCAAAATACCTTTATCGCAAAATCTGCTTTGTCGCTTATGATGAGTATCATCAGCTGGCCACTTGTCTTACTGGCTCTACGCAAGTTTGCGCGTTAATGGTATTTATTAACTTATATGCAAAATATCTAAAAAATACATACCTCATAAATCTGTAAATAAAGAGAAGAGCGATGGATATCATTTTAGCGTCTGGTTCGCCGCGCCGTCGAGAGCTACTAGCAAGAGCACAGTTAGATTTTAGAGTATTGAGTGTAGATATTGACGAAACGCCGCAAGATGATGAATTACCCAAAGACTATATTGAGCGTATGGTCGCTACCAAAGCCATGGCTGCCATAGAGCAACTAAACGGCACATTAGAAATCGATGAGAACGGTACCAACGAATTAATTATCATTTTGACCTCTGATACCATCGGAGTGTTACCAGATGGCAAGACAGTACTGGTCAAACCGACCGATCGTGAGCATGCTTATAGCATGTGGCAGCAGATGTCAGATAATATCCATGAAGTATGGACTGCCGTACAAGCCACCAAAATACAGCGGCTACCTAAAGGAACAGAACACAATGCATCAAAGCGCACTCAGGCATTTCAAATTATCGACCAGCAGCAAATTACTGAGCGTACAGCAGTAACCTTTATACCATTGACTACAGAGATGATGAGCAATTATTGGGACAGTGGAGAGCCTGCTGATAAAGCGGGTGGCTATGGTATTCAAGGTTTAGGTGCTGCTTGGGTCAGCCGTATTAACGGCAGTTACACCAATGTCGTTGGATTGCCACTGGCGCAAACGCTGGCCTTAATCAAAGACATGACAGAAGGCAGTGAGGATATCGTTGACCCGTTATAATTATATATGCACATAATGACACGGTAGGGCAATGGGCAAGAGCAAGGCGCATTTGTTACACTGTCAATCTAATAGACGATGACCGTCTGATAAGAAAGCTGAGAGATAAGAGAAAAAACTATGTCCGAAGAGCTGCTGATTAATATTAGTCCAATGGAATCCCGTGTTGCGGTTTTAGATAATGGCATCTTGGGTGAGATTTATATTGAGCGACATCACAAACTGGGTTTGGTCGGCAATATTTATCTGGGCACAGTCGTACGTGTCCTTCCAGGCATGCAGGCAGCCTTCGTTGATATCGGTCAATCGCGGACAGCGTTTTTACATGTCAATGATATGCAGCGTGAGCCTCGCCCAGTTGCAGAAGACAAAAGCAAAGCCGCTACAAATGACAAAAAAGATAATAGTGACAATAGCGCCATCTTAGAAACATCCACGGATGGCTTAGCAGTCACGCCACCTGTTGTCAGTGCTCAAAGTACGGAGGTCGTGCCTGTTTCTAAGACCTTGATTCAGCATCGATTACACGAAAGCCAGCGTATCTTGGTACAAGTCACCAAAGACCAATTAGGCAGTAAGGGTGCTCGCTTAACGACCAATATATCGTTGCCATCTCGCTATCTGGTTTATCTACCATCAAGCGATCATATCGGTATATCACAGCGTATTGATGGTGAAGAAGAGCGCACGCGTCTGAAAACTGAGCTTAGTAGCTTAATGCAAACGGTCAATCTAAAAGGTGGACTCATCGCTCGTACTGCCGCCGAGCGTGTTCCTGTAAACAAGCTAGAAGAGGATATTTATTACCTGTTGCAGCTGTGGCGTACCATCTGTGCTCGTCGCCAAGAGATCAATCATCACCAAAGCTCAGAGCTGATTTATCAAGAACTATCGCTACCACTGCGCTCTATTCGTGACTTGGTACATGCTGATACCGAAAAAGTCATCATCGATAATACGCAAGTTTATGAACAAGTCAGATACTTTGCCAAGAGTTTGTACCGTTCATTTACGATAAAATCGTGCATTATACGGCAGAGCAGTCACTGTTTGACGTGCATCGGGTTGAAGATGATTTACGTGACGCATTGAAACGTCGTGTTGACTTGAAGTCTGGTGGCTATCTGATTATTGACCAAACAGAAGCAATGACGACGATTGATGTTAATACAGGCTCTTTTGTAGGCGGTCGCTCATTAGAAGACACCGTTTATAAGACTAATCTAGAAGCCACACATGCCATCGCACGTCAGCTGCGCCTGCGTAATCTAGGCGGCATTATTATTCTAGATTTTATCGATATGCTAGAGCAGCAGCATAAGGATGATGTACTAGAGAGCTTACAGGCGCAGCTAACCCAAGACTATGCCAAAACCAAAATTACGCAGGTTAGTGAACTTGGCTTAGTGGAGATGACGCGCAAGCGCACGCGTGAATCCTTGGGTCAGCAGCTTTGTGAGCCGTGCTCAACTTGCCAAGGTCGTGGGTTCGTTAAAACCGCAGAGACCGTTTGCTTTGAGATTTTCCGTGAGATCATGCGCTGCGCCCGTACTTATAATTCTCCTAAGAAATTCACAGTAGTGGCTCATGCTGCCGTCATTGATTTATTGCTGACATCAGAGTCAGATACAGTAGCAGATTTAGAGTATCTACTGGGTCGAGTGATTACATTTGACGTAGAAAATCTATATACCCAAGAGCAGTATGATATTGTTTTGGACTGAGATTACTGAGCCTACTGCCAGAGACTTGTTACAAGTATCTTGACCAACAAAACAGTTTTCTGAAAATTGAGGTCTTTAATTACGTCAGATATTGCCCTTGCAATACCTAAAATACTCTGTATAATACACACCACTGAATTATATATGCGCAGCTGACTAAAAAAGCTGGCGCTATGACAGCTGGAGCATCGTTTCTGGCACTATTTCATTATGCCTTTGCTGACATCCATTATAGGAGAGTTGGCGGGGCTTTAAACTATTTTGCTTTTGGCACGCTATAAGTTCGGATAAAGAACTCATTCTGGTTAAGAACAGAAGGCCGCTTTAAGTGAATATTTAACCAAACTGCTTTTGATCATAGTCTTGCAAACCAAGAATGACGAAAGCACATATTAGGAGCTTGCTGGCATGGCTAACCAGAGAATCCGTATCCGTCTTAAGTCTTTTGATCATCGTCTGATTGATCAATCTGCACAAGAGATTGTTGATACTGCAAAGCGCACCGGTGCGCAAGTTTGTGGTCCTGTACCGTTGCCGACTCGCATTGAGCGCTTCAACGTTCTAACCTCACCACACGTTAACAAAGACGCGCGTGACCAGTACGAAATCCGTACTCACAAGCGTATGGTTGATATCGTTCAGCCTACTGACAAAACTGTGGATGCGCTAATGAAATTAGATTTAGCGGCGGGTGTTGACGTCCAAATTGCTTTGGGTTAATGCACATTACACACCCAACCCATTAATATAAGATATAAAGAGGTCTAAAATGGCGATCGGTTTAGTCGGTAAAAAATGCGGCATGACCCGTGTCTTCACTGAAACAGGCGCATCTATTCCTGTAACAGTGGTTGAGGTCGATGCAAACCGCATTACTCAAGTAAAAAATACTGATGTAGATGGTTACCAAGCCATCCAAGTCACCACAGGTACCCGTCGTGACAGCCGCGTAACTGCTGCACAAAAGGTCACTTCGCGAAAGCTGGCGTTAAAGCTGGTCGTGGTGTTTGGGAATTTCGTGTCAACGATAGCGATCTTGAAGGTCGTGAGGTTGGCGGTGAGATTCTAGCTGACTTGTTTGAACAAGGTCAGATGGTTGATGTGACAGGACAAAGCAAAGGTAAAGGCTTCCAAGGTCCAATCAAACGTCACAACTTTAGTATGCAAGATGCTACTCATGGTAACTCAGTGTCTCATCGTGCACATGGTTCAACTGGTCAAAACCAGTCACCAGGTAGAGTATTCAAAGGCAAAAAGATGGCGGGTCAGATGGGTAACAAGCGTGTTACTGTTCAAGGCCTAGAAGTGATTTCGGTTGATGCCGAAAAAGGGTTACTTGTCATCAAGGGTGCTATCCCAGGTGCCACCGGTGGCGATGTTATCGTACGTCCGTCAGTCAAAGCCTAAGCAAGGGGATTAACGTGGATTTAAAAACAGTTACAGGTGCAGCGGTTGAGCTTTCTGATACGGCTTTTGGTCGTGAATTCAATGAAGCATTAGTGCACCAAGTCGTCACCGCTTATCTAGCTGGTGCTCGCCAAGGTACACGCGCTCAAAAAACCCGTGCCGAAGTTTCTGGCGGTGGTATCAAGCCATGGCGCCAAAAAGGTACTGGTCGCGCTCGTGCGGGCTCTATTCGTAGCCCAATCTGGCGTTCAGGTGGTCGTGCATTCGCTGCAAAACCACAAGATTGGTCACAGAAAGTAAACCGTAAAATGTATCGCGGTGCGATGCAGTGCATCCTAGCAGAATTGATTCGTCAAGAGCGTCTGATTTTGGTAGAAGAGTTGAGCGTTTCTGGGCCGAAAACTAAAGAACTGATTGCAAAGCTAAATGAGCTTGATGCACCACGTGCATTGATCGTCACCAAAGAAGTTGACGAAAACTTATACTTAGCTGCTCGCAACATTCCGCACGTCAATGTACTTGGTACAAACGAAGTGGATCCAGTGAGCTTGATCGCATTTGATAAAGTGATCATGTCAGTTGAAGCTGCGAAACAATTTGAGGAAGCACTAGCATGAACAACGCAAGACTTTATCAGGTCTTAAGAGGGCCTGTATTCTCAGAAAAATCTCAAATGCTTGGCGACTCACTTGGTGTGCAGGTATTTAAAGTTGACTCTAACGCTACTAAGCTTGAAGTCAAAAAAGCAGTTGAGTTGATGTTTGAAGGTGTTGAAGTTACTAAAGTAAACACTTTGAATGTTAAAGGTAAGACAAAGCGTTTTGGTAAAAGCATCGGCCGTCGTAACGACTATAAAAAAGCCTATGTTACCTTAAAAGCTGGTCAAGATGTACAAATGGCTGATGCTGGTGAAGAAGTCGCAAACACGACTGCCTCTACTAGTGAAACAGCGAATAACGAATAAGGATTACACTCATGCCTATCGTAAGAGCAAAGCCAACATCACCAGGCCGTCGTTTTGTTGAAAAAGTGGTGCATCCACACCTTTATAAAGGTCGTCCTTATGCAGCGCTTCTAGAATCAAAAAGTAAGTCAGGTGGTCGTAACAATAATGGTCGTATTACTACTCGCCACATTGGCGGTGGTCATAAGCAACATTATCGCATTATCGACTTCAAACGTACTAAAGACAATATCCCTGCTGTGGTAGAGCGTATTGAATACGATCCTAACCGTACTGCACATATTGCATTACTTAAGTATGCTGATGGCGAACGTCGTTACATCATCGCTGCTAAAAAACAAGCAGTTGGCGATACAGTAATGTCAGGCGAAACATCTCCAATACGTCCAGGTAACTGCCTACCGCTAAAAAACATCCCATTGGGTACTGTGATTCATAATATCGAACTTAAAATCGGTAAAGGTGCACAGATGGCTCGTTCTGCGGGTGCTAGCGTTCAGTTATTAGGCCGTGACGGTATCTACGCTATTTTACGTCTACGTTCAGGCGAAACTCGCCGTGTACACGTAAACTGCCGTGCTGTTATTGGCGAAGTTTCTAACACTGAAAACAACTTGAAATCACTTGGTAAAGCTGGTGCTTCACGTTGGCGTGGTGTTCGTCCTTCAGTTCGTGGTGTCGCGATGAACCCGGTTGATCACCCACATGGTGGTGGTGAAGGTCGTAACAAAGGTCGCCATCCAACTAGCCCTTGGGGTCAGAAGTCTAAAGGACTTAAAACGCGTCATAATAAGCGTACTGACAACATGATCATCCGCCGCCGCGCCAAGAAGAAATAAAGGAAGAATTTCATGCCTCGTTCATTGAAAAAGGTCCATTCATAGACGCGCACTTATTTGCTAAAGTTGAGAATGCATTAGACACCAACTCACGCAAGCCAATTAAAACTTGGTCGCGCCGCTCGATGATCCTACCACAAATGGTTGGCCTAACTTTATCTGTCCACAACGGCCGTACTCACGTACCGGTTATCGTCAGTGAGCAGATGGTTGGTCATAAACTAGGTGAATTTGCCCCGACTCGTACGTATCGTGGTCATGGCATTGACAAAAAGCTAAGAGATAAGGTGCTTACCATGGAAGTAACTGCAAAATTACGCGGTGCCGCCATATCGGCACAAAAAGTTAGACTCGTTGCTGATGAAGTTCGTGGCAAATCTATTGAGCGTGCTTTGGATATCCTAACGTATAGCAATAAAAAGGCGCTATCTTTGTTAAGAAATGTCTTAACTCAGCCATCGCCAATGCCGAACATAATCACGGCCTAGATATTGACGACCTAAAAGTCGCTACTATCTATGTTGATGAAGGCATTACGCTAAAACGTATCCTACCACGTGCCAAAGGTCGCGCTGATCGTATCAGCAAGCGTACTTGTCACATCACTATAAAGGTAGGAGAATAAGTTATGGGTCAAAAAGTACATCCAATCGGAATTCGTCTTGGTGTTGTAAAAAAGCATAACGCAAACTGGTATGCTGATCCTAAACAATACTCAGAATACCTAATCAACGATATCCAAGTCCGTGAATATCTACGCAAAAAGCTAGATAACGCAATGATCAGCAACATCATGATCGAGCGTCCTACTGGCGCTGCTAAGATTACTATCGCCACTGCGCGCCCTGGTATCGTTATCGGTAAGAAAGGCGAAGATATCGAAAGACTTCAAAAAGAATTGACCAAAATTATGGGCGTACCTGCTCAGGTCAACATTGAAGAAATCACGTCACCTGATCTTGATGCACGTTTGGTAGCAGACGGTATCGCAAGCCAGCTTGAGCGCCGTGTCATGTTCCGCCGTGCGATGAAACGCGCTGTACAGAACAGCATGCGTTCTGGTGCTAAAGGTATTAAAGTTGAGCTGTCTGGTCGTCTTGGCGGTGCTGAGATTGCTCGTAGCGAATGGTATCGTGAAGGCCGTGTGCCCTTGCATACACTTCGTGCTGATATTGACTATGCGTCAATTCGTGCAGAGACAACTTACGGCACCATCGGTGTTAAAGTTTGGATTTTCCGCGGAGAGATCCTTGACGGTATGAACAGTGTTTATAATCCCGTCAAAGAAGAGCAGACTCGTGCGCCAAAACGCCGTGGTCGCGGAAACGGAAACCGTCGAAACTCAGACAGAGGTTAAACTATGTTACAGCCAAAACGTACCAAGTTTCGTAAAATGCATAAAGGTCGTAACACTGGGCTAGCTCATCGTGGAAGCACCGTTGCATTCGGACAAATTGGTCTAAAATCATTGACGCGTGGTCGTATGACAGCCCGTCAAATCGAAGCAGCACGTCGTACCATCACTCGTAAAAATCAAGCGTGGCGGTAAGATTTGGATTCGTGTATTCCCAGACAAGCCTATTACCAACAAACCATTAGAAGTACGTATGGGTAAAGGTAAAGGTCCAGTTGAGTACTGGGTATGCGAAATCAAGCCTGGTAAAGTGCTATATGAAATTGAAGGGGTATCTGAAGAGCTTGCTCGCGATGCATTAACGCTTGCTGCAGCAAAACTGCCCTTTAAAACTACCATTGTTAAGCGGACGATAATGTAATGAAGATCAGTGAATTACGTGATAAATCATTAGAAGAACTGACCCAGTTACTTGATGAAAAGCAGCTTGATGCTTTCCGTATTCGTATGGCTAAAGCAACTGGTCAGTTGGGTAATACCCATGAAGTACGTGCCAATCGTCGTACGATTGCTCAGCTTCAGACTTTGATTAACGAGAAACAACGAGGCGACTCATGAGCGATAACAATCAAACAGCTACCAATGCTAGCGTATTGACAGGACGAGTTGTCAGCGACAAGATGGACAAGTCCATCACAGTTTTGATTGAGCGTCTGGTTCGTCATCCTTTGTATGGCAAGCAGCTTCGTCGTTCTACTAAAATCAAAGCACATGATGAGAACAATGTTTGTCAACAAGGCGACCTTGTCCGCATCAAAGAAACGCGTCCAATCTCAAAAACTAAGTCTTGGACTTTAGTTGATGTGGTTGAAAAAGTAGAAAAAATCTAAGTAAATTGCATTAAAAGCCAGAAGCTGTTAAAATAGCCGCCTTTTTAAGGATGCTGATTGCGCCCGTCGCATATCACTCACATTAAGAGTAAGCTGCGGTTATTTATATTAAAATGCCGCCTTGCTCATTCTGTGCTAGCGGCAGCAACTGGTTTTTATTGCTCATACGTGTGGAGTAACGCTATGATTCAGGTTGAGTCAATGCTGGAAGTTGCAGACAATAGCGGTGCAAGGCGAGTTCAGTGCATTAAAGTACTGGGTGGTTCTCATCGTCGTTATGCATCAGTTGGCGACATTATTAAAGTAACGGTTAAAGAAGCCATTCCTCGTGGTCGTGTCAAAAAAGGCGACGTGATGAATGCAGTAGTTGTACGCACCAAAAAAGGCGTTCGTCGTCCAGATGGTTCTGTGTTACGTTTTGATGACAATGCTGCGGTATTGTTGAACCAAAACAAAGCGCCGATTGCAACTCGTATTTTTGGACCGGTAACTCGTGAACTACGTGGTGATCAGTTTATGAAAATTGTATCACTAGCACCAGAAGTATTGTGAGGTAATCCATGTCAAAATTACGTAAAGGCGATACAGTTATTGTGATTGCTGGGAAAGACAAAGGCAAGCAAGGTACTGTACAAGCTGTAAAAAACGATCGTATTAAAGTTGAAGGCGTTAATATTGTTACTAAACATCAGAAGCCAAATCAGGCGACTGGCGTTGAAGGTGGCATTCTTAAGCAAGAAGCTTTTATGCATATCTCAAATGTCGCAATCTTAAATGCGCAAACCCAAAAAGCAGACCGTATTACTTATCAGTTTGGCGAAGATGGCAAGAAACAACGCGTCTATCGTTCAAACGGTGAAGTAGTGGCGACTGCGTAAGACACTAAGGGTGTAATGGTAATGGCAAGATTAAAATCTTTATATAACGATAAATTAAAGCAGCAAATCAAAGAAGATCTTGGTTTGGACAATGTGATGCAAGTGCCTAAAATCACTAAAATCACACTTAACATGGGTGTAGGCGGCGCGTCTCAAGACAAGAAATTGCTTGAAGGTGCTGTAGCTGACATGACCGCGATTGCTGGTCAAAAACCTGTTGTCACCAAAGCGCGTAAATCAGTTGCTGGCTTTAAGATTCGTGAAGAATGGCCAATTGGCTGTAAAGTAACGCTACGCGGTGAGCAAATGTACGAATTTTTAGATCGTCTCGTTGCCATTGCAATTCCTCGTATTCGTGATTTCCGCGGTTTTTCACCTAAAGCCTTTGACGGACGTGGTAACTACTCATTGGGTATCAAAGAACAGATCGTATTCCCAGAAGTAGATTTTGACAAGATTGACCGTATCCGTGGTATGGATGTGACAATCACCACGTCAGCTCAATCTGATGAAGAAGGTCGTGCGTTGCTTAAAGCATTCGGCTTCCCATTTAAATAAGGTAAAGACGTTATGGCAAAGAAGAGCATGATTAACCGCGAATTAAAGCGCGAAAAAATGGTTGCTAAATATGCTGAAAAGCGTATCAAGCTAAAAGAAACTATCAGTGATATCAACGCATCAGACGAAGAGCGTATGGACGCGATGTTAGAGCTACAAGCTCTTCCACGCAACTCATCACCAGTACGTCTGCGTAATCGTTGTGCTATCACCGGTCGTCCCTCACGGTTACTTCCGCAAGTTTGGCTTATCACGCAATATGCTGCGTGAGCGTGTCATGCAAGGCGATGTGCCTGGTGTTCGTAAAGCAAGCTGGTAAGGAGTAACTATATGAGTATGCAAGATACCGTTGGGGATATGCTAACCCGTATCCGTAACGCACAAATGGCTAACAAAGTATCGGTAGCAATGCCGAGCTCTAAATTACGTAAATCAATTGCTGATTTGCTAGTTAGCGAAGGTTATGTGGCGAGCGCTGTTGTTACTGAAGAAGAAAACAACAAAGCAACCCTTACTATTGAATTAAAATATTTCGAAGGCCGTGCGGTTATCGAAACTATTCAACGTTATAGCCGCCCTGGTCTACGCCAGTTCCGCGGTAAAGACGAAATCCCTACTGTTAAGCAAGGTATGGGTGTTGCTATCGTATCTACAAGCCAAGGTATCATGAGCGATCGTGCTGCACGCGCTGCTGGTATCGGTGGTGAAATCGTTGCATTTGTAGCGTAAGCTATACGACGATGAAGTCTATTTGATGGTTGTTAGGCTTCTATCGATTGAGGAGTGTTTAATTATTTCAAATTGATAGGTGTCTAACACAATCAACTATGCTAAACTAACACGCTTTTTAGCCTGTTAGTTTTTTCGCTAATAAAAGCAAGTTAAATTTTTTAAGGAATATTCCTATGTCTCGTGTGGTTAAAGCCCCAGTAACGCTGCCAAATGGCGTAAGCGTTACTTTGAACGATCGGCAGGTCGAAGTTAAAGGCAAGAACGGTACTATGTCTTTACACCTGCATGAATTGGTCGAGCTGAAACAGGAAGATGATGCTATCATTTTCTCACCTGCAGTCGATTCACAAGAAGCTATGATGCACACTGGCACCATGCGCGCTCTTGTTAACAACTATGTTACTGGCGTAAATGAAGGGGTTTGAAAAGCGTCTTCAATTGATTGGTGTTGGTTATCGCGCACAAGTTGCTGGTAACAAAGTAACCTTGAACGTTGGCTACTCTCATCCAGTAGAATACACGCTACCTGAAGGTGTATCGGCTGAAACCCCAACGCAAACTGAAATTGTTTTGAAATCAAACAATAAACAGCAGCTTGGTCAAGCAGCGGCTGATATCCGTGGTTTCCGTCCACCTGAGCCTTATAAAGGTAAAGGTATTCGTTATAGTGACGAGCATGTGATTCGCAAAGAAGCTAAGAAAAAATAAGGTGAGTTGAAATGTTTGATAAAAAAGCAGCTCGTCTGCGTCGAGCTAAGAAAACACGTGCACATATCCGTCATCTAGGCGTTCATCGCTTAACGGTTAACCGCACGTCAAAACATATTTATGCCCAGATTATCTCTCCAAATGGTGGTGAAGTGATTGCTCAGGCATCTACCTTAGACAGCAGCTTGCGTTCAGGCGCGACTGGTAACGCTGATTCAGCAACGTCTGTAGGCCAAATGATCGCAGAACGTGCAAAAGCAGCTGGCATTACTAAAGTTGCCTTTGACCGTAGTGGTTTCCAAATATCATGGTCGAGTTAAAGCTTTAGCAGAAGCTGCTCGCGAAAACGGATTGGAGTTTTAATCATGGCTAGAAATGATAAAAATGATAAAAATGAACAGACTGACGGTCTAGTAGAACGCTTAGTTACCGTTGATCGCGTTGCAAAAGTTGTTAAAGGTGGTCGTATTTTCTCTTTCACTGCGTTGACTGTAGTGGGTGACGGTAATGGTCGTGTTGGTTTTGGTCGTGGTAAAGCGCGTGAAGTGCCTGCTGCTATCCAAAAAGCACTAGAAGCTGCCAAACGTAATATGATTACTGTTGAGCTAAATGATGCAACTTTGTATCATCCGATCAAAGCAAGTCATGGTGCTAGTAAAGTCTACATGCAACCTGCATCTGAAGGTACTGGCGTAATCGCTGGTGGTGCAATGCGTGCTGTATTAGAAGTTGCTGGTGTCAAAGATGTTTTGACTAAATGTTATGGTTCTACCAATACTGCTAACGTTGTTCGTGCAACGTTTAACGGTTTACGTGATATGTCAACTCCAGAGAGGATGGCAGCTAAACGTGGTAAATCTGTAGACGAAATTTTGGGTTAACTTAGACTAGGTGAGTTACGATGAAAAAATGAAAGTCACTCAATTTAAATCAGGTGCCCATCGCCTCAAGAGCCACAAAGCTAGCTTGAAAGGATTGGGTTTACGCCGTATTGGTCATAGTGTGGTCGTTGAAGATACTCCTTCAACTCGTGGTATGGTCAATCGCGTCAACTACATGGTAAAAGTGGAGGAAGCGTAATGGGACTTAGATTAAACGAATTATCACCAGGTGTTGGCGCGAAGAAAACTGCCCAACGTCGTGGTCGTGGTATCGGTTCAGGTCTTGGTAAGACAGGTGGCCGCGGTGTAAAAGGTCAAAAATCACGTTCAGGTTCTAGCGTTCGTTCAGGGATTTGAAGGTGGTCAAATGCCTTTATATCGTCGTCTACCAAAATTTGGCTTTACCAGTAAAATGGCAATGACTACCGCTGAGGTACGTTTGTCTGAGCTGAATAAAGTTGAAGGCGATGTAATTAGCTTAGAGACTCTAAAAGCAGCTAACCTTATCCGTCACGACATGAAACGTGCCCGTGTTATGCTATCAGGCGAAGTTACTAAAGCTTATACCTTTAAAGGTATCAAAGTAACTAAAGGCGCCAAACAAGCAATCGAAGCTGCTGGTGGTAGCATCGAGGAGTAGTAACGTGTCAAAACAATCAATGACCTCAAGTGGTATTCCGCTCAATCCTTTCGCTTTTATACGTAAGTATGATGAGCTATGGTCGCGTTTATTATTCTTAATCGGCGCATTGATTGTTTATCGTTTAGGGTCGCACATTCCAGTCCCGGGTATTAATCCGGTTAATCTGGCTGATCTGTTCTCGCGCAACGAAAACACTATTTTGAGCATGTTTAATATGTTCTCAGGTGGTGCGCTTGAGCGTATGTCAATTATGGCACTAGGTATCATGCCGTACATCTCAGCGTCAATTATTGTACAGATGATGTCGGCAGTCGTACCTTCGCTTGAAGCTCTCAAAAAGAGGGTGAAGCAGGTCGACGTACGCTGAACAAGTATACCCGTCAAGGGACGCTTGCTTTGGCTTTGGTGCAGTCATTAGGGATGTGTGCCGGTTTGATCAGTCAGAATCTGACTTTATCTTCCGGTCTGACCTTTTATATTCCTGCTGTAACCTCGTTGGTTGCAGGCGCTATGTTCTTGATGTGGCTTGGTGAGCAGATTACAGAGCGCGGCGTAGGTAACGGTATCTCAATGCTTATTTTTGCAAGCATTGTCGCCGGTACGCCAGGTATGATTTCGCAATCGATCGAACAGGTCAATCAAGGTCAGATGAACTTGATTGTACTCTTTATCTTTGTAATATTAGGCATTGCGGTAACCGCCGGTATCGTTTATATCGAACGTGCGCAGCGCCGTGTCCCAGTAAACTATGCGCAAAAGCAGCAACAAGGTCGCAAAATTTATGCTCAGCAGCAGTCACATTTGCCGCTGAAATTAAATATGGCAGGGGTTATTCCCGCTATTTTTGCTAGCTCCTTATTACTGTTTCCAGCGAGTTTAGGACAGTGGGTTGGTCAATCAACAGATCCTACCTTCGTACAAAAAATACTACAAAATATGGCATTGGTATTGTCTCCAGGGCAACCGCTGTATTTAGTACTGTTTGGCGCAATGATTATTTTCTTCTGTTATTTTTATACGGCACTAGTATTTAGTCCACGTGAAGTAGCAGAGAACCTTAAACGTAGTGGAGCGTATATTCCAGGTATTCGCCCCGGACAACAAACTCAGCGTTATCTTGACCATGTGTTAAATCGACTAACCTTTATTGGCGCGATGTACATAACGGTTATTTGTTTGATGCCGATGGTCGTTCAATCCTCATTTGGTGTGCCGTTCCAACTTGGTGGTACGTCGCTACTGATTATGGTGGTTGTGGTAATGGACTTCATCTCGCAAATTCAAGCGCATTTGATGACCCATCAATACCATGATCAGACGTTAATTCAATCACCCACTCAGCCATAAGCGAGTGTGGTGGTTATTCAAGGAGCATTCCATGAAAGTTCAAGCCTCAGTAAAAAAGATTTGTGGTAGCTGCAAGATTGTACGCCGTAAAGGTCGTGTACATGTTATCTGCACAGCTGAACCGCGCCACAAGCAACGCCAAGGTTAATTAAAAACTGATCATGGCGTTAAGCCTAAACAGTTTATTAAATTAATACTTGAAAAAAGTGGCGGATGCGATATCATCCGCCACTTGCCGTAGTTCATACCAAAAAATTGTATACTTCTGCTTTAGTAGCACTCTTATTATCTGCTAATGATAATAAAAGCTTCAAAGTAGAGAGATAGAAGTGAGGTATTAACAGCAACAAATCTGAAAAATGCGCTATTTATAATAAATAATGCATATTTTTCTTTAATGGAGAGAAATCAATGGCTCGTATTGCCGGCGTAAACATTCCGGATAATAAGCATGCTGTGATTTCACTAACTTACATCTTTGGTATAGGTCGTACCACTGCTCAGAAAATTCTAGAAGCAGTTGGCATTGCCCCTACAACTAAAGTTAGTCAGTTAGATGATACACAGTTAGATGCTATCCGTGCACAAGTTGCAGAATACATGACTGAAGGTGATCTTCGTCGTGAAGTGTCAATGAATATCAAGCGTTTGGTTGACTTAGGTTGTTACCGTGGCATTCGCCATCGCCGTAACCTACCTGTTCGTGGTCAAAATACCAAAAACAACGCTCGTACTCGTAAGGGTCCGACACGCCCTCTCAAAAGATAATTAACTTAGGAAGCTAAAAGATGGCTAAAGACACTCGTAGTCGCAAAAAGGTGACTCGTCGTTCAGTATCGGAGGGCGTTGCCCATATCCATGCGTCTTTTAATAACACCATTGTAACGATTACCGATCGTCAAGGTAATGCATTGGCTTGGGCCACTTCAGGTGGACAAGGCTTCCGTGGTTCACGTAAATCTACACCATTTGCCGCTCAGGTTGCAGCTGAAGTCGCTGGTAAAGCGGCTCAAGAATATGGTGTTAAGAATGTCGACGTTTTGGTCAAAGGACCAGGACCGGGTCGTGAGTCTGCGGTAAGAGCACTAGGTGCATTGGGTTATAAAATTAACAGCATCTCTGATGTAACCCCAATCCCACACAATGGTTGCCGTGCGCCGAAAAAGCGCCGCGTCTAATATTAGAGACGAAGCTTTTAATAATAAGAGCTTAAAGGAGACAGAACAATGGCCCGTTATATTGGACCAAAACTCAAATTATCACGTCGCGAAGGCACTGACTTAGGCCTTAAGTCTGGTGTTAAGCCGTATGATGTTAAAACAAAGAAAGCTGGTCGTCCACCCGGTCAGCACGGTGTAAGCCGTAACAAGAGCTCAGAGTATTCTCTACAGCTACGCGAAAAACAAAAAGTTAAGCGTATCTATGGCGTACTTGAGCGTCAATTTGCAAACTACTACAAAGAAGCGGCGCGTAAGCGCGGTGCTACGGGTGAGAACCTACTAGCTATGCTTGAGAGTCGTTTGGACAACGTGGTATACCGCATGGGCTTTGGCTCAACTCGCGCTGAAGCACGTCAGCTAGTCAGCCATCGCACTGTTATGGTAAAAAAAGCTGGCCGTGATGAGTTTGTTCGTGTGAACATTCCATCAATCCAGTTGCAAGATGGTGATGTCATTGCTATTCAAGAGAAGTCTCGCGAACAGCTACGTATTAAAAACGCTATGGAACTAGCATCACAACGTGGTATTCCAGAATGGCTTGATGTTGACAACAGCAAACTACAGGGCACGTTTAAACATGCTCCAGATCGTATTGATCTACCTGCTGAAATCAACGAAAGCTTGATCGTTGAGCTATACTCTAAGTAAGTAACGTACTGCTCAATGTTATGCTTATAGCATTGAGCCATTAACGTTAATTAATCCAGATAAACAAATCGAGGTGACATCATGATGCTAAATGCAACTGAGTTTCTAACGCCGAATGCCATTAACGTGGATACGGTTAACGAGACGATTGCGAAAGTCACGCTCGAACCGTTAGAACGCGGCTTTGGTCATACCTTAGGGAATGCCCTGCGTCGCATCTTGTTATCTTCATTACCTGGTGCTGCAGTCATCGAAGCTGAGATTGATGGTGTTGACCATGAATACTCAACTTTAGAGGGTCTGCAAGAAGATGTCCTTGACCTGCTTTTGAATCTAAAAGGCTTGGCAATTACACTTCATGACCAAAATGAAGTATTCTTGACCTTGGATAAACAAGGTCCAGGCACCATTACTGCTGCAGATATTGAATTGCCGCACAACGTAGACATTATTAACCCAGAGTTAGTATTGGGTACGTTGAGTGAGCGCGGTCATCTTAAGATGCGTCTGCGCGTAGTGATGGGTCGTGGATATGAGCCAGCAAATCAGCGCCGTGAAGATGGTGATACCAAAGCGATTGGCCGCTTAAAGCTTGATGCAAGCTTTAGCCCAGTACTGCGGGTTGCTTATCAAGTAGAGAACGCTCGTGTTGAACAGCGTACTGACCTTGATCGTCTTATCATTGAGCTTGAAACTAATGGCACTATAGATCCAGAAGAAGCAATTCGTAAAGCGGCCACTATTTTACAACAACAGATTTCAATCTTTGTTGATTTAGAAGCTGAAGAAGCGCCTGAGCCTGTGAAAGAGAAAGAAGAGGTCGATCCTGTGCTATTACGCCCTGTGGACGATCTTGAACTAACGGTTCGCTCAGCCAACTGCTTAAAAGCTGAAAACATTTACTATATCGGTGATTTGGTACAGCGTTCAGAGACTGAACTTCTAAAAACCCCAAATCTTGGTAAGAAGTCATTAACCGAAATCAAAGACGTTTTGGCGTCTAAAGATTTAGAGCTTGGTATGCGCCTAGATAACTGGCCACCAGCTGACCTGCGGGTTGATGATCGCTTCTCTTATCGCAGCCGTTAAACATTAAGGATATTTGACTATGCGCCATCGTAAGAGTGGAGTCAAGCTGGGTCGTACCGGCAGTCATCGTAAAGCAATGTTCCAGAACATGACCAACTCATTGTTTGAGCATGAACTGATTAAAACAACTTTACCAAAAGCTAAAGAATTACGCCGCGTTGCCGAGCCATTAATTACTCTAGCAAAAGAAGATAGCGTTGCTAACCGTCGCTTGGCATTTAGCCGTATGCGCAGCAAAGCTATGGTAGGTAAACTATTTAGCACGTTAGGTCCTCGTTACCAAACGCGTCCAGGTGGTTATCTGCGTATCGTTAAGTGTGGTCACCGTGATGGTGATAACGCACCTATGGCTTATGTAGAATTAGTTGACCGCGACTAGTCTATAAGCCGTTTAGGTTTTATACAAAAAAGCGCCAATTTATTGGCGCTTTTTTTATGTCTGAAATTTAGATCTAAAACTATTACATTGTTTGTAAGTTGCATTTTATGCTTTAATATTTAAGTGGTTCTTAAAGGCAATCGGCATATGGAACGCACCCTACGTTTAGTGAGCAGTTGAAAATACAAATAACGTAAAGCCTTTATAGTAACAAGTCGCTGACATCCGCCGCGCCCTGCCGGATAACCTCAGGTTGACTACTGGTCATATCGACGATAGTAGTCAGCTTAGTAGTCTTAATACCAGCATTTATCAGACCATCAACTTGATTATCTAATAGCTCTTCGATATCGAAAGGATCATCTAAAATATCGTCACGATCAGGTAAAATAAGTGAGCTGGTCAAGATAGGCTCGTCCATCGCTTCTAATAGTGCTTGTGCGATAGGATTGCTCGGTACGCGAATACCGATGGTCTTTTTCTTAGCATGAGCGAGCTTTTTTGGGACATCTTTGGTGGCATTCAAAATAAAAGTAATCGGCGCAGGAGTATGCGCTTTTAGTTGTTTGAATTGGACATTATCGACCGTAGCATAAGTGGCAATCTCACTTAGATCGCGGCACAACAGTGTAAATTGATGCTTATCGTCAAGCTCACGAATTTGCTTGAGCTTAGTCAAAGCGTCTTTTGCACCTAGTCGACAACCAAAAGCATAACTGGTATCGGTTGGGTAAATGATTAACTGGTCTTTGCGCAGTAAGTCAGCGGCTTGTTCAATGAGACGTGGCTGAGGGTTATCGGGATGAATATAGAAAACTTCCATAATGGTTCCTTATTTTATAATTATTGGTTTTTAATTGAGACAATTTTTTCATTAATTAGATGTAGTTCAATCATTAGACATATTAAAAAAGTTATTTTAAAAATTAAGCAAATCTGTATTTTTAATATACTACTTTAGTTATCAGTATAGCTTAAAGCAAATATAAGTTTAGTGGCAAGGCGTTACCAACCGTAGAAAATCGTTAATAAGTAGGAACACTTAGTAATTTGAATTAAGCGTTGATTTCAGATGAAGGAGTACAAACGCTAATTAAAGCAGTCAGTAAAGTCTTAGCGTCACGCGGCAGAGTATAAGGTTTGGTTATATAGCTTTCTACTTGCTGGTAGACATCACTAGCAAAGGTGCTACTGCTAGTGTCGAAGTCGGCAAACAAGTTATCTTGTGAGACTTGGAAGTTTCGACCACACGCTAAGGTGAATAAACATTCTAATGCCTGTGGTTTGATCTCTACGCGCTCAAATGCTTGCTGCTGAGCTTCTGTCCGACCGTCTGGAGCATACCAGTAGCCAAAGTCAGGTAATTGTCTACGAGCGTCACCAGCCAGGCACCAATGACTGATCTCGTGCAGGGCACTGGCAAAAAATCCATGAGCGAATTCAATTCTGGCAGGCTCATTGTCTTGAGCAGGGAAATACTCTGGCTCACCCTCACTACGAACCAATATCACTTGCTGGTTAGTAAATAAAGTATTAAATAGCTGTATGAGCCAATCAGTGGCTAATCGTTCGCTATCAATTATCAATCCTGCTGAGTAAGTATTGTCAGGCTGAGTAGTAGATAACTTTTGCCACTGACTTCTCCATTCTCTTAAATACTCATCTTCATCGAGGCACAGTCTATTGCTAAGAGCATTTTCAGTATGACGATCTAGTTGAGTAAGATATTGCAGCAACGAACTTGCTGTAGCAGGAGAAAGTAAATCAGAAAAATTAATTTTATTATCAGGTAGATTCATAGAGAAGACATTGACTTAATAAATATTAAAGGCAAAAAATTTTAGGTAAAAAAGTAAGTAGTAAAAAAGCTTGAACATATTTGCTATCAAAAAATCTTAACATACTAGCGCTAGCAGAATATGGCACTTTCCGTTAGTATGGCAGGCAATATTATACACCGTTTTTATGAATGAGGCCGCGCATGTCAAGCACTCCAGAAACTAAACCGTCAGCACCTTACGCTGACAATAAAAAAGCGCCTGTATCTACTAGCATGCCTGAGCACATTTCTTTGGACAAATGGGCAGACACGGGTTTTGAGTGGTCAGGAGAAGTTGATCCAAACTCTTTTGAACGTCTTGCCGCGACGTTGAGCGCCGAGCATGATCAGTCAAACACTCAACTAAATGCTGAACTCTATCGCCGTAATAATGTTTTGCATTTGGCATTTACGTTGACAGGTGATGTTTGGCTAACGTGTCAACGCTGTTTACAACCAATTGCGATAGACTTATCTGATGATTATAATATTGCATTACTAGAGAATGATAGCCAAGTACGCTTGATTGATGAAGAGCAAGATTATTTATTACTTGATGAAATCGTCACTGAGCAGTCTCCGGAGCGTCTATTACCATTTAAAAAACTGGTAGAAGATGAGATATTGCTCAAAATACCAATGGCGCCGAAGCATGATGATTGTGAAATGTCAGTTGAGCAGTTTGGCGAGATACCAGAAGAAGAAGAGAATGAAAATCCATTCGCTGCTTTAGCCTCCTTAAAAGGTAAGCTATAAGAGCCAAATTTATTTATTCAAGTATTTGAGAAGCCTTCTATCTGCTTTGTACAGAAGAGTGCAAGGCAGGGCTTTATTAATCTAATAAACATGCGTATAATGTCCGGTTTATTGCATTCGAGCAACCTGTTGCGTGCTGATAGAAGCTGACTAGGTAAATTTTTCATAAATTTCAGACATAGTTAGCGCTTTATGTAAGTAACAATCTATTTAACTAATGATGCTTCAGACTTAGGTTGTTGTGATTATATAGCCTCTGTCAGTATCGACTAAGCTGAATTTCAAGCTTATCCCTTTTAAGTATAGGAGCTATATCATGGCTGTTCAAAAAGTCGTAAAAGCCGTTCTCGTCGTGACATGCGCCGTTCACATCACCGTATGGAAATTGCTGAACTAAGCGTAGATGCTACTACTGGTGAAAAACATCGTCGTCATCACATGACTAAAGATGGTTTCTACCGTGGTCGTCAGCTATTCAAAGTTAGTCAAGATGCCTAAGACATTGGCCGTATGATAGCTAGGTAAAATAGTGACAGTACTGGTGACTGTTGTTGTATTTACCTGGCTATCATTAGTCAATAAGCTTTGAGCTAAAAAAAGCCAAGTTATTTCGCTATCATATATTATGTGGCTGGATAACTTGGCTTTTGTTATTTATCACTAAACTCATTGCTTAGATGACTTTTTGTTTTTAGCAGATAGAAACGCGTACTCAATCGTTAGTGCTTTTGATTGGTACTGTGTTTTCCTATCGTTGTTTGGTCTGCATCCGCTATAATAATAGTGTGTGTCAGTGTATAGTTTACTGGCAATCCGTTTTCTTAGATAAATAATTGAACTAGCGGCTTTGTATCACATCTAATAATATAATACACCCCATTATTTTAGGGATATTTCTAATCAGATAAGGGATATTGGTTATGGCTTCTGTACCCGATATGGTAAAAAGCAACCCGCTCGTATCGCGGTCATTTTTCCTGGACAAGGATCTCAAGCAGTCGCGATGACGAGTGAGCTTGCTGAAATCTACCCAGAGATACGCGATACATTTACCGAAGCGAGTGAGGCGCTTGGTGAGGATTTGTGGGCAATCTGTCAGGATGAAGAAAAACTCAATCAAACCGAGTATACTCAGCCAGCGCTACTGACAGCTAGCATTGCCATTTGGCGTGTCTTACAACAAAAAATAGAAGAGACGCCTTGCTATTTAGCTGGTCACTCTCTGGGCGAGTACAGCGCCCTGTGTGCTGCCAATGTGATATCGCTTGGTGATGCCGTCACCCTAGTGCATAAGCGTGGTCAGTTGATGCAAGAGGCCGTTGTAGGTGTCGATACTGCTATGGCTGCCGTGTTAGGACTAGAAGACAACCGAGTCGAAAATCTGTGTGAGCAAGCAACAGAGCATGTCGAGGGTGCCATTGTTGGCGCTGCTAACTTCAACAGCCCAGGACAGGTAGTGATCTCGGGTAACGCAGCTGGCGTTAACGCTGTCATCGACAAAGTCAAAAATACGGGCAAAAAATCTGTGCCCTTAAAAGTGAGTGTGCCATCTCATTGTGCATTAATGGAGCCTGCAAGTAATGCCTTAGCTGAGATATTAGCAGGTATTCAATTTGATCAAGCGACCATTCCTGTGATTCAAAATCGCTATGCGCGTGTTGAAACCAGTGCAGTAGGTATCAAACAAGCATTGACTGAACAGCTGAGTGAGCCAGTACTGTGGTCAAAAACCATGCAGGAACTGGCCGATAAGCAAATTAATCTATTAATCGAATGTGGCAGTGGCAACGTATTAAGCAATTTGGCTAAGCGTCAAGCGCAGCCAATCGCAAGCTATCCTACAGACAAGCCTGCCCGTCTAGAGAAATTATTAGAGGTGTTATCATGAGCCGTACGATTACATTAGTAACTGGCGCGAGTCGCGGTATCGGAAAGGCAGTTGCCAAACGCTTTGCTAAAGAAGGACATTTTGTCATTGGAACAGCAACCACTGAAAAAGGTGCTGAACTTATTGATGACTATCTTCATGATAGTGGTGGTATCGGTCGCGTCTTAGACGTACGTGATACTACTCAAATTGATAAATTGTTTGAAGAGATCGAAAGCGTCTATGGAGCGGTACAAGTATTGGTTAACAATGCAGGTATCACGCAAGACGGTCTGCTAATGCGTATGAAAGACGATGACTGGTCAAATGTCATCGATACGAATTTGACCTCAGTTTACCGCATGAGCAAACGCGCAGTACGCGGTATGATGAAAGCGCGCCGTGGTCGTATTATTAATATCACCTCTGTTGTTGCTCAAATGGGTAATGCAGGTCAATCTAACTATGCCGCGACTAAAGCTGGTGTAGAAGGTTTCAGTCGTACGCTTGCACGTGAAATCGGTTCACGCCAAGTGACTATCAATTGCGTGGCACCAGGTTTAATCGAGACTGATATGACAGATGAGCTCGACGAGCGCCTATTGAATTCTATGCTAGATGCCGTTCCTATCAGCCGTCTTGGTCAACCAGAAGACATCGCAGCAGCAGTACATTTCTTAGCCAGTGATGAAGCCAGCTATATCACCGGCGCGGTCATTCCGGTCAATGGTGGCATGTATATGTAGTCAATACACGAACGTTACATAGTTATAATAAAAAACTGTGTGAACGAGTGTAAACTATAATAAAGGGTGCTATAATTACGAATACTTTTGAGTCAAAGCCCTGTATGATAACAGGGCTTTATTAGACAGACTGTGTAACAAGTCATAGAGTACTCAGACAGCAATGCTGATCTGGCAAATACATTTTATATATCATGCTATAGAGCTTAAATAAGGCACAATAGCAGTTTATTAAAAATAATAGATGATAATGGAGTAATCTATATGAGTAATGATATCGAGCTAAGAGTAAAATCAGCAGTTGCTGAGCAACTAGGTATGAACGTTGAAGACATCAATAACGATGCTTCATTCATGGAAGACCTAGGTGCGGACTCGTTGGACCTAGTTGAATTGGTGATGTCTTTTGAAAGTGATTTTGGTATCACTATTCCTGACGAAGACTCTGCAGAATTGACTACTGTTCAAAAAGCAATTGATTACGTACAAGCCCAGCTATAATTTGCCATTTGTTTAGCAAATTTTATAATACCGCTTATCTTAATAGATAGGCGGTTTTTTTATGAGGGTGATTTAATTGATCGGTTGCATTAACATAAGCTACGTCAATTAACATTACTCAACATACTATTACTATTCACGTTTGGTTCGTTTGTCTATACTCATCATGGTAGACAGTACAAAGCACGGTGATGTTCAATAACACACCACCGAAAATAAATATGAATAATAAATAACAATATTCCAAGGAGCAATTATATGGGTATGTTCAGTTTTGCAAAAGATATCGGCGATAAAATTTTTAATCGTGATGACGAGAAACATGATGCCAAATCAGAGACCAAGGCAGATGCCAATACACCAGTACAAAGTAGCGAACCTTCAGCACAATCCGTTGCTAATATTTTGTTGCGTCGTATACAACAACAGAATCTAAACATCAGTAATTTAAAAATCAAATATAACGGCTCTACAGATACAGCAGAAATCAGCGGTAACGCGAAAACTCAAGCTGATCGTGAAAAAGCAATTATTGCTATTGGTAACGTACAAAATGTTGCAAAGGTTATTGATAATATCGATATCGAAGAAGATGCACCTGAGTCAACGATGTATACGGTAAAATCTGGCGATAGCTTATCTAAGATTGCTAAAGATGTTTACGGTGAGTCTGGCGATTATATGAAGATATTTGAAGCCAATAAGCCAATGCTATCTGATCCAGATAAGATTTATCCAGGTCAAGTGTTACGCATTCCTAAGCCATAACAAATTGATGGTATAAGCAATAAATAATTTGTACAAAAATCGATGATAAAAAAGCCTCTTTTATAAGAGGCTTTTTTATTATTTAAAATGATATAGCAATGGATATGAAGTTCTAATAGTGGCGAATACTTGAAGTATTTAGACTTGGGTGCTGTCTTTCAGCTTTTTTTGCTGCTCATCCAAGGCCCACTCGATATGCTCGTCGAGCATAGCATTGTGTATAGTGAGCTTGGATTTTAACTGTTCAACCACGTCCAAACTGGCATTGGCATTGCCAAGACCAATAGCAATATTACGTAAGAAATTGATATAGCCTGTGCGTCTGAGCGGGCTTCCTTGTGTGTTGTTCAAAAATCTGCTTCTTGCCATTGCCATAATTCAAGCAAACTGCTGTTATCGAGACCATGCCTTGGTGCGAAGTCCTCAACGGTAGTCAGATTGGCATAACGATTCCATGGACAGATCAGCTGACAGTCATCGCAGCCAAACACCCGATTACCAATCGCGCGTCGATACTTGGTATCAATAATACCATCGTGTTCAATCGTCAAATAAGAGATACAGGCAGAGGCATTGAGCTCATAAGGCGCTACAATCGCTTGGGTAGGGCATACATTAATGCAAGCGCTACAACTGCCACAATGCTCTTTAACAGGCTGGTCATCGGGCAGCTCTAAGCTTAAAAACAGCTCACCTAGCACAAAAAATGAGCCAGCTTGTTTGTTGATTAATAACGTATGCTTACCTGTCCAGCCCAGACCAACAGCATCGGCAATAGGCCGCTCAAAGATAGGCGCAGAATCACTAAAGGGTCTAAAAACAAACTCTTTATCTGAACCAATATCGAGATGTTGCCATTCAGGAAGCATGGCCTCGATATTCAGAGCCAATTGCTTTAAACGGCTACGCATTGTCTTATGATAATCACGACCTCTTGCATAACGCGCAATGATGCCTTGGTTGGGATGGTCGTTGTCTGTGACAGCACGCGGTGTTGGGGCTTTGGTTAGGTAGTCCATCCTTACACTAATAATGGTCTTTGCGCCATCCACTAACTGCTCGGGATGAGCGCGCAGATGATGGTTGTTGTGCATGAACTGCAATTGACCCTCATAGCCTTTATCCAGCCACTTCTGTAGCTGTTCGATTTGCTTAGTAAACAGTGGATGATGGACAGATAAAAACCCACAGTCAGCAAATCCTAATGTTTGCGCTTGCGTTTTGATCCATTGTTTAACATCTGCTGTTGTCGCAAATATAGGTGAGTTACTAACGGCAATACTATTGTTATCGGTAGGCATAGAGATAGGTGCTTATTGGCGGTCTATTTTTAAAACGGTATTTTCTCACAATCAGTGGCAGTGTGAGCACCATTATGATAAGACAGTGAGCATAGAGCGCAAGTAGAAAAGAAAATAAACTCACATTCATATTGATACATAAGTAGACATGAGCTTTTGCTAAGCTGATACCAAAGTTTAGAAACTAGACTTTCAACCCTATAAAAATATCAGAAAAACATGGCCGAGGATAATAAATGAAGAATTTTACCAATTTATCACCTATAAAAAATACAAAACCTATTGCGCTTTATAGTAGTGAGCAAATTTATGCCATGGAGCAAGCGTGGTTTGCTCAAGGATATGATAGTTTTGGCTTAATGCAGCAAGCAGCTTGGCAAATGGCACAGCAGATAGAATTGCTTTATGAACAAAAATGTCTCAATGCTAATCATTCTGCTAATACCAACGTTTATCATCGTACGGAGCGTTTGCGCCGAGTAAGTGTCTGGGTAGGTAAGGGTAATAATGGCGGGGACGGTTGGCTCATTGCTTATTACTTGCAGCAAGCAGGCTGGCAAGTAGAAGTGGTCACTGTCGGTTTTGATGTCAATGATTTTGATACTCGTACTCAGTCGGCCATTTCTAATAAGAAAGACCACAATAATGACCATATAACTGATGCTGACAAAGCGCGACAGATAGCAATATCTGCCAACTGTCATTATCAACGCTTCGAAGAGATTCATAGCAGTCACAATGAGTCAGAGAAAATGGCTTTATTAGCTGACATTTATATTGACGCACTGTTTGGAATTGGGCTAGATCGTGCGCCAGAAGGTGTCTATAAAGAGGCTATTAGCGCTTTTAATCGTACTACTCAGCAACAAAACGCACTAGCAGTCGCCGTCGATATTCCAAGTGGATTGGTGGCTTCTACTGGTGCGGTATTTGATCGTATAGCAGTACAAGCTGATGTCACCTTATGTCTGATTGCGCGCAAATTTGGTTTGCACACCAAAGACGGTACGGATTATAGCGGAGACATAATCGATATACCGTTAATACCTTATCAAACAGCTAGACCTCACAAAATATCTGATAAAAATACCAAGCAAAATACTATTGAAGCATTTGAACCTGTTGCCATACTGCTGACGGCTGCACATAGTATGAAGCCGCGCCGCCAAAACAGTTACAAAGGTAGCTACGGTCATGCGCTAATCATTGGTGGAAATCGCGTTGATGGCTCTCAAGGGATGGGCGGTGCTGCGATACTGTCTGCCTCAAGCACCATGGCAACTGGCACTGGTAAAATAACTGTTGCCTGTCATGAGGCTTTTCATGGTGCATTATTAACTTCATTGCCTGATGCGATGACTATCAATCTGCACGATACAGATGGCGTAAAGGCACTTATCAAACAAGCCAGTGTTATCGCGATTGGTATGGGATTGGGCCGTGACGAAAAAGCAAAAATGTTATTTATCGACTATATACAGGCTGCCATAGCTCATGAAAAATCAATAGTGATCGATGCAGATGGACTTTACCATTTGGCATCGTTACAAGCGGACAATCACCAATTGGTGACAGCGCTGCGTGAATATAGCATGAGCCATCAGGTTTGCTTAACACCGCATAGCGGCGAAGCGGCTAGATTGCTCGATCAAAAAATAAGCGAGGTAGAAAGTGATAGATTGCGATCCATAAAACAATGCGCTGCAGTTTATGGTGGTGACTGGGTATTAAAGGGAGCAGGGTCGCTAGTTTTGGAGCAAAAATCAGGACCAGCGCGAGTATATGTCTGTGATGCGGGCAATGCTGGTATGGCAACTGCTGGCATGGGCGATATTCTATCTGGAGTGATTGCTGGATTATTAGCACAACAAGACTTAGCAGCAGAGTCGTACAGTTTATCTCAGGCAGCGCTTATTCATGGATTTTCAGGGGACACACTGGTTAATCAAGGTAATGAATATCATCGTGACAATAAGCTATTGATTGGACAACGAGGGCTACAAGCGCAAGATATGCCAGCAGCCATTCGCCATGTTATGCAGCTAGTGATGGTCGACTAACCCTCACTATTGGGTCGACTAGGTTGTAGAGCCGCTACAATACTGGTCGATCGCCTGTTGTACGCGTTCACGCTTTAGCTCAATCTCACGGCCATCTAAGTACTGACGCTTGCCATTTGCATCCATCTCATAGATACGTCCGCCAACGTTTAGATTCGTTAAATTGTTACGTAGCGATTGGCAGCGCTGGGCATTGGCTTGCGCTTCTTGCTCTTTGATACGTGCTTCAAGTGCGGCTACGCGCTGTTCTTCTGCCGTTTGAGTATTATTGCTTTGTCTGGGGTCTGTTTTGCCAGCCATTTGTCCGGCGTTGTTTTGTCTACCGTCGCTACGAAATTCAATCAACTCAACGTTTTTACCATTTTGCGGTGCGTGCTGGCTATATTTAACTTCGCCATATGCGCCAATGGATTTGTAAACTTGAATAGCCTGACTGGCATTCATGGATAGCATTAGCATACAGGTGGTACTCGTTAGCCATTTAGCAGCAGTCGCTATTTTAGACGCATATGCCATAGCAGCAATCCTTTTGTTTGATAAAAGCAAATTTGTATAAGGGTAAATATAACATTTGAGCACTTTATTGGCAGCACTAATGTATCGACTTCCAATTTTAGCAAATAATACTTATCAATGTGTATTATTTAATAACTAATAGTTTGGGATAGGCTTTAGAAGTTTTTCTTGACAATAGCGGGCAAACCATCGAATATAATAGAAGTTGATTGGTCAGTGAACGGCTTTTATGATATTGCCGTGGCACTTGAAAATGATCACTACGAGCTACTTATCGGTAGTTTATGCAGTGTTATTTTCTTTGTGATGATGATATAGCACACGTAGCATTGGCTACTCATAACTATACATTGTCTCCGGACTTATCTGTCTACAATGACTAAGATAAACTTATTATTTGAACTGTGCTAAATGTAATTCTGGCAATTGTGCAAAATACGATACAGTACTGGTTATAAAAAAGTACGCCAAAGCCTCTGTTATAAGTTTTAGTAACTTATGCATAGTATTTGGGTATAAATATCCTGTTATCTCTACGTCTTTGCACCCATGAATTTATTATCAGTACTTATTTATAGAAAGACTCAATAATAAGCTTCTTTCATAGGTGCGTCCGCATCTTGTCACTGTATATCGATAAACATCCATCACAAAACTGACCTTACATACATTGCTATGTTTGAGTAATTTGCTGTCTTAAAAAAACAACGTTACTTAAATATGATAAGCAAATATTCTTGATATGGACAAGGATTAGCGATCATTTTATGAGTTTTGAAGTAATACCTATATGGGGTTATCTCTTATCATAGAATACCGCAAATCCTCGCCGCAAAAAAAGGTGATGACAGTGACGCAAACCACGCAAAGTCCGAATATGACGGGACATACCCAAACGGGTAATGCCGCCAAAAATTTTGAAGAAAAACAACAACGTCTTGCAGAAGGCAGCGTTCAGCCTGTGATGCTATCGGGCGCTGAAATGCTGGTACAAGCGCTGACAGACGAAGGTGTCAAATATATCTTTGGTTATCCAGGCGGTGCCGTTCTACACATCTATGATGCGCTGTTTCAGCAAGAAGCCATTGAGCATATCTTGGTGCGTCATGAGCAGGCGGCAGGACACATGGCAGATGCTTATTCACGAGTTACTGGTGAGACGGGGTTGTACTGGCAACCTCAGGACCTGGTGCAACCAATACGGTTACCGCTATTGCGACAGCTTTTATGGATTCAGTACCGATGGTCGTGATTTCAGGTCAGGTGCCAAGTAGCCTAATCGGTGAAGACGCTTTCCAAGAAACGGATATGGTGGGGGTATCACGTCCGATCGTTAAGCATAGCTTCCAAGTGCGCCATGCTAGCGAAATTCCGATGATTGTCAAAAGGCATTTCACATTGCACAGTCTGGCCGACCAGGTCCTGTCGTTATTGATGTGCCAAAAGACATGACTGCGCCTAGTGAAAAGTTTGCCTATAAATATCCAGAAGAGGTATTTATACGCTCTTACCAGCCTTCGCTCAAAGGCCATAGTGGTCAGATCAAAAAGCGGTCGAGACATTATTATCTGCCCAGCGTCCTGTCGTATATGCAGGTGGCGGCGTTATTTGGAGCAATGCTCACGAAGAGTTGACTGATCTGGCTCACCGTCTTAATTTACCAGTGACCAATACATTGATGGGTCTTGGTGCATTTCCTGGCTCTGATCGTCAGTTCCTAGGTATGCTTGGTATGCATGGTACTTATGAAGCCAACATGACTATGCATCATGCCGATGTTATTTTGGCAGTGGGTGCGCGTTTCGATGATCGCGTCACCAATAATGTCAAAAAATTCTGTCCGAACGCGACGATTATCCATATCGATATCGATCCTGCGTCGATTTCAAAGACCATCCTTGCGCATATTCCCTATCGTTGGCGATGTAAAATCTGTCTTAACCGATATGCTAGAGATCGTTGGAGAAGATAAGCAATTAGAGCAACACGCATTGCTCGATTGGTGGTCACAAATTAATGAGTGGCGTAAGCGCCATGGTTTGCGTTATGACACCAGCACAGATAATGGCATTAAGCCACAAAGTGTCGTACAAGCTCTAGATAAAGTGACTAACAGTAACGCTATTATCACAAGTGACGTCGGTCAGCATCAGATGTTTGCAGCCCTTTACTATACTTATAATGAGCCTCGCCAATGGCTGAACTCAGGCGGCCTAGGTACGATGGGCGTTGGCTTGCCGTATGCCATGGCAGCCAAGCTTGCTAATCCAGAGCGTGATGTGGTGTGTATCACAGGCGAAGGCTCTATTCAGATGAATATCCAAGAGCTGTCAACTTGCTTGCAGTATGACTTGCCAGTTAAAATTCTAAATTTAAATAACGCACAGCTAGGTATGGTGAAGCAGTGGCAGGACATGCTATATGAAGGACGCCATGCACAGTCTTATATGAACTCCCTTGCCAGATTTTGTCAAATTGGCTGAAAGCTATGGTCATGTTGGTATCAAGATTACTGACCCTGATACGATGGAAGAGCAGTTGGCTGAAGCGATGGCCATGAAGGACAAGTTGGTATTTATCGATGTTTATGTCGATCGTAATGAGCATGTATATCCGATGCAAATCGCTGGACAAGCCATGCGTGATATGTGGTTAACAAAAGGGGGAGCGTACCTAATGCAACAACAACATCTGATTTCGGTATTGATGGAAAACGAAGCGGGTTCGTTGTCGCGTCTAGTCGGTTTGTTCTCACAACGTGGCTACAATATCGAAACGCTCAACGTCGCGCCTACTGATGACCCAAGCATTTCACGCTTGACCTTAACGACCATTACCTCACCAGAAAGAATTGAACAAATCACCAAACAATTGCATAAATTGATTGAAGTAGTTAAAGTGCATAATCTGACAGAGAATGTACACGTTGAGCGTGAATTGATGCTCATCAAAGTACGAGCAACTGGCAGCGTACGTGAAGAGGTGAAACGCAGCGCAGATATCTTCCGTGCGCAGATTGTCGATGTGAATGCCAACTTATATACGATTCAAATCGTTGGTGACAAAGCCAAGCTTGACGGTTTTATCGATGTGCTTGGACGTGACCGTATTATGGAAGTGGTTCGCTCGGGTGTGATTGGTATTGCCCGCGGTGAGAAAACCCTTAGCACCTAGAATTAATGCCCAAATATCCTATTTTATTGAAGAACTATTTATCTAAATCAACAAAGCGCTTATCTTAATCACTATCTTGATTACAGTATAAGCGTCTACTATCCATGGTAAGCCATGATTGAGGACAAGGACTCTATTTATGAACGTTTTTTATGACAAAGATTGTGATTCATCCATTATCCAAGGTAAAAAGTGGCCATTATCGGTTATGGTTCACAAGGCCATGCGCACGCGCTTAACTTACAAGACTCAGACGTTGATGTAACGGTTGGTCTACGTGCCAACTCAGGCTCATGGAAAAAAGCTGAAAATGCAGGCCTAAAAGTTGCTGAAGTCGAAGAAGCGGTAAAAGCTGCTGACGTTATCATGATTTTGACACCTGATGAGTTCCAAAAGAGCTTTACAACGATGTCATTGAGCCAAACATCAAAGAAGGCGCGACCCTTGCATTTGCCCACGGTTTTGCTATCCATTATAACCAAGTAGTGCCACGTAGCGACCTTGACGTTATCATGGTAGCACCAAAAGCACCAGGTCACACCGTACGTTCAGAGTTCACCAAAGGTGGCGGTATTCCTGACTTAATCGCCATCTACCAAGATGCTTCAGGTCAAGCTAAGCAATTAGCATTATCCTACGCTGCTGGCGTTGGTGGTGGTCGTTCAGGTATCATCGAAACCACATTTAAAGATGAGACTGAAACCGATCTATTCGGTGAGCAAGCGGTTCTTTGTGGCGGCGCGGTTGAATTGGTAAAAATGGGCTTTGAAACCCTTACTGAAGCAGGCTACGCGCCAGAAATGGCTTACTTTGAGTGTTTACATGAGCTAAAGCTTATCGTTGACTTAATGTATGAAGGCGGTATCGCTGACATGAACTATTCAATCAGTAACAACGCTGAATACGGCGAATATGTCACTGGTCCTGAAGTCATCAATGAGCAGTCACGTGAAGCCATGCGTAACGCGCTAAAACGCATCCAGTCTGGTGAGTACGCAAAAATGTTCATCTCTGAAGGTGCAACCAACTATCCATCAATGACAGCTCGTCGTCGTAACAATGCAGCGCATGAGATCGAAACCACAGGTGCCAAATTGCGCGCTATGATGCCTTGGATCGGTGGTAACAAAATCATCGATAAAGACAAAAACTAATTCGATACTACTTAAATAGAGTATTTGGTAGTTTATTAAGTAACCCGTGTTATCACCTGATAGCACGGGGTTTTTTATATCCTACTTTTGACATAGGGTTACACCGCTATATGTGTTGGTTGAAAACCAGTAAAAACTGCCCAATATAGGCAGGCATCTTCACATTAGCCAGTGGGCTTTTACTGTGCTTATTTATCTTTGATTGATCAAAGTAGATGAGTCCTCATTCATATTTTCTATAGATTACAGGTTGTATGTTGTGCAAATATCTTATCCAGACTGGCTAACGCCGCAATTCGTGTATATTACTCTTAGCGCTGTCGTAGCAGTTTTAATTTGGATAGAAGGAGAAATGCTTAAGAAAACCGATGGTAAACTGCCTAAATCTAAGTTTTTCCAAATCAGCTCAATCTTAGATACCATCTGGTTCTTTATCTCTGTTGTTGTCCTATACGTGATTGATTTGGCACCGCTCGCGATTGCTGTACCTGCCGCTTATGGCATTTACACGACCTTTGGTTGGGTCTACGGTACGCGACTACTAAAGCGCAAAGGTATCCCCTGACTCTCCTAAAGACTTGGTCATACCGGCCAAATATATTGCTTATAGTCAGTCGTTTTCGTTGATATTTTTGGGCTATGTTTGCTTGTATTAAGTTCACCATGGTTACCGATATTGCAATAGGTAATGAATGAGTTTTTGGCCTATAAGGGTCTGTCTTGTCGTATTTAACGATGGCTTCGTAATTGTAGCCTAATATTCATATGTTGGAAATTTATTCAATATCAATATGATAACGGCAAAAATGCTAGCTATTTTGATGGGTTTTAATAGCTGGAATTTATTTACAAAAACATCAATTTAGACTGTTACCTGTATAGAAAACTGTTATAATCAGATTGTACTCAAAGTATTTGAGGTAAAAAATTCAGGTTTTCTCTTAGATTATTTGCAATTTTGAACCGTAGCGTTCAGCAAAAGATGCATGGGTATATATCAATTAATCGGTGATGACACAAGTCTCGCCAACAGTTAAAGAGTCAGGAAAATTTATGTCAGATAAAGTTGAAGGCACTGTAAAGTGGTTTAATGAAGCTAAAGGTTTTGGTTTTATCGCTCAAGACAACGGCGGACAAGACGTATTCGCTCACTACAGCGCTATCCAAGGTAGCGGTTTCAAAACGCTAGCCGAAGGCCAAAAAGTGTCGTTCATCTTAGGTGAGGGCAAAAAGGTCCACAAGCTGAGCAAATCGAAGCACTATAATCTCTTTGCTGTTTGGGCACACTGATGTTTAGTAGGCTTGATGACAGTGAGAGTGACGATTATGCATAAAATTTTTGTTTATAAAAACAATAAAAATACTGTTTAGACTTTAAAAAAAAGCAACCTCTTATCAGGTTGCTTTTTTTATATCATTTTATCTGAAGTAGCGTTTGATTGATTTTTCTTAATAATTATCAGTTCATAATAGGTACTGACTCAATAATAAATAAGGCTCTATTATGAAATGGGAAACTTGGTTTTCAATTGACTGGCAACAGCTGTTAGGCATTTCATTGTCTGCGGTGGGTTTCTATATAGGTTTGATGCTTTTTACCCGACTGATGGGTCTGCGCAGCTTTTCCAAACTATCAAGTCATGATTTTGCTATGACAGTTGGTATTGGTAGTATATTAGCGTCGACGGTATTGGCTGACAAGCCGTCTCTGTTGCAAGGACTGTTTGCAGTTGCCATGTTGTTTTTGATTCAAGGTGCTATCTCAATAGTGAGGCGCAAGATTAAACCTCTAAAAGCGCTGATAGACAATCGTGCCATCATACTCATGGCACATGGCGAATACTTCTCAGATAACTTAAAAGAAGCGAATCTTACGACCAGCGATGTTCAGGAAGTGCTGCGCAAAAATGGCATCAAAGCCAAAACTGAAATATTTGCGGTCATTATGGAGACGACAGGAGACATGAGCGTCATCAAAAACAATGATGTAACTCCTGACTGGGCGTTGTTTGATGACATACGTGATAGTGAGTTGTTAATGAGCTCTAACAAAGACAGCGACATATAGCTGTTGGGTTCTTCGCGACTACTATTAGTTAAACCCTAGGAAATAAATAATAACAAAATATTAAATAAACATACCATTGAGAGTGCTATAAAGAGGGAGGACTCTTAAGGCTATTGTCAAAGAAAAATCACTAGATTACGTGCTTATAAACTATTTATTATAGAATAGTGACAAATTTATGACGCATTATTCACGGCGTTGTCTTGACCTTATCTGCAGGCTGACGCAAGATACATAGGTCTGATAAGAACGGTTGGCTTAGCTTTAGCAGATTTTATCCGTAAGAAGTGCAATGCTAATATAATTTCGAATATTGGCGTATTTTTCTTAATTAGTTATACATCTGTTGATATAGTAATAACCTTGAGTAGTATTTTGAACGACGATTTGAACCACAACGAAAATTTGGTTCTTAACTGATATTTTTTAATTCATAACATTAATAAACGAGGAACGTATGAAAGCATTAGTAGCGGTCAAGCGTGTCATTGATTATAACGTAAAAGTACGTGTAAAAGCCGATAACTCTGGCGTTGATCTATCAAACACCAAAATGTCGATTAACCCTTTTGACGAAATCGCAGTAGAAGAAGCCGTTCGTCTAAAAGAAGCTGGCGTCATTGATGAAATCATCGTCGCGTCTATCGGTCCAAAAGAGTCACAAGAGCAAATTCGTGCAGCTCTAGCATTGGTGCTGATCGTGGTATTTTAGTCGTGAGTGACGAAAAACCATATCCATTGCAAGTTGCCAAAATTCTAAAAAATATCGCTGAAACAGAAAGCACTGATATTATCTTGCTGGGTAAACAGGCGATTGATGATGACAATAACCAAACGGGTCAGATGTTAGCGGCATTGATGGGTATCGGTCAGGGTACGTTTGCATCAGAAGTGAAGGTTGAAGGTGACAAAGTCAACGTCACGCGTGAAATCGATGGCGGTCTGCAAACCGTTGCGCTTGATTTGCCAGCAGTCATCACAACTGATCTACGTTTGAATGAGCCACGTTATGCGAAACTGCCTAACATTATGAAAGCGAAGAAAAAGCCGCTTGATGAGAAAACGCCAGCAGATTTCGGTGTCGATATGGCGTCTAAGCAAGAGATTATTAAGGTCGTGCCACCTGCTGAACGTAAAGCTGGTATTACAGTAGGGTCAGTTGATGAGTTGGTTGATAAGCTAAGAAACGAAGCAAAAGTCATTTAATTTTTCAATGATTAGATACTTCGCTACGGCATATCCTGTACAAAGCTAAGAATTTGACTGCTTTATTTATATTAAACGATAGTTGCTCAAAGGGCTTTGTACACAAACAACCGCATGAATAGATAATACGAATAAATAAAGGATTAAAACCATGGCAATTTTGGTATATGCAGAACATGACAATGCCAGTCTAAAAAGGCAACTTTGAACACCATCGCTGCTGCTAAGCAAATCGGTGATGACATCCATGTATTAGTGGCAGGTAGTGGCGCGCAGGCCGTTGCTGATGAAGCAGCAAAAGCAGAAGGCGTGACAAAAGTACTCTTAGCTGATAACGCGGTCTATGAGCATCAATTGGCGGGCAATGTGGCACTATTGGTTGCTGATGTGGCTGGTGATTATAGCCATATCCCTAGCAGCTGCGACTACGACTGGTAAAACTTTATGCCACGCGTTGCCGCGTTACTTGACGTCAGCATGTTGTCAGAGATCTCAGGCGTAGTAGATGCGCAAACGTTTGAGCGTCCAATTTATGCAGGCAATGCAACGGCAACCGTCAAAACCTCTGAAGATAAAGTTGTGCTAACCGTACGTACGACCGCGTTTGATCCAGTAGCAAGCGAAGGTGGTTCAGCGACTGTTGAAACGATCGATAATGTACAAGAAACTGGCAAAGCTAGCTTCGTGAACGAAGAAATGGCTAAGTCTGATCGTCCAGAATTGACCTCAGCTGGTATCGTGGTTTCTGGTGGTCGTGCCTTGGCAAATGGTGAAAACTTCACCAAATATATTGAGCCATTGGCTGACAAACTAGGCGCTGCTGTTGGCGCATCACGTGCCGCTGTCGACGCAGGTTATGTACCAAACGATATGCAGGTTGGTCAAACCGGTAAAATCGTTGCACCGCAGCTATATATCGCCGCTGGTATCTCAGGTGCGATTCAGCATTTGGCTGGTATGAAGATTCTAAAGTCATCGTTGCGATCAACAATGACCCAGAAGCGCCTATCGCTAGCGTTGCTGATTATTTCTTAGAAGCTGATCTATTTGAAGCACTGCCTGAGCTAACTAGCAAGGTTTAATGTTAATGTATAGTCACAGAACTACTAAACGGCTACGGCGTTACCCTCCTTAGAGGTGCTACTTGTACAATCTGCAGTCGGCTGCCTTGTATCCGTTTTAGATTTCTTTGACTATATTAGTAGTAGACAGATAACAAAAACCCACTATCAATCGGTAGTGGGTTTTTTTATTGCTTGATAGAGAAGATTTTAATTGTAGTTATAAATGGACGCTAAGAGTACTGTCTTTGGCGCAAGGTTTCGTACAGACATAAAGATCCTGCAATCGCAACATTTAAGCTCTCTTGACCATTTGGCTGCGGTAAAGCGATAGGGGTGGCACATTGCATCAAATCATCGCTGACGCCTTGACCTTCATGACCCATAATCCACGCCACAGGCGCAGATAAATCGTGATCGTAAATGATAGTATCGGTATGTGAGCTGGTCGCCAACAGTGGAACTTTTACGTGATCTAAAATATCTTGCGTACTCAAGCCTTCATAAATAGTCAGTGCAAACTGTGCACCCATACCTGCTCGTAGCGTCTTGGGAGACCAAGCTTGCGCGGTAGCACTGGTACATAAGATGTTGCGAATACCAACGGCTGCTGCTGTACGCAGGAGTGTGCCGACATTTCCGCTGTCCTGTACATCATTTAAGATCAAGCAATCTTCATCAATCATTGATAAGTTAGGCGTTGGTACGTTGATAATCGCCATGATATCGATACCAGTACCTAAGCTACGAATACTCTCGTACAGTGAATTGGATAAAATAAGAATAGGCGTATAAGTCGGCAGGCGAGTTAATACCTGCTGAACTTCAGGATGACTACGCGCTGACTCAGACAGTAGTATCTGGGCAAAGGATAGTCGCTACGCAGCGCAGCATCTATCAGATGAACACCTTCTATGACGGTCTGACCATGCTTTTTGCGTTGACGTGCTTGTGCCAATAGGGCTTTTACAAGCTTGACGGTGGTGTTCTTATCTGAGGTAATCAGCTCGGTGGGATTTAGTACCATAGTGGGTCGCTTAGAGAAGAGTAGGAGGGATAACCAGCATCGAGCTTATAATCTCGCTGTAAGCTGGTTATTTTTAGAAAGTACTTATATCAATTACTGCTCAGAATAATTGACGTGTAAGTCTCTAACATAATTGACTTCGTTTTTGCTACCGAGCACCACAGGAACACGCTGATGAATGTCAGTGGGCTCGATATCTAAGATGCGATTGACAGCGTCTGTCGCACCGCCACCCGCGCGTTCAATCAATAAGCTCATTGGATTGGCTTCATACATCAAGCGTAGTTTACCTGCTTTATGCGCGTATTTGGTATCAAACGGATAAGTGAAGAGACCACCGCGGCATAAGATACGATGGACGTCACCAACCATAGCGGCGACCCAACGCGTATTGAAATCGCGTTCACGTACGCCTGTCTCGCCAGCGATTAACTCATCGATGTACTGTTGCATCGGTGCGCGCCAGTAGCGATAATTTGAGCTATTGATCGCATATTCACTCGTATCGGCATCGATTTGCACGTTGTCTTCTATTAGCACATAGTCTTCAGTTTCTGGATCTAGGCTAAACATCACGACCTTATCTGCGATGGTCAACGCCAGTACCGTAGAGGTGCCATATAACAAGTACCCTGCTGCTAGCTGTTTGTTACCTGCCTGTAGATAGTCGCTGTTTTCACTGGTTTGACCTTGACGCTCGTACGGCAGAACAGAAAAAATCGTACCTACCGCCATATTGATATCAATATTTGATGAGCCATCTAGTGGGTCAAACAAAACCAATAGACTGCCATCGTCATTAGCAGGGGTGGCATCATCAAGCTCTTCTGATGCAACGCCGGCACAATGGGTATTCTTTGCCAATGCATCTAGCAGTAAGTCATTGGCCAGTACATCTAGTTTTTTCTGATCTTCGCCTTGGACGTTTTGATTGCCAGCCTCGCCTAAAATATCTGCCAGAGCACCTTTTCTAAGTAGTTGTGAGATGGTTTTACCAACATTAGTGACCGTGGTAATTACGTCGTTGAGTGCAGGACTAGAGGCATGTTGGTTTAGATAATCTGCTAAGGTCGTCATAACGCTTCCTAATAGAGGGTATGGAAAGTAAAAAATGGATGGTCTTAGAGTCAGGTCATAGACGGCATTTGGCACACCTTAAAGGGGTGAATTTTTAAATAGCTTATACGGTATCTTTGTCCTGACCACAAAATCGGCTACACTATATCTATTGTTATTCATTTATAGATTTGTCAGAATTATTCTCTATGAGAATATAGCATGTCTATTTACGCTTTCTGATTGTCTGCTGAGGCGGTTTTTGGTCGAGTTTGACTACGGTAAATTGTAGCAAATAAGCGTCAAAATGTCCTCGTCTCTGTGCCTATCGGTGCTAAATGATTGAACAAAGATGAATAAGCGATTACGACAGACTCATATAAACCCACAATAAAGACTCGCCATTATGTCAAATTCTCTCGATAGTAGCGCTACCCAACCAGTCTCACCGACTGATTATGCAAAATTTGATCCCAATACAATTCATCAAAGACTCAATACCTCATTGAGTCGTCCGCAGCCTCAACACCGATGGCAGTATCAGGCATTTCTTGGGTGTTGAAGGTCTTAATAAAGCACAGCTCAAAGCTATTATCGCAAAAGCAGAGACTTTCTTTGATGAAAACGGGCAGCTCATCAATCGTCCTGAGTTAGATGGCTATACGGTCATGAATTTGTTCTTTGAACCATCGACTCGTACCCGGACGACTTTTGAAGTAGCAGAAAAACGCTTGGGTGCTAATGTACTCAATATCGATATCGAACGCTCTAGTACCAAAAAAGGCGAGAGTCTACGCGATACCTTGTGGAATCTACAGGCGATGACCGCAGATATTTTTGTAGTTCGACATTCAGCATCAGGTGCCGCGCATTTTATGGCGACAGAAGTGACCCCTGATATTGCTATCATCAATGGTGGTGATGGCTGGCATGCGCATCCTACTCAGGGAATGCTCGACATGTTGACCATTCACCGTGAGGCACCGCGCCCATTTGAAGAGCTTTCTATCGCAATCGTTGGTGATATTAAGCACTCACGCGTCGCCCGTTCTGATATTAGCGCCTTGCAAACCCTAGGTGTGACAGATATCCGTGTGTGCGCCGCGTACTTTATTGCCGAAAGGTATTGAGCGTTTTGGCGTAAAAGTATATGAAAATATGGATGAGTGTGTCACTGATTGTGATGTGATTATGGGATTAAGAATACAAAATGAGCGTATCGGTTCGCCGCTATTGGCATCGTCAAGTGAATACTATAAGCATTATGGGATCACGCCAGAGCGAGTGGCATTGGCCAAGCCTGATGCGCTAGTTATGCATCCAGGGCCAATGAACCGCGGTGTTGAGATTGCCTCTAGTGTGGCTGATGGCGCGCAATCGGTGATCTTAAAGCAGGTAAATAACGGTATTGCCATACGAATGGCGGTCTTGTCGCTTGCGATGGAAGGTCAACGTGCTCATCAAGCGGCTGGCAAGTAACAGCTTGCCGCGCGACTTATTCTCATTTATTTCATTTTATTGATACGGTAATAACGTTATGTCTACCATGCTTAATACGGATGCACCCATCTTTGACCATTTACCAAAAGCGTTCAAAGACACGCTGTCACAAACTGCCAAAGAAAAATTGTCTACGCTTGATGCTGAACATGAGATGTGGCTATTACCACCATTGGTCGATCTGTGCGCACGCCTACGTGAGCCGGGCCAACAGCAACACGGTACACTGGAATCAGAAGGTAGGGCAGCTCGTGGTAACGGGTTTTTGCATGTAGTCACGCCACCTGACACCAATCCTATTTTAGAAAATGGCTCCCTCTTAAAGGGCTTGCGTGAGCGCGCCTTGAATGATGGCGGTATTTACTTGCATATTTTGGGCGCATTGACCACAGGGTTAGAGGGCGAACGACCGTCTAATATTGCAGGGCTTAAAAAGGGCGGCTGTATCGCAGTATCCAATGCGCGTAGACCTTTTCGCAATGACTTAGTATTGCTAAGAACACTAGAGTACGCGGCGACTTTTGGTATGAAAGTATTCTTTTATCCTGATGAGCCAAGTCTGTCTGGAGATGGCGTGGCGCATGAGGGTTATATCGCCTCTTATCATGGTCTGCAGGGCATCCCTTGGATTGCGGAAACGGTTGCACTGTCTACGCAGCTGTTAATGGTTGAAGAGACGGGGACAGCCGCTCACTTTAGCCAGCTGTCTTGCAAGTCTTCGATTGAGCTCATGCGCTGGGCAAAAGATAAAGGCTTGCCTGTTACGTGTGATGTTGCGATGCATCAGCTGTATTTAACTGATGACAATCTTGAAGGCTTTAATGCTCAGGCATATGTCTTGCCACCGCTACGTAGTAATACCGACCAGCAGGCAATCCGCCGTGGCTTAAAAGATGGCACTATCGATGCCATCTGTAGTCATCACGAGCCACTGAACAGTACGGCGAAAAAAGCGCCATTTGCTGAGAGTACGCCAGGTATCTCGAATTTTGATACTTTTATGGCGCTGGCCTGTCAGCTGGTCAATGATGAGGTACTAACACTCTCAGAGCTGGTTGATAAAATCTGTCTTAATCCGGCAAAGATTGCGGGTATTCATGAGCAGTATGAAGCGATCGGCGGCGCGGTATTGGTTGACCCGAATCTTGAGTGGCAAGTGACTGCGCAATCTATGCTATCGAATGGTAAAAACACACCATTTTTTAATCAGCAGTTGCAAGGACGTGTTGTGGAGACGTTCTTTGGCTAATTTGCCCCGACAGGATGATAGTCTACCGCTATCCTCGAAGGGATAAAGGGGGTGAAATGATTGACCCTCTAGAAAAAACGCACAGCACAGCCAGTGAGTCTATCAAAGCAGTGGCCATCTATGAAGTCGTCAAAGGTGTGGGGGCATTATTAGGTGCAGGTGCATTGTGGTCGTGGCATACCGATCTTGAGCATTGGCTGACGACCGCGACTGGCTCTTGGCGCCATACCTTTGGCCACCTACTTGCACCGCAAATCGACAGTGTAGTAAGTATTGCCCAACAGGCCAGCAAAAACTGGCCAGTGTTTTTATTGTTGATATTTGCTTATGCCAGTTTGCGCTTCCTAGAAGCCTATGGATTATGGCGCGATAAGACATGGGCGTATTGGTTTGGTGTGCTGGGCTATGGTGTCTTTATTCCTATAGAGGTTTATTATCTGATAACCAGTCCATTTGATTGGTTTAAACTGGGAATATTGGTTTCTAATCTGCTTATTATTATCGTGGTTTATCGTAATATGAAAAGAAAGGGTTTGATATAACCATTGAAACTGCTCAAAAAGCCAGCCAAAGCCATCCTAAGACATCATGTCTCAGGCTGGCTTTTTTATACGTGCTGTATTTGTGGTTTATGCCTCTGTTATTTCTTTATCCTTACGAATGCTCTTGGCGACTCTGCCAACACTGAGGCCCTGTACCAAGATAGAAAATATCACTACCGCATAAGTGAGTGCCAATAAAATATCGCGCTCGGTACCGATGGGTAGCTGTAATACTAAAGCGACTGAGATACCGCCGCGCAATCCACCCCATGTTAGTACTTTCCATGCACCAGTGGGCAAATCAAGCTGGCGATGAAAGGTCTTGGTCGTCATCCCAACCACGATAAAACGAGCTACTAGAGCAATAACAATAGTTAGACCACCTGCAATAAATAAATTGCCCGAATAAGCAATCATCACTACTTCTAGACCGATAAGGACGAATAAAATAGCATTTAAGATTTCATCAACCAGCTCCCAAAACAGATCAATGTAATGACGCGTCTGATCACTCATCGCAAGCGCCCGCCCGCGGTTACCCACCATCAGTCCCATCATGACCATAGCGAGCGGCCCTGACAAATGCCAATGACTAGCAAGCGCATAGCCGCCGATGACGCCTGCTAATGTCAAAAGTACTTCTTCTTGATAACTATCGATGCTCTTTAGCAAATAGTACAAAATCGCACCCAATACCAAACCAAACATCACACCGCCACCCGCCCTCGACAGCCAAGGTATGCGCCACATAGTTAATGGTTGGAATATCGCCACTAGATAAAATCCCCAGTAATAGAACAAAAATCACAACGCCGATACCGTCGTTAAACAATGACTCACCAGCGATGACAGTCTCAATGCTTTTTGGCGCGCCTGCTGATGCAAGAATCCCCATGACGGCAATGGGATCAGTAGGGGAGATGAGTGCTCCAAAAAGTAGGCACCAAAGAAACGGTAGTCCAAAACCGAATATAGGCAGCATAAAATAAACAGCGGTGGCAATGAGCATGGCTGATACGATAGTACCGAGTCCAGCTAGGATACCGATAGGCAGTTTATAGCGCCTCAAATCACCAATATTGACATGCAAGGCACCTGCAAATAGCAACATCGAGAGCATACCGTCCAATAGCACCTCGGTAAAATCAAGCTGCTCTAATAGACTGACTTCATAATCAATGAGCTGATCAAACCCCAAAAATCCCAAAAAAATCGCACCGATAGATAGGACAATCGAGATGACCATGACGCCAATGGTCGTGGGCAGACCGATAAAGCGATGATTGACATAGGTCAGTGAGGCCGTAATCGATAAAAATATGGCGCTGATTTCAAGTATGGTTAGGCTGGTTGCAGATGCCATAAAGCAGATCTCGTATGAATATAAAATTAACCCTAAGCCTATGACTTATGAGAGTTACGTAAAGATTTTGAGCTATAAATATTGAAATGATAGGGACTGTGTATTACCAATATGCTATGCGATCCAATTGTCATATTACTAACTCGACTGTGACTGTAGTGCTTCACGGATATTGGCAGCAAATTCGCTGACATAATTAAAATGTTGATGCTGTGCGTCTTCATCAAGAATAAACTGCTTGGCTTGCTCACACATAGCGACAAGGTCATCTATCAGTTCTTGGTAGCTTAGGTTTTCTTCTCCTGCGCGCTCAATTAGCTGTAGCTCATGCAGCAAGGTCTGCTGCTGTGCTTGATTGATACATGCATAGTTGAGATTGACCATCGCTTGACACAGCGCCTTTAGGACCATGGCATCAGCTGCGGCATAGCGCCGAATCTCCAAGTGAGGTATTGATGAATTCTGATATTTTGGGCGTATAAGTCACCACGGCCAAGATAGCCACGCGCTGCTGCGCCACCACTTGTTTTGGTGTGGCAGTATACGGCGGTTTGTCACGGTGCTCGGCAGGTATATAAAAATGATAGGGGCTAGGCGGCTGACGACGCATCATAATGCTCAGGCAACTGGTGAGCGATTGTACGCAGTTGACGGCTGTTTTTGGGTCATTGATACCAGGTGAGAGGGCGCGCACCGCAATCTCGGTCATCTGCCCCAGACTATAGGCGATATCATTGGAGTGTGCCAGTCGCTGCTCGATACGAATACAACCGGCAAAGCGCTGCCAAAACATACCATCAGGGGTACGTGGCAACACGGCCAGCTGCGGCGTTGCGGTTTTTTGCCGATTATTAGGATGGTCTGTCGGACGTTGATAAAAATGCCCAATGACGTTGTTGTCAGTGACATAATCACCGAGGTTACTCTGTAGATGCACCACGCCGCCATACTCTTGAGTCAGTGTGATTAATGACTCCAAATAAATGTGCTGCAGGTAGCCGGATTGCGGCGGATAAATCGGCGTTGCCTGCCACTGGCGAAACTGCTCGACATCGTGCTGCTCGACATCGCGCTGATGCTGAATATCACAATAATCCCCATACCAGTAGTGAATATTATTAATGGCATCGTTACTGGCGTTTTGAATGACGTGCGAGGCCTGAATAGCGTGGACCATATGCTGGACAAAATAGACCAATAACAGCGCACAGATGATCGCCATGATAATCCCAAAGGTCACCGCCAGTTGCGGTACGCCAAAGGCCACATCATACTTATGAATCGACTTGAGTACCAACAAGCTATAGCTAAAGGTACCAATAAACGCCCCTAAGACAAACTGGTTTGGTGTGTCTGTCAAAAAGTTGCGTAATAGCCGTGGGCCAAACTGGGAGGAGGCCATCGAAAGGACGGCGATGGTAATTGAGAACGTCGTACCAGCAACGCCCAATACAGCGCCAGCAATAGCGGTCATGATAGCGCGCGCCGCATCGTCATCACCCGTAAAAGCAAAGGTAATCTCTCGAACGGTCTCGCGGTCAAAGTGCTGATCTATCGTCACCAATACTGGCGCCAGTAAGATGCCGGCGATGACGCAAGCAGTCGGAATAAACCAGTAAGAGCCGATCAACTCCTGCCACAAGTTTCTTAAACGATCGGGCAGGTCAGCCAATGTCTGTAACGACCAAAGCTGCGAAAACGCCTTCATCCCTCTGCCCTGAAAATAAGAGTAGTCGTTTAAAAAAGCCATTTTCAGGGTGTTTGTCCAATGTTCGCGCTCCAAAAATGACTGACGAGATCGTCTATAGTGAATCTATTTTAAAACAGGTACCGTCCTACAGGGATTCATTGTCCTTGCGTGCTGCGTCTACGCACTATAGCCGGTTCAAAAATAAAATGGTGATAAATTTAAGCGTAACGCTGGAGTAATCTTTGACTATTTATTACCTTATCATATAAATAATAACGATGAAAATTTAGTAAAAATAAGCCCCTATCATAGGAGCTTATTTTTATCATTATTAGGTATTTTCAATTAGCTGATGAGACTATAAAACCAAGTGCTTATCGCGTTGCTTACTTTTGCTAGTGTAGAGGGTTGCTGATGATTACTATTGGTGCTTGCCAACTGCATTTGCATGATGTCTGTCGTCACTGCTTGTTTTTGCATACTCTCTATTATCAGCGGTAGATTTTTGCCAGCGCCAGATAATATCAAACTAGAGTTTTGCGTAAGCATCGTCCATCTTTGGTTGCCGCCACCTGTACAGCTATAGCGAATGAGTCGAGCGCGATTATTACTTATATAGCCACTTTCTAAGTCAAAGCATTGATTGCCTTGCTTGATGGCGTTGGCGGATACATCCATTTGCCAAACTTGCAAGCTTGCTTGATCATCACAAGGGGCTAGGTTAATGACATTGCCACCTTTCGGCATTAGGCACTGATCTAGTGACATTTTATTGTGGATACGACCTTTGCTGTCTTGAATCCATTGCTCAGAGTCATCTCCTGTGCAAGCACTTGGTCCGCTGATAAAAGTATTGAGCTTACCATCTTCTAATGTTTCAACCTTAAGACAGTTGTTACCATTCATGAGTGGGCTGACATTTGCTAGAGGCTGATCATCTTGCAGTTCTAATTCGTTGACAAACTTATGAAAGGCAGTGATGACCTCCGGCCCGCCCCTCGATTAAATCATCACGATACACATTGACCCAACGATTTAGGCGATGCATGGTCTGTTGTTGCTGCTCATAACGCTCGAGTACCTGAAAGGCAAGCGGGCTGAATGCTTGACTGAGCGCATCACGATCATCTTTATAAGAGTGGTATATCAGCTCACCCTCGGCGTCCAAATTGATAGTCGGGTTGGCCGATTGATCGATAAGTTGCTGCGCTAATAGTGGTAATTCGATTTTTCTTAAGGCGCTAAAGCCATGCTCTTTACCAAAGGTAACGGCTGGCTTAATGATATCGCTATAGGGGCCAATAGCGGTTGATGATAATAATACCTGTGCTTCGTTGGCTTTTTTTACAATACAAATCGACTTTGTTAGGGTTTTCAGAAATCGCTAAATTGACGTGAAATTTATTGGCATTGCTATTGCCATTCATGCGATGAGGGGCAAGGGCAATGTTATTGACCATGTTGTTACTGTAAGTAACGGTCAGCCAGCAGCTAGCGACGTCAGCTGAACTACTCGCCGCCGGTAAGTCAAAGACGTTACCCCAGTTACCACGAGCTGCTGGATAGATAATACCCTTTTGGGTGACAGGGTCATAACCGCTTAAAATAGTATAAACAGGCACGCCTTGCAAACGCGGTCTTAAATAGTTGCCATCGGCGCTGTTGTACCAAACATTATTAGATCGTGGTACTTTTGGTTGTGCGATCTGCATTCTTTGACGCTCAGCATCCCATTTTTTATAGCCAGTCGGTGAGTCACTGGCAAACATATAACGATCAAATGCTGGCTGGATTTTTGGTTTTTGTACTATAGCCGGTGTAATGAGTATAGCGCGAGATGTCACTGTTATTAGAGCCACCAGACATAGCGTCACGACCATAGCCGTATTGACCTAAGAAAGTAGGTGAGTCTTCAGTGCCGGCACCGACATCTTTTCGCCACCATTCAAAGTTACCCCGCATTCTATGTCTAAGGGGCATGTAACCCCAACCACTATCGGCATGGTGCTCTGACCAGAATTTTTTATCACCAACTTTACCTGGATAATGCCCCAATCCATAATGATGGCCAATTTCATGACTAAACTCATTACCGACCGAGTCAATCAAAGTCAGCATACCATTGCCACCGCTTAAGCCGTGGTTGAATGTACCGTTGGCGTATTTGCCACGGGCATGGTGTGCATTGACATTTTGGGTGAGCTGCGGCTGCTCTTGGCTTAACATCGATGCGCTAGTGACGCCCCAGTTGGCAAGGTTAATACCGACGCCAAAGGTTGATTTGCCTGTGTTTTCGCGCATATCACCCCTGTATACGCTGCCATCTGAGCTGCTACCTGAAGCCGTATCATAAATAGTACCGTTCGCTACCATCACCCGATCAAGCACGACGTCATCGTATTTAGCGACGGTCATCTTTGCTGCTGGAATGGTTTGGAAATAATCTGCGCCCGCCTTTTCTGGCTGTAGCAGCATATAATGACCATTGTTGTTTACAGTCACTGGGCTCAAAAGACCAAGACGAATATTGGTTAAGACCAGCTCACCTGGCGCCGCAAAGTCTATTTTATTCTCTAGTAATTCACCGCTACGATTTTGTTCATCGACAATACGAATCTTAAGGCCGCTTTGTACTTCATCCCAGTTGAGTTTGGTTGACCAAGCGCGCTTACTATAGGCGACCCGTGGTCTATCATCGCTGTTGTTTTGGTCAGATGGTGGGATTTGGGTCGGGTCGTCTAAAGTGACCCTGCGTAATAGTAGACCATCTTGATAAATCTCAGCAACCAGCTGATTGACTGCTCCCATCTCAAGCGTAGGCGTAACCAGTAATAACGCCTCTTTTTCTGCAGTTAGGCGTGGCATGTTTTTTGCTTCGTTGCCCTGAGGATCTACCGTATGATTCTGCCCAAATTGAATCATGGCTTGAAAAGAGCCAGTCAAGTCAGAACGGATCTCTCGTGTTTCACCTGCACCGTCATAGTCAAAGAAGCCTAATTGATAATAATCAGCACGGTCTTTTGTGGTTCTCGATATTTGGTCGGCGTGCTTGGTTCCAGCGGTGTCAGTGGCTCACTTGTATCAGGTGGAACCACTACAGGCGGCTTATCAGATGGTGCAGGCTGTGTATTATCATCACTACCTTCACCGCATGCAGATAGCATTATAGAGATGATGCCGATACTTATGGTTTTTAATGGAAATACTGTGCTATGTGTCAAAAGAATACCCCAACAAATGTGCTGCTGGGAATATAACAGCTATATTAATAAACTGTACTACATTTGTTTTCTTGTTTCCAATTAGCTTTCTTTTATCTACTTTAGCAAACTAATTTTTATTGCTAGAGCCGTGTTTAGGGTTGTCCGCTTCGGTGATGATTGTGCTTTTGTGTCCCCATCTGCTGGTTTGTGGAGACGGCGGCGTTTTTGGGTCTATAGGAATGATGATTTCATTATCATGTGCATCACACTCAACCTTACTGTCCTTTTCATAAGCGGCTGGATCAAAGTGCGGTGTCGCTGTTGTATCAGTTGACTGTCGAGCTAAGCTGTTAGGAGCGGCTTGCGATGTTTTTCTAAATTCAGGTTTTTTAAATAAAGGGTGTTGGGTGTTTTTATTCGTGCCTTTATCATCAGGGGTTTTTGCGCGGTTCGGCGTTGGTAAAGATAACGTTCAACGGCAAGTCTAGCTGCTGCTTAGCATAGGCTTCTGTGTGCTCAAAACGATCTACCAGTAAGCTGAGCCAAGGTTTTTGGTCTTCTAGCCTCATCTCATCAAGCTCATCCTTAATAGGCAATGGATAAGGCAAGGTGCGATAAAAATCCCATAATGTCATCTTGCTCAAGTCTTTTTTGAGTACATAGTCCTCATCTTCGGTCATGGTGATGAGGTTGCTGTCTTGGAGGTAGTTGATATAGGTGTACCATTTGGGTAGCTCTTTGCGTCCCAGCACATTACGCAGCGCTTGTTCGCTGACGGACTCACCTTTTAAATGATGGGTATATACCAAGTTTAGCATGTCCAGCAAGCTAAGTAGGGGATGGCGAGGATAGACCTCTTCTGTTTCCAAAAATGGTTAAGGTATAGCTGATCTCAACGCCTAACAAAAATCAAATTCCAAGACAGGTATATCCATAACAAAAAGATAGGCAAGGCGGCAAAGGCTCCGTAAATGGCCTCGTAGCTGGTAAAGTTTGCCATCACTGTGCCAAACAGATGCTTCATCAGCTCAAAGACTATTGCGACAAACACACCCGCGATCGCTGCATTTTTTAGCGGTACACGCGCCTTAGGAATGAACCAATACATGCCAATAAAACCTGCGACAGTGATACCAATCGATACGGCCTGTACCCAAAACCCCCAATCAATACCGTAGCCTGCTATTTGGCGATTTAAAAAACTCAAGCTTTGTACCGTGCTTGAAGCGATAAACGCCGTACCCAGCACCATAGGCCCTAAGGTCACAATTGTCCAATAGCGCAGCAGACTCTTTATACCACCTGAGCGGCTCTCCACCCGCCAGATTTGATTAAAGGCACGCTCAATGGTGGTCAAGGTCATGATGGTGGTAAAAATAGCACCATGGCGCCGATGATGGTAAGGTTCGATGATTTTTCGGCGAAGTCATTGATATACTCACTGACTTGCATGCTCGATTGCGGCAATAGGTTGCTATAAATGACCTCATATATCTGTGCTCTTACAGAGGCGAGTGCTGGTACCGAAGATAAAATCATCAATAATACTGTTAGCACAGGCACAATCGACAGCATAGTCGTGTAGGTTAGCGATGCTGCTTTTTGCTGACAGTTGTCTTCAAAAAAATGTCGAACCAAAAATCGCAAGAATTGAAACCAGCGTTGTTGTAGAAATGGCAGTTTTGTGAGAATTTTTCCATGTCGACCAGTTAGCAAAAGTAAGAGTGATAATAGTGTAACAAACATGCGCTGCTCACATCTGCGGTTTAATTGTGTCAAAATGCACAGCGGCTATTTGATAAGGCATCAAGTAGGCGTGGCTGGCGTAAGTGGTCGTAAAATAGTCGTCAGCTGGTTTGCATGTCGGTGAATGACTGGGGCATAATGAGCACATCATCGCATCGCCTATCGCGGGCGGTATCGTTATTGATCGATAAATAATGATATATAAATAATACTATCAATGATTTTATGAGGAAGGACGGTTAATGAGTCAGGCCAACCCTTACGTTTTGGTGCTTTATTATTCAAATTATGGCACGACAAAGACATTGGCATATGCTATCGCTCAAGGGATCGAAGATGCTGGCATGACCGCACGTATTCGTACTGTCCCGACGGTGGCACCTGAAACCACATTGAGCAAGCCTGCAATACCTGATGAAGGTGACTTGTATTGTACGATGGATGATCTAAAAGACTGTAGCGGTCTGGCATTGGGTAGCCCGACGCACTTTGGCAATATGGCCGCGCCCATGAAGTATTTTTGGGACAATACGGTCACGCTCTGGCTGGCGGGAAACCTACAAAATAAGCCAGCCTCGGTATTTACAGCGACAGGCTCTATGCATGGTGGCCAAGAGTCCACATTGCTGACGATGATGTTACCATTGATGCATCACGGGATGGTCATCGTTGGGGTACCGTATGCTGAGCCTGCATTAAATCGGACGCATCGCGGCGGGACGCCTTATGGTGCCAGTCATGTCAGTGGTGCGGCGCATGATCAGCCAGTATCGGCAGACGAGCGTGACCTAGGTATTGCACAAGGTCGCCGCTTGGCAATCACCGCTACTGCTTTAGCACAAGCAAACTGGGGTCGCTAATCGAGTCTCATGTAACCGGTGTTATAGCTCAAGCTTGATACTTAAACACTCTTTGCACTCAAATACTGATTATTAATCGCTAATAGCGATATATCTATGCTATTCATTTAGGAAGTAAAAATCTCTAATGGCTACAAACCACTCTAACAGTAAGTCTCCTAAAGTTACCAAGCCTATCGCACCTATTGCGCAGCGCTTGATGGTCACTTGGCTGATTTGGCTGGTTTATAGATTAATGGGACTGCCTATTTTTATCAGTATTTTTAATCCAAGCAGCCCTGATATTGTGGGCGGTATCGCCTGGCAAGCACTATGGCTTTTGCCAGCTTTTATACTGACGCCATGGATCGTGCGCGGGCGCTCGCCTTATGCGTTATTGGTCGGTAGTATGTTTACTCTAGTATATTTGGGCGCAAGTGGCGTGGTGCTGTTTACGCGCGCGTATGGCAGTAGTTGGGCTGAGATAGCAGTGTACTTGACCGACTTTGTACTGTTACTTGCTATTAATGTCTGGCTCTTTATTTTGCTAAAACGCTTGCCGTCGATGAATAATGTTGTTAAAAAACCGCGTTCTCATTAGTAGGCTGTAATAATAGTCATTAATCTTAAGATATAAAAAAGCGGCGTTCCAAATAGGACGCCGCTTTTTTGTTGCAGTATTACTTTTCAACGCTTCTGTTTACATACTTGGATTAGTTAACCTTGGTCAATTCCAAATCCATCTTCTTACCATCATTGATCTGACTGACTTTTATGGGCAAATAATCCAAGCTCGGCGCTAACCAAAAACTGGTTGAGCGGTCATTGTCGTCATGAATACGGTCAATACGGACAGTATCAAAGGTACCGGCTGGCACCGTGATTTTGGTATTGCCCGATTTTTTAAATGGTGTTTTTTCTACCTTGTCTTTTTTGGCCATGTAGTAGTTACCAGAGAACTTACCGTTTAGTAAATCTTGACGAATTTGCACTTCAAGACTTAAGTCATCAAAGGCTTGCTGCGCCATATCCATGGTCATAGTTTTGCCTTTATAGGTACTGGTGACTTTTTTGCTGCTTGGGTTAAAGCTTAGCTTGTGCGTACGGCCAAGACCCAGCAGTTTATAAGTAGTGCTGGCCTGCGTCGGAATGACGTTATTGCCTTTGATGGTAAAGGTACTGCTTTGCGACGCATTGGCAACACCTGCCACCCGTGCTTTGACATTATACTTCCAAGTATTGCCCGATTTGCCTAGCGTACGGGTGGCGGTGCCTTTGTATTTGTCTTCTACCGTAAAGCTATAATTGGCACTAGAGGGTCGGACGGTTTTGGCGCTAGCGAGGGTGGGTGCGGTCATACTCAAGGCTCCAATGGTAGAAATACTGATACCTGTGATTAAGGCAGATAAAAACTTAGATGGACTGCGTTTCGTATTATTAGAAGCGTTGGGCAGTGATTTATTATGCATTGATAAAAAACTCATAGATACCTCTTAGTAGTTAATAAGATGCTGATATAGCAGCATCTATCGTCATTCTTATTATGTTCACAACGCTTATAATGGTCATACTCTGTTACATTTTCAAGAGTAACAATCGACCGGCACGTGTGACGATTGTAGCGAATGTTGCTATGACATCTGATACGACCATCGAGGGTAACGTGCTGTAAAGCCAGCAATAGAGGGTAAATAAAACGTATGGCCTCTATTAAGCCTCATCTCTATCAAATTCCGTCAGAATAATCTTGTAAATTTTTGGGCTTTACACTTGAAGCCAACCTATCTTGCCCCCACTTTTTGTTACAAGCTCAAAGCGTATCTTTAGATTGCTATGATTGAATGGCGACTCTTATAGATACTGGTATTGAGACTATTAATTCAAATAAACCCTTTATTCAAACAACCAATTTTTGGAGTCATATCGATGAATATTCGTCCTTTACATGACCGTATCGTCGTCCGCCGCATAGAAGAAGAGACAAAAACTGCTGGTGGTATTTTATTGCCGGGTTCTGCTCAAGAGAAACCTTCACAAGGTGAAGTCATTGCAGTTGGTAATGGCCAAGTTCGTGACAATGGCGAAACTCGTGCGTTAGATGTAAAAGCTGGCGACAAAGTTTTGTTCGGTCAATATGCTGGTCAAACCGTGAAGGTTGACGGTGAAGAACTATTGATTATGAAAGAGTCTGATGTACTAGGTGTGCTAGAAGGCTAGTCCTCTCGAGTATCGTTTTATACTCAGCACATCTTGACCACAGGTTCTGATAACCGCTTTTGATAAGCAACTATCAAATCATTCAATTGTATTCTCATACTTATAATAGTGGAGTAATTTAACATGGCAAAGACGTAAAATTCGGCATAGATGCCCGTAAACAAATGATGGACGGTGTCAACGTTCTAGCAAACGCAGTACGTGTCACCCTAGGCCCTAAAGGTCGTAACGTCGTTATCGATAAATCTTTTGGCGCGCCAACCATCACCAAAGATGGTGTATCAGTTGCCAAAGAAATCGAGCTTGAAAACAAATTTGAAAACATGGGTGCTCAGCTCGTTCGTGAAGTTGCTAGCCGCACTAATGATGTCGCTGGTGATGGTACGACCACTGCGACCGTATTGGCTCAGTCAATCTTGCAAGAAGGCATGAAATCAGTCGCTGCTGGCATGAACCCAATGGATCTTAAGCGCGGTATCGACAAAGCCGTTCGCGCAGCAGTTCAAGAAATCCATAACCTATCAACGCCCGCTGATGATGAAAAAGCCATCGCGCAAGTAGGGTCTATCTCTGCCAACTCAGATACCAAAATCGGTGAATTGATCTCGCAAGCGATGCAAAAAGTGGGTAAACAAGGCGTTATCACCGTTGAAGAAGGGTCAAGCTTTGAAGATACCTTAGAAGTGGTCGAAGGTATGCAGTTTGACCGTGGTTATATCAGCCCATACTTTGCCAACAAGCAAGACAGCCTGACTGCTGAATTTGAAAACCCATATATCCTATTGGTTGACAAAAAAATCAGCAATATCCGTGAGATCGTGCCATTACTTGAGCAAGTCATGCAGCAAAGCAAGCCATTGCTAATCATCGCTGAAGACGTAGAAAACGAAGCATTGGCAACCTTAGTTGTAAACAACATGCGTGGCGGCCTAAAAACTTGTGCCGTTAAAGCACCAGGTTTTGGCGATCGTCGTAAAGCCATGCTAGAAGACATCGCAACGCTAACGGGCGGCACGGTAATCTCTGAAGAGATTGGACTAAGCCTAGAGACGGCGACCCTTGAGCAATTGGGTACTGCGAAAAAAGTCACTGTTGGTAAAGAAAACACCGTGATCGTTGATGGCGCTGGTAACAAAGCTGACATCGAAAACCGTGTTGAGTCTATCAACCGTCAGATCGCAGAGTCTACTTCTGATTACGATAAAGAAAAGCTACAAGAGCGTGTTGCAAAACTGGCAGGCGGCGTAGCAGTAATCAAAGTTGGCGCAGCGACTGAAACTGAAATGAAAGAGAAGAAAGACCGTGTTGACGATGCGCTACATGCCACTCGTGCCGCGGTTGAAGAAGGCGTTGTACCTGGCGGCGGCGTTGCATTAGTTCGTGCGATGAATGCATTGTCTGAGCTAAAAGGCGACAACGACGACCAAGACGCTGGTATCAACATCCTACGCCGCGCGATGGAAGCACCATTACGTCAAATCGTTACCAACGCTGGCGAAGAAGCATCAGTGGTGGTTAACGCAGTGAAAAACGGCACGGGCAACTACGGCTACAATGCTGCCTCTGGTGAGTACGGTGATATGCTTGAGATGGGTATCCTTGATCCAGCAAAAGTATCACGTTCAGCGCTAGAGAATGCAGCGTCAGTAGCAGGTCTCATGCTAACGACTGAAGCCATGATCACTGACATACCAGAAAAAGAAGACGCAATGGCAGGTATGGGCGCTGCTGGTGGAATGGGCGGTATGGGTGGTATGGGCGGCATGATGTATTTTACTGTCGCTGCAAAGCGGTTTGTCTTTGTCAGACACGCTCAATGTACAATAAGTACTATTTCGCTTGTCTTCCTCGATAAACCGCTTTTCGCTGAAAGTATGAATAATATCACGTACCTGTAAAATCTAGTCCAATAAAACCCCCGATAGACTGAGCTTATCGGGGGTTTTTTATGTAAGATAAGTATGTTTTGGCTAAAAGATTACGCATCTGCCTCATCACGACGAAATGTCCACGTTTTGTCGTCAGACAGCTCATCGACATAGTAATAACCCGCCAAATCAAACTGCTTTAGCTGCTCAGCACTGGTCAGCTTATTGTCTGCTGCGTACTTGACCATCAGTCCGCGTGCTTTTTTGGCATAAAAGCTAATGACTTTATATTGACCATTTTTTTCGTCTTCGAACCGTGGCGTGATGATATCCGCCTTCAGTGCTTTCTTTTTCACCGCTTTAAAATACTCGTTCGACGCCAGATTGATCAAGACCTTGTCCTCACTATCTGCCATACGAGCATTGATAACGTCAGTTATTTCTTCTCCCAAAACTCATAAAGATTATCACCGCGCGCGTTTTTTAGCTTTGTACCCATCTCTAAACGATAAGGCTGAATCAAATCGAGCGGTTTTAATACCCCATAAAGACCTGACAAAATACCCAGATGTTCATTGACATAGACAGCGGTTTCTTTATCCATGTGATACATATCAAGACCGGTATAAACATCACCGTCGAACAAGTAGCCCGCCGGCTTTGCTGCATTACCAGACTCATCATCAGTAAACGGCTTATCTTCGCTCCAATGCCATTGTTGATTGCGCGTGGCATTGAGTTGCGCAAGATCATCAGAGATGCTCATCAGCTCTTGCAGATCAACGGGCTCTTTGGACTTCAATACTTTCATGAGTGACTGTGAGTGCGCGATCAGTTCAGGCTGACTATAGTAGTTGCCCAAGTTCACTGGTATAGCGTCTGTTTCATTCAAAGATTTGGCAGGAGAGAGTAAAAAATACATGGTGAGTCCTTATTATCGTGAATCAATGACCGACCTGTTCAGGTGTCAAGCATTCTTATTATACGACAGCTGAGGGTTTAACTTGACTTGACCTTGAGTGTTTTATGTTTTTTTTAAGGGGATATGGCAATGCGTAAATGTCCATACAGTTAGCTTCTATCGAAGCGAGACCTTGTTATATAAGGGGTAGAGGTTTTTTGAAAAAATAAAAAACTTTAATATAACAACAAAAGTTATGCAGATGGTATCAATACCTAACTTTTTATCTTACTTGTTGGTCATCATTAGACAATGAAAGTTGGCAGATTATATCTCTATAATAAAAAGGCATGATGGTAAACAATACATCATTTATTAAATTGATAGTCTTTATTTATGATATTGGATAAATCATGGTTAAGGATTTTTGTCCCCTATGCTTTTGAAAATGCGTTGAGGGTATTAAGGGTAAGTCATTCTATATAAGTAAGGAGACGATATGAAAATCGGTGTAATCAGTGCAGATATCGCGAGTGAAAGCCGTGTCGCACTAACCCCAGACGCAGTCAAAAAATTGCGCAAGCTTGGGTTTGAAGTCGTCATTCAGTCAGGTGCAGGTCAAGCAGCGTATTATGCTGATGCGTTGTATCAGGCGGCAGGAGCCGACATTGCCAGCAGCAGCGCCGAGGTGATTGCCCAGTCTCAAATTATTACCACCATTCACGACTTGCCCGCCGAAGTGGCAGAGCATTTGAGTGCAGGCCAAATCGTCGTCGGTATGCTAGACCCGTATCGCAACACTCAGCTTGACACTTATGCGGCCAAAGGTGCGACGGCTTTTGCAATGGAGTTATTACCGCGCACATTATCACGTGCGCAAAACATGGACGTATTGTCATCGCAGGCTAACCTTGCTGGTTATAAAGCGGTATTGCTCGCGGCTAACGAATACTCTCGTCCTTTTCCTATGTTTATGACATCTGCGGGTACAGTCAAGCCAGCCAAAGTGGTTATTTTGGGCGTAGGCGTGGCAGGTCTGCAAGCGATTGCAACGGCAAAGCGTCTAGGCGCGGTTGTAGAAGCGAGTGATTTGCGTCCTGCGGCAAAAGAGCAGGTCGAATCACTTGGTGGTAAATGGCTGGATGTGCCGATGAGTGATGACGAAGCACAAAAAGCCAAAGCAACGGGCGGCTATGCGTGGACGCCATCAGAACAATATATCAAAGACCAAGCTGCTGTGGTTGACAAGGCACTCAGCAATGCTGACATTGTCATTACCACAGCACAGATTCCTGGTCGTAATGCCCCGCGTCTCGTGCACGCGGCAACCCCTGCCAAAATGAAAGCAGGTTCTGTCCTGATCGATATGGCTGCTGGTACCGGTGGTAACGTCGAAGGCAGTGCGCCAAATGAGACCATCACCACAGAAAACGGCGTACGTATCGTTGGTGCCGCCAATATCCCATCTATGCTAGCCGCACAGTCGTCAGATCTATACGCCAATAACTTGGTTAACTTTATCACGACTTTGATTGCACCTGCTGGCGACGATGCAGCAGCAAACGACCTTTCGCTTAACTTAGATATGGAAGATGAGATTCAGGGTGCACTGGCAGTGACCCACGACAACCAAGTGCGCTTGGCCAAACGCTAGCCCTTGCTGGTCGCCATACATTTGCCAGACACGAATAAATTTTTAGGAGGATGAGATGATCGCCATCATTTTAGCGGCAGCGCCTGCCGGTGCAGCCATGAGTAGCACACCATTTGTCGCGATTTTTACCGTATTTGTACTCGCTATCTTTGTCGGATACTACGTCGTCTGGGGCGTGACCCCAGCGCTACATACGCCATTGATGGCGGTGACCAACGCCTTATCAAGTATCGTGATCGTCGGTGCGATGCTACAGACTGTCCATATCGACGGCTCGATGTTTACACCGACCAGTTTGCTTGGTGCTTTTGCGGTATTTTTGGCCAGTATCAATATCTTTGGTGGTTTTGCGGTGACTGAACGTATGCTCGCGATGTTCAAACCCAAAGTAAAAAAAAGCCCCAGCAGCAAGCACTGATAATGGAGGCAACGCATGAATGATTTATCAGCGATGATTGCGGCGAATGCGGATTGGTTCTATCTGGTTGGTGCGATCCTTTTGTTTTAACGTTACGCGGATTGTCGAGTCCAAAGACAGCGATTCGTGGCAACCGCTTTGGTATGGTAGCGATGGCGATTGCCGTCGTGACGACGTTCTTTTAGCAGAAGGTCCTGTCCTTTGGCTCATTATTGGCGCGATGATTTTAGGTGCGCTGGTTGGTATGTGGAAGGCAAAAACCGTTGCCATGACGCAGATGCCAGAAACCGTAGCGTTGATGCATTCATTTGTCGGTTTGGCAGCGGTTGCGATTGCCCTTGCGACGGTATTACACACTGAGCAAGAACATGGCGCGGTTGCCCGTGTTGAGCTATTTATCGGTTGCTTTATCGGTGCGATTACTTTTTCTGCCTCTGTCTTTGCTTTTGGTAAGCTTGCGGCAAAAAGCTGGGCAAAAACAGTCACTGGCGGCTGGGTAAAACCTGTTCAAGCCTTGCTATTTATAGCGATGATTGGGTTTGGCGGCGTGTATTTTGTCACGGATTCCCTTGCCTGCGTTTTATGCGATGACAGTGATTGCAGTGATTTTTGGCTGGATGTGGATTGCGCCTATCGGCGGCGGTGATATGCCAGTGGTCGTGTCGCTACTGAACTCATTTTCAGGTTGGGCGGCAGCAGGTATTGGCTTTACCCTTGGCAACTCGATGCTCATTATCGCAGGTTCGCTTGTTGGCTCCTCAGGTGCGATTTTATCTTATATCATGTGTAAAGCCATGAACCGCTCTCTACTAAACGTTTTGTTTGGCGGTATGGGCACGTCAGCGGCCGCTGCAGGCGGTGATGATGGCGCACCAAAAACATACAAATCAGGCTCAGCAGAAGACGCAGGGTTCCTTATGTCCAATGCCAGCAACGTGGTCATCGTACCAGGTTACGGTATGGCACAAGGCCGCGCGCAAAACGCGGTAAAAGAATTGTACGAGCTATTAAAAGACGAAGGTGTCAACGTTCGCTTTGCCATTCATCCTGTTGCTGGTCGTATGCCAGGGCACATGAACGTACTATTGGCAGAAGCCGACGTGCCTTATGATGATATTCTAGAGATGGATGAGATTAATTCCGACTTTGCCAGTACCGATGTGGTCTTGGTCATCGGTGCCAACGACGTCGTCAATCCGTCAGCAAAAGACGATCCGACATCTCCTATCTTTGGTATGCCCATTTTAGAAGCCAACAAAGCGCAAACGGTGATGGTCATCAAGCGTTCGATGAGCACCGGCTATGCAGGTCTTGATAACAGCCTCTTCTATATGGACAAAACCATGATGATCTTTGGTGATGCCAAGAAAATGGTCGAAGAGATGGTGCGTAGTATCAATGGTGGTGGTCACTAACATTTAAAATAGGATGTTAATAAAGGACTCTCGCCCGTAAGATTTTGAACAAGGAAAGTCACTGAGGTGGCTTTTTTTGCGTTAAAGTGATCAACGTTTCGGAAACAACGATAAAAAAATATCGTTGAGCCGTTCAACCTTCAGTCATAAACACAACAAAGTAAGAGTACTATTTATGAATATGTTACTGCGCTTTTTTATTATGGTCAGTTTGCTTAAGCAGCAGCTCAAGCATGAGCCCATGAGTGAGACGATTAGTCTTGAGACCTTGATCGCACCGACTGTCCGTAACTATCGGGTATTACCGCATGACATGGGGTTTCGCGATCATCTGCCCAATTATCGTTACTTGTCATTTATTGAGCTAAACGTGACACGCTGGGTGATGGCACGCTGTCATGAAAAAGGCATCAAGCCTCTGAACTGGGTCATTGCCATGCAAGAGATGGTTTATCTCAAACAAATCAAGTTTTTGGATAAAATGACGCTTAGCAGTGCGGTTGCAGGCTGGGATCACAAATATGTGTATTTTGAGCATCGATTTTTGTCAAAAATCAGCTCATGGGCGTTGGTATGACCAAGTTTGTATTTACCGATGATACCGGTATGCGTACGCCAGAGGTGTTGGATATGACAGGGGGAGCGGTTGACGGAAGTGATTAACACATGGAATAACCACCAAGTTGCTGTGAAATCTACCAAGTCAGCCTAAACCACATTGGAAACCCAGTATTAAAAAATAGCGCCCTATAATAACTTGGCTATAATCATTTGCTAAATTTTGGTAGGATAGAGTCCATCAAATCGCCAATACTAAGGCGAGACTACTATTTCTAAAACGACTAAAAAAAGGTACCGTTATGACCCCACAAAAATTAAAATGGACAGACAGCTTAGATATCGCCATTGAGCTTTATGAAAAATTTCCAGAGACTGATCCGCAGTACATACGCTTTACCGATTTGCATCGCTGGGTGACGGAGCTTGAAGGCTTTGATGATGATCCGCAGCGCTCAAACGAAGGTATCTTAGAAGCCATTCAAATGAATTGGATCGATGAAGCCGACTAATCGACTCTATAACGTTGAGCAGTGTTATCAATAAAAATTCAATAAATCAAAAAGGCCGCATCATGACATCACAAACTAAAGAGCTGCCAGAAGCGATAGCGTGTCGCGGTATCAGTGTTCGCACCACCAATCACGCTGAGATTAGCCACGACACTGCCAAGCTTGGTAGATTGTGGCAGAAGTTTTACCAGAATTACGCAGGACAGTTGCCTGAAGGCGAAGATATTTACGGTATTTATCATAACTATGAGAGTGATGATTTAGCAGGCGCGTTTGATGTTGTCGCTAGCTGGAAAACAGCCAGTGAGAAGGATGAGCAATCAGGCAGTAAAATTGCGGCTAATATGAGCGATGTGGTCAGCGTCATAATCCCCGAAGGTAAGTATTTAGTATTCACCGAAGAGGGCAGAATGCCTAACACGGTCATGAATGCATGGGAGAAGGCTTGGGAGTACTTCCATGATCGTGATTGCGAGCATACTCGCACTTATAATGTCGATTTTGAGCATTATATTGGGGGTAATTTAGAATATGGGCAATTGGATCTTTATATTGGTATTGAGTGAGGCTATCATATCAACACTATAAGAAGTCTACTTTACTATAATAGACCTCTTGGATAAGTCATCGCTAGCCCTTGTAACTCCGTCAGTAAAAGTCAATGAACTGGTACTTTTGCAAGAGGTCTAATAATCTGCGCCGCGGCATCAATTGAGCTATCAGATGAGTGATTTTTAAGATGCTTAGGCGTGTAGCTTATGCGCGTATTGTTTAATAGGTAGCTACTCTACGATAGAAGCATTTATTCAGGTAAGTTGGATCAATGAGGCCGACGAAGCATTATTTATGCTTATTGATACAGTCATAAAAAATCCCCAGCTATATTTTTATTATAGCTGGGGATTTTTCCATTAGAGTAATGTATCAAGGTTATCTATTCAATGCTAGTTAAAAAGCTTTAGTCACGCCAATGGTAAAGGTACGTGGTAGGTTTGGTCTAGCACCGTATGGCGTACGGCTCACAATAACTTGTTTGTCAGCGATGTTTTCAACCTTACCAAAGACCTTAGCATCATAACCGATAGGGTAGTGGGTAATAGCATCAAAAGTGAATAACGAGTCAGTCTCGCTACGCGGCTCATTAGTACGATTGCAGCCCACTGATTCACAAATGCCGCCAGCATATTTGGCAGTCAAGTAAGTATCCCAACCTGAATCCATCTCGATTCCGGCGCGTACACTGGCTTGATTTTTGGGCACTAGCGTTAAGCGATCGCCATCTAAAGTGTCTTTGTAGTCCTCGGCAAGCTCAGCTTGGGTGTAAGTATAAGTGGCATGCAGCGGAATACTGAATCCATCTCCATCAAAGCGAGTGCCAGCCATTAACTCAAGCCCTGCGATCACCGCAGAACCACTCTCTTTTTCGGTACCTGACGTTATGGCATCTGAGCCACTGCCGCAAGGCACGTTTTCTGTGCAGTTTCTGATTACAGAATCAAAGTCACTATAAAACCCAACGGCCTCAATATAATTGTTACCATCAATATAGCGCGTACCGATTTCATAGTTGATACTTTCTTCAGGATCCGTGTTGTCATCTTCGGACACTCCAGCACCTAATGGGCTGAAGCCTTTGTGGACCCCACCTATAAGCTGTACTTCATCATTGAGTTGATAGCTTGCGGATAAACCTGGCAAAAATATAGACTGAGTATTGCTCACGCGTGCTTGATTATCAGTATCAACACCGCGTGTCTCTTCAGTATCAATATACTCGTAACGCATGGCTAGGTTTAGAAGTAAGGGGTCAGTCACTTGCCACTTATCAGTTAGCCAAAGACTAGTTGCGTTGGCTCTTTCTTCGCGGTTATTACTGCCATTAGGGACTTTGGTGCTTTGATAAATTAAATTACCGTCTACCTGATTAAAAATATCGCTTGGCTGATAGCGCTCAACTTTGTCACGGTGATAGCGAGCACCTACATCAATATTGTGATCGCCATAGGCACTTAAAATGTCAGTATTGAAGTTCGTCTGAACACCGGTACTATAATAAGTGCGATCATTGGCTTTTAATTCGATACCTGCTAAATCCTCGGTACCATCTAGCTGCCCTTGGGTGATATTGCCTTCATAAAAATCATTGATTTTGTTATCATTGAGCTTATACCAGTTACGATGGGTTTTATTGTAATAAGCGGTAGTACGTAGCTCGCTATTATTATCCGTGATCCAGTTGTGCGTCAAGTTAAGTCCGGTATGTTCGTCTTGTATGTTATCAAGCGCAGACATCGGGTAGCGTCTGTTAGGATTTTTATTGAAGTCAGCATCTGTTAAACCTAAGTAAGTCTCATCACTAGATCTATCAGAATACTGTGCTTTGGCAAACAAACTATGCGCAGGATTGATCTGATAACGACCCTTTAGGACATAATCTTGATTGTCATAGTCGCCAATGTCTTTACCATCAATTTCTTTAAAGCCTTTGCCTCGTTGTTGCACAGTTTCAATTGAGCCTGCAAAGTCGCCTTCGCGTCCACCAGCATAAGCATGAACATCCACACCGCCACGGTCGTTGATTGAGGTCATCGCTTGACCGCCATTAGTGGCAGGAATAGGGGTTGATAAATAGTTAATAACGCCACCAGTCGTTTGCGGCCCATAACGTAGCAGCGGCGCGCCTTTTAGAATCTCAACACCTGACATACGCAGCGCTGTCGGATGATAGTAGGCGGCAGGGGCAGCATAAGGAGCGGGTGCGATAGGAATACCGTCCTCCATTAAATGCACTTTACTACTACGTCCACCGATACCAGCACGAATACTGATGTTAGGACGTAAGCCCAACCCATCTTCTTCAGAGACGTAAACCCCTGGCACGGTCTTTAAAACTTGGTTAATATCTGTAATGTACTCATTTTCTAACTGTTCGTTATCGACGTAATAACCAGAACCCGTCATCAAGGGCACATTGTCTTTACTACCGATAACAGTAATTTCGTCTAAGGTTACCGAGACTGCTGATTCTTCGAGATTACCTTGCTGGGTATCAACGCTTTGCGCATAAACTGCCTGCATGGACAAGGCTAAAGTGGACAATAAAAATATAGTAACAGACTTATAAGGATGAGACATCGCACGGGCTCCAAAACGAAAACATAAAAATTAATGCTGCATTTTTGTAAAAACGAATATTAACAATAATGATTATCGTTTGCAAGCAGTAAGCAACATTTATATATCCTATTTTTAATGGATCTACCCAAATTTTAGTGGTTATCATCTTAAGTGACTGTTAATACAGGTTATTTATTAGGCTACAATAATACTTAAAACAAATAAAGGCAGCGCTAAACATTTAAGCGCTGCCTTTATTGTTGCTGTTTTATTAACGTCATTGATACGGTAGAGCCTAATCAAGCAACAAATTCTTCAAAATTCCCTCATAAATCTGCGCTAACCTGCCCAAATCATCAACTTCAACCTTTTCATCGACCTGGTGAATGGTGGCGTTACGTACGCCTAATTCAACAACCTGCGCACCAGTCGGGGCAATAAAGCGTCCATCGGACGTACCGCCAGAGGTTGATAAGGTGGTGTCGACATCGGTGACTTTTTTGATGGCGTTTTGGCATGCCGAGACCAGTTTCCCTTCAGGGGTCAAAAACGGCTGACCAGATAACTTCCAATTGATGTCGTAACTGGCTTTATTCTCTGAAACTTGGCTATTAGCAAAGTGCTTATCAAAGATAGCGTGGGTTTTTGCCTTTAGCTCATCTTCAGTCGTCTCTGTCGAAAAGCGAAAGTTAAAGACAACGTTTAGCGTTTCAGGAATGACGTTGGTTGCACCTGTGCCGCCATTGATATTTGATATTTGCAAGGAAGTGGCAGGGAAGTAATCATTACCAGTATCCCATGCGGTAGATGTCAATTCAGCAAGGGCAGACATCGCTGCATGAATAGGATTACAGGCCAAATGTGGATAGGCAACATGACCTTGCTTACCTGTGACCGTCAGCTCTGCGCCTAGCGAGCCACGACGACCGTTTTTGATAATATCGCCTAACGTATCCGTGCTCGATGGTTCACCCACAAGACAATAAGTAATTTTTTCTTGACGAGCCTCTAAGGTTTCGATGACTTTGACCGTACCGTTGATTGATGGACCTTCTTCATCTGAAGTGAGCAAAAAGCAATCGAACCATTGTGCTCAGGATGATTGGCAACGAAGCGTTCGGCGGCGATAGTAAAGGCAGCAATGCCTGTCTTCATATCGGCGGCACCGCGCGCCCATAGATAGCCATCAGCAATGGTTGGCGTAAATGGTGGATACGTCCAGTTTTTTTCATCACCCGTTGGTACCACGTCTGTATGACCGGCAAAGCAAATTACGGGATCCGTCGTGCCACGGCGTGCCCACAAGTTTTTGACTTCAGCATGTTCGCCTTTTGCTTGTCTGTCACCATAGTACATAAACTCGCAGTCAAAGCCCGCTTGCTCCAAACGCTCTGACAATATATCTTGGCAACCATCATCGTCTGGTGTGACAGATGGGCGTTCGAGTAGGGCAATACTCAAATCTAAGGTTGCTTGCTGGTGGGTGGGCTGTTGGTGAGAGTCAGACATGGGTTAGCCTTTTGTATAATAATGAAAATGTTAAATATAAATAGATAATGAGTAATAAGTGCTAAGCGTCTACTTCGACAAAGGGTACAAGACCGTCACGGCGCATCCACGTAGCAATAGAGTAACGCTGACGATGCGCGATCTGCACTTGATGCTGTAGGTCGCTATCAAAAATAATCAATCTATTGGCAACTGGCATCACTTCATGGTGCGTGCCATGCTTATCAACGACTTCTAGCGCACCGCCGTCAGTCGCTCCCCAATCATCATTGAGATAAAACACGGCTGAGATCACCCGTTCATCGCGCCCAGCAGGGTTATCGCTATGCCATTGATAGCCAAAGCCAATCGGATAGCACGCATAATGCGCTTCGCTATGACGAATACCCGCGAATAAGCTACGATTAAACAGAGCGGCCAGCGCGTTGATACTTTGCAGATAATAGTAGCCTGCAAAGAAGTTCTCGGTGATCCAGCGTATTCTATCACCGCGAATATCACTGATACGAATGCCAGCGGTTAGCGCCGCATCACGATAGTCAATAAAACCACTTTCAGCCTGTAGCGCAAGTAATGCGGTCTTATTAAATACATTATCAATAGTGAGCCAGCCATCAGTGACAAAGGTATCAAGCTGCTTATCCGTCAGCCTATCTTCCCAGCTGACTGCAAAATCAGACAGTTGCAATACCTGCTGGGTAGGCGCGTTTGGGGCGTCGTTATGACTGGCTGGAGATAGTAACGGAGGATTGTCCTGTCCTATCGGATGATCAACCACCAACGCTGTCTTGTTCAGGTTGCTAATAATCTGCGTCATTTCATCTCATTCTTATCAATCAATGGTCAATATACCGCCATTCAATGCGTTTTTATCGAAAGGCTTACCAAAACCACATTATATTTTACTCCGCCTATGCTACCATAGATGCAATTTTTCTTATTTAAACTTTTGAGATTATGAACTATAAACACGCCTACCACGCTGGTAACTTTGCTGATGTGGTTAAACACATTTTATTGGTACAACTGCTCAATCAATTGGGGCAAAAAAACAAACCGTTTTATGTGCTTGACGCTTATGGTGGCCGCGGACTGTATTCACTAAGCAGTGAAGAAGCGCGCAAGACAGGGGGAGGCCAAAGGCGGTATTCAGGCTTTTTTGAAAGCAGATACTGAAAAAGCACCAGCCGCTGTCAAAGATTATATGGAAGGCATTAAACAAGCCAAATTCACTTACGACAATAAAGTCTATCCGGGTTCGCCGTGGTGGATTGCTCATCATGTCGAAAAAACCGCCGCTAAAAAACCTGATGCTAGAGTACGCGCCGAAGCTTTTGAAGCCAAAGCGACTGAATATGATGCATTGAACTATCAGCTATATAAGTTGCCAATTGGTATCCAGCATCGTGATGCTTTTGAAGGTATCACCGCTGTTATTCCTCCAAAGGAAAAGCGCGGTTTGATTTTCCTTGATCCTCCTTTTGAGCAAGAGCATAAAGACTTTACGCGCCTGATCGATTTATTAGTCTCGGCTTATAAAAAATGGCCACAAGGTACTTATGCGCTGTGGTTCCCAATCAAAAATATCGAAGCGGTTGAGTTGTTTTATAAAAAGCTCAAGCGTACCGAGATGCGTCGTCAACTGGTTTGTGAGCTAAATATTTATCCCTAATGATGTGGCCGTCGGTCTGAACGGTACAGGTCTACTGGTTATCAATCCGCCATGGCAGTTTGATAATCATGCTCGCGAGATATTACGTTTCTTGCAGCCAGTACTAAAAGTAGAAGATGCGCCAGACTTAACACCTGACAGTGCGACCAATGTACGCTGGCTGGTTGGTGAATAGTGACGTCAGTAGATGATGTCAGTGAACAGCAATATTGGCCAATAAGGATATCAAGATGACGAATATGCAGCCACCTGAAGGCGAACCAAATAACATGTCACCAAAAGAGGGAGCGTTGCAGGACAATGCAGCGACCCAGCCTCCATACATGGATGAGCATGAGTTTAATATTCGTCTAGCAGACAATGACAATTATGATGGTTTGACCTTTGAGGTCGTCGAGGCAGAGGTTGCGGAAGGTAAGCGTGTGGTCAGTCGCGGTGTCTATTTAGCGCCTAATTTGATTACCACTTTGTCACTGCTATCAGGATTTTATTCAATTTTGGCAAGTACGCAAGGCGAGTTTTACAAGGCGGCTTTGGCTATCTTTTTATCAGGTATTCTAGATGGTGCCGACGGCCGCGTTGCCCGTATGCTGAATGCCCAAAGCCCGTTTGGCGAGCAATATGATTCATTAGCAGATATGCTCGCATTTGGTGTGGCCCCTGCTATGTTGGTTTATAGCTTTGCGCTAGAGCCGCTGGGTCGTATTGGGATTGGTTGTGCGTTCGTCTTTACTGCCTGTGCTGCCTTTCGTCTTGCACGCTTCAATGTGCAGGTGGGCATTGTCGATAAAAAATACTTCGTTGGTTTGGCCAGTCCGCTTGCCGCCATTCTAGTAACCTCTGCTGTTATGGTGGCAGTTGATCATAACGAATGGATTGGTCAGTACGATACGGCGATCATGTTTTTGTTCGCAGCGTGGGTGGTCATTTGTGGTCTGCTTATGGTCAGTAATGTTAAGTACTACAGCTTTAAAGAGTTTGATAAAAAGAAAGTACCCTTTGTGGTGCTTATCATTGGCGTACTGGTCATGAGTATTATGCTTTATGATATACCTGTTGGTATCTTGGCGATCGGTATCATTTATGCGTTATCTGGTATTGTGACTACGATCAAAGCAAAGATGTAAGTGTAAATATGAACGTTACTGAGATAAAAAAAGGGACTTGCCAATAGGTGAGTCCCTTTTTTATACGTTATTACTATAAAAACATGGTGTTATAGTCAATCCACTAAAAAGCGTTACAGCGTTAACCTCGCTTGAAGTATGACGTATACATCTGCACTCGGTCGCCTTGTACCACTCTTAAATTGGATCAACTATATTGAAGAATATCCTACTATCAGATACGTTTTATCCCTTGCATAATAGCCATTCATTATGTTTCTGAACGAAATGTACATCCAAACTAAGGGGGGTCTTAGATAACTAGTGCAAACCCTATTTTGCGTAACTATTGTCAAATAAGTAAAATCATTGAAGTGCATAAACCATTGGAATATCTCTACAATTTGATGTTTGCCAAGGCAGTGAGCAAGACCCTCGAAATAATCCTTGACCCAGCCTTAAACCTGCGTATAATGCGTCCCAGTCGAAAGGGAAGTGGTGAGGAAGCTTAAGCGATTAAGTTATTTCAAACTAATTAAAAATACTTCTTGACTAAATAAATAAAGGGTCTATAATACGCCCTCATCAGACGGACTGGCAGTGAGAGATGTGCAGATTACACATTAATAACCCAGTTAACCTGGCGAAACAAATTATAAAAAGTCTTGACAATTCAAATCAATATGATAAGATAGTCGGCTCGCTAGATAGCTTAACCGGCAACGGAAAAGGCAGATAGCGTTAGTAATACCCTATATATCGATGACTGGACGACAGTGATTGAAACTATTTAAAAGCATAACTAAAGAACAACTTGTGTGGATTTTTGCTGATTCAGAATGCTAAAAAATAAAGTTGGTCGACTATCTTTACGGTAGAACACCAACTATAAAAATTATCATTTACTCAGCAGAAAACTCAAAGTTAATTCATTACGAACATAATTACGAGCGATTTGCTAGATTAGATGAGCCAAGATTAGAAGTCGTCTTACTATTTATAGTGAAGACTTCAAGCAAGATTAAACTGAAGAGTTTGATCATGGCTCAGATTGAACGCTGGCGGCAGGCTTAACACATGCAAGTCGAGCGGAAACGATGGGAGCTTGCTCCCAGGCGTCGAGCGGCGGACGGGTGAGTAATACTTAGGAATCTACCTAGTAGTGGGGGATAGCTCGGGGAAACTCGAATTAATACCGCATACGTCCTACGGGAGAAAGCAGGGGATCATTAGACCTTGCGCTATTAGATGAGCCTAAGTCGGATTAGCTAGATGGTGGGGTAAAGGCCTACCATGGCGACGATCTGTAGCTGGTCTGAGAGGATGATCAGCCACACCGGGACTGAGACACGGCCCGGACTCCTACGGGAGGCAGCAGTGGGGAATATTGGACAATGGGGGAACCCTGATCCAGCCATGCCGCGTGTGTGAAGAAGGCCTTTTGGTTGTAAAGCACTTTAAGCAGTGAAGAAGACTCTTCGGTTAATACCCGGGGACGATGACATTAGCTGCAGAATAAGCACCGGCTAACTCTGTGCCAGCAGCCGCGGTAATACAGAGGGTGCAAGCGTTAATCGGAATTACTGGGCGTAAAGCGAGCGTAGGTGGCTTGATAAGTCAGATGTGAAATCCCCGGGCTTAACCTGGGAACTGCATCTGAAACTGTTAGGCTAGAGTAGGTGAGAGGGAAGTAGAATTTCAGGTGTAGCGGTGAAATGCGTAGAGATCTGAAGGAATACCGATGGCGAAGGCAGCTTCCTGGCATCATACTGACACTGAGGCTCGAAAGCGTGGGTAGCAAACAGGATTAGATACCCTGGTAGTCCACGCCGTAAACGATGTCTACTAGTCGTTGGGTCCCTTGAGGACTTAGTGACGCAGCTAACGCAATAAGTAGACCGCCTGGGGAGTACGGCCGCAAGGTTAAAACTCAAATGAATTGACGGGGGCCCGCACAAGCGGTGGAGCATGTGGTTTAATTCGATGCAACGCGAAGAACCTTACCTGGTCTTGACATACACAGAATCTTGTAGAGATACGAGAGTGCCTTCGGGAATTGTGATACAGGTGCTGCATGGCTGTCGTCAGCTCGTGTCGTGAGATGTTGGGTTAAGTCCCGCAACGAGCGCAACCCTTGTCCTTAGTTACCAGCGGGTTAAGCCGGGAACTCTAAGGATACTGCCAGTGACAAACTGGAGGAAGGCGGGGACGACGTCAAGTCATCATGGCCCTTACGACCAGGGCTACACACGTGCTACAATGGTAGGTACAGAGGGCAGCTACACAGCGATGTGATGCGAATCTCAAAAAGCCTATCGTAGTCCAGATTGGAGTCTGCAACTCGACTCCATGAAGTAGGAATCGCTAGTAATCGCGGATCAGAATGCCGCGGTGAATACGTTCCCGGGCCTTGTACACACCGCCCGTCACACCATGGGAGTTGATTGCACCAGAAGTGGTTAGCCTAACTTAGTGAGGGCGATCACCACGGTGTGGTTGATGACTGGGGTGAAGTCGTAACAAGGTAGCCGTAGGGGAACCTGCGGCTGGATCACCTCCTTATAGACAGCATTCGCTCAGCAAGAATTCACAACAAGTTGTTCTTTAGTTTAAGCTTACGTTTTAGGACGTATTAGGGTCTGTAGCTCAGCTGGTTAGAGCACCGTGTTGATAACGCGGGGGTCAGTGGTTCGAGTCCACTTAGACCCACCATTATTAATGTAGGTGAAAGAGCCCTAAGTAAATCCCCCTTCAAGGGATTTCCTCTTGCGCTCGGATCGAAACAATGCTTCGATTGCATCCTCGCTCAGGGGCCATAGCTCAGTTGGTAGAGCGCCTGCCTTGCACGCAGGAGGTCAACGGTTCGACTCCGTTTGGCTCCACCACTACATACAGCTAAGCTTAGCGTGCTAAATAAAATAGGTATCAAATAGAAACAAGTGATTCATCTTGAATAAAGACACGATTACTTCTTTCTGTTTTATACAGAACTTATGACTCGACGAGAGCATAGGAACTATTTAAAAACATAGATATGAGTCTGGGTTAGTGATGACATTTCACGTGTCGTCATTAACCTTAATAACCTCACCCTCTTAACGACATTATTTGTTATCCCAGGGGTGAGTTATTAAAAAAGTAAAGAGAACTGAATCAAGCGTATAAACATAGGTGATATCGTTATCATAATTAGATTGTATGACACATAGAAGTCGAAAGACTACTTGGGGTTGTATGGTCAAGTAATGAAGCGCACATGGTGGATGCCTTGGCAGTCAGAGGCGATGAAAGACGTGACAGCCTGCGATAAGCTTCGGGGAGGCGGCAATATCCTGTGATCCGGAGATTTCTGAATGGGGAAACCCACTTACCATAAGGTAGGTATCCTAATTTATTAGGGAAGCGAACGAGGGGAAGTGAAACATCTCAGTACCCTTAGGAAAAGACATCAATTGAGATTCCCCTAGTAGCGGCGAGCGAACGGGGAGAAGCCGATTAATGCTAATGTAGAAGAACAGCGTGGGAAAGCTGACCATAGTAGGTGATAGTCCTGTATTCGAAACATTAGCGTTAACATATTAAGTAGAGCGGGGCACGAGAAATCCTGTTTGAAGATGGGGGACCATCCTCCAAGGCTAAATACTCCTGACTGACCGATAGTGAACCAGTACCGTGAGGGAAAGGCGAAAAGAACCCCTGTGAGGGGGAGTGAAATAGAACCTGAAACCGTGTGCGTACAAGCAGTGGGAGCCACCATGCGTGGTGACCGCGTACCTTTGTATAATGGGTCAGCGACTTATATTCTGTAGCAAGGTTAACCGTTTAGGGGAGCCGTAGGGAAACCGAGTCTTAATAGGGCGACTAGTTGCAGGGTATAGACCCGAAACCGAGTGATCTATCCATGAGCAGGTTGAAAGTGCCGTAACAGGCACCGGAGGACCGAACCCACTGTCGTTGAAAAGCCAGGGGATGACTTGTGGATAGGGGTGAAAGGCTAATCAAACTCGGTGATAGCTGGTTCTCCCCGAAAGCTATTTAGGTAGCGCCTCGGACGAACACCATTGGGGGTAGAGCACTGTTTCGGCTAGGGGGTCATACCGACTTACCAAACCGATGCAAACTCCGAATACCGATGAGTGATATCCGGGAGACACACGGTGGGTGCTAACGTCCATCGTGGAGAGGGAAACAACCCAGACCGCCAGCTAAGGCCCCAAATTCCTAGTTAAGTGGGAAACGAGGTGGGAAGGCATAGACAGCTAGGAGGTTGGCTTAGAAGCAGCCATCCTTTAAAGAAAGCGTAATAGCTCACTAGTCGAGTCGGCCCGCGCGGAAGATGTAACGGGGCTCAAACTAGGAGCCGAAGCTGCGGATTTGAATTTGTTTTCAAGTGGTAGGGGAGCGTTGTGTAAGCCTGTGAAGGTGTGTTGTAAAGCATGCTGGAGGTATCACAAGAGCGAATGCTGACGTGAGTAACGATAATGGGTGTGAAAAGCATCCACGCCGGAAGATCAAGGGTTCCAGTCCAACGTTAATCGGGGCTGGGTGAGTCGACCCCTAAGGCGAGGCCGAAAGGCGTAGTCGATGGGAAATCGGTTAATATTCCGATACTTGTTTATAATGCGATGGAGGGACGGAGAAGGTTATGTCAGCCTGGCGTTGGTTGTCCAGGTGAAAGGATGTAGGTTTATAGCTTAGGTAAATCCGGGCTATTCTATACCGAGATCTGATAGCAAGCTGTACTTGTACAGCGAAGTGGCAAATACCATGCTTCCAGGAAAAGCTTCTAAGCAATAGTTATAAACGAATCGTACCCTAAACCGACACAGGTGATCAGGTAGAGAATACCAAGGCGCTTGAGAGAACTCTGCTGAAGGAACTAGGCAAAATGGTACCGTAACTTCGGGAGAAGGTACGCTGTTGGTGGTGATAGGACTTGCTCCTTGAGCTGCTGGCAGTCGCAGATACCAGGCTGCTGCAACTGTTTATTAAAAACACAGCACTCTGCAAACACGAAAGTGGACGTATAGGGTGTGATGTCTGCCCGGTGCTGGAAGGTTAATTGATGGGCTTAGCGTAAGCGAAGGTCTTGATCGAAGCCCCAGTAAACGGCGGCCGTAACTATAACGGTCCTAAGGTAGCGAAATTCCTTGTCGGGTAAGTTCCGACCTGCACGAATGACATAATGATGGCAGCGCTGTCTCCAGCAGAGACTCAGTGAAATCGAAATCGCAGTGAAGATGCTGTGTACCCGCGGCTAGACGGAAAGACCCCGTGAACCTTTACTACAGCTTTACATTGAACTTTGACCTGACTTGTGCAGGATAGGTGGGAGGCTTTGAAACCGAGACGCCAGTCTTGGTGGAGCCAATCTTGAAATACCACCCTGGTCATGTTGGGGTTCTAACTCAGGTATCACAATACCGAGGACAATGTATGGTGGGTAGTTTGACTGGGGCGGTCTCCTCCTAAAGAGTAACGGAGGAGTACGAAGGTGCGCTCAGACCGGTCGGAAATCGGTCGAAGAGTATAAAGGCAAAAGCGCGCTTAACTGCGAGACCCACAAGTCGAGCAGGTACGAAAGTAGGTCTTAGTGATCCGGTGGTTCTGTATGGAAGGGCCATCGCTCAACGGATAAAAGGTACTCTGGGGATAACAGGCTGATACCGCCCAAGAGTTCATATCGACGGCGGTGTTTGGCACCTCGATGTCGGCTCATCTCATCCTAGGGCTGAAGCAGGTCCTAAGGGTATGGCTGTTCGCCATTTAAAGAGGTACGCGAGCTGGGTTTAGAACGTCGTGAGACAGTTCGGTCCCCTATCTACCGTGGGCGTTGGAAATTTGAGAGGATCTGCTCCTAGTACGAGAGGACCAGAGTGGACGAACCACTGGTGTTCGGGTTGTCATGCCAATGGCATTGCCCGGTAGCTACGTTCGGATGGGATAACCGCTGAAAGCATCTAAGCGGGAAGCCCACCTCAAGATTAGATTTCCCTAAAGAGCCGTTCAAGACTAGGACGTTGATAGGCAGGGTGTGGAAGCGCAGCGATGCGTGTAGCTAACCTGTACTAATTGCTCGTTTGGCTTGACCATACAACACCAAGTGGTTTGTATACAAGTCTAATTAATCTATCTTATATAGCTCAGGCTATAGAAACAGACAGAATATTTCGATATCACCGTTAACCTTGATTCAGTTAGGGTAAGTGGTACTTATCAAAAGTCACACAAACAGACTCATATCTAACCCCCTTTGCTGACGACAATAGCGCGATGGCACCACCTGATCCCCTTCCCGAACTCAGAAGTGAAACATCGTTGCGCCAATGGTAGTGTGGTTCGCCCATGTGAGAGTAGGTCATCGTCAGCTCCTTATTCCTGATTAGCCCCCTAACTTAACCGTTAGGGGGCTTTCTTTATCTTAAACTTATCTGACTTCCCTAGAAAATCTCTTTATTTAAATGGTTTTATCTTTCGCTCGCATCAAAGCAGTTCTTCAACTCTTTCCTTGCCCAAATCATCACTAGCCTCTTATACCTAAAAGCCCCCGCTCACTCGAAAGAGGGTTTTTTTATTGGCTTATTATTGATAATAATTTATAACTATAGATGGTCAACTGAAAGTTTATTGAGATAATCTAATGATATTAGAAGAAACGGATAAATTGTATTTATATGACAGCTATGGAGATGCATATCTCATCGATAAAGAAAGCAGGGATATCTTGTTTACTGATAGTTTTTACGGTGGTCCATCTTGTGCTTTAATTGACCCAAATAACAAATATGCAATCGTAGCTGGTAAGCATTTAACTCTTTGGGACTGTTATGAGGGAAATAATAAGCTCACAAAATTTGAAACAGAACAGTTTTGCTGGATAGAAAGACTAAGGTTAATCAATGAAAATACTATTCAAATATTATTAGATCCATGGTTCCAATACAGTGCTATATGGGAATTAACAGTTTCTAATAAGTCCTTATTTAAAATTTCAGATTTTATGAAGTATAAAAACCTACCTTATACTGATAATATATAGTCAGTTCAAAATAAAATTGTTATGGTTAGGGACAAACATCATAAAACAACTTGGATAAGTCGTTTTCCAACCAGCCTTGGCGTAGAAACTTTACTTGTGCCCATTTCTTTTCAATAGGGGTTCAAATCAGGGCTGTACGGTGGCAGCCATAGAATACGATGACCATGCCTATTCAGTAGCTTTTGAATGCGCTTCTTCTTATGAAATCGAGCGTTATCCATCACAATCACGCATTTGGTTTTAAGACTTGGGATTAGGGTTTGTTTGCACCAGTTGTAGAATATGCTGCTGTTAATGTTGTGCTTAAAGTAATCTAGTGCAAACAGCATCTTTTCATAGAGAGCACCGATAACGTTGGTTCGCTTTTTACCTTGCCAATTGTAGCTATCAATACAAGGTGTACCAATTAATGTGTACCCATGAGAGCGAATAGTCTCGTACTCAAAGCCGCTTTCATCCATGTAAACAATGGGATAGCCTTGTTGTTTAAAGATATCAAGCTTACTGTGATATATCGCTCTTTTAATCGGACAGGCTTTTGGATGTTCTAAGGTCTTTTTTTGACTGATACCAAGCCGTTTTAGGGCATGATGAATGCCTGTTTTACTACAGTTCAAACGACGTGCTCGCTCATACTGGTAATCGTCGGGATGTTCTTTGACATCATTAAGTAGCACGTCATCTGGTATTTTATAGGGTTTGGTTTGCCTGGTTGTTTTGCTATGAATACGCCGCTTCCAGTTCTGTATGGTGGTTGGGCTCAGATTATAAAACTCAGCCGCCTCGGCAAAGGTCATACCCTCGTCTAAGCTTTTTAGTACTTGCATACGAAAATCTAGTGAGTAAGTCATGGTCTTTATAATAACAATTGAATTTGATAATTAGTTTATAACACTTTTAGGTGGAATTGACTATAGTTTGGTGATTCATTATAAAACCACTATTTGAACCTTATAGTGGATTGTATACTTCTGAATTTTAGCTTAGGAAAGAACCTATGACTACATCAACCGTTCAATACCAAGGCGACTTGCGCACTACCGCTATTCATTTGCAATCAAACAATGAAATTATTACCGATGCACCGACTGACAATCAAGGCAAGGGCGAAGCGTTTTCACCGACTGATTTGCTAGCCACCAGTTTGGCCAGTTGTATGTTGACCATTATTGGTATCAAAGCCCGTGACATGGAGATTGACCTTGCAGGCACCACAGCTGAAGTGACCAAAGTCATGGCCGCTGATCCAAGACGCGTGAGCGAGATCCATATCATCGTGACCTTTAATAAGGAGCTTGATGATAGAACGCAAACGATCTTTTATAACACCGCATTGACTTGTCCAGTCGCCAACAGCCTCCACCCTGATATCACGCAGAACTTAACGTTCCGTATTGCTCGTGGCCTTTAATGCCATGGCAAAAACGTTATTGATTGTCGCTCATGCGCCGTCACCCAATACTGAGAAGTTGGCGCAAGCGGCGTATGGTGGTGCCAATCATCCTGATCTAGATATCACTGTCATTTTGAAGTCGCCGCAGGACACGCAGCCTGAAGATGTGTTGGCTGCTGATGCTTTGCTATTAGGCACGACTGAAAATCTGGCATATATGGCAGGGCTGACCAAAGACTTCTTTGATCGCTGTTATTATCCTGTGCTAGAAGAAAAGCAAGGCATGCCATTTGCACTATATATACGTGCAGGGCATGATGGTACGGGTACCAAGCTTGCAATAAAGACGATCACGACGGGGCTGCGTTGGTCGTGGATTCAAGAGGCAATGATACTACAAGGTGAGTGGCAAGACAGCTTTGCTGACCAAGTAAAAGAGCTTGCCATGACGTTAGCCGCTGGCGTTGAAGCGGGTATTTACTAGTAGTATATTTTGCCAATAATTCGCGAAAGATACTGCAAAGGTAACGGGCAGTCTGAGGAGAGTATCCATGCAAATCGATCATCTAAACAGCCAATTGGATATCGACGCGTTGCCATTCTCTCAAGCGTGCGAGAACAATAAGCAGCCTATCCTAGAAGTATTGCAAAACGAGCTACAAGAGCATACTCATGTCTTAGAAATCGGCTCTGGAACGGGTCAGCATAGTGTTTACTTTGCTCCTCGTTTACCTAAGATACAGTGGCAAACCAGCGATGTCACGAGCAATCATCGTCATATAGCGGCTTGGTATCATGCTTATCCTGCGCCCAATCTATCTCTACCATTAACGTTTGATTTGGCTTACGATTCTGTACCTATTAATAGTCAGTCAGTAAATAGCAATATAGCCAAGCCCTATGATGCGATATTTACGGCAAATACGCTACATATCATCAGTTGGGCGTTGGTCGAAAAATTATTTGCACTGGCTGGTGATGCGTTACCTGTGGATGGTAAGCTGATTGTCTATGGCCCATTTAACGAACATGGTAACTATACCAGTGCGGGCAACCAGCGATTTGATGCGATGTTAAGGCAAGGTAATTCTGACAGTGGTATCCGTCATAAAGAAGACATTGTAAATTTAGCAAATATGCATCATCTAACGCTTAGCAGAACGTACGCGATGCCTGCCAATAATCAGCTGTTGGTCTTTCAGAAGTATTAAATGATTAGAACGTCAAAAAAAGACACCCTCACTGATGATTCGTTGAGGTGTCTTTTTTTGCATTGCTTATATGGTGACTGATATTTTTATACGATTAGATTATTTATACTCATCTGCTAAGAAGTCCAAATAACGTTTCCAAGAGCGCTCATCGGCGCGTGCATCATATCTGTCACTGCCAAATACGCTAAAGGCATGTGGTGCGCCGCTGTAAGTGACCATTTCATGAGGAACTTTTGCCGCTTCTAGCGTTTTGCCCAGAGTCGCAAAGCTCTCTAGAGAGACAGACTGGTCAGCTGAGCCGTGGAACACCAATATCTCGCCAGTGGTCTTGTCATAACTTTGACCGGTCGGAGTATCAAAGGCACCATGGAAGGGGACAAAGGCTTTTTGCGGGAAGCCTGAACGTGCTAACTCTAATGCAACCGTACCACCGAAACAATATCCCATGGTCGTGCCGTTGCGCACATCATTGCCCTCCAGTCGTCCAGCATTTAACGCACCTTGTAGTATGCGGCGCATTTTGTTGCGATCGTCATACAATTCGCCTGTTAAACGCTTATTTTCTTCGATAGAGGTGGGACGAATACCTTGTCCAAACATATCTGCGGCCAGTACGTTGTAACCTTCATTCGCTAGCATATCAGCGCGTTTGCGTTCATAGTCGGTGAGACCATCCCAGTCATGAATCAACAAGATAAAGGAGCATAGGGCTTATTTGCTTTAGCGTAATAGCCCTCGTATGCTTGGTTATCCACCGTATAAGTGACGTTCTTGGTCGTGATAGCGGCAGCGGTTTGGCTGATGGTCAATGCCAGGAGCCCCATTGATGCACCCGCCAATAATGAGCGGTAAGGTTTTTTGGACGAGAAATTCGAAGTTGGTAACATAGTCGATAGCCTTATAGTTATATAAAAAGAGATAAATATATGGCTAAAAACCATGCCAATGTTATTTATCGATGATCTCTAGTACGCCATAAAGCATACCTTAAAGAATAACTAAATTACAAGATTGGGTTGTTAACGTTTAGGCTGGCTCAAAAGCCGTCAAGCGGTTGAGTGACTGCGCACGTAAACTTTAACCAAACATCAACAAGTTTCACTATGTACGTAACTATAAGCGACTTAGTTTTTGGATAAGATAAGCCGTATGCCTTTTATTCCTTTATCTTTTTTAATAATTGGTCATGCAGCAGCACAGACAAATAATCGACAGATGAAGTCAGTATTATCCCAAAGGATACAACACCTGTGTAAGCACATTTTTAATGGTCTTGGAAGAGACTATTTTACTCATTAGCTAGGATGTTTTATGAATAATAATATCGATCATACCGACCCAGCAAAAGACATGAATACTAAACGCGGCAATGGGGCGAAACCCATCAGCGCGCAGACGATGACACCAAAGTATTGACCACCCAACAAGGCGTGGCTATCAGCGACAATCAAAACTCATTAAAAGCAGGCGCACGTGGTCCTACGCTATTAGAAGATTTTGTACTACGTGAAAAGATCAACCACTTTGACCATGAGCGTATTCCTGAGCGTATTGTCCATGCGCGTGGTAGTGCGGCACACGGTTATTTTGAGCTGACCGAATCATTAGAAGAGTATACAACGGCCAAAATTTTGACTGAGACTGGTAAACAAACACCACTTTTTACCCGTTTTTCGACCGTTGCCGGTAATAAAGGCTCAAAAGATACGCCGCGTGATGTCCGCGGCTTTGCGGTAAAGATTTATACCGAAGAAGGTAATTGGGATTTAGTCGGTAATAATATGCCGATCTTCTTTATTCAAGATGCCATTAAGTTTCCTGATCTCATTCATGCAGTCAAGCCGGAGCCGGATCGCGGGTTTCCGCAAGCGGCCTCTGCACACGATACCTTTTGGGACTTTGTCTCGCTAAGCCCAGAGACGATGCATAACCTGATTTGGCTGATGAGTGATCGTGCATTGCCGCGTAGCTTTAGCATGATGGAAGGTTTTGGTATTCATACCTACCGTTTGCTCAACAAAGAAGGTAAGAGTACTTTCTTCCGTTATCATTGGAAACCAGTAGCAGGTGTACAGTCGCTTATTTGGGATGAAGCTGTAAAAATATCTGGTGCTGACCCTGATTATAACCGCCGTGACATGTATGAAGCGATTGAAAATGGTATGTATTTTGAGTGGGAGCTTGGTGTACAGCTCTTTACCGAAGAAGAGGCCAATGAGTTTCCATTTGACCACTTAGATGCCACTAAGCTGATTCCAGAAGAGCTAGTGCCAGTTAAAATCATCGGTAAAATGGTACTAAACCGTAACCCAGATAATTTCTTTGCAGAAACTGAGCAGGTAGCCTTCTGTCCATCGCATATACCACCTGGTATCGACTTTAGTAACGATCCCTTACTGCAAGGCCGTCTATTTAGTTACTTAGATACTCAGTTGTCACGATTGGGCTCACCAAACTTTGTTCAGATTCCTATCAATGCGCCTAAATGTCCGTTTGCAAATAACCAGCAAGACGGTCATATGCAAATGCAAGTGCCTAAGACTCGTGTGCTTTATGAGCCTCAAAGTCTAGATCTAGACCGTCCACGTGAAAGTCCTCAAAAGGTTTTAACTCGTTTCATGAAAAACTGGACGATGGCGTAAAAGGTCGTATCCGTGCTGAGAGCTTCGCTGATCACTATAGTCAGCCACGTATGTTCTATCGTAGCCAAACCCCTGCTGAACAAGCACACATTGCATCAGCCTACGCGTTTGAGCTGGGTAAAGTAGATACTGCGCATGTTCGTACTCGCGTGCTCAGTCACCTTATCAATATTGATGAAGATCTAGCTAATCGTGTTGCCAATGCCTTAGGTATGGAGCTACCAGAAGCGGCAGAACCAGCAGCACCAGTACAAGATATGGACACCTCTAAGCCTCTGCAAACGATTGGTCGTACGCCTAAATCACTAAAAGGCCGTTTGGTTGGTATCTTAGTGGCTGAAGGATCAAACCATGAGCAAGTTAAGAAGTTTGAAGATGCTATTAATGCTCAAGGCGGTATGGTCAAAATTGTTGCTCCTAGCAAAGAAGTCAAGCTTGACGACAATACGCGTATCCAAGCAGATGAGCGTGTTGCTGGCGCACCCTCTGTATTCTTCGATGCGGTAGTGAGTATCATTATGCCGGATCAAGCTAAGAAACTGGCGGAGGATAGCTCAACGCTAGATTGGTTCACTGATGCTTATGTACACTGTAAAGCCATTGCTTATTGCGGTGCAACGGATGAGTTTATCTTAAGTAAACTTCCTGTAGAAAAAGATGAGTTTGTCACACCGCTCGCTAAGCTTGACAGCTTTGTAGAAAATGCAAAATCTCGTCTATGGGAGCGTGAGCCTAAGGTTCGTGACCTTGCGTAATCGCTAGCATAATTGATGGTATCAGCTTTAAATCTATAAAGTAAATACTTAATGTAGAAAACCCAGCCTAAGCGCTGGGTTTTTTGCGTTTTTACTGGAAGTATAAACGTTGTCATTAATGATGTTACGCATTATGCGACTATTATCAACCGTATCTATAGTCACAAGCGTTCACTGAAAACAATTTGTTTTGTATTGATTATCGCTATACTAAAAATACAGAGACACTAGGATCAAATGATCAGGGGATGATAAATGAGTTCGTGTGAAATTGTACGTCTAGAGGGCTATATCCAAAGTAGCTACTTGGCAGTATATCCAGATAAAATCATGTTACTAGACGGCTGTTGCCGTGCCGATGTGCCAATGGTACTTGGGTATATCAAAGATACTCTAAATAGGCCGATAACAGACCTAAAAGTGGTGGTGGTCACCCATATGCATCCGGATCATGCGGGTGGTGCGCGCAGGTTTCGCCAAGAGACTGGATGCCGCATTATCTCTGCTGATAAGAAAAGTCAGTGGTACGGCGGTATTGGTGGACGAGCGATGCATCTGGTCGATATGAATCTTGCGTACTATGTGGCGAGGCGGCAAGGTCGCCCATTTAAAAACTTATATTATCCAGCAAGTCTTCAGCCAGACATCACTGTCACCGATGGTGACTTTGTCCCAGAGTTTGATGAATGGCAAGTGTTAGAGACGCCTGGGCATACCGATCGCGATCTGTCTTTATTTCATTTGCCCAGTCGTCAGGTATATACGGCTGATCTCATCATTAAATTGCGTCATAAGTTTGTGGCGCCATTTCCTGTCTATGATCCCAAAGCTTATAAGCAATCGTTAAAAAAAATCAGAGATTTAAAACCATCAATGGTAATGATGGCTCATGGCCGAGAGCGTGCAATGAGTGAGGTAGAGTTTGATGCGTTCATCGCTCAAGCACCCAAGTATCCGCGCACGATTAAAGATACGATCAGACATAAACTGCTATGGCGTAAGAAAGGCAGCTTCCGACTTTTTTAAACGGCGACATCATAAGTAGATATAAAATAAAGGATAGAAAGTGCAGACGAAAAAAGCCCAGTTACTATGATAGTAACTGGGCTTTTCAAATATGGTGGGCTGTCCGCGACTCGAACGCGGGACCAATTGATTAAAAGTCAACTGCTCTACCAACTGAGCTAACAGCCCTGAGAAGCGTATAAAAATGACACTGCAATTTTAGCTTCGCAAGAGAAAATTCTTTAAATAGAATTTTCTAAAAGTTATGCTAACAATAAATGTATATTATTGCCAACAAGAGTAATTCATTTAAAAAAGAGCTTTTTAAACTTAACTTTATTAAACAACTACCGGATAGGGTAGAACGATGAATAAAGGTTAAACTAAAATATGGTGGGCTGTCCGCGACTCGAACGCGGGACCAATTGATTAAAAGTCAACTGCTCTACCAACTGAGCTAACAGCCCTAACGTTTAAAGTATTTGTATCCCCTAAACGTGAGAGCACATTATATATATAATTCTGACAATTACAACCCCACATGATAAAAAAAGTGTAATTCTCTTATAAAATTGCCAATTTATTCCAGTTTCTTTAAATTTTTGCCATTATATCGATATTGACTGCTCTATTTGGCTAAAGCGAGCCAATAATCAATTATTAGTCTCGAGAAAGCGCCTCAACAGGATCTAGTTTGGCAGCATTACGTGCTGGCAAGAATCCAAATACTACGCCAATCAATGTCGAGCAAACAAACGCGGCAATAATAGAAGTCGGTGAGTAGATGACTTTGAAACTATCACCGCCCACACTATTAATCAGCTCACCAATGGCAAATGCCATTCCAATACCAATCAGTCCCCCTAGGATACAGACTAGAACGGCCTCAATGAGAAATTGCTGCATGATATCGCTTTGACGCGCACCTACTGCCATACGAACACCAATTTCATTAGTGCGCTCGGTGACAGAGACTAGCATGATGTTCATGACCCCAATACCACCAACAATTAACGAAATAACTGCAACTGATGAGATAAGTAGGGTCATCGTACCTGTCGTCGACTCAATGGTTTGACGGATAGAATCTGAATTTCGTAGCTCAAAGTCATCTTTGCCATGGCGACTCTCTATCAAGTCAGAGATGGCCGTCTCTGCGGCACTAGAAGAGATACTATCATCTAACAACGCCACAAAGCGGTCGATATTGGTACTACCGGTGACGCGCGACATCACTGTCGTATAAGGCATATAGATAGTAGGCGTCGTTACACTGGGACCAAAGCCACCATCGCTCTCTTCAAGTACGCCAATCACGCGTCCAGGCACACTACCAACCAATATTACCTCGCCAACAGGGTTATCAATATCTGAGAAAAAGGTCTGTTTAGCGTTGTCATCGATGATGATATCTTGACTACGTAAAGTAATGCTTTTTGCATCAAACCCTTGGCCAAGTGCTAATGTCTCACCAGTGACGGTTAGATAGTCTTCACCAACGCCATTGACGGTAGCATCCTCTTGTATATTACGATAGCGGACACTAGAGCTGGCACTTACCTGAGGGCTGACACTGATAATATAGGGCTGATTGCCGACCGCCTCTGCATCTTCTGGTGTCAAATTGTCATCGTTATAGCGGCGTCTAGGATCGCCTCTAGGGTAGCCATCATTGACGGTAATGGTATTGGTACCTAATGAGCTGATATTGGCAAGGATTTGCTGCTGAGAGCCTTGTCCAAGACCTACGATAGATACGACTGCGGCAATACCGATGATAATGCCGAGCATCGTTAGTAGAGTACGCATCTTATGCGCGCGCATGGCAAGCAAAGACATTTTGAACGCTTCAAGCAGTCGATCAATAAAACTACCAAAGGCACTTTTGCGATGCTCGCCAAGGATAGATTCTGGTTTTTTGTCTGTGTGCTTATAATGCTCAGTTTGATAGTCAGCGATGATATGGCCATCTTTGAGCTCAATCACACGCTCTGCTTGTGCTGCTAGTTTTGGATCATGAGTGACCATGATAATGGTATGACCTTGTGCGCTGAGGTCATGCAAAATCGCCATGACATCTTCGCCAGACTTACTGTCTAGGGCACCAGTTGGCTCATCTGCTAAGATAACATCGCCACCATTCATCAGTGCACGAGCGACAGAAACACGCTGCTGCTGTCCACCTGAGAGCTGATTGGGACGATTGTTGACCTTATTGCCAAGGCCGAGGTCAGTTAGTAGCTTCTCAGCACGATTGGTGCGTGCCTCGGTATCCATGCCCGCATACACGGCAGGGACGGCGACGTTGTCTTTGGCACTGATATCACCAAGCAAATGATAGCGCTGAAAAATAAAACCAAAGTGCTCACGGCGCAGTTCTGCTAGCTGATCGGCATCAAGCTTACGGGCGGATTGACCATAAATCTTATAATCACCAGCAGTGGCTTGATCTAGACAACCTAAGATATTCATCAAGGTGGACTTACCAGAGCCTGACTGTCCAATGATAGCGACCATCTCACCTTGGTGAATCGTCAGACTGATATCATGCAAGACGCGAATGGTTTGCTCACCAGCAGGGAACTCTCTGATAATGCCAGATAGTTCCATAATGGGCTTGCCTGATGCAGAGTGGGTAGCGGTATTGGTTTTTGCTGAGTTGTTTGAGCGATTAGCAGAAGTGTGTGACCCTAAGTTTTGAGCCGTGCTACTTTCAGAGCTATCTTCAGTCGACGGTTTAGGAGATTGAGATATAGTCATAGCAGTGTCTTTAATAAAGGCTAATAAGCGTTATAGTGTTGTTATGAAAGGGCTGCTATGTTTAGCAAGCCTTTCTTACTCAACATAGTCAAAGCACAAGTTACATTCGAGGTCCGCCAGGTACGCGGCCGCTATCTGATTTCTTACCGCTCTCTTCACTGATGATTACTTCTTCCCCTTCTTTCAAACCACTTAAGATTTGCGCATTTACTCGGTTATCAATACCGACTTCTACAGTACGCTCTTCTACGGTTCCGTCATCTTTTAATACACGTACAAACTTGCCCGTTGTTGATTTGCCTTTTTCTTTAGCTCGCTTTTCTTGGATCACTGTTGATGGTACTAATAGAGTATTTTTGGCTTCGTTGACGATGATATATATCTGTGCCGTCATATCGATTCGGAACAAGCGGTCAGGGTTTGGTACTTCTACGTAGCCGACGTAATAGATAGCAGCGTCTGTCGAGCTGGTGCTACTGATCTGCTCTGGGGCAGGTTCGATAGCGGTTAATGTCGCATCATACTGTTTGTCTGGATTACCGATAATATTGAAATAAGCAGGCATACCAGCACTGACGTTAATGACATCAGCTTCTGAGATTTGCGCGTTGATACGTACGGTCGATAAATCTGCTAACGTCACCAATGTGGGCGCCGTTTGGTTAGCATTGACCGTAGTACCTTGCTCAGTCGTAATAGAAACGACTGTACCTGATATTGGTGCACGAATCGTGGTATAGCTTAGATCTTCTTCAGCAGTACTGACGTTAGTTCGTGATTTGCGTAATGCTGCTTGCTGACTGTTGATATTGGCTTCTGTGGTCGCAATCGCGGCTTTAGCTGTGTCGATAGCCGCACGTGCATTGGCAACGGCTGCTTTTGCTGTCTCGACACTGGTCGCCTGCGTGTCATATTCTTGTTGTGAGATAGCATCGATAGCGACTAAGTCTTGCAAACGCGCAAAATCAGACTGTGCTTGTTTGAGCTCAGATTGGCGGCTAGCAAGATCGGAATAGGCACTTTTTAGTGCTGCCTGTTTGCTGAGCAATTCTGCTTGCGCACTTTGTAGCGCGGCTTCACTTTGCTCAAGGCTGGCTTGTTCGTTGCTCAGGTTGTTTTTTTGGGTCACTTGGTCAATCTGTGCAATCAAGTCGCCTTGCTTGACTTCATCACCGACTTCAACGTATAGGCGTTTTACCTCGCCAGATACCTGCGCGCCGACATCAACGGTATTTAACGCTTTTACTTTACCAGAGGCCATGACATTGTTTTCAATATCACCGACTTCAACGGTTGCGGTTAAATAGTTAGGTGTGGTTTCTTCTGGTTTTAAAAAAGTATAGGCCAAAGCCCCTAATGCTACGATAATTAAGGTGATGACACCCCATTTAATAGCAGATTTTCTGCTTATTTTGCGCATGACAACAATCCAATCACAATTAAATCAAGTGTAGATATAGTAGAGACTTCATGTACGAAAGGGAATGATAATTAGTTTACGAAAGGTTAAGGCCTATGTAGTACAGTTTACATAACAGCAAGTAAGCGGCTGTTAATGGATAAATATGAGGAAAGGGTGGACATGATAAGAGGTAGTAAGGGAGAGGCCTTTAAAATACTACTTGGTAAAATAAGGCATAGGGTGTGATAGTGAATGATGACTGGCTATCACGAAGTACTATCGTATGGTAAATAAACGCTTGCCTGCCAGCTCCAATGCTGCTTGCAATAACAGCTCCCATGCTGGTTGGCGAATAAGGCCTTTGATGGCTTGGTCACAGCGATAGAGCAGAGCAGGCCATTCGCTCGTTTGTTCTTTTGACTGACGGCGGCATGCTTGTTGGTATAACCCTTGCTTACTACGCCAAATGCCTAATGCTTGAGGGTCTTGACCATCCAGCAGTTGGATAATTTGACGCATGTCTTTGCTAATAGCCCAGAGTACTAAAGTAGTAGGCTCATCGGTCGACTTTAGCTGAAACATGATTTTGGCAACCTGCGTGCTATTACCCGCGAGCATCGCATCAGACAAATCAAACACGCTAAATTGCGCGTCGCTGACTAAGGCTGCTTGTAAGTCTGCAATATCCAATGTCACATTATTTACCGGCTGTGTAAAACTATTAGAGTGCTCGTTATCTTCATTATTATCACTATTGCTAGTAGCTAATTGCGGTGCAAACAGATAAGACAGGCGCCATAGCGTTTGATAAGCACTGAGTAGATGATGCTCAGTGTGTGACATAAGAAGTTGCCACGCTTCTTGTGACAGTCGTAATCCAAACTTCTGCGCCTGTATTTGCAACAACTGCTGGCGCTGCTGCTCGTTGTATAAATTGCAATCAATGACAGTGCCGTATTGAGCAAAGGGGCAAACCACTTGCTGCTCTGACTGCGTTTGTCTTGCTTAGGTGTTAGCCATAATACGCTATGACTGTGCGCACCTGTTTGCGCCTCAACAGCAAAGCGCTCAAGCTCAGCAATAACTGCTTTATCAGGTTTATGATTGCCAGTCACGATTACCGCACTCGCATCATCAAATAGAGACTGGCTGCCAAGCTCTGACAATACTTCTTGCCAACTCTTCACCGATATCAGCTCTATACGTTTGATGGCGTAGTTTTGCGCGCGCCAATGGGGACGTAGTGCATCGATGAGCCATTGACTGAGTAATGGCTCGTCACCATGCGCCAGCCACAAGCCAGCTACCGCAACCGAAGATTGCAGGAGTTTGGGATAAGCTTGTATAAAGGTGTGTTGCATAGCGTGGTAGGACACAGGTTGGTAAACAGATGATAGCATTTGTAGAAATATGACGAGCGCTGTCGAACTTGCTTAGCTGACTAAGTTAGTGCGTACGCTCGTTGTTCTTCATACTTAAATGGCTGCAAATGATAGAGCTTAATAACAATATTTGTTAAAAGTTACTTCTCAGGTAAGACAACAACCGTTGGCGTTGTGCCTTTATTCATCAGTACAGACTGCTTGGCAGCAGGTGCAACTTTTGGTAAGGAGATCGCCACATATTGATCCGTGATACGGCGTGCTAAGCTGTCATAGAGCCAATCACGAATTTGGTCGCCTTGCTGGTCATCAGTACTGACGGATGCTTCATTGTATTGATAGCTACGCTCGACTTGAATGGGATTGGTAAGCGTGACGGGCTTGCCATTCTCGATCGTCTGGTAGCTGACATCAGCAGAGAGTACCAAGCGAATCTCTGTCAATACACCCACCAACTCGTAACGTTTAAAACGCACGTTACTGATATCGATCGCTGCAATCGGTTTAGCACCAGCTTGTTGATTGCTGCGAATCACATCATCAACTGTCATATTGCCAATGACATCGACACCTAATGTGGTTAGGCGGCGTGTCAATGGCAATTTTAGAGGAAATGAGGTGCGATTGTCTTCGATAATGACGGCTGTTTTGTTGGCATTGAGCAGCATTGGCGAATCATAGCCGCGTAGCTGAAAACCGCAACCACTTAGACCTGCCGTTGTACCCAATATCGCAAACATAGGTAATGCTGTGAGCAATGCCGTCGCAAGCTTCTTTCCACCAGATTGTTTTGTACCAACGTGCCGTGCGCTTGGCGTTGGTTGTGATTGCCAAGCTCGATGCTTATACGACATAAACGCTATCCTCATATGATAAAAAGGCTTAGAGCACTAAGCCTAGGCGACTAGCCTGCAACCACGATATTAACCAGCTTGTTGGGTACGACGATTTCTTTTTTGATCTCGCCTGTGATGAACTTTGCTACGCTTTCCATCGTTCGAGCTTGTGCTTTTAGCTGCTCAGGATCGCTGTTCGGTGCGACATCCATCTTACCACGCATTTTACCATTGACCTGAACGACCATCGTAATCATGTCCTGTACCAGCGCACTTTCATCAACAGTCGGGTAATCTAAGGTTAAAGTATCAAGGCCGAGCTGCTCAAGTAAATGCTCACCAACGTGCGGCGCATAGACAGACAGCATAATCAGCAGATTGGTCAACGCTTCGTTTTTAACGTGTAGCTCTTGCTCACTACTGGCGTTAAAGGCAGTCAACTCGTTGGCAAGTTCCATCAGGCTTGATACAGGTGTGTTGAGTGCTAAACGATCACCCAAATCACTATCAATCTTGGCGATGGTTTCGTGCGTTTTACGGCGTAAGTTTTTGGCTTCTTTGCTCAATCCCTCTGTGTTCAATGTCGCACCGTTCAGCGTATCAATGCTGATATTGGCGGCCGTTAGCGCTTGCATGTGATCATTAGCGATGCGCCATACTTTTTTCACAAAGTTGTAAGGGCCTTTTAGCGCGTCATCTGACCATTCAAGCGTCTGATCGGCAGGTGCGGTAAATAGTGTATATAGACGAACCGTGTCCGCACCGTATTTATCAATAGTCAGCTGTGGATCGACACCGTTGTTTTTTGATTTAGACATTTTTTCGATTTTGCCAATCGTGACTGGCTGACCATCCAGCTTTAAGGTCGCTTTGATCGGCTGTCCACGGTCGTTGTAGTCGATATCGATGTCTTCTGCAAAGTAGTAAGTGGTACTGCCATCCGCGTTGACACGGTAGAAGGTGCCAGCGAGTACCATACCTTGCGTCATTAGGTTGGCAAATGGCTCGTCGCCAGTGACCAAGTTTTCATCTCGCATGAGCTTATGGAAGAAGCGCGCATACAACAGATGCATCACTGCATGCTCAACACCGCCCACGTATTGATCGACTGGCAGCCATTTATTGGCAGCAGACTTGTTGACCATGTTTTGTGTGTCAGTTGGACTAGCAAAGCGGGCGTAATACCAGCTTGACTCCACGAATGTGTCAAAGGTATCGGTCTCACGCTCAGCAGGATTACCACATTTAGGACAAGTGGTATTGACAAACTCTGGTATATTCTTGAGTGGATTACCACGACCATCAGGTACGACGTCGGTTGGCAACACAACGGGCAAGTCTTGCTCTTCGACAGGAACCGTACCACAATGCTCACAGTTGATCATTGGGATAGGGCAGCCCCAATAGCGCTGGCGCGACACGCCCCAATCCCGCAGGCGGTATTGGATTTTTTTCTTGGCAAGCGATTTTGGCTCAAGTTTGGCAAGCATGGCATCAAACGCCTGCTCAAAATCTAAACCGTCAAACTCACCTGAATTGACCAGAGTGTTGCGCTCGGTATAAGCAAGATTGACTTCACTATCATTTGCCTTAGCATCTGCTTTTAAATCATCAAAATAGCCATCAGGGGTATTGATGACTTGTTTAATCGGTAGGTTGTACTTTACCGCAAATTCATAATCACGCTCATCGTGAGCAGGCACGGCCATCACTGCACCTGAGCCGTAGCTCATCAGTACATAGTTGGCGACCCAAACAGGCACTTCTTCACCAGTCAGTGGATGAGTGACGGTCAGGCCGGTATCCATACCGATTTTCTCGGCTTTGGCGAGATCGGCCTCAGCCACTGAACCTTTTTGCACATCGCACAGAATTGGGCAATCATGTCGTCTTTTTCAGCAGCGTACTGTGCGAGTGGGTGTTCTGCGGCAACGGCGACATAAGTCACGCCCATCAAAGTATCAGGACGAGTGGTGAACACATCTAAGGTGTTTTCTTCGCCAGCAATCTCATAAGGGAAATGTACTTCCATACCGGCACTACGACCAATCCAGTTGCGCTGCATGGTCAATACTTCAGAAGGCCAGTGACCTTCTAGTTGATCCAAATCGTCGAGCAATTCATCGGCATAGTCAGTGATGTTGAAGTAATACATGGGGATGTCACGTTTTTCGACTGCCGCACCACTACGCCAGCCTTTACCATCAATGACTTGCTCGTTTGCTAAGACAGTATTATCAACGGGATCCCAGTTGACCGTCGATAGCTTTTTGTACACTAGGCCTTTTTTGTACAACTGCAAGAATAGCCACTGCTCCCACTGATAGTATTCAGGGCTACAAGTGGCAAACTCGCGTGACCAATCAATAGACAGGCCTAACAATTTAAAGCTGCGCGCGCATATTGTCGATATTGGCAAACGTCCATGCAGCAGGTGGCGTTTGATTGGCAATCGCGGCGTTCTCAGCTGGCAAGCCAAAACCATCCCAGCCCATTGGCTGCATGACCTCATACCCTTTTAGGCGATAATAACGGCTTAAGACGTCAGAAATCGTATAGTTACGTACGTGGCCCATATGCAGCTTGCCGCTTGGGTAAGGGAACATCGACAGCATGTAACGACTTGGCTTGTCGCTTGGCTCATTGCTGACTTCAAAGCGCTTGTCAGTGGCCCATTTGGTCTGCTGAGCGGCTTCGATCGCTTGCGGGTTATAATGATGGTTGTCGGTTTGGTCTGCTGTCACGGCGTTGCTCATAGTCGGCTCGAAATTGGTTGATACTGATTTATTTAATACGGATTTGTTTAATACTGTTCAAAATAGGTGGAATTTGACAATGCCATAGCATAGCGTAATTTGGCAAAAATTGCGACGATATGATGCATTTGCTCATCAGGTTTGACGATTAAAAGTGAGGTATTTTTTATATCCAATCAGCCTCCGGTATAATAGAAACGTTCACCAGTATTTATGAGTAATGATAAGGAGTCATCATGACCATCACCATTTACGGTATCAAATCATGTAGCACGATGAAAAAGGCGTTCAATAAGCTTGACGAGCTAGGCGTTAGCTATGAGTTTCATGATTATAAAAAACAAGGTGTCGATAAAGATACAGTACAGCGCTGGGTGAATGCGTTAGGGATTGATAAAGTGCTCAATAAGCGCGGCACAACATGGCGCAAGCTGACCGATGAGCAAAAGCAAGCAGCTGACGCCAGTGTGGACAATGCCATTGAGCTATTGGTTGAAAACACCAGTATGATCAAACGTCCGATTGTAGAAGGTCAATTAGCAGATAAAGATCAGCCGATACTGCTGTGCGGTTTTGATGAAGCGGAGTTTGAGCGTGTGTTTGGTTAAAAACGGTCATAAAACGCCTGAGCTAATAATTAAATCTTAGCTCGGGCTTGATAACGCCAACAATAAACCAAATTACACTAAAGCCCTAAATAATGAGCACATAGAGGCGGATTTGCTCCGCTGTCCAATCAAGGGCAAACCAGTCAATCATAAAAAACGACTTCCAGCCCTCTATCCACTTTGCGCCGCCATAGCCAATGACCCACCAGCAGTAGATACTTTCTAAGATAAATAGCAGAAACCATAGCGGAAGAGACATGACTGATTCCTGTTTTTAGCTGAATTAGGCCTCTATCTCACGGCTAATCAGTGTACCAACCCCTTCGTTAGTGAAAATTTCCAGTAACGTGGCATGAGGCACACGGCCATCAACGATAACGGCACTTTTAACACCGCTACGCACGGCATCAAGCGCACACTGTATTTTGGGAATCATACCGCCTGAGATCGTCCCATCTTCGATTAAAGCATCGACTTTCTTGGGTGTTAGCCCAGTCACTACCTCGCCGTCACGGCCCAATACGCCTTTGATATTGGTCAATAGCATCAGCTTCTCTGCTTGTAAAAACTCCGCCACCTTACCAGCGACTAGGTCTGCATTGATATTATAAGTATTGCCTTCTTTATCGACACCAAGTGGTGCGATAACGGGAATGAAATCAGAGGAGATGAGCATATTGATGACGTCTTTATTGACACTGACTACGTCGCCCACAAATCCTAAATCGACAGGCACCACGACACCGTCGTTACCGATTTTTCCATCATCAGTTTTTTGGCACGAATCAAATTGGCGTCTTTACCCGTGAGGCCAATTGCGCGACCGCCGTGCTTGTTAATCAAGCTAACAATCGATTTGTTGACACTGCCGCCAAGCACCATTTCTACGATATCCATCGTGCTTTTGTCAGTCACACGCATCCCATCGATACGATCAGACTGACGACCCAGCTCTTTAACAAGTTATCAACTTGTGGGCCACCACCATGTACAACGACTGGATGTATACCGACCGTTTTCAGCAAGACAATATCACGAGCAAATGAGCTTTCGAGTTCAGGATCGGTCATGGCATTGCCGCCATATTTCACCACGATGAGTTTATCAACAAAGCGCTGAATATAGGGCAGGGCAGTGGTTAATACTTCAGCGGTGTTTTTGGCGTCATCTAAATTAAGTGTCATTCCTAACTCCTAAAGGGCGGGTTTTAAATGGGTTGTTCTTTTTAGCATATTTAATCGATACAGGTTTAATGCCGTTATTCAGCAGGCATGGCGATAATCTGTGTTGCCAGCTCTGCATCAAATGGGCGACACAACGCGGCAAAGGTCGCTTGAATGTCTTTTAGATCATCCATGCTGTCACCAGCGAAGCGCGCAGTCAGGCTATTACTGGTATTTGATTGACGCAACACGCCAAATCCGTGCGCAAAATCCAAGCGCACACCATCAATGCAGCTAAGTCTAGTGCCTGCTGGCAATAAAGACTTGGCTTGTTCGACAGCTATATGGGATCTGATAGTGGAGCAAGTACAGACTGGTGACGCACATAAAGCCGTTGGTAGATTGGCGGCGTCTAGTCGGTAATCAGAAATATCAAACGAATCAGCATGAGTCGTCACGCTCGCTAGCTGCTGCAAGTAGGTACAAACCCTCGTTAATTGCTCCATGATTGAGCAATCTGTCCTAGCAGTCTGCGGCATCGGCAGATAATGATCTGCTGTACTGACCATGGCGGGCAAGCGTTGGAGAATATCTGATAGTGCATTTTTATCATCTAAGATATTACGAGACTTGACAAACCAATGCAGTAAGCGCAATGCAGCATATATGGCATCATCATAAGGGATAAAGCGGCCATCATTAAAAATAAAATGCCCTGATAGCTCACCTGCAAAGACAATTTGACTATCAGGATGCTGTACCTGTTGGCGCATAAAGCTGCTACCGGTTTTGCTAATCACTGGCATCGCGCCAAGATCCGCCAGTAGCTTTGGCAGATGATGCGCGCATTTAATATCAAATAGCACCTCAGACGCTAAGGAGCTGGTCAAAGAATCCGGACGTTCTGTTATGGCAATGCGTGCTAACAAGTAGAGTAGGTGATCAGGCATGACCACTTTGCCGTTATTATCAACGATCATCAAACGATCACCATCACCATCAAATGCTAAACCAATATCGGCACAATGAAAAGCAACAGCTTGCTGCAGCGCTGTTAGACGGTTGGGCTCGGCTGGATCAGGATTACCAAGAGGAAAACTGCCATCTGGCGTGTCATTGAGCACAATGACATGCTGGCAAAAACGGTCAAATAAGCGCTGAGTGATGTTGCCAGTGGCACCGTGCATACAATCAATAACCACAACCAAATCAAGCTTAGACGCTGTTTTTCGGTTGTTTGTAGGTGCTGTCTGATTATCCTGAGTCAACTGGCAAAAGACTTGCTCAATAGCCGCGATATAGACATCTGCTACTTGCTTGGCAAGCAGCTCTTTAAGCAAAGCTCTAGACAATTCAGTATTGCTGCTAATATTTATATAGTGTGAGTCTGGTTCTGAGTCTAAGGTTGCTTGCTCGACCTGATTTTTAGATAAGTAATGAGTATGAGAGATTAATTGTTGATAAAGGGCTTGTATCTCTAAGCTACTAGGAGATTTATGATTGACCAACCACTTGATACCCAATACGTCTTTGGCAGAGTGGCTGGCGGTTACAATAATGCCATGACCTTGATACTGCTTTGCCCAAAACGCCATCATGGGTGTGGTAACAAGACCGAGCTGGATAACGCATAAACCCTGTTGGGCTAATACAGTAGAGAGTGTACGTGCAATCGATTCGCTGCCATGACGCATATCGTAGCCGATCACCACGATAGTTTCGGCTACTGTATCCTCTTGAACATTCATGGTGCTATCGGGAGAATAAGTAACATCAGCAGTATTGGCATCGATATCTTGGGTTAGCGCTTGTGTCAGGTGGTGTGACTCAGCGCTATAGAGCTGAGCAAAACGATGGCCCAGCGCTTGTACAAACTCATCGGTGAAATGCGTGTTTGTACCACGGATGTCATAAGCACGAAATAAGGATTGCTGCGCCGCAAAAGATGGCATGGCTTATTCTCCTTATTGACGTGGTAAATAGGTAATTATGAATACAAAACGGGTAGCGTAACATTCTATTAATGTAAACAATTACTCTTAGTCGCCATCCCAATAATTATTTTAGCCACTAAACTGGCACTGCTAACCTGAAATCGCCACCTCAACGATCATTAATTGAGCGAATAATTACTGACGGCCTGAATGTCCAAATCCGCCAGCACCGCGCACGCTTTCATCACTGAATTCTGCAACCACTTCAAACTCAGGACGGGCAACAGGCACCACGATATACTGTGCCATGCGATCGCTTGGGTTGAGAACAAAGTCTTCGTTACTGCGATTCCAAATACTGACCATCAGCTCACCTTGATAGTCGGCATCAATCAGCCCAACCAAGTTACCCAAGACGATGCCGTGCTTATGGCCAAGGCCTGAGCGTGGCAATATCATACCGGCATAATTAGGGTCTTGAATATAAACAGCAAGGCCCGTACCGATCAAGTGGGTTTCGCCTGCTTTGATCGTTAAAGGCTCATCAATACAAGCGCGCAGATCGATACCAGCACTGCCATCGGTAGCGCGAGTCGGTAGAGAAAATGCTTCATCTTCAATAATTTTAGGATTGACTACTTTCACTTGTACAGCTTGCATAACACACTCACTTAACGATTTAGAAGTTTTATAAATTAAGACTATTTAACAATATTTTATAAACAACAATGATATATGAATAGCAATGCTGTGTTTTTATTGGATACTTTATTATTTAGCAATTCACTAGAGTATTAACACACTCGCCAAGCCTAAAAATGACATAAAACCAACAATATCCGTCACGGTGGTCAAAATCACCGAGGCAGACAAGGCTGGGTCAATGTTCATGCGCTTAAGTAACAGCGGTATACTAATTCCCGAGACATTCGCCGCCGTCATGTTGATCGCAATGGCAAAGCCAATGACAGCACTAATTTCGATGTCATGAAACCATAATTGGGCAATAAATGCCATGATGATCGCCCAAATGATACCGTTTATCGCGCCAACCCACAGCTCTTTATTAAGGAGCCAGACTCGGTTAGAACCACCGATTTGACCCATTGCCATCCCGCGGATAACGACGGTCAAGGTTTGCGAGCCTGCAATACCGCCCATGCTGGCGACCACAGGCATCAATATCGCCAGCGCCACCACTTGTGCCAAGACTTCCTCGAATTGTCCAATCACCGCGGCTGCCAAGAGCGCGGTACATAGATTGATACCCAGCCAAACACTACGGCTTTTGGCACTGGTCAAAATAGGCGCAAACAGCTCTTCGTCTTGACTGACACCAGCAAGATTTTTCATAGTGCTATCGACATCATCTTGGATAATCTCCATGATGTCCTCGCCATTTAGCTGTCCAACCAGCTCGCCATAGCTATTTGTCACGGGGGCGAAACGAATGTCTTCTGAACGAAAAATCGCTGCAGCATCTTGGATATCTAGGCGATCATTGATGGTGATAGCCGTATCAATCAGTTCTGAGACTAGGGTGTTTTGATCATGTTTAATCAGATCTACCAGACTCAATAGCCCAAGTAATTGCTGGCTTTGATCGACAACAAGCAGTTCTTGGCTTTCGTCATCGAGCAGATCCTCGTTTTCGCGTAGCCAATCCTGTACATCCGCCAGACAGATATCATCCCGTATTTGGATAATATCGGGATCCATGTAGCTCCCAACTTCCCAGTCATCATACGTATCAAGTTTATTGACTTGGACGCGCGTTTCTTCATCGAGCGTTGCCATGACTGAGGTACGTACGCTCTCAGTGACAGTATCCAAAATCTCAGAGATGTCTTGGGCATCAAGATCTTGGGTAAATAGCGAGATTTCTTGAGAAGAAATATTCTCTAATAATGGCTGGCGGGTATCGTACTCGAGCTCAGCAAGTACCTCACCTTTAATGCTCTCTGGTACTTGCTCCCAGATGAGTAGGCGGTTTTGAGTCGGGAAAGACTCTAGTAGGCTTGCAATTTCATACTCAGACTGCTTTTCTAAAAACTCTGTAATCGCCTCATATGCTTTATCAGCAACCAAATCCTGCAAATACAGCAGTTTATATTCGGCACTGTATTCAGCCGGATTATAATCTCCTGGTAGCACTGATGGTCGTTCCTGATCGGGCATCGAGGTAGGCATAAGGATTCCAATATCTTTTATAAAGTGTTAATAATAGCAAATGGCAAAACGTCGGGTTAGCGTTTGCCGAGTCAGTTCTTTTGGCATCAGCACTGTCAATATTGATGTTAGCGCTTACCCAATAAAGCGCGAATATTGGCTAAGTACTCATCAGCGACCGCTTCTGGGTCTTTGATGGCTTTTTTTCTTTTTGGCCTTGGCGGGCCAGTCAACATGATCTTCAGGTAGCTCGTCCAAAAATCTGGACTCTGAGGTCACGCGCATCTGACCACCGGCACGGCGCTGGGCCGCAAGCGTCAAAGTCAGCTCACGACGCGCGCGGGTGATGCCTACGTACATCAGACGACGCTCTTCTTCGATCGTCTCACTCATAATAGAGTTACGATGCGGTAGCATCTCTTCTTCAAGCCCCATGATATAAACAAAATCAAACTCCAAACCTTTTGCAGCATGCAAGGTCATTAGATTGACTTTGTTGGTGTTCTCTTCTTCTTGCTGCTGCTCGAGCATATCGAGCAAGACCAGCTTACGAATGATGGTATCAATCGTGCGGTCTTCGTCTTCTTCTGCGCGATTAATGAGAGATTGGATACTGGTATAGAGCATATCGATATTATCAATACGGTTTTTTTCTTGCTGCGGGGTTTTGGCATCGCTACGGACAAAATCTATATAACCCGTCTCATCAATCATTTGGCGTACGATTGGCACAGGATCAGGGTGTTGATCGAGCTCACGTGTATAGTGCTCGATGAACTCGCCAAACTCTTTGATCGTGCCATACGCTTTTGACGGCAACACATGAGCCAAGCCGGCATGAGTACAAGAAGCCAGTAGCGAGATACTATGCTCTTGAGCAAATAAGCCAAGCTTTTCTAGCGTAGCAGGTCCCATACCGCGCTTGGGTGTATTGATAATACGTAAAAACGCGCTGTCATCTTCAGGGTTCAAAATCAAGCGTAGATAGCCCATGATGTCTTTGATTTCACTACGCGCAAAGAACGATTGACCGCCTGATAGCTTATAAGGGACTTGTAGCTGGCGCAATTGTGCCTCAAGCATTCGTGCCTGAAAGTTACTGCGGTAGAGTACTGCATACTGCTCCCACTCATTACCAAAACGCAATTTGTGCGTGACGATTTCTTTGGCGACGCGCTCAGATTCATCATCATCATTACGGCAGTTGATAATCCGAATTTTTTCGCCTTGACCTTTATCTGACCACAGTTTTTTTCAAATAAATGCTCGTTGTTCAGAATAACGGCATTGGCAGAGGTCAAGATACGGGTGGTTGAGCGATAATTTTGCTCAAGCATGACGATTTTTAGTTTTGGGAAATCTTCTTTTAGCAGTGCCATGTTTTCAGGCTTCGCCCCGCGCCACGCATAGATAGATTGGTCATCATCACCTACCACGGTAAAACGACCTTGCGGACCAACCAGATGCTTAATCATTTCATACTGGGCGGTATTGGTATCTTGATACTCATCGACCAATAGATAACGAATACGGTTTTGCCATTTGTCTCGCAGCTCTCTATTTTCACGCAAGATTTTGGTCGGCAGTACAATCAAGTCATCAAAATCGACGGCATTATACGCACGCAAGTTACGCTCATAAAGCGCATACAAGGTCGCAAAAATCATGTCTTCTGGATCGTCTAACGTCTCCATCGCCTTGTCAGGCTCAATCAAATCGTTTTTCCAATCAGAGATCATCTTGATGGCTTTACCAACCAGCTCACGACTTTCAGCGCCACTCAAGTTGTCGCGCATCATCAGCTCCATCAAGAGGCGCTTACTGTCATCGCTGTCCATGATAGAGAAGTTGCCTTTTAGTGGCGTATGCATCAGCTCATAGCGCAAAAACTGCAGGCCAAATTGGTGAAAGGTCGATACAGTCAAGCCGCGCGTTTTTTCGCTTGGGAGCAGTTTGCTCACACGGGCTTTCATTTCACGTGCCGCCTTATTAGTAAAGGTCACCGCTGTGATGCGCTCGGCTGGCATGTCGCACTCTTGAATCAGATACGCAATTTTACGCGTGATCACCGAGGTCTTACCGGAGCCAGCACCTGCGAGCACAAGTAGTGGGCCGGATACGTAGAGCATGGCTTCTTGTTGTTTGGGATTGAGTTGACTCATAACGTGACCTGTAAGACAAAAAGCAAAAAGAGGGTAGCGCTGATATAGCACAATTGATATCTTAATAATGTTTGTTATAAGGATAATAGAATTTAAGGTTTGATGATGACATATCGTAAAATTAGGTGGGTCATTATAAAGCAAAAACGGTCACTTTTGGGGAGGAGTTGGGTGATGAAAATAGGGTATGAGCGCGCTTGATTTTTGATAAATAGCGTGACAGCGTTTGCGCATCGAACAAAGCATGGATTTGGGGTTAATATAAGGTAACGTCTATATCATAATTTTTGGTAAAAAAAACACATTTTGTTTCATAGAAAATGACCGTCGAATACAGTTAAAAACTAGCTTTTAGGCACTGATATGCGTATAGTACATAAATAATTTATGCCAGTTGTCACGTCATTATTAACCACGTGTAATGAGCTATTAAATCAATTAAGTACGCAGTCAGATATGATATTGATTTAATACGTTGATCTTACGTTGTTAGAAGATGCGTTGGGCGACCAGCCTTTATCCGCGTGCATACCGGAATCTCTACCGTTGGTCAGGTCTGACATCGTCGTTAATAAGCTTGATAATTGGTTATTACCAGCAAAATACCTAACATGTGACTCAATGACAGTTACTTAAACACAGTGTCAGTGAATGACAACTGCTTTGTGTTTTCGTCTGCGTTATACCTGTCGTGAGGCGGCCTTAATGGGTCAGTGCCTGCGCTGTGTCTAACACTCGATTGGGTGAGGAGCACGTATTATCATGTCTGCTTTTAATTGGTCAGCAGTTGCTTTTATCTTAGCCGCCATTGGGCTAGTTGTCTTTATGCTGGTGGTACCGCGTTTACTTGGTGGTCGCTCTCAAGGCTTACAAAAAGAAGAGATATTTGAAGCGGGTGTTGTCGGATCTGGCAACGCCCGTATTCGTTTGTCTGCTAAATTCTATTTGGTCGCGATTTTCTTTGTGATTTTCGATTTAGAGGCGCTGTATCTCTACGCGTATTCTGTGTCAGTGCGAGAGGCCGGCTGGCTTGGTTTTGCCGCTGCTGCTACCTTTATCACTATTCTGATTATCGGTTTGATTTATGAGCTGAGCTTGGGTGCGATGAACTGGGCACCTGCTGACAAGCGCCGCAAAAAACCTCGGCTACATGCTGCGCCAGCTGGTTTTAATTTGGCAGACATCACCAAGTTTGATGGTGCTCATGAGCTGATGGTCGATCCTACTGGTAAAGTACCCGCGCAATCATCCGGTCAAATCAATGTCTCAAACAATATCGAAGCCAACCGTCGCCATCTACAAAACATTGATCATATCAATACCACAGGTAATGTGACGTCTGTGGACTTTGCGACGTCTGCACAAAACGACAAGCCTGCGCACTAGTGAGTACTGCTGGCTTTCGCTGATCGCATTTTGTTGCAACGATTGCTTGTGATTGGCCCCTTATTAATAACGAAATTTTTGGCGACAGCGTATACAAGATGAGTATGACGCCAAGCTTAATATAAAGGTTGTATGTTATGAAATACACATTAACAAAAGCCAACCCTGATGCAGATACCTACCCTGCACAGACCCGCCAAACGGTCAATGATCCTATCGAAGATGAAGTCAATAAAAACGTCTTTATGGGTCGTCTCGAAGACCTCGTTCATTCGACAGCAAACTGGGGGCGCAAGCACTCGCTCTGGCCATTTAACTTTGGTACGTCTTGCTGTTATGTTGAATACGCCACTACCTTAACCGCCGTTCATGATTTGTCACGCTTTGGGGCCGAAGTTATCCGCGCCTCACCCCGTCAGGCAGATGTGATGATCGTTGCTGGTACATGTTTTGTCAAAATGGCCCCTGTTATTCAGCGTCTTTATGAGCAAATGCTTGAGCCAAAATGGGTCATCTCTATGGGTGCTTGTGCCAATTCAGGCGGCATGTATGATATCTACTCGGTCGTACAAGGGGTGGATAAAGTGATCCCTGTCGATGTGTATGTGCCAGGCTGTCCGCCGCGTCCAGAAGCATTGATTCAAGGCTTGATGTTATTGCAAGAATCTATCACCAAAGAGCGTCGTCCGCTGGGCATCCATGTCAATGAGCAGGGTATCTATCAGCCGCAAATGACGCCTGAGCGTGACCGTAAGCAAGCAGATCGTATCGCTGTCAAAAACTTGCGTAGCCCAGACAGCATCTAAGTTTAGACAGTATCTAAATTTAGATAGCATGTAGATTTAGCAACCTCAATATTTTATGCGCTCATCATGGTTTGGTTATGACTGACATAGCCTCACTTTGATTGACATCGCTCAGTTATGATTAATGAAGGAATACATCATTCATGGTCACGGTAGTCGAAAACACAGATCCTAAGATCAAGCCCGTCCCAGCCGTCATTACAGAGCTGGAGCAAAAGTATGCTGGTAAATTTGTCGTACAGCACACTGTGGATGAGATTCCAACAGTCTGGGTGGCGCGTGCAGATTTATTAGACGTGCTTTTATTTTTGCGCAAACTGCCCAAGCCCCACGTCATGCTATTTGACTTGTCAGCGATAGATGAGCGTCTGCGTCAGCATCGCGCAGGGTTGCCTGACAGTGACTTTACGGTGTTTTATCACCTGATGTCGCTTGAGCGCAATAGTGATATACGTGTCAAGGTCGCACTGAGCGAAGATGACCTCAATGTCCCAAGCGCGACCAATATTTGGCCAAATGCCAACTGGTATGAGCGCGAAGTGTGGGACATGTTCGGTATTGTCTTTACAGATCATCCGCATTTGACCCGTATTTTATTGCCAAAATACTGGGAAGGTCATCCACTGCGTAAAGAATATCATGCGCGTGCGACTGAATTTACCCCGTATTTCTTGAATACCGCCAAGCAGCAATACGAGCAAGAAAACCTACGTTTTGTCCCAGAAGAGTGGGGCATGAAGCGCTCAGGTCGTGATGAAGACTTTATGTTCTTGAACATCGGTCCTAACCACCCTCCGCTCACGGTGCGTTTCGTTTGGTACTACAGTTGGATGGCGAGGAAGTCGTCGACTGTATCCCTGATATTGGCTATCACCATCGCGGCGCAGAAAAGATGGCTGAGCGTCAAACATGGCACTCATTTATTCCTTATACCGACCGTATCGATTATTTAGGCGGTGTGATGAATGAGCTGCCTTATATCATGTCAGTCGAAAAGCTCGCTGGGATTACCGTCCCACCCTCGCGCCGAGACTATCCGTGTGATGATGAGCGAGTTTTTCCGTATTACCAACAATTTGCTATACGTCGGTACATTCATTCAGGATGCAGGTGGTATGACCCCTGTATTTTATATGTTTACCGATCGCCAAAAAGCCTATGACGTCATCGAAGCCGTGACAGGCTACCGTATGCATCCGGCTTGGTTCCGTATCGGTGGTACGGCGGCTGATCTGCCACGTGGCTGGCAGCGTTTGGTGCGTGAGTTCTTAGATTGGATGCCTAAGCGCCTGGACGAGTATGTCAAAGCAGCACTACAAAACAGCGTGCTCAAAGGTCGTACCCAAGGCGTCGCTCAGTACAATGCCAAGCAAGCATTGGCTTTGGGGCGTGACGGGCGCTGGTCTGCGCGCGACAGGCGTGGATTTCGATATGCGTAAAGCGCGTCCTTACATGGGCTATGAGAATTACGATTTTGCAGTGCCAGTTGGTTACAACGGTGACGCTTATGATCGCTGTATGGTCAAAGTTGAGGAGATGCGTCAGTCATTACGTATCATTCGTCAATGTATGGACAACATGCCACAAGGCCCTTATAAGGCAGATCATCCACTGGCCGTACCACCGCCGAAAGACCGTACACTGAACGATATCGAAACGCTGATTAACCACTTTATCTCCGTATCATGGGGTCCTGTAATGCCAGCGGGTGAGTGTACGACGATTGTCGAGGCGACCAAAGGTCTGAACAGTTATTATATTACCTCAGACAAAGCCACAATGAGCTATCGTACGCGTATCCGTACGCCAACGTTTGCTCATATACAGCAGATGCCATCGGTCATTAATGGCTCACTGGTTTCTGATGCCATTATGTATTTGGCATCGATTGATATTGTGATGGCGGACTGCGATCGTTAAGATTTTGATCTTTAAGGTTAAACCGCTGCTTAAAAAGTATTTGTTCATCAATATATTATTGCCTGATGGCACACCAAAATGCTGTCGCTTGTCGATATAACCACGGTTTTAAGTAGACTGATATTGGCTTGTGATAGAGCAGGATGAGTGAGGAAAGACAGAAGATTATGAAAATTGTTTCCGACAAAATGCCAAAAGTAGATGTGGAAAGCATCCTCACCACTGAGGAAATCGCTGCCATTCATGAGTTTATGCACCATTACCCACAGGCGCGTGCTGCCTCATTAGATGCGCTAAAAATTGTGCAAAAGCGCAACGGCTGGGTCGATGATGCGCAAGCAAACGCTATTGCCAACATCCTAGACATCCCGATGTCAGACATGGATGGGGTCGCCACTTTCTTTAACCGTATCTATCGCCAGCCTGTCGGTCGCCATGTGATTCTCATCTGTGACTCCGTGGCTTGTTATTTGACAGGTTATGAAGCGTTGTCAGCTGAGATCAGATCACAGCTGGGTATTGAGTATGGTCAGACAACTGCTGATGGACGTTTTACGCTATTGCCAATTTGCTGCTTGGGCAACTGTGATAAGGGGCCAGCGGTACTAATTGATGAAGACACTTACGGCCCTGTCCAGCCCTCCGAGGTCGCGCAATTATTGGAGCTATACGCATGAGTTTAACGATTTCAGAGCAGATTGCTCGTCGCGGTCAAGGCCAAGCGCCAAGCCAGCTAAATGCACAGCGTGTTCCAATTTATGGCGATAAAGCGACAGCCACTAGCGAAACCAAGCCATTGACTTGGCGTTTGGCGCATCATGATGCGGTGCTTGATTTAGCCACTTATGAGTCTCTAAAAGGCTTCACTGGTCTAAAAGAAGCGCTATCTAAATCGCCAAAAGACGTCGGCAATATGATTAAAGCCGCCAATGTCCGAGGTCGCGGCGGTGCAGGTTTTAACGCGGGTCTAAAGTGGTCGTTTATGTCGCCGCCGGACGGTTTGCCGCGTTATCTTATCTGTAATGCTGATGAAATGGAGCCGGGTACTTTTAAAGACCGTCTATTAATGGAGCGTTTACCGTTTCAGTTGATTGAAGGTATGCTTATTACCGCGCATGCGATTGGTGCCACTGACGGTTATATCTTTATCCGCGGTGAGTATATCTTGGCCGCTGAACGTTTGGTCGCTGCTATCGAAGAATGTTTGGCCAACAATCTCATGGGCGACAATATTTTAGGCTCAGATTTTAGTTTTAATCTGCATGTGCATACTGGCGCTGGACGTTATATTTGCGGTGAAGAAACCGCATTGATTAACAGCTTAGAAGGTCGCCGTGCTAACCCACGTACCAAACCCCCTTTCCCGCAAATCTCTGGTGCATGGGGCAGACCAACGGTTGTCAATAACGTTGAGACCTTATGCAATATGCCAGCCATCTTGAATCACGGCGTAGAGTGGTATCAATCACTATCCGAGATTAAAGGTAAAAGTAAAACGCCAGGCACCAAATTATTTGGCTGTTCAGGCTTGGTCAATGATCCAGGCCTCTGGGAGTTACCCTTTGGTTATACGGCTCGCGAAATCATTGAAGATTTAGCCGGTGGTATGAAAGATGGTAAAACGCTGAAGGCTTGGTTACCGGGCGGCGCCTCGACGGACTTTTTAACCGCCGATTATTTGGATGTGGTCGTAGATTTTGACACCATTCAAGAAGCGGGTAGCCGTATGGGTACTGGGCTTATCATGGTCGTCGATGAGTCGCAAGATATGGTGCCGTTACTTCGTAACCTTGAGATTTTCTTTCAACGCGAGTCGTGCGGCTGGTGTACACCGTGTCGTGATGGCTTACCGTGGGGCGTCAAATTGCTGACCGCTATCAATAACGGTGAGGGACAAGTGGGCGATGTCGAAAAACTAGAGGGCCTGACGCGTGACTTATGGATTGGCAAGACGTTTTGTGCCCATGCACCAGGTGCGATGGAACCACTAATGAGTGCGATTAAATATTTCCGTCCAGAGTTTGATCAAAAAATCGCGCAGGCGGTTGGTGTCGATGTGATTGATGCGGCAGCCAACCAACAGCCAGCAGTGAAATAAGGAGAGCGGCATGGCAGTCATACATATTGATGGAACCACTGTCGAAGTAGATAGCAGCGACAACTTACTACAAGCCTGCTTATCACTCGGCATTGATGTGCCGTATTTTTGTTATCATCCAGCCCTAGGCTCAGTAGGCTCGTGCCGTCAGTGCGCGGTCAAGCAATTCCAGAATAAAGACGATATGGAAGCAGGTCGTGGTCGTCTCGTCATGTCATGTATGGTCGCCCCTGGCGATGATATGTACATCTCCGTGACTGACGATGAAGCCAAAGCATTCCGCAAGTCGATGGTTGAGCTACTCATGACCAACCATCCACATGACTGTCCAACTTGTGAAGAAGGCGGACATTGTCATTTGCAGGACATGACTTATATGTCAGGTCATAGCCGTCGTCGCTATCGCTTTACCAAACGCACCCATCATAACCAAGAGCTTGGGCCATTTATCGCCCATGAGATGAACCGTTGCATCGCTTGCTATCGTTGTGTCCGTTTTTATAAAGACTACGCAGGCGGCGAAGATTTGGGTGTTTATGGCTCAAACAATCGCGTCTACTTTGGCCGTGATAAAGATGGTCAGTTTGAAAGCGAGTTCTCAGGCAACTTAACCGAAGTATGCCCAACGGGTGTATTTACCGATAAAACGCATTCTGAACGCTATAACCGCAAATGGGATATGCAGTACGCACCAAGCATCTGTCATGGTTGCTCAGCAGGTTGTAATATCTCACCGGGTGAGAGATATGGTGAATTGCGCCGCATCGAAAACCGCTATAACGGCGAAGTAAACCGTTACTTCTTATGTGACCGTGGTCGCTTTGGTTACGGTTATGTCAACCGCGCTGATCGTCCAACCAAGCGTTTGAGCGCATCAATGATAAACATGTCAAAATCAATATCGACTATGCTCTTGATGAAACCATCAAACGTATCAAAGATAAAAAAGTCATTGGTATTGGCTCGCCGCGCCAGCCTTGAGACTAACTTTGCCCTAAAAAACCTCGTTGGCTTTGATAACTTCTCAACAGGTCTGAATCATCAGCAACAAGCACTGGTCAATAAATGCATCGAAGTGCTTAGCACGGAAGGCATTTATAACCCTAGCATGACCGATATCGAAACGCATGATGCAGTGCTCGTATTAGGTGAGGACATCACGCAAACCCTCATCACGAGTGGCGCTATCAGTACGCCAAGCCGCAAAGAACGAAGGCCTAAAAATGGCGGCGGCGCTGCAAACGCAGCCTTGGCTTGCTGAACCAGTTAAGCGTATCGCGCAAGATGCATTAAGCCCAGTTTATGTCATTGATGTGACCCAAACCAAGCTAGAAGACATCAGTAAAGTGAGCGTAGTCGCGACACCTGAAGACATCACTAAACTTGGTTTTAAAGTCGCTGATGAAATTGCTAACTTCGCTGATGATTTAGCAGAAGTAGCGGACCCACAAGCGGCTGAACAAGACGCTAATGTGGATGCGATGCAAGCATTGGCTCAGCAGATCGCTTATGATTTGGTTCAAGCGGATAAGCCATTAATCATCTCTGGTACTAGCCTGTCGTCTACCGCATTAATAGAAGCGGCGGCACAGATTACTCAAGCATTAACACAAAAACGTGCTGCGATTAAAGCAACGGAACAGCAGCAAGTTGAGGCACATAATGAGCAGGTTCGCGCCGCTGAAGCACAAACAGCAACTGCTCAGCAAAGCGAAGACAAAGACTTGTCTGCTAAACCCAACAAACCGGAAACGGGCGTTGATACAGAAGCACAAGACGATGTCGAGCGTGAGCCTGCAACCAAGCTTGAGCTAAAAGAAGTGAATGATAGCTATCATGCGCAAGCCGGTATCTATCTAACGGTTCCTGATGCCAACAGCATGGGCGTTTGTATGCTTGGCGGTCAGTCAGTTGAAGAGCTGCTAGCCACTGATTACGATGTGGTTGTGGTTGCAGAAAACCAGCTAACAGATGCGATTGATGCCAATAAATTGACACAGCTACTGACTGATAAAACGGTCATTGCGTTAGATCATCAGCTGCTTGATTGGCATAAGGACGTCGATATTGTATTGCCAGCGGCTAGCTTTGCAGAAGCGGATGGCACATTGATATCAGCTGAAGGTCGTGCGCAGCGTTTCTTCCAAGTTTATGACAACGAATACTACCATCCGATGAGCAGTATTAAAGAAGGCTGGCGCTGGATACATGCTGTGCATAGCAGTATTGAAGGTCGTGATGTCGACTGGACGCAGCTAGATGATGTTATCAATGCATTGATTGCCACCCATCCTAAGCTTGCAGGTATCAAAGGCGCTGCGCCTGAAGCGGACTACCGTATGACTGGTCTGAAAATCGCGCGTCAACCGCGCCGTTACTCAGGTCGTACTGCTATGCGTGCGCCAATCTCAGTGCATGAGCCGATGCAGCCAAAAGATTTGGACACTGGTTTGACCTTCTCAATGGAAGGTTATAGCGGTAAAGAAGCACCAAGCTCGATGATTCCTTTTGCCAATGCGGCAGGTTGGAACTCCCCGCAGGCATGGAACAAATACCAAGACAAAGTCGGCGGACATCTGAAAAATGGTGATCCAGGGGTGCGTTTGTTCGATCAGCTAGAGCGTCTAGCCACTCGTCAATATGTGGCGCCAGAAGCCATGTCTTCGAATACAACTGACTTACAACAAGGCCAAGCGAAGCTAGTACCGATTCATAACATCTATGCCAGCTCAATGATGGCATCACGTAGCCCAATCGTCGCAGAGCAGCTGCCAGTTGCAGCATGGCGTATCGGTATAGATGATGCCAAAGACTGGAATATTGCTGCTGGTGATTACTTGGCGATTGAAATTGACAAGCAACAAATCACCTTGCCAGTACAGCTGGTTGGTTATTTGGCAGAAGGCTGTATCGGTTACCCAGTCGGGCAGGTGAGTATCATTCACCCATCAATGCCAGCGTCGGTACGTAAAGTAGATGCGCCAGTAACGATGATGGGTAGCATGGCTAACGATATGATGAACAATAACGACACAGCGCAAATGAACGCAGCGCCGACCACCACACAGGAGGTGTAATATGCAAGTTACCCGTATTATCCCCTGATGTGCCAAGCTTTTTGGCGGGTAGCATGAGCTTTGATACTTGGTCTATTCTGTTTTTGGTGGGTCAATCGCTAGTCATCTTTTTGGTCGTGGTATTGGTTGCCGCAATGATGATTGTCTATGAGCGCCGCATGCTGGCATTATGGCAAGATCGTTATGGTCCAAACCGCGTAGGGCCTTTTGGTTCGTTGCAGTTAGTCGCTGACATGCTCAAAATCTTCTTTAAAGAAGACTGGACACCAAACTTTACTGACAAGTTTATGTTCACCTTGGCACCTGCGGTCGCGATGTTCACGGCACTGGCTTCATTTGCCATTATTCCTATCTCGCCAACACTTGGCGTGGTTGATTGGGATATTGGTATTTTGTTTTTCTTTGCCATGGCGGGTATTGCGGTATATGCCGTGATGTTCGGTGGTTGGGCATCTGCTAACAAATTCTCGCTACTCGGTGGTTTGCGCTCAGCTGCACAGACGATCAGTTACGAAGTGTTTTTAGGTTTGTCGTTGATGGGCGTTGTTGCACTAACAGGTTCATTTAACTTACGCGCTATTGTTGAGTCACAAGTCGACGGCTGGTATATCATTCCGCAGTTTTTTGGATTTTTTGACCTTTGTGGTCGCGGGTGTGGCGGTTACGCACAGACATCCATTTGACCAACCAGAAGCAGAGCAAGAACTGGCTGAAGGCTATCATGTCGAATATTCGGGCATGAAGTTTGGTATGTTCTTCATTGGTGAGTATGTCAACGTTGTCTTGATTTCTGCCTTGATGACTTGCTTGTTCTTTGGCGGTTGGCTTGCGCCGTTCAATTTAGATATCCCATTTATTCCACCAGTTTTTTGGTTCATGATTAAAACGCTGTTCTTTATGACCATGTTTATTTTGGCTCGAGGCTCACTCATGCGTCCGCGTTATGATCAGGTGATGAACTTTGGCTGGAAAGTATGTCTGCCAGTAACGCTGATTAATCTATTAATCACTGCTGCGGTCATTTTGATCTTTTCCCCAACGTTATAGTCATTACTAGCCATCACTGATGAACTAGGGTAAAGCTGATAAGGATAATAATCCCATGTTTACTACCATAAAAAAGACCGTCATTGGTATATTTACCATTGTCCGCAGCATGTGGATGGTCAATAGTCATGCACTCAGACCGCGTGACACCATCCTTTATCCTGAAGAGCCGGTACCTGTGCCGCCGCGTTTTCGTGGACGTATTGTCCTTACGCGTGATCCTGATGGAGACGAGCGCTGCGTGGCTTGTAACTTGTGTGCGGTGGCATGTCCGGTAGGGTGTATCTCATTACAAAAAGCCGAGCGTGAAGATGGACGCTGGTATCCAGAGTTTTTTAGAATTAACTTCTCACGCTGTATCTTTTGTGGATTGTGTGAAGAAGCCTGTCCAACGACAGCGATTCAAATGACCCCAGATTTTGAGCTGGGTGAATATAAGCGCCAAGATTTGGTCTATGAAAAGAGCATTTGCTCATTTCAGGACCAGGTAAATACCCTGATTATAACTATTATCGTGTGACAGGTATGGCGGTAGCAGATAAACCAAAAGGTGCAGCACAAAATGAGTCTGCACCGATTGATCTAAGGAGCTTGCTACCATGATGAATATTTTGAACCATCCTGAACTGGCTGGGTTTTATTCACTTGCAGCAGTGGCGATATTTGCCAGTCTGCGCGTCGTGACTCAGGCCAATCCAGTGCATGCTATCTTATCGATGATTGTATCGTTGCTGGCAATTGCTGGGATATTCTTTGTATTAGGAGCGCCGTTTGCAGGTGCGCTAGAGATTGTTGTTTATGCTGGTGCCATTATGGTGCTATTTGTTTTCGTTATCATGATGCTGAACTTGGGCATGAGTAATGACGAGCGCGAAGAGCGTTGGCTCGATGCTGGTACTTGGGCGATACCGACAGGATTGACGATAATCATTGCCGTTGTGCTCTATGCAATGATTGGTATGGGTCATGATGAAGCCGTTATGATGGGTGGCACGACTATCTCTGCCAAAGCAGTCGGTACGGTGCTATTTACCAAATATATCATGCTGGTTGAAATTGCAGCTTTGTTACTACTAGCGGCTTTGGTGGCGGCATATCACTTAGGTAAAGAGTCGATTGATGAAGAGATCGTCGGTCATGCGAGTCAAGACGTTCAGCCAAGTGTAGGCAGTATCAAACAATACGACAATGACAGTGCGCTTACACAGCATGATGGCGTAAAAATGGCTAAGCCCTACGAATATAAAGATGTTGACCCGCATGACTATGTTGGTATGAAGGTAGGCATGAAAACAGGTGCGAACAAAGTGACGCGCAAGGAGGCAGACTAATGGTACTAGCAGCAAGCGTGGCACAAGAGGTGTCAAACGTGCCGTTTGCCCACGAGGTGGCAGGCTTAGTACAGCCAGTTGCTGAGGCGCAAAATGTACTGGGTATGATACCCATGAGCCATGGACTGATTTTGGCAGGTATTTTATTTGCTATTGGTCTGTGCGGCGTCATGGTACGACGTAACTTCTTATTTATGCTCATGAGTCTTGAGATCATGATGAATGCGGCAGCACTAGCATTTGTCGTGGCAGGTAGTCGCTGGGTCGATCCAGACGGGCAGATTATGTTTATCTTTATTTTGACCTTGGCTGCGGCTGAAGCGTCGATTGGTCTGGCAATATTATTGCGTTTTTATCATCAGCGTGGGCATCTCGATGTCGATAGCGCCAATGAGATGAAAGGATGATGTCATGAGTTTATTACCATTAACCTTTATATTCCCGCTCATTGGCTTTTTGATTTTAGCCTTTATGCGCGACAAATTATCAGAGACGGTCGCAGCGATTGTTGGCGTGGGTAGCATGCTGTTATCAGCATTATGTACGCTAGTCGTTAGCTATACCTTTTTGACCACCAATCCAGCTGGAACGGTAATTGAAGTTCCGCTATGGACGTGGTTCCAAGTTGGCGACTTTGCGCCGCATTTCGGTTTGAGCTTTGACGGTTTGGCATTGACTATGACAGGCGTCATTACTGGGATTGGCTTTTTGATTCATCTGTTTGCCTCTTGGTATATGAAAGGCGACACTGGCTTTGCCCGTTTCTTTAGCTATATGAATTTGTTCGTGGCCAGCATGCTGTTACTGGTACTCGCAGATGATTTGTTCTTGCTATATCTTGGCTGGGAAGGCGTGGGTATCTGTTCGTACTTATTGATTGGTTATTATTACCATGACAGAGCCAACGGTCGCGCCGCGATGAAAGCCTTTACCGTCACACGTGTTGGTGATGTGTTCTTAGCCTTTGGTTTGTTCTTATTATTCCGCGAATTCGGTACGCTTAATATTCAAGAGATTATTACGCGCGCGCCAGAAGTGTTCGATGTAAATAACCCAACGATGATGCTTACCACGATGATGTTGGTCGGCGGCGCGATGGGTAAATCAGCGCAGTTGCCACTACACACATGGCTTGCTGATGCGATGGCAGGTCCAACACCCGTATCGGCATTGATTCACGCGGCAACAATGGTAACGGCTGGCGTTTATCTGATTGCCCGCTTGCATCCATTATTTGAGTTGACCCCAGGCATCTTATTATATTGGGTTGGTGGCGTCGGGGCATTGACGCTGGTCGTTGCTGGATTCTGTGCGCTCGCGCAAACAGACATCAAACGTATCCTTGCGTATTCAACCATGAGTCAAATTGGCTATATGTTCTTAGCGCTTGGCGTGGGTGCGTGGCAAGGGGCAATCTTCCATTTGATGACCCATGCTTTCTTTAAAGCATTGCTATTCTTATCATCAGGTGCGGTTATTCTTGCGGTACATCACGAGCAAGATATCTTTAAAATGGGCGGTCTGCGTAAAAAGATACCATTGGTATTTTGGTGTTATATCATTGGTGGCGGTGCGCTCGCGGCGATACCTTGGGTTACCGTTGGTTTTTATTCTAAAGAAGCGATTCTTTGGGAAACTTATGCCACAGGTCACTTAGTACTATTCTATATGGGTGTATTTGGTGCGTTCCTAACAGCAATCTATACATTCCGTATGATTTGGATCATATTCTTCGGTGAAGAAAAAACCCATGCGCACAAGCTATCAGGGGTGTCGTACTGGTTACCTTTAACGGTATTACTTGTATTGTCTACCGCTGTTGGTGCATGGATTACGCCGCCACTACAAGGTGTATTGCCAGAGAGCGTAGGTCACTTATTAGAAGTCGCGGGTCAAGACCATGCTAAGCACACCGCAGAGTATATCGCGATGGGTGCGATGGTGGCCGGTTTGATATTGGCAGCACTATTATATGTCGTCAATAAAGGTCGCATGCTCATGAGCTTTAAGCGCTCACGTATTGGCGGGGCGCTATATCATTGGTGCTATCACGGTCTAGGTTTTGATGCGCTATACGATATAATTTTTGTAAAACCCTTTTTGTTCATCGGCCGCTTATTAAAAGCCGACCCTATCGATAAAACGTGGCTATTCTTGCCTAAGCTGGCTTCGGCAGGTAATAAAGTATTGTCTGCGACGCAAACAGGGTCTCTTCGAGGTTATGCCACAAGCTTTGGCTTGGGTATGGCTGTATTGCTGGTGCTGGTAATGATAACGGTGGTGTAAAGATGATGGAGTTACAACAAACGTGGATGCTACCAGCATTAATCGCAATTCCCTTTTATTGCAGGATTGCTATGCTGGTTGGTGGAGCGATTTAATAAACGTCTGCCGCGCTGGATTGCCTTGATCGGTATGATGTTGACCTTTGCTTTGTCATTAATACTTTGGCAGCAGGGTGATTTTAGCGGTATGAGTAAGCAGGTCATCGCGCCAGATGCTGCCGTGCCTTGGGTCGCAGAATTTAGTGTGCCGTGGATACCGAGCTTTGGTATTAGCTTTCACTTGGCGCTAGATGGTTTGTCACTGATGATGGTAGCCTTAACAGGTTTGCTTGGTGTGGCAGCTGTTGCCTGTTCGTGGAATGAGATTCAGCGCCGCGTTGGCTTTTTCCACCTAAACTTGCTATGGAGTTTGGGCGGCGTTATCGGGGTTTTCTTAGCGATTGATCTGTTCTTATTCTTCTTCTTTTGGGAGATGATGCTGGTTCCTATCTATTTCTTGATCGCGCTTTGGGGTCATGATGTGGTTGGCAAAACCAAAGAATATGCCGCAACCAAATTCTTTATCTATACCCAAGCGTCTGGGCTTATCATGCTCATCGGTATTTTGGTATTGGTCATTATCAGCTACGCCCAAACTGGGGTGGTCAGCTTTAACTATAATGACTTACTCGGTACGTCACTTGGCGGCTGGGAATATCCCATCATGCTGTGCTTCTTCATTGGTTTTGCGGTGAAGTTGCCTATTGTACCTTTTCATGGCTGGTTGCCAGATGCGCATGCGCAGGCACCAACGGCAGGTTCGGTGGATTTGGCAGGTGTGCTCATTAAAACTGCCGCCTATGGTTTGATTCGTTTTGTGTTGCCGTTATTCCCAGTAGCGTCACAAGAGTTTGCACCGATTGCCATTACCTTGGGGACGATTGGTATCTTCTACGGTGCTTGGCTCGCGTTTATGCAGACCGACATGAAGCGTTTGCTAGCGTATACCAGTATCTCGCATATGGGCTTTGTGGTATTAGCAATCTATGCTGGAACATTGCTCAGCTTACAAGGTCTGATGATTCAGATGCTTGCGCACGGGCTTAGCTCAGCCGCACTATTTATCATGGCAGGGCAGCTATATGAGCGTCTGCATACACGTGATTTGACCTTGATGGGTGGTATGTGGGGACAGTTCCGTTACTACGCACCGATATTGATGTTCTTCTGTGCGGCGTTGCTTGGTATTCCAGGTACAGGTAACTTCATTGGCGAGTTTATGATTTTATTTGGCTCCTTTGCTCAGTATCCTGTGTTTGTGGTATTTGCGACATTCAGCTTGGTGCTTGCAGGTCTATACTCGCTTATTTTGATTTATCGCGCGTTATTTGGTGAAAACAACATCGCTGCATTGGCAGAGCGAGAGACTAAGTCACATGGTTTGCCTGCACGTAGATTAAAAGATTTGGGCAAGCGCGAGCTGTCATTACTATTGATGTTAGCGGCTGGTTTGGTCTGGCTCGGATTATATCCACAGCCGTTCCTTGATACCTCAAGTCACGCGATGCAGTGGATCAACAATGCATATATATACAGTCAAGTGACACAGGTAGATGCGTCGCAACTGCTTGATGTAATGGAGGCACGTTAAGTCATGAATGAGATTACAATGAATGATTTGATAGGGCTTGTGCCTTACGCACCGATTATCGCCGTAGTGATTACGGTACTCGTGGTGATGATTGCCATCACTATCAAGCGCTCGCATATGGTCACTGGTACAATCACCGTAGTCGGTTTGAATATTGCTCTGGTTACGTTACTTGGGCAAATGACGGGCTTTATTGAAAGCGGTGCTATTGCGCCAAATGCTGAGCAGTTATTTGTGATTGATAACTTTGCACAGTTCAATATGGTGATAGTTCTAGTTTGTGCCTTGGCGTGTTGTACGCTATCGTATGCGTATCTGGCCGATCTAAAAGACAATAAAGAAGAGCTATACTTGCTCATGCTGCTATCGACCATTGGTGCATTACTCATGGTAAGCGCGCAGCATATGGCATCATTCTTTATGAGTCTTGAGATGCTGTCAGTGCCTTTATATGGTTTGCTCGCTTATACTTATATGCGTAACCGCTCGCTTGAGTCAGGACTAAAATATCTAGTACTGTCGGCGACAGCGTCAGCGACTTTACTCATGGGTATGGCCTTTATTTATGCAGAGGTTGGCTCGTTGGCATTTAAGCCAATCAGCATGGTATTGGGCAATATTTTTGAATCGCCACTACTGATATTGGGTGCGGCGATGATGATGTTTGGTATCGCCTTTAAGCTTTCTGCAGCTCCCCTTTCATATGTGGACACCAGATGTTTATGAAGGCGCGCCTGTCCCTATCGCGACCTTTTTGGCGTCTGTCTCAAAAGTTGCCATGATGGCGCTAGCGGTTCGATTCTTAATCGATACCTCTTTATTGGCATTGCCATCGGTGCAAATGTTATTAATGGTGATGGCAACCTTGTCTATCTTGGTAGGTAACTTGTTAGCTGTGCGTCAGACCAGCCTCAAACGTCTATTGGGTTATTCATCCATTGCCCATATGGGTTATGTGATGATCGTCATCGTCAGTATTGGCGCTGCTGCTGATAGCATTTCTAGTATGTATATGGCGGTGTATGCCTTTACGTCTATCGGTGCCTTTGGTGTGGTGACATTGATGTCGAGTCCATATCGCCTATCTGGTGAGGCCGATGAGCTGACACATTATCAAGGGCTATTCTGGCGTCGTCCAGTATTGACGGCAGTGATGACTATCATGATGTTATCACTGGCTGGTATTCCATTGACCGCAGGCTTTATCACCAAACTATTTGCGATATTGGCTGCTGTACAAGGAACCAACTGGTTCTTAGCTGCGATGATTATCCTAGGTAGTGCGATTGGTCTATTCTACTACTTGCGCGTGTTACTCACACTGTTCAAGCGTCCTAAGCAGTTCATCGAGTTTGACGTGTCCGGACAATGGGGTATTCGTACCGGCGGTATTATGGTTATTGCGGTGACGGCCATTATCCTGTTCTTTGGTATTTTGCCAAATAGTATGATCGAATGGGCAAGCTTGGCTCGTATTTGGTAGATTCAATGATTTATGCGATAAGATAAGCCATTTGTTGCTTATCTGTTGTTACGGTTAAAAAACCAAGATGCGCCCGCTTTATGATAAGCTTGGCGCATCTTTTTGCTTAATTTTTGTCTTTGGCAAACTTATCTTATAAAAATACCATTTAATAAAATATGAGTGATGAACAGTTATGAGTGATAATATTCAAACGGTAACGGTGCTCAGCAAAACCACATGGACGCCAAATTTATTTAGCTTTACCGTCAGCCGTCCTGATAGTTTTAAGTTTACTGCCGGACAGTTTGTGCGCTTGGGTGTCAATCCGAGTCAATTAAAATATTACCAACAGGTTAAGGCAAGTGATGAAGTCTCTAATGAAGCATTGAATGAAGATATCTTTCGAGCGTATTCGATTGTGTCTTCGCCCTTTGATGAGGTACTAGAGTTTTTTTCTATTGTTATTCCTGACGGTGCTTTTACCTCACAGTTGCAGCATCTACAAGTGGGCGATGAGCTATTACTTAATACCATGCCATTTGGGTTTTTGACCTTGGCGCGTTACCAAAAACCCCTGCCTAAGGACTTGTGGCTGCTTGCCACAGGCACTGGTCTTGCACCATTTTTATCGATGCTACAAGACCTAAAGACATGGGAAGATTACGAGCATATCGTGCTAGCCTATAGCGCACGCTCGACGGATGAGCTTGCGTACGTTGAGCAAATCGAGCGCTTGCAAGACGATTTTGGCTCGCTGGTTGATAATCCTGCAAAGCTGATTTTCATTCCTATCGTCACCCGTGAGTCTGTCGACGGCGCGTTATCAGAGCGACTACCAAAGCTGTTATTAGAAGGCACGTTGCAAGCGCGCGCGGGTATCGATTTGGATGTCGATACGACGCATGTCATGCTATGTGGTAACCCAGATATGGTGGATGATACCAAAGAGGCATTGAAGACACTAGGATTGGTGATGAATCGCCGAGGTGAGGGTAATATCGCTGTTGAGAACTATTGGTAGGGGCAGCTGACGATTGTCTTATTTAATAAAAAACGCTACATCTATCAGGCTAATAACCTGTGAGATGTAGCGTTTTTTGGAGACATCGTTTATGGATCGTTATTCTTGGCTGGGTTCGGTGGCATCGTCTACAGGGTTGATGGGGCCTTGCATCAATTGCGGCTCATCATCGTCGCTAATGATATCTTCGTTATTGCTTGAGGCCAATAAGTCACGATAGTTAATCTGCGCCTTCAAAACCATTTGCTCTTCTTCAAGCTTTCCATAGTTGACCTGTACTTTATACAACGTACTCATGATCTTTTTGTTGTTTTTTAGCCAGCGGTTAATATCGAGGTAAATCACTTCGTCTTTTGGGCGAGCAATATTGACGTAGGAGAGAATAAAGCCCAATGGGTCTTTTTTAAGGACGCTATGATAAAACCAAATAGCAAGCTTGATCCCTTGGCGCTTAACAAAAGACTCGCAGCGTAGATTTAATATATCGGTATACGTCTGCTGACCAAACACAAAACGTTGGACATTACGATCTAGCTGCACATGGACCAAACTAAAATTACTGGCCACTTCAGCGTAAATACCGCCAGCATTAACCGTGCAGTATAAGCGAAACCAATCATCATGCATTTCAACGCGCAGCTCTAGTATGGCTTTTACATTATCCGTTACAAAGCTTTGTAGCGCCTCGTTGACGTATTTTTGTGCGACTGGTAGGGATATCTCATCTTCGAGTTTGTCTGTCGTTTTATGATAGATGTCTTTAACCGATTGAGCGATACGCTCCCAACCACTATCAAGTGACTCGTCAAAACGATAGCCGATGTTCTCAAAGAGCTCGTCAAAACTGTCTGAATTATTCACGTTATCAAAGTCGCTCAAACTTATTATCCTTATAATTATAGGGCTTAGCACTACCATTCTAAAACAGTATATAACAAATACCGTGGCTTCAAAATGGACACATGCGTTTTATGACAATTCATTTGATATCATAAAGACGATACCTGTTTTATAACATTTTTAGTGATAGAGATTTGTTTTAAGTAGATGAAAGGTTGTAAACAATGACTGATTAGCGCCATCTCTCGACACTATCGGTTGGGCTAGCGACTTAATTCTATGTCATGTTATGATAGCGCCGACATATATCGTGCATATCACTACATGCTCATTTATAAACCATACCCTTACCTATCAGCTGGAGACCCATTGTGGCCTATATCAAAGACTCACAGAGCTACCATTTTTCGGCGCAGCCTCCCAAGCGTGATGTGAGCTTACCTGTAGCGATTGTCATTGCGGTCGCCATACACGTATTGATTATTTTTGGCATCAGCTTTTCGATGGGTAAAGACCCGGCTGCCATGATGCAGGATGTGGCAAAGGCGCTCACCGATAATATGCAGCCAAACGAAGACGCGCATTTTATTGCCAACGCCTCACAAGAAGGCGGCGGCACCATAGAGGAGCGACTAAGACAAGAGAATGACCAAATGAGTCCATTGTCTGCTGAGCAAATGAGCGAGACACAAGACGTCATCAATCTACAGCGCCAAGTTCGACAGCAGCGCTACCAAGAGAGCTATCTGCGCACCACGTTAAGCTGGCGTCAGGCGAGCGTAGAGTCGGATAATGATAGCAAACAAGCACAAGATGACATCATGGCACAAGAAGCGCGTCTGCGTAAGCAAATCGCTACTTTAGAAGCGCAATTGTCTCAACGTCAGCAAGTCTATGCGACCAAATCCAAAGTGGTCACTATGGATAGTAACTCGACCACGCGCGGGGCAGCAGCTGACTATATCAATACCTTCCGTGAGCATGTCGAGCGTGTCGGCAATCTGCATTATCCTGTGCAAGCACGGGCGCAAGGCATTACGGGTGAAGTGCGGCTCATGGTCATTATTAGTAATAATGGCAATATCAAAGCCATTCGTCTGCTAGAAAGCTCAAATTCGACGATACTGGATGAGGCCGCAAAACAGTCAGTACGACAAGCAGCACCTTTTGGACAATTTACCAAAGAGATGAGTGATATTGTCGAGTTACGACTGATACGTACTTATCGCTATAGCGACGAAGTGGATGTCACCTACTGACGCCACAAAACGAAAACTACAAAACTAAAGCGATAAAAAATCAGTGACACGATAAATAAACATAGAATATCAACGAATACGTCATAATATTTGACGACAATAATTAAGATTAATCGGCAATTAAGATTAATCGACACCCAAATTTATAACACACCGCTATCGAGTAAAGAGTTAGTATGGAATTTTTAGGTTTTACAGTAGATGTTGCAACGCTCACCAGCAATGCATTAGAGATAGTCATCAAGGTGGCTTTGGCAATACTTATATTTATCGTTGGGCGCTGGCTTGCCAAAAAAGCCGTCGACTTTTTTGGCCGTCTCATGGCGCGTAGTCATTTAGATGAAACAGTCTCTGGCTTTTTTAAGCCGTCTGTTGTATGGCGTGCTATTGGTTGTCGTAGTCTTAGCCGCACTTAGCAAAGTTGGCGTACAGACCACCTCGGTCGTTGCTATCTTGGGCGGTGCCGCGGTTGCAGTTGGTTTGTCACTAAAGGATCAATTATCAAATTTTGCCGCTGGCATTATGATCGTGACTTTTCGCCCATTTGTACGCGGTGATTATGTGCAAATCAGCAGCTATACGGGTACAGTGACCGAGATTACCTTGGTCAACACGCATCTAACGACCATTAACAATCATGACATCATTATTCCTAACAGCGACATCACAACCTCAGCGGTGGTCAACTATACAGCACTACCCAATCGCCGCGTCGATATCACCGTGGGCATTGGCTATGATGCAGATATCAAAACGGCCAAAGATCTGATGCTGAGCCTCGCCAGAAATAACCCGTTGTCTTTCACCGATCCTGAGCCTATTGTACGAGTGACCAATCTTGGTGACAATTCAGTTGATTTGACATTGAACGTGTGGACAACCAATGCTGACTGGTGGACCATGCAGTGCCAGTTGCTTGAGCAGTTCAAACACGCATTGGATGATGAGAATATTGAGATTCCATTCCCGCAGCGCAGTATCCATGTCAAAGGCTTGGATCAAATGATCAATCAAATGGGTCAAGCACAAAAGCTGCCGACCACTAAAGATTGATTAAGACCGAATCAAAGATAAGGGTTTGGTAGGTTTAGGCCTGCCAAAATCTCAATCTCAAAGCGCTCCATCTCATCTTGCTCGGCCTCTCCGAGCTCATGATCAAAACCCAGTAGGTGCAGCACGCCATGTATCAGTAAATGACTGATGTGCTGTGCCACGGTTTTGTCTTGCTCTTGTGCCTCACGTACCATGACCTCATGACAGATAATAAGCTCACCAAGAGACAGTGTTGGCATTAGTCCGATGATGGCGACAGGCAACTCACTTGGATAAGACAAAATATTGGTCGCATAGTCCTTACCGCGTGCCTCTAAATTGAGGGGCTTGGCCTTCGATTTCATCTGTAATATATATATCCAAGGTTTTAGGTTTTTCTTGCCACAGCTCAGAACCGATATCTGCAAAGTAGGGTAGTGTCAGACCTTCATTGATGCGCGCGTTCATATAATCTAAAGTTGCCATCATGACAGATAATAGATACTTACGATCATAAAACGTATCAAGCGTCTCATCATCGATACTATCGGCTGCATTAATATCCAGTGCTACCAAGCTGTCATCATCATTAGTGGTACTATGATCTTGGTGGCTATTATTACTGTCAAATTGGTTCATATCGGTGTCCTGTTTTATTATAAATGGGCGTGTTTAGTTGGCTATACTCAATCTAGACCATGCCTCACCCAAGTAATGCTAAACCTAAGCAATCTCTGTCAAGAAAAAACCGGACTACTTTAGTAATCCGGTTTTTCTATGCAATATAAATCTTTATAGTAAATTGTTCTAGCGTTATTATAGTTGATCCAATTTAAGAGCGGTACAAGGCAACCGAGTGCAGATGTATATGTCATACTTCAAGCGAGGTTAACGCTATAACGCTTTTATAGTGGATTGACTATATTATAGTTTGGCAGCAGCATTAGCCACAGCTTGTCTACGTTCTTGTTCTTTGATACGTTCAAACTTACGTTTTTCTTCTAGAGCCATTTGCGCTTCATCGTACACGTCATACGCTTCAACGATTTGTTGTACCAACTGATGGCGTACCACGTCTTTTGAATCAAATTTGGTGATATGAATTTCTTCGATGTCTTTCAAGATATCCATCGCCTGCGCGAGACCTGACTTATGACCGCGCGGCAAATCGACCTGCGTGATGTCACCAGTAATCACAGCCCGTGAGCCAAAGCCCAAACGTGTCAAAAACATTTTCATCTGTTCAGGCGTGGTGTTCTGTGCTTCATCCAAAATGACAAAGGAGTTATTGAGCGTACGACCACGCATATACGCAAGCGGGGCGATTTCGATGATTTGTTTTTCGATCATCTTGCCAACTTTCTCAAAACCTATCATCTCATAGAGCGCGTCATACAATGGACGCAAGTAAGGGTCAATTTTTGCGTCAAATCACCAGGCAAGAAGCCTAGTTTTTCGCCAGCTTCTACGGCTGGACGTACGAGCAAGATACGCTCAATCTCGTTACGCTCTAGCATATCGACTGCACAAGCGACCGCAAGATAGGTTTTACCAGTACCAGCAGGGCCAATACCAAACGACACATCAGAGCTTAAGACGTTTTTTACATAGCGCTGCTGGTTGCCACCGCGCGGTATGATGCGACCTTTGCGCGTACGCAGACTGACGGGCGTAAACTCATTAGCCTCATCTGATTCTGCATCCTCAATATCATCATCCTGCTCATCGTCGTCCATATCCCTCATCACGCGAGATGCTAGATTGAATAATCAGATGCAGCTCTTCTGCGCTGATATCTTTGGTGTTTTGGGCTTCATCGACCATCTTATAGATGATACGTTCACCGCGCTCGACAGCGGTCACATCGCCACTTAAGCAAAAATCGCCTTGGCGTTGCATGATTTTGATATCGAGGCGTTCTTGGATGTATTTCATGTGGTTGTTATATTCGCCAAGCACGGTTTTGAGCTGTGCTGGCGTTAGGGATTCGAACTTTATACGGCGGCTCATGGTATCAGTCAAGCGATTATCCTTGTATTGTATGCCCGGCGCTGTGATTTCATTTTGATAGCGTCACGGGTTTCAGAGATAAAGTAGTTAGTAGCGTTATATGGGTGTTGAGTAGTTATAGTAAATACTAAAAATAACGGTAATATTATTGTTGGTTTTGTGGAAGATAATAAATAAAAGTCTTGCCTTCATTATGGTAGAGAATTTTTAAAATTCAAGCGATACATTGAGCATATAGCGTTGTTTTTGTATGTCGATTGCAATCAACATACAGGCCTACTCCAAATCGAGTCAACAGCATGTCTATTAAGTTCATTTATCAGTTAGATAACATCATCAGGGAAAAGTAACGCTCGCATTGAGATATTGATAAGTTGAGTTTTTACCGATATAAACCTTCTTGCGATGAGGGATGGACGAACGATTTGTCTACGGTTAAGAGCGCAGCATGATAGGCAATTTGTGGTAATCTATGAGCGATATTACAGCACTTTACGATTGAGTCAGAAGCGGCCTTTACCAGATAAAGGCTATCCAATAAAACGACTATCAATCGCTAAAGACGTGTCTGCCCAACAATTATAATAGGAACAACAACGATGCAAGAGACAGGTTCACCTTTATCCAATTCTAAAAGCCTACCTGAAAGAAGAGAAGCAATCACCGACCAGCAAGTGCTTATCGTCGGTGGCGGTCATGTCGGTTTGTCTTTTGCCTTACTACTGGCGCATCACGGCATTGCTAGCACGCTATTAGAAAAAAACCGTTATCCAACCATCAGTCCGACCGATGACCGTACGCGCAGTCATTATTTGGACAGTCGTAATACAGCGTTATCTCGGCGTACGGTACAGATCTATCAAGAGATTGGATTGTGGGATGAATTGCAAAGCCATGCGTGCCGAATTGATAGCGTGCAGATTAGCGAGCAAGGTAGCTTTGGTCGCGCACAGCTCAACAAAGCCGAGGAGAAAGTAGAGTCTTTTGGACAAGTCATTGAAAACGCGTGGCTCGGGCGTAAGCTTTTATTAGCCGCGCAGCAGTCGCCACTTATTACCTTGATTGATAATGCCAGTGTCAACGCCGTTGCCCAACAAGCGGATGGCGTGATGCTGAGCTTTAGCAACGATGACGCAGCAGAAAACGAGCAACAGCTACAAGCCAGCGTGTTAGTCGCTTGTGATGGGCGCGATTCTACGGTACGTCAGTTGTTAAATATCGGCACCACAACCTATGACTATCAGCAAACCGCTATCGTTGGTGTGGTAGAGACCGATAGACCGCATGAGCATGTCGCCATTGAGCGCTTTAGTCCAGCAGGGCCGCTAGCTGTGCTGCCACTGACAGATCCAGAGGGCGACGGCAATGATAAATATCAACACGGTTATAGACGATCTGTGGTTTGGGTCTGTCCAACAGGTGAAGAAACCAAATATCTAGAAGACGACGCGCATTTCTTGCAGACGCTACAGCAAGCGTTTGGACAACGCGCTGGCAAATTCGTTGCTGCTGGTCGCCGCGGCGCGTATCCGTTATCGCGTGTGCTAGCAGATAAGCAGGTCGAGGGTCGCTGCGTTATCATGGGCAATGCCGCTCATACTTTGCATCCTGTCGCGGGTCAAGGCTTTAATCTTTGTATGCGAGATGCTCATGTATTGGCGCAAATGATGAGCGCACAAGTGCTCAAAGGCGAGGACATCGGTAATGCACAACTACTAAAGCGCTATGAAAAAGCGCGTCAAACGGATCAAAAGCGGGTGATTCGATTCTGTGATGCCGTGGTACATGGCTTCACGCATCCTAATCCCGCCATTAAGTTTGTACGTAATATGGCATTACTGGCCTTTGATAAATTGCCAAACATTAAGCCATTGGTGGCAACCTACGCGATGGGTTTAAAGTCATAGCGCTATAGTTAATCCTCTTTAAAGAGTGACAGCGTTAACCTCGCTTGCAGTATTGCCTATACATCTGCACTCGGTTGCCTTGTCTCTCTTTTAAACTGAATCAACTATATGTAATTGAGATTGATAATAAGTATTCTAATATTGAGCAATATTGAGAGACACCTTATGAAAAACAATCATACGCTGATTATCGGTGGCGGTATCGTTGGGGCGACGCTCGCGCTAAAGCTTGCGCAGCACAAAATGCCAGTGACCTTGGTTGATGCCCGTCCTGCTCGAGATGAGTCTGCATGGCAAGCGGTGCTAAGCAAACGTGACGCGCGTGTCTATGCGCTTAGTTTGGCGAGTATTAACCTGCTTACAGAGGTTGGCGCGTGGCAACACATTACCGCATCCAAGCGTAAAGCCGACTATTCACAAATGCAGGTTTGGCAGTTGAACGGCATGGGCGAGCTATTATTTGGTGATAGTCATGACCAGAGCGCTGCGCCTGAGATACTCGGTAGTATGGTGGAGCCAGCCGTTATTGAGCACGCCTTATGGCAGCGTCTGTCTGAGGAGGATGTCAGCGACTATCTGACGGTTATCGCTGGGCATAAAGTGGTCAATATGGACTGGCTAGGCGCGCAGCAAGGCTACCGTGTGACCTTGGATGATGGAACAGCGATTGACGCGCGTCTGTTAGTTGGGGCTGATGGTCGTGGCTCGTTTGTGCGTCGTCAAGCAGGGATTGGACTTGATACGCTTGATTACAATCAAACCGCGATTTGCTGTGCGATTCAAACAGAGAAACCACATCAAGCGACTGCTCGTCAAGCCATGTTGCCAACGGGGACGCTAGCGCTCTTGCCGCTAGCGGATATTACTGATGACGATAAGGCAAATCCACAACATTGGCAATCTATCGTATGGACCTTGCCGCGCAATCAGGCATTGGCATTGATAGAGGAAGACGACCGCTTTATCGCAGATAAACTCGCAGCGGCAAGTCATTACGAGCTGGGTGCTATAAAGCAGATTGAGTCCATCGCCAGTTTTCCTTTAGCAGCACAACAAGCAAAAAACTACGTCGCTGATAACTTGGTACTCATCGGTGATGCCGCCCATGGCGTGCATCCGCTAGCAGGCCAAGGGTTGAACCTCGGTATGCTAGATGTAAAAGTGTTGTGTGAGCAGTTGATGCATGACTTTACCCGTAGTGGCGGCACGCTGTGGGGCAGTAATCAAACGCTGCGTCATTATGAGCGCTCGCGTCGTCCGCATAATAGCCTGATGATGCACAGCTTTTCGGCACTGAATTGGTTGTTTGCAGGGTCGCTTGCACAAACTCGTCCTATGCAGCAACTGCGTAGCGAAGGCATGTACCGCGTTGGCAAGATTAAACCTTTAATGCGGCTGTTTGCGAAGCAGGCTAGTGGGGTTTAGTTTGCTTGTTCTTAGTGACACAGAGTTAGTGGCATAGCATGAGTATAAGTATGACCTATCATAACCAGTAAGGCATTCACTATGACAAAGTTTAAGAAAACAAAATTCTCTACTGCCTTATGGATGATAGGAGCTGTGGTAATAGCAGGCTGCCAATCAGTGACTCCAGTCACAAGTAACATAGCACAAGAGGTTTTAAAGCCCTCCATTTGCGTGGTTGAACCGCCACCTGTTGATGAAAATGGCAAACCTATGCCAGTAGATTTGGACGATACATTGTCTATGGAGTTACGAGTATTTTTTGATAAAGATAGTGCCGAATTAAAGGAACAATATACTCCGGAATTAAATAAGATCATAGCGTTCGCGGATCGCTGTTCTAACCTGACTTTTTTTTGTCCAAGGGCATACCTCCAAAATTGAACAGCAAGCCATTGACGAGAAAGCTCTACATCTCAAAGGCTCGTCTCAGCCACTGGACTTTATCTCATTAGCGAGTGCTCGTGCACAAAGTATCAAAAATTATTTGGTTAATCTTGACCTGCCAGCGTATAGAATTCGCACCTTTGATTGTAGCGCTAATAATCCTATTGCTCCTAATGATACCGAGGAGGGAGCTATTATGAATCAGCGAGCGTTCGGTTGGATATCAGCGCGAGATAGGTATGATCAAATGTTACTCGAATGCAGAGAGTTTTAAAGGAAAAATATTATGAAAACTCAATTGGGAAATGCATTTTTAATTTTGGTAAGTGCTTTGGCGTTATCAGCCTGCCAAACATCTGTTTCACAAAAATCAAGCAACTCAAAATATTAATGCTCCAGTTGCTAAAGTTATTTTTAGATAGCGACGGTGATGGCGTACTTGATGCTATGGACGAATGCCCAAGGACGCCACATAATATGGTAATAGATGAAAGAGGCTGTCCGCACTCCTTACTTTTTGCTGAAAATGAATTCAGAATGGAAGCTAGAGCCTATTATGATGAAAATAGCAGTGAGATAAAAAGTGAGTATTATGAACAGCTAGATAACGCAGGCAAGAAAATGCAAGATCATTTGGACGCTATCATGCGTGTTGAAGGGCATATATCCAAGCGTGAAGACAGTCGCGGCAACCAAACACTATCAAGATACCGTGTAGAAGGAATCAAAAATTATATCGTTATGAAATACAATATAGATCCCGCTCGTATCGAAACGTCCTATTATGGATCGGAGCGACCGATTGCGCCTAATGATGCTGAAAACAGTTGGCTCAATCAGCGTATTTATGTGCTTATTAGCAATGTTGAATAGTGTATTCAGCGTTTGAAAATTAAAAAAGTAAATTTATCAAATGCTACCCCAAAGCCGAAAACACCACCATCAGTACGGGCGAGATGATATTAATCAAAAAGCCAAAGCTAATTGCCAGTGGCACGACCTTGAGACCGCCTGATTGCTGAATAATCGGTAAGGTAAAATCGAGACTCGTCGCGCCGCCAAGCCCCACCGCAGCAGAAGGATATTTGCGCATAAATACAGGAATGAATAGCAGCGCAAAAATTCCCGTATCAAATCATTAAATAGCGCGACACTGCCCCATACCGCGCCGTAAGCATCAGTCATGACAATCGCGGATAGTGAATACCAACCAAACCCTGATGCCATAGCCAAGCCTTTCGTCCACGACACATCGGTAAATAGTAAGGCAAACACAAGCCCACCAACCAACACCGATAGCGTAAAAATAACGCTCATCTCGACGCCGCGCTTATTGAGCATGACTTCTTTTAAGGTAATGCCTGAGCCTTTGAGACCGATACCGACCAGCAAAATCAAAATCATCAGCATGACCGTCATAGAGTTTTCAGGCGGCATATAACCTGCCGGTAAAAAATAACCAATCACCATGCCAATCACGACACAAACCACTTGTGCCAAGCTACCGCGGATACTGACGCGGTGCTCTTTAGATTTGACGCTTGGTTTTTGGCATGCCATGGTCGTACATGATCAAATACCATCAGTGCAAACAATCCTGTGCCAATCGTCAATATGGATAAGACAGTCACGTACAGTGCAATTTCGCCAACTTGATTACCCAGCCCTTCTACCTGTGATAGCTCAATACCGATCAGTGCCAAGATAAGATAGACTAAATAAGACAAGCCTGTATCGGCTAGTTTGGTCATGGTTGGGTTAGACGGAATGGCAAAGCCAATAAACATTGGCATCAAGACCAAAACGAGGGTAATTAGGCTTTGCATGGTGGTCAGCTCGCAGCGATTTTAACAAGACATTTTAGGAAGCTTGCGATTGTACCATAACCCTGACCGAATACTAAAAACCCACTAGGTAGCCTACATTGATTGATATTTTGTGAGCTGATAGGACTTGCGACAAGTCAATCAATCTCTGCTATTGGCTGACTTTTTCTAGAACGTTGATGTGCACACTGCTCCGTCAAGCAATCAACGTTTTCCACATATTGTTTAGCGTTTTCGATATATTTATAGATTGAGCAGAGGAGATATGTTGCTGATATGGCTCACGCTGCGGCTCAACCACACTTGCCCGAGGTATATCCGATAGCTTTGGATAATCATGGCGATAATGTCCGCCGCGACTCTCCATACGCTGATAAGCAGACTGAATAATTAAGGTCGCTAAAGCAAGCTGTCTGGTTAATTGAAAATATGCCAGCTCATGTATGTTCGTGGGGCTGTCATTTTTAATGATATTTTGTTGTCCAAGCTCAGTACTGGCAAGCGAAACTTGCCACTTTTGTATTTGGGTTAATGCTTGTTCTAATTGTCCCGCGCTACGGGTGATACCCATGTTAGTGGTCATGAGCACTTTTAGTGCGGCAGTGATTTTGGTCATGTCCGCCTCAGCGCCAGATAGCTTGTCATCATTGTCATATTCGGACGCTGTAAATAACGTATCAGTCAAAATAATTGACTGCGCATCTGTGAGCGTAGGCACTGACCAAGATTCAATGACGGATTGATTTATGTCACGATAAGCATCATTACCTATCTTCTCTGCGTTTGCTAAACGGGTGACATACTGAGGCAAATGGTCTGCGATATTACGACCAACCACCACGCACTCCAACAACGAATTACTTGCTAAGCGGTTCGCCCCATGTAGCCCTGTATAAGCGACTTCACCAGCCGCATAAAGTCCTGGTACATCCGTCAATCCATTGGCATCAGTCACCACACCGCCACAGCTATAATGCGCAGTCGGGGCAACTGGAATAGGATCTGTCGTGATATCAATCCCGAGCGTTAATAGCGTTTGGTAAATCTGCGGGAAATGCGCTTTTATAAAGTCAGTGGCTAAGTGACTGACATCAAGATGCACGTAGCCAAGCCCGTTGTTATCAATCTGCGCGGCTATCGCCCGAGCGACGATATCGCGCGGTGCCAATTCAGCACGGGCATCCACGTCCAACATAAAGCGGACACCCGTCTTTGGACAATATAACCGTCCACCTTCACCGCGCAGTGCCTCAGATATCAAAAAGCTGCTGTCATCTAGCGCTAAGCCTGTTGGGTGAAACTGAATGAACTCCAAGTTTGCCAAGCGGCAGCCTGCTTGCCATGCCATCATCACGCCATCACCGACGCAGACGTTAGGCGCGCTGGCACGCTTGAATAATTGACCTAAGCCGCCACTAGCCAGTACCACTGCACGACTATGAAAGGTGAGCGGGCGCCCATTGATATGATCAAAGACAAGCACCCCTCGGCAATGCTTAGCATCGCTATTATCTGTAAAAAAAGGCTTGTCGCTCGCTATAGGCAGTGTCAGTAACTCAAGCGCTTCATGATAAGGCAAAATAGTGATATTGGTAGCAGCTTGCGCTTTGATGGTTAATGCGTCCATCACGTGTCGACCCGTCGCATCGTCCGCATGGGCGACGCGTCTACAGCCGTGACCGCCTTCTTTTGTTAAATGCAAGTCGCTAGTCTGTAACTGAGAAAATTCCTGTGCGCTTGTATTATCCAAAGCGTTAGGTGAGTTCTGCGTAAAGGGACACCTTGCGCGCATAGCCACTGAACCGCTTGCTGTCCTGCACCCAAGATACGGGCAGTATTATCGGGTGTGCAAAGCCCGGCACCAGCCACTAAGGTATCAGCAACATGGTCAGACACAGAGTCATCTTTGTCTAGACTAGCGGCAATGCCACCTTGAGCATAGTGACTTGAGCAAACCTCAAGTGCCGCTTTACTCAAAACCGTGATATTCAGTGACTTTGGTAGCGATAACGCTGTACTCAAGCCTGCCAGTCCAGCGCCAATGATAAGGACGTCAGTGTTGACAATATGGCTCATGCGACTACTCCTACAGTTATCAGGAATACAGTTATCAGGGGATGGTGGTACGGGTTTGATTGGCTGAGCGCGGCTGACTCATGCTAGGCTGCCCCAACATTGGCAAACAATGCACGGTCTTGAACGATATCGCCACTGGCGGCCACACGTTGCTTTTGCGATTCAGCAAAATCAAGCATACGTTGTAAGGGTTTTCTAGCGGCGGCGGCAAGCTCAGGCGTCATTAGTACCTCACCGCTGTTATTGGTCAAGCATTGCTCGATACCTTTTAGGCCATTCATCGCCATCCAAGGACAAAAGGCACAGCTTTTACAGCTTGCGCTTTCACCAGCGGTAGGCGCTGCCAAAAAGCGTTTGTTCGGCGAGCGTTTTTGCATTTCATGCAATATGCCGAGGTCAGTTGCAACGATAAAGGTGTCAGCATCCATCTCATACGTTGATTGCAACAGTTTACTGGTTGAACCAACGACATCAGCGAGTGCCACCACGCTATCGGGCGACTCAGGATGTACCAAGACTTTGGCTTCTGGGTACTCGGCTTTTAATTGCAGCAATTCAGTGGCTTTAAACTCATTATGCACGAGGCAAGACCCTTGCCAAAGCAGCATATCTGCACCCGTCTCACGAGCGATGTATTTGCCCAAATGACGGTCAGGCCCCCAGATGATCGGCTCACCTTGTGCATGCAAATGACGGACGATATCGATACCGACCGATGATGTCACAACCCAGTCAGCGCGGGCTTTCACCGCGGCGCTGGTATTGGCATAAACGACGACGGTACGTTCAGGGTGGGCATCACAAAATGCGGAAAACTCATCAGCAGGACAACCCAAATCGAGCGAACATTCCGCCTCCAAATCTGGCATAAGCACGGTTTTTCCATACTTAAAATCTTTGCTGATTCGCCCATAAAGCGTACACCAGCGACGACTAGGGTCTGGGCGCTATGGGCTTGTCCAAACCGAGCCATCTCAAGCGAGTCACCGACGCAGCCACCTGTCGCAAGTGCTAAGTCTTGGATAAAAGGATCGACATAGTAGTGTGCAACGAGTACCGCGTTATTATCTTTCAATAATTTTTTGATGTTTTCTTCAACCACGAGTCGTTCAGCACGAGGCAAGTCTGCTGGCATTTTTGCTCTGGCATATTCGATGTTCATCTGAGTGGCGATGCGATTGTCGGTACTCATGATGGGTGCGTCGTAAGGATAAATTTTCATAATGGCAACCTCTGTTGGCGCTATAGTGATAAATGGTGTGCTAAAACAAGATATTTGGTTAAATAAATTTAATTGGTCTTTAATTATGCTCATTTTGAGTATAAATACAAGTGTTTTTTATAGGTTTACTGATTTATTTCCTCTGTTGTCATCATTTATTCTTGGTTATGTGATAGAGATTCTCTAGCATTTCTCTGCACCATCCTTGATAGTAGAAGGACCATTTTGATGTTGTCTGATTGCAACGGCAGACTATGATATTTTTAGATTCACGTTATACTGAGTCTTATTATTATCAGCATTGATAGTCCACTCATCACACTTTATACAGATAGGATAACCCCCTAAATTATGACGTTGTCTTATTCACATGCGCACCAGCAAGGTAGCGGCACGACAGAAGTGGTCGCCGTATTGGTCGCGATTACCGATCATATCGCTCGTGTCCTAACCGTTGATCAAGGTAAGCTGCTGCCAAATGGGCCGCTTATGCCGCTACATCGCTCGCTACAGGCAGGCGTACGTCAATGGGTAGAAGAGCAGACGCAGCAGCCGCTCGGATATTTAGAGCAGCTATATACCTTTGTTGATACCAACAGACGTAACGTTGATGGTCATGCATTGGTGTACGTCAGCTACCTTGGTTTGGTACAAGAAACTCAAATGCAGGCATTGCAAAGCCAAGCGCTATGGCGAAATTGGTATGATTATTTCCCATGGGAGAACCATCTAGATGGTATGCCTAGTATCATTATGGACTTTATCATCCCTATGCTATTGGAGTGGGCGAGTAGCGCTGAAGATTCAGTTGCCCGGCAGCGCAGGCGTCAACGTATTGGTTTGTGCTGGGGACTTAGCGAAGAGTTTTTGACAGATAGCGAGTTCATAGAAACTGAACCAGTTGGCGATAAGGCTGATGAAAGCAGAGAATGGATCGCAGAGCATGTGCTGCTGCGCTACGAGATGCTGTATGAAGCAGGACTGATACCAGAAGCGCCCAATTATCCGCCTAATTACCAAACGGTTCAATTGCCAAGCGACTGGTCTCAGCGTATCGGCATACCGATGTATTACGATCATCGCCGCGTGATTGCCACCGCTATCTCCAGACTACGCGCCAAGATTGAATATCGACCGCTTATCTTTGGGTTGATGCCAGATGTGTTTACTTTATCCCAGTTGCAGCAGAGTGTTGAGGCCTTATCAGGCATACGCTTGCACAAACAAAACTTTCGCCGTTTGCTGGAATCTCAGAATCTTGTGATGGAGACAGGAGAGTAGTAGTGCTCAGCGTGGTCGCCCCGCCAAACTCTATCGTTTTCGCCATGATATCGAGCTACAAAGCTTATTGATGGACAGCAAACTTCCTAAGCGTAAATAATTGCTACTAACAAATACAGCTAGGTCAATTTCATATAGAAATCGACTTGCTCAATAAAAACTGTTTCACCTTCCCTTGCAGGAGCGTCAACTTTACGCTATATTTATGCTCATTTTGAGTTTAAATATTTAGACGTTTTTATTCATATTACGCCTACATAAGGGTCAAACATGACAATTGAAAAAGAGCCAGTATTGGATGACGTATTGCTTAAACCTTTGGTAGAAGATGCGCTAGCGGAAGATTTGGGCAGGCGTGGAGATGTCACCTCGCAAGCCACTATCCCAGCAGATATGCAAGCCCAGCTACAAATCAAGGCGCGACAATCAGGTGTGATATGCGGTATGGATTTGGCGCGGTTGTCTTTTGCCTTAGTTGATGCAAACATTGAGTTTGTGGCTCAAGTGCAGGATGGCGAAACAGTCGCCGCTGGTGCCGTATTGGCTACTGTAAAAGGTAATGCACGCCATCTGCTAACAGCAGAACGTACAGCATTGAACTTCATGACGCATCTTAGCGGTATTGCGACTGCGACCCGCCAGATCGTCGATAGCGTGGCGCAATATCCAGCGCAGATTACTTGTACGCGTAAAACCATCCCAGGTCTGCGTATTGTACAAAAATACGCGGTACGCTGCGGTGGCGGTCGCAATCATCGTTTGGGACTGGATGATGCGATCTTAATCAAAGACAATCACATTGCCATCGCAGGTGATATAAAGACGGCTATCGAGCAAGCGCAACACTTTGCTGGGCATCTGATTCCGATTGAGGTTGAAGTCGATACGCTAGAGCAATTAGAGCAGGCGCTAGAGGCGGGTGTGAGTTTGGTATTGCTAGACAATATGTCGCCAGAAACGCTATCGCAAGCGGTTGCTATGTGTAAAGGTCGCGCAAAGACTGAAGCATCCGGTGGTATTACGCCTGAAACGGTACGAGCCGCCGCCAGTACAGGGGTTGATTTTATCGCGATGGGCTACCTAACGCACAGTACTACTGCGCTGGATATTGGCTTAGATTTTAGTGCATAGGCCATCAAGTATTTCAGCTTCATCTGATTCATAGCTTTTATATTCGCTGGATTTCTCGCCAAGATGACATAGAAGGGTAACCGAGCAAAGTTAATGATTTAACTCGCTTATCTGCCTATGTTACAATGCTACTATGAATTGCCTATTGGGTCATCGTTGCACTCGCACGATGGCCTTATCTTTGCACCAGTGGTATCAATAGACAAGCGAGCGCTCAGTGAATACTGAAATTATCAAGATAATCCTAGCCTTTATGGTATTGATCAATCCATTTAGCGCATTGACGTTGTTCTTGGATTTGACTCGCGGCTATTCGATGAACAATCGACGCAAAGTTGCGCGTGTTGCTTGTCTGACCATTTTTATCACCATCAGTTTTTTTTACGGTGGCGGGTGAGACCTTACTAAAAGCACTAGGTATTTCTATTGGCTCGTTTCAGCTGGCTGGTGGAATATTGGTGTTCTTGATTTCACTAAATATGATGAACGGTGAAGGCAACCCTGTTAAGCCTGATCAAGAGAACTTCGATGTCGACCACGTGCAAGATGCACCGCCGACGATGGCCTCAGCAGTGGTCCCCATTGCGATACCGATGATGATTGGACCAGGTGGTATTTCTACCGTTATTATTTATTCATCGCAAGTCTCAGGCATTTTGCAGGTATCTGCCATCATCATTGCTGGTCTCTTTATTAGTCTATTTTGCTACCTGGCATTGATGGCTGCTGGTCGTATCAGCCGCTTGCTCGGTGATACTGGTCTGAATATTATGAGCCGGATCATGGGTATGCTATTAGCAGCCGTGTCTATCGAGATTATCGTTAGCGGTCTGCGCACACTGTTTCCTGCTTTAATCTAAGCTATTTATTCTGTCTCTAATATTGAGCACTTAAAATCCTAATAATTGAATTAAGAGGCCTTATCAGATAGCTGATAATGGCATCTTAGTTTATCTAGATTTAACGCCTAATGTTGTGTTTAGCTTTGGTATAAATGCCAAGCCAGATACAACATCAGCAGTCCTACCAACGCATCGAGTATGTTCCAAGCTTTTGGCTTTTCAAATAACGGCCTGAGCAGGCGTGCACCGTAACCGAGCGCAAAAAAGAAAAAGAATGAGGCGCTAATTGCCCCAATGGCAAAGGTAAGTTTGCTAGCAGCGCCTGTTGAAACCATCCCAACGAGCACCAATGTATCTAAGTAGACGTGCGGATTGAGCCAAGTGAAACCAAAGCAGAGTAGTAGCGCTTTTTTTAAGCTGGTCACTACTTGCCCATCAACGTTCAAAGCGTGTGATACACGGATACTGGCATACAAACTTTGTAAGCCATAACCCAACAAAAATAAAACGCCTGCTATTTTTGCGATATCTATCACATGCGGATAGCGTGCGGTGACCGCACCAAATCCACCAACGCCTGCTGATATCAACAGCGCGTCGCTCACTGCGCAAAACAGGCAAACAAAAATATGTGCTCACGTTTGAGACCTTGTTTGAGTACAAAGGCATTTTGTGAGCCAATGGCGATGATGAGCGATAACCCAAGCAGGAAACCAGAAATATAATCGGGAGCATTCATAACAAGTCGCTTAGCATTTAGGGAAGTGAGCGGAGAGAGTAGGAATGTTGACACTTTGCGTACTGGCAGGTCAGCAAAAACCTGTTAAGATAAGCTATTGAATGAACGTATGCAATACGAGCACAACGTGTGTGTACTGGATGAGGGGCAGAGCAAGTCATGGTAGTCAGTTTGACAAGAATGCTAAAGTCATTTGGGCAAGCGCAAGATGACCTACCAACGTTAGCTGCCAACAATGCGCAGGAGATGGGTGTTAACCATAATTTAAATGACAATAGTGATAATATCGATATCCATCATAATAATGACGGCACTCAATCAAATCACGAGCGTGCTGCATTAACGCCACCTGAGCGGGTACACCGTATACGTGATGCACTAGCGCAAGTGAACGATATTCACTCATCAACCCCGCTGACTGATCGCTATTTGTCCAATCGCGCCCAAATGCAACCGACCAATAGACCACCTTTTGACCCCGATACCTTGTGGTATCTCAAACATGGACGTTGTCCGATTATGACTGAGCTTGTTGATGTGGTCGATGAGGCCACCCTAAATGCGATGCCTATCGAAGCCGTTGCGATATTAGATCGTATCAATGGTAAGCTAAAACGCTATCGTGAGTGGAGTAGTGAGCTAAACGAGCAACAGCAGCAGCAACATAATGAGCGCCAGTTTGTCATTGATAAGCTGGTGTCCGAGAGCATCCCTGAAGCGCTACATCATTATGAGCAGTTGCAGCGCTTTAGTCCGCATCGCACCAAAAACAATATGGTTCAGGGAAAAATGACCGCAGGTGATATGTTGACCGATTTGTTTTTAGAAATCGATTATGAGCTTGATGAGCTATTGGATGAGTTGCATCAAACCGTTTTAAATCGTCTTGCCTCAACCCATCGTTATGTCAAGAGCCGCACGCAAAGCTAGCGTATTTTATAAAATAAAAGATTATCCAAAAACATAACAGACTCAATGTATAACAATATAAGGCTTTCATAGAGCCTTATTTTTTTGTTTAATAAAAGCAGTGCTAAGCAATAAAGTTGACGACACTAAAACCGCCTAGCTTAAAATACTGATTAAAAATAACAAGAAATCTGCCAAACTATTCTGTCAAAACAATAAGGAAAACCCGATGACCCAAGTGACTGCTATGTTAGTGATGTTTGTATTATACGGAGTGCTGCCGGCCGCTGGGTTATATTTGGGGTATCGTGGTATTAAGAAAGTTACCGCGCCCAAAATGCTGGAATATACTGCCATGCCGCAACTGGGATATATACCAGAGAAAAGCCTACCTGTTGAAGTCAAAACAGCACTTGAGCAAATCAATCGAAAAGGCAAAAAACTCCGCTTGATTTATGGTGATACCAATAATGACGGCAAAATTGACGATAAAGACACCATCAATGAAACTTATATTATGATCCAAAATCTGATGGACCGACACATTCCGCAAGCTGTGGCAGACTATCGCCGCTTATATGACTTAGATGTGACAGATGGGGCGCGTGCTGATACCACCAAAATCAAACATTCAGATGTCACTGGTAAACAAGCATTGTTAGAAGTGCTTAAAACGATCAATACCCAGTTTGACGATTTACTCAATGCCTCATACCATCAAGATGGGCAAAAACTGCTCGCGACCAATCGCTATCTGCAAACACGCTTTGATCATCCAAATATGGATTCAACAATGCAGCCGCTGAGTAATCTCAGTAAGAAAACAGAGGCTATTGAGTCACCTACTTTGAGTAGCGCGGATGTGAAAAATCCAGTAGCAGAAGATATTAAACGCTAAATGCTAAATGCTAAGTGCCAACGATAAGTAGTCATACATAGAATTGAGTGATGAGTAGCGAGCAGTTATGAGTATATTAATAGGCATCGGTATTGTAACGACCGTCACAACTTTTTATCTAGGTAGAAAAGGCTGGCATGCATTGCACAAAGCGGTCGGTATTACTCCAGGTGTGCTTATATATCAAGATGATCATGCGCCATTGTCACTGGCTACGTTAAGTTGGGAGCAGCTTAACTTAAATAAAAAGCACTTAAAAAGCTTGTCAGATCAGCAGCTACGGCAATTAAAACGTATCGATAACAAAGTGAGTGGCTATCAAGCTTATCAGGCAGCATTACAAGCTCAACATAAAACACCTGCTATAACAGAAGCGCAGTTTGTGTTGAACAAAATGTTGCAAACTCGGCTACCCGAAATGCTAGCCACTCACTACCAATTAACAAATATAAATGTCACTAATGAGAATAGTGAAAAGAGGTTAGAGGCTAGTGAGTTATTGCAAAGTGTTTTAGATAACATCGAACAGCGTTTGGATAGACTACTGGCACAAATGGACGAGGAGCAGCTAAAAGAGCTGCGAGTCATGACGCATTATATTAATACCCACGATAGCTGAGCCGTTATTTTTATACTGAGTCACTGTGAGGGCCTGTAAAATACATAAAAAAAGGGGTCAATGATGAATAGTCATTGACCCCTTTTTATGTTTATTCTAAATCTATCAAAAACTTAGAATAATGTTAAATCAATTGAATTAGCGCTTATCATTGCGGTCACGACTATTACGCGTACCGCGGCTGGCAGGGCTAGCACTGCTTTTAGGCTTCGCGCTGCTGTTGCGATTGTCATTACGAGTGTCCGTGCGACGCGCTTTAAGCGGCTTGTTTCTGATACGCTCTTGCTTTTTTTTAGCCGCACCATGTAGACCTGTGCCATAACGTGGGCGTAAGCTCACCAAATCGGTCAATGTATTGATCTCTTTTTATCGAGCTCTAAGAAACGACCTGTACGTAACTCTTTTGGCAAGGCAATCGTACCGTAACGTGTACGCAATAGGCGGCTAACTTTCAGACCTTGTGACTCAAACAAGCGGCGTACTTCACGGTTACGACCTTCTTTGAGCTGAACGTGATACCACTTATTAACGCCTTCACCGCCGCCTTCTTTGATGTCGTCAAACTGCGCCATGCCGTCTTCTAACATGACACCAGCAGTCAAGTTGCGGGCGATATCGGGAGTGACTTCACCCAACACACGAACGGCATATTCACGCGTCACTTCGCTAGAAGGATGCATCAGGCGATGCGCCATCTCACCATCATTGGTAAATAATAGTAAGCCAGTTGAATTGATATCCAAACGTCCAACCATGACCCAACGATCATGAGTGAGCTTTGGCAAGCGCTCAAACACAGTCGGACGACCTTCTGGATCCTTGGCTGAGCAGACTTCGCCTTCTGGCTTGTAATAAGCGATCACTCGGCGACGCTTTTCATTTTCGGCGGTATATTTGATCTGACGACCATCCACACGTATTTCATCGCCTTGCGATACACGATCACCAATCGTTGCTGGACCGTTATTAACAGATACGCGACCTGCTTTAATCACTTCTTCCATTTGACGGCGTGAGCCAAGGCCCATACGGGCGAGTGCTTTTGCAATTTTTCGTCTTTCATCTTAATGTCCTTGAGTCGGTGGGTTTACATTTCTCAATGTATAATGATTCACAATTGTTTATACTAGATTATAAATGATAATAGGTAAGAAAATGCATTGTTTGCTGTGAGCAGCATTATACTAGTAAAAGACTGCTTATACTGTATTTTTTGACTTATTTCTTTGACTTATACACCTCGCAACTGTACTCAAGCCAATTTGAACAAAATCTTGCATATTTTTACTAAGAATGTTTAACAGCTTTTAGGTAGTCGTACATATGCAGCAACATAGCAGTGTAAGAATTTAATATAAATTCAATCAATTATTAATATACGTAATATATTTAATTGTAATTGATAAAAGAATTTATATGCTACATGGAGTAATTAGTTTAAAAATAGCTTTTTGTATCAATCAATAAGAACATTACTGTATAACAGATAACTTATGTTATGATGCCGATTATTTTTGTGAAAGATGTAAAAAAATAACATCGATACAAATTTATTAATACAAAACTGTTTTTAGTCGTTTTATGTGATTGCAGTAATAGAAGAGGCTTTTTGATATGAGACAGACAACTAAGTTGTTGAGTGCAGCGTGTTTGTTAGCCAGTAGTATGCTCTATGGATGTGCTACTACAACCATCAATTCTGGGCTTCAAGCTGGTCAGTTACCGCCCAGTGGATCTTTTACTGCAGAGAATGGTATTAATTTCAATGTACTGCCATTGACTCTCGCCACACTGCCACCTAAACAAATCGCTCGCTCACAAATGAGTGCCAACCTATCTGACCTAGTACGATCGTCTAATAGGATGAATTACCGTATTGCATCCTCTGATGTATTAAGTATTATTTTGGTAGATTATCCTGATATTAATGCTGCAGGAGCATCTGGTTATCCTGTTGATCAGCAGGGGTTTATACAGTTTCCGTTGATAGGTCGTATACAAGCTGGCGGGCTAAGTGTTCCACAGTTCACCGCAAACCTAAGTTCAAGATTGCAACGCTACCTAAAGTATGCAGATCCGCAAGTGAAAGTTGCTGAGTATCGAGGCAATAAGTTTTTTATCGATGGTGAGGTTAACAAGCCTGGTCAATTCAATATTGCTGACGAACCTGTGTCATTGTACAGTGCAATATCTATGGCTGGTGGTACGACGAGAGAAGGTAACTCAAACAGTATTGTATTGAGAAGAAATGGTATTGATTATCGTATGGGATTACAGTCTCTGCAGCAGGCGGGATTATCAGCCAATCAAATTTATGTACAAGATGGTGACTCTATTCGTGTCAGTAGCGAAGACATCAATAAAGTGTATGTTTTGGGAGAGTTTGGCAAAGTTGCACCTGTACCTATTATTGACCAGGGGTTGAGCTTAGCGCAGGTGATTGGGGAGTCAGCTGGTCTGAATTCTAATACGGCTAATGCGGCTAAGATCTACGTAGTACGTGATCAACCTGAATATCAGCGTACAAATATATACTATGTAGATATGCAGGCGCTCACTAGCTTTCCACTGACTAGCCGGTTTGAGATGTTGCCTAATGATATTGTCTATGTCGACCCAACTGGTCTGACGCGCTGGAACCGTGTTATCAGTGCTTTGTTACCATCAACTTCAGCAATCAGAAGTTTTTCAACTTTATAGGAAGTGATAAGCATGGCTTTTGATAATATTTTGGTTGTTTGTGTAGGTAATATTTGCCGTAGCCCAATGGCAGAAGCTTTGCTAAAAAAGCGTTATCCTAACAAAGTAATTGACTCCGCAGGCGTTGGCGCTTTAATTGGGCATCCTGCAGATTCATCTGCTCTCAAAATTATGACTGAACAGCAGATAGATATTACAGACCATATAGCCAAACAAATCGACGAAAAATTAGTAAAAAGGCTGATCTTATTTTTACCATGTCAGATAGTCAGACTAAATGGATTGAGGAACGTTGGCCATTTTGCCGTGGTAAAACCTTTAAGCTTGGTCACTGGCAAAATAAGGATATTGCTGACCCATATAAACATGAAATGAGCGCTTTTGAGACAGCATATCAAGATATTGTTGATGGTCTCGATCAGTGGGCCGATAAAATTAACTAAGTAATGCTTATCCGATGAACAAGCTGAAGTGGTAGACCTATAGTTATGAGTACAGATTCGAAAAATTTATCAAACCCTGTTTCGAAAGAAAATAATGATGACATTGATCTTATGGCGCTGCTATTTGCCATTTTGCGTGGCTGGAAAACTGTATTGTTTTTCGCATTAATTGGCTTATTGATTGGTGTGCTGTACGGGCGCTATGTGAACCCCACTTTCAAATCCGATGCTTTGATACAAATAGAGGAAAACTCTCAAGGTATATCAGCATTAGGTACAACTGCATCAGAGCTCATCGCTCCACAATCGAGCAAAGCTCAGACAGAGTCCGAGCTGATAAGATCTCGTATGATACTTGAGCCTGTAGTAGATAAGTTAAACTTGCGTATACGTCTAATGGATCCTTCTATCGGCTATATTGATCGGATCAAAAGTGATCGCGTCGCTACCCAAATTAATACTCCTGATGGTGTATCGTTACAAACAGAAGACGGCGATGCTCAGATTAGCCAGTTCAATGTATCGCAAGCTTATCTTAATCAAACATTTACTCTGACCAAATCCGAAACAGGTTTTGTCTTGAGCAATGGGTTCGATGATTTTAAAGGCCAGTTGAATAAACCGCATTTATTTAAGGGTGTAGATGGTCAGATTCAGATTACTGTGACTGATTTACCTGACAACTCTCATCCTATCAACTTAGCCAAGCAATCTCTACAGACTACTACTGATTCAATAAACAGCAAGCTATCCGTAGTTGAGCAAGGGCAACAGACTGGTATTGTTGAGCTGTCTATGACAGGGTCTAACCAACAGCAAGTCAGTTTGATATTGAAAGAAATAATTCTGTCTTATGTAGATCAGAACCAAACGCGGGGCACTGAAGAAACAACCAGAACAATCAAGTTTATGGAAACACAGATTCCAGACTTGAAGAAAAAGTTAGAAGATTCTGAAGCAGCATTTAATAAATTCCGTGAAAATAACGGTACTATTGACGTTAGCAAAGAAGCTGAACTTTTATTATCAGAGAACTCTCAAATTGATACACAGATTAATGAGCTCAAGCTGAAAAAGCTGATTTGACTACCTATTATACGGAAGAGCATCCATTAGTCATCCAGATCAACGAACAACTCGACGTACTTAATCGTAGAAAACAAAATATAGATGACACCATTGAAGGATTGCCGGAAATACAAAGGGAGTTCTTACAGTTGTCTGAAGATACAGCGATTAATAGAGAAATATACCTAACACTGCTAAAAAATTATGAACAGCTAAAAGTCGTGAGAGCTGGTCAGATCGGCTACGCTCGTATTATTGATTTGCCTATCAATACTTTCAATGCTATTGCGCCAAATAAGCCACAAATTTGGGTGTTAGCAACGCTACTAAGCACTATGGTAGGTGTATTGCTCGTACTCCTGAAAAACATGCTTAGAAATGTGGTTAAAGACCCTGAACGTATCGAAGCAAAAACGGGTGTACCTGTGGTCGCAACGATTCCTCGTTCACCTCTACTGACCAGATTACGTAAAGATAAGAAAGCGCCTAATCGTTTGCTGGCCTATGTTGATAGTAACAGCTTGAGTTATGAAGCCATCAAAAGCTTAAGAACGAGCCTGATGTTCGGTATGACGACACCAGAGCAAGCGGGCCAAAGGGCGAAAGTTATACTTATCACTGGTGAGAGTCCTGGCGTTGGTAAATCATTTATCTCGGCCAATCTAACGGAAGTTTTTGCTCAGTTAGACAAGAAGGTGCTGATTATGGACGCAGATATGCGCTTGGGTGAGCTGCATAAAATATTTGGTATGACCCAAGATAACGGTTTGGCCGACTATCTATCGCAAGATAAATCATCACAAAATATGACTAATTTTGCGCAGAATAACGCTCAAGTCCCAGAAGCTATCACCACCCAAAAGATCAGTAATCTAGCGAGCTTTATCCATCCGACCAATATAGATAATATTGATTTTATGCCAAGAGGTGAGTATCCACGCAATCCTGCATCACTGTTGTCTGATAGCAGGCTCAATAACCTAATGACAGAGTTGAGTCTACATTATGACTATATCATTATTGATTCACCGCCGATCCTCGCAGCTTCCGATGCAATGATACTGGCGCAATATGCTAATAAAGTATTGATGGTAACTAGATACGATAACTCAATTGAGGGACAACTGGTCTATGCGGTCAATCAGATGAATAAGGCAAATATAGAAGTAGATGGAATTATCTTAAATGACGTACAGCAGGGTATCATGAGCAAATACAGCTATCATTATAGTTATGCCTATGGTAACAACCAGTAGTATGCTATTAACTAACTTAGTTCTTAAAAACGATGTGGGATGAATAGACAATCCATATGGTTGAAAAGTCTTTACATAGTGTCAAACGTAAGCCGAAGCTTATAGGTGGAAATGTGTTGCAATCTATCGCTCAGTACCTGTTGTCGCTGCCAAGATATGTCAAGCGTCTGATTTTGATTAGCGCAGACTTTATAATGGCTATTGCCTGTCTGTTTTTGTCACTATTATTGCGATATGGTTATATCGAGCTTCATATTAGTTTATGGACATTAAGTTTATATGCCTTAATTCCTGTCATTGGTTTATACCTTGTAGGCTTTTATCATGGCGTATCTAGAGGGTTTCTTGATACGGTTATGAGTGGTGTATTGCAGCTGTTTTTTGTGCTGATTGTTTTTTATGAACTGATTATCTACTTTGATGTACTGCCACAAATCCCTCGATCGACCCCCTATTTTGTTTCTGTTTTTGCTTTATATCTGGCTGTGGAACAGTCGTCTGACAATTAAAGAATTATTGAAGCGATGGCAAGGTAAGCGTTTTGAGGGTGAGCTTATAGATTACGATAATATTTTGATTTATGGTGCAGGTGAAGCAGGGCAGGAGTTGATGAAAGGTTTGAGTAACTCACATAAATATAGTGTGGTTGCTTTTGTTGATGATGATCGTCAGCTAACAGGTGCCCATATTATGGGTAAAAAGATCTACCATACTGATAACTTATTGGATATCGTAAATACCCTTGATATTGCCCAAGTATTTTTGGCAGTACCCTCGATTAGCCGTGCTCGTAAGCGCAAAATTATTGAGAAGCTTTCACATATCTCTATCAAGATAAAAGAGCTACCCAGTCTAAAAGAATTGGCTGACGAAAAAGTCACGGTTAGCCATATGCGCAAGATCGATATATTAGACGTATTAGATCGCCAAACTGTAGAGCCTGACGAAGAGTTGCTGAAGAAAAATATCGCTCATAAATCTGTCTTGGTAACTGGAGCGGGTGGCTCTATCGGTAGTGAGTTGTGCCGTCAAATCATCAAAAATAAACCAACTTGTCTGGTGTTATACGAGCTATCAGAGTTTGCCCTTTATAGTATTCACCAAGAGCTTTTGGCAAAACAGGCTAGTAGTAATGAATATCAGGACATTCAAATCGTATCCATTATTGGTAATGTGACTGATGAGCATAACCTTATGAGGATATTTCAGACTTATCATGTACAAACAGTCTACCATGCAGCAGCATATAAACATGTGCCTATGGTCGAGCACAATCCGTTTCAAGGGGTTATTAATAATACTCGAGGTACTTACCACTGTGCGCGTGCTGCTATTCAAACAGATGTAGAAACCTTTGTTTTGATATCTACTGACAAAGCTGTTAGACCTACTAATGTGATGGGTGCCACAAAGCGTTTGGCAGAACTTGTATGCCAGGCATTGAGTCATGAAGCTACCTCAATAAAGCCAGATAGCAAAACCTGTATCAGTATGGTTCGATTCGGCAACGTACTAGGCTCATCAGGATCTGTAGTACCTGTTTTTACCAAACAAATCGAACAAGGTTTACCTATCACTGTCACCCATCCTGATGTAACCCGTTATTTTATGACTATTCCAGAGGCTGCTAATCTAGTAATACAGGCAGGTGCTATGGCGCAAGGTGGTGAGGTTTTTGTTCTTAACATGGGAGAGCCAGTAAAGATTGTCGATCTGGCTCAGCGTATGATTCACCTAAGTGGGCATGAGGTCAAAGACGATAAGCATCCTAATGGTGATATCGAAATTGTCTTTACAGGTCTTCGCCCTGGTGAGAAGCTCTATGAAGAGCTCATAATCGGTGATGACAATGTTGAAGAAACTGCTCATCCTCTTATTATGCAAGCTATGGAGCATAGGTTTTCTTTAACAGATCTTGAACGGGTATTAGAGAAATTACCAGAAAAATCTCAATTATACGACGTTATATGGTTAAAGTTGCAGTTCAAACATTTTGTAGATGGATATAAAGAAGATACTACAGTTCACTCCTAATTTGGAAAACACTCATTGATAAGGTTGGTTGATAGATACTATGCTAAATATTGATAATATCAAAATTGCCGTTATTGGTCTTGGTTACGTGGGGCTACCATTAGCAGTAGAGTTCGGTAAAAATCACTCGGTTATAGGCTTTGATATCAATGCTGAACGTATTTCAGCACTCAATACAGGTATTGATCATACCTTAGAAGTCGGTGAAGAGGAGCTGGCAGAAGCTACACATTTAAGATATAGCTCAGATATCAATGAGTTAAAGGACTGTAACTTCTTTATTGTGACTGTACCGACACCGATTGATGCGTATAAGCAGCCAGATCTCACGCCACTTATCAAAGCTTCAGAGGCCATCGGCGGCGTGTTAAAGCAAGGGGATATCGTCGTCTATGAGTCGACCGTCTATCCTGGCGCAACTGAGGAAGTGTGTATCCCTGTGCTAGAGAAAGTGTCAGGATTGAGCTTTAACCAAGACTTTTATGCAGGTTATAGCCCTGAGCGTATTAACCCAGGTGATAAAGAGCACCGTGTTACTAACATCCTGAAAGTAACAGCTGGTTCAACGCCTGAGATTGCGGACTTTGTCGACGAAGTCTATAACCTTGTGATTACTGCGGGTACGCATAAAGCGGCGTCTATCAAGGTTGCTGAAGCTGCAAAGGTGATTGAAAATACTCAACGTGACGTGAATATTGCCCTTATCAATGAGCTTGCCGTTATCTTTAATAAGATGGGTATCGATACGCAGGCAGTACTAGAAGCTGCTGGTACTAAATGGAATTTCTTACCGTTCCGCCCAGGTCTGGTCGGTGGTCACTGCATCGGTGTCGATCCGTATTACTTGACGCATAAGGCTCAAGCAATCGGTTATAACCCTGAGATTATCTTGGCAGGTCGTCGCCTCAATGATAGTATGGGCGAATACGTCACCACGCAGCTTATTAAAACCATGATCAAAAAGCGCATTCAGGTAGAGGGCGCTAAGGTACTGATTTTGGGATTGAGCTTTAAAGAGAACTGCCCAGACGTGCGTAATACCAAAGTCATCGATATCGTACACGAGCTGCAAGAATATAATATCGATGTCGATGTGTACGACCCATGGGTAGATGCTGTAGAGGCCCAAAGAGAGTACGGTGTTAAGCCTGTCAATGAGCCTACAGCCAATAGCTATGATAGTATTATTTTAGCAGTAGCTCACAGTGAGTTTGTCGATATGGGCGTAGCGCATATAAGAAGTTTAGGTAAACATAATCATGTGCTATATGATCTGAAGTATGTGTTCGCCAAAGAAGACACAGATATCCGTCTATAAGCCTATATAGTCTTACAATAACAGCATGCGAGCAATACTATGACAGTAACAACCTACAATAAAGTGAAAGAAACATTAGTACAGACGCCTAAAACTTGGCTTATCACAGGAGTAGCGGGCTTTATTGGCTCTAATTTGCTTGAGACACTATTATTGCTTGATCAAAAAGTGGTGGGGTTAGACAATTTCGCTACAGGTTTTCAGCATAACTTGGACGAAGTGAAAAGTTTAGTAAGCGCTGAACAGTGGGAAAATTTTACTTTTATAGAGGGTGATATTCGTCAGTTAACTGATTGCTCGAAAGCCTGTCAAGGTGTTGATTACGTGCTGCACCAAGCAGCGCTAGGCTCAGTACCGCGCTCTATCGCTGATCCTATCGCAACCAATGATACTAATATCTCAGGCTTTTTAAATATGCTGGTAGCCGCTCGCGATGCCGATGTAGCTAGCTTCACCTATGCTGCTAGTAGCTCAACATATGGTGATCATCCGGCACTGCCAAAAGTTGAGGAAAATATTGGTAATCCTTTATCGCCATATGCGGTGACTAAATATGTCAATGAGCTATATGCAGATGTGTTCTCACGTACATATGGCTTTAAGACGATCGGTCTGCGGTATTTCAATATCTTTGGTAAGCGTCAAACCCCTGATGGTGCCTATGCGGCGGTGATACCGAAATGGACGGCCGCTATGATCGCAGGTGATGAAGTATTCATTAATGGCGATGGTGATACCAGTCGCGACTTTAATTTTATTGAAAATGCCGTACAGGCTAATATATTAGCAGCGACGGCTACTGGAGAAGCTAAAAATCAGGTGTATAACGTGGCAGTAGGTGGACGTACGACCCTGAATACGCTGTTTTCAGCACTTAAAGAGCATTTAAGCGCTAATGGCGTTAGCTATACTCAAGCAGCAGTCTATCGAGATTTTAGAGCAGGGGATGTGCGTCATAGTCAGGCTGATATTACTAAGATACAAAATGCATTAGGCTATGAGCCACAGTTCGATATTATTCAAGGTATTGAGAAAGCGATGCCTTGGTATGTAAAGTCCTTAACTAATAAGTAATAATTATATTATTAGAATCTTTTAACTCAGGCTAATTAAAATATGAGTAAACAAAGCCTCCTGACATCTAAACTATCTAGGTTGCTTGCAGGAACTTTTTTTAGTACGAGTATTGTCTGTAGGAGCTACTTTCCTATGTTCTGTATTACTTGCTAGAACCTTAGGAGCTGAGCATTTTGGGATTTATTCTTATATCCTAGCTATAGTTAGTCTTTTAGCTTTACCTGCGACGGCAGGGATGCCGACCTTAGTACTTAGAGAAACTGCTAGTACTAAAGCTCTAAATGATTGGGGTAAGATGAAGGGTATATGGTTATGGAGTGGTTTTGTAATAATGACACTATCACTCGTAATATATTCTTTTCTACTTTGGCGATTTTGAACTTCTTTGAGGGAGCTAAGGTATTTATAGAGTATAAAACTTTCGCTTTAGGCCTAGCTATGTCTCTTATCATGGCAATGGGAAATGTGAGAGGAGCCGCCCTTAGAGGATTAGGGCTCATAATCCAAGGTCAACTTCCTGAGAGCTTAATAAGACCTATCCTTTTGCAGTATTTTGTTAATACTAATACAGCTAGATATTACTTTAGATCCAGCGTATTCCATGGGCGTCCACCTAGTAGCAGCGTTGATAGCATTTATCGTAGGAGCAGGACTACTACTAAAAGCTAGACCTCCAGAGTTAAAAGGTTACTAAGCCTGTTTTTTCAACAGGCCTTGGTTATTTACTATTCTACCACTAGCTTTAATGACAGGAATGCAGTCGCTGAGCTCACAAGTAGATATCTTAATGCTAGGTAGTATGGGAATAGCTTCAGATGTAGGTGTATATAAAATTGTTGTATCTGGTGCTGCTCTAGCTGTCTTTGGATTACAAGTCGTAAATATGGTTATTACACCTAGACTGGCAAGTGCTTTTGCCCAAAGGATACCTTCAAAAACAGCCTCTCTTGGCTCAATTCTAAGTTTTGGTCTCACTTTTCCAGTAGTATTGGTCTTTTATTTTTTGGTACAGAAATATTGGGTCTTATTTTTGGTAGTGAATATGTAGTTGGCTATCGTGCACTACTAATAATTTCATTGGGACAAGCGGTAAATGCTTTTTGGCTCTTCCATCTCAATCTTGACAATGTCAGGTAATGAAAAATTCGTAATTAAAGGTATGTCATTATCTACCATAATAAATGTGGTATTAAATCTAGCTTTAATACCACATCTTGGCATAGATGGGGCAGCTTTAGGGGCCACTACAGCTCTGCTAGTTTGGAATATTTATCTTTGGATAGTAATAAAAAACAATTAAATATAGATTGTACTTTCTTTGGTTTAATTAGAAGGATAGCTTGAAAATGAAAAAGATAGTAATAGCAGCAGAGGTCTTTAGCTCTAACCTTGGAGACTATGCTATTTATGATAGCTTGAGCACACTTCTTTCATCAAGAGATATTGAAGCTATACCTCTAGACATATCTTTCAGACGTGGTTTTCCTGTAAGCTCCACTGACTCGAAGTCAAAGTTGACCAATAGTAGTTGGAAATCGTTAATACCAAAGAAGATAAAGCATCATAAGCTCACCCAGTATATGATAACTCATGCTATGTGGTATTTAGTACATCGACAGGACATTACAAACTACTGGAGCGAATTAATTAGTAGTTCTGATGCGGTAATAATTGGAGGTGGTCAATTATTAACAGATACTAGCGCTGGTTTTCTCACTAAATTAGCACTAATAACTGATATAGCCAACGAGTTTAATAAACCTATCTGTATATTAGGCTGTGGCGTTGGAAGTGAGCTTAGTAGCAAGGCGCAAAAAATGTTAAAAAGTTCTGAATTCTGCAAAATTTGTTTCTTTGAGAGATTCTGATTCCTCAGATAGACTCAAATCGCTCATAAAAACGATATTTCACTGAATGTCTATCCTGATCTAGCATTTTCACTTAGTTCATCCGCTAATAACGATTTAGATAAAAAATTTTAGAGCAGAAAAAAGGTCTGTGGTTTTAATGTTATGCCTTTAAATGCTTTTAAAAAATATAATCCAAATTTAAAAGACGTTGACTCCGATACATATATTGATTTTTGGAAGCGGCTGGCTTATAAAGCTAAAAAGAAAATATTCGAATTCATATCATGACTAACGGCAGTATTCAAGACTATGAACAAGCAGAATCTATATATAGTTCGATGCTATCAGAAGGAATTGATGCAATATTACTAGACAGGCCTTTATCTCCTCTCGACTTATATGATCAAATATCTAATGTAGACTATTTGATTACGATGCGTATGCATGCTGGAATAATTGGTAAAGCCTATGGTAAATCAGTATCAACCTTAATTTGGGATGATAAGATCCCTGGGGTATGGCAGGAAGCTGGTGATAAACGGGTAGCTATTAATAGCGACATCATCCTAAACCCTCACCCTTGGAATGAAGTGAAGTCAGCATTTGAAGCTTCTAACAATATTCAATTGTCTGATTTACATAGAAAAATATCTATTAGTGTAGATAAATGTTTGAAAGTAGTTTATGCCTAAACGATAAGCAACATCTATTTATCAAATACAGCTATCTATCAGAATAAAACTCAGACTCTTTATGCAGTTAATAAAACATCAGCAGACAAAGAAAAGCTAATAGGATATCAAATGAAAAAGTCGCCTTATATATTCCGTCAATGAGAGGTGGAGGTGCTGAGCGAGTTATGCTAGCTCTTGCTAATGGTTTAGCTGAAAAGATATTCAGGTAGATTTAGTCTTAAATAAAGCAGAAGGGCCCTATCTAAAGGATGCCTCCAAAAGTTAATATCGTCAATTTAGATACATCGAGAGTGCTAAATGGTATCTTTCCTTTATCTAAATACTTAAACAAAGAAAACCCTGATGCCATTTTATCAGCTATGAATTATGTTAATATTGCCACCGTATTAGCCAAGTTGATTAGTAAGTCTGATACAAAGGTCGTTCTAAGTGAACATAATAATTTAACAGCATCAAAAAGCACTTCGGACGTGCAAAGGGTTTAGTTCTTACTTTGTTAATGCGTTGGGCTTACAAGAAATCTCATGAGATCGTAGCTGTCTCAAACGGGGTCGCAGATGCTTTAGTTAGTGAAATTAATATTGAACGGAATAAAATTACGACAATTTACAACCCTATTTTCTCCGAAGATCTTATCAAGCGCTCAAAAGGTTTGATTTCACATCCTTGGATTAGAAAGAGTTTACCACCCTTGATCTTAGCAGTAGGTAGGCTGACTCCTGAAAAAGATTTTGAAAAATTAATCTATGCTTTTAAGAAAGTTCGTGAAAAGAGAGGTTGTAACCTGATAATTCTGGGTGAGGGTAAACTTAGAGCTGATCTAGAGCATTTAATTAATATTTTGGATTTAAATGACAGTGTACAATTACTAGGATTTGTTGATAACCCTTATGCGTGGATGTCTCATGCTGATCTATTTGTTGTATCGTCAGTATCCGAAGGCTTTGGCAACGTAATAGTTGAAGCTATGGCATGTGGAACTCCAGTTGTAAGTACAGATTGTCCCAGTGGGCCAAGTGAGATATTAGAAGGAGGCCTTTGGGAGAATTGGTACCCCATACAGTGCTGATCTATTAGCTAAAGCTATAATAAAGTCATTAGATGATCCAATGCAAAAAGACATACAGACAAGAGCTTCTTTTTCAGTGTAAGAGAATCTGTAGATAAGTATTATGATTTACTGACTTGCTAACTTTAAAATTCTATCGATAGATGTGTTTAATGACTCTTCTTTAATAAAATGTGGGCTCAGGCTAAACTCCTATGCCAAGGCTAGATAGAGAATAATCTCCTAAACTATTTCATGACATGGGCTGTTATAAGTCGGGATAATAATATGAATGTCGTACACATAATTAGAGATCTTAATAGATATTCTGCAAAGATTATAAACTAAGATTTAGTTATTCACACCAATGATTCTATACTGTAGTTGATTTACTTTAAAAATAATATATTGCTACTAGAATAAATTTTTTATAGTCTCTGAATATTATTACATGACTAATAATGTGTTGATTTATCTAGAACTGACTATAGTATAATCAGGTATCATCCGAGCTAAGTTCGCTTTTATAAGTTAATCTTTATAACGCTTTATACTATAGTGAACCTACTATGAAAATGTTATAGCGATATTGGGATGAATTTTGCTTTGTTTGTTCCTGCTTGGTGTTTAAAGGTTGCTTTAGGCTAGCTGAGCTAGTAGGCTAGCTCAGCTAGAAAATTTGTGGTTTATTAGGGGCTGTATAGAATTGAGAAAACATTGAAAAATAAGCAACGCCTTACTCTAATGTTTACCACAACAAAGAAACAAGGCGTCACTTATGGCTCGCACCAAGCTCAACGATGAACATTGGCACAAGCTATTTATTATATTGCGACAAATTAACGTATATAACAAGCCCAATCTAAGACGTACCGTTGAAGGCATGTTGTACCGCATACGAGTAGGCTGTCCATGGCGAGACTTACCTTCTTATTTTGGTCATTGGTCTAGCATATATCATCAATACCGTTACTGGCGTAAAACCGGTAAATGGCAAAAGCTCATGAAGATAGTCACAGCAAACTATGATAGTGAATGGTTATTTATAGACGGTAGCGTGGTCAAAGCTCATCAGCATAGTACAGGCGCAGCCAGTCATCTTGATGAGGCCATTGGTAAAAGCGTTGCAGGTAATAGCAGCAAACTGCACTTAGTGGTCGATGCTTGTGGCAACCCTATACATGTTGAGCTGTCAGGTGGGCAAGTACATGACTCTAAGATGGCAAAGGCGTTGATATTTAGCACGATTAATAACCAGACTAAAGCGGTGATTGCAGACAGGGGCTACGATAGTAGCGATATTAGAGAGTGTATCTTCACGCACTGTGCTCAGTCAGTCATACCTGTTAAGTCGAACTCTAAAAGCTGTAACGACACACTAGATTGGTATTTGTATCGTTGCCGTCATTTGGTAGAAAACGCTTTTGCTAGATTGAAACATTTTAGGGCATTGCCACGCGATATGATAAGCTCAAAGATAGCTATGCAGCGGCGGTAATGCTCGCTTGTGTCTTTATCTGGTTGCCCCTGATTTGAATTCTATACACACCCTAAGAAAACTGTTAATTAAAATCCGAATAATTTTTAATGTTTTGAATTATTTTGAACCAGATAATGAGGTAAGAACCTCTTCTATAGTTTTTCCAGCAGCAGGATCTTTGTAAGATCATCAAAAGTAAGTTTGCACAAAACGATCGTAGTATTACAATTAGCGATGAAAATTGGCTCGACATCTTGAGTTACATTATGTCTTGTTTGCAATATTATTCATTGGAAACCAAATCGGGGATATGCCCTGGTAGGTATTCTATAACATAGTGAAGGTAGAGGATGAAAATAGCAGTAGCCGGTACTGGGTACGTTGGGCTATCCAACGCAATAATATTCGCACAACATAATGAAGTTGTTGCTATCGATATATTGCCTGAGAAAGTTGAATTATTAAACAGTCGTATTTCTCCCTATTCAAGATGTAGAAATATCGCAATTTCTAAGTGAAAAACACCTAAATTTTAGAGCGACTCTCGATCCAAATGAAGCATATCAGAATGCTGATTTTGTCATTATAGCGACACCTACCAACTATGATGTTAAGACCAACTATTTTAATACTGATAGTGTTGAGTCAGTCATCAATCAAGTTAAAGAAATTAACCAGTCAGCTATAATGATTATCAAATCAACCGTTCCAGTTGGCTTTACTGAGAATATAAAAAGCAATTAGGCACAGATAATATTATCTTCTCTCCAGAGTTCTTGCGTGAGGGTAAGGCGCTTTATGACAACTTATACCCTTCGAGGATTATTGTGGGAGAAAAGTCTGATAGAGCTCAAGCGTTTGCAGATATGCTTATAGAAGGAGCGATTAAGAAAGATAGTCCTATATTATTTACTGATTCTACAGAGGCAGAAGCGATTAAACTTTTTCCAATACCTACTTAGCGATGAGAGTTGCTTATTTCAATGAGCTTGACACCTATGCTCAATCATTTGGATTGGATACCCGTCAAATAATAGAAGGTGTTTGCTTAGATGATCGTATTGGTAGCCATTACAATAATCCTTCACTAGGATATGGTGGCTATTGTTTGCCCAAAGATACAAAAGCAGTTGTTAGCCAATTATGATGAAGTTCCTAATAATATTATAAGAGCTATTGTAGACTCAAATCGTACAAGAAAAGACTTTATTGCAGATTCAATTATAGCAATGAGTCCGAAGACAGTCGGCATATATAGACTAGTAATGAAAGAAGGTTCAGATAATTTCAGAGCTTCCGCTATTCAAGGGGTAATGAAACGCATCAAAGCAAAAGGTATTGAAGTAATCGTATATGAACCTGTTTTAGATAAACCAGAGTTTTTAACTCAAAAGTGTTCAAAGATATAGAAGAGTTCAAGAGTCTAAGCGATGTGATTGTCACCAATAGGTTATCTAATGATCTAACTGATGTTATGCATAAGGTTTATAGTAGAGATATTTTTGGAGGTGACGAATGAAAATACTCGTTACAGGTGCAGCAGGATTTATCGGTTTCCATCTAATCAAAGCTCTTTTGGAAGCACCCTCATTAGAAAACGAAGAAACTATTGTTGGTATTGATAATATAAATGACTATTATGACCCAAATTTAAAAAATAGTCGTCTTCAGATATTGAATGAGATGTCTTCTATAGGTAATTTTAGGTTTATTAAACTAGATCTTGCTGACCAGACGCTATATCAAATTTGTTTGCTGAAAACAATTTTGATATTGTCATTAATCTTGGAGCTCAAGCTGGGGTTCGTTACTCTATAGAAAACCCACATGCATACGTTGATTCAAACGTTGTAGGGTTTGTAAATATTCTAGAAGGATGCCGTCACCACAATATCAAGCATTTAGTATACGCAAGTTCTAGTTCAGTATACGGTATGAATGTAAAACAGCCGTTCAGTACTGATGATATCGTAGACTATCCAATTAGCTTATATGCGGCAACCAAAAAATCTAATGAGCTAATGGCACATACTTACAGTCATTTATATAATATACCAACTACAGGTCTCCGATTTTTACCGTTTATGGTCCTTATGGTCGTCCTGATATGGCATATTTTTCTTCACTAAAAAGATTCTTGATGGTGAGAATATAGATGTCTTCAACAATGGTGAAATGCAACGTGATTTCACTTATATTGACGATATTGTAGAAGGTATTACTCGTATCATTTATAAAGTACCAATTCCCCAAAGCTCTGATGTCAGTAAGGCTAAAGCGCCTTATAAAGTATATAATATAGGTAACAACCAACCTGTTACATTGCGTCGATTTATCACTGCTATTGAAGATGCCTGTGGAAAAAGCTCAAGAAACCTTGTTACCAATGCAAGCAGGTGATGTACCTATAACTTACGCAAACGTAGATGAGCTTGTGAATGATATAGATTTTAAGCCTGCTACTACTATTGAAGAAGGTATATCCAAATTCGTTAAATGGTATAGAAAATACTATTCAGTTTAGTATGGACGTATCATTTATTAGATAAAAATTATAAGGTTTGTATATGAAAGTAGTACACATAATAACAGGATTAAATAATGGAGGAGCTGAAGGCGTTTTATACCGTTTGATCACTCATGATGAAGAAAATGAACATATCATTATTTCAATGATGGACCTTGGAAAATATGGTCCATTATTGTTGGAAAGAGGCCTTGACGTATACTGTCTAAATATGAAGGCAGGAGGAATATCATTAGCATCTATATATAAACTACGTAGATACTTAAGAAGAATTGATCCAGATGTAGTACAAACGTGGATGTATCATGCAGATTTAATTGGTGGCATTGTTGCAAAATCATTAGGTATTAAGAAGATTTTTGGAACATAAGACATAGCAATTTTGATGAAAATCATACGAAAGCTAGCACTATAAAAATTGCAAAATAAATGCAAGATTAAGTAAGGTAATTCCAAAAATTATATCTTGCGCACAAGGTGCTATTAAAGCTCATACTGATCTAGGTTATGACAGAGAAAAATCGTTGTTATTGGCAATGGTTATGACTTAAGTACATTCAATATCAACAGTAATAGTCGAAGTGCTATTAGAGAAGAGCTAAATATTGGTAAGCATCCTGTACTAGGTATGGTAGGCAGGTATGATCCTCAAAAGAATCATGAGGGATTATTAGAAGCACTAAGCCTCATAAAAAAACAAGGTTATAATTTTGATCTTGTACTTGTAGGTAGAGATTTAAATGAAAAAATAAAGAACTCTTACATAAAATAAAAAATTAGATTCATATGACCAAGTACATTTATTAGATCAAAGAAGTGATATTCCAAATATTATGAACGCTTTAGATATCCATATATTAAGTTCTTCTTACGGGGAAGGTTTTCCAAATGTTATAGCCGAAGCTATGGCTTGTGGTACACCATGTATAGCAACTGATATAGGGGATTCTGCCGTGATAATTGGCGATTCAGGTTGGATAGTTTCAGAGAATAACTCAGAAGAACTAGCTAATGCGATTATTAAAGGTTTTCAAGAAAAGAAAATGAACAAAAATGGGCTATAAAAATAAAGTCTGCACGAAAAAGGATTTTAGATAATTTCGACATAGAGATTATGGTTGAGAAGTATAATAATGTTTGGAAGAAGTAAAGTGACTACTTATGTATTAAATGCTATTAAGACATTTCTGAAAGTTGAAGTATATGTTTGAAAATTCATGGTCACTTATCAGCGCTTTCTTAGTATTCTTAACAGGTATTCTGTTTATAACTAATTTTAGCCGTTACTTTAGTTTAAAAGTCAAGCGCGGCTTGGGACTATATTTGTGGCATACAATATTTTGTCTTCTGTATTTCTTATACTCTTTAAAGAACCCGGCTGATTCAACGGCTTACTATGAAAAAAGCAGTATCTAAGGATTTGATTTTGAATTTGGGACTGCAGCAGTTGATGGCTTAACAAGTATATTAGTTCATGGATTTGGCTTTGGTATATTAAGTTGTTTTTAGTATTTAATATTTTCGGTGCTGTGGGTTTACTTGCTTTTGATGGTGCTTTAAAGCAAGCAACTCAGTACAAAAGTAAATTTTAAAAAGATTGGCAACCCTAATTGTATTTTTGCCTTCTGTTAGTTTTTTTGGTCATCAGCCATTGGTAAGGATGCAATCTCGTTTTTAGCAATGGGCCTAGCATTGTGGGCAGCTCTACAGCTTAATAAGCGTGTATGGCTTATGATATTTGCTATCTTTTGATGCTTATGGTTCGTCCACATATGGCAGGTATGATGATAATAGCATTGGCTATGTCAGTTATGTTCGATAAGAAGAGTAGTCCTCTTAAGCGTATATTTTTAGGGGGCAGTAGCGATTGCTGGTGCAGCAGTAATGGTGCCCTTTGCATTGGAATATGCTGGCGTGTCAGATCCAAGCAGTTCTGAAGCATTGATAGATTATGTGGAACAACGTCAATCCTATAATATGGAAGGTGGGGAGTAGATATTGCTAATATGAGTTTACCGATGCAATTATTTACCTATATGTTCCGTCCACTTATTTTTGAGGCTAGATCTGTAACTACTTTAGCAGCAGCTATTGATAACTTGATTTTGCTTTATTTATTTGTTATTGGTTTCTATGCATTAATCAAGAAAAAAGGCAAAACTTTACTGAAAACCGTAAGTTCATGTGGGTATACGTAATATTAGCATGGCTAGTTTTATCTATGACTACGGCAAACTTAGGTATTGCTATACGTCAAAATGGATGTTTGCACCCATACTTATATTTTTATTAATTTCTGTGATTGGAAAAGACAGAAGAAAATTAACAATTAAAAATAAAGATGGTTCAGATATTAATTCTTTCGTAAAGAAGCAAGGTCATAATAACTAATGAAATTTTTATTCATAGCTAGCTATCCAGCCTCTATTTTGAGATTCCGTGGCGCTCTCATTGCTGCTATCAAAGATACAGGGTTTGAAGTGCATGTCGTTGCGCCTGACTTTGGCGCCTATCCTGATGAGCACCAAGTGTTAAAAGATTTGGGCTATTATGTGCATGACATAACTATGCAGCGTACAGGCACCAAATCCCAAAAAAGACTTAAAAACCATTATTGAGCTGTATCGCTTGATGACGAAAGTTAAACCTGATTATGTGCTTGGCTATACCATCAAACCGGTTATTTATGGTTCGCTCGCTGCTAAGCTTGCCCGTGTGCCGCATATTTTTGCGCTGATAACAGGGCTTGGCTACGCCTTTAGTGGGGCAGAAGAGGTAGGGTACAAAAGTCCAATTTACAAAAAGTGATGCATCAGTTATATGCCGCAGCATTGATGACAGCAGATAAAGTCTTTTCCAAAATCCTGATGATCAAGCGCTATTTAAAAAATGGTATTTTAAAACCATCAACACCCAGTACGGTGGTCAATGGCTCAGGCGTCAATGTATCAGAATACAGCGTTGCGCCACTGCCGACAGAAAACGACGTGCCTGTACCGCGATTTTTGCTCATTGCGCGTTTGCTTGGCGCAAAGGGGTGCGCGAGTATGCTCAGGCCGCAGCCATTATCAAATCGCGTCATCCCAACGTGCAGTTTGACTTGGTAGGCTGGGTCGATGACAACCCTGATGCGATTGAGCAGCGTGAGCTGGATACGTGGATTGATGATGGACTGTTTAACTTTTTGGGCAAGCTTACAGATGTCAAGCCTGCCATCGCAGACAGCTCCGTCTATGTGTTGCCCTCTTATCGTGAGGGGACGCCGCGTACTGTGCTAGAGGCAATGGCCATGGGTCGCGCGGTCATCACAACCGATGCGCCAGGTTGCCGCGAAACGGTCATTAATGGGCATAATGGCTATCTGGTACCCGTCAAGGATGCAGACGCCTTGGCTGAAGCTATGCAAAAATTCATCGATGAGCCTGAGTTAATTGCTAAGATGGTTGTGCTGCTCGCCAAGTGGCTATGGATAAATTTGATGTCAATGCGGTCAACCAGATGATGTTAACGGAGATGGGAATACAATGATAAAACGACTGTTTGATATTGCAGCGGCGTCCAGCGCGCTCGTGGTCTTAGCCCTGTCTATGCAGTGACCGCTTATAAAGTAAAAGAATCTAGGCTCACCTGTCTTATTTCGTCAAGTTCGTCCTGGTTTGCATGGTCAGCCGTTTGAGATGCTCAAGTTTCGCTCTATGAAAGATGCTGTGGATGCTGAGGGCAATGTACCGCCTGATAGTGAGCGCCTAACAGATTTTGGCAAGCGTCTGCGTGACAGCAGCTTAGATGAGCTGCCAGAGCTTTGGAATGTGATTAAAGGCGATATGAGCTTAGTCGGACCACGCCCGTTATTAATGGAATATCTGCCGCTATACAATGATGAGTAAAACGCCGCCATCACGTGCGTCCTGGTATTACAGGCTATGCGCAGGTTAATGGACGTAATGCGATTGGCTGGGATAAGAGGTTTGCGCTCGATACTTGGTATGTGGATAATCAGTCATTATGGTTAGATATTAATATTTTACTTAAAACAGTGAAAAAGTTTTTATGAAAGAAAGTGTTGAACATATAGATACAGAGTTTAACTCAAGGTTCAAGGGAAATAAATGAAATTTGTTGTCGTTAATGATATACATGCAAATAGTGTAGCATTAAAAGAGTTTATGGTTTGCGAAATATCAACTTTGATAAGTTGATATTTCTTGGTGACGCTTTAACATATGGGGTAGATGTAAAAGAAACTATAGATTTATTGCATCGGCTAGAAGAAAAATATGATTGTGTTTTTATTAAAGGTAATCATGAACAAATATATTTCGACCATCAAAATAATGAAAACTACCAATACAAGAGATTTCCTAACTTCCTTCTAGAATCAATATTGCATAGTGCAGAGCAGTTAAGTTTTATACTAGAAGATGAGTTTGAATGGGTTAATAGTTTTGTTATGAAGGCGTCATCTTTTCACATGCTAATTTATTTGAATATAGCAACTGGTCGTATTTAAATACAGAAACAGATTTTCAATCAAACTATAATATTTTGGTTAGTAGCAAACTGCGCGGCGCTATATTTGGTCATACGCACAGAGCAAAATACAAGAAATATAAAGGCGGGGTTGTAGATTCTAATATTTTAGAATTGCCAATACACCAAACTCTTTCATTTAGTTCAAATGACATTTTTGGTCACTAACGGTAGTTTAGGGCAGCCAAGGGGTCTGTACCTCCTTCCTAACATGCGATATTAATAGCACTGAAGTTGCGATTACTTCGATCCCTCTAAGCTATGATATAGCTTTACATTGTCAATCAATTACTGAGTCAAATCTACAGCTAGTACCAAAGAAAAGTTACTAAAATATTACGATAAGGTCTTACCATGATTAGAGTTCTCGTTACAGGTATGGGTGGTGGCGTTGGTCAGGGAATAGTAAAGTCTCTAAAATTAATAAATGATTTAGATATTTATATTGTCACTGCTGATATGAGTGAGTTAGCATCAGGTTTATATGGTGGTGACTATAGCTATTTAGTTCCTGCTGCTAGCGACGAGCTGTATTTTGATAGAATTAAGCAGATTTGTATTGAGCAAAATATTGATTTTTATTTTCCTGGTACTGATGTGGAACTAATCAATTGTGCTACTTACTCTAGTGAGCTTAAAGATAAATTTAATGTTGATATAATAATTTCGCCAGTTAATGTTATTGAAATAGCAGATGATAAATATAAAACAGTTAATTTTTTGAAAGAAAATGATTTTTCCCACCCTGAAACTTTTCTGCCTAATGAAGTAGATTGGGAGCAGATTAAATTCCCACTAATTATCAAACCTCGAGTAGGTTGTCGCTCTATTGGCGTGCATTTTGTTAATAATATAAATGAAGCTAAAGAAGCGGTTAACTCTTTAGAAGACCCCTATTGTACAAGAGTATATTGAAGGTAGTGAATATACGTGTACGGCAGCCATTTATAATGGTGTCATATCAGATGTGTTATGTTTAAGAAGAGACTTAAGATCAGGAGACACCTTTAGAGCTTTTCCTGTGAAATCTGAAGTTATAGAAAGCTATGTAAGAAAGATAGCAGTGAAAATTGGTATTCTAGGTTCCTGTAATTTTCAACTCAGACTAACAAGCTCTGGTGAACCTAAATTATTTGAAATTAATAGTAGGTTTTCTGGTACAACTCCTTTTGTTCTTATTTGGGGTTTAATCCAGTAGAGTTTTGTTTGAAGGCTAAATTAGGTATTAAGTACCAGTCAAGTATTAACTATGAAAAGGTTGTTTTGAGGCATTGGGCAGAGGTTATGGTCGAAAAATGTAGTCTAGATGATCTCAAAGAAAATCTCCAAGGCAAAGTCTCTGCTTTACAGGTTTCAAATTTATTATGAGAATTCTAGTTACTGGGGCGAGAGGTCAACTCGGGCGCGAAATTGTTCAGTGTTTACGCTCACATGGATTGGAGGTGATTCCTTATAGTCATTCTATGCAACTTTCAGAATTAGACTGGTCTGATATCACAGTGATAGTTAATTGTGCTGCTGTTATACCATCTAATAGTATAACTAAAAATCAGTATTTAGATGGAAATATTGTTTTTTTACAGAACTTATTGAAATACTCCAAAGGTAAGACCTTTATACACTTTTCAACTTTCAGTGAGTTGTATAAGAGTGATTTTTATCAGTTGTCAAAAATGATGGCAAATAGCCTATTGTTGATAAACTCTCACATTCTTAAGGGTTTGACTATCCTACCTTTGCCTACTTTAGAAGATGACTCTCTTATTGAAAAGATTGTTGGCTCAGCATCGGCTGGATTAATGCCGAAAGTTTATAGACTAAAATATAATTATATGAGCTTTAAGAGCGTCGCTTATTTTGTTAAAGATATGATTACCGAGAATGACAATATTAAAATAACTGATTTATATGAGAAAAAGATTTGTATGACGAAGTTATTAGAAGAATTGACGCTAGCTATATTATTGAAGGTGAAGTTATTGATAGAACATTACTCGATAATGGAGTTTATCATATAATGCCAGATTTGCTTGAGTCTTTATCTAAATAATAAGTTTGCTTAGTTTTACACCTACTATTAAGGTTTTTATTTTTTAAAATAACCATTTTTAAACGAGATTTACAAACTATGTTAAACACTCCCTTTCACCATGGCCAAGCTTCACCCAGCGAGAGGCCGATGCTGTCAGTCAAGTCCCATTATCTAATAAGGTAAACTACTGGACAGGTCAAGAAGGGCGCGAGTTTGAAAAGAATTTGCAGCGTGGGCAGACAGCCAACACGCAGTAGCCGTTGCTAATGGCACCTTAGCATTGGATGTAGCATTAAAAGCGCTGGATATCGGCGCAGGTGATGAAGTGATTGTCACGCCGCGCACTTTTATCGCCAGTATCTCTTGTGGTCAATGCAGGCGCGACGCCTGTATTTGCAGATGTGGATGCCGAGACTGGCAATATCCGCCTGAGACCATCAAAGCCGTATTGACCGATAAGACCAAAGCCGTCATTTGCGTGCATTTGGCTGGCTGGCCGTGCGACATGGATGGTATCATGGCATTGGCAGACGCGCATAATTTATACGTTATTGAAGACTGCGCGCAGGCACATGGCGCAACCTATAAAGGACGCAGTGTCGGCAGTATCGGTCACGTAGGCGCATGGAGCTTTTGCCAAGACAAAATCATGACCACAGGCGGTGAAGGCGGCATGGTCACCACCAATGATGAAAACTTGTGGCGCAAAATGTGGGCGTACAAAGACCACGGCAAAAGCTACGCCGCTGTCTATGAAACCAAGCACCCACCTGGTTACCGCTGGCTGCATGAAAGCTTTGGTACCAACTGGCGTATGCCTGAGATGCAATCGGCAATCGGGCGTATTCAGCTGACGCGCATGAGCGATTGGACTGAGAAACGTACACAAAATGCCCAAGCAATTTTGGATGCGTGTACACGCTGGGCAGAAAAAGGCTATCTGTCTGTACCCCGTCTAGAAACCAGCGCCGACTTTGCTGATGCCAAACACGCTTACTATAAGCTTTATGTTTATGTAAAGCCTGACAATCTCCCTGAAGGCTGGACACGAGATGCTATTATTGCAGCGATTAATGAGGCAAGGCGTGCCGTGCTTTTCAGGCTCGGCGTCGGAAGTGTATTTAGAAAAAGCCTTTGATGATACAGGTCTGCGTCCAGAAATCAGGCTGCCAATAGCCAAACAATTGGGTGAAACCAGTTTGATGTTTTTGGTGCATCCGACCTTGACAGAAGCAGAGATTACGCAAACTGTTCAGGCTTTAGACAAAGTTCTTGCCCGTATCGATGCGGATGCTAAATAAATAATGATTCATTAAAACTTATCTATTCTGGATAAGTACACTTTATAAAGAGTAGATAATTATGTCTAAACAAAGAAAGTACAAGCAGCTGAGTGTGTTAGTAGGGTTGGTATGATATCCATGCTGGCCTCAGCACAGAATTTGTATATGAATGATATGAAGCTCAAGTCAGAGCTAGAATGGTTAAATGCGCAAGGCGTCACTCACATTAGTACCAGTACATGGCCTTTAACTGCTAATGAAATTACAAAAGCAATCACCACGGCTCAGGTGAGTACCGACGCGCAGCAAAAGTACTACAGTCAGTCCGTGCCACACTTGCTAAAAACCCCAACTCCTTGGTGAAGGCTGAAGTAGACGCTTATGTACAGACCGATCGTCAGCAGTTGCCGCAAACTTTTGCTGATGACCATTTAGCAGGTCAAGAGGTTTCAGCAGCGCTCAGTTTGAGTGAAGAAAATTGGGAAATGAAACTTCAAGCCAATCTAAAAACGATAGTTTGCTCGAAGACAGTAACGACTTGAGTTTTGAAGGCTCATATATTGCTGGCTCTGCTGCCAATCAATGGTTGATTGCCGGTCAGATCCCGACATGGTGGGGTCCTGGTACTGACGGCAGTTTGATTCGTGGCGATGCCAGTCGCCCTGTTGCAGGTATCACCATGCAACGTGATGAGCAAAATGCACCAACCTCGCCTTATCTTTCATGGGTTGGTCCATGGCAGTATCAATTATTTGCAGGTCAGCTTGAAGATTATGATGCCGTACCAGATGCTAAGCTATTTGGTGCTCGTCTGACGGCCAGTCCTTTACCATGGCTAGAAGTTGGTGCGTCTCGAACCTTTATGTGGGGCGGGGAAGGTCGTCCAGAGAGTTTTAGCTCCTTTGGTGATGCTATTTTAGGCACTAAAGATAATGGTGACAATGGTGCGACGATTGGTGAAGACCCTGCTAATCAATTAGGTGGTTTTGATGCGCGTATGAATCTTGCGCCTTTGGTAAATATCCCAGCCACAGTATACGCACAATATGTGGGCGAAGATGAGGCGGGCGGGCTACCAGCGAAGAACATGTACCTTGCCGGTGCTGACTACGCTTCGGAAGCTTATGGTATGCCATATCAATTGTATACAGAATATGCAGACACACGTACTAGTGGTAAAGTCCGAGGCGTATCCCATGATCATAGTACATATACCGATGGTTACTACCAGCAAGGCTATCCACTCGGGCATTCTTTGGGCGGCGATGCAGAGAGCATATCAGTAGGTGGCAAGCTATGGCTAGATAGTCGAAACTTTGTCAATACAAAACTGCAATATGCTAAGGTTAATCAGTCAGGAGAGTTGGATCGTCGCACTGGAAAGTCTGATAACCAAGCCTTTCCAATGAAAGATAAACTGACCGCTATTGACATATCATGGGCGCATCAGTTGAATCCAAAAACTTTAGTGACATCTCGCTTATGGGGCGTAGACTCTGATACTCAGTCAAGTGATATTGGAGCAGGCGTTGGGCTAGAGTTTCAGACTTATTAGCCCAGGCCTATAGCGGCTAATAAATAACGTGAATACATGAGAGTCAAATGGTCTACTAAATGATAGTAGGCCACTTTTTTATTGTATCCCAATACACGCTAGGATTTTGCAGCGTACACAGGTACAATATTATTATCAGTCAAAGGTTGACGAAGTTAAAAGACAGGCATGCAAAGTACTTGCACGCGCTGTCTTTATTTTTTTATATCGTATCCTCTATTGGAGTTACTATGTCTATTGCCCACGAGTCCGCCACCGTTTTGGACGGCAAAGCACTTGCCAAACAAATAGAACAGGATCTACGCACGCGCGTGGATGCGATCAAAGATAAAACGGGACGCACCCCAAGCTTAGCGACGATATTGGTTGGTGACGATCCAGCCTCTGCCACTTATGTCCGTATGAAAGGCAACGCTTGCAAGCGTGTTGGCATGGACTCTATACGTGTTGAGATGCCAAGCGCCACGACCACTGAGCAGCTCATGGCAAAGATAAATGAGCTAAACAGCAATCCAGACGTACACGGTATTTTGTTACAGCATCCCTGTCCCTGAGCATATCGATGAACGTGCTTGCTTTGAGCAAATCGATTTGGCAAAAGACGTCGATGGTGTGACTTGTCTTGGTTTTGGTCGTATGGCGATGCAGCAATCCGCTTACGGCTCATGCACACCGCAAGGCATTATGCATTTACTCGCGCATCATAATATCGAGCTTGCGGGTTTGGAGGCTGTGGTCGTAGGACGTAGTGCTATTTTGGGTAAACCAATGGCAATGATGCTATTGAATGCGAACTGTACGGTGACTATCTGTCATTCAAGAACGCAAGACTTAGAGTCTCATATTAAGCGCGCCGATATTGTAGTTGGTGCTGTAGGTGTGCCTGAGCTGATCAAAGCCGCTTGGATCAAAAAAGGTGCGGTAGTTGTTGATGCTGGTTTCCATCCAACGGATAACGGCGGTGTTGGCGATATCGAAATGCAAGGCATGGAAAACATTGCTAGTGCGTATACACCAGTGCCAGGCGGTGTCGGCCCAATGACCATCAACACGCTTATTCGCCAGACAGTCGATGCGGCTGAAAAATCAGCAGGTTTGGGTATTAGCTAGAAAATAGCCATGTGAGTGCTGATTGCCGATAGATAAAGGGGCCTGATTGATAGAGTCAGGCAAATCAACCACCCTCTTCGTTGATAGGACCTAAAAATGGCTAAAAAAGATGTAGGTATTCATGAGCGACTACAAGGTATTGGTAGAGAGTTTGTCGATGTCTGTCATTACGTTATCTTATTTTTAATCAGCGTGGTGGTGGTCTGGACGGCAGGTAAAGAGTTTATCTATATTGTCCAAAAAGGCTCAGCGGATTTAAAAGATATTTTGATGCTATTCATTTATCTTGAGCTGCTGGCTATGATAGGGATTTACTTTAAAACCCATCGTCTGCCCGTACAGTTTTTGATATTTATTGCCATAACGGCTTTATCACGACATCTAGTGGTTGATGTGCAGGCAGTGTCAGATTATTTTCATCTATGGTTGCTGGCCACCATTTCTGTGGCAATCATGCTATTGAGTGGGGCTATTGTCATACTCACTTGGACGGCAAAAACATTTGGTCGCCCAGAAGACAATCTTGATAGACAGTATGCAAATTTAACGGTCAAGGCTATACTGCCTGATAATGCGCAAGATCCAGACAGCCATACCAAGCACCGCCGTGAATAATGATTGACGATCAGCATAAAAAAGGGCTACCAGTGGTAGCCTTTTTTTATGCATGAATGAGTTATCACAGCCATTTGAGTCGCTTAAAGTTGTAATACAAGAAGCTACAAAGAGCGATGATGATTATCATAATAACGAAGTAAGCGTATTTCCAATGCAGCTCGGGCATAAAATCAAAGTTCATACCGTAAATACCAGCGATAGCGGTTGGGACGGTAAGGATACCCGCCCAGGCGGCAAGTTTACGAACGACTTCGTTCTGTCCCATATTGACCATGGCCATATAAGTGTTCATGACCACGCTTAGCATCTCATTAAGACCATTAATGGCATCCAATGAGTGCAGGAGATGATCATTGACATCGCGAAAATATGGCTTGGCTGCTTGAGAAAACCCTGAGACTATCTCGCTTTTTTTTATGATTGATAAAGAAGCTACAGATGTCTTGCACGGGTAGGATGATAGCGCGCATATGTACCAGCTGTGATTTGAGCTGATACAGATTTTTTAATGTGCCTTTATCAAATTCATAGGTGAAGACATAACGCTCTTGCTCACGCAAATATCGTCCCAATCGATCAGTGATCGGCATATAGTTATCAACGATAAAATCGAGGATGGCATGGAGTACAAATATGGGACCCATGCGTAGCTTTTCTGGGCGACGATGACAGTGCTCGCGTACAGGCGCATAGGAGTTTGACGGACCATTACGAATCGTAATTAGGTAGTTTTTGCCCATAAATATCGCAGTCGTACCATAACGAATGACGTTGTCTTCGAGTTTGGCCGTACGTATCACGACAAAGACCATATCATTGTCATAGTTCTCTACCTTGGCTCGCTGGTGGTCAGCAAAGGCATCCTCAATCGCCAATTCGTGTAGATCAAAGGCGTCTTTCACCTTGACCATGGTCTCTAGGCTGGGGTCGTAAAGACCGAGCCAAATAAACTGACCATTATTACTCAGCGCACGGCTCACATCAGTAAGGGCGATTTTGTCTAGATTTTCGCCTGTTTTTCGCGAATACGCATAGCAATTAACCACTTCGTCTTTACTTGATGAATCAATATCTTCATAGCGCTCAGAGTCAGGATCGTAGACCGTCATGGTCTCGATGGTATCCTGAGTCGTGGCTTCAGCATCGCCGTAGATATAGCTGTCATCGTCATCTAGGTAGAGATGCCTGTCATTCATATTGGCATAAATGTGGCTCATATTAGAGTCAGGTGCAATGTGAGCCGTTTTTTTGATTAATTGGTTGTTGTCGTTTTCCACACACCCTCCCTGTCATATAATAAACAGCTGCAAGAATCAAAACTTGTCTTAAGCAAAGCCATTATCATTTGATCGCACTATCTATGAACAACCTTTTACAATGCATAGCTTTTTAGCGTGTCGATATCTACCAATGCCAATAGGCTCTCGTGGCAAGCTTCTAGTTTTATCTGCGGAGCAATGTCAAAATCTAGTGCTTCGACCCAACGCAGGGCGCAGATACACCAGTAATCACCAGGCTTGAGACCGGCAAAGTTATATTCAGGTAGCGGGGTGATAAGGTCATTGCCACGACTGGCTGAGAAGTTTAAAAACTCACTGGTCATCTTGGCACAAACGGTATGTTGACCAACATCATGGTTGCCCGTATGACAAAAGCCATTGCGATAATAGCCAGTGATAGGGTCGAAGCAACAGCTGGCAAGCGCTGTACCTAAGACATTGGTTTGGTTGATGGCAGGGTTTGGGTGGTAATCAGATGACATAAGGCTTCCGAGATAAAAATATGTGTTAGTGTACCATGAGTCGGTATTGATAACGCTGCCGTAATCACGCTCATCAGTGTATGTATAACAAAAAATAAACGCTATTGTGGTCAGTCAATGCCGAGCTGAATATATGAGTGTCAACGGCTGCCTCTACCGTACTAATGAGAAGCATTTAGACAGTAATTAGATGCGGATTGTGGCTAATTGTCACTAGGCGAACCTTGAGTGCTATGCTAAACTAAAGCATAAAGTGCCTTGATTATTGGTCGCAATTTTTTAGCGCATGAAGATACTCGTCTTATCATTCCAAATTATACTTATTACTCACCCCTCTTAAAGTCACCTGGTTTGTTTATAAATAATTGGGTCAATGATGTTGCGCGTTAAAAATAAAAACACTCGGCGTCAATACTTGGTAAAACAACCTTTGAGTACCGCATCAGTACCGCGTTTTTGGTAAGCGATACGCCAAACAAGGATTTATTGTGTCTGTTAGTTCTGATTCTGCAAAACCTGCCCAGCAAAAACCCTCCAAGTGAAACAGTGACTCAGTCTGCCAAAAGCAGTACTGCATCTAATAGCATGCCGTACTTGAGTAACTTTGGCAGCGATGTTGCCAATAGCTGGCTGTTGCCTGATGGGGTGGTCGATGTCCTGTTTGAAGATGCCCATAAGCAAGAAGTGCTTAGACATCAACTGATTGAGCAGCTTATCACTCATGGTTATCAGCTGGTTTGTCCGCCGATGATTGAGTTTACTGAATCTTTGCTGAGTGATGCATCAGAAGATCTGAAACGTCAAACCTTTAAGATTATCGATCAGTTGACGGGCCGTCTAATGGGCGTGCGTGCTGATATTACTCCGCAGATCTTGCGTATTGATGCGCATCATGGCGGTACGGGGATTGCTCGTTATTGCTATGTCGGTGATGTGATTCATACCCTGCCATCAGGATTGTTTGGCTCACGCACACCATTGCAGCTAGGTGCTGAGATATTTGGCTGTGCATCACTGGCAGCAGATATTGAGTTGATCGATGTGTTGTTTACCATGGTCAATAAACTCAATATAAGTGCAGCGCTCCATATTGATTTGGGTCATGTGGCGATATTTAAGCGTTTAGCCGAATTGGCTGAGTTGCCAGACAGCGCCACTGAGCAATTGATGTACTTGTACGCCAATAAAAACCTACCAGAGCTTAAGCGTCTCTGCCGAGACTTGCCGATGGGCGATGATTTTTATGTGTTGGCACGCTTTGGTCATGATATTGCAAACTTATTATCTAAATTGTCAGACACAGCTCAACAAGACGATCAAATCGCGGCCGCTGTCGATGAGTTACAACGCCTCAAATCTTATTTAGAAAATCACTGGCAGTGCCCAGTCAGTATCGATGTGACAGAGTTGTCAGGCTACCACTATCATACAGGTATCGTGTTCAACGGTTATATTAATAGTGAGACGCAGCCACTAGTACGCGGCGGACGTTTTGACGGTATGCAAAGCCAGACGCAAACACTTCGTGCTGCCACAGGCTTTAGTATGGATGTTAGTCGCTTGCTGGCGAATACGCAGCTTGATGCACCAACCACAGTACTAGTTGATTTTGCTGCTATAAACAATGCCAACGAAGATGAGATGCAGACACTCTTACAACAAGTTGAGAGTCTACGTCAGCAAGGCTATCGCGTCACCATGCCACTAGACGCACAGGACATCCCAAATGACGTCACTCATCGCTTAAGTTTTGCTGACAATCAGTGGCAGCTACAAACGGTTTAATGAGTCATTTGTGAAACACACGCGCATCAAGCACCAGTTATTAAAACGCTATGTTGTTCGTTAGATAAAAAGATACAGTCAATAAAGTCACTTTAATTTTTTAGCTTTTATTGCACACACCTCAATACATAAAGGTAAGGATTGATCATGGGTAAGAATGTTGTAGTCTTGGGTAGCCAATGGGGCGACGAAGGTAAGGGTAAAATCGTTGATTTACTTACCGAAAAAGCCTCAGCAGTAGCTCGCTTCCAAGGCGGTCATAATGCTGGTCACACGTTGAGTTGTCGATGGCAAAACCACGGTCTTGCATTTGATTCCATCAGGTATCTTGCGTGAAGGCGTTACTTGCTTTATCGGTAATGGCGTAGTGTTAGCGCCTGATGCATTGCTCAAAGAGATGAAAGAGTTGGAAGACAACAACGTACCAGTACGTGAGCGTCTACGTATCTCTCCAACTGCCCACTTATCATGCCTTATCATGTGGCCCTTGACCAAGCTCGTGAAGCCAAGCGCGGCAGCGGCAAAATTGGTACAACAGGTCGCGGTATCGGCCCTGCCTACGAAGACAAAGTCGCACGCCGTGCTATCAAGCTTGCTGACTTGTTCCGTGAAGATCTAGAAGAAAAACTACGTAACTTGATTGAGTATCACAACTTTCAATTAACTGAGTATTACAAAGTTGACGCGATTGACTTTGATGAGACGTACAAGCTTTGCCAAGAGTGGCGCGATGAGATTAATGGCATGGTTACTGATGTCACCGAAGACCTTAACCAATTGCGTCTGGCTGGCAAAAACCTAATGTTTGAAGGTGCGCAAGGTACCCTACTTGATATCGATCATGGTACTTATCCGTTTGTGACCAGCTCAAGCGTAACCGCTGGTGGCGTATCAACGGGGACAGGTATCGGTCCATTGTACTTAGATTATGTATTGGGCATCACCAAGGCTTATACCACGCGTGTTGGTAGTGGTCCATTCCCAACCGAATTGTTCGATGATGTTGGTGCTCACTTAGCCAAAGTCGGTCACGAATTTGGTGCAACAACTGGTCGTGCGCGTCGCTGTGGCTGGTTTGATGCTGAGGCATTACGCCGTGCAGTGGTACTGAACTCTATGTCAGGTATCTGCCTGACCAAGCTTGACGTACTAGATGGTCTTGAAGAGTTGCTCATTGGTGTGGGCTACAACCTGCCTGAGACTGAGTGTGCAGGCGCACATGATGCTGAGTTCTATGAGTCAGTAACGCCTAAGTACGAAACCCTACAAGGCTGGAGCGAGTCAACCGTTGGTATCACAAGCTATGATGACCTACCAGAAAACGCTAAAATTTACATCAAACGTATCGAAGAATTGATTGGTTGCCCAGTTGATATCATCTCGACCGGTCCTGACCGTGAAGAAACGATTGTATTACGCGATCCGTATGATGCTTAATTGGTTATAAAGATATTGTCTGTTTTATTTACAAAACCCTGATGCCAAACATTGGGGTTTTATTTTTGGTAAATAAGAAGATTGATGAGCGGTAAAACCTTGCTCAATTTATCTTTGTGTAAGTTATCGCCATAAATTAATCCTATCATTTATACGCTTAATCATTATATTGACATACTTCCACCACTTTCGCCAAGCTCAAGTGGGGAATTCTAAAAGCATAAGCTCTTAGGTGGCTTTCTCACGAAGGTCACAAGTTTTCTGTTTCAAAGGGCGACCTTTAACGCATCCCTCCCTCCGCAGACAAAACGGCATGTCCTGCCGCTAATATATTACGAGCCGCATTAACATCTGCGTTCGTAACATACCTGCATTCGACGCACTCAAAGTTTGCTTGAGTGCGTCTATTTCTCCTGGCAATATGCTTGCATTCAAAGCAGGTTTGGCTGGTGTAACGTGGGTTTACCTTAATGAGCAACCGTTCCAAAATCTTACTCAAACCTAGCCAATATTGACTATTAGATAGGTTTGACGTTTTCTTTCTGCTTCATTGTCACGCGCTATTTCTCATTTGAGATTTAGACTGACCACGACTCCACAGACTTTTTTAATTGGCGATGGAACTCACCGTCCAATAAACAGGATTATGCAGCTGTTAAAATAACAGTCGCGTTATTTAAAATATTGATGCTGGCGTTGAGGTCACGGTCATGAGAAACCTGACAGTTAGGGCACAACCACTCACGCATTTTCAATGTTAGCTCATCTTTACCAAGGATATGATTGCAGTTTGAACAGGTTTTTGAGCTTGGGTAGAAGGGTCCGACTGATTTCACAACCTTGCCTTGCTCAGTGGCTTTGTAGATAAGCTGTCGCTTAAACTCAAAGAAACCCAAGTCACTGATAGCTCTTGATAGCCGCCTGTTCTTAACCATACCTTTGACATTCAAATCCTCAATCGCAATCACATCGAACTCATTAACCAGACTTGTTGTGATTTGATGGAGAGAATCTTGCCTAATACACCTGATCTTATAGTGCAAACGAGAGAGCTTGGTTTTCGCTTTTTCTCTGTTTTTACTGCCTTTTTTAGTGCGACTGAGCGCTTTGTTTAGCGTTCTTAGTTTTTTAAGGTTTGCTTGAAGTGGTTTTGGCGCTTTAATTTTAGTGCCGTCTGATAAAACCAGTAAGTCGGTAATACCAAGATCAACACCAACGCTTTTACCTGTCTTTTTAGTAGGAATTACAGCTTTTTGTATTTCAACAGCCACACTAACAAACCACTTACCGCCACGTTTAGAGATGGTGGCTGACATGATCTTGCCGTCAAAACGTAAAGCTTCTTTTAAGCGAACCCAGCCCAAGTTTGGGATACGAATGGATTTACCTTTAATGGCAAATTGGTCGTTGGATAAACTGAATCTATCGTCACGGCCTTTTTTACGAGCGGTTGGGTATTTCGCTAAGCCTTTAAAGAAGTTGTTATAAGCATCACCCAACTGCATGATTGCCGCCTGCGGAGCGCATTTGGTCACTTCCAGCATATAGGGGGAATAATTCACGCTTAATGGCGTTCAATTCGCGTCTGAGCTTCGCCTGTGAGGGCTTGTTTAGATTTTTAGTATCAACCTCAACGCCTGCGGCCAAACACGCATCACGGTACGCTTTGTCAAGCGCATACTGCCGCTGCCACTCATGCAAAGCCCAGTTGTAGGCTTTTTCTCGCCACGCCACAAGCACGAGCAAGGTGATTTGCCTGTACGTTGTTTGGCTTGAGTTCGATAATGTGTCCACGGATCATAATGCTTTTTTAACCGCCTCTATTAATTGTTGGTTTTTCTTGCTGCAAGAGCCGTATAGCCTCGCTGAAAATACGGTGATAATCTCCAATAAATCTTGGGCTAATTCTTGCTCAAAACTCAACTCTTCACCTTGATTGATTATTACCACTTCAACGTCACGAGCCTCACACAACATGAAAACCAGTTCTGCACCAAATCGTAAAAGCCTGTCTTGATGGGTAATTACCAGCCGTTCAACTTTATTGCTCAGTATGTCATCAAGCAGGTCTTTTAAGCCTTTCTTTTATAATTCATTCCACTACCAAGATCGGTAATCGTCTCAAAAGTCCAGCCTTGCCTGGCACAATAAAGTTCCAAAACTTGAGACTGGCGAAGTAAGTCGTCTTTTGATCACGACTCGACACACGAGCATAAGCAATGGTTTTTCGGTCTAATTTAGGTGGTGTATTCAAGGAATGCGGTCTGATTTCACTTAAATCATATCGCCTATGCCCGTTTTCGGTTCGCTTGGCGACTAACGTACCATCCTCATCCCAACGTCTTAATGTGGATTGAGCAACCCCGAAATGTTTGGCAGCCTCCCAATACCAACCAGTTTCCCCATAACTTGCTCTCTATATTATAGATATAATCTATCTATCATAGTAATAAATAGGTAGGTTTGTATATATTTTATTTAACTGTTTGCAACCCGCCTTGCCATTGTTGCTTGTACTCAAGCATATTAACCATCATGCCCCAGCCTTGATCTAAGATTGATTTGTTTAATGCTGATTTAGCTTTGACATGCCGACCTTTTTTCTCCATCGTACCGCTAGCTGATCTCGACATATTGGCGACTTTTAAATCTTCACAGGCAATCATGGCGTGGTTTTTGCTGATTGTGGTGGTGATTTTATGCAAGTAGTCATGGCGAATATTGGCGATGTGATTGTGTAATTTTTGAATCTTACGGTTTTGCCTTTTCCAGTTTTCACTGAATTTTACTTTCTTACTTAATTGACGCTGCAATTTGGCAAGTTTAATTTGATTGGCTTTAAAGCTGTTTTTGGGTTTGATGTATTGACCGTCTGAGGTGGTAATGAGTTTAGTGATACCTAAATCAATACCTATGGCGCTTTTGGAGGGGTGAGTTGGGTTCTCAGATAATGCTCGCTCAGTGCCAAACGACACGTACCAGTGACCTGATTTCTTGCTGATGGTGACGTTTTTAATGGTGCCGATGATATCTTGTGATTTTTTAAATTTTACAAAGCCCACGCCATTAGGTAGTTTGACGCGATTACCTTCAACACGGCAATATTTATCAAACTGAACAAGCCTGATTGAGTCGCAGCCATCGGATTTACGTTTAAATCTTGGCATCAGTTGTCGTAGTTGAATCTCTGTGCCATCACTTAGCTTAAAAAACTTGGGTTTTCGAAACTTCTTTTGTTTTCTTTGAGCCTAGCATGAACTTTAGGGTCGAAAAATCGTGACCAAGCAGAGGCAAGATCACGTACTTTTTGTTGTAAAGACACAGCATTGGCATGGGTTCTTAAGAAGTCAAAATCAGGATTGTTCTTTAGAACCATGATTTTATTAACCAAGTTGGTGGCATTAATAAATTCATTTTTGGCAAACATCTCAAATGAGATCGCTAGCATTTGATTCCAAACAAAGCGTGCAGAGCCGACAAGATTATTTAGAATAATCTGTTGCTCTGCATTAGGCTCAAGCCTAAATTTATACGCTTTGTTGATTTTCATAACGCCGATTCATTTTTTTGATATAATATAAACTCTAAAGTTTACAATAATTTATTTCAATATATTATTTGTGTAAAGATATAATATAATAAACGAAACGCTAGGCGAAATTCAATTCCACCCTAACATCAGGTGGAGTCCTTTTCACGTTTTGATAAGCAATAATTCTGTTTTGGTCTGTCTTGAATTTATATTTATATTGATAAATCATGAACCATTTCAATAAGTCTAAGCCAATATAGTAGTCGGAGATAAAATGAGAGGTTCGTGATAAGGCGACTTCTTTGCTATTTCATTTCTTATTTTAGTTCAATTTTTTAACCCACTCATCCATTAGGAGCTTTTCATGGCTAACGAACGTACTTTATCTATCATCAAACCTGACGCAGTTGCTGGCAACCACATTGGTGCTATCTATGATCGTTTTGAGCAAGCTGGTCTAAAAATTGTTGCCGCTAAAATGCTACAACTTGATGACGAAAAAGCAGGCGGTTTCTACGCTGAGCACGCTGAGCGTCCATTTTACAACGACCTAGTATCATTCATGACTTCAGGTCCAGTATTGGTATCAGTACTAGAAGGCGAAAATGCTATCGCTAAGCACCGTGAAATCATGGGCGCAACCAATCCTAAAGAAGCTGCTGAAGGCACTATCCGTGCTGACTTCGCTAGCAGCATCGATGAAAACGCGGTACATGGTTCAGATTCAGCTGAATCAGCGGCACGTGAAATCAGCTACTTCTTCAATGAAGACGAAGTTTGTGCACGTACGCGTTAATAGCAGCTATTATTTGCAATATTGATTGTTAATAAATAGTATCGCGAGACGGCTTATATCTTATGGGTATAAGCCGTTTTAGCTGTTATATGTAATAACAGTGTCGTTGCTTATTGAAATTCATAGGCGCTTGCCTCATTATTAGATTTACTAGCGTTATCAATCCTTTATCAGCACATTGTCAATATAGATAATTATTTGCATTCTATATAGGACAAATTTTGCGCTCATAACGGATTGCTCAATGCATCATTTAATTGTATAACGACGTTCATGGCTTATGCCAAAAGGTTACCTATTATGTCCACTGTTCAATCACCGATCCAACACACACCCACCAACAAGACGGCTAGTATCAAGATAGTAGATGAGGCGCAGGCCAAGACCAATCTATTAGGGGATGACGCAGTCGCAACTTGCCGATTACTTTAAAAGTATCGGTGAAAAGCCATTTCGCTCGACGCAAGTGATTAAATGGATATATCAGCACGGAGTCACTGACTTTGAGCAGATGACCAATCTGAGCAAATCATTGCGGGATAAGTTATCAGCCAATGCCTGCGTTACGCCACCAAAAGTGATTCATCGTCAATATAGTGATGATGGTACGCGTAAATGGGTGTTTGAAGTGACGGGCGGCTCATTGGTTGAGACGGTATTGATTCCAGCGGATGACAGTAAATTAAATGGTCGTAAGACTTTGTGTGTGTCTTCACAAGTGGGCTGTGCGCTAGATTGTAGTTTTTGCAGTACTGGTAAGCAGGGCTTTGAGCGTGATTTAAGCGCTGCTGAGATTATCGGTCAGCTGTGGGTGGCCAATGCCTCTTATATGACTGATAACAATGATAGTCTAGAACACGTTGATCATAGCCTGTGGGAAAACAATGTCACCAACGTGGTCATGATGGGCATGGGTGAACCATTATTAAACTATAAACCAGTGGTTGGCTCAATGGAGCTGATGCTGAGCGATCACGCTTATGGACTATCAAAACGTCGAGTGACCTTGTCAACCTCAGGCGTGGTACCTAAAATGTACCAACTAGCACAAGATATCGATGTAGCACTGGCTATCTCACTGCATGCCCCCAATGATGAACTGCGTAATGAGCTGGTGCCAATTAATAAAAAGTACCCGCTAGAAGAGCTGATTGCCGCTGCAAAAAACTACGTCTATGATGTCAATCCGCGTCATAAAAAGCACGTCACGATTGAGTATGTGATGCTTGATGGTGTCAATGATAGCAATGAGCATGCTCATCAGTTGGTCGTGCTATTAGAAGGGCTACCAAGTAAGATAAATCTTATTCCGTTCAATCCGTTCCCACATGCGTCGTACGATAAGTCAAGCAACAACCGCATTCATGCGTTTAGCAATATACTGAGTGAAGCTGGGTTTGTTTGCACCATTCGTCAAACACGCGGTGATGATATTGATGCCGCTTGTGGTCAATTGGTCGGACAAGTGGCTGACCGTACCAGACGCTCGGCTGCATGGCAACAAAGCATCAAAGATCGTGAAAATGTTTGATACGTTTTGCATATGACAGGATAAATATCCGTCTGTTCTAAAAGAAGCTTAGCTGTCTTTTATCTGTCGCAACGGTAATGAAAATGTATCAATAACGGTCAAGATTGAAGAACATAGCAATTAATAACAACTAAATTGTACTTATAGGGGCTAAATCTATTAAACTGATGCCTCGAAGATCGAATGCATTGAACCACAGTTTTATGATGGCGGCTATGATGACTTCTAAAAATTTTTATCAGTTGGTAGAGCAAAAACCATTTTTTAACCTTTATAAAAAGGCAGGTGTGGTGACGAACCGAGTCACTGCACCGAAGTGCGCATTACTGGCTGCCGCACTCGCATTATCATTGCTAAGTGGCTGTCAGAGTACACCAAACAATGACTTGTCAGGCATCGCGCCTTATCAGACATCCACGAAGCCCAGCGGTGACCGCAACTTAGATCAGCAAGAAATTGCTCGTGTACGTACCTCACTTGCTGCACAATATATCCGCAAAATGAGCTCGATACGGCGCAGCGTCAACTCGAAAAAAGCCTTTGCTGCTGATAGCCGTTACGCGCCAGCCTATGATATGATGGGCGTTTTGTTGCAGCAAGAAGGCAGCCGCATCAATCTTGCAAAAGCCGATCAGTACTTTAAAAAAGCCATCGCGCTGGATAAAGACTTTGTGCAAGCACACAATAATTACGGTGTTTATTTATCACAGATGAAGCGCTATCGTGAGGCGGCAGAGCAGTTTGAGATTGCAGGCGCCTCATTAGGTTATGAAGGCCGTATCGGTGCGTTAGAGAATTTAGGGCGTACATACCTTCAGTTGGGTGACAATAGTGCCGCTGCTAAAGCGTTTTTGCGGGCCCTAGATGGCAATCGCAATAGTATTATTGCTCATATTGAGCTGGTAGATTTATTGCTTGAGCAGCAGCGAGTACCGCAGGCTCAGCGCTTGTATGACGAGACCTTGATATTGGTACAAGGGCAGGGCATCAGTCCTAGATTGCTCCTACAAGGTATCAAACTTGCGGCAGCACAAAACAACATTACAACTCGCCAGCAATTGGCACAGCAGCTTTTATCCGCTTATCCATTGAGCGACGAAGCGAAACAACTTAAGACTTGGCTTAACAATCCAGAGGCACCATGGAAATGATCACCCCATCATCAAACACTCAATCTAACGCTCAGGGATCATTTGGTGCCACGTTGCAGCAAGCCCGTAAAACGAAGCAAGTCAGTTTAGAAGAGGCAGCCGCCGAGTTATTTATCTTAAAACGTCATCTAGAAGCACTAGAGAGCGAAAACTTTGCTGAATTACCGCAAGCGGCATTTGCTCGTGGCTTCGCTATTAACTATGCCAAATATTTGGGCCTAGACTCAGCCAAAATCGCGAGTAGTTTTGATGCCGCTTACCCCAGTGAACTCAAAGCCAAATCGGTCAATAATACTGATACACCATTGCAACCAATGGGCACGCTGCAACGCGATACACACAATCGCATTCGTTTTAATCCGCTATTGATCATCGGTGTGATTGGACTCATTATCTTGGCAGTATTTTTATTCCGTATGGTGAGTAATGCGAGTAAAGAAAATAGCCAAGAGCCTGTCTCTACTGTTGAAGATGTATCTGCTATTGAGCAAGCGCAAGGGGCTGCGATTAGCAATGATGCAAGTGATATCGGTGCGTCTGGCTCTGCGTTGAATTTAGGTGCTGCCAGTGCAGATACGGCTTTTTTAAACGTGAAGTTGACCGATGATGCTGTGGTTAGCATCACGGATGCATCGGGTAATAGTCTCATCAGTGGTTCACAGACGGCAGGTGACTATGACCTAACAGGCGTGCCACCATTTAGTGTACAAATTGATAATATCGATAATGTTAGCTTGATGCTCAATCAAGAAACGGTTGCTTTAGATACTTATGCAACGGATAAGCAAGCTACCTTTGAGCTAGTACCTTAGTCATCATTGGCCTCTTATCGAGCATGATTACTAGCGTTTAATAAAACTACTATACGTCTAAGCTCATTTATATATACAAGCCTGTGGTTTTTCTATTTTTGATTTAAGGATTTATCTATGTCAATGCCATCGCCTATTAACCGCCGTTTGACCAAAAAAAATCTATGTCGGCGATGTTGCGATTGGTGGTGATGCGCCAATTAGCGTACAGAGCATGACCAACACTGACACTTGCGATGTGGCGGCAACCGTCGCCCAAATCGAGCGCTGCGTAGAAGCCGGCGCTGATTTGATGCGCGTATCAACGCCGACGATGGATACCGTCAAAGCCTTTGGCGAGATTCGTAAATTGGTGAGCGTACCTTTGGTTGCAGACGTGCATTTTGATCATAAGATTGCCTTAGCAGTGGCTGAAGCCGGCGCTGATTGTTTGCGTATCAATCCTGGTAACATCGGTAGCGATGCCAAGGTGCGTGAAGTGGTTGCTTGTGCTAAGTATCACAATATTCCTATTCGTATCGGCGTCAATGCAGGCTCTTTAGAAAAAGACATTCAGCGTAAGTATACTGAGCCGACTGGGGAGGCGATGCTTGAGTCAGCAATGCGTCATATCGACATTTTAGAGCGTCTTAATTTTGACCAATACAAAGTGTCTGTCAAAGCCAGTAATGTGTTTTTGACATTGGATGCGTATCGCCTGCTATCAGCGCAGATTGATAACCCACTGCATTTAGGTGTCACTGAAGCAGGTGTCTACCGTACTGGTGCTGTCAAATCTGCCATTGCGCTTGGTGGTCTGTTATTAGACGGTATTGGCGATACGATTCGTATCTCGTTAGCGGCTGAGCCTGAAGAAGAAATCAAAATTGGCTTTGATATTTTAAAGTCGCTTAATATCCGCTCAAATGGCGTAAACTTTATCGCTTGCCCAAGCTGCTCGCGTCAAGAGTTTGACGTGATTAAAGTGATGACGGCCTTAGAATCACGTTTGGAAGACATCCGTGAACCAATGGATTTATCCGTGATTGGCTGTAAAGTGAATGGTCCAGGCGAAGCAAAAGAAGCAGATATCGGTATCGTTGGTGCCGCACCAAGATCACTGGTATACCGTATGGGTCAAAAAAGTCATCTTATCGATACCGACAATGTAGTCGATGAAATAGAAAGTATGGTTCGCGCCCATGCAGAAGATTTGGCGAAAAAGCGTGAGAACGAGATTATTCGCGTAAAATAAGTCGCAATGCAAGTATCTGCTTTTTGCTGTGTAAAACAAAGGGTAGGCAGCACATTTTTTTTGTTAATACGTAGATAACAATAATAGACATAATTGTTAAATTTTAAGGACATGACCGTATCATGATTAAAGCTATTAAAGGGTTTAATGATATTTTGCCTGACCAATCAGCAAAGTGGCTGCATCTAGAAGCGATATTGGCTGATGTACTTGGTAGATATGGTTATGAGCATATTCGCTTGCCTATCGTTGAGCAAACTGATCTATTCGCACGTGCGATTGGCGGTGCGACAGATATCGTTGAAAAAGAGATGTACAGCTTCACTGATAAATCTGAGCCACCCACGCCTTTGGCCTTGCGTCCTGAAGGTACAGCAGGAGCAGTACGTGCCGTTATCGAGCATAACTTATTGCGTGGGGACACGCCGAAGCTTTGGTACGTTGGTCCAATGTTCCGCTATGAGCGTCCGCAAAAGGCCGCTATCGTCAGTTTCATCAGCTAGGTGTTGAAAGCTTTGGTAGTGCGCTACCAGACGCTGATGCTGAGCTGATTGCAATGACGCATCTGATGTGGCAAGAACTGGGCCTAAAAGATGAGATGCACTTACAGTTAAACAGCCTAGGTGAGCTTGATGAACGCCATGCCTATCGCGAAGCGCTGGTTGCCTATTTGACGGACAAAAAAGATCAATTAGACGAAGACAGCAAACGTCGCTTGACGACCAACCCATTACGTATCTTAGATAGTAAAGAGGCAAGTACGCAGGCAGTATTAGCAGACGCACCAAAGCTTGCTGACTTCTTGGGTACAGAGAGTGTGGCGCATTTTGAACAAGTTCAAGCTTATCTGACTGCGCTTGGTATCGATTTTGAGATTAATCCACATCTGGTGCGCGGTCTTGATTATTATAATAAAACGGTCTTTGAGTGGGTAACGGATAAGCTTGGCAGTCAAGCGACGGTATGCGCTGGTGGTCGTTATGACGGTCTGGTTGGACAATTAAAGTCCATAGGTACAAACGATGATAAGTCAGATAAAAAACCTGTAAAATCTGAACCGGCTATTGGTTTTGCGATGGGGCTCGAGCGCTTATTGCTACTGATGGAAGCCGTGGCACCGATTGCTGACAAACCCGCTTGTGATGTCTTTGTCGTGGCGCATCCTGACGTTTATAGTGCAGGTATCAGCTACGCACAAAACCTACGTTATAGTCGTCCAGATGTACGCGTGAAGATGGCAAGTGCAACGAGTCTAAAAGCGCAAATGAAAAAGGCAGATAAGTCCGGCGCAGCATTGACAGTCATCATCGCACAGCAAGAGCTGGATGATAATACCGTCAGTATTAAAGACATGCAGACGGGTGAGCAGCAGACTGTCACACAAGACTGGCTATCGAGTAAAGATAACTTTTCTCGTAAATAATCGTCTTGCAACGCCGCAGTTTTGATTTTGGCATCAGCAATTTAATGTACATTTTATCAGGTAAATATATATGGCTCTGACCCCCAATTCGCCGAATGCAGACAACTCCATGCAAGCGTTAAAGCAGTATGGTAGTTATATTGTCACTGCGATTTTGTTGGCACTGGCTGCTTATTTTGGCTGGACATACTGGCAGAACAACCATGCGCGAGTAGATACTGTCGCCGCTGATCAATATGCCGATATCCAACGACTGAATGAAGAAGTCAGCTTGGCTTCGCAAAATCCAGATCTAGAAGCCGACGCACAAGAGTCGCTGGTACAGAGCCGTACACAGCTAGACAAAGATATTGATGCTTTAGTCAGTACGCATGGTGAATCAGTTTATGCCTGGCAAGCGCTGATGATAAAAGCTCGCCAACAGGTCGATAATGATGATTTTACGGCGGCAGCTGAGACATTTAAGCAAGCGCTAGCAATCGATCTGGGCGATGCCGGTCTAAAGGCAATCACTCAGCTGCGTTATGCCAAGACGTTACTGGCGACAGGCGATGCAGATGCGGCCTTGTCAGAAGCCAACAACGATATGCCAAGCTCGTTTGAAGCCAGTCAGCAAGAGCTGCTGGGTGATATCTACTTGGCACAAGACAACAAAGAATCAGCGATTAAGTCTTACAATAATGCTTGGGAGCTATTACGTAGCCGCCAAGAAACGCGTGCAGTATTGGCCTTAAAGATGGAAAGCTTGGGTATCACTCCTGAGCCAATTGCTGAGCCCACCAGTCTTATCCAAGAATCAGCGACTCCTGAGCAGCCATTAGTGGTTGAAAACTCAGAAAATACGAGCGTTGAAGCTGCTCAGTAAGTCACTAAGTTCAGTAAATTACTAAGCTCGGTAAATCACTAAGCTAGTATTGAGCAGTAGCAATCGATTAAATGCTTTTTGATACGACGTCATAATGACTAATGTGCTGTTGGCCAATGTACCAATTAATAATAATTCATTTGTAGTGAGAACATATAATGACTCAATCTATTCGCTCTAGCAAAATGTTAAAAACTACGTTAAGTAGTCAGACTATCAAGAAGACAGTCATGCATGTGGCAGTACTTGCCGTAATGAGCACTGCAGTGATTGGGTGTAACCGCGGCATCAAGCCAGTGGTTAATGACCCAGTAAAATTGGTACAGATTGCGCAACCGATCAACGTGCTCCAGCCAGTATTTAGTACCGATGTAGGTAACAAAAAAGCCAGTAAGAAAGACCCTCTAGATTTGCAAGTTGGTTACGCCAATGGGCAAATCGTTACGGCATCACGCGGTGGTGATCTGATAGGGTTTAATCAGACAGGCGAGCGCTTATGGTCGGTTAACGTCGGTGATCAGATCACAGGCGGTGTGGCGTTGGATGCGCTGAGTCAGACAGCGGTTGTGAGTACTCGCAATGGTCAAGTAATGGCGTTTGATACTATGACTGGCGCAAAACGCTGGCAGCAGCAGTTGTCAGGGTCGGTTTTATCCCCAGCGCTTATCAGTAATAATCGTGTGGTATTATCAGCGAATGATGGCTTCTTGCATGGCTTATCACTACAGACTGGTGAATCAGTGTGGCAGTTTGCGACACAAGTACCAGCGATCAGCGTGCGCGGTAGTGCGGCACCAACTTTGCTAGATAATGAAACGGCATTGTTGGCGACTGCTGATGGTCGTTTGCATGCAGTCACCGTTGATAATGGCTTACCAAAGTGGTCAAGACGTGTTGGCATTGGGTCTGGAAGCAGCGAAGTTGAGCGCATGAGCGATGTCGATGGCAAGCCTATCGTGGATAAAAATCAGCTGTTTGCGATTAGTTATAGTGGTCAGCTATTGGGTATTGATTTGGCCTCACGTCAAGTGATGTTTGTCAATGAGCTTGCTAGTTTAAAAGCACTTGCTGTCAACCCTCAGCAAGTGATTGCTACTAGCCTAGATGGTAAAGTGGTTGCCTATGATCGCAATAGTGGCGAGACATTGTGGGAAAGTGAGGCACTGGCTTATCGTGACCTAACCAATCCTGTCATGATTGGCAATTATATTGCAGTCGGTGATTTTGACGGTGTGGTACATTTATTTGACCCTGCTACTGGCAATATTGTTAGCCGCGTGCAGACAAAGGGACGTTGACGAACTTGCAAGTACAAGGCAATCGCCTGATGACTCAAAGCACGTCAGGACAAGTTGCTATCTGGCAGTTAACGCGCTGATAAAACAGTACACTGAGTTTTTATCTACAAAACACAAACGCTGCTTAGTCAGCGTTTAGTGCTTTGTGTAAATCGCTTGTTTAAGTACAGGCTTTCGCGTACTCTATGCGACCGATGTGTTAACCATATATACTATATATAATTTAGTCGTCCCAATTATTTTTTAGCCAAAAAATAGCTAGCTACTATTTTTGCTATTGTTTTATCATTCATTTTAATTTGCGGTTAAGTGCAGCCCTATTCGTTACTATTGTTATATCAATGGTCATAAGAATAATTGTACTGTCCGTCATTGTGCCTTTCACTGAGAGTAACCCATGAGTATCAAGCCTGTGGTCGCCTTAATTGGTCGTCCAAACGTCGGTAAATCCACCTTATTCAATCAGTTCACAAAAAGTCGGCAGGCATTGGTTGCTGATTTGTCGGGATTGACTCGTGACCGTCAATACGGTGATGCAACTTATGAAGATAAGTCATTCATCGTTGTGGATACGGGTGGTATTGGTGAAGCAGATGACGGCAGCGGTAATATCGATGACTATATGTCTGAGCAGTCGCATACTGCGATTCACGAAGCAGATATCATTGTATTTGTCGTTGATGCTCGTGCTGGTATGATTGGTGCTGATGCTGAGATTGGCAAGTTTTTGCATACCCTAGGCAAACCGGTTTATGTCGTTGCCAATAAAGTTGATGGTGTCCACGAGGCAGCGCCAGCAGAGTTTTACGCGTTAGGATTGGGCGAGCCGTATCCGATGGCGGCCAGTCATGGTCGCGGTGTGGGCAACTTGCTTGAAGTCTTAACGGCTGATATGCCTGAGCAAGAGAATATAGTTGAGCCAAACGGTTTGAAGCTTGCGATTATCGGTCGTCCAAACGTTGGTAAATCAACTCTGGTTAACCGTCTGTTGGGCGAAGATCGAGTGGTGGTATTCGATATGCCTGGTACGACGCGTGATAGTATTTATATCCCCTTATCAGCGTGAGGGCAGAGACTACGTATTGATTGATACGGCTGGTGTACGTCGCCGCGGTAAAATCGATGAAAAAGTAGAAAAATTCTCTGTTATCAAAACCTTGCAAGCGATTGAAGACTCTAATGTAACTGTCATTGTCATTGATGCGCATGAAGGTATTGTTGACCAAGATTTGCATATGATTGGCTATGCACTTGATGCTGGTCGTGCTCTAGTCGTCGCGATCAACAAATGGGATGGTTTGACGCCAGATCAAAGGGACTATATTAAGCTTGAGATGGATCGTCGTTTTAACTTTATCCCATATGTAAAAGTACATTTGATATCAGCACTACATGGGACTGGTGTGGGTAATTTATACCCATCTATCTTGCGTGCTTATAAGTCTTCAATGTTTGAAGTCTCTACCAATCGCTTGACGCAAATCTTGCAAGATGCTGTCACTGCCAATCCGCCACCAACTATTGCTGGTCGCCGTATTAAGCTACGTTATGCACATATCGGTGGTCACAACCCACCTGTTATCGTAATCCATGGCAATCAAACCAGTGCGCTTCCTAAGAGCTATCAGCGTTACTTAGAGAACCAGTTCCGTCAAGTATTTAAGCTTGAAGGTACGCCGCTCAATGTCATCTTTAAACAAAATGACAACCCATACGCCAATAAGAGCGACACGCCAACCAAGGCAAAAACACAGCAATTGCGTCAGCGTGAGCGCAATCGTGCAAAAAAATTCACTACCAAAGATAAAAAGTCTCGTTAATCACATGATTTGCTATGACTTATTTTATCGTGCAGCTCAGGGTAAAATAAAAAAGCACTATAATCATATAGTGCTTTTTTTAGCAGTTCAGTATACTCGCTAATTACCTCAATCTTTCGCTTATCACATCTCTCAAATACCTGTAATATAAGTAAAACTTTTCTTGACTCAGTAGAGTGATATGAACAATCGTTCGTCTCAAACCATTTCTATGCTCATTTGGCGCTCTGTTGGACAGGCCGTAATTTTGGCTCTGCTGGCAGGTTTTGTATTGCCTTTTATTTATGGTTTGGTGCATCATTACCAAGAAAAACATCAGCATGTCCAGCAGTTAGCCTCGTTACTAACAACCAGTGCATCGACGCCAGACGGCGCTGACGTCGTCGCTGAGCAAGTGAATGTTTTATTAGAAAATGAGCCGAGCATTCAGAGTATCGTGTTTTATTCCACATCCCAGCCTATCAACGATATCAGCCAATCACTAGATGACTGGAAAAATGCTTTATTTGCCGATACGGTCAGCTTCAACCATCCTGTCGTTAGTAAGTACGAAGATTTTGTGAGTGTCAGACCCAATAAGCCCACATCTAATCAGCAGTTAGCGACAGATCTGTCTGAGAGTATGAGCGCGTCATCAGTTACGGATGAATCGATCGGTAACACGAATAGGAATAACAGGCTGATTGGCTATATCAACATCACTATGGATGTGAAAGTACTGCGTTTACATTGGTTTCGTAGCATTATTCCGTTATGGCTGACCACGTTACTACTGACTATTATTTCAGGTATATATATTTTTCGAAAGCTGAATTGGCCGGTCAAAGATATCGAAGCATTAAATGGTGTCTGCGGTATTATCATCAAAAACGCAGAGCTAGAGCAGCTACCTATTATTCCGCAGCGCTTTAACTTTCAAGAGCTGACACAAATAAAAAAGGCCTTGGCTATCTTGTTTGATCGACTGCAAGAAGCCAAGCAAGGATATGATACGCTTGCTGCCTTTGAGCAGCAACTACATAACAAAGATGTCTCGCTTGATGTGCAGTTGCATAATTTTCAAAGCATGATTACCCATGAACTAAAAACATCGCTCAATGCTATCGTGGGCGGGCTACAGTTATTGGACTACGAAACCTTAACTAGAGAGCAAAAAGACGCTGTCGAAATTATTAGCAACGGCAGTGATAAACTGGTGCTATCACTGGATCATATTATTCAATTAAATCAGATACAAAAGGACAAATAAAAATTCATAACAATGAATTTAATCCGCTACAGTTGATATCTGATCTTTTGATAAAGTTTGAACCTATAGCCAATCAACAAGGCTTAGCGTTAACCAGTAATATTCATCATGTAGATTACAGTCTTTATGGCGACTCAGCAAAAATTCAACAAATATTATCCATATTAGTCAGTAATGCCATTAAATTTACTCCCTACTGGACAGGTAGTGATCACGTCACAACTGACGCATTTTGATAAAAGTAATCGTTGGAAAATCAGTGTCAAAGATACGGGCATCGGTATTGATAGCAATCATATTGATGATATTTTCAATCCTTTCTTTCAGGTGGATTCGTCACAAACGCGCCAGTATGAAGGCTCAGGTGTGGGCTTGCCTGTGGTTAAGCAATTGGTGCAGCTCATGGGGCGACCATCGAAGTTGATAGTACCTTGGGATCAGGGACGCAGTTTACGTTGACGTTAGTAATGCCAAACCAACAACAATCTCGCCAGCAGCGGCTCTTAAATGGGCTAACGATTATTTATTATTATGATCAAGAGACGGGTGCGTTATTCAATGAGCTAGAGTATCTGGGCGCTACGGTGATCTGTCACCAGGACGTACAGCAAGTGATGAATGAGATAAGAGCACAGAAGGTCGATATGGTGATGTTCGCTGAGGACGTGCTCGCGGACAAAGCTGAGCTGTTAGCCGCTTATTCGCCAACATGAAAACGAAGAAAGCGTGCAACGTGCGTTATTGATATATTGGTACCCCCAACATCAAGCGCGTTATGTCGATAATTTCGAGTATGGTTTAAAAGCAGCTGGCATCGATTACTGTCATAGTACGACTTATGAGCACAAGGCTTTGAGTGACTTGTTAAAACGTTGGCTAGTATGGATCTAAAACACTATAAAAAAATACATTTGGCTTTTTTAAAATCGCCTAGCCCGTTAGATGTAATTTCCTGATAAAAAGCACAAACAAGCCAGGATTTTTTTACAACAAATAAAAAAGACGCCCAATTTTAAGGCGTCTTTTTTGTTTCTTGAATTGAGTTAGGCTGAAAAAACATACGCTCTAAAATTTTTTAGAACAGGTTTTTTGCCCAGCGTACGATATGTTGCCAAGTACGGCTCAAGAATCCTGATTGTTCGATATCATTGGTGGCAATAATAGGAACAGATGCGACAGCTTTACCATCAATAACGGCCATCATCTTGCCGATTTCTTGACCTTTCTTAATCGGTGCTTCTAGGCTGTCAGGAATATCAACCACGGTCGTGATTTTATTCTTCTGCGTTTTACTGGTTAGGATTTGTAAGTTATCACCTGTTGCCAGTTCTACCTCATCGGCTTCTCCGAACCATACTGGAACTTTGCTAACGAACTGACCAGCAGGTGCTTTGGTCACTGTGGTGAAGTGGCCAAAGCCCCAGTTGAGTAGTTCACGCGACTGATCAGCACGAGCCTGCTGGCTCTTGGTGCCCATGATGACAGAGATGAGGCGCATACCGTCGCGGTTACTCGAAGCGACTAAGCAATAACCTGCCGCATCAGTATGGCCCGTTTTTAGACCATCAACGGTAGGATCGGTTGCGAGTAGGGCGTTGCGGTTGCCCTGAGTGATACCATTATAGGTAAACTCTTTTCGGAATAAATACTGTAGTAATCACCGCTGTTTTTGACAATAGCGCGAGCAAGTTTGGCCAGATCCAGCGCTGATGCCTCATGCCCTTCAGCAGGCATGCCAGTAGAGTTGACGAAATGAGAGTTTTCCATACCAAGCTTTTGCGCTTGCTCATTCATCAATATTGCAAATGATGCTTCGCTACCCGCGATATGCTCAGCCATGGCTTTTGACGCATCATTACCTGATTGAATGATGATACCGCGTAGCATATCGATGACACTAGCGGTCTTATTGACTGGCACATACATGCAAGACTGACTGCTGCTACCACGGCACCATGCATTTTGGCTCATGAGTACTTGGTCGTCTTCTTTGAGGTCGCCTGATGCTAAGCGCTGTTCGATGATATAACTGGTCATCATTTTCGTCAGAGACGCTGGCGGTAATGACTCATTCGCATTTTTTTGAGCCAAGATCTCACCAGTATTATAGTCCATCAATACATAGGCGGTATTATCCATCTCAGGTGGTTGTATGGCTGCGTTTGCCATCACTGCACTCATTGAGATACTTACACCAACGACCAGCTGTACTAGCTGATTTTTTACACGCTTTACTGTCATATATCATTACACCGCATCATGGAACCAAATGTATCTATCGCTTGTATTCACTGTCAATTTTCATACATTATTTTAAGCAGCATGCCTTAAACATCATGTCTAAAATAATGTATTAATCAAAACAAGAACGACTGTACGATAGACATAAAATTAACGCCTTATCTTAGCAAAATGCCAACCGATGGGGAATCGATAAATGCAAAAAAGTAAGGCATGAATAAAAAGAAAAGCGAGTAGGTATTAAGTGTTTGCTCTTACTAACCTATAGATAGCTTTTGATCAGTATAAATTAACGACCACAAAAAAGCCTGCTGTACCGCTTGTGGTTTATAAGCGCAATGACAGCAAGCTTTTTGTTCATTAAACTTAATGGGTAAGTGTAGAGTATTGTTCTTAACGATGATGAGAGTAGAGCTCCAGAAAGAACAAGGCCATGGTTTATTGTCGTTAATTATGACGGGCTTTTCTAGCGCTCAAGACGGCTCTCTACGCTTACACGCTTTTTAGCGATTAATATTCTGCGTTTGCAAGATCTTCGCATAGCGCTTTATTTTCTTGCTTTGAAAAGCCCATTGTCCAGCTACGAATACCTTGCAGTATCTGACGATAGTCTTGCTGCGTTGACAGATATTGAATCGCTGCTTTTGGATCTTCTAACGAAGGCATCAGCTCATGCAATTGCACGGTATAAGACTTATAAAAACGTTGTTTTTGATTGCCGTTCAGCATTGATGGACAGATCTCTGATAGTACCTGCATCACAGCAATTTCATGCTTTGTGATATTAATGCCAGACATATCTAGCGGAATAGTAGTCGCAGGATTGTTTGCAGCATTAGACGCTTGAGACAGCATGGCAACAGACGTTATCAGTCCTGCCAGCCCGATTTTTGAGGCGGTCTTTGCTATCACAGAAGCTATAGATAATATCGATTGATTCTTCATTCAGTATTACACTCGCTTATCTTTATTTGATGGTGATATGTTAATGGGTAAAAAAACAAAAGTCACATAAAATATTGATTTATGTGTAGATATCTTGTGAGCCAAAGGCATTTTACAGCAACATATCAGTAGCATATACCAATGAAGTCACATCAGTATAAACGCATCAGTTTGTATTGTTGTACGGTGTTGCATATTGTAACGCGTTGCCTTATTTCTCTCATTTCGACTCCGTTTGAGGCAAATAATATAACAATAGACAAAAATGCCAGACAGTTTTTGGTCAAAGACTGAGTTCGGGATTATCTATTGTTCAGGTATAATCGCTCGGGCTATCAAGATAATTTAGTTTTAATGTACTGATATCACAAGGCTTTCAAGAGTAATCGCCAAATTTTTTATTTTATATACTAGGGCGTGTTGAACATTCGACCATGGCACTGACAGCGACTATTTTTTAGGCGATTCGATGTTAAAAATAATAAGTTTAGTCACTCTAAGCGCTTATTTTTAACGATGAAGCGGCAAAAAAGAGTCCTGTCCCCTGCTTTTATCGTTGGGGCTGATGCTAAAATTGCCCCATACTGCGTTACAAATCTCGCTAAGGCATCTGCATTATCGTCGCTTTGTGCCTTGTCTGGAACAATTTTAGCGATCAGCAGTGCCTATTTGCGAATGTTCAACACGCCCTAGCCTTTGGTTGCTATTTTTATACGAATAAAGATATGGTACGGTAGCAAAAATTTCTACTAGAAAGACGGTTTGACACAAACATACTGAGCTGACATGAAGATTTTAATTAGTAATGATGATGGGGTGTATGCGCCAGGATTATTGGCACTGTCTCAAGCACTATCGACCATCGGTGAGGTCGTGGTAGTCGCACCAAACGAGGAGCAGAGTGGCTATGCTAGTGCATTGAGTGTATCAAAGCCATTGCATACGCATCAATTGCCATCGGGATTTATAGCGGTTAATGGTTCACCAGCTGATTGCGTTCATTTGGCGCTGCATGAGCTATACCGTGACGTGGATTTTGACTGTGTCATTACAGGTATCAATTCAGGTGCAAACTTAGGACAGGACGTGATGTTTTCTGGTACCTTTGGCGCGGCATTGACCGCGCAGTTATTGGGCATACCTGCTATTGCCACGTCTTTGGTAGGTGGCGGCGTAAAAAATGGTGGACAAGAATCAGCCAGTGATTATCAAGTGGTGGCAAATGAAATTGTCAAATTGCTCACTGATACCTCGATTTTAGAGTTTCTCAAAAGTTTGCCCTATCATGTATTAAACGTTAATATTCCTGATGTGGATAGCAGCAGTGATATCAAAGGGCGAAAGGTTACCTCGTTGGGACACAAGCAGATCGCCCGGCCCGTGCGTCATATGATTGACCCGCGCGGCCGAGATGCGTACTGGCTGTCTCTACGAAAATGTAAAAACAGCAAGCACAAAAATGAGCGACCCTTAGACAGTTCAGCTAAATCAACCAATCAAAAAAATGTTGTATTAACATCGGGCATGACGGATGATCAAGCAGTGGCGGGAGGATACATCAGTTTGTCGCCAGTACGTCTACACCATACCCAGCGGGGGCATTGGATAAGCTTTTGGCACTAGATTTATAAGTTCGATAGGATATGATTATCAATGACATAGGTGATAGTCACTATATCGCCTGCTGTACGAGTGATATAAATCATCTGCTAGATCGCTAATTGTAGTAACAATATCTGGAGGCTTTTGAGTGATATCAAGCGCTTTTGGATGATAAAACAATAGATAAGCAACACAAAGAACAGGAACCTTGTATGAAAAGAATCATGACCGGATCGCACCTTGCTAAGGCGGCGTTGATTGGCACTATGGCAGTTGCTACCTTGTCTGTAGTCGGCTGTGCAACCAAGCCTACTTATCAATCACCAAACCAAGCAGGTCCTAAGATTATTACCAACGCACAAGGCGTCCCTAACTACCATCGCGTACAGCGTGGCGATACGGTCAGCCAAATTGCGGCGCGCTATCGTCTTAACTATCGTCAGATTGGCGCACTAAATAATCTGGACAGTAAATATACGATTTATAGTGGGCAATGGCTCAAACTATGGCAGGGCGGTGCAGCGACCACAGCGAGTAACAACAGCTATAGCAGACCAGCACAGTCGCAACCAACTTATACCCCACCTGTAACCCAGTCTCGAACGCCAGCATACGAGGCAACGGCCAATTCGACCTCTGGTTATGATTATCCCTACTCGCAATCCAGTGACGCGTAACATTGATCCAGCGGCGGGCAATATGGGCATGTGGTTTGCTGGTAATGTCGGTGATCCAGTACTTGCTAGCCAATCAGGAACGGTGCTTTACTCAGGCAACGGTCTACCAGAATATGGCAACTTGATTATGATCCGCCATAGTGATGATTACATCACGGCCTACGCACACAATAGCCAATTGCTGGTAAAAGAAGGGGATATGGTACAGCGTGGCCAGCGTATCGCGACGATGGGTAGCAGTGGTCAGACCAATCAAGTGGGGCTGGAGTTCCAAGTTCGCTTAAATGGCAATCCGATTGATCCACGTACGGTACTTGGGCGTTAGTATTGAGCCATGTCGCTGATGGCTGGGCGGCTTTGGTCCATTTTATTTATTTATGTTTGAGATTTTTTATGAGATTAAAAAAACAATACTTCACTCTTATGCCGGCATTAGTGATGGTCGGGTGTACAAGTCAGCAAGCCATGCAAAAAAAGCCTGTGCGTCAAGGTGGCGTTGAGATTACTCAAACCCAAACCGTGCAGGTCAAGCCAACACCAGCGCCAGTTATTAAGCCGCAGCCCGCCCCAAAGCCAAGCTATAGCAGTTTTTCTGATTGGAAGTCAGACTTTTCTATGCGTGCAATATCTTCAGGCTATGATGCGGGAGTCATTCGCCGATTACTCGATTCCGCTTATCTGAATCAGCAAGTGATCTCATTGGATTCAGGACAGCCTGAGTTTTCTAAGATGCCATGGGAGTATGTGGACTCCGCTGTCTCTAGTGGGCGTGTGAGCGTAGGTAAGCGCAAGTTTGCAGAGCAGCGTGCGTTTTTGTCTCAATTAGAGTCGCAGTATGGCGTTGATGCAGAGGTGATCGCAGCGATATGGGGTATGGAGTCGTCATATGGCGCGGTCACAGGTAACAGTGATTTGCCAAGTTCGCTTGCCAGTCTCGCCTACGATGGTCGTCGTCAAGAATTTGCAGAAGCTCAGCTATTATCCTTAGCGACGCTACTCCAGCGTGGCGACGTATCATGGTCGCAATTAGATGGTTCTTGGGCAGGCGGCATGGGACAAACGCAGTTTATTCCTGAGACTTGGCTCAAGCAAGGCGTTGATGGTGATGGCAACGGTCACCGTAACCCTTGGGCCACAGGTGATGCACTCGCCTCTACCGCCAACTATCTGAGCAACTCAGGCTGGGTGCGCGGTCTAGCACCTTTTTATGAGGCGACTGTACCTGCTTCGTTTGATTATTCACTGATGGGGAGTAAGCAACCTGCAGCCAGATGGGCGGCGATGGGTGTCGATACGATAGATGACGTCTATTTAGATGCCAATACTCAGATGGAGCTTTGGTTGCCAGCGGGTAAAGATGGTCCCGTATTGCTGCTAAGCCCAAACTTTGATGTTATCAAGGTTTACAATAACTCGTCGAGTTATGCGCTAGGGGTGAGCCTATTGGGCAAAACGATTGATGGACAAAGTGGTCTGCGAAAATCATGGCCCCGCTATGAGCGTCCGTTATCAACCACGCAAGTGACCAACTTACAGCGCCGTCTGACGAGCATGGGTTACGATACCAAAGGGGCTGATGGTATCGTGGGCACCAACACGCGCATGGCATTTCAGCGCTGGCAAGCAGATAATGGGCAAACGCCAGATGGGTTTATCACTCAAAATAGCGCCTCTTCATTGGCTGGCTGGTGAGGTAAGCTGACGGTATTTATACACCGTATGAAGGTCACGATTCATAAACGCTTTTAGCTATTATAAATCAGTCATTAATCATCAATTAAGCATGTTACCTTGCTCTACAAAAAGCACCTTGCCAAGGTGCTTTTTTTGCCTCAGGCTATGTCTGATTTTGCTGAAATTTATTGAATGGATAAATATTGTGATAATCATCAAATATTTGAGTTGGCTTGATCTCGCAATCTTCAAAACTTATCAGAACAAGGTTAATACAACAAAATCGACACTGTGAATGATAGACTCTAAGGACAGCTTTTAATAATAAAGATTCAATCACAAATAATGAGAACGATCAAAAGAGCATACCTTTATGATTACTATGGAAGAATTACAAGCGGCAATAAAGCTGCGTATCAATGATTATAATGATATGGATTTTCCGCTGCACAAAAGAGCCGTCAATATCTGTGATCTATTAGACAGCCGTAACCACATACTCGCGCAAGATATTGCATCACCTTTTGATGTGCCAAGACAGAATCTATCTGCTATGGATGGTTATGCCATTGCAAAAGGAAGTGAGCTGTCAGAAGGCAAGACGATTGAAATCATTGGTGAGTCTCAAGCAGGCAGTGCCTATGCTGGTGAGACAAAAGCAGGGCAGGGTGTGCGTATTTTTACTGGCGCGGTCGTCCCTGACTGTTGTGATACAATCATCATGCAAGAAAATACCAACTTTGCTGATATCAAAGCGACCATTGATAAGACTCAGCCGTACAGCATCACTCTCACGCAAACGGCCGAAACCAACGATAATATCCGTGCGCAAGGCGAAGAGGTTGAGTCTGGCGAAGCTGTGCTAAAGATAGGAAAACGAATTAATCCCGCCGATATCAGCTTGCTGGCAAATTTAGGCATCAGCGAAGTGAGCGTGTTTCAACCACTCGTCGTCGGTGTGCTCGCGACAGGCGATGAGCTCGTCGCTATTGGCGATGAGCTGGAACATCTAGCCCAAATATATAATTCAAACACCCCAACGCTCAAAAGCTTACTGTCTGGTTTACCTATAATCATTCGTGACTATGGCATCATTCCTGATGATTTGGATAAGACGACAGCTGCGGTCAACGAAGCCATGCAAGACTGTGATGTGCTCATATCGACAGCAGGCGTCTCAGTCGGCGATTATGATTTTCTGACGAGGGTGATCGAAACGCTTGGGCAAATCAACCACTATAAAGTGGCGATGAAACCTGGTAAGCCTTTCGTATTTGGCGAGTTAAATAAAAATCTCGATAAGCCCGTATTGTATTTTTGGTCTACCGGGTAATCCGCTCTCCACAGTTGTGGGCGCGCTACAGTTTGTGATACCCGCATTATGGCAAATGTCAGGTGCGAGTGTGTCCGAGCAGCCGATGCCGCTAACGATCAACGCTAAACTCACAAATGACATCAAAAGTTCCCTGGCCGCAAAGACTTTCAGCGCGGCGTATTGTCACAAGATAAGGCGGGTCATTACCAAGTTGAATGCTTTTCAAGTCAACAATCACACAGAATAAAACAGCTGAGCCGCGCCAATTGCTTTATTGTATTAGACAAAGACAGTGGCAACGTAGTATCTGGTGGTGAGGTTACCGTACAGCCGTTTCCTTGGTTGCATCGCTAATTCACCGTTTGCCAATCTGCTATAAAATGATGGAACTAAATTAAAAAGCAATCTAGCAATGGGATGCTAAACACGAATAATAAAGTAACGCTTATGGCAAGCAATACTGATGGCAGTAATATATGAATGACAACAATATCAAAATAGACAGCCCAAAACTGTATTCTCCTGCGTCAGCACCTGTGCTGTCTGACAGCTATATACCGTCTAATTTAGTGATGCCGATTGATCAGGCAACCCAAATCCATCAGCCCTTAACGGATGGGTTTGCACGGCGTCTGACATATCTGCGTCTATCTATTACGGATTTTTGTAATTTTCGCTGTGAGTACTGCTTGCCAAATGGTTATCAGGGCAAACGTCCTGACGATGAGTTGAGCGTTTCTGAAATTGCGACATTGGTGCACGGCTTTGCCCAAGTAGGTACCAAAAAAGTGAGAATTACAGGCGGTGAGCCATCTATTCGCCGTGATGTTGTCGAGATTATCGAAACGATCAAGCAAACGGACGGTATTGAAACAGTAGCGATGACCAGCAATGCTTATAAGTTGGGTAAACGCTTAGCCAGCTGGCAAGCGGCTGGACTTGATCAGCTCAATATCAGTATGGACAGTTTTGATGCGGCCACTTTTCACAAAATGACAGGTTTTGATACTTTACCGCAGATACTGGCAGATATGGATACCTTGCTAGAAACGACGGATATCAAACTTAAAATAAATAGCGTCTTGATGGCAGAGACTGCCTTTGAAAACCTGATCGCCGCGATCGACTACGTCAAAGACAGGCAAGTAACGTATCGTTTTATTGAGTTTATGCAGACCAGTGACAATAGCGACTTGTTTTTTGCCCAACATGCTCAGTCTGATATCATCACGGATTATTTGTTAGACCATGGTTGGCAGCCACACGAGCGTGGCAGTGCCGATGGTCCAGCGGTCGAGTACAGTCACCCTGATTATGTCGGCCGTGTTGGTATGATTGCCCTTATGCGGCGCACTTTTGTGATACTTGTAACCGCTTGCGAGTCAGTAGTCAGGGCAAGGTGCATCTGTGCTTATTTGACCAAGGTAATTACGATATTCGTCCATACTTACAACAAAACGATATCCAAGGACTGGTAAACACTTTACATAGCTTTATGCCGATTAAGCCTGAGCATCATCATCTGCATGACTCGAACAGTGGTATCATGCACAATCTCTCGATAATCGGTGGTTAAGGCATTCTGAGTCTCTAATTCTGATGATAACTGATGCTGTTTTTGCTATCGCTTTTCCGACATAAGCTTTTTTTAATACATTTATAAAATTATATCTATAAAGGATCTTTTATGAGTAAGCCTGCTGCACCGTTTACCCCTCTTAATATTGCGGTATTGACTGTTTCTGATAGCCGTACGCTGGCAGAAGACACGTCAGGTCAATATCTAGCCGATAGCTTGACCGAGGCTGGACATCATTTGGCAGACCGTCAGCTGATCACTGATGATATCTATCAGATTAGAGCGGTCATTAGTGGCTGGATTGCCAGTCCAGACGTGCACGCGGTCATCACAACAGGTGGTACAGGGTTCTTTATTAGAGATAGCATGCCAGAAGCTGTCAGCGTACTATTTGATAAGTCGATTGATGGTTTTGGTGAGATGTTCCGTTTGATCTCAAAAGACGAGATTGGTATGTCTACGGTGCAGTCGCGGGCAGTGGCTGGTATGGCCAATGGTACCGGTATCTTTTGTCTACCAGGTTCATCGGGCGCGTGCCGTACAGGGTGGGAAAATATCCTAAAAGAGCAGTTTGATAGCCGTACTCGTCCGTGTAACTTTGTGCCGCATTTTTGGCACAAAACCCCAGTCATGACTGATTTATAAATAATTGATGATAAATAATTAGGGCGTGTTGAACATTCGACCATGGCACTGACAGCGACTATTTTTTAGGCGATTCGATGTTAAAAATAATAAGTTTAGTCATTCTATCATTCTAAGCGCTTATTTTTAACGATGAAGCGGCAAAAGAGTCCTGTCCCTGCGGGCTAATGCTAAAATTGCCCCATACTGCGTTACCAATCTCGCTAAGGCATCTGCATTATCATCGCTTTGTGCCTTGTCTGGAACAATTTTAGCGATCAGCAGTGCCTATTTGCGAATGTTCAACACGCCCTAAGCCATAACGGCTATTTAACCAAAAATGACAGGCAATGGCATAATGATGGGTTGCTCAAATAGTTCGGACAACTTGGTAGGTATAGTTATTTTAGCTGGCGGAGCATCCAAACGTATGGGAACACCAAAGGCGACGCTCACTCTGCCGACAGGTGAGCAGCTGCTAAATTATCATGTTCGTCATGCCAGCGAGTTGCAAGTTCCTATTTTGATTGCGGATAATGGGCTAGGCTTTTATGTTGATTCAGATGCTACTTTGGACAAACCCAGTTCGCCCGTTATGCCTATTGCTGACTACGTTTCTGATTTTGACGCGGATAATAATGAGCAGATTCGTACAGGCGGTGCGTTGGTTGCTATCGAATCAGCATTGCAAACATTGACTGGCTCGAATAATCTGTTTACAACTAACAATCAGCGTGCATCGTGGCTACTGGTGATGAGTTGTGACAGCTTAATATCCGCCACTGATCTATGGCAGAAATTGCAACAAGCGATTAATACAGCGGCTAATAAGCGCGTCATTTGCTTAAAAGATGCCAGTCATTTATATCCGTTACTAGGGCTGTATCATTTAGCTATTGAACCCGATTTGAAAGCTTATATTGATAGTGGTCAGCGCCGAGTCATGCCCTTTATTCAGCCGATGGTAAAAACCGTGCCATTTACTCAGGACTGGCAGCATTTGACCAATTTTAATACGCCTCAAGAGTTTGAACAGGCGTGTGCCGCGCTACCAACATAATAAAAATACTAATAAAGAGATTACTAAGAAAAGGCGATATCAATGAGTAACAGCGTTCAGACAAATCATCAATCTGCTTTATCACACTTAGATGGTAATGGTGACATCACGATGGTTGATGTCAGTGGCAAGACCGCAACGACGCGAGAAGCGAACGCGACTGGGCAAGTTCGTTTTCCGAGCGAGATTTATGCGCAGATCAAAGCGGCTGATGGGATGACCAAAAAGGCAGCATTACGCAAACGGCACATATTGCCGGTATTATGGCTGCCAAACGCACGCATGATATGATACCGCTTTGTCATCCGCTGCCACTAGATAAGATCGGCCTCACCTTTGTGTATAATGATGCGCTGAGCAGTATCACCGTCAGCGCTGTAGTCAAAGTCACGCACAAAACAGGGGTTGAGATGGAAGCGCTAACCGCCGTGAGCGTTGCCTGCTTGACCATCTATGATATGACTAAAGCACTATCACATGACATCGTTATAAATGATATTCACCTGATTAAAAAAACAGGTGGCAAGTCAGACTATACTCATGCTTAGTGTGATAAAAACCTAATCAATGACTAAAGATATATTGGATATCAAGCAAGGACGCTTGCAAAAAAAGGAGAAGTTTATGAGTGTTATTGAGACAAAAGCTGATATCGAATCAACGATGGATATCAATGTCATGTATTTCGCCAGTTTGGCAGATGAGGCTAACTGTCAGCAAGAGACTGTCAAACTACCCCAAGACACCTCATTGACTGAACTATATGAACAGCTTAGCCAAAAGCATCGTTTTAGCCGTCCGCAAGCAGAGCTACGGGTGGCAGTCAATGATTACTTCGCCAAATGGACAGATCAAATCAATGACGGCGATAGCGTAGTATTTATCACGCCAGTCGCTGGTGGTTAGGTATATATTTATAAGCGGCTATAGCGCCACAATTAGTGTAAATAGAGAAAAAATGACAGATAATATCCATAACCATTCAATGACCATCAAACGTAGTACCGATGAAGCCTATCTTATTGCTGAGCGCGACGGTTTTGCGTTACTCGATATTGCAATTGACGAAAATAAGCTCAAAAGTACGTTAGACAATGACAGCTGCGGTGCGTTTGTTTGCTTTGAAGGGCGAGTGCGCAACCATAATAATGCCACGAGCGTTGATCGTCTTACGTATTACGGTTATGAAGACTTAGCAATCAACCAAGGCCGCGCCATTATAGAAGAAGCCAAAAAGCGCTTTGAGATCACTCACGCTATTGCCATACACCGCATCGGAGCGTTAGAGATTGGTGATGTGGCGGTGTGGGTGGTAGTGTCAGCGCATCGCTATCCAGCATTTGATGCGTGTCGCTGGATACTAGATACTATCAAAGCCGACATTCCTGTGTGGAAGCAAGAATATTACGAAGATGCTTCATCTAAATGGCTCAGCAACAATGGGTAGGTCACTAGCTGCTATTAGTACCTCTGCGTGTTTGCTACTGGCATTAAATGCTTGTACAGCAGATAACAGTACGAATGCAGAATGGGCGACTGCTACAACTGAGCACCAAACACTACGTATCGCTGCGGCAGCCAACTTATCTGATGTCCTACCTAATATCATTGATAGCTATCAAACAGATAGCAATATGTCGAATCAAGGTAACTTAGATATCGAAGTCACTTACGCGTCTTCTGGCAAGCTATATGCTCAAATCAAGGCAGGAGCCCCTTATGATATATTCTTGTCTGCCAATCAAGAGTTTCCGGCAAAGCTGTCTGATGACAAGCGTGATAAATCTGTACAACCGTTTACCTATACTAGAGGTCAGCTTGCACTCTATAGTGTCACAAAACCTTTGAATGATTTTACGCCAGCATCGCTTCTTGACGCGTTTACAAGTGCTAGTTTCACAGATGATAGCAAGATTTCTATTGCCAATCCTGAACTTGCTCCTTATGGTGCATCTGCAAAAGCTTATCTACAATCACAAAAGCTATATGACAAATTAAGCGCTCAGAAGAATCTGATACAGGCAGAAAATATTGGTCAAGTATTTCAGTACGCCCATACAGGTAGCGTGGATTATGGGTTTGTGGCGCAGTCTCAACTCGTTGCGATAAAAGCCAAACCTGAGCAGTTTATTACTGTGCCAAAAGCATCCTATCCAGCCATCTTACAAGATGGTATCGTTATCAATAATACAGTCCTAGCAGCGGCGTTTACTGATTACTTGCGCTCGGATGCAGGACAACAGCACTTCGCGCAAGCAGGCTACCTGCCCATTCAGTAATCCGTTAGCCTAGACACGCTACCTATAAAACGAGCCGTGACATTATATGATCGACCAGTCTCTTATGTCAGATATGCTCAGTCCATTTTGGGTAAGTATTAAGCTCGCTTCTATCACGACCTTGTGCTTACTGTTGTTTGCAACTCCTATGGCTTATTGGCTTGCCAAGCCAAGTCAAAAGAAGGCAGTTGGGCGTTTCAAAATTCTGCTCATGGGCATCATTGCCATGCCTCTGGTGCTCCCGCCTACGGTTATTGGCTTTTATTTATTATTACTGCTAAGTCCAAGTATGGGTATCGGTCAATGGCTGATTGAGCACAATATTAGTCCGCTTATTTTTACCTTTGAAGGTCTAGTGGTTGGGTCTATTATTTACTCACTGCCTTTTTATATACAGCCAGTGTATGCACAGTTTTTGCGTATTCCGCAAAGTGTCACAGAAGTCGCGCATCTGTTAGAACCCAGTCGCCTGCGCCGCTTCGTCAAGGTAGCCTTACCGCAAGCGCGCGTGGGTATTATTTTGGGTAGTTTGATAAGTTTTGCTCATACCATTGGTGAGTTTGGTGTGGTGTTAATGATAGGGGGGAGTATCTCAGGTGAGACCAAGGTAGTGTCGATTGCGATATATGAGCAAGTTGAAGCGCTCAACTATGAGGCAGCGCATATGATGTCTGGTATTTTGATTATCATGGGCGTAGTAATGGTGGCGTTGATTGCTAGTGTGAGTCGCATGAGTCAGCGTCCATAGTACTAAAATACCTGCACGTCCGTTGAATGATTATAACTATTGCGAATACAAAATAGATGCTTATTGAGAGGTAGTTATATTAGAAAGAACATAGACAAAAACACAAACACAAAAAAACCCCAAACAATGTAATGTTTGAGGCGAAACTTGCTTAGACTTTACAGTCTAAATTCGTTTTAAATATGGCGCAGCGGACGGGACTCGAACCCGCGACCCCCGGCGTGACAGGCTAGACCCACCATATTTCATTAAATTACTTTAATCTATGTCAACCTGTAAAGACTTATGTAGCAAGGGCTATAGAGATTATTATGTTAAGACGTTTAGCATACTTTAATACATTTTATACTGATTAATAAGCTTGTTTTGGTCACCTAATAAGTATAAATATTATACTTACATCAAGGTAAATTAAGTATAGTATTTATACTTATATTTAAGAGTTTTTCTCAATACTCTATCCTTGATGTAATTATCCTGTAAATACCCCATTCTTAACACAACATCATCGTAGAATTGTTAAGCCACCTGCCTGTACTCAGCAGGTGTCATATCATTAAGTGAATCATGGGGTCTTTCGTTGTTATAAACCTTGATCCAGTCTTCAGTCAGCATATTGACCTCGTTTAAATTGTTGAAAAGGTAGCAATCTAAAACCTCATTGCGATAACTGCGATTAAACCGTTCAATATAAGCGTTCTGATAAGGACAGCCAGGCTCGATATAATCAATATAGATGCCATGAGCTGATGCCCAATCAGTGAATACCCTGGATGTAAACTCACTGCCGTTATCCACACGAATTTGCTTAGGATAACCATGCCACTCAGCCAGCTGATCAAGGTAGCGAATCACTCGGAGTGAGGGAATACTGGTACCAATATCAATGCCTAATACCCTCACGGTTATAATCATCAATCACATTAAAGGTTCGAAAGCGAATATTGTTGTGTAGTCTGTCGCTCATGAAGTCCATTGACCATGTATGCCCCAATGCATTTGGCACACTTAGCGGCTGAGGGTTACGTGTTGGTAAGCGTTTTTTAGACTTGCGGCGTAGGTTTAAGTTTAACGCTGTATAAACTCGATGTACGCGCTTATGATTCCATGAATAGCCAAGCTTACGTATACGTTTAAAGCACTTTGGAAAGCCCCAGCGATTGTGCTTGTCAGTAAGCTCATTTAAGACATCAACAATCTCACTATCATCAAATAGCTTAGGCTTATAGTAGTAAGCGGTTCGACTCATGCAGACCACCTGACAACTCACTGCAATGCTGACATCATACTGCGCCTGTAATTCTTGCGCCCAGACTTTGCGCTCGGGTACAGGCGCTATAGCTTTTATGATCTCTTCCTGCATTTGCGCTTTGAGGCTTAAATCAGCATACATCTGTTTGAGCCTACGGTTTTCTTCTTCAAGCTCTTTTAATCGCTTAACATCAGAAGCTTCCATACCACCGTACTTGGAGCGCCATTTATAGAAAGTCGAGCTAGCAATCCCGTATTTACGGCACAGCTCTTTAGCAGGTATTCCAGCTTCTGCTTCTTTTAAAATGGATACTATTTGGGTCTCAGTCATTCGTTTGCTCATATCAAAACTCCTTATGGGTATTTTATAAGAAATTCTACGTTTGAGCTGTGTTATTTTAGGGGATAGTTACAGTATGGTATTTGCTTAAATATAATATTTTCACTCTTGAGGCGAGCGTCTCCCATTCGGCTCGTCTCACCATAGATGACTTTTTTACCGTTTTTGGGGTCTTCAGGATGAGGGAGGTAATATAGCTAACACTTTTGATGTGAGTACGTTACCACCGTTAGGACGCCTATCACCTAAAAATACCATTATAAAGTAGGTAATAAGCGACACCATTATGCACGCCAAGTAGCGGTGATTTGGTAGACTGCTGGAGCGATTGCCGAGTATCGCCATACCAGATGTGCGCGGCGAGCGCATCAAAGCTAATACCTTCTTTTAGCGAACCGTTTTCATTAAAGATCACATCACCTAAGCGGTAAAATTTAAAGCCGCTACCACCTGCCCAGTTGACGTCTTCTGAGATACCGCCTTGCTCACCATCAACTACTTTTTTTAGTCTGTACACACATTGGTTTTCTGCGTGCTCTCCAAGTTCTACACCTATAAACTTACGATTCATTTTCAAAGCTACAGCAGCGCTCGTTCCAGACCCTAAAAACGAATCTAACACTAGATCTCCTTCTTTTGTAGCTAGATGAAGAATTCTTTGTATTAGTCTCTCTGGCTTAGGTGTAATAAATAGCTCATCTTCTAGACCTTCAAAGACGGCTCTAACTTCATTTTTAGACTCAGCATTATGACCTGCTTCATCATAGAACCAAATAGTAGATGGTACTACACCTCCTTCAATTTCTGATAAGAAGCGTTTTTGTGCTGGAACATTATCGCCTTTCTTTCCCCACCAAATTCTATTATCTTTTTCCAAAGCTTTAAATGACTCTTCAGAAATACGCCAATAAGATCCTTTTGGTGGGCCATCGATAACTCTTCCAGAAGGAGACTTAACCTCATATAGACCTTTACTATAAAAATTTCTAGCTTGGATTGGCGTAGCTTTCCAAGGACCTCTAGGATCGTTATCATAATTTTTATAAGCTTTATTCTGTTTTTCAGTTCTTGGTAAAGAGTTAATAAGCCATCGATCTTTAGATTTTGCATACACGAGGCAATGATCATGCATTTCGGAAAAATATTTTGCTGAGTTTTTGATTGTGTATACTTTCTGCCAAATACAATTCGATATAAAGTTTTTGCGTCCAAATATTTCATCTAAAATAACTTTGGCATAATGTGCTTCATTATCATCAAGCGTAATCCAAATAGAACCATCTTCAGATAGTAGCTGATGCAATAGCTCTAAGCGTGGGTACATCATCGACAGCCATTTGCTGTGCTCGAGATTGTCGTCATAGTGTTCAAAGGCACTTTTAGTGTTGTAAGGCGGGTCAATAAAGATGCACTTCACCTTCCCTGAATGCGTCGGAATGAGCGCCTTTAATGCATCGAGGTTATCGCCTTGAATGAGCATATTGTCAGTATCTGACTCGCCATACGATAATTCTGGCACTAGCTCTAGCAAACGATACGGACAGTCACGCGCTGTGGTCAACGCTTGCTCTTTATTTAACCAGTTCAATATAGGCATATCGCCTTACTTCCTCTTTTTTGTCAGCCATTAAAGGCTTATTTAGTGCTTGATATCCTGAGTGGTAATTTATCATATAACGCGATAGCTCTCACCGGGTATCGACTAGTAATGCAATATCTTAAGCTTTTGCTTTGGTAGAGCTACTTTAAGCTATTGTTGGATTTTTTTCAGCGTTGATTTGGATGGATGCGACATTATTTGTCGTATGCAAATGTTCTGTACCTATCAATGTTGGTAGAGACTTGATATATTCTATAACTATTAAAACTTAACAATTATTGAGAGGTGTAATATGGCAGATTTGCAGAAACAGTTCTTAGAATTCCATAATGCTATTAAATTAGGCACTTATGAAGAAAACGACTTTTTACGTGAAAAACGCGACCTAATCATCGATAAGCTTAAGAGTAAATTGGCAGAAAGAAAAGACGATGGCTATCCTCAGTATGAAAGAAGCTTCAACCAAGGAAGCTACGCTTTAAATACAGGTATTAAACCTGTCAGAACTGGTGATTACGATATTGATGTTGGTGTATTACTGGACTGCCATAAAGAAGACTATAAACCGGTCGAATTAAAAGAGTTAGTCGCAGATTGTATCAAACACAATAATCGGACTGTAGAAGTGAGTCGTTCATGTGTGACAGTGACATATATGAAGGATGGCAAACCAGATTATCATGTTGATTTGCCAATATATGCAAAGTCTAGCAACGTATACGATGATACATACTATCTAGCTAAAGGTAGAAAAAGTTTAGCTGAAGATAAGCGAGTTTGGCAGGCAGCGGATCCTGAAGGTATCAATTCAATAATCAATGGCTTATACAAAGGTAATGACAACTATGAAAATAACGGGGCTGATCAACGCAAACAGTTTCGTAGATGCGTACGCTACTTAAAAGATGGCGTAACCATAAATACGTGGGGGTTCATAGCATTGGATTGACTATGGCAGCGTATCATTGGTTAAAGCCCGAAGTAGATGTTAAAAATGATGGAGAGGTCTTATTGAATTTAGTCAACTCTATACTTAGTAATTTTGACTGGTGTGATCGTCTTTCTATTGATCTACCGGTAGTTCCCCATGGAGACTTACTTAAGTCTGTCAGTGATGAGGATATGGCTATTATTAAGGAGCGTCTTGAGACACTAAGAGATAATTTACAGTCAGCTATCGATGAGCCAGATGCGCATGAAGCCAGTAAGATATTGAGGAAAAGTTTTGGTGATGACTTTCCAGAGGTTAATAAAAGCGATAAAGCTAAAAGAGTATCGAAGCGCCATACGTCAGCACTGGTTCATCAGCGTAGGGAATGTCATGACAATTAGCGATGGCGTACAGCAAAGCTTTGAACAACACATTCAGTCTCTTAATGGCAAGAATATTGAGAGTGAGGATAGAAAAGATGGTTTTATAGCCATAGGCTTTGATTTAAATATTCATGGACAGACAATCCCTTTATCAGTCAAATATATTGATCAAAAGCGCTGGCTATTGCTGCCTACCGTATCAGTTACTCAATGCAACTTACCAGCATTAGATCATGTAGGTAATAACGGCTTGATATGTGTTAAAGATCATCAAGGTGAAATGTTTGATAGCGCTGACTTATTTGGTCTTTTTAAATACACTGTAGATGCGGCTATAGACATTCTTACGAACTCTCTTAAGTCATATCAAGCTGGTAACAGGATTGCTCTATACGAAGAAATTGATGGTTATAACCAGACAATCGTGTCAGATGCACCAGTTATCGTTGCGACACACAATCCAAATCAATCTGACAGTTTATATGCGTGGTGTATTAATTGCTCGAGACAACGTAATACACCTCAGTTTTATCACATTAAATACTTAGTAGATGGTGCTAGTCAACATCCACCTAGCTCTAGCCCTTATACTGCTATAAAAGTAACTAAGATATCCTTACCTCGTATCGAGGATTTTGTTATTCTAATCTTTTCACATCCTTTGATGAACACTGGTGGGAACAACAAACCTTAAACTTCAGTACCCAACAGTTAGACAGCTTAAACAAGAAAAGTAAGTTTAAAATCGTTCTCTTAGAGATACCTACGCCTAAAATGCATACTTACTTGGTCATCTCCTATTATCAGGATATGGCTTCGAATAAGTATCGTAATTTCAAGGTTCAAACTTTACAGCGTGGCTGGCGTGAGTACTTACTTAATCGTACTGGGATTGAGTCTCAATTATCAAATAAAAAAACCGTTGTGATAGCTGGCTGCGGTTCAGTTGGTTCAAGAGTTGCAGAAATGCTGGCTGAGTCAGACGTCGATAAACTAATACTTATCGATAATGATGATATGAAAACTGACAATATTATGCGGCATTACCTTGGAGTACAAGATGTCAACCAGTCTAAAGTTGGCGCTCTTAAAAATCGTCTCCAGCAAAACATACCTGAGTTAGAGATAGTAGCTTACAAGACTAATATCTTAAACTGGCTCATTAGTCAAAACAGTGAACAGCTATCTGAAATTCATTCTATAGTGTTAGCTACAGGTCACCCACCAACAGAACTCGAAGTGTGCCGACGCTTATATACATATGATACCAGTGTTCATGTTGCATCTGGTTGGCTAGAAGCTTACGGATTGGGTGGTCATGTTTTAGGATTCAAAAGTAATAAGGATGCCTGTTTGAAGTGTCTTTACTATGATGGTGATGGCAATCCTTCAAATTATATAAAGACCAGTTTGTTTAGTAATCCTTCTGGCATAGTTTTATCAAAAAATATTACTGGATGTGCTGGAGCGTTCACAGCATATGGTTCAGTCCACGCTATGAAAACAGCAGTGATTATAGCTGAGTTCGTGATTGAACTTAAAACTGGATTACAATCGTGGTGCGCTACCAATAAATTACCGATTGACTATGGCTTAGAAGCTACTAAGCACCATGAGGCAGCTCTACAAAACGGTGGTTATTATTCACAGCCATTAAGCTATATCAAAGTTGCAGGTTGCTCATGTTGCAGTACCTAAATAATCGCATCGTGTGGAAAGAAAATGATAAAGCATATGAGGGCGTAATAGCTGAGTCTGTCATAGGCATTTGGTTCGACTTTAGACAATTACAAGCCAAATCTAAGGAAGCTGGCGGTATATTATTAGGTAGATATTATCCAGATAGTCATACGATATTGGTAGACGACTTAACGACGCCCATGTTTAGAGATAAGCGTACTCGCACTACTTTCTTTCGTTCCAAATCTCACGATACAGCTCTGAAAAAATATTGGAAAGACACTAAAGGTTTTGGTGGTCTTCTAGGGCTATGGCATACACATCCTGAGCCAAAACCTAATCCATCTAATACCGACTTAAATGATTTAGCCAGTCAATTCACTAGCTCTAAATACCTATCAGAACGTATTTTTTATGTCATCGTTGGTACGAGTCATATTGGCTTTTGGATTGCCTACTCTCAAACCTCTAGAATATTTTTAGGCTATTTACCTTTTTGTGATGAGGACGATTAAAAAATGACTACGAATAACCTATCTGCAGTAACTCAGACTGTGCATGATCAATCCTTAAATAAAACTATATTTACCGACCTTGAGTCGGCCAAACAATATTTCGACCATCTCAAAGGTATAGGACTACAATGGGATCATGTTGGCTTCCTTTCAGACGCAAGCCACCATAACTTACTGACATTGTTGTTCAGTAATGGTGAGTTGATTGATGTTTTTAGATTTTCTCTGATAGATGACCATAATTACTTATTCATTCAATACCTAAGTGAAAATTTTGAAATAAAAACGGATTATAAAATCTCGGAAGTTGAAGTTTTTGAAGCTAAGAGTATGAAGCAGAAAAATGATGTTATGTCTTTATGGTCTAATTGTCTGCAAAGCTCATACCCTGTAACTAACGAGTCGTTAAAAGATTTTGTAAATGATCTAATTTTGAAAATTAATGATGGTGGTAGAGGGGAAAATTTTGATGTCTATCTTAAGCGTAAAGTTATGGATGATAGTCATGGACGATGTATGTTCAGAGGGTGTGGACAACGCTTAGATGTTGATGGTTTAACTGGTTATGAGGGTAACTACGGTTATTTGGCTCATAATATTGCGTCCTCTACTAAGGGCCCTAGAGGAGCACTATATCTATCACGTTTATTATCCAATGATGCTAGTAATATTTTGCTGCTGTGTGATATACATCATCGCTTAGTAGATAGGATTGCAAGCTCATATTATCCAGCACCATTATTAACTAAAATGCGTGAAGAACACGTCTGCTTATGCAACAAGTTACTTGATGCTCTAAATTATACGCCAGTTGATATTTTCTTTATTCCTTGGGGCGTAAACAGTCAACATGTAGAAAAGCCCAGTTCGGTGGCAATATCAAAGTCCCTAAGTGTGTTTGAACATAGAGCATCAGACCATATTATTAGTGTGAATTCTGGTGCAAGTGAGTCAATGGATACTGATAATAGTTTTGAAGAGAATGCTTCAAGGAATATCGAGAAATGTGTTAATAAAATTCATGATCGAACTGAAGGATCTGGTGCTGCAGTATTCGTCTTAGGTCCGACTTTTGCTTTAATAGGTTTTGGTGCGAAGTTTGGTAATAAGTCTAAATTAATGCCAATGCTGCGTTACAGAGATGCTAGTAGTTGGATGTGGCCTGGGGTGCAGCCTAGAGAAGATGCATTTATTATTGACGAGCCAGAGATTGACTCAGGGCAATCTGAGGTTATTGTTAGCGTCAAACTAACCGCAGATGCTGCAATGATTGATGCAACAATTGAGCATCTTAATCAACAGGTCCAAGACAAGCTTCCAGTAATAAATATATATCCTCCTAAAACTTATGGGTACGGTAATGGCGCAATAGCACATCCACTTGAAGGTGAAAAACTAGCTAATAGGCTTAAGGAAATTTTCACTAACTTAAATCAGAAGCATGGTATTAAAAAAATACATCTATTGGTTTGTGCCTCAAATGCGGCCTGTGTATATATTGGCCAAGCTGTAGATAGATTTCAGCCTGAATTTATAGTCTACGACTATGGAACCGAGATGATGGAGCCCAAACTTAGAATATACAATGATGAGAATACTACGGTCGTTGAAGGTATGCCATAGATTGCTATACGTATATTTGATCTAATATAACCTGAAAGCAATAATACTTTCTTATGGCTATCAGGTTGTATTAAAGATTACGCTAATGAAGTTAATTCACTTCATCACTACTAGCTAAAGTTAAATGCCTATCTATGACTTCCAGCACATCGTCTGATTTAAAATACTTACAAACTCTCTCATAGCCAATAGCTTGACCATCTCTACGATCTCTATATACCGTATTGATAATGTCATCTTTTGAGTACTCATTAGCGTTATCCAACATATAAGAGACCAGTTCAGCTTCATTAATCTCACAAGCTAATAAAAATGGAGTGTACCCATCGATGCCATGCCAGTCATATCTAGCGCTAGGATTTGCACCTCGATCAATTAGTAGCTTTGCTATTTTTCGCATTTCGCTCAAATCGAATATCTCGTAGTTTGCCTGAATTTTCTCTTGCTTAGATTAACACACCAAGTGCAACGCTAATTAATATTATAGAACGCCTGCATAGGCGTTTTAAACCCTAATCGTTTTCTTGGTCTGTTGTTTAGTTTGTTCTCAATGTCCTGTATTTCATTATCAGAGACTTGTCTAAAGTCACAACCCTTAGGCAAGTACTCTCTGATAAGGCCATTGGTATTCTCGTTGGTTCCTCGCTGCCATGACGCATAAGCATCGGCAAAGAAGAAAGGGCTAAAGAGCTTTTGTTTCACCTTCTTATGCTGAGCAAACTCTTTACCATTGTCAGAGGTAATGGTCTTAACCTGCAACCTCACTGGCGCTAAGAGTTCTATCATTGCCTCTGATACTTGCTGTGCTGTTTTATGACCCACACGCTTCATCTTCAGCAGCCCCGTTTTACGTTCAACGAGCGTGACAATCGCTTGCTTGTGATGCTGACCGATAACGGTATCCGCTTCCCAATCTCCAATACGTGAGCGTTCTTCAACAATACAAGGGCGCTCATGAATCGAGACTCTGTCATTGATACGGCCTCGAGTCTCAGCGGTTAGACGCTGCCGGTATGGTTTTCCTTTACGTCTGAGACACTGCCACAATGTACCGCCCTGCCTCTTATCACGCCAAATATAGCGATAAATGCTCATATGACTGATACCAGCATGAACGCCAGATATTTGCTCAGGACTCCAGTTCTCTTTAAGCTTGTCTGTCACCCATGCCCAGAGGTCAGTCACAATAGTTGTGGCGTTGTTAGCCCGTCTGTCACAAGCCTTGTTATTAGCATGCTTTGCTCGGTAACCTCGTAGGCTTTTATTACGCCTAAGCTCTCTTGATATGGTACTGGGACTTCTGTTTAACACCCTCGCTATAAAATTAATACTATGTTTTGCCCCTTTAAGGGCATAAATCTGGTATCGTTCACCTAGGCTTAGATGTGTATAGCTCATGGTTGCAATCTCACTTTGGTCGGTGGATAAAAACTTTGATGCTAGCGCATCTAGGTCTTTTTTCACCTTGCATTTGGTATTGCACTTCATGTGTTAATCTAAGTTGGAAAAAGTTAGATACATCTTTAAGAATAGCCGTTGCATCCGAACTTTCCCTACTTTGGGCAAGATAGCGTTTCACTTGCTGTCTATTAACACCAAAACTACCTTGTGTATCTCTGATGAAGGTAGAAAACTCAAAGTCGCTCATTTTTTCTATTACGACTTTTGGGTCTTTAGCCATCATATTAAACTGGTTAAGTAGCAGTTTTGAGTTCTTAATTGTTCCGATTAGAGATATACACATGGTTAGTGCGTCTAGATGGCTGCCACCACCTTTTGATTGACATCTGCCCCTAAGTTTACAATATGTTCGACGACATCAGGTCGTCCCGTCTGCACGGCACTTAATAATGGGAAAAGATGCTTTTTAGCGGTTACCGCGTTGATTGTCTTTGGCGTATACTCCAAACCTTTAAGCGCTTGATAAAAGCTATCGTCTGGTTCATGAGGCTCTGTTAAATTCATATACTGCAAAGCAATTAATAAAGCTGATTCATTGTTATCAGAGAGGATATTGATGTCAGCACCAGCTTGCAAGAGTTTATTAACAGCATTTAGGTCTTCAAGCAACGTATTCCAGATGAGCTGTGTCGTTACTTGCTTCTTCTTATTCTTATCTCTATGGAGCTTGCTATTGTCATTTAGCTTTACTTTCTTATTGGGCTTTTTTGATGTCAAGCGCTAGCTCTTTTGCGTTTAAATGTATAGGTAGAATAGCTGAGCTCACTTGATATTTTTCTGGTAGTTCAACCTTGAAATTACTGAACACCCTTTGCGCGTTGCTCCGCCACATATTGATCTCCCAGTCTTCAACTAGGTTTTCTTTCTTCCGTTTGGTATCCCCAGTCACTATCGTAGGTAGAGTGTAGCCATATAGATTTTGGACACTTTTTAGCTTGGATATTAAGCTCATATCAGGGGTTTCTTGCCAGCTAGCAATAACGAAACCAACTTCAATAATTCGCTCGCATAAATGTCCTGACCGATATAGGCTCAGCTCAAATGCATTAAAAAAATATTCTTTGGCCTGTTTTATTTCATCCTTCGAAAAACTGCTTAAACTATAAGTTAGCAGTTCTAAAATAATAGTAGAAGGTCGATGAAGAAACTGCTCATCTTTCTTCTGATATAGAGTGGCTACATATTGCATATCACTCTCGTTTAGTGCTAATAGTAAGTCTTCAAATTGAACCATTAGAGCTTCAAGAGATTTAGGCGACTTGAAATATTGAGTTAATAATTCAAAATCATTATGTCTTTTAAAGTAACCAATAGCACGAGCCGTTATTAAGAAGACGAGGATATTTTTGAGATATCATGGCGCTTAGGGTTGAGAATCGACAGCAAACTGCCATAACTGGGTAGATCATCGCCGCGACGCCAGGCCGTAATTTTATCCTTATCACCCTTAGGTAAACCTGCATAAAAGGCACTCCAACCTTTAACCCGTTTTTTAACTATTTTAAAAGCAAGCTCCAAACTTGTAGAGGTATCGGTCATTAGCTCAATATAGTCAGATTTTTGAAAGGGTTTTGTTCTTACCCCTAAAAAAGAGACAATATTAATTAAGTGAGGGCAAAAGAAGGCTTCAATTATCCAAGGTCCAATATCATCTCTATTTCGCTCTGATAGACCGTAGTTTGCTATTACCTTCAGGTAATCGTCAAACATTTGGGCAATCAAAGACTTAAGCTCGTTCTCAACTGATCTTTTTAGCTCAACTCGTTCGATAACTTTATGTATATGTATATTGATAAGCTGGTCAAGCTCATTCTTACTTAGATATAGATCATGACATTTGTTATCTAACGATTCACTATCATTCTTGCTATCAATAGCTCTAGCAATCGCTCTTACTACTTCAGCAGGGGAGGAAATAAGGGGTTTTCTTAATGCTTGTATTGCTCATTACACATATCCTTCTTTTGCATGTTTAATATCATTGATAAAATTCTTAAGTGCCCTATGATCGCTCGGCGTTTTAGAAAAAGTAACAGACTGTCCACATGGTGCAACGATCTGATTGTGTTTTCGTTTCTTTCTAAATAACCAGCCTTGCTTTATTAGGCGCTTTATATGATGATTAAAATCTTTGTTGCTTGAATATCTCATATTTTTGAAAGCAGATGTGGCTTGCTACCGCATCTGCCTCTCCAAATTGATTATATTTGAATTTATTTAGGCTTTGCATTTCCGCGATTTGATCCCGACGAATTGCTTGAACCGTTCTTAGTTGGCCAATTCCCACCGTTGCCTTGGTTTGAAGTTGGTTTTGATTGCGTAGACTTACTCATGGTGTTGCTCCTATTTTGTGTATGCCTTTAGTGGCATGAGTATAGTCTCAAATACTTGGGCAATCTCCCACTGGGTTAATGCCGTAAAAATTTTTATTTTTTAATAGTTAGAAAAAATTATATGGAAGATTGTTTAATGGATGTCAGACAGCGTAATGAGCAGTACACATGGATTCCGGCTTTTAAAGCTATTGCGGATTGGATAGTTGACTACGAGGACAAGCAGGAAGAGTTAGTCAACATACTCGCTAAAACTGGTATTACTAAAGGATTAGAAGATGAATACATAGAAGAAGAAAAAAAAGAAGCATTGAAAGAGATAGATCCTTTTACTTTTTTTTGCTGCTTTTATGAAATTTGGAGTTAAAAATAGAGAAAAACTAATTAGTAAATTAATAAATGTAATTGGGAAAGATATTTCTCTTCCTAAAGATTTTGATGGCGTACCCACAGCTCAGGCACTAAAGTTCTGGTTGTTTCCATATAAATATATACGTTCTGATGACTCCATCCCTTTGCTTTGGGAGTTATTTCGGCAAGCTCGTAATGGTGATATTAAAGAGCAAGACTTTAATTCAGCATTAAAAATACTTGGTACAGGATTTACGAAACTTACCCAATACTTATTTTATATAAACCCATCACAGTATCTACCAATAGATGCACAAACTGAGCCGTGGCTTGAACAACAAGGGTTCACTTTACCTCAAGAAAGTTGGTCTGATTACCAAAATCTTCTGGAAAAATTGAAGGTAAAAACTGACATGCCATTTTGGCAAATATCATATGAAGCATGGTATAAAAATACTGATAAGAAAGTTGCGTCACAACAGAGTGGGTATAACATTAAAACAAAAAGTAGAGAACCAAATATGGCTAACCTTAATCGCATTTTGTATGGCCCTCCAGGCACAGGTAAGACCTACTGTACTACAGAACTCGCTGTACAGTGCGTTGCTCCCGATTGGTATGAGTCTCTAAGCAATGACAAATTCAAGCGTCAAAAGATCAAAGATAAGTATGATGAACTAACGGCAAAGGGCGTGTTGCATTTACAACTTTTCATCAAAGTTTTTCTTATGAGGACTTCGTGGAAGGTATTAGACCTGTAGTTGTAGAAGGAAACGATAATAATTCAAACATTAGCTATGAAGTGGTTGATGGTGTTTTCAAGCAATTATGTACTAATGCCATAACAACAGAACAGACGGGCTCTACACAAACAGTCAATATTGAAGGTAAGAATATATGGAAGCTTTCTTTAGGAAATACTAATATCTCCGATGAAAATGAGATATTTAATGAATGCATTGATAACAATTATGTGCTTCTAGGTTGGGGTGATGACATCGACTTTTCGAACTGTAGTAATCGTAGAGAAGTAGTTGCAAAGATAGAGCAATCGCATAACATTTCTTTAGCTGATGATCCTAGTAACTATAAAGCTACAGCTGTTAATATTTTCAAAAATGCGGTTAGTATTGGTGATCTAGTAATCATATCTAATGGTAACCATAAGTTCCGTGCTATTGCTGAGATTACAGACGACTATGAATTTTTAGACACGAAAGAGCGCTATGGATTTCAGCAATTAAGAAAGGTTAAGTGGCTGCGTATATATAGCCCGAGTCTTCCAAAAGAACGTTTATTTGATAAGTCATTGTCTCAGATGGCTATTTATCAGTTACGTGACACAACCATTGATCGAGAAAAATTAAAACATTTGCTTACTCCAGAACCTACTACCAATTCTAGAGAGTTACCACATTTAATTATTATTGATGAAATCAACCGCGGCAACATATCCCGTATTTTTGGTGAGCTTATTACATTACTTGAGCCTGATAAGCGTAAAGGCGGTACAGATGCGCGTGAAGTTATACTGCCTTATTCAAAACTACCGTTCTCAGTACCCTCAAATCTCTACATACTAGGCACTATGAATACCGCTGATAAATCTCTTGCACAGCTAGATTTAGCATTACGCCGTCGATTTGATTTTGTTGAGCTATTACCTCAACCTAAACTATTAGATGGCATAAAAGTTCATGGCATTGCTGTATCTAAAATTCTGACAGTAATGAATCAGCGTATTGAAGTCCTGTTAGATCGTGAACACGTCATAGGGCACTCGTATTTTTGGTCCTTGAAAGACTTAGATTCAGATGACGAAAGAGAAATTGAATTAGGTAACATTTTTAAGAGACGGATTATCCCGTTACTTCAGGAATATTTCTTTTCAGATTGGGAGCGTATTGGCTGGGTGTTGAATGATCCTAGTAAACATACATCAGAACAGTTTGTTCAAACTAGGGAGATAACTCCGACCGTTAGCGAGTTATTTCATAGTAGTATTACAGGTCTAAACGACCGTCGTTATCATATTAATAAGACTGCTTTTAACAATCCTGAATCCTATAAGAAAATACTAATCCAGACTGAGTCTAAAATTTTGGATAGCGAAGCATGATTCAAGTCAGAGAATATGCTCAGCTGACAACAGATAAGACAGCATGTCCTAGCTTAGATTTAGCTATTATCAAGCAAGAAACTTTTGATTGGTTAGTGCAATTAAGCGAAAAAGAGAGCTATGGACGGTTTATTACTTATAAGCGTCCACAATACTTACAGCTGCACTCTTATGTGGGCTATTTAGAAAGTCCTTGCGGCGAAGGTATTGAGGTACTACCAAAGACAGGGTTAGGTTTACAGGAACCAGATAATAGCAGAGCCGTCTTATGCAAAATGTTGAGCTCCGTTTTGCAATTGTCCTATAAAGAGGCTCAATCTGCCAATCTCAATCGAATGAACCTACCTATTCACGAATGGATATACTACCAGTTTTTATATTTGCTAAAGGAGCTGGTAGCGTCTGGGCTCAGATTTGACTATCAGCGAGTCGAAGAAGAAAGTAGATTTATTCGCGGCCAGCTTGATATTACAGTTCAACAAAGGCAAACGGTTGGTAGAGCTCATCTTTTTCATATTCGTCATGATGTCTATCATTCCAATCGACTTGAGAACCAATTAATTAAAACGGCATTGGATTACGTACAGCAGCACTGTAGAAGTTCTGAGAACTGGCGACTGGCTAATGAGTTCTCACACATCTTAGACCCTATAGCGAGTCTTAGAGAGCCTCTAAACTCAATGCATAAGTGGTCAGACATCAAAATATTGCAATCCTACCGAGCGATAAAGCCATGGTGCCAACTAATACTTGAAAAGCTTAATCCAAACTTTCAAAAGGGAGAGCATCGGGGTATTGCATTGTTATTTCCAATGGAAATTTTGTTCGAGAAGTATGTAGCAAGATGCCTACGACGAGATATTAAGGCGCCCTGGCAACTAACAACACAAGCTTCTAGTAAGCACATGGTGAATAACCAAAAGGTTTAAAACCGCGCTTTCAATTAAAACCTGATCTATTAATCAGTAAAGAAAGAAGAAATCACCATGTACTTGATACTAAGTGGAAGTTAATAAGCTTCAATAACAGTGATAACAATTTCAATATCAGTCAGTCGGATATTTATCAGTTATTTGCTTATGGTTATAAATATTTGAACGGTGGGGACATGATGCTTATTTATCCTAAGCATCATCAGTTCGAAATACCTTTGGAGTGTTTTTATTTAGCAGAAGAATTGAGATTGTGGGCTATACCATTTTGTATTGAAACTGACAAAGTGGTTATCGGTGAATGGGTAGAAAGGTTTCCGTCTTTATCTAAAGCTTAGTTTGAGCTTCACATTTAAGCTACTAGACTTATCAGTAAGCATGAACTTTAAGGATCAGTTACAGTCAGCAACTTTAATAACCTTGGTCACAAAATGGTCACCGTTTGGTCACCGAGTACTTGGTCACCGTTTTTCAGAAGATAGGGCGCATGCAAAAAAACTTGTCATTCATACATTATCAAAGATTATGCCAATTATAAATAATTAGTAGGGGTAAAATATACACACCTTATAGATAAAGGCTTAACGACGAAATTCAAACACAAAAAACCCCAAACAATCTAATGTTTGAGGCGAAACTTGTATAAAACTTAAGTTTTAAATATGGCGCAGCGGACGGGACTCGAACCCGCGACCCCCGGCGTGACAGGCCGGTATTCTAACCAACTGAACTACCGCTGCTTAGGTCGTCTTAGCTTCTTACTCTTATTTAAAGAGCCCACTTGCTAAAAAAGTGGTGGGTGATGACGGATTCGAACCGCCGACATTCTGCGTGTAAGGCAGACGCTCTACCAACTGAGCTAATCACCCTGAGCGAGGGAGCAAACGAAGCACTGCTTCGTCCGAGCGCAAGAGAATTTACATTTTCGTAAATTCTAGAAGCTCAGTACCCAATATAAGGTATAACTTCTACTACAAGAGAAATTCTTTAAATAGAACTTCTGTATTGCTTCATTAACATTAGCTGTCACACTTAACGTTAACTTAATCAGCTGGGCTTATCTAAGTAAGTCCCCCTTGCTGTGGGTGTGTATTATATAGATTTACACTTGGCTGTCAAACGTTATTTTGACTATTTTATGAAATAATCGGAAATAAATTTTTAATGGTATTAAAAACAGTAATATATGGTAGATACTTACTTGTATTTTTTAGAGGCAGGTTATGATTGTTAGCAGTTGTTTGATGGTGAAAAGCTACTATACTACGGATACTTTGTTTTTGAGCATGATTGAGGGAGGCCAGCATAGATATTTTTACGATTGGGCAGATCTTTACTAACTGGACGTGGGAGAGTACGCAGGTCTAGGTCTGATATTTCATATTATACTGATGATTGTTATGACGTTACGCGTTGTGTCAGTGCAGCGTAATATTGGTGTATCCATTGCTTGGATTGCAGTGCTTTATACCGTGCCCGTGTTCGGTCTGATTGCATACATACTACTAGGCGAGCCGATGATTGGACGACGCTACCGTGAGCGCGTGGATCAAGCAAGCATCATAATGAATGACATGGCACGGCGCGAGCATCTGGTGTTTGATAAAGGACAAGATCTGCTACCCATCAAATACCGCGGTGTGAGCCAAATAGGAACGCGCTGGACAGGGCTAGGAGTATTTCCCGATCATCAAATGCAGTTGTTAACAGATCCTGCATCGATTTTTCAGCGTTTGATTGAGGATATCCATGCAGCGCAGCGCATTGTCTTTATGGAGTTTTATATTGTATATCCCAGAGGAAAAGTACTCGATGTGATAGAGGCGTTGTCAGTAGCCGCTCAGCGCGGCGTTGAGTGTCACATATTGGCTGATAGTGTAGGTAGCTTTAGTTTTATTAATAGTAGTGCCCATCGTAAATTAGAAAAAGCCGGTGTGTTTGTCCATCAGTCGCTGCCAGTGGGACTGCTTAAGACACTATTTAAGCGCTCGGATTTGCGTAATCACCGTAAGATGGTGGTCATTGACGAATATATTGGCTATATCGGTAGCTTTAATTTGGTTGATCCACGGTTTTTTAAGCAAAATAAAAATGTCGGACAGTGGATTGATGTGGCGATTAGAACCACCAGCCAGCACTCTATTAGTATCAATACCGCCATGGCCAAAGTTATTGTTACTGATATCGGCGCCGAAAACAACGAAAACCTAGATGCGCTCAATCAGCGAATCAATAACTATACGCGAAAGCTCTATGTGATGGATCCGACCATCAACGACTTAAACAGTCGCGTAAAAGTATTGAGCGATCACATTGATTATCACGAGCAGCCAGGTATCGGTAGCACTTCAATTGTGATACCAAAGATGCCTGTCGTAGACAAGGTGATGGCACAGCTCATACCGTCAGCACCGCAGCTGACAGCGCATGTGATTTACAATACGTTAGTGACTGTGATTCACCGTGCCAATAAGCGTATTCGTATTACCACCCCATACTTTGTACCCGATGAGTCGCTATCAGGTGCACTGACGATAGCGGCAAAGCGCGGCGTTGAGGTGACGATTATTGTTCCTGAAAAAGTCGATTCGTTTTTGGTGCAACATGCTTCACAAGCTTATTATCAAGAGCTGCTGGATGCTGGCGTGACCATTGCGCTATTTCGAGGGGGGTTGCTACATGCAAAAACCGTGGTGATCGATGACGACTATTGTCTGTTTGGCACGGTCAATATTGATATGCGCAGTTTTTATTTAAATATGGAAGTCAGCTTGGCGATTTATACGCCAGAGATGGTCGCTCAAGTGGCTGACTGTCAAGAAATATATTTACAAAGTTGCCGTATTTTGGGCAATGAAGAGTGGCAGCAGCGCCATGGATCAAAACGCTTATTTGATAATGTTGTACGCTTGTTTAGTCCTTTATTGTAGCACGCTCAATTTTAGGTTAAGGTAACCTGTCCGTGTTTTTGATGCTCATATTTTTAATCATTATCATTGTCTCTATAATCAACTTATCTAGAAAAGGACACGCTTGTCTATGTCTGCCTCGCCCTTAACACCACTTGACTATATTGCAGAAGGCTACTGGCAAGATTTTTTAGCTGGGCGTCCTATCGCAGGTGGTATCGCATATGAGACAGAGCTACATAATTGTGCGCTAGATGAGTCGCTTGAGAGCTTACAGCGTATTGATACACTATTGTCTCAGGTGCGCCGTGACATGATAAAAGGCGGTATATGGAACGAGGCGACGTTATTAGTCGATGAGCACTATCGCAACTTTATGGTGTTTTTGGCGTTTTATGCAGGTCGCGTATTGGCACAGCAGTGGCAAAATAAGCCCCATTGGTATGGGCAGTTTGAGCTACGCAAACGCTACCCTGAGCTGTCATTGATTACCGATGACTTTTATCAGCATATGGCCGTTGGCTATGGTGATAATAATGCGGCTACTGATGCGCTGCCTTTATTTTTTCCTTTAGAGCCAATAGGGCTGCGTCTATTTGGCAATATTGATCGGCCATTTGAAGCGCTACAAGGGGGGACAGGCGGCGAGTGGACTATACCAAGCAGTCAGCGCAAGATTGCCAGATTTAACGGATCAAGCTAATAATACAGATACTCTTAGTTATTTAAAGACTGAATCAGCAACGCATAATACGACCCAAAGCATTCACTCAACGACAGATTCGAGTACGACTATCAGTACAAGTCAACCTGCTAGTCATTATGAGGCATCAGAGGACGTACCGGTAAATAATGAATTGGCTGATGTTAATATAGTATCAGCCAATATCGAGCGCCCTTCTGCTGCAACTACTGTATCTAAACCATTAGTGAGTACCGCGCCGCGCCAACCAGAGCTTCAAATAAAACCTGAGAAAACGAAGACAGAGTCGCCAGCCACCAAGCCTATGGCGCCTGTAAAAACCCCACCGACACCAGAAATGTTTACCCAGCTGCTCATAGAGCTAGATGAGATTGAGGTGCCGCAAACAGCAGGCGTGACTGAATATCAGCAAGCTTGCAAAGTCCTCGATCAGTTTGAGCAGCACATTGCCAAGCAGGACAAACCGCGTGGCCAAGTTGTGTTTTCAGACAATCATATAGCAGCAAAAAATAAAGCATTGCTAGCATTACAGGTGGCTGCAGAAGCGGGTAATACGGCTGCCATGCTACGCTTGGCGATGTATGAGCTGCTTGGCGAAGGACTCACGGCAGATGACAAGGACGCTAAAAAAATCTGGCGTGGAATGGGTGAAACAAGCCGCTAGCAAAAACGACAGCCGTGCCCAGCGTTTACTTAGCAAGCTGTACTATCAAGGGGTAGGCATGCCGCAAGATATTGATAGTGGTAAATACTGGCTAGAGCAAGCGGCAGATAATGGTCATATAGAGGCGGCAAACCTTGTGTCTCAATGGGAGCAAGCGCAAGCGCTGATCACGACGCAAAAACAAGAGCAAAGCAATACTAAGCGTTATCAGTTATTGTTTGGCGCTGTGATTTTGATCGCATTGATGATACTGATTGTTGTCTAGGCGCTATTGACTCAGTAAACTTTTAAAAGTTTATGGTTACGCGCTGATTTCAGGTAGAATTGGCGCGTTTTTACTTTTACCCTTCTGCTGTTTGATTCATTACTAATCTGGGCTACTCCATGCCATCATCTCATACTCCATCTGACACCTCTTCCCATTCGACTGACACTAGGTTGTCAGGTCATAATTCATTGACTGATCGTGCGGTGTATCAGACACCATTTTATTATCAATTTCTGATCGGTGTGCTAAAACCATTATATCGCCTGCAAGTATGGCGGCGCTCTCACAAACGTGACAATTATCAGCAAGAAGTGGCGCAGCGTTTTGGCAAAAATATCCACCGCGTCCAGCGATTACTGGTCACAGTAATAAAGGTGTGATTTGGTGTCATGCGGTATCGTTGGGTGAAACCAATACGGTTGCACCTTTATTAGACGCATTACTGGCTAGTGGCTATCAGATATGGTTGACCAACACCACGCAGACAGGTTTTGCTCGCGGTGCCAGTCGGTTTGCAGATGCAATCGCTCAAAACCGCATGAGCCACAGTTATGTCCCCGTTGATACTCCCTGACGTGATTGAGACATTTTTGACGCATGTACAGCCTATCGCCGCACTGTTTGTCGAAACTGAACTATGGGCGAATATCTTGACCAAGCTTGCTGAGCATCAGATACCAAGTATCTTAGTCAATGGTCGTCTCTCGGCGTCTTCTTTTAAAAAGTTATCAAAAAATCGGTGCGGTGAGCAGCAGCATGATGAAAAACCTTGCGCTCATCATTGCGCAAGACAGCGATTCTGCCAAACGCTTTCGTCAATTAGGGGCGGATAGCGCACAGATCCGCGTAGCAGGGTCGCTAAAGTGGGTCATCAATACGCCTAAAATTGATGTGGAAGCTATCGATTCCGATAATTTAGCTGTTGATGCAAAAGATGCAAGTGCGCAGATACCCTCTAAAAAAAATGCGCTCGCTAAAAAAAATGCGCTGGCAAAAGCGTTTGCGATAGCAGACCGACCAGTTTGGGTGGCAGCAAGCACTCATAACGGCGAAGAAGAGACGGCGCTATCGCTACATCAGCAGCTATTGTCGCAGACAGCACTAGCCAATACGTTGCTGATCATCGTGCCTAGGCATCCTGAGCGTTTTGATGAAGTTGCAGCATTGATCGAAAAGACTGGTCTAACAATGGCACGGCGCAGTCTTGATGAGGCCATCAATGGAGACACGCAAGTCTATCTGGCGGACAGCATGGGTGAGATGATGACTTGGTATACACTGGCAAATGTCGCATTGGTTGGAGGGTCGCTAGTAGACATAGGCGGACACAATCCCGTTGAACCTGCGAGCGTGGCAACGCCTATTATCATGGGTCGTTACACCCAATCGTGCCAAAGTGTGGTCGATAAACTGGCCGAGGTGGGCGCTTTATATCAACCAAACAATGAGTTTTATCGTCCAATGACGATAGATGGCTCAAATGAGTGCGCTAAAAGTACAGTAAATCATCAGTACGGTACTGATAGCGCTGATGACATCGCACTTATTTATCAGCAGCTAGAGGTGTGGTTAAGTGATTTACCATTAGCGACGCAGGCAGGACAGGCGGGTGAGACAATAACCGTACAACAGCAAGCAGTGTTGACTCGTCAACTGGCTATGATTGAGGATGTTATTGAACGGTATTATCCTAAAAAGTTAGACCAAGAGATATTATGAATTGTATATTACTGCCCGTTGAAAATTTCTCCACAAGTAAAGCGCAAATCAATGATGTGGTGCAAGTCGATCATGTCAATAACATACTGGGCGCAAAAGTCGGTGACACGCTCAAAATTGGGCAGCTAGATGGCAATCTTGGTACGGCTGTCATTGAGGACATTGCTGCTGATAGTATTCAGTTATACGATGTTCAGCTCGGTATTACCCCGCCAGCCAAACTGGACCTGACAGTGGTTTTAGCCTTACCTCGTCCCAAAGTATTGCGGCGTTTGATCATGGATATGACGGCGCTTGGCGTATGCGATATTGTGCTTGTTAACAGCTATCGCACGCAAAAAAGCTATTGGCAAAGTCCGCTGCTTGAGCGTCTTGATGAGTTTGTATTAGAAGGCTTGCAACAAGGGGTTGATACGATTGCACCTCGTATTACGCTACAAAAACGTTTTAAGCCATTTGTCGAGGATACGCTTACCAGTTTGGTGAGTAATCAAGCCATCGTTGCACACCCTTATGCTGAGCAGTCATTTTCTGAATTTCGACAATTAGATACAACATTAGAATTGCCCAGTTTGGTCTGCATCGGTGCTGAAGGCGGTTGGATCGATTATGAGATAGCGCTACTCGCCGCACACGGGTGCACGCCAGTACATATAGGGCCGCGTATATTGCGTACAGAAGCGGCGGTCAATGTTATGTTAGGGCAATGGCTGCTCTAAATTGGTGTGGTATTCGTTAATATATTTGCCATTCCCAAGAGTGCAGGAGTACAAAAACACAAGAGCCGTTTTGGGTACAACTTAGCTTTAGAAAATGACTAGGGCGTGTTGAACATTCGCAAATAGGCACTGCTGATCGCTAAAATTGGTCCAGATAAGGCACAAAGCGACGATAATGCAGATGCCTTAGCGAGATTTGTAACGCAGTATGGGGCAATTTTAGCATCAGCCCCAACGATAAAAAGTAGGGGACAGGATTCTTTTTTGCCGCTTCATCGTTAAAAATAAGCGCTTAGAGTGACTAAGCTTATTATTTTTAACATCGAATCGCCTAAAAAATAGTTGCTGTCAGTGCCATGGTCGAATGTTCAACACGCCCTAATAAGCCAAATAATTTCAGCATCTTGGGTTAGATAAATGTATTGATAGTTAATCTCATTTCTATTAGTATGTTGTTTCCATGATTATGGTCCAACGAATCCCAACAAATAGGGGCTTTGACCATTTTATCTCACTATTTGCCGTCTCTTTTTTATCGCATTACTATGGGGAAAACCATGCCACTGAACACCATCCGCACTAATCTATTCACCACCAAGCCTGTATTGTCTGCTGCCATATTTGGCCTGATGTTGGGAATGGTTGGCTGTAGCAATTCTTCTACAACCGAAGACAGCGTGGAGACAGAGACAACAGAGGCTGGTACTGAAACTGAACAGCAAGCAGCTAATGATGACGGTGCGACCAGTGCAGATGGTCAAACAATTACTATTTATTCTTCACGTAATGAGCAGCTGATTAAACCATTGCTAGATCGCTATACTGAACAGACTGGTGTCAAGATTGAACTTGTCACAGACAAAACTGGCCCACTGATGGCGCGCTTGCAAGCGGAAGGTCAAAACACTCCAGCTGACATGCTACTGACGGTGGACGCGGGTAACTTATGGCAAGCGGCTCAGCAAGGGTTGCTACAGCCAGTAGCGTCGTCTGTGCTAGAGGCCAATGTCCCTGCAAAGTATCGCGATCCAAAAGGTCAGTGGACAGGTCTATCACTGCGCGCGCGTACGATTTTTTATGACCCAAGCAAAGTTAGCGCCGATCAATTATCGACTTATGCAGATTTGGCGGATCCAAAATGGAAAGGCAAACTATGCTTGCGTACTTCTAAAAAGGTATACAACCAGTCACTTGTGGCCAGCATGATAGAGCATTTGGGTGAAGAAAAACAGAAGCTGTCATCCGTGGTTGGGTTGATAATCTTGCCACTGACGTGTTCAGTGATGATACCGCCATGCTAGAGGCGATTGCTGCTGGTCAGTGTGAAGTTGGTATCGCCAACAGTTACTACTATGGCCGCCTATTAGACGAAAAACCAAACTTCCCTGTGAAAATATTCTGGGCAAACCAAGGCACCACTGGTACACATGTAAACGTTTCAGGCGCGGGCGTGGTTACAGGGTCAGATAATCCAGACGGTACGCTTAAACTGATTGAGTGGTTGTCATCTGATGAGGCGCAAGGCCTTTACGCCAGCTCAGACAAAGAATTCCCAGTCAAAGAAGGGGTGGATGAGTCAGAAATGCTCAGATCTTGGGGCGAGTTCAAAAAGACGATATCAACGTACAGAAATTTGGTGAGCTACAAACTCAAGCCATTCAAATGATGGACAAAGCGGGTTATAAATAAAAGACTGCCAGTCATCGTGATACCAAGCTCAACATCATCTTTTTTAAAGACAATTTGCTAAAATCTGATGATGAAATGTTTAGTCATGAAACAATGAACGTTTTGAGTTTGGTAGGCGCTTAAAAAGTCTCGATGAGTGAGTATGACACGGTAATGATACTATGATCACAACGCCAGATGCGTCTGTTAGCGAGCAAGATCCAATCAGTAGCAGAGCTGATGACAATCAGACGGTCAGTCAAGACCATGCCCTTCGTAAACGTATTATCTCGAAATCAGTCTTAGGGCTGATTTCGTTGTTTATGCTGGTGCCGATTTTGATCGTGTTGTTGTCGTGGACGCAACCAGTCGCAGACATTTGGACGCATATGGCAGAGTATGTCCTGCCGCAAGTGCTCAAAAATACGGCGATTCTACTGTTTATGGTGACGGTTATATCGGGCACTATCGGTACCGTTCTCGCTTGGGTAACCAGCATGTACCGCTTCCCTGGTCAGCGGTTTTTTTCGTGGGCGCTCATGTTGCCGCTTGCCATACCGGCTTACGTATTGGCGTTTGTCACCATTGGTATTGTGGATTTTAGTGGGCCGTTACAGACAGGACTGCGCGATTTTGGTATCACGACAGCGATTCCCTCAATACGCAATGTCTGGGGCGCTGGCTTAATTTTATCGTTGGCATTTTATCCCTATGTGTATTTGCTGGCGCGTCAGGCGTTTTTGTCACAAGGTCGGCGGGCGATTGAAGCAGGGCAGATGCTAGGTTTGAGCCGTAGCCGCGTGTTTTTTCGGTTGGCATTACCGCAAGCACTGCCTTGGATTATCGGTGGCTTATTGCTGGCAAGTATGGAGACATTGGCAGATTTTGGCGCGGTTTCGGTATTCAATGTCGATACGTTTACCACCGCTATTTATAAGGCGTGGTTTGGCTTTTTTAGTTTGACCACAGCGGCTCAGTTAGCAGCCTTGCTCATCGGTGTGATCTTTATCGTAGTACTGTTTGAGCAGTATTGGCAGGCCAAGCGCGGCAACTCGATTACGCAAGGCAGCAACCAGCGTTTCGACGCCAGTACTCCCTGCCAAAATAGGGATGAGCTTGCTATGTACGTTTGTATTTTTGCTGGCTTTTCTAATACCGTTCTTGCAGCTGATTTATTGGACTGCACTGAATTTTCGCCAAGATTTTGATGCGCGCTATATTGATTTTGTGACTAACAGCCTCATGATTGCTAGTATGACCACAGTTTTTATTGCCTTTTTGGCAGTGATTATTGCGTGGATCAAGCGGCAATATCCTGATAAATCGACTAAACTGATGACCACGCTCGCTAATTTAGGCTACGTCGTGCCAGGTACAGTATTGGCAGTGGGTATTTTTATTCCTATTGCGTGGCTAGACAATCAAATGATTGCTTTTGGTATCACCTCGCAGCAGGTGCTCTCAGGCAGTGTGATCGTTATGCTATTGGCATTGTCGACGCGTTTTATGACGGTGAGTTTTCAGCCAGTGGATCGGCAGTTACAACGATTGACCGTCAATCAAGAGGCCGCAGCGAAACTGCTTAGTGACAGTGCGTACCAGCGTTGGCGTCATGTGATGCTACCTGTGCTTAGCCCTGGGGTACTAACGGCATTGTTAATGGGATTTGTCGAAGTGATGAAAGAGATGCCGATCACATTGATGACACGCAGGCAGGGCTGGGATACACTGGCGGTGCGCGTGTTTGAGATGACAAGCGAAGGCATGTGGGGGCGGGCAGCATTACCAAGTTTATTGATTGTACTGGTCGGATTGCTTCCTGTTTGGATACTATTGCGTCAAAGTGACAAACACAGCTAACCGCCATTGCTGCTTATAAATGTGTCATGTTTAATGGTGCTTGATCCAACTTATATTATCATTTTTACTGCTTTATCCAACATTGTATTTACTAATAGCGAACTGGGATTGTCTATGTACACTGATTCAATGAACGACTCGTCAGACGCTCAGTCAGTAAAGACTGGAGCACGTAGTACTCCTGTCAAAAAATCACCAGTCGTGCAAACTCGGACAACCCAGTCTCAATGTAGCAAGCCTGTAGAACAAGCCGATACTGCGCGCCAAGATACTGAGAGCACTATCGCGACCAATCCATATTTTAGTGTACAAAACCTAATTGTCGGCTATGACGATACTATTGTAGTTAATGGCATGTCGTTGATGCTTGAGCAAGGAGAGATTGGTTGCTTCTTGGGCTATAGTGGCTGCGGCAAGACCACGGCATTGCGAGCGATTGCAGGACTGGAGCAAAGCCGCGGCGGTACTATCCATTTAAACAATCAACGTCTAACGGAAAAAACAGCTCGGGACTCTTTTGCCGTGGCACCAGCCAAGCGCGGCATGGGGATGGTGTTTCAAGATTATGCGCTTTTTGGTCATTTGAGCGTGGCAAAAACATTGCCTTTGGCCTCAATAAATGGTCAGCGGCTGACAAAAAAGCTCGTGTGGCTGAGATGCTAAGCCTGGTCGAACTGACGGAGCATGCGGATAAACGTCCAAATGAGCTGTCCGGTGGTCAGCAGCAGCGTGTGGCACTTGCAAGGGCGCTTGCACCGAAGCCTAAATTACTACTACTTGATGAGCCATTTTCTAATCTGGACGTGGTATTACGTGAATCCTTGGCAATGAATGTCCGTGACATTCTCAAACGTACCAATACTACGGCAATCTTGGTCACTCATGACCAAAACGAAGCGTTTGCGTTAGCAGATAAAGTCGGGGTAATGGATAAGGGCAGATTGGTACAATGGGCAACACCAAGCGAGCTGTATCATGAGCCTGTCAGTCCTTTTGTCGCTGAGTTCGTCGGCGAAGGCGCGATGATAGACGGTATCATCAAAGAAGGTCGTGTAGAGACGGCGCTTGGCAATATCTATCGCCGCATGGAAGTCTATGATCAATCAGGACAACCACAGTACTGCGAATATGATTATCCAAATGGTACCCCAATCAAGGTACTCGTGCGCCCTGATGACATCATTCATGATGATGATAGTACGCAGACAGCCTTGGTGATTGGGCGAGTGTTCCGCGGTGCCAACTATTTGTACCGTCTACAGTTAGATGACGGACAGTCCATATTATCACTGGTTGCTAGCCATCATAATCATGAAATTGGTTCACATATTGGTATCTTGCCGTTATTGGAGCATGTGGTCGTGTTTGACGAAAAAGAGGTCAATGCCACCACTTGGTCAGAATATGACAGATCATCGAGAGTTGATGAAGACGTTTAGCAGCCTTCACAGCTTTTGAGCGGTTGTCTAAGTTTACCGTTTAGCCAGAATATGCAAATACCGTCCAAGCCATTTGTATGGCTCTAATTGTGAGTAGCGCAGCTCCATCCTTATCACCGCCTCTGGATCGTTATGCCCGCCACGCTTGAGCGGTGCATAGTCATGAAATACCCGTAGACCACTGCTACGTACCGTCTGATAGTCATGCGCCTTCAACCAAGACTCCACTTCTTCTTTAGCAACGGGATGATTGGGTGTGAGGCTTTTCTTATTGTCCGCCTTATAGTCCGTATTATCGAGTAAATTAAAATTTCCCATGATGAGGTTGCGATAATCAAAGCTTGCAGGGTTATAAAAGCACAAAGATAGCGCGCCATCATCGGTTAGATATTGATCAAAGAAGTCCATGACGGCAGCAGGCTCTGCCAACCATTCAAGTAGCGCGTGCGATAGGATCAAATCAAACTTATCGTTTTCTTCTTTACCTAGCGTTTCTTCAAGTGTTTGGTATGGACAGACGTACCATGTGATATCCAGCGCTTGATCGATTTGTTCAGCGTTTGCTTTTGCCTTCTCAAGCATATTTGCTGAGATATCGTTGATGACGACGCTATGACCTTGAGTAGCAAGCTCTATGGCAATTTGTGCAAGCCCTGCACCCACATCTAAGATACGCAGCGGTCGTCCAAGCGCTTCACTCATTTGTGTACTATATTCAACAATATCACGGCGTAATACCGCCAATCGGATTTCACCTTTTAAACCGCCATAGACCTTTTTTTCAAAATGATCGGCAATGGTATCGAAGCTACGATCTGCTCGTGTGTCTTCTGGTGCGGTGGCTTGGTTTAGGCCAAGTTGGTTGTTTTGATGTTCAGTGGTCATAAGGCGTTCAGATCAATAGCGGAGAGGTTGAGAGCAACAAAAATATTCAGTATAGCTTAGCGTTTCAAACGTCTATTAATGACCCATTTAAAGACGATCTTGGCTAAAACAATAATGACAAATACGACGATAACAAATACCCACATACCGTTGCCTTGTAGGTTTTCTTGATAGGCTTTTGCTAAATATGCTGACAAAGCCATGGCGACTAAAAGTGCTCCCCAACGGACATAGGGTACAGCGCGATTGTTATGGTTAGGAAAACTAGCAACATAATCGCTCGAAAAGCTATATAGCACCATTGCTAAAATCCAAACAATCGCAAGAATGATATCCATAATAAAAGTAGCCTGTTAGGTCGTTATTCGAGTTCTATAAAAGATGAGTTAGTGTAACGCTTAGGATTTTTTTGTCCAGCGTCACTAAAAAAATAGCCTCATTGACCTAATTTAAATCATCATATACTTATGAAACCCATTAGCTCATGTTAGAACAATTGGTAGGCTCTGTTCAGCTAAGATGGACGGAGTATCTCTTTGCTCAGCAGGTTGTAAGTTCGTCTGTAAAAATGGCAAAATCAGCCAATCAAAAAAAACCTGTCATTAGAATTATTTTAGAGTGTATGGGTAATTCAAAATATCACTGCAAATGAACCGCCTAGCTTGATTTTTAATGGTGGTCAGAACCCCCTAAATCAGCAAATTTGTGCTAAAATAGCTTCTTTTATTAAACATTGTTTTTAACAAAAACCGTATCACTATTTTCCTATTGTTTTGCATGTGTAGCAGTGTTTTTTTATGGTATGTATTTTGATCATGACTGCCCATTTATGTGGCAGTATTTTTATATGATCTGTGGGTGCCATAAGCGATGTGTCAACGTTAGAAAAAAATGTGAGTGAAGGAGTGTATATGAGCGAATCGGTCAGTCCTATTGGCATCGTAGATGAACTAAAGCAATCCTATCTGGATTATGCGATGAGCGTGATCGTCTCGCGTGCGCTGCCTGATGTGCGTGATGGGTTCAAACCTGTACACCGCCGTGTGATGTATGCCATGCACGTGTTGTCTAATGATTATAATAAGCCGTACAAAAAGTCTGCCCGTGTGGTTGGTGATGTGATCGGTAAGTACCATCCACATGGCGATAGTGCTGTCTATGATGCCATCGTCCGTATGGCGCAGGATTTTAGCTTGCGCTACCCAATGGTTGATGGTCAAGGTAACTTTGGTTCGATCGATGATGATCCTCCGGCAGCGATGCGTTATACCGAAGTACGTATGACCAAGCTGACTCATCAGATGCTGGCAGATTTGGACAAAGATACGGTCGATTGGGAAGACAACTACGACGGCTCTGAGCGCATGCCAAGCGTGATGCCAGCGCGTATCCCTAACCTATTGGTCAATGGCGCGACAGGTATTGCTGTTGGTATGGCGACCAATATGGCACCGCATAACTTGACCGAAGTGATCAATGCTTGTTTGGCGTATGCCGAAAACCCACAAGTTTCAGCCGAAGAGCTGATGTCACATATTTCAGGTCCTGATTTCCCTACAGGCGGTATTATCTATGGCCGTGCAGGTATCTTAGATGCTTACCGCACGGGTAAAGGCCGTTTGCATATTCGTGGTCGTTATCATATTGAGCCGATGAGCAATACTGGCGTCAACCGCGATCGTGAGCGCATCGTATTTACCGAAATCCCTTATCAGGCGAATAAAGCCAAATTGATTGAGCGTATCGCAGAGCTTGTTCGTGATAAAAAAATCGAGGGCATCAGTGAGATTCGTGATGAGTCTGACAAAGACGGTATGCGTATCGCTATTGACTTGCGTCGCGGCGAGACTGCCGAAGTTATTGTCAATAACTTGTTCTTGCAGACGCCGCTTGAGTCTAGCTTTAGCATCAATATGGTCGCGCTAGACAATGGTCAGCCAAAGCTATTGACCTTGCGTCAGCTTATCGCTGCATTTGTCCGTCATCGTCAAGAAGTGGTGACGCGCCGTACGATTTATGAATTGAACAAAGCCCGCGTCCGTGGTCATTTGCTAGAAGGTTTAACGGTTGCATTAGCCAACATCGATGAGATTATTGCGACGATTAAAGCCTCTGCAAACCGTGGACTCGCCCGCGAAAGCTTATTGAATAATACATGGGGTTCAGGCAGTGTCGTTGCGATGCTCACGGCTGCTGGTAGTCAGTCAGTACGTCCTGAGTTTATCGATGGCGAAGATCCTAAAGCGCCGTTTGGTCTGATCGAAGGCGAAGAGCGTTATCGCTTGTCACTTGAGCAGGTCAATGCGATTTTAGACATGCAATTACATCGTTTGACGGGCCTTGAGCAAGATAAATTGACCGAGGAATACCAAGACTTACTACGCGAAATCACTCATTTAGAGTCTATTCTTGGTGATTTTGATAAGCTGATGAGTATTATCTCTAATGAGATGATCGAGATTCGTGATAACTTTGGTGATGAGCGTCGCACCGACATCATCGACTCACGCATGGATCTCAGCCGTGAAGACCTGATTCCTGAGCAAACCGTTGTGATGACGGTGTCGCGTACTGGCTATGCCAAGACTCAGCCAATTGATGACTACGTCGCACAAAAGCGCGGCGGCAAAGGTAAGTCTGCAACGGCAATGAAAGAAGATGATGTGATTGATCATCTGGTCGTGACCTCAACGCACTCTACGGTATTGTGCTTCACAGACAGTGGCCGCGTCTTTAGCTTACGTGGGTTTGAAGTGCCGATTGCCAGCCGCGGTGCTCGTGGTCGTCCGTTGGTCAATCTAATTGGTTTAAATAGCGACGAAACCGTTACGACGATATTGCCGATTCCGCAAATGTCTGAGGAAGTTAGCGGCCGCTTTGTCTTCTTTGCAACCGCCAATGGCACAGTCAAGCGTGTTGAGCTTGAACAGTTTGCCAATATTCGCTCGAACGGCTTGATCGCGGTTGGTCTAGAAGAGGGTGATAAATTGGTCAGCGCTCGTATTACCAACGGCAATCAAGAAGTGATGCTATTTGCTTCAAGTGGTAAAGCGATTCGTTTTGATGAGAATGATGCTCGTGCGATGGGCCGTACAGCGAAAGGCGTCCGCGGTATGCGTTTGGCTACTGATGAATTTATCAAATCATTGGTCGTTATCGAAGATGATGTACATGAAATCCTAATTGCTTGTGAAAACGGCTTTGGTAAGCGTACCCTTATCGAAGAGTTTAATACGCAAAACCGTGGCGGTGGCGGTGTTATCGCCATTAAGACCAGTGAGCGTAATGGCGCATTGGTGCGAGCGACTAAGGTTGACGCTACCGATGATATTATTTTAATCTCTGACAAAGGAACGCTAGTACGTACGCCAGTTGAGCACGTTGCGAGCTCTGGTCGTAACACTCAGGGTGTCACGCTCATTCGTCTGCCAAAAGATGAAAAATTGGTCGCTATGGCGCGTGTTGAGCACGAAGAGGGTGATGATGAATTAATCGATGCGATGAAAGAAGATGGCACGTTTGAGGTGGAAAGTCAGGAGCAGATAGATATCGATACCGCAACTGACAATACTGCTTTGAGCGATGCCAACGACGCTATCGATATTGCCAACGATTACACATTGGATAATGATGCAGTAGACGATGACGAGTAATAGTCTTGGTAGTTAGCTTTTCAGTCTAGTTTCTGATCATTGTCCTAGAAAAAAGCCTCTGACGTTGTCGTCGGAGGCTTTTATTTTTATTCACTTTTTCTTAATAATGTACATAGGATTTTACTTTTAAGGCTGTTGTTATGCTTACAACCAATCAAACTTTTCAGGGAACTGTCGCAGCGGTATCGTCGAGCTTTTTATTCTCGATGATGTTTTTGTTTGGACTGTTTATGCTGCCCTTAACGGGGACACAGGTAGCCTCATGGCGCGTGCTGATGATGTTGTTAAGTTTGGTCATCTTGCTCAGTTTGACTAAGCAATGGCAGCATGTCTTTGATTATATAAAGACGCTTAAGACCTTGAAAGAATGGCTGATATTTATATTGCCTGCACCGATCTTAGGCGGCCAGATTTGGTTGTTTATGTGGGCACCTGTGAATGGATTTGGACTGGATGTCACCTTGGGCTATTTTTTATTGCCACTTGTGATGATTGTGCTTGGTCGGTTTTTTTTATCGTGAGGATATGAGTGTCTTGCAGTATGCGGCAGCAATACTGGCAGCGCTCGGTATTGGCTACGACATTGTTCAATATGGTTCGGTGTCTTGGGTGACGCTATTTGTATGTTTGGGCTATCCGCCGTATTATCTATTGCGCCGCACGCTTGCTGTACCGCCCATTACTGGCTTGTTGTTTGATTTGACATTGCTGACGCCCGTGGTATTGATCATGCTTTATCTCACTGGTGGTTTTAGTGTGGCGGCACAAAATATGAAGTTTTGGTACCTACTGCCATTGCTGGGTGCCTTTAGTGCACTGGCAATGTCGCTAACGATGATTGCGAGTAGCAAGTTGCCGGTCTCGCTATTTGGGGCGCTGAGCTACATAGAGCCGCTACTGTTATTTGTGTTGTCTATTACCGTTCTGAGTCAAAGTCTTGATGAAGGTGGCTCGCTCTTTATGTACGGCATGATTACACTTGCCCTAGTGGTCATGATAATCGATAGTGCGATAGGCTATCTCGTTCGTCAGCGTAATGACCGCTTGCATGGATATAGAGAGCCGCAGGTAGGAGGCTTTCCACCGCGTCGTCATTTTATCAATCAGCGTATCGATGGTGTGCTAAAAGCGCATCGCTTTCGTAAGATTCGTCGTTATCAAAAAAAGATGGATAAGATACAGCAAAAACTCGAACAACTTGATGCAAAATAAGGACTTACGAGCATTAAATTTGCTTGATAACGACATTGAGATACTAGATGCACACTGGTATTGCTTATCTATTTTGACTTTGACATAATGCCGCCCATAATGTAGCAGGATACATTAATAGCGTTTATCTTAGATTGCGCGACCACCCTATATAAAAAAGCCTCAGACGTTATCGTCTGAGGCTTTTATTTTAAAATTGCAAAGGATGTGTCCCAATCTCTAAAGGCTGTTGTGATGTTGATTACTAACCAAACTTCTCAGGGTGCGATCACTGCTGTGGCTGCAAATTTTTTATACTCATTGCTATTCCTATTTGGTTTGCTGTTGCAACCGTTATCAGGTACGCAAGTTGCTTCGTGGCGTGTGCTCACGATGTTTTTTGGTCTGGTGCTGCTGGTGGGTGTGCTAAAACAGTGGCAGCATATTTTTGATTATCTAAAAACCTTAAAAAATGCCAAAGAGTGGTTTTTATTCATACTACCCACTCCGATTTTGGGGGCGCAAACTTGGATGTTTATGTGGGCGCCAGTCAATGGTTTGGGTCTTGAGGTGACGTTGGGTTACTTCTTATATCCGATGATCATGATCGTGGTTGGTCGATTTTTTTATAATGAGAGTATGAGCTTGCTACAGTGGGCTGCGATTATATGCTCAGGTCTCGGTATCGCTTATGATATCTTTGAATATGGTGCGATCTCTTGGGCGACTTTTGTTTGTGTGCTTGGGTTATCCGCCACGCCGCCGTCTCAAAAATCGCCGTATTAAGGGCGTGCTAATGGCGCACCGCTTTCGCCAAATCAAAAAATATCAGCAAAAGATCGATAAGATGACGCGCAAGATTGAAGCACTGTCTGTGATTGTGACTAAAACTGGTGCCTCCTAGGTTTACATAAACCTGACTTACAAGGCAGTATCTTGGTCATTGTCCTACAAAATTGCAGTGTCAAAGGGGCATAAATTACGCTATTATCGAGCACAGTGGTGTCATGTTTAATTCAAAACGTGGCGCCATATTTAAGAGATTATGGCTGATTTAAAACAATATATAACTAGGACGGTTTATGTTAACTCTGCATCATTTAAACAATTCGCGCTCGTTTCGTATTTTATGGCTACTAGAAGAGTTGGAGCTGGATTATGAGCTGACAACCTATGAGCGTACGAAGGCGTATCTTGCACCTGAGAGCTTAAAAAAAGTGCATCCGTTGGGACACACGCCGGTGCTTGAAGTGGGTGATCGCGCTTTGGCTGAGTCCGGTTTTATCATTGAATACCTGCTCAGACACTATGATAAAGAGCATCAGTTTAAGCCGGCTGATGATAATGAAGCGGCGTGGGAAGATTATACTTTTGGTTGCATTTTGCCGAAGCCACGGCGATGCCACAGTTAGTTATGCGTCTGGTATTTAGTAAAGTCGTTGAACGATCGCCTATGCTGATCAAACCGATCAGTAAAGGTATTCGCAAACAAGTTGAAGATGGCATGATCAACAATAATATTATCAACAACCTAAATCTGATGGAGCAGCATCTCCAAGACAGTCATTGGTTTGCAGGGGGAGACGTTCAGTGCCGCTGATATTCAAATGTATATTGTGGTAGCCGCCTCTAATGCGCGTGCAGGTATGGATCAATCTAAATACGCTAATCTATTAAATTGGCTCAAACGCTGTCAAGAACGCCCCGCTTTCAAACGTGCTGAGGCAAAGGGCGGAACACCGCAGTTTTAAAAGATACTTGTATAAACACTTAAACACCTCTCAATACTTGAGGTGATATTAGATAAAAGGTTTTGTTTATTCATAAGCAAAGCCTTTTTAGGATAAAATAATGACAGACTTGAATACATCGCATCATGCAAAAACAAAGAAAGACACAGATGCTAAGCAGTCGCTAGATCATAACTTGCAAAATAGGCAACCGGTTGATAACCAGCAAGTATCTATCAAATCTTGGTCACAAAAACTACTGGTTGTAATTTTGTGCGCCGCTAGTTTTTATGGTGGCTGGAAATCTTATGAATCTAATATGGTTAATGAATGTACGGCCAATGGTGGGCAAATGGTTGACGGTCAAAAAACCATGATATGCCAACGGTCCTAACCCGTGCCTCTAATAAATAAAAGACATGACCTATGCTGAAATTAACCTTTTGGGCACCTCCGCAGGCGTGCCGACCAAGCAGCGTAATGTAACGGCATTGGCAATCGAGTGCTTGAATCCTCATGCGTCTGGTTCATCAAAAGGCAACCAGCCGCATAGTAACAGTCAAAATAAAAAGTCGCGCCCGTGGCTACTCATCGATTGTGGCGAAGGCACACAGCAGCAATTACTGCATACCAAACTCTCCTTACGTCAATTGACGGCGATTTGTATTACCCACGTCCATGGCGACCACTGTTATGGCCTGCCAGGGCTGCTGGCGAGTGCCGCGATGTCAGGTCGCCGTGAGCCATTGACGCTCATTGCACCAAAAGCCATCTCGGCGCTGCTTGATGCCTTTATCTTACATACTGAATTATATCTGCCATTTACCCTCAACTTTGTGTCGATAGAGGATCTGTTGTCGCAAGAAGTTAATGTTAATAAAGGTACAGTAAAAATCGACTTGGATAATCAACATCAGCTGATAATAGAGATTTATCCGTTATCACATCGCGTGCCATCTCATGGATTTGGTATCACGCAGACCATCAGCCGTCGCACGCTCAATACAGGTAAACTTATAGCGGATGGTGTTCCAGCAAGCGCGCTTTGGGGCAAGCTACAACAAGGTGAAAATGTCATCACTGAGGATGGTCAGCACTTACATTCAGCAGACTATGTTCATGATGATGTGCAGCGGACAAAGGTAGTAATAGCAGGGGACAATGACACGCCAGAGTGTTTGAGTGAAGCAGTTATGGATGCGGATTTGTTGGTGCATGAGGCCACTTATACGCATGAGGTCATGATGGCCATTCAAGCCCGCAACCCTGACTTTGATCCTATGCATAGTAGCGCGCACATAGTGGGCACATTCGCGCAAAAGATGAGCTTGAAAAACATCATTTTGACTCACTTTAGCGCTCGTTATCAGAGCTTTGATAATCCAGATAGCGAAACGCCAAATATGGCCTATATTCGCTTAGATGCGCAAAGTGTCTACCAAGGCAATATATGGCTGGCAGAAGATTTTGCTCAATATAGCGTCAATGGGGCTATCGACTTGGCAGATAATCAAGCGGGTAGTCAAAGGAGAGTCGCGTGCAGTATGTAGGCTCTGCACGCAGCAATTAGGCATAACTGTAAAGAGATAGTTTCAAAGATATGGCTTAGCGGCTAATATGGCTTAGCGGCTGATATGGCTTAGCGGCTATGATTTACGGTCTTCAATAGCCAATTGTGTTTTGCCGCTCCAGTAACGACTGAATTGATAAGCCACTCGACCTGAGCGTCCACCGCGTTCAGATGCCCAGCGCAAGGCGTCCATTCTGATTTTGTCAGGTAGATTTTCACCGTCCACATCCATTTCAATATCAGTATCAATGCGAGCTGAAATTTTCCGTTGCTCTAAATTTAGATAATGCTGCACAATCTGTAAGTAAGTCTGCTGATCCATAGGATGAAAGGTCAAGGTCAAGCCAAATCGATCTGATAATGACACGGTCTCGTCAATGGTCTCGTAAGGATTGACTTCATCCGTCTGCCCATTATAAATATCAAGATTGTCCTTCATCATTTGTGGTAGCAAGCGACGGCGATTACTGGTGGCATAGACCAGTAGCTTGTCTTGCTCAGAATCAAGCGCGCCATCAAGCACGCTTTTTAGCGCCCGATAACTCTCATCTTGACCGTTAAATGCCAAATCATCACAGTAGACGATATAGCGACAAGCGCAGTCCGCTGGCAGCGCATTAATCGCGGCACGAATCTTGTCTAGCACCTGTAGATCATCACGCGCAATCTCGATAATGCGTAACCCTTCACTGTGATATTCTTGCAGTAGGGCGCGAATCAGCGAGGATTTGCCGGCACCACGTGTCCCTGTCATCAGGACGTGATTGGCAGGATAGCCTTTGAGAAACTGGCGGGTGTTTTGTACCAGTTTTGCTTTTTGCACATCAATACCTTGCAAATCATCCAAACTCAAAAATAAATTGACAGACAAAGGCTGTAGGTGACCAGTACGTCCGCCGACCCAGCGATACGCAAGCTGGCTTGGGTCAATCTCAATGGTTGGTGTGACGTGCTCTTGCAGATACTGGCTAAGCAATGCTAATAAAGGGGCGGGCAGGGCATAATTGTTAGACTGTGACATAATGACTCTAGCGGTAAAGTGGCGGTTGGGTAAAACGATAGTGTGCGATTGCGACTCTATAATATGATGAGAGATAACACTGTGAAAAATAGTGCCAGTAATTTGCCTATTACACAAGCCTTGCAAGCGCAATCTGGACAACTATTGCCAGTCATTACCCAAGCATTGTCAGAGTTACAATATACCCAAATAGTGCATCAGCGTATCAGTCAACAATACAGAGGGAAGCACAGAGCAAACCCAAGAGAGTAAAACGCAAATTACCAAACAACGCAGCAAGCAAAGCTGCTATCAAGGTATAACGCGTGCACGCCATGTAGAGTATGGTAGCGTGATAATTAAATGGGAGCTACGTGCCACTTCAGTTAGACTTCAAAGTGTCTCAGATTTAACTCATGAAATAAGCGTGTTGCAAGCGTTATATACTTCGCAGAAAACCCAAGTTAGCTCTATTACGCCACCTCTATTGGCCTATCATAATGTAGAGGTCGACACATTAGAACAGAGCCAGCAGTTAATGGTATTGGTCATGCCTTATTATGAAAGCAGCAGCTTAGCTAAGCTGTTGAATCACCATGTGTCATTAACAGACAAGCAAAAACATGATTTGATCAAAGAGTCTGCTCATTTAGTCTGCAACCTACACAACGCTGGCTGGCTTCATAATGATATTAAACCCAGTAATATTTTGCTCAGTGATAATCTAACAAGTCACGCCGATAGTGATTGTATAGTGCCTGACTTACTATTGACAGATTTTGCATTAGCCCAAAGAAATGATCGACCAAACGCAATAAATTTTTCTGGCGGAACACCAGCATATTTGGCACCTGAGCGCTGGCAAGGACAAAGAGCAACGATACAAAGTGACATCTATGCCTTCGGTATCATGATGGTTGAAATATTGGTAGGGAAGCGACCATTTAATATAGACCCTCAAAGTAATCAGTCCATGACAGATTGGGCCATTCAGCACTGCCAGCAGTCTATTCCAAAATTACCGCTAGAGTATGTTCGCTATCAAAGTATTGTTGATAAAGCATTGGCAAAGCGAATAGAGAAAAGGTATCAAAGTATGGATGAGGTGATAGCAAATTTATAAAGGTTATAACTAGAAATGCTAAATGACAGACACAAAAAAACCTGCTAAAAAGCAGGCTTTAATATTTGGTCTAAGATGTACTATCCGAAAATGGTGGGGCTGGAGAGACTCGAAACCTCTATGATTATTAATTGCAGGGTTTTGGGGTTGCTAAGTACATGATATTGTTAGAATGTAGTGTTGGGTTAGGCAGGAAGAGCTATCCCATAGGAATCCCACGTAAGATATAAGCAGATCCTGAGCGTGTCCAGCGCACCATCTTATTTTGATGTTTTTAAATTTTTTGGGGTGGTATGCAAACTAGGTAATATAGGTAATCATATTGATTTTATTAGGTTTTTTATGTAATTTAGAGGTAATTATTAAGTAATCAAATACACAGCTAAAAGGTATTAATTGAGAAACTATAAAATGTATATAAATCATATACTTATACTATAGATGTAATAATAATTACTTTTGATTACTATATTAAGGTATTTATAAATAATAATAATATCAAATACTTATATCTGATTTATTAAGCTATTACTATGATTACCTCATATTGCTACCCCTGTGGTATTTTATTACTTAAACCTATAAATGAGGGTATAAAAAAAGCCCTATATTTAGGGCTTTTTGCTGATTGCATTATTGGCTGTTGTCTAGTGCATTGGCTAAGTTACGGATGATATGGCGCGTGTCACTGGGAATGAATTTGCCGTAGTGTTTGTGGATCATGTCTGTATTTACGTGGCCCAGTTGGTTGGCTAACCATTCGGCGCTGATAATGCCTGTCGATAGTACTTGGCTTGCATAAGTATGGCGACCATTGTTTAAAGCGCGATAGGGTATGTCGCATTTATCAAGGTGGCGTTTCCAGCGTTTTTCAAGCTGTGGGTATGTGTAATGGCTACCGGTGCGCGGGTTGTACCAAAGCCACGTTAGATACTGTTCTTCATAGGTGTGGTTGTCTCGCTCAAGTACTTTGACTGCGTGTGGGGTTTTATCAGTTAGTAATTGGCGTTGATTGTCCAAGGCATTTGCTACGATCGGTAGTAGTTCAATTTGCCGTTTGCGTCGTCGGTTTTTAGTCGCCTTATGAATGCCTTTCACAAAGCCACGTCTGATATATGCTGTTGCCTGATCAAAATCAATATCTTCTACGGCCAGTGGCATTAGCTCATGACTGGATAGACCTGACCATAACATGACCGTCCATAAGTTCCGAAAGGTCGTGTCCGTTTCAGTATTGATGATCAAGGCGATTTCTTTACGAGTGAATGGCTCGATGTCTTTGGGATCTTTTGCGTTAAGCTTAATGTACTGGCTTGGGTCGTTAGGGTTGTTTTGATGACGTGCCCAATAACTCCATATTGATCGCCATAAACCTAGTATATCGACAATCGTTTTCGGTGATAGATTGGCTCTAAGCACTTTATATACCCAATATTCGACATCTTCAGCACTGATTTTGCTGATTTGCTTATTTTTCCAATATGGTGTGATGTGGTTGGCCACTTTGCTGGTGTAGGTCGTCCAAGTCGTTGGGGAGACTGTACTTTGCTCGGCATTCTCCCAAACTGGGATGTAATAGCCAAAATATGATGCTTGTCGCTTTGGTGATGATGGGAATACGGCGTCACGGTTAAATATACCCATTTGTATCTGTTGCTCAACCATATCCGCTATTTTTTGGGCGTTAGCCTTGTTTGCTGCGGTTGGTGGCGTGTTTAATAAGGTTTCGCTGTCTTTTCACCGTTTATGTACCAAATAATGCGAATACTGGTTTTGAGTGGTTCAATACTTGCCATTATGTCGTTAATCCTTGCGCTTACATGCTGTTTAATAGGCTTAAACACCTGATATACCTAGCTTTTACAACATTTTCGCGCTATAATAAAGGTCTGGTTTGGTAACTATAGAGCCACTGAAAAGTTCTTGGTTTGGGGCTTTTGGCTCTAACTGTTTGATAAAACAGCCTTCACAATGGTGAGGGCTGTTTTTTTATACCGATTGTACTGCTTTCATTTGATAAACCTGTCATCAATAATTATTGAAAAGGGTTGTCTATGTTGAGCTTCATTGTCTTGGCTTTTTTGTGCGCTAGTCTGGTCAGTTCGTCTATATCGTAGGGTTTATTGTTATGTAAGATGACGCTACCCTCTGGCATCTTTTTGATGGGTGATTTTCTGCCCATGCGATCACGGTTTAGATGCTCATTGACCATACTTTCATCAGTTGCTATGCAAACTTTGTCACGACAACGATATAAGTTTAATGGTAGAGGCATGACTATCTCCGCCGCTCAATGACACTTTGGCAATCAATGCAGCGGGTGACGCCTCCCAAACGCCGACGGCGCTCGGGAATATCTTCACCGCATTCGACGCATTCAGCTAGTGATGGCTGATCAAAACGTGCAGCCTTGGCTAAGTTACGTTCTAACTCTTCTTGCGCCTGGTCGTTGGCGCGGTCGATAATGTCGCTCATGTTAGTTCCTTAGTTTTTTGATTAGTTGTTCGTCAGTCATTGCTAGCATTTCTTCAATTCTGATGTTATCGATGAAGAACCCACCGCCTGAATCATCATTTGCTGCATGTCTATTAATCCACACGAGGCCATCCGCTACCCAAAGCATCATTCCCAAAGGTTTTAATCTTTCGTTCAGTGGCTCCAATGTTTTCCTCATTCCATTCATTGCTTTAAATAAATTTGATTTATGGTCATCGAACGTTAAGTTGTTGCTCATTTCTGTTGGTCCTTATTTCTTAGGTTTCTTTAGCAATGGTGGTGGTGTTCTACTCGGTGTCGGTCTTCTTATGCCCATGCAATTATATTTTTTTGCATGCTCCGCCCTCATTCTCGCGTAGTCCACAATCATATAAAGCGTTGCAAAACCTACAACAAAACCAAGGGCAAAAAACAAAAAGAAAACTGTGTCTATTGGAATATCAAAGGTGTAAGTCATTGCTTTCTCCAATCTTAATTTTAGTGAGCGATTCAAATTTACGTTCTTGGTAGACTTCGACCTTGCAGCGCATTTCAATTTTGTCTTTGTTGATACTGTAATGCTTGCCTTGATAGAGATCTCGCTGCTTGTGCGTTGGGTGCATCGAGCAGTCAATCATCTGACCGCTCACGGTATCGAAGGTCAGCCAATGTAAAGGGCTTTCACGGTTGTAAGGGAATAGGGCGCGGACTAGGTTCATCGACTTGTCTCCATGGTTATTGCCATATCAATAACTATGTTTTTGCATTACCCATCAGCTCAAGGAATATCTCTTCTTGCTCGTCATCAAGATAGCCGGCGTTGTCGATGACTTCTTTCATGGACAGAGATAATTCTTGCTCACGTTGGACTGGTGGAACGGTTCGGATAAAGGTTAAAGCCAATAGTTCAAAAGTTGCGTTATGTTGGAGCTTCGATGCTTCTTGCTGCTGCTGATGTTCTATGGCCATTTGCATTAATTTGTTTAAGTCCATTTAATTGGTTTCCTTATATTGTTTTGATAGCTCAAAGCGAACGTCAATCATTGCCACCACCTCAAAGACTTTCTCGCATTCTGGGCATTGCTCATCCCATGTTTTGAAGTCGTGGATGCCCTCGTCACTCCAGCGCTCTGTGCTCATACCGTGTTTGCAATGTGGACATACAAATAATCTGCTCATATCATTTCCTTTTAAGTGAGACTTAGGTTTTTAGGCATTTCAAATACCCAGCAACGAATGCTACGGCCCGTGATTTGAGACGCTACGGTCTTGTTTGCTGCCACAAACTTGAACTGCCTAGACTGGCGCAGCGCGTGATGCATATCGGATTGTGGCGGTAGGTCATAGCGGTACTCATTATTCATCGCAATCGCCTTCGCTATTTTTAAATGGGTTCATGGTTTGGGTTCCTTTTTGTTCTGATATCAAAGATTGGCTTTCTTTTGGGATAAGGGGATTAGGTCCACAGGTACAGCAAATTCCCATTTATTACCGTCTTTACAGACAAATATGCCGTTTTCATCTTCTTTAATAATGAGCGTCACTCCTGCAGGACTATTTACATAGGTACACCAGTTAAGAGCAGCTTCATCGCTCTCATCTGATATTACGCAATGCACTCCGCCACCTTCATATTTCTTAAGCATTGCTCTAGTCAGATCACTGCCTTTAATCTCGTTTTTTGAAGTTTGTAATGTCATGATGTTTATTCCTTTGTGATTAAGTGAGACTTAGGTTTTTAGGCATTTCAAACACCCAGCAACGAATGCTACGGCCCGTGATTTGAGACGCTACGGTCTTGTTTGCTGCCACAAACTTGAACTGCCTAGACTGGCGCAGCGCGTGATGCATATCGGATTGTGGCGGTAGGTCATAGCGGTACTCATTCGCAAGCTGATAGATCTCTGGCATACTGATCGCCAATAGATCTGGGTTTTTGCTGTGGTTGATATGCAAACGGCGGATATGATGACCAGCACCTTCGATTGTGTTGGGCGCTGCATTCAATCGTTCGAGTACATCAAAGAACTGGATATTGAGCGGGTGCTCGGTATCAAGCGTCTGATCGCGTTCGGTTGCCATGTTAAATACTTCCTGCTTAACGGCCCCGTCCAAGCGCTGCAAATCTGGCAATACCAGTTTCATCGCATCAAACATGGCGAGTATCTGCGCGTGGCAATGAGCAACACGGAAAGCTTTGACACCGCTGTCTTTTAACCAGTTCTCATGCGCTATTTTGGTATCAAAAAACACCTGCAGTATCTTGTCTTCCATCTTGAGGATATCGACCAAGAAATGACTGACATCTTCGGTCTGTAGTGCCTCAATGCGTCTGGCCGCTGCTTCAGAATCGCGGGTCTGGTTGTCCAATGCAAAGAATAGGTGGCAGATACGGCTTAGCACTGCCTTGGACGCTACCACGGGCAAATTCTGACTGATGACGATAGTGCCACGAAACGGTGGCTCATAGACTTCGTTGCCGGCTGACTTGACGCCGCGTGTACCAATCGTGCCGCCGTCATATAGGTTTTTTAGTTCGTCCCAATTGAACTGACTGTTGCGACCAGTGCCGGCACCATCACGGTCAGACTCAATAAAGACACTAGGCATATTTGAGGTTTGTGATAATGAGCGCAGACGACCGGCTTTGGTGGTTTTGTTGGGATCGATACCCTCGTAGCCATCACGACCTATCAAGCGCCAGAAAAAGCTAAGTAAGGTTGATTTACCAGTACCAGGCTCACCTACAATTTCTAAAAAAGGAAAGGACTTTTGACGATCACGTACTTGCTGGGCAAACAAGCTGCCCATGAAGCCGACCAGACTAATGACACCTTGGACGCCCCAGCCAGTTATGATGTCCGCTAGCCAATTTGCAGGTTCTTTGGGTTTGTCGCCTATGCGAATATTTGGACTGGCCGCTAATGTCTTTAGGCTCTTATTATTGGGCAGGTCAAAATAGTCGTCTTTATTGAGCGCGTAAGTCACACCATGACGGATTGCGGTGTCATTGAAAATATAGGTCTGGTGGTCTTTGCTGTAGCCTATAAAGTCGATGGTCTCAACGGTTTTGATACCGTTAATCATGCGTCCCAACATAATGTCGAGCTGCTTTGAATTGCCTTGATAAATGACGCCAGGCGCGACTGATAATAGGCGCTTTTTAAACTCACCAGCGGCCGACAGTTGACTGCCAGTAAAGGTATTTTTAGTGTCGCCTTGTGATGTGCGAATACGAAAGAAGTACCAGCTCTCATCTGTCACTAAGTTTTGCTGATAATAGAGTGCTTGCGGCTGACAGTTCATGATTTGGGTGACAGTCATGCAAGACTGCATTAGATCGTCATGCCAAAGCTGTACGGCTTCTTTTAACTCTTCTTCAGTATTGAATAGATCCTCTGTCGGTTCGCTGTCTGCGTCCATTTGCTTGGCTTTATCAAAGCTTTCGCTGTCTACTTTTACCCAGTAGGTGCAACTGTTGAAAAACATATAAAAGCTAGTGGTGCCATACTGGTTGTACGTCAGTAGCGCCTTGTCCTTTGCTGTCTCAGCAATAAGCAGCTCACCATAAAAGCGGTAGCGTTCAAGGTCTGTCTTGGTGAGTTTTCCCGCTTTGTGTAGGTCGTTCCAGTCTGCACCGTCGCTGTACTCACTTGACTGAGCGGCGGTGACTTCCCAGCCGTTTTGGCGTGCGGTGGCCACTAGCTTGTCAGTGGCTTTGCGTCCCGCATGGTCGCTATCGAGTGCAATGATAAGCTTGGGCAGTGGCTTACCAAGCTCTACCATTCGCGTCTTTATTTGCGCTAAGGTGTGCGCTGGGAAGTTACCGGCGGTGATATTGCTAATGGCATGTAAGCCGTTCTCAGTCAATGCCATGGCGTCAAAGATACCCTCAGTGATCCATAGTTCTTTGACATACGGCCAGACGCCATGCTGTAAGTGCAGCTTTGGCGGTAGCCATGCGTGACCTCAAACTTAAAACCGTCTTGAACTCTTGCTTTTTTTATTCCTACAGCGGGTTCAATCAGGCGCTGCCAATAACCAATAGTGCTTCCTTCGCTAGTAACGTTAAAGCGCACAGTTGGACAAGTAAAACCTGTCTCATAATCCTTGAATACTTCCTGGCTATAGCTGCCTTGCCATTTGACAATATCAAAGCCACGTCCCGACTGAAGATAAGCATCGGCGGTGGCATTTGGATTGCTAGGCGTTGGTGGGTTTTTCTTCGTCCAATTGGCGAATATGTCTGGGTAAATATCGCGAGTAGATGCTTGGTAATTGCATTTATTAGTGCGGCCACACTGAATCGTCCACGGCGCATCAGCACCGGTGAACAACTCCTTTTGCCGCATGACGGGCAGCGGCCATAACGCAAAAACTTGACGGTCGCTTGAGAATTTGAGACCATAATCTTGTACGAGGCGAGTGATTAGCTCGCTACGGGTATCATCTTGCATGGTTTGCATAATATTGCTCGTCTGGTTTGGTAGTTTGGTTAGGCATTTGCGCTGATTGGTTTGTCTTTCTGCACGTCTGGCTTGACTATCGAGCGTACATACTCTTGCTGAGTGACGAATATATGTCCGCATTCATCGTTTTTGCAGCGGTGTTCTATATCGCGTAAGTAGTCAGTAATGACGCGGGTACGCAGGATTAAACAGTTGGAATGACAAGCTGGACAGCGCATATATGACCTCTTTTAGTGTTTGATGATGAGTTGTAGCTCTTTATCTGTTTTAGCGAGTGCTTGTCTCAGTGCCCAAGCGACAAACTCATCGACGCTTACTCCATACCCGGCAGCCTTACGTTCAAGTAAGCGCTGCTCTGCAGGGGTTGGGTGGATATAGATATCGTTAGGCATGGCTGGTGACTCCTGAGGCACTGACTGGTGCCGCCGTCATCGCCAAAAGTGACCTAATGGCATCTCGACTGTGTTTTGTGATGGCAGTATCATGGCGATAGGTTGTTCGCGGAACATCAGGTCATGGATCTTGCTCATCGCTAACTGGCGGACGAGGGTAGCGAGCTCCACACCTGAGCGTTCGGCATGGGCCAGTAAGATTTGATAGTCATAATGATCGACACTGACTTTGATGGCGTTATCGCGTAGTTTTTTGGTGTTTGGGTTCATGGTTTGGTTTCCTTCTGGGTTTGATTATTGATTCTGTTCGGCTAGTTCTATTTCACGACCTTTTAAATAACGGCGCATAGTTATAAAACTCATGGAACGTTGTTCACTGTCGGCGACTTGACTCAGCTCAGCATGGTCTTCAACTTCTAAGCGGACAGGGATGCTAATGCGCTTGGTTTTCTTCAGCTGGCCTTTTTGAGTGGCTGATAATGTGGTTTGGTTCATTTTGGTGGTATCCTATGTTTACGAAGTGAATTAGATTGTTATATATCACTGATAACAGGGACATATTATCACATAATATTGTGATGTCACTATATTTTTTGATTTTTAAGGGGTTTTTTATGGATTCTGCAAAGATAGGGCAACGTATTATTGACGAGCGTACTCGTTTAGGCATGAAGTCCATCGACACCGCAAACACTTTAGGTATTCATCAAAATACCTTTCGAAACTATGAGTCTGGTAAAAGTGACTTACCAACGTCTTATTTAGCTAAGCTCTGGGATGCTGGGTTTGATGCGATGTATATATTGACGGGGCAGAGAATCGGTGATGTGGCAGCAGACGTGATAAACAACGGTGAAAGCTACGTCCCAAGCTATCATCAGCGTCTAATTCATTTACCTGAAATTATGGACTTGGATAATCCATCGGATAGGCTATTGGGTGCGATGTATCACGCAGAAGAAGCATTGGTGCAAGCTGGGGCAAGTGCTAACGAGGACTACGATTACAAGACATTAGCGACGCTGGGTCTTGGTATGATCGATACAGTCAAACGAGGCAATCCATAAGAAGCAGGCACAAAAAAACCAGTCACTCGGACTGGTTTTTTGTGCAATTAAATTATTAGAACGCATTGTCTGACATATCTTTTTGACTGTGCACCAAGTCCAGTAGGTCGCTGCTGGTCATGCTGATACGGGCATTCGGGTCTGCTACGTGCAGTGTCTCTGCCATATCAATGATGATACTACGCAGTGATTGAATGGTGTCTTGCTGCTCTATGTACACTTCTTCAAGATGCACAGCTCTTTTTATCCACCGCCGACTAGCATCACATTTGTCAATTTCATCTGCTGGTGACCCTCCAAGGTCAATCTGAGCCAGCTCTTCGGCCAGCTCGTCAGTCTTTGCTGGTTTGCTATAGTCTAAACGTATTGCATCTATGCGCTTTCCATCTATTTCTGATATTCCATTAACTACATAATGCTCCAATAGCCTCGGCTCTTCTAGGCTAGACAGTGCGCCTGTAATTGATCTTTTACTATAGTGCTTGTCACAGTGTGACTGTATGAGCTGCTGTATCTGATAGATATCGAGCGTCATAATGGTTGGGTGACTGGGTGTATGGTCGGTTTGGATACTGTGCTGACGTTCGCTAACAAATAGCGCATTAAATAAATTGCGTATGATGCGCTCGTGATGTTGGCTGATGTCGGCTTTCATTGTGTAGTCACGCAGACTTTTATTTGATTGAGTAGTCATGATAGTGCCCCTTATACTTTTGCAATGGCGGTTTGGCCAAACGATTTGATAAATATCCAAACACGGCGTGATTTATTCGTTCGCTCGCTCGCTATGACAGCATTGGCACGATGAAAGCGTGGCGTGTCGCTCAGGCGTAGCGCCTTATATAACAGGCTGGTATCTGGTAGCTGCCACGGCTCTGCTAACTCATAAACCTCGGGGATGCTAATCGCTAGCTCATGCGGCTTGTGACTGTGGTTGAGCGCCGCGATGTTTTGTGTGGCGATAAAGCCCCAAAACTGGTCAAGGGCGTATTGCATCTCAGGCGTCATGACTGGTGCTGGGTTGGTAGTGTGTACTTTACTGCCCATTACCTTATGCAAGGCGTTAATGACTTGCTGCTCGCTGTGCCCTGTAAACTGTGCCATCTCGGGAATGGTCATCGAGCGGGAGTAGCGCACCCAGTCGGCATCGGTGATGGCGGGTGGCTGCTCGGGTTTGCCATAGCTACCAGTCTTACGAATTTGAGGCAGTACTTTAGACGTTACCCAGTGCTTAAACCGTTTTGCTTCGGCTTTGGTGCTGCCAAATATGAGTGCGTACATCCCACTTTCATTGACGAAGTTAAGTTTTTGAGTTTTACGCGCTTTTGATGTACCGTCCAGATTCTGGACACCCCTTTGATGTGACCTCCAATTTCTGGAGGTCACATACTCAACGTGAGTTTTAATGGCTTGATGTGGATTACCAAAACCTAGCATCTTGGCCAGACTGGTGGCTGCTATCCATAACTCATTGTTAATGACTTGAGTGTCCAAGGCTTGGTTTTCAAAGCTAAGCGCCATGACTTCGTTGTTACCTTTATTGGTTGTGTTATACTGTGACATACTAATTAGCTCCTTGAGCTGATTGGTTAAAAGAGTTAACTTTAATCAAGTTAATTTCTTTTGTGGTGAAGGCAGATACATCTTGGCGGGTGCGGTCTGCCTTTTTTATGCGCTGACATAATTGCAGGTGGCGATATAGCAACTGCTGACTGCGGATATAGGTGTTAATCTGCTGGGTGGTGTTAGGCCTGTTTAGCATCTTTGCCATCTCCTGTATTTTTTCTTTTAAACATTTACGAATCGCCATTGCTATAAGCTGTCTTTCTTGCTCTGCTGATAGGTAGAGCGTTATGTATGAGGGTTCTTTAATCGTTTGATGTTTGGCGTTATTTGGCATTGTTATCTTCCCGTTGTTGTTTGAGCATCGCTTAAATTGGCACGGGCTTGCTCTCTGATTATTACAATTAACTGCGATGTTATTGATCGACAATTATCTTTTGCGTACTGTTTGATCCAGCTCGCTAAATCATCTGGTATGCGGACATTTAACTGCTTATCTTGGTTTGCCATCTTCATATATTCCTATGCATGTTGGTAAAACGCTATGTTAGCGTATTGCTATGTTAGTATAATGCTAGTATTGAAGTCAATAGTTTTTACTAGCATAATGCTAGTAATTTTTAATTGGGTTATTTCTATGAGTACAATTCAGTTTAATTTGCGAGTTCCCAAAGAACTGAAAGATAAGATAGATAAGGCTTCAGCAGAAAGCGGACGATCTATTAACGCTGAGGCTGTCTATCGTATGGAGAGAAGTTTTATTCAAGAAGAGCTGTCCGTTCCTATGAATGTAATGTTCGATGATGATTGGTTTGAAGCTACTGGATTAACCAAAGAGGAGTTTGGCAGCTTCGTAAAAATGGCCGTGCATAGTGGTGTTTCTCAATATAAGGTAGATAAGAAGGATGATTGAGATTAAAAAGGGTTCCTGATAGGGTTGTTGGCGATTGGATTAATTGGATGTAGTAACCCTGAACCTCAATCTGAGGTTGTAGCGGATAATGAACGCGCGGTAAGCCGTGACAGCTATGCTGGTGACTGGCCGTTTACTGATAATAGCGGTGTGCTGGGCTGTATTGATAAGGCCGCTTATTTTGATGCTGGCAATGAAACTTATGCGCTAAACGGCTTTAGTCGTGCTTATTCTGATAATAAGGGACTTGGGTGGATACCTGTCACACCTGAACAGCCGTTTTGGTTGGATAATCCGGATATAGAAGGGACTAAGATTAGCGTTGGTAATATGACTTCTGATGCCTTAAAGCTTTGTGATAAGTAAAGGGGATAAGCAGTGATTTATGTTTTTGGTTTATCGTCTTTGTTGTGATTTTTAATTTATGGCTTAAATATACTAAGAGCGGCAGACGCTACAATGAAAAATTAGAGGCAGACACGGCTGCCCGTAAACAGGTCAAATTAGATAAAAAGCAGGCCAAACTAGACAGAGAACGATTATCTTTACAACCACAACATGATAATTCGCCAACATCATCAGCTAACACTAATTCTCAGTTTAATCGCGACCGTTACAGTTATGACGGTTTTGAAGATACGTCAGATGACACAACCATCTATCCAATGACGCACTGTATGACTTATACCAATCGAGATGGCATTTCCAGCACTCGTGATATTGGTATGGTTCGCGCTTATCGTCGTAGTAAGCGTTGGTATATTGATGCGTACTGTTATCAGCGCGGTGAGGTTAGGACGTTTGCTGTTGAAAGCATCTCACAATTAGAAGATTTTATTGATGGTAATGTTTACACTGCGCCTAATATGATCCGTGAACATATTAAGTCTTATGAATAACCTAAACCCCAGCCTCACACTTAATACCAGTACTATAACCACTACCAGATAGGTCATGTGTCACTTCTACGACCGTCCATTGATGTTGATCGATATACGGTCTAAAACCTCTCACTGTCGCAGGGCTATCAGCAATAATATCAGGACGCGCTACTGCTAACGTCAAATCAAAGCTCGCCACTTGGCGGGCTTTTTTGTTGGCGCTCGCTTTTGCCTTAGAGACTGCCTCTGATTTACTCTTGGCAGGTTTGGTCAGTACATGAGACTTGTCATTGGGTAGGGCATCCATCGGTTTGGACTTACCATCTTTGACACTGATATGCTTAGTCTTACCAGTTTTATCATCATGATAGCTTGCTGTCGTCTCGTCATAGTCGCTGGTACGGTCAGCACGGCTATAGCGATGACTGTCCCCAGACTGACGAGTGATAGTGACTTCTCCCAACGCCACCCCTGAAGGTGATCTGGCATTGGCAATCGGTTTGATAATCAGCCGTCCAGCCTTAATCGTACACATCAAATCATGGTCCTCACAAAGCCTGGTCAATAGATTGATATCACTCTCGCGGTGCTGATCGATATGATCGATCATTATTGCTGATACTGCACTATCAATAGCCAATATCAAGTCATGACGTTTGGCCACACTCGACGCTATTTCCCCAAGCTTGTGCTGATGATAGCTGTCACTGCGCTTTACCTTCAGAGATGACTTGAAATCGGCTGACTTGGCGCGTATCTGCAGCTGGTCAGGTGTGCCACTGTGCTCGGCTTGATCAATGGTAAATGTGCCTTTGTCTATCATATCGCCAGTATCAGGCATCGCGAGCCATAGCCTTATCTCATTGCCATTGGTGGGTAAGGGCAGCGCCGCGTCATGATCAGATAGTGTCAGTGATAGCTCATCCGCTTCAGTACCACGCTTGTCTGTCATTGAGAGACTAATCAGACGCTTCTCAACCTGCGCTGTGCGATCAATACCTTCGATTGTGAGTTTGAATAGGTTCATGTTAGCTTTTCCATGCAATTATAAGATTTGGTAGCTGCCATAAAACGATGGCCATTAATATGAAAAGTACGAGACCTGCAATTGTTTTGGATAATCCATAATTTTGAATACAAAGGCGTATAATCTCTAAAATTATAGTAGCGATAACTTCTGTCATGATTTAAGTCCTATCTAGTTTGTCATAGGATTAATTTAAATCAGTTCGGAAAAGCTGCTTTAGGGGTGTTCCAGCGCTATTTCTCCCTATTTCTCTCTTGGAACAAGGGGGTATGAGTTATTTGAATATGTGTTATACGTCCGCTCGATCCTGATCTAAGATGGCCACTTGCTCACGCTCGCTATCATCTGCCAGTTTTAGTGCTAAGCTAAAGCTAATTTTGCGAGCAGTTCCATCTGACAATAAGTGTGATTGAGTCTCACTGATGTCAGTGATGTAGCACATGCCATAGTAGTAACCATTGCCATTCATGAGCGCGTAGGTCTTACCAGTGGCGGCCATATCACGTAATTCATCTAACGACACAATACCGTTGGTGATCTCTGGATATAGTGTGCCTGATAGCGATATGTCGTCGTTATCTTGGCCGATATACTGCATATGTGGTCTGGTACCGACAGCGTTGCCGGTGCCAAAACGATAACCAGACTTGCGCGATATCTCATCAAATGCCGCGCTGGTGGTCTCAAATACAAACAATCCTAAACTGGCTAACATAAAATAATCCTTATATGCCCTTAATCAATATCAGATAAGCGGCTACGTTGACGCGCCATTTGATTGCGTTGCTCACCAGCCAGTACACGCTGGACTTCACGCGCCACGGCTTGCGGATCGGTTGCGCCATTGATGTTGATGGTAATATTGCCACTACTCATACCGCCCATCATCGCAATACTAGACTGGCCACGAGGCGGTAAGATAGACTTGCGGCTGTCAATTTGCATGGGAATATAATCAGATACTTTGCTGACAACTGACCCAACCATCTGTCCAGGCGCTGAATTACGAATACGACCAGTAACGTTTTTGACCGCATTGATTGCTCGATTTGCATTGGCTAATACACCATCGCCTAAACCTTCCATCATGAAACTACCATAGCGGGTAAATACACGGCTCGGACTGTGAATGTCCATGCCTTTTGAACCCGTAAATGCTCCTTTGATACGCCCTACGACACTACTAATAGAATTAATAACCGCTTGCGCTCTGCCTAAAATGCCGTTTTTTAGCCCTTCGAGCATATTAACGCCGTACTGCCTGAAGGTCGCACCCAGTCCAGCCAAGTAACCCCAAACTGTAGCGAATGCCGTCATGAATGATGCGACTGGATTGAAATTAGATATAAAAGATTTAAGCGCCTGAATACCCGTATTGAATATGGCTTTGATACGTTCCCACAGCGCCGCAAACATCGGCCCTAGGGTGTCCCAGTTCTTATAAATGGTAAAGGCCAGTACTGCCAGTGCTAAGCAGAGTGCCAAAATAGGGTTGGCCATTAGCGTCAGCGTCAATGCTCTGACAGCACCGCCAATCATGCCAAATGATTTAGCCAACATTGATAATGGCGTTAGAGTTGTGGGTAGCCCTAGCGTAACCAATGATGCTCTCAATAGTGCCATAGGGCCTAAAATAGTTAGCATGACTGCGCCTAAGCCGCCAATGATGACCGCACCAATGGCCAAAATAGCAAATAGCTGACCCAGCACAGCCATGAGCTTAGGATTTTCATTAGCAAAAGCGGTCATGCGTTGGGTCATGATAGTGATCGTCTGAATAAACTCCCGTAGCGCACCACCGTTTGCATCAAAAATAGAGGTTCTAAGGGCATCAATGGCTGAGGTCATTGACTTAAAGTCACCAACGGTATTGTCGCTCATGGTTTTCGCTAAGTTACCAGCTTCGCCTTGGGCGTTTTGTAACTCACCAATGAGATTTTGTAGCGCACCGCTACCAGCTTGATCAACGAGAATGGCTAAAGCACCACCGGCTTCTTCTCCTGCAATGCCTTTGAACAACTCTGATTGTTCTGCATTACCCAAATTTTTACTTTTATCGTGAATCTCTTTTAATATATCTGGCATTTGGCGCAGATTGCCGTTCGCGTCAGAGGTCTTGACACCTAACCTATCAAGTGCCTCTATCGTTGCTTTTGGACCTGCTGCCATTCTAGACATAATGGCACGCATCGCCGTACCGGCCATACTAGCTTGGATACCTGCATCGCCCAACTTACCCGCCATTGCTGCTGATTGCTCAAGTGATACGCCTAGTAATGCAGCACCAGGCGCTGCATACTTCATCGTTTCGCCTAGCATCTCAATGTTCGTGTTAGAACGGGTGAAAGTACCTGCCAATACATCGCCAAGCTTACTCATCTTAGATGGGTCAATTTTCATACCTGAAAGAATATTTGAGGCGATATCAGCTGTGCGGTCTAACTCCATGCCACCAGCTAAAGCAAGATCAAGCATCCCCGGCATAGCAGCTTTCACAGACTCAGGTGTAAAACCAGCCATCGCTAAGAACGTCTGTCCAGCCGCGGCATCGGCTGATGTGAACTGAGTCGACGCGCCTAGCTCTTTAGCTTGTTCTACCAGCGCTTGGTATTGAGGGCTGTTTTTATCCAGACGAGTAACCGCTTGAACTTTACTCAGGTTCTGCTCTAGGTCTAAGCCTGGTTGAATGAACCGTGCACCAGCATAGGTTGCTGCTGCACCGCCTACGGCCAGTCCTAGAGCTTTGTTTCGCATATCACCCATTTGCTGTGATTGACGTTCAAGCTGTCGAACCTCGTTCATCCGCCGCCGCTGCTCTGCCAGCTGCTGATTGGTGCGCTCGATATTACGCGCAAGCTCACGCTCATGATCAGATAGATTATTGGTGCTAATACCTGCATCTGATAAGCGGCCACGTAGCTGCTGTAAATGCTGCCGTTGACTATCAAGGCGAGCATTCAAGCGCTGTGACTCACGCCCTGCAGCCTCAAATTGACGAATCAATGTAGCGCTAGGATTGGCCGTATCGCGCATTTGCTGCTCTAACTGCTGCAAACGATCGCGGCTGCGCTGTGCCGCTTCTGAAGTTTCAGCCAGTGCTTGCTCTTGTTGCTTAAAGCTATCAATCAAACGTTGTTGGTTTTGTAACTTCCTAGTTTCTTGAGTCATCTCACCAAATTGCCGCCCTAAGCGGTCTGCTTGGCTAGAGATTGAGCGCATTGGCGCAGTCATACGGTCGATAAGTTCTATCTGTGCTCGAAAGCTTAGGTCTGCCATGTATTTGCGCCCACTTTATTGTTGATATCAATGATGCTGATGTTGTCCTGGTTTCCTCATTCGTGAGGGAACCAAGTTATCATTCATCAGGGTTATTACGGATACGCGCTCGTTCGCGCCAATCGGCAAGCTCTTCGATCGTCATGTGATACATCGCATCTGGTGTCCAGCCGAACACCAAGGCGATGTCTGCCATACAGTCTTCTACACGGTTGGGATAGCTGCGGTTTCTGCTTGCAACTGATGTTTCGCCTTGGTAAAAAAACTGGCAATAGTTAACCCCACATCCATCAAATCAGCGGCATCCATGTTTTTGACTTCATGCTCATGGATGACTGGGTTGCTGATACGAGGGAGTACTACTGCTAGGGCATCGACTTTGGCCATTGAAATGTCAATGAGTGACTGGCCACGTAAGTCGCCGCCCATTGGACGACGCAGGGTAAACTCTTTAATCTCTTTGGCCTTATCGCCAGTACCGCGAATGATAGGGTAGTCTAGTTCGATAGTTGGCATATCATTGTTGTTCATGGTGTATCCTTAATCAGTAATTTTTAGTCGATGTTTTAATCAAATAGGTGTCTGGTTTGGCCACTTAATTTGCATGATCAGTTTAGACGGTGGTAAACATTCCCATGGCTTCACGGATCTCTTTTAGGCGGTCTTCACCATTGACGATACACTTCATCGCCATTGCATCGATTTCAATGATGTCTTCACCGTCTACGACCAGCTTGTAATACGCCAATGAATACTTGAATGACTCTTCTGTGTCATCACCTAGCTTGGCACTACCAGGGTCGATCTCTTCTAAGCGACCACGGCAATAAATATCGACCGCTGACACACTGCAGTCATCATCACGCTGATACGCACCTGAATACGACAATACAACCTTGTCAATACCAGCACGCGCAAAGTCGCGGTATAAATCTGCTTCGTGACCACCGCATTTGATAGTCATTTCCATAGCTTCTTGGCCCAAGTCAACTTTGACCGGCATATCCATACCACCAGCACGATACTCTTCAAGCACGCGAGTCAGTTTGGGTAGCTCAATCTCTGGGATCTGACCTTGATAGCGTTTTTGGTTACCAAGGCCTTTGTAAGCCATGAAGTTCTTTAATTTACGAGGTAACATAGGGGTTCCTTTTTAGTAATAGGGTCGTCAGGTGGCTATTAGGCCGCTGCTGCTACCAAGTCGGCAAAGTTGACCAGGTATGTATCAGTGATCGTCTGATTCAGGTTAAGGTTCTCTAAGTTAGGCACTGGAGTAAAGTCATAATCTAGATACAGCTTGCCTTGCATGAGCAGCGTTTCGCTGTTTAGCTCGTTGTTGTACCAGCACTTTGCACCGATTAAATAGTCGAAGTTGACCATCTCCTGCAGCTTGGCATTGATGGCACGAATGATGTCACGCACAGTCGTCGGTGATAGCGGTTGATCAATAAACTGAAAGCAGCCATTGATGATGGTATCGAGCAAAAACTGCGAGGTACGCACGACTGGCTCAAACATATACTCAGGCTTGTCAGAGCAGGTATGACTGCCCCAAAATCGAAAGCCGTTGTGCTGTATGAGGCTGGTCACGTCATGCGAGTTTAAGTAGCCGACCTCGGTATCAGGATCTTCTAAATCCCATGTACGTGGATGTTTGATACCACTAACAGTATCAATGGCAACGTTGGACAGCGACTTGACGAAGCTATACTGGTGCGTCTTGTCTAGGTGAGCGCGTAATGCTGCGGCCACGGCGATGATTGGGGTTACTTGAGCCATAATTTTCCCTTATTAATTGGTTAGGAATAAAAATCGATTTGCAGTACTCATGCCGATTACGTTCAGTTTTAAAGGTTCATCTACTGACTTTGTTGTGTCAGTTAAAAGTACATGCTCAGCACTGTAACGCTCGCGCTGTAAGCGGTAGCACAGACGATTGTGATCAGTCACATAAGCAAAAATAATGTCACTGTTACCGATGTTAAACTTGCGCTTATCATCAAGTGACAAGCGCGGATTGGTGATATTCGGGTATAGTGTCAGCACGTTTTTAGCCACGCTTGCGTCATACCAGTACAGCTTAGCTACGCCATTTTCGACGTATGCAATTGTTGGGCGCATGTTTTGGTCAAAGCTAAAACTCATCTCAGTGACATCACCTGCAAACGCTAATACCGCGACTGGCTCAGCACCGCTACGCTGTAGATAGATAGCTTTACCTTTGACGTAGCCGTACCAGTAGTACTGCATAGGCTCACTGGTATCGGATAGGGCGATACCGCCTAGCTCCCAAGATGCTGTAGGCTTTTGGGGTTTGCTGCGTGGCGGCAAAATGACGCTCTATCAAGCTCAGTCAGCGTATTGTCGGGCAACATTACAATTCGCCCTCATAGCGTCCCCAGCTAACTTCAAATACCAACTCAGCAACTTGCGTGTTGTTCTTTGAAATTCCCGAATTATCTGAGACTTTACTGTATTCAATTTGGAAGAATCCCATGCTGGTTAACAGTAGAAACGTTTTTATAATCCCGTTTGCGGCATCAAGAGGTAAGGCGCAACGTATAACAGCCTTATAACTGCCTTGTACATAGGTATCTATTGGTAGTGTTCGTCCATCGCCTGCATACCAAATACTTGACCCATTAGGGCTAGCTGTGAAATCACCTAATGACCCGTTGTATATTGCATGTCCAGCATTACCTGCATTGGTACGTATGACTTCACCAACATCATTTTTATATGAATTACTACCGCCTAAGCTGGTGCCACCAACACCTGCCATCCTAACTGTATAGTTGTACTCAGTAGAAACTCCGTCCCCATCGGTGAGATTGATTTTTCCAGTTTTATCAATAAGAGAAAACACTCGCCATATTTTATATTGGACTTGTAAAGTTTCACCTTCATTTATTGATATGGTAGTCGGTGCGCCATTTACATCTTTTATCAAAGCTCTTGTGCATAGATAGTATTCATTAGCACTGCCATATTGACTAGCAAGACCAATCTCTGAGATATTTACACTTTCTAAATTCAAAAATTGATAAGTGTAAGTAGAGCTATTTTTATATAAGTCACCATCCCTAGCGGCATCGTAGTCGTGAGAGTTAGTAACAGCCAATATACTATTGTTTGCAGCAATGAAATCATCCAAAGAGGTTTGAGTTGGTGCAGGGATACTATTCCCAGAACCCAATAAACAATGAGCACGCATATCAGTGCCATTTCCACCCCCAAAGTAATCTAATCCTTGGTTGAGTATTAAGTTTTTTGAAAACCTGTGTCTAACTTTTGTAGTCCCATCAGCGTTTTTAACAATGCAGCGAAACTCACCTGCCATTTGAGCTAACATTTATAACTCCTTAATTTAATTTAATGCTTAGAGGTTTAGCTTCAGTTGTATAAACGGTATCTTTTTCAGTGCTGTAACTGATTAAAGTTTTTTTGATATTAATCGTTAAAGGTTTAACAATGGCTTCGTAGGTGCTGTTATCTTCTATAATAAGGCTTCTTAACAATGACTTCATTTCTACGCTTAAAGGCTTTGCATTACTTATATAAGATTCTTTACCGTCAAAAAATTTACTCTGCAACAGTGCTCTAAAGGTAATATCTAATGGCTTGACGGTTGATTCATACGCATCACTGTCAACCTTTGTGTCTTTTAACACCTGCCTAATTGTGATGTTTAACGGCTTAACTGTGGGCTGATAAGCATCTTCTTTTCGACCAGCGTAGGATATGGCTTACTTGCCCATAGCCGCCGTGTTACTTTCCCCGCTGGAACGCCCCATTCGCCTTCAATCAACATCAACTCACGAGCCGCGAACGTATCGCGATAAGCGGCAATATCTTCTTTGACTGTAATCAACGTACCATCTTCCGCTCGCGGGGACGCATACACAAAAGCGCGGCGTTTCTTGGCAATTTCGACCAGCTTGCGGGTCATATCTGGCGTATCAATTTCAGGCGCGATCAAAATCTTTGGCGTCACACCAAGGCGTGATTGAGAGCTAAGCAAGGTATCAACGGTAGCGATATCGACTGGCTCTGACAGTCGCAACACGACCACACTTGTATTCTGGATAGATTTGATTGTCTGCAAGCATTGGCTGAGCAAAGTATCTTTAGCGCCAGCTTTGGTGACATCATCTGTCGTGATGCCTGTCAGCAATACAGGGGTATCAAGCGGGTATTTAGCATCATCAGCATCAATACTGGTGCTCACCAGTGCAATAGTGCTCATACTGACCGATTTGATAATCGGTGTGATGTTGCTGGTCTCGGTGGCAGTAATGCCGTGGTGGTACGTTGTTAATGCCATGGTCTAGATCCTTTTTTGTCTAAAATAAATAGTGTTTTAAGCAGTACGTAACCACATGCCAACCACTTTTGATGGCTGAATGTTGTTGTGAGCTTCACCGCCACCTACAGCGTTAGTCTTGATATTTGCAGCGCTGGAACTGGTGTTCTGAGTACCGGCGCGAGTACCACCATCAATACTGCCACTATGCATATCAACGGTATGATCATGATTTGGAATCTGTGCAAGCGTCAGAGTTTCCTCATTTTTACCAAACTCATTACCGATAGTTTTATAGTCAGATGGATCGTCAGTGTTGGTTGATAGGCCTACTAGCGTGCGACCTTCTGCGAATCGCTCCCACGTACCATAGCCATGATGAGCCGCCACCGCAGCCGCATCTAAATGATTAATGGTTGTCTGGTAGATATCGCCAACTTTATATGGCTGCAAATCTAAAAGCCCCGCGATGCCTTTCTCTATATCGTCTATACGATTTGACAGTAATTGAAACTGGGTAGCCATAAGCTCATCCTGTAATTGATTGATAATATCGTGTAGTTCACTCACTAAAGATTTCAAAGCAAAACGGTCGGCAACCCAATCGCGAGTAGCGATGACCACGTTGCTGTCCGTTTCAATGACAACAGTCGCAAGGTTGTCTGCAGTAATCGTAAATATAAGCTCCATGTCACCGCCTGCACCTTCAGTCAGCGTTGGGCGATAGCCACCGTGAAAGTTACCCACGTAGACAAGCTTGCCACTACTATCGGTAATTCCCACTTCATGCAGGTTAAAGCCGCCTACATTGGATGGGACAACTGCAGATACTTCAGCTGTCGTGTCATTGACTATCTTGATAGAGGTTACGGCTACTTTTGCTCTTTGATTCACCAAGCTAGTCTGAGTCAAACGCGAATCAGGCAGATATGGCTGATCGTTTGCATCACCCAACACCACATGCGTCAATGCAAGTTGTGAGTTCGCTTGTGCATTGGCAATAAAAGATTTTCCGTGGTCAGTGAGTAATACATAGTAGTTGGCCATTATTGTTACCTAAATAGTTACCTAAGCGTTTGGAGTTGATAGATAAGTGACATTGCCAGTCCGACAAGCGCCGGCAACATAAAATTGAGAGCCATTCACGACACTGGCATCAATAGAGAACTGATCACGGGCAGATTTAACACTATCTAGCGCGGTATAGATCTCTTGTTGCTGTTGAACACTCACACGACCGCTAGTGATTTTTACTGTAAAGGTATAAGGCGTACCTTTTGGATATAGCTCATGCCATGCAAGCAAACTATGACCTATGCCTAGGTTTTCCATTGCTTGCGTCAGCGTGTTTTTAGTACCGCGCTGCGCATTAAAAGCTCTTGCGCCTTTTACAACGTCGCGCTTTTTTGACTCTGGCCATTGACCATCCCAGTACTCGACGCGGCGTGACCAAGCAAGCCACGGTAAAAAAGCTTCAGGACAGCTATCAGCATCGATCAGACTGGCAAAAGTAACAGGTAACGCATCAATACGCTGAGTTTGAGTATCAAGCGCTTGCTCAAGCTTGGTGCTGTTTTTTGGTAGTAGCGCATTAGACATCACGGTACTCCACAGCACTGATCGACACGTCGATACAGTTGGCATATTTGCCATCTGGCAAACTGATATCAGCAGTAGGTTGTAAAAGGCTGACACGTTGGACACCCGCTTGATGTAATGCGTGATATAAACCAGATAACGTGACGTCATAACCTAAGTAGCGGACTTGCTCGATATATTTATCAAGCTGTGCACGGGCTGCAGCAATCACCACGTCTTTATCTGGGCCCGGATAGAGTGTCAGTTCCGCTTGTAGGCTCCAATCTTCTGGCTGACCAGCCGCAATACGCACGCTATCGGTAAAAGGCCGGCGCTCATCCGTATCAACGGCCAGTCTTACTTGTTCACGTAGTGCATCGCTAGCGATAGCATCATTATGGCTTTGAACATAGACCGTCACGCGACCAGGGGGAGGCTGTGACAACACTTGCATCACGAACATCACCATCAGCAGACAGTGCCCAAAATAAATAAGCGCCTTTACTACCTGCAGAGGCTCGTTCTGGTTCTAATTGGACACGGCGACGTAAGGCAGTGTCAGATTCCATGACATCAGAGATCGGTGGGACAGCATTGGGATTACCAGGCTTAACTAATAGACGAGTCACACCAACACCAGCGGCAAGATGATCAAGCGTTGTGCCAGTGGTATAAGCAAGCAGCATTGATTTGGCTGTCTGGTTGATATGATTGGTCTTAGACATCAGACGATAAGCAAACAGTTCAAGGATCTTGGTCAATGGCTCGCTTTCAAGCGTTAATGCAGCGGCGAGCTGTGGATCTTTGGCTTTCAATTCAGCTTTAAGATCGGCAAGCTCTGCTTCCAAAAATCTAAAGGCGTTAAAATATCAGGGGCAGGTAGGCCAGATAGATCAATACGACTCATAGCGCACCGCCTAATGACAGATAAGTACGTTCAATCTTTTTACTAATCACATAACGATATTCAATCATTAAACTGGCCACGCCTTGTGAGGCACTGTCGTCAGTTATCAGTTCAATGCGAGTTGGTGTGACACGAGTTTCCCAGCGCATGAGCGCATGAATAACAGAGGCACGAAGCTGCATAATAAAATAGGCATTAATAGGTGCATCAATTAAGAATGGTAGCAATGAGCCGTAATCACGGCGCATGACACGACTACCGATAGGCGTCATTAATATATCCCGGACGCTTTGTAAGATATGGTTGGTTTGGTCAATACGCTGACCAGTACTGCGTGACATGCCTTTGACATTGATCACAGTGACGTTGTTATCTTGATTAAGCATTAACGCCCCCAGTAGTGTCTGAGCCAGACTTAACGTTTTTATGACCGTGGTCTAAATACGGTTGGTCATTAATAATTAATTTTCCGTTTTGATTGATGGTTTGACCGTTTACGGTATAAGACTGGCAACCAATAGAATAGGACTCGCAATTAACATCAAAGTTATTACAATCAAAACTGACATCGCGAGCAGATATTTGCACGCGGTTGGAAATAAGCGTAGTAGTAGAATCATCAAGTAAAGTAACCTCTAGGTTATGTGTCGCGTGGTTATAGATAAATGTCGCGCCATCATCACAATGAAGCTCAAACGTATCAGCATTGGCGGACGGCATTGGCTGATCATCATAATCAAACGATGTCGTTACCAGTCCAGTCGACAGCTCACCGGTCTCGCTAATAACTAAGACTTGCTCACCAACACACGGTGGATTCCAGATTTTGACCTTACCGATGCGAGCTGCTGCAAACTTTAGCCAGTCGGTCTCTAACCCATCTATCTGTACTCGGCAACGAGCATTAGCATGATCAACGTCTGTGACAATGCCTCGATTGATAAAACTTTGGAGCCGGCGCTCGTTTTCGATAGGGGATGTATTCATGACGTTATCGTCACTCATTGCGATTTTTGATACAAAACAAAAAAGCGTGGATTGAGTAAATACACGCAAAAAAAGAGCAGGGCATCTAATCAGCGGCTAATGACTCGCGTAGTACTCGAATAATGATATGTCTGTCAGCACGAGAGATACCGATCAGCTCGCGTTTGGGGTAGGGGAATTTCTTAGAACTATCAGGACGGACAGTACTGCGTTGGCCCTCGTGATGGATGCGTGCGATCTTAGCGGCGCTGCCTTTAAAGCCTATCTGTGCATAGCGGCTGGTTGCATTAAATTTAAGATGACGCGCTTTGGTCAGCTCACGAAACATGGGGTTGTTAGAGGCTTTCAGTGGATTTACAAAATCGCTACCATCAGGATCGGTTTGTGCGCGGATACGCTCTCGATTGACCGCTCGCATTTCCATAGCTAGGGCACGATTGACTTTTTTTAACTGTTTATTATCTAGCTGACTCGCTATTGCGGTCGCCCATTCAGGTAATGCAGTGGCCAGTTCAGTTAAATCGCTCATAGTTATTTGTGCGGGTTATGTAAAGGTTTTGGCGGGTGTAGGATTGGACGTGGACAAGCATTAAACACGTAGTTACCAGTGTCATCAGTAGATACCTGGACAACTTCTTCGACTTTGATAGTAAAGACTACGGTGGTCGTATAGTTGCTCAATATATAGGATTCAAATTCAATCGGTGATGGCCCGTTTGGTGGGACTGGGTCTTGATTCTCTTGATACCATGCCAAAATAGCGACAATGACTAAGTTGGCGTCAATGCTCTCGGGGAACTCATCAACCTCGACTAGCAATTGATAGTGTTGACGGTGGCTCAATGATTGACCAGTCCATTTCAGTGAGCCCTTTTCTACGCTAATAATTAACTGATCGGGGTTCTGGGCAAAGAACTCGACTTTATCAGTTAAAAATTGGCGTAGGCTGTCATCAAATATCATTTCGCCAACTCTTTATCCCAGTATTTGGCACGGTCACGCATTTTAGTGTCATATTTATTCTTCTTATAATCGCGGCCGTTATATATCTCTGCAAACATGGCCCAGTCACGGCTACGAATGGCATTGAGCAAGCGTTTATCTGTCTCGATAAAGCGACAAAATGCCTCTAACTGCTCAGGCTCGCCTTTGGATAGCGTTAGCACAAAATCAACAGCTGACTTGTAGCCCAGTCTTTCCCAATGAAAGCCCATAATCTGAAACATGCCCCAACTTGCTGACTCTAAGCCTAGGTCTTTATCAATGCGACGTGCTTTAGCAAGTCGATCATGTTCAGCAGTACCGCCACTATAGCCACCCGTACGAGTATTGACCACATCAGGGCTAGTACGAACATGATCAAGCGCTTTGTCACGGCCAAACTTTTTGTCTAGCAATCGATACATAATATGGCGCTCAAACAGTATTTTAATACGCCATTGGTTGTCATCTTTGTCGAATAAGAACCCATCGCCGCGCGACTCAACATCACTGACCGCGCGGATAGCAGCTTCATCACAGCGCAGTCGGCGAGCAGCGACTTTATAATCACAGTCAATCAGTGTCATCGGTTGGGTAGGGGCTCATACAAGATTATCCTTTTTGATTGATTAATAGCGCTAATGAACACGCCATAACGCGCCCAAAAGGCTCTTAATTTAAAATAAGTAGTAGCGGTTGCAGCAGCGGCAAGCATACGAAATATGGGTAGGGCCCATACACCGTCCCGACCAGTGGTCTCATCAAATGCCAAGCCGACACAGCTCAGCGCGAAAAATAAAATAGTGAGCGTAACCAGTGAGCCAAGCTCGCGATGATATTTAATGATTGTCATAGCACAAACGATGGCAATGACAATGATAGATAAAGTCGATAACGTCTCAAGAATGATCATGATTGTCCGCCTCGTTGGCTGGTTTATCTTTGAATAAAAAAGGGAAAAAATGACGCAAAGCAGACATTAGAAGGGGTCGTACATTGTCATTCACAAAGTCATAAAATGTGACAAACAATTCTCGTCCGACCATGCCATAAATGACTGCGTAGCCAGTGGCATAGTTGCCACCCGTCAATAGTTTTGCAGTAATATCCGACAGCATCACTGCAAGCAATACACCCGCAGTCGCATTTTGAGATCGCATCCGAAAAGGCTCGGCGCGGATCAACAATAGACGAATGCAAGCGCCACCAGCAGCAGCCCAGATAACAGGCAAAGTAATCAACAACCATTGCAGATGGTTACTCATAACATCATCAATCGTTAATACCTGAATTTGAGTTACGTCCATAATTGAATGACCTGCTTTTGTGTACGTTCGGGCGCGTCTGGCAATTGGATATCAACGCCGGTAGGCAATACAAGATCGTAACCAACCAGATGCGGATTGAGATCCATAACTTGTTCAGTAACGCCGCCAGTGAAGCTGAAATAGCGTAAGCAGATCAAATCTACTGTGTCGCCTTGCAATGTCGATACAACACGCATCAGATAAGCTCAATGGTTGAATGCGGCTCATCTTTGATATCAGCAATTGCATTGCGTGCATTGCGATAGCAGCTATCGATAGTTGGTGTTAACTCTTTGCTGCGTGAGGTTGCATCACGACCAGTGTCATAATCACGGTAGTGTTCAGTGAGTTTTGCTTTAGCAAAGTTATAGACAGCTTTTTTAAAGCTGAAGCACTTATCTGTGTCTTGAGCCAAGTCATATTCTGCTAGAGTCAGGACGCCATGTTCATGTAGAGCGTTGGCAGTCCAACCCTTCAGCTCACGACAGACGTCATTTGCAGCGTCAGTTAACGCATATTTCATTCGTGCTGGTGTTACCGTACCGTCAAGCTTCATCGCTTCGCTAAAAACACGTACTGACAGATTAGGCATAAATGGCGGAGTAGTGACAACATCATCACTGACTGGATTGACAGCACTAAAACCCATAACAACTCCAAATATTGATAAGAAAAATAAAATAGGGTGAGGCGGTGGTCATAATTGTCATGTGCAGTATCAACTGAATGCAGTTATGAGCCGCCTCGGCTCGCGGCTACGAGTTGTTGTCGCCTAGTAGTTCAGGCGAATCTGGATTGTTCTTGTCATGCAAAACTTTTGAAAGCCAAAGTCCGTAAGGCTCCCACATCTTGTCGAGTGCATTTTGATAAGCGATCTTTTCACCCATTGCTTGGTTATATCGAGAAGGGTCTACACAAGCGCTTTCACCTGTAAAGACGAACCCAGACTTAGTTTCAATCTGGCAGTGAGTAAGCTTTGCGCCTAGTCGAGTAAACGTAACACCATTAGGTACAATTTCAGACGTTAAAAACTCAACAGTGATAACTTGCATAATTATGATTCCTTTAGCACTTCAGGTGAATCCGACTGAATAGGCTCAATAGTAGGTGGCTCTGATACTATTTCTTGAGGTGCTTCATCTTCATGTTTGAGCTCAGCATCTTTAAGCTGTTTCTCAAGGCGTTTAATAGAGCCTTTTACACCACTATTTTCGTCAAACTTCAGCGCATTTTGAAAGTTATCTAATGCAAATACTGGATTGACAGCCTCAGTCAATTCACCGACTTGGCGTGATAGCTTTGCGCGTACCTGATCAGGCATGTCTTCCTCAGCTGTTATGGTTGATGCTCGCAATACTTGCGCGATTTGCTCATCAGTGATCTCACCACTGGCAGCCAGTTTTTTGGCAGTGTCAGCAATCTCTTCAGCGACGACAGTAGCGAGTGTACGTTGATGCGCGTCTGGCATTTTCAAATCATGCTTCATCGCGTATTCAGCGATATCAAGCGCACGCTCAAAGCTACCGATATCGATATGCCAAAGCATAAGCGTGGTCAATAGATTGTCTTGATCGCCTTTACCGGCTGTTAAAGTTGCATTGATCCATTCGTCATAATGACCAACCAATTCGCGCTTTAGCTCAATTTTGGCTTGGATAGATTGCTTAGACTTTAACGCCTGCTTATCTTCGCGTAGTTTCAACTGTAATAAGCGATACACAGCATTTGGTCCCGCTGCGATATTGGTCACTTCTTTTTGTGCCAGCGCGGCTTGACGATGACGCTGCGCTGGGGTCATGCTGTCGCTCATAATTCCCATCCTTCGTTAATTTTCATCCGTCCCATCCTTCTGTCATTAGACAAGCTCAACATTTTCAATCAAGCAGCCAGCTTTGTAGTTTTCAACCACATACGCTTCATTGTCTGATTCGTAAAAGGCGACGCGATCATATTCAGGCTCGTCTTTGTGGTTACGGCGACGGCTGCCTTCTTGATAGTAAATAGACAGGTTGTCGAGTGGGGTGATCAAGATAGCGTCAGATGGAAAGTTTGGTGGCGTTGGCTCAATCGTAATGCCACCCACTTTATCCAGCATCAGCAATGAGTTGACAGCAATGACTTCGCTTGGCGTGTTGTTGTCATTGACCATATTGAAATCGCGGCTTTGTTTTAAATCACGACCCAGGATAACGCGCAAGTCACTATCATCACGGACGATAGGGTCAATCAAGTTATCGACGCTATCTTTACCAAAGCATCGAGATTCTTATAGTTTGTTGCGCCAGAACCGACGGTGACTTTACCAGTACCAACTTCTGATTCAGTCATTACAGATTCAGGGGCATTATCGCGGTATTTTTGCAACCAGCCGATATTGACATCTTGCAACAACGGATTGACATCAATGTCAGTATCAGCGGCGACATGAGTGCCGTTAAAACCGACAGTGATACGATCGAGCGCTTGCTGTTTTAGTACCGCGTCACGAATTTTCTCTTGGAACTTTGGATCACGCGCCCAACTGTCTAGCTTGTTGTAAGGGATAGCAGTATCAAAGTCTGTCTTTTCACATACATAAGTGTAAATAGGGCCCACTTCACCAACGTTTTTCGGTTCACGGCGCTTACCGTTTTTGGTGTTGGTACGGCTTGCGATACCGCCACTAATACCAAGCCCAAGCGCTTCACCTTTTGATCGGTAACAGGGATGACGTTAATCTTTTCAAAAACTCGCTTGATTCTTGAACTCGGGTTTCAACTTTTGCTGTACTGATGGCTCGACCGTGTATTGCTCGGTAGCGCTTGGTACGCCATTTAGCTCTGCTTGATTTGCAAGATAGCCGTTAAATTGCTGACGGGTAGTATTTTTCATATTGGGGAAGTCCTAATGTATTAGTAGTCAGTTATGTATTGCTATTAGGTAGTATTAGCAGTCAGATTTGACGTAATCAGATGAGCCGGTTGCAGCTGGACGCTGGGTATAATTGTCTTCAGGTGTATTATCAAGATTGTCTTGCACGCTCTTCAAAGACGTTTCAACTTCGTTTTGCTTTTCAGCAAAATCAGATACCGTCGTGTTTAAATGCCCAACAGAGGCGTTGATCGTGTCAATAGAGCTTGCCATTGTTTGCAGGACATCTTGGAAGCTTTTGATGGTTGCCGGTAGTTCAGCAAAAGCTTGTGCGGTGGCCAGCTCTTTATCTTTGTCTGTTTTAGGTGTGACAGGTGCGGCAAACATATCTTTGACGGTTGCAAAGACTGATTTTGGTTCATCTTTATATTCCCAAGCGCTTTCGGCAGTGGAAATGTAAGTGTCAGGGTTTTGTTTGCGAGCAGATAAAGGGCTTTCATCTGGATGCTGTTGGCAAAACTTCATATAGCTGGTGCCAAGCGAGGCAGGGCTATCGGTACAAGCTAAACCAACCATATAGGCTTCTTTGGTATCAGCAAATTCTGGATAGAACTCAATAGAGAAATAAACCTTTTGCTTCGACTTGGCGAGCGCGATCAATTCAGGCGTTGGATCAACTTCTGCCAATAGATATAAATGATCATCAACTTCTTCAGTCGATAGCGATATCACATCGCCATAACAGCGAAAGTCAGAATTTGGGAACATTGCACGGTAATGTTCTAAATTTACCCGTGCACCGTATACTTCTGGATTATAGCTGGCGGCCATTTGAGTTATCTGTTCGCGAGTGATTTCACGGCCGTCCGTAGTTTGGCCAGCGCGTGCAACTCGAAAAGTTTTGGTAGTCATAGACGGTCCATGAGTTAGATAAAAGGGAAGTCATTTTTAAAGCTTTACTTTGACCTATTGCGATATGCAAAAACAAAACAAAAAAGCGTGGATTGAGCAAATACACGCAAAACAAGCATGATATAGAGAGGCTGATAAACCAAAGTAGCGTCATACCCTTATGAGCTGCGTTAATGTCTGCCCTTATCACCCCTACCGACTGGAGAGAACCCCAAAACCGTTGCCCGTGGTCTCTATTGGCAAGGTTGGAGTATTAGCGCGATTGCAGAAATGGTTAGTACACCGCGCACGACCGTAGATGGATGGAAAAAATCAGACGGTTGGGATGAAGCAAAGCCTCTAGATCGAGGTAGAGTCCACGCTCGAAGCGCGATTGGTACAGCTGATTAACAAAGACGATAAGACTGGTAAAGACTTCAAAGAGATTGACCTGCTTGGTCGTCAAGTAGAGAGAATGGCCAAGATCCATAAATATAAAGAGTCTGGCAAACAGTCGGATCTCAATCCCAACCTATCCAACCGTGGGCGCAAAGCAGGACAAAAAAACCCTTCAAACGTCATACAGATAGATGATATCGATAAATTCAAAGACTCATTCCGTGATTGCCTGTTTGATTATCAAAAAGTCTGGTACAGCGCAGGTCTCACTAATCGTATCCGTAACCTATTAAAATCACGCCAAATTGGCGCAACTTGGTATTTCGCACGCGAGGCATTTCTTGATGCCATTGAGACTGGCCGTAATCAAATATTTTTATCCGCATCCAAGGCGCAAGCGCGTGTATTCCGCGAATACATCATTGCATGGGCGATGGAAACGGCAGGGATCGAGCTGACTGGCGATCCAATTACACTCAACATCGAAGGCCCAGAAAAGGACTACAGCGCAAGCCTGTATTTTTTAGGTACAAACAGCCGTACCGCGCAGTCGTATCACGGCAACGTATATATGGACGAATATTTTTGGATTCATAAGTTTATTGAATTCAGAAAAGTTGCATCAGGTATGGCCATGCACAAAAAATGGCGTCAGACATACATATCAACGCCATCATCCAAGCAACATCAAGCCTATAAATTTTGGACTGGCCAACTGTATAACCGTGGGCGTAAGGGCGATGACCGGATTGAGATTGATGTCACCCCGCATAATCTAAAAAACGGCAAGTTGTGCGGTGACAAACAATGGCGGCAAGTCGTCAATGTTTATGACGCTATGAACGGTGGTTGTGACCTGTTCGACATTGATGACTTGCGGATGGAATACAGCGAGGACGAGTTCAACAACTTGCTGATGTGTGAATTTATTGATGACACGTTATCCGCTTTTAGTGTCAGCGAACTACAGTCATGCATGGTCGATACGTTAGAGATATGGGATGACTGGAAGCCTTATACGCCAAGGCCACTTGGTAATCAGCCAGTATGGCTTGGCTATGATCCGTCATTGAGCCGTGATAGCGCTGGACTTGTGATATTAGCAGCACCAAGTACACCAAACGGCATGATACGCGGCATTGAGCGTTTGCAGTTTAAAAACCCAGACTTCGAAGCACAAGCAAACGTCATCAGAGAAATGACAGAAAAGTATAACGTTGAATATATAGCGATTGACGTGACTGGTCTTGGTATTGGTGTCTATCAGTCGGTCATTAAGTTTTATCCGCAAGCTGTCAAGCTGCATTACAGCCCAGAGTTGAAGCAGCAATTTGTCCTAAAGACAAAGGACGTTATCAAAAAAGGCCGCTTAACTTTTGACCACGAATGGACGGATGTAGTAGGCGCGTTTACTTCGATACACAAAACAATCACTAGCAGCGAAAAAGCGGTCACTTATAAAGCCGATCGCAATGAAGATACTGGCCATGCGGATCTAGCATGGGCATTAATGCACATAGAGAGCCTTTGGCAATTGCTCAAGGTGAAGACGAATCCGCACTGGAGATATTTGAATGAATGAAACAGAAAATCATGCAGTGGTAGAAATGCCGGGCATGGAGGCTTTTACCTTCGGCGATCCCATCCCAGTGATGGAACAATGGCAAACTTTATACTGGGGCGAATGTCATAATCATCAACTGTGGTATGCACCGCCGTACGACCCAGATGCTTTGTCTAAGACAATGAGAGCATCGCCACATCATAGTAGTGCTATCTTTGTTAAGCGCAATATCTTGGCCAGTACTTTTATACCGCATCCTCTACTATCACATCGTGATTTCAGTAAGCTTGCACTAGATCATTTGACGTTTGGCAACGCATACGTTGAGCGAGTACAGTCACGATCAAAAAAAACTATGAAGCTAAACGTGCCATTGGGTAAATACATGCGCGTCGGCGTCAATGGTGACAAATATTATTTTGCCACGCACAGCTGGGCAGAGCCACATGAATATAAAGCAGAAAACATCTGCCATATAATTGAGCCTGATGTTAATCAAGAAGTATACGGCGCACCTGAATATTTGTCCGCATTGAATGCAGCATGGCTTGATGAGTCAGCGACGTTATTCAGACGTAAGTATTACTTGAATGGTAGTCATGCGGGGTACATCTTATACATCAATGATCCAGCAACAAACAAAGAAGACATTGATGCAATCCGTAAAGCTTTGAAAGATAGCAAAGGCCCTGGTAACTTTCGTAACCTATTCATGTATTCGCCCAACGGTAAAAAGGACGGAATCCAAATCTTACCGATCAGTGAAGTCAGTGCCAATGATGACTTCTTTAAAATCAAAGAAGCGAGTCGAATAGATATTGCAGCTGCTCATCGAGTACCACCTCAACTGATGGGAGCGTCACCGACCAATGCGGCGGGCTTTGGTGATCTAATCAAAGCGGCCAGAGTTTTCGCAGTCAATGAGCTTATGCCCCTACAACAGACCATGCTACAGATTAATGATTGGCTAGGTGAAGAAGTCATCAGATTCAAAGACTACTCGCTACTCAAAGATGAAGATTAAATAACCAATTTTAAGATCAATATATCCGCTCTAAATCGAGCGGATTTTTTTAGCTTTCAAAAACGCAATCGAAGCCCGCCTCGCCCACGATAAAAAAACATGGTTTTCGACGACCATGACGATCATGGCGGTGGCTTTGCCGTAACTAGGGAAAGGGCAGATAACCAGCTGTTTGAAATGACGAGATATGACGGATATTTATACTCAATCCCACGCTAAAATATCTGGGATGTAGAAGTTAAGGCGCTGTACGTGAATAAAAACAAGGTTTGCGGGTGATAGGTCAGTTCTGTGCAATCCCACGATCTATCCCATCGTGGGATTAGACTCAAATTGCAGACATAAAAAAACCTGCTCGAAAGCAGGTCTAGTATAGGTTTGAGAACTTTTATCACTATCCGAAAATGGTGGGGCTGGAGAGACTCGAACTCTCACACCTTGCGGCGCCAGAACCTAAATCTGGTGCGTCTACCAATTCCGCCACAGCCCCATTTTCCGTTACTCTATCATCAAAAGCGATTAAGTTCAAACGCTATCTAGACAGTTAACTGATTCGGTAGTGCGTCTCAGTGGTTGGCTATTATATAGAGTTTGAATTTCTGGTCAACCCCTATTTGCGATTATTTTTAGTTATTTTGCATTTATTTTCACGTATTTTTATAAATAATTGATATTAATGGCTTTTTTAATATTGCGTTTTAAGCCTTTATTTACTCCTTGGATGGCACTCTGGGTGCAGAGATATCTAACTGCTGTAATTTACGGGTCAGGGTATTGCGACCCCAACCAAGTAAACTTGCTGCCTCTATCTTTGCCACCACTATGGTTGAGTGCTGCTGTTAGCAAGACCCGCTCAAACTCAGGCGTGGCCGTTTGTAGAATATCAGTTTCGCCTGTATTGAGAGACTGCTCAGCCCAGATAGCAAGAGCTTTTTGCCAATTTGGACTGGCAGGAGTGTGACTTGATTATTTTGGCTGTAATTATTTAAGTCGTCTTTATTTTGCAGTTGAGGGTTTTCTGCATTTGCTTGTGGTGACGAGTCGTGTTCTTGGTCTAGCTCTGAGTCTAGAGGCGTGTTTTCTAATAGCTCTGGTGGCAAGTCTGTGGCCATCACGGTGTCGCCCGTGGCCATCACTGTCAGCCATAGGCAGACATTCTCAAGTTGACGCACATTGCCGCGCCAGTCAAAGGTCTGCATCATCTGTAAGGCCGCAGGATGCAAATGTTTCGGTGTTGTGTTCATTTGCTCAGCTGCCGACTGCATAAAGTAGGTCGCTAATGCAGGAATGTCTTCGGGGCGTTTACGCAGTGGTGGCAGCGGTAGACGAATGACATTGAGACGATAAAACAAATCTTCACGGAAACGATTTTGTTTGACTAATTCTTCTAAGTTCTGGTGAGTGGCGGCGATGATACGGACATCTACTTGGATCGGCTGCTGTCCACCAACGCGATAAAACTCGCCATTGGCCAGTACGCGTAACAGACGTGTTTGGGTACTAAAGGGCATGTCGCCAATTTCGTCCAAAAATAACGTACCGCCATTAGCCTGCTCAAAACGTCCTTGACGAGTTGTCGTTGCACCAGTGAACGCGCCTTTTCGTGACCAAATAATTCAGACTCAATCAAATCATGTGGTATGGCTGCCATATTAAGTGCGATAAATGGTTGCTGTTTGCGCGGTGAGTGCTGATGCAAGGCACTGGCAACCAACTCTTTACCTGTTCCTGACTCTCCAGTAATTAAGACCGAGATGGGGGACTGCGCCAATCTACCAATGGCACGAAACACGGTTTGCATGGCTTGTGACTGACCGATGATACCGCTCGGATTGCTATTAGCTTTAGAGGCAGTTGTCACCTCAGCTTTATTTTTGCTGTGTTTAGAGTTTGTACTGGTAGGTGCTTCAGGTGTTATATCACTGTCGGCGCGCGCGTCAGTCGCGATATGGGTATCAGATTCGTTCGAATAATGAGCTAACGCCATATTTGGCTGGTAGTTGATCGCTTTATAGATAGTGGCAACAGCATCATCTAGGTCAAAGGGCTTTGGCAAGTATTCAAACGCACCGGTCTGATAGCTATTAATCGCAGAGGTGAGGGTCTGAGTGCGCTGTCATAATGACAATCGGCATGTCCGGAAAGTGCTGGTGTACCCAGTCACTAAATGACAATCCATCCATCATTGGCATACGAATATCAGTCAATATTACGTCTGGCAGCTGTGTGGCTGATTCTTGCTGTTTTAGCGCATCATTGAGCCGAGTCCATGCTGCCTGCGCTTGGGTAAAACTGATAACGGTCAATCCAGCATCTTCAAACGTATCGGCCAATACCATACGCAGCGCTGCATCATCGTCGATTAACCAGAGCGTTGCAGGCTGATCGCTGGGTGCATTATTGACGGTGACTATTGGAGAGTGTGCATCGCTTTTAGGGTTTTGGTTGTCACTGTATTGGGTCATGTATCGGGCCTAATGAGCAATTGTTATTGTCGGTTTGGGATTGGATGTCTTACAATTTAGCAGTTTTATGCCGCCATGTGTTCTATGATTCAGTGACGGGCTGGGTAAAAGGCAGATATAGTGTAAAGCGTGTTTGCTTGCCGTTCGCCTCCTCTGTAGAGCTCACATCAATCATACCATGATGATGGCTGATAATATCTTGTACGATAGATAAGCCAAGGCCAGTACCTGCTGCACGGCTGGTCACCATCGGAAAAAATATTTGTCCGATAAGTGCCGGATCAATGCCCGAACCATTGTCAGTGATAGTGATTTGCAGCACTTGCTTGTGCTGCTGCCCAACAATCGTATGCTGAAAGGCAACGCGCGTTTGAATGTGCAAGGTTGGCTGATAAGCAGTCTCTCTATCGGTCTGCACATCGGTTAATGGTAACTCCTTAGACGCAGAGAGCTTGTTCTGCTGTAGCGTTTGCTCAAACTCAGTCATAGACTCACACGCATTATTCATAATATTTAAAAATACCTGAATCAATTGGTCTTTGTCAGCACACAACTCAGGCAATGACAAATCATAATCCCTCTGTATCGTCACTTGTGGGTATTGACTGACTACCAAGGTCAAAACATGCTCTAGTGGTTCATGGACATTCAGCGTTTGCCAGTTTGGCAGCTGATTTGAGCCAAGCAGTTGAGCAATCAGATGTGTCAAACGGTCAGTTTCTGAGATGATAATATCGGTATAGTTGCGCAGTTTTTGATTCATCTTATGTAAATCATCGTTTGTGCCAGCGCTAGTGTCCTGTGAGATGCTGAGCGCGTTAGAGTGACTGTTAGCCGCCGTCGTATTCGCATCACTGAATTTAATAAACTGTCGCTGTAATAACTGCGCTGCACCCCGAATGCCCGCAAGTGGGTTTTTGATTTCATGCGCGACCGACCGTAGCATGTGACGAGCAACCGCATATTGCTGCTGCTGGCGCTGCTCCTCTGAGATGCGACTTTGGCGGTCTTTGCCCCACATCTCGATAATAAAATACGACTGCTGCTCGTAGATAACAGGCGTCACGCTATAATCGACTGAGAGTATTAAGTTGCCATTCAAAGGCGTTTGGATGACATGATCATGGTCAATAAAAGGCTGTTGGTAGTTTTGTGCTTGATTGAACCGCTCTGTCAAAGAGTAGAGGGGTTCATCCAGAGGTTTGTTTTCACTATCATCACTGACATTGTCGATAGAAGCATTTTCTTTTAGTTTTAATTCATCGGGTGCCAATAGCGTCAAGATAGACTGGTTAATTAACCTCCCACTACTAATAGCCAGTAATTGCTCCGCTTGAGCATTTAAACGGGTTATCGATAACTGATCATTGACCCACAAAATAGCGGTGAATAGATGCTGTGATACGAATGCTAAATCAGGGTTGGTTTTGGTGGTGATAAAATCAGCAGTCATGGATATTGCCCAGAAAAATAGGATATTTGAATCAATATTTAACCATAAATCAAGACTATAGAGCGGCAAAACTGGTGATTTTTGCAAAAAAAACGTACAATGCGCTCAGCCAATTTATCTCTAGCAAGGTCAGCCATGTCCAAAACTTCTACCGAGTCAGTGAACACGACAACGACAGCCCCTACGTCAGCCGTAAAAGACACTGCCACTATCTTTAATCCTGCAAAGCCATCAATACCGCAAGAGCAGAGTCAGACAGATGTCAGTCAAACACATACTGACCAGCCTTATCATCATAAAGCCAACCACAATCAAAACCGCAGCATTACTCAAAGCAGCCACGCTACTTCAGCCTCGACGGCTAATGCAACTGCCACGATGCCAGTGAGTGCAGCGCCAAAAATTGGGTTTGTGTCACTAGGTTGCCCCAAGGCCTTGGTGGATAGTGAGCGTATCATCACTGAGCTGAGCCGTGATGGCTATCAAGTTGCAAGCGACTATGACGGTGCAGATTTGGTCGTGGTCAACACCTGCGGTTTTATTGAGTCAGCGGTGCAAGAGTCGCTTGATGCGATTGGCGAGGCCATTAGTCAAAACGGCAAAGTAATTGTCACAGGCTGTCTGGGCAAAGAAGCGGAAAAAATCCGTGAGATGCATCCCGCTGTACTCGCAGTGACAGGCGCGCATGCCTATGATGAAGTGATTACAGCCGTTGCACAGCACGTGCCAAAGCCAAATCGCAGCTTGGATGCCAATTACGACCCAAAAATAGACTTGATCAATGAAGCGGGGGTCAAACTGACGCCCAGTCATTATGCGTATCTAAAAATCTCAGAAGGCTGTAACCACCGCTGTACGTTCTGTATTATCCCAAGTTTGCGCGGTGATCTCGTGTCGCGCCCGATTGATAATGTCATGAACGAAGCCATGGCGCTCAAAAAAGCGGGCGTGAAAGAGTTGCTTATCATCTCGCAAGACACCTCAGCCTATGGGCTGGACCTCAAATATAAGACCAGCTTTTGGAATGGCATGCCGCTCAAGTCTAAGTTTTATGATTTATGCCAAGCCTTGAATGATCTAGGCATTTGGGTGCGTCTGCATTATGTTTATCCATACCCACATGTAGACAAAGTCGTCGAGCTGATGGGCGAAAAGAAACTGCTGCCTTATCTCGATATTCCGTTTCAGCATGCCAGTCATCGTATTCTAAAAGCAATGAAACGCCCTGCGCACAGCGAAAATACCTTGGCTCGTATCAAAGCATGGCGTGATATCTGCCCTGATATCGTGATTCGCTCAACTTTCGTAGTTGGCTTCCCAGGCGAGACTGAAGAAGATTTTCAGTGCTTGCTTGATTGGCTGGTCGAGGCGCGACTTGACCGCGTGGGGGCATTTACGTATTCAGAAGTAGAAGGTGCTGTCGCCAATGATTTGCCAAGCCATGTGCCTGAAGACGTCAAGCAATCTCGCTACGAGCGTTTGATGGCGCTGCAACAAGAGATCTCAGCGCAAAAACTACAAGAAAAAGTCGGCAAAACCTTAATGGTATTGGTTGATGAGATTGATAGTGATGAGAATATCGCTATTTGCCGCAGTTATGCTGATGCGCCTGAAATTGACGGGCATGTCTATGTTGATGACATTACTGCTCAAGTCAAAGTTGGGCAGTTCCTGACCGTGACGATTGATGATGCCAGCGAATATGATCTATTTGCCAGTTATCAAGGTTAAGTGTTCGACAAGATATACGAGTGAAAATTGCCCAATAGCGGGCAGTTTTTGCTACAATTAGCGCAATTTAGCCTGTTTAATACGCTTGTCTTTAAGTGCAGCGTTACGGGCAAACCTGATTTGTGTTTTACCCATAATTTTCTTTATAATTTCATGATAATAAGGTGACCTCATGTCTGACAAAAACCCGCGTTACGCCCGTATCTTGCTAAAACTCTCTGGTGAAGCCTTGGCTGGTAGCAAAGACATGGGTATTGATACCGAAGTGCTCGATAAAATGAGCCTGTCTATCGCTCATTTGCGTGGACTAGGTGTTCAGGTTGGTATCGTGGTTGGCGGTGGCAACTTATATCGCGGCGCACAATTACAAAAAGAAGGTTTGGTTGGCCGTGTGACGGGTGATCAGATGGGTATGCTAGCCACTGTCATGAATGGTCTGGCGATGCGTGATGCGCTTGAGCGTCGTAATATCAAAACGCGTTTGATGTCTGCATTGCCAATTGGTGAGGTCACCGAAAGCTATAGCAGTCGTAATGCGATTCGCTATCTCAAAAATGGTGAAGTGTGTATCTTTGTTGCTGGAACAGGCAACCCATTCTTCACCACTGATACGGCTGCTTGTTTGCGTGGTATCGAGATTGAAGCCGGCTTGATTTTGAAAGCGACTAAGGTTGATGGCGTTTATGACAAAGACCCAAGCCTCCATACTGATGCCAAAAAATACGACGGGCTCACCTTTGATGAAGTGTTAGAGCAGAAACTTGGCGTGATGGATTTGACGGCTATCGCGCTATGCCGCGAGCATAACGTACCGCTACAAGTGTTTGATATGACCAAACCTAATGCATTGCTAAATGTCATCATGGGTGAAAACGAAGGCACACGCGTTTTTCATTAATTAATTCCCTGAATTGATGTAGCGTTGATCGGTCACTTCAGAGAGTGGCTAATAACAAAAAGTAGCTAATAACAAATATCCCAATAGCAAATAAAAAATTTGTCGATAGCGATAAATAAGGACACACAATGATTAAAGAGATTAAGCAAGACGGCGAAGCACGCATGCAAAAAACGTTGGAAGCGCTTGAGAGCACTTTCAGTAAAGTTCGCACTGGACGTGCACACCAGGTATGTTGTCAGGCGTGATGGTCAGCTACTACGGTGCACCAACCCCCTAAACCAAGTCGCCAGCGTGAACGTTGAAGACTCACGTACGTTATTGGTTCAACCGTTTGACCGTACGATGGTACAAGCAGTAGACAAAGCCATTCGCGAAGCAGATTTGGGCCTAAACCCAATGACAGCGGATGTGATTCGTGTGCCCATGCCAGCGTTGACCGAAGACACCCGACGCGATATGCAAAAACTTGCTCGCGGAGAAGCAGAGAGCAGCCGTGTGTCTATCCGTAATATTCGCCGTGATATGATGAATGACATCAAAGATCTAGCAAAGAGAAAGAAATCTCAGAAGATGATGAGCGCCGTGCTAACGATGACATCCAAAAAATCACTGACAAGTACATTGAAACTATCGATAGCCGCCTCAGCAAAAAAGAAAGCGATTTGATGGAAGTTTAATACTGATCCATTTGGTATTTATAGCAAGAATCAATTCGGTAGATTATCTGTAATTTAGCAGCCAATACCTTGTAGTTATTGGCTGTTTATTATGACATGGATAATATGATTTATTAATGTGAGTGCAGTTTACTGATATTTCTCAAATATATTGTAAGCTATAAAAATTTTGATCGCTAAATTATGATAAATTTGTGAATTATTTACATGGCGCTTTTAATCGCCACTGCACACGTTATTATTATTTTACCTTAACAATAAGCAAGTTTGCCTATGTCCACTTCAGCCGTTACGGCTCCTAACATTCTTCCTCGTCATATCGCTATTATCATGGATGGTAATAACAGATATGGCAAAGCCAATAACCTGGGTAAAGGTCAAGGTCACATAGCTGGTAAAACTGCTTTAGACCCTATCGTAGAATATTGTGTCGAGACCGGTATTGAAGTACTGACTGTTTTTGCTTTCTCTAGCGAAAATTGGCAGCGACCACCTAGTGAAGTTGCACTATTAATGCAGTTGTTGGCATCGACCATTGATGAGCAAATGCCGCGTATGAAAAAATACTGTATTCGCTTACGTTTTATCGGTGATCGCAGTCAGCTTAGTGAAAAATTACAAGCGTTAATGGCGGATGCCGAAGCAGAAACTGCAAGCTTTGATGCCATGACATTAGTCATTGCGATTAGCTACGGTGGACAATGGGATATTGCTCATGCAGCAAAACAGCTGGCACAACAAGTGCAGGCAGGTGAGTTGAGGGCTGAAGATATTAGTGCAGAAATGCTCGGTGAGCAAGTACAACTGGCAGACGCTCCAGCAGTAGACATGCTGGTTCGTACCGGTGGTGATTATCGAATATCGAATTTTTTATTATGGCAAGCGGCCTATGCAGAGTTGTTTTTCACGCCAACTTTATGGCCAGATTTTGTTCCAGAAGAGCTGGCTTCGATGATGGCTGAGTTTGCACAGCGTCAACGCCGTTTTGGTAAAACCAGCGAGCAGGTAGGGATAGAGCAGCATAGTCGCTGATGCAATAGTAGCCATAAAAATTCAGACAGTATTCTCTAGGTCGCTAATACCGCTTGCTTACGAGATGATAAACCGTTTTAATGAGGGTCAATGCTATTAATGGGCACAGGTCTATCAACTGTTATAATGCATTTTTTTTGACTGTACCTTCTTCATTATTATAAGGCTCGATAAGTATGTGGCAACGAATTAGAACGGCAATAGTTCTCGTTATTATCGTTGGTATTGCAATGTTTGCGAGCCAAACCCCTATTTTATTCGCACCGCTTTTAGCCGTTGGCGTCATTATCGCAGCTCATGAGTGGGCGAAGTTGATGCCGAAGTGGCGTCAACCTATTGTCTTTGTGCTATTAGTTTTAGTGATAACTGTCGTATCGCTTATGTTGAAGGTGACTTGGTTATTCTGGTGGACGGCCTCGCTTGTCATATGGCTGATGGCATTGTCTTGGGTACGTGCATTCCCAACACAGACAAAATGGTACGGAAAACATCTAGCGTTGTTGGGTGTGGTTATTTTGACAGCCTCCATTACTGCGATTTTTTACCTCTGGCAGCTATCAGCATGGTGGCTACTTTATGTGTTTTTATTGGTCTGGTGTGCTGATAGCGGTGCTTATTTTGTTGGTCGTAAGCTTGGCCGCCGAAAAATGGCACCCAATGTCTCACCAAATAAGAGTATGGAAGGATTGGCCGGTGGTTTGATTACAGGTCTACTGGTAGTCGTTGCGATCAGTGTGTTTAAGCTACAACTGACGGGCGCATCGCTAGTCGCCTTTGTGGCACTATCGGCGCTAACGATTCTGGCTTCTGTGCTTGGTGATCTTTTTGAATCAATGCTCAAGCGCCGTGCTGATGTCAAAGACTCTGGTACCATCTTACCAGGGCATGGTGGTGTACTTGATCGTATTGATTCATTGCTATCTGCAACTCCGATATTTGCACTTGGCTTTTGGGCGATACAGCAGCTAGGTTTGATTGTGGTATAAGACAAAGTCACTTAGCTGATTTTATGATGTGATAAGTAAGCGAAGTGACCGTTTTGGCTAGTCTTTTACAACGGTCTTATTTATTGCTATATAGCTTTATTGCCTTTTATACTGTTCAACCCTCATTTATTCTTTTCTCCTTCTCTAAATACTAAATATCATAGGCATTAATGGTTATGACGCAACGCATTGCCGTACTAGGCGCGACAGGCTCGATTGGCGATAGCACGTTAGCAATATTAGCGGCGCAACCGCAACATTATGAAGTTTACGCATTGTCAGGCTACCACCGTTTAGATAAGCTATTTGGACTTTGTCAGCAGTTTTTACCAAAACGTGTGAGCGTACCTCTATCGGCAGTGGATGATTTTGCTGCGCGGCTTAGTGTGGCAGGGCTTGATATTGAGGTGGTCGGGGGCGAGGCTGGTCTGATAGATATTGCAACCGATACCCAAACAGATACGGTTGTTGCTGCCATCGTAGGCGCAGCAGGACTGCCTTCTACCTTAGCCGCAGCACGCGCAGGTAAGCGTATTTTGCTCGCCAATAAAGAAGCGCTGGTGATGGCAGGGCAGGTCATGATCAATGCGGTCAAAACACATAATGCTACGTTGTTACCCCTCGACTCTGAGCACAATGCTATTTTCCAGTGCTTACCACTCGCTATTCAGCAAGACAACACCCAAATTCATCAGCCAAATCATGGTGTACGCAAACTGTGGTTGACGGCTTCAGGTGGCCCATTTTTGCAGCAGTCTTTTGAACAGATGCAGCAAGCAACTGTTGCAGAGGCAGTCAAGCACCCTAACTGGTCAATGGGCCAGAAGATATCTGTCGACTCAGCCACAATGATGAATAAAGGGCTTGAGTTGATCGAGGCTTGTCATTTGTTTGATCTGCCTGAAAATAAGATAAATGTGGTCATTCATCCACAAAGTATCATTCACTCAATGGTAGAATATAGTGATGGCAGTTTTTTGGCGCAATTAGGCAGCCCAGATATGAAAACGCCGATTGCTCATGCGCTCAGTTACCCGAGCCGTATTGATAGTGGCTCACAGCCATTAGATTTATATGCACTTAGTGGTTTGGAGCTCATTGAGCCTGATCTGCAAAAATTTGCCTGTCTACGCCTTGCTCGTCAAGCAATGCAAGCAGGTACGCAGGCGACTATTGTACTAAATGCAGCCAATGAAATTGCAGTGGCGGCGTTTTTGGATGGACAAATTCGTTTAACTGACATTGCTGATATCAATGAGCGTGCCTTAAACGATATACAGTTGCCACCATTAAACGAAACGGCTGACATAGAAGATATATTGGCCATTGACAAAATAGCGCGTCACCTTACTGATAAGCTTGTGGCAAAATTGGCATAATCGTAGCAATCATTAGCCATAAATAGCCTCTTGGTTAAAAAATGGTACTAATAAACGATATCAGTGAAGATGTTGATGTTGATGTTGATGTTGATGTTGATGTTGATGTTGATAAAAGATGCTAAGCAACAATACTGAGAAAAGATCATGACGTTTTTATTAACGCTTCTTGCGGCAATATTTGTCTTAGGTCCACTCATTGCCTTACATGAGTGGGGGCACTATATCGTGGCACGGATGTGCGGCGTCAAAGTATTAACATACTCTATCGGTTTTGGCCCTAAACTATTTGGTTGGACCAGCAAAAAAGTGGCATCGATTATCGTATCTCAGCATTGCCACTGGGCGGCTATGTCAAAATGCTTGATGAGCGTGAAGGCAATGTCGCAAAAGATGAACAGCATCTTGCGTTTAATTATCAGCATCCGCTCAAGAAGATTGCGATTGTCGCCGCTGGGCCTATCATGAATTTCATCATTGCTATTGCGCTCTTTTGGGTGTTGTTTATGACGCCGTCTGAGCAATTGGCTACCAAAATTGGGCAAGTGCTGCCAGATACCCCAGCTGCGATGGCGCAGTTACCTGTCGGTGATAAGATTGTTGCGATTGATGGGCACGATGTACAGACGTGGGAAGGTATCAATTATCGCCTTGCAGGACGGATGGGTGAGACAGACAATGTGAGTATTACACTACAGTCAGATGCTCAACCCAATCAGTCGATCAAAACCTATCAAGCACCAGTCACACAATTTATGCAAGGTGATGCACAAGGTAAAGACGCGCTAACCAGCTTTGGTATGTTACCGTGGCAGCCACAGATTGCCCCGATTGTCGGTGAATTGGCGGCTGATGGTGCGGCTAGCCGTCAAGGTCTACAGGTGGGCGATCGTATTACCGCCATCAATAATCAAAACATTGACGATTGGATTAGCGCCACGCGTATTATTCGTGATAATCCCGAGGTGTTACTTGATTTTACCGTATTGCGTGATGACAAAACGGTGCAATTGCAAATTATGCCGCAAGGTAAAAAAGACAACTTGGGTAATAATTACGGTCAAATTGGCGCCATGGTTGATCAGACTGAGATTGTTATTCCTGATGCTTACAAAACCACCGTGGTTTATGGCCCTGGCGAGTCATTGGTCAAGTCGTTCGAGAAGACTGAGCAACTCGCCGTGATGACGGTAAGCTCGATGGGAAAAATGCTCTCAGGTATGATTGGTCTGGATAACTTGTCAGGTCCGATTACCATTGCCAAAGTCGCCAAGCAAAGCTTTGATATCAGTTGGCAGATGGTATTATCGACGGCTGCATTGATTAGCCTGAGTCTTGCTGTGTTGAATCTTTTACCGATTCCAGTATTGGATGGTGGTCATATCGTTTATCATTTCATCGAACTGATTCGCGGTAAGCCGCTCTCTGAAAGGGTGCAAATGGTGGGGTTAAATATCGGTTTACTCTTACTGGCAAGTTTCATGGTGTTAGCAATTGGTAATGACATCAGTCGGCTGTTTTGATCGGTTAATGAGTAATATAATCAATAAAGCACGATATACTAATGGTTTAATGGCTCTTACGCTTTGATTGTTGCTATTATACGCAAGATACTTTGTGTCATCGCCTCTGTACTAATCGTAATTTTTAGTTTATTTTGTGATTCTTTTTATATAAAGTGTTCTGAGTTAGCCATGCATGGAGTTGCGACTTTGTGCAAATGGGCTGGACAACATATGCTTTTTACCTTAACTTTAGCAAGTTTTTTATTGACGGATAGTGTTTATGCGTACGCCTTTATTTATGAGCGCGGCTGGGTTGCCGTTAGTTGTAGCGATGATGAGTATGCCGGTACAGGCTGCAGAATTTGTAGTGACTGACATCGGTTTCAATGGCTTGCAACGCCTAACCCCTGATAGCCTCTATCCGGTTCTACCTATTACGGTAGGAGATACGGTAAATGACAGTAGCTTAGCTGCCAGTATCAAGGCACTGTATGCGACTGAAAACTTTGCTGATATTCAAAGCCGTGTCGAAGGTGGCAATCTAAGGTTTGATGTTATTGAACGTCCAACCATTGCCGAAGTGAATTTTGAAGGTAATAAGCTCATTCCTAAAGAAGGGCTTGAGCAAGGCCTTGGGAATGCTGGGCTGTCTGTCGGTAATGTACTGAAGCAATCGACCCTGCAAGGCGTTGCTAATGAGCTACAACAGCAGTATATCAGTCAAGGCTATTACAACAGTAATATTGAAGTAGATCAGACGGTACTTGATGGTAATCGCGTCAAGCTTGATGTGCGCTTCATCGAAGGTAAGCCTGCTAAAGTTGTTGATATCAATGTGATTGGTAACAAACATTTTAGTGATGAAGAAATCAAAGATGTCTTTGCTGTAAAAGAATCATCATGGACACGCTTGCTATCAAAATCTGATCGATATGCACAAGAAAAACTGGCCGCCAGTTTAGACAACTTAAAAGCATTGTATCAAAACGATGGTTATGTGCGTTTCGCAGTAGATAACGCGGTACTCAATATTAGTGAAGATAAACGTAGTGTGTTCATCGAAGTCAGTTTGAGTGAAGGTGAGCAATATCAGTTTGGTGACGTCAATTTCTTAGGTAAGCCGACTTTTGATAACAACGAACTAAAAGAGCTGGTTACTTTTGCGCCTAATGAAAAATATTCACAAGCCAAACTGGATGAAACAACAGCCGCGCTCAAGAGACGCTATGGTAACGAAGGATATTATTTAGCCCAAGTTAGACCCGTACCACGCATTAATGACGATACCAAGATGGTTGACGTGGATTATTATATCGATCCTGCACGTCCTATTTATGTTCGCCGTATCAACTTCACAGGCAATCTAAAAACTCAAGATGAAGTATTGCGCCGTGAGATGCGTCAATTGGAAGGGTCTCTTGCCTCTAGTGAAAAGATTCAGCTTTCACGTACACGCCTTATGCGTACCGGTTTCTTCAAAGCAGTTAACGTTGATGTAAAACCAGTACCCAATCAGCCAGATCAAGTAGATGTCAACTATACAGTAGAAGAGCAACCTTCTGGTAGTTCAACGATTGCAGCAGGTTACTCGCAGAGCGGCGGTGTTACTTTTCAGTTGGATTTGACCCAAAATAACTTTATGGGCACTGGTAACCGCGTTAAAGCCGCACTATCACGTTCAGAGACACGTGATTCGTATAGCTTGGGTTACACCGATCCATACTTTACAGAAAATGGCGTCTCACAAGGGGTGAGTGCTTATTATCGCGAAACCAAATACGACGACAGAAACGTTAGTAAATATGTCACCGACGCTTATGGTGCCACGCTGAACTACAGCTATCCTGTTGATGAAACCAAGCGTGTCAGTGCTGGTCTAAATGTCGACAACACGACAGTACGTGGTGGTCGTTTCCTCGGCATATCAAACGCACAAGAAATCATCGATGATGGCGGTACTGTTGAAGACTTCACTGGAGATTTCGAAGGTCGTACTGGCTTTAAAAATGATTATCAGACCTACAACTTATTACTGGGCTGGGATTATAGCACCTTAGATCGCCCTGTATTTCCAAATAAAGGCATGAGCCATACGGTCGATGCGACCATTGGTCTTGGTGATGCCAGTTATCAGAAACTGGTTTATCGCGGCAATATCTACTATCCGATTTATAAAGATTGGGTGGCGCGTGGTTATACCAAGCTTGGCTATGGTAATGATTTGCCATTCTATGAAAACTTCTATGCTGGTGGTTATGGTTCGGTTCGTGGTTATAAATCATCAAGATTGGGTCCTAAGTCGCAAAGCTATAATGATGCCATCAATGATAGTGTTCGTTATAAGGGACGAAAAAGTAGGTGGTAATGCGTTAGTTACTTTTGGTACCGAATTGATTTTACCGATGCCGTTTAAAGGCGATTGGGCAGACCAAGTACGTCCAGTACTATTTGCTGAAGGTGGTCAGGTATTTGATACAAGTGACAAAGAAGACCGTACCTTCGTTAATCCTGGCACTGGTGAGGATACAGGTGTACCACTATTGACCCAAGACAACGAATTCCGCTTTAGTGCAGGTGCGGGCGTGACATGGTATACACCAATTGGTCCAATTTCACTCAGTTATGCCGTACCTTTTGGTGATAAAGAAGGGGACGAAACTGAAAAAGTCCAATTCCAGATCGGTAATACATTCTAGATCGCTAATATTATCTAAATATATCTAATCGTTCTCAAATATTTGTCTAAGTAAGTTAGAATGTCATTAGTTTCCAGTAGGTCGTCAAAACACATTGTTATTTTGACGACCGTTTTATATATAACAATAGTCTATTAATAGTCATTATGATAACGATTGAGCAACTTATCACTCGGATTGAGCAGCGTCAGCCCATTATCAATAAGGCTGATATTAGTGCTGAGCAGTTACGTCACCCATTTAACAGTGTTGGAAGTTTAACTACTGCTGACCAAAAGCAGCTAAGCTTTTGGCAGACCCTCACTATATCTCTAGTTTGTCCGGTAGCCAAGCAGGTGCAGTATTGATCACCCAAGCGTATCGTGACCAAGTACCTGACTCGGCCTTAGCGTTGGTTGTCTCTGACCCATACCTAGCTTATGCCAGCGCTAGCCAACTATTTGCCCGTCAGTCACTATCTGCTGGAATCCATCCTAGTGCTGTGATCTCTGATAGCGCTGTGATTGGTGATGAGGTTAATATTGGTCCTTTTTGTGTCATTGGCGACTATGTGCAGATAGGAGCGCGTAGCTCACTTGATGCCCATGTAGTGATCGAGGCGCATTCTGAGATCGGTACTGACAGTGTTATCAAATCGCAAGTGGTTATTGGTCATGATTGTGTCATTGGTAACTACGCAAGATTGCATGTGGGTGCGAGCATTGGTGCCGAAGGGTTTGGCTTTGCTCCTACCAACAACCCTAGTGTTTCAGGCTGGGAGCGGATCGCTCAGCTAGGCCGTGTGATTATTGGTGATCATGTACGCATTGGTAGTCACACCTGTGTCGATCGCGGCGCCATTGATGATACGGTTATTGGCAATCATGTTATCATTGATAATTTGGTTCAAGTTGCTCATAACGTACGTATTGGTGACGGTACTGCCATTGCCTCCCAAACGGGTATTGCCGGTAGTACGACGATAGGTAAACGCTGCATTATTGGCGGTGCTGTCGGTATCACAGGGCATATCGAAATTACAGATGATGTGGTTTTATCAGGTATGACCATGGTTACCAAATCTATAAAAACTGCTGGTTCTTACTCTTCTGGAACTGCTGCTATGCCAACTGCTAATTGGCGCCGTGCAGCGGTACGCTTTCGTCAGCTTGGTCGTGATTAATGCGAACACATACAAACAATAAACATCCAAAACATAGCAAGGAAGCCTCATTATGAGCAATGACCATATAGATATCCCAACTGATGAAGACATCAAAAGCTTGGCTGAGCAAGGTCTTACCCTGCCACTAAAGTATCATACGATTAAGCATTATTTACCACATCGTTATCCCTTTTATGTTGGTCGATAGAGTGGTCGCTTGTACACCAGGAGAGTGCATTACGGGTATCAAAAATGTGACCATTAATGAAGAGTTTTTTAATGGGCATTTTCCAGACGAGCCAATCATGCCAGGGGTATTGATGGTAGAGGCAATGGCACAGGTTTCAGGCATACTTGGGTTCATTACCGCAGGTCTGACTTCAAAAGATGGCTATCTGTATTTGTTTGCTGGTGTGGATAAAGTGCGTTTTAAGCGCCGAGTCATTCCTGGTGATCAACTCACCATTCGTGCCAAGACAGTGATGCAGCGCCACGGTATTTATAAGTTTGATTGTACGGTGCATGTCGAAGACGAACTTGCTGCGAGTGCTCAAATCATGATTGCGCGTCAAGAGCAGCAAAAAATCAAAGACAGTAAAAGTGCCTAAGTTTGTAATAAGTTAGCATTCATAAAGCGCTATATCGAATCGATCTTCACAATTATAATGAGCTATTATATTGATATTTAACAAAGCAGCGGATATTGGCCTCATTCATGAAGCCAAACTGGCTGTATTTGGCTGACTATTTATTTGCATTAAATGATACAAGGGCCCACATCATGAGTCAGATTCACCCTACAGCACTCATCTCACCATCTGCACAGATTGATGAGACTGCCATCATTGGTCCCTACTGTATCATTGGTGATGAAGTGTCAATTGGACCACATACTGTGTTGCATAGGCATGTCGTTGTCACAAAGTTAACGCGTATCGGTGCACACAATCAATTCTATCAGTTTGCGAGTGTTGGAGAGGATCCTCAGGATCTAAAGTATGCAGGTGAGCGTACTTGGCTTGAGATTGGCGATCACAATACGATTCGCGAAGCTTGTAGCCTACATCGCGGTACTGCACAAGATAGTGAGCTAACCAAGATAGGTAGTCATAACTTGTTGATGGTCAATACTCATGTGGCGCATGATTGCGTGATTGGCGATCATAATGTGCTGGCAAATAATGTTGGTGTTGCAGGTCACGTGACTATCGGCAGCCATACAATCATCGGTGGTAACTCAGGCATTCATCAGTTTTGTACAGTAGATGACTATAGTCTGGTTGGCGGCGCCAGCTTGATTTTAAAAAGACGTCGCAGCGTTTACGATGGTGTCTGGTAATCCAGCAAAAGCTCATGGTCTAAATATCGAAGGCATGCGCCGAAAAGATTGGTCGAAAGAAACCATTGATGTCCTACGCCAAGCGTATCGTACTATTTTTAGATCGGGTCTGACGACAGCGCAAGCTTTAGAGGTTCTGCAAGGTGAGCTACTATCTCAAGAGCCAAAAGTTCAATTGTTGATTGATTCACTACAAAAAAGTCGTCGCGGGGTGGTGCGTTAAACGCATATTGAGCTACGATAGAAGCTAGGCTAGATAGTCGTTTTTTACAGTTTTAATCTGCCTAAATTTTATTAATAAAAGATAATATTGCTAAAAGCCATAACCAATTGTTATGGCTTTTTATATTTATGAGTGCTTGACTTTTTTGGTCGCTTAGCAGAAACTGAGCGTTTATGATATTGTAAACAATTCTTTCTTAATGTTACGGGGCACTCCATATTGAAGTGTTTACTAAATAGTTTGATAGTAGTAGTGACTATTTATGATGATCAAGGAGGATTGTCAGTAGCGTTATTTGAAGTACGAGGACGCAAAAATGGCTATCAATAAACAAGAACATGCGCAATGGAGCTCAAGTTTTGGCTTCGTGTTAGCGGCAGTAGGTTCAGCAGTAGGTTTGGGAAATATATGGAAGTTTCCATATATGGTGGGTGAGAGCGGTGGTTCAGCTTTCGTTATCGCTTATTTATTCTGTATCGCGCTAGTCGGTTTTCCAATATTAGTTGCTGAATGGCTCATTGGTCGCCGTGGACAAAAAAACCCAGTCAACACGTTTGCGGATGTGGCTGCTAGCGAAGGTAAATCTCGTAGCTGGACCATCGTTGGTGCTACTGGTATTTTGGGTGGCTTTTTAATTCTATCCTTCTATAGTGTGATCGGTGGTTGGGCACTTAACTATATCACCAAAGTGGCGTCAGGCAGCTTTACAGGTCAAGATAGTGATTCTGTGGCTGCGACCTTTGATGCGATGCTAGCATCAGCCGGTACATTGACGATTTGGCACACTGTATTCATGATTTTAACGGCCGTTATCGTTGGTATTGGTGTAACGAGTGGTATCGAAAAAGCAGCCAAGATTTTGATGCCACTATTGGGTGTGATCCTTTTCGTTATCGTTGGTTATAACATAATGAATGGCGGTTTTGGTGAGGCAGTTGCTTATTTGTTCACGCCAGACATGAGCAAGCTGACGGCTGACGTTATGCTTGCAGCATTAGGTCATGCCTTCTTCACGCTATCGATTGGTATGGGCATCATGGTTGCTTATGGTTCGTATTTGGGCCGCGAAGTGAACTTGCTAAAAACTGCACGTACCGTTGTTATTTTGGATACGGTTATCGCTTTGGCGGCTGGTTTAGCCATTTTCCCAATTATCTTTAGTAACGGTCTAGATCCTGCGTCAGGTCCTGGTCTGATCTTCGTCAGCTTACCGATTGCTTTTGGTAGCATGAGTGCGGGTATTATCATTGGTGCATTGTTCTTTTGCTTATTACCTTTGCAGCTGTCACCTCATCTATCTCATTACTAGAGCCAACGGTTGAGCTACTAGAAGAGCGTACGTCGATGAGCCGTACCGTATCGACTATCGTTGCCAGTACTGTGATTTGGCTATTAGGCATTGCCGCATTGCTATCGTTTAACCTATGGTCTGAATTTACTATTATGGGTAACGGTATCTTTGATGCCCTAGACAAGATTACCAGTAAGTTCCTGTTACCTCTAACAGGTCTTGCGGCTATCGTATTTGTTGGTTGGAAAATGGATCAGCGTAGTATTCAGCAAGAGCTTGGTTTATCTAATGCGACATGGCAGCTTTGGCAAATTGTTGCAAAATTCATCGCGCCAATCGCTGTGATCGTGGTATTTGTTACCTCACTGATGGGCTAATAGTTATTTACAATGATTTAGACATGCAAATCATTGAGTGATAAAAACAACACATAAAAAGGGCTTAAGAATTATCTTAAGCCCTTTTTATGTCTAATAATATCAATAAATACTAAAATGGATTAACGCAAGTTTAACTCAGGAATGGTTTGTCCACGCTTATTATAAAATTCGCTAACGAATTCATCAAACTGATCTTGCTCAATGGCGTCTCTGATACCTTGCATCAAACGTTGGTAATAGCGCAAGTTGTGAATGGTGGCAAGCTGCGCGCCAAGCATTTCTTTACATTTATTAAGATGATACAAATAAGCACGGCTAAAGTTTTGGCAAGTGTAGCAGTCACATTCAGGATCTAATGGGCCTTCGTCGTTACGATACTGGCTATTACGGATACGTACCACACCAGCATTGTCTGCATCGCCCGTCACAAAGTAATGGCCATTACGCGCGTTACGAGTTGGCATCACACAATCGAACATGTCCACACCGCGGCGTACGCCTTCAACTAAATCCTCAGGCTTACCAACGCCCATTAGATAGCGCGGCTTATCTGCTGGCATATCATCAGGCAGGTAGTCTAGGACGTCCATCATCTCATCTTTTGGCTCACCAACTGAAAGACCGCCGATAGCATAACCATCAAAGCCGATATCTAGCAAACCTTCGAGTGATTGCTGGCGCAAATCGGGATACATACTGCCTTGTACGATACCGAATAATGCGTTGGTGCTACCCAGTCTATTGTGCTCATCAACGCAGCGTTGTCCCCAGCGTAGTGATAGCTCTAGAGATTTCTTTGCTTCATCGTGAGTCGCTGGATAAGGGGTGCATTCATCGAACTGCATGACGATGTCTGAGTTCAAGCTATACTGGATTTGCATGGATTTTTCAGGAGAAAGAAATACTTTGGCACCATCGATAGGCGATTTGAAGTTAACACCTTCTTCGGTAATTTTACGCATGGCCCCCAGACTGAATACTTGGAAGCCGCCTGAATCCGTCAAAATAGGCTTGTCCCAATGCATGAACTTATGCAAGCCGCCAAATTTATCAATCACTTCCGTACCTGGGCGTAACCAGAGGTGAAAAGTGTTGCCTAAAATGATATCAGCACCAATGGCTTCGATATCACGTGGCAGCATACCTTTGACCGTACCATAAGTCCCAACAGGCATAAAGGCAGGCGTCTGCACGTCGCCATGATTGAGATGAACGGTGCCGCGGCGTGCACGCGTTGCACCGCTGGCTGTTTTATGTAAGACAAATTGCATATGTTAACCGATATATGAGCTATGAAAATGGCGCTAATTATAGCATTGTTAGGGGATTTTTTGGATATTGATATTCATTCTGTCAATATAGTCAGTCAGTATGCAGCAAGATGACGGAAAGTGGCGCGTACAATTCGCGATGCCCAGTAAATATACGATGGAGACGTCAGCAAAACCAAATAACCCAGAAGTCGAAATCGTCGAAGTACGAGCTCAAAATTATGACATTATCAAATTCTCAGGATTTACTGGAAGTAATAAAGTAGATAAAAAGACACAAGAACTGCGAAATTGGATGCAAAGCAAACATTTAACGCCTACAGGTGAGCCAGAATTGGCACGTTACGATGAGCCATGGGCATTGCCATTTTTACGTCGTAACGAGGTAATGATTGCGTATGAGCAAAAGTAATACTAGGGCATATAGTCATTGTTCTTAGCCATTTAGGTTCTTGACCACACAAAAAAGACAGCACTTGCTGTCTTTTTTATCTGATATTTTGGTTACTCGATTTAGTTGTTTTGCTCACGAATGATATTTAGCATACGGCGCAATGGTTCTGCTGCGCCCCACAGTAGCTGATCACCAACGGTAAAGGCACCTAAATACTCAGGACCCATTTTGAGCTTACGTAAGCGGCCTAATGCAACTGTTAATGTGCCAGTCACCGCGACTGGCGTTAAGCGATTAATAGTGGCTTCTTTGTCGTCTTCGACCAAGTCTAACCACTCGTTGCCGCTATTTTTTAGGGCGGCTTCAATCTCTTCTAGAGGGATATCTTTTTGAGCTTGATGGTTAGACCTTGCGCATGGCAACGCATTGCCCCGACACGTACACACATACCATCGATAGGAATCGTGCTAGCTTCGTCATTACCAAGAATCTTATTAGTCTCAACGCCGCCTTTCCATTCCTCTTTTGACTGCTTATTTTCTAACTGTACATCGATATAAGGAATCAAGCTACCGGCAAGCGGCACACCAAAGTACTGTGTAGGGAAGTCTGCTGAACGCTGTGTCTGAGCGATTTTTTTATCAATATCAAGAATGGCGCTAGCAGGGTTAGCCAGCTCATCTTGTACCGCGTCATGCAAAACACCCATACCTGAGATAAGCTCACGCATATTATTGGCACCAGAGCCACTAGCCGCCTGATAGGTCATCGCGCTGACCCATTCGACCCAACCTTTATTGAACAGCTCACCAATCGCCATCAACATCAGTGATACCGTACAGTTGCCACCGATAAAGTCTTTTTGCCACTGGCTAGGGCGTCATCAATGACGCTGCGATTGACTGGATCAAGAATGATGATGCTATCGTCTCGCATGCGTAGCGTACTTGCCGCATCAACCCAATAGCCAGTCCAGCCGCTATCACGTAGTGGTTGGTGAACTTTTGACGTATAATCACCACCTTGGCAAGTAATAATCACATCACAGGCAGCGAGTGCTTCAATATCATGAGCGTCTTTTAGTTGGCCAGTTTTAATACCGTCGAATTTTGGCGCATCACCACCAGCATTACTGGTTGAAAAAAAGACAGGCGTAATACCGTTAAAGTCATTTTCTTCTTGCATACGTTGAATCAATACTGACCCTACCATGCCGCGCCAGCCTACCAAGCCTACTGTTAAATTACTCATGAAATTCAGTCCTATTTACAATTATTTGTTGCATCACCAACCGATAACAATGCCGTGAATGGTACAAAAAAGCAAGGCGTTTTGGCTATTATTTACTCGTTTTCCATACACTATTAACTATGTGTACTATAACTTTACGTTATTATTAGAGTCGCGCTTAGGTATTGGCAAAATATATTTGGTTGCCTATAAAGAATAAGGCTTTCGATAAAATAATTATTATTTTGATTGGGTAGGTATTGTAAATTTTTATGGCAGTTGTTGCAGAATCGCGACTCATATATAGGCGAAAATCTTATGAAATGCTAAAGTAAGCTTCTAGCATTCATACTTGACGTCAGTTCATTTAAAACTCAGTTCAGTTAAGATAATGATGTGCGTTGTCATGGAATGAATGGCACAGCACATGTCATTATTGGCCCCATTATCATCTCAATAAACGGTTATCACATACTATGGATCTCTCACTATTATATTACAGCTTACAATGGCTCGCAGGATTCATCGCATTTGTAACGATCTGGGGTTGGGTGCCACTGGATAATTGGTGGGTACGTGGCGTCGAATTCCCACGCATTCAGATAATGGTACTGGGCATTATTGCTTGGATTGGCATGATCATGTTTTTCTCAGAGTGGCAACTGGGACAATGGTTGTTATTTATAGTGCTTAGTATCACGTTAGCGTTTCAACTCAGAATGGTATTGCCCTATACAAGGTTGTGGAAAAAGAAGTTCAAAAAGCGAAAAATAAGCCAGAAGGGGAAGCACATCAATTAAAAATCATGGTGTCAAATGTATTAACACCCAATAATGAAACACAAAAATTGGTTGATTTGGTCAAGCATAGACAGCCCGATATTTTAATTACGCTTGAAACTGATAAAAAATGGGAGAAAGCCTTACAGCAAATTGAGTCTGATTATCCATATACAGTGAAGGTTCCGCTGGATAATCTATACGGTATGCACCTGTACTCTAAGCTTGAGCTCATAGATCCTGAAGTGAAGTACCTAATGATTGATGACATACCTTCTATTCATACGCAGTTACGCTTGCAAGGTGGTCGAGTGATTTGGCTATACTGCTTGCATCCTATGCCTCCAAGTCCAACTGAGGCTGATAAATCTACCACGCGTGATGCTGAGCTGTTGATGGTTGGCAAACACATCAAAGAAAATAAGCAAACCGCGATATTGGCTGGTGATCTCAACGATGTGGCATGGTCAAAAACCACGCGCCGCTTTCAGCGTATTTCTGGGCTGCTAGATCCTCGTATTGGTCGACACTTTATCAACACCTTTCATGTCAAATATCCGTTTCTGCGTTGGGCATTGGATCATATTTTCCATAGTGCTTGCTTTACAGTAGTTGATATCAAACGTATGCCGTCTATAGGATCTGATCATTTTCCTGTCATGACGACTTTACAATATGAGCCAGAAGAAACGAGTAAGCAAGAAGGCAATGCGCCTACTGCAGAAGCAGAAGATGTAGCAGAAGCAGATAGCAAGATTGAAGAAGGTAAAAAAGAAGGCAAGAAAATGTCAGATGAACGCAAACAAGCGCAAGGCAGTTTTAGTTGATAAGAAGTGCGACGTATAGGTTAAAGTTTACTCTTATAACGTAAGCATATGCTTACGTCAAATAAGGTCTTTAGCTTCTATTCGTACCAAATTGATTGTCCTATAATACATTCATCAACACAAGGATACGCAAGGATGCAGTGTTGAGACGGTATCAATAAAAGAACAGGTCAGCCCGCTGTCTTATACGTTACTGTTTATGACTTAGGATGAGTCAACATGGAAGAGAGATAATAACAATAACATGAAGCACTGAAGCCCCGAACCAATCGCCCTAGGTTCGGGGCTTTTCGTGCATCCTTTATCGGTTTGTAATATTCTTGCTATAAACAGCTAAATAGATTGGTTTAACCGTCTGTTAAGTTAATTGTACTTAGGCGGTTTGCTATCCATTATTCTAATTAACTGGCAGTCAATTTCTAAATAAAAAAAGGGCATATGCATTGGCATATACCCTTTTTCTGTGCAAGCTAATTAGTATTATTAGCGTTCAGTGTATTAACTTATGACCAAGCAGTTGAACGTAAGTCTTTAACCGAGTACTTGGATGTAAGCACCTGCACGCAATTCTTGCAACCAGTCTTCTTGTGCTTGAGGCGCTAGGCGTTGATACAAAGCTTGGCGTGCCATATTGCGACGATATTGCTCGCTCACATCCTGCTGACGCTTACCGTCAACCTTTAAAATATGCCAGCCGAATTGAGTTTTGAATGGAGCAGAGTAGTCACCAACGGCTGTGTTTTTCATTGTGGCTTCAAATGGAGCCACCATATCTTCTTCACTGACCCAATCAAGATCACCACCGCGTCCAGCCGATCCTGGATCGTCTGAATAGGTTGATGCTAAGGCAGCAAAATCAGCGCCATTACGCAGTTGCTCATACAAATCATTAATTTTCTGTTCAGCCAGTGCATCTGTCTGTAACTCATCGACTTTTACTAAGATATGACGAGTGTGCCACTGCGGAATTAGCATGGTATCACTGGCTTTTTTATCAGCCAGCTTAACGATATCGATACCTTCAGGCGTTAGTAACGGCTCACTAACTGCACCAATATCGAGATTGGTAATTTTGCTTGATAGCTCTGTCGGCAGGGAGGCCGCTTTGTGAAAGCCCATATCGCCACCTTGAATAGGGGATAGGATAGCTACCTTGGCTTGCAGCAACAGCTTCAGAGACATTGACATTTGGTTCAAGTAAACGAGTACGCAAATCCTGTGCAACTTTTAGCGCTTCCTCACGTTGAGCTGCTGACAGACGGCTGTAGTCATCTATATAAGGAACGCGTACATGCACAGTTTGGTATTCACTTTGGTTCAAACGTTTTGCTTCAGGCGACGCCAAAATGCATCAATATCTTGCTCGCTAATGCGTACTCGGCGACTGATTTGACGCTGCTGCAGCTCTTGAATAGCAGCATCTTCGATCAGTTGAGCACGTAATGCGGCATAACTACCAAGACGCGCGGCATCTAAGCGTTGCTGTAATGCTGAGATGCTATTAAGCCCTTGAGATTGAGCAATTTGAGCAAGGCGTTGATTGATCTCGGTCTCATCAGGAGATAGGCCGACACGTTTTACCATTGATAGTTGCAATTCACGCAAGATAAGCGCGTTTAGTACCTCAGACTGTAGTTGTGCTGAGTTTGCAATTGGCTCGCCTGCCGCTTGTGCACGGGCTTGGGTTTGTGTAATGGCATCAACCAATTCGCTCTTCAAGATAGCGTTTTCATTGACCAAAGCCACGATGCCATCAGTACTATTGGCAGGTGTCAAACGATCGACGGTATTTTGTCCAGCCGGATTCGACGTTTGTGCTACTGCAGGTGCCACCGTGGCTGCTTGAGCGCTCAAAGTGAGCGTAAGGCTGACCCCTATAGACAGTAGTACAGCGCGGCTGGTTTGACGTAAAGAAAAAAATCTCATGATGCTCCTCATCAATATCATCGCATCGGATGGTAGTTGGTCAACACGATCCAATACTTTTAATCATTAAATACCCGACAGTGTTGTCCATAATTGGATTGTAGATAGTGCTTTATACATTTTTATATAAATAATATTTTACTTCAAAAAATCTCGTTAGTCTTTCCATGCAGTTTGGACAGGTTCAAAGCCTAATATCTTATCAGAGAGCAATCGTGTTAAGCGGCTACTGCCACTACCAAGCCCATTCAACCGTATCTCTGCCATAACCGCTTGTGTTGGTTCATCTTTGACGTTTAAGTCATTATAGTAACGACGACCATAAACTGCAAAACCAAAGCAGCAATCTTCATAATCAACGCCGATAAGTGAGTCGAGCATCTTATTACTATTATAGTCATATTGACCTTGAGCCAATATCCGCCAGCTATTGTTGATAGGGAAAACAGCAGAGGCGGTAAATGCGGACAATGGCAACTGATCCGTATTTTCATCACGCTGACGCTTGACATAGCCCACATTGAACAAGCTATTGTCTGATGGCTGATAACGTAGCTCAGTCGTGATATAGCTCAAATCATAGTCGTTAGTCAGCGCACCACTCACATCAACCCAAAAATTATTGTAAGGTTGGGTGCTGGTATCCCATACCATGCCTGAGGAAGAAGAGTTGAAAACTCGTTGTTCATCATCAAGCGTGACACGACCATCATCTATATAGAACTGTTCTGCAATGCTACCATCAAAACGTGTCACACCCGTTGCATCGATGTAACGATAATTGACACCAGGCGTAATAGAGTGCAGATCCTGCAAGCGGTCATGGCCTAAAAACCAACTGTCTGAAAATAGCTGCTCATAGTTAATAGACGCAATACGAGTATTGAAGTTAGGAATATCATTTTGGTTTTTGTACGGTGAATACGTGTATTTCACCCGCGGGCTAAGCAGACGATAGCCACCCATGGTGTCATCAAAAGCGCCAAAGGGTGAGCCTGCTTGGTAGAAATTCAGACCTGCATCAATACTGGCTTGTGGCACAAATACGGATTGGCTACCATCTTCTTCACTGATGTTATTGTCTGCCAAGCTGTCTTCATCATAGGAAGTATAAAGGTGCTGTAGGCTTAGCTTCGGTCTAATATAGCCCCAAGACTTCTCCATCGGATAGACGGCACTTATTTTGTTATAAATGCGTGCGCCGCTCTTTTCATCCTCAGAGCCATCATCAATAGACTTCTTAAAATAGGCAGAATCATGTACACCAGTGATGTCAAAGTTCTTCGCCCACGGCAGTCGATAGTTGAGCTTTAGTTGTGGTAGGCGTGAATAGGGTTTGTCTTTATCCTCTAGAGCCTCACCATTATCAGTAAACGCATCTAACGTTTGAAAGGTTTCTACTTTTAACTCACCATCGACGTAATCATTATAATAATTAACTCGAGCACGCCTTGGTAGGTTGATGGTGTTATCTGATAAACCTAAGGTATCAAAATCATCAAGATAGTCTGCATCTGATACATAGCTATATTTGGCATCACCACTTAATCGCGGAATACTTTTCGATGACCAATAATGATCATAAAAAAAGCTTTTACGATCTTCGTCATTATATTCTTTGTCATTAGGCAAGTATGAACCGTTAAAAATGCCTTCTCCATAGTTTTCGGTCAAATAACGAAACTCACCTGAGAGCATAGGATTACGATCAGTATATACATGCGTATTGAGCGTGGCATCGTAGTTGGGCGCTAGGTTGAAGTAATAAGGAACATCAATCTCAACACCGCTCTTACTACTCACGCTCGCACTTGGTAACAAAAATCCGCTACTACGACGACTGTCTATTGGGAAGTTAAAGTAGGGCAGATAAAAGACCGGTACGTCAGCAATGCGAAAAGTCGTATTATAGGCTTCACCGCGCCCTGTATCAGTATTCAAATCGATACTTTTGGCATCAAATTGCCATTTACGGTTGGTGGGTGGACAGGTGCTAAACATCACCTCGTCCAACTCGTACTCACTATCATTGGGCTTATTCAAGCGTTTAGCGTAGCCGTGTGCTTGTAGCCCAACACTAGCAAAAAGCCACATCGTTGGCTGTTGATTGTCCAGTTTCAGTATTATAATTTAAGCTGTCTGCAACCCCAATCAAACCATCTTTTTTTGCTCTTTCATTAAAGCTGGCTTGAGCGTTGCTTGGTGCATTGCTACGTTGCAGTGATTGTCCTGTCGCCTGATCGGTAAACATGACTCTACCTTGTGCAGCAGCCACGCCATTGCTTAGATTAATCACAACTTTCTCTGCTTCGATATGCTGGGTGCCCTGATCGACTTTCACATTACCTGATAGCTCAGCATAGTTGATATTATTGTAATAACCGTAGTCTGACTCTGTGAATAAAGGTGCTTGATTGTTGGGAATACTGTCGACATCAGGTACGGGTTGTCCATTTGCACCGCCAGCTTCATTCACAGCACGCTGATAATTAGGGTTGCTCTTTGGATAGACCCATTGACCTTCACAGCGTTGTGCACTATCTATAGCGTTTGGCAATAATCGTAAGTTTTTACCGACTTTTGTAATGGTCTGCGCTGTAGGCGCTAAAGTACTCTGTATGTTATCTGACTCAGCATCTTCTATATTATCCACGTCATTTGGAGACAGGAGTCTCTGGTGTAAGCTCATAGAATTCTGCCAAACGCACTAAGCTGTCTTGAATGCTCTCATCACTGATATCTAGCCGACGGTTATCCGCTACGGTATTTTCAGGTGTAGCTATAGCATTAGCGCGTGTGTCGCGGCTTACCTGATCGCTATCTGGCATATTTGATGGTTGTATTGAGGCGGTATCAGAAGACTCATTAATCTCTGTGATATTCAAAACATCATCGGAGGCGCTGTCTTCTAACTTAGCATCGCTTGCGAAACGGGTGTCATCAAAATCAGAGGCAGGAGTCGCTCTTTGAGAATTATCGATCTGTGAGCGCGCGTCTTTATAACGGATATCGTTGTAATCACTGCTTTGAGTCACATTACTGTTATTGGTATCAGGAAGGTAGCTGCTCGTACTACCAGCACTTGATGGCTCAGTTGTCTGTGTGTCAGCATCGTTGATGGCAGCATTAACCGTTAGGCTAGATAAGCCTAAGGCACCAAATAAGATTAAACGAATGCTTTGGTAAAGCGGAGAATATAACAAGGGCACACCTATGATTGCAGAGCCTATTGGATTGCGATACTGAATTGCATAGTCGTATTATTCAACAAGACCAAGTTGTTAATGAACGGCTAAAAAATCACTCATCGATAGCGTCATCTCAAGAATTTGGCTGTTTTACATATAATGACGACTAATCATAGTCAAAAAAAACCAAATCAGCTACACTATTTACCAAAATTTATAATATAGCCAAGCTGTTTTTAAATGAGCTAAAAATTTCAGCTTATCGTTAAATTACTGAATGATATCTTGATATGTCTACTAACGCAGTTGTTGCGGCTTAAGATATGACCATTTTAGCAAGTATTTGCCTGACTTATCACTACTTTAATTATTTATGATTTATATTTAACCTGTGATGCCCATTATGACTGATAAAACCACTATAGAGCCTGACATGACCGATAACAATAACGACAATCGCCAACAACAACTCGAGCATTGGTTGCAGCAAGTATTTGTAGATAAGCCCTTTGATCTAGACAGTTTACCGGGTGACGCGAGTGCGCGCCGCTATCATCGCATTCAACTGCTAGAGGCTGACGGATCAGGAGATACGCGTCATATCGTCATGGATTCTGCTGATGAGCAAGATGCCATGCGGCAGTTCATCAATGTTGCCAAGCTCATGTCGCCTGCAATCAATGTGCCGACGCTCATCGCACAAAATTTAGAAAAAGGTTTTTTGGTGCTACAAGACTTTGGTGCAGTAGAGTTTGCTCATTTGCTGAATGATGCAACACCAGAGCAAATCAATGACTATTATCAGCTCGCCATGCAGACGTTAGTAGCGCTGCAAACGGTACCAGTCGAGACTGCAAAATCTCAGTATCAGCTCCCAGATTACGATACGGCGTTATTAGATCGCGAAATGAATCTGTTTAGTGAGTGGTTTATCCCTTATATCGGCGTAGAGCTGAATGAGGAGGTGTGGGAAAACTTAAAATCGGCACTCATCAATGAAATCCTGCTACAGCCACAAGTCATTGTGCATCGCGACTATCATAGTCGTAACCTCATGCAAGACCAAGCGGACACATCGCGCTTAGGTGTGATTGATTTTCAGGATGCCGTCATCGGCTCTTATGCTTATGATTTAGTATCATTGGTACGCGATGCTTATGTTGAATGGCCAGAGCACCAAGTATCTGCATGGATTAACGACTTTTGGCAGCTACAAAAGCAACAATTGCTAACCACAGCCGATAATGTGGTTCAGCTTGAAAACGACGTTAATGTAATGGGCGTGCAGCGTCATTTAAAAGTACTAGGGATTTTTATTCGATTATCTGAACGCGATGGCAAAGATCGCTATTTGGGTGATATTCCCAAAGTCATGCGTGATTTAATTATTGAATTAAACTGGCTGGCTGAACAAGGTAATGATGCGATCAAGCATGCCGTCCCACCTTTTAATCAATGGCTAAAAGATGCTGTTCTACCTGCATACAAAGGTAAGTTTGCTTCAGCCTAGATGATGCTTAATCAAATTGATAAACTAAATAATAAAAATAGGAGTAAGCATGTCTAGCTCGACGATTACACAAGCCATGATTTTGGCTGCTGGCAAGGGCACACGTCTGCGACCATTGACACTAGATACGCCCAAGCCTTTGGTCGAAGTGGGCGGTCAGCCACTTATTGTCTGGCATATTAAAGCACTACAAGCCGCAGGTATTACCGATATCACGATCAATGCGTCATGGCTGGCAGATAAGCTGATGGATACCTTGGGCGACGGTGCGCAATATGGAGTCAAACTACATTGGTCAGTAGAGGTGATGAGCCGTTAGAGACGGCAGGTGGTATTTTTCAGGCATTACAGTCAGGCAAGCTGCGAGACGAGCCATTTATTCTCGTCAACTCTGATGTTTGGACGACCTATGATTTTGCTCAGTTGCGAGACTATACATTAGGCGCGGATCAGCGCGCGCACCTGTTGTTGATTGACAATCCAGAGCACAATGATGGTGGTGATTTCGCTATTAATAATGGTCTTGCCAGCGAGCAGCCAGTTGGCGATGCGGACAAGTTTACTTTCGCTGGTATTAGCGTGATGTCTCCTACGTTGGTAGAGGGATTGGTATCAGGACAGCCTGCCGCATTGGCGCCACTACTTAAGCAAGCAATGATCAAATTCCAGATTACTGCTGAAGTGATTACTGATAACTGGATCGACGTCGGTACAGCCGAGCGCTTGGCACAAGTGAATGAATTTATTGAAAAAACGATATCGATAATCATCAAGGTCGAATAAATTCATAAGATAAGCAAAAATACACTGGTAAACACAAAAAGCAGCGTTGATCGTTCAACGCTGCTTTTTTACCACAGATGATTTCTATATCTTGTTCAATCTTTACCAATAGAAATGAAGAGTGAATACAAGGGCTGGTAAATTGAGCGCGTAGCACATAGGTAACGACACTGTCTGATAACCGTGTTAAACGCCCATTGCCAGCTTAATCAATTGCGCAATCGTAAAGATCGTCAAAAATCCTGCGGCATATAAGCCCAAAAACCAAGCCCATTGTCTTTGCTTTTTACTCAGTCTTTGCTTTTTTACTCAAATGTTTTTTACTGAGATTTTTCATAAAGACCTCTTATCTGACAAATTGAGCACAGGTGCCACAAAAATGTGTAGCACCTGCTTATCTCACTACTAGCTGCTTGTCATTTACAATGACTAGTACATATGTTCGTGATCAGTTTTACCCTTGAACACATAGTACGCATAAGCAGTATAACTTAAGATGATAGGTAACATGATTACCGCACCCACCAGCATAAATGATAGCGATGTATCAGTCGCTGCCGCCTCGTAAACCGTCATCTGATACGGCACAATGTATGGGAATATGGCGATACACACACCAATATAACCCAATAAAAAGAGCAATACCGTCAATAAGAAAGGACGATATTCACGCTCAGTGGTCAAGTCTTTACGCATAATAAAGAACACAATCAGCGCAATAATTGGCATCGGCGCCAGATAAGGCAAGCGTCCGAGTGTAAACCAATCTTCTAGCGCATCGATGTCTGAAAAATACATAAAGATGGTCACAACAATCATCGCAGCAACCAACGCCATCAACAGCCAGCCTGAAACCTTACGCGCCCACACTTGCAAATCGTGCTCGGTCTTTAAAATGAGCCACGTTGAGCCAAGCAGTGAGTAGCCGATAATCAAAGCCACCCCGCTGACCATAGAAAATGGGGTCAACCAATCAAATGGGCCGCCAGTATACAAGCGATTGCTCGCCTCAAGACCATGTACTAAAGAGCCGAGCATCACGCCTTGGAAGAAAGCGGCCAGCAATGAGCCAAAGAAAAAGAAGCCGTCCCAAATGTAGCGATGGGTGCTCGATTTAAAGCGAAACTCAAACGCCACGCCACGCAAGATCAGGCCAAACAGCATAAAGATGACCGGCAGATACAAGCCTGTCATGATAATGCCATAAGCGACTGGGAAAGCTGCGAATAGACCGCCGCCACCCAATACCAGCCACGTCTCGTTACCATCCCAGAATGGGGCGATAGAGTTCATCATGCGACTACGGTTTTTGTCTGAGCCTGCAAACGGAAATAAAATACCACAGCCTAAATCAAAGCCATCAAGCAGGACATAAATGAAGACTGCAAGCGCAATCAATCCACCCCAAATTAAGGGTAAGTCTAATACATCACCGAAATTAAACATTAGCGTAACCCTCCATCATCGATGTCATCTGCTGGTGTGTCGATATCTTGCTTGGTCGTGTGACCAGCAGGATCATTATCTCCGCTCAGCGTACGACCTTGACCTTCGGTTACTGAATGCTCGTAGAAATTGTCTTCGGCAGGATCGGTATAAGGTTTTGGCCCTTGACCAATCAAGCGCAAGATATAAAAGCTACCTGCACCAAAAACAAAGGTATAGACGATAATAAAGCCGATCAATGTAGTGGCAACCTGTTGGGCTGCTAAGGGTGACATACTTTCAGCTGTACGGATTACACCATAGACTGTCCATGGCTGACGCCCTGTTTCGGTGACAAACCAACCGGCAAGTAGCGCGATAAAGCCAAGCGGCGTCATCATCATCCATGCACGGTGGAACAGCTTGCTGTCAGGACTGAACTGCTGTTTTTTGAAGTATTTATAGACACTAAATAGACCCACAAGCACCATTAACATACCAATGGCAACCATAATACGGAAGGCCCAAAATACAATAATAACGTGTGGTTGGTCTTCTGTTGCCCAGTTTTTAAGACCCCTTCACTTCACCATCTAAAGAGTGAGTGAGAATCAAACCTGTGACATAAGGGATTTTTACTTCGTATTTATTGGTTTGATTTTCTTGATCAGGAATCGCAAAGAGACGTAATGCTGCCCCGCGCTCATCTTCCCAGATACCTTCCATGGCTGCGACTTTGGCAGGCTGATGCTCAAGCGTATTTAGCCCGTGCTCATCACCGATTAATACCTGCGCAGGTGCCACAAAAATCGCCATAATCATCGCCATGCCCAACATCACGCGGCCATGTTTTCGGTGTTCGATGTGCTTTTTGGATTGTAGATAATAAGCACCAATACCACCAACCACAAAAGCAGTCGTCAAGAAAGCAGCGGTCATCATGTGTGCGTAGCGGTAGGGAAATGAGGGATTAAAAATAATCTCAAGCCAGTTGGTTGGATAAAGCAGACCATCAGCACCGACCATGAATCCTTGCGGCGTCTGCATAAAGCTGTTGGCGGCCAAGATCCAAAACCCTGAGATCAACGTACCGATAGCGACGGTTGCAGTGGCGACAAAGTGCATGCGCTTACTAACGCGGCCCCAACCGAAGAGCATGATACCCAAAAAGGAGGCTTCTAAGAAAAATGCAGTCAGTACTTCATAAGCGAGGAGTGGGCCTAAGACGTTACCCGCCTTATCTGAAAAGACTGCCCAGTTGGTCCCAAACTGGTAAGACATTACTACCCCTGAAACCACACCCATACCAAACACCACGGCAAATATTTTTACCCAGTGTTTGTAGACTTCCGCAAAAACAGGATTGCCTGTTCTTAACCAGCGAAACTCAAGTACGGTCAGCCAGCTAGCAAGTCCAATAGAAAAAGCGGGAAAGACAATATGAAAGGAGACAACAAAAGCAAACTGGATACGCGCGAGTGTCAGCGCATCGAGCTGGTCAATCATAAACGTAGCAAACATAAATGGTTACTCTTATCTGTTAGCTTCATAGCGCTGTCTTCCGTACAACGCTCAAGTAACTGTCCGTAACGGTACATAAATCAAGGTGACAATGATTACGGGCAATGGCTCTTAGTGGCGTAAAACTTTAACGACATCAGGCATAAATTGTGGCTAAGGTTACGATTCACTGTTTAGCTGAATTGAATAATTTATGTCCCTATAAACTCATATACTACAGGTATGTGCTATGCATATATTATGCGCTTCCCTAGATAGTGACGCAACCCGTGCGGTTAGACAGCTGCATACCTAGGAGTCAGAAAAACAAACATAAAACACCCTTGAAAATAAAATTAATTTTATGAATAACAATGACTTGGGAATAGCGAGTATTTTTTTATAAAACATCTGTTTTGTTTATTACTTGCTTTCCCATGCATTAAAATGTTCCCCAATAACAAAAACATACATCATTCTTGTAACTGTTTATGCAAAATCCGTCGCAGTGTCAAAATCGTTTGTGGATTGGTTTGAATACTATGACCGCCATTGATAATGGTCTCAGACGCCGCGCCATCTAAGTGCGCACTGGTATAAGGCACAATACCGTCTGATAAACGTTGGGTTAGGGCTTGACTGATATTTTTATCAACAGTGACGGCAGCGACCAGTGGCTCAGGAGGCAGCTCTGATGTGTCATCTGACACGCGGGCACTTGCGCGTTCGTCTTTAGCGTCTTCTTCTAGCGCTTGCGATAAATCAATTTTGGCACCGTCAGGCTGTGCTTGGGCCAGTCCTTTGGTGATATCAGCATCATTATTGGCAATAATCGAATGATAAGTGACACGACTATTGATCGTCAGATCTTTGGTCAGCTCAATAAAAGAAGAGTCATCGCTTAGCTGGCTGGCACCGTTTTGCAAATACAAAGCGCCCAACGGGTTTTGTGCCAGATCGCCTTGCGTGGCAATCGTTGCCAAGTTGTCAGTCACTGTTTTTACCAAACCGACTGGCAGATAGACAATGCGGCGCAGCGCCCGCGTAAACCAGCGGTCTGCATAGTCAGTGCCGCGAAAAGGTGCAGATAAAAAGACAGCGGTGTCTACTTGTGGCAAGGATTGTAGCTCAAACCGTTTTTTTAATTCCTTTTCACCAAACGATTCTTTTAGTGCATCGCGGATTTGCCGTTTTTCACTACTAGAGAGAATGTCTTGATCATCAAGTCTGTCCAAATCATCGACCAAATTATCATCGGACAGCATCATGCGCGCGATAAGGGCACCCATGCTGTGGCTAATGATCACGCTGTTTTTACTGGCGCGATTTTGTCCTGTTGGGTCCGTCTGCTCGTAAGTCGTGTTGATTAATTGCTGAATCTGATAGCGGTTTTCTAAAATAGGCAAATTGGTTGGATAAAATATTTGCCAAACCTGGTAATTGTCGCGCAGTTTGTCATCATTGAGAATATCGTTGGTGAGATTGACCCACGTGGCTGGGCTAGAGGCCAAACCATGTAGCATAATGATGACACGCTTGTCAGGGTCATAAGGTTCGAGCATAAACAGTTTGGGCAGACGAGCATCTGGCTGGCGTGTGATGAGGTTCAAATAACCCACACTATCCAACTGGTTTTCTGCCAGCCACATTCCATAACCTGCTGAGAAATTGGCTGCTAATGGATAGTTATCGTTAAGAATATTGACGGTTTCAGTTTGATATGGATTGTATAGATGGATATCGAGCTGGCGACTGCTCAGCACATCCAGCACGCTATCACCACTTGGTTTGATCAAACCAGTTAGCAGGAGATGACCAGTAGGATAAATGCGTGAGCTTGGCTCGCTATCTTTTGTATTGTCACTCTCATTGGTTAATCGACCCGATAGTGATGATGATAATAATTGGCGAATCGTGATGGTGTAACGATCATCGAGAGAAGCGACTAAGCTGATACCTAAACCGGGACGTTTGCTAACAGAATTCAGCCCAGAGAGACGTAGCTCGTAAGTAGAAACTAAGTCAGCAAGCGCAGAGTCTTGCTTATGAGCATTTTGCAAATAGTTGTTTTCATTGGGCAAATAGATGCCGAGGTCATAATCATCTACTTGTACTTTCATGACCTTGACTTGGTCGGTCGCTTTACCTTTTAGCGGGGCTCGGTTGGCAATCGCTGCTTGATCGCTACTATCGCGCCTAGCAGAAGGGATGGTTAAGTATTCTACTTTTTGCCATTCATCAATTTATCTGAGTTTTCGGTCGATCGATAAAGCTGCGTGATGACATCATTGCTGGCAGCGTTATAGATATCTTGGGTCTGAATATCGTTGTCAGTTGGGATGCGGGTTTGCGTGTGAGCACTACTATAGCTTTCATCAGCACCCTCAAAATCATGAGTCAGACTGTCATAAAACAAATAGGTATAGCTATATTTAATCGCATCAAACAGTCTGTCCTGATAATTGTTTAAGCAAAGAGTGGTCTCTTCTTGCTGCGTTTTGGCATCGTCGTCGCTCAAAGGCGCATTGGCATAGTATGGGTCAAGTGGTGGACGGGCAAGTGCATTGCGGCAGTTTTGTGAGTCAGCAAGCTGGCGCGCTTTTGCGTAGTGCAGTTCTGCAAAAATTGCCAGTGCAGGTCGATAGTGTTTATTTAAAATACTGTCCGTGAGCTGAGTCAAGCACAAGTCGAATTGCTGCATACAAGCTTGCTCATCAAGACCTGCTGATAGCAAGGCAGATGCCGTATCGCTGCTTAGTTGATTATCAGTGACGATATTACCGCGCTGTGCTGAGATGGTCTTGGCCGATGCTTGTTTTTCTACCGAGACGACACTACAGGCTGGTAGCAGCATTGCCGCTGTCAATAATGCAACTGAGGCGATAGGCATTTTTTTATTGGCTTGCGTTACCGTGTTTTTGCTAGGGCTAGCAGAAGTCATAGGTCAGTCCGGTAAAAAAGTAGTGATGAGAAAACCAGCAATGGAAGTGCTATTGGTTATGGTAGAGTTTAGCGTAACTTTTGATATTAGACTATTTTATTTGAAGGGTTATAACCAAGCGCTATATATCGAATGACTTTTTTAAAGGATGGTTATTGTTTTGAGATACACTTAAATTTTTGGGTAAAAAGGGCATTCATTTAGACAAAGTAGGAAAAGACAGGGTTCTGCGCAAGCAGCTTGCTATTAGGCACAAAAAAGCCAGACATAAAAAAGCGCCTTGGCTTTATATTCATAAAAACAAAGGCGCTAGGTATTCTCAGGCTATCAAACTATTTGTTTATCTTTAGTATAGACAAACAGTACCAATTTAGGCACCTGGTTTGACATTGATATCCGGTGCAGGGATATCCCAAATGTAGAATTTGCCATCTTCAACCAGTTTGATTTGCTGAGGAATAACGGTGTTGTTAGGGTATTTTGCTTCAAGACGACGTAGGCGCTCTAGGGCGTTAGCACGGCGATCACTGAGTAGGTCTGACTGTGCCAAGCTTTGCTCTGCTTCGGTATAACCCAGAGATACGGCTCGGTCTAGATATTTTTGGCCTTCTTTAAACCCGCCACCTTCTGATAGCATCATGCCATATAAGAAGTTGGCTTCACCGCTATCTGGCTGGATTTTGAGCGCACGATCAACATACTGGCCGCCGCGTACCGTGTAGTCTGAGCCCAAGTCTAGATTACGACCCATACCATTTAGCTTGGCTGCGCGCATCAATACATCATAAGACGCATTTGGTGATTTGGCGTAAGGCTCAATCCAATCGGCCAATACTTTGATTTTTTCGCGAGTGTAATGGCGCTGAGTGCGGTTAGGGAAGTTTGGTGGATAGTGACGAGCATTCGGTGAGACGTCTGCGATAAAATCATCAAGCAAGCTGACGTCAAGCTTATCAGTACCTAGGCCTTTTTGTTGTGGAATCAAGACGGTTTTGATAAAGCTCACATCTGAGAGCTGTACTTGTGGCGTTGGAATATTTGAGAGCTGACCACTGCGCAGATCAATACCAGTCGCGGTCATCGGACCTGGCTCATAGATGCGAGTAGTACCGCTCATCACAGGGGCGTTAGCTGGATTCATCATTTGCGATGCTGGTGGCTGAGCGGGGCTGATAGGTACACGATTTGGTTGAGCATTGCTTGATTGCATCATCTGTGCTGCCTGTGCCGTGCTCAAAGGGGTACGGTTAGACTGAGTGTTGCTTGACGGCATCATTGGCTGAGTATTAACTGACTGAGCGCTATTAGCAGGCGTAGCATCTGTTGTGCTTTGAGCTGTGCTGGTCGTTGCACCTGGCCTTGCTAGACGAATCACGCGTTTACTGGAATCTACAGCGCTCGGTACAGCAGGTGCTGATGTAGCAGCAGTGTCAGCTTCTGCAGCATTCACAGGCGCAGAAAGCATCATTGCACAGGCGGCCGCGAGCGCAGTCAAGGTTGCAAGCTTTGGCGACTTGGAAGACGCGCTATTAGAGAGAGTTGCTTTCATAAAAATCATTACCTTATTTAGTCGTTATTTATTTATTAATCGGTTGATAGTCAGGATATATGTTTGCTGCAAAATCGTACAAATTTTTAATACCCTAGCAAATTAAGCTTTGCGCTATCTGTGGTAGGATTGTTACTCGCTTGGGCTGAGCAAATCGAGTATTGCTCGTCATCTCAGACATCAAATTGCTATTTGCCTTTATAAATGATAAGCGGTCGCCTTCATACGGTTGGCCATCCAGCGCATTGTCTGACGTACAGGTGGTGACAACGCAGCGCCGCCACTTGCCAGTGCTAGCTCGCGATGATGTTGCTCTTCGATATCCATTTGTGCCAGTATTTCTCTTGAGCGTTGATCATGTTCGGGTAGTTGATTGATATGATCTTGCAGGTGCTCGCTAACTTGTGCTTCTGTCTCCGCGACAAACCCCAAACTAAACTCATTTGAGATGGCGCCTGCGACTGCACCTAGGCCAAAAGACATCCCATACCAAAGCGGGTAAACACACTCGCATGGCTACCCAGCTCATTTAAGCGCGTCTCGCACCAGACCAGATGATCGACTTCTTCTTCAGCAGAGTTCTGCATAGCTTGCTTGACGCCACTGTCTTTGGCAGCAAATGCTTGTCCATGGTAGAGACCTTGCGCGCACACTTCACCGGTATGATTGATACGCATCAGCCCTGCGACATGGCGTGCCTCTGTGATGGTCAGTTCAGGAATCTCGTCACTACTCACTGGCAATGGGCGCGTACTGGGGTTTGAGTTTGGCACGACAGCTCGTAATGCTTTGTCGACCCCAAGCAATAGCTGATCGATTTTGGATAAAGGACGCAGGGCCATGGTTCACTCCTGATGGCGTTAAATTCTATCAATAAAATAAGACTAGTGACTGCTCTAGGGCAATAATCCTGTGCACAGCTCTTATATACATTACTATAGCAAACAATCCAAATTATCGGCATCAATATTATTGCCTTGATAACCTATCGATTGCTATCGTTATTTAAGCTCAATATGGCTTATTTATATAACCACATCATCATTGGTTTGGATAACCGCCTGTTTGATATGCCTATTTAGCTTAAGGTATAAGAAGATACCAAAAACAATATTGAGCACACCTGTTACCAAAAATAGCTGCGGTAGACTTAGCCCTAATGCATTTAAGATGACAATCGCAAAAATCGCTGATGTGACCATAAATATCGCATTGAATATATTGTTGGCACCCACGATACGCGCGCGATGGCTCTTTGGCGCATAGGCCTGCATTGAGGCATATAAAGGCACAATATATAAACCGCCACTGAATCCCAATAAGAACAAATCAGCAAAAACGCGCCAGCTACCGCTCGTACCAAATAAATCACTGATACCAAGCAATGTGTCATTATTCACATTTATGTTTAGGCTTGAAAGTGAAAAGTACAAATCAATAGCAAAGATACTCAATCCAGCAATACCAAAAGGCAATAGGCGCAGGCTGACTTGGTTTTTGGTCAATGATTTGCATAGGAGCGAACCTATCGATACCCCCTACTGAAAATAGCGTCAATAGAAAAATCACCACCGACTCATCACCGTGCAAAATGACTTTGCTGAACTCTGGCACTTGAGTCAAAAACGTCGCCCCATAAAACCAAAACCAGCTGTTGCCAAGAATGACAAAAAACAAGAATGGCAGAGAGTAGAGATAGCGTACCGTAGACAAGCTGATGGTGATAATATTCCAGTTAATCTTAAGATCAGGCTGCATGGCTGGCATGTTAGGGATATAGCGCGCTGCCAGATAACCCAGCACAGCAACGACCAATACGGTAGCGCTAATCCAATATAAGGAGTGTGACAGCTGAGTTAAGATACCAGCGACAATCATACCAACAAGAATGGCTAGAGAAGTGCCCATTTGAAACAGACCGTTGGCACCGACCAGCTCATCTTCTTTCATCGCCTGTGGTAGATAAGCGTACTTAATCGGTCCAAAAAAGGTCGAATGCGTGCCCATCAAAAACAACGCGACAAATAAAAGGGTGTACCATTCAAAAACAAAACCAACCGCAGCGATTGCCATGATGACTAGCTCAAGTACTTTGATAAACTGCGTGAGCTTGGATTTTTCATACTTATCAGCGATTTGTCCTGCCAATGCCGAAAACAAAAAGTAGGGCAGTATGAATAACATCGCGGCCAAATTATTTAAAATACTGACTTCCACACCCAATTGACTGGCAGCGGTATAAGTCAGAACCAGTATAAGTGCTTGTTTAAAGATATTGTCATTAAACGCACCCAAAAACTGAGTGAAAAACATGGCGCTAAAACGGCGGCGCTTAAATAGCTGAAACTGATTGGACATGAATGTTCCTACAGATGAGAAGCGGCTGATAAAGTAAGAAGAGGCGCTGAACGCAGCTTATAATGCGATAGCAATTATCAATATTATCAAAAACTTATCGAAATACAGCATAGGTTTTATCAATATTAAGCCGTATAATAGCAAGGCTTAGGTAAAAATACATGAAACCTGCGCTATGATTTCATAATTAACTAAGTTATGATTTGTAAATTTTATATGGTTGCATTAAAAGGTGCGAGCGACGGTAAAGGTGAAGGCTTGCTATCAATCAAGACTGTTTGTATGGTGTCACCCATCGAGTGCTGAATAATATGCACCAGAGACTTCCATCATGACAAGCAACGTAGTAAACCATTAATTTCAGCCCACTGCTATAAGTTTATTCACCGGTCAGACTTGGCGATAATCAATCGTTAATAATAGTATGCCGCGTGAAGGGATAGGACGTAAACATGACCCAGCCGCCTTCAACTCGAGCACGCAACATATTAATGAGGCAGCGTGACAGCGTGAGTATTCAGAACGATATCAGCATCCAAAGCACTCATGTCGGTACTCCCCGTATTCATTTTAAGCGCTCAGCGCTCTGTACCGCGCTAGCTACTAGTCTAGTTAGTGTCGCACCTGCGGCATTGGCTGAGACAATCAACACAAATATCACCAATGCATCGACCAGTAATCAAGTCGCTAAGACTCAATCAGCTAACAATCAAACAGCCAATAATACATCAGGCGCACTATCAGACGATGATACCCAGCTCGATGCTGCCCTAGATGCACTACGTCTAAAAAAAAGCAGTGGAGCAAGGCATTATTGATCAGTCGGTCTTGGACGACTATAGCGAACAAACACTAGGTATCAAAAAATCAGGCGCTAACTCGTCATCTTCTCAGAATGACAGTGCCCGAAATAATAATCACAATAGTGGCCTGCAAGATTCAAATCGTTTCGACGAGGATATGTACGTAGAAGGCATGCAGGCAGATCTATCTAATGATGATTTGTTGCAGCAAGCAACAGCGATACAGCAGCAAGGCTATCAGATGATGACGCCTGAGCAGATTGATCGTGAGCTGGCGGCGCTCGATTTACAAAACACCCAAGATATCGACAGCATTAACAACGACAGTGCCTTTGATGCGCCAATTGCCACATTGAACGACACAGCGCCGCCCATCGGCTTAGATGTTGACTTAGATGCGACCAACTTGCCTATGCCTAGCAATCTTGACACACTGGGTAGAAGTGAGGCCGCAGCAGAACAGGCAGCCACAGCTGAAATTATGTCACGTCCCATTAACGTGAGTGACTCTGTCAGCAGTGGCAATGTCAATGCGGCAAATGGCATTAATGATGAGATAATAGCAGGTAATAGCGATATAACTGATGGCGGTAACATGCCCTCAGATGTGATTGATCCTGAAGACTACCTACCGGATTATCAGAATGATACTCAGGCCGTCAATCAAAGCATCGAGCAAGCTGACCAGTCAAAACCACTTGCACGTAATAAAAGCAACATTGTCAAGCGTCTCTATAATCGCTTTTTCAATGGTGGTGTGATGGCGTTACCAAGTGTGGAGACCACAGTTTATATACAACAAGCTGGCGCCGAAGACACGGCTAATGGTCAACCAAAACTCATCAAAGCTGACGACGATATTCAGCCAATGAAGAATATTAAAGCGGCCCTTGATGATACGACAGTACAGTCGGTCATTGATTTTACCGCAGCGCTACCACGTTTGCGTCAAACGGCATTGGATGCTGCCAAAGCAGTGGGTTACTATGATGTGACTCTCAGCCTGCGTCAGCCTACGCGTGATACGATCAATGTGGTGATCGAAGAGCTGGGCGAGCCTGTTATTGTAGACAGCCGTATCGTTGATATCCGCGGTGAGGGCGGTGAGCAAGCAGAGTTTGTCGCGCTTGAAAAGAATTACCGCCGCAAGAAGGGGGATGTCTTTAATCATCGTGTCTACAAAAGTAGTAAAGCGGCGCTTGAGTCTTTGAGTAATACCTATGGGTATTTTGATCAGTATTGGTTAAACAAATCTGTCGATATTATCTTACCAGACAACAAAGCGGACATGTCTTTGGTCTACAACACAGGCGACCGCTACGAGTTTGATGATGTTGTTTTCTTTACCTATGACAAAGAAACCAACACGCTGACACAAGACCCTGACAAACTCCCAGTAGAATTGTCGTTATTGCAGCAGTTGTATGAGTTTGCGCCGGGTGACCCATTCTATCGTCCATCAGTGACAAAGTTTAGTAATGACTTATCAGCGACTCGCTATTTCAACGCTGTCAACGTTGAATCGATATTACCGCCAGATGACCGGAGTGAGGCCAGTACATTGGCATTTGATAATGCACCTACCAATAGCAATGCTATATTGGATGAGGATGTTGATAAGGATGGCATCTCAGATATGACTGGAGATAATGCTACTCTAGCAGCATCCAATAATCGTTTGGCTAGTACAGAAGATACGGGTAGTAGTACTGGCGTAGAGCGTGAAAGTGCGCTTAGCAATGGTAGTGGCGAGACGGTCAATGAAGCTGATATTGCTGCTATCGAGTTTGAGGTTGATGAAGAAACGCTTGATAAGCTACAAGCGGTTAAGCAAAAAGCAGAGCGTCTAAGCCGCCTGCCGGATGACCGCGTGCTGGATGAAAAAGACCAAGAAGCGGATAACTTATTAGGCAAAATCAGTGACTCTATCAGTAATGTGGCCCAAAAAATATTCCCTGATGATGCAGACTTCACCGTTGATGAGGATTTCGTACCGCCAACGCTCGCAGGACGTAAAACACCGCAAGACGTTGCCACAAGCAAAAAAAGTACCGTTGTATGTCTTTGTATACGCTGATAAGCCGCGTGATGCTCAGGTTGGTTTGGGTTACGGTACTGACACAGGCGTGCGAGCAACCGCCAAGATCGATTATAATTTGCTTAACCGTCAGGGCTATCAAGCAGGCGCAGAAACCGAAGTGTCCAGAATCAGCAAAAACGTCGCTGTCTATGCGAGCCGCCCTTGGAATCATCCACTCAATGATAAATTAGATGGGCGTCTTACTTATGAAGAAGAAGTCATTGACCAAGGCAAAGGTAACTTTGATTTATCTACCACCACTTTAAAAGCGGCTTTGGCACGTAATATTCGCCGTGATAGTGGTTGGAATCGTAGCTACTCTATGCGTTATCGTTTAGATGAGCTAGAGACTGGCGTTGACGGCGCTGCGCGGGATGATTTACCTATCCGCTTTACCTCGTCAAACCCCAAGCAGCAAGCATTGCTGTTTGGCTATGGTATGAATAAAACCGACACGGATAGTGCGACCAATCCAACGCGTGGTATGCGTCAGTATTATTCGATTGAAGCAGGTGCTGACAAAGCGCTGAGTGATACTGATTTGGCCATCGTGCGTGCTGGTGTTAGCGGTATTTATAGCTTTGGCGATGACAAAAAACATCAAGTGCTTGGTAGTTTGAATGGTGGTTATATTTGGGCAGATGATTTCTATGATGTGCCTTATAAATTGCGCTTTTTCGCAGGTGGTGACCAAAGCATCCGTGGCTATGACTACGAGAGCTTATCGCCACTAAACGATAAAGGCTATCTGACAGGCGGGCAAGTACTAGCGGTTGGTAGTGCAGAGTATAACTATGAGTTCAAACCGGGCTTTCGTGGCGCATTCTTTACCGATGTTGGTAATGCGTACGACAAAGACTTTGATGCTGAAACCAAAGTTGGCGTCGGCGTCGGTGTGCGCTGGGCCTCTCCTGTTGGGATGGTGCGTGTCGATGTCGCCGCAGGGGTGACAGAAGACAATATTCCTGTGCGATTACATTTCTTTATTGGCTCGCCATTGTAAAAGCTTACTTCCTACATATGAACACAGATCGCTTGAACCGTTTTATTCATTACTTATCGTACCGATTGCTGGTCATCACTTTTTAACGTAGTTGAGTGTCATGCAGACAAAAAATACCCCGCCTAACAATGCACCAGATGAAGACCCAGCACAGCGCGATGCTCGTGCCGTTAGGCGCTGGTATCCGCTATCATTTTTACTCAAGCTGCTGGTGCTGGTCATTATCGTACTAGCGATTATGTTTGCGATATTTTTTTATGCTGCAGGCACGGACTCTGGCACCAAGTTTATTTTAGAAAAAATCAGTGCTGAGACGGGTATCGGTTTCAAATATGGGCGCGGTAATTTGCGTGATGGTATTTGGGTGACAGATATCGATATTGAAGCCACTGAAGATCTTGAGATTTTGGTGGACAAAGCCTATGTCAAAATAGGTTGGCGTGCGGTATTTGCAAAGAAGTACATCTAAGCGATGCTGACATTCAAACCATCGAGATCCTCAATAAAAAACCACCGACTGGTGAACCGTTTGATTATAAGACGCTAAAGCTACCAGTCAATCTACGTTTTGATCACGCAAAAATCAATAAAATTATTTATAAGCAAGTGACCAAAGAGCCTATTGTTATCAACAATACTACGGCTCGCGATCTGACATGGGTTGGCAGCACTGTGACGGTCGGTCGCGGCAGCTTGCAATATGCTGATATTGTAAAAGTCAGTGCCTTACAAGGTGAGGCAGATTTACAAGGCGACTACCCACTGGATCTGAGCGCGATTGTAGAGGTGAGTGCACTTGAAAAAGCTTATATCGATCCATTGAATATTACGGCAACTGGTACGCTAAAACGTACGGTTGGGCAGGTGCGTAGTCGCTATAACGACAGCGACGTTAGCGGCGATTTTGTGGTTCAAGGCCTAGATGCAGGCGCACCGTTTCAGGCAAAACTGAAGTGGGATGATATTTTGGTGCCTTATGCAGATGACCAAAATATTCATCTAAAAAGCGGTATGGCGACTGCATCAGGGGTTATCTCTGAGATACAACTGCGCATCAACACAGAATTGACTGCCAAAGACATTCCATCCGGTCATTATCAAGGGCGCGGCGTCATTGCAGACAGTCAATTGCGTATTGATCGCTTAGAAGCCGACGTTCCCTCTGGACGTTTGCTGCTTCAGGGCATCTTAGGCTGGAAAGAGAGCTTTAATGCGACAGTGCGTGCAGCTGGTAGTAACTTTGACATTCGACGTGCGATTCCTGATGAGTATGCTGATTTTAAAGCGTATGCTCCGCAAACGCTCAATGGTAGATTATCGTTACGCTATCAGCAGCAAAACAGTACAGGTAATACAGAGATTGATGTAGACCTACGTCAGCGTGACGGCGAATATGTCAATGCCAACCTAGTGCGCGGCAAGACGTCTGCTAAATCTCAACACACAGCGCCTTGGTATATTGATGCAAGATGGCAAAACTTGACCCGCCGTGATGTGCCTAACATAGGCAATATTGATAGTCCTCGCGGTCAAGCAGATGTCATCGTTCGTGGTTCAAACCTATCCGTCGATGCCAATGCCATTATCAATGAACTCAATGCTGCACCTAAAGGCAACTATGACGTGCGCTTGCGTAAAGCAGGTGACGTTATTGATATCAATCGACTCAATTATGATGGCATCGTAGGCGACCTATCAGGAACTGGGCAGATTCGGCTAGCAAATAAAAACCGCCCACTGACGTGGAAAATCGATGCAGTGACCAAAGGTTTATTGCCTAAAGAGTACCGTAGTGACTTACCACTTGAGCGTCTAAGAGGGCGTGTGAGTGCTCGTGGTCGCCTGTTAAATATCACCAAAAACGGCGTTAGTGGTCAGCGCCATGTGATTACTGTCAATAATACCGACTTACAGGCACAGCTTGATGCCACGCAAAACGGTCGCGCAATCGGTATAACAGGTAGCGGTGATGCCAGTGTCGATATCGTGGGTGGTGAGTTGTCCGTATTTGATGCACGTTTTGATGGTCAGATCGATACAGCGGATGTACCAAAAGGTCGTCTATCAATCGACGCAGCGGGTACGCCAAAATTAATTAGTATCCGTAAATTGAATTATGATGGTGAAGCTGGTGCGGTGAATGCCAAAGGTGTCATTGACTTGCGTCGTAATATTGGCTGGACGGTCGATGGACGTTTCGATCAGTTTAATTTAGGGTATTTTTGCCAAATAATTCAGCAATCATCACAGGTGACTTAAAAACCAGTGGCGAGTGGCAGGCTGCGCCTAAAAACAGCCCAAATACCGCAGGTAAATTACAGCGTTTTGCTGTGAATTTCGATGGGGTTTTGGATGCCGAGCAGTTACCAGCAGGTAAGCTGAATATTAACGCGAGCGGCGATAGTCAGCTGATCCGTATCAACCGTCTGCGGCATGTGGGCGCGGCAGGTAGTATTGATGCCAAAGGAACGGTTGATGTGCGTCAAGGCATTGCATGGGACATTAGTGCCGTGATGGATCGCTTCAATATCGGATATTTCTTAAAGGATACACCAAGCCGTATCACGGGTAACATCGATACGGATGGACGTTGGGGCGATACGCAGCAGACCGTCAATATCAGACAAATCAATCTGAGTGGTATGCTAAAAGGCCAGCCGCTCAGTGCCAAAGGCAGCTTGGCTGCAAAACTGCGCTTGCCAAAAGACTTAGCCAGCTATTTTAAGCGTCTACAAACACAAGATGCCCAAGCACAGTATAAGCAAGTGAATGCCTTGGTAGACAGTTTGAATGCTGACAACTTGATACTACGCTGGGGTGACAACTATGTGACTGCTAATGGCAATGCCAAACAGCTACAGACCAAAATCAATATCACAAGCCTAGATCAACTGTCAGATAAGCTTGCTGGCAAAGTCACTGGTGGAGCGACTTTGTCTCAACCAGTAGGTCAGGCTTTACCGACGATCTATATCGACTTGGTCGGTGAACGGATTGCACTACCGGGCTTTATTTTGCGTCAAGGTCGTATACGTGGCAAGCTGGTTAATCTAGCCAATAGTCCAAGCCAGCTTATCGTCAGCGCTGAAGGTCTGGATGCTGCGGGACAAAGCTTCGATAGTGTAAAAGCCTCCTTTAATGGGACTGAGCAATCTCATATCGTTGATCTAAATGTAGCCAATCAGCAGCTTGATGTTGGCGCTAGGCTTAAAGGTGGGTTTGATCGCGACAAGCTTCGTTGGTCAGGAGTCATCGGTAAAGGCCGCGTTAAATCCAGATACGCTACCTTAAATCAATTACAGCCAGCACAGCTGATTGTGAATTTGCCCAATAATCAAAATGGCAATAATACAGATCTCAAAGTACAGTTGGCTGCACATTGTTGGCAAGCCACGGACCAAACGGGCAAGCTATGCTTACGCAAGAACTTAGTGGCTTCTCCAGCCAGTGGTGAAGTCGATGTGGCATTGCAGAATTTAGATACGTCATTATTTTCAGTATTTTTACCAAAGGATATTGATTGGCACGGCAAGATTAATGGTAAAGCCATTGTCGGTTGGCAACGTGGTCGTCCGCCAACTATTAACACGACACTCTATTCAGACAATGGCAAAATCGGCTTGATTCAAGACGGGGATAGCACGCCTGTGACACTGCCTTATAAGCGTGTTTCACTAATCGCCTTGTCGGTGCCAGAAGGTATCAAGCTGCGTACCGACATCAATACGGGTCGCGGTGCTCGCGGTTATGCTGAAGTCGTTGTTGATCCTTACAAAACACCGAAACCCATCTCTGGTGCACTCGTGTTAAATGAGCTTGATTTGGCGATATTTAAGCCTTTCTTCCCAGGTATGAGAGTACTAAAAGGCAACGTTACAATGGCAGGAGGACTGGGCGGTACGCTAGATAAGCCGCAGTTCTATGGTGATGTGAAACTCTCTGATGGTCGCATCGCCATGTTAGACTTGCCAGTGAACCTGACCAATGTCAACACACAGGCCAAAATTCGCGGTACGCAGGCGACCATTGATGGTACGTTCAAAAGCGGTACAGGAACAGGCACACTGACAGGCACGGTCAATTGGCAGCAAAAGCTACAAGCCAAATTGAGTATTGTTGGTGAAAGGCTCGTGATTACGCAGCCGCCACTGCTCGTGGCCGAGATCAATCCTGATATCGACATCATCGTACGCCCAACGGATCGCTATGTGGATATTAAAGGCGCTATCAGCGTGCCAACCGCTACCATTCGTCCACCAGAGGCCAGCGAAGACATTGTGACTCAATCAGAAGATGTGGTAGTGCTGGATCGGCGTTTGATCGGCAACATCGATGAGGTATTGGCAATATCAAAACCTTGGTCTATCAATGCTGATATCGGTGTTGATTTGGGTGATGACATCAATTTCCGTGGTTTTGGTGCCGTTATTCCATTGGCTGGTGCGATTAACATCAACCAAAATGGCACGGGCATCATGCGTGCCAAAGGCGTGGTTCAAGTATCACGTCGTACCAATATCAATGCTTTTGGTCAAAGCCTAGAGCTAAATTATGGTCAAGTACGCTTTAATGGCGATGTCATGAAGCCCAACTTGAGTATTGAAGCGGCAAAAACCATTGATGGTAAAACAGTGGGTCTGCGTGTGAAAGGTACGACTGAAAGTCCAAATATCATCGTCTTTAATAATGCAGGATTGACCCAGCAGCAAGCGATGAATGCGCTGGTGACAGGACGAATCAATAATAAGAGCGCCACTCAAATCAGTGAGCAAGGGTTTAAATCACAAGTGACCAATAACCTAGCCGCTGCTGGATTAAGCTTTGGTCTGAGTGGTACGCGCAGTCTGACCAATCAAATCGGACAGGCCTTTGGTTTACAGAGCTTGACGGTGGATGCCTCAGGTAGTAGTGAAGATACCAATGTCAATGTCACCGGTTACGTGACCCCTGACTTGTATATCCGCTACGGCGTAGGTGTTTTCAATGCGCAAAACAGTCTGTCTGTTCGCTATCAATTGACTCGTCGTATTTACGTAGAAGCCAGCTCGGCTGCTGAAAATGCGGTAGACGTGGTCTATAGTTGGCAATTCTAACGCTCTTACTTGACCGAGTGGGTATCTGATCAGTGGTATGGATTGAGACGGATTCTTATAATTATTGCTTTACAAAAAAAACGCCTCGTAATGAAGGCGTTTTTTTTGTAAAAAATGTAGTCTACTCATACAGTTATTTGGTCAGAATCAACCGATTGTTACGAGTCAAACGTAGTCGATACTCTTCGCCTTGATGCTCGATACGTACTTCTTTGGTCAGGGCAAATAGATGCTGCGACTGTAGCGTTGGCAGACGGTTTTCACGGCAGTTTAGATAACGAGAGATAACCATACTCATGGTAAATTCCTTTTGATAAGAAGTGGCTTAATAAATTAGCTATGTTCTAATGAACCTTAACGATAATCATTATCATTTAGATTGAATGAATTTGCAAGGTAATTGATAAAATAAAATGCAGTTATTGTGTAAATTTATCTAAGGCTACTGTCCCAAAGTGAGAATAGGGGCTTTCTCCTTGTAGAAACACAGAATTTATAAGATGTATAAAAACGATAGGGACCATAAAGACAGTCGCCACGTTGTTACAGCTGCCAAGTTATATACGCAGAATCAGGCGATTAAAAAGTCATAATGAAGAGAGAAGTGAAAGGTAGAGTTATGCCAAATGAGATGAGTGGCCAATCAAAAACGAAAAACATCACCATCGTCAATGTTGCAGTTGCCGTTATTTATTATAAAACCAAGTTTTTGCTTGGATTCCGAGATGCAGCTCAGCATCAAGGCAATCGCTATGAATTTGTAGGCGGCAAAATAGAGGCTGATGAGTCAGCAGAGCAGGCATTGATTCGGGAGGTTGCTGAAGAAACAGGGATCGATATTCATCAAAATATGATGGTGAAGCTTGGGCGTTTGCATCACGACTATGGTGACAAGCAGGTGAGCTTGCAGGTTTATCAGGTTGAACTGACCGCACAGCAGTATGAACAGCACAAGCATTGTGAGTATGGATTAGAAGGCCAAGCAATGACGTGGGTTGAAAAATCTAAGCTACTAGCAGGAGCGTATCATTTGCCCGCTGCCAATAGCACTATTTTAGAATGGCTAAAGCTTCCTACAAAAATAGCGATTACGTATCCACTTGCGCATTTTTCTGCCCAGCCAAATTCAGCAGCAGCATGGGTGCACTATCATCAAGACAATCTGCCACCAGCCGCTTGGGTGTACATCCGCTTAAAAGAGACGGAGGCGGCATACATTGCTGAGCAGCTACTGGATGTGCGTCTAGATATTCTAGCGATTTTGCCATACGACAATGACTGTCAGCGCTCCAAGACGACAATTACAGAGGCAATGATAGAGGCAAAAACGACTGGTTCGATTGTCGCTAGACACCTGACGCATTCGGTATTAATGGCATGGTTCAATGGTACTCAAGATATTACAGAGTCTGAGCAATTGGCCGACATCTCGAGTGAGCATCCACTAATAGTCAGCTGTCATGATATTGCCAGCATTCGTGCCGCTAATAAACTTGCGAGTATGCGCATACAGCAGCAGTTGTCGCCAGTGATTGGCGCTTTTTGTCTCCCTGTACTTACAACTCAGACGCATCCTGAGACGGTGCCACTTGGCTGGGAGGCGTGGTCGGCTTTGGCACAGTTAGCTGACATGCCAGTCATTGGTCTGGGCGGCTTGGTACCTAGTATGATAGATCAAGCATTGGCGCACGGCGGTGTCAGTGTCGCAGGCATTCGTCAGTTCCACGAATAAAAAACTAGAAAATGAGTGCTCATTAAGCAGTAATATCATTCACTTGACTATGTTTGCTTATTAAGATAGGTAAGTATAAATAACTGATTTTTAAGTTATTTATCTAGTCGGTAACTATGTGATTATGATGTGTGTGTACTAACGCATAAACCCATCGTTACTTACAAACCGTTGCGTTTTCATACATTGCACTACTGTTTTAATAGTCCAGCTGCCCTTAATATATATTCCATATCTACAACGCATTAATTCTAATTTTTATCAGTGAACTAACTATTAACGCATTTACCAAAATTTATAATAAAAAAGAGCGTTTGTAGCAGTAGAGTTTGGGTCGATAATTAACTCTGAAACTCAGGATCATTATAAAATCAACTCAAATAAATGATGCAGATAAAGTATTTTAACAGTCACTATTAATAACGGTATCCCTATGAAAACCAATAAGTTATCTGAGTCAGCATGGACTGACTCACAGGCAGCTGGTTCTCAATCTCAGGAGACTATACAGTCAAACAGCTATAACAATAGTCGTCATGCGCAACAAACAATAAATGCCAGTAATGATGCAAACTATAGCCATAAAAAACTGAGCAATGAAAACCTGAACAGCGAATATTCGCACCATCTGGCAGAAGCTATGCCTTCACAAGACAGCTATTTTGGATACAAAAGCGCCGACAAAAGCCTTACTAAGGTCAAAGAGTCCGCTATGAGTAACAGTCAACATCTGAAAAATAGTGATAAAGAACAATTCAACATTGCTAATGGATATAAGCGATCAGCAACATTGAATAAAGACGAGCCGCTAATCTCTGAGCTTGCAGATGACCAAGCAAGTAATTTGCAAGACAGCACCAAGCAAATCCTTGATACTTCATCAACCGCTATCAACTCGTCATACAAAGACATACCGGAGCGTATATTTATGAATGGACTTATCAAGCATACAGGCATTGCGTTAGCGATCATCATACCGCTAGCGGCATTTTCAGCCTATGCTGCAACGCCGCCCATTAATATGGCTACTACCAGTAATATGCAAGATAATGTGATGAGCGAGAAGATTACGACCGATATGCTATCAGTTAAGCCAAGCGATATTATCTATAAGCCTGCAAGCATACCAACGACAGTGGATAGTGTCGATCTCAATGAATACGCTGGGACATGGTATGAGATTGGACGTCTACCGATGTATTTCCAGCGTAAATGTGCAGGCGATGTCACGGCAAACTATACGCAAAAGACCGATGGGTCAGGCATCATCGTCACTAACAAATGCGTGAGCGAGGATGGTTCAGGTATTACGGCCGAAGGTTTGGCTAAGCCAGTCGATGAAAATGGTAGCAAACTAAAAGTGACGTTTTTACCGAAGTGGATTCGCTGGATCCCAGTCGGCCGTGCTGATTATTGGGTACTAGCACGTGATGCAGATTATAAAACTGCGCTAGTAGGGACACCTGATAAAAATACTTATGGCTCCTAGCACGGTCGCCGAATATCAGTCAAGAAACGTATACTAAATATCGTCAGGTTGCTCAGCAGCAAGGATATGATTTGAAAGAGTTTACATTGACGTCGCAGAGCAATCAAACAGTGAATCTAGCACCATAATAGATATAATGAAAATTATTGGTTCAATTAATTAAGTGCTATGGCAATTATCATGTAAATGACGTCCTAATAAGGCAGCATATATGGCTGCCTTTATTTTTATCCCTTATTTATATATGAGTCTGTATATGACGACAAAACCTATTATGCACACTAGCTAATCGGTTATTACTGGCAAAATGAGGCATTTTAGGCTAAAATCTAGGCGATTTGAATACTCTGACGTCAAGAACTGATATTGATAGTGGTCGATTATCCTATTACAGTCACCACCTAGAGCATACGCGACCTATCTTATTTATATCTCTTCATATTTTATCGATCATACATTACTGACCATAAGGATGTTTCTCGTGAGCAACGCTGATACCTTACGCCAATTACATCAAGACCACTTAAAAAACTACAACAATCAAGAGCAACAAGCCATTGAGCTGATGGGGCTATTGAGCAAGCTCTATAATGAGCAAGACGTACAAGTGACTTTGTTTGGCGAAACGCTAGACGCTACTTCAGTTGGTCAAATAATTGCGCTACATCAAAAAGCAGCATTACGTGATAACGGTGCTAAAGCCATTGATATCGCTGACACGTTGGCAATGGTAAAAGTCATCGCCGAAAACAAAGAGATTCAAGCGACTCGTATCGACGTTGGCCAATTGATTGCTAATGGTACTGATGTACAAGTCGCTCTACAGTCTATCAACAACGCTGGTGCCGTGAATGGCGCAACGGACGTTGTACTGTATGGTTTTGGTCGTATCGGTCGTATTTTGACTCGTCTGTTATTGTCACAAGCATCAAGCGCAAAAGGTTTGCAGCTAAAGGCAATCGTGGTACGTCCAGCCGCTGCTGGTGACTTGGCTAAGCGTATCTCATTGCTTGAGCGCGACTCAATCCATGGTAGATTCTTAGGTGGCATCAGTATCGATGAAGACAATAACGGCATGATCGTTAATGGTCGTTTCGTACAAGTCATCTATGCCAAAGACCCAAGCGAAATCGATTATACTGCTTATGGTATTGACAATGCGCTAGTTATCGATAACACCGGTATTTGGAAAGACGAAGCGGGCCTTGGTAAGCACCTACAGTCTACTGGCGTGAAAAAGTACTCCTAACAGCACCTGCTGGTGGCGATATCAAAAACGTCGTTTATGGTGTGAATAACGACACCGTTGGTGATGACACAATCGTGAGTGCTGCGAGTTGTACGACCAATGCCATTACACCGACGTTAAATGTACTAAACGACGAATACGGTATCGTAAACGGTCATGTAGAGACTATTCACTCATTTACCAATGATCAGAACTTGGTTGATAACTATCACAAAGCAGACCGCCGTGGTCGTAGTGCGGTGATGAACATGGTTATCACTAGTACTGGTGCTGCAAAAGCCGTTGGTAAAGCATTACCAGAATTGAACGGTAAGCTAACGGGTAATGCTATCCGTGTACCGACACCAAATGTCAGCCTAGCAATCTTGAACTTGAATCTAAAGACTGCACCAACAAGCGCTGATGCGTTGAATGAGTTTTTACGTAAGATTGCTAACAGCAGCACATGGCAGTCGCAAATTGCTTATACCGATTCTACAGAAGCGGTATCTACTGACTTTGTTGGTACGACCCATGTTGGTATCGTTGATGCCCAAGCGACTATTTTGACTGACAACCAAGCTATCGTTTATGTTTGGTATGATAATGAAGTAGGTTATAGTACTCAGGTATTGCGTTTGGCGACGCAGATGGCAGGAATCAGCTACGCTCAGATTCCAGCATAGATTACTAAATACAGTAGCGCAATAACGTTATACTAAGCCTCTCAAAGCATGGTCACTTTAAAGATTATGCTGCAATAGACTCTACTTTGCATAGCTTGGTATCACTTTAACTGTCATACTTAAACACCCGATAGTCCGATTGATTATCGGGTGTTATTGTCATAATGGGCATGACGTAACATAGCTTCTATAGATTGCTCATTTTGTCAGAACGATATAGCAAAACCTCAAAATACAACCGCTGGTTGTCACCAGTTTATCGACTGGATTGTGAATTAAGGAACGTAAGATGCGATTTATTGATGAAGCCGTCGTAACGGTAAAAGCAGGTGACGGTGGTAACGGAATCGCCAGTTTTCGCCGAGAAAAATATGTCCCACGTGGTGGACCGGATGGTGGCGATGGCGGTAAAGGCGGAGATATTTATGTCATTGCAGAGGACAACACCAATACTCTAGTTGACTATCGCTATACCCGTCGTCATGATGCCATGCGCGCTGAGAATGGCCACAGCAGAAACTGCTCAGGCAAGGGCTCTGATGATCTTTATTTACCAGTACCAGTTGGTACGACGGTCGTGGATACCGAAACTGATGAAGTGCTCGGTGATTTGATTGAAGTTGGCCAGACGCTATTGGTCGCTAAAGGTGGTGACGGTGGTCTGGGTAATACCCATTTCAAAAGCTCAACCAACCAAGCACCGCGTAAAGCCACGTCTGGTTTTGAGGGTGAGTTAAAAGTTCTTAAGTTTGAGCTAAAAGTTGTGGCTGATGTTGGCTTGATTGGTTTGCCTAATGCGGGTAAATCGACCTTTATCCGTCAAGTTTCTGCCGCCAAACCAAAAGTGGCTGATTATCCGTTCACAACACTTGTGCCAAACTTGGGCGTTGTCGATATTGGTCGTCATCGTTCGTTTGTGATGGCAGATATCCCTGGTCTTATTGAAGGCGCATCAGAAGGCGCAGGACTTGGTATTCGCTTTTTTAAAGCACGTGGCTCGTACGCGTCGTCTGCTACACTTAGTCGATGTCAAGCCCGTCGATGGTAGCGACCCGGTCGAGAACGTCCGCGTTATCCTAAATGAGCTTGAGCGTTTTTCACCTGAATTGGCCAACTTACCACAAATTTTGGTATTGAACAAAATCGATCAGGTCAATGATGAAGACTTGAACGCGCTTTGTACACATATCGTGGCAGAGCTTGGTTGGACAGGTATGGTTTTCCGTACAGCAACGCTGACTGGTGAAGGTGTTGATGCAGTAAAATATCATTTAATGAATGATATTGAACTTGAGCGCGAGCGTGAAATAGAAGATCCTATATTCGCTGAAGCACAAAAGAACGTTTTGAGCGTTTAGAAGCCGAAGTGCGTCTCAACACTGAAGCCCAGCGTGAAGCGTATCGCGCTGCTAAAAAAGCAGCACGTGAAGGTTTGGACTCGTCTGATTATAATGACGATGACGACGATGGTGTTGAGGTAATGTACGTTCCTTAAGCTAGTATGCTTAAGCGGTTATACTTGAATTGTGAATTTAATCCCTACAATCAATTGATATGAAAAAAAGGAGTTTATATGGCAGATGGCATAGCAAACACGACCGAAGAAGCAAGATTTGTTAAACAATCTCGCAACTTTGATATTCAGCGCGTTATTGTCAAGATTGGCTCATCATTATTGACAAATAATGGTCGAGGGTTGGATCGTACTGCCATATATGAGTGGGCAAAGCAGATTGCTAAGCTGCACAAAAAAGGTGTTGAAGTGCTGCTGGTATCGTCAGGTGCCGTTGCTGAAGGTGTGGTACGTATGGACCTTGAGGAACGCCCTAAAAACTGGCAGCATTACAAGCCTGCGCTTCTATTGGCCAAATGGGACTGATTGAAACATGGTGGTCAGCACTGATTCAGCATGGAATTCAAAGCTCACAGCTCTTATTGACTCATGATGACTTGTCCAATCGTAGCCGTTATCTCAATACTACAGGCGCGCTCACGCAACTATTAGAATGGCGTGTGTTACCGGTCATTAACGAAAATGACACCATTACCATTGATGAGATTAAATTTGGCGATAATGACACGTTGGGTGCGATGGCAGCCGCGATGGTTAATGCAGATTTGTACATTATTTTAACGGATCAAGAAGGCGTGTTCACTGATAACCCACGTGACAATCCTGATGCCAAGATGATTCGTCAAGAACGTGCCATGGCTGATTATTTATTTGATATTGCAGGTGACGGTGGCAAGCTTGGGCGCGGTGGTATGTTAACTAAAATTCGTGCGGGTCGTCTTGCAGCAATGGGTGGTTGCCCAACCGTTATTGTGAGCGGTGCTATCGATGATGTGATCACTCGTGTTGTCTCAGGTGAGGCAGTCGGTACATTATTGACCACCAACGAAGAAGATAAAATCATTGCTCGGAAACAATGGCTTGCCGCGCATTTGCGTATGTCAGGTAGCTTGGTCGTTGATGCAGGTGCCGCAAAAGCATTGACTGAACACAATAGAAGCCTGCTACCTGTGGGCGTTGTAGAAGTTCGTGGCGGCTTTGATGAAGGTGATGTGGTAGAAATTGTTCATCAAGACACTGGTGAGCGTATAGCCGTTGGGCAAGTAAACTTCTCATCGCATGAGGCGCACCGTGTTGCCCGTGAGCGTACAGAGAAGTTTGACAAAATCTTTGGTAGTAACGAAGACCGTGTGGTGATGGTGCATCGTGACAATCTTGCGATAACTGTATAACGTATTCATGATATAGCACGGCTGTTTTTTATAGCTTATAAATATTTATTGTTATTTTATTTAACCTATTTTATCCAGCACAGTATCTATTTATAAATATGGATACTATGTTGTTTTGGAGATTTGTACATGAGTGCTTCAGACAAGAGTGACTCGATTCAGCAGCAATTTGCACCACTAAAGAATGACAGACTGCTACGTGCATTACGCTTTGAGCCCATCGATACCACGCCAGTTTGGATGATGCGCCAAGCTGGTCGTTACTTACCAGAGTACAAAGCCACTCGTGCTGAAGCCGGCGACTTTATGAGTCTTTGTAAAGACACGGCTCGTGCCACTGAAGTGACGCTCCAACCGTTACGTCGTTATGACTTAGATGCCGCGATCTTATTTAGTGATATCTTGACCATTCCTGATGCCCTGGGATTGGGTTTGTATTTTGAGGCTGGCGAAGGCCCTAAATTCAAGTACCCGATTCGCAAGCAGGCGGATCTCGATAGACTGCCAGTTCTTGAGCCGAATGATTCACTCGATTATGTGATGCGTGCTGTAACCAGTATCCGCACGGCACTAAATGGTCAAGTACCATTGTTTGGATTTTCTGGTAGCCCGTGGACGCTCGCGACGTATATGATAGAAGGGGGTAGTTCAAAGGATTATCGTTATACCAAAGGCTTTTTGTATAGCGATCCCAGCTTTTACATCAGTTATTAGATAAGCTTGCGACTTCGGTCATTGACTATCTCGATGCACAAATTGTGGCCGGAGCTCAGATCGTACAAATATTTGACAGTTGGGGCGGGGCGCTTGGTCATCGTCAATTTATCGAGTTTTCGCACAATTACAACAAGCGTATCGTGGCTGAACTAAAGCAACGCCATCCACAAGTACCAGTGGTATTATTTACCAAAGGTGGCGGGTTATGGCTTGATATTCAGGCTGATAGCGAAGCTGATGCTTTAGGTTTAGATTGGACGATGCCGCTTGACCGCGCGCGTCAAGTACTGACTGAGAGTCAGCGCGAGTTGACCAAAAAGCATAAGAAGCTACAAAGCAGCAAAGCCATTCAAGGCAATTTAGATCCGGCAACGTTATACGGATCACCCGCCACTATCCGCTCTGAAGTGAATGCGATGCTTGATCGCGCCTATGCTAATGGCGAAAAGACAGGTTATATTGCAAACTTAGGTCATGGTATTACCCAGTGGGTGAATCCTGACAATGCCAAAGTCTTTGTTGATGCGGTACATGACTACAAGATCTAAAAGCCACGGTATTTAAAGCCACGGTATTTAAAGCTACGGTATTTAAAGCTACGGTATTTAAAGCTACGGTATTTAAAGCTACGGTATTCAAAGCTATGGTATTCAGAGACGGTAGGATTGACAGACTGGTTTTATGTCTATATGGCTTTGTAAGCTAGATAAAAATATAGAATTTATTAGATATAATGAGTGCTTACTAAGAATAAGGATAATTTATGATTTCAGCAGCGATTGTCGGTGGTACAGGTTACACAGGTATTGAGCTTATTCGCTTACTATCTGCTCACCCTGAAGTGTCTATTGATTTGCTAACCTCGCGTAGCGAAGCTGGCACTCGCGCTGATGAGATCTTCCCAAGCTTACGCGGTATCTCAGATATTGTTTTCAGTGACTTAGGTGACAATACGCTTGGGGCATTGCAAAAATGTGATGTTGTATTTTTTGCGACGCCGCATGGTGTTGCGATGAAGCAAGCAGAAGCGCTGACCCAAGCTGGCGTAAAAGTCATCGATTTGGCAGCTGATTTTCGCCTGCAATCATTGACGGAGTTTGAGCACTGGTACAAACAATCTCATACTTGTCCTGAGCTGTTGAAGACAGCAGTTTACGGTTTGCCTGAAATCAATCGTGATAAGCTTGCCAGCGCTTTATTGGTCGGTAACCCTGGCTGCTATCCGACTACTGCGATTTTGGGTTTAAAACCTGTTATCGAAGCACAAAATGAGCAAGCAGAAAGACTAGTCGAGTCTCGTATTGTCATCGATGCCAAATCTGGTGTATCAGGTGCTGGTCGTCAAGCGTCACTGGCACTTAATTATGCGGAAACTACGGATAATTTTAAAGCCTATAGCGTTGAAGGTCATCGCCACTTGCCGGAGATTGAGCAGGGTGTGGCGCAGTTACTAGACAGTCAGTTTACACATCGTATTCGCTTTTTACCGCACTTAGTGCCTATGATACGCGGTATGCTGAGCTCAATTCACATGGAGCTGACCGATGCAGGTGCGGCTATCGATTGGCAGCAAGTGTTTGAAGACAGCTATGCATCAGAAGGTTTTGTTGATGTCATGCCAAAGGTGTTTATCCAGACACGCGCAGTGTGCGTGCTAGTAATCGTCTACGTATCGCAGTACATCAAGACAACGAGCGTGCTGAGCTGACGGTCATTGTGGTGCAAGACAATTTGGTAAAAGGTGCCGCAGGGCAAGCTGTCCAGAATATGAATGTGATGTTCGGCTTTGATGAGTCGATGGGACTCAATTTTGCACCTATCGTACCTTAATGCTGGCTTTTTTGTCGCTAAGTCATTCATATTTATGGTACTAGGTATTGATTATAAATTCCGCTATAATAACTTGCCTTTACTCTTAAGAGATACCATCTAAATGCGTGTTAAACTTGAACGACGCTTTTTTTTAAAGTCATCACGTCTATCGTGTCAAGATTCTGTTCTATATGGTTTGGCGTGCAAAACGCATTCCGATAAAAATAGTAATGGCTTTATGAGTGATATCGGTAGCACTCAACGAGGCGCGTCTACATTAGTATTGGCTTTATTTGTAGTAGTGATATTAGTGACTGCCGTGGCTGGATTGCTATTCGGACATAAGCTGGGCTATCAGCGTGGTTTTCATTCGATGGAAACGCAAGCTCAGCAAGCGATTATCGATGGTACAGAAGCGACAAAAGCGCTAGAAGATTTGCGTCTTAGTAATAAAATCGCGTCCAATCAAGCCGCGACAGCCAAGCAGGAGCTTGCCATCAGCCTTGCAAACTTGAAAGAGCTGCGTGAAAATCAACAAGCTCTGACGGTAGAAAACAGGCAGGTCTCACAGCTTAATGAGATATATGCTGATGTGATTGCTGAGAAAGGTGGCATGCCGCTACAAATATTGGGCGCTAAGATTGAGCCGCTGCCCGAAAATGCTTTTGAGTATGGTTTTGATATTGGTATGCTCAGTAGCGACGGTCAAGCCAAACGACTCCGGCCAACCTTGACGTTACTCAATAATGATGACCTTGTAGAAGTGCCCTTAGATCCTGCAAGCTATGCGATCGAAGGTATTGTTCGTATACGCGGTCGTTTTATGATGCCCTCAGGTTTTAAACCTTTACAAGCAAAACTAAGCTTGCAAGCAGGTGGCCAAACAGTAGAGCAATTGTACGATTGGAAGCTCGGTGAAAAGGTTGATAACATGCTACCATCACTTTTAGACTTGCCAGAAGTTGATGAAAGCCCGATTGTTCCCTAGTAAATACAAGTCTTAATAAATACCAAACAGCGATGATATAGTTGAAAACAAAGCACCATGTCTATATATAGTCATAGTGCTTGATGTTTCATCGCCTGCCTAGCTAACCCTCTCTTATTCCACACTTACCTTATAATTATACTTTGATTATGATGAAAAAATGATATTACAAGCTACGCCAACGGTTGCTGATTGGCATTTTCCAAATATGCCTGCTCATCGCGCACAGGACGGTGATACAGAAGGTGAAACGTCACCGCAAGCAGATGTGCTGGTTGCTGAGCCAGAAATTGCTAAACCGCCTATGTATGCGGTGGTTATGTATAATGACAATTACACGCCAATGGAGTTTGTCGTCTATATTTTGCAGTCAGAGTTCCGCCATAGTATGGACTCTGCGGTCGAAATTATGCTAACGATTCACAATAGTAGCAAAGGTATTGCGGGCATCTATCCCAAGGATATCGCTGAGACGAAGGCCAAAAAGTAAATAGTCTGGCACATCGTGAGGGCTATCCACTATTAACCCAAATTGAGCCACATCAAGGCGAGTAAAAGGATAGCAAGACACTATATCTTATTCTCACATCAGCTCTCATTGCCATACCTAATCGTTTTTGTTCTCATCCAGTTGTTATAGCAGCTCACTTTCAAAGTGAGCTAAGCCATCTATTTTTACAGCCTCGCTTTAGATACCCATATTTGATTAAGCATGTCAGTGATTATATCGCTCTTATAGTCTTATAGTCTTGTAGTCTTGTAGTCTTGTAGTCTTGTAGTCTTGTAGTCTTGTAGTCTTGTAGTCTTGTAGTCTTGTAGTCTTGTAGTCTTGATTTTATTGTAATATATCCTTATATACTAACTAGGCTTCTCAATAATTTTTACAACCTTTCGATCACTCGTTATTAATATCCTCGTTCATCTGCTTATTTTTTATCCACATTAGCTCTTTAAGCTTCTCGTCGCTCTCACATTCTTCGTTATGTACTCGTAGTATGCTTTGATACACTTTAGTCTGCGTTAATAGATTGACTCTGTCGAAGTATCGTGTTGATATAAAGAAAAGCGACTATGAATTATCACAATCACTGCTAACTGATAGATAGATTACAGCATTCGTCACACAGTCTATGGTCCAAATGATATATCCATGATTTTTTAATTATACGAATCTTACCCTTGAACAATCGATCTATCGCCCTGATTTACTTACTAACTCATTCATAAAACTATCAATTATAAAGATAGATATAACCGTAGGAAGTTGTTATGTTAAGTCGTCATCTTGAAGTTTCTCTACGTTTAGCAATGACGCTTGCGCGCCAAAAATCGCATGAGTATCTTACTGTTGAACATTTATTATTGGCGCTATTAGAAAATACTCACGCTGCCAATACCCTAACTGCCTGTAATGCCAATATATCGGCACTGCGTACTGAGCTTGAAGCTTATATCAATAAGCACACGCCAACTGTTGATGCAGATACAGATCAGTCACCGCAGCCAACGCAAAGCTTTGATCGTATTTTGCAACGCGCTATTTTTCATGTGCAGTCTATAGGCGGTGGTCGATTGGTAGAAGGCTCTGATATTTTGGTTTCTATGTTCTCAGAGCATGATACTTATGCCGTTTATCTGCTCAAAAACAAGGTATTAGCCGTCTTGAGCTGACCCAATATTTATCACATGGTCAAGACAAAGAAGAGCCATCTGAGCAACGTGCTTCTATGACTGGTGAGCGCCGCAGTGCGTCTGAAAAAACCAGCAAAGATCCACTGGTTGAGTTTGCAACCAATTTAAATCAGCGTGCTGCTGAAGGCGAAACAGACCCATTGATTGGCCGCGCTTCTGAAATTGAACGTGCCGCTCAAGTTTTATGCCGCCGCCGCAAAAATAATCCGTTATTGGTCGGTGAACCAGGCGTTGGTAAAACCTCTATCGCCGAAGGTTTGGCGTGGTTGATTATCAATGATAAGGCACCCAAGCCACTTAATGGTTGCGTGATTTATAGCCTTGATATCGGCTCGCTTATTGCTGGGACGAAATATCGTGGTGATTTTGAAAAGCGTATGAAGTCATTGCTTGATGCGCTGAAGAAAAAGCCAAATGCTATTTTATTTATTGATGAGATTCATATGATCATTGGCGCAGGCTCGTCAATGAGCAGCAATATGGACGTATCTAACCTTATCAAACCTGCCTTGGCTAATGGTGAGCTGCGCTGCATTGGTTCAACGACCTTTACTGAGTACCGTCAAGTGTTTGAAAAAGACCATGCGCTATCACGTCGCTTCCAAAAAAATCGATGTGAAAGAACCAAGTGTAGATGATGCCGTCGATATCTTGCGTGGCCTCAAGCCTCGCTACGAAGAGTTTCATAATGTGGAATACACGGATGAGGCATTAGTGACCGCTGTACAGTTATCAGCCAAGCACATTCATGAGCGTTTTTTACCCGATAAAGCCATTGATGTGATCGATGAGGCAGGTGCGTACAAACGTCTGGGTGTGGTACCTGATGTAGAGGATATTGAAGCTGAAGAGAGCTTTATTGCAGATTTAGAGCAAGACTTTGATGTACAGATTGATGCTGATGTCGAAGGTATCGATAGCGATGCAGACAGTGATAATGAGATGCAAGACGAAGCAGAGACGGCAAAGGCAAACGACCGTGCTCAGTCTGCCGATGGCCTAAAATCTGCTAAAGCGCAAAAGCCACCGATGAAAATCGATGTCGCTGATATCGAAGCCATTATCGCTAAACTGGCACGCATTCCGCCCAAGTCGGTATCGAGTGATGACAAGAGCATTCTTGAGCACTTGGATCGTGATCTTAAGCACTTAGTGTTTGGTCAAGATGAAGCGATTGCCACGCTTGCTGATGCAATTAAGCTGTCTCGTGCAGGACTAAAAGCACCAGATAAACCGATTGGCTCGTTTATGTTTGCAGGGCCGACAGGGGTGGGTAAAACGGAGGTCTCTCGTCAGCTGGCCAATCTGTTGGGTGTAGAACTGGTACGCTTTGATATGTCAGAGTACATGGAAGCCCATACGGCATCACGTCTGATCGGTGCGCCTCCGGGCTACGTTGGTTACGATCAAGGTGGATTGTTGACTGAAAAGATCAATCAACATCCGCATTGCGTACTGCTACTTGATGAGATTGAAAAAGCGCATCCTGATGTCTTCAACTTGCTATTGCAGGTGATGGATCATGGTACATTGACTGATAACAATGGCCGTGTTGCTATCTTTAAGCAAGTCATCATTATTATGACAACCAACGTTGGTGCTGATAGTATCAGTCGCTCTTCTATGGGCTTTACTCAGCAAGATCATAGCCGCGACAACACTGAGGCGCTCAAGCGCGTCTTTACGCCAGAGTTCCGAAATCGTCTAGACGCGATTATTCAGTTCAATCCACTAGATACGTCAGTGGTTGTGTCAGTTGTTGACAAGTTCTTGGTTGAGCTACAAGTACAGCTTGATGATAAGCAAGTGACGTTAGAGATTGATGATGATGTGCGTGATTATCTGGCTGATAAAGGATACGATCGCCTTATGGGTGCACGTCCAATGCAGCGCCTGATTCAGGATGAGATCAAAAGCCACTGGCAAGTATGATTTTATTCGGTGACTTGGTAAATGGGGCGTTGTTCATTTGACTTTAGCCCCTAAAGCCGACAATACGCAAGACGATGATACAGTGAAGTTAGATAAATCTTCGCAAAAGGTTCACCGGATAGTCGGATTGTTTTGACTGTGGTCGAGACTCATGAGCCACGTTCAGACTCTGAGTCAGTGGCTAGCTAAAACATTTAGTTTGAATATAAGAGTAACGGCTATCGTAACATTACGGTAGCCGTTTTTTTGTTGCTATAATTCATCAACAAAGCTCATACGGTTTTTTGTTACTATTAGTCTTTAAAATAAGCCAATCACTAAGCATTCATTTCATAATAAATATAAAAGGATATACCATGGAGCTGTTTGACGAGCAGACAACCAAAACACCAGAGCAAAAACAAGCCATTTTAGACAATGTCCGTCTGCCAGAGGACTGGAAGGCGGCATTAGCAGATGAGTTAACATCCGAAAATATGGACAACCTGCGTGCATTTTTAAAAGAAGCCTATCAGTCAGGGGGATAGCATTTATCCGCCCGCGCCGTTGATGTTTAATGCGCTTAATCTCACGCCTTTATCGCAAGTTAAAGTGGTGATTTTAGGTCAGGACCCTTATCATGGGCCAGGGCAGGCCATGGGATTGTCATTCTCTGTTCCTAAAGCGATTCCTAAGCCGCCATCATTAAACAACTTGCTTAAGGAGATGGCAGATGACATCGGTATCGCACCTTCAAAACATGGTGACCTAACTTACTGGGCGCAGCAAGGTGTTTTGCTACTAAACAGCTCACTAACTGTGCGAGAAGGCGAGCCAAACAGTCATCAAAATAAAGGCTGGGAGCAGTTTACCGATGCAGTCATTGACGCGGTCAACGAGCAGACAGAACATACCGTATTTATTTTGTGGGGCAGTAAAGCACAAAAAAAAGGTAAGTATATCGATACCGACAAACATCTTATTTTGACCGCCGTGCATCCCTTCGCCGTTGGCTGCGAACCGCGGTGGATTTTTTGGGACAAAGCCATTTTCTAAAACCAATGACTACTTGGTGCAGTATGGTCAAACGCCCATTGACTGGCAGCTACCGCAATAAATGCTAAATACTATGAATACAGGTTTAGCATCTTATTTTTTAGCGCTGAGCGAACTTGAGGGTATATCATTTGCATCCCTTATGTTTTGGACACTGCAAGATGGTAAATGGATGCAGAAGGCTCTTAGACTAGCAAGCCAAGGCGCTAAACTGGGTGAAGTGCCGGTAGGCGCTATATTGGTGCACGATCAGCAGATCATTGGTCAAGGGTTCAATCAACCGATTGGCTGCCATGATGCGACGGCACATGCTGAGATAGTTGCGTTAAGAGAGGCCTGTCAGCGTCTACAAAATTATCGTCTGCCACTACAGACAACTTTGTACGTGACACTAGAGCCTTGTACGATGTGTATTGGCGCGCTCATTCATGCACGTGTTGATAGGCTAGTATATGCGGCGAGTGAGCCACGTGCTGGCATGGTAGGCAGCCAGATGGACTTATCAATGCAGCCTTTTTATAATCATAATATCCAAGTTCATAGAGGATTGTGCAGTGAGCATAGTAGTCAATTGCTAAAGACGTTTTTTCGTGAGCGTAGGCGATTAGCGAAACAGAATAAAAACAGCGTTTAATCCAAAATGATTAATAAATAAGATATCAGTTTGGGCGCTAGTGGTAGCGATGATTTTTTGCTATAATATCGCCCCTATTTGTTAGCGAATTTTTTAGCCTGCTATCAAACATTTGATATACCAGTAAATATTGCTTCATTGCTATTGCATGACAGCTATAGGGTAACAACTATTATTGAGTAAGTATTATGACCGTCTCCGTATCTGATAACGATCTACTCAATAAAAACGATAGTGTAAACCATTCAGCACGCTATCCGGTTATCTGTATCGATGGGCCTAGTGGCGCTGGTAAAGGTACGGTCACATGGCGTTTAGCTCAAGTGTTGGGCTATCAGCTATTAGACTCTGGGGCGCTATATAGAATCGTAGGACTCAAAGCATTCGAAGCTGGATTGATCACAGCAGATGCCAGCCATCTAATCGATGAGTCGGCAGTGCTAGCGCTCACGAAAAGTTTGGAGATAGCGTTTTTACCAAATAATGATTCTGGACGTGTAGACATCATTGTGAATGGACAAGCGGTAGGTGATCAGGTACGTAACGAGACCGTAGGTGGCTATGCTTCACAAATCGCGGTGTTTCCAACAGTCCGTCAAGCGCTGCTTACGTTGCAACAAGATATGGCGACACGCTCAGGGCTTGTCGCTGATGGTCGTGACATGGGAACCGTTGTATTCCCAGATGCCGATGTGAAAGTATATTTGACGGCGAGCGCGGAAGCGCGTGCTGAGCGCCGCGTGACCCAGCTAGTTAACGCTGGGCAAGCAGCAGATTTTGACTCGATTTTGGCGACGATTAAAGAACGTGATGATCGTGATGAGAACCGTAGCACCGCACCATCGAAACCTGCAGCAGATGCTTTGTTACTTGATAGCTCAATGCTCGATGCTGATGCGGTTTACGAGCAAGTAAAAAGACATTGTCAAGATAAAGGGCTGTTTTTTAATAGTTAATAAAAACAACATATTAAGTACTAAAAAATTTCCTATAGTCCCTGTTTTTAATGTAGAATTGTACAGTTGGAAGTTAGTGTTTTTAACGATTAATTATTTATTAGGCTAGGTTGATAAAATTTTGTTTGGTAGAATAAAGTAAGACAGTTGTTGTTAGTAAGTTTAAATATGCGCTTATTAACAACAAACGTTTTTATATATGATTGCATAAGATATAAAACCAGTATTCTCGTTTTATGCAATCATAAATTTGATCCGTACTGTGCTGGACAGGATACGGCTATACAAAGGTAGACATAATGGAATCATTTGCTGAACTATTTGAAGCGAGCATCGAAGAAACAGGCCTAGATATCGAGCGTGGCTCGGTGATTAACGGTACTGTTGTGGCCATCGATAGCGATTGGATCACAGTAGATACTGGTCTAAAATCTGAAGGTATCGTCGCTCGTGAAGAGTTTTTAAGCGAAGAAGGCGAACTTGAAGTTGAAGTTGGCGATAGTGTTGATGTCGTAGTTGAAGCGGTTGATAACGGCATGGGTCAAACCTTGCTGTCACGTGAAAAAGCTAAGCGTGTTGAAACTTGGAACTTCCTTGAAAAAATCGCTGACAATGATGAGATCGTAAAAGGTATCATCTCAAGCAAAGTTAAAGGCGGTTTCACTGTAGATATCGGTTCAGTACGCGCGTTCTTACCAGGTTCATTGGTAGATGTACGTCCTATCCGTGATACAACGCATCTTGAAGGCAAAGAGCTAGAATTCAAAGTCATCAAACTTGATCAAAAGCGTAATAACGTTGTCGTTAGTCGCCGTGCAGTTATGGAAGCTGAAAACTCAGCTGAGCGCGAAGAGCTATTGAACAAGCTTGAAGAAGGCATCGAGATCGAAGGTATCGTTAAGAACCTTACTGATTACGGCGCGTTCGTTGATCTAGGTGGTATCGATGGTCTATTGCACATCACTGACATGGCATGGCGCCGTATCAAGCATCCATCTGAAGTTGTTGAAGTTGGTCAAGACCTAAAAGTTAAAGTATTGAAGTTTGACCGTGAACGCAATCGCGTAAGCCTAGGTCTAAAACAACTTGGTACTGATCCTTGGGACAACGTTAGCGGTACTTACCCAGTGGGTAGTGTTGTTAAAGCTCGCGTAACCAACTTGACTGATTATGGTTGTTTCGCTGAGATTTCTGAAGGTATCGAAGGTCTAGTACACGTATCAGAAATGGATCACACCAACAAAAACATCCACCCATCTAAAGTAGTTCAAGTGGGCGATGAAGTTGAAGTAATGATCCTTGATATCGATGAAGAACGTCGTCGTATTAGCCTAGGTATCAAACAGACTCTAGCTAACCCATGGGATGAGTTTGATAAGAAACATGAGCGCGGTGATAAAATCACTGGTACGATCAAATCAATCACTGATTTTGGTATCTTTATTGGTCTAGACGGTGGTATCGATGGTCTGGTTCATTTATCTGATATCTCTTGGAACGAAACTGGCGAAGATGCTATCCGTAATTACAACAAAGGCGACACCGTTGAAGCAATGGTATTGTCTGTAGATGCAGAAGCTAACCGTATCAGCCTAGGCATTAAGCAGTTGAGCTCTGATCCATTTAACGAATACCTAGTCGCTAATGACCGCGGTGCTATCGTTAATGGTAAAGTGAAAGAAGTAGACGCTAAAGGCGCTACTATTGAGCTTGCTGACGAAGTTGAAGCTTATCTACGCGCTTCTGAAATTCAACGTGACCGCGTTGAAGATGCAACTAAGCATCTGTCTGTTGGTGATGACGTTGAAGCAAAAATCATCAGCGTTGATCGTAAACACGCAACATCAACTTGTCTATCAAAGCGAAAGACGAAGCTGAAGAGCGTCAAGCGATTAAAGATCTTGGTAGCACGAACACAACTGCCGCTGCAGGTTCTGATGCACAGCCAAAAACGATTGGTGATTTGATCAAAGAGCAAATGCAGTAAGTTGTAAGTTATTGATATAAAAGTAATATAAAAAAAGCGACTTCGGTCGCTTTTTTTATGATTAAGTTTTGATATTTGTATTAATAGGTAAGGTTTTTAGCTAAATAAGGAAACTCTTATTCCTATTTTCCTCAATATCCGCTATCATTTGCAACATTGAGTAACGAGATGTGAGCGACAGTGTATTTAGAGTTGCGATATGACTCGTGCAAATAGACTATTCTGATATGAGCTATTAGTGTTTCTGTTGATAATACTGTTTTGACTTATTATCAGTTTATCCATCAATCAACAAGGCAAGCGTAATAATGCAGCAAGCGATTAACAAATCCGAATTTATCAGTAATTTGAGTGCGAATTGTGACAACATGGCAGATACCATCGTTGATGATGCCGTTCGCGAAATATTAAATTTGATGACCCATACTTTAGCCAATGATGGCCGAGTCGAGGTTCGTGGGTTTGGCAGTTTTTGTCTACATCATCGCCGCGCTCGTGTCGGACGCAATCCTAAAACGGGGAGAGCGTACCAGTTCCTGCTAAAGCGATTCCACACTTTAAGCCAGGTAAAGCATTACGTGAAGCAGTCAATGATAAAGTAGCACACAGCTAATATTCATTAATGATTGACTGACCAAAAACTATCATTCCAACCTGAGGTAACTGTCTCATGCGCTTTTTATTATTCGTATTGCTGTTTTTGAGCTTTGCTTACTCGCTTGGTCTGGTATTGGCAAATAATACCGAGGTCGGGGTCAATTTACTGTTTTCGCAAGCGCCTACAATGAATTTGGGACTACTGCTCATTCTATGTTTAATACTCGGCATCATTATTGGTATTCTATTATCATTGCTTATATTCCGCGTACTACAGAATAAGTGGGAAATCTCACGTTTGCAAAAGGCAAATGCAAATCTACAAGAGCAATTGAATCAAGCCAATGTGGTGATTGACCGTCAGGCCAATGCGCCAACCGTAGATGAGGCTGTCTATGGTGCCAGATCGATTGATATACAAGACAATACAGACACACATCTAAATGAAGGTGGTACGTTGTCTAAGCGCAAGCGAGATTAAATTGCTCGGCCATAGAAATGGTTGTTGATTTTGAAAATACAGTGCTCGAATAATTCTGATATGCGGCAAAACCATGAATAATATGATTAACTCTCCCGTCATTGTTGCTTTAGACAATATGACTCTGCAAGCATCGTTGGCATTAGCTGATCAATTGGATCCAGCGTTATGCCGGCTCAAAGTAGGTAAAGAGCTATTTACACGCTGTGGTCCCGATATTGTAAAGGCACTGCATCAGCGTAACTTTGAGGTATTCTTAGACCTGAAGTTTCACGATATTCCTAACACTACTGCTCAAGCGGTACTAGTTGCTGCCGAGCTTGGTGTATGGATGGTCAATGTTCATGCTAGTGCAGGTCTAGAGGCTATGTCTTTGGCAAAACAGCGTTTAATAGATAATAACCTTGATACATTACTCATCGCGGTGACTGTATTGACCTCTATGGACAGTGACGCATTGATGCAAACGGGTATCACTGATAGCTTAGACGTACAGGTGAGCCGATTGGCACAATTGACCAAGCAAGCTGGGTTAGATGGGGTAGTATGCTCTGCTCAAGAAGCGAAAACGCTTAAAGCGTTATGCGGTCAAGATTTTAAATTGGTCACACCAGGCATTCGACTAGCAGACGACAATGCTGATGATCAAAAGCGTATCTGTACGCCAAGTCAAGCATTGTTAGATGGTTCTGATTATTTGGTGATTGGACGCTCAATCACTCAAGCCAAAAACCCTGCCGAGAAGCTAAATAGAATATTACAAAGCATTTAAGTTTTAATAGCAATACAATAAAAAAGACAGCCTAAATCGCTGTCTTTTTTTACTTTTTCAGACAGAAAAAGCTGTTACACTACCTGAGAGGTTTTATAAGTAGGCTGATCTGCAACCAATTATGCAGCCTATTAAAAGGAGTGCTGGCCTATTAAAATACGCTAACGTTACCGATTGGCTGATAATGATACTATTGGACGATATTGAATTATATGAAATTACAAATACTAAGTGACTTACATATTGATAGTTATGCACGCCAGTCACGCCCTATTGGGCATATTCCTAAAACTGACGCAGATATCGTGTTAGTAGCGGGAGACACTGCCAACAGCGATAGAGGGATGCCGTGGTTACAAGAGCAGGCAGCACGCTTACAAGTTCCCTCTGATCACAATCTCAGGTAATCACGAATATTTTGACGAAGATGTGCTAAGTTTTGACCAAAAGTTGGCGACTTGGGACAATTATGATGCTGCCTCTAACAAAGGGGTTTGTGTCTTACAGTGCCAGTATATTGATATTGGTGATATACGAATCTTAGGTTGCACACTGTGGACGGATTATCAATATCATGCCAATGAAGATACTATGGCTGCTGCTAGGCATTTTATGCGTGATTATAAGCAGATATATGCAGGTAAAGAGATGTTCTCACCTGAAGTTTCCATGCAAATTCACTCAGAGCATCGTCAGTGGTTGCAGCAAGCACTAATCACTGCCAAAGCACTGGGCAAAAAAACGGTCGTCATGAGTCATCATAGTGTCAGTGCATTATCGGTGTCTGAAAAATATGCTAATTTACCAAGCAATGCTGCCTTTGTTAGTGATTTATCTGGGTGGATGCATGAGGACTGGGCACCGACTTTGTGGGTGCATGGTCATACCCATGAAGCATTCGATTATCGAATAGGTAATACGCGAGTGATTGTCAATCCTAGGGCTTATCCTAATGAGATTAGCAGTACGGCGTTAGCATTTGCGTGGGATAAAGTTATTGATATCGGTTAGTTGAGGATCTATGTAGATAAGCCATGTTACTTATCTTCGCTTAGTTCTCTTAAAAACAAGCTCACTCCTTGTATGACAAGATATTTACAAGATATAGTGCAACTAGACTTGTCAGTTGTTCATTCCTATCAAAAAATCTGCTACGCTTGCTACTATGAGTAAATATCTTAATAGCACCTTATCAAAAGTCTCTGCTGACAAGCTTGCGAGTCACACACCAAGTGCGCCTGCGCCTTCACATCTGCCAGATAGTATGATTTCTTCGGTCAGACTATTACCTGAAAATGAGCGGCTGATTTTATTTACCAGACACTCTTTGCGTGAGCGTTCTGACGGCAATGGTTTTGCCAGCTATCAGTTGCCGCTGACGCCTAAAGGCCGCGTACTAGCTAAGTCTTGGGGTCGTTGGTTAGCAGGTCACCTCCCATACTCACTCGATGTTGATAGCATCTCAAGCCCCATTAAACGCTGTATCGATACGGCGCAGCTCATGCAGGAAGGAGCAGGTCTAAAGCGTGATATTACGCATCAGTCACTGCTGGTTGAGCCTGGTAGCCTCGTTACTGAACCTGAAATAGCGAACCCAATATTTAAAGAGATTGGTGTACTCAATTTTATCAATCGCTTTTTGCAAGGCAATCTTGAAGGCACCAAAAATGCTTATCAAGGTGGCCTTGATATTCTCTCGCTCTTTATCAAAACCAGCCACAGCATGGGCATCTGATGCTGGCTGTCAGTCATGATACTTTGTTGTCTGCATTCTTAGCCGTGATGTTCGATGTGGAAGAGATCGATTGGAATGATTGGCCAAAAATGATGGAAGGGGTGTTCTTGTGGTTTGATGATAAACCTTTTGATCAGGCAAATGCGCATTTTATCTGGCGTGGTCAAGTATATACACGTCCGATTAGTTCATTGTTGAATGGGTATCGTGCAGCAGGGTATCACCCAAGTAAACTGCTATTACCACCAGGGGTGCAATGGACATAAGATTTCATCAAAAATGGTAATGACGATCCACTAGATATATATCGAGGTAGGCATAAAAAACCTTGCCCCAGTATGAGAACCAGTAGCAGAGTTTTAGTCATGACGCTATAAAAGCGTCATGCGGTCTAGACAAGACAAATCTTAAGCTTGTAGGCCTTTGATTGTTTTGTTTAGGCGGCTCTTACGACGAGCAGCTTTATTCTTATGAATAATACCTTTGTCAGCCATACGATCAATAACTGGTACCGCTCTGTTGTAAGCTTCGGTAGCCGCGTCATAATCTTTAGCTTCGATAGCCGCATCAACACGTTTTAAGTAAGTACGAACCATAGAGCGTTGTGACGCAGAGTTCTGACGACGTTTGGTGTTTTGACGGGCGCGTTTACGAGCTTGTGCAGTATTAGCCACGCGTATCTCCTTGATAAAGACAGATAAAAATATGAATGTTGATTGCAATAATGGGTTTAACAATCATCGGTGACGAGCAGCCGTCTCGTCAAACATGATGTCGATGTCTAATATTAAAGTATCTAATACAAATAGATCATCGCAAGCGCCAGAACTGTTTGGAATAATTAAACAGCGTTGACGTGTAAAGCCGGTTATTTTAGCAAATTATTGCACTAAGGACAATATATTTGATTATCAATACCCAAAGAAGTAACGTAAACTTATAGAAGTGGACTCAATAGGGCATCTAATGCCCTGTCAAATACCAAAAGACATAGACAGCGGTTAAAATCTCTTACAATATATCATACATAATAGCGTCAGTTATTCATGAATTTAGGTATGATATCCTAATGGTAGGCTTTGATATAGGTTACTTTTCATCAATATAGAACCTCTAACGTTATATAAGTGGATAGGGTATGCAGCGAAAAGCAATTGTGATTGGCGCAACAGGATTGGTAGGGCAGCATTTGGTAAAACAGCTGAGTGAGCTCTATGATACATTGATTGTGATCGCTCGGCGCCCGCCACGTTATATCAATGCCAGCATGCGTTTTTATCAGCTCAATGACTTTGATAATCTCTCTGAAGTGTTTGCGAGCGTTGGTGCGGATCGAACGACAGATGCCTTTAGTTGTCTTGGCACCACCAAAAAGCAAGCGGGCAGTGATGAGGCTTTTCGAAAGATAGACCATGATTACAATGTTAACTTTGCTAAGCTATGCCGTGATAAAGGGGTAGAAAACTTTTTTCTACTTTCATCCATGAATGCCGATATTGACAGCCGCTTTTTGTACAATCGAGTCAAGGCAGAGACGGAGCAATCTATTACGGCATTAGGGTTTGGACAACTGGTGATATTTCGACCGTCGTTATTACTAGGCAAGCATAAAGGGCGTCCACTCGAGAGCATTGGTCAAAAAGCTTTTAAGCTTATCCTCGCCTTTAGTCTCAGAGTCACTCTCATTACATCCTATCTCGGCTAAGCGCGTCGCTAGTGCAATGGCGATGAGTGCTCATGACATTTATCATCGTCGTAAATACCGTACAGAACCCCAGATTGAACATACAGAGATCATTGAAAATAAGAAGATGCTTGCAATGACTCGCGTGAAAAAATAAAGTATTATTTTTGAGTCAAGACTACAGCCAAGTATGACCATGTATTACAAGATCAAGCAGCTTAATCACTCATAATAAGGAGTAAAAACGATGGAGATGAATAAAAGAACTTTGTCACATGTGATTTACTGGACGCCAATCCTGAGTCGCAAGTATGTCTACCAAATATTGAAGGTAAGGCATTTCGTCGTTTTGGTGCAAAAGATAAATTCTGCGGTGAAATCGTGACGGTGAAGTGCTTTGAAGACAATAGCCGCGTCAAATCACTATTGAATAGTGATGGCAAAGACAAAGCTGGCGATGGTAAGGTGTTGGTCGTCGATGGTGGCGGCTCTATGCGCTGTGCTTTGCTCGGCGATATGATTGCACAGTCGGCCATCGACAATGGCTGGGCGGGTGTTATCGTATATGGCTGTGTCCGAGATGTTGATGACATGGCAGCGATGGATCTTGGTGTGATGGCACTTGGTTGCATCCCGCGCAAATCAACTCGCCGTGATGAAGGTCAAACGGATATCGAAATCCGCTTTGGTGATTTGACATTGAACTCGGGAATGTTTGTCTATGCTGACAACAATGGCATTATCGCTAGTGATAAACCGTTAATTTGAACTTGGTTTAACCAGTGTGAATGAGAACCTCAGCCTATCAGTTGGGGTTTTTTATGTAATGATAGTTAAAGCTTAATAACCGTTATCAATTCTCGATCATGAATGAGTGAGCTTTTACGTGACAAACCGTTACGGCATAAGTTTTGGTAATTGCTCAAATATTCGTATAATAGCTTTCTGACTCCTTAACTGTGATCCTATTCTTTATGCCTATCACTGCTTTGACTGACGCGTTTGATCCCATTAACCAGCAGTTGTTCCCTATACAAAATGCCGAGCGGCGTTGGCTTGCGCCTGTCCATGGTGCGGTCAGTAGCTTATGGCTGGCAAGCTTGTTTCAAACGCCTATGTGGAATGTTGCCAAGCGCCTAAAGGTCGTGGTGGCACGCGACCAAAATCAGCTCAATCAGATAGAAACTGAGCTGGCATTTTGCGGCGTCGATGCTTACGTATTCCCCTGACTGGGAGACACTGACATATGATGAGCTGTCTCCGCACCAAGACATCGTTAGTGAACGCATCAACCTATTGACGGATATGCCGAGATCAGGCGTGCTACTCATCTCAATACAGACATTGATGCAACGCGTCGCACCGCCCAGTTGGTTGATCGGACAGCATTTTGATTTGAGCGTTGGTGATCGTTTTGATATCAATACGCAACGTGGGCTTTTGGCAAAGGCGGGTTATAGAGCGGTTGATAATGTCTTTGAGCCTGGTGAGTTCGCTGTACGTGGCAGCATTATCGATATCTTTGCTATGGGTCAGCCTTTTCCGCTGCGTTTAGACTTATTTGACGATGAAATTGAGACAATTCGTTTTTTCATCCGCAAACCCAGCGCACGTTGACCGCTGATGACCTCAAAGCGATGTTGACAGGCAATGATACCAGCATGGGCAAAGAGTCACTGTCGCTGCTGCACAAATTGCCAGATATCTCTAAACCTATCGAACAGTTCCAAATATTACCAGCAAAGGAGTTTCCGCTGGATGAAGGGCGGAGAGACATTTCGCACGAATTTTGCGGCGATGTTCCCTAATGCCAGTAGCCGCAAGTCTGAGTTGCATAAAGATGTAATGGCAGGTATCGCGAGTAGCGGACTGGAGTATTATCAGCCACTATTTTTTGACTTAAAAGATTGGCAAGAAGAAAGTACATTGTTTTCTTATTTGCCAAGCGATGCGTTGTTTATCACGGATGAGCTGATCCACGAAAAGCAGGCGGACTATTGGTCACAAATCCAGCGCCGCTATGAAGAGCGTCGCCATGATATTGACAAGCCTATCGTCGAACCTGCGCTCTTATACTTATTATCCAACGCTCTTAACGAGCAGCTCAATCAATATCCACGAGTGATATTAAGCGCACGCGATGAGCTGGCTACGACAAATGACGTAGCAGCGCTAGAAGGTAACGACCCATCTCAGCCGCAACTGCCATTAACGCCTACTAAGCAGCAAGGCTTGGTGACATTAAGCGCCGAAGAACCGCCAGAGCTGGCAGTCAATCATCAGAAATCTGAGCCATTAACTGAATTGCTCGACTTTTTACACGTTCAACAACAAACAGCAACGCCAGTATTAGTTGTGGCAGAGACTGCTGGTCGCCGTGAGATTCTTATTGAGCTGTTTAAGGGAAAAATCGATATCAAAGCATATGATAGCTTTGAAGCATTTTTAGCAGCAGATAAGACGAGCGCTATGAATAATGCTCGACTACCACATGTCGGTCTGACTGTGGCACCGATTGAGCGCGGCGTATACGTGCCTGAACGTTTGGTGTTGATTAGTGAAACGCAGCTGTTTGGTCGTCAAGTCTTACAGACGCGTCGTCGTCGCCAAAGCGGTGTATCAGAGGAGTTCTTGGTTAAGAGCGTCACTGAGATAACAGATGGCAGCCCAGTCGTTCATATCGAGCATGGTATTGGTCGTTATAACGGCCTAATCACGCTAGATGTGGGCGATGGTGAGCAAGAGTTCATTCATTTAAAATATGACGATGATGCCAGTATCTATGTGCCAGTCGCCAATCTACAAATGATCAGTCGCTATAGTGGCGGCGATCCAGCGTTAGCGCCATTACATAAGATCGGCAGTGGCAAATGGGATAGAGCCAAGCAAAAGGCCTTGGAGCAAATTCACGATGTCGCCGCAGAGCTGCTCAATATGCAAGCGCGTCGTGAGGCCAAAGTTGGTATTCATTTTAAAATAGATCCGTCGCAATACGAGCTGTTTGCCAGTCAGTTTGCGTTTGAAGAGACCGCTGACCAAGCCAATGCCATTCATGCGGTTATGGAAGACATGAGACAAAACCAGCCAATGGATCGCCTCATCTGCGGTGATGTTGGCTTTGGTAAAACAGAAGTAGCGATGCGAGCGGCCTTTATTGCCGTCAGTGCTGGCTATCAAGTTGCTGTATTAGTGCCCACCACATTGCTCGCAGGACAGCACGAAGACAATTTCCGCGATCGATTTGCTGATTGGCCAGTGCGTATTGAGAGCCTGTCACGCTTTGGCGGCAAAAACATCAAGACATGGTCTTGACGGACTTGGCTGATGGCAAAGTCGATATTGTGATCGGTACTCATAAACTATTGCAGCCTGACGTGAAGTTTGCCAATCTTGGGCTAATGATTGTCGATGAGGAGCACCGTTTTGGGGTGCGTCATAAAGAGCGTATCAAGGCGATTCAGACAGATGTAGACAGTATGTCTATGACCGCGACGCCCATCCCTAGAACGCTTAATATGGCGCTCTCAGGCATGCGTGATATGTCAATCATTGCCACACCGCCTGCACGCCGGTTGGCTATTAAAACCTTTGTCATGCAAAAGACAGATGCCTTGATGAAAGAAGCTATCTTGCGCGAGCTGTTACGTGGTGGGCAGGTTTATCTGCTCCACAATGATGTGGCTAGTATTGAGCGTATGGCAGAAACTATTCGTGATCTGGTACCTGAAGCGCGAGTAGGGGTCGCCCATGGGCAGATGCAAGAACGCCAGCTTGAGCAAATCATGCAGCAGTTTTATCATAAAAAATTCAACGTGTTGGTGTGCTCTACTATTATTGAGACAGGTATCGACGTACCAAATGCCAATACTATTATCATTGAGCGTGCGGATAAGTTTGGTCTGGCGCAACTGCATCAGCTACGAGGCCGCGTAGGTCGCAGTCATCATCAGGCATATTGTTACCTATTGGTGCCTTCTCTCAAAGGTCTCAAAGGCGATGCCAAGCGTCGTCTACATGCAATTGAACGCGCCAATACACTCGGCGCAGGTTTTATGCTGGCGAGTGAAGATCTAGAGATTCGCGGGGCAGGTGAGATACTGGGTAAGCAGCAAAGCGGTAATATGCAGGCGATTGGCTTTAGCTTATATATGGATATGCTGGAGCGTGCAACTAAGGCGATCAAGGCTGGTAAAGAGCCTGACTTGAATACGCCACTATCGCTGACCAGTGAGATTAACTTGCATAGCTCTGCTCTTATTCCAGAAGACTATCTACATGACGTACATCAGCGCCTATTGTTTTACAAACGTATAAGCAATACAGATGATAAAGAAGCGTTGACGGATATTCGTACCGAAATGATAGACCGTTTCGGTGCATTGCCAGACCAGACCAAGCAGCTATTTGCCATTCATGGACTGCGCTTGCAAGCAGAACCGCTGAAGATTAACAAAATTGATGCCAATAGTAATAGTATGACGCTGGAGTTTGCACCTGATACCCCTGTTGATGCTTTGGCTATTATCAAACTGATCCAGTCAGATGGACAGCACTACCGCATGAATGGAGCATCTGGTATTCGTTATCAACATAGCGAGAAGTTGGCGACACCGCAACAGCGAGTCTCTGTTATCCAAGATCTTCTACGTTATTTTAGTGAGCATATGGTGACAGAAGCGGCCTAGAGTCGATCAGTGAGAGCCATCATCGGGGTTTCTAAGACAATCAACACAAATGCAATAGTGTATGGTGCTATTTTATCGCAGGGATAACTGATAAAATAACCGGATTGCTTCTTCTTCGATATTTTTTACGTACTTTTATTTGCATTAAACAACAAGAGAACCGTCATTATGTTCCAACTTCATCATAAACTTGCTGCTGATAGTTTCTTAGTGGGTGATTTTCCATTATCTACTTGTCGTTTGATCAATGACTGTCAATTCCCTTGGCTGATATTAGTACCGCGCGTATCGGGTATCAAAGAGCTTTACGAGTTGTCTGAGGCAGACCAAACGCAGTTCTTGCGTGAGTCAAGCTGGTTATCGAGTCAGCTAGCCAAAACCTTTCAAGCAGATAAAATGAATGTGGCCGCGCTTGGTAATCAAGTCCCGCAGCTTCATTTTCATCATATTGTTCGTTATCAAAATGATATGCAATGGCCAAATCCAGTATGGGGAGTTCCTGCGGTTCCTTATACCAAAGAAGTCTTGGCACAAATGCAGCAGACGTTAATGATGGCGCTACGTGGTCATCATCAAATGCCTTTTGATTGGCAGATGTAATCCGTTTTTAACTTTGGATTGCTTTACCTCATCTATAAAGCATTATTTATGAAGCCTCTCTCATAAACTATTGCGACAGAAAAAAGCCAGATATTCGTCATATCTGGCTTTTTTTGTAATAATCAAACATTATCAGTTGTTTATCCAGAAGATTTGTTATCTTGATAAATGATAGATGGTATTTTTTAGCTACCACTGACCTAGGTTTCATTTAATTTAGAAAGTATAATATATTTTTGTAATTATTTATCATTAAGATAGGTAATTTGCGTGTGTTGTTCTTATATATCTTTATCTCTCTGATAGCTTATCTCATTTAAGTGAAATTCAATATGCCTTTTATAGGGATGTTAAAGCCAAAACTATTGTCAAAAGGTAGTGGAATCTATCAATTCGACTATCCAGAAGTTTTTGTTTTAATTCTTACTGTCATATTACTCGCCCCGCATTACAATTTTCGTCCCTACCTCAATGGCATTATTGGTTGTCGTTCTACTACCTAGCCTGATGATTCTGATTTATAACTATCGACGCCAAACCAGTCTTTGGACGTCTAATATGGTCGTTATTTTATTTGCGGTCGTTATTGGGTCAATACAGTTTTGTACGGTGATATCGCTCAGTTTGGTAGCCTTAATCGGCGTACGTATGATCGTCAGTGGTGTCGATAACGGTCTAAGATTATTTACTGTAGCATTGGTGACATCTATTGTATTTTATTATGTCAGTACAATACTAGACAACGAAGGATTGAACTGTAATGAAGGTTGGGTGCCTCCCACCGTATTGCTAGCAAGCATAATGGTTATTTTGTATCAGTTTCGCAGTACGTATCAAGAGTATATTGGTTATAAAGAAAGTGCCTCTAAAGCCGGAGGACGTTTGAGTACCATGGTGTCGGTCATCAATAAGTTGACTCGCTTTGTACCGCCGCAAATCTGGGAGCCAATTGTTAGATCTGATAGCCCTGTTAGTGTGTCGAATAAACGTGTCAAGCTGACTATTATGTTTTCAGATATTGTGGGCTTTACCGATCTGTCTGATAGTCTGAGTGCTGACAACGTGGCTGATATTTTGAACACTTATATGCATTGCATGACGTTAATTGCTGACAGACATGGTGCCGTACTTGATAAATTTATTGGTGATGGCATGGTGTGCTTCTTCGGTGAGCCTAATAGCCGTGGCTCACGTCAAGATGCTCTGGATTGTGTGGCAATGGCGATAGATATGCGCCGCGAGATGCGTACATTGCGTCAAAAATGGCGGCTGATGGGGTTTGAGGGGTTATATATACGTATTGGTATCACAACTGGTTATTGCCACGTGGGCAATTTTGGTAGCAACAATCGTCTTAGTTACACACTGATTGGTAAAGAGGCTAATCTGGCGTCAAGACTCGAATCGAATGCTGGCAAAGATGAGATATTGGTCAGTGAAAGCACTTATGATTATGTTTGCCATAACTATGAGTGTCAACATGTTGGAGCGCTTCAGCTAAAAGGCTTTGATGACAAGGTAAATGCATGGCAAGTACTTGACCCTGATGCTAATAAAGGTCATTTGTCTAAATGGGTAGATCACACCTTGCCAGGGTTTAACTTGCATCTAAATTTTAAAGACATGAAAGACAATGACTATCAAGATATCAGGAGTCGTCTAAACTTTGCGCTTGAGCGTATCGAACAAGAAGAAGAAAAATTGGCACAGAGCATCGCTGAAGAAAGCAAACGTCATAGTGCTAACAAAAAGTCATGATTTGGGAAGTCATATCGTGAAATATTGAGGTAAAAAAAGCCAGCTATTATATTTTAATAGCTGGCTTTTTGTAACTTATAAGTAGTTTGTACTGATCATATTAATGATTTTCTTTTGCATGATTCAATGTGTATTTTGGAACCTCGATGGTTAGATCTTCATCATCAAGCATGACCTGACAAGACAGACGTGAGTCAGGCTCTAAGCCCCAAAGCACGATCAAGTAGATCAGCTTCTACATCATCCATCTCATCTAGACTATTGAACCCTTTGCGTACGACAACGTGACAAGTAGTACAAGCTTTTGACATCTCACAGGCATGCTCGATTTTGATGCCTTTTTCTAATAACGCTTTGCACAAATTCTGACCAGCTTGTAGCTCAACTTCTGCGCCCTCTGGGCAGATTTCGTGATGGGGTAGTACGGTAACTTTTGGCATAAATTATTTGTCCAATGCTAATCAATCTAAAAAATAAGAGAAAGTAGCTTAGTATCATAACTAAGCTATCATTTTGAGTATGGATTTTACCAATCTTGTGCGCTGGTACCTGCCATGCTGGTTTGAACGCTTTGGTTCATAATGCGAGCAGCAAAGGCATCACTATGCGGCTTAAGCTGTGCTTGCTGTGCTTCGATAAGTGCCAAGTCATTAGTGCTAAGAGCAGAACGCAGGGCTTGTATATGCTCCGCTAAAGTGTGCTGCTCATCAGAAGAAAGCAGTGCTGCAAACTCATTGAGTGCAGATTCTAGAGCCAACACTTCACGCTCGGCTTCTACTTTTGTTTCGATTAAAGAGCGTGCGTTTTTATCTTCCTCTGCATGTTTAAATCCGGCAACAAGCAACTGCTCTTTTTGCTCATCAGACAAACCATAAGAAGGCACGATCTCGATCTTGCTTTCTGTTTTGGTCGTGGTTTCTTGTGCACTAACAGTCAGCTGACCATTGGCATCGATGCTAAAGGTGACCTCGATACGAGCAAACCCAGCTTTCATTGGCGGAATACCGTACAGCTCAAAGCGGCCAAGCGAGCGACAGTTTTCTACTGTTTCGCGCTCACCTTGCACGACGTGTATCACCATGCCTGTTTGACCATCTTGATAGGTGGTAAACACTTGACGTTTTTTGACAGGGGATAGGCGTGTTGCGTGGGATGAGTACTTCAACCAAACCACCCATGGTCTCAAGACCTAATGATAATGGCGTTACGTCCAATAACAACAAATTGTTGTTACTATCACCATTCACCAGTTGGTGAGCAGTTTGAGCAGCGCCTAAGGCAACAACCTCATCTGGATTCAGACGGCAAAGAGGCTGCTTGGCAAAAAATTCAGTCACGACTTGTTGTATGGCAGGCATACGCGTTGAGCCGCCTACTAAGATCACTTCGTCTAAATCTGTGGCAGTCAGCTTGGCATCACGCAGGACTTGTTCACATACGCTTAACGTGCGACGACTAACAGGCTCTACGATATTAAGGATGTCTTCACGGCGCAATACACCTTGATAGGTTTGTCCGTTGACAGTGACATTGATATCCAATTGCTCAGCATCAGTCAGCGCTTGCTTGTAAGCTTTAGCTTCTTGTGCGAGTACTGATTTGTTATGCAGGCTTACGTCTTTTGGATCTATATTTAACTGTTTAATAATCCAGTTGGTAATCAGACGATCAATATCATCGCCGCCCAGTGCGCTATTACCGCCAGTTGCCAATACTTCAAAGACACCATCATTCAACTTCAGAATAGATACATCAAAAGTACCGCCGCCCAAATCATAAATAAGATAGTAATTTTCTTTATTGTTGTCTTCTGATGATTGGTCAAGACCATAAGCGACCGCCGCCGCCGTTGGTTCATTCAATAGACGAAGTACGTTGATACCAGCCGCTTGCGCAGCATCTTTAGTGGCTTGGCGCTGTGCCTCATCAAAATAAGCTGGCACAGTAATGACGGCACCCTCAATGCTGTCTGCAGGCAGTGCGCTCGCTGCACGTTGCTCAAGCGCGGCTAATATACGCGCTGATACTTCGACAGGTGACACTTCACCTTGAGCCGTGACAAATGCTGGCATATCATCTGTACTACCAGACAACTCATAAGGATGCGAGAATTTGATATCTGCTTGACTGCGACCCATAAAACGCTTAGCCGAGACGATCGTATTTTTGGGATCGTCTGCTAAATGCGCTAGGGCATCATAGCCGACCGATGGATTACCTGTCGCTGGATAATAAACCACAGAAGGCAGCAAGGTATCTGATGCTGCGCCTGCTTCTAAGACTTGCGCCTTGCCTGAACGTACTACAGCGACCAGTGAGCGTGTCGTACCAAGGTCAATACCTAGGCCAAAACGATGTTGATGAGGTTGAGCGCTTTGATTGGGTTCGGCAATTTGCATTAAAGACATAAGAATAACTCAGAGATAAAATGAATAAGTGTAATGAGGCAAATATGGCATGTTCAGTATGACTGCTTAACCGCTATCTATTTATTCTCAAAATAGAGGAATTTGGCAGTTAAGCATGCTCAAAATCAGAGATTATACGGTATAGTTGATACTAATTTAACCAAATATTTAGAATCTAGCTTTCAAGTAAGATACATCATGCACAGCTATCTAGACGTATAGGTCATCGTCATCTGAATGTGCAGCAGTGGCGACGTCATCAAGCCCCGTTGTAACATCAGCATTCAATTTGACCAAAAACTTCAATTTCTGTGTCGCATCAATCGCCGTTGGCCAATCTTGCTCTTGGTAAGCAGTCTCAAAACGCTGAGACTGGTTTGCCAAGCGCGATGTAATCTGAGGATGTAGCTGCTGCAAGGCTAAAAGGTCTTTGCCTACAATAGCGTCATCTAAATCCATACGCATTTCCATCGCATCTTCTAAAAAAATCCAAGTCTGCGATGGAGTGTTCTAGATTTTGCGCTTGATCAGCCATACCTAGTAGGTAACCAGCACGGCTATCAGGTGCACTCAATGTTTGGTAGGCTTGATTGATGACGGCAGAATACTGCTCTGATTGCTGCTTGGCTTGCTTAGTATCTGCTAGATTCTTTGCAACATTATCAGGGATGATAGCGTTTTTGTAGCAGACGTAGATGCTGATCGAGACTGTCTTGATTGACTTCAAATTGTACAGGTTGCTCAAATAGGGCAAAGAAGTTATCAAATTGTGTTTCTGGAATCGTATCTGTCATATCTTACGCCTTGCTTTTTTTATTTGTTTTTAAAGTCTTAATCTGGTGCTTCTACCAAATATATTAGTGCATTTATATCTTTTGTATTGATTCATCACAACGGGTGCATCAATCACTGAATAATCAGTTGATTGAACCATTAAACAGTAAAAGACTCACCGCAGCCACATTCACCTTTTTGGTTAGGGTTAGTGAACTTGAAACCTTCGTTTAGACCTTCTTTTCATAATCCATCAACAGGCCATCTAAATAGACCAAGCTTTTAGGATCAATAAAAATGCTAACGCCGCGGCTTTCATAGCGCGTGTCATTTTCATCAGGTATATCTACAAACTCTAAAACATAAGCAAGGCCTGAGCAACCCGCTGTACGGATACCCACTCGAATACCTTCACCTTTGCCGCGATTGTCCAAAAAGTCTTGAACATGCTGAGCGGCGCGTTCTGTCATTTCAATCATGCCAACTCCCATTGACTATTAATCGTAAATATCAATAAATAAACTATGTAAACTGGCAAGCGAAGTTACGAGTTTGCCAAAATAATATGCTAATAGTTTTTAGAAAATAAAAGGTGACAATTACATAAGTGTCATTGTCACCTTTTAGCGTTAGTAACCATCTGATGTATTACTACTTTAGCATTGCTAACAAAACACAGCGCAGACGCTAGTAGGTTTGGCTTAGATAGTGGCTTCTTCTGCCGCTGCTGCTACGCCATGCTTACCTTTATAGTCGCTAATAGCGGCTTTAATGGCATCTTCTGCAAGTACAGAGCAATGCACTTTTACTGGTGGTAACGCTAGTTCTTTAGCGATATCGTTGTTTTTGATTTCGCCAGCTTGATCCAAGCTTTTGCCTTTTAGCCACTCAGTAACGAGCGAGCTTGAAGCAATTGCTGAACCGCAGCCATAAGTTTTAAAGCGTGCATCTTCGATAATACCGTTATCATCGACTTGGATTTGTAGACGCATTACATCGCCACAGGCTGGGGCACCGACCATACCGGTACCAACGTTTTTGGCGTTTTTGTCAAGATTACCAACGTTGCGTGGGTTTTCGTAATGATCAATAACTTGGTCACTATAGGCCATGGGGTTTTCTCCTAGTTAGATGATGAGTAGTCGCATATTAACTTTAAATATCTAACTACTCATCGATAATTGGGGTCAAACATTTAGTTAATAAAAACTGGATTTTTAATTGTCTGATCAATCGTTTAATAAATATATAAAATGTATTACTAGCTAACGGCGCTTAATATTAATGCTCAGCCCATTCGACTGAATTCAAATCAACACCTTCTTGGTACATATCCCAAAGTGGCGATAGGGCACGTAGTTTATCAACAGCTTCATGCAGTTGCTTGATAACAGTGTCGATGTCTTCTTCAGTCGTATAACGACCAAAGCTGAAGCGGATTGAGCTATGCGCCAATTCGTCTGGGCGACCGATAGCACGTAGTACATATGATGGCTCAAGCGTCGCTGATGTACAGGCTGACCCTGATGATACCGCTAAGTCTTTTAGCGACATCATCAATGACTCGCCTTCAACAAAGTTAAAGCTGATGTTCACAATGTTTGGTACGCTGTTCTCAAGATCGCCGTTCAGATAGATCTCTTCGATATCTTGTAGGCCATCCCAGAGTTTTTGACGCAATTTTGCAACATGGGCATGATCTGCTTCAAAGCTCTCATTGGCTAGAGCAAATGCTGCGCCAAGACCAACGATCTGATGCGTAGGTAATGTACCTGAACGCATACCGCGCTCATGACCACCGCCGTGTTGCTCAGCTTTTAGGCGAATACGTGGCTTACGGCGAACAAATAAGGCACCGATACCTTTAGGACCATAGGCTTTATGGCCTGAAAAGCTCATCAAATCGATCTTCATCTCTTCAAGATTGATTTTTACTTTACCAACAGACTGTGCGCCATCAACATGGAAAACCACACCGGCTTCACGAGTGATTTCACCAATCGCTGTAACATCAGTAATCGTACCAAGCTCATTATTTACCATCATCAGTGATACCAAAATTGTATCCTCACGTAGCGCTTCTTTCACTTGCTCTGGCAAGATAAGCCCTGTGCTTGGTTGCGGCTCAAGATACGTAATTTCAAAACCTTCTTGCTCAAGCTCACGGCACGTATCTAGCACGGCTTTGTGCTCAATTTTGCTGGTGATGATGTGTTTACCACGAGACTGATAAAAGTGAGCTGCGCCTTTAATGGCTAGGTTGTCAGATTCAGTTGCACCAGAAGTAAAGACGATTTCGCGTGGATCAGCGTTGATGACTTCAGCCACTTGTCCGCGAGCAGTTTCTACGGCTTCTTCTGCTTGCCAGCCATAGCCGTGAGAGCGCGAGGCTGGATTACCAAAGATGCCATCTACTGTCAGATATTCGCTCATCTTAGCCGCTACTGATTTTGCAACTGGTGTGGTGGCGGCATAATCTAAGTATATAAGGTTGTTATGTTGGCTCATGCTGGGTTTGCCTCGCTGTTCGATAGAGTAATAGTATTGATGTCTTTTATGGAAATATCTTTTGTAGAGGTGTGCTGACGTTCTGATACTGACTGCACATTTTCCATATCTAATAATTGCGCTAATGTTATATTTTTCAAGTACTGTTCAATATGATTTGATAGTGCACACCACAGGTCATGGGTCAGGCACATTGTACCACCTTGACAGTCGCCGCGTCCTTCACACTGCATCGCATTAACGGATTCATCGACAGCAGATATGATGCTCATCACATCTATCTCGTTCAATGGCTTGGCTAGGTTATAACCACCAGCTGCACCGCGAATACTGGTCACAAGGCCACGTTTGCGTAGCTTGGAGAATAACTGTTCAAGGTAGGAGATAGAAATTGACTGCCGTTTAGCGATATCAGATAGAGATACTGCGCTCTCTTGTTGACTGGTCTGTAATGCCAAGTCTAGTAAAGCAGTAACGGCATATCTGCCTCGAGTAGTTAAACGCATGTGTTATCTCCAAACTTTTAGGTCATTTTTATTTAATAACGATCTTGGAAAGGGATAGATACAGTCAATAATAGATCAATATAAAAGCTGTCAATCATATCCGTTCAAGTTGTGTCTTATCGTTATTAAACAACAGATGGTTAACCCGATGTGTGCAACGATTAAGTCAATTATACTTAATCCTGAGTAATTTGGTCAAGATTAAAGTGTGATTAAATGGTTAATCGAGCTTATCGCTATGATTGATAAAAACAATGGTGGTTAAAAAGGGGGGATAAATGGGAAAACAGGTGGGATGTGATATATAAACGACAGATGTAGGGGCGCTGAATACAAATTATAGTTATATGGTGTGACTCATATACTGTGATCCATATGAATAGTCACTAAGCGTGCAACACCTATGGTAAATGTCACACACTTATCTATGACTGGTAGCACCGTTAAATAAAACCAAATCTAGCACCAATTAATTCATTAAGAGGGCTATGATCGAGACTACCGCGACGACCAATGCCACTACGGTCACAATCATAAAGGTCTTTTGCTTACTCTGTAGCTCTTTAACTGTGGTTTCAAGTTCGCGGTTCTTGATGGTTAATGTGTTGATTTGGGCCTGCTGTTCTTTGATACGCTCTTTATAATGGTCTTTCTTTTCCGCCATTTCAGCATCAGATGGCTTGGTTTTACCTTTACCACCTTTGATTTTTCTGATCAGACCCTGAATCAGGCTACCAAGACCAAGCTGCATGATAAATTGTTTGACCAGCTGTACTTGAACAGATTCACCGCGCATCTGTAATTTTTCGGTCGTCTCTCTATCGTGAGTGGTGATGGCATTAATCACTTGAATGCTATAAGCATTGATAACGACATCAGGTTCGCTACGACCAACAGGCAACTCGGCATCCAAGAGTACACCTTTGGTACTAAAGGTGGCAAAAACCCTCAACATGAGGCAAATATAAGCGCAACGCTACGACCGTACCTTGCTTGGCAAGTGGATAAGCGGCTTTACGTAGTTCAGGATCCAAACGTAACAATAGTGTCAGCGCCGACTCGATGAACACCAGAATAATATTAAGAAGAGAGTGAGACAACGTAGAACGCTTCATGTAAATAATCCATTTTTTTTATTTAGCAAATCAAAGTTATGTAATAAACTTAAGTTTATTTTTACCCGAAATTTGCAGTGGTATTTTGTTTATAGTAACGCCTTTATAATAAAAAAGTAACGCTAGTTTCTGTCAGTGGTAAAATTATTACAGTACAATCTAGCAGTTGATAAAGACATTAAAATTTATGACTGGTAATGCACAGACACCAACTCACAACTGTTTTAAAGAGTAAACAAATAAGCTGATTCATTGTTTGAATGAGGACAGTTTGCCTGTATATAGGTTGCAGATGTTTTGCGTAACATTGGGTGTCAAATAAGTAGTTGATGGCACAAAAGATGTAAAATCGCTTGCACTCCTTATGCTGCCTTGATATAAAGACGATAACAAAGCGAAACCTGTTAATACGCCAGTCAGGTAGTTTTTATTGCGTAAGTACCACGAGAGCGTTACAATGCTTGGCGTGAGCGTTTATTACCCCCTTAAACTTGAAGGAAATTTTATGAATAAGTCAGAATTAATTGATAGCATCGCAGACAAAAGTGGTCTAAATAAGACTCAAGCTGGTGATGCTTTGAATGCTGTTATGGAAAGTGTTGGCGAAGCTTTAGAAGCTGGCGATAGCATCTCTTTGGTTGGTTTCGGTACTTTTAGCGTAAAAGACCGCAAAGCACGTACTGGCCGTAACCCTAAGACTGGTGAAGAGCTAAGCATCCCTGCAAGCAAAGTACCAAGCTTCAAAGCTGGTAAAAACCTAAAAGAGCGTTTGAACTAACCGCTCTATGGTAGATGGTCGCTTTGGCTGATGTCATAAGCTAAGCACCGAAAAAGCACCTAAATATTAGGTGCTTTTTTTGTCGCTATAGTTTATCTCATACAACGTGAATATTTTGAGTATATACGAAAAATCACGTATCATAGGGCGCGCGATAGATGCGTTGTTTAAATAAGGTATTGTCACTGAACCTTGTTTTCCCTAATAAAATGTACACGTTCTTCCCTCTTACCATTGCCGGCTTAAATAGCATTGATATTAGCAGGTCGCACTCGACAGCTCCTAACAGTATTACAATGGTTTTTCATCAATATAGGTTAATAAAGCAGAGATAACTATGGATAAATTGCGCGATTTCTTAAAAAAGCTGGCCAGGTCGCATTTTATTGATTTTATGCCTATCGCCACTGGCTCTATTGGGTGTCGAAAGCTATTTTGGCGGCGGGGTTGATCCCAACCAAATCGCTCAGGTGGGTGAGGCAAGCGTAGGGTTGTCCGAGTATCAGAATGCCGTCAATAACCGTCGTAGCGAAATACTAGAGCAAGTTGATGATGCCAGTTTATTGAATGAAGACGTACTGCACGAGCAGGTACTAAAAGGTCTGATTGATCGTACATTACTAGAGCAGCAAGCAGGTAAGCTTGGTATGACAGTCTCTGATGACACGATCAATCGTTTGCTGCGTGAAGAAGAAATATTCAAAGATGCCGATGGAAACTTTTCTAACGATCAGTTTGCAAACTTTTTGCGTCAGCGTGGCATGACCAAAAATCAGTTGTTTGCAGAGTTTCGCAATCAGTTAAGCTTGGATCAGTTGAATGCGAGCATCGTTGGTACAGCCGTCTATCCAATGCAGGCAGTTAGCCAATTGATCGACTTGCAACTAGAATCACGTAACGTCTGGGTACATCGTTTTGATTGGCAGGACTATGCTGATCAGGTCAAACTAAGCAAAAATGATATTCAAGCATATTATGATGCCAATAAAGACACGCTAAAAAGCGCGGCAATGGTCAACTTGGCTTATATTCAGCTTAGCCCGCAGACCATCAAAGTCGATGATGTGACAACAGAAGAGTTGCAGCAGCAGTACGAAGCGTATAAGCAAAGTCTGGCTGCTGATGATGAGCGTAGAGTGAGTCAAATACTGTTAACAGGTGATGATGCTAAGGCAAGAGCAGATAAAGTTAAAGCTCGCTTGGCTAAAGGCGAGTCTTTTGCTGCTGTGGCCAAAGCAGAATCGGATGATCCTTCAGGAGAAGCAGGCGGTGACATTGGTCGCTTTAATCCGTCAGTATTTGGTGGTGACGCCGATGCTGTTGAAAAAAGCACTAGAAGGCTTGAGCGTTGGAGATGTGACAGCCCCTATCAAGACCAGCTTTGGCTATCAGATATTCACAGTCACCGAAGATAATGGCAAAAGATTCCAAGTCTCGAGAGTATGCGTGCAGAGCTGACTGCTAAGGCAAAAGAGTACAAGCGTCAAGAAGTCTACGCGGATAAAGTAACCTCGATTAATGATTTGGCAGCAGATGGCTTTAGTATCGAAGATATTGCGCAGCAAGAGAATGTCACGCTAAAACGTATCAAAGATTATCGTAAAGAAAATAACAAATCAGTATTATCGCAACCAGCAGTGATCAAACAGGCCTTTGACGAATTTACGATTCAAGATCAGGCCGTGACGGCAGGTATAGAAGTTGGTAACGGTACGGTATGGGTACAACCAAGCAACTATCGTCCTACGACCACACTGAGCTTATCTAGAGCAACGCCAAGAATCACTCAGATATTGCGTCAGCAAAAAGCCACAGCCTTGGCGCTAAAAGAAGCGAAAGCTGTCGCTGCTGGTATCAAAACGCCAGCTGATATTGCTAAGCAGTCAGTAAGTTTGCAATCTTTGGGTGAGATTAATCGTCAAACAACGTTGCTAACTGATAAAGAGCGTGGATTGGCCTTTAGCAAGCAAGCTGCCAATGATGGCGTAGTCGCGCTCGCTAGTGAGACTGAAGCAGGTGCAACGCTATTGGTTGGTGATCGCATCAAGACTGAGCAGCAGTCACCACTATCTGATATGCAAAGAGCGCAAACGGCCAGCATCATTCGTGACAATTTAGGTCAAGATCAGCTGCAAGACTACTTAGATTATCTACGTATGGTCTATCAAGTTGAGATTAACGAAGCCAACATGGCAAATGCACAAGGGCGCTAAGCGTTCGCTGTATGGTTACTCTTAATTATTAAACGCAAAAAAGCCACTGTAGCGATGCAGTGGCTTTTTTTATTTGGTAATACTTTAACTGTAGTGACCACGAATATTATAAGAGACTGGAAATTAGGAGCAGTAACAAATACAATTGCTGCGACTAGGGCGTGTTGAACATTCGCAAATAGGCACTGCTGATCGCTAAAATGGTTCCAGACAAGGCACAAAGCGACGATAATGCAGATGCCTTAGCGAGATTTGTAACGCAGTATGGGGCAATTTTAGCATCAGCCCCAACGATAAAAGCAGGGGACAGGACTCTTTTTGCCGCTTCATCGTTAAAAATAAGCGCTTAGAATGACTAAACTTATTATTTTTAACATCGAATCGCCTAAAAATAGTCGCTGTCAGTGCCATGGTCGAATGTTCAACACGCCCTAATTCCAGTCTTAAACTAATAGATGATTGTTTAGTGGCGGAAATGACGCATGCCAGTGAATACCATCGCAATACCGTGCTCATTAGCGGCTGCAATGGTCTCATCATCACGCATAGAGCCACCTGGCTGAATGATGGCTGAGATACCTACTTCAGCAGCATTATCGATGCCATCACGGAATGGGAAGAAGGCATCTGAGGCCATAACGGCACCTTCAGTGGCCAGTCCAGCATGCTCGGCTTTGATAGCAGCGATACGTGCTGAGTTAACGCGGCTCATTTGACCTGCACCAACACCGATAGTACGTTGACCTTTCGCATAAACAATGGCATTCGATTTGACATATTTTGCCACGTTCCAGCTGAACAACAGATCTGCCACTTGCGCTTCAGTTGGTTGTACGTCAGTGACGATTTTTAGATCGTTTGCCGTAATCAAACCAAGGTCTTGCTCTTGTACGAGTAGGCCGCCATTGACGCGTTTGTAATCAAGCTGACTATCACGCTGATCTGGTGCTGGTAGTTCACCACATACTAATACGCGTACGTTTTTCTTAGTAGCAGTCGCTTCAAGTACACCGTCTTCAATGCTGGGTGCAATGATGACTTCTACAAATTGATTATCGATAATGGCTTTTGCAGCAGCAAGCGTCAGTGGACGGTTGAAGGCGATAATGCCGCCAAAAAGATGACTCAGGATCGGTGCTAAAAGCAGTGCGATAAGCAGCTACTTGGTCATTATCTACCGCGACACCGCAAGGATTGGCGTGCTTAACGATAACGCAAGCTGGTGCACTAAAGGCTTTAACACACTCAAGGGCTGCGTCAGTATCAGCGATATTATTGTATGATAGCGCCTTACCTTGCAGTTGCTTAGCCGTTGCAATAGAAGCTTGCTGGCTTTTTTAAAGGATGATTTTCAGTGTAGAAAGCAGCGTTTTGATGTGGGTTTTCGCCATAGCGCAGATCTTGCGCTTTTTCTAGTTGTACATTAAATGTGCGTGGGAAGTTTTCTGGTTCCTGCGTCTCATTGACACGGCTGCCTAAGAAGTTGGCAATCATACCATCGTACTGCGCAGTATGCTCAAAGGCTTTAACCGCTAAATCATAACGTAGAGCCGTTGTCAATTCAGTGCCACCATTTAAAGCAGTCAGTACGCGATCATAATCAGCAGGATCGGTCACGATGCCTACATGGGCATGATTTTTTGCTGCTGATCGTACCATGGTAGGGCCACCAATATCGATATTTTCGATAGCATCGTTCATCGTCACGTCAGCACGTGCAATCGTTTCAGCAAATGGATATAAATTCACAACAACCAAGTCAATACGTTCGATTGCGTGCTCATTCATGACAGCATCGTCTGTACCACGACGTCCCAAGATACCACCATGAATTTTAGGATGCAGGGTCTTAACACGGCCATCCATCATCTCAGGAAAGCCCGTATAGTCAGACACTTCCGTCACAGCGACATTATTTTCTGTAAGTAATCGATAGGTACCGCCAGTAGAGAGTAAGCCAAAACCTGCTTTAATAAGGCCTTGAGCAAACTCAACGATATTGGATTTATCAGAGACCGAGAGTAGGGCAAGTGGGGTTGTACTCATAAAAAATCTTCCATAAAAAAAGCCTGACGTAAACGTCTGGCAAGGTGATGATGGCAACAACGGTAGACTATATCGCGATAGATAAAGCCATGCACATTGAATTGCCATGCATGATGATTAGCAATAATGGGTGAGCACATATAGCAGTGCTACATTAAGTCGTAAGTTTTGAGTTTTTTGCGTAAAGTGCCACGATTGAGGCCTAAGATTTGTGCACACTTGGTTTGATTGCCGCGAGTTTTCTCTAGAACCACTGACAATAGAGGCTCTTCGACTTGCTTTAAGATAAGCTCGTACAAGTCGGTAGGCATCTCATCACCTAGCATAGCGAAATACTGGCGAACGACGCGCTCAACATGTACACGCAAAGGCTGCTGTGCGCTACTCGCAGCACTTTCTAACGGGAACTCAATATCGTGAGCGACAAGGTGATGATCTTCTTTATTATAGTCGGCAGGATGCTCAGAGCTCTTAGCAAAATGATGGGCATGATGCTGTGCATGAGGTGCCATAAGATAATATCCTTGAAATGAAAAAAGAGTCAAACCATAAGATGTCAGAATAATAGTATATCAAATTAATATCGTCTAGCGCTGACAGATTGACGGCTATCTTAAAGTCAGCGATATGTCAGGCTCATTCTATTACTAAAAATAACATTCAATAAAGTGGTGTCATCGTAATTTCGCGAATTTGTGCATTGTCAACGGGTATGGTAAATAGTAGTTGTCTGTTATTACTAGCAGCTAGCTGGCTTGGCTTACCCAATAAATAGTCGTTAGGCGCTGCTATAAACTCTCCAATGAGATTGTCTGTCCCATAAACGCTGACTTTTATATTTGGATAGAGCTGTGCTTTTGTGCTTTGGTTGTTCAATATCGCGCTGATATCGCTAAATGTACCTGTGGTTTTAATTTGACTTGATCGATGACTTGGATTGGTAATAGTCAAAGCTGTCAGATCAGCGCTTGGTAAGCTACATGCCGCAATAGAGCATACCGTTTGGAGGCGCTGCGCATTGGCAGGGTTTTTGACTAACGTCTCTAGGTTAAACATAACATACTGCGCGGCAAGTAATAGTGCTAATACTAAGCATCCCAGTATCCAGAGGATAGATGCAATTGAATGGGTTGTGGCTGTTGGCGCAAACTGTGCTTGCGCCTTGTTTGCACGTTCTGTAACAGAATTTTCTTCTTCCCTAAGAGGTACACCCATATCTATCAGTAGTTGTGATAAATCTGTGCTATCTACTGATTTGGCTTCGCGTTTATTTTGTTCCTCAAGAAGTGTTTTCTAGCCATGAGTCATCAGCTGTGTCGTTGATACTCGCATGAATATCATTGGCAGCAGTTGAGCTCAGTACTTCTTGAGTCATTGAGGAATGTTCTGTTGCAATACGATCGGTATTGGTTTTAGAAAGTGTGTTTGTCGCGTTGTCAGTTGTCGTCGCAGCATTGGTATCGCTCACTTGCGTCAACCAAGCATCCATGCTGTCTAGTGAGTCGTATTCTACAATGCTGTCTTCTGGCTCATCGATATCCATATCATCATAGATTAAGTCATCATGAATCAATATATCAGCTGAACGTTTTTTATGGAGTGAGGACTTTGCAGTATTTGATATATTAGATGCTTGATTACGACTATTGGTGGAGCTTTCAGGTCTATTACTCAGCTTGGATTGAGTCTCGTGATGTGCTGTAGCAGTATTATGTTGAGAGGAGAAGCTGTTGGAGGTATCAGGGGTTACAATAAGGTGTTGATTGACCGAAAAACTTTTTTGGCACTGAGTACAGTTAATAGTAGCATTGGCTTTATTTAGTTGATTCTGTTGCACTTTAAAGCAAGCTTGGCAATGAGGGCACTGGGTTTTCATTGGGGTGGTCATAGGGTCGAATCCAAAAAAGTATGGTTATCTATACCGCTTAGCCACTCACCAACAGCTACCATGCTTTTTGAAATTCTATAAATCATGAGCAACGACAGAGTGGCGCCAAACCTGTGACGTTTGACTGCCCTCTATCGTAACAGATGTAATTAAATGTTGCTAGCTAGTAAATGTACCAGATAAACGCTGCCAATGCTGGTCCTCTTGCGCGGTAAAGGCATGCTTTGGATCGAGTGCAAAATAGGGTTGATAAGCTTCCATGACTTGTTCAGTCTGTGACTCGATTAAACCTGCCAATACGATGCGACCTTTCGATGCAATCAATGTCGAAAAGTAAGGTGCTAAGCCAATTAAGGGTTTGGCCAAAATATTGGCGACAATCACTTCTACAGGCAAAACATCATGTTGTGAGCAGTAATCTGTGAACTCTTCGGGCAAGAACGCTTGCAGACGGTCACCGACATGATTACGCACTGCATTTTGATTGGTTGCGAGTACAGCTTGTGGATCGATATCGACTGCATACACTTGGCGTGCACCTAATAATAGAGCGGCGATACCCAAGATGCCTGAGCCGCAGCCATAGTCGATGACCACTTTATCTGTCAGGTCTTGCTCTGTTAACCAGTCAAGACAAAGACGAGTCGTGGCATGATAGCCAGTACCGAAAGCTAAGCCTGGATCCATAATGATATTGGTCGCCTCTGGGTTGGGCGGTGTGAGCCAGTCTGGCACAATCCACAAGTCATTAGCGCATTCGATAGGATGGTAGTTACTCATCCATTCGCGCTCCCAATCCTTGTCATCAACAGCCGTTAGCCAGATACGAGTAGCCTGTACTTGTGCGGCAATTTCATGACTCAGCTGCTCAACTGCTTGACGGCTACCATCATCAGTGGTGGCATCAAATAGCCCTGTCAGTATGACTTCATCCCATAGCGGTGACTCACCGGGAAGTGGTTCAAACAAAGGCTGATCACCTGCATCATCTAAGGCAATAGCTAGTGCGCCAGCTTCTAATAAAAGCGCTTCAGCCAAATCGACGTTTGATTTTTCACATTGTAAATGCAGTTGTTGCCATGCCATAACGATAACCCTAAGCTAAAAAAAAATAAATGTATGTTTTGGATAAATGATAACTGTAGTGAGCGGTTATTAGCGTAAAGCTCGTCTTGCTTCACTAACGACGCGTGAGTTACCTTGAGCTTGCCCTGATTGTAAAATGATTTGCCACAGCGCTCGTCTGCGACTGGCATTTTTAGAAACACTAAGGCCACGACGTGCCATCGCTTCTGCCTTACGAGGTTGGTTCTTTTCAATGCCACTTGCGCCAGATAAAAATATACGGCAGACGACTTGGGGGCCAAGCGCTGTGCACGGGTAAAGCTGTTTTCAGCATTCGTTAATTGTCCTGATTTCAGTTGATTAACGCCTACCTGCATCAAGTTACGAAATGCAGGCAAGTTACTGTTATTACTTGCTGATTGTTGAGAGCGTTGCTGTGAGTTTTTTCTTGCCTGCTCTAGTAGATCATTGTGTGACGGTGCTGAGGGCTCAGAGATGATATAGTCATTGCGCGATGGTATGGCAATACCCAGATTAGGCTCTGTCACCACTGGAGTAGGCGGCTCAAATACAGGCGTTTCTTGGGTCAATGGGTTCGGCGACTCGAGCTTTTCGGGTGGAGTATAAGGCTCAATAGGGTATTCGTTCTCATCATCTGCTTCAACGATGGGTGCCTGAGTCACAGTGGTGGTCGATGTCACTGGCGGCTGTGATGATGGGGTTGTTTGAATAGGTGTTGTTTTCATCGCAGCTGAGCTATCTGGCGCAGTCTGGCATGCGCTGAGGCTTAGCATGCTACAAACAATGCCACCTACAACTAGAGTATTCACTGACGCAAATTTTTTCTGCCACCAAGACATTGTTTGTGTCACAGAGGCAGACTGCTGTAGAAATGAGACCATATTGAGACCTTTTTAAATATCAGACGCTACATTTTAAAAATAATGTTAAAACCATTCAATAGCACGGTCATACCATGTGTCAGCGCGGTCTTGACCTTCATTATTTTGTCCATTACTGTCCTCTGAATCACCAGCATCAACCGCTTCACCGTTTGGGATATCTAAACCTTCGCGACGACGTTGCTCATTGATCGCGCTCTGCTGATTTTGGAATTGAGATTGCTCGCGAGCACGGTCTTGTTGATACAAGCTAAGCGCGCAGCTACTGGCTTCCCTCTGGTAAATGTGCTGACATGACAGGTAAGTAGCGAGCATTGGCACAACGTTCGTTAGACAGCTTGCCTGAGTTGTTCTCGAGCCACAACCATTCGATACCTTCTGGCTCTGGTAGCGCCACTGGAGTGAGTTTGAGGCGTTTCATATAATCGACCCAAACCGGTAGAGCACCAGTACCACCGCTCAAGCCAATGGGCTTGTTGTCATCACGACCAACCCAAACAACACTGACGTAGTTGCCACTGTAGCCTGCAAACCAAGCATCACGGTAGTCGTTTGTCGTGCCCGTTTTGCCGGCGAGATTCAGATTGCTGCCAAGTGATTGAGCCCGTCTGGCGCTACCGTTTGACACCACTTGTTGTAGCGCATAGTTGGTCAAAAGTTGGTCTCAGGTGGAATACTGCGCTGAGTATTGAGTCCGGTACGCTGCAAAATACGACCGCGATCATCAATAACCGTGCGAATACTATGAATAGGTGTGCGGAAACCGCCAGTCGCAAAGACTTGGTAAATACCTAACATGTCCATCGGGCTCAGATTGACAGACCCTAATAGCGCCGATGGGTATGCTGGTATTTCTTCTTTAACCCCCATGCGTTTTAGCTGTTTGGCAAAAGTATCAACCCCAAATTCCATACCTAAGCGTACCGCCGCTTGGTTATAAGATTGCGAAAGTCCTGTGGTCAGTGGTACATAGCCATGATCACGGTTGTCATAATTCTTAGGACTCCAATCGGTACCATCATTCAGATTGACTGTGATAGGTGAGTCATCCACCGAGCTTGCTAAGTTATAACGACCACTCTCAAGCGCGGTCATATAAATGATTGGCTTCAATAAAGAGCCGACTTGACGCTTGGCATCGACGGCGCGGTTAAAGCCCGTGAACTCACTGCCACTACCAACGACAGAGACCAATTCGCCAGTCTCAGGATTGGCACTGACGAGCGCGCCTTGTAAGTCTTTAGTCTTGCTACCGCTACGGCGCAGCTCGCCCAGTTTTCTATCAACCGCCTTATCTGCTGCCAACTGAGCAATGGGGTCTAGGGTACTAATGATGATTAGACCTTCATTTTTGAGATCATCAGAGTAATAGACATCATTGAGCTCACGTTTGACGATGTCCAAAAAGTCAGGGAACTGGCTCTTGCCCTCAGCAGGCTTGTCCACGATACCGAGCGGCTGTTTTAAGGCTTTGTCATAGTCCTCTTGACTGAGCGTGCCCATTGCGAGCATGTTACCAAGCACCACGTCACGACGAGCTTTTGAATCATTTGGATTACGACGTGGGTTGTAAATACTTGGGCCTTTTGCCATACCAACTAGCATGGCTTGCTGATCTATACGCAGCTCGTTAAGTGGTTTATCAAAATAGAACTGTGAGGCCAAACCAAAACCATTGATAGAGCGATTGCCGTTTTGACCCAGATAAATTTCGTTCAAATAAGTCTGTAAAATTTCATCTTTACTATAATGCAGCTCAAGCAGTATCGCCATCAACGCCTCATTGGCTTTGCGTTTGAGGGTGCGATCAGAGTTGAGGTAAAAGTTTTTGATCAGCTGCTGGGTGATGGTCGAGCCACCTTGCCTAGCACCACCAGTAAAGTTATTGATTACGGCACGGGCGATACCGCGTATCGAGACGCCTTTATGCTCATAAAACGCGCGATCCTCGGTGGCAATCAATGCATCAATCAGTGGCTGAGGCACGTCATCTAAAGAGACAACCATTCGATCTTCGTTACTGTCTGGATAGATACCACCGATACTCACTGGCTCTAGACGAATGATGCCACTTTTGGCAGGTAAGGTGCTTTGAATAGAGTCAACTTTATTGCCAGCAAGGGTCATTTTGATGACTTGCTCAGCATCTATATCGCTTGAGCTATAGGTAAAGCCGCGCGTATGGATAAAATAAGTATTACCCGATCTATGATAAGTGCCAGTACGATCATAAGACTTGTTGCTTTGATAATTAAGCAACTCTAGCCACGTTTTCATCGTATCTCTATCGATATTGGCACCCCTGATATAGCTCAAGTGGCTGTGAGTACACTTTAGCTGGAATGTCCCAGCGCTTGCCTTCAAACTTATGGGTAATGGTGCGATCAAGCTTGACCAAATACAGTGCAAATAGCACCATGCCAGCGATGATGGTAATTAAGAGAAGACTACTAAATACCAAGCCGCGCTGATGTGAAGGTAAGGCATTTATAGCAGGCTTAGATGATGGTGATAGCTTGGTATTTGGTAACTTAAAATTGGATTTTTGCACGGATGTCGCACCATTTTTGGATAAAAAACTGCCTCATAATGACGCAAATTGACAAATTTTTCAATCTATCATCGTTAGCGAGGGCATTCATTGGTATTAGACCATAAGCATTGGTACTGCCTAGGGTGATTGCTTGTAGTATAATCTCTACTAAAATACTGATACTTGTAATCAAGTATCAGCATCTTTCAATTGGGCTAATAAACGCCATGTAAGATAACAATCTATGATAAGTACCATGATGTATTTTGTATGAATCCGCCGTTGCTAGTTATTTGCTATTAGCCATTTGTTATCAATATTGTGCTACTAACAATAGTGATATTCATGTGATGAAAAGTGGCTCTGTTGCACGACGTACAGTACAGTCAATCAGAGCAAGTTTGCCTTAAATGAATGCATTTTGAGCAAGCCTGTCAAAGGAAGTAAGCGCGACTATGTCTAGTATCCCATCATCAGTATCATCTGCTACCAATCATCCTTATAAAGACAACTCCATCACTGATGGCTTGGTGCTACCCCTTGCTGATCACTGCTTCCATTGCGGTGATCCAGTGCCCAAGCCGCCGTTTCATACTGAGATTCTAGGCAAGTCGCGTGAGATGTGTTGTATGGGCTGTCAGTTAGCAGCTCAGAGCATCGTAGAGGCTGGTCTTGAGCAATATTATCTTGACCGTTCGGAGATTAACCGTACAGCAAGCTTACCGACCCAGCTGACGCGTCTTGAGATATATGATCATGACGAGATAAAGTCGCAGTTCGTATATGCGCAAGATGGGCTGTCGGTGGCGGAGCTGTCTGTTAATAATTTGCGCTGTGCGGCCTGTACATGGTTGATTGAGTCGCGTCTCGATGAGCTAGAAGGCATTAGTAAGTGTCAGGTGAATTTGACCAACCAGCGTATGCGGGTCATTTGGAATGAAGACAAGTTACCGATTAGCCGCATTTTAGCGGTCATCAATGAGATTGGCTATGATGCCAAGCCTTATCGGCAAGATACCCATGAAGCCATGCTGGCGCGTCATAACAACCAAATGCTATTGCGTCTTGGTATCGCGGCACTCGGTTCAATGCAGGCAATGATGTATGCCGTTGCGCTTTATTTTGGTGAATATAGCGACATGTTGATATTTCAGCGTGACTTTTTGCGTTGGGTGTCTTTATTTGTTAGTACGCCTGTTTTCTTTTATGCCGGTATTCCTTTCTTTACCTCCGCATGGTCAGCGATTCGTGCGCGCCAGGTCAATATGGATGTGCCTGTTAGCCTTGCTTTGATTATCACCTTCTTTGCCAGTTTATATGCCACCATTACTGGGCAGGGGGAGACATACTATGACTCCGTCAGTATGTTTATTTTCTTTTGCTGGCAGGACGCTATATCGAACATAATGCCCGTCTAAAAGCTGCGACCATGGCCAATGATCTGGTCGTAGTAGAGCCAGTATTGGTACAAAAAGTGGCTGAAGACAAATCAGCAGCAGAGCGTATTTTACAACTGCTGAAAGAAAGTGACTCTCAACAAGGTGACGCCATCGAAAATGAGGCAAAAAGGCATCAGATGCGACGACAGAAATGATGCCTAACTTTATGAAGGGTGTTGATGCCAATGTTCATCAGCTCACATCGGGTATTGCTCAAGATTGGCAGCAGTCACGTAATCAACAAAATGCGTTATCACAGGTAGAGGAAAATATAGCATCAAAGCAGATGGTGACGGCTCATAGCTTGCAAGTGGGTGACATTATTTTGGTTGAAGCGGGTTCTGAGATTATCAGTGACGGTATTTTGTTAAGTCCTACTGCAACAGTCTCGCAAAGCCTACTGACAGGCGAAGGTGATTTAATCATTAAGTCCCAAGGCGATTATATTGTTGGCGGTGCGCAAAACGATAGTCAGCCGTTTGAGATGTTAGTGACGGCATTACCAAAAGACAGTCAAATAGGGCTGATTGATAGACTGATGAACCGCGCCATGAGCGAAAAGCCTAAACTTGCACAGCAAGCAGATAAACTGGCACGTTGGTTTGTGGCGCGTATCTTAGTGCTATCAGTTTTAGTGTTTGTTGGCTGGTACATTGTCGATCCAAGCCAAGCTATTTGGGCAACGGTGGCAGTATTGGTTGCCACTTGTCCTTGCGCCTTGTCATTGGCGACGCCAATTGCCTTGACTGTTTCAACCAATCGTTTAGCCAGCTATGGTTTTTTGACGACGCGCGGGCATACGCTGCAAACATTGGCTGAAATTACACATGTTGCTTTTGATAAAACAGGTACGCTTACTTATGGGAAGCCAAATTTATTAAATATTGAGGTAATCGAGCCAGTAAACCAGACTGATTCTGATAACACAGCATCAACAGCACAAAAGATAAACTATTGGCAATCGCAGCTGCCCTAGAAGTAGGGGAGTCGTCATCCGATTGCACACGCGCTACTACCGCTGCCTATCAGTTACATCTGCCACCGACGAGGGCCATGCAGCATTATCCCGCAGGCGGGGTAGAAGCTATGATTGATGACATGGTATATCGCATTGGTCATGTGAGTTTTGCGTTAGATAAAACCAGTGGCAGTGCCAATGAGGTCAATACGAACAATGATTTGAACATTGACTTGGCGGCGCAGCGTGCCAGCTCCGCCGTTGTCTTGTCGAGCCAGAAACCTGATACAAAGGAATGGCAAGCGCTGGCGTGCTTTTATTTTAATGACAAGGTACGTGATAGTACCCAATCGATGCTCGATACGCTCAAAGGTCTAGGGATTGAGTCTGTGATGTTGACGGGTGATCCAAGCCCGCAAGCGCTCGTGATGGCTGAGAGTTTAGGCATGCAGACCGCTTATAATGGCTTATCACCGACTGACAAGGTCAACCATATCCAGCAGTTGCAATCTAAAGGCGCTGTCGTACTGATGGTGGGTGATGGCATCAATGATGCGCCAGTATTGGCAGCGGCAGATGTATCCACCCTCAATTGCCGGTGCTGCAGATTTGGCACAAGTATCTAGCGACAGTATTATCTTAAATGGGAAAATTGAGGCCATCACTGCGGCCAAACGTATCTCTGATAAAACCGAACGTATTATTAAGCAAAACTTCCGCTGGGCCTTGGCTTATAATAGTATCGTGCTGATACCAGCGGCTTTAGGGTATGTACCACCATGGCTTGCTGCTATCGGCATGTCACTTAGCTCATTGTTTGTGGTGTTAAACGCGCTACGCCTAAAGCGGGCTTAGTTGAACTATAGCTCTCAAAGTTTGCCCATAAAAAAACCGCCTGCAACTATCAATAGCTAAGGCGATTTTTTTTATACAGATTTACTATCGAATTATTTGATTAGTCTTGTAGATAGCTGAGCAGACGCATAAATTCGATATACATCCAAACTAGCGTGGCAAGAATACCAATGCTGAACAACCATTCGTAGTCTTCTGAGATACCCATAGCAACACCGCGATCGATATTGTCAAAATCTAATAATAGCGTAAAAGAGGCAATAACAATCACAAACAAGCTAAAGCCGATAGCGATAGCACCACCTTCAAACAAGAATGGCAAGGTTGAGCCAAATACTAGAGACAGTACCCACTGTGCTACATAAACTAGCATGATAGCGATAACGGCTGAGGTCACGATAGAACGGAACTTTTCAGTAACTTTTACCAAACCTGAGCGATACAGTCCTAGCATGACTGCTGCTGTGACGAAGGTCGCACACATTGCCGTGACTGGGACGGTTGGATACATTCTCATGAAAAATAATGAGATACCGCCCAAAAAGATACCTTCTAGCAAGGCATAAGGCACCGCCAACGTCTTTGCTTTTTGTGGTTTAAAGGTAATAAAAGAGCAAGAACAAACGCAGCAATCATGCTACCAAAGGCTGCCATGGTAATAAAACCTTGCGATAAACCTGCCATAAGCGCATAAAAGAAAAAAGCCCACACCAGTAATAGCTGATAACCCAAGTAACAGGCTGGTCTTTTGAATAACGCCTTTGACCGTCATTGGATTACCGCCGATCGCAAGTTCTGCGCGACTGACAATAGGATTGGCCATACATAAGTCCTTAATAATAAAATATAAAAATAGAGATGCTGCTACTTTAGCAAAACCGCCGTTATTGTCAACTGTGTTTGCGTGACAGCCGTTACAGCTCAACCTAGTAGTCTCAAAACCCAAGCAGACAAGCAAGCATGAGTAAGGCATCTGATATATTTTATATGGGGCCAGTTACGACAGTTAACAACGATAATTCATAAACATGCTAGTCTAAGCGCGCATTTATCGCTATTATTACCCTGTACTTCACCGTTATACCGAGTCGTTTTATGGAAAACTCAGCGCAGTCAGCAAGATTGCCACACTTACACGAGTCAGAGCTGTTCCACGCTATCAAAAATCCTGCTTTTAGGCGTATTGGCTTGATGGGCCGTGCTGGTAAACGCAGCGTCACGCGAAGTCTGGTACAGATTGCGCAAACCATCAATGAGATGAACTTGACGTTGATCATGGATGTACAAACAGCCAACTTACCAACGCTTAACCTCACAGAAGTAGAAAGAGTCAAAATCGTTAAGCGTGGCTTGATTGGTGAGATTTGCGATTTGGTCATCGTTGTTGGTGGTGATGGGTCGATATTGCATGCTGCTGAAGCATTGGCACGCTACCGTGTCCCAGTATTAGGGGTTAACCGTGGTCGTTTGGGGTTTTTGGCAGATGTAAAGCCCAACGAAGCGGCTTTTAAATTACGCCAAGTATTGATGGGCGATTATCAGCTGGATCATCGGTTTTTATTGACGATGGAGATACGAGAAGGGCGTAAAATCATTCATGAAGACATGGCGCTGAACGACATCGTACTGCATGCTGGTAAATCGGTACATATGATCGATTTTCAGATGAAGATTGATGGACATGATGTTTATAGGCAGCATAGTGATGGCCTGATAGCAGCGACACCGACTGGTTCAACCGCTTATGCTCTATCTGGTGGTGGCCCCATCATTCATCCAAGTATGGATGCCATCTGTCTGGTGCCCATGCATCCGCATACGTTATCTAGTCGCCCGATTGTTGTCAGTGGTAATAGTGAGGTCTGTATTCGTATTCATGAAGACAATCGTACGCAGCCGATGGTCAGCGCAGATGGCAAACCAAGCGTACCGCTTGAGCAAGAACAGCGCTTATATATTCGTAAGCATCCTGATAAGCTCACTTTACTGCATCCGCCTGGATTTGACTTTTATGAAGCCTGTCGTACCAAGCTGCACTGGAACGTACATGCCGAAGAATTCAGTCTGGATGTCGATGATGATATTATAGATGATGAATGAGCGTATCTATTAGAGCATGTTTTCAAATCGTCCAATAGCCATCAAAAAATATGATGAAAAAATAGTAGTGGAGAGTAGGCAAGATGGATAAACAAACAATATTAGCCAGTCTAACACCGGAAGTGGTTGATAAATTCCGCATGGCGATTGAGTTAGGTAAGTGGCCTGATGGTCGTAAAATTACCGCTGAGCAGCGAGAAACTTGCATGCAAGCGGTGATGATATGGGAGCACGAGCACCTACCACTTGCCGAGCGTACGGGTTATATCCACAAACCAGTAAAAGAGGACGGTTCTATCGTGGGCGCTGAGTGTGATGTCGAGCATGAGCATCACTATCCTAATATGCCGAACCCGAAAGAGGCGGTACAACCTGTGAAGTTTCGTAATAAATAGGACTATAAACAGTCAATAAAAAAGCCACGCTCATGAGCGTGGCTTTTTTACTTTATTAATTATTCAATCACGACACATATTTAAATTGCAGTTGTGTCGACACTAGGACGAATGGTTAATGGATTTTTTTGCATTAAAAATCCTTGCCAGCCCCAATGCAAAAAGTTGCGAATATTAGCATGGTCAGTACCGTTAGGCGTTGCTTGCACTTTGGCATAATGTTCGCCGAATAGTTTTAGCGTGTCCAGTTGATTCAAACCGTGATGCTTAGCGAATCCAAAAATCTTTGCACTGCCTTCGTTTTCGCCCGCTGCATTATGGACCATACCGTTGACAAACGGGGCAGGCGAATAGCGATAAAAATCATCGATAAAGCTGATAACATCATTGAATCCAATGGCTTTTTTATTCAAACCATTAAGTAGAGCCGATACATCTGATTGGCGGATACTCATAAATAAATGACCTCAGAGCAGTTTAAAAAATAAAAAATATAATGCTTATGTATGCTCATTAGTCGTTGAGCATTAAGTATTATAAATTAGCGATTGAAGTAGTCTTCGTCATCGAACGACGGCGAAAAATTGCCTTGCTCAAGATGTTGCATGTGCGACTGTACAGAGCGCTCATGCTGGATACGTTGATAAATCTCTTCGCGATGTACGGCAATATCTTTAGGTGCATTCACACCGATACGTACTTGATTGCCCTTGACGCCCAATACCGTCACACTGACTTCATCGCCGATCATTAGCGTTTCGCCCACACGGCGTGTCAAAATTAACATGCGTCACACTCCTTATGTCGCATCAACAGATTATTACTCATCAGATTACTTCTCAATTGCAGAACATCACCGCAGCACTCAGTAAGTAATATATCAATAATTACCATACTCGACATTGTGCAAACCACGGCAATGATAGGTAGATTCATTTAGCCCAAATGAAAGCCCATTATAGGTGGCATAACAGATACTGTCACGGTTTTTCACAAAACTATTAGGTAAATGCTCATTTCAACTATGCTAAAAAATAAAATAGGATCTAAAAAGATCCTATTTTATTTAAGTACTGTTTTTATTTGGAGGCTATTTGTTTAAACGAAACGCTATTTATTTACATACGATGCGAAGTTTTCAATAGCGGTTAATAGATAACCATCAATGCTAAAGCTGTATTTTAACAGTTTTTTGGCATTATAGCCCAGCGATTTTGCTCTCGCCGTCTTCACGGTCAAGACCAAAGGCAGTGTGCAGTGATTTGACCGCTTTTTCTAAGTGTTGGTCTTGAATCAAAACAGATACTTTGATCTCGCTGGTCGATATCATTTGGATATTGATATTGTTCTCAGCCAATGTTTGGAACATGAGGCTGGCAACTCCTGCGTGTGAGCGCATACCAACACCAACTAGTGAGACTTTGACCACTTCGCTGTTGCCTGATATTTCTTTGGCACCAATCTCGTCTTTGACTTCTTCATTAAGCACTTTTAGCGTCTTGTCCAAGTCAGTACGATTGACCGTGAATGTAAAGTCAGTGGTACCATTATCCGAGAGGTTTTGGACAATCATATCGATTTCGATATTGGCACGACCAATTGGGCTTAAGATAGCAGAGGCGATACCAGGATGATCGGGTACACCGCGTACTAAGATTTTTGCTTCGTCTCGGTTGAATGCGATACCTGAGATGATTGCCTGTTCCATATTGTCTCCTTCGTCTATCGTAATTAGGGTGCCCACGTTGTTTTGAAACTCTTGGTCAAAGCTACCGTCAGTGTTTTCATCAAAGCTAGATAGGACGCGCAGTGGTACGCCGTATTTGCCAGCGAATTCTACTGAGCGAATCTGTAGGATTTTGGAGCCAAGACTTGCCATCTCAAGCATTTCTTCAAAGGTGATTTTTTCAAGCTTTTTGGCTTTTGAGGTTACGCGAGGGTCAGTGGTATAAACGCCATCGACATCAGTATAAATTTGACATTCATCAGCACCCAAAGCCGCTGCAATCGCAACGCCTGTCGTATCAGAACCGCCGCGACCCAATGTGGTTGCATTGCCTTCTTCATCAATACCTTGAAAGCCTGCCACAATGACGATATTGCCGGCATCTAGCTGCTCGCGTATGTTTTTATCATCGATGCTTTCGATACGGGCTTTATTATGGGCGTTATCGGTTTTGATCGCGACTTGACGACCAGTCATTGAACGCGCACCAATACCAAGCTCTTTTATCGCCATCGCGAGTAGCGAGATAGAAACCTGCTCACCGGTTGAGACCATCTGGTCGTATTCACGTGGGTCAGGGTTGTTACTGATTTGGCGTGCTAGATCAATCAAACGGTTGGTTTCGCCGCTCATGGCTGAGACCACGACCACGACTTGATGACCATTGTCATGCCAGCGTTTGACGCGTTTGGCGACGTTTTTGATGCGGTCGATACTGCCCATCGAGGTGCCGCCGTATTTCTGTACTATTAACGCCATAAAAATCTACCTATTATTCATTAATGACCTTTTATTCTCATGGATCAGTCTCAATGCGACACGTGTCCATGCGTGTATAGATAAAGCCAGATTGTAAGAGTTATGCCCTATATGTGTCATTCGTTTATTGGTACTGCATCAACTGTCATGAATGAGCAATATTGTCAAACGTTGACCTTTATACCATATCTACTGCATAACTTTAAGTATCAGTACCGCTTAGATGTATGGCGATTGGTTATAGTTGCTATAACCAATCACGTATCTTATACCCAGTAAACCAGAGTAAGGCGCTGAGTTACTGGGCTTTTTATGATTAGCTAAGCTGGGTTTCAATCCAAGCAGGTAGGGCATTGATGACCGCAGTACTGTTGTCGGACTTCGGCGCGCCGCCCTGTGCGTAGTCAGGCTTGCCGCCACCTTTACCACCAAGCTCACTGGCTAAATGACGAATGATATCACCCGCTTTGATTGTAGCAGTAACAGATTTTGCGACACTCGCGGCTAGTGCTAATTGGTCATCTTTATCACCAATCAATACAATCACACTATCAGGCAGTTTTGATTTGATATCATCCATCAGCGTACGGATGGATTTACCATCGATACCGCTTAAGGTGCTGAGAAGTACGGGCGTATCTGCAATAGTCTGCACATTATCGAGTAAGTTGGCAGCTTGAGCGCTGGCGATTTTTTGCTCTAAGCGCTCTAGTTGTTTTTCAAGCTCGCGTTGCTTATCTGCCATGGTACGCACACGCTGGGCAACTTCAGGACGTTTGACCTTTAGCTGGCTTGCCAACTCGCTTAGTTGCTGCTCGCTTTGCTGAATGTTTTTGACCGCGTTCATGCCCGTGACGGCTTCAATACGGCGAATCCCCGCAGCGATACCTGACTCGCTGGTGATTTTTAGCATACCGATATCACCAGTGCGCTGTACATGTAAACCGCCGCAAAGCTCGATAGAAAATGGCTTGCGCTGACCATCGACGATACGATCTGTACCCATGGTTAGTACGCGAACGTCAGTGCCGTACTTTTCGCCAAATAATGCCATCGCGCCTTGATTCATGGCTTCATCAATCGACATGTGTTCAATACGAGCAGGAGTGTTGGCTTGGATTTGCTCATTGACGAGACGCTCTACTCGCATGATTTCAGCAGCACTGACAGGCTTATCATAAGCAAAGTCAAAACGTAAGACGTCGCTTGAGACTAATGAGCCTTTCTGCGTGACTTCATCACCCAAGACTTCTCTTAGTGCTGCATGTAATAGATGAGTAGCAGAGTGGTTTTTGGCACTGGCTGCACGAATGCTTGAAAGCACGTGGGCATCCGCCGTTTGCTTGGGTTTGATATCACCCATGGTCACCACACCATAATGAATGATGGCTTGACCAGATTTTTTGGTATCTTGTACTTCAAAGACACCTGATTCGGTACGGATTTCACCAAGCTCACCCACTTGACCACCGCCTTCGGCGTAAAATGGCGTACGATCAAGTACCACAACGCCTTCTGTGCCTTCCGTTAAGCTATCTGCTGGGTTGCCATCTTGATAAAGCGCGTCGATGGTCACGCCTTCTTCTTCAAGTTGCTCATAACCAACAAAGACGGTTGGCGTCTCGACTTGGATGACGCTGCTGTAATCGACATCGAACTTACCTGCATCACGAGCACGTTCGCGCTGTGCTTGCATGTGCTCATCGAACTCCGCTTCATCAATAGCAATACCGCGCTCACGCGTGATATCCGCGGTCAAATCGATCGGGAAGCCATAGGTGTCGTAGAGTTTAAAGGCCGCTTCGCCAGATAGCGTATCGCCATCTTTTAGACCTTCAAGCTCGCTGGCAAGCAAACGCAGACCTTGTGCCAATGTTTTGGCAAACTGCGCTTCTTCTTTTGAATCGCATTTTCGATCACGTTTTGTTTTTCTACTAGCTCTGGATAAGCACTGCCCATTTCAGCCACGAGCGGTGCGACCATTTTATAGAAAAACTCACTATCAGCGCCAAGCTTGTTGCCATGACGTACCGCACGGCGAATGATACGGCGCAATACATAGCCACGACCTTCGTTGCTCGGTGTGACGCCATCAGCAATCAAAAAGGCCACAGCACGGATATGGTCAGCAATGACTTTTAGTGAAGACTGCTGTTCATTGTCAATCTCTAAGATCTCAGCTGCCGCATCCATCAAATGGGTAAACAGATCGATCTCATAGTTACCATGGACGCCTTGCATGATAGCACTAATACGCTCAAGCCCCATGCCAGTATCGACACTGGGCGCAGGTAGCGGCAATAGCGTGCCGTCTTTTTGGCGATTGAACTGCATAAAGACGCAGTTCCAAATCTCGATGTAGCGATCGCCATCTTCTTCTGGCGTACCGGGCAAGCCGCCTTCTATCTCAGCGCCATGGTCATAAAACACTTCGGTGCAAGGGCCACAAGGACCGGTGTCGCCCATGGTCCAAAAATTGTCTGAGGCGTACGGTGCCCCTTTGTTATCACCGATACGAATGATGCGCTCACTTGGCAGACCAATGGTTTTGTGCCAAATATCAAAGGCTTCGTCATCAGTCTCATAAATGGTGACATACAGACGATCTTTATCAATCGCGAGCCACTGATCTGAGGTCAAAAACTCCCAGATATACTCGATACCTGCTTGCTTGAAGTAATCGCCAAACGAGAAGTTACCAAGCATCTCAAAAAACGTATGATGGCGGGCAGTGTAGCCAACATTGTCCAAGTCATTGTGCTTACCGCCAGCACGGACACATTTCTGCGAGGTCACAGCACGTGTGTAGTCGCGCGGCTCCATGCCCAAAAAGGTTTCTTTAAACTGATTCATGCCGGCATTGGTGAATAACAATGTCGGATCATTATGCGGAATCAAGCTAGACGATGAAACTTGGGTGTGCTGCTTGCTTATAAAAAAAATCGATAAAGGCTTGGCGAATATCGGCTGAGCGAAATGGCTGGCTCACAGCGGCTCCTTACTGACGGATAGAATTGAGTAAATGACATAAAATAATTTTGCAAGCGATTTTAGCACAAACGCCTAAGCTCTTGGTACAAGAGTTACAACTGCTCGTTATAGTCCATTCATGATTTGCCGCTCATATAGGGTGCATCATGGTGAATTGGTCAAAATTACCGCATCAGTCTCATCAAGCTTGTCTTTGATTAATGGATCAGACTCAATGACCTGCACTGGCAAGTAGCGCAATTGCAATTTAATAGGCAAGTATTTGGGGAAGTTTTCTGCCATGTCTTTGGTAATCACATCCTCTATCTGCTGCACATCTTGTGAATTTGGACTGGTCTCACCGCGTACCACGGCACGAATGATTTGAAACGCATTATTCTTATCAAATTGTATGTTGGTCAGTACGTTACCTTGATCGATAAAATGTTCATTAATTGCTTCTTTGACATTGTTTTCAAAGGTCTGCTGCTTGGCATTGCTATTGAGGTTTAGAGTAAGATAAATGCCCAAGCCGACCAGTAACAATAGGGTGACGGCATTTCGACGGAAAAATATCAAATAGGTGCCCGATTCATAATCATCATCGACCAAGCGCCTGAAGCCTAAAAACCACAGTACCATGGCATTAGTAAACTGAATGGCAATGATGTTGGTCAGGGCCAATAAGGCAGCACCTAGCCCCATCTGTATCCTCGCCATTGGCAAATAAAATGCCACTGGCCGCGAGTGGTGGCACCAAGGCGGTGGCTACAGCAACCCCAACAACGGCGACGGACAGGTGCGGAGACACCATCGCATATGCACCAGCCGTACCGCCAGCCAGTGCAATCATCAAGTCCATAGACGTGGGCTGGGTACGAGACAAAATCTCATTGGTCAGCGGTTGACCTTGATGCAATAGACCCACCACAAAGCCGACCAATATCACCAAAAATACCCCCGCTAACACGGTGAGCAACGACTTACGCAACAGTGGCATACGGTAGTCAATAATCGCTAGGGCGACACCTGTAATCGGACCGAGCATCATGGCGACCAACATCGCGCCAATAACCACTGCGGCTGAATTGGTCACCAAGCCATAACTGGCAATAATGGCTGATAGCGTGTTCATTACAAAGTACATTTTACTTGGTAGGGCGTTGGCCTCGATCGTGACACGGACTTCAGGATAGTCTATCTTTTGATCGCTAAACTGCTCGGCCACGAATTGCTTGTAGGATTCTAGCTTGGCTTCTTTTCATCTTTGATCTTTTCTTCTTCTGACTGTTGCTTGTCGTCATCACTCTCCACATTTTCACCACTAGTGTTTGTCGTTGTAGACTCTGTGGTTAGATGATCATCGACGTCAGCAACGGCAGGATCATTTTCATGGATACTATGATCGATCGAAATGGATTCGACAGGTTGGCTAACATGAGTGTTGGGCGCTTCGGAAGTGTCTGGATCTTCTTGTGTTTGATGAAAAGCCTCAGACGCTGTCTCTGATGCGTGAGCGGCTGTGTCTGCGTTTGGGCTGGATAATTCAGATTGATCTGAGTCATCATCAGGCGCGTCTAGCGTGGCAATGACGACATCAGGCTCTGGTGAGGTCATGACGATTTTTGTTTCAGAAAGCGACTCCTCTTCACTGTTTTCGGTTGCATACTCCTGTTCAGTGGTCTGTTCTGGTTCATGGGCATCATCGATCTTTCTCTCAGATGTCTCTTTTGTCATATCAGATGAAATCTGAGAAGCGGTATCTGGTTTTTTTTGTTGTGACGTATTATCAGAAGCGGTCATAGCAATTGGGCTTTATTAGTCAGATGAAATAAAACCATTATTGTAATGAAAAATAAGGGATAAGCTGTCTTTTTTTTGTGCAAAAGCAAAGTGCTAGACATGACATTGGGCAAAATAGAAAGAGGTATCGTAGTAAGGGTATGATCGAGGGGCTGAATGTAAAGTGGAATCGGAGTAAAAATTTATAGGAAATGAGTATTAATGAAGATAGCGAAATATGAGTGAGAAATACCCTTATGTTAACATGGGTTTTAGAATAAGTCAGCCAAAATGTATGAGGCTGGCGTCTATATTAAATACTTACCTTTAGTAGGGGATATGGCGTATAAAGTAACTATACCCACACATAAAGTAAGGATTAAGTCATGAACTGGCCATTATTTGCTGTCATTTACATCATAGCAGGCACTGTCACCACAGGGATTGTCATCATCGGTACGCTCATTATGGGTTTCGATGAGATCGCGCATATGCAAATAGCGGTCGCAGTGGGTGCAGCGGCGTCTATTCCCATCACCATGTTCTTTGCCAAAAAAATCGGTAGCATCACTGGTAACGAAGATGGTCATAAAGCATGACGGATGATCAGATTTTGGCTTGATGCTCAGATGATGTTGGTTTTAGTAGTAAAAACGCTAAAGCGTCGTTAAACGTAAAAAAAGACCTCAATAGTGAGGTCTTTTTTGGTAGTAAGTGCTGACTTGGTAATAAATGCTGATAGCGATCTAGGTTAGAGCGTTATTTAAGCTCAACGGTTGCGCCATTTTCGATATTGGCATAAACCTCAAGCACATCCCAATTGGTCAAGCGGATACAGCCATGTGAGGCTTGGCGACTGATACCTTCAGGTTTTGGTGAGCCATGTAGGCCATATGACGGTTTAGATAAGCCCATCCATACCACACCGACTGGATTGTTTGGTCCTGGTGGCAACATATGGATTTTTTTCTGAGCGCCTTCACCGACTGTGGCTTTATACCACGGCATTTTGACTTTATTGACAATCTTATAAGTACCATGTGGTGACGGCGTGTCATCACTACCAACGGTCGTTGGGTAAGTCGCTACCAGTTGGTTACCATCATAAGCATATAACGTTTTATCAGCTTTGTTAGCGACCACGCGGTTGATTCGCTTGTTTAACGCACCACGGGTATTTAGTACAGTGATGGTCTCACCAGCTTTGTATTCTTTGTTCTTATTGAGTTTATCCAAATAGCGCACATCCATATGGAAGCGCTCACCAAGCATCTCTTTGATATCCCTGATAATACAGCCCTTTCATTTTTGACTTGGCTTCTGCACTAGCAGGCGTGGTGGCAAAGTTGGTATTAATATCATCATCAGTCAACGTATAAGTGACAAGCACAGGTTTGGTTGCAGGAATGTTCTTAACCAAGGCATCCCACGTTTTTTGATCCATTCTACCTGTGGTTGGCAAGCCTTTCATCGCTTGGAAGTTAGTAAGGGCTTTTTGCTGTTCATACCCCAGCCACCATCGATAGGACCAGGAGAGGCATGGTTCCAATCGAGCAACGCTTGCATTTTGATCGTCATGGCTGAGTTGACTTTCATGTTAGGCGACCAGACAGCGTTATTGACTTGTTGTGCGTAATTTGACAAGTTTAATGTGGTATATCTCTTACCATCTTTATCTTCGATATTTTTGATGGTTGGATCATCACTGAAGTCTTGACGCTTTTCACTCTCCGGTAACTCAAAGGCGAGTGGATCAGATGAGTCGATAGAGGAGACATCGCTGGGTGCAGCGACCGCTTGGCCTTCGCTGATATCATCAGTGCTATCTGACTGCTCATCTTTACGCGTCAACTCAGCAGCGCTCATATTGTCAGCAGCGGGTGCTGGCGTGCTATTTTGAGCATCTTGCTTAGTGTTGATCAGCTGGTTCATGCTATCAACGGGTTTTGCGTTCTCTGTATTTAACTGTACAGTAGCAGCACCATCTGAGCGACTACGATTTTCTTGCACATTGAGGCTCACCTTTTGAGCAAGGCCTGGCATGGCGTTTGCTGTTCGTACTGGCAATGTGCGAGTATTATCGGCAGTGGCGGCAAGTGCGCCAACGCTGGCACTCATGGCAGCGATAGATATAGCAGTAATAATAGGCTTTATTTTCATCATATTGAATCACTTGTGGTTGCTACTAATGCGGCTATTATGCGCATAATTTGGTTGCTTCGCAAACTTTTGGTCTATCTTTTGCATTTAGAGTGGGTTAAACGTCAACTGCTGACGTATTCGCTACAGTTGAGTAATATTTTAGCCAAAATGTGTACGGCGACAGGCAGGCTGCTTACGCAAACTCCTCATTATTTTCACTATTTTTTGTTTTAGTAAAAATGACAGTGATTGGCGCTATTTGGCGTTTACGTCTATAATGTATGATTAATTTTTTATTAATAGATCGATTGTTAGCAACAAGCCATTTAACCTGCTAATAGTTAATCCATAAGGTGCGATATGTCAGAAGACCAAACAATGAGTGCAGAAGAGTTTCAAAACCAATACTTCAGTGATGATGAGTCTAAGGGCTTAGAAGGTGAGATGGAGTATGATCTAGAAACTGGACTTCTTGGTGAGGATGGCGAACTTGCTAACTTACATGCCGAGTTAGAAGAAGCACGCGAGCAGCTAGTGAGTATTCGCGACTTTATTCGTTTTTCCGTCACACAATTGCGTAACTATGATGTGGTTGTCGCGCAAGGCACGACCGATGAGTTTGCAGAAGCCTCAGCCATTGTGTTGCATTCGTTGTCTTTAGATTGGTCAGCCAATGAGCAGATTTTAGACTGTCGTTTGACCACGTCAGAGAAGCAGGCAGTGCTAGGACTATTAGAAGAGCGCATCGCTGAACGTAAGCCGCTGAGCTATCTGATTAACTTGTCGTATTTCTGTGATTTGCCTTTTTATGTGGATGAGCGCGTGCTTATCCCGCGCTCGCCAATCGCAGAGTTGATTCGTCAGCAGTTCCATCCTTATTTTGAAGTTACTGAACTCGCCAAACCACTGGGTGTTAGCCCGAATGAAAAGTCAGCAGTATTTTATGATCATGGCTTGGATGTGAAGCAGTTGTCGCAGCCTGAGCGTATCTTAGACTTGTGTACTGGCTCTGGTTGTATCGCAATCGCGCTTGCTACCCGTTTCGTTGATGCGTTGGTTGATGCTATCGATATCGATAAAGGCGCGCTGGACGTGGCAATGGTCAATGTCGATCATCATGACCTTGGCCATCAAGTGAACGTAATCGAGTCTGATTTGTTTGCCAAGATACCTGCTGAGAACCAGTATGAGCTTATCGTCACCAATCCACCGTATGTCGATGCGGCTATCATGGCAGATTTGCCACCTGAGTTTTTATATGAGCCTGAGCATGCATTAGCCGCGGGTCAAGACGGCTTGGATTTGGTACATCGTATTTTATTTGAAGCGCCAGATTACCTTAGCCCAGATGGTTTGCTGGTCTGCGAAGTGGGCGACAGCGAATGGGCATTAAAGCAAGCCTATCCTGAGATTCAGTTTGATTGGTTGAAGTTTGCACATGGCGGACATGGGGTTTTTGCGATTACTTATGATGAATTGGTAGCCAATCGTCAACTGTTTGCCGCTTATGTGCAACTATTAGATAGCATGCAATAGTTGAGTGTGGGTCACAAAATCGAGCATATAAAAACTGATCAGCGATAATCATAAAAGGTTGGTCGAACAACCATCAGTCGCGTTTACTTGTTTAAGGACAATTATGGCAGGCAATAGTATTGGGCAGGTTTTTACGGTCACCACTTGCGGTGAGTCACATGGCGCAGGACTGATGGCCATCGTTGATGGCGTACCACCAGGTTTAGCATTATCTGCAGACGATTTACAAGTAGATCTGGATCGTCGCAAACCGGGTACGTCTAAGTATTCAACCCAGCGCCGTGAGTCTGATGAAGTTGAGATTATCTCTGGCGTATTTGAAGGCAAAACCACAGGGACATCCATCGGTCTATTGATTCGCAATACCAATCAAAAATCAAAAGACTATAGCGATATCAGAGATACCTTCCGTCCTGGACATGCCGATTATACTTACAGTATGAAATACGGCTTTCGTGATTATCGTGGCGGTGGTCGCTCGTCAGCGCGTGAGACGGCTATGCGAGTGGCTGCTGGTGCTATCGCTAAGAAGTACTTACAAGAACAGCTGGGCGTACAAATTCGTGGTCATGTGACCCAAATCGGCAATGAGCATAGTAACGTTCTAGATCCGAGTCAAATTGACTGGGAATTTGTCAATAGCAATCCGTTCTTCTGCGCAGACAAAGAAGCGATTGGCCGTTTTGAGACCTTGATTGACAACTTGCGCCGCGAAGGCACCAGTTGCGGTGCACGCCTTGATATCATTGCGAGCGGTGTACCCGTAGGTCTGGGCGAGCCAGTATTTGATCGTTTAGATGCCGATATCGCTCATGCGATGATGAGTATCAATGCGGTCAAAGGGGTTGAGATTGGCGATGGTATGGCAGTGGCAGGTCAATTTGGACATAGCGCTCGTGATGAGCTGACCCCAGATGGGTTTGCAGCCAATCATGCGGGCGGTGTCTTAGGCGGTATCTCATCAGGGCAAGATATCCGTGTCAGTATCGCGCTTAAGCCAACGTCTAGTATTACCACCGCTGGTAAAAGTATCAATACCCAAGGTGAAGCAGTCGATATGCTCACCAAAGGCCGTCATGATCCTTGCGTCGGTGTGCGTGCCACGCCTATTGCCGAAGCGATGCTAGCGATTGTAGTGCTCGATCACTATCTGCGTCACCGTGGTCAGAACGCGGATGTGAAGCCGCCAGTACAATCGATTACTTAGTATTTTGCTCTAAAGCAATCAGCCCTTTGTTGTTTCCAGTAGTTTGATACTAGAAATGATAAAGGGCTTTTTTATGTCCCAATAAAATACAGGGGTTACCTAAAAACAATCAACGTGCTGAGCGAGCAAGATATCAGGCTGCCAATCGATATTCATCAATAGCTACACATTGCTGATGCCGAAAGACCAGTAATAATTGCTGACTAGGAATCGCTAGCCAATGTCCAAACTCAATACTACCGACACCTTGGCTGGATAGTATCTGCGCGCAGTGATGACGACTGAGGCCGATTAGGTGCTTGATCATAGGATCATCAGTTAATTGACGTGACATAAATGTTCTCCTTCTAATCTGCTTTACAAATTTGATGGTTCAATAGATCTTAGTGCTATCGTAAAATAAAGAAGTAGAAATCCTGTGCAGTCATGATGGAAAATTGATGAACTGTTATCAATGCTTATTCTTAAGCCAGGGGCAGGGTAATACTAACCATCACACCAGAACGCTGATTTTTACCAGTATGATTTTTATCAGTGCCAATTTTATTATCATTAGCATGGATATTATCAATAGTTACCTGACCGCCATGATGCTCAATGACTTGCTTCACTAAAGTGAGTCCAAGACCGGTACCTTTTTGAGAATACTATCGGACTGTTTTGAGTCAGCTTTGTGATGTGCTGAACCTGTATCTAGCGTATAGGTTGTATTCTGATTTTTCACTTGCTGAACAGAATGGCTTTGATGAGATAGGCTAAAATAACGCTCAAAAGCTTTTTCAATAGCATAATCAGGCAATAGCTTTCCATCATTAAATATATCGATGATTACCGTTCGCGCTGTGCTGTGCAACGAGATATCAACAGTGTTATCAGCAAAATGAATGGCATTATCCAGCACATTTTGTAAGACTTGTACCAACCAAAATTGGTCAGCAAACACACTGGTAGAGGCCAATAATTCTGCTGGTAAGTTTGTAGTGTTTGTCATGTGCTGATCATCGATGTATATATCGATAGGTTGTAGATTCTGCTGTTGCTGCTTAGCGGTATTGTCTTTTATTAGACTCTGTAATAATGGCAGTAGCGGCGTTAGCTGACGACTGAGCTTAAAAGTAGGCTGTTCAACTTTCGCAAGCAACAGTAGTCGGTCGATGAGCTGCTGCATTTTTACGCTTTGCTCACCAACCGTCTCAATGAGCATCTGCCGATCCTCTTTATCAAGCGTATGACCATCTAGTCCATCATCTTCTAACAGCTCACTACTGGCGCGAATGGCGGTTAAAGGGCTTTTTAACTCGTGAGTGAGTGTATGCACATAATCAGTGACATAAGCACGATTCTCTAGTCGATGCTTCATAGTCTCAATGGTATCTGTCAGGCTGTTTAGCTCATGACCCAGATAAAAATAGGGCTTTTTGGTGTCTTCTGCCAGCGAACTGGTATATTGAGTCACTAAGGTAATACTTTGCTTGAGCCACCATGCGATGAGACCTGCTAAAATGAGGGCAGCCGTGCTGATAAATAGCACTGTGATCAGCATGCGGTTACGTGTGTCGTCCAAATAAGGTAGCACGCTGGCGACAGGTTTGCCGACGCTGACCACGCCGATAATCTCGCCAGACATATTCTTTATTGGCTGTGCGACATACATGACCGAGCCATCACGCTGCTGGTTATCCCGCAGCGTACTTCTTGCACCGTACTGACCTCTTAATGTGAGATAGACATCATTCCAGCGCCCATAGTTTTGTCCCTCATTATTATCAGGTTGGGGTAGCGAATCATAAATGACCCTGCCGCTGCTGTCTGTTACATATACCCGAAAGCTACTATAGCTTTTGGTTTGATTGACAGCGCCTAAGTGCTCGTTAGTCGCCGGTATGCCCACAAATGCAGTATCGAGCTGTGCTTGATACGCTTCATCGTATAGCTCGCCCGTAGCCAATGGCACTTGCAGGCTAGCGGCTAGTAATTTACTGGTGTCTAATAGCGTGTCTTCGATGACCTGCTGGGCGGTTGGCTTAACGTAGCCAAATAATTGAGTAAAAACAACAATGCCACAAATGATGAGTACCAAAGCGACCGCCAGCCAAATCCTAAAAAATATACTTAAATTGAGCAGTCGTTTACGCTTAGGAGTTTGCTGCACAGTACCAATGGGATGCAATTTGGCATACCAATTGTTTTGGTCGTTATGAGTATCGCTCTCAGCATTATTGGCATTATGATTCATAAATTAGCAGCTATTATTAAGCTGGACATAATGCGTAACCCAGTCCACGATGTGTATGAATGACTTCAATACTCGTATCAATAGTCGCAAGTTGCTTACGAATCGACTTGATATGGCTGTCTATCGTGCGTGCTAGGCGATGATCAGGATAATCACTAACTGCGTTAAGCAGCTGCTCACGGCTAAAGACTTGATTCGGTGCTTGTAATAAGGTGAGTAAAACTTTGCGCTCGGTGTTACTAAGTTCCAGCTTTTGCTCTTGCCACGTTAATGAATAATTAAGCGGCTGATAGTGCCAAACGCCGGATTGGTTTTCAAACGTTAATGCTTGTCCTGATAGATTATTCGAGGAGGTGCTGTCAGTGCTGTCATTTGAGCTTACGGTATGAGAGCCTGACTGTTGAATCAGCTGTTCACGTCGCCAAATGGCTTTTAGGCGTGCGACCAATTCACGTGGACTAAAGGGTTTGGCACAGTAATCATCGCCACCCATCTCCAACCCTAAAATACGATCGACCTCATCGCTACGTGCAGTCAAAAATACAATAGGCAAGTCTTTTAAGGCGTCGATATCAGGTGTATGACGTATTTGTTGGCACAGACTCAGACCATCGCCATCTGGCAGACCGACATCCATAATGATCGCCGATAGATCTTGTGCTTCATGACTATGCAGCATGGGTAACACACTACTGGCATTATCCAGCCAAGTCATCTGCCAGCCTTCGCGCTTGCAGGTAACCTTAAGCGACATCGCGATCGCAGGATCATCTTCTACCAGTAAAATATGGGTCATAGTCTCTACATCATCTTATAATCTTAGTAAATTATCGTAGCACAAAACAGCAGGATGCTCCTGCTACTAGGAACCGAATGGTGTGAAAAGTTAATGGAAAAGTAGGGTGCTCAGTAGATGGTTTTCGGTGTAATCATTTTAATGCATTTAACAAAAAGGCCAGCTCAATGGATAAGCTAGCCTCGGTAATACAAACTAAGCGTGATTATCTATTAATAGACTAAATCTATTTAAGACCTTTGCAATTGGCGTAATAGCTTACCGTAGCGGGCCAGTCTGAAAAAATGCCTTGGACACCGACATCCTGCGCTAGTACGTCAATATAATTCATCATATCACCATCATTGTTGATAGCATCTCCAAGACCGCTATAGTACCAATCGCCACCGTCGGTTAATGGTCCTGAACGCTCTATCGACCACGTAATGATTTTTAGACCATTGGCTTTGGCTTGTTTTGCGTATTCTGATGGTTGCATATTGCCTTTACCGTCAGTAGTGACTAATAACCAAAGCGCCGGTGCAATGGTATTGATGCCGCGTGCTTTGATATCAGCCAATGAATGTCTCCAAGTGCTTGCGTCGTTTTTATTAAAAGTTTTATCGTCAGCGGTCTCATTGCTGTCATCAATCAGATAGACGGCATTAGCCCCATAAGCTGGCTCGTTTTTGATCCAGTAATCCAGATCTTCTATATTGAATGACTGGGCAAATACATCACTTGCAGGCACGCCCGCTGCCTTATAAGTATCTATCAGCTGTTGGCGATAATCGTCTAAACGATAGCCATTAAACGGCATGGTCACGGCTGGTGCTTTTAGCTCAGGCGTGTGCTTCATGCCTAGCTGGCGTGCCAATGCGATATGCTCTTTTAACGTCAATACCTGACCATTTTGTGAATACAAGTCCGTTCGCCACGGTGCGGTTGCATTCATATACTCGCTAATACTGGTTGCTTTTTTATTGGCAGCATCCATCTTACCCGTCAAGGTTTTAAATTGAGCGGCACTGATATCTGAGGTGCGACATTCGATACTATCGGCATTGGTAAGTTTACCCTGAGCATCCAATACAGGCGGTACGGTACATTGCTTGGCCAGCGGCGTGGTCAAAATATTAGTCGTGGTGTGCAAATCGTTTTGGGCATGACGACAGACAAGCTCACCGTCATTGGTAAATGCAACATCACATTCTAAGATGCCAGCACCCATTTGTGCTGACGCCACGTAACTATCATAAGTATGTTCAGGTAGCTGTAATGGCGCACCTCGATGCGCAATAGAGAAGTCCGTCTTACTTGGTAGTTGCCCCCTGCACGCCTGTAGCTCTTGTTTTAGTGGTCCCTCATCCATATCATTTATCAGATAAAACGGACGCACGCCATAGGTATATGCGACAGGTGAGGACGGTTGCGGCTGTGATTGCAGTTGCGCTATTGATGAAGAGGCTTTTGATGTGAGTGTTGAGCGGCTATCAGTAGTGCAGCCTACTATTAGTAATGAGGTGACAAGCGTTAAAGGTAAGGCGAGATGAATCTTATTGACTTTAGCCAGCGTGTGCTTACTCAGCTCAAGCGCTGATTTATTAGAAATTGTCATGTAAAATGTTCCTGCAAAATTATAAAAAATCCCATCGGACGTAGGGATAGGGAATTAAAAGATTAGCGTTTGACTATTGGTTGCTACTTGCTGTTTGCTAAAAGAAACTAAAGGCCTTGCATTCTTGTATGAGCTTAGTTTTGTAAGAACTTAACATTAATGCAGATACAATTGTAGGAAAATGTACTAAAGAGTAGACAGTTGACAGTATATAAGCTTGATAGTACTGGGCTTATCGGTCATAAAATCATACGTGTCTTCTTATACTGTTCTCATTTTCGCTATTGTCCATTTAGTACCCTCACTATTGACATATTCTCAAACTAACAGATGATATTGACCATATAATGACACATACATTATTTTGACAAAAACATAGAAATGCTTAGGGCATATCTCACTACATTATTAAGGATAACTATGAGTAACTATTTAGACGCCGTCGTCGTTGAGCACAATCCCTCTCAAAAAAAGATAGATCGCGCGGTGATTTGGCTACACGGCTTAGGTGCTAGCGGTCATGATTTTGAGCCAGTTGTGCCGCAGCTTGGCTTGGCTGATGATATGGCAGTACGTTTTATCTTTCCACATGCACCAAAACGCCCAGTAACCGTAAATGGCGGCATGGTGATGCCAGCATGGTACGACATCATAGAGATGAGTCTGGAGCGCAAAGTAGATGTGGCTCAGATTGAAGAGTCTGCTCAGCAGATACAAGATTTGATTAGCCGTGAGATTGAGCGCGGCGTATCACCAGAGCACATCGTTATTGCCGGATTTTCGCAGGGCGGGGCGGTGGCGTATCACGTGGCACTTGGCTACCCAGAGCGCTTAGCTGGCTTGATGACGCTCTCCACCTACTTAGCGACCAATGACAATATTGAGTATAGTGCTGCCAATAAAGACATGCCGATTCTGATTGAGCATGGTACGCATGATCCAGTCGTGCCTGTCATCCTAGGCGAGCATGCGCAGCAGTTATTGACGAGCAAAGGCTACAACGTTGAATACCATACTTACTCGATGGCACATCAAGTCTGTATGCCGCAGATTCAAAATATCGGCAAATGGCTAAACACCGTCTTGGCTTAAGATGATTCGCTGTAACGTAATGTAATAAGGGTTATGTATAGGTTGAAAAACCATCAATAAATCCTATATAATAGTCAGTCTTATTGGGGATGTTCTGGCTTCGACGCTGGTGATGAAACTCAATGATGCATGTCGAGAGTGTATGTCCTCTCGTTAATCAAACATATATTGTTATAGTCGCAAACGACGAAACTTACGCTCTAGCAGCTTAAACCCTGCTTACTGCGCTGCCGATTACCTATAGTTGGTTAGCCCAGTTGAAGCGTCCGCATATAGGTTCGCCACAAGGGATTGTCTCAATCGCTTGGGTTCAAAAGTAGAGAATCGTCCAATCCATCCCTGACTGTCGGATCGGTGCGGATTAAATTTAAAGACAGAAACTAAACATGTAGATTCATGAGCGTAATGCTGGCGGACGCGGGTTCAACTCCCGCCATCTCCACCAAATATTGATAAAGGGCTGACAGTCGCAGATTGTCAGCCCTTTATTTTGCGTGTTTTTTGACTTTCTCTTACCTTATAAAAGGTTGGCTACCATATAGGATGTTGGGGTTATTGTTGGTATTGAAGCTTTTCCAGCTGTTCAATATTAACAAAAAATACTCTGATATCCTTGACCTATATCACGTTACGTAGCATAGATTTCACCATGAAATATCTCGTGCTTATCATCGTCGTAATTAGCTAAAACACTACTCAAGGCAAGCTAGAATTGCTTTTCAGTATGTCTATTTGTAACCTTCAAGTCGAAAAAATATATTGTAGAAAGTGAATTTATCTGTAAAGTATAAAAATAACAGACTAAAAATGAGGGATTAGACATGCTTATCGAACTACAGGGTAGTAGATTGACTCAGGCAATATTAGAGCGGGATGATAATCAGGTATGGTGTGCTGTGAGCAATGTCAGTGACGATCATGCTATGACAGCCATCGATAATGGTTATTACGAATTATTAGTGTCTATCGTGTCTTTGGGTGATGATGGCTTTGTTTGTGATAAAGGCCATCTATGGCAGTACGCTGTACCCGTTAAAAAGGTCGAGCTTACTCAAGATGACGTAGGCTTATAGTTGAATGAACACGGATGTAACCTGATTGTTTGCCTAAATAATCATCTTCATTGTAGGAGTCAGTGGTATGGATAGTGGAATGGTGGGGAGTCAATTAACTCGCTTAATGCTTGAAAATGGCCATCAAGAAATATGGTGTGCCGTGAGTGATGTGAGCGATGAAGACGCTATGGAAGATCAAGTAGGGAACGACTTTACAGCGTGTATCGTAGATTTTAGGGACGGGCAGTTTTATTGCACCGCAGATAATGGTTGGTTTCATGCAGTACCGATTGAGGTACGTGCACTAACGCAAAATGAAGTTGGTTTTTAAAAAAACTTATCAAAGTATTTAGGGCGTGTCCCTAGTTCTTGCTATCCCACCACGAACAAAAAACCGATCATTTAATTTGATCGGTTTTTTGCATTATGTGGTATTGCGCAAAGTACCTAAGAAATTTAGGGCGTGTTGAACATTCGCAAATAGGCACTGCTGATCGCTAAAATTGTTCCAGACAAGGCACAAAGCGACGATAATGCAGATGCCTTAGCGAGATTTGTAACGCAGTATGGGGCAATTTTAGCATCAGCCCCAACGATAAAAGCAGGGGACAGGACTCTTTTTGCCGCTTCATCGTTAAAAATAAGCGCTTAGAGTGACTAAGCTTATTATTTTTAACATCGAATCGCCTAAAAAATAGTCGCTGTCAGTGCCATGGTCGAATGTTCAACACGCCCTAATGAGTTTAGAGCAATTCAACGATTTTTTATTGATGATTAATGTAGTTAGCTGTTTGGTAAATTAGTAGGAAAAGGAAAATAGAGTATTAGCAGCAATATATAAATAATGAACAGCCGTTTATTTTAATGGAGGGCGATCATAATATTATCTTGTCTTGACACACAATTCTGATTATTCTTAATTGTGGTTTATTTTTAGTATTAGAGGATACATGAATAAAAATAAGCGAACTTTTAACAACGACAGGGAATGTACTATGTTAGGAAAAATGATGTATCAGCCATTGCTGATCAGTGGTCTAATCGAACACGCTGCCCGCTATCATGGCGATACGGCAGTTTTGTCCAAAGAAGTCGATGGACAAATGACTCATACTAATTGGCTTACGATTTCGAATAATTCAAAACGGTTGGCCAATGCCTTAGCTGCCCTCGGACTTAAATCATCAGAGCGCTTAGCCACATTGGCTTGGAACAATCGCCGTCACTTAGAAGCTTGGTATGCGATTTCAGGCAGTGGCATGGTTTGCCACACTATCAATCCGCGTCTATTTCCTGAGCAGCTTAGTTACATTATCAATGATGCTGATGACCGCGTGCTATTTTTTGATGTCACATTCCTACCGCTTATCATGGCGATTAAAGAAGATATTAAAGGGATTGAGCACTTTATCTGCTTGAGCGCTCGAGAGGACAGTGTCGTCGCAAAACTGCCTGAGGTATTATTCTTTGATGAGTTATTAGCAGAGCATAATGCTGACTTTGATTGGCCTCAGTTTGATGAAGCCACTGCCAGCTCGCTTTGCTATACCTCAGGAACGACAGGCAATCCTAAAGGGATTTTATATACGCACCGCTCTTCTGTGCTTCATGCGATGGCACTCTGTATGCCGGACGTATCGGGTTTATCTGCGCAAGACGTCCTACTCCCTGTAGTACCGATGTTCCATGTCAACGCGTGGGGAACCCCTTATGCGGCTGCATTAACTGGCTGCTCTCTGATGCTCCCAGGTCCCAATCTGGATGGTGATAGCCTAGTATCTCTCATTGATGATTATAAGGTGACGGTTGCGTTAGGCGTTCCCACGATTTGGCAAAGCCTATTGACCGCTGCTAAAGCCAGAGGCAGTAAGCTTGATAGTATGACGCGTACCATTGTCGGTGGCGCCGCTTGTCCACCATCAGTGATTAAAACGTTTAGAGAAGACTTTAATTGCGATGCGGTACACGGCTGGGGTATGACGGAGACCAGTCCACTTGGAACGATGAATCAAATAAAAGCTAAGCATAAATCACTGAGTAAAGATGAGATTGACGAGCTACGTAACTCTCAAGGACGTCCACCGTATGGTGTACAGTTACGTCTCATAGACACTGATGAGCCACTTAAGCCAGTCAAAGAGGATGGAGTGTCTCAGGGTCGCTTGCAGATCAAAGGTCACTGGATTATCAACGATTATTATACAGAGAATCCTGATGCCATTACAGAAGATGGCTGGTTTGACACGGGTGATATTGCAACCATTGATGCTGATGGTTATATGAATATTCGTGACCGATCAAAAGATTTAATTAAGTCTGGTGGAGAATGGATCTCCTCAGTAGAGCTTGAAAATATCGCTGCCGGCCATCCACAGATAAAAATGGCAGCTGCTATCGCCGCAAAACATAAAAAATGGGGAGAACGTCCGGTACTGATTGTGGTAAAAGAAGAGAATGCAGAACTCGATGAGTCACAAGTGCTAAGTTTTTATGAAGATAAAATTGCTAGCTGGCAGATACCTGACAAAAGTTATTTTTGTAGAGAACATCTTACTAAACGGTGCCGGAAAAATGGTGAAAAAAGACTTGCGTGATGAGTATGGTGATGCGCTATTAGAGGCGTAGCGTTCTGCTTTTAAGATACCATTCATGATATCCCCTGATCGGTGTTAAAAAATCTTAGCCATCAGATACTATGATGGTAATCACGATCAAAAGGTTGTTTATGCTCATAGCGTAGACAACCTTTTTTAGTGTGTTTTTTCTGAGTCACCAAAATAAGCCTTATCGCGCGATGCTCAGTGACTTGGCGACTTGGCGACTTGAGATGAAGAGATACCTTGTTCGGTCTGTTCTCTCTTTAATAATATCAATTTTGATATCCAGATTATAAACTATAGGTCTTTCAGTTATGATATTTTCCTCACATGCTACTAATCTATTTTAGAAATAGCATTTGCGAAAGCGAGTACGTACTGAGCGTGGTGGTTGCTCAACATGGAGTGTGACGGTGAAAAAGTTCGAAGAAATTTGTCTCATTGTGATTGACGATATCAAAGCTGGTCGAAAAAAAGTAGGAGACAAAATACCCTCCATTCGAGCGATGGCCGAAAAACATAAGGTGTCCAAAAACACCGTAATCACGGCTTATAACAAGTTGCTTGAGCAGCACTGGATCAAAGCGCTGCCCAAATCGGGTTTTTTATGTGGGAGAGGATTTGTCCAACACACCCATGCTAAACGCGACCCCGTTTTATACAGGTATTGACTTGTTGGAGCAACAAATGGTCAACCAGTCGCATCATAAGCCTGGGGCGGGCCGCTATCCCAAAGAATACATGGATAAGCTCAACCTTGAGCGCTATTTGGGGCAGGCTAGTGACCGTTTTGGGAGTGAAAGCGCTGAGGTGGCACATTTTGATCGTGGTAATGGCGATCCTGCTGGCAATGTATTACTGCGAGGGCTGCTGGTCGACATCCTAAGCAGGCGCGCTATGACGGTTGAATCGCAAAATGTTCTATTGACCTATGGCACCAATCACAGTTTGGACTTGATCATTCGGCACTTTTTGACCAGCGGCGATCCAGTCATCGTTGAGTCTCCCGGATATTATCCGCTATTTAGTAAGCTTGAATTACATCAAGTCGCTATTAATACCATTAAGCGAACCAAATTGGGCATAGACGCTAATCATTTAGAAGCCCTTATTATTAAATCTCAGCCCAAGATTTTATTTTTGCAGCCTTTTGCACAAAAATCCGATGGGTACAGATTTGACGTCTCAGAATATGGCAGAGATTCAGGCATTATGCACCCAATATAATGTGATTATTGTGGAAAACGACCCGTTTTTATTGGCAAGAGACGACGCTGCCAGTTACTTTTTTAATCAAACCTGTCCTGTGATTTATGTCAGTAGTTTTTCAAAAACCGTCTCTGCGTCGATCAGATGTGGTTTTGTCGTCGCCTCCAAATCGGTGATCAAATCACTCACACGGCTTAAGATGATTACGGTGATCAATACCTCATCCATCATGGAAAATATCCTCAACCATCTGATCACCAGTGGCGCTTTGACCAATCATTTGCAAGCGCTCAAGCATCTGTCTGCGGAGAAGTCAGCCACTGCCATCACTCAGCTAAACAAAATCGACGGCCTGACGCTTTATCCGCATAATCCCAGTGGTAATTTTTTGTGGTTTCGTATTCCGATGGACGATAAAAGGCGGTAGAAGCCGCTAAAAATAATAATATTTTCATCGCGCCTGGTAGTCTGTTTTTTCCCTCCGATCCGACTTATTTTGCCTTAAGAGTCAATAAATTCTATATAGACAAAACCACGGTTAAGTTTATTAAAACTGCTATTTTTAACCATCATTAACGCTTATGTTGATGCGTTATATCAAAGCATACTTTTGCTTTTGACAGTGTGGGAGATATTTTTGTTTAATAACATGATACAAAACCTGCCAGTATTTCTTAAAAATGCATCGATAATGACCGATATTTTTGTCATTTTGTTTGATGAATCGCACCGCCCATTTTCCTAGTAACTGCCTGCCATAGCACAGAAATGTGTGCCCAAAACGGGTACAGTTTCCTGTCAAAACGTTCATCTGTACCCTTGGAAGCCTCCTGCACCCGTGATATTTCTAGTAAAGCTGATGCCAGTGAGTCACCGATGGAGAGGTGAGCTGGTCGTGATATCACATGGAAGAGATTAACGTTCACAAGGGAGAAGGAATGTGTTGGCATTACTTGGGTTTTTGACGATTTTCGTATTTTTGGCGCTCATACTGACCAAAAGGGTGTCCGTCATTGTGGCATTGATTCTTGTGCCTGTCGTTTTTGCTTTAATCGGCGGCTTTGGCGCAGAGCTTGGCGGCTTTATGCTAGACGGCATCGTGGGTGTGGCACCAACGGGTATCATGTTAGGGTTTGCCATTTTGTTTTTTGGCGTGATGAACAATGCAGGTTTGTTTGATCCGCTTATCTCGCGGGTATTAACACTGGTCAAAGGCGATCCTGTCAAAATCTGTATCGGCACCGTGGTGATCGCCATGGTGGCGCATTTGGATGGCTCGGGCGCCTCGACGTTTTTAATCACCATTCCAGCCCTACTACCGCTATATGACAAACTGGGTATGAAGCGAATCATACTGGCGGGTTTGGTGGCGCTTGGTGCAGGTACGATGAACATGACGCCTTGGGGCGGCCCAACTGCACGTGCGGCGGCGGCTTTAGAGGTGAGTACCGCGCAGTTATTTAATCCGCTTATTCCTGCGTTTGTGGCAGGTGTAGTTTGGATTGTATTTGTGGCCCACCTTGTGGGCAAAAGAGCGCAAACGCTTGGGCGTTCAAGACATGGAGCACAGCCTGCATGATGAGCTGACGGAAGAAGCGCGCGATATGCGTCGCCCCAAGCTATTTTGGTTCAATTTGATATTGACCATAGTTACTATTGTGGCGTTGGTGCAAGTTTGGCTACCACTGCCAATCGTCTTTATGCTGGCATTCGCCATCGCTGTGCTTATCAATTATCCCAAACCTAATGATCAAATGGATCAGATCAAGTCGCAATCGGTTGGCATGATTACCGTGGTGTCCATCATTTTTGCGGCAGGTATCTTTACGGGCATTTTATCAGGGACAGAGATGATTTCTGCGATGGCGACGGCGCTGGTGCAGATCATTCCAGACGCGGTGGGTGGTTCGATGGGCGTCATCGTTGCCGTCTTGAGCATGCCTTTAAGCCTCGTCTTTACTCCCTGATGCCTATTATTTTGGGGTGATGCCGATTTTGGCACAGACCGCGAGTGCATACGGGCTGGATCCTGTCCAAATTGGTCAAGCGTCTATGCTGGGACAAATGACCACAGGATTCCCGCTCAGTCCGCTGACCGCATCGACGTTCTTGTTGATTGGCCTTGCGGGTGTGGAGTTGGGCGATCATCAAAAGTTTGTCTTTAAATGGGCGTTTGGTACCACGCTGGTCATGACCATTGTGGCGATAGTCACAGGCGTGATCATTTAAATAAAATAATCAGGAGTAAGGAATGAAAACCATCAAAATTGGGTCTGGCGCAGGTTATGCTGATGACAGATTGACGCCTGCGCTTGATGTTATGACCTACGGCGACGTGGACTATATCGTGTTTGAATGCTTGGCTGAGCGTACCATTGCCATTGCCCAGCAGCGCAAAAATGCAGCAGCCAAACGAGGGTTATGACCGTTTACTTAAGTATCGTATGGCGCAAGTACTGCCGCTGTGTGTCGAAAAAAAGGTCAAAGTCATCAGCAATATGGGGCTGCCAACCCCAAAGCTGCTGCCGAAACAATCAAACAGATCGCCGAGCAGCAAGGGTTTCATGGTTTAAAAATCGCTGCTGTCACAGGTGATGATGTGTTTACAGACATTGTGCGTTATCAGAATGAGACACTGCTGGAAAACGATCGCACCATTGCAGATCTTGGCGATTCTATCGTCTCGGCCAATGCATATATTGGTGCCAAAGGTATCGTGCAAGCATTGAGCGCTGGCGCAGATATCGTCATCACGGGCCGCGCCGCCGATCCGTCGCTCTTTTGGCGCCGATGGTGTATGAGTTTGGCTGGTCTTTTGACGATACCGATTTGATGGGCAAAGGCACAATTGGCGGTCATTTGATGGAGTGCGGCGCTCAGATCACAGGTGGTTATTTTGCAGATCCTGATTATAAGGAGGTACCTGAGCTTTGGAATGTTGGCTTTCCTATCTTGGCGGTGACAGAGGACGGAGAGTATACCGTGTCCAAGCTGCCCAATGCTGGCGGGTTGGTCTCTGAGGCGACGGTAAAAGAGCAGTTGCTGTACGAAATTCATGATCCTGCCCGCTATCTTACCCCAGATGTGATTGCTGATTTTTCTAACGTGTCTGTGAAAGCCATTGATAACGATGTGGTTCAAGTGTCTGGCGGATCAGGCAGGCCCAAAACAGGTCTATTGAAAACCAGTATCGGCTATAAAGATGGCTATATCGCAGAAGCGGAGATCAGCTACGGCGGTTCAGGGGCAGTCAAAGGGCCGCGCTTGCCAAGCGGGTCATTGAAAACAGGCTAGCCGCTGAGCATATTAAACCGATCGAGATACGCTATGACTTTATCGGTCTCAATTCGTTATATAGCAATGAGTTTGCCAGCACGGCGGAGGCGGCCGAGGTGCGACTACGGGTGGCGGCGCGTACCCCGGATAAAACCATGGCACAAGCCATCACCCGAGAGGTCGAGACGCTGTATACCAATGGCCCCGCAGGTGGCGGCGGTATTCGTTCACACATTCAGGCTATCGTGTCCATCGGTTCTATCTTGATTCCAGAAACCGATACGGACATTACTGTCTCATATTGGGAGTCAAATAAATGAAACTACGTGAAATTGCCCATTCTCGCACTGGTGACAAAGGCAATATCTCCAATATTTCTCTGATCGCGTTTGAGGAGACTGATTACGAATTGCTCAAAGATAAAGTAACCGCAGCCGTGGTCAAAGACTGGTTCCAAGATATTGTAGCAGGAGAGGTGATTCGTTATGAGTTGCCAAACTTAAAAGCTTTTAACTTTGTTTTGTATGGGGCATTAGGCGGCGGGGTGACCAAGTCGCTGGCGCAAGATATGCATGGCAAGAGCTTAAGCTCAAAGCTGCTGGACTTGGACATATAGATAAGAGTTGCGAATCATAGATACAGCAAAGCCCTGATATCAGGGGCTTTGGCTACTCTATAAGATAGTATAGAACTATGTAATGGTACCCGGAGCCGGACTTGAACCGGCACGCTATTGCTAGCGAGGGATTTTAAATCCCTTGTGTCTACCAATTTCACCACCCGGGCAAAACTTGTGTTATCTAACATGTAAACTAGCTGATAGACTGTCTAGTTACTAGATAAGTGGTCGCTATTATAATCGGTTGGGATAATAATGCAAGCCAAAATTAACGTAAAGTTAATAAATAATTGGAGGCTGGAGTCGGAATCGAACCGGCGTTAACGGAGTTGCAGTCCGCTGCATGACCACTCTGCCATCCAGCCAATCAAGGTGGACTATATTAGCAAAAATAATTTAAATTACAAGTCATTTTTGGCTAAAAATAGCTTATTTGCTCACTTGTGCTGATTTTAGTGCTTTTTTATTAGTTTTTTGCGTATTCAGGCTCATCAGCGAGCCGGACTCACTGATGAGAGTACTGATCATTGAGAGTGTACTTTTATAATATCTCTTCGTTATTACGTTTGGCTCGTTTGATATCGCGATAAGTCGCGGTACAAATCAATACCAGCACGCCGAGCGTAATGGCTGGCCAAATTAAAATATATAAGCCGTAGATAAAGACGTTGTCCATGATATCTCCTTATAGTATTTATGAAGGGTTGCCTGTGCAGCGGGTCATATATTGACCAACTGCCAAACCCGCAAGCTGATACCACTCTAGATAAACATACTAGAATAGCGTTATAAATACGGGATGAGGTGGGATAGCTAGGGATATACTGGGATAGATATGTAATGAGGTTACACTAGATGTAATTAGAAAACCAGATTGAATATAAAGACCTACTCGTTATCGAATAGGTCTTTTTGTGGTTTAGGGAGAGTGTTTTGAATGTCAGCTAGGATTTGATAGACCGTTGGTGTGGCAAGATCATACTTTTGAGCGAGCTGATGATGATTGTTGCCTGTGAAGTCATTCCAAATGGCCAGATTACGTTTTAGAATCTTTTCAGGGTTGGTTTTGGGGACATAGAGCATGCTGCCGCCCCAATGCGCAGTCATAGACTGAGCGAGATCATAAGCTATCTGCTGAGCTTGTTCAGTCGGTATCTGAGCGCTAGTAGCGATAATGCCAGAACCTATACCTACCATGTCCTGCAAGAAAGCAGTACCTAGAGAGGTGAATTTGCCGTTTGGTTTGGTGTCTGACATTACGCGCTCCGTTTAGTTTGACCTGATTAATTGAATCTTACTATAGTTGATAAAAATAAGGTGTAGGTAAGATGGCAGGTCTAGCAATTATAACGCTTTATTTCTTAGCTTCGGCTTGCTTATCTCTAACGCGTTCTTCCCATTTTTTGAGGTGTTCGATGACGTCGCTTGCCCCCTTTGTGCTTAAAAACTGTAGTGCTGATTTGCCTGTTTGACGCTCGACGTACTTGGCTAATGCACGCTCGCTTGCGTTACGCACTGCGCCTAGATCATGCAATGTGAGCCATAGGCTGCGTATCTTACGTGATTGGGCATCGTCTGCTTGAGCGACCTTGCCCGCTGATTTGGCAGGTGTGGTCTTAAAGCCTAAGGATTTTAGATGCTCAAATACGACGACGAGTTCGCTTTTAGACATTTTGCTACAACTGTCCTTACCAGTTTGCTCGGTGAGCATGTGGCGGTAAGTGGCGTCATCAAGCTTAAGCTGGCTCTTAGCTATGTGAATGAATTGGATCAGCTTTGGTTTGTTTGGGGTACGCTGTGACATGGTTATGCTCCTATTGGGCGATTCGTTTGGTTTGGTGCGCGTCGGTGTTCATGCCATGGTTTAGCTGGGCGTCTTTGCCTGCTATGCGGCCGTTATGAAAATCATTGGTTGCGGTTTTGGCTTTGCTCTTGGACACTCGGTCTACGCCGCTTGTAGACCTTAAGTCTAACTCTGAGCGCATCGCCCGCTCTATAAGTGCCATGTCAGTCGATAAAGGCACTAGTTTTCTGACCAACTGGCGCACTGTTGATACCCAGCCAAGACAAAACGCATCCGCGCGGGCTGCTTTGTTTTTGGCAAGTCTGACTCGTTTTAACTCAGTCTTAATATAGGCCTGGCGAGCTTGCTTTAGTTGACGGAATAGCGTGTCGTAAGAGTAGCTGGCAATGTCGCTGTGTATCTCTAAACCTACAAAACACATCACGCGAATGTGGCTACGGTCACCAGTACCATTGCCCATATAATTCTGACAACCAAAAAGCTTGGCGATCATGTTGGCAAGGGCAATTTGATAGATAGGTGGACGCTTTGCAGAGCGTGTATTTGAGGCTTTAAACTTGATATCGGCTAATTCAACATCTTTCACGCTGATGTCGTGCTTTTGCATCAGTGCATGAGCTTGACGCAATGCTGTGGCAGCCTCATGTTCGTTACTTGATTTGCTAAGCGCTAAGCAGCGGATAATCTTATCCATGATGCGTTGTTTGCTTTGATGACTCATATGGGTTCCTTATCATGAGAAGTAAAAAGGTGGATAGCGCTAATGCGTTACCCACCTTTGTGTTTACCCAGAGGGCTTAATGATTGCTTAAGACAGCTTGTTTTGTTCCGCGCCTTGTACGGCTTGGAATAGTGCTTCCTTAGCATTAAAGCCGTAAAGCTGCCATAGCTTGCTAAAGGCATCCTGGTAGGCCAAATCTTTACCTACCTCAGCATCAAACATTGACTGGTCAATACAAGCGCTTTGACCAATGGTGTTATAACCATTCTCTAAGGTTAGGCAGCAGATGGTGACTGTCGTGCCGTCAAACTGGTGATAGGCTTCGCCTGTGATTTTGCTTTTTAATAGTTCGGGAGTTAGTTTTGCCATTTTTATAATGTCCTATAATGATGAGTGAAAAGTTAGGTACCAAATTAATTAACAGCGTCTTTTAGGGTTTTGCCTGCACTAAACGTGACCGCTGTCTTAGCAGGGATTTGAAGTTCCTCGCCTGTCTTTTGGATTGCGACCAGTTCGGGCTTTGCGCTCGGAGGTTTTGAAAGTACCAAAGCCTATGAGCCTAACATCGTCACCGTCCATCAATGCTACACCAATAGTGCTCAAAGTACATTCAAGCACTTCTTTAGCTTTAGTTTGAGTGATTTGAGTCTCTTCAGCAATTACGTTGATTAAATCTTGCTTATTCATAATATCTATCCTTAAATTAGTTTGATTTACCAGTGTCCGACTGGCGGCGGTTAAAAACCTTTTAAAAATGTGTTGAGTTTGATATCTGTCATGGCCATTAGGTGGCCTAAGATATAGTCGTCTAAATAAAAGCCAGTACCGACAATCTGATCCAGACCATGGGTGTTGATAAAATACGTGTCGCCCTCCCACCAAACGCTCATATTCATTTTTGCTAGGCGCTCATTGAGCGGCGTAACTCTGATAGTGAGCTGATAAGCAGTGTGGGCGGCCTGTATTTTTAGCTCATCAATAGTTGTCATATTCAGTGGGATGTTATTCATGTTTGCCGCCTTACACTTTGCTAAAGTCGAGCGGGATCTGGACGTATTTGCCTTTGTCGTCCCGCTCATACATGCGGATGTACTCGGTGGTACTGGCGGTTTGGCTGGCGTCTGCTATGGCTGCCATTGCTTTGAGCCATTTGGGGTGATCAAAATCATGGCGACGCAAACCTAAAACACGGTGCGTTGATACCTTGCCTTCTTTGTCCACCTGAAAGGCGTCGTTGACTAAGGTCTTAATCTCGGTAGCGCTGCCTGTGCTCCATTCGCTGATGCACTCGTCAATGAGATTTTTGGCAACTTGCAGCCGCTCATCAAAGACAATATTGTCACTCATGGCGATCTGGACTTTGTATCTGCCGTCAAAACTTGGTAGGGACACGTTGCCTTTTTGCCACCATATTTGGTGTCGTACTCTGCTGCGGATAGCTCCAAAAAGTCATAGACCAATGCGAACAGCGCTTCTTTTCGGACTTCATTGTCTGATGTAAAGCGATGACCTTTTGCGCCGCTTGGCAAACGGTTTCGTCACGTAATTTGTCAATAGGCTTGATGGCGTCAACAGGTGTTAAGCGGCCCTTGTCGTCGGTCATGTAGTCTTTATCGTCGATGGTGGTTACGGGGCTGGTGGTTTGGTTAGTCATGGGTATTGCTCCTTTGGTGGGTTAAACATTCATAATGATGTCGCGGGTGACAGTGGGTACGCCTAGGTCTGCTGCCATATTCATTGCGCCAGTAATAAGGTTGCCGACAGCTAGCGGATATAGCAGGCTTTGCATGACGCGCCCCTTGTTATCGGTGCGCACCAAGCGGTTTACCATGGCGTCAATGCCAGACTCATCAATGATGCCGCTAAGCTCGGACTGCTTGCCCAAACGCTTGGCAAGATAGCTTGATAGTTCGCTGGGCGCTATCGGCTCTAGGGTGACAATCTCACAACGCTGGACCACTTCGCGGATAGATGGGTTTCGTTCAGACATTTTGACCGTCAGCTCGTTTTGTCCAATTAAGACAATACCTAAAAGCTTGTCGTAACCGTCTTCTAGTTCAAAAAAGCGTTTGAGGTGCTTAAGGGTTGGAATCGGTAAGCTGTGCGCCTCTTCAATAATCAGTACATGGCTGTTGCCTGCTTTGTGCGACTCACGTAGTAAGTTATGCACTTGACGGAAACGGGCTTCAGGGCTGCGCTTTGGGTTGTCGAGTGGGCTTAGCGCGTGCAAGATGGCTTCGGCAATATGCGCAGCTTTTAGCGTTTTTCCTTTCATATCGTTGTCTTCAGCGGCTAACACGTACGGCTCAATGGTGATGATGGATTGGTTCTCACGCTTGAGACGGTCAATGAGGTCACGCTTTAACGTGGTTTTCCCTGCGCCCGACTCGCCAGTGACTGCGATGAAGCCGCCATGTTTTGCGGTATGGTGCATGGCGGCGCGTACGTATGCGGTATCGCTTGACTGATAAAGTTCGTCCGCACTACGAATGTCGCTGGTGAACGGGTTGGTAAATAACTTGAACTGCTTACGTGCTGGCTGGGTTAAGGTTTGTTTGCGAAGTAACATAAGGTCTTCCTCTGGGTTTTGATCGTTTAGGTTTAGGCGTTCGCTTAAAGGCGGATTGTCCATGTATTCTTTAAGGTGCAAATCGGTTAATAATTTTTCTATTATTTTCTCGTCGATACTCATCTCGACTAGATATTTGGTGATGCGTCTGTTTATTGACTCTCTCGGTAGCCATTTCGGACAAACTCCTTTATTAATAAATAGGTTGATTGCTGCTGGGCTTATTGAAATGTTGTCAGCTAACTTCCTTTGACTGATGTTATTGCTGATCAGTAATGACTTTAAAGTTTCCATCGTTTAATACCTTACTCATTAACTGCTTTTAAATAGGTAACTGGTTTGCCCATGACGATGCGGTCTGCAATCTCGTTAATGGCGCTGTGTGGTACACCTTGTGGATATTGCTTTTGCAAGTCGGCAAAGTGGTCACTTGTCCACTGGCTACCAAGTAATCCGCGCAATTGCATGGCGGCTTCAACATGGGTATATGGCTTGACCTCACGGCTGGCGACGTGGGCGCTGGTGTCTACGGTCTGCGCAGCTTTGGTAATGACGTTTGGCACGTTTCCATCGCTATAGCTATTGTCTACGTCTGCCATAGCGTCGACTGTACCGACGTAAGCGGCTTGTTTTTGCTTACGGGCTTTATCGACTTCGCTTTCGGTATCCGCGCCATAAGCGGCTTTCATCATGGCTTTGCGGTTGCTATCAGCTTGGCTCTCAGGCTTGGCAATCATCTGTACACCAATGACGGGCGCATGAATGGCAAAACCTGCGGCGTCAGTCTCTACTGGGCTAATGGTGTAAACGGTATCTAGCCAAGTGACATCAATATCAGGGGCGCGGTAAGGGTTGACGACGATATCGATCTCGGCTTTGGGGTAGATATCAGGCAGATGCGTCAGGTCGTAGGCTTGGTTTGCATAGCCCTTGACAGTATGAGTGATGGTTAAATCACCACGCACTTTGACGGTTTTAGGCTTGGTCGTGACCAGCTCGCGGCATATCTCTAATGACGGCGCTAAACGTAATTGCTGATTGGTAATCGTGAGCCATATGGCGTTGCGCGTCTGACGAGTGCGGCTGTGCACGGCATTAGCATTAAAGTGCGCGCGCCACTTAGTGCAGTAGGCGTTTAGCTCATCCAGTGATCTGATGTTCAAAAAAGACAAGCGACTCTCAAACTTACACTCAACGATGTCGTTGTGTTTTTCGACCTGTCCTTTGGCGCGGCTATTGCCTGCGGCGTGTTCGATATGCTCGACGCCCAAACGATCCAGTAGGTTAAGAAATAAGCCTGATAAGTTGGCGCTACCTTTATCCATGACTAGGATGTTTGGGACGCCGTGCATGGGATCATTGGCATCGCGGCGCTGGATAGAGTTTAAGAAGACTTGGGTTAAGTTCTCACTAGACTCTGCGCCCATGACGTATTCCACGTAAGTTGCGGCACTATAGTGGTCAGTGACGACGTAGCGGATAACGCGCTCTTTTTCAATCTTTTTGACATTGGCAGGTTTGTTTTTATAGAACTCCTTTTGCTCCATCACTGCCAATCCACCTTTTGGCAAATAAAACAGCACACAGACAGAGGCATCAATCTGCCAGACATGATTGGGATGTAAGCTGCGCTGAGTGACGTGCGCTGTCGGTGTTGCTAACTGGCTTGGGTGACAGTGGTAGGCCTTTAGCGCTCGTAGTATAGTGCTGACGGCCACGTCTGGGATTTTGCCTTGCGCCTTTAGCATTTCAGCCGCGTCAGTGACCGATAAGATTTGCTTGCCATTGGCACGGGTGGCGACTAATATCATGCCGCCGATCAGCTCGGCTTGAGCGCGGGTGATGATAGACTCACCTTTGTCCGTGCGGGTCTTACGCGGCGTGGTAAGCCCCGCATCTTTTAGCAGTTGATAGACTTGTTTGTTTGAGCAACACAGGTATGCTGCTGCTAGCTCAACGATGGGGGATTTTTCGCCATGTTTAGCACTGTCTAAGCGCTTGGCAATGGTGCGTAAATAGTCGAGAGTTGCGGTATCCATAGTGTTGCTCTTATTTTTTTAAGATTATTAGGGTTTAGTTGTTTAGCTGGTCAGGGGTCTGACCGCGCAGCTCAAAGTCATCATCGCTGATATAGCCTTGCTCCTCGCGCCACGCCTGAAACGTAGCTGCCTCTTGCGCTGGGTCATTGGTAGGCTGCGGCGCTGCGGCTGGTATATCTACAGATGGTGTGTCCATCATCCAATCAGGGGTGACCATCTGCGCCAGATCAATCTCAATACCATCGGTAGCGGCAAGCTCGGCAATGCGGCCATAGGCGTAGCTGACGTCACTATCAATCTTGGCGCTTAGGTGCGGCGCGTCGGTGTCGGCTTGCTCGCGTAGGGTCAAGATGCTGGCATTAAACTGGCTGATGGCGGTCAGGGATGCTGGTGACGGACTGGGCTAATTCGCTGCTGATATGCGCTTCTAGTTCGGCACTGACAACGTGCTGCTGGTCGGGCTGACGGCGCAAGCTAAGCTTGGCGTCTAGCTCGTCGATTTTTTTGTTTTTGTTGCTCAATAAATCGTCTTTGGCGGCAGTATCAGCGCGAGCGTCTTTGACCGCTTTTTTTAACTCACGTACGCTCATCATTTCGATATCATCAAGCGTGATATCGCCAATGCTGTCGCCGTTACTGAGCGCGTCAAGCTGGTCGTCATCCAGTGTGACCAGCTCTAATAATTTGCTTTGACTGCCCACTTTGTCCAAAAGCGTCGACGTATTCGCATTTGAAATCTTAAGTACCGCTTGCATGAATTTTTGCGCAGTGCGTGGCTGGAAACCCAATACTTCAAGACGCTGGGCAAATTCACCATGCGGGCACATCTCTTTGAGTATCAATAAGCGCTTGCCCATTTCGACACATGCCTCGGCGGTACGCTGCTGATAAAAGCGGATCTCATCTTCAAGTGTGCCAATAGTGAGATTACCCTCGTATCCTAAGCTGTTAGCGAGTCTTGCAGTAGCAACGGCTAGTTGACTCTGGGCATTTGGTGCAGCATTGATACTGGTTTCTATTGTGGCTTCTGGAGTAATGTCTTTCATAATGTCCTCAATGATTGTTAATGCGATTATTGATTTCAGCTAAGCGGCTCGCCATGCGGTTATAGTCAGTCTGATACGCAGCGGCGATTTGCAGCATGGCAACCGATAACTGATAGCGTCCGTCATCACGTTTTTCGACCATCCCTTCATCCATTAAATCGTCTAGGTCGCGGCAAATATTTACTGCTGATGTACCGACAGACTGTGCCAGTTCGGTGACGCTAATACCGCTAAAAGTGGCGCTACGCATTGCTTTGATGATTTTTAGGGCGCGTTTAGTGGATTGAGCCATGTTGTCCTCCTTTTGCTGTTTGTTGCATAAAGAAATCACGCTCTTGTTGGGCGGTGTACCATGCAAAACCTAGTAAAATACACAGCGCTATCAGTATGATTTTGAGGTAGTCACGCTTTGGGGTAATGCGGTGCATTACTCGCTTACGTGATTCGCTTCTAAAAGGATCTGATGAAGTAGCATTTGCATTGATAGCGTTCATATCTTCAAGGCAACCCTTTGCTCATCAATAATGATCGATTCAATATTGGCAATGATCGTGTCGGCATAAGCCAATTCACGGCGTAGCTCTTTATTGTTCAGATGGAGCGGACTTGCGCCCGTTGGCTGGGGTTTAGTAAACAATTTCATACGTTCACCTCGTTAACAGTTGTTTGAGGTTTGGCTGATAAATCAGCTTTGATACCCATAGCAACAGCAATATCATGCCCCTTGCCGCGTGTGCCTTTAACAAGACCAGTTAGGACACGAGAGCAGTATTCGGGATTGTAGTTCCGCGCTTCTGCCCATTCTTTTAGTGTCAATCCTTGATCAATGAGCTGCTTGCGAAATTGATTTGGTGTTTGAGGTTCAGTTGGTGCTGCGGTGTTAGTAGCCATGTGCTAAAATCCTTCTTTGAGTTAATGGAACAAGTTTGTACCAATCAATGTATATAATTTAATCCATTCGGATTAAATAGTCAATGAAATTTTATCAAAAATGATTAAAAAGGTAGGTAGCTATGGCTGGTTTAACTTTGGGACAACGTATCTTTGCAATCAGAGGTAAGGGAGTCTAGAAAGGTTTTTGCCGATAAAACAGGCGTAGGAACAGCCACGCTACAGCGCTATGAGAATGATGAACGCTCACCAGACATTAGTTTTCTGATAAAATTGCAAGAGATGACCGGATACTCATTGGATTATCTGGTTCATGGACGTGATGCGAGTGTGAGTAATGAGAAAGCGCTGATAATGGAAAAGTACGATCAAGCAGATAACAATACTCAAAATCAAGTATTGATGTTACTACTCGGCGCTGGCAGTCATGCTAAACAAACAGTCGATGGCGGCAGCATAGGATCAGTCAGTGGCGGCGCAGCGACTATCAATAACACTCCTAATAATACGACTGATAATCATGGCTATATCAATCAAGGCAGGCATAAAGGTGAGGTGAAGTTTGGCAAGTAGTCATGAGCCTGAGAACCATGGTTATGTCAATCAGGGCACACATGAGGGTAACGTGTACTTTGGACGCACTGCACCACCGCCATACCATCAAAACGCAATAAAGTGTCATCAGTGTGAACAGCCTACATGGCGAAATACTCCCTGACTGTGTGCATTGTGGCGCTGATATTAAAGGTGAGTTAGAGTGTAGAAGTCTTAGGAGAGAAATTGGCTATATTAATCATCGTATAGACAGGCTAAGCTTATGGCTTATTTGTTTTGCTATTGCCATTCTAGTAGCTGTTTGGCTCAATATGATGTGGCTGATGGTAGTTTCTTTTATACTCTGTGCTTTGCTAAGCACCTTTATTAGTAAGCTTCAACAGCGTAGAGAAGGTCTTAGAAAACGGTTGCATGAATTAAATTGATAATAGAGACATTATGAAAAAGTTAGTATTGCTAGGTACGATGTTAGCACTGGTGGGTTGTGGCTCTGCCCCTGAGCCAACAGGTGATATGGAAACGGATCTAAAGGCTATGTTCGATGCTGATAAAGTCGAAACTATGGGTGATCAGCTAGTGATTACTATGCCGCTGATGGATTCATCAAGTGATTCCAACATGGTGTTTAGAAGCTTTCATACTATGGGTAATAGTCTTAACTATCTGCTAGAGAATCAAAAAATAGATGCAAGTAAAGTCTACTATATGTATAGCTCTAATATGCAAGATCAACATGGCAATTTGAGTACTGCAAATCTATTTGGTGTGGCTTTTAATACGGATGATTTAAAGCGTGTCTATCAAGGTGAAGATTTACCGTTTCAAGCTTATTTACCTTATGCTGATATGGACTACAAAGTAAAATATGCTAAGAATGCCGTGCAGTCTTGGTGTAGCGAGCAAGATGATACTTCTAAATATACTAATGTGTGCTTGTAAAACCAAAAGCGAATACGTGTTCGCATTTAATAAGACTAAAAAGGGTTATTGTATGAAAATTATCTCGTGCGCTATGTTGTCTCTAATGCTTACTGTTGCGTCCACACCTGCACTGGCTAAGGCTAAGAGCTGTAAGGATTTTAAGACCCAACAAGAAGCACAAATCTATCACGACGCTCGTAAGAAAGCAGGACAGACAGGCTGGAAAAGTCTAGATCGTGATAAAGACGGCCGCGCCTGTGACTGCAATAAAGGTGGTAGCGGTAAAAACTGTCCTAAGAAAAAGTAAGGTTTAACCTGCTACACAATAAAAAACGTCTAAATTTTAATATTGGAGAGGTAAATGCAAGCAATCCCATTGGCTGCTAATGAAAGAATAATAGAAGCAGATTTCAAAGTTACTTATAATACTGAGAATCCTCCTAGTGTTAAAGACGTTATCAAAAGCTTGTCTAGTTTAGAATATTTAATAAAAAAAGGGGCGCTAATATTAGAGGCGGCCTATCCCGATATTAAAATAGTCAGTACGAATGTTTATGTTCAAGATATTGAAGCGGGTAGTCTTTATGAATGGCTAAAAGTCACTTGCTTGACACGAGCAATCGGCGAGGATAATTTACAAAAACTAGAAGAGGTGTTCAATGATATTCTTCAGGACGGTGGAAAAGTGAACAGCCTTGTGATGTTAGGGACAGGGGCTTTCATTGGCGCTGGTATTGTAGCTGGATCGGCTCTACTCAGTGGTAATGAGTTGCAACCTGTGAATAACTATAATTCGGTTAATATTGTAAATGTGGCTCAAGAAGCAGGAATTACTGGTGAGCAAATTGAAAATATCGTAGAAGCTAATATGAACAAAAAGGTAGCTACTAATGCGGTAGAGTTTGTACAACCTGCGAAAAACGAAGACGCAACAATTTCTTTGGGTGATAATGAAACATTAACTATACCTAGCGAAGTGGTTAAGAACACTCCTACAGTCACCAATTTTGAGCCACCTGAGAGAAAAGAAGAGGACTATAGCAATATCGACTTGTATGTTTATGCCAGTGATCAAGACAGTAGTAGCCGTGGCTGGGCTGGTATTGCACCTGAGTTATTTGGAAACAAGAGTCAAATTTGAGTTAGGAGAAGAATTAGATTCGTTTACTTTACATAATGCAGGTAAGAAGTTAACAGCGGACATCACTCTTATCAGGAAATATGATAAGGAAAAGCGAAATTATGTACCTGAAAAAATTATTATACATAAAACGGCTATATAACCCTTAATCCCCCATAAAATTAAAAAACGTCTGTTTTTTATAACCTGTTAGCAATAATAAGCTAACAGGTTTTTTTATGTCTAATAACAAACCAATAATGACCGATAAAGAATTTTTTGAGGTGGGCTAAACCACAACTACCTGACGGCACTTTGAGTCAAGATGTTGTGGATGAAGTCAATAAAGTCCTGCGTCCTGTCAATCCTGCTGACCTAAAAAAAGTCATTACTATTTTGGGTGGCGCTCATACTGGCTTAGCCACTCAAGATACCGCTAAAAGCGGCTAAGCCGTGCCGATATTGTCACGTCTGCCAAGGGTCTGGGCGTCGAAGCCGCTGCCCTAAAATCGATCATAGACGTTGAGGTGCCCAATGGACGGCTTCGACGATGAAGGCCGTCCAACGATCCTGTTTGAGCCGCATATCTATTACAAGTACCTCACACGCGCCAATATCATTACCAAGCGTGATCAGCTACAAACGCTATTTCCTGACATGGTAAGCCGCACATGGGATCGCTCGCTGTATAACGTGCGTCCACAACATGACAAGCTAGCCGTTGCAGCAGTGCTGGACTGGGACGCCGCACACATGGCGTGTAGCTGGGGTAAGGGTCAGGTCATGGGCTTTAATTGGCAAGATCTAAAGTACCCATCGCTCAAGGCTTTCATAGATGCGATGCATGAGTCGGAGGCTGCGCAGATAGATGCTATGTGTCGATACATCAAGGTCAACGGCTTAGTCGATGAGCTACAGCGTAATGACTGGGCTGGGTTTGCCTTGCGCTATAACGGTGAAGGCTACAAGGCGAATAAGTACGATACCAAGCTCGCAGCGGCCTATAAAAAAGCTAAGCAGGAGGGCTGGTAATGTCCGATCATGTTGAACCATTCCCTCATGAGGTAAGCCATGCTGGACTCCCCCAGACCTCGCCAACCACTAATCAGCCCATACCCACGCCTGAGCATAAGGCATGGTACGAGTCCAAAACCATCTGGTTTAATCTCATCATCACTGCGATGACGCTGGCAACGGCTGCTACGCCCAGCCTTGAAGCGCTAATGACCCCTGAGGTCTACGGTGTACTGGCAACAGGTGTGGCGTTTATCAATGCCATCTTGCGCCTTGTCACAGGCAAGCCCATCAAAGGCAGTGGCAAGGTAGGTGGTAATGGGTGACATTATTGATGATGCCAACAAAATCGCGGCGGTGCATCTAAACGCCGCGCTATCCCGTATCAAAACCCAAGCCGCTAATGATATTACGGACTGCATCGATTGCGGTGACCCTATCGGTACTGACCGCAAAAAGCCGCCCCTCACGCCACCTACTGCATTGAATGCCAGCCATATCACAAGGAGCAGTAATGACATTGGAACTTGAAGCCTATCAGGCCATCGGTATCTTGCTCACTATTGCAGGCTCAATCTGGGGTGCAGGTTCGGCGTTTTTTGCACGCTTTGATACGGCACTGCGTGAGCGTGATGACTCGTTAGAAGATGCAATCAGTAACGTATCAAAGCAGGTGCAACAGCAAACCACTGAGGTTAGGCAAATTGAAAGAGATTTCCTTCTACTCAAGGCTGAGCTGCCTGAAAAATATCTAACCCGCGCGGACTTTAACCGTACATTTACTGTGGTTGAAGCCAAACTTGATCGGCTCTATGAGCTGTTAAACCAGCAAAAACAAGGATAACTGATGCCTATTGATCTTGATAAAAGCCGCCGCGAGGGTATGCGTTGGTATCTACTCGTTGCCATGCACCGCGCCGAACCACTTGGCTGCGGTGATGTGATGCTAAAAACCATCATGGATGACATCTACGGTGAGGTGACGCCCACTGAGTTGCACCAACAGCTTAGCTATCTTGAAAAACGCAAGATGGTAATGCTGACTAAAAATCCAGACGGACACTGGCATGGGCGCTGTACTGCACTCGGTATCGATGTCGTGGACTATACGGTAGACTGCCGCGCTGGTATCGCTCGCCCTGCAAAAGTATTGGAGCTAATATGGCACGCGAAAGTGCGATCGACAAGCTGGCCGCTGACCACAAAAAACAGCTCGACGATAAGCTGTTTGACAATGGCTTTAATGGCTATGAAGACTTGGCAGGTTGGCTACAACGATTAGGTTATGAGATCAGTAAGTCATCAGTCCATCGCTATGGTAAAAAGCTGGAAACCAAGTTGGCCGCGGCTAAAGTGGCAACCGATATGGCGATACACTTTGCCGAAAATGCCGCCGATGATACGGGTGCGCTATCGAACGCCACCATCACGTTGATGCAGACTGAAGCCTTTAATGGCCTTGTTGCCTTAAAAGAGCTTGAGGACGACCAGACCCCTGAAGAGCGATTGCTGCTACTCGCCAAAATTAGTAAATCTATGGCTGAGCTGACCCGCGCTAACATCACCCAAAAAAAATGGGAAACAGAAGTCAAAGCTCGTGCTCGAGCGGAGCTGCTCGCTGAACAAGCCGAAAAGCTTGAGGAACATGCACAAGCGGGTGGTCTGGGTGCGGAACAAGTAGACTTTTGGCGGCGTGAGTTCCTCGGTGTCAAATCAGGTGTCAAAAAGGGAGTTAGCGTGAGCGACAAGATAAAAGCCTTTGCCAATAGCGCAGCCGTCGCTGGTGCTAAGCTTATGAGTACGCTTAAACCTGCCCGTGACACCAAGGCTATCGTGGAATGGGAAGAGCTACCCCAGTCGGTACGTGATATTCCTGATACGTTTAATCCTATGGCGGATGGGTTACTCATGCGCCACCAATCAGAGACCATTGCACTGTCGCATGAGTATGACATCTTGGTCGTAGAAAAAGGACGGCGAACAGGTATTACTTTTGGTATGGCGCTTGATAAGTCTCTGGTGGCAGCCAGTCAACGCCATGCGGGCGGCGATAACGTCTACTACGTGGGCGATACCAAAGAAAAAGGCCTTGAGTTCGTTGGTTACTGTGCCAAGTTCCTGCGTACGATTGCAGTCGCTCAGGGTCAAGGCGTGAGCGGTATTGAAGAGTTTTTGTTTGAAGACCAAGACGAACACGGCAAGACCAAATACATCACTAGCTGGCGTATTCGCTTAGCCAGTGGCTTTCAGATTGTCGCGCTATCAAGCCGTCCTGAAAACATCCGTGGTCTACAAGGACACGTCATTATTGATGAAGCGGCGTTTCATAGGAACGTACAAGCGGTACTGGATGCTGCAACAGCGCTACTGATTTGGGGTAGCCGCATTGTTATTATCAGCACCCACAATGGCACGACCAATGCCTTTAACCAGCTTATCAAAGAGATTGAGGGTGATGTCTATAAAGACACGGCCATCGTCTATAAAGTTACCTTTGATGATGCAGTAGCCAATGGGCTGTATGAGCGCGTGTGTCTCATTAAAGGCGAGCTACCAACTGCTGAAGGTAAAGAAAAATGGTACAAGAAGATCCGCCGTGGGTACGGTAGCCGCAAGGCACAGATGCGTGAAGAGCTGGACGCCATACCGCGTGATGGTAATAGTACCAGTCTACCGACGGTATGGATTGAACGCGCATCGGTACAAGGTCGCACTGTGCTGCGCTTGATACTGCCTGAGAACTTCGTCGAAAAGACAGTTGAGGAGCGAGAAGACTTTGCTGATGCGTGGATTAAAGTGCATCTACAGCCACTACTGGCAGAACTAGACCCGCGACTGCCGTGGTACTTTGGGCAAGATTACGCCCGCCACCGTGATTTTAGTATTATCAACCCGCTCGGCATTGAGCAGAACCTGCAACGTAACGTGCCCTTTGTCATTGAGATGCAAAAGTACCTGCTCGTCAGCAAATGCAAATCCTATGGGCATTTATCGACGGTCTACCCAACTTCATTGGCGGTGCGATGGATGCCACGGGTACAGGTGAGACCACGGCTGAGCTGACCGCTGATAAGTTTGGGCACTCGCGTATCATGCAAGTCAAAAATCAATCTGTCCTGGTATGGGGAGTATATGCCCAAAATGACGGGGCTATTTGAGGATGACATGATAACGATTCCTGCTGACCAGAACCTCACGCAAGACCTGCGCCAGATTGAGGAGGTAAACGGTATCAAGATGGTTAATACACTGCGCCGCAAGGACTTAAAAGACCCTGATTTAGTCCGTCATGGTGACTTTGCGCCGTCGCTATGTCTATCCAATTGCGCCTATCTCAATCTCAAAGGCGGCAAGCTGACCGTCAATAGCCGACCCGCCGCCACTGATAAAAGTATCCAACGCGGTGTCGGTATGCGCCAGCGTTTTAACTCTATCATTCGAGGCTATTAAATGACCACACAAATAACCCAAAGCTTGTCGTCAGAGATCGCTAGCCGTGCGGCTGCCATGTATGGCGGCTTTGATATGGGCGGTCTTATGATGGCGCTGCCCAATCCTGATGCGGTACTTAAAAAGCTGGGGCGTGATGTCGAGGTGTACCGTGATATCTTAAACGACCCCGCGATCAAAGGTGCAGTACGGCGTCGTCGCTCATCGGTGGTTGGTCTTGAGTACGGTCTCACGCAAGGGAATGCCTCTGATAAAACCCTCAATCTATGCCAGCAAACTTTGGCCAATATCAATATGCGAGGACTCACTCGTGAGCTGCATGACGCAGCACTGTACGGTTATAGTCCTGCTGAGGTGTACTGGTCTAAAGGCACTGGCAAATCAGGTGGGTTATGGCTGCCTGAGCGCGTGATCGGTAAACCGCCTGAATGGTTTAGTTTTAACCATGATAATGAGCTGTGCTTTCGCCAATTGGGTAATATCACAGGCGATGCTGTGCCTGATATGAAGTTCATCATGGCACGTAATGATGCGACCTATGCCAATCCTTATGGCGTGGCAGACCTTGCTGCCGTCTATTGGTCGGCGGTATTCCGTAAAGGTGGCTTGAAGTTTTGGCTACGGTTTGCCGATAAATATGGGCAAGCTTTTATCGTGGGCAAGCATCCTCGCGGCACGCCTGACAGTGAGGTTAACCTAATACTTGATAGCCTTGAGACGCTAGCGCAAGACGGCGTAGCAGCGATTCCTAATGATGGCTCAGTTGAGATATTGGAAGCAGCTGGTAAAGGCGCTACCGCTGATATGTTTGAGCGGCTGCTGAAGTACTGCCGTAGCGAGATTAATATTGCGCTACTCGGTCAAGACCAATCGACTGACTCATCCAGTACCAATGCCAGTGCACAAGCAGGTCTTGAGGTCACCGATGATATCCGTGACGCTGATGGCGAGATGATCGCTGAGGCAATCAATACGCTGCTACGTTATGCGGTGCAACTTAACATCGGTGACAATGAGATCATGCCAACATGGTCGATGTGGTCAGATGAGGACGTGACTGATAAGCTCGCCACTCGTGATGAAAAAACTACAAAAGGCCGGCGCACGACTAACGAAAGTGTATTTTCAACGTGCCTATAATCTCGCTGAAGATGAGGTGGAAGTTGACGAGATAGTTAAAGCTACGCCTACTGCGCGTGCTAGCAAATCTAATGCTAGCGCTCAAGTATCAGGAATGAAAGCGGATTTCTCTGAGCAAGGTTTTACGCCTGTGCGTCTGGACTATGCGGATGCCAATATTGATAAGCTGGCAGCAAGCAGTCAGTCATCGGTCGATGAGTGGCTTATGCGTCTTGAAACCGTTATTAGTATCGCACCCAGCATGGCGGCATTACCTGATCTGATTGCCCGTGAGTTTGATAACTTGGATGATACGCAGCTCATTGAGGTGATTGCAGAGGCAATGACAGCGGCAACGCTGGCGGGACGTGCTGAAGTAGTCGCTGAAGTCGTTGATGAGTTAACCTTATGAGTGAGTTATCGAAAACCCAAGCGGCATTTGGCCTTAAGTTCCAATCACAAATAGCCTTCTTTAAACAGAAGACGCTGCTACTAACGCCCACATATAAAGACATACAAGCCGCGCAGCATGACAAAGCGTTTACGGTAGCAGGTGCGATGAAAGCAGACTTATTGCAAGACCTGAATGATGCGGTAGGTGCTGCTATTGAGGATGGTGAAAGCCTTGGCGCGTTTCGAAAACGCTTCAAAGACATCGTGCAAAAGCGTGGTTGGAAAGATTACACAGGCAGTGATAGTGCCGCTGGCCGCGCTTGGCGCACCCGTGTTATCTACTTAACCAATATGCGCACCTCTCACGCTGCTGGACGCTGGCAGCAGATGACTACGCCTGAGATGCTTCAATCTCGTCCCTACTGGCAGTACCGCCATGTGACGCGTAGCAATCCACGCCTATCACACCTGCGCTTAAATAATACCGTGCTACGCGCGGATGATATCTGGTGGTCGATTAATTACCCGCCAAACGGTTACGGCTGCAATTGCTATGTGCGTGTATTGAGCATGGCTGATATGGATAGATTGGGTCTAAGCATTGCTGATACACCCGATATTGACGGCGTGGCAGCAGCAGGATGGGAACATGCGGCAGGTAGTACGTGGAAGCCAACAATTAGTAAATACGCGCCTATCATTGGTCAAGCACTACTGACAAGTTTGCTTAATGCAGGTATTGATGTCGATGATGCTTTGTAAGGGCAATAATGATTACCATCACTATAGACGGTCTTGAGCAAGCCCAGCGTTATGTGCTACGCATCATAGAGCGTGGCGGTGATCTGTCTCCTGTGTTTAGCGACATGGGTGAACATATGGTTAATAGCACCCATGATAATTTTGAGAACTCAACGTCGCCTGATGGTGAGCCGTGGGCGGCTAACTCTGAGGCGACATTTGCCAGTATGCTTGGCGCATCTGATACCAATCAAAGTGGTCGTCTAAACAGACGCGGCGCAAATAAAGTGGCAAGCAAGCAGCCGCTTATCATGAATCATACGCTGATGCAGTCAATTCATTATGAGGCAGCAAGTGCTGGTGTGACCATCGGTACAAACATGGTGTATGGCGCGATGATGCACTATGGCGGCACAAAAGCAGATTATCCGCATTTATGGGGTGATATTCCTGCACGTAATTATCTGGGCGCAAGTAACAATGACGTGACTATTTTGACTGATCTCATCAAGAACCATTTAATAGAGTGATAGGCGCTCAAATGCGATTTAAGCGACTTTAGCGTGTCAATGCGGTGAATGCTCATGCTTGGTTGTTCAGCTCGTTTATAAACGTTTATAAACGCCTTTTTGATACGCATTATAATACTACTCATCACATCATCTGCTAGTTATTGTCTTAGTCCTTATCTTATCCTTAATCTGCTATAAAATAATCTGCCCCGTCAATCACCTACCATGTGTCTAAATGCCAAACGGTACACCGACACATGAAACGCATTCACATCTTTAAAACAGGTACGCATACCGACAGTCACGGCCAGACGCTGACATTCAGTGAGGCAGACCTTACCGCTGCTGTAGCGGCCTACGATCCTAATCTGCATCAAGCCCCTATCGTCGTCGGTCATCCTAAGACTGATAATCCAGCTTACGGCTGGGTGCAGTCATTGAACGGTGATGGTGGCAATCTGTTTGCCACCCCTGAGCAGGTCAACACTGAGTTTAGCGAGCAAGTCGCTAACGGTGCTTATAAGAAAGTATCCGCCTCGTTTTACCCACCTAACTCTCCAGCCAACCCTGCCAAAGGCGCGTACTACTTACGCCATGTGGGGTTTTTGGGTGCTGAGCCACCAGCCATCAAAGGTCTACAGCCGATTGAATTTAGCGAGTCTGATGATGCGGTGACGCTGACTGTAGACTTTGCTGAAAAACAATCCGCCTTTGATACTTTTGTGTCCGCCATGCGTACGCTATTTTTTGGCGAAGACACTACGACGGATACCACGACTCATGAACAAAATATTAAACATGATACTCAAAAGGATAACTTTATGTCTAACCCTGCTGCTCCTGCTACACCAGTGCCACCTGCTCCGACCACGCCACCAGCCGCACCCAATACACCGCCTGCCGATACGACGGATAAAGACGCCACCATTGCGGCACTACAAGCGCAATTGGATGCAAAAGCCCAAGCGGAATCGACAGCCAAAGTCCAAGCAGCTGAGAAAGAAAACGCTGACTTTAGCGAGTCTTTAGTCACAGATGGCAAGATTGCGCCTAGCGAGAAGTCAATTATCACCGCAATGCTAGACGCGCTAGATCGTGACAGTAGCCATGCCCCTGTTGAGTTTGGCGAAGGCGATAACAAACAGCCGCTAAAAGCCGCCGTCAAATCAAAACTGTCTGACGCAAATGCGAATACGTTTTCGCATTTGTTCAGTGAAGCTGCTGGGAAACCTCAAACCACCAATACAGCATTTGGTGCACCAGCAGGTACGGCGGTAGATGCTGATCGCCTAGCGCTACATGAGCAAGCGCTGACTTACAGCGAAGCACACAAGGTTGATTACTCCACCGCGTTAATGGCGATTAGTGGTTAGGCAAAATGCTTTAACAATATATTAAACATAAAAAGGTAACTCACATGGATAAGAGCGTTCAACATCGTAGCATCCTCGCGCTACCCGTCACGGTGCAACAAGATACACCCAAAGGATCGTGGGTCGATGCGACAGGCAAACTCATGGCCGCTGATGCACTACCAATGGGCGTGACCCAAGAGGCAGCATCGGCGGGCGATATCGTATCTGTCACCGTACTGGGTACGGCAAGTATGAATATGAATGGCATCGCTAGCGGTGCGGTCATGCAGGGTGATGTTATCTGCCTCGATACGGGTAGCATGGTCATCAAAACAGCGGCGGCAGCGCTGACTGCAAGTGACACCGTGCATGGCATTGTGCTGTATGACGCAGCGGCAACGGGTCACGCAGAAGTGCTGATCAAGTAACACTCATAGCCTCGCTATATTTAACCCTATGAATCACATTAAATCTGAAAGGAAACCCTAATGGCTACAGTTGTCGTTGATCCCATCTTAACCAAAGTCGTGCAAGGTATCGTCATTCCTGCCAATGTCGGTCACGTCTTATTTCCGCGCGTCCCTGTGCAAACCACAGGCGGCAAGGTCATCATGTTTACTGACCGTGATTTCCGTATTTATAACACCGCACGCGCACCAGGCTCTAATACCAAGCGCGTCGATGTTGGCTTCGAAGGCGCGGACTATGTACTAGAAAACCATAGCTTAGAGGGCAAGCTGCCGCGTGAGAATTTGCGTGATGCCAATGCCCTCGCGCCAACTATTAAGCTTGAGTCGCGTGCGGTACGCAAACCGTGGAACGCCATGATGCTTGAGCTTGAAGTTCAGCAAGCACTGCTAGCGCGTAATCCTGATAGTTATGATGCCAGCAATAAAAAAGTGCTGTCTGGTACAAGTCAATGGACGAATCCTGATAGCGATCCTATCAGTGATATTGATGACGCGCGTGAGGTGATCCGCTCATCGTGTGCCGTTGATGCCAATCGTATGGTGCTCGGCCCTGCTGCGTTCACGGCGCTCAAAAACCATCCTAAGATTTTAAAACGTCTTACGATCACGGCCGATGGCAAAGCAGTCACCGCAGCCATGCTTGCAGAACTCTTTGACTTGGACGAAGTTGTGGTCGGTAAAGCGCTTTACTTTGATGAAGTGGCGGACGATACCGTGGACGCATGGGGTAATGATGCCATTTTGGCCTACACGCCTGAAGCGTCTGAGCTTGACCGTGAAGAGCCAGCGTTTGGTTATACCTATGAGATGGAGGGTCATCCGTATGCGGAAGCCAAGTACTACGATGATAATTCTAAGACGTATTTTTATCCAGTGACGCATGAGCGTAAGCCTGTTATCGCGGGTATCAGCGCAGGGTTTTTATTTAAAAACGTGGCTTAGTAGCGTTCAGCTAGATACTGAACAAGACGCGTTGCTAAACACAGCGCGTCTTACTTAAAACAAACTTATTAAGGATAACCCATGAAACAGACCAAACGATTAAACGCTATCGTGGTGGCAATGATGGCGATTAGTCACAACCGTATTAACTATCCTGAAGGCGCATTATTTGAAGCATCCCAAAAAGATGTGGTGTTCTTAAAAATGGCAAACTACGTGCGTGAACCGACGGTAGATGAACTCAAAGCGTATGAAGAACGCCAAACGCTAGCGACGGTTACCGCTACTGAACCTGATGATACTGATCATGCAGGGCTACAACCACAACCGCCTAGCGATAGTGAGCCTGATACGCCGCAATCTAAAGTTGTGAAGGTTGTCGAAGCTGATCCAGAAGCAGTGCAAGCCGAGACAATTGGTTCAGTAAAAATGCCACCAGCTGAAACGGTAGAAGTCGTTGAGCCTGAAACGCCACAACCTGAGCCTGAAGCAGTCGCAAACCCTTATGACGGCTGGCTGAAAAAAGACCTAAATGCGGAATTGGATAAGCGCGGCATAGATCATGATGCGACGGCTACCAATGACACGCTAGAAGCGCTGCTCATCGAAGACGATGCAGTACAAGCTACGGCTGCGTCGTGATGAGTTATATCAGCGTTACCGACCAAAAGTCACTCGTACCAGATCGCGTCATGATTGAGCTAGCGGACGACGATGCCGATGGTATCGCTGATGTTGGGGTTGTTGAAACGGTCATTATGGAAGCTTGCGAGACAGTCGATGGCTATCTACGTGGGCGCTATAGTTTACCGTTTCGCAATACACCAACAATCATCTCATCCATCGCCAAGCAGATCGCGCGCTATAAGCTCTACGAGCGCCGTCCTGAAGGCTTTGAATTACCAAAGACCGTACGTGATGGCTATACGGACGCGCTCAAAATGCTGGTGCAAATACAAGACGGCAAAGTGACATTGGGTGTACCAGCAGGCGAAATACTAGCAGGTCAGCAAGTCGTGGAAGACGGTGAGTTTAAAGTCCATGTGCGCCCCAGCCGTAATCGTCAATCGACTTTCAGCAAAGATCTACTTGACCAATACTAAGCATCAACACTAAGGCGGCTCCATCATGGCGATACCAGAACACAGCCAGACTAAATCTATTACTCAGTCTATCGTTGACCAGTTGGCAAGTATGGTAGGCACGGATTTGGCGGTTGAGTTTTATCCAGAAAAGCCTGCCAGTTATCGGCTCAATCATGCCAATGGGGCGCTGCTGGTCAACTATGCTAAGTCCAATTATCCAAAGCACGATGATACGGCGGCGATAATTAAACCACGGCAAATGGGCTTTACGGTGACAATCATCAGTCGCGGGCTACACGACAGATATGGTGCTGTACCGCTAGTCGATTGGGTGCTAGCAATGCTATCAGGGTATCGCCCTGAGCACACCGATAAGACGCTAGCGCCTGTACGTGATTACTTTATCCAGTATCAGTCAGGCTTATGGTACTACGGGGTGGACTTTGATGTAGAGGCAGTGCATGTGCAGAGCTTGCATGTTCGCGAGATTTAGAGGTTATTTATGCCAGCTTATAAATATTTAGGATGTGTCACGGCCTTTAGTGAAAATGGAAATACGCAGCTAATACAACCATCAGAGATACCAATGCCGATTAATCGTTCGGAAAACAGCTATACCGAGCGGCTATTAGGAATACTGCTATTGATAGTAGATGAGTCAGTAGTGCCAAAGCGATTCTGGGCAAGTAAGCCATATCCAGCCTTGGTTGAAAGAGAAGATGCTTATCAGCCCACAGTTAAGCCGTTAAACATCACGCTCAAGCGGATATTAAAAGACACAACGATTGACAGTGATGCGTATATGCCGAGCGTTAAGCCGCTCGATATCACATTACGCTCGCTGCTCATGCGTAAAGACATTGATGAAAATGACGCGTATATGCCGTCAGTCAAACCGCTTGATATTACGCTGAAGTCGCTACTCATGAGTAAGAATATCGACGGTGATGCATACATACCATCCGTCAAACCTTTAGACATTACACTAAAACGAGTGTTAATTGAGCATATCGTAGATGATAAAGATGCATACATACCATCCGTCAAACCTTTAGACATTACACTAAAAACAGGAGCATAAAATGCACGTAGGTATAGCAGGAGAAGTTCGCTGTGTTGTCACTAAAGCAGACGGAACAGTAAAAACTGATACTGGTTTTCAGAAAAACCTAATTCTTAACCAAGGGTTAGAGTTTTTTGGAGGAGGATATGGTTCAAGTATGTTTAATAATTGCGTTATTGGTGCTGGTAACAGCGAGCCAGTCGTAACACAAAACAGACTTGATTCTTTTTTGGCTATAGCTGGCGCAAGCGGTTTTGCAAAAGAAACCGATTATGTGGCAGACGGTAGTAACACCTACAAGACTAATCGGACTGGTAGCTACAAATTCAGCGGTTTGGGTAGCATAAATATATCAGAGATAGGTTTGGCAAGCACTGGTACTACCGAGAGTAATTATTACCTATGCACTCGGGCACTTATTAAAGATGCTCTAGGTGAGCCTACCACTATCAGCCTGAGTGGGGATGAGGTTCTTCAGGTTCATTATAGGATTTGGCAAGTATTTGATACAACAGATAAGGATGAGTTAATCAATGTTAAGGATGGAGCGGGCGGATTAGTAGCTTACAAAGCCACCCATCGCCTTGCGGCTGTTGGACATCCCTTTTCTAAGTATGGAGCTATTGTTGGAATGCCTTTTGGCGCGGTTCCTGCTGGCGGGTACAGCGAATATAATAACTTTACCACTTTTTCATCGGGTTTGGTTGACTTAACAACAAAACAATCTGATAGAGATAGACTTGGAGTTCTTTCGCCTAATGATTACGTTATCGCACCTTACATTCCTTTAAGCAACAAGCGGCAGGTAACTTTTAATTTTGAACTAACTAAAGGTAATGGAGATATTAGAACGATTTATGTACCAGTAACAATGGGGATATTCCAGATTAGATACGGTACTGTTGATGGGGATAATCCTTTAACGAAAACAGACAAGGAGACTTTATCTATTCCATTAGAGTTTAGTTGGGGACGATACGAGGGTGAATTGTAATGTTACCCGACAACACACTGACTGAGCTTGATAGAGCATCATTTCTGCCACCACGCAATAAGCCCCAAAAGCCCACAGCATCTTGGGAGCTTGGTGGCATTGCCCTATCTGACACCAGTGAGCCTATGCGGTACTACTGGTACGGCTACGTCAAAGGTAAAGCTATTTACCTACAGCGTAGCGGTGCTGACCAGTCGCGGTATTAGCGTTTGCAGGTGATGTCACTGAGATGAGTTTTAGCTTTGATCAGAACATGCGACCAACGATTGCATACGTCGAAAATGGCGTGGCCAAATTGTATTGGTATGACGCAAGCGCTGCTAAAAATGTGCTGACACTCTATCCGAATATCACCAATCCGCGCCTGTCGCTTGATGATAAGCGTAAATTTAACATCGGCAACAGTGACATTATTTTTGCTTATGTGGCTGACTACAATCGTCTGTGCTACCGCCTACAGCGTGAGCGATATAGCGCTGAGTATGTACTGCTAACTGACACGACAAAGTCAGATAAGGACCCGCTTGAGCTATTTAATATTGGCATGAGCACGGCAAACCGTTTTTTGTTTGAAACTAATTAATTTAAGGACAAACCATGACCCAATTTTTACACGGTACTGAGACCATCGACGTCTCACAAGGCACAACGACCGTCCGCGAAGTGCGCTCGGGCATCATCGGGCTGGTGGGTACTGCACCGCTGGGTGATGTTAATACGCTCACCATCTGTCTATCATCGACTGATGACGCTCAGTTTGGTGAGATTACCAGCAACCATACCATCCCAGCTGCTCTGAAATCGCTACGTGAGCAAGGCGCTGGCATGGTCATGGTCATCAATGTCGGCGCTGATACGGATACGATTACTACGGCTGATATCATTGGCACTACAACCGCTGAGGGGGGCGCGTACGGGTATTCAATTAATGGGCGATGGCTACGGTATCTACGGGTATGATGCCAAGATTTTAATTGCACCAGGCTTTAGTAGTGTGCCCGCTGTTGCTGCGGCTTTAGACGTAATGGCAAGCAAAATCAAAGCCATTACTTATATCGATCTTCCCCTCGGTCTAACCCCAACTGAGTCGGTAGCCAGTCGTGGTGGGGTTGCACCGCTTGGTGTTGATATTTATCAAACCCAGTCCACACGCGTACGTATTTGCTATCCCTCACCGTAAGGTATTTAATCCCTGTCACTGATGGTATTAAGCTTGAGCCATCATCTATCGCATGGGCTGGCGTACGCGCTCGCGTAGACCGTGAGATTGGTTACTGGACAAGCTCATCTAACAAAGAGATGCGCGGGACGCTTGGGCTTGAGCGTGTCATCTCAGCACGTATTGATGATCCTGATACGGAAACCAACTTGCTCAACGAAGCTGGCATCTCAACGATGTTCAAATCCTTTGGTACAGGGTTCCTGACATGGGGCAATCGCAGTGCGGCATATCCAGTCAACAATAGCTTTGACAACTTCGAGCAAGTCCAGCGTACCAAGGACATGATTGAGATCAGTATTCACCAATCCAGCTTGCCATTTGTTGATAGCGATATTCGCCAGCCACAAATTGAAGCATTGGTCGGCTTTACTGATGATTACCTGCGTGTGCTAAAAATGCGGGGTGCAATTGTAGACGGTGCGGCGTACTTTGACCCTGCTCGTAACCCAGCAAGCGAGCTGTCCCAAGGGCATATTCGTATCGGCTATAAGTTCACGCCGATATTCCCAATGGAGCGTATCACCTACGAGCGCGAAGTCACAGGCGAGTATCTGCTTGACCTAAAATCTGTCAACATGGGAGGCATCTAATATGTCCAATAACGGTATTGAAGTCCATAAAATCACACAGGGCATCGTCTATCTAGATGGTAAAAGTATGCTGGGCAAATGCGAAACGGTCGATCTGCCTGAGCTTAAATTCTTATTTGAAGAGTTCAAAGCGCTAGGTATGATCGGTAAGATGGAACTGCCTACCAATGGCGTTGATAAGCTTGAGGGCAAGATGAAAATGAACAGCTTGTACGCGGATGTATCGCGGCAACTGACACCGTTTCGTGCCCGTCAAATTCAAGTACGCTCTAGCGTCAGTGTCCATACCAGCATGGGGCGTACCAATGAAGTGCCACTGGTAACATTCCTAACTATCTCTCCCAAAAACATGCCGCTTGGTAAATTAGGCGATCACAAAAACGTCGACTTTGAATATGACTTTGCCTGCACGTATGTTAAGCAAGTGATGGATGGTGTCGAAATCGTTGAGTATGACGCGATGGCAAATACCTTTAAGATCGGCGGTGAGGACATGCTGGCAGACTATCGCAGCAACGTCATGTAATCTGCATTAATCCTTAATGCGCTATAAAATTAAGTAAGCTTATATCTGTTTATCCTAGCCTTAATGTCCAAAGTGGCATTAAGGTTTTTTTACGTCAATTATAAAATTACGTTTCATTATCAAATATTAGGATAACCATCATGACCAAAGCTAAAGCTCCAATCGCTAACGCGCCTATCAAGCTAAAACACCCGTTTACCACTGCCGCTGGTGCGCCAATTGAGCAAGTACATGTGCGCGGCATCAAGGTGCGTGAGATGAAACAAGCCCAGCGCCGTGGTAACGGTGACAGCGCTGAGATTGAACTTGCGATGGTAGCGGTCGCTTGTGATCTGGTTCTAGAAGATTTAGACGACATGCACATGATTGACTATCAAGCCGTGAGTGCGCGATTTTCAGAGATTAATATCGGTAGTGCCGACGAATCAGTGGCAGATACTTCAGGGACTGCTGGCTAAGTGGTTTCATATTCAGCCGTCTGAAATTGACGAGATGGTAATAACAGACTTTATTGGCTGGATCGATGAAGCCAACGCGCAGATAGCCGCGCAAAACAAGCAAGCAAATCAATAAAGGGTAACGTATGGCGGATATGTCGTTAAGTATGCGGATCGGCGCTGTCGTAGACGGCTCGCTGAACCGTGTGCTGGGCGGCGTCAATCGTGACTTTGATCGTTTGGGTAGCACCACCACGCAACTGACCGCACGGCAAGAGCGCTTAAATCGTATCATTGAGCGCGGTATGCAGCGCGGCAATATGGATTTGACCCGCTTTAGACGTGAACAGGAACGCGTCACTCGTGCGATTGAGGAGACAAAGCGGGCGCAAGAGCGATTGAATCGCTCGGTTGAACGTGGGCGTCGTATTGGTGAAGCGCAATCACAGGCAGGGAGTAATCTTGCTAGCAGCACCGCGCAGCTTGCAGGTTTTGGTTTGGCTATCGCAGCGCCCATCAAACAAGCTATTGAGTTTGAATCGGCTATGGCGGAGGTTGGTAAGACCGTTGAATTTAGCGCTGGTAATAGTATCGGCAAGCTTGGAGATGAACTCAAGCAGCTGTCACTTACGATACCACTCTCTGTCAACGAGTTAGCCGCCATTACTGCTTCAGGTGGCCAGCTTGGTGTCGCTGATAAAGACTTAATCGGCTTTACCACAACCGTTGCTAAGATGGGTGTGGCGTTTGATATGTCCGCCGATCAAGCGGGTGACGCGATGGCAAAGCTGTCAAACGTCATGCAAATACCCATTAAAGAGATGGATCGTATCGGCGATATGATTAATACCATCTCGAATAACTCACCTGCCAAAGCGCGCGAGATTGTATCTGCTTTGTCTATGGTAGGCAGTTCAGTTAAGGGCGCAGGCTACTCAGAGCAGTTTAGCGTTGGACTCACTGGTGCGCTGATCGCCCAAGGGCGTGATGCGTCGGTCACGTCTAATGCTATTGAGTCGATGATTACGACGTTTAGTACGCTAGATATGGCAACCACTCGCCAAAAAGCGGCTTTTTAAGACGTTGGGCATTGGCTCAGATGAGTTTGCAGCCAAGTTTAAGAAAGATGGACAAGCAGCCACGCAAGAGTTTTTTGATCTAGTGAATAAGTTACCGACTGAAGAACGTACGGGCGTGGTCTCTAGCATTATCGGACTTAACTATGGCGGCGATATTTTATCAGTCGCTAATAACACTGAGTTGTTAGGTAAAAACATTGAGCTGCTGGGTACTAATGCTGATGGTACTGGCAAATACCTTGGTTCTATGAATAAAGAGTTTGATAGTATCAGCTCGACTAAAGCCAACGAAGTACAGCTATTTAAGAATAATTTCAATGTACTCGCAATCACGCTTGGCGATGCTTTACTACCTGCGCTTAGTGATGCCATAACTGCTATCACACCGCTCATACAGTCCTTTGCTTCATGGGCGAAACAAAACCCTGAATTGATCGCAAGCACGGTAAAAATTGTCGGCGGTCTGCTATTGGCCAAAGTCGCGTTTTGGGGTGTGAGCTTTGCTGTGCTATCCGTCATACGTCCTATTGCGTCATTGGTCACCACATTTAACCGATTGCGGGCGGGTATCACTGTTCTACGCAATATGGCAATACTTGGTCAGTTATCACCGATACTGATGAAGCTTGGTGGTGCATTAAGGTTTGTCGGTGGTGTGCTACGTGCTATCGGACTTGCAGCGATGGCGAATCCATTATTTATCGCTATTGGGCTGCTGGCTGTGGCCGCGTATCTGATTTACCGCAACTGGGCACCGATTAAGGCCTTCTTTATTGGCTTGTGGAATGGTCTTAAGTCTGCGGTCACACGCGGCGTTGGTGCTATTAAAGGCGCATTGGCAGGCTTTCAGCCGTTGGCATTTTTTAGCCGTGCATGGGCATCAGTTACTACTTACTTTGGCGCATTGCCCGCCCGTTTTAGACAGTTCGGTGTCAATATTATTCAAGGGTTAATCAGCGGCGTTCAAGCCAAATTTGGTGCATTAAAAGCCACTATTACCAATATGGGCGACTCAGTATCAGGCTGGTTTAAATCTAAACTGGGCATCAATTCACCGTCCAAAGTATTTGCCAAACTAGGCGGCGGCATCCCTGAAGGGGCTGCGCTCGGTATTACTCAGCAAACACCGCTTGCACTAAAAGCCTCTGAACAAATGGCAAAACGCCTCGCGCAAACGCAATACTCAAACAGTGTACTGGGTTCGCAGAGCTTAGGCGGTGGTATGAGCGCAGGCTCTATTAGCTTTAGTCCAACCATTAATGTGCAAGTGGCCGCGGGTGCTGGCGATGTATCAGGTCAAGTACAACAAGGGCTTGCAGCAAGCTACGCAGAATTTGAGCGGATGCTTGAGCAAGTCGAGGGCAATAGACAACGGAGGGCGTTCGCTTGATTACCCATTTAGGCGATATCAATTTAGGTGACGTACGCGGTGCTCATGGTCTGTCTCTACGCACAGGTTATGACTTTGCCAAGCACGAACGGCCACTAAATAAAGCCATTAAGCAAAAACTGGGCGCAAGGCTGGATGAGTGGCGTCTAAGCTTTAAATTGCACCATGCTTTTTGTGATCCGCAAGTGGTTTTGGATAAGATTTTAACGACCTGCAATAAAGGCGAGCCAATGCCGCTGGTGTTTGACTATGTGGACTATAAAGGCTGGGTGACGCTTGATGATGTCGATGTCAACTATCAAGAGATTGCCCCCAATGGCAAGCCACTAGTGATTACAGGCTCGCTCTCCTTATCAGAATTTACAGGCGACACGACGACGAAACCTACCGCCCCTGCGGTACGTGATGACAATCAATCATTATCCAATCCTGTGCCCGTACAAACCGCTACCAGTGATAATGTCAGTGAGCTATTGCCCACGCGGCAACCGATGCAACATTTGGAGGATGCGCTTATTGCTCAGCATCGAGCGCGAGCACTAATACGCACATTAAGCAGTGCGTCCAGTGGTGACTTTTCTGCCATTAATAATGCCACGTCTATCGTGAATGGCTATTTTGCTAGTAACGACTGGACAGGCAATACCGTACCACCACTGCCGATCATTGATAGTAGTAACTATGGCGACTTGTCACAGATACTAAACGATCGGCAAGCAGTCATGCTTGAGCTGACACGTAGTGCAGCAACGAGGCAATCACTATGAGTCGAGTAGCCAAAGGCTATCTACAGCATATCGCATCAGATGGTGATCGATGGGATAGCTTGTCTTATCAATATTATGGCGATGCTACGGCTTACGAGCAGATCATAACCGCTAATCGTCATCTGCCAATCACAGCGATGCTTACGGCAGGTCAGATCGTCTTTATCCCTATTATTAATAAACCTAAAGCAAAAGGCGCGGACACCATACCACCGTGGCTACGTGATGATAGTAGTGAGGTGAGCGATGATTGATATGCCTGCGTTTGAGCTGCTGTATAACAACAAATCAGCAACTCACGACATTGCCTTGCATCTGCTTGATGCCAGTTATAAAGACACGCTAAAGGGCGAGTCTGATGAGCTGGACATCACACTAGAGGACACTGAGCGCAAGTGGATGGATACGTGGTATCCGAGTAAAGGCGCGACGCTTAACTTTAAGATCGGTATTGACGGCGATAGCGTACTTGATTGCGGCCAGTTTGAGATTGACGAGATTAATATCACTGATAGCCCAAACACAGTACGGATTCGCGCGCTATCAGCTGGGATTAATAGTCCGTTACGCACAGTGCACTATACGGCATTTGACGATGTGCTGCTCGCTGATGTAATCGGACAAGTAGCGGCGGCTTTGGGTTATACGGTTGAGGGCAAAATTTACCCGCTGATGATTGAGCGTGTGACACAGAGTGAGACTGACCTTGCATTTATCTATCGTCTGGCCAAGCAGTACGGCTATATCGTCAAAGTCAAAGGCAAGCGCCTTATCTTTAGCCGCTTAGATCAGCTTAAAACAAACAGCAGCGTCATCACCTTACATCGCCACCAAATTGATCGCGGTTGGGAGTTTCGTGACCAAATTCGCACGGTCAAAAGGAGGCTGTTGTCGCACGTCAATATCCAAAAATCCAAACGCCTGGTAAAGTCACAATCCAAATCTAAAGGCAAAACATCAGCAGATAAATCAGTCAGTCGCGGTCAGGCCAGTACTGCCTCAGTCGCTAATGCTCGCGCTGATGCCAATTTGACGCAAGACAATGACCCAAAAGCCATAGGTCGCTTGAGCAGTGCAGGTAATACCTTGCTTGTAGCTGGCGCTAATTTTGATTTAGCAGGTTTTGCACGGTTTGATGGCAAATGCTTAATCAATACTGCCACGCATACTATTTCTAGGCGTGGTGGCTATAGTACAGGCATCGAATTTATAAGGCTTAGTGCATGAATATTGTCTTTGGACTGGTTGAAAACATCGAATATAAACCGCTACGCATTCAGGCAGTACTACCAGACATGGGTGATATCTTAAGCCCGTGGGCACTCGTGCTTGCTGCACGTAGCCAAGGGGCAAAGACTTACGATCCGCCTGTAAAGGGGTGAACAAGTCGCTTTACTGCTGTCTGACAATAATGAAACAGCCATTTGTCTTGGCTCTGTGATGAGCGATGTCGATAATAGCCCAGCCGACGATCACCGTTATATCAAAAAATTTGACGATGGTACGTGCATCGAGTATGACAGCGCCGCGAGCTTATTAGATATTAGCGCTGTGGGGTCTATTCAAATCGTTTGCGATGGTGATTTCAATCTGACAGCCGCATCAGCCACTATTAACGCACCGACGACTATTAACGGCGACACGACTATTAATGGTATAGCCACTATTGTAAAAAATGCAATTATTGCTGGTATCTCATTTATTTTACACGGCCATACTGGTATCGAACGTGGCAGCAGCAAGACCGATAAACCCAGCTAATCCTTAATTTGCTATAAAATCAAGAAACGGCTTAGCCCCTTAATATAAAAGCCTCTCCCCCAAGATAATACGATTACTCATTAGGTATAGGAGGCGACTATGTAGTGCTTAACTCATTAAAAATGAAAACCGAGAAGTGAGATACCCATAATACGGATGGCACATGACAAAAATCAGTAACAGCTTACATTGGCAGTCAAGCTTGAGTAGCGACGGTATTGTCGAAGGCTTCGCCGATGTTGAGCAAGCCATCCGCATTATTTTATCAACACCAAAAGGCAACGTACCGCACCGCCCAGAATTTGGCTGTGACGTACTGCCCTTAATTGACGGTAACTTTAACGATGTTGCCCCTTTATTTATTGCCCGTGCGACTGATGCCATATTGGCAGATGAGCCGCGTGTACAGTCGCTTAAAATTACCGCCCAGCAGTTCGGGCAGCAGCAAGGTTTTAGCGGCGCACTGTTTAACATCGCATGGACACCGATTGATAGCTTAATCCCGCAGAATATGACTTATAGAGTGTAACCGATGGATACTAGCAAGCTTGCCGAGCCAAACTTTATTGACCGTGATGCAAATAAAATCACGGCTGAACTCGTCGCCAAATATGAGGGAGTTCAGCGGTAAGCCATTATATCCAGCACAAGCGGATCGCTTGATGATTGATGTTATTGCCTATCGTGAAATGTTGATTCGTAACTCAATTAATGAAGCGGCTAAGCAAAACCTGATCGCATTCGCAAGCGGCGTCATGCTGGACTACCTAGGTGACTTTTTTGGTGTGGTGCGATTGGATGCTGAGACAGATGAGCAGCTGCGAACACGTATTCGCTTAGCACCAGAGAGCTACGCCACTACTGGCAGTCGCCAAGCTTACATTTTTCATGCGCTATCCACTGATGCCGCCATTATTGACTGTGAGGCAGTGCGTGGCACGAGTGGTAAGATTTTTATCTATATTTTAACGGCTGATGGGACTGCTAGCCCTGAGCTTATCCAAGCAGTACTGGACAATACCAGCGATGAAAAAAAGCGCCCCTTATCTGATCGCGTGGACGTTATCGCAGGTCAAGCATTAGACCTACACTTAAAAATTAAAGTGACGCCGCTTACCAGTGCTAACCCTCAGGTTGCGCTTGATAATGCTCGTGTCAACGCTCAAGCGTTTGCTGATAAGCTCAAAGTAAAATTGGGGCAAGATATTGTACCTAGCCAAATTATAGACGCGCTAAGTGATGATAATGTTTGGCAAATTGAGGTAATAGCGCCTGCTAAACCCTTAATGGTAGAACCATGGCAATGGGCAAATGTTACTGATATCACGGTCACATTGGGAGCCGCGCAAGATGGCTGATTATGACGATAGCGTCTTACCGATGCCGTTACAGCAAACGCGGTTCATCCTATTAGAGCGCTTACTTAAAAGATTAGATTCACTAAGTCAGCATACTATTATCATGCTGACCGATCTTAATCCCGCAGACACATTACCATTTTTGCAGATCACTTTAGCTTATTTGGTGATGGCTGGGAGTTTGCAGTCTCTGAAAACGACCAACGTGAACTGATAAAAGAAGCGATTGAGATTCACAGACATAAAGGCACACCATGGGCAATTAAGCGGGTACTTAAGCTGCTAGGTTTTGGCGACTGTGAGTTGATAGAGCGTACAGGATTTTTAGAACATAACAGTGTTGCTAAGCACAACAGCAGCCACCGATATGGCTACGGCGGCGACTGGACACATTATAAGCTGGTAACACCACGGCTCATGAGTAATGCTGACGCTGAACGCATACGCGCACTACTGATTGATGTTGCGCCGCTTCGTTGCAAATTAGTCTCAATCAACATACCAGTGAACCACAATGGCGCGATCAAACATAACGGCACTTACAACTACGATGGAGTAATTGGACAATGGCAGTAGTTACCGAAAAACCAGTCTGGGAAGGTAGTATCCGACTCATCGACCCAAACGATCCTGTACAAGGCGGCGCAGGCGGCGTGGATAATGTACCACATGAGCAACTTGCCAACCGTACCGCCTATCTTAAGCAGGAAATAGAAGGTATTAAAGGCGAACCGACTGAAGAGGTTACTCTTGAATCACTACTAAAGCGCATTAAAGAGTTAGAAGAAGCCCCTGCTATTACCGTACCCGTTTTGCCAATCGGTGCAACATTCGAGACCACATTGGTTTATACATCAGGTCAAGAGGTTGCAGCGGCAATAGGTTATGGGGAGTGGCAACCGTTCGCAGAAGGTCGCGTGACCGTTGGTGTATCATCCAAAATAAATGATCCAGATTGGACTAAGGTTATTGGTACTGAAGAGGGTGAGTATGAAAATACACTTACGGTTGAACAAATCCCAAGTCACGCTCACCCACTGGGAATATCTACTAGGACAAGGATTGCTCATGATGACTCACAAGAAAGTGATAGAACTGTAGATACCACAGGTGTCGAAGAAGAAGGTTATGTAGGTAGTACTGGCGGCGGTCAGCCGCATAACAATGTTCAACCATCAGTCGTCGTCGGTAAGTGGGTTCGTACTGCATAGTAGCGCTCACATAAACATGCACAACGAAAAAGGCTCACTGATGATACAGTGAGCCTTTTTGATAAACTATACAAAGCGCCTACGCATTCGTATTTGTGTAATGCTGTTGCATACTGTGCAATAATATCCTAGCGCATTTATAACGCAATTTCGGCAAAAATATAACGAGCCGCATCAGCAAGCGGTGCTCGCTACCTGTGTTCATGAAAGCTCAGAGGTCGATGCCTTGGCTTTTTTATCATAATCGCCGACACGTTGATTGATTAAAGCAAAATCAAAGTGTTCATCACCCATGAGGCTAACGATGATACAAGCGATGGTGCTAGCACCATAGGCCGTTAGTGAGGCCAGTAGTACCATGTACTGACGTAAGAAGCCTGTGGCAAAAATGAGCATCAGTACCAGCGTGATCGCTGCCGCTACCATGCCGATTTTACGACCCAAAAAGCCAAAGACCATCAGCCCAATCACGACTGCGGCGCCCACACTGGCCAGTATTTCAAAGAAAAGCGCAGTAAAGCCTGTCATCGGTAGCAGCTCAAAGCGTACCACACAGAATAGCAGTAGGCCGATGATGACTGCCGAGGTAAAGGCGGCATTGGTCACGCGGTTCCAAAACACACTGGCGATGACCGGAAAAACAATCGCGCCCCATAATGCACCGACGAATACGAGCATCACCAAGATATCTAGCTTAAAGCTGGCAAAGATCAGTCCGGCAGCGGTGGCGATAATCATCGTGCTACGACCAACGAGCATCATGGTTTTAGGTTTGACGCGGCCTTTGGCAATGTTTTTGCCATACACATCCGCCATCATAATGGTCGATAATGCCGACAAATCTGAGTCGGCTGTCGATGACAATGAGCCAATGACCAAGATAAAGAACAAGGCGATAAATACAGGGTGCAAGTAAGTGCTGACCATCTGCGGGATGAGGTTGTTCATATTGCCATCTAGTGGCTCGATACCGATGGTCAAAGCCATCAATCCGATCATACCAAGACCGATGACGATACCAGCATAGCCGACCGTGGCGGTAATAAAGGTCTGTTTAATCTTAGTCTTATCGATCGCAAACAAGCGCTGCGTGATGGTTTGGTTACCAATCGCATAAGCAAGTACAGCGACAAAATAGGGCGCTCCTTGCTGAAAAAACGCTTCGGATGAAAAGAAATCCTGCTGTTCAAGCGTGAGGTTAGCGAGGCCATCGACCATGACTTGTGGCCCACCCATCGCAAACAGTACCGCTGGAATAATGACAATACCGATGGCCATCAAAGCGACCAATTGCGCAAAGTCTGTAAAGACGGAAGCACGAAACCCTGAGGTTAGGGTGTAGCTTAGCACCCCGATACCTGCAATCATGACCCCCGTCTGAAACGATAATGGCGATAATACCGATACCAACGCCCCAGCTGCAGTAAAGTTGACCATCAAGCTAATTAAGCTGCCCATAAGGTTGGATATGGCTAAAATTAATTGGCTTGATGAGCCATGGCGGGCGTGGATAAGCTCACCTAAGGTATGACCATCGGGTGCAAGCTCACGAAAGCGCATACCAAAAGGATAAATGAATAAGATCATCAGCGCGCCCCAAAAGCCGTAATGTATCGGCCCTGATACGCCATACTTGTAGCCAGAGGTCGCCGCCGCATAAAACGATGCCGCCCAAATCCAAGTAGCGGTCATACTAGCAGCACCCATGCCAAAGCCGACGCCATGGCCTGCCACCATAAATCCTGAAGTGGTTTCTTTGTCTTTTTTGATCAGCAATGACAACAAATACGTGCCGCCATAAAACGCTAACAACAATAAAATAATGGTTAACGATGAAAATTGGAACAGTGACTCAGTTTTCAAATTCATACCTCGCGATTATTTTACATAAATAAAAGTTTAATAGTATAACTTTATCCAAAACTGTTAAGAATACAATAAAGCCCATAAAAGTTTTATGTAGAGGCATCACACAGTGCTAACAGTTAGCCGTCATAAAAAGCAGTCAGCGCCGACCCAAATGCCGCGCGCTGGCGCACTTGGTGTTTTAAGGGTAGATCCTGCAACCTGTAAATGACAACTGCCCATTGACATCATGCCGGTTACTCACTGTTGTACGTCATTTGAAAAAATCACATGCAACAGTGAGCCACATTTCACAAAAAATCGCAGGGAGTCATCAGCATGCGTCTGTTGATGGATAGTCCATCACGCTGTCAAGTGGTCATACTTGATAATAGCTGGCTGCTATAGAGCGCTGACAAGGCAGGTATCTACAGCAAAATTATGAATAAGCACTCAGCCATCTGCTGATGACGGTGCTAAGTGTAGACAGCTTTATCGGCTAATATTATGTATAGCCGGCTGAAATACACCCAAGCATGAGCGAATTTTTGCCCATGATTAGGTAATTGACGCATTACCTGTAGTTAAGTATCAAACACGCTACAGCCCTGATGCGTTGCACCATAGGCTAAGTATTTATAAATAAAACTACAGCTATGTTAACTATGTGTAACATACTCGTGCGCTAAGAGTACCCTATTCTGCCGTGAAGCTCAAATCTATCGGTCAGTTATCTGTCATAAATGACCAAAAGGCAGAGGCAGATCTCAAGAAAAATGGCATTCACAAATGGGGTTTATGGAAAGGTGTTTGTGAGGGTATCAATAAGGCTAACATATTGAATGGTGGCAGTATTAAATGATCAATGTGAGGGTATCAAAGTAAACGAATCGATGATAACGACAGGATTTAGAAAATGTGGTTAGGCAATACTCATCAAATGCCAGTGTAGTAGGTGACTCTATTGTCACGCAAAAACCCAGCCAGTCCCAAACCATAGCGCTGGGCGACCCGTACGGCCGTACTGGTGGGCGCAGACATGCCAACGAGCCAAGGGATACGCCCCCGAATCGATTTTTGTACCAACTCAATCGATAATCGTGAGGTCATGAGTACGCAATCAACCTCTACTTTTTGTCGCAGTTGCCAACCGATTAATTTGTCGAGTGCATTGTGACGGCCTACGTCCTCAAACAAGTACAACTGCTGATTGTATATCGTCGCTGCTGCATGCACAGCTCCTGTCAGTTGGTGTGTATGCTGTGTGGCATCTACTTGCTGACGTAGTACTAATAGATACTCAAGGCTTGGCACGGTTGCCTTAGAACCATGTATGTTTGCTTGTGAGTAGTGGCTCAAGTCGGGCAATGCCTGTGTCAGCCCCGTGATGCCGCACATACCGCAGCCTGTACGCCCTGCCAGTTGGCGCTTTTGGGCTTGGATGCGCTGATGGCAGCGTTGGTTTAGCACCAGCTCTACGATATAGATATCATAATCTTGAAATTGCTCTAAGCGTTGCTCAATGGAGGCGAATTCAAGATCCCCATCGTTTAAGGATTGAGCAAACTTTTGGTAGCTGGCAATATCTGTAAGATGTGTCACTTCCCAATCAAGTAATTCATGACTGTGCTGAATCAAGCCCTCGCTAAATAAGAACCCAACAGCCAAATACTCTAGTTGGTAAGGGCTGGCCATCAGTACCGCATAATGAATCCCATTAATAACGATTGATACCGCTGCCTCTACTGCCAAACTGGTGGTTTGAGACTCAATACAGCTTTGAGGTATATCGGCTCCATGAGCCTTGTCCGATGGATAATGATGCTTCTGCGCTAAATGTTTGCGAGCGAGCATTGTCTCGGCTGCGCTATTATCATTATCCTCAGATATCTCAGTCATAATCACTCTAGTTTCAGTTGTCTCTGCCATCATAGCCATTTTGCTAGAGGACTCACTTTGCTCAAAATTACTTTCAGTGATCATTACCACTTATACAGGTTCGGCTGTCTGAACACTTGTATTCACACGCTCTAAGATCACGGTCGTCGATTTGTATGCTGGGATATGAGAGTCTGGCGCATGGGTATCCAAATCAAACAGGTCGTTACATTCAGGGATAATAGGCGGCGACGGCATTGGCGGCGATATCCATCTCAGTCAATATGAGAGGCCCTAGTACGCGCGGCTTGTTTTTATGCGCTGTGTGGCTTGAGCTGCTGGCGTGCCGCGATACCATCACCTGATCTCCTTTTGCCAGCCTAGGCGGCTGATTTCATCTGGATGCATGAATAGCACATCTCGGCGGTTGGTCTGGCGATAGCGGTCTTTGAATCCAAATATCATCGTATTGAACTGGTCATGACTACGAACGCTGGTCAGTTGCCAAACCTTTTGCGTTGTGTCCTCATGATCAATGTCATGTGTGTCCGCCATTTGGGCTGCAACGTACGTAATGGAGTAATGCGGTACTTCAAACTGAGCTTTGCCACTCTCGGTATTCCATACACGATGGCGCGCTGCATGATACAAATGAAACCCGCGCTCATTGGTACGAATGCGCTGATTGAAGTTTTCAAAACCGTTAATAGCTTGGGCGATATAGTCTCGAATGAGATCAAAATCTTCGCTCATTGCAAGCCAAGGAATAGAGGAGTCAGCACCAAGTACATGTGTCGCAAGCTCCGCTATAATCTTTGCCTCAGACTTTAAGTTATCACTCACAGGTTTAAGCTTACCTTGGGTTGGAACTATCTGACACATTGAATCTTCAATCGTTGCAAACTGCTCACCTTTTGTTGTCAGGGATACGCTCAGTACGACCCAGACAAGGCAGAATGACGTTGTTTGCTCCTGGGTATAGCATGGTTTCATTGAGCTTGGTACCGACAAATACATTGAGCTGAGTGGTGGTTAATGCTTGTTGAATAGCGCTCGTATCAGGGGCTGCCACAGCATAATTACCGCCCATACCCATAAACACTTTTAAGTCACCTTCGATAAGCGCTTTGGCGCCTGTGACGACATCATAGCCATGCTCTTTTGGCATAGGACGCTCAAAGACGCGCTCTAGACTGTCCAGTAAGGTTTTACTCGGGCGTTCATGGATACCCATGGTACGATCGCCCTGAACATTGGAGTGACCACGAACAGGGGGAGGCGCCCGCACCATCAATACCAATCATACCCATCAATAATAATAGATTGGTAATCATCGCAACATTGTCATCGCCTTGCACATGCTGGGTGATACCCATGCCCTAAGTACAAATGGTCGCTGAACTATCAGCAACTAGCTTAGCGAGATTGACAATATCTATTTGAGGAATACCGCAGCCAAGCGTGATGTCTTCCCAAGTTTGCGCTGTTAGCCATTGTTTTAGCGGTTCAAAACCTGCGGTATGAGGTAGTGATAAAGTCATGGTTGATTCTATCATTTTCAATCAGCCATTTAGCAATGCCCGTCAATAGCGCGGTATCACCGCCGATTTGAATTTGAATGACATCATCGACCATATCATCACTTTGACCTGCGGCCATATGCATTGGTTTTTGCGGATTTCTAAATCTACTCAAGCCTTGCTCGCGCATCGGATTAATCGAGATGATTCGGCATCCTTGCTCATGTGCATGGGCAAGCATCTCCAGCATTCGTGGATGGTTAGTCGCTGGGTTTTGCCCAAACATCAATATCAGTTTGGCTTGCTCAAAATCCTCTAGCATGACTGTCGCTTTGCCGACGCCTAGCTGTTTACCGAGCATCACTGAGGTCGGCTCATGGCACATGTTCGAGCAGTCAGGCAGGTTGTTGGTGCCAAAGCTGCGAACAAACAGCTGATACATAAAGGCCGGCTCGTTGGTCACGCGCCCTGAGGTATAAAATAGTGCTTCATTGGGTGAATCAAGCTTTCCAAGCTGCTCAGTGATTAAGCCATAAGCCGCTTCCCAAGGAATAGGGACGTAGCGATCTTGCGCGGCATCATAGTACATCGGTTCTGACAAACGCCCGCTATGCTCAAGTTCGTAGCCAGACCATCTTTGTAACTCGGTCACGGTATGCCTTGCAAAAAATTGTGCATCTGCCTTTTTCGTCATGGTTTCGCTGGCGATGACTTTGATGCCGTTTTCGCAGACGTCGATGCGCTTATGTGACTTATGGTCTGGCCACGCGCAGCCTGGGCAGTCAAATCCGCCTTGAGGTTGATTGCTTTTTAGGACGCTGACACTACCGCGTAAAAAGGTTTGATAATCCATCAGTTTGCGTGTCGAGGAGATCAGCGCAGGCCAACCTGCAGCAGGGTGGGAGTAAACAGGAATTTTGCGCATGACAGACCTCATCGATAAATGGCGGCATAATGGTGGTATCTCATCACTATATAATGCCCGCTGTACCGTGTGTAGCAGTAGTAACCATAGATAACAAAAACCTTCAAGAAACATCAATTTTCTTGAAGGTTTTAGAAGCAATTAGAAACAGTAATGTCTGCTTTTTGAGAGTCAATAAGTTGAGACAGTCTAGCTCAAAATTAAGCTATCGTCTTCAACCTTTTCGCCGCGTGTTTGCTCGAACATATCTAACAAATCGTGTACGGTCATGCCGCGACGAATGTCTCCAGACACGTCCAAGACCACTTGCCCTTGGTGTAGCATCACGGTGCGCGTACCATGTGCCAATGCTTGTTGCATAGAGTGGGTCACCATCATGGTGGTGAGCTTATTGTCTGTGACAATTTTATCTGTCAATTCTAAAACAAAGGCGGCAGTTTTTGGATCAAGGGCAGCAGTATGCTCATCGAGCAATAAAATCTTAGAGGGCTGTAGCGATGCCATCAGCAGGCTCACCGCTTGACGTTGACCACCAGAGAGTAGACCCATACGGTCTGTCAGGCGATTTTCTAGTCCCAGTTTTAACACAGACAGTTTTTCACGGAACAAGTCACGGTTGTTTTGATTTAGTGCAAACTTCAAACCGCGCTTGCCGCCACGTTTATAGGCCAAGGCCATGTTTTCTTCAATGGTCAGCGCTTCACAAGTACCTGCCATCGGATCCTGAAAAACACGCGCGACCCAGTGTGCACGTTGATGGGCGGATTTTTTGGTGACATCAATGCCATTTAGCAGGATTGAACCACTATCGACGCGCGTGGTACCGCTGACTGCGTTCAAAAAGTCGATTTACCTGCACCATTGGTACCAATAACAGTGACGAACTCACCATCAGCGATATTCAAACTAATACCACGTAGGGCAGGGTTTTCGATAGGTGTGCCTGGATTAAAGGTCAACTGTAAATCGGTGGCTTGCATCATAATCGTTATTCCTTATTATCTCTTCGGGCAAAGCAAGTGCTGTTGGTACTTGCTTAAACTGTCATTAGGCGCGAACTTTGCGTGATAAAAACTTCGTTTTCGCTTTTGGTAAGACCAACGCCAATACCACGAGTAATGCTGTGATTAAGTTCAAATCTTGCGGGCCAAAGCCGATACTACGCAGCGTATCGCTCGATAGTGCGACCTGAATAAACAGCTTGTACAATACTGCACCGACCACAACCGCAAAGGTAATTAACCAAATACGCTTGGCAGGAATGATGGTCTCACCAATGATGACTGCTGCTAGACCGATGACGATGGTGCCGATACCAATAGAAATATCAGCGCCGCCTTGGGTCTGGACAAATAGCGCACCTGCCAAGGCAATCAAGCCGTTAGAGATCGCCATACCGATGATGGTCATCCATGAGGTATTAATACCTTGCGCTTGTGCCATTCTCAAGTTTGAGCCAGTAGCACGCATTGATAAACCAGTTTCGGTACTATAAAACCAGTTTAAAAATAACATGGCAATCGCCACGACCACACCGATAATCAGACAGCGCATCCAATAACCATTGCCATTAGTCACTAAGGTACTAAATACCGTCGTTTCACCAAGTAGCGGTAGGTTTGGGGCGCCCATGATGCGTAGGTTGACAGAATATAGGGCAACCATCACTAAGATACTGGCAAGCAATTGTAGGATGCCAAGTTTGACATGCAGCCATGCAGTAACGATACCAGCGATTGAGCCTGCTAGCATACCAAAAGCACAGGCGAGCCACGGATTGACACCCGCAACGATAGAGATGCCAGCGACCGCGCCGCCCAGCGGAAAGCTACCGTCAGCCGTCAAGTCAGGAAAGTCAAGCGTACGAAATGAGATCAGCACACCAAGTGCGACGAGGGCCATAGATCAGACCACTTTCAAGCGCACCAAAAAAAGCAATTAAAGACATAAGAGATCAGTAAGTCATAACTCAGTGTCTAGCGTATGGAACCAAGATAAGTGAGTGGCAAGCGCCAAAACCCTCTAAATGCTAAACAGCTAAGCGGTGAATTTAACAGATTAAGCAATCTGCGGTTAGGGTAAACCAAAACAGGTCACGATTAACAACGTTCATAAGTTACCTTGGTTTAAAGCGCTGATTCAAGCAACGGCAATATCCAATACAGCAAAAATGTATTTTACTTAACAAGTATCAGATAAGCCATAAGCTAACTACAGCAATATATGAAACAAGCTATTTAAACAGGTTCTGCTGAAACAAGAAGCCCAGCCTACTGACTCATAGCTGGGTTTCTTGTCAAACATTAGCATGACAGCACAAAAGCGCAATCACTGATTCATATTATGATTTTGCTCATGGCTGCTATGGTAAGCCAAATACAAAGGTGCGTTATTCTACCACTTCTTTTGCTTTATCGATAACTGCTTGTGACAAAGTAATGCCTTCTTCTTCAGCATGTTTTGGGCTGACATACAGGTTAAGCGCTTGTGGGGGTGTAAACAGGGATAGCGCCTGCTTTTTCACCATTCAAGATACGAACAACGATCTTACCCGTTTCACGGCCAAGCTCATAATAATCTACGCCTAATGCTGCAACCGCACCGCGCTCAACTGAGCTGGTATCTGAGGCGATCAGTGGAATCTTGCTTTCTTTGGCGATTTGATAGAGTGACTCGTAAGCGGATACCACGTTATTGTCTGTTGAGGTGTAGATCATATCGACCTTACCTTCTAGGCTACGTGCTGCCATTGCGATGTCATTACTACGCTGTGCTGGTGCTTCAAGCACGTTAATGCCTTGAGGGGTCAATTTCTCTTTTAGATTTTGTAAGATAATCGTTGAGTTGACTTCACCTGGACTATAGACATAACCGACATTTTTTAGTTCAGGAATGACTTGGCGCATCAATTCAATTTGCGGCTCATATGGTAGGGCATCTGAGGCTCCTGTCACGTTGGTGCCAGAGCCGTCCAAACTTGGCACCAGCTTGGCAGCGACTGGATCAGTCACCGCAGAGAATACCAGTGGAATGCTGCTCGTTGAGGCGGCCACAGACTGTGCAGATGGGGTAGCAATCGCTACGATCACATCTGGATCATCAGCGACGAACTGTTTGGCAATCTGACCGGCTGTCGCAGTGTTACCTTGTGCGCTTTGGAAGTTGACCGTTAGGTTTTCACCATCTTTGAATCCTGCTTCGTTTAACTCATCGATCACGCCTTTGCGTACATCATCAAGTGCTGGATGCTCAACGATAGCAGTGATAGCAACAGTTTTCATTTCGGTGGCAGTATCGCCAGTAGCCGCAGTATCAGTCGTGCTAGTATCTTGGGCTGATTGATTACAACCCGTTAAGATAGCAGTGCATACACCGCCTAGTAGTAACGCTTTGCCAAAATTAAAACGATTTTGATACAACATGGTTCTGACTCCTAAAAGTAATAATGTGTCCGTACATTATTTAATAGATGGGTAAAGGGTAAAGCGAGCCACTTATGATGGCTACAGGGTATTTTTCAGTATTACTATTCAGCACTATTTATTTTATTCGTGCTATTTGTTATCAGTGCTTTGCGCTTGTTCATCAACATTGATGCCATTTTTTAGCAACTCTGCTGGCAAACTAACGCCTTGCGTTTTGGCATGCTTAGGGCTGATATATAAGGTTAGATCGTTCATGACGGCAGGTTCAATGTTATTGATCGCCTCGCCATTTAATACGCGATATACCATTTTGCCAGTGGTACGACCAAAGTCATAATCATTAACGCCAAGAGCAGCTGCCGCCGCGCTTCACGCTAAACTCATCAGACGCGACAATAGGGAGTTTCAACTCGTTTGCTGCTTGAGTCATGGCCTCAAAAGCAGAGGCGACGTTGTTGTCAAATGAGGTATAGATGATATCTGCGCGTCCTTGCAAGCTACGGGTTGCCATGCCGATATCGGTTGGACGATTGGCAGGGATATCTAACAATGTCAGATCTCGTGCTGGTAGCGCTTGTTTTAGGCTATCACGCAATGACACTGAGTTTGCTTCGCCTGGGCTGTAAACGAAGCCGATCGTTTTCATCTCAGGCTTTATTTGTTGTAGTAAATCTAACTGCGGCTCTAGAGGTAGCTGACTCGATAATCCTGTCAAATTGCTTTGAAAAGGCTTGCCATCTTCATTGATAAGCTTAGCGCCTAGTGGGTCTGATACGGCCGTATAAATGATAGGAATAGTAGTGGTAGCCGCGACAATCGACTGGGCCGATGGCGTCGAGATAGCGACGATGGCGTCCGGATTGTCTCCTGCAAACTGCTTAGCAATCTGTCCTGCTGTCGCTGTATTGCCCTGTGCACTTTGGAAGTTGACCGTTAGGTTTTGGCCTTCGACATAACCATTGTCTGCCAGCTCATCAATAATACCGCGGCGCATGTCATCCAATGATGGATGCTCAACGATTTGGGTAATCGCAATAGATTTGGCAGGTTTTTCTGCATCTGCAGCAGAGCTATTTTCAGTAGTGGCGGCTGTGTCAGTAGAGGAGTTCGAGCAGCCTATCAGGCCAAGTGTGCTAATGGCACTAAGAGCAACGCCATATAGGCTTAAGCGTAGAGTAGAAGCAATAGTCATTATTAGGATAACTCATAGGTTATATCAATCATAAAAACCAAGCGAGGACTGTCAGATTGATCAAGCCTACTAATAGCAATGCTCAAAGAATCTGTTTGGTTCTCTTTGGTTCTAAAAAAGATATTGGAGAATGCAGATTAGCCGAGTCAATACTACGTCTACGTCAACATAGCAGGCTAACCATTAATTAAAGTAATCGTTCCGTCGATTATTATGTTCATATTATGACAGCAATGTAAGTTATCGCAATAAAAAATTAAAGCGCATTCGTCATAGGCGTACTTAGTAAGACTATTAGGCATTGTCGTAACCACTGTCATAAGTGTGGTTTTGAGTATTTAACCATAAGAATTAGCCTCTTAAGGCATTGTCTTATCCAATAAACTGATAGTCAAAAAGCATACAAGCTAGCAACGCATCTATTACCAATCCACTTCATAATTAACGTAAGCTAATGTTTATATAAAAATTTTTTATATGAGAAGTAGGGTGCGTCCAAAATCCATATCATTATTATGTTGACGTGTTGAATATATAGTAAAGCCCAAATAAAACTGATATATCATCATAAACACACTCGATTAAATACTATTTTCCTTGCTTGCTGTGACTTCGTCTCCAGAGGCTGCGAAAAATAGCCTTTAATCTCGTTGTGTCATTTTTAAATTGACTTGACTATACAACGCATTCAAATATCTCATTACTATTATTCAAACGCATATTTTAAGGATAACATTATGAATACAGCTAATTTAAAGTTATTGACCATCGCTGGCATTACGGCAAGCTCATTGATTTGCCTGCCTGCTATGGCAAAAAGACAATCATGGTAATGGGCACGGTCATGGAAATGGCAAGGGTAACTCTGCTCACATTAGTAAAGATTACAACCATAACAATTATCAAAATAATGGCAATGCCCACCCTAATATTAATGCGTATCGCAATGCTAGCCCTAACGCGTCATTCAAGCGTGACCTTGATAAATACGGTTATAGAGTAGTCGGCAAGATTGATAGAAGGGATTATGATCGTTCTGTTATTTTAGATCGTTATGATGACCGTTACGTACGTATCCGTACGCCAGACAATAAGATTGTGACAGTAATTAATAACACGTTGGAAATTATTGATGTTTTGGAGTAGATAACAGCGCACTTTAATCTTTTAAGTCAGCCATAAAAAAACGGTCTATTTAGACCGTTTTTTCGTTCTTTCTTTAATTATCACTTACACCACTACTTAAGTTAATATTTTTATGCGAGTACATCACCAATGACACAGTTATCAGGTAGCGTAACGACCGTTAGCTGAGTTTTTGGATCGCCTGATGACAAAATCATGCCCTCAGAGATACCAAATTTCATCTTTCGCGGGGCAGGTTGGTCACGCAAATGACTTTCTTACCCGTCAGTTGCTCAGGCTCATAGAACTTACGAATGCCGCTAAACACGTTACGTGGCTTTTCTTCACCAACATCTAGTGTGAACTGTAGCAGCTTGTCCGCGCCTTCTACGTGATTGCACTCAAGCACTTTAGCGACTTTCATCTCAACCTTAGCAAAGTCTTCAATACCAATATAATCCGTTTGCTCGGCAACAGTATTAGCGTCTATTGCAGGTGATTTGTCTTTTGCGGCAGGCTTGTTATTTTCGGTCACAGCAGGCGCATCAGCTTGAGCTAATGATGCTTTAGAATCTTCTACCATGGCTTCAATATCTTTTTCTTCGATACGTTGCATCAGTGGCTTGAATTTATTGATTTTATGGCCTAATAACCACTCATTACGACTGGCAAAGCTTAAATCGTCAATATTCAAAAACTCTTTCGCATTTGCTGTCAGCTCAGGCAATACTGGTGCCAGATAGACCATCAACTGACGGAAAATGTTGATAGCGACCGAGCAGACGTCTTGAACTTCTTGCTCAGTGCCTTCCAATTTCGCGAGCGACCATGGTTTTTTGGCATCGATATATTCGTTGGCTTTATCCGCACACTGCATGATGAGGCGCATAGCACGTGAGAATTCACGATTCTCGTAAGCAGCAGCAATCTCATCGCCCGTTTTGGTAATGTCTTCTAATAGGCGCGGTTCAGCGCAAGTCTCAGACAGTATACCGTCGTACTTTTTAACCAAGAATCCTGCACTACGACTAGCGATATTGACCACTTTACCCACCAAGTCAGAGTTGACCTTTTGCATAAAGTCTTCTAAATCAAGGTTGATATCTTCGACTTTGTCAGACAGTTTGCTGGCGAAGTAATAACGTAAGTATTCAGGGTGTAAATGCTCAGCATACGTCTCGGCCTTGATGAAAGTGCCGCGTGACTTACTCATTTTTTCGCCATTGACCATCAAGAAGCCATGGGCAAAGACGCCCGTTGGCGTGCGCAATTCGCTACCGGCTAGCATGGCTGGCCAAAACAGTGCATGGAAATACACGATGTCTTTACCGATGAAGTGATAAACTTCGGTTTTGTGCTCGTTTTCTTGTGCCCAGTAGCGGTCAAAATCAAGCGCTTGCTCTGTTCCCGCACGCTTATCACATAGGTTTTTAAAGCTTGCCATGTAGCCAACTGGCGCATCAAGCCAGACATAAAAATATTTGTCTGGCTCATCGCTTGGGGTGTCTGGAATTTGAAAACCGAAGTAGGGCGCATCGCGCGAGATATCCCAGCTAGTAAGTCCTGCCTCAAACCATTCTTGCAATTTATTAGCCACTGAGGTTTGCAAGCGATTGTCACTGCGCGTCCAGTCCTGTAAGAACTGCTCAAACTCTGGCAAGTCAAAGAAATAATGCTTAGAAGTTTTAAGCACAGGCGTGGCATCCGATAACGTTGAGCGCGGGTTTTTCAGCTCAGTGGCATCATAAGTGGTGCCGCATACTTCGCAGTTATCACCATATTGATCTGGTGAATCGCACTCAGGGCAAGTGCCTTTGACAAAACGATCGGCTAAAAACAATTGCTTTTCAGGATCAAATAGCTGCTCGACATCTTTTGTGCTGATATGACCAGCCTCATTGAGACGACGATAAATCAGCTCAGAGAACTGTTTGTTTTCTTCTGAATGAGTGCTGTGGTAGTTATCAAAATTGATCAGGAACTTTGAAAAATCTGCTTCGTGTGAGGCTTTGACTGAGGCAATTTGCTCCTCTGGCGTGACGCCATTGGCTTCTGCTTTGAGCATGATGGCTGTACCGTGCGCGTCATCGGCACAGACATAAGTGACCTGATGGCCTTGCGCCTTCATCGCACGTACCCAGATGTCTGTCTGAATATATTCTACAAGATGCCCCAAATGGATGTCGCCATTGGCGTAGGGCAGCGCACTGGTTACTAAAATCTCACGCACTTTTATCACCTATATTTTTGTATAAATGGGTTAGTTATCGAACATCTTAAGCGGCTCATCGCTCATCGATGCGACATCGTTAATGCTAAAAACTTCTAAAAATAATAAAAAATCAAAAAGTGTGCCTATGATACCGTAATTCAGATAATTTTGTGATATTCCTTGGTAATTACTTCTCATTTGGCAAGCATTTATTAGCCATGAACGATAGGTTCACACCGCATGTTGATGGTCATAAACCAGCCATAAAAAACCCACCAAGCAGTGTGCTAAGTGGGTTTTTTATTTATCCATTATTCACTTAGATACCAGTAGTCAATAATAAATGGCTAAGTGACTAAATGATTAAATGACTAAGCTAGCTTAGAATGAACCAAACATCGTCCCTAAGATAATCACAGCAACCACAGCGACCAATGGAATGACCATCGTCACCATCGCCAAGTTCAAATAAGACTGTTTATGGGTCAAACCACAAATCGCTAGCAAGGTAATGACAGCGCCACTGTGTGGAAGCGTATCAAGACCACCTGCCGCCATAACGGCTACGCGGTGCATTAACTCAGGGTCGATACCCGCATTGACGGCCATTCTTAGATAGTCTTCACCCAAGGTCGACAGCGCAATACTCAAACCACCAGACGATGAGCCTGTGATACCAGCAAGCGTGGTCATCGCGACGGCTTCTGAGATCAGAGGGTTGTCAGGGGTAAGGTTTAAAATGCTATCACGAATGATAAGGAAGCCTGCTAATGATGCGATAACTGCGCCATAACCCACTTCTGATGCAGTATTAAAAATCGGCAGCATCGAGTCATAAGTACCACGGTTGATGGTTTTTTGTAGGTTATTCCAATGTCCGATGCGGAGCAGAATTAACACCACACAAGCGACGACCAACGAGATAATAATTGACCATAACCCGAGCGATCCATCTATATTTAAATCGGGAAACTGAGTTTTTAGGCTACTGAAATCTATCGATGGGAAAACCACATAGGTCAATATAGCGTTCAAGCCAATGACCAATATCAGCGGAATCATGGCAACGGTGAATGAAGTGTGATGAGTGTTTAATATATCAGCTTTTTTTGCAGCCGCTCCAACGCCGCCTACATCCTCTTCATCATGCTGACCATAACCTTCCCCCCGCTGCATTTGCTTTGTTGGCACGTGACTGAAGCCACAACCAACCACCAATAAACATGATCGTACCGCCAATGATACCCAAAATAGGCGCGGCAAATACGTTGGTGTTGTAGTAAGGAATTGGAATAGCGTTTTGGATGGCTGGCGTGCCTGGCAGTGCAGTCATTGTAAAGGTAAATGACCCTAGGGCAATGGCAGCAGGAATCAAACGTTTTGGGATATCGGCTGCTCTGAACAAGTCCTTGGCAATAGGATAAATGGCAAACGCCACCACAAACAGTGATACCCCGCCATAGGTCAAAATAGCACAGACCAAAATCACCGCAAGAATGGCCTTGCTGGCACCGAGCTTTTCGACGACGGTATTGGCAATCGCGGTTGCCGCACCAGAGTCGGCCATCAAACGCCCAAACAATGCCCCTAGCAAGAATATAGGGAAGAATTTGAGTAAGAACCCACTTAACGCGCCCATAAAGACATCGGTATAAGCGGGGATGGTGTTTAAAAAATCACCTGATAGTAAGACTGCTAGCGTCGCCATAATCGGTGCTAAGATCAGCACAGAATAACCACGATAAGCAAAAAACATGAGTAATAATAGGGTGATGACAATCGCAAATGTACTAAACATGATAGCCCTCCTTGGCAAAATTAAGACAGCGTGTATGTCGCGATTATCGATGTAGGTCAATAAAATTAATCAAAATATGTAATTTTTGATTTTTTATCAAATATTAATCTTGGAATAATATGATATTGACTTGCCTCATACCTCGCTACTGTACTGTCTCATTCGTTCTTAGTGTTATTGTCTTCTCGCTGCGAGAATTATATGTTAAGTTAGCATAAGTATTTGATATATGATATATCGATATAAAATGTATTGATTTAAATTTAAAACAGTCAATGCGCTATTGATTGGCACAATAAATAAATCATGATAGATAATGGACGTTAATAACAAAAACAGACTTGCAAGGAGATAAGTATGAGTCGCTCAAAAGTATATAACAGTGCCGAAGAGGCGCTAAAAGGCATCGTCAGCGATGGGCAAACACTCGCTATCGGTGGTTTTGGTCTATGCGGCATTCCAGAAGCATTGATCGAAGCACTACGTGATAGTGGCGTTAAAGAGTTGACCTGTATCAGCAACAACGCTGGCGTCGATGATTTTGGACTTGGTCTGCTACTACAGACCCGCCAAATCAAGAAAATGATTTCATCATATGTTGGTGAAAACAAAGAGTTCGAACGCCAGTACTTGGCAGGCGAGTTAGAAGTTGAGCTAACCCCGCAAGGTACATTGGCAGAAAAGCTACGCTCAGGTGGTGCGGGTATTCCTGCATTCTATACAGCGACTGGTGTGGGCACATTAGTTGCCGAAGGTAAAGAAACGCGTGATTTTGATGGTCGTACTTATGTGTTAGAGCATTCATTACGTGCGGATGTGGCACTCATCAAAGCACAAAAAGCTGATAAAGCCGGTAACTTGATATTTAATAAGACCGCTCGCAACTTCAACCCAGACTGCGCAATGGCGGGAAAAATCACCATCGTCGAAGTCGAAGAAATCGTCGAGACAGGTTCGTTTGATCCAGATGAAGTGCATCTACCAGGTATTTTTGTGCAACGTATTGTATTGAATGCTAGCCCTGAAAAACGTATCGAAAAAACCACGACTAAAGCGGTAGAAGGCGCTTAGATAAAATCATGGTTGAGACTTATCGTCAGTTTTTAGATTGATAATAACTTAGATAGCTAATTGTTTAGATAGCTAACGATTTAGATGAATAGCAATAGAATATCGTAAAAAATAAGGAAATCAGCATGGCATGGACAAGAGAACAAATGGCGCAGCGCGCGGCAAAAGAGCTACAAGACGGCTATTATGTCAACTTAGGCATTGGTCTACCAACGCTAGTCGCTAACTATATTCCTGAAGGCGTAGACGTATGGCTACAATCAGAGAACGGCTTGCTGGGTATTGGTGAGTTTCCAACCGAAGACGCCGTTGATGCCGATCTGATCAATGCAGGCAAGCAAACCGTGACCGCAGAAGCAGGGGCCAGTTATTTTAGTAGTTCAGAGTCCTTTTCGATGATTCGCGGTGGTCATGTCAACTTAGCGATATTAGGCGCCATGGAAGTCTCAGAACAAGGTGACCTTGCTAACTGGATGATTCCTAAAAAAAATGGTCAAAGGCATGGGCGGTGCGATGGATTTGGTCGCAGGCGTACAGCGTGTGATTGTATTGATGGAACAGGTCAACAAGCATGGCGAGCCAAAAATCTTAGCCAACTGTGAGCTACCATTGACGGGTAAGGGCGTGGTTGATCGTATCATCACTGAGCTTGCCGTATTAGACGTTACTGACAGTGGCCTAAAATTGGTTGAATTAGCAGATGGTGTTAGCTTTGACGAGCTACAAGAAAAAACGCCAGTTAGCATTGCTCAATAGGATTTATCTCCTAATATTTATAGATCATAATAAGGAACCTATATGTCCACCCAATTACAGCAGGATTTGACAGGTAAAGTGGCATTAATCACTGGCTCTGCAAGTGGTATCGGTCGTGATATCGCTGAGACTTATGCAAAAGCAGGCGCTTCGGTTGGTATTGCCGATATCAATCTTGAAGCAGCACAGCAAACGGTTGATGCCATTGAAGCAGGTGGCGGGCGTGCTCTTGCGATTGCGATGGATGTGACCTCTGAAGATGCGGTAAACGAAGGTGTACAGAAATTGGTTGATACCTTTGGCGCTATTGATATTTTGGTGTCTAATGCTGGTATCCAAATTATCGATCCTATCCATAAAATGACGTTTGATGACTGGAAAAAATGCTCGCTATTCACTTAGATGGCGCTTTTTTGACCACTAAAGCCGCGATTAAGCACATGTATAAAGGCAATAAGGGCGGCACGGTCATCTACATGGGCTCAGTACACTCGCATGAAGCGTCACTTTATAAAGCACCTTACGTCACTGCCAAGCACGGCCTGCTAGGACTGTGCCGCGTACTGGCAAAAGAAGGTGCTGAGCATAATGTGCGCTCGCATGTGATCTGTCCCGGGTTTGTCAAAACGCCTTTGGTCGAAAAACAAATACCGCAGCAAGCAAGCGAGAAAGGTATTAGTGAAGAATCTGTCGTTAATGACATTATGCTAGTAAATACTGTCGATAAAGAATTTACAACGGTAGAGGATATTGCTCAGTTGGCACTATTCTTAGCGGCGTTTCCCAGTAATGTGTTTACAGGACAATCTATCGTTGCCAGTCATGGCTGGTTTATGAATTAATAGACAAATATTGCGCCTATTATAATAGAACAAACCACAATGTCAGACCTACTGGCGTTGTGGTTTTTTTATGCGTCCAATTCAGCTACACTGTCACGATAGAAGGTTTGGCTAAAATGGTCACTGGTTTTATCGTTTGCTCAATAGGAGACGATATGAATTAAGCCATGTACCAAACTCATCCACTTGTATAGGCAATAATAATAGCTATGTTCAACTTTATGAAGAAAAAAACCACCAAAACCGAAACACCGCAGCAGCAGGCAGAACGTGATAGTGCCGTTGATAAAGTATTGCTTGGGTATGAGATAGGAACAGTCAGTATTGCGACGATGGTCACAGGACTTGAGCGTGACGGCGAGGCGCTGACGCTAGACTTGCGCCTGCCACAAGACAGCAACCCTGAAGCTATCCAACAAGAGCTTGGTCAGCTGCTGCATCCGCATGGCATTACCACGATTCATATGAATGTGCGCCTGCCTGCTCCAGAAAAAGGGTCAGGTTCAAGCTTACCAAAGCAGATGCCAAAGACAACCAATGCGATGGAGTCCCAGCCTTCATCTGGCGTTAATAACAACGTGAGTAATGCCAATAACGCTAACGCTGAGCCGCCAATTACCAAAGCAGCACCTACGCAAGCTTCATTAGCTGCGCATCCTCGTATCCGCCATATTATTGTTGTGGCATCAGGTAAGGGCGGCGTTGGCAAATCAACGACGACTGTGAACATCGCACTGGCATTACAAAAGCGGGGTAATCGCGTGGGCGTGCTTGATGCGGATATATATGGGCCTAGTATGCCGACAATGCTAGGTGTTGCCGATGTGAAGCCGCAATTAGAAAACGAGCAGTTCGTTCCGGTTGATGCGCATGGAATAGCGATGCTCTCTATCGGCAGCTTGCTCGATGGGGAGAACACACCAGTTGCGTGGCGTGGACCAAAGGCGACAGGTGCGCTGATGCAGCTTTATAATCAAACCAACTGGCCACAGCTAGATTACTTGGTGATTGACATGCCGCCAGGTACGGGCGATATACAGCTGACCTTAGCACAGCGTATCCCAGTGACAGGCGCTGTCATCGTCACGACGCCGCAGCACGTTGCACTACTTGATGCGCAGAAAGGTATTGAGATGTTTAACAAAACCAGTATTCCTGTGCTTGGTGTTGTTGAAAACATGGCGCTGCACACTTGTAGTAACTGCAACCATACCGAAGCGATTTTTGGTAAAGGTGGCGGCGAGATGATCGCTGAGCATTACCACGTGCCTTTATTAGGGCAGCTACCACTTGCCAGTGGTATCCGCGCCCAAGTCGATAAAGGGGAGCCAAGTGTATTGGCTGATGATGAGTTTGCGAATTACTATATCAATATAGCCAAAAACATCGAGACTAATATTGATAAATTTGCTAAGCCTGTCGATGATAAGCGGATCTTTTAATCGTTTATGATGATTGTTTATCAATAACAAATTAGCCTAAGCAAATATAAAGTTAAAAGCATTTTTATTCTAACAAAGAAGCAAGGAAGCTTTGTGAGTGTATCTATTTATCAAAGTCATTTAGAGGCTGCGCCCAAGCAGTACACGTTACTAAAAATGCTGCGTCCGCCCGTGTATGAAATTGAGCTATCAAATAACCAACTGATTGGCGTTTGCTACTATAAAGATGGTAGTAGCAAGCGCTATCAAGTCAATGCAACCTTTAGTAATAGGCGAATGGTGATTGCCGATTTTTTGTCAGCAGTAGAGGCGATGGCGGCTTTATTGTTAAAGTTTCCTAAGCATCCTTTTGGGACAAATGGTTTTGCCGTAGCAAATGTGACGCAGGAGCTGGCCGATGGACTCACTGCAATAGAGGTCAAAGCCATTACAGAAGCCATTTGGGCCGCATCAAGGCAAGCAAAAGAACAGTGATAAGTACCGAAGTAAGCTATCAAGGACAAGTGATTAGTCAGTAATAAATGCAAGACAAGGATGTCATAGCAATGCATGGACCTATTAAAAGCGACAAGGTAGATAATGTAGCTTACGCAAATATCATTTCTACCGATATAAAGCCACAAGCTATCGAACAGCTCATCCAAAATGGTCAGCCACAATTTGGGGTGTTCTCGCAAGTTAAACAAATCAATTATCTCGATTATTACAGTCCGTTAATCTCGCAAAAACCATTATCAAACTGGCGTAAAGACTTCAAGGCCAATCAATTCTGTTTTGTCCAAATCATCGAGCCGCCTTTTAGAGTATGTCTCGCACTGGCAACGATTAAGATTGCCACTAGTGCTTTTGTTTATGTTTACAATGAAGAGACTGCACAATTAGAGATTGGGGAAGCCTTGCAGCCAGTTACGCGCCGCAGTGAATTTATCGGCGATCACTATCAAGGGCAGATGTCTTTTACCCATAGCAAGCTTAGCCTAACGCTAGGTTTTACCCCAGAGCAGGTGAGTATAGAGCTTGATAGCCAATATCTAGCAGTCCATGCAAAATTAGAGCGTCAGCAGCAGCCGCTTGCGATATGTACGCCAACAGGCAGACGCGGTTGGACGTTTACCCAAAAAGAGCCGTTGAGCGCTGCTAGCGGCGAGATAATTATCAAAGCGGGTGCACAGATAACCGCTGATAGTCAGCAGCAAAAACTTGAATTGAGCAAGACAACAAAAGCCAATCTAGATTGGACACTGGGTTATATGCGTCATGAGACCAATTGGTTTTGGACTTGTATCAACAGCTACCTAGCAGATGGTCGGCATTTTTATTGAATCTCTCTATGGGTGTCAATGAGACAGGTCTAAGTGAGAATGCTTGTTGGCTCGATGGCGAGATTTTTTATCTGCCACCTGTATTATTTGAGCGTAAAGATACGAATGACTCCTCTGCCAATACTTGGCACATTTATCATCGAAGCTTAGGCTGGAGCAGTGTCGATATCGATTTAACTTTCACGCCGATTAGAGTCTACAAAAAAACAGACAATTTCGGCGTTGTCGCCAGCATCTTTGAGCAGTGGCTAGGGGAGTACAGCGGCGAGATACGCTTAGCTGGGCAAGTGCTACGCTTGGATAAGGTAATGGGACTAGCGGAAGATCACTTTGCAAAATGGTAATATCTGACTCAAGCTGAATAGCGAGTGGATACTTTTATCTCGCGTAAAACCTATAAATTGAGCCATCAATTCCGTATAATCATCGCTATTAAAAATTTGCTAAGGAATAACAATGTCTATTAAGTCTGACCGCTGGATTCGTAAAATGGCCGAAGAGCACGGCATGATCGAGCCATACGAGCCAGGTCAAGTGCGCTTCAATGATGCAGGCGAGCGTTTGGTGAGCTACGGTACCTCAAGCTACGGTTACGATGTACGCTGTGCGCCTGAATTCAAAGTCTTTACCAACGTCCATTCAGTCGTTGTTGATCCTAAAAACTTCGATGATAAAAGCTTTATCGATATCGTCGGTGATGAGTGTATCATTCCGCCAAACTCGTTTGCCTTAGCACGTACGATGGAATATTTCCGTATTCCACGCGACGTACTGACTATTTGCCTAGGCAAGTCGACTTACGCACGTTGCGGTATTATCGTCAATGTCACGCCGCTAGAGCCTGAGTGGGAAGGGCATGTAACGCTAGAGTTCAGTAATACCACCAATCTACCAGCTCGTATTTATGCCGGAGAAGGCGTCGCGCAAATGCTGTTTTTCCAAAGCGATGCCGATGACGTGTGCGAGACCAGTTACAAAGATCGCGGCGGTAAATACCAAGGTCAGCGCGGCGTGACCTTGCCGAGAACCTAGTTAAAGATAAAGTCTCAAGTCTTTGAGCAGCCAATAAAAAAAGCCAGTTATATCAAATATGACTGGCTTTTTATTATGTGAAAAATAATCAGTTTGAATGGCTGATTATTTCAGCACTTTCAACCCTGCTTTGTTATCGCGTTTAGGTTTAGTCGCAGCTTTTGGTTTATTCGCTACCGCGCTAGCCTCTTCTTCAGGCTCATAGTTATCGTACTCGTTAGGATCAAAAACATCCCTTGCGAGTTTTCTTTAGCATAGATGCCAAGTACCGCTTGCAAGGGTACCCAAATTTCTTGCGAGACACCGCCAAAACGCGCACTAAAATGAATATAATCATTTTTCATACTCATATTGCCTGTAGCACGGCTGGCGATGTTTAATACGATACGACCATCTTGCACATGCTCGGTTGGTATCTGTACGTTATCAGCAGTAGCATCGACCATCAGATAAGGCGTCAAGGCGTTGTCTTCTATCCATTGATATAGTGCACGTACCATATAAGGACGGGTAGGTGTAATAGAGGTGGTTTCGCTCATCTAATGATTTCCTATACTAATGATGTTCAATAATGAAAAGATATTTTATTTAGCAAATTATCGCACAATAAGTGCAAGTCAATTTCTGTTATATTGATACTTATTCTAAGGCAGCTTCTTATACTTGTCTAATTAACGTACGCTTTTTTGGAAGCTACTACGCTCAAACACTCTCGTTTGATATTCAAACAATGGACGGCTGATAGCACGTGGCAGCTCAATCCCCATTTCATCCAATCGCCATAATAGGGGTGCTAATAACACGTCACACCAACCAAACTTATCAGCCATAAAATAAGGCTTATGAGCGAACAGCGGCGACAGAGTAATCAATGAATCACTGAGTTGTTTTTTAGCAACGGCAGCCTGTGCTTTATTAAAACTATCTGGATGCGTGAGGAGGCGCTTGCCAAGTACGAGCCAATCACGCTGAATGCGCCAAGCCAATTGGCGAAACTGTGCACGTTCCTGCGGTGTCTCAGGGAGCAGTTTGTTTGTGTGATAACGCTCTTCAAGATATTCAAAAATAACATTAATCTCATAAAGCGCAATCTCACGCTGCTGCAATACAGGTAAGGTATGATAGGGATTAAGCTCAGTCAAATCTTCAGGGCGCTCGGAATGCAGACGAGACAAATAGTAAGCAAGCTTTTTTTCTTCAAGTAATAGGCGTACCACATGACTGTCGTAGCCGTCATCAGCATATAAAATTAGCTGACTACTTGGAATGTCATTCGCATCAATCATGAAAGCCTAATGTTAAGAGTGAAGGTTGTCATCGTAAACAAACTCGCAACGTTTATCAAGGTAGTGTACGTAAACATTAGCGCTGAGTGGCTTATTTTCCGGCTTATCTGGTATTTCAGCTTAATGTCAAAGCACAAAAAAAGGCACTACCGAAGTAGTGCCTTTTTAATTATCAGAACTGTCTGCTAATTATTACTTATTTGACGTCTTTCCAGAATTCTTTGTTCAACAAGTAAACTGGGATGAGTAGTACTAACAAGAATAAAATAACAAAGAAACCAATGACTTGACGGTCGTGACGAGCAGGCTCACCCATCCAAGCCATAAAGTTGACTAAGTCACCAACTTCAGATTCAAATTCTTCTTGGCTTAGCTCTTCTTGCATATTATGCAATACGTGGGGCATAGCAGCATTGGCCAGTACTAAGTTGTTAGCGCCCCAAGGACGACTTGGATCTTCATAGAATGATAATAGGTATGTGTATACCCAGTCATCACCGCGCAGTCTCGTCTCAAGTGACAGATCAGGAGGTGCAGCACCAAACCAAGACGCTTGAACCTCAGGGTCTATCTCAGCAGTAATGTGGTCACCGATTTGATCGGTGGTAACCATCAAATACTTTTCAACCAACTCAGGCGGTATCTCTAAATCTTGTGCAATACGCGAGTGACGAACATACTTGGCTGAGTGGCACCCAGCACAGTAGTTCATAAAGATTTTCGCGCCGTTCTGTAGTGAGCCTTTATTGGTAAAAATCAATTGGGGCTGTACTACAGGCCAAATGCTCATCAACACCTTCAGCATTAGTAAACGTACCACAACCACTGCCTTCAGCCATTGCTGTACCAGCAGTCAAGGTCAATGCCGCGCCTAAGCCTAGACCCGCTAGGGATTTGATTAGCGTGCTCATTAGTGACCTCCGGTAACGCGTTCTGGTGGCTGTTTACACTTCTCGATGGCAGTGTAAAACGGCATCAGTAAGAAGAATAAGAAATATAGAATCGTGAATACACGAGCCATAATAGTCGCAGTTGGCGTTGCAGGTGTCGCACCTAAATAGCCAAGTACGATAAAGCTAATAGCAAAGACAGTTAGTGCAATCTTAGACAAGATACCTTTGTAGCGTATTGAGCGTACAGGTGATCTGTCGAGCCACGGTATCAAGAATAGTACAGCGATGGCCGCACCCATGGCGATGACACCGCCCAGCTTACTTGGAACCGCACGCAAGATAGCGTAGAAAGGCGTGTAGTACCATACTGGTGCAATATGCGCTGGTGTTTTCAGTGAGTTCGCTGTCTCAAAGTTTGGTGGCTCAAGGAAGAAACCGCCGCCTTCAGGGAAGAAGAACACCACCGCAAAGAAACAGATAAAGAATACTACAATACCTACCATATCATGCACAGTGTAGTATGGATGGAATTCGATACCGTCTAATGGTACGCCATTTTTGTCTTTTAGCTTCTTAATATCGATACCATCAGGGTTGTTAGAACCTACATGGTGCAATGCGACAATGTGCATGAAGACCAAGCCCACAAGGACCAATGGAATAGCGACAACGTGTAGCGCAAAGAAGCGGTTTAGGGTGATACCTGAGATGATATAGTCACCACGTACCCACTCAGCAAGACCGTCACCGATTACCGGCAGCGCCGCAGGAAGGTTTAAGATAACCTGAGCACCCCAAAATGACATGTTGCCCCAAGGGAGTAGGTATCCAAAGAAACCTTCGGCCATAAGAGCCAAATAGATGCCCATACCGATGAGCCAAATAAGCTCACGAGGGTTTTTGATATGAGCCGTAGAGCAGTGCTCTAAACATATGCAAATACACCACGACAAAGAACGCTGAGGCGCCAGTCGAGTGCATATAACGGATGAGCCAACCGCCTTTGACATCACGCATGATGTATTCTACAGACGCAAATGCGCCCTCGGCACTAGGATTGTACATCATCGTCAGCCAAATACCAGTCACCAACTGGTTGACCAATACGACCATTGACAATACGCCAAAGAAGTACCAAAAGTTAAAGTTCTTTGGTGCGTAGTACTTTGACATGTGGTATTCGTAGGTTTCAGTCGCTGGAAAACGCGCGTCCACCCAATGCATTAACTTTTTACCCATACTCATGTTAAGCCTCCCCAACCGTCAAAATGGTACCATCCATACCATATTCTGGAACGGGTAAATTAAGCGGTGCAGGAACGCCACTATATACGCGGCCTGCTAAGTCATATTTTGACCCGTGGCACGGACAGAAAAAACCCGCCGTACCAATCATTGCCACCTAAATCCACCGCGCCCACATCAGGACGGTAATTTGGTGCACAGCCTAAATGAGTACAAACGCCTTCCACAACCAATACGGTTGGTTCTATCGAGCGAGTAGGGTTTTTGCAATATTCTGGCTGTAGAGACGCATCAGACTCAGGATCAGATAATAAAGGCGTAACTGATTCTAGTCCTGCGACCATGTCTTCTGTGCGTTTAACGACATAAATAGGTTTGCCACGGTATTTGACAACAATCATTTGTCCATCTTCGATAGCACCAATATCTTGGGTTACTGCAGCCCCTGCAGCCTCAGCTTTAGCGCTTGGGTACCAAGAACGGACAAAAGGTGTCGCCACGGCAGCTACCCCAGCTGCACCAATCGCGGCAGTTGAGGCAATAAGAACTCTACGGCGTTGTACATTAACGCCTTCGGCTTGGCTCATTAATACTTCCTCCAGGTGAATGAAATGGGATTATCCCACACTGGGTTTGTGGCTTAGAAAATATACAATATCAAGCCACTTTAGCTGTGCCTAATTTTGCTAATTGTTACTATTCTAAGCTATTTCGGTGATAAAATAAATTATTGCGTTAAAAATAAAGCAACCTTAATAGGGGCATATTAGGGGTTGAATATGATAACCATATTAAAACAGTCGGATTATCAATGTTTAACGCCAACTTTGCTTTTATAGGGATTGTAAATGTCATGACCTTATAATTAATAAGGATTTTTCAGCAATAGCGAATGATACTTGAAATTACGAAAATGTTCACTAACTTTCACCATCTCACTACTGGATAAAACGAATATCACCACTCTATATATAATAAAGTGGTGATGCTTTCAGAATAATTAATAATGCTTTATCAGACTATCAGAAACTTGTTTATCGAAATACGCAATGCAAAGTACATATGCGATATTCTAATAAATGTGGCTAGAGAAGTGCCATTATTAGTCTTCAAGCTCGCTCCAACGCTCAAGCTTACTCATCATTTCATCTTCGATGGCCAACAAGCGCTCACTTGCGGCTGTCGCGGCATCAAAGTCGGTATTAAACCAAGAGCCATCAGCCAATTTTTCTTGTAGTTGAGTTTGTTCGGCTTCGAGTGCGGCGATTTCTTTGGGTAAGCTATCTAGCTCGCGCTGCTCATTGAAGTTGAGCTTTTTGGCGGCTTTATTTGGCTTCCCAGCGTCAGCTTTATTGGCTGATTTTGACGCTTTAGTATTGCTAACGGGTGCTTTTGCGGCGCGCGCGGCTTCCTCGCGGTTTTTTTGTATCAAGTACTCTTGATAACCGCCGACATACTCTTTGACGATGCCATTGCCATTTTCATCCGTGTCAAATACCCAGGTGGAGGTGACCACATTGTCCATAAATGAGCGGTCATGACTGATCAGCAAGATGGTACCGTTAAAGCTGCTGACCGACTCTTCTAATAGCTCAAGGGTGGCCATATCCAAATCGTTGGTTGGCTCATCAAGTACTAATATGTTGGCAGGTTTTAATAACTGCTTGGCCAGCAATACACGGTTGCGCTCACCACCTGACAAGGCTTTGACAGGGGTACGTGCACGCTCTGGTGCAAATAAGAAGTCTTGTAAATAGCTCATGATATGTGTCTTGCGACCGCCAACTTCGACAAAGTCAGAACCTTCTGAGACGTTTTGCGCGACGCTGGCTTCAAGATCTAGCTGATCACGCAGCTGATCAAAAAAGGCAATTTGCAAATTGGTGCCAAGCGTGACGCTGCCGGTCTTGGTGACCTCGTCATCCGACATATCGAGTAGGGCTTTGATAAGGGTGGTTTTACCAGCACCGTTAGGGCCGACAATACCGATTTTGTCGCCGCGCATAATAGTGGTCGTAAAGTTGTCAACCAGTACATTACCCTCATATTCAAGGTGCAGGTTTTTGACTTTACAAACGAGCTTGCCGCTTTTTTCGCCTTGACCCATCGTGATGTTTACATTACCCACTTGCTCACGGCGTTCGCGGCGCTCTTCACGCAATGCTTTTAGTTCACGGACGCGGCCCTCATTGCGGGTACGGCGAGCTTTGATGCCTTGACGAATCCAGACTTCTTCTTGCGCCAGTTTTTTATCAAAATTGGCGTTGTTCTTTCTTCAGCCTGTAATTGTAGCTCTTTTAGCTCTTGATAACGAGCGTAGCCTTTGGCGCCTTGAGTGACGTCATAGCTGGTCAATTGACCACGGTCAAGCTCTACAATACGAGTCGCAAGCTTATCAACGAATGCTCTATCGTGGGTGACAAACAGTAGAGTTAGACCTTGCCAATCGAGCAAGAAGCGCTCTAACCACTCAATACTATCAACGTCTAGATGGTTGGTTGGCTCATCAAGTAGGAGTACATCAGGTTTGGTGACCAGCGCACGAGCAAGTAATACGCGGCGCTTACGACCACCAGAGAGTGATGACAAATCATCTTCCGGATCAAGTCCCATTGTTGTGATCAGACGCATGGCATCACGTTCTAAGTCCCAGCCATGGACGGCGTCGATATCATGCTGCAAGGTCGCCATGTGCTCGCAAGCGTCCATGTCGCCATTGGCGCACATCTCCACTTGCTTATTATAATTGATCAGCAGCTCAGCTGTGCGGCGGCTACCGCCCATGACGATATCGAGTATGCGTCCGCTCGACTCGGGGACGTCTTGCTCAAGCATCGCAACACGCATACTGCTGTTGGTGATGATCTCACCACTATCTGGCTGCAATGAGCCATTAATCAGTTTGAATAAGGTGGATTTACCTTCGCCATTGCGGCCAATCAAACACACACGCTCGCCTGAATTGATAGAAAAATCAATACCATCAAGAACAGGCGCGACGCCAAACGCTAAGTGAATGTCTTTTAAATGAATCAGTGCCATAGAGTATCTTAAGCTTATATAATAGTGAGGGTAGGGGTTGTTGCAAAATTGCCAGCAGTATAACATGCCACCGCGCAACTGTAGTGCGAGTAAATCGTTTTATCAGTACTATTTATAGCTTTTATTCATAGCGGCTATTTTTTGTTTAGCATGATGGATTTAATGATGCCACTTAGGTTTTGTCACCTATTTTACTTGATAAACCTTTCAGCCTTATATTTACGATACTTTAGAGAAAAATATGAATCAATCTAATAACAAAGATGCTGCTGCGAGCATACAAGACGACTTGCAAACCCAAGTAATTGATCTGCAAATGAATGTAGCGCACCTTGAGATTACAGTAGAAAGGCTTGATGAGGTGATCGCACGTCAAGATAAAGATATTCAGACATTACAGCGTCAGCTACAACTGATTTATAAGCAAATAGAAAATCAAGACCCAGAGAGTGGTATTGCCCCATTTGATGTGATGGCGGATAGACCACCACATTACTGAAAAATAATAGCAAGTAAGATAACCAATAGTAAATAGTCGCAATATGTATATTTTTAGATAAAGGTACCCTTTGGTGACTTAATAGTCATAATATGGAAATAATGTATTTTGGCAGTTGTTTTAGTGTTAAAAAATCTTTACTATCTTCCACCTCGGATGCTGCTTACTTAAGAGAATTAAGTAAAGCAGTAAAACAATGCGGATGTTTGGAGATGTAAAATGCGCGCCACCTTTCACTTAAAAACTCTTGCAGTAGCTGTTGCTGCTCTATCTGTCGCTAGCGCTGCTAGTGCTGCTGGTCTTGACCGTTCAGGCCAAGATGTCACCGCATTCCTACAAGATGGTACTTATGCTGAAGCTGTCTATACCTATATCGATGCGGACGTGACGGGTAAAGATACTTCAGGTAATAAGATTGATGATATCGCAGAGTCTTATGACTTTTTCCGTTATGGCGTAAAAGCAGACATCAACGACACGTTTAGTGTTGGCGTCTTATATGATGAGCCTTTTGGCGCAGCCGCTGACTATACTGGTGATAATAACTTTGTAAATGCAAACGGTGAGGGTACTAACGTAGAAGTACGTACAGAGAGTATTACTGGTATCCTTGGTGCGAAGTTTGGTCAAAATAAAAACTTCCAAGTATACGGTGGCCCAGTTGCTCAGCGCGTAAAGGCAGATGTAAAGCTACGCGGTCCTGCTTATGAAGCTGCGAACGGTTACACTACGAATATTAATGCTGATCAAGATTACGGTTATATCGCAGGCGTAGCTTATAGCAAGCCTGAAATTGCGTTAAAAGCATCATTAACATACCGATCGGAAATCGAACATAACGCTCAAGCATCTGAAATTTATCCTGTTGTAGGTTCTGGTCTTATACCAGCTCCTGTGGTTTCTGCACTTGGTCTGTCAACAAACAGAGTTGATAGTATTGAAATAACTACGCCTGAATCAGTGAACTTTGATTTTCAAACTGGCATCAACCCTACAACCCTAGCGACTGCCAAAGTACGTTGGGTACCATGGAGTGATTTTGCTATCGTACCATCACTATATAACGATGTTAGCAAGATTTCGACTCAGGATGATAAGGGGTTAGCGTTAGTTAGCTATGATGACGACCAATGGCAAGTAGAGCTAGGATTGGCTAAGCGTGTCGCGCCAGCACTTGCTATCAGTGGTACTGTTGGTTGGGATAGTGGTGCAGGTGACCCAGTCACCTCATTAGGTCCTATCGAAGGCTATTATAGTGCTGGTCTTGGCGCGAAATATAATGTGACCGAAAACTGGGCGATATCTGCTGGCGGTAAATACTTATGGTTCGGTGATGCCAAAGGTCAAATCCCAACTAAGACGATCGTTAGTGATTTCGAAAGTAACGATGGTTTTGTATTGGGTGTAAAGGTATCTTACCAAGCTCAGTAAATCACAAATAAATTATGTGATACTGTTTGCTACTAATATAAAAAAAGCGATCCTTTAAGGGTCGCTTTTTTATTATGTTTTAAAAATCACATTTAACAGACTATAGGTAAAAATATTTATTTTCTGGCTATAGACCTTACCGTAAAAATCACATTAAAGACAAAAAGTAAACCACAGTATTTTATTTATATCTTATATGTACTGTTCAGTCATAATTGAGAAATAAAGCACTTTTAATGTTGTTTTAGTGTCAAAAAGACATTAGTATTCAACTTAGGACAAAACTTTAGTAATATCAATATCGAGCATAGCAATGCTACATAATGGTTATTAAAGTATTAATACAACAAGGATCGTTGGAGATACACAATGCGCACTACCTTTCATTTGAAAACCCTTGCAGTAGCTATTGCTACTCTTTCTTTCGCTAGCGTAACCAACGCTGCTGGTCTTGATCGTTCAGGTCAAGATGTCACTGCTTTTTTCAAGATGGCACTTACGCTGAAGCGGTCTATACTTATATTGATGCTGATGTAAGCGGCTACGATAGTGCGAATGTCAACCCTGGTCAAAATGACTATGAGCGCGGCAATAAAACGGGCGACATTGCTGAATCTTATGACTTCTTCCGCTATGGCGTAAAAACTGATATCAACGACACGTTCAGTGTGGGTGTACTATATGATGAGCCTTTTGGTGCTGCTGCTGAATACACGCAAAGTAATTTTGTGGCAAGCAATAATCCTCAAGCTTCAGGAGGCGAATTGGTAGGTGATGGTGTAGACCCACAGACTGCAGGTGCTATAGCATTAGCTGAGTCAGCCACTGCAGGCGAGAATACTAACGTTGAAGTTCGTAGCCAAAGTTTGACTGGTATTTTGGGAATGAAATTCGGTGCCAATAAAAACTTCCAAATTTATGGTGGTCCAGTTGCTCAGCGTATCCAATCTGAAACCAAATTGCGTGGCTTAGCTTATGGGCCTGCTAGTGGTTATACCTCAAACAGCAATCCCTGATATGGATTATGGTTATATCGCAGGTATTGCCTATAGCAAGCCTGAAATTGCTCTAAAAGCAGCGTTGACTTATCGTTCTGAGATTGACCATGATATAGATATCTCTGAGAATTATCCTATAGCAGGTATTTTGGCTCAAGGAGCTGCTTTGCAGCAAGGAGCGACTCCAGCACAGGCAGCGGCTATAGGGGCTGCGGCTGCTAACCGGAACAGTAATTATGAGATTACAACCCCTAAATCAGTCAACTTTGATTTCCAGACTGGTATTAATCCTACAACTCTAGCAACGGCAAAAGTACGCTGGGTACCTTGGAGCGATTTTGTCATCACACCACCATTATATAATGACGTTAGTAAACGTAATTACGGCCCTGATGGTTTGGACTTGGTTGAATACGAAGATGACCAATGGCAAGTGGAGCTTGGTCTTGCCAAGCGTGTTGCACCAGCACTTGCTATCAGTGGTACTGTGGGTTGGGATAGTGGTGCTGGTGATCCAACAACGTCGTTAGGTCCTGTCGATGGCTATTACAGCGTCGGTCTTGGTGCCAAATACAACGTGACGGAAAACTGGGCCGTGTCGGCTGGTGGTAAATACTTATGGTTCGGTGATGCAAAGGTCGTCTACCTAGTGGAAAAATCGTTGGTGATTTCCAAGATAATGATGGTTATATTGCTGGTTTAAAGATTTCTTATCAAGGAAAGTAGCTTCCTTATATAACTGTTAGATAATAAAAAGCGGCCTATCATAGGTCGCTTTTTATTGATTCCAATATTTTGAAGTGAATAAAAACTCTTAGATATGGAAAGATATTTAGAGTGTTTTACAGAAAGTAAATTAATAACTGATAGCTACAACCTACTTACTACTCATATGTTGTTATACGTGTGATATCTGCCTTCCAGTTGATTGAATGGTAAGCAATGTATCCATTGTCGCTACCTATATGATAGTTAGCTATCCATATAGGTAGGGGCATGTTTAGACAGATTCATTTGGCAATAGTACATAGCTATTCTATTAAGAGTAGATACTCATAATAGAAGGTTAGAGCAGCCTTCCTACTTATAATAGTAGCTACTTACATCATAATTAATAGCTACCAATAAAAAACCCTCGCCATTAGTGGCGAGGTTTTTTTATAGTGATAAGGTAAAGTTACTGTATAAACTTATTTGTTTAGATTTAATTCCATCTCTTTGTATTTAGCGGCGACTGATTCTCTTGGACCGCCCGTCATGATACTGACTACAAAAATAGCGATGGTACTTAAGATAAAGCCTGGAACAATAGCATATAACCAGCTATTTAGTGCCATACCATCTATTTGGAAAGGACCATAGATCCATAAAATAACCGTCAATGCACCCACAACCATACCAGCTACAGCACCATTACGGTTCATGCGGCGCCATGTGAGACTGAAAATAACCAACGGCCCAAACGCTGCACCAAATCCTGCCCATGCGTTTGATACTAGGTTCAATACTGAGCTGTCTGGATCAGAAGCTAACAAGATAGCAACAATAGCGACCACGACAACTGAGATACGTCCAACCAATACTTGACGAGCTTCTGGTGCATCTCTGTCAAAGAATAGTTTATAAACGTCTTTGGTTAATGAGCTTGATACTACCAATAACTGCGATGAGATGGTACTCATGATGGCCGCTAAAATCGCTGCTAATAGGAAACCTGAAACCAACGGGTGGAATAGGAACTGAGTGAATACTAAAAAGATAGTCTCAGGATCATCTAACGTCATAGCTGTCTTTTGTACATAAGCACGACCAGCAAAACCAGTCATCAATGCGCCGATAAGACTGACAATCATCCAGCTCATACCGATATTACGTGCAGTAGGCACATCTCGTACTGAGCGGATTGCCATAAAACGCACAATAATATGCGGCTGACCAAAATATCCTAAACCCCATGCCATAAGTGAAATGATACCGATGATACTCATACCGCTAGTAATATTTAGTAGGCTTGGATCAATGTTTCTAACGGCTTCAGTCGTGGCTGAAACACCGCCAAGATCTGTAAAGGCAACGAGAGGTACAATGACCATCGCAAACAGCATGATGATACCCTGAACAAAGTCAGTCATCGATACTGCTAAGAAACCACCGAATAGCGTGTAACCGACAACGACGCCAGCAGTCACCCAAAGTCCTGTGGTGTAAGATAGGTTAAGTGAGCTTTCAAAAGCTTACCACCGCCTACGAGACTTGCCGCTGTGTAGACAGTAAAGAATAAAATGATAACCAAAGCGGAGATTACACGCAGCATATGCGATTTATCTTCGAAGCGGTTGGCAAAATAGTCAGGCAAAGTAATAGCGTTATCAGCGACTTCGGTATAAACACGAAGACGCGGTGCTACGATGATATAGTTTAAGAAGGCACCAAGGGTCAAACCAAGTGCGATCCAAATACTCACCACACCATCTGCATACATATAGCCTGGTAGTCCGAGTAGCAACCAACCTGACATGTCCGATGCGCCTGCTGAAAGTGCAGTAACTGCTGGACCTAGATTACGTCCTCCTAAAAGATAACCCTCGGTATCATTGGCTTGCTTAAAATAAGCATAAACACCAATTCCAATCATCACTAAAAAATAGGCGCCAAGTGATATAAGCACGCCACTAGAAACTCCGTTCATATAAGTTATCCTTAACCAACATCGTTGGCTTTAATTATTTTTAACTATAAAAGTTCTGTCTTAAAAGACGATGCCTCAAACAAAATATCTCAAACAATGTATAAAGACAAAAAAAGCCATTAATTAAGACATAATGGCTTTTTCAGTATCTTTGTAGTTTTATATGATTGATGTCGTTATATGGCTAGCACTCATATAGAGATAGAGAACAATGGGAACCTCGCATTCCACTTATCTGCTGTTATTGCTCGCATCTGCTATTTATATATGAGTATTAGCAACCTACATAACCAATCAGCGAAACCATTAAACCTACTGTTAACCATCATATCTTACTAGAAGTATTCAATATATGACTATCAGTGTCCTTGTGGTAAATTTTTGTTATTAAAACAACGTCAAGCATATTATAACGTATGAGAGTCACGAATGCGAATAGCTTAAATACCTAAATTGTTGTATTGGGATGTTTTTACTCAATTGGCGCCAGCAAATCTAGTAGTGCGGTTACGCTACTAGATTGTGTTAGCTTCGGATTGATAACCACACCTAAATAGCGTTGTAACTCAATGTTGTCTGCCATATCGATACGTTCCAAATCTTGACTGACCATAGTTTGCGGAAGGACTGACCAACCCAGTCCAACAGAAACCAGCATCCGAATAGATTCAAGCGGATTGGTACTCATCGTGGCATAAGGTTTTAGGTTATGCTTAGCAAACTCAGCCAAAGTAATCTGACTGGTAAAGGTATTGGCAGACGGTAGAATAGCAGGATAGCGTGCTAACTGCTCTAAAGTGACATTAGATTTGGTCGCTAGAGGTGACAAAGTACCCGTCATAAAATACAGGGGATCTGACCAAAGCGTGTGATAGGTCAAGCGTTTATCGTATACAGGCGGTAGCGTGACAAACGCTAATGACAGATCGCCGTCCAGTACTGCTTTGTGGGCCTTTTCTGAGTCAACAAAATGAACTTCTAACTGAACAGCAGGATAAGTCTGAATAAAATGCTTAAGCACGGGTGCTAGATGATGTAAACCAATATGATGGCTTGTGCCAATTACAAGCTTGCCAGAGACGATATGCTGAGAGTGCTGCAAGTTAATCTTGAAGTTCTCATAATCTTCCAACCAGCGTTTGGCGTGTGGCAGCATCTCAATAGCAGCCTGCGTGGGTACAATCCCGCGGCCTACAGTATCAAATAAAGTAATGTTAAACTCATCTTCTAAGTTTTTGATGCGCTTACTGACGGCAGGCTGAGTAATGAACAGCTTTTCTGCGGCACCTGAAATACTGCCAGTGTGCATAACGGTAACGAATGTCGTCAAGTTTGTGGTGTTCAAACGGATTTCCTTAGCTACTTTATGAGCTATAAATAAAAGTGGGCTGAGCCAATGATAACGTATTAAAAATAAAAGTTTGCATCTGGTTAAAAATCATCAATTATTATTATAGGATTTGCCTGCTATAATCACAAGATATCAAGGCGTATTGTCACATATTTATTCTTTTAAGTTGATTATTTGCAGTCTCAAGCGTGTTTAGGCGCTGCTTATAGCCACAAATCTAAAATTATTAATGAATAATATTTATACTACACAAAATATAGCAATTCTAGAATATATATTTCAATATCATTGATTAGGTAGAAGTTATTGCAAAATGATGCTCTCACACAAATCATAAAGAGCTATCATGCAGTTAAATACGACATTATAGATAAATCTAATCGTTAATTGAACAAACAGAACCTTAGCTTGCCAACAGGTGAGCAAGCGAAAATCAAGTCAGTAGTAATTAATAAAGGATAGCATCATGGCCGGTCAAACTTTATATGACAAACTTTGGAATGCTCATGAAGTCACCAAGCGTGACGACGGTTCGAGCTTAATTTATATCGATCGCCATCTGTTGCATGAAGTGACGAGTCCACAAGCGTTTGAAGGATTGGAGCTTGCCAATAGAGCACCATGGCGTTTGTCTGCCAATATCGCCAGTCCTGATCACAATGTGCCAACAGTCACCAAAGAGCGCTCAGCAGGTGTCACTGGTATTAAAGACAAGGTATCACGTCTGCAGGTTGTCACATTGGATGAGAACTGCACCAAATTTGATATCGCAGAATTTACAATCAACGATGCGCGTCAAGGAATTTTGCATGTCGTTGGTCCTGAGCAAGGTCTTGTGTTGCCAGGTATGACCGTTGTTTGTGGTGATTCGCACACAGCGACACATGGCGCACTTGGTTGCTTAGCACATGGTATCGGCACCTCTGAAGTTGAGCACGTATTGGCAACGCAGTGCTTGATCCAAAAGAAATCAAAAATATGCAAATCCGCGTCACTGGTCAACTTGGTGCGGGCGTGACCTCAAAAGACGTCGTGCTCGCCATTATTGCGAAGATCGGTACGGCAGGCGGAACTGGACATGCGATTGAATTTGCAGGTCAAGTGTTTGAAGACATGAGTATGGAAGGTCGTATGACTGTCTGTAACATGGCAATTGAGGCTGGTGCTCGCGTGGGTATGGTTGCCGTTGATGATACGACGATAGACTATGTTAAAGGTCGCCCGTACGCGCCAAACGAGTCACAGTGGCCACAAGCTGAAGCCTACTGGCGTACATTATATTCAGATGATGACGCAGTATTTGATACCGTGGTTGAGATCGATGGTAGCCAAATAGCACCGCAAGTATCTTGGGGTACCTCGCCTGAGATGGTCGTTGATATCACCCAATCGGTACCAACACCTGACCAAGCCATTGATGAAGCCCAAAAGAGGGTTGGTTACGCGCATATACCTATATGGGTCTAGAAGCTGGTCAGAAAATCACGGACATTCAGCTTGATCGTATATTTATTGGCTCATGTACCAATTCGCGTATCGAAGATTTGCGGGACGCTGCAGCAGTGATCAAAGGACGCAAAGTGGCTGATAATATCAAAGAAGCCATCGTTGTTGCAGGTTCTGGACAAGTAAAACTACAAGCAGAGGCTGAAGGTTTAGATGCTTTGTTTACCGAAGCTGGTTTTGAATGGCGCGAGCCGGTTGTTCAATGTGTCTTGCCATGAATGCAGACAAACTTGAGCCGCAAGAGCATTGTGCATCGACGTCTAATCGTAATTTCGAAGGTCGTCAGGGTAATGGTGGTCGTACGCATTTGGTCAGTCCAGCAATGGCAGCTGCAGCAGCGTTGGCAGGTCATTTTGTAGACGTTCGTACGTTTTAAGACTGATAATAAGTAGCTGACATCATGCTTATATCAACGATAAATATATGAGCATGATGTCAAAACGGTAAAAATTTATTTACTGTTTAATATGCTTATCAAGATCGTCAACCAGCAAAAATATAATTGATAGGAAATTTTATGCAAGCTTATAACACCCAAACCGGTATCGTTTGCCCACTTGATCGCGCAAACGTCGATACCGATCAAATTATCGCAAAACAGTTTTTGAAGTCTATTAAACGTACAGGCTTTGGCGTGAATTTATTTGATGATTGGCGCTATCTTGATGAAGGATATCCAGGCCAAGACCCCAGCACACGTGTTATCAATCCAGACTTTGTATTGAATAAACCCCGTTATCAAGGCGCTACTATATTGCTAGCACGCAGAAACTTTGGCTGTGGCTCTAGTCGTGAGCATGCACCTTGGGCACTTTCTGAGTATGGCTTTCGTACGGTTATCGCACCAAGCTTTGCTGATATCTTTTACAATAACTGCTTTAAAAATGGCATGTTACCGATTGTACTAGATGAAGCAATTGTGGATACTTTAATGAAGGCGACTGTTGCTAATGAAGGCTATGAGCTGACGGCAGATCTTGAGCGTCAGGTAGTCATCACGCCAACAGGCGAAGAGTATGTTTTGAAGTGGATGCTTTTCGCAAACATTGCTTGTTAAATGGGCTAGATGATATCGGTTTAACCTTGCAGCAAAGCGATGCTATCAAAGACTACGAGCATAAAATGATGCAAAAACGCCGTGGATCTTTAACGACGTACGCGCTTAGGTAAGGATTTTATGATGCCTTGCTCACAAAACTGCTGGCCAGTCGCAACGCATCGTTGAGTTATGGCGGTGAACTGGCTAAAATGAAGGGTAGTTTTGACACATTTTATTATCTTCCTTATAAATTATCTTTCTGATAAACAGTAGCCGCCATTATGAATAAAAACGTTATGCTCTATCGACAAGTACGATTGTTGCTGCAAGCTTATTTTTGTCAGGCTGCCAGCTATTGACGGGCTATCAAAAAATAGATGAGGCAGAAAGTGCGAAAGCGTGGGTAGGTAAGATCCAACCCGTTGCTGGCGAAGTAAATATCGCGTGCGTGGGTACTTACCACTGTGAAATCGTGCAAATAGATAAGACACTGGTTATTTCTCCTGATAATCATGAGCCAGTTAATCCTCAGATTGTAGAGGCTTTACCAAGTTATAAAGGTACTGCAACGCCCCAAATGAGCATAGAGATGACACCGCTCATGAGTAAAAACTCTATAAAGATATTGCCATTAGCCGCATCTGGTATGCCAGGGTTGACCAACTATTATGCACGGGTGATGCCTGCAAAACGTGAAGTCCATGTCAATTTTTATCCAGAGAATAACATGGGATACGTTGAGCGTTTTGCGATGATTCATGATTTTGCGGACGCAGGTACTTACAAGTTACGTGCTTATCAAAAGAAAAGTAGTGAAAAATCTGGCAGTTTGTTGGATACAGCGTCGCCTGAGCCTTTATGTATTGATCTATTACAAGGTAATAAGGTGCAGCGCCGATTCTGTAAACAGTTAGAGTCTGAGCACCAAGGTGAGTTTGTAGAGACAGGCATGGTCAAAGCAGTGACGTCAGCATCTAAACCTAAAACGACCACAGCGTAATAAAAATTAATTGATAAAAATATATCCAAAAGGATTAGTATGGCAACGATTTTAACATTAGCGGGCGATGGTATTGGCCCTGAAATCATGACTCAAGCCATCGACGTGCTCAAAGCCGTCAATGAGAAGTTTTCACTTGATTTGACATTAGAGTCTGGATTGATTGGTGGTGTGGCTATTGATGCCACAGGTGAGCCTTTACCTGATGAAACATTAGCGCGTGCACGTGCAGCAGATGCTGTATTATTAGGCGCTGTCGGCGGCCCTAAATGGGATACGATTGAACGTAGTAAGCGCCCTGAGCGCGGTCTGCTTAAAATCCGTGGTGAGCTGGGTTTGTTTGCCAATTTACGTGTGGCAAAGCTTTATCCGCAGCTAGCCAATGCGTCAAGTATCAAGCCTGAAATTATATCTGGTTTAGATTTGCTGATTGTTCGCGAACTGACGGGTGGCATTTATTTTGGCGAGCCACGTGGTATTCGCACACTAGAAAATGGTGAGCAGCAAGGCTATAACACGATGGTGTATAGCACCAGTGAGATTCAGCGTATCGGTAAAGTTGCTTTTGAGTTAGCAAAAACCCGTGCCCAAGCCGCAGGTACAGCTGCCAAGGTATGTTCAGTAGACAAAGCCAACGTCTTAGAAGTGACTGAGCTGTGGAAACAAACAATGATTCAGATGCAGCAAGCAGAGTATAGCGATGTGGCGTTATCCCATATGTATGCTGACAATGCTTGTATGCAGTTGATCAAAGATCCTAAGCAGTTTGATGTCATGGTAACAGGCAATATGTTTGGTGATATCTTATCTGATGAAGCGGCAATGTTGACCGGTTCTATTGGTATGCTGCCATCAGCGAGCTTGGATGAGGATGGCAAAGGTATGTATGAGCCATGTCATGGTTCTGCGCCTGATATCGCTGGGCAAGATAAAGCCAATCCATTGGCCACTATTTTGTCTGTCGCTATGATGCTGCGTTATACCTTTAAGCAAGAGGAAGCCGCACAAGCGATCGAGCAAGCAGTCAGTGATGTGCTTGATGATGGTCTGCGTACGCTTGATATTTTAGACAGCAGTGAAGCTGGACTCAAGCAAGTGGGCTGTCAAGAGATGGGGCAAGCGGTATTGGCTAAACTGGTATAAGTCAGCTAATCTAATGTAGACCATTTTAAGGTAGTTTTTACAGTTTAATCTCGTTCATTTTATACCCATAAGTTGCTGAGCAATTTATGGGTTTTTTCTGTTATATGATATTGAGTCATGCCTTATTGTAAACGGATCAGTGTGTTTGTTCACTCTCTTAACAAATGCACAGTAGGAAGAGTCGGTTATTAACATAAAGCTGTTAGGGAATAGTGGCAAGACTATGGCAATATATTTTTATAATAAATTTTTCGATATTTTTGATATATGGTAACTATTTAGGGGAGTTTTTTTATGTCTCAATTACTTAAGGTTAGCAGCCTTGTTATAGCGATGGGTACAACGTCCGCATTATTAATAGGTTGTAGTAGCAATGCTAATAATAGCGCACAAACGGCTAATGACAGCAAGTCGCCTAATAGTGGTATGACAGGTACTACAACAGATAATAATAACCATGCAGGAACCGAAGCAAAGATGAGTACTAGTAGCAACCAATCTACTAGTAACCAAACTAATAGCAACAGTATCGATGCTGATACGATGGACAGCACGATGACTGATAGTAACGATATTAGTCCAGTAACCAACGGTGTTAGTCAGCAAATAGAGGGTAATAGCAAAGCCGCAAATTCGCTAAATGAATTACTAACCAAAATTGAATACAGTACAGAAAATCTATCAGAAACTGCTAAAAAGGTAAATGAAGCAACATGGAAAGCTGATACCAAAATTGATCGTAATGTTGCTACCAAATTACAAGCGCTACTGAACTGGAATCATAGTGGTGTGGGTGCAGTGGATGGCTATTGGGGCAAAAACACGCGTAAAGCCATGCAAGCTTTTCAAAAGGCTCAAGGATTACCAGTAACTGAAGCGGTCAATGAAGAGACGTGGCAAGCATTAACTAAGAATTCTACGCTTACTTCACAGCCTGTATTGGTCAGTTATCAGCTGACAGATGCTGATGTGAATGTCAAAACTACCCAAATTCCTGCTAGTGCTGAAGCCAAGGCCAAGCTAGATGGTATGTATTATGAAAGCGTCCTTGAAGCCTTGGGCGAAAAATTTCATATCAGTCGTGATTATCTCAAATCGCTTAACCCCAATGCCAGCTTTAAAAGTGGCGAAACCATCATTGTCTATAACCCAGGTAACCCTAATACAACACCAGTGAGCCGAGTGGTCGCTGATAAAGACACGCAAACCCTATATGCATACGATGACAGTGACAATCTGGTTGCCAGCTATCCAACCACAGTAGGTAGCACAGCAACACCTTCACCAACGGGTACGCATAAAGTCAAAGTCAAAATTCACGAGCCAAATTACACCTATACTAGCGATAATGGCAAAAATCTATTATCCCGCCAGGCCCTAACAATCCCGTTGGTGTGGTATGGATTGGCCTTAGCAAACCATCGTATGGCATTCATGGATCACCCGATCCTGAACGTATCAGTCGTCAGGCATCAGCAGGTTGTGTTCGCCTCACTAACTGGGATGCACTGAGCCTATTAGGTGTTATCAAGAACGATGCCACTGTCGAGTTCAAATAACTCATCGTTTAATTATTTCATAAAACGCAGACAAAAAAATACCGCTGAAATTTAGCGGTATTTTTTATGGTAAAACAAACAGCAAACACGAAATAGCTAAAACAGTGATAGGCAATAATGAGCAGGTTAGCGTTTTCATTATTATTATCAGTCAAACCACTCAAGCGTCTATATCAGCTATCAGCGATAAAGTAGCTATTTGGTTATTGGCTGTATTTTTATAAATACTTTTATAACCATATGAGTTGGCGAGTATTTAGTTTTTACCACGGTAAGTAATACGACCTTTAGATAGGTCATAAGGGGTCATTTCAACCTTAACTTTATCACCTGTCAAGATACGAATATAGTGCTTACGCATCTTACCTGAGATGTGTGCAATGATTTCGTGTCCGTTTTCTAAACGAACCTTGAACAAAGTGTTAGGAAGGGTATCAATGACTTCGCCTTCAAATTCGATAATATCGTCTTTTGCCATAATTTGTATCAATCAATTAAAAATAAGCCCATATTATACGTAAGTTAGCGGATTAAAGCAATACAGAACCTGGTTTTGACTTGACAGCATGTAAGTGATATGTATGCTAATTTAGTCAGGTAAGTTTAACCAAATCGGTGTGAGGGTGCCTGCGGCAATAGTCGCTGGAAATGCTCAGGATAATAGGCATTGATGAAATACAAGCCATCCCCCTGAGGGCCGTAGGCGGCGCAATTGTTCGATCCTCTTTGCTCAAAATGTTTAAAAAGTCTGCTGGCTCTAACTCATGTCTGCCAATCGCGTATAGCGTACCCATCAAGTTACGAACCATGTGATGCAAAAATCCATCTGCCTGTATATCGAACACTATAAACTGACCATGAGCGAAAAGGTCGGCATGACTGACGGTACGTACTGGCTGATTGGATTGACAGGCTGCCGCACGGTAGCTGCTAAAATTGTGAGTACCAACGATATCGGCAGCTGCCTTTTGCATCGCTGCTAGGTCTAAAGGCTCATAGATATGGGTAACCTGATGATTGAGTATCGCAGGGCGCTGCGCTTGATTAAGGGTGATATAACGATAACGACGAGCAATCGCACCAAAACGCGCATGGAAGTCAGCTGGCATCGGTTGAATCCAGCGCAAAGCAATATCGTCAGGCAGTAGGCTATTGACACCGCGTAACCAGTTATGAGTAGGGCGATACGCATGCGTGGTAAAATGAGCAATCATATTGCTGGCATGGACACTGGCATCAGTACGTCCAGCGGCGATGACTTCGACGGATTCATTGGCGACCTTGCCGATAGCGGTTTCTAGTGCTTCTTGTACACCCAGCACTTCTCGTTGCCGCTGCCAACCATGATAGTGCGTACCCAAAAACTCAATCGCAATCGCCAAAGTATAGGTTGGTGAACGTTCAGGTTCGATAGTTTCAATCTTAGACATTTTGGTTTCTAAGCTTATAAAGTCGGAATTAATTAAGGAGCATTTATCGCTTTTTGATGCTTGTGCCAGGCTGACTGACATTATTCAACCAGCGCTGTCGGCGCCTTGCTGGACTGTCATAGCGCAGTAGCAACCATAACAACCGTGCATAAATAGCAGGGATGGTTAAGCGTCCACCAGCAATAACGTGGTAGTCATATTGCCAACTGCCTGCCGCGTAGCTGTCGCTCACACCGCCAAACGGACATTGACTGGCAGATATCACCATGTGTCCATGCTCGTGAACCAAATCAAGCGTCTTTGCTAGTGCAGTCGAATAGGGAATATTCCCCGCGCCAAATCCTAATAGGATAATGCCACAAGACGGCTGTGATAATAACGCTTGTAGTTGATCATTGAGCACCTGAACATCATTAGGTAAGCAGTATAAAGCATGGATTTTGGCCTGATCAGCACTTGCTTTGATATTGGGTAGTAAGTCTTGCTGATCATCAAGCCAATGCTGCCTACGGGTATCTGAGAGATTTTTTATATAACTGTTGGCTGGATACGCTGCTCGAGAGTGACCAGTAAATGCCATAAGGTCATGACTGTGAATTTTTGCACCGTTTGTGCAGGCCACGATTCACCGCCAAAGCTGATCTTGACACCTGATTCACCAGCCGCAGCTAGCTTCAATGAGTCGTTAAGGTTGCCCCAAGCGTCGCTATGAGCATCGATATCGTAGGAGTGAATCACTTCACTATCTAATAACGGCCGCATACTTCCAGTGACCACAATACAAATATCGCTACCGGCAAACGCTTCTGCTAAAAATGCACCTAAATAACTCAACGTGTCAGTGCCACTAATCAGGACAAAGCGTTTATTACCTTGATTATAAGCATTCAGTAATAGCTGATAAAAATGTACAAAATCAACTGGCGTAAGCTGGCTACTGTCTTTGATCAGCGTGTTGTCTAGCCATGAAATTTCTGGTGAACCAGTCGTATTGCCTTGCTCAGCCAATAGTTTTTTGTAGCGTAGGTAAAAGATATCTGCCGATAGCGGCGCTAGAGGTTTGCCATAGCTACCAAAGGTACCACCAGCATAGATTAATTGAATGGGGTCAGACATAGTTTTGGTCATAAAAGAAGATGGCATAGTATCAACACAGTAAACAATTATGAAAAAAGAAGCGCCAGAGCGTTTATTAGTGACAGGTTGAGAGGTCAGTAATAGATAGTATCAGAATTAAATGCAAAAAATCAGCAAGCCTCCGATAATAAGAGATACTTGCTGATAGGCATCTAAACGACTGATTATGCTGTGCGCTCAAGTAATAGTTGTGCTTGTTGTTTCTGCTCACTATTACCCTGAGCGATCACTTCATTAAGCAAACGTTTGGCACTGTCATATTCGCCTAATTGTAAATACTGATTGGCTAAATCTAGCGTCACTTGATTGCTATCTAATGATTTTACAAAGTCAAAATCTGCGGCAAAGCGCGATGAAAAATCTTCTGCTGATTCAACCGCTTCATGACTGATATCTGTTTCAGGTTCTGCTGGTGCAACGGTAGAGGCTGGGGGAGTCGCTACGGAAGAATCTAATAAAGAGTCAGTTTCTATGATATCGAAGTCATCAGCTATAGGCGTGTCATCATCAAATCTTAACGACGTAACTGGCGTAGTATCTGATGCTTCAAAAGCATCAATGTCGGTGTCATCGTTGATCAGTTGTTCTTCAAAACTTAAGTTTGCAACGCTATCATCTTCGAGAGTACTACTGTCATTATCAGCGTTTTCAAAGTCAATATCTTCCAAAACAAAGCCATCAATATCGTTACTTACGTCAGTAGTAGATGGCTCATTAATCGCGAAAGTGTTAACGGCATCAATATCGTCTGATTCGTCCAGATCGTCTAAAGATAAAGTAAAGTCATCTTCAATGTTTTGGACAGCATTGCTAGAAGCTTCTTCTTCATTTTTATTAACAGAAGCATCTTTATCTGCATCGGCTGCTAAATCATCAAAATCTAAGATGAAGTCGTCTTCTAATACTAATGCTTCGCTTTCACTGTCTTGAACATCTGATACGTCAGAATTTTCAATTAAAGTGTTTTCTGCAGGTGATTCAAAATCGAACTCAAAGTCACTAAGGTCGTTGTCTTCTATGACCTCATCATTCTTGGCCTCGTTATTTTCGATGGTATTAGTATGGTCGCTTGTAGAAATATAAAGGCTATCATCATCCGTGGCCAATGATGTAACAGGAGTCTCATCAGTAGCATTTGACTCATTGAAATCATCTTCTAAGTCACTGAGCGTCAGATCAAAGCTATCGTCTACGTTTTCAGTAGGCTCACCTGAAAACACTGGGCTATCGATAGGTTTGTCTATTACTAAATCGTTATTATCTTCAATAACAGGACGATCAGATATGTTAGCGGTATCATCGGCTTGATTAGTAGTAGATAAATCGAAATCTAGACTATCAAAACCATCTTGATTGTTTTCTGTTGTTGCCTCGTCTGTTACCACTTCTGGTGCGGCTACTGGGCTTTGCTCTCCAATGTATAAATCTTTTAATTCATCAGCAAGCGTAATGGTTTTGGCATCGTTATGCATTTTAATGCGGTTATAGACATCATGAAAGTTTTCTGGCTGATCTAGCGTAGCGTATATGCTCAATAGCTTAATAGATAACTGACTGTCATTAGGCTTTTCGTTTAGTCCACGATTGATCGTTTCAATGGCTTTGTCGTAGCGCTGTTGATCCATGAAACGCTGGGCAATCGTAATATGATCGAACTTATTGCTATCATTTTGATTGGTTTGGGCAGCAGTGCCATAATCCGTTTTTGATGCTGGTGCAGCGGTATTTTTTACTGAGCTTGCAGGTGGTTGTACACTTTGGTTTTGTGCTTTATTTTTGCGCAATAAAAAAACAGCGACTAACAGGATAAGCACCAATCCAGCGATGATATATAGCATATTGTCCATAGTTATTCCTACTCCTAAGATCACAGCATCGTGCGTTGATCCGTTAGGCAATTATTGATTGCGTAGTTTTTTGAGACGAGCTTGTAGCTCAGCCAGTTTTGATTTTGTAATTGAAGCTTTTTCGTATAGTTGTCCAGCGCGCTGCTGGTTTTGACAAGCGCTGAGCTTGTGAGGCAGTCTCTTGTCTTGATGCTTTTAGCGCTGCTAATATATCGGTGCTTAGACCATTGCCTTTATCTGCCGCTGATTTCGCCTGAGTGCCATCTGCATTACCATCATGACCAGGGGCAAGGACAGAAAACTGTGCTTGCGGTAGTGTCTGGGTCTTAGTGGTTGGTTTTGTAGAGACACTTGCGGCTTGAGAGACATCAGCTGGTTTTTTAGACGTCTTTTGCGCTGGCTTTTTTTGGCACAGGTGTATTCGCTCGGCGGCTATATTGTCTTTGAGCACTAATGGCTGCTTCTAAGCTTTGCTGTGACGGTATAACATCGTAGCTAGGTAAGCGAAGCTTAGCATCTGCTTTTAGTTGGTCAGCATCTTGATTAATAAAAGCATCAGGGTTCTGTGACTGAATTTGTTTCATTACAGTCGACGTGTCTAGGTTGTTTTCACGTGCGATCTGCTGCGCGATCATCCACAAACTATCATTGCGTTGCACCTGATACTGAGTTGTTGCATTCCTCGTTACTTTATTGCTAGCTGTACTTGGATTATTCATAGTTTTGGATGGTACAGGTGATGCTATATTAGCAGGTATATTACTGCCTTGAGCTGCGGCGATAACACGATTGTCTGAGTCGATTGCACTTTTGAGTCATCTCTCGCTTTAGGGGTTGTTGCTTTGACAGGTGAGCTTGCCATGAGGTCAGAGTCTGCTTTACTGCTTGGTTGTATTTGGCGCGTCACTTGTATGTTTAGGATATCAAGCTGCTTGTCAGTACTTGGCTTATCTGCCGCAACTACGTTGTTATGAGTGCGCGCCTCAGTACCGCCTTTATCATCAGGTGTCATGGTACCGCTACTACTACTTGCTACACTTAATCCACTGTTATCCGAAGTGTTCACCGAGCTTTGGCTGTTACCAATAGCAGTTGAATGACCGGTATTATTTTTTATGTCAGCATTGCTGTTTAAGCGACCATTATTGAGACGGCTAGGTGTATAGGTAAGACTGTTGACCTGTGAGATAGCCGTCACTGTTGGCGCCTGAATATTAGGTGCTGGTGATGTAGAAGCCAACAATTCAGTCGCTGATTTGCTTGGTTTTGATAACTTGGGCGAGGATATAGCAGGGGCCGACATCAGTGGCGGCGGCGCGCCTTTTCTGACCGTCAAAGGCATGGCATTACTTACAGAAACGCTAGGCAAATTTGGCTTCTTGGCACCTGTGGCGATATTCTTACCAGTATTGATAGGTACACTATCTTTTAATGGCATCAGTAGCGTTTTTGGTACCATATTTTGCCGACCATTATCATTAATCGCTAAAACGACATCAGCAAAAGGCTTAGACACAGGCTGTGATGTGGTAATAAAAACTTGACCGCTGGTCGCCGAAGTAGGCTGAAAGCGTACCCTCATAGAGTCAGTCGAGGTCAACCCCATTTGCTGGTAAATGGTCGAGTTTGCCAAACTGGCAGAAAAGTCAGCTGATTGAATGTTACTGACGACGATGCTCGCTACTAAAGGCTCATGCTGGGCCGAAGTGACCACCGTCTTACCAATGGTTGCTGCTTGTACGCTCGGCACTAACACGGCGGACCCTACAGAACAAAATAGTGCCATCGATACCGCGCGATGTACAGTAGTCAAGCGACGAGGATAGATGACAAGACATGAGCAGCCCTTTAGTATAAATAAGTTGTCTTTGCTGTTATAACAAAATACCGTTTAGTTTACCAGTTTATTTCACAACTGTTGTGTCCAATGCACAAAGTGTCTTTGTAGTGTTCACTGAGCTTTTTTATCTAGTAGCATGGCATCGCCATAACTAAAGAATCGATACTGTTTTCGATAGCATGTTGATAGGCGTGTTCAATAGATGCCTTACCTGCGAATGCTGATACTAGCATTAGTAGTGTCGATTTAGGTAAGTGGAAATTGGTCAATAACCGATCGATAACGCCGAATTTGAACCCAGGGTAAATAAATATATCTGTATCGCCTGACCAACTAGAGAGTGCCTGACCGTCAATGGCAGTTTTTTGATAAGCCGTTTCGAGAACACGCGTCACTGTGGTACCAATCGCAATAACCTTTTTACCATTCGCGTGCGTTTGATTGATGAGGTTTGCCGTGGTCTGCGGCAAATGCGCGTATTCACTATGCATGGTGTGATTGAGTAGGTTATCTGTTTTGACGGGAGCAAAAGTACCCGCCCCAACGTGCAATGTGACAAAAGCGGTATTGATACCTTTCTCGTCAAGCTTGCTCAGTACGGATTCATCGAAGTGTAAGCTTGCCGTTGGTGCAGCCACGCTGGCGAGCTTGGCAGGATCATGAAAAACGGTTTGATAACGAGTGTTGTCAGTGTCATCAGCATGGCGCTCAAAGTAGGGCGGGATAGGCAGTTCACCATAAAGCTCTAGATGCGGCAATATCGGCGCATCAAACGCCAAAATGAATAAGTTGTCTTGGCGACCAATCATCGTAGCGCTCATATGACCATCGGCAAGTTGTAAGCGTTGACCAAGCTTGAGCGCTTTGCTGGCTTTTACATGGCAAAGGGCAATATGCTCTTGATTAACTGCTTCATCATTGGTGTCTTTTTAGATGCAGTGGCACTTCATCCAAGTCCGAGATATCGACTAGGCGTTCAATCAGTACTTCAAGCTTACCGCCAGTATCCTTTTGACCAAATAAGCGTGCTTTCATCACCTTGGTATCATTAAAGACAATCAGATCTCCAGCCTCTAATAAGTGAGGCAACTCAGAAAACAAACGATCTTCTACACGAGTGTCATTTATTTGAGTACGAGCTGGCAAGTATAGAAGTTTTGAAGCAGAGCGCTGCGCTAATGGGTAGCGTGCAATCAGACTGTCTGGCAGCTCATAGTCATAATCTTCAACGCTCAGATAATCTAAGACGTCGTTGTTTTTGTCGGTATCAGTTGGCGCGTCAGTATCAGTAGAGTCAATGTGAGAGTCGGTCATAATCAGTCTTTAAATGGATAGGGATTTTGGCACAATTGTAGCAGAAATACCTTTGTGAGAGGATACTTTGCTCAGCAGTAATCATGTATAAGATATGCTTCAAACCTATAAATAGCCTAAGTAAATATTATAGGCTATGTCAAATTACAAAGAAGTTTTTAAAAGAAGTTTTTATCAGTTGTAGACTAATTTATTCGAATAGATTTAGTTGAGGCAGTAACTGAGCGGCAGGTGCTAACGAAGAAAAAGTCACACCAACTAGCCGAATAGGCAGCTGACGTGGAATATCCAAGAATAGCTTGTCTAGCCAATAATGTGCAGACTCAGCGCTATCAAACGTCGTAGAAAGCGTGTGTGAGCGAGTGATTTGAGTAAAGTCTGAATATTTGATTTTTAGAGTAATGGTATGAGCGACTAACTGCTTTTGGTGCATTTGATTAAAGGCATCGGCGTTTTGCTCATATATTTGGGTGAGTAGCGCGTCATCATCATTTAGATTATCTTTGAATGTGGTCTCTGAACCAACAGACTTGTGCGTGCGTTCAGACTTTACAGGGCGCGCATCGCGGCCATGAGCAATATCATGATAAAACTGACCACGTTTACCAAATTCTTGTACCAATACGGCAGCTGGTGTACGCCGAAGATCAGCGCCATTACTCACACCCATCGCATGTAAGCGCTTTGCCGTTGCTTTGCCTATGCCATGAAACCGCTCAATGGGTAGCGTGCTAATAAAGTGATCTGCCTCTTTTGGCGTGATGATGGCTGTACCGTTAGGCTTATTGATGTCAGAGGCAATCTTGGCGAGCATTTTATTAAATGACACGCCAGCAGACGCAGTCAATCCTGTATATTCCAATATCTGCGCACGTAACCAATTGGCCATTAATGTCGCTGAGCCTTTGTGTACAGATAACCCTGTGACATCAAGATACGCTTCATCTAATGATAGCGGCTCCACATGGGGCGTTAAACTATGCATAATGCGGCGAATATCACTACTGACCGCTCGATAAACCTCGAAACGCGGTCTTACAAATATCACTTCTGGGCAACGTTTGCGAGCTTCATAGCATGACATTGCAGAGCGTACACCGAATTGACGCACCTCATAACTGGCAGCGGCAACCACACCTCGACCATTAGGATCACCACCAACCACCAATGGCTTACCACGTAGTTCAGGAAAGTCACGCTGCTCCACACTGGCATAAAAAGCATCCATATCGATATGAATGATTTTACGGGAGTTCAATTGAATAGAGTCTGTCATATTCAATATTTTACCTGAATTAATGGCTTTTTCTATTATCAATTGTTAGAGACCAAAGTAGCTTTTCCGTAAATTTTTGACTAAACCGCAATAATATTTAACTATTGATATATATTGGTAATTGAATATATTGTAATGTTATGTACAGCAAACAAGACAACTTTATAAACCTTATGCTAATGTTAGCGAACAGTTGTTTTCTATCAGCATCTTTTATTAAGAGGTTTGGTAAGTTATTTTATTTTAATAAACCGTCTATCTTAATAGAGCTGCCATTCATCATAAATTTGATGGACATCTATTATAGTTGGCAGATTAAAGTTTTAAACTATAAGTATTCACAGTAATAGGTACGGTAACAAGAGTAGTTAACGCCTCATATATTTTTAGTACTGTAAAAAGACGTTGTTTGTAGCGCTCATACCAAACTTGTGCATTGAGTACTGGTAGATTAGCTCTTTAAAAAAATATCGTTGCTAGAGAGTTCAGAACGACCAAGGAGCAGAAAATGAATAACGAATTGAAAGGGAGTGATTTAACACGGGCAATGCTAGCACGCGGCGAAAAACGAGTATGGTGTGCAGTTTGCGATGACAGCGACGAGCAAGCTATGATGGATCATTGTGGTAATGACTTTACCGCGTATATTGTGTCGTTTCGTAATGGGTCTTTTTTATTGCAGTGCTGGCATGCCATGGAGCTATGCCGTACCGATTAAGATAAGTGTTGTTAGAGAATCTGAAGTAGCGATGTAAACAAAGAATTCACAGATATAAAAGTAACAGACACAAAAAAACCTCCGAAAAGGGAGGTTAGATTGTACTGCTATATGGTACCAGTGGTCGGACTCGAACCGACACGCTTTTAAAGGCAACGGATTTTGAATCCGTCATGTCTACCAATTCCATCACACTGGCATGTTAGAAGATAATGTCTATTAAATAAATATTATCGAATTGGGCTACAGGGTTAACTCTGTATAGGCTGCGTATTATAGCAGCCTATTTTTGGTCGTCAAGACTTATTTAAAATAATTTTCGATCAATTCAACATTTTTATCCCTACAAAGGCACGTTCAACTGCGTAATCTGCTTGCACACCCATGCGCGGTGATACAGTCAGACCAAAATCATCTAGAATGGCTGACACTTCGGCGTTGAATGGCATGCTGCCACATAACATGACGCGGTCGTCGTCTTTATTCATTGGAGGCAAACCGATGTCTTCGAATAATTTGCCAGACTTCATCAAGTCTGTGACTCGGCCTTGGTTTCTAAACTCTTCACGAGTGACAGTCGGGTAGTAGATGAACTTTTCGCGGAACCATTCACCAAAGATTTCATCATTCGGTAGCTCATTTTCGAACATATCGCGATAAGCCAAATCATCAACGTGGCGGACACCATGAACCAAAATAACTTTGTCAAAACGATCATATACTTCAGGGTCACGTGCCAATGCCAAGAAAGGGGCAAGTCCGGTACCTGTTGAGAGCATGTATAAATGTTTGCCAGGTAATAAATCATCTAATACCAACGTACCTGTTGGTTTTTTGCTGACCAATAGCTCATCGCCGACTTTGATGTGCTGCAAACGTGAGGTTAAAGGGCCGTCTTGAACTTTGATGGAGAAAAACTCTAAATGCTCTTCGTAGTTAGGACTAGCAATCGAGTAAGCACGTAGCAGTGGTCTACCATCGACAACAAGACCAATCATCGCAAATTCGCCATTACGAAAGCGTAGGCCATCGTCACGAGTGGTTTTAATGCTAAATAGAGAGTCATTCCAATGATGAACCTCTGTGACCGTTTCGGTGCGAAGTTTTGACATAAAGTCCTCGTTAATTAATAAGTGGTTATCGCTGTCGTTAGGCTTAAATACGTATTAAATCAAAATTTTCAATGATAGATTAAAAAATATAAAAACCTATCAGTATTCTAATAGTTATCGAAAAAGCTGAATGTTAAAACGTACCTACCGTAAAATTCAATAATCAGGTTTATCTATCAGCCGATAGGGCTGTAGACTATTTTTCTTGCATGTTAAATCATCAGTATTGATAAGAGGAGTTACAGATAAGCCAAATGTAAAAGACTCTCATCAAAAAATTTCTTGCACATGATATCAAACTTTAAAGTAAAAATCCGTCTAGCTGCTACCCACCAGCATGATAAAATGGAATATCGTTAGTGAGTAATTTTGTATCATTTGGCCAAATTGTCTAAAAAGAACCGTTTTTTATTACTGGAGCCGCGCTATGTCTGATGACAATATGTCTTTAGATAACTCTCACCACGCCCCAATCATTGGCTACCATCGTGCGCCGCTTTCACAAAAATTTGGGGCGCCGCGTCAGCCGAATTTGGTCGCGCTGATCAGTGCCATTGAAATGCTAGCGCCCTACGATACGCCAGCCGCGTTTGAGGGTTTAGAAGACTTTAGCCATATATGGATCAGTTGGCAGTTTCATCATAATTATCGAGATAAAGACAATCAACAAGCCAATAATGGCTTTCGAGCGCAAGTGCGGCCACCAAGACTGGGTGGCAACCAAAAGATAGGCGTATTTGCCAGTCGCAGTATGTATCGTCCATCAGAACTGGGACTGTCCGTTGTCAAACTTGAGCGTATTGAGATAGTACAAGGTCGCGTACTACTTATCATCAAGGGTGCTGATATGATAGATGGCACGCCAATTATCGATATAAAGCCGTACGTAGCTTATAGCGACGTGCTTCTAGATGCAAAAAGTGGATTTGCACCGATTGCGCCAACATTGCTAGATGTGGTCATAACAGAGGCGGCTTACGAACAATTTATGCTGCTAGCAAGCGTAGCAGAGCCTGCTGAAGTCAGTAATAATGATGCAAGCCATAGCTCTATAAAGAGTGTGCCGAAAAGTGCTACAGTTGCTTCGATGGTCGAGCACATACAAAGTCAATTGCTAATCTCTGATATCGATGCTATCAAAGCGCTAATTGCGCAAGATCCAAGGCCTGCATACCGCCGCAGAGAGAAAAAAACCTCATTTATCATGCGCTATAAGTCTGTTGATGTGAGCTTTTGGCTGATAGACTCAGGACAGTTGCAAATAACAGCGGTAGTGGCAATATAAGTGATATGAATCGATAGCATGTTTGTCAACGTACCCCAAACAATAAAAGAAGAAAAATATGGCTGCTCAGAATTATTCGATAGTGATTGATTTACGCTGGTGCCTAGATGAATTATTGGCAGATAAAGTCATCGATCAACGTGGCTATAATTTGGTAATCACCAGCCGCCGAAACAAAGCGCAGCATCCATTGCTGACGATTAGTGAGTTTGGCTTGCCCAATGGCCATGCCCTAGATGGTAACTCTGATAATAAGTTGACGCTGGCATGGCTAAATCAGTGGCTAGCGGCCAAAGCAGACATGCCACTCGTTCGTATTGATCCATTAAAAGTTGACGTCCCGGCAGTGACGCAGCTGATGTCTTTTGAATATGCACGCTCACAGTATATTTTGCCCATTGAGGTCACTTTAGATGAAGTGGTCATCGGGACAGATCAACCTTTTTATACCGATTGGCACTCAAATATCGAAAAGCTAATCAAGTCAAAAGCTATCGCACGGTCTATATCAATCCTGAGCAAATCAATCGCTACCGCCAAGAGTTCTATCAAGTCACGCAAGCAATAGCAGGGGCAAATAGTGTTCACAAACGTGCTGCGGCTGATGTTACTAATGTCGAAGCATTGCTGCAATTGGGTGACAACACCAACCCTGATGCCAATGACCAGCATATCGTCAGAGTCGTTGATTGGCTCTTACAATATGCTTTTGAGCAGCGTGCCAGTGATATCCATTTGGAGCCGCGCCGTGAGACAGGAAAAGTGCGTTTTCGTATTGATGGCGTGCTGCATACTGTGTACGAGATGCCACTCGCGATTATCGTGGCAGTGACGGCACGTATCAAAATCTTAGGGCGTCTGAACGTTGCAGAAAAACGTAAGCCGCAAGATGGTCGACTAAAAACGCGTACGCCGAAAGGGCTAGAGACTGAGCTACGTCTCTACCATGCCCACTGCCTTTGGTGAAAAGCTGGTCATGCGAGTCTTTGACCCTGAAGTGCTCGTACGCTCGTTCGCGCAGCTTGGTCTGTCGGGTAAGCAGCTTGAGACGTGGCATGAGCTGACCGCAAATCCCAACGGCATTATTTTGGTCACGGGCCCAACCGGATCAGGTAAAACCACCACCCTTTATAGCACGCTCAAGCAGCTAGCCACTGAGCAGGTGAATGTTTGTACGATTGAAGACCCCATTGAGATGATCGAGCCTGCCTTTAACCAAATGCAGGTCAATCCAGGTGTCGATTTGTACTTTGCGGATGGTATTCGCTCCCTGATGCGTCAGGATCCTGACATCATTATGGTTGGGGAGATACGGGATGCAGAAACAGCAAATATGGCAGTACAAGCCTCACTGACGGGGCATTTGGTGCTCTCGACCTTGCATACCAATGACGCACCAAGTTCTATTACGCGCTTGCACGATCTGGGTATTCAGCCTTTTTGACCTCAGCGACTATATTAGGGGTCATGGCACAGCGCCTGTTACGGACGCTATGTCCGCACTGCAAAAAAAGCAGTAGAGGTGACGCCGGACAGCGAAATAGCCATTCAGTGGCAAGAGCTTGTTCAGCCTTGGCGCGCGCCAGTACCCACACAGATTTATACCGCGCAAGGCTGCGAGCACTGTCGACATACTGGCTATCAAGGACGAGTCGGACTCTATGAGATTATGCCGCTCTCTAATGAGTTAAAAAAATTGGTCGCTGCCGATGCCAATTTAGACGTACTTAAGCAACAGGCATACCGCGAAGGGGTGCAACCCTTACGTGTCTCTGGTGCAAAACGCGTGAGTGAAGGGGTGACGACGATAGAAGAGGTGATGCGTGTGGTGCCGCTACATTAGTATGAGGTATTTACAAACCAGATTATCAACAATAGCCACACCTAAATATTGCTGTGTTTGACTATAGCGATATTTTCTCGACTTGAAAATATAAGTCTTTAGAGCAATCAACACACTAACGAATGTTAAATTCCAATAACTTTTACTGATATTGTTCCAATAACGAGATTATTTATGTTTACAGATACACATTGCCACCTTAACCGCTTAGATCTAACCAAATATGATGGCCAACTGGCTGGCGCGATTGACGCCATGAAAACGGCTAATGTCACTCGCGCGATGGCGATCATGTGTGATTTTGCTGAATATGATGAGATTGCTGATATTGTCAGCACTTATAATGATGAGACTTTAAACCTAGGGATGAGCGTCGGTATTCATCCCTTGTGAAGACATTGGTATATTACAATCAGCGACAGTCGAGCGTCTGATAGAAACGGCCAAAGCGGATCATGTGTGGGCAATTGGAGAGACAGGACTCGATTATTACTGGTCAACAGAAAACAAAAAGCGCAGCAAGCCAGCCTTGCGCGTCATATTCATGCCAGTCAGCAACTAAAAAAGCCACTCGTCATCCATATGCGTGATGCCAAAGAAGACACGATTGATATTCTAAAAAGTGAAGGTGCGGAGCATGGCATCATTCATTGTTTTACTGAAGATTGGGAGACGGCGAAGCGTGCGCTAGATCTAGGGTTTTATATCTCATTCTCAGGTATCGTGAGCTTTAAGAGCGCGCAAGACATCAAGGATGCAGCTCAAAAAATGCCGAGAGACAGAATACTTATTGAAACTGACAGTCCATACTTGGCGCCAGTCCCCAAACGCGGTAGACCAAACGAGCCTGCATATGTTCCCTACGTGGCAAACTGTATCGCAGACATGTATGGATGTAGTAGCGAGGAAGTCGGTGCACTGACGGCAAAAAACTTTGAAAATTTACTGGCACAGTATCATTAAAATGGTTATGCTATGACCACTCAGTCATTTATTTGATAGTCTTGTGGTTCAATCCCCTTAGGTATGTATCACACTAAATATAGCCACCTGATTATCAATGACTATTTAGCAAACATAAGCATATTCCCTTTTGTGGTCCTCGAGCAGTCTTGGTACAGTCTCATACTTTCATTGCCGATGTACTGCCGTAAATGATGGTTGTATGCTTAATCTTGTCATGTTTTAGGAGAGATTATGAGTCGTCAGCATCAGTTTAAGGCACGAGAAGAAAATATCTTAGCGATGGCAGAGCAATTGCTACTTGAGTCAGGCGATGGTGATATTACTTTGGACAGTTTGGCAGATCAGCTCGACTTGGCTAAAGGCACGCTATATAAGCATTTTTCTAGCAAAGATGAGCTTTATCTGCGTATTATTATCCGCTACGAAGAGCAGCTATTTGATATCAACCGTATTGATGACTGTCCCTCGGCAGGCGTTGCCCGCATGATTCTTCAGCAGCTATTTAATCCACAAAAAGCCATGCTATTGAATCAAATCGAAGAGCGTCTGGCAGCATCGGTCACTGGTCTGAATCGCTTATTTGGCGAGTTGTATGATATTCGTCGCCAGCGTATGAAGCGCTTGATTGATATTATCAGTGCTTATCTGAAAGACGAGCATAGTAGTCTGAGTACTCGCGATTATTTATCTTCTATTTGGGCGATGGGTCAAGGCGGTGCGGGTCTACTAAACTCAAGCTTTTATCAGCGTTATTTGGGTCGACGTGATACCTTGCGCTACGCCTTTGTTCAGCAAATGCTAGAATTGCCGAGTCATTATCCTGCCGAAGATGAAGAGGTGATGGATGAGGATATGCAAGAATTAGTAGAGCAGATCGATACTGAATCAGAAGAGCATCGCAATACCAATTATTAGAATGTCGACTGATTTTCGATGTCATTGATTATTTAGTGTTACGTGTTGTCATACCTGATATGGCAGCACGTCAAAATGTATCTTTCAATGTATCTTTCTTAGCGTTCATAAAAATGAACGTTATCACCCCTATATACAAAACTGAATTACAGGCTTATAGGTGCAATATGCCGGTCACTGTCAAGACTCAGTCCAGCTCAGCAGCCAATTGCCCTTTAGCCATCGTCGGTCAATCGCCTTGTCCAAATCGCTTTGGTATTTTAGCTACATCGTCTGATTGTAGTTGTCTCTCTCTATCAAGTAATGCATGTCCCTCACAACATACCCTCATCAATAAGCAGTCATAAGCAAAGTGGTTTTACGCTGGTTGAAATCGTGGTAGTGGTGGTGATTCTATCTATATTTGCCGGCATGATGAGTCTGTCTGTCGGCAGTAGTGACTCTCGCAAAAACCGCGCCTTTTATGAACACTTCACTGATTCGCTGAGCTACGTCCGTTTGCTATCAGTTGAGCGTATGCAGCCGATGGGCTTACGTTTGCAGGCAGATAAGCAGGGACAGGTAGCGCCTGTAATCGTTACCTTATCGAATCCTTATATTGCCTATCAAACGGCTGATATTTCAGTAGGTAACAGGGACAACCAGCCAAAGAACGCAATGGAGCTGTCTGCTGATTTGAGCAGTCTGTCAGACTCTACTGGAGAGACTCAGCCAACACCGAGCTGGGAGGTTGAATCAGAGGTTAGCTTGCCTGAGCTGCCCGCTGGCGTGAGTATCAGAGTGCAGAGCTTGGATGCTAGTAATTCAACGAGTACAGGACAGACGCAAACGCTACAGCCTTGGTTTAGTGATCAAAGCGTGCCGCAGGTACTATGGTTTGGTACGGGCCAAGCGACGCCTGTCAACATCGAAGTAATTCACGATTCGCGTCTGGTGGGTGAGGTGATTACGATAATGCCCGATGGTAGTATGATGATAGGGCAGGGATTATAGTGAATAAGTTGTCCAAATATTCGGCGACGAAGGCTCAGCCTACGTCTCTCAAATCTATATCACTTAAGTCTGGGCGCGAGAGTGGTTTTACCTTGATTGAGGTAATGGTTGCCTTAGCCATTCTGGCAGTAGTGGCCGTCGCGGCGAGCCGTGCTAGCAGTGCGTATTTGAAATCGGTTGATATATTGCGCACCCGCACGCTTGCTCATTTTGTCGCACAAAATGCCGCTGCTGATTTGCGTATTCAAGACACATGGTTGACCGCCAACCGTACCCAAACGATTAATGCTCAAGGGCGTGACTGGCAAATAGTCATGACTGTCGGTGATGCCATCACACCTGCACTAAAACAAGTAAATATCGCAGTGGCGCCTATCATAGACGGACAGGCAGGCACGTCGGTCACTGATATTAGTGTCATGCTAAGCAATGCCGACCAAGATACAGGCAGTTTAGATTTAAGTAGTGAAAGTAGTATCGGACAAGCAGGGGGCGGCTTGTGAGTATGAAACTACAGCGCGGATTCACGCTCCTTGAGCTAATGGTTGCCATGGCGATATTTGCCATGCTGGCAGTGGCAGGCTGGCAAGTATTTGATGGTGTCAACCGCGCCCGCGAGCGCGTACAACGTCATGCGGATAATTTAGCCGTACTACAGTATGCCTATCTACAATTACAGCAAGACATGGCACAAATAATCCCGTATCAAGCGCCTAATACTCAAAATACTGGGACGGCGAGTAGCGATATAAATGGCAATACGAATAATAATGCTCAAGACAATACGCCTGAGCCATTTATGAGCTTGGACGGTGAACATATCAGCTTTGTACGCTTTGCTGATCCTGATCCACGTTATCAAAGCAGCACTAGTCTCCAGCATATTGAATATATTTTTGCAGATGAGCGCCTGATACGTCGTCAATATACCAGTCTTGAAGATGGACGCGATAGCGTCAGTTTAGACAGTGTGTTATTAGAAGGTGTTACTGCTGGGCGTTGGCAAGCCTATTTGCCAGAGCTTAGCACCAAATTTCCAAGCGATGACGTCAATAATAGTAGCAATACAAATATAGCATTGGGGCAAGCAGCGGGTGCTAACCCCGATGTTGTTTTGCTACCCAAAGGGGTTGCCGTCAACTTTACTTATCAAGAGATACCAATCACTTGGCAGTGGGCCCTAGCGCCACAACCAATACCCCGTAGTAGCGCAAAGGCTGCTAATAGCAGCGATAGTAATGATAATAGCAGCGACAATAATAATGGTAGTGATAGTAACAACAGTAATAGCGGTAGTAATACAGATAATAGCAGTGTGGGACACAGTAATTGAGAAGGTAGTATTTAACATGCATCACTTGCTCAGCGACATAAGCTCTCTATGACAATGAAAGCAAACTCTCAGCGCGGTGTGGCGCTGCTTACTATCTTACTATTGGTGGTGAGTATCACGGTGGTGGCAAGCGCGATGCTTGCTAGCCAAAAAGTTGCGATTAGGCGCAGCGGATTATTGTTTGATCAAAATCAGCTATTGCAAGACATCGATGCCGGTCAGCAGCTGGCAGTGACGATGATTCGTGCTGATAGCAAGCTTAACGACACCGATAGTGAGCAAGATATCTGGGCACAGCCGATACTGCCGTACACATTAGCGAATCATAGTGTCAGCATCGAGCTGCGTGATGAGGCGGGTCGTTTTAATATCAATAACTTACATCAAGGTGGCACGGTTGATACTGCTGCGCTAGAAGTGTTCCAACGTCTCTTAACACAGTTGAATTTAGAACCAGATATTGCTATTGCCGTCCTCGATTGGCAAGATACGGACAGTGAAGTCTATCTAGATGGCGGTGATGAAAGTGCGGTATATTCTCAGCAACTAAACCGTTCAGTAGATGGCGCACTACCAAACCAGCCTTTTGTTAGCGTTGATCAGTTACAAGAGGTTCAAGGGGTGAGTGCAGAGGTGTTAGCGACACTACGACCTTATCTGACGGCGGTTCCTTATTATTTACCTATCAATATTAATACTGCGAGCCCCGCATTGCTTGCCGCACTGATCGATGGTGCCAGCAGTCAGCAGATGCAAGGGATAGTCGACACGCGCAGTAAGCAAGCGCTCACGTCTATCGATGAGCTATGGCAACTGCCAATTTTGAGTGGCTTAGATAAAAAGCAGCGGGCAGCATTGACGCCTTTGTTGGCAGTTGATAGCCAAGCCTTTATGGCGCTTATTACCGCGAGTGATAATGCAACTGTTGGTCAGGCAAGACAGCGCTTTGCCACTGTCTTGATTGGTAAAAACGCAGCGAACGACAGTCAAACCTCAAACGACACTAGTGGTAGCAGTAGCGATGTCATTAGCGGAAAGCCCAAGGAAGTCAAAGTAGTCACGCAGCGACTATGGGCGTTTCGTCCTAGTTTTTGATGAATGGTAGTGCGCTTTTTATTAATCTCTCAAGCGAGTCTCTTCACTAGATTTCCAGTTATAAGCCCCATAAAACAACATCTGCGCTTGGCGAGTGCAGTTATGTAGCATCAACTGTTTATTTTCTTCGATGACATTTAGATCGATTTCGTCATCGTGATCTTCAGTGTAGGTCAATTCTAACCAGTCGATAATCCAAGAAAAGAACATATTTACGCCAGCCTCAGCCAATAGACGACGGTCATAATCATTGATATGGGTAAATGCTGGCTGTAATGCCAGATCATCTGCCAAGCTTTGGGCATGTTTTTTAACCAGTTCATTGATGGCTTTTCGCACAGATTCTGAGCCACCGTAGCGCTCACTGACCAAAAACTGCCAGTAGTAAGGCTGATCGCTGACCATATATAAGAACAACTGAATGCTTTTGGCTATCTGACGATCAAAGCTACGCTTGCGTCCAATTTGTAGGCTATCGCTGAGTGTGGCGAGCGTACCACCCAACTCTTCGATGACCAAGGCGCGACCGAGCGACTCCATATCATCAAAATGGCGATAAAACGCAGTCGGCACAACGCCAACCTCACGCGTGACTTGTCTGAGACTGATAGAGCTAAAAGACTGCCCTGTCATACATAGATCGAGTACGGCATTAAAAAAAAGCGTGCCGAGTTTGAAGTTTTTTTTGTTCGCGACTGCTCATAATATTTCAAAATTATCCGATAGAGGTTTATCATACTCATTTCAGCGCACAAATACGACCAAAATGCACAATTCGTGCTAATTTACTAAACCTGCATTGGTCTTTTAAACCACCGTACCCCAATGACCTTGCAATTCTTGCGCCAATCGATAGGCTTCATGGTCATTCATACCTGTAATAAAATCTAAAATATTCAATATATTGTGATAAATATTGTCTGATAACACGCGGCGATGCTCATCTAAGTGTGGCTGTAGTAATCTTAACAGACTCTGTTGCTCAAACGACATAGATGATGACGTAGCCTCACTCGTCTCAGTACCCGTCCAAGCCAGTGGTACAAAGGCATCCATTAGACGATGCAAGCATTGATTGGCCATTAGCTCCATTCTTACCTTGTTTGGATGATTAAATATTTTTTCGCGGGCCAATTGCTTGGCCTGCAAGATGCCAGTTTGTACAGTGGTGTCGCAATGGGCAAACAAGCTGCCTTGGAGCGTACCTGCCAGCAAGTCTTCACTATTGGCCACAAAAGCATCGGTGATCGTATTGACCAAGCGCATCATGGCGCGTGATCGCAAGAGGCCAGACTCTGCCTGACTGACATATGCACAGGCAGGCTGACGCTATCAGGATGCTCGCCAATCAGCTCATAAAAAATCGTGGCAACCTCGCTATAGGTTAGCATATTCAGATTGATACCATCTTCTAAATCTATCAGCGCATAACAGATATCATCTGCAGCTTCTAACAGATACGCCAACGGATGGCGTGCAAAGCCATCGTGATGTGTTGAGCGCGGCAAATGCAAACAGGCTGCCAGCTCCTCTAACTGAGAGGTCTCGCTATAAAAGCAGCCGAATTTCTGTACATTATGGGCGTTGTCATTTGCATCATTGCTGTGAGTGGCAAGCCAAGGATATTTCATAAAAGCGCCTAGCGTTGCGCAGGTAAGACGCATACCGCCTTTATCGGGATGGTGCTCATTGCGCACCAGTAACCGAAACCCTTGTGCATTGCCTTCGTAGGCCAGTAAGTCTAACCGCTCGTTGCTGCTTAATTTTTGCAAAATTGCTTGAGGATCAGGCTGCCGAAACCAGTCACGAATGGCGTACTCTCCAGCATGACCAAACGGCGGATTACCAATATCGTGAGCGAGGCAGGCTGCTTGTACAATTACGCCAATATCAGATGGCGAGACTCCTGCTAGTAAGCCATTGCCTAGCTTATCATGGAGCTTTTCTGCGGTCATCATCCCTAAAGAGCGTCCAATAGAGGAGACCTCAAGCGAATGGGTCAGGCGAGTATGGATACCCAGCTGATTGGTCAATGGATGAACTTGGGTTTTTGATTCAACTGCCTAAACGAGTGAGAGAATACCAGTCTGTCATAGTCTTTGTGAAACTGTGAGCGAGTACTTGTATTAGCGCCGTATTTTTTGGCAGCGCCAAGACGCTGTGAGTTGAGAAGATGAGACCATTGCGCAGTAGAAGACGACAAAGAGGTTGGGGTACTTAGCATATTGGAACATCCGAAACCAAGGGAGCCTCTAGCATAACAAAATAGCGCCCTTGGTACAGCCACTAAGCGCCATGGCAATTAAGATTTATGACAATCAAAAATTACCTCTTCCTCGTCGATAGGCACATCACTATTTAGTGTTTTGTTTAGCAAGGTTGCGTTGTCACCATCCACTTGCCATATAATGCCATGAGTGTCATCTAATCCAATATCACTTGTGTATATGGTTTTGTCAGTAAGGGCGTCGCTACCAGAGGCAGCTGTCAAATCGTATTCGATACCGTCAATAAGTAGGTGCGCGGTCTGTGGTGTGGCATCGGTATGATAGTAGACGCCGATAGTAGCAGTAGGCTCACAAGAGAATGGTGTGCTGTTGCTAGCGTGCTCAGAATGGTCGTGACCCTCATGATCATGTCCTTCGTGAACGTCCATGTCATTATGACTTTCATGGTCATGTCCTGCATGATCGTGTTCCATATCATCATGGGCATGTTCATCGTGCTCTGCGTGACTGTCTACGGTTGTCACATCTTCAGATGCTGCTGGCTCACCGTCTGTTTTTGGCTGGCAGCCTAACAATGAAACTGTCATAACACTGCCTATGAGAGCAGCACTTGCAAATTTGGAAAAGAGAAAAAGTCAGTCAAAGTATAAGCCCTCAAATAAGCAAGATAAGATATGTTATAATATAACAAAGGGTAATAGAATAAAGCCGATGCTGGAAAATATCCAACATCGGCTGATTAGCTATCAGATAGTATTGACTAGCTAAAGCTACACGTTAAATCTAAAGTGCATGACATCGCCATCTTGAACGATGTAAGTTTTGCCTTCTAGGCGTGATTTACCAGCAGCAGCAGCGCCTTTTTCACCGTTGTATTCGATGAAATCATCATAAGCGATCACTTCAGCACGGATAAAGCCGCGCTCAAAGTCCGTGTGAATCACGCCAGCGGCTTGCGGGGCAGTAGCGCCAATTGCAACGGTCCATGCACGGACTTCTTTGACACCAGCGGTAAAATAGGTCTGCATATCAAGCAAATCATAACCACCGCGAATCACTTGATCAAGACCAGCCTCTTCCATGTCCATCTCAGCCAAAAAGTCTTTTTTGTCCTCTTCATCTAGCTGGGCAATTTCAGCTTCGATTTGGTTGCATAGAGGAATGACGATAGATTCTTCGCCAGTCGCGTAATCACGAACAGCGTCGAGATAGGGATTGTTTTCAAAACCATCTTCAGCAACGTTAGCAATATACATGGTTGGCTTTAGGGTGATGAGGGCCGTAGCTGCGGATGAGTTTTTTCTCATCAGCGTCTAGATTGGCCGCGCGCGCCGCTTTGCCTTCTGCTAATAATGGCTCAATCTTTTGAACACATCCAGCATGGCGCTAGCGTCTTTGTCACCGCCTTTGGCTTTTTTTGGTCAAGTTCAGTATCGCGCGTTCAACCGCTTCCAAATCTGCCAATGCCAACTCAGTATTGATGGTTTCGATATCATCAATCGGACTGACGCGACCATCGACGTGTACCACGTTGTCATCATCAAAACAGCGAACGACATGGGCAATCGCATCAGTCTCACGGATGTTGGCGAGGAACTGGTTGCCCATGCCTTCGCCTTTTGACGCGCCTGCCACCAAACCTGCGATGTCTACAAACTCCATCGTCGTTGGCAATACGCGTTCAGGGTTGACGATATCAGCCAATTTCTTTAGGCGTGGATCGGGTACTGGTACGATACCGGTGTTGGGATCTTTGGTACAAAACGGAAAGTTTTCAGCGGCGATACCCGCTTTGGTCAACGCATTAAACAAGGTGGATTTACCCACGTTTGGTAGGCCGACGATGCCGCAATTAAAACCCATAACAGTCTCTCAATGTATTAATAAAATAGTTGGTACTGAGCTAATATAAGACTTGATATTTAGTCAGGATAAAACTGAGTTCATCTAAAGCTCAGCTTGTTTGAAATATTAGTCAAATAGACAATCAAAATTGGGCACATTGTAGCAAATTTACGGGAATAGGGGTGAGGTTGTTACTTTATATGCTAAGGTTTTTACTCAGCGGTGGCAGGTGTGTTTGTACTAAGGCTCAGATAGGTTAAACGCTGAAAAGTGAATACAATGGGTTGCTTCTTATTTAGACAAGCGGTGTTCGATTTGGTATTCAGTATTTTTTGCTATAGTACGTTATCATAGATAAATAGTGGCATCAGCTCACAAACAGTCAGTGAAATTTGCTGGCTGGTTTAATTTTTCAAACAATCAGCTCGCTCCAAAACAAAATGTAAGGCAATATCCGATAATGACAACCTCGATTTTTGATACACGCCGCTATAAATATCCACAGAATTTTCTTGAGATGAAGCCCAAACTTGCTCGACTTGAGCAGGCCATCAAAAAGCTCGAGACAAACCTCATTGACGCTAATGATCAAGCAAATACGAAGCTGTTGACGCAAAGGTTGGATAGTCATTTGGGATTGAAGGTCGACTATGCCAGTGAGCTCAATCCCGATCAGCTCATGGCTGCCACCACTATCGAAGGTAAAGTGTTGGTGATTGCGGGTGCAGGATCGGGCAAAACCAAGACTTTGACCTATCGCACCAGCTATTTGCTCGAAAACGGCGTGTCACCTAAAGAGATTTTGCTACTAACCTTTACTCGTAAAGCGGCAAATGAAATCAAAGATCGCGCTAAATCTTTGCTGGCAAGTAGTCTTTCAAATCAAGAGCTATCTGATGATGCATTGGCTGAAGATAAGCTCCCAACTGACAAGGCATTAAATAATATCACCAGTGGCACCTTTCACTCATTTTGCAATATGCTGCTGCGTCAATACTCTGGTCTGCTCGGTATCAATCCACGATTTACGATTTTAGATACTGGCGATAGCGAGGATGCTATCGACTTGGTACATAAAGAAAAAAAGTATCCTACCCAAACCAAAACCCAAGCCTTTCCGCGCAAAAAAACATTGCAAAATATCATTTCAACCTCTAGAAACAGACGCATTCCTATTCGCGACCTAATAGAAAGTAGCTATCCTGATATCGCCGTACATATTCCTATCATCGAGCAATTAGCAATTGATTTTCATGAGTATAAGCGCGCCAATCACTTATACGATTTTGACGACATTATCAGTCAAGTGGTACGTCATCTAAAAACCAACGACACCTTTAGGCAGCGACTTCAAAACACATATCGTTATGTCATGGTTGATGAATATCAAGACACCAATATTCCGCAAAAGCAGCTAATTGACTTAATATGTGAGCCTGATTCGGTGTCACTAATGGTCGTTGGCGATGACAATCAAAGCATCTATGCCTTTCGCGGTGCTAATTACGAAAATATTTTGCTATTTGGTGAGACGTATCCCAATGCCAAACTTATCAAGCTTGAGCAAAATTATCGCAGTACACCTTCGGTACTAAACTATATCAACGCGTTGTCAGCGCAAATCACGCTAGGCTATCAAAAGCAGCTGTATTCTGATGCGCCAATAGCAGGCGACAAGCCAATATTTCGACGACTCAGCGATGAGACAAAAGAAGCGAGTTATATCACTGATAAGATAGTCGCGCTAAAGCCTGAGTATGATTATAACGACTTTGCGGTATTGTGCCGCACGTCTTTTCAGTCCAATTATGTACAGCTAGAATTTATGGCGCGCAATATTCCCTTCATCGTGGTGGGCGGTATCAAGTTTATTGAAAGACGCCATATCAAAGACGTGTTGGCTTTTGTCAAAGTTCTCTATAACCCGAACGATACGATTGCTTGGCATCGTATTTTAACTTTGTTTAAAGGGGTAGGAGCAGTCACGGCGACGCGCTTAACCCAAGCCATCACCGCTGACAATAATGCGTTTGAGTCGCTACTGGCAGCATCGTTTGCCAAAAAAAGCGATCAGCTAAAGCCTCTATACCACACGCTTACCAAGGCCCAGCAAGCAGAAACGGTTGAGACAGCCATTGAGCATATTCTTGAGTTTTATATCCCTGTGTTAAAGTTGATAGAAGACAACTGGCGTGAGCGTAGCGAGGACTTTCGGGTGCTAAAGAATTTAGCGACAGAGCACACGAGCCTCGATAGCTTTTTAGAAAATCTTGCGCTCGATCCGCCCAATGACTCAGTCGCGGTCATGGAAAGCTCTGACGATGGACAAAGTAATGATAAAGTCACGATCTCAACCATTCATAGCGCAAAAGGGCTTGAGTGGCCAGTGGTGTTCGTCAATTCATTGGTCGATGGCATCACGCCGCATCATCGCTCATTGGACGACTTTGAAGCATTAGAAGAAGAGCGTAAGCTGTTTTATGTGGCCTGTAGTCGTGCGAAGACGCAGCTGTATTTGACCGCGCCGAATTACTTCTCTAGTTACTCTGGATACTTTGATATGGCCTCACGCTTTATTGCGGAACTATCGGCTGACGAGGTAACAGTAGAGACGGTAAAATCGCCTATCAAGAAAAATGATGACCCAATATGGTGGTGATTTTTTGAGGATATTGATGGTATCTATCATACTGGGTTTTAGTGTGTATTTTGCGGATTTTGGTCGTCCAATAATGGCTTCATACGCCAACTATTCCTTTTGAAAATGACCTACAAATAAATGTATAGCCAAAAGTATTTAATAGCAAAAATATTTTTCAAATAAGGGTTTAAAATTTATCCCAATGCGTTACTATGACCACCTAATTTGGTAAGACCTTTATATTTGATACTCTGTATTAACACCCTAAGAAAAGGATAGGTTATGCGCTACGAAGTGATCGTTATCGGTGCAGGTATGGTTGGCACGTCAATCGCGTGGCATCTACAAAAAAATAACTCAAACGTATTACTCTTAGACAAAAATTGCCAGGGTCAGAGACCTCATATGGTAATGCCGGCTTGATTCAGCGCGAAGCCATTCATACGCATCCTTTTCCTCGTCAGCTGACAGAGATGATCCGAGTATTACCTAACCAAGGTACTGATATTCGTTATCGCATACCGGCAATTCTGCGTTATCACCAAGCGCTGCTACAGTACTGGAAATACTCAACGCCTGCGTCAGTCAAAAAAATCGAATCTGAGTGGCAGACCTTGATTGAGCATTGTACCAGTGAGCACCAAACCATGATTAGCGCCTCTGGTGCTGATGAGCTCATTACTCGTGATGGTTGGCTACAATTACATCGCTCAGAAGAGACTTTCAAAGAAGCGCAAGCATCCGCCATTGATGCACGTAATCAAGGGGTTGAGCACAATGTATTGAACCTTGAAGAGCTAAAAGCAATGGAGCCCCGCGCCAATTTTGACGGTTTCGTTGGTGCTATTCATTGGTTGAATTCATGGCAGGTATCAAACCCAAGCTCGCTGGTAAAAGCCTACGCAAAAAACTTCCAAGACATGCAAGGTACGATCAAAGAAAATGACGTCAAAGAAATCGTCAAAGAGGCGGATGGCTGGAAAATCACCACTGATAAAGATACCTATTATAGTGATAAATTGGTCATCGCAGCAGGTCCTTGGTCAAATGATTTGATCAGACCACTTGGTTACAATCTGCCATTGTTCCCAATGCGCGGCTATCATCAGCATTTCAAAGTGACAGACAAGAACACAATCCATCACAGTATGTTTGATATGGACAAAGGCTTTGTCATGGGGCCAATGCAGCAGGGTATCCGTATCACTACGGGTGCTGAGATGACTACCATGAATGCGCCAAAGAATTTTGGTCAATTACAAACGGTATTGAAGCTTGCAAGAAAAATTTTGCCATTAGAAGATGCGGTTGAGAGTGAAGCATGGGCAGGATCGCGTCCTTGTATGCCTGACATGAAGCCCGTCATCGGTCCTGCTGATAAGCATGACAACCTCTGGTTCGCATTTGGTCACAGCCATCAAGGCTTCACTTTGGGACCAATGACAGGGCGTCTGGTTGAAGAGATGATTCATAATAAGCCTGCATTGGTCGATCTTGCACCATTTAGTGCCCAGCGTTTTTCTAACTAAGCGCGACTTGACTGACTAAACACAGATTCAAATTAATAAAAAGGTATAGACATGATTAAGAAGCTACATAGCAATCAGCGCATGAGCAAAACGGTAATCCATAACCAGACGATCTATTTGTGTGGTCAGGTCGGTAATGCAGAAGACGATATCAAAGCGCAAACGTTGACGTGTTTGGAAAAATCCAAACGCTATTAGAAGAAGTGGGCAGCGACAAATCAAAGCTACTATCAGTCACCGTTTGGATCAAAGATATGGCGGATTTTGCTGCTATGAATGAAGTCTATGACAAGTGGTTTGAAGGCATACAGCCACCAGCGCGTGCTTGCGGCGAATCAGCATTGGCACGCCCTGAGCTATTGGTTGAGATGATTGCCATCGCTGCTGAGTAATAAGCGGCTCGTAGTACTTGTAGTATATGTATTAAATAGAAATAAAGAAGGCCATGATAGCGATATCATGGCCTTTTCTCATGCGTAGCAATAAGCCAACTCGATTATTGAAAAGGAATATGCTAGCTTTTTAATCCAAGCACGCGCCGTATAACGTCAGCGAAGCAATACAATGATTATTATAGGAATTAGCATTCTTTCCATACCGCTTGGCGTTTCTCAATAAAAGCATCAATCCCTTCACCCACATCGTCTGCCACCATATTGCAAGTCATGACCTCACTGGCATAGTCATAAGCGTCTTCGACACTCATATCCAGCTGCTTATAAAACATACAGAAGGTCATCTCTATCTAGAGTGGTGCCTAATTGAGTCATTTATCATCCTTGATAATGGGTTGGTTTATAGTTTTATATATAGCTGACTAAATAGTAGCATGGCTCATATTCTATACAATAGATGGAGCACATAGAAAGCGCATAAAAAAATAGCGCACTCAGGTGAGGGAGTACGCTATTGGTTTTTCAGTTAAATATAAGCTAAATTCATACTAAGCTGTATTTATACTGAACCTAGTATGCGCCTTCGCTATAGATAAGCTCGTAGCTATGGCTATATATCTCGACGATGTTACCGAACGGGTCTTCCATATAGATCATGCGATATGGCTTTTCGCCAGGGTAGTAGTAGCGTGGTTTTTCCATACGTTTTTTGCCACCTGCGGCAACCATACGCTCAGCCAGCGCTTCAACGTTTGGGTCTTGGACGCAGAAGTGAAAAATACCTGTTTTCCAGTATTCAAAGTTATTTTCAGGGTTTTCCTGATTTTTAAATTCAAAAATCTCAACACCGATACGGTCACCAGTGGAGAGGTGAGCGATCCGAAAGCGGCCCCAACCAGCACCGAATACTTCAGTGCACATCTTACCAATCGGGCTGTCATCTTCAATAATCTCAGTAGGCTCCATGATGGTGTACCAACCCAGCACTTCAGTATAAAATTTTACAGCAGCATCTAAGTCAGGGACTGACAGACCGATGTGCGAAAAGCTTCTGGGATAAACGTTGTTCATAGCTTGTGCTCCCTGTTTGCTGTACTCTTGTTTGACGTGAGGCCAGTATACAAACGCACTGTCATTATGTAAAATTATCAAATATTATAAAAATAAGTATGAAACGTAATGATTAATGTCACATGGCTACGCACTTTTTGTACGCTTGCCGAAGTTGGGCACTTTACTCGCACGGCTGAACGTCTATATATGACACAGTCCGGTGTGAGCCAACATATACGTAAGCTAGAAGAGCAGCTGGACACAGATTTGTTAATTCGACAAGGAAAGCAGTTCTCATTGACCAATGCAGGTGAGCAGCTTTATAAAGAAGCAGGCGAGATATTGCAGCGATTATCAAATTTAGAGCAGCGCATCAGTGAAGATCCGCCTTACGAAGGGCTAGTACGGTTGATGTCACCGGGTAGTGTGGGACTTAAGCTATACCCGCAGCTTTTGACCTTACAGCAACAGCACCCAAAGCTAGTGATTGATTATCGCTTTGCCCCCAATGCTGATATTGAGCAGGCATTGGCAAATCACGAGATCGATATTGGTTTTATGACGGACATCTCAGATGATGAAACGATTAGCTGCAAGCCTATGGCGCAAGAAGCATTGATACTCGTAACCCCTGCGACTACAGTAGAGCCGAGCTGGGAGCAGCTTATGGCACTTGGATTTATCGATCATCCGGATGGTGCCCATCATGCAGGCATGCTACTGACTGCCAATTACGAGCAATTCCAGCATATCAATGATTTTTGAGAAAAAAGGCTTCTCTAATCAGATTGGTCTAATTTTAGAGCCCGTCAGCAGGGGGAATAGGTTTTACTGTCTTGCCGGCGCATGCGGTGGCTGCTTATCCAAAGCCTGAGCTGATTAACAGTCATCATTTACCAGTTGCTGTTAGCGAAACGCTATATCTGGCAGTCAGACAACAGCAGGCACTTTCTAATAGAATGCATACGGTCATTAATGCAGTAAAAAAATGGCTATAGATATGTTGAGAGTGATAAATGTACAGCTAACAAAGGGTTTAATAACTGTACATTTAGTGAAGAAGGTTCATTGATAGATTGCGACTATCTCAAAGTCTGCCCAAGTTTGATACTTGCAGCGATATTAGCAGCAGTCGTTTCAATGTTGTTATAAGCAGAACCCAACACATTATCGATCGTATCTACTTTTTTGGATACTTGGCATCACAACATTGAACTGACTGGTCTGAGCAGGTTTTAGTCCGTCAACACTGCCGCAGATAGCGATAACAGGTGTGCGGCTGGCCTTAGCGATTTGGCTGATACCACCAGCGACCTTACCCATGGCGGTTTGCGCATCGAGCTTGCCTTCACCTGTGATGACAAGATCAGCCTCTGCGATATGCTGTGACAGGTGAGCCACTTCGGCAACCGTATCAAAGCCTGACTTCAGCTGAGCTTTAAAGAACGTCATCATCGCATAGCCAAGACCGCCTGCCGCGCCAGCGCTCTGCAACGTGTTGACAGTCTTCATAGCCATGCTGTCCACATATGGTCGCAAAGTGACTGAGCGCTTTATCCAAGGTATTGACTTGCTCCGGACAAGCGCCTTTTGTGGGCCAAACACAGCGCTGGCCCCAAGCAGACCACAGAGCGGATTGGTCACATCACAAGCAACCTCAAATACTGTGTCTGATATCTTTGTATGAAGGTTAGTATTATCGAGTTTATGTAAGCTGGCAAGTGCGCCACCACCATGAGTGAGCAGACTGTCATTGATATCATGAAATGTTATGCCTAACGCCATTAGCATGCCAAGGCCTGCATCATTGGTTGCGCTACCACCCAGACCGATGATGATGCGTTTAGCCCCTTCCTCCAAAGCATCAGCAATCAGCTCCCCAACGCCATAAGTGCTAGCAACGATAGGATTACGCTCATCAGCTGTTGGTAGGTGCAATCCGCAGGCTTGAGCCACTTCAATAACCGCCGTCGCATTGGGCAATAACAGATACTTGGCGATGATTGGTCTCATCAATGGATCATGCACTCTGACTTCTTTCCAGCGCCCACCCAAGACATAAGACAATACCGCTGAGGTGCCTTCACCGCCATCCGCCATCGGCAATAATTTGTAATCAGCATCTGGAAACACTTGACTAAAGCCAGATTGAACGGCGTGGCAAACATCGAGTGCTTCTAGGCTTTCTTTAAACGAGTCAGGGGCGATCAAAATTTTCATACGGCTCTCTTTGAATATCTTAATGACACGATCATCGCAACAGTGTCGTGTTTTAAAACGTTTACTTAGCAATAATCAAATAAACGTATATATACGTACCCAATCTCATGAACTAGATAAACACTAGGGTTAACAACCAGATAAATACGATGCTAGTCACCCTTGGATACCAGTGGCCATTGAGTGCGCTTTGTACGCTTGTGCCACGCTCATGCGACTAAACTGACTCACGATCCAAAGAAGCTATCATTGGCGTGAGATCGTCATGGCACCGGCACCAATTGCCATCACACAGAATACACGGCCAAGCTCACTGTCCAAGCCAATTTGGTTCAACAGTGGGGCAACCATAGCAGAGGTTGTGACCAATGCCACTGTGGTTGAGCCTTGTGCTGTTTTTAGCGCAGCAGAGACGATAAATGGCATAAAATACCTAAACCCAAGGCCGATAACGTTGAACCTAGATAATCGCCAATTGGCGTCACTTTTAGCATGGCACCAAATGCGCCACCAGCACCAGTGATCAGTAGGATAGGGGCTGCTACTACCAAACCTTGTGAGATACTATCGCTGATTTGCTGCGTTTTTGCTCTGAATCAATCAATAAAAACGATAAAAACAAACCAATCAACAATGCAGTCAGTGGATTACCGATGAATATCAAAACCTCTGCTAGCGTACCACTACCGAACGGTGCACTTGGGAAATTGGCAACCGACGACAGACAAATTAATATGATAGGCACAATGATAGGTAAAAACGCCATTGTTGCTGAAGGCAGTTTGCTGTAGTCATCGCGTGTTTTTATGCCTTCAGGTAGGGTCGCTGCTTGAGCATCTGTGGCATTGATATTATCAGGCGTGGCATTAAGAAAGCGATTCGACCACCACCAGCCGGCCAATACGGCAACAGCCGTGACAACCACACCGACCATGATGACCAAACCTAAGTTTGACTCTAGTCCTAAATTACCTGCCGCCGCGATTGGGCCTGGCGTAGGCGGTACGAAGGTATGAGTGGCGTATAGACCAGTAGCCAAGGCAATACTCATCGCGACACTTGATACATGTAATCGCTCAGCCAAAGACTCTTTTAAAGAGTTTAAGATAATGTAGCCAGAATCACAAAATACAGGCACCGAAACCACTGCACCGACGATAGACATGGTCAAAGTAGGGAAGCGTGGCCCCAATACTTTGATGACTGACTCTGCCATTACAATAGCCGCCCCTGTTTTTCGAGGATTAAGCCAATAATCGTACCAAACACAATCACAAGACCGATGTAGCCTAAAATACCACCGAAACCATCAGAGATTGTCTTTGCAACAGTGTTGAGCGGTACTTGGTAAAAAAGGGCAACCAAAAAAGCGGACAAAATCAACACTAAAAAGGATGCCACTTCAATTTTGCGGTAGCGAAAATAATAAAAAGAATGGTCAGCACAAGCCAAAATACAATCATCACTGTCTCAATATGGTTTATATCTTAATGAGTTATTCACGCAAACAGGCATCAATAACGATACGAAATTTTGAAGGGGCATATTTTATAGCAAATAGGGGGCACTAGGAAATACATTTGTCAAAGAGATGCTGTTTGTTATGGCGATATGAACATTTTCTGATGAGAGTAGTGGCATTCTTATGCCTGCAGAGTTATCGCTTTTCGATTTTCAGACCGCATTTAACCAAGGTTTTTCACTAAAAAAGACTGACCACTATAGATGGCCAGTCTTTTATAAGGTATCGCTTATTTTTTGTTCAAGATGAGTTTTATATAAACTCCAATCTAAGCAATCTTATCGAAGAACGCTTTATTGTCAGTAGCTATCGTAGAATCGAAGCTTACGTAAATACCTTTATCATCTAGCGTTGCATACCAGTGATCATCATCGCCGCTGGTCAGTATCTGAAAGTATTTGTCATTTACGATTCTACCTACCGTATAGATCTCACCCTCTGAATAGAAATCGTTACCTTTGACACAAAGTAGTTTATCGTCAGTGTTTATTTCATCAGTGTTAGTCATATTAAAGTACTCTATCAACGAAAAGTATAAAAATAGAAAAATCTTTCTACTCGTTATGATGAATACAATTATATAGACAGTATCTTGTTGGTTGGTATAGCATTTTTAAGTGAGTTGTTGCAAATGGTTACTGCAAGATATCATGCTGACAAATAGTATTGAATACAGCTTTTAGTAATCGATTGATACTTACAAGGCATCAAGAAAACTCTGATGTAATGCGAAAGTATTACGATCACATGTATAAAATATCGACATAAAAAAAGCCAGCAACACAAGGTCACTGGCTTTTTTTATAGACTGAGTCTAATTATCTAGAAGATTACTCTTCAGAATAATCTTCTTCAGCTTCTTCTTCGTCAGCTGAATCTTCGTTGTTACCATCTTCAGAAAGAATAGTAACTAAGATGCTAGCAGTAACGTCATGGTGTAGCTGAATATCAACATTGTATTCGCCAACTTGACGTAGTGTGCCTTCAGGTAGCTTGATTTCAGCACGGTCTACTTCTAAACCTGAGTTAGTCAATGCTTCAGCGATATCGCGAGTACCGATAGAGCCGAATAGCTTGCCTTCGTCACCTGATTTCGCACGCATGATAACATTAACGTCAGTTAGTGCATCAGCACGCTCTTGAGCAGTAGCGATCTCTTTTGCTTCTTCAGCTTCAAGCTCAGCACGACGTGCTTCGAACTTTTCAATGTTAGCTTTGGTCGCAGGTAGAGCGCGGCCTTGAGGGATAAGAAAGTTACGACCGTAACCTGGTTTTACATCGACAGTTTCACCGAGTTTACCAAGGTTGACGATACGCTGTAACAAAATAATTTGCATGAGTCATTCCTAGTTAGCGGTTAACCTTGATGGTTATCAGTGTATGGAAGTAGCGATAAATAACGAGCTTGCTTGATAGCAGTCGCTAGTTGACGCTGATATTTAGTAGACGTACCGGTAATACGGCTTGGTACGATTTTGCCATTATCACTAATGTACTGTTTTAGCAATTCAACATCTTTATAGTCGATGTGAGTGATGCCTTCAGCAGTGAAACGGCAGAATTTGCGACGGCGATAGAAACGTGCCATGAGTATTCTCCTTTAATTAGTCTTCACTGTTGTCGTTGTCGTCATTATCGTTTTCACGATTGTCTGGACGACGAGTAGTTGCTTTGCGTGCGCGTTTTTCATCGGCATTCTTGGCTAACTGCGACTCTTCAGTGATAGCTTCGTCACGGCGCATAACTAGACTACGAATGATCGCGTCGTTATAGCGGAATAATTCTTCAAGTTCAGCCAAAGTCTCGCCGTCAGTTTCGATGTTGAAAAGAACGTAGTGAGCTTTGTGAATCTTGTTGATTGGATAAGCCAATTGACGGCGGCCCCAATCTTCAAGGCGATGGATAGTACCACCGTTGTCTTGAACCAACTTGATATAGCGTTCAACCATGCCGACCACTTGGTCGCTTTGGTCTGGGTGTACAAGTAACACCAGTTCGTAATGTCGCATTATGACTCCTTACGGATTAGTAGCTATTAACCCTATGTTAATAGCAAGGAGATTTATAAGGTAAGCCCACGTTCTTAAAAATATAGTAAGAAATAAGCTTAGTTTATAAAGCGCCGTATTATAACAGCACTTGGCGCTTAACACAAAGGGTAATCACCAAGCGGCTGCCAATAAGATATAAAAAGATGGAAAATAAGCGTTACTCAATAAAAATGCTGCGATCTTGCGCAGCGTTTTTATCTGAAACAATATGGTGAATAAAATATTATTCAGATTTTGACTTTTTTACCAGTTGGCTACTGTCTGCTTTGACCACTAAAGTTTTGGCAAGTTTGTCATGCCAACCGATATTTTCAGGGCTTTTTGATGCCATATAATAATGGATAGCAATAATCACAAAACCCAAAAAGCTAGTAAACGAAAACAGTAAATTATAGATAATAAACAACAGTAACGTACGTGTACCGACCAGCTTGATAAACGAGGGTAGACGATGTGTGGTCTGATCCACAACCCGAATACCAGTGATTACTTTGCCTAGGGATTGACCACGCATGGTAATAAATACCAGCTGCAGTGCAAACAAGCCAAAAACCATGACTTGCGACATCATGAGCGTACTGCTTGGAATGCTTTCCATCAACGACATTGAATATTGATAGGCAGCGTCCATATTTTGGATGTTTTGAAACTTGGTATAGTCTACATCCATTTTGGTCAGTGCCATTACTAATGGCAATATGGCCAATACGTAAAGCAGGCCGTTGAGCGCGGTTGCCAATATGCGTGACATAATCGGCGCCAGTACCACATCACCAATGACTTTATCATTATCTGCGACCGTCTTTTTGAGAGCAGTTTTGTTTAATGAGACATTGTTGTGCGGCGTTTGATGACGATTGGTCGTCATATCGGCCTTCACATTTTTAGAACGTTCAGGCTTGCCATATAGTCTATCTAATGATATTGAATTATTATCTTTAGTATTGCTGGTATCTTCAGGGAAGACGGTCACATTATTGATAATAGAATCATTCGCATCAGGAGTAGTAGCACCAGTCGGTCGATAGACCGTTTGATTATTGGTCACATTTCCTACGCGCTGCCACTGATCTAAGCCTTCATGCCAGATTAAATCATCAAGCAATACTTCGCCTGATGCCAGCATGATATTAAGCTGCTCCAGATTGTATGGACCAGCTTGTACGTTATTTCGAGCAAGGAAAATCTGCATAGTTGCCTGCATAGTTAGTCATGTCTTAAGACATTATATTAGGGTCTATTTGAAAAATCAAATAGACCCTAATAGTGGTATCTTTAATGACTGTGTGAGTTACCGCTGCGACTGAACGTAACGGTCTACTTTTCTTCACCAGCTAGGAAGAACCAAGTATCTAGCACAGAATCAGGGTTCAATGATACCGAGCTGATACCTTGTTCCATTAACCAGAACGCTAGATCTGGATGGTCTGATGGGCCCTGACCACAGATGCCAACATATTTGTTTTGCTTACGGCAAGCGTCGATAGCCATAGTGAGCAATTTCTTAACAGCAGTGTCACGCTCATCAAACAGATGTGAGACGATACCTGAGTCACGATCAAGACCAAGCGTTAACTGAGTCAAATCGTTAGAGCCGATTGAGAAACCATCGAAGTACTCTAGGAACTCTTCTGCGAGTAACGCGTTGGTTGGTAGCTCACACATCATGATGATGCGTAGACCATTTTCACCGCGTTTTAGACCATTTTTCTCAAGTAACTCGATTACTTGCGCCGCTTCACCAGTGGTGCGGACGAATGGAATCATGATCTCAACGTTGGTTAAGCCCATCTCATCACGAACACGTTTTAGCGCTTTACACTCAAGCTCAAAACAGTCACGGAAGTTGTCAGAGACATAACGGCTAGCGCCGCGGAAACCAAGCATTGGGTTCTCTTCTGATGGCTCGTACAGCTTACCACCAAGCAAGTTAGCATATTCGTTTGATTTGAAATCTGACATACGAACAATAACTGGCTGATCCATAAAGGCAACGGCTAGGGTTGAGATACCTTCAACCAATTTATCAACATAAAAGTCAACAGGTGAGGCATAGCCTGCGATACGCTCTTGAATGGCTTGTGAGATCTCACGTGGCAAGCTGTTCATGTTTAGCAGCGCTTTTGGATGCACACCGATCATACGGTTGATAATAAACTCTAAACGCGCAAGACCAATACCTTCGTTTGGCATCTGGGTGAATGAGAAGGCGCGATCTGGGTTACCAACGTTCATCATGACTTTGAATGCAAGCTCTGGCATAGACTCAACCGAGTTGGTCTGTACTTCAAAGTCAATCTGGCCTTCATAAATAAAACCAGTGTCGCCTTCAGCACAAGACGCAGTCACGTCTTGACCATCGACTAGCAGTTCAGTGGCGTTACCACAACCAACGATGGCGGGCACACCTAACTCACGCGCGATAATGGCTGCGTGACACGTACGACCACCACGGTTGGTGATGATGGCAGAAGCGCGCTTCATGACTGGTTCCCAATCTGGATCAGTCATGTCTGATACCAGAACATCGCCTTCTTCTACTTTGTCCATCTCGTTTAGGTGAGTAACGATACGTACTTTACCCGAACCGATGCGCTGACCGATTGAACGACCTTCACACAATACTTTTGCGCCAGTCGTGTCGATGACATAACGCTCCATGACATTGCTGTCTTGGCGACTCTTAACGGTTTCAGGACGTGCTTGAACGATAAAGATTTCACCGCTATCACCGTCTTTTGCCCATTCGATATCCATCGCGTGGCCATAATGCTGCTCGATGGTTACTGCTTGCTTGGCAAGAGAGGTCAGCTCTTCGGTAGTCAAAGAGAACTGCATGCGATCTTGTTTTTCAACATCGACCGTTTTCACTGATTTTGCGGTGCTGCCTTCATCACCATAAACCATTTTCTTGTGTTTGCTGCCTAGGTTACGACGAATAACGGCAGGCTTACCATCAGCGAGCAGACGTTTTGAGATGTAGAATTCGTCTGGGTTGACCGCACCTTGTACAACCATTTCGCCAAGACCATAGCTTGACGTGATGAACACGACTTGATCAAAACCGCTTTCGGTATCCAGCGTGAACATAACACCAGCAGCACCAGTCTCTGAGCGCACCATACGCTGTACGGCAGCGGACAATGCCACACCTTCGTGCTCAAAACCTTTGTGTACACGGTAAGAGATTGCACGGTCGTTATATAGCGAGGCAAATACTTCTTTAATAGCAATTAGGACGTTATCAATACCGCGAATGTTCAAGAAGGTTTCTTGTTGACCAGCAAATGACGCATCTGGCAAATCTTCAGCAGTCGCAGAAGAGCGTACAGCAACAGCGATGTCTTCGCCGCCGCTCATGGTTTCGAACGCTTGACGTACTTCTTGCTCAAGATCTTTTGGCAATTCTTGCTCAATAATCCAAGTACGGATCTTTTTACCAGTCGCCGCAAGCTTATTAACATCATTGACATCCAATGTGTTTAGCTCGTTGTTGATTTTTTCTAATAAGCCTGTTTCTGTCAAAAGCGATTGAATGCGTTTGATGTGGTGGCAAAGCCGCCTGGAACACTAACGCCTAAATCAGAAAGATGGCTGATCATCTCGCCAAGTGAGGCATTCTTGCCACCAACCATTTCGATGTCGTCTTTTCCTAGCTGATCAAGATTGATTACAAGTGCTGTAGATTGCGCTGCCATGATAACTCCAGAAAATAAGGTTATTTAGTAAAGATTATAACGGTGAATTATACCGCCATATTAGGGGAGGGAATTCGAGGGGTTTTACCAAAAACTTGTTAAAAATACACAAATTGTAGGATTTGCTACACAGAGTAAGGCCAGTCTAATCAAGTTTCGTATTTACTCAGATGAAAAATATCATTGCTAGTGACGATGTTATGCGCTTTCAAAAGCCAATTACTGCATAAAATAGACGTATTCAAATAAGCCATATTTAGAGTATTTTTATAATTTATGTTTCAATCTTATGTTTATATATAGGAAATGCTATAAAAAATGCCTTGATGAGAGGTGGATTGGTTATGACGACAAGATGAAAAACAATGTTGGTGCTAAGTGTACGCCTGTAACATTAATTTCTATTAACAAGCTAATATGCGTATAATGTAGCGGATAGATAAGTGATGCATATGGCTATATAAATATGCAATAGCAGCGCTGCCATCGTTCTGCATTTACAAGAGATAAGGCAGCCAAAGTTAGATAATTGCTATTAGATCAATACTAAAAATGAAATGAAGATCATTATTGAGCTTTCAACCGAGGTGTCAACGTTATGTACTCAAGCAATCCATCTGAACAAGTCAAGTCCACTATCCAAAATCGTCATGCGCTAAACTTGGACAGCTCACAAGCCATCAGAACGGCATTTTTTATCTCAGATGGCACCGCAATTACGGCTGAGACCCTCGGACGCGCTATTTTGAGTCAGTTTGCCTCGGTCCCTTTTGAGACAAGAGTGTTGCCATACGTCGATAGCTTAGAGCGTGCCGATGATGCCGTAGAGCAGATAAACATGGCGTATCAACGTGATGGGTCGTTGCCGTTGGTGTTTGATACGATCGTCAATCCAGAGATTCGTGAAAAAATCAATTCAGCACACAGCTGTAATTTGGATATGTACGAAGGGTTGATTGGCCGCGTTGCAGAAGAGACTGGCGTAGAGCCAGATGGTCATTCAGGTCATGCGCATGATGATGTCGACTCTGAGACATATAAAGAGCGTATCGATGCAGTCCATTTCGCCTTAGACAATGATGATGGCGCACGTACTCGTCATTATAATGCAGCAGATATTATTTTGGTGGGTGTGTCACGCTCTGGTAAGACACCGACTTCTCTATACTTAGCATTACAATTCGGTATTCGCGCCGCTAACTATCCTCTGACCGAAGATGATTTGTACGACAATCAACTACCAAAAGCTCTGCGTGACCATAAAGACAAACTGTTTGGTTTGCTCATTGATACCGATCGCTTGGTAAAAATACGCCAAGAGCGCCGTGCGGGCAGTCGTTACTCAAGTTATCAGCAATGCCAGCAAGAACAGCGCGCGATACAGGGAATTTATATCACGCATGGTATCCCAAGTTTGGATGTATCAGAGATGTCTGTTGAAGAAATCGCCACGCGTATATTACAGATGACAGGTCTTAAACGCCGCATTGGGTAATGGACTATTAATTTTATAATATGTAATCGTCATCAAGTTTGTAAAAAGTCTATTCATACCTTATGGTGAGTACAACTTTACTAAGCTGCTTGGATATTAAAAATATTAACTCGTGCACATAGATATTAATAGAGCAAACAATACATAAAGAGGACATGATGGTAAGTAAAAATATAAGTGACGCAACCAATGATACTGGTAAAGACGTCCATACTGAAGTATCGAATAAAACTAATGGTCGTTCGCCCAATCCTGAGCATACTGAAGGTAAAGACACAAAACAGAAAATCGAGCAGACTCATGAGCAGGTCACTGAAGATATCATGCATTACCCTGATCTCATCAACCCGCTTGATGACACTCGTATTGATATCAAATCTGGATTTACCAAAGATTCTCGTCGACTAAAAAGTGACGATCACGAGTATGAGTATGATGCGGTGGTTTTAGGTGCAGGTCCTGCTGGTGAAGCCGCTGCCATGAAGCTGACCAAGTCTGGTAAAGAGTGGTCGTCGTCGATCCGCGTGATCAAGTAGGAGGTAACTCTACTCACGTCGGTACAATTCCTAGTAAAGCATTGCGCCAATCAGTATTTAACTTGATTAACTTCCGTCGCGACCCGATGTTTACCAAAGCGATGGAGTATAAGCAAGTTCCGCTAAATGAAGTATTGGCTAAGGCGCGTCAAGTAATCCGTCGTCAAGTCAGTACGCATACCCGTTTTTATGAGCGCAACCGTATCGAAGTTATTCAAGGTTGGGCAAGTTTTATTGACGCTCATACGCTGCGCATTGAAGTCGACGACAATATCTACGAAACTATTACTTTCAATAAAGCCATCATTACTGTCGGTAGTCGTCCTTACCGTCCTGATATTTTAGACTTTAAACATCCACGCGTTTTTGACTCTGACAAAATCTTGCAAATGGATTATGTCGTCAAAAAAATCATCATCTATGGTGCAGGGGTGATTGGCTGTGAGTATGCTTCTATTTTTACAGGACTTGGTTATAAGGTTGATCTTATTAACAACCAAGATCAGCTACTGAACTATTTGGATAGCGAAATCAGCGATGCGATCGCGCATGACTTTAGACAGTTCGGTGTGCTTATCCGTAGTAACGAAGAGATTGATCATCTTGAGACTCATGATGATTATGTGGTTTTGCATTTAAAGAGCGGCAAGCGCATCAAATCTGATGCCATTCTTTGGTCAAATGGTCGCTCAGGTAACACCGAAGGCCTGAATTTAGACGCCATTGGGCTAAAAGCAAACGGCCGTGGTCAGTTAAAAGTAGATGATACTTACTGTACGGACGTCGACAATATCTATGCGGCGGGCGACGTAATCGGTTGGCCATCACTAGCTTCTGCTGCCTATGACCAAGGTCGCTGTGCCGCTGCTTTTATGGTTGGTGACAGTGATGCGGAACCAGTATCTAGTGTACCGACTGGTATCTATACCATTCCTGAAATCTCTTGTATCGGTAAAACAGAGCAGGAGCTAACAGATGAGAAAGTTCCGTATGAAGTGGGTCAAGCGTTCTTCAAACATCTGGCACGTGCCCAAATCATTGGTGAACGCTCGGGTGTCCTAAAGATATTGTTCCATCGTGATACGTTGGAGATTTTAGGCATTCATTGCTACGGGAACCACGCTTCGGAGATTATTCATATCGGTCAGGCTGTGATGAAGTGTAAGAGCAACAATACGCTTGAGTACTTTGTAAATACGACCTTTAACTATCCAACGATGGCAGAAGCATACCGTGTGGCTGCGCTTAACGGTTTGAACCGAGTATTTTAATGTTTAAAAATGACTCAAAGTAAAAGTGTTATATGTATAAAAAAGCGCCTGCTAATGTTAGTAGGCGCTTTTTTTATGCTCATAGATTTAATTGATTTGAAGATTTATAAGTAGGCTCTTTTTTGCGGAATACGCTTGCGTAAAAATAGCAATAAAACAAAATAGAGCAACCATAAGCCAGCCAGCGCATAAAATCCTATAGCGACTTGAGAGATACTGGCACCCATTTGGTTAAGCTGTACAGAGGTGTTGATCGCAGGGGGTAGTTGGTACGATCCAGCGTATTACTTGCAAAACTTGGGGCAACTGGTCTGCTGGCCATGGATAGCCGCTTAAGAAAAATATCGGTAAGGAGATAAAAATTAAGATCTGCATACTGCGCTCACGCTGCCGGAACCATAGCCCAAGTACACAGCCGAGCGTTGCGACTGTCGGACAAAACAGTGCTAAAAACAATAGCGTTCCGAGCATATTTTGCCCACGTGGATAATGATGTAGCTCAAACGCCCAACCATAATAAAAACAGCCAATGATAAAGCTTAGCGTGCTCAGCGCTGTGATACGTCCGAGCCAACCGCGTACACTCGCAGCATGACGCCGCTGCTCATACCAAGTGCCAATCAGCATGGCGGTTGCCATCAATAGTGTCTGTTGTAAGATAATGACGGAGACGGCTGGTACGACGTAGGCACCGTAGCCTTCAGTTTGATTATAAAGTGGCATGATTTGTAGTGGTACTGCTTGAGCGCTCCGTGCTGCGGTGGGTGCATAAGCGCCTTTCGCGATATTTCTCTTTACCTTGATCCCCGCTGATACAGTACCAACTGCTTTAGAGAATCCCAGTTGGACGTTCTTATTTAAAATAAAGTAGCCGCCATTGCCGAGGACGCTAACATACGCTTGCTGTCCTGACATGACTTGTTCTTCAAGGCCGCTTGGAATCAACATATAGCCTGCAATTTGATCGGACCATATGGCTTCTTTGGCCGCTTGTTCATTGATAAAGTGCTCAGTATCTAGATATGGACTGGCACTTGCATAACGGGCGAGCGTGCGCGACAAGTTACTATTGTCATGATCAACAATACCCACTGGTACATGGTTGACCACTTCAGTTGAGTAGGGCCAAGGATAGAAAAACCCATAGATAATCGGGGCAATAATCAGCATCAAAAGTACGCCTTTATCCCCAAAAACGTCTTTGAAAGTTTGAATAAAGCTTGTCCAAAATGTTTGAGATGCTGGAGCGATATCTGATTGAGGTTTTTTGCGCTTGAGCTTTGATTGTGCGGACATTAGCGTGCTCCCCCAACGTTCAGGATGCGCCAATGCGCGTTTGGTTAATAAGGCTGTCAGTAGTATGGCTATCATGGTAGCAACCGCTAAACCATAGACAATGGGTAGGGGATATAGCAAGCGGCGCTTGCATTTGTAACTGGGCAATATGTAGCTTGAGGTAGTGTGTCAGTGGCAATGCATTTGACCAGTATTGCGCGCTATCACTAATCGCAATATAAGGAAAGGTCACACCGGCAAAGGCATAAGAAGGCGCTGAAATAAAACCAGTGGTTGATAAACCCATACGTAATGAGAAAGAATTCAAAGTAAAAATAGCACCCAGCCAGAATGACAGTATCATCAAACACAATAGGCCGATATATACTGCGATGATTGACCCAATGCTTATATTTTGGTTCGACGTTACAAGCCACAATACCAAAGCCGACCATAAGCTATAGGCCAATATTGGCCAAAAATATTTGCCTAATAGACCAGATAACAACACTGATATACTCACCGAATTGGGCATTTTTGAGTCTGATGATGGTGCAGTGTTATTATTGCTATCTTGTGTGGTGTTTAACGCAGCTGCTTTTTTAGAAGATTTAACCAAGGTTAAGTCAGGTGTACCTGTACTGATAAAGTTATACCAGCGACCAATATTTTTATCGCGCAGCTCGCGACCAATGGTGGTTGCCCCGACGACCATCGCTAATATATGTAGTAGTGCAGGTATGACGGTCGATGCCAAAAACTGCTGATAATTGGTTGCAGCATTGAACAAACTAATACGCTGGATACTGATAGGCGAGTAAGCAGTCATGGCTTGCGACGGCCCTACGCCTTGCTTTATCAATCGTTTGATCTCTACCCCTGCGGATAAGGTGCTAGCAACTGCTTGGACAGCCGTTTGAATAATGCCAGAGTGCGTACCGTACTGGGCGTTTACTTGTAGGGGTTAAAGGGGCAGGCTTGTTAGATAAAATGTTACGCGAAAAGTCTTCAGGAATGATGACAACCGCATAAATATCACGTTGCAAGATCGCAGCCTCTGCATCCGCTGGTGAATAATAAAGCTGTCTAACCGTAAGCGTAGGACTGGCTTCTAAGTAACGTACGGTAGTATTGGCAACAGCACTATTGTCTTGATCGATTACTCCAATGGGTAAGTCAGTAATCTGAGTCTGTGAAAATATCCACCAAATCAGCAGCACTGTAGCTAGTGGTATCCATACCACCATACTAAGGTCCCAATGGTTTTTGGCTAAAAAACGGCGCTCATAAGCGGCGCTACGTAAAAAAGCCTCACTTAACTTAGTCAAGTGCATGGCCTACTCTTGGTTCTGATTGATAGGATTAATATGCACAACCACACTCATTCCTGAGCGAATGCGAGTATCAGGCGTGGATGGTCGTGCTTTGACCTCAAAGGTACGCACATCAAAACCATCATCATTGTTGGTCGGTCGCCAAGTGGCAAAATCAGATAAGGTCGATGTCGCATAAACAGTAAACTGCTTGCTATAAGGCTTATCTGCTGATGATAATGCGGGAATAGTACCTGTAAATGTCTGACCGATAGCGAACTGGTTTAAATACGACTCAGTGACATTGAGCACTACCCATTGGTCATTGGTATCCACCAACGTCAGCAAAGGAACGCCTTGACCGATGACTTCTCCAGCACTAACGATGACATTGTCCACAACACCAGCGATAGGGCTCTTTAGATTGGCCTCTTCTTTTGCTGCCAGTGCTTCATCTAGCTGGGCATCAACTTGTGCGACTTGAGCGGTAGCCGCTGATTTGTCTTCACTGCGAGCACCTTCTAATGCCAAATCATATTGCAAACGTGCGGCTTCAGTTTGGTCTTGAGTGGCTAGGTATTGGGCATAAGCCTCATCGCGTTTTTGCCGTGCCATCAATCCTTCTTCATACAGACGATTGACACGCTGATAGGTGTTTTCTGCCAAATCAGACGCGGCTTTATTGGCTTGCCAAGCGGCTTTGGCTTGAGCGATCTCTTGCGGGCGTGCCCCGTTTTCTGCTTTGTCCAATTGACTTTGTGCGATTTGCTTACCAGCACGTGCTTGGTTGATCTTAGCGTTAATCTCAGGCGAATCCATCTCAATGAGTTGTTGACCCACCGTAACCGTATCACCTTCTGTCACCATAATGTTAGCAATGCGGCCTGCTACCTTTGCAGCGATAGAGGTTTGCTGCATTTGCATTTGCCCTTGGAGGGTAATGACTTCTGGTTCATTATGCTGATTGCTTTTATATAAACCGTATGCAATTGCGCCAAGAACACCTAATACAAACAGTACGAGCAATATCTTTTCATACGAGCAGATTTATCAGCTTTTGCGTTGCCCCGACTATAAGCGGGTACAGATTGCTCTGGAACGTCAGACCCACTAGATACATTTTCTATTGGATCGACGGAGGCTTTTGTATCTTGAGAGGTCACTGACTCGTTTGAATCAACTGATTTATTTGAGTTGTCTGATTCGTTTGGAAATTCAGTCATGACGGTGTGATTCCTAAAGCAGCAAAGTTGAGAACAAAGGATTTATGATTAGTACACTCGAACAGCATAAGGTTTGGCATTGTCTATGGCTTCAGAATTAAAAATCGCACCAAAAGCGACGACAAAGGCTGAATAATATAGCCAAAGCATAATGACCACCGCCGCTGATAGCGCCCCAAATTCAGCACTATAGTTGTTGAAGTTTTGCACATAAATCGAAAACAGTACGGACAATATAATCCAAAGAATGGTCGCGAGCGTTGCTCCTGGAACCAGTTTTTTTAGTGCAACGGCATCGCGATTTGGCGCGAGACGATAAAGACTTAAAAAGCTTAAAAAGATAATACCCGCCAATACAGGCCATCTGGCCCACAGTGCAACCGTTTCAGCCACTTGAGGGAAGGGGGAAGTAATTCGCTGCTACAGGGATAATAGCAATAGAAGACACCGCTATTATCAAGACGACTACTGCACCAAAGGTCAGGCTCACTGCTCGAACCGTGCCTTGTATAAAGCTGCGCTCTTGGGTGATATGAAAAGCGAGATTGACAAGGGCAATTAAAGATTTGATGCCTTTGGAACCAGCATAAAGGGCAAGTAAGGTCGATATGATCAGGCTAAATGTCAGCGTGGATTTGGTATTAGAGACCAACTCGCTCAGGCGCGAATTGAGGACTTCGTACACTGTATCAGGTATAAACGGACGCAAAATGGAGATATGCTCCTGCATCTCAACGGGTGAAAATACGAGACCATAAATCAGCACAAATACCGCCATTGCTGGAAAGATGGATAAAAAACCAAAAAATCCGACACTGGCGCAATGTGCCCAAACATTAGTGGTATTCGCAATAGGCCACGTTTGTAGCAAAGTTTGTAGCCAATTATTTATCGATTTGGACGTTGGTTTTTCATAAAACAGTGATTCACTATAGTAATAGTATGGTTTATTGAGCGTTATTGTTTGATAGCGTCATGCTGATTTGGTATATATCTTCGCTCATTAGCCTTATAACACTTAAAAGTTGAAACGACGACATAGCGCTTATTCGTATACTTTATAAGCTTTCATATACAATCATCATTCAGTGTACAAAGTCGGCAGCTGGATATCAGCGGCATTAAGATAAGCGTTAAAAGCAAGCGGCGTACCGCAGCTTTGCATGAGTGCGGCCAATGACTGTACATAGTCGTTTGCTGCTTGCGCTTGCTCAGTACGTGCTTTGAGCGATTGCGTTTGTGCTTGTACCACATCGACTGTGGTATTCACGCCTTCTTGCAATCCTAAGCGGCGCAATCTTAACACTTCTGCAGCCAAATCAACGTTACTTTGTAGCGCTTGATAGCGTGATTGAGCATTATTAACATCGTGCCAGTTTTTTTCTACCAGCAGTAGCAGGTTGTCGCTGACTTCAATCTCAGAAAGATCTGCCTGACGTATTTGAGCATTGCTTGATGCCAATGACGCGGTTTTATCCAGTCCGCCCCATAGCTTCCAACTGGCAGAGATACCAGCGACCCAGCTTGGGTCTTTTCGAGCTGACCATAACCATATAGCAAGACTGTCGGCTTGTAGCCAGTATCTGATAATGCATGCAACTGCTGAGCCTGCGCGCGTTTGGCGGCGACCTTTTGTAATCCTGGATGATTATTCAGTGCCAAATCCTGAAAATAGCTAACATCCGGTAGGGGACGGCTAGAGACAAATAATGGCGTCGTCGGCTTAATACGATAATCAGTACGTAGCAATCGCTGTAGCGCAATCATGGCTAAGCGCGCGTCGTTATTGGCATTGACGGATTCGCTTTTGGCATCGGCAAGCGCAGACTGTGCTTCTAGTCTATCGACGCGCGAAATAAAGCCTTCTTCAAACAAGCGTTCTGCCATATGATCCGTTTGCTGCAAGGTATCGTAAGCATCCCTCACGTAAGTAAGCGGCAATGATCGCCAATTGGGCCTTAAAATACCGTTCAATTAACGTATTATAAAGCTCGTTTTTATCAAGGATGCTATCGGCGACTGCTTCTTGTGTGCGTGCATCTGAGGCGCCAGTCAATGCGTCCGTACGTCCAGCTGTATAAATAGGCCAGACCACACCAAGACCTGCGCCCGTCGTCGATCCTGAGCGCTTAATATTATAAGAGTCTGGAATTCGCTCACCGACCAACTCCCCAAAGTTTGGTAAATCTGGCAGGTCTGCAATCGGAGGAACCGCGTTATCGACGGTATTATTTACTCCGTTGACGATACCGTTTCTAAGAGACGATAGATCTATATCCTCATCAAGATGGTAAGCACTGGCAGAGACGCGCGCAAATACGAGGGGGTTGTCGATGGTTCTGAGGGCCTCAGTTTGGTATTCGCTGGCAGCGATGGCTGCTTGATTGGCCGCTATTTTGGGCGAGACTTGAACCAAAAGCTTTTGCGCTTGTTCTAGGCTTAAAAAGCTAGAGACTTCTAATGGATAGCTATTATCCACGGCTTTGTGTGTGATTGGATCGATAAGGGTGTTTAATGCACTGTGCTCAGCATGAGTCTCTGCTAATGTATGACTAGGTGCCATTGCTGTCTGAGCTGTCTGATTATTAATCTGACCATCGGCATCCACAATTTTTGTCACAGTCACCGGTGTCATGTCATCTGATGATTCTATATTATCTGAGCCCGTGCTCGCATAAGTCACTATAGGGCCGCTCATGAGTGCAACTGTCATCATAGCAGTCGGTAGCGCTGATAAAGTGAATTTCATAAGTCACATAAGCCATTAATTAGAATGTAAGGTATTATAAAATAACGGACAGCATTAATAGATTTTATCGCTCAGAATATAAAGCGGTCATACTATTATAAACGATTTGCTAGTAAGCGAATAAATGATGCTGAAATAAAGTATTTGTACTGAAATATCAGAATGCTTTTTTAATAAAGTGCGTGCTAATACGAAAGCGCTAAAAATGTATCATTCAAAACAAGGCGTACACTGTATAGCCACAATGGTGACGGGTCAATGCTCAGTATTCTGCTACTCTCTATTGTGTCATCCCTAGCGGTATGATAGAGGTTTGAGCTGTTTTTAAATATTCGTTTATAAGTAACATCATAGCGAATAAGACGTCTTAGAGTTAACCAATTTAAATTAACGTGCTGTTATTTTTATCATTAGGGCGTCTTGAACATTCGACCATGGCACTGACAGCGACTATTTTTTAGGCGATTCGATGTTAAGAATAATAAGTTTAGTCATTTTAAGCGCTTATTTTTAACGATGAAGCGGCAAAAAAGAGTCCTATCCCCTGCTTTTATCGTTGGGGCTGATGCTAAAATTGCCCCATACGGCGTTACAAATCTCGCTAAGGCATCTGCATTATCGTCGCTTTGTGCCTTGTCTGGAACCATTTTAGCGATCAGCAGTGCCTATTTGCGAATGTTCAACACGCCCTAAATAATTTGGCCAGTCATTTATAAAATATACAGTGATTGATTAACAGCAAATAATGAATAGCCACTGGTTTTTATCAAATAGAACCAACAATATCAGTAGAGGATATGCGTAATGGCAGGATATATTTTGGCGTTAGATCAAGGGACAACGTCGAGTCGAGCGATATTATACGATGATCATGCACGGCCTATTAAGATGGCACAACAGCCAACGACGCTGCAAACGCCAAAAGCGGGATTTGTTGAGCAAGACGCACAGCAAATCTGGCAAACTCAGATTAGCTGTGCGCATGATGTTATCAATCAGGCAGGGTTGCTTGCTACTGATGTCACCAGTATCGCGATTACCAATCAACGCGAGTCTATTGTCATGTGGGACAAGCAAACAGGGAAACCGCTCGCACCCGCTATCATTTGGCAAGACAGGCGCACGGCAAACTATTGCAAGACACTCGCTGCTGAAAGCGCTACCAATAGTATGGATGATAGCGTTCATCAGGGTGCTGATAGCGCCAATATGGCCGATGAGGTTCAGCGCATCACAGGTCTGCGCTTAGATCCGTACTTCAGTGCCAGTAAAATTGCTTGGCTGCTCGAAAATAATCCCAAACTCAGCGTACGTGCGAGTAAAGGTGAGATAGCAGTTGGCACCATCGATAGCTGGCTGATTTACAAGCTAACTGGCGGCGAGCATGTCATCGACGTGACCAATGCTTCTCGTACTTTGCTATTTGATATTCATAAATTGGCTTGGTCAGAGACGCTTTGCGATCGGTTTGCCATTCCTATGACTATATTGCCTAAGGTACTGCCATCTGACGGTGATTTTGGCAAAACCAAAAAGGCCTATTTGCAAAGCAAATACCCATTCAAGCCGTGCTCGGCGATCAGCAGGCCGCGCTTTTTGGGCAAGGCTGTCTCGATGCTGGCATGGCCAAAAATACTTATGGCACAGGGTGCTTTATGCTGATGAACATTGGTCAGCAGCCAAAACTGAGCGAGCACAAGCTGCTAACCACCATCGCATGGCAGCGAAAAATATCGCCAACTCGTCCAGACAATTTATCATTTGATCAAATCTTACAGTCAGGTAAGCGAATGCTACAGCCACCCAAAAAGAAGTTACCTATGCCTTGGAGGGTAGTGTTTTTATGGCAGGAGCTATCATCCAATGGCTACGTGACAATTTGGGTATGATTCAACAAAGTAGCGATGTTGAAGATTTAGCTCGCCAAGTAGACAGTAGCGAAGGTGTGGTGCTATTACCTGCTTTTACCGGATTGGGTGCGCCTTACTGGCGTTCTGATATCAGTGCTAGCATCACTGGTATGAGCCGCGGTACTACTAAAGCCCATATTGCCCGTGCTGCGTTGGAAGCAGTTGCCTACCAGACTTATGATGTACTCATCGCCATGCAAAAGACAGCCCTCATCCCTTGACTGAGCTGAGAGTAGATGGCGGCGCGGCAAATAATGATTTGCTGATGCAGTTTCAGGCAGATTTGCTAGATGTTCCGGTGCTACGTCCAAGAGACACAGAGATTACGGCAAAGGGTGCAGCACTACTCGCTGGTTTAAAGACTGGGCTTTACGATGAGTCAACCATGAAAGCATCATGGCAAGTAGATCGTATTTTTGAGCCAAGTATGTCGATTGATGCTCGTGAGCAACACCTTGATAAATGGCAACGTGCCATCGCAAGGTCATTAATGCAGATATAGGGTTGATTTCTATAGTAAATTTATCAATGCTAATCTCTTATGATTACCCAAAGTATGAGCGCACCGTACATAGACGTCATAAAGATACAGGCTGTAACGCAATGTAATCGCAATACGGACACAGTTTACATAATCAGGCTATCTGTCTCTACCTATAAGTTTCTATACTTCAGTTGGATTTAGCAATATCGCTAATCTTTTAGCAAATAAATAATTCAACAAATAATAAATAATTTAGGGACAATACTATGAGTAACCATGACGCTATCGATCGCAGTGAAGTAAAAAACATGTCTAAAGAGACAAAAGAAGATTTGAATGCAGACATTATTACAGGTGAGCCAGGCTCACATCCAGTAGGTACAGGTATTGGCGGTGTAGGCGGTGCAGCAGCAGGTGCAGCCATCGGTACTATGGCAGGCCCATTAGGTACGCTCATTGGTGGTGCAATCGGTGCAGTTGTTGGTGGCGGCGCAGGTCATGCAGCAGCTGAAGCCATTGATCCAACCCATGAGGAAGCTTACTGGCGCGCAGAGTATGCCAATGCTGATTATTACAAAGAAGGTTACGAGTTTGATCGCGACCTACACCCAGCGTATGCGGTAGGCTATGCAAATCGCGCTCGCTATCCAGTAGATGCACGTTTTGAAGATCATGAAGCCGACTTAGAGCGTTCATGGAATGAAGTGAAAGGCGATTCTCGTTTGGCGTGGGATGAAGCGCGTCTAGCATCACGTGACGCATGGCATCGTGTATCGTAGTACGTGTTTTACAAGAAAGTCAGATGTTAAAAAGACTTATGAATATGACTACTGTTTACTCAATGACTTTAATAGATAGCTAACTTAGCAGACGAGCTGTCTCTTAAAAACGCTGACAATAGATTACTATTTCGTTGCTGAAAATAGATTGATTGTACGATTGGTTCTATTAATGACTTTGACCAGCAGTATGTATGTTATTTTAAAACTTCCAAAGTCAACCTTTGGGAGTTTTTTTTGGCATAAAATTTGCTATGAATCCATATGTATGAATATAATATAAGAAAAACAGGGGACTTATGACTAATAATGACGGTAGTAAACAGTTTTATATTGCCACAGCTAATTTATTGAACTTTGCTAACCCTAATCGCATTTATTATGAGAATGCCCCAGCTTATGATAATAAAGCCTATGAGCATAAGCGACGTGGTCTGACAGATCTGCTGGCTAAAGCACACGCTGATATCATTGCCGTACAAGAAGTATGGGATAGTAATGCACTAGAAGCACTAGCTGTCGCACTAGGATTCAAACCAGAGCAGGTGGTTATTCCGCTTGCAAGCAATGACACTGCAAGTCCATATACTCAAGGTAGAGGCGCACAGCATACACCAGCCGTTGGTATTATTAGTCGATTTGAGCAATTAGAGACGACCTTATTAGAAGAGATTGCACCAAAAGCTGTGATTGATATCCCCGATATCGGGCCTCATCAGCATTTTAATCGTCCACCTTTGATATTGCGTGTTGACGCATATGGTCAACCAATAACGATCATCACGGCGCATCTAAAAAAGTAAACGTGCGTTTTTCTTACGTGACGAAAATGGTAACCTATTAGAAGACATGGATGATCCAAATATCCGTATTCGTGCCAAGCTTCGTAGTTTGTGCATGCGTGCTGCAGAGGCGGCATCTATTCGTATGTCGATCATGGAACGTTTGCATCACACGCGTGAGCCATTGATACTGCTTGGCGACATGAATGATGTGACTGGTAGCGTAACAACCCAGCTGATGACGGAGACTGGCGAGGTTAATTATGATAAAAGTATGCGTGATGTCGCACTTTTGACGCCGCTCGTATTCAAGCTCGCTATGGTTGGATGAAAGATGTGGCTTACACCCATATTCATCAAGGTATGCCAGAAGTGATCGATCAATTATTTGTTTCAGAAGAGTTCTTACCTGATAGCAAGTTTTCGCTCGGTCAGGTTGAAAGAGTTGATTATTTCAATGACCATCTTAAGTGGGATTATTCAGATAGGGTGACTGATCATGGTATTATAAGAGCGAAAATTAAACTGAATGATTAACTTCATAAAATTAGATAGTTAACTCTAGTAGAGTGTTAATCGATACATTAACTTTTAACCCATTCATGTCCCTTGCTTGATAGTGTACAAGCGTTTATGATGCCTCCTCATTGAGGTTAGTAGCGATAACGTTGGCTCTACATTTGAGCCACTCGTTGATTCTCCAGTGATTTAGGACGAATGCTACTCAATGAAGATTGAATTTATGAAATAGGACGTAACATTAAGAGATTTACAATGAGTGATAACAAAGACGAAAAAATTGAAGATGTGTTAGTAGATTCGGAGTTGGCAAAAACTTGTACCAAACAAGTTTAAATTTACCAGCCAACAGGGCCGCGCACGTCGTCAAAAACTTTTGGCTGGTGCCAAAAGTTGAGTGAAACACAAGCTATTAATGATATTACTCTAGCAGCTGTGTGTGAAGAAGCAGGAATACCAAGAGCTTCTGCTTATCATTTCTTCCCTAACATTGAAGCAATATTTTTAGCATTGCGCTTTTTGAATGCGATTGAAATATTAGAGATGGTAGAAACCGTTGATATCGGCAACTACGATAGATGGCAAGGATATCTAACCGCGCTGATTGATCAATGCGTGACGATCTTCCATAACGATGAGACCAAAGCCAAACTCATTTATGACACCAATACGCCTGATTTTGAAGGTGATGAATTTGGCGAAGATATGGACCATCAAATTGTTGACTTGGTCTATAAGCGTTTATCAGAGCGTTATGAGATGCCAAATTTTGAGGATATCCAAAACACGCTATTGATTGCTTATAGTATTGTTAATGCGATATTTACCTTGTCTTATCGTCGTCATCAGACCATTACGGATGACTATATTCAAGAAGCAAATACCGCATTTATCGCGTACTTACGCTGCTATCTACCAGAAAAACTACCACGTAAAAACCGCTAATTTTATCTATAGTAGACACAAAAGCCGACAACTCTGTCGGCTTTTTTACCCTGTTATTTAGTAAGGCGCTTTAATTATTAGGCGTTAGATCTTGTCCGCGGCAGATATCATCACTGGCATCTAAAGGCGCATACTGCTTATAGTAGCTGACGATAGATTGCTCTAAAGCCACATTGGTCTGCGCATCATGGGCATTAATATAGGCTTCGCGTGCTTGCTCAAGCCAGCGGTCCGCCATACGAAAATGTATGCCTGACTCACGCCACCCTCGCTTACATTGATTGGTCGCCGCCCAAATTAATGCCACTTCACTAAATGCCATCTCACGTGGCGCTGACTCTATACCGCCACTGTCTTTTAGCGCACTCAGCGTCGCCCACAGATCAGGTCGCATTAGAGCAGAGGTAGTAGGGATATCTTGCTGTAGTTTGATGCTTTGCGCTGTATCGTTCTTTAGCGATTGTAAGATAGACTCTGCCGTTTCTGCCGCAACTATGCCCGCAGCTGAGCGGTTATTCATACTGTCTTGATGGATCGCATAAGTAAGCCATGCTTGTGCTTTGTAAGCGAGGTACTGCTGATGAGCGGTTTTGTCTTTTTGCTGATAGGGCTGTAGTTGCTCTACCATACAGTTGAGTACACGTTGCTGCGTGCTTTGATATTTATAAGAAGGGGCTTGAGCCTGAATATCATCACGACAGTCTACAGCACTATTCGCATCAACGATTTGAGCCGTGTCGTTAGCGATGCTATCTTGTGCTGAAGCAAGGGATACGACACTCAAAAGTAACAGTGCCGAGAGTGCAGTATGTACTGGTTGTTTATAAGCAGTGGTTTTGATGGCAGCTTTAAACATGATGCAAACCTTATCTGAAGGTAATGAGTGTGGGTATTTACCATTATTAGGGCTGACTCTGCGACTCCTGTCTAATCGCTTATTATATTGCCAGTAGACAGGAGTTAAGACGCTATCATTAGCTTACAAGGTAGTCGTATTAACTTGCGTAGAGTCACTGTTTAAACGCTTGTTCTTACGTGGGTCTTCACGCTTGAATAGATTTTCATCAAACTTAAAGCGCAATCTAAAGTAAGCCCCTTCTTGAGTACTGTCGTCATAGGCGATGTCTTCATCTTCAAAGCCCATAAAGTTATAGCCAAGTGACAACCAAAGGTTGGTCATTGGGCTATAGCCCACTTCAGCACCTAACATATAAGACAAATCATCTGCTTGCTTATTCCAATAAGTACCCGCTTGCAAACCAACATCCCAACGTTCGCTAATATCGTACAGACCGCGACCATAAACGGCATGAGCAGTATTGTCACTGGTAATGTTGTCTGCTTCATATTCTGTATACTTACCCGCATAGCGACCAGACAAGGTTAGGGCACGCGTTGGATGGTAGTTACCATTCCATGACCAAACAGTGGTGTCTTTTTGATAAGTATCATCACCCGTGTTATTGTCATCCAAACGATACTCAAGCTTTGCAAGCATGTCTAGTTGATTGCTGTCGTAATCACGATAAGCGGCACCAAGTTGGAAACGATTAATCGTGCGATCACCATCATTATAGTCGATGCGCGAATAGGTATCTTTGGCCAATAAGGTAATCTCATCGGTATAACGATAGGCAATACCTGCGTTACCAAGTAAGGTGTCGCTTGTCTCGCCCCAACGTTTCTCAACACGTCCTGATGCTTTGTAGTTTTCTTTGGCAAGATACTCAACGCCAAAACCTGCCGCCGTGGCGGTGTTGTTCTCTTCGCCTTCTAATGACTCAACGCGCTCAAGCAACGTATTTAGAGTCAGGCCTTCTTGTACATACCACTTGTTTTTCAGACCGATAGCGGCTTCCGCTTCACGCGCACTGATCGCGTCACGCATGCGGTATTCGCTATACACTTTACCGTCTTTCATATAATTGACGTCAAAGCCCACAACGGTACGTTGACGCTCATCAGTATCATCAAGACCATAGCTACCAGACAAGCTATTGATCAAATCATGACGTGCATACAGACGACCCAAGCCACCGATTGGCGTCTCACCACCGATGGACGTCGCGTTACGTGAGCTATTTTCGATATCTTGCTCATACTCTGCAAACACCAAGCTATTATTTAGCTTGGGTAGGCGAGAAGTGATACGGGCACGAACCGTTGTGCCTTCGATGTCTTTGTCAGCATCACTAACGCTATTTAATGCTGACTGGTTGATAATGTCATCGTTAAATAACGTATCGTCAGTAACGTCTACGACATCTGTTGCCGCTTGCGTATTGCGTGAGGCTGCCGTGGCATCTTGTTTGTAGTAACGCACACCGATTTCACCAACGACATTTTCACTCAAACGTTGCTCGATACTGGCTTGTACGCCTTCACGACTCGCGTCAGTAGTATGATCCTTGGTACGCACACCTTCTAACTTCAACGCTGTTTTTTTGTCGTTGAATGTATGGATGACTTCTACGCCAGACTCCGTACGTCCAGCAGTCAGTGGTGATGCACCAGTGACAAATCCTTCATCTGCATCATTGTAATAAGCCTTGGCACGCGTGTCTTTCTTATTATCAAAGTCAAGCTCGACACGTAAGGCATTGCCCTCAACATTATTATCGTCTAATTCTGTGGTGTTGATCTGATTGCTTGGCTGAAAATTAGGGTTCTCAGCTTTGTTCATTGCGTATTCAGCGACCAGCTTTAGCTTATCGTTGAACTTGATAACGCTATTGACACTAGCCAGCTCTTCTTTGTTCAATGGGTCGTCGCTATTGATATAGCTACCACCGATAGCGACTTTATTAGTCAGTTGCTGTTTGGCAGCGATACCACCAACCAAATAGTCCTCACCACCTTCATCCACTTCTACTGTGACACGAATGTAGATAGGATTGCCTTCGAGATCTTGACTCGCAATCGGTGATTTTAGATATAAACTGCGGCTAATCGGGTCTATCTCATAATCAGCAAAACGAGTTAGCGTCTCACGGTTGACGATTAAGCCAGGGTTATTACGGTCGCGAGTGATCACTTCGATAGTTTCTGAGTTCTCTAACACGGCATCGAAGTCTTCAGCTAATGGGTAGGGACCTGAAATACCTAAACCGCGAGTCTCATTAACGCGCTGGCTAGTACTGGTCTCTGCCAAAAACGTAGTCACGCGAGTATTATTATCTTCAAATTGCGCCTTTAGACCAGTCAAGGTGCGATTGTACTGACCAAGCTCAATGCCTTCATCATTGTCAATTTGTGTTTTTAGGTCGCCATACATAGCAAACGAGCGACCTTTGTCTAGACGCACATAGAGCTTACTGGTTGATTGCGCATCAAAGCCCTTAGCCGATGAGTCACCATAGACAGGGATAGTATTCGCCAGGCTCGATATCACGGAATAATCGCTCGCCTTTTTGTCACTGTCATAAGCCAACGTCAGCAAGTAATCTCCGCGCACTTTGCCTTTCAAGAACATTGCCGCACGACCAGTGGCTGAATAATCATCATTGCCTGAGATTTCATGCAGCTCTTGCTCGAACGCGCCTTGTGCGTCTGTGATATTGCTGCCATCAAAGTCTTTGAGAGAGATAGCACCTTCGACGATACCCACAGCAATGAGTGGACGCAGCTTAGCCGTGAACTGTAGTGGGATAATTTGCTTGCTACTACCCGTATCGATGACCAACTCACCTTTGCCTGGTGCGCTTGGCGCGATGACTGGTATTAATAGCTCACCCCCTGATACAGTAACTTGGGTACCGGCTTGATCTTGGCTGCTGTCTTTCAGATTGATACGACCGATATTAGTATCAAGTGTAAGAGAAGTAGTACCGATATAGGGGCGATTGTCGCGATCTTTTAGACTAATAACAACCTGATATTCGCTGATACCATCTGCTGGGACTAGTTGTGCTTGCGTACGATAATCAATCGCTTGCAGACTATCAGGTGTCAATACGGTGATGGTCTGCTCGGAAATAGTTTTGCCATTGATGTCAGTTGCCACACCACGTAGAGTATTGCGTCCGCGTTTTAGGTCAACCGCATAATAGTCAAAAGCCATTACATTTTGCTTTTCTTGCTCAGCAGTTTTACCGATTTGCTGCTCTGATATCGCTTTGCCATTGGCGTATAGAGTAAATATTGAACCAAGTGGTGCTTGTACCTGTACCATCTGCTTGTAAGTACTGAGCTGTTGACCTTCATTTAGGTTAATGAAGGTGACATTATTGTTAGCCACTTCTTTTAGATATTCTTCGAGCTCTTTTTCTACTGGAGGTGCAACCGTTGTCACGGCCATGTCTACACGATTGGTCGCATCCCCAATCATGTCGTTGACAATAGCAGAATCACAGTTGTTACCAAGGTCTAGGTCGCCATTGATATTGCAGCCACTTGCATCGACATTATCAGTCGTGTCGGCATCGTAGTTTGGCTCTAATGTTAGCACTGTTTTTACCGCTTGCTCTAGCGTATCATTCTTAGCACTCACTGATTTGCTACGAGCGATTAACTCGGCGTTCAGACGCTCAGTACTATCGCCCATGCCGCCCACAATCGCAAAATCTGCACGATGTAGCTCGCCATATTTCAAATCGACAAAACGGCTGCCAGCATCACCCGCATTACGGTTGCTTTGGGTGACCAGCTCTGTTTCTCTAGGGATCGTCGTGCTATCTACTTTTAGTACGTGTGTTTTGGCACTGACCCCATAAAAGTTGTATTTACCTTCAGGATCGGTCACGATGAAGTTGCCGTTCTCCATATAAATACGGACACCAGCAACCCCAAGCTCGCCGTCTTCTTTTTGCTGAATACCATCACGGTTGATATCGTGATAGACCTTACCAATGATGATACCGTCAGTATTCATGACGCCGCGTTCTACGTCGATTTTCCACTGTGCTTCTCTTGATACTAAGCTTTGGCCTTGCTCATTGTTAGCAACTGCGATTGCGCGGTTGATACCATCACCACCTAGTGATGAAGCACCGATAAGCACACGATAAGTAATTTTTTTACTTTCGCCATTTTCCATGTTTCCTAAGTTCAATACCTGATATTTACCATCAGCTTTAAACTCGGTGGTCTGTGCTTGATTGATATCAATATCAGTCGTTGGACTAACACGTACACTATTCTCAACGTAGTCAAAACCACGTGGTAAGGCATCTTTTAGCTGTACATCGTAAGCAGTAGCGTTACCATTGTTCGTGATATTGATGGTGTAGCTGACATAATCGCCGAGTTCAGCACTTTTTACGTCACTTTCCTTTGTGACAACTAAAGCTGGGTTGTCATCGACGATATTAATTTGTGAGCTCAGGTCACTGATACGCACGGTGAAGTCAGACGCGTTCGGCAGTTCATCAGCACCAGTACCAACCGAAGGGGCGATACAAGCATCTAAACTGACAGTCAATGTGTCGTTGTTCAACGTTTGGATAAGCTTATCGTCAATAGCGTTAGCGTTATTTTGAGTGGCTGCTGATAGCTGATATTTACCTGTGTTATTACCGGTTTCTATAGCTTTAAGTGAATAGCTATCTCCAGTTTTTGGTGATTTGATGGTTACCCATACTTGATCAGGCTTGTCAGTTTGTACATTACATTGCGCATAGCTGGCACTGACATAAACGTCATCATTAATTTGTGAAATCGTTTTGCTTTCATCAAATTTAGGGGTGGTGAATTTGATACCAGATTCGATAATGACTAAACTATCGGTCGCACTCACGCTAGTCACTGACGGGTCTTCTAAGACAACTGCACCAATCTTAATGTCAGCCGTATCTCCATCCCTTACCATTAGCATCTGATAGAGCTTGCACAATAAACTGAATGTTTTCACTCTGACCAAGCTTGATTTGGGCACTCATGTTATCAAGAATCAGTTGTGTATCACCACTATCGACAATGCCGTTTTTATTCAAGTCTTGATAAACTTTCAAATTAGATAGAGTTGGCGATACATCAAGCGTCAGCTCAACAGTCTGATCACTATAGCTAGTATTACTAAGAACATTAACCCAATTCACCAGTGTGTTGGTGCGACAGTACGCAAGGGTTGCTGAGTTAAGTTAATACCATATTCAGATAAGGCAGAGGCTTTGACTTGAACTTGGTTTGAAATGCTATTCTGTTTGATAGAATTGACGTCATAAGAAGCATTAGCGATATTGTTGATAGTTTGTACGAGAGTGGTGGGCGCAGCAAACGCTATATTTGATTGCATAAGCAACATTGCAGCCGTCAGCGCAGAGATCCTCGCTGTATGCAACGTAATACGATTAGACGGTGTCATTAAAGATTTAGTCATATGTCGCTTATCCAATAAAACATAAAAGGGCCGGGTAGTAATTCTCCAGCTTGGCTCATCAAAATCAATTAGGTCAAGCTGGAGCGTTAGTCTATAAGCGTCTTGTGAAGCTTATAGACTTTGAAATGTTAAATATCAATTAACGAGCGTTTTTAATTTTGATTTTAAAAGTCAAGGTGCCAACGCCCTGAGGAACTAGAGTATAGTTAGTACCAAGAACTGCAGTACTGGTAGTACTAGCTATGCCTGCAGTAGATGAGGCAGTCGCAGAAGTAGCAGGTGAACTAGCTACTAAATCCGCACCAGCTGAAAAGTTAGACAACAAGTCCGAGATGGTTAAATCGTTAAGATTAAAACCTAACGCTGCTGAAGAAGTATTAGTCGCCTGAATACGATAGATAACACACTGATCAGGTTTCGCCTCGACCGCAGTCTGAACAAAAGTACTTGCAGCAACCGTACCTGAACAAGTCGCATCTAATGCTTGAGACTTCACTAAAGTTAAGCCTCTAACGTTAGTCGTATCAGTCACTGTAGTAGCAGCAGGTGCATTAATACCAGCAGGCGTTAGCGTTACAACAGAAGTTTCAGTGCTACCAACAGCTGCAGCATCAGCAACAGTTGCAGGAGCAGCTACATTGCCCGACGACACATTGTAGTTGATTGCTAATGTGCCACCAGGTGCAATACCATTTGGAAATTGAGCGGTTGGTAGTGTAGTGCTATTAAGAGTATATGTATTACCACCAGCAACGGTAGGTTGCAGCGTTATAGTAACCGGAGCGCCATTACCAGGCGGCGTATAAGTAGCACTAACAGGACCAGTAACAGGTCTGACAGCCCCATTATTGCCACCATCAGCAATAGTGAAAGTCAATGGATTAGCATTGGTACCTTCACCATCTTGACCGCTGTTAGTAATGAGAGTTGAATGAGTCGCTTGACTAGCAGTACCTGAGGCAGGGGGAACTTCTCTAGTCGTTGGATTGCTCACCACAACCGCTCGTCTGGTAAAGCTAGTCACACCAGGACTATCTATACCAGCGCCGTTACCTTCACCCGCATCATCAGGTATTCTAGTAACACCTATAGTGCCATCTGTACTATCGAAAATATCATAGTCAGTACCAAGTACAGGATTAGCAGGTAGCGGGCTAACCGGACCGACAAACTTATCGTAGACTTCTGCGTTGTTAGTTACTGAACTATTAGCAGATGTAAACTGATCTCTATCGACGTTAACCGTGAAAGTAATCGTGCGACTTGCGCCAACGGCTAAGTTTGCTACGGCAACATCAATAGCTTGTCGACCACCGATAGTGGAAATCGTCGCGGTACCAGCACCACCAGTTACGGTCACGTCTGATGCTGTGCCATTAGGTAAACTCAAACCTACAGGAAGCACATCTCGAATGACAATATCAGTCGCAGCAGCACTATAGTCAGTAGTCGCGTTAGTGACTACGATACTATAAGCAATCTGTGGGTTGGCGACTGTCAAATCGACAGTACTGGTCGCTGTTTTTACAATTTTAAAGGTAGGCAATCTCACGATAGTTTGGTTTTCGTTTACCAATGTCGCACCAGGTGCATTATTAGCAGTAAAGAAAGTACTGGTCGCTGTTAATGTGCCTACACCTTTGTCATTACCGTTACGATTGTCTGGCGTAGCTGCTTCGTAGCTTAAGTTAGCTCTAGTACCTGGCTGTAGTCTAATAGTACCGCCATTAGTTAGGGTACCTGTCTGTGCTTGAGTTCCTAAAGCGGTGACTTGAGCAGAAGTTAGAGGAGTGCCATCTGCTTGTACAATAGTAAACGTAACAGGCGCAGTACCTAAAGGGTAGTCTGGAGTAGCCGTTACTAGTGATGAGTCATTACCTGTGGTGTTAATGGTATAAGTATCCGTCACGTTACCCGTGTTGGTTAAATTATGAGTAAAGGTAGTTGTACCACCTGGCGTAGCAGTCTGATTGATAGCAGTATCGTCACCAATACTACCATCATCAACAGTCGATGTAAGTGCAAAGTTAGCCGTTTCGCTAACGTTAACGGTTACTGTGTTAGAGGTTACAGATGGCTGACTGACGCCAGCAATACTGTAGCTTGCAGTTGCTACGTTATTAATTGGCGCAGCGCCTGCTGTTACAGCGTTAGCTGGGGTCGCTGCATTAGCGCCAGTAGACACACCCATTACTGCGGCGACGCCGACAGCTAGCAGGCTATAGTTAAAAGTGATTGATTTCATATAATGCTCCAGAGTTAAGATTAAAAATTGAAACGTTAAAAGCGTGAAGGTTTAATGTCTATTGAATTAATTAACGGTGGTATTGAGAGCAACAGCTGCTGACTTTTTAGCTGGCAATAACTTAATATTCCAACGCAGAGTGCGGTATTCAGAATATGGAATCTTGACCATTTTGCCATCGACTTTACGCATAAGTGGTATATCAGCGTAATTCTCACCATCAATACTGGCTTGTGCACTTGCAGGCATCGCATCGCCAGTAAATGTCATATTGGCAGGAATAGGTAGCGTTACCATTAAATCGTTAATATCTTTATTGATGGTATTGGTATAATTCGCTTTATACTGAATCACAGTACCTGCCGGTGCGGTGCGTACTGGCTTATAGACTGTTTTACCTTCCGCATTCTTTATGACTTGATTGGCTGTTAGTTCCATTTTTAGAGCATCATCAGCATGTGCTACATTTAGTAAAGAGCTAGAAGCTATAGTAGCTAATAGAATATTGCGTAGAATCTTGAAACGTTTCATATAAAATCCTTTCTTATACCGTTACTATCATTGGGATATTGATGCTTTGGGCTGCCGTGAAACTGTCTATCATTTGTTATCAGGGTCGTCTGTAAAAAATATACATTCCCTTTTAAGCTATTGTAACGTAATCGATACAAGTATCAATTATAAAGATGACAAATGGTGTTTCAAGATGACCAAACGGTAAAAGCCCTGTCTAGGAAGACAGGGCTTGATTGAGTACTCAGTAATTCGATACACAGGTGTTTAGTTACCAATGGTAGTACCATATTTAGTATTAAAACGAATGGCCTGACGGCGAGTGGCTGTAGTAGCACCTAAGGAAAAGTATTGGTGATCACTGTACCGTTGTTACCAATAGATACTGAGTTTGTTGCAAATGATGGAGTGCCACTATTTTCACCAATAGGTATTGGATTAGCTAAGGTAGAGGTAATTAGCGAATTATTAGAGTCGTTTTTACTCTGTAGCTTATCCTTGATAACAATATCTGTCAGAGAAACATTACCTCGATTGATAGCTTCAATTCTATAAGCGATACATTGTCCTGGCACAATACCAGATATTGGTTTTATACTATACGCGCTGCTAGCACTACCTTCATAATTAACACCAATTGTGGCAAGGTTATTTAGACTACAATCATGAATATACTGACTTTTGATCAATACCAATGCAGCATTTGCTTGAATAACATCACCGAAATCATTGCTAGGATAGTTGTACTGACTATTAATGATGTTTATTTGTCGCACATCGCTTGTCGTGTCTACAGAATAGGTATAATTACTAGGTTCATTCTGAGTGACACAGAGTCTTGTGTAACTACCTACTTGTGCTGGCGTCAAGCTAAAACTATAGGTTCCATCATTACCGATGTTTACCGTCTGAGGTGAGAACGTACCACTATCACCGGCACATTTATTCAAAGTAATGGTGTGACCGGTGGTAAAAGGGATACCAGATTCGGTTGGTGAATCGTATTTGCCATTGAAATAAAGACTATTATTTAAGTACTTGCTAGATATATCATCCTTAGATGGATTTGAAACATTACCGTTATCGTTAAATACTGTACCTGAAAATACATAGTTAGATCTATCATTTGTGATTGTACATGTCCAACTATCTCCGTATGTAAGCTTTAGATTCTTTGGGTCTAAAGTCGTAACGGTTGTACCATCCGATCTTCTACATGCATATAACGCAGTATAGTCTGCTAAATTTGTCGTTCCTGAGACCGCCTCTGTCAATGTATAAGTCTTGGTAGGATTAACCTTGAAAGTTCCTGTAGTACCTGTGCCCGTAGTAACTGTATTACCTGAACCCGTTGTAGTAACTGAGTTAATACCACTGGTAACGACGGAGTTATCTGCATTGTCCTTGATTTGAACAGTGAATTGATCGGTATTTGTTTTACGAGAAGAAGAGAGCACTTTAGTATATGTTAGGCGTGGCTGTGGCAAGTAGCAGTAACCATCAAATACAATGTTGATTAGCTGATCACCAGGGTTACCGAAATTGCTAAAGTCATAATAGTTTAAATCAGGATTATTACCATAAGTTACATCTACTCTAACTACAGGTTGATTAAAAGCAACGGATACTTTACACCTTTCGTCCACAGAGTCTGTACTACACAAAACGCTACTGGTAGTGGTAGTTTGACGATAGGGTGCCGTAGTCGTTATTCCGGTGCCTCTATATATTAAAGTTGGCGTCACACTAGTACCTGCACTGGTAAAACCAGTGATAGTTACTTGATCAGAAAACTCGAAATACCTAGTTCCTGAACTTGTTGAACCTACATAGTTCACATCTATATCATAAATACTTAAACTGACATTAGTAAGGGCTTGAGACTCGTTGGTAAAACTGTTTTTAAAAGTATATGAGGCCGTACGAGATGACGCCTTGTTAGTAAAATCCTGGAAAAATTCAAATGATTGAAGGTTGCCCGCTAGCGTTTTAGGTCTATAAAAATTTGAGCCGCCTGCATCTAAACTGCCAGTAGTAATCAAACTGTTAGAAGCAACAGTGTAACTTTCACTTTTAAGACCATTTAAAAGTTGGTTTACACCAAGAATAGGGGGTGATGCTGTCGATCCTAAGTTGCTGTAATCAGTGCTTGAAAACTCATCAGAAATGTAACCAGCTGGACATGTTGTTATTGCTGCAAAAGCCAAATAATTAGGTATCAGTATTAATAAAGATGGTATAGCTATCCAACGCGTTACTCTTGACTTAAAAGCTGACAGTTCAATAGACGACTTCATAATAGCTCCGAGAGTAAGAATGGAATTTGGATGTAGCTTTGTGATAAGCATAACGTCTAAGTGACAATTAATATACAAAAATGAGATGAAAGTCTATTTATAGGGTATGAATAGCATAAAAGTTTAATCAAATAATATCTATTTAGTAATTATTTAGTAATTCAAACTGTTACTACAGAGACGATATTAATTTTTATACATTCAGCAAGGTTGAATAGATATAGTTTAGCAAATGATTGATAGTCATTTTTAAAAAAACTAATCATTATTTATTTAAAAATACTTGTTATTTATCCATTTCTCTACAGCCATAAACAATTGCCTCGCAAACGCTTATAATAGAGTATCAAAATCATTCATGACTGAATATACAGGGACAACAGTATGATCTGTTTTGTAGTTTCGTCCATTTGATGCATATGTCAATTCTCAGTGGCACTATTTTGTATAATCTAGCTGTATCTCACCGTATGAAACAAGGGAATGCTTGGACATATCAAGGAAGTCATAAGTAAACCGATATCTCACTTCACACCAGTATTTAACAAAGCCTTACCGTCTAGATAGGTAGGTATGACTGATATAAAAGGATCGACAACAATGAATTATTACAAGGATGCTGACAGCACCGAAACCCAAGAATGGCTTGAAGCCTTTGAGTCTGTGATCAAACATGCAGACAAAGATCGCGCGCAGTTTTTACTAAAAGCCTTATACAATATGGCGGTGCAAGAAGGCCTGCCATTCAACCGCCTTGATACTGCTTATATCAATACCATCGCAGTCGAGGACGAGCCGATGTATCCTGGCGACTTGACCATTGAGCGTAAGATCCGTGCGCTGATTCGTTATAACGCTTTGGCGATGGTGATGCGTGCCAACAAAAACGATGACGATTTAGGTGGTCATTTGGCGACATTTGCCTCTAGTGCCACGCTGTATGAGACAGGCTTTAACCATTTTTTTCGAGCCGCAAGTGATCATTTCGGTGGTGATATGATTTATTATCAAGGTCACTCCGCGCCAGGTATCTATGCACGTTCTTATTTAGAAGGTCGTCTAACCGAAGATCAGCTTGATAACTTCCGCCGTGAAGTGGGTGGTAAAGGCTTATCAAGCTATCCTCATCCATATTTGATGCCTGACTATTGGCAGTTCCCAACGGTATCAATGGGCTTAGGTCCGATCATGTCGATTCATCATGCTCACGTGCATCGTTACATGGAAAACCGTGGCTTGCTCGAAAAAGAAGGCCGTAAAATTTGGGCATTCTTAGGTGATGGTGAGACGGATGAGCCAGAAAGCTTGGGCGCAATCTCTTGCTGGTCGTGAGAAGCTGGACAATCTAATTTGGGTTGTTAACTGTAATCTACAGCGTCTTGATGGCCCAGTCCGTGGTAATGGTAAAATTATTCAAGAGCTAGAGTCGGTATTCCGCGGTGCTGGCTGGCGTGTGATTAAAGTCATTTGGGGTGGTAAATGGGATAGCCTGCTTGCCAATGATGATACTGGCGTGCTCAAACATCGTATGGAAGAAGTGGTCGATGGTGAATACCAGCTATATGAAGCGCGTACGCCTGAATTTACTCGCAAAGAATTCTTTGGTAAATATCCTGAATTAAAAGAAATGGCAGATGCATTGACTGATAAAGACATTGCACGCCTAAACCGTGGTGGACATGATCCACAAAAGTGTACGCTGCGTTTAGCGAAGCGATGAAAACCAAAGGTCAGCCAACGGTCGTACTGGTCAAAACTGTCAAAGGCTATGGTTTGTCAAGCACAACACAAGCGGTCAATAAATCGCATCAAATCAAGAAACTTGATCAAGAGGCGCTTGTTTATTTCCGTGATCGCTTTGATTTGCCATTTACCGATGAGCAATTAGAGACCCTACCATTCTACCGTCCTGAAGAAGGTTCGGCAGAGATGAAGTATCTAAAAGGTCGCCGTGAAGCATTGGTGGTCATCTGCCAAACCGCCGTAGTGGCCATATTCCGCTGAACATCCCTGAGCTATCGATATTTGATCGCGTATTAAAGGGTAGTAACGGTAAAGAACAATCAACGACGATGGTATTTGTACGTCTGTTATCAGCCATGCTGAAAACAAAGACATCCAAGATCGCGTGGTACCAATCGTACCAGACGAAGCGCGTACCTTTGGTTTAGAAGGTATGTTCCGTCAATTGGGTATTTACTCTGCGGTCGGACAAAAATATACGCCAGAAGATAGCGAAGCATTGATGGGCTATAAAGAAGCCATCGATGGCCATATGTTAGAAGAAGGTATCAACGAAGCGGGTGCGATGAGTACATGGATTGCCTTGGCAACCAGTTACTCTGTGAACGCGCTACCAATGATTCCGATGTACATCTATTACTCGATGTTTGGCTTCCAGCGCATAGGTGACTTGGCGTGGGCAGCAGGTGACTGTCAGGCACAAGGCTTTATTAGGGGCTACTGCGGGTCGTACGACTTTGAATGGTGAAGGCTTGCAGCATCAAGATGGCCATTCGCAGATTTTGTTTAACACCGTACCGAACTGCGTGAGCTATGACCCTTGCTATGGTTATGAGTTGGCGGTCATCATGCATGATGGCCTACGCCGGATGTACGGAGAAGGCGAGCGCGTTTATTATTACCCAACGCTAATGAACGAAAACTACGACCAGCCTGCCATGCCAGAAGGAAGCGAGGAAGGTATCAAGCGCGGTATGTATTTGCTTGAAGACAACGGCTCAACTCAGGTACAGCTATTGGGTTCAGGCGTGATTCTACGTGAAGTACAAAAGCGGCTCAGATCCTAAAAGATGAGTTCAATATCACATCAAACGTTTGAGTGTCACCAGCTTCAACGAGTTGACTCGTGATGGTATGGTTTGTGACGACTACAACCGTCTACATCCAATGAATGAAGAAAAAGTGCCATGGGTTACTGAGCAATTAGCACCGCACGAAGGCATCGTAGTTGCAGCCACTGACTACATGCGTAACTACTCAGAGCAAATTCGTGCTTGGTTACCAGACAACCGTCCTTATACCACGCTTGGCACAGATGGTTATGGCCGCTCTGATACTCGCGAGAACCTACGCAGCTTCTTTAACGTTGATGCGGCTCATATCGTTGTCGCCACGCTTAAGCGCTTAGCGGATGAGGGTGAAGTCGAGATGCGTTTGGTAAAAGATGCGATTTCAAGCTTAGGCATCGATGCGGATCAGCCACCTGCATGGCACCAACAGTCTTATTATGATCATTCTCCAGATGCACCTGCACCAGGCAAAGTCAACCCAAGTCCTGTGCCTGAGTTCGTTGCTGAAGACGATGAAGATATCAGCAATGAAGGCCGCGCCGAAGATCAAGCAGATGCGCCCTTGCTCAATGACGGTGATGTCAAAGAATAATAATCATAAGACTAGGAGATAAAACATGGACATTAAAGCCCCCGATTTGGTGTCGATAGTGCTGAAGTCAGCGAAATTATGGTAGCAGTGGGTGATGTCATCGCAAAAGATGACAACATCGTTTTGTTAGAGTCTGACAAAGCGTCAGTTGAAGTACCAAGCTCTGCTGCTGGTAAAGTCACCAAAATCAATGTCGCCATCGGCGATCAAGTCAGCGAAGGCATGGTATTGATCGAAGTAGAGAGTGCTGACGCAAGCGATGATAATGACGATACTGCCGAAGAAGTAACTGATTCAGAACAAGCAGACGATAATAATGAAGACGCACCTGTTGAAGATGATGCAGATGCAGAAGAAGCGACTGATGATGCTGGCGAAGGCGCATCGACTACCCATGCACCGCCAGATATAGGCGTTGATGAAGCGCAAGTGGCTGAGATTATGGTGAGTGTAGGCGACACGGTCAGTGCCGATGAGTCTATCCCACTGATTGAGTCAGACAAAGCCTCAGTCGAAGTGCCTGCACCAGAAGCAGGCGTAGTTGAAAAAATCTTGGTTAATGCTGGTGACACTGTTGCCAACGGTCAAGACTTTATCGTTATTAAAGCGGCAGGTACCCTAAGGCAAAACCGAAAGCAGATACTGCTAAAACTGAAGATAAAGCGGACAAGCCTGCACCGAAAACTGAAAGCAAGTCACAGCCAGCCCCAACAGGCGAGCCAGAGCAAGCGCCTGCACCGACCTCAACTGCTGCACCTGCGGGCAAAAAAATTGAGCGAAGCGGAAGTCAATGAAAAGTTGGTTGATGTATATGCAGGTCCTGCTGTACGTAAATTGGCTCGTCAGCTTGGCGTCGATATCACACAGGTAAAGGGTTCAGCACTAAACGATCGCATTCTAAAAGAAGATCTGTTTGCGCATGTTAAAAACCGTTTGACCACCCAACAAGCCGCACCAGCTGCTCAGGGTGCTGTTAGCTCAGGTCTGCCAAAACTACCTGATATGAGCAATGTTGAAATCTGGGGCGAAACAGAAACCCAAGATTTAAGCCGCTTGCAAAAGTGTCAATCCCGCAGCTGAACTACAATACCTATCTACCGCAAGTGACACAGTTTGATTTGTCTGATATCACCGAAACTGAAAAACTACGCGGTGAGCTAAAGGGTGACATGAAGGCGCAAGGTATTGGCCTGACTATTTTGGCCTTTATTGTTAAAGCAACTGCTTACGCCTTGACTCAGCATCCACGTTTCAACAGTCATTTGAGCGACGATAATACACAAATTATCTTACGTAAGAGTGTCAACATGGTATTGCGGTTGCGACTGATGACGGCCTAGTGGTTCCTGTGATTAAAAATGCACAGGACAAAGGCATCAAGCAGATCGCGATTGAAATTGGTGAGCTTGCAGGCAAAGCCCGTGATAAAAAGCTCACTACTAAAGATATGCAAGGTGCCAGCTTTACCATATCAAGCCAAGGTATCTTGGGCGGTACATCATTCACGCCACTGGTCAACTGGCCACAAGTAGGCATCTTGGGCGCATCAGAAGCGACCATGCAGCCAGTTTGGAATGACGCTAAGCAAACTTTTGAGCCGCGCTTGATGCTGCCATTATCATTGTCTTATGACCACCGCGTCATCAATGGTGCGGATGCAGCGGTATTCACTCGCTATGTTGCTACATTGCTTGCTGATCCACGCCGTATTTTGCTATAGCTGATACGCTACTTTAAAATTAAAACCAAAAAAAAGACTGCCTAAGGGTGGTCTTTTTTTGAGCAGTACTGTATTAGATATGAGTAACTATCAGTTAAAAAAAAGCCAGCATCAGCGCTGGCTTTTTATACTTAGATCATCGAGTTTAATACGATTTGTGATTAAAACTGTTTAACAAATGCAATGCCATATGCCCAAGGGCTGATATCGATTTCACCGATGTCACCGCCATCTAAAGTAGCATCTGTTTTGATGTCCATATAGCGTGCATCGATACGGAAAGCTTCAGTTGGAGCGAAAGGAATGTCTAAACCGACATGACCAGCCACACCAACACTATCATCAAGATCTAAATCACCACCAGTAGAGATTCTTTCTTTAAAAAAGGTCGTATAGTTCACGCCAACACCAACGAATGGCTTGATATTCATTGGCATGTTGTCAGAGTCAAAGTGATATTGCACAGAAAGAGTTGGTGGTAAATGTTGGGTTTTACCTGTTAAAACTTGTGTGCCATCCGCACTGTTTAGATCAAAATCATGATGAAATGGAAGTGCTGCGAGTAGCTCAACACCGACATTGTTGGCAATGAAATACTCACCACTAATAGTTGGCTGTATATCGCCGTCAACATCAACAGACAAACCATTATCTAGAGTGCCATTATCACTTTTAGGGTCAACATAATGTGCACCAGCCGCAATAGACCAAGTGCCAGAAGGTACGGCAAAAGCAGTGGTCATGGTAAGGGCAGTGGCAGCGGCTAAAACTAGGGATTGTAGTTTCATGATTTGGTTCCTTAATATATTAAAAGGTTATCAGTGCTAATGAGGGATGACATTGCACACTGATACATAATGTTATAATGGATGATAAAGCGGTAACATTATGACTCCATTATAGTATAAAACCACAATTACTGTAAGGTTTTAATTGTGCTTTACTAAGTTTTATTTAATTATTTATAGTAAAGGCGATAACGGTATAATTATTTTGATTATTTAAAAAATTGATTATTGTGAGGTAGGGTATAAGCCTGTTGTGATACTCTGAAAATAGGTAGATAAGAATTATAGTCAATCCATTAAAAGCGTTACAGCGTTAACCTCGCTTGAAGTATGACGTATACATCTGCACTCGGTTGCCTTGTACCACTCTTAAATTGGATCAACTATATATTGATTATTGCTAATGTCTAAACGGTAGAATTGGAAATAAATGGTGACGGCTTACTGAATTGATATTCATGATTTGATAAAAGGCGTACGTATTATGCTTGGTTATTGTAGCAACTCCCCACTACGTTGTAAGAACGCCCGTTCTACCAACATATTGAATCAGGTAGATTCTTGTTGCCCTGAGTGCCATTTATTTTTAGTACCTGCTCAAGACATCAGCCAGCAATTGCCCGCTGATGAGCAGTTTTTACGATTATCAGTAGTAGGCACCGCATTGGTGCTATTAATAGCAGTCTATCTTTATTATCTACATGGGACATAATATAGTCGAACCACTATTAAAGTGTTACCGCGTTAGACTCGTTTAGCCTACTACTGTAGTACTTGCACTCGTCTGCCTTGTACCACTTTTAATATTGATTGACTATAGCGGCTGCTGATGAACAGGCGATAAGCCAATGCCATGCTGGGTCATGTCAAATAGTTGATATTTTCGTATTGATCAAAGTGCATTGATAAAAGCGCATTGAATAAAGCGTGCGCTTTTGATGATAGAGCGCTTGAACACCTTGCAAGGCAGTTAATTTATTTTATTTATATAATACCGGTATTTCACCGAATAGGGACGGCATGCTACTCCAATCTATAAGGCGCTTACGTCATTTTGTTTATGATACGTTGCAAAATGATGAACATGACACTTTATTTAGCCGCTATATTGATTATTTTCTCATATTTTTGATTATGACCAATGTGGCAGCTGTGATTGCTGAGTCAGTTGACAGCTGGTACTACCCTTATCAAAATTATTTTACTTGGTTTGAAAACTTCTCTATTGTGGTCTTTTCTATTGAATATTTGCTGCGACTATGGAGTGTTGCTGAAGCCAAACCGGACAATACAACGTGGAAACAGCGTTGGGATTGGATCAGAAGTCCTTCCGCACTCATTGACTTGGTAGCCATTGTTCCAGCCTTCTTAAATTTCTTCGTCAATATTGATCTGCGTTTCTTACGTATTTTGCGTTTGTTCCGTATTCTCAAACTGACCCGCTATTTTGCGTCCATGCGTATCCTGCTAGTGGTCATCAGTAAAGAGCGCGGTTCGTTCCAAGCGGTTATTTTTATATTGATTATTATGATTGTGACTGCCTCGAGTGGCATTTATTTGGTCGAAAACCATGCGCAGCCAGAAGAGTTTGAGTCAATACCCAAGGCGATGTGGTGGGCTGTAGTAACGCTCACGACCGTGGGTTATGGAGATGTCACACCAATCACTAATGCTGGCAAGATATTGGGTGCTATTATTACGATATTGGTGGGTTTGGCGGCACTGCCTGCAGGTATTCTGGCGACAGGTCTGGCAAATGAATTGGTACAACGCCGTGAAGAGCTGGAGCAGCATTTTCGTGAGCAGCTGATCGATAGTGATTTTGATTTGGTACAAAATCAGATGATGATTGACAAGATTCGCCGAGAGTTGGGACTGGATAAAGAGCAAGCACAAAATATTGTACTGCAAGTGCTACGTGAGCAAGAGCTTGAGCGGCGCGAAAAGAAGTGGAGGTGCGTCAAAGAATTTTTGCCCGCATTGCGGTGGGAGGTTTTATAGCTTAGTATCTATCAGGCAATCATAGAAATTTATGCTTAAGATTTCTAGAAACAAGTATATTTGTCAGGGAAACATAAAAGGGTACTGTGTGGTTGAGATGCAGTACCCTTTTTAGATTTTATGATCGACTGACGCTATATTCCTTGAGGAATCGGTAGCGCCCGTGCCAATTCATGCGCAACTTCTTGCGCCGCTTTTGAGAGATCTTCTGCGCTCAGTGGTAAATTTTGTAGGGTTAAATGCCAGTCATCAACGGATCGGCGCAAATGAGCCACCCAAAGCGTTTTACAATCACGTGGGAGCTGCTTTAGGTTGACTTCAAAACAGCGGTTACCCTCATCATCACCTCAAATGAATCTCACCTTTTTTAACCCCTAGAGAGTGAGTGCCCGTGATAGGAGTTGGCAATCAAAGCGATATGAGTGATATGTAAGGGAATTTCTGCTAGCTCTAGTCTGATTTGTTCTTGATCAAGCGGAGCCAAATACATGGTTTGCTCTCCGCGATCCTTGCCATTTAGACTGTCTCCTTGGTGCTTGACGGATTCAGCTTTGTCACGTAATTGTTTGAACCAGACAATATCACTAATGATGCAATTGTCATCATATAATACACAAGCCAAGTCGATATCTACCGCGCTTTTGTCCTTTTTAAAACGTTTAAACAACCCCTTTTGGCTCGATCTTAGTAAATTCATAGTTGAGCGCAAAAATAACGTTCCCGTATCCAAGCCCAGTCCCTCTTAAACTGTCGGAAAGCAGCGGTGATGGGGCAGCGGTTGGCATAATATTCCTTTTTTAATTTTTAGTGGTTAACGATTAGTGTCATTCGAGTGTTATTCGTTGTTTGTCATTGCAGGTTGGTCCAATACCGCTTGATAAAGGAGTGCAGGCTTGGCGTCTAACAGTCCACTGCCAAAACCACGTAACCACCAAACCAGCTGTGAGGTCAAATTAACGGTCGCTTTTATTGTTAGGGTGTCGTCGTCGTTTGATGTGACGATTTGATCATCACTCAGCTTGCTCTCAGTGAGGCTTCGGCCTGCTTTTTGGGTAAATTTTAGCTCAACGGCTGTGTTTTTACCACGCTCAGCCAACTCACCAAATAATGGATGACTAAAGCCCATACTGCCTTCATCCAAATACGTATCGAGCTGAAAGTTATCTGGTGTCTTTGCTGCGCTCTCTAAAATCTCGACTCTATCAAATCGATGTAGCGCAAAGGTACGAATGGTGGCATCGGGGTCATCGGTACGAGTCGCCAGTAGATAAATAATCACGCCACGCTGAATGATAGCAATAGGGTTTAGCGTATATTCGCTGGCCTCTGATTTATTGCTGCGAGTGTAGCAAGCATTAATTTGCAGCTGATAAAACAATGCATGGTAAATGTTGTCTTTGCTATCTAAATCTATATCTGGGGCAATAAGTGGCTGGGTCGCAGGCTCGATACGTACACGGTCTATCCATGAATGCGTGACTTTACTGTTTTTGAGCTGTCGTCTTGCTAGATCAAACCACGGAAATAGCTCATCTAAAAATCACAGGCGGCAATAGCTGAGTGAGATTGGCCTCGACCATATTAAAAGCAACTGCCTGCGATAGATTCATATGCGGCAAGCTTTGCAGCGGTGCATCTTCTTCCAGCGCCAACCTTGTGGATTGGCGTTGTTTTTTCGATAGGAAAGCGTTTGGCCAATGCGTTCAAATCACGTTGCACGGTACGCAGGCTGATGTCAAAACCGGCCATCATGAGCTGTTCATAAATATGAGTCGTACCTACCCAGCGATTGCGCTGTAGCTGTGACAGTACTTGCCATTGACGAGCCGTTGTCGCTGCCCCATAACGATTATCCTGGGTCTCTTTTAACACATCATTTTCTGCCGCCTCTATTGTAACTGCTTGCTCATCAGAATCTGATTGAGCTTGAAGGTTATTGGCATTAGTAGAATGTACAGTCATCAAAAAATACCCTTTATAAAGTCACAGGTTATTGTTCTACAGATTTTGGCTGGTTGTTTATCATCTCAGAAAAGTATCAAAGCGTCTAGGGACGTTCGTATACATTTAGACATCGTTTAGGCGCCGTTTAAGCACCGTCTAAACACGTCCTAATTATCATTTTGGTGTGTTGTCATTGACACTTTAAGCTTCACTGTGCTCACGGTTGTCAGTGACGTCACTATCGTTATTTTCGCCTTTGCGATTTTCTTTTCTATTTTGTCCTCTTTTTTTGGCGCTTGGCTTTGCGTTTTTTCTTCTTTCTTTTTTGACTTTTATCATCTACCTCATCGTCGCCGTCTTGGTTCTCATCCCATAACATCAGACGATTTAGGACTTTGCCAAATAGGGTGTCCTTGCGGTAGCGACCTTTTTTATTCATGGTATCGATGGGTAGGCCTGTCATCAAGGTCAATGCTTCACTCAAGGTATAAACGCCATAAATATGGAAGTCGCCGTCTTTTACCGCAGCAATGATATCGTCGCGTAGCATGAGTTGTTTGACATTGGCCATTGAATGACCACGCCTTGAGCGCCCGTCAACTCTTGCTCACGGCACGCATCAAAAAAGCCGGCGATTTTGGCATTGATACCACCAACCGCTTGTACTTCGCCCAGCTGATTCATAGAACCAGTAATGGCAAAGGATTGATCAATAGGGACATTTGCTAAAGCGGATAGTAGCGCACAACCTTCGCTAACGGTGGCACTATCACCATCGATATGGGCGTAGCTTTGTTCAAACGCGAGCGAAGCGCTGAAGTTTAGTGCATGGTGTTGGCTAAATAACGCGCGCAAATAACTGGTCATGATCAACATACCCTTGGCGTGCAAGCTACCACCCAAGTCTACATCACGCTCGATATCAAGGATTTCACCTGCGCCAATATTGGGCTGAATAACGGCAGTGAGGCGCGCTGGCATGCCAAACTCACTATCGGCATAGCTGACGACGGTCAGGGCGTTGACTTGCCCAACTGCACTACCTTGGGTTTGAATCAGCTGCTGGCCGTTTTTGAGTTCGTCCCAGTATAGATCGCGCAAATATCCTGAGCGCTCATCCATGTCGTCAATTGCCTGAGTGACATGATCTGCTGTCACCATTATCTCATCATTTAAACGAGCGTGACGGTTTGATTCATGCAACAGTTTAATCAACAAATCACTGTGTAGGCTTAAACGGTCCTGCTCTTCAGCTTGCAAGCTTAAATGCTCAAGCAACGTGGCTTGCGCGCTACTATCGAATGGATAGAGATCAGCATAATCGATGATGTCTGCCATTTTCGCTACCAGTGCCAATTCATGCTCGCTGGTGCGCGTCACATCATCATGAAAGTCCGCGCGAACTTTAAACACTGCATCAAACTCAGGCTCAAGCTCAAGCAGCTCATAATATAAGTCTGCTTCACCTAATAAGATCACTTTGATATCAAGATCAATGGGCGCTGGTGATAAAGACAAGCTACCTGTTAGCGTTAGCATTTGCTCAAGGCTTGAGAGCTTAATTTTGCGTGACTGTAGTGCGCGCTTTAGACCTTGCCATGCATAAGGATGCTCAAGTAAATGGCTGGCTTCTAGCAGCAGGTAGCCGCCATTGGCACGGTGTAGGGCACCTGCGCGAATCATACTGACATCAGTCGTTACTGTCCCTAATTGAGTGATTTGCTCAACATGACCCAATAAGTTTAGATGGGTTGGTAAGTCTTCAAAGACAACAGGCGCGCCACTGTCTGGTGCGTGACTGACAATGACATTGACCGCGTAACGGCTGGGTGTTGTGGTCAATACAGCCGTCACAAACTCTTCGTCATCGCCGTTAACGATACGCTCTACATGAGTAACCATATCGGCAAATATGGCTTTGAGATAGTCAACCACAAGTGGGTGCGTGGCAAATTGCTCATAAACAGGCGCGAACAAAGGCTGTAGTGCACGGCGTGCGATACTGCGATGCAGTGATTCTATCGCATCGTTGGCTTCGTCTTCTAACTGCTCCAACGCAATGGTTAGTTGACTGAGGCGCTTTTGCATATGGTTTTTCTGTACGAAGTTATTTAACTCAGCCTCGTACTCACTGTTACCATACTCAGAATTTTGAGCGTTGTTTTGCTCTTCATCATGGTTAGTCTTATCGTTGCTCAATATATTGGCTTTTTCGTTATCATTTCTTGGTGATAAATTTGCACTGTTGCTAGATGATTCTGAAGCCTTTACAGGGTCGCTACTACTGTCTGTCGTCAACTGACTGGGATGGACGAAAACTGCCTTGTTATCAAACGAGCGAAACGTTAAGGCTAGATCATACTGTTTGCCCTCAGCGTTTAGCGCGTCGTAAGCATGACTCTCTTTTTGATGTGTATTGTTTTTAATCGCTTCGATTTTACTTTGGTATTGGTCGCTACGAAAGCGTTGGCTTAGTCGCTTTTTGCCTGTTGCCACAAGTTATTGACCTGCTGTTGTAGCAAGGCGGCTTGTCCTGCAGGTAGACGCAGAGCCAGTGGCGTACGTGGATCGGTAAAATTGTGCACATAAACCCAATCATCAGGCGTTGGTGCGTCGGCGGCAATACGGGCCAACAGGCGACTGATGACAGTACGCTTACCCAAGCCGTTCTCACCAGCAGCAAACACATGATAGCCACTTGCATTGATGTCTAGCGCTGTATGCAAGGCTTTGAGCGCACGTTGTTGACCGAAGCCAACATCTAAGTCAGGCGCAGTACGTGTGTCTGTAGGCAGCTCATCAGGGTCGCTATAGCGTTTTAGTTGCTCAGCTGAAATACGGCAGCTTTTTTGAACCTCAGTAAAAATAGGATTTGGGGCGTTAGATATTACTGGTTTATCGTCTTGTGAGTCAGCGGTAGGTGGTACCATATTATTAGCGTCTTTTGATATTTGAGACATAAGGGGGTAGGGTCGTTCGGTCATAGGCGTTTAAGAGATCATCTTAGCAATAGTAACAGAGTTAAAGAAGCAGTACGGTATTATAAAAAAGCGCTTCTTAGATTTTTATAATCAAGCAGAATATCTTACAAGATATGGCCACAATTTAGCGAAATCATTGAGCATACTTTTGTATCATGGTGAGATAACTATGTAGCAATAGGCGACTGGAGCATAAATTAAGCGGAAGTTTTGCGCTATTAAAGTAGAATAACGCCTCACAAACCGTGCAGATAGTATAAGATGTCCCACATTGGCGCAATCTGCAACTATTCAATGAGCAGACTGCATGATAAAATAGGCGGTTCACATGTCAAAACTGGATAACTCGTTGTATGTCAGCTTCCGCTAAAACCTCTTCGTCGTCTACTAGCACGGGTAATATCAATATTGATCCGACTGGCTTTGTGAAGCTTGGCTCACAATTGCCAAAGCTGGCCAGTATCTTAGCCCAAGCCGTAAATGAGCTAAGTCTATCACTAAGTGAGAAACAGCAGCGCACGTTATTATTATACTTAGACCAGCTTTTGTTGTGGAATAAAGCGTATAATCTGACCGCCATCACCGATCCAGAAGAAGCGCTGATCAAACATGTGATTGATTGCTTGTCTATTATAACGCATTTGCCGACAGGGTCGCTGCTTGATATCGGTACAGGTGCAGGGTTGCCTGCAGTGATTATTGCGATTTGTCAGCCTGAGCGCTCGTGTACAGCCCTTGATAGTAATCAAAAAAGATTCGCTTTATTAAGCAGATCAGCAGTGAGCTTGGCTTACGTAATATGCAACCGATCGCTTCGCGTATTGAAGCGCACGAAGCCAGCTATGATGTGGTGACTTCTAGAGCGTTTGCCAGTTTGATAGATTTTGTTGAAGTAGCGCAGCCGAGATTGGCAGATGGCGGTTATTTGTGTGCTATGAAAGGCAAAGTGCCAAGCGATGAAGAGCTACAAGCGCTTGATAGTGATTGGCACATTAAGACGATTAAGCTGACAGTGCCGCGTCTGCATGATAGTCGTCATTTGATTGAAATGTCTGCTAAAAATGCCTGAAAGGTAGATACTTCTCAGTCATGAAACAGCAGTCGTTTTTTGTGAAACGCAGTTTACGTTTGTACCTAAATGGCATAGTATTTAAAAGGCACTGAAAATATACAAACGAAAATTGGGTGATTTATAAAAGAATTTTTTTATAAATGGCTGACTTTCATGAAGCGCTGATTTAGTAGCACTGCATAAGCATATAAGATTGAGCGGCAAATAAATTAAAAGAAAAAGTCAGTAACAGACCTTAATAAAATTGAGTGAGTGTATGGAAATCATAGCAATTGCGAATCAAAAAGGCGGCGTGGGCAAAACCACGACGGCGGTAAACTTGACCGCCAGTTTAGCTGCTAAGCGCAAGCACGTACTACTGATTGACTTAGACCCACAGGGCAATGCAACCAGCGGTACGGGTGTCGACAAAAACGAGCTGATGCTTACCATAGCCGATGTTTTACTGGATGGTGTAGCGCTTTCAGAAGCGATTGTGACCAGTCCGGCAGGGTTTGATGTGATCGGTGCCAATCGTGATTTGGCTGGTATGGACATCACATTGATGAGTAAAACGGACAGTCACGAGCTGTTCAAAACGGCGATGAAAAATCTGGTTGATGCGCAGACATCCCTCGCAACAGCCGCCATACGATTACGTGATTATAGACTGTGCACCCAGTTTGAACCTACTGACGATTAATGCCTTGGTTGCAACTGATAGTGTGATTATCCCAATGCAGTGTGAATATTATGCATTAGAGGGATTAGCGGATTTATCACAGACGATTGAGCGTCTTACTGAATTAAACCCTAAGTTATATATTCGCGGTGTTGTGAGAACGCTGTTTGATGCGCGTAACACGCTTGCCCGTGATGTGTCTGCTGAATTAGAAGCGCACTTTGGCGATATTATGTATAAGACTCATATTCCAAGAAACATTCGCCTAGCAGAAGCACCCGCGCATGGTCTACCAGTGATTGCTTATGAGAGATGGTCAAAAGGCGCGCGCGCCTATCAAAAATTGGCCGCTGAAGTGATGAAGCAAAGTAGCTAGTTTTTCTATAAAAGCTTTCGAACAATAAAGCACTTAACATTGTATTTAGTAAGCCGCAGCAGTAATCAATTGGCTTTTATTTTAGCGTTAGAGGATAGGTAATCATGGCGAAGAAAAGAGGGTTGGCTGCCAATCGAGGCTTAGATGCCTTATTAGGGTCAATCAAGAAAGAAAAGCAAATCACCGCCTCTGCCTTGCAAGATGATATGGCTGCACGCGATGTGGCCGTGCCAGCTGAAACGCTAGACACCAACATGCCTGTGAAAACTGCCCCCGTCGATGCGGCTGCGCCCAAAGCCAGTAAAAAATCGGCTGCAAAATCCACTGATAATGACACTACTGTCAGTAATAGTACTCGTTCATCACGTGTGACAAGCAAGACGGCTATCAACAAAACGCGTGGTAATAGCACAGACGTAAACGCTTCAGAGGATCAAATCAGCCTCGTGCAGATCGATGTCACGCGTCTACAAGCAGGTAGTATCAACCGCGCCGTGACATGAGTGAAACGGCACTGGCAGAATTGGCATCTTCTATTGAGCAGCATGGCGTGATGCAGCCCATCGTTATCCGCCCATTGCTCGCCAATGAAGATAAGAGTGAAGTATTTGTCACTCATGAAATTATCGCTGGCGAACGTCGCTGGCGCGCGGCAAAAATGGCGGGTAAGTCGGTTATTCCAGCGATTGAGCGTGCGTTATCTGATGAGCTTGCTATTGCATTGGCCTTAATTGAAAATATCCAGCGTGAAGATCTATCGGTGATCGAGCAGGCAGCCGCGTTGCAGCGCTTTCATACAGAGTTTGGTATGAGTCACGCCATGATTGCTGAAGTGGTAGGCAAGGCGCGTACAACGGTATCGAATTTACTACGTCTAAATCAATTGCATGATACGGTAAAAGATCATTTGGCAAATAGCGCACTAGACATGGGTCACGCTCGAACGCTTTTAGCATTGTCTTCTGAGCAGCAGCCAATCATTGCACAAAAAAATCATCGATGGCGGTATGACGGTGCGAGAAGCTGAAAAGCTGGTCAAATCCATTTTGAACCCTGTACCCAAGGCTAACCGTGTCGAACAAGCACAGTCTCGTGACGAAGAGCGTCTCACGCAAAGATTGACAGATATGTTGGGTGCTGAAGTCAAGCTTAAGCACAAAAAAAGACGGGCAGGGTAGTGTTGAGATCTTTTTCACAGTCAAGACCAGTTAGCTGCTTTGATTAAACACATAGAAGCACAGGCTTAAGACAATACGCAAGCTAGTAGGACTGATTTATTAGTAACGACTATTTACGTATAAATCCATCTACGTAATAACTGTTTTTAAAAAATATGGAAGAGAGCAAATATGTGGGAGTTAGTAAAGGCAGGCGGCTGGCTAATGACACCTATTGTCGTCTGCTCTATATTGGCATTGGTTATCATTATTGAGCGTAGTCATACATTGCAATTTAGCAAGACTGTGCCTAGCAGACTGCGTGAGCAGCTCATCACTCGCCTACGCGAAAATGGCGATATCGGCCGTACACAATTGATGAATGTCAAAGAGAAGACAGCGCTTGGTGATATTTTGGCAACGGGGCTGCTCTATCGTCAGTACGGCCTAGAGTCTATGACCATGCATATGCAAAATCGTGCTAGCGTACAAGTCCACCAGCTAGAAAAAATATCAATATGTTGGGTACAATTGGTGCCATTGCGCCATTGCTTGGATTATTAGGTACGGTATTAGGTATTATTTCTTCATTCTTAGCGATTACTGATGGTGCGATGCAAGATCCAACAATGCTTGCTGCTGGTGTCTCACAAGCACTAATTACCACGGCTGCTGGTATGATCGTCGCCATCCCAGCGCTTGTCGCGTATCGATACTTTCAGCGGCGTATCATCGACATCAATGCACAGTTCGAGACTCAAGCAGGGCTGATGATTCAAGAGCTATACGACTACCAATTGCTCGACAATACTTACGTAGCGGCACCTGCTAATAGTATGACTACTATTGATGAGCGTGCTACTGATCGATTAGATGTAGATAAAAGCAATATGGCGACAATATAATTGTCATAGTTTTGATCCTGAGTTTGATGCTCAAAGTACGTTCGTAATAGCAGGTAAGTAGAAGAGATTCATATGCGCTTTAGAAAACCGACTGTTGAGCCGCTTGAAATTAATCTGACGCCCATGATTGATTGCTTATTGTTTTTAATCGTCTTTTTACTACTGGCTACTTCTTTTAATCATTTTAGTCGTTTAAATATTATCCTTCCTGAAGCAGAAGGTGTGGCGCAGACAGAGCAAAAAAATAGTATAGAAGTAGCTGTACAAGAAGATGGCAGTTATTTGGTGAATGGTATTACGCTTGCTAGTAGTAACGAGGCTGAACTGACCAGCATGTTGCAGCAAGAAGCAGGAAGCAATCGCGATATGCTATTTGTCATCGCAGCGGATGCCAACGCTACCCATCAATCTGTCGTACGGGTGATGGATGTTGCTGGTAAACTCGGATTTTTGAACTTAAATATCAGCACCGTTGTCCCACTTGGTCAAACTTTGCCGCAATAATATTTGCCGCATCATTACTATAAACTGTGTATCAAGCACAGCCCATTCATGTCATGACACCTACATTGAGGCTTTTATGAGCCAAGCTTATACACCTGACTCTACAAAACCTTCTGCTAAAAAACCTTCAGCAGCCCCGTCTAATCCGCCAAAAAGTAAAACTTTACTGCGTCTATTAAAATATCTAAAACCGTATTGGTGGGCTTTGCTACTGACTGTTTTGGGCTTTGCTATCAACGCAGGAACTGAGATTTGGATTGCCAAGCTGTTGCAATACATTACTGATGCCATTAACCAAAGTGATCGAAGCAAACAGGCATTATTTCCATTACTCATCATTGCGCTATTTTTCGTACGCGGTTTGGGCAGTTTTTGGGTAACTATTACTCGGCTTTGGTCTCACGTAATTTGGTTTATGAGCTGCGGGTCGAGGTTTTTAATAAACTACTGCGCTTGCCAAGTTCATTCTATTTGGCCAATCCTGCTGGTACGATCTCATCCAAGTTGATATTTGATGTTGAGCAAGTCACTGCTGCCAGTACAGACTCAATGAAGACCTTGCTGCGTGATGGTTTGACGGTTGTGGCATTGATAGGGTTTTTGCTTTATAGCAACTGGCGCTTGACTCTAATCCTATTTGTCGTATTGCCACCAATACTATGGCTCATTCGCATTGCCTCCAAGCGTTATCTTAAGCTCTCTAAAGGTATCCAAAAAACGATGGGTAGTGTCAGTCATATTACCAATGAGGTCATCAGTGGCTATCAGGTGGTAAAGAATTATGGCGGACAAGCATATGAAGCCGAGCGCTTTGATAAGACTTCAAAAAAGAACTTACGTCAAGGCATGAAGGTGGTCGTCACCAATAGCATCAATACCCCAGCAGTACAGCTGCTGATGGCGATAGCGATGTCGGTGGTGGTATGGCTTGCATTGAGACCTTCAGTTATTAGCGGTATTTCAGCAGGAGAGTTTATCTCTTATATTGCGGCAGCTGGTCTGCTCAGTAAGCCCGTCCGTTCATTGACTGATGTCAATCAAAAACTGCAAAAAGGCATTGCTGCTGGTGAGTCGATTTTTGCATTACTTGATGAGCCAGAAGAGGAAGACACAGGCACTATCAGCAAGGCGTTATCTGGTCAGATGTCTTTGGATAATATCAGTTTGGTATATCCAGATTCGACAGTTGCTCTACGTGATTTTACGTTAAATATAAAAAGCAGGCGAGACGGTTGCATTGGTAGGGACGAAGCGGAGCAGGCAAGTCCTCCTTGGTTAATCTCTTAACGCGTACTTTAGAAACCTCTTCAGGACAAATTACCTTAGATGGTGTGCCGATAGACCAGATTAAGCTAGAGAGCTTGCGCGCACAAATTGCGATGGTGAATCAGCAGGTTGTACTATTTAATACCACAGTATTTAATAACATTGCTTATGGGGGATTGGCCAACAAGAGCCAAGCTGAGGTCGAGGAGGCTGCAAAAGCGGCTTTCGCGCATGACTTTATCATGAAAATGCCAAACGGCTATCAAAGCGAGATTGGGGCCGAAGGGCTCCAGCTGTCTGGCGGCCAGCGTCAACGACTATCTATTGCTCGCGCGTTGTTAAAAGATGCGCCGATTCTGATTTTGGATGAAGCCACCAGTGCGCTTGATAATGAGTCAGAGTATTATATTCAGCAAGCGCTCGATAACGTCATGAAAAACCGTACGACGCTAGTGATTGCGCACCGCTTAACGACTATTGAATCTGCGGATCGTATTGCTGTGATGGATGGTGGTCAGATAGTTGAGCTTGGTACCCATAATGAGCTGATGCAGCTGCAAGGCCATTATGCGCAAATGTATGCTCGAGACTTTGAGTAGAATAGATTTATTTGATAAAGCGTCAACGCCTAAGCAGCGAATCGATAGGATACATGGCAATTATTTATGAGTATTGAGACGATAATTACTAATGCATGGCAACGTAAGGCCGCTTGGTTATGGCTGTTGCTACCTATTAGCTGGCTTTATGGACTGATCACCTTGCTTCGTCGTCACGCTTATAAAGTTGGGCTGCTATCAAGTTATCGCGCACCTATACCCGTCATGGTCATTGGTAATATCAGTGTGGGTGGTAGCGGCAAAACACCGTTAATTATCGCCTTGGTCAATCACTTGCAAAAACGAGGCATAAAAGTCGGCGTCATCAGCCGCGGTTATGGTGGCGATACGAGCCAAATGCCAGCATTGGTCAATGCCACCAGTTTGCCTAACGTAGTAGGCGACGAGCCATGTTTGATTGTTCATATGACAGGCGTTGCCATGGCAGTATGCCCGAATCGTCAGCAAGCAATTACTACCTTGTTGGATGCTGAACCTGATTTGCAATTGATTATCGCTGACGATGGTTTGCAACATTATGCGCTCAAGCGGGATATAGAGTGGATTGTGGTAGATGCCGCGCGAGGGTTTGGTAATGAGCAATTATTACCAACCGGATTTTTGCGTGAGCCAATGTCACGACTAGAAGGTGCTCATGTGATTTATCATGACAAGCCAAAAACAGACTTGTCGCATTATCATGAAAGCAGTAAAAATTCACACCCTCCTGAGCGCTTGAGCATGCATTTGCAAGCTGATGAATTGCAACATCTATGGAGTCCTCAATCACCTATTAAGCAAATAGATAATGTCGTTCCTGCCAGCAATAGTAGAGTACACGCAGTCAGTGGTATCGGCTACCCACAGCGTTTTTTTTGATACGTTGGAGTCTCTTGGTTTTGACGTGATAGGGCATCCTTATCCCTGATCACTATGACTTTAGTTTGGCTGAGCTTTTACAATACAGCGATTATCCCTATCGTCGTTACCAGTAAAGATGCGGTAAAAATAAAAGCATTGCTGTCAGACTATACGGCGGAGCAAGCATCAAGTGATGAGTATGCACAGCTCGTTAGCAGGTTGTGGGTTTTGCCTGTGACGGCCGTATTATCCGATAACTGTTATGATAATCTAAACCAGCAATTAAAAGCTTTGGGTATTGAGGCTGACTCTGATGTTGGTACAAAAACGCCATCATAGATAATAGTCAATACGTCAAACTGACACAATTTTTAGGAATAAACCATGTCGCTTGTCACCACACCTGCCAAAACCCATATTGTGATTCCTGCACGCTTTAAGAGCACACGGTTACCCGGTAAGCCATTATTGAGCATTCATGGCAAAGCGATGATACTTTGGGTGGCTGAAAAGGCAAAAACAGCAACCTTTGCTGACGATATGTGTATTGCGACTGATGATGAGCAAATTGCAAAGGTCTGTATCGATGCCGGTTTTGATGTCGTGATGACAAGTAGCGAGCATGCTTCAGGCACTGACCGCTTGGCGGAAGTGGCGGCTATCAAAGGCTGGGCTGATCATGATATTGTGGTCAATATGCAGGGTGATGAGCCTCTTGTGCCGCCCTTACTGCTCGAGCAGGTACAGGCGCTTTTGGTAGCGGATGAGGCCAGCGTCATGGCGACACTCTGTGAGCCTATCGATGATTACGATACATTCCAGCGACCTTCTGTGGTAAAAGTGGTCAGCCAACATACGAATAATTTGCAGCGCGCGCTTTATTTTAGTCGAGCACCGATTCCTTGTGATCGTGATATCGTATTGGCGGATGACAATCAAAGACAGCCACCGAAGAACGCATATCGTCATTTGGGTTTATATGCTTACCGCGTTAGTCTATTACAGCAGTTTGTTGCATGGCCACAGACGCCGCTTGAGCAGCTTGAAAGCCTAGAGCAGCTACGAGTGCTAGAAAACGGTAAGCTTATCGCCATTGCAGAGGCCGCCTGTCAACTGCCGGCTGGTGTCGATACCCAAGAGGATCTAAACCGTTTAAATGCCATGCGCTTGGCTGATTTTCAAAACCCCACTAAATAATGATCTGAGCAAGCGCTCGCACATTATCCAGAGTATCATTAGCGTGCCGCATCCTAAATATCTAAAAACGTGATAGAGCTATTGTTATGAATGATCTGACAGCAAATGTAGGCGCGCAAGAGCGTTCAGATAGTATCTATTTTGCGCCCTTATTGCCGTGGCAACAGACATTGTGGTCGCAATTGACGCAGCGAGTATTGACTCAGCAGTCCTTGCCGCATGCATTGCTCGCTGCTGGTATGCAGGGGAATGGGTAAACACGCCTTTGTATGGCGGTTGGTGGCTTGGTTATTATGCCGCGAGCATGATACGAATCCACTAGGCGCATGCGGCACGTGTGAAAGTTGTCAATGGCTCAAGTCGGGTACTCACCCAAGCTTGCAAGTGCTGCCAATCGTGAGTATGCCAATCAATGCGGATAGCGACACCCTCCAAGACAAATCAAGCAGCGCAAAAGACAAAAAAGCCACTAAGAGCACCAGCAACAGCGCGATTAAAATCAAAGTGGATGACATTCGTGCCTTGCAGCCTTTTATTTATCAAGGCGGGCAAGGGATGCGCATCTGTGTGTTAGATCATGCTGAGCAAATGACCGTCGCCGCTGCCAATGCGTTACTCAAAACCTTGGAGGAGCCGCAAGCGCAAGTTCATCTATTTTTAATCAGTGACACGCCTGCTCAGCTGCTTCCGACCATCAAGAGCCGTGTACAACAGCTGGCATTACAGACTATTGAGCCCGCTGTTGCTATCGATTATGTGACAAAAGCGCTCGGTCATACCATCAATCGTGAAGCCGTCAGTAAGATGGCGATTGAGCAGTTGATACAATTAGCAAACGGCGCACCTCTCGCTGCGGTAGCATTGGCACAGGCACCGTGGTACAGCAAACGTGCACTGTGGCTGACCACATGGCAGGCACTGCGAAGTGGTAAACGTAGTAGCGTAGCGGCAAGTGATTATTGGCAAAAACAGCTGAGTATTAAAGAGTTTATTCAACTGTCTGAACGGATGCTCCTAGACATAAAGCGCATCTGCCTAGGACTGAATGAATTACAAACAGATATCAACCTATCAGAAGCATTAGCCTCTTATCAACCCGATGCTCTCAATCTAGAAGTATTCGGCGATAGTTTGCAGCAAACCAAAGTTGCACTGCAACAAAATGTGCAAGAAAAATTTGCCTATGATAAGCTAATGCAAGAATTGGCCTGCTTGTAGGAGTGGTGACATAGCCTTTGTGAGCTATTGAAACTTATTGATATAAATTGCTTTTGTTTATATCTCACAATCATTTATAAAAATATATTTGACCCAATTGATAAAGGAAGCTGATTATGGCAATGCCAGGACGCGGCGGGATTTTAACCTGCCATATTGAGACTATCGAAACGTTGTATGCCAGCTATCTGTCTTTTTGTGAACAATGGCGCTTTGTTTGTGCCCTCTGATCAGCCGCAGCAATTGGGTAATGAAGTTTTTATTGCTGTTACACTGCCCAACTCTAGTGAGCGTTTGCCAATGAATGGTAAGGTTGTTTGGATCAACTCCAAAACGCAGAGCGGTCGACCAGCAGGCTTTGCTGTGCAAATTGGTAGTGATATCGCAGGACAACGAATCAAGAACGAAGTTGAGCGTTTATTGGCTGGTAAAATAGATAGCCTGCAATCCACTTATACCATGTAGCCCATACCACTTAACCCAAAAACCTAGGCGTCTTTATCGATGGTCATCATGGCTATATTGTATGATTAATAAAAAAGCCTTATAACTGTATAAGGCTTTTTTTAGGATATATATCCATGAGTGCTAGTAGCGCGACGGTACGTACATATCATCAGGAATAGGCTCGCGGTAGTATTCGTCATCACGTTTGCGACTGGGCAATTCAACTTCCTCACGAGGTATCTCTTTATAAGGAATCTGGTCGAGCAGATGTGCAATACAGTTGAGCCTAGCGCGCTTCTTATTGTTGCCTTCAACCACCCACCATGGGGCCTCAGGGATATGAGTGCGCTCAAACATGGTCTCTTTGCTTTGGTATAATCCTCCCAGCGCCTACGGGATTGTAAGTCCATCGGCGAGAGTTTCCACTGTTTTAGCGGATCGTATATTCGGCTCATAAAGCGTGCATGCTGCTCATCGTCAGTAATAGAAAACCAGTATTTCACCAAGCGAATGCCTGATCGCACAAGCATGCGTTCAAACTCTGGCACTGACTGGAAAAATTCCTCATATTGCTCATCAGTACAAAAGCCCATGACGCGCTCGACACCGCCGCGATTGTACCAACTACGATCAAACAAAACGATCTCACCTGCGGCTGGTAGATGCGCGACATAGCGCTGAAAATACCACTGGGTTTGCTCGCGTTCAGTAGGGAGCAGGTAAGGCGGCAACACGGCACACGCGTGGATTTAGCCGCTGAGTGATACGTTTAATGGCCCCACCTTTGCCAGCAGAGTCTCGCCCTTCAAAGATAACGACGATACGCTCACCATTTGCGACCACCCAGTCTTGCAGCTTAATAAGTTCTCGCTGCAATCGTACCAACTCATGGAAATAGGTACGCCGATCCAGTTTTTCTTGCTCACTCATCTCACGACCATTGAAGCGAAAGTCACGTGCATAGTCATCTATTTCGTTTTCTAGCTCTTCATCGTAGGTATCGATAAGGTCTTGATGCATTTTTCGACGTAGCTCATCATCAAGAATGTCTTTTTCGATGCGCTCAGCCAAGATGGCTTGTTCTCGGTTGTATTGATCTAATTGCTCCTGGGTGGTGAGTGATTGAAAGTCAGTGGTTGTAACGGGTTTTGTCATTACCAATTTATCAGAGCCAAAAATGATTTGTCTCATTTTTCTTAATAGAAACTTTTTTTAAGTAGAAATTCTGTCTTACCCATAAATATTACCTTTGTTTGGCGTGTCAGCTTTTTTAAGAGGCTACTATCTAGGTCGGTTCTATCATAGCAAAGTACAGACAATAAAAAATGCCCTTTAACTATTTAAAGGGCATTTTTATGAGAATAGATGAGCTGATAAAATGATGAATCAAGTACTCATTTTCATTCGTTACTTACCGAACTTATTTTTCTAAGATGCAAGTCACGCCTTGACCACCGGCTGCGCAGATAGAGATTAGCGCACGGCCTGAGCCTTTTGGTCAAGTAGTTTTGCGGCGGTGGCTAGGATACGACCACCGGTCGCGGCAAATGGATGGCCTGCTGCTAGCGATGAGCCATTCACGTTTAGCTTGCTGCGATCGATCGAGCCTAGTGGCGCATCAAGACCTAGGCGCTCTTCACAGAATGTCTCATCTTCCCAAGCGGCGAGTGTCGATAGCACTTGTGAGGCAAACGCTTCATGAATCTCATAGAAATCAAAGTCTTGTAGCGTGAGGCCAGCGCGCTCAAGCATACGCGGTACCGCATAAGCGGGTGCCATGAGTAAGCCTTCGGTAGTACCAGATTTACCGATAAAGTCTACCGCTGCTGTCTCTTGGTGCACGATATAAGCCAGTGGTTTTAGACCATGCTCTTTTGCCCATTCATCAGTACCCAATAGGACACAAGATGCGCCATCAGTCAGTGGCGTTGAGTTAGCAGCAGTCATCGTTGGATTGGCGTTCTTTTGCCAAATACTGGCTTTAGCTTACCCAGTTTCTCTAGCGTGGTGTCTGGACGTAAGTTGTTATCACGAGTCAGACCTTTGTATGGGGTGATCAAGTCATCAAAGAAACCTTCGTCATAAGCGCGTGCTAGGTTTTTGTGACTGTTAAAGGCAAGCTCGTCTTGAGCTTCACGAGTGATGTTCCACTCAAGCGTGGTGATGGCTTGGTGCTCGCCCATCGATAGACCAGTGCGCGGCTCGCCATTTTGCGGTGAGTCAATCAAGTCTTTTGGATTTAGACCCATCAATGCCTTTAGGCGTTGCTTGTTGTCTTTGGCGGCACCAAGCTTGATCAGTACTTTACGCAGACCATCACCAATAGCGATAGGCGCATCTGAAGTAGTATCTACGCCGCCTGTAATGGCTGAATCGATAATACCCAGTGCGATTTTGTTCGCAGAAGCAAAGGTCGCTTGTAGGCCAGTTCCGCACGCTTGTGAGATATCATAGGCTGGTGTGTGGGTTCAGCGCTGTGTTCAATGTTGCTTCGCGAGTCAGGTTGATATCGCGGCTTAGCTTCATAACGGCACCAGCGACCACTTCGCCGATGACTTCGTCTTGTAAGTTGTAGCGCTCAACCAAGCCGTCTAGAGCCGCAGTCAACATATCTGTATTGCTGACGTCAGCGTATGAGCCATTTGAGCGAGCAAATGGAATACGGTTACCACCTAAGATTGCCACACGATTCTGGTTTGTAGCAGGTTTGGTTGTACTCGCTTTTTTAGTTGTAGTCGCTGGTTTTTTAGCTGCTGTGGTTTCTACTTTTCATCATCTGGTTGTTTGCTAGTGGTATTTTTAGTCTCTGAGTCGTTGGTATCAGTTCCTTTAGCGTCAGATTTTTTAGTAGCTGGCGCTTCTTTTTTTGTGTTGTCAGCTTGTGTGCTATCAGCCTTGGTATCGTTGGCCTTAGTATCAGCTTTAACGTCAGCAGTTTTAGCAGGTTCATTGTTTTCAGCAATTTCTTGTGGTTTTGCATCGCTGGCTTTAACAACAGTGCTTTCGACAACTGGACTATCAGGGTGGTTATTTTTATTACTCATAATATTATCCTTAAAAAGTATGGGCAGAAAATTTGAAGGGTAAAAATAAAAAAAGTGGCAAAGTCATGTTAAGCAAAAATCAAATATTATCATTTATCGCCTAGTGTCGCTGTGTATGATAAGTCGTTTTGTGCTCGTTTAATGTATGTCTTTAGCAAACGATGTGTCGCTTGTATAAGTTCAATGACAGCTTTAAGCGTACTGGTTAAGGCGCTGATAGACTGACGAGTACCAACGAATATCAGATAGTAGCATTGCATAATGATATGTTTGATAATATATTGTTATCAATAATTATGTTTGCCATAACTTATACGTCAGATTTTAACATGTTATGATGGTCAGTAAGTGGGTAAAAAGTCGTCAGCTTGTATACTGACTTGTTTACAGATTGTTGTAGACATTGTCTGTTTTTGGACATGTTTTTAATGGCAGTGTATAGTTTGGCCAGTTTTAAAATGATTTACCAAATATCAATAATTACAATGTTGATGAGTCTATATAATAGGCGTATTACATTTAGTGTTTATTATTATTTCAACCATTCATTATTTATAGGGAATATATTATGTCAGACCGTTATGGTGATTTTGTTCAATCTTCTATTGGTAAAAAAGTCGCAAAGAACTTAGGTTTGCCAATGCCAGCGACGCTTGATCGTTTTGAAAGCGGTGAGCGTTTGGTTCGTGGCAGTGTACTAGTTGGCCGTGCTAATGGTGAGGACAAAAGCATTAGTGAATCTGTTGCACGTATTTTGTTAGATGTGCATGCTGATGTATATGTAAACAGCAGTGATGATGTTAAAGACGCCCTTGCTGATGCAGGCGTTGAAGCAAAAGCCAATACAGGTGGTGACGATCAGTTCAAAGTATTGCTTTTTGATGCAAGTAATATCAGCAATGCAGATCAGCTAAAAGAAGTGTACGAGTTTTTTCATAGCGTTGCGCGCCGCGTTGAAAAATCAGGCCGTGTGATCGTTATTGGTCGTACGCCAGAGGACATCACTGATATCGAAACTGCCATGGCACAACGGGCACTTGAGGGCTTTGTAAAATCAGTAGGCAAAGAGTTCAAGCGCGGCATTACAGCTCAGCTTATCTATGTAGAAACAGGCGCTGAGCAAAACCTAGACTCGACCTTACGCTTTTTCACTTCAGCACGTTCAGCTTATGTCTCAGGACAAGTGGTACGCGTGAGCAAGGGCGACTCAGTTGATGTCGATTGGAATCAGCCTCTAGGCGGTAAAACGATGCTAGTGACGGGCGCAAGTCGCGGTATTGGCGAAGCAATTGCTCGCGTCTTGGCTCGCGAGGGCGCGCATGTAATCTGTCTTGATGTACCGCAGCAGCAAGCTGACCTACAAAAAGTTGCTAGCGAAATCAGTGGCTCTGTATTGACAGTAGACATCACTAGCGATGACGCTGGTGCAGAAATCGCAGATGCGGCGCAAAAGCGTGGTGGTCTGGATTCAGTCATTCATAATGCTGGCGTGACACGTGATAAAGACATTGGCCAGAATGGATGAGAAAAAGTGGGATATGGTCATCGATATTAACTTGGGCAGCATTGCTAAGCTGAATCGCTACTTGCTTGATAATGACGTGCTAAAAGAAAACGCCCGTATCGTCTGTGTGTCATCTATTTCAGGTATCGCTGGCAACATGGGTCAGACCAATTATGCCACTTCTAAAGCGGGTGTTATTGGCTTGGTTAATGCGACTGCTAAGCAGTTAGAAGACAACGCAAAAGGCATGACCATCAATGCAGTAGCACCAGGGTTTATCGAAACACAAATGACGGAAGCGATTCCGTTTGCTATTCGCGAAGCGGGTCGTCGTATGAATTCAATGAGCCAAGGCGGTTTACCAGTTGACGTGGCTGAGACCATCGCATGGTTGGCTTCACCTGCTTCGGGTGGCCTAAATGGCAACACAGTTCGTGTTTGTGGTCAAAGCTTACTTGGCGCATAATACTGATTTGTTGGTGAGACTGTGTGGCAAATGAGGAGAAAGTAGCGTGATGGTATTATCCCTTGTTTTTGATTTGCCTCACATATGCTTACGAAATATTTGCTGATAATTTGTAATAAAGCTGCCCACGGGTGGCTTTTTTATGATAAAAACACAAGAGCCATCAGCCAAACTATTTTTGCTATTAAAGATACTTGCAAAATTGATTGAATATAGTACTCATTGATAATAGGTATCAGTCAATGACTGCTTAATGTCTTTAGATACGTTAAAAATCTTGTTCAAGCCACATTTAGGATTTACTTATGCCAGACACCCATTATGACGCGTTGCCAAAAGCGCACACTACCTATGCCAATATTGTCAAAAGCTTACTACCGATTGGTAACAGCGGCAAAGTCAGTAAAGATCAATTGCCACAGGCCACCTATTACGTCGATGATTTGCATATCGATCATGATAATCTAAACGACTATCGTAAAATTTGTGGCTTTGCTGATAATAGTAAAGTTCCAGCGACGTACTTTTCAGTACTATCACAGACTCTACAGATGAATATGATGGTCAAAGAGCCGTTTCCGTTTGCGATGTTGGGTCTGGTACACGTAGACAATAGCGTCACGCAGCATCGTCCCTATCGGTGAGCGCGAAACGGTGTCCATGTCGGTCACTTTTGATAACTTGCGTGACCATGCTCAAGGTCAGCAATTTGACTTTGTCACCACGGTCAAAGCAGAGGACAAAGTGATCTGGGAAGGAACGTCAACTTACCTATCACGCAGCAAAAAAACGGCCAGCAGCAAAGATAAAAAAAGCACACCGCGTCCAGTTGCTGTGAAGCCAGAAGTAGGTAAAAAAGACGTACACAGTATTTTTGAAGTGCCAGAAGATATCGGTCGCCGTTATGCTTTTGTTTCAGGTGACTTTAACCTGATTCATTTGCACCCACTATCAGCGCGCGCGTTTGGCTTCCCTAAAGCGATTGCACACGGCATGTGGTCAAAAGCTAAGTGTCTTGCTCTAATGGATGAGCTGCCTGATGCTTATACCGTTGATGTTTCTTTCAAGTTACCGATCTTTTTGCCAGCAGAAGTGGAGCTTATTGCGCAGCCAATCGCTCAGCTTGAAAGTGTCGGCGATACCTGTGATTTTGGCTTATATAGCTCCAAAAACAGTAAGCCACATTTGGCGGGTGTCGTGACGTTAAATAGCAAGTAGCAAGCATTGTACGACGTATTCAAACCGATATCTTAATAGCCATATTTAACCAACACGTTTATCATTATGACTGCACAAAACATGAATTCACAAAATAGCGCGACAAGTACGGATCAAGCTGACAGATCAATGACTATTGATACAGTAGCTGCTAATGACAACGCTGTCACTAATATCTCAATTAATGACCATAGCGATTCTGACAATGGTGTTGATTTGTCCGCTGTCTTTGAGCCTTATTTTCGTCCGGATGCCAATACTATTGTGTGCGGCGCGTTAAATGAGGGAAAAAGTCGCCGCTCTAGCAAAAGCTGGCGTTGAGTTGGTGATTAATTTGCAGTCAGAGGATGAGTTGAGTTTTAATGAATCAGCGGCCGTTGAGCGTGCAGGAATGAGCTATGAGCACCTGCCTATTAATGGCGCTGAAGAGCTAAAGCAGCTTAAGATATTGGCTTTTGATAATATATTGCGTCAGTATCATGGTAAAAAGATGGCCATACACTGTGGTTCAGGCAACAGGGTAGGGCTGCCATTGCACTACGCGCAGGCTGGTTGCGTGGTCGCAAGATGGATACGGCTATGGAGCGTGGACGTAGTCACGGCTTGACCAAGCTTGAACAAGAAGTCCATAATCGCTTGCTAGTACCGCGCTAAATTATCATAATAATTGAAGCATAAAAAGGCGACCGATAGGTGGCCTTTTTTATTGGTTATCAATGCATTTATACTGATCTCCAATATCTCTATAACGCATGTACCCAACTGATTTTAATACGAGGTCAGTTCACAATACTGGAGCAAGGTAGCAATGATGGACGACAACAAGCAAAATAATGATAAAAATATCGATACATCTATGAGCATAGATTTACAACGCCGCTTACAGCAGTTATTTACAGACTTACAGCTAGATGACGCGCCAGCTGGTGGTGCTGTGGTTGTGTATCAGGCAGGCGAGTGTATTGCACAGGCAAGTACAGGTATGGCGCGTTTGGATGCATCATGGCAGTCTGATACGCTTGCCATCAATTTTTCTACCGGTAAAGGCATCTTAGCGACGCTACTGCATGTATTGGTTTCGCAGCAGCTGCTTGGTTATGATGTGCCTATTGCTCACTATTGGCCAGAGTTTGCCGCAACAGGTAAAGACAAAATTACCTTGCGACAGGTGATGTCACATCAGGCGGATTTGTTTTCGATCACCAGTATCGATGTCGATAGTGACACGATGCTCGATTGGCGCGTTATGCTGAATCATATTGAAGAAATGCCTATCACAGCACCTGAGGACGCCGCTGTATATGACAGCGCTTATAGCGCGTTGGTCTATGGTTGGGTACTTGGCGGTGTGATAGAAGCCGTAACGCATATGTCATTAGCCGAAGCTTTACGTCAGTATCTAACCGAGCCTTTAGGTATTGCAGACAGTTGCTATTTTGGTGTACCAGATAGCAAAGTAGATCAAGTAGCAAAGCTTGCCAAAGACTTTGAGTCATCAAATGAGGATAGCGTACAACTGCGTAACAAGCGCCAAAAACCAACCCTAAAATCCGACTCACCAAGCACCTTACATACTTATGCAAGTCTGCCTAGCTATTATTGCTGGCAACAGAAAATGCTCAATGATGAGCGTACAGCTGAAACGCAAAGTAGCCTTAACGACGATCTGGACGATAAAAATATTGATAACATACAACCTGTATTAAATACTGCGCGTATTAATAGCCTATATTTTAATACCAGTCAGCTCAATCTTAAAAACTATAAAGCAGCGCTCATTCCTGCCGGAAAACAAGCACTTGATTATCACAATCGCAAGACACTACAGGCAATCATTCCCGCTGCTAATGGCGTCGCTTCAGCGGATGCGCTAGCCACTATCTATGCTATGTTGGCCAATGGTGGGGTTTGGCAAGGGCAGACGCTAATTGATAGTGCTACGTTTAAGCAGCTCTCCGCAATACAAGTCACAGGCCTAGATGCTGTCATGCCAGCGCCTATGCAGTGGCGACTGGGCTACCACAGATTATTCAGTATATGCAGTGGTAACGACACTATCGATAATAGCATTGATCCAGCACTATCAGGGTTTGGGCACATGGGATATAACGGCTCAGTCGCTTGGTGTGATCCTACGCGTCAACTGTCATTTGCCTTTATCCATAATTTTGATACCACCATGCTCAACGATATTCGTCAGTTTGCATTGACAGAAGCGGTTCTGGGCTGGGTTGATGAAGTACGCTGATAAAGGCAATTCTATAAATGAATCCACTTTATCAATGATAATAACAGCATGAGTGGTTAATGATGCTCTTTTGGTGTCATTTTAAGTAGCCTTGTTGCGCTCAGACCATGGATGAAGATGGAGGTCAGAATCACAATCGAGCAGACAATCCATAGTTTGAGCGCATCATCCTCAGCAAAGAAATCTGTGTTGAGCGCATAAGACAGATAGTACAAAGTACCAATACCGCGTATACCTAGTGCTGAAATTGCGTATTTTTCAGTACGGGGTAAATGAAGTCCTGATAACGCGATAAATCCGCCAATTGGGCGTATGAGTAGTAGGAAAGTAAAACTGACGATATACACACGCCATGTTAGCTCAACACCAGCTTGCAAACCTTGACCCAAGAACATACCAAAAATAACCAGTACTAACGACATCAACAAACCTTCTGATTGCTCAGCAAAATCGTGTAGTTTTTGATGGTAGGAGTGCTCACATTCTGAACGCCTAAATGCAAATGCAGCGACGAAGACAGCGATAAAACCATAGCTGTGCACATACTCTGCGACACCATATGCCACCAAAGTCAGAGCAATAACTACATATCCTTGCGATATCGTGGTCTCACGGGTGTGTTTAGAAAATACTACTTTGGCCATCGCCTTACCAACCAGCACACCAACCAATACCCCTGCGCCAATCTTCCACAAAACATCATGGGTGAACCATGACCACAGCATCTCACTGGTAAAAGCGTTTCCTTCACTAAAAGCTTCCGCAATTTTAATCGCCAAGTAAACAAAAGGAAAAGCCAATCCGTCGTTTAACCCTGCTTCTGAAGTCAACGTAAAGCGAGGTGTCTTCTCTTCCTGTATTAGGGGGGCCCACCTGAATACTAGATGCCAGAACAGGATCGGTAGGTGCTAATACCGCACCCAGCAAAATAGCAGCGCCAAGGCTCAAGCCAAAGGCATAATAGCCTAACCCTGCCATCGCAAAAATACCGATGGGCATCGTAATGAGTAAGAGCCTAACCGTCGGTCGCCACAGCTGCCAAGAGAAATCAGTATCAATTTTGATACCCGCACCAACCAATGAGACTAAAATGACAATTTCAGTCAGTTTTTCGATGATTATTCCATTATTGATAGGGTCCAAAAACGATAGAGACGTCCACCAGTAACCCATCATCAAGCCAAAACTCACTTGTAGCATAGGCAATGATATCGAGGTGCGTTTAAAGATAACAGGAAACAATGCCCCTAATAAAAAGGCGATACCGCAGATTAATAAAAATAAATTGTAGTTCTCAATCATAAGGTTTTCGCACGTTGTTATATTTTAAGGAATTGTTTTGAGAGGTTTGCTTTCGATATTGATAATGGTTGGTATAGATGTTTAATATCTAGCCTGCAATATGACTTATCATAACGATAAAAAAGAATTATTACCGAAAGAAATAGTTATCAGAACGACAGATGCGTTGTTTTTTGGTGAAAAAAAGCCTGCATGGCGCAGGCTTGATAGATTTTTATAAATAAGTTATGAAAACGAAGGGTTTAGATAGAGTTCTTAGCGCTCAACTTGGCTTACGTCGCGCACAGCGCCAGTGTCCGCACTGGTCGTCATTGCAGCATAAGCACGTAATGCCGGCGAGACATGACGATCACGACTGACGGGTTTCCATGCGTCGCGACCGCGCGCTTCCATAGCTTCTCGGCGCGCGGCCAAGTCTGCATCACTGACTTGCATGTTGATAGTACGATTTGGAATGTCGATGTGAATGCTATCACCTTCTTCAACCAGACCAATGGCACCGCCTTCAGCAGCTTCTGGGCTAGCATGACCGATTGATAGACCGGATGTGCCACCAGAAAAACGACCATCAGTGAGTAGGGCGCATTCTTTACCCAAACCTTTTGACTTCAGATACGTCGTTGGATAGAGCATCTCTTGCATACCAGGGCCACCTTTAGGGCCCTCATAGCGGATGATGACCACATCGCCTGCAACGATTTTGTCGTCTAAAACTGCCGCGACAGCCGCATCTTGTGATTCAAAAATACGTGCGCGACCGGTAAAGGTTAAGATACTCTCATCGACACCAGCGGTTTTGACCACGCAGCCACGCTCGGCAATATTGCCATATAATACAGCCAATCCACCATCTGCAGAGTAGGCGTGTTCGGCACTACGGATACAACCTGACTCACGGTTGACGTCAAGGTTTGACCATTCTTTTGATTGTGAAAACGCCTCGGTGGTGCGAACGCCACCCGGTGCAGCAAGGAAACGCGCGCGTGCCTCATGGTTATCATGATTCATGATATCCCATTTATCAATCGCTTCTTTCATTGTCGTACTATGGATAGTCGGTACGTCAGTTTTCAACAATCCCGCACGATCAAGTTCAGCCAACAACGCAAAGACACCGCCCGCACGATGCACGTCTTCCATATGGAATTTTTGTGAGGCAGGGGCTACTTTTGCTAGACAAGGCACACCGCGGCTTAGACGGTCAATATCAGCCATTTTAAAATCAATTTCGGCTTCATTGGCCGCAGCAAGTAGATGCAAGATGGTATTGGTTGAACCCCCATGGCAATATCTAAGCTCATTGCGTTCTCAAAAGCGGCTTTGGTCGCGATTGAGCGTGGTAATACTGAATCATCATCTTGCTCGTAGCGACGTTTCGCAAGCGAGACAATAGTGCGTCCCGCTTCTAAGAACAGCTCACGGCGTAGTGAATGAGTAGCGAGTAGCGAGCCATTACCCGGTAGGGCCAAGCCTAACGCTTCGGTCAAGCAGTTCATCGAGTTGGCTGTGAACATCCCAGAGCACGAGCCGCAAGTCGGACAGGCTGAGGCTTCGATAGTGGCCACATCCTCATCACTGATGCTGTCATCAGCTGCGTCCATCATTGCATCGACGAGGTCAAGCTTACGAACGGCACTGTTATCATTACTATCGGTATTGTGGCTCTTACCGACGGTACTGGCTAGGATTTTGCCCGCTTCCATTGGGCCACCTGAAATAAATACCACAGGTATGTTGAGACGCATTGCCGCCATCAGCATACCGGGGGTGATTTTGTCACAGTTAGAAATACAAACCAGCGCATCTGCACAGTGGGCATTGACCATATACTCGACAGAATCAGCGATCAAATCACGGCTTGGTAGCGAGTACAACATACCGCTATGGCCCATCGCAATACCATCATCGACCGCAATGGTATTGAACTCTTTTGCAACGCCGCCTGCTTGCTCAATCTCACGGGCGACCAGTTGTCCAAGATCTTTTAGATGCACATGGCCGGGTACAAACTGGGTAAAAGAGTTAGCAATCGCAATGATTGGCTTGCCAAAGTCGCCGTCAGTCATGCCAGTGGCACGCCATAATGCGCGCGCGCCTGCCATATTACGACCGCCGGTAGAGGTTTTTGAGCGATAATCCATGTGATATTCCCTTACAAATAGGCGGGGTTGTTAAAATCTGCACCCTCAGTTCTGATAAGGATAGTGTGCTTTTTATAGAGGGTGAGGACTAGTGAATAATACTAATTCATTACCATACCATTAGATATGAATAATAAAAAATCATGTGCCAATAATAATGAAGTTATAACCATAAAAGATGGGTAAAAATGGACTATTCAAGACGCGCTAAGATGGCTTTTTCAAACCAAGGTAGTTCAGCTTTATCGGCTTCTAGCTTCATAATAACTGCCAGCGCATGGGTGGCCAAAAGCTGTTGATAGCCACTACTCGCATCAATCGTCAATAGCGATTCGGCAGCTAACGCTTGAGTGTTGGCATTTTGCGCATCAATACTGATTAATATCTGCTTATTATTTTTATAAAGGACGTCTACACGACCAAAAAACTGCCAGTCTTCAAAGGCGGCAATAATAGCGTCGGCGGCATCCTTAGTATAGATTTGCTGCGTCTTTTTGCCCGTATTGGTCCAATGCAGACGAACGGCTAACTGCAATGCCTCACTAAATACCACCAATGAGCCCATAATTCTTACATGCCAAGGACTGGTCAGCAGCTCCTCGTCAATGCCAATTAACTGAGCCGCTTCACGAGCGGACATAGGTGTATTGAATTGAAGCAGTAATTCAGGTGTAAGCGGATGCGACTGCTTGACGGCATCGTCTAAGCTATCATAATGATATAGAAAAGGCAGTGGCAAATCTTGCGTGACGGTCTTTTGATGATTTTACAGTTGTGTATCTGCCAGCTAATCGCCTTGTCAGTCAAAGCTTCTGCTAAGATGATAGCGTTTGGATCGATAGTTTGAGTACTGCTTTCACTCTCAATATCAGAGTGTTCTTCCTTATTATCAAGTGTTATAGCAGTATTATCCATATCTGTTTGAGTTGGCAAAGTAGACGAATCCATAAACATAGCGTTATTAAAGTAGAGGGTTAATATAACATTTAAAAGGCATGACCCGCCAATAAATTAGTGGGATAAGCTAGGGGAGTGTACAGCTTGATTTTATCAACGACGGAAATGATAGCAACTTGTACTAAACTTATATTTCGTCCACTATATGACAAGCGCTCTAAACCATTTTAAAAGCTGTTAAGCATCCAACAATCAAATAATCAAAGGAAAAAATAATGACTGAAGTAAATCAAAAGACTGCTTATGACGACAATAATATTTTTGCCAAAATGTTAGATGGTGATATTCCTTGTCATAAAGTCTATGAAGACGATAAGACCCTTGCTTTTATGGATATCATGCCGCAAGCCGAAGGTCATGTATTGGTGATACCTAAGCAAAAGGCAGTGGACTTGGTAGATCTTGAGCCAGAGTATGCCGCTGCTGTCCTGATGACTTCTAAAAGGTTGTGCAAGCACAGCGTCAAGTGTTTGAGCGTGAAGGCGTTATTCAGATGCAGTTGAATGGCTCACAAGCCGGTCAAACGGTTTTTCATTATCATGTGCATTTGATTCCATCGAGTATTCATGAGTTAGGACGTCATGCAGTAACGCAGGCTGATCAAGGTGAGCTTGCAGATATTGCTCAGCGACTTGCTACAGCTATTAGTGCTGCCTGATATCGAGGCATAAATTTTTAGGATGATAGGTATATAAGATTGAAGGGCAACTAACAAGTTGCCTTTTTTATTCGCCCAGTAATCATTGTGTAATAAACGTTAAGTTATTGTTGTAAACACGCGTTTATCTTGGGATTCGGCTAAAGTTTATGTTACATAGTATTCCCATCTATACAGAATGCGTCGGTATTATTGCTAACGTGCTGTTTTAATATTGATGACATCTATTGTTTGTAGATTGATATCTATTATGTTGATGAGTATCAGGGATAGGATTCTTTATCACTTATTTTTACGGATTTGAGGACATCACTGCTTATGATTAACGGTTCACGCTCTACCATTTTACTACCAGTCTTTATACCCGCAGCTGTGATTATGCTGCTGTTGGTCATCGGTACCGCCATCAATCCTGAGGCAGCGGGTGCTCTGTTCAGTGATGTGCTTAGTTTTACGACCGAGACCTTCGGCTGGTTTTTACATGCTGGCGGTTGCCCTGTTTTTGATGTTCATTATTGTACTGGCGTTTTCGTCTTATGGCAGTATCAAGCTGGGCCCTGATCATGGGGAGGCGGAATACGGATTCCTTGAATGGTTTGCCATGCTGTTTTCGGCAGGCTACGGGATTGCGCTACTATTTTATGGAGTAGCGGAACCAGTGATGCATTTTTCTAGTCCGCCAATGTCGGATCCGCAAACTATCGCCGCGGCAAAAGAGGCGATGCAAATTGCGTATTTCCATTGGGGTTTTCATATTTGGGCGATTTATGGTGTTGTTGGTCTATCCTTAGCGTATTTTGCCTTTCGCCATGGTTTGCCCCTATCGATACGCTCAACACTGTATCCACTCATCGGTGATAAGATTCATGGTCCTATTGGGCATATTGTTGATGTGTTTGCGATATTGGGTACGATGTTTGGTATTGCTACCAGTCTTGGTCTGTCAGTATCGCAAATCAATGCAGGTCTAAACTACTTGTTACCTGATATTATCCCCGTGAATACTACCATACAGGTCGTGGCGATTGCATTAGTGACATCAGCAGCACTGGTGTCCGTATTGGCAGGGATGGATAAAGGGGTAAAACGCTTGTCTATTCTAAATATGGTATTGGCAACCGCGTTGATGGTGTTTGTATTTGTAGTAGGGCCGACGATCTTTATCCCTAAATGCCTTTATGGAAAATACGGGTAGTTATTTGGGTAATATCGTTGAGCGTACCTTTAGCTTACAAGCGTACGAGAATAGCGATTGGATCGGTAGCTGGACCTTGTTTATCTTTGCATGGACGATTGCATGGGCGCCTTTTGTCGGTCTGTTTATCGCCAAGATTAGCCGTGGTCGTACCATCCGTGAGTTTGTACTCGGTGTGATGTTGGTGCCAACGTTCTTTACGTTCTTCTGGTTTTCGGTGTTTGGTGATACTGCCCTACACATGATTATGGTCGATGGCTATAACTCACTCATCAGCGAGGTACAAAACAACCAAGCGATTGCTTTATTTAAATTATTAGAGCGGTTACCGTTTACCGAATTTGTGTCGTCATTGACTATTTTGTTGATTATTACGTTTTTGTGACGTCATCGGATTCTGGCTCATTGGTGATCGATTCGCTGGCGGCTGGTGGTCGTAGTGATACGCCATGGTGGCAGCGCAGCTTTTGGGTAGTGACTGAAGGGGCCGTTGCCGCGGTGCTTTTGATTGCAGGCGGTCTCACAGCGCTACAAACGGCAGCAATCGTTAGTGCACTACCATTTGCGATTATCATTCTGATCTCCATGTTCGGTATGTGGCGCGCATTGCGTATCGAGGGACATCGTAATCAAAGCCTTGATCAAAATAACAAACTACCGCCGCACTTACTTAAACCGTCCGCATGGCGTGAGCGTATTGATTATATGACCGACAAGCCCACACGTGACAAGGTGCTAAACTACATCAAAGAAGTAGTGATGCCCTCGATGATGGAAGTGTCGTCTAAATTTGCAGAAACAGGTTGGACGACTGAGGTGAATTATGATGCAGCCAATAACCGTGCCGTGCTTGAGTTGCAACGTGGTGACGATGTCGAGTTTTGGTATGAAGTGCGCTTGTCTGAACATGAAGCGCCTGATTATTATACTGAAAGCAGCGCCGACACCTTGCCGCAAGAACACTATCATCGCGCTGAGGTGTATCTGCGCCGTGGTGGTCAGACCTATGACTTATACGGTTATAAGTCTGAATCGGTGATCAATGATATCATCGATCAGTTTGAGAAGTATTTGCACTTCTTGAATGTGTCACCTGATAGCCTACCGTGGCGTATGCAAGCGCATGATGATGCTATCACGCTAGAGCAGGGCAGTGTGCTTGATAAATAATGAATAGAATGTATCAAAAATGAGTAATGCTTATGCAAGCTATTCACGTTAATCGCTTGCAATAAATGTAAGAATCCTTAGAATAACGGCTTGTTTTCCTTACAAATCAAGCCGTTTTTTTATGTCTATTGATTCTCCTGTGTTACCTTCATCCTCGACTTCGTCCGACCATCCATTGTTGCAACCCTTAAATATAGGTGGTCTGACGATTGAAAACCGTTTGATGGTTGCGCCGATGGCGGGCGTGACGGACAATCCTTTTCGCCGATTGTGTAAGTCATTTGGCGCAGGTCATGCCGTCAGTGAGATGATCATCGCTGATACCGCACTTTATGCGCGCAAAAAGTCCCTATATCGTGCGAACTTCGATAACGAGATAGCACCTATCTCTGCTCAGATAGCAGGTGCAGAACCAGATAAATTGGCTGAAGCGGCTCGCTATCAGATTGATAATGGTGCGCAGATTATCGATATCAATATGGGCTGTCCGGCCAAAAAAGTTTGTCGTAAGCTGGCAGGCTCAGCGCTGCTGCAAGATGAGGATTTAGTAGCAAGATTGCTTGATGCTGCAGTCAATGCCGTTGATGCGCCTGTCACACTAAAAAACACGTTTGGGGTTTGAAAACGGTCGTGAAAACATCCTGCGAGTCGCCAAGCGGGCAGAGCAAGCAGGTATTGCCGCGATTGCGATTCATGGGCGTACGCGCGAGGATATGTATACGGGCGAGGCGCGTTATGAGTTAATACGCGAAGTCAAAGACAGCATTAGCATTCCTGTCATTGCGAATGGCGATATCGATAGCGCGCAAAAAGCGCAGCATGTTTATGAGATGACAGGCTGTGATGCGGTGATGATTGGGCGAGCCGCGCAAGGGCAGCCGTGGATATTTCGTGATATTGAGCGCTTTTTGCGCACAGGTGATGTGCTTGATGCCCCAAGTGTGAGCGAGATTAAGGAAGTTGTACTGGCGCATTTGCAAGAGCTGTATGACTTTTACGGCGAGGTACTCTGGCTGCCGTATCGCCCGCAAGCATATTGCGTGGTATACGACAGGCATCCCCAACTCCAACGCTTTCCGTCAAGCGATGTATGGCGAGGAGAGTACAGCAGGGCAGTTCCGCGTGGTTGAGCGTTTTTGCAGACGCATGAGTAGTAATGATCTGTACAGTTTCATCACGCTTATCATAAGCATAAATCACTGATACCTCTTTCAGCTCTATTGATTAGAGCTATATTTTATCAGCAGGAGCGGCTTCGTTAAAAGGCATAGCATCAGGGTTTTTCTCAGATGTTGGCTTTTCTTTTTGCCAAGGGAATCGGCCTTCTAGCTCAACTTGTAGTGATAAACTCAAAAACGTACGAATAAGCACGATAATACCCAATACTAAGACTCTGCGTAATGTCGGCTCTGTCACCACCGTTGCCATAATGTCTGCGGCAATCAGTACCTCAAGTCCCAAAAGAATGGATTTGCCAACGGTCTGCCTGCTCTCTACATAGGTATTATGGTTCAGGCCGCCCGATATCCGAAATGCTTTGTAAAAGGCAAAGAGGAGTCCAAAGAACATAATCAAGACACCAATGACTTCGACTATCTTGGCAATCAAGTCAATATAGTGGGTTAGGTTTCCGATCAAAATAATGTCTCCTCTGTATCAGTCAGCAAAAAGTATGGCGCTAAATATCGTCACTATTATATGATGATATATCACTATAAACCTCTAAAACCGTCAAGTTAACTATCAGCTATTGGTGTTTTGTTCACTGTATGCGATATTTTTTTGCTATGCTGTAAACGAATTTTCATTGGCATAGGACAGACAAAAAGGACTTTTTATGGCTAATCCCTCGAAAAAGCAATAACAAAAAGCAGTAAAAGGCAAGAATATTATCATTACGGGTGCATCAAGTGGTATTGGCGAGCGTACGGCTTTTTTATTAAGTGAGTGCGGGGCGCATGTTATTTTGTTGGCGCGTACTGAAGACAAACTAAAAACCGTCAAAGAAAATATTGAAATATTGGGTGGCAGGGCCAGTTATTATCCATGTGACCTCACTAATATGGATGAGATTGAAAAATCAGCGAACAAATTCTTGCTGATTTTAAACATGTGGATGTATTGGTCAATAATGCTGGTCGTTCGATTCGCCGTTCAGTCCATGAGTCGGTCAACCGTTTTCATGACTTTGAGCGCACCATGGAAATCAATTATTTTGGCGCGGTCAAAATTATTTTGGGTTTCTTGCCGACGATGATTAGCCGCCAAACGGGTCAAGTCGTCAATATCTCTTCGATTGGTGTATTGGCCAACAGCCCTCGTTTTGCCGCGTATGTGGCGTCAAAATCTGCACTAGATGCGTTTAGTCGTTGCTTAGCCGCGGAAGTCAAAGGCGATAATATCAAGGTCACCAATATCTTTATGCCTTTGGTACGTACCCCTATGATTGCCCCCACCAAGCTATACCGTTATATGCCAGCTTTGATGCCTGATGAAGCTGCATTAATGGTCGCAAAAGCGATTGTCCATAAGCCAAACAGTATTGCCAGTAATATGGGCAAATTTGCCTCAGCCACTTATTCGTTGGTGCCAGCATTTAACGTCGGTATTCAATCAATTGGTTATCGTATCTTCCCAAGTTCGACAGCGGCGCAAACGACTGATAGCAAGCCTAACTTTGCGCAGCGTGCCTTTGCCAGAATTCTCCCTGGTGAGCATCACTAAGATAGGTTTACTCTCAATTATTACGAAAACAAAAAAAGGATACGATGGTATCCTTTTTAATGCCCCATCTATTTGTATTAATGTTCCTATAATATAGATAGGTAAGGCGTTAGTAGCCTTTTGTTCTTAGCAATCTGCTTCGGTTAAAGTTTATTTGCCATAATGTACCTTTATAGGAATAAGAGTGGTTCCCTAGTGAGGAATTGAATATTTGGCTGTAGACCACTGGTATCAATAGTTTGAATTCTTGTGATAACTGTAGTGTACTTCACAGTGTACTTGTTGAACAATCTAAGATTGTTCAAAGCTAGGGAAGGTTTCATTCCATTTGCCTTCATCTTGGTATGAATAAAGGAGTTGGAAAAATTAGATCCAACTTAATTAGTTAGGCTTTATGATAAAAATCATCAAGCATCTTCTTCATCGCTCAAATACCAAATCATAAATTCATAGAAGCTATCCCAATGCGGTAATGTACCGTCGGCTAGTTGCTGTAGCTGTCCCATCTGATAATCCCATACACTATCATCTTCTATGTTGTACAAATACCCCCCTTCACCCTTCGCCTGTACTGAATAGAATATAGTTCTTAGGAACTCCCCAAACTTCATGTGCGAATTTTACTCCAAGAATGAAACTTCTTGTCGGTAGAGGATCAACTATTTCAGCAGCACCAGAACGTAAAGCTCTTAAAAAATATTTTGTATATAATTTAAAAAATCCACTGTCTTTTTGACACCATACGCCTAATGTAACCCCCTATAATAAACTGCCTTCTTACAGTGCTAACCCCACTCCAATTTTAGCTTTAGACATAGTCACAAGGGTTTTAAAGCGTTTGATATTAGGATTTTGAAAAAATAACTCGCGGGTTAAATCGTTATATTGATCCATACTTTTCACTGCAAAAATTAAGACAAAGTCCCATTCCCCAGTTACGTAATAGCACTGTTGAACGAAGGGGCAGTTTTCAAAATCTTGGCGCGTTGCATCCAGTTCATGTATTTTTTCTGACTCCACTTCAATATTCGCAATAATAGTCAAACCAAACCCTAATGCTTCTTGATTGAGTAACGCGGTGTACTGCTTGATCACACCATTAGCCTTGAGCTTCTTTAATCGTCGATTTATAGCAGCTGTAGACAAACTAACTTTCTCCCCAAGTTCACTTTTGAGGTATGCGCGCATCCTTTTGAATTGCACGTAGTATTTTTAGATCAAATTCATCTACTTCAATCATAAGTATTTGCACTTAATGGTAAGAGTTGTCTTGGCCAATTGGGACATTTCTGTGGCGTTCACTATTTTAGTTCATGCAAATAGCATTTTATTCCTTTGTGTTTAAGAAATGCTTTTCATCAAATATTTTGAAATTATTTTACTTATAAATAAAGAAAAGCTGTTCTTAGAATAGTGTAACGCAATAAATTTGCGTTTAGATGGTCAATTTAGAGAAATCATACTACAAAGCCTTCTTATACTAGTCATATCGCAACAGACTATTTACTCAAAAGTATGGGATTTATATGACAGTACTTACTTTAGATGCAAACACACTCCTTCAAAATATTGAAACCTTAGGAAATATTGGTATAGACAATCAGAATGGTGGTCGTTCACGTATTGCCTTAACGAATGCAGAAAAGCTTGGGCGTGACCAAGTAGTGACATGGATGAAAGCACTTGACCTAACAGTCCATATTGATGAGATTGGCAATATCTTTGGTATTTTGCCTGATCAGTCAGGCAATACAAGAGAAAATGCTTTGATGATTGGTTCTCATATTGATAGCGTATACAACGCTGGCGCATTAGATGGCTGCTATGGTGTATTGGCTGGATTGTCAGTCACTAAAGCCTATCGGGATCTAGGACAGACTCCTTCAAGGCCGATTATCGTGGCAGCATTCACCAATGAAGAAGGTGTGCGCTATCAACCGGACATGATGGGTTCGCTTGCTCATGCAGGGCTTAAGCGCGGAACAAGTCTTGAACAACATTGGTTCCGATGGCACACGTTTAGGAGATGAATTAAAACGTATAGGCTACCATGGCGATATGCCACTAGGAACTTTAGTACCAAGCCAATATCTTGAATTGCACATCGAGCAAGGCCCAGTTTTAGATAAAGAAGGCATTCAGATTGGTGCAGTGGCTAACTTACAAGGTATTTCTTGGCAAAAATCTTCATCAAAGGAAAAGCGAATCACGCTGGCACTACACCAATGTCAATGCGGCATGATGCAGGCTACGTAGCCGCATCTATCATAGCATTTTGCGTAACCACACTGATAATAACGCAGATACTTTAGCAACGGTAGGTAGTATTCAATTTGAGCCAAATGCCATCAATGTGATCCCTCGATCAGCTGAATTAACCGTAGATTTACGTAATCCTGATAACGCTAAATTGGGCATTGCTGAGCAAGCGTTAGTTGAGCATCTGAATATATTACGCCAAAAAGAAGGGGTAACGATAGAAACGGAAGTATTGGCTCGATTTGATCCCGTTATTTTTGACGAAGACCTGGTTCATTCTATTGAGCAGGCCGCCAATGCACTTAATATTCCACATCGTCGCATGACATCAGGTGCAGGTCACGATGCTCAAATGATTGCTCGTATTGCTCCAGCTGCAATGATTTTTGTACCAAGTAAAGATGGTATAAGTCACAACCCTAAAGAATTCACTGAAACTTATGATTTAATCCAAGGTGCCAAAGTGCTGCTAGCGACTGTAGAGTCATTACTGAATATCACTCACCCATAACCTACTTTCCATTTTGAGAGAATTAATCATGTTATTTAAAACTTAGATTAACACACCAAGTGCAACGCTAATTAATATTATAGAACGCCTGCATAGGCGTTTTAAACCCTAATCGTTTTCTTGGTCTGTTGTTTAGTTTGTTCTCAATGTCCTGTATTTCATTATCAGAGACTTGTCTAAAGTCACAACCCTTAGGCAAGTACTCTCTGATAAGGCCATTGGTATTCTCGTTGGTTCCTCGCTGCCATGACGCATAAGCATCGGCAAAGAAGAAAGGGCTAAAGAGCTTTTGTTTCACCTTCTTATGCTGAGCAAACTCTTTACCATTGTCAGAGGTAATGGTCTTAACCTGCAACCTCACTGGCGCTAAGAGTTCTATCATTGCCTCTGATACTTGCTGTGCTGTTTTATGACCCACACGCTTCATCTTCAGCAGCCCCGTTTTACGTTCAACGAGCGTGACAATCGCTTGCTTGTGATGCTGACCGATAACGGTATCCGCTTCCCAATCTCCAATACGTGAGCGTTCTTCAACAATACAAGGGCGCTCATGAATCGAGACTCTGTCATTGATACGGCCTCGAGTCTCAGCGGTTAGACGCTGCCGGTATGGTTTTCCTTTACGTCTGAGACACTGCCACAATGTACCGCCCTGCCTCTTATCACGCCAAATATAGCGATAAATGCTCATATGACTGATACCAGCATGAACGCCAGATATTTGCTCAGGACTCCAGTTCTCTTTAAGCTTGTCTGTCACCCATGCCCAGAGGTCAGTCACAATAGTTGTGGCGTTGTTAGCCCGTCTGTCACAAGCCTTGTTATTAGCATGCTTTGCTCGGTAACCTCGTAGGCTTTTATTACGCCTAAGCTCTCTTGATATGGTACTGGGACTTCTGTTTAACACCCTCGCTATAAAATTAATACTATGTTTTGCCCCTTTAAGGGCATAAATCTGGTATCGTTCACCTAGGCTTAGATGTGTATAGCTCATGGTTGCAATCTCACTTTGGTCGGTGGATAAAACTTTGATGCTAGCGCATCTAGGTCTTTTTTCACCTTGCATTTGGTATTGCACTTCATGTGTTAATCTAAGAAATCAAAAGCAACCTATATGGCCTATCCAAGCGAGTTGGCCAGCACTCTAAATCAAGACGCTGCCCAAAAAAAGCAAACAATGGCTTTCAAAATGGCCCTTACTCAGTCCAAATGCTACACCGCTTTGGTCGATGAAAGGTACAGCTCACGCTCTAGGGATCAAATCGCTTTGGATCAAAGATGAATCAAAACGCTCCCAGCTCGGTAGCTTTAAAGCTCTGGGCGCACCCAATGCGCTGATCAAACTGATTTTAAAACATTTCCCAGCATTCGAAGCGGACAAAATCTTGTTAGGTGCTTACCGTGAACAATTGGCTAATTTTGCCGTCGTAAGCGCCACTGACGGTAATCACGGACGAGCATTAGCAGCAGCGTCTCAGTCTAGTGGTTGTCCTTGTACTATTGTCATTCATGCACAAGTGAGTAAAGAACGTGAAGACGCGATTGCTGCTTACGACGCAACTATGGTGCGTATCGCTGGAAACTATGACGAGTCAGTTGAAGAAGCCGATCGAATTGCCAAAGAAAATGGCTGGACTGTCGTATCAGACACCTCGTACGAGGGTTATACGGAAATCCCAAGAGATGTAATGCAAGGCTACGGAGTGATGGCTGCAGAGATAGTGGAACAGCTTGAGGACAATCAGAAAAAACCCACTCATATTATCCCTTCAAGGTGGCGTAGGTGGTTTGGCAGCAGGAGTGTTCAGTTACTTTTGGGAACATTACGGAGTCGAGCGTCCCATATTTGTTATCGTCGAACCAAGCCAAGCTGATTGCTTGTATCAGAGTGCTATTCAAGGTAAGCCGGCTTCGGCTACGGGTAGTGTAGACTCTATCATGGCGGGTCTTGCATGCGGAGAAACCTCACAAATTGCTTGGAGGTTCTTACAACCGAGTGTAGACTATTTTGCTTTGATAGAAGATCAAGATGCCATAGACAGCATGTTACAGCTCGCTCAAGGATACCATGAAGATACTCCAATTGTTGGAGGCGAATCTGGTGTGGCAGGACTAGCGCTGCTAAGAAAATTAGTAGAACAAGATCAGCTTGATGTGTTAGAGCTAAACGCGAACTCCGAAGTTCTAATCATCAACACTGAAGGTGCTACCGCCCCAGAGCTCTTCAAAGAGTTAACAGGACTGACAGCAGAAGAAGTCATTGCTAAACAGTAAGGAGTGAATAATGTCATCCAATCAAGCACTACAAAAATTGTTGATGGGTTGGCGCCATCATTTACATCAGTATCCAGAAACTGGTTTTGAAGAACATAAGACTGCTGAATTTGTTACTCAAACTCTATCGAATATGGGATTAGAGGTAACATCTGGTATTGGCGGTACGGGACTAATAGCCAGTATAAGTCGAGGAGCTAGTGACAAGGCTGTTGCGATTCGTGCTGATATGGATGCCTTAAATATTTGTGAAGCATCAAATGAGCGTCAATATATTTCCCAACATCACGGAAAAATGCACGCTTGCGGACATGATGGCCATATGGCTATGGTTCTGGGTGCCGCAAAACTACTTACTGACAATCCTAACTTTGATGGTACGATACGTTTCTTGTTTCCAGCCTGCAGAAGAACATGGTTGTGGTGCAAAAGCGATGATGGCTGACGGAGTATTTGATCGTTTTCCAGTAAATGCAATCTTCGGTGGTCATAATATGCCAGGGATGCAATTAGGTACTATTTCTACTCGCTCCGGTGGCATTATGGCTAGTGAGGATAATTTTGAAATCACTATTCAGGGTGATGGTACTCATGCTGCTCGGCCACATATGGGTAATGATACGATGGTAGTGGCAGCAAATATAATTTTGGCTTTACAAACCATCGTATCTAGAAATGTAGATCCAAGCCAATCGGCTGTATTGTCTTGTACAGAAATCCTAACCGATGGACTGCGAAATGCCATTCCTGGGAGAGTAATCATTAAAGGTGATACTCGAAGCTATTCCAAAGCTATTCAAGTACAGCTTGAAGAGCGTATGCGTACGATTGTTGATGGTATATGTGCAGCTCACAATACTAGTGGTACTGTGAGTTACACTCATGAATTTGCACCTACAGTAAATTCTGAACAATATGTTCCTATAGCTGTAGAGGCAGCAGCGAAAGTGGTAGGGCGAGACCATGTTGAAGATAATATCCAACCGATGATGATTTCAGAAGATTTTGGAGCCTTTCTAGAAAAAATATCAGGCAATTTTGTTTTTCGGCAATGGAAAACAAAAAGATCAAGGTGGTACTCCTTTGCATAATGCTCATTACGATTTTAATGACGACTTACTTCTTATCGGAGCAGAATATTTTGCTACTGTTGCAAAGGACGCATTGAATCAATTGAATCATTAAACATTTACAATAAGTAAGAAATACATCAAAAAAACATTGATCAGAGAATCAAAAATAATGGTTGAAGAAGCTAAAGTAGTATTACATGAAGCAGAAAACATTGACTCACAAACTCATCGTTCTAATATATGGCGTTTAACCATTGCTCAGGCGTTATCAGGCGCTAACTCCGTTGTCATATATGCAACGGGAGCCATTGTAGGAAATATACTAGCGCCTTCACCTGTCCTAGCAACGCTGCCTATTTCAATATTTGTTGTTGGTATGGCAGCTTGCGTATTTCCAGCTGGAGAATTAGCGAGTAGATTTGGCAGACGAACTGCATTTTAGCCGGTACAGGGCTGGGATACTGACCGGTCTTTTAGCTGTAGCCGCCCTATTTATGGGTTGGTTTTGGTTGTTTTGTGTTTCCACATTCTTTGGTGGTGCTTATGCGGCAGTGGTACTTTCTTTTCGGTTTGCCGCTGCCGATGGTTTACCAGCCAATAAGCGGGCTCAAGCTCTGTCCCTTGTGATGGCTGGTGGCATTGTTGCGGGTATTATTGGTCCACAACTTGTCACCCATACCATGCATTTATGGCCACAGCAGATGTTTGCTGCTACTTTCCTTGCTCAGGCAACGGTAGCGTTGCTATCAGGTATTATCCTTTTGGTGTTCATGCGCCAGCGCCTAAAATTCCCTTAATGAATAAGGGACGTCCTTTGTTTGAAATTGCTCTTCAACCACGTTTTGTCTGTGCGGTAATTTGTGGCGCAGCATCTTATATGATCATGAACTTTCTTATGACAGCAGCACCTTTGGCTATGCACATGCATGGACACAGCCAAGAATCAGCAAATTTAGGTATCCAGTGGCATGTCATTGCCATGTATGCGCCAAGCTTTTTTACGGGTAAATTAATCGCACGTTTTGGTGCCACGCGTATTTCGGCTTTGGGTATTCTTCTAACTAGTTTATCAGCAGCTATTGGACTGATGGGAGAAGATATTTCACTTTTGGTGGATGTTGATTCTGTTAGGAGTTGGTTGGAATTTTGGCTTTTAGGCGCTTCCGCTTTGGTACTAGAATGTCATCAATCCGAAGAGAGAAATCGAGTTCAGTCGCTCAACGATTTTATTATATTCGGATTGATGGCTATAGGATCGTTTTCTTCAGGAGGAATACTAAGTATTTATGGCTGGTCTATTGTGTTGTGGGTGTCTTTCATACCTTTGGCAATGGCAGTAGTTACTTTGGCTGCAACAAGAATAAGTCGGCATAAAACAACCGTTTAAATTATACCCCAAGGGAACTAGCAAAACAGACCTCTTAATCAATTAACAGACCACTTAAAACAGACTGGTATAATGGAACCACTTATAACAGACTAGCGAAACCAGCAGGCCTTGTTAGGCTTTTCTATTGTCCAGCCCGTGAGTAATAATACTCGCAGGCTACAGTATCAGCGATAAACGGTTCTATAAAAGTATCGCGATCCAGTACGTTACTTAACCAAACACTCGCCACAATATCCAAAATATACCTATCATCAAGACAGCGATAACGAGTAATCGTTTTAGCCAATAAGGGAGTAAAGGTTTTTTATAACCCAAGTCATTGAGTTGACTGTCGACACCCGCTTGTAAGCTTTTAAACCCTTGCCCTGGCTGAGTAGATTTAACACGGTTTTTTACTAATGGACCAGGCTCATCTTCGATCTCTTGCTCTCTATCGAAACTAATGGCCTGATTGGGGATACCTTGTTTGCTGGCGATGGTATTGAGCTTTTTGCTGTTGTTTTACTTTGAGTGCAGTCTCATAGGCATCAATCCTAGTTTTGGCTTCATCCATACTGATGTTTTCGTCTGCCGCCAACGTTTTGATGGCCATTACCAAGTTGTTTTTTTCGACCATCATGATGACGTCTTTTGGCAACTTGGTATTGACCGGCTTTTGCTAGGGTCGGGGTTAAACATGGCTGTCCTTATTACGGCGTATGCGTGTGAATGAGTAGTCGCGTTTATTATAACCATTTTACATACAGAGTATTCAAGTTACACACAGAGTATTCAAACAAAAATACCGCGATCACATTGCGATCGCGGTATTTTGGTATTTATCTATGATTAGCATTTATGCCAATTTTAATAAATTATAGGTCTTTCCAGCGTTGGATAGATTCTTTGATGACTTCTTTGGCTTCGCTCACATCACCCCAAGACTCAACCACAGTAGTGCCCGCTTTTTCAGGTCTTTATAGTGGCTGAAATGGAACTCTAGTTGGTTGATTAACTGCTTTGGCAGATCTTCTAGGCTGTTGTAAGCATTACCTGTGTCACGGTCGTCAGCAGGTACGACAACGATTTTGTCATCGACTTCGCCATCATCAACAAACTTCATGACACCGATGACTTTTGCTTTTAGGAAAATGCCAGTCGGTAGCGGCTGCTCAGTCAAAATCAATGCATCTAGCTCATCACCATCTTCGTCAAGCGTTTGTGGGATGAAACCATAGTTACATGGCTTAGCAAAAATCTGTGGGTCAATACGATCAAGCTCAAATACTGCCAATTCGCGATTCCACTCAATTTTATGACTGCTACCAGTTGGGATCTCTACTACTACGTTGATGATACCGCCGTCTACGTCGCCTGCGTCCAAAATTTTATTAAAATCTGCCATGAAATACTCCAATTTGCTTTTGTTTTAGAGGTTTGAATGATTGATTTAGCTAGGGATACTGCAATTTTTACCGCACCCGATTTGTACTGGGTGCGATTATAACAAGTTTGGTCCAAATTTTCTCTTAATGCTTAAGTCTAAGCGTGCAAGATATTATGCAAAAAGATTATGCAAAATGGACTCAAAACTCACTTTGGCGCTATTGCTCGTAGTTCAATCAGTCCAGCATGACGCTTGGCGATATTGTCGATAAGTTTTGAGTAACTATCTTGTAGTTTAATGTGTCGCTGATTTGTTGAGTCGTTTGTGTTTCTGACTCTTTTGCTCTGAATCTGTCTGCATGGCCACAAAATCAGACAAGCGCAACATCTGCATCCCCGCATAACCGCAAGGATTGATAGCATTAAATGCTGACAAATCACAGTCTAAGTTAATTGCGATACCATGATAGCTAAAACCATGCTTAATCTTAAAGCCCAATGACGCTATTTTCCCAAGCATAATCTTGTCATCCAAAGAGTCGCTACTGGCTGGCATGCCATCTGCATCATCCGCCATATTCGTTACAGGTGACTCCGCATACAGATATACACCAGGCGCATCACGGCGAGCATGGGCGCTGATATGCTCACTGCTAGCAGATGGTGAGTGACGCAGACAATCATTTACCACATCCTCTATCGCCTGCTCAGCATGGGGAGACCAGATGGCGTACACTCCAGCCCAAACTGTTTAAGTCAAACAACCAGTAAAGTACCAGCTGTCCGTGACCATGCCAAGTTACCTGACCACCGCGGTCGGTCTTGATGATAGGCGTGTCGGTGCGCTGCAAGATGTGTTCTTCTTTGCCTGCTTGTCCAAGCGTATAAACATCGTTGTGATCAACGATCCATAACTCATCAGGCGTGCGCAGTCCTTGCTGTTTTTTTAGATCGATACGTTCGAGAGTACGTGACAGCATGGCATCGAGAGTGGGAACATAATCGGCTGCTGACAGAGATTTACTGATCAGCATGTCATTGAGCGGTTGTGTGTCGTTTTGCATGAGCGTGTCTGTCTTATGATTGTCCAGTGTAAAGGCGGAGGATGCCGATGGCTAGTGTAGCAGTTTTGGCAGGTATCGCTCAAAGATTATATGCTATCACGCAGTCTAAAAGACAGTTAAATAATAAGGGTGAAAAGTCATGAAGGATTCATAAAAATATTTATATATCATTGAGTTAGCTGATAGGTAGACAACACTAGTACAGACGCACTAGTCAACCAAAGAAGCTGTTCATTGCGCAGTCAATGCGCTACATTAAAGTTTGATAAGCAAAACCGAATAAAATGTACGGTCAGGGCATATAACGGATGCGCGCGTCTGACTAACAAAGTAACACCATAATTCAATAAACATAGTGAGCATGTGACATCATATGAGCACGACAAGGAAGATAAATGACAGATAGCAACCAACACGCCCATGAGCAGGCACCAACCGATGCAGGTTTTCGCTGCAGCGTATGCCTGAAGCACTGAGTACCGCAAAAACCATCGATGAGATGAAAGCGCAATTTGCGCGCTTACAAATGCTAAGCCGTAAGCAGCCGATCAATGATTGGGGTACTCGTGAGACCCAGCTAGATAATTTAGAAGTGATGCTGAGCGACAATCAAGAAAGCTTTGCAAAAGCAATCAGCGCAGACTTTGGGTATCGTAGCCAATCAGAGACTCAGTTTGCCGAGCTGTTCCCGAGCTTCACAGGTATCAGTCATGCCAAAAAACACGGCAAAAAGTGGATGAAAACGTATCGTGCGCCTATTTCACCCCCTATATATGCCCGCTCACAATGAGATTCAGCCGCAGCCATTGGGGGTGGTCGGTATCATGGTGCCTTGGAATTATCCGCTGTTTTTGGCGATTGGTCCGATGATTGATGCGCTTGTCGCAGGCAACCGGGTCATGGTCAAAATGAGCGAAGCTGCGCCGCAGTTTGCTCAGACATTTGCTGATGCCATTTCTCGTTATTTTTCGCCCGATATGATTTGTGTGGTGCTGGGTGAGGGTGGATATTGCGGCCGCCTTTAGCGAATTACCATTTGACCATCTACTCTATACTGGGTCTACTGCGGTCGGCAAAAAGTCATGGCGGCTGCGGCACCTAACTTGACCCCAGTGACGCTTGAGCTTGGTGGTAAGTCACCAGTGATTGTATTGGATGATGCCAATCTAGAGTCGGTGGTCAACCGTGTCATGATGGGTAAAACACTAAATGCAGGTCAGACGTGTATTGCCCCAGATTATGTATTGATTCAGCGTCAATATCATGACCAGTTTATCCATTTAGCAAAAGAGTGGATGGCCAAGCACTATCCCAATATCGAAAACAATCCAGACTATTCACGCATTATCAATGGTGAGCAGTTTAAACGGGTCAAGGGTTACCTAGACGCGCTAACAGGTGTTGAGATACACGCACTTACTGCAGTTGAGCCCAATATCGAAACGCGCTTGATGCCACCTGTGATTGTGAGCGAGCCTGCGCCTGATAGCGATCTGATGCAAAATGAGATTTTTGCTCCGATTTTGCCGCTGATGCATTATGAGACATTGGATGATGCGATTTCTTTCGTCAACGCGCGTCCACGTCCATTAGCGCTATATGTCTTTAGTGACAACTATAGCAGCATCGAAAACGTGCGTAACAATACCGTCTCTGGGGGTCTATGTATCAATGAAGTGATCATGCATGTCGCCCAGCATGACTTGCCATTTGGTGGGGTTGGTGATTCTGGTACAGGTGCTTACCATGGCAAAGCAGGTTTTGAGCGTTTGAGCCATATGAAACCAGTTTTTGTACAAACTAAGCTTAATGGTCTCAATTTCTTATTGCCGCCTTATGGTGGACTGTTTAAAAAGGCGATGGCATTGTTTTTGAAATAATTGCTCTATGGGAGTTATTCAAAAATTGATTTTGAACTCTCTTCATTCGATACCTATATCTATAGCATCTATCAAAATAGGTGCTATTTTTTTGTCAAAAAATCAAAGGTTAGCATTGGGAAAAGGTTTATTAATGATAGTGTTATATCTGCATGGCATAAGGTTTAACCATCTCAGCAATCGAAAAATAAGCATTTGTTATTACTCCTATAAGTCGCTACACTTTGTAGTAAGTCTAAACAACAGTGAATGATTCATAGATGTTGTGAGTCAATATGGCATCGTGATGCTCTGTGGTTGTGATACTTCTTTCATGTCAGTACAAAACAATAAATAGGACAGAACATGCGCCAATGGATTGCATTAAGTTTACTGTGTATGAGCGCGTTGTTGCTGCCTTTATCAGCATCCGCAGCTTGTGAGTCACCGATCAAGTTTGGCGCACTGACGTGGGAGAGCGGACAGTTTACTTCTGGGGTGCTTAAATATATTGCTGAAGAGGGTTACGGTTGTACGGTAGAAGAAATGCCAGGAGCAGGACCTGCGCTTGAGACCGCATTGTCTCAAAACGATATTCAGATCATCGGTGAGCAGTGGATTGGACGCTCACCAATCATGGAAAATGCCATCGAGCAGAACAAAGTGGCTGTCATTGGCGATACACTCAAAGGTGGCGCAACCCAAGGGTGGTATGTCCCAAAATATGTATTAGAAGAAAACCCAGGGCTACGTCGTTATCAAGACTTGCCCAAATATGCTGATCTATTCAAAGACCCTGAAGATCCGAGCAAATCTCGCTTTATGAATTGTCCTTCTGGATGGACCTGTGAGATTTTTAATACGCGCCTTCTAAAAAATACGGGGCTTGATAGTATTTTTAATAATGCTCATCCCGGTACGGGCGCTGCGCTCGATGCTGAAATCGCCTCTGCTTTTGAGCAGCATAAGCCACTATTGTTTTACTACTGGCAGCCTACGGGCCTAATGGCAAAGTATGACTTTGCTGCTTTAGAGTTCCCAGATCACAAAGATGCCTGCTGGCAAGACCTATTACTCGCTGACGGCACGTCTGATTGCGTATCAGGCTTTCCCGTATCGCCTCTTGGTATTGCAGCATCGACCCCATTTATCGACACCAATCCTGAGCTGGCAGAGGTCTTCAAAAGATACAGTTTACGCCTGATGAGCTGAACGGCGCTATCTTGGAGATGAGTGAGAGTAAGCGTAGTGGCGATGAGCAGGCGTTGGTGTTTTTGCGTGATAACCCAGACGTTTGGCGCGGTTGGTTGTCTGAGGAAGCTGCTACCAATCTTGCGACTAAGCTAGGTGTCAGTTTGGACGGTACCACCTCGATTGATGATACTGCTTCTACTATGGATCAGTCGGTATTATCATCCAGTTTTCCATCATGGTCACTTGAGACCCCGCTCAACAATGCCTTATCAAGCGTCGTCCAAAACTACGGAGACGTATTTCGCACTATTAGCACGGTGACACTTACGTACTTGCTCTTACCTATTGAGCGATTATTAACGATTATTCCGCCTTGGCTGATTATCGCCTTAGTGGCTGTATTGGCGTGGTTTGGTGTACGCAAGATTTGGTTTGCGTTGGCATGCGGCGCGGGGCTATTTTTGATTGGTGCTTTTGGGTTATGGGGCGCGCTGATTGATACCTTAGCGTTACTCATCGTGTCAGTATTGGTCACGGTGGTGATTGGTATTCCTATCGGTATTGCCATGTCGGGTAGCAAGCTGCTGCGCAAGATTGTGACGCCAGTACTCGATGTGATGCAGACGATGCCAAGCTTTGTGTATCTCATACCGGTACTGATGCTGTTTGGTATTGGTAAAGTGCCTGCACTTTTGCAACGGTTATTTACGCGCTGCCACCACTGATTCGCCTGACAACGTTGGGTGTTACCCAAGTGAATCATGAAATGGTCGAGGCAGGACGCTCTTTTGGTAGTACGCATTTGCAGCTACTCATTTGGATCAAGCTGCCACAAGCACTGCCCAGTATTATGGCAGGTATTAATCAGGCGGTCATGATGTCACTTGCGATGGTGGTGCTGGCGTCGATGATTGGTGCCCCAGGCCTTGGTGAAGATGTATTGCAATCTATCCAAACGCTTAATATCGGGCAAGGCTTACAAGCGGGTATGGCGATCGTTATCGTTGCCATTATCATTGACCGCATTACTCAAGCCTTTGGTCAAGGAAAGCGTGCTCGTCAAAAAACGATCAAAGCAGGCAGGCGTCCGATTGGGTAGAAACTTGTCCAATAGTCAATGAGTAAAGCCAGCATAAAAATCAAGCAAATAGCGAGAGTCACGATGAATCATATCCAGCTAAAAAATATCAGTAAAATCTATAATGCCAATAGCACGCAAGCCCAGTCTGCAATGGCGTTACTGGCTGAGGGTATGGATAGCGTTGCAGTTAAAGAACAAACTGGCTACTCGGTGGGGCTCTACGATATCAACTTGAATATCAAGGCAGGCGAGCTACATTGCATCATGGGGTTGTCAGGCTCTGGCAAGTCGACCTTGATACGTCATCTCAATCGATTGATTGATCCAACCAGCGGGGAGATATGGGTTAACACGACGGTCAATACCAAAACGCATGCCAAGGATAATACTCAGGCAAACACTGCGCCAGTAGACGAAAGCTCATCTAACGCTATCAATATTTTAGAACTTAATGATAAACAATTGCAGCACTACCGCCAGCAAACGGTCAGCATGGTTTTTCAGCATTTCGGCTTAGTTCCGCACATGACTGTGATTCAAAACGTCGCTTATGGTCTGCGTGTCCGTAAAATGAGTGTGAGCGAGCGTCATGAGATCGCGCGTTATTGGCTCAATGAAGTAGGGCTGACCAACCTAGAGCACAGCTACCCTGATGAGTTATCTGGCGGTATGCAGCAGCGAGTTGGGCTGGCTCGTGCGCTAGCAACGGACAATCCCATCTTATTGATGGATGAGGCATTCTCTGCGCTTGATCCGCTTATTCGCGCGCAGTTGCAAGATCAATTATTAGAACTACAAGAGCGCCTGAACAAAACCATCGTTTTTATCACCCATGATATCGATGAGGCTATTAAAGTTGGTCAGCGCATCAGTATTTTAAATGGCGGACGCTTAGTACAGACAGGAACACCAAGCGACTTAAGACACAATCCTGCTGATGATTATGTCGAGCAGTTTATGCGTGCCAAAGCTTAATTGGGATTGATGAGGGTGTCAGATACTTCTCTATCAGCACTCTTACTATCCTGTTAAATAAGTGTAGCTATCAACAGCTTACTATTAAAGTAGGCTCCAGTAGCGTTGTATACTATTAAGATGAACTAATGCGTCTCAACCATCAGAATCACTGTCTCTCCACCATTTTTCAAAGTCTTATCTCTTTAACTTGAGTTCCCTCATAATAGAATTTTGAGCTATTTATCGCTCATGGTTGCCAAAACTCGCACCATTCGTAACAAGGACATGTCATGTCATATAAAAACAATCAAAAAAATAGTAATCATGAAGAAATTAAGAAACCTCGCTCACCAAGCTGGCTAAAAAATGTTAGCGCCTTTAGCATGACAACAGTGCTAAGTGCAGGCATATTAGTCGCCTGTGGCCAGATGAGTAATGCAGAAAGCAGCGCAAGCAGTAGTACCAAATCAGGTAGTCAAAATACTGGTGTCACAAGCTCTCGTGACATGTTGCCTTCCGACATGCTCAAACAAATGCAAGCATTGCCGCAGCTAACGAGCGGCTTAGGCGACACAGGTGCGGCAGTGATTGATCCTAATAAGCCAACCTTGGTAAAATTTTTGGGCGAGTTGGTGCCCGTTATGCTTGGGAACGTTAAAGGAGACTGAGACATGGCGCACTGATCCTAAATTTTCAGGGCTGAATGTCATGACTGTCGCCAGTCCTGGTCACCTGAATGAAAAAGCGGATGGTGAGTTTAGTACTTGGTATGCAGGCGTACAAGCGGACCACCCAAACTTGCCTGTCTTGACTGACCCTTCAGGTGAACTTATCAATAAGCTTGGTGTACAAGTTTATCCAAGCTGGGCTATCCTTGATAAAAATGGCAATCTAGTACACTTGGTAAAAGGTAATATATCAGTAGAGCAAGCCTACGCACTTGCCGAAAATGCAGATAATGGCTTCGCTGAGCTCAAAGCAGGTAACGCTAAACCTGCCAATGCACAAGCATCAGATAACAATAAAATCGAAACCATCAAGCAAAAAGATGGCGTGTACTACAATGAGACCGGCAAACCAATCAACACCCGCTCAATCTACCCTTGCAGGGGGCTGTTTTTGGGGTGTTGAAGCTTATATGGAGCGCGTTGATGGCGTCATCGATGCCGTATCAGGTTACGCCAATGGCGATACAGCCAATCCAAGCTATGAGCAAGTCATTCGTGGCTCAGGTCATGCAGAAACCGTAAAAGTTACCTATGATGCCGACAAAACAGACCTCGATACCATCTTAAAATACTATTTCCGAGTGGTTGATCCAACGAGTCTGAACAAGCAAGGCAATGATCGCGGTGTGCAGTATCGCTCAGGTGTGTATTACACTGACAAAGAAGACAAAGCGGTGATTGATGCTGCGCTCAAGCGTGTACAAAGCAAATATGAGCAAAAAGTCGTGGTCGAAAATGAACCCTTAGATAATTTTTATTTGGCTGAGATGTATCATCAGGATTATCTGGCAAAAAATCCAAATGGCTATTGTCATATTGATTTGAGTCTTGCTGATGATAAGCCTGAAGGGGCAGCTCGCACCAAGCTTGCGCCAGTTGAGACTATTGCTGAGACGTTAGATCCCAAGCGCTATGCTAAATTTGACAAAGATGCGCTAAAGAATACCTTGACCAAAGCGCAATACAATATCACGCAAGAGGCTGGGACGGAGCGTGCTTTTAGTCATGAATATGACGATTTATTTGCACCAGGGATTTATGTCGACGTGGTGAGCGGTGAGCCGCTGTTTTTGTCGACTGATAAATACCAGTCAGGGTGCGGCTGGCCCAGCTTTACCAAGCCTATTGATATGCAAGTGATTACTCAGCATCAAGATACGGCATTCAATATGGTACGTACTGAGGTGCGCTCGCGCGTAGCAGATTCACATTTAGGTCATGTATTTTCTGATGGTCCAAAAGACCGTGGCGGGCTGCGTTATTGTATCAATGGCGGGGCGCTACAGTTCATCCCAGTCGATGTGATGCCGCAATCGGGCTATGCACCATTGGTAAAACTGGTGAAATCATAGTCGTTTTATTGCCACCTTTGAATAAATAAAAAAGACGTTAAGTTCACTCTTAGCGTCTTTTTTGTACCATGTACTGTTAGATATTCGATGATCATTTTCGCTAGTTGTACGAATTTTGCTGCAATCTCATGCGAACTCTGACATCAATACCAAACTTCGTTATACTGGATGGTTTATGGATGACGCATACTTTATGGGCGTCTATTATCCAGATGTTATTTATTATTCAGACATAAGGTCGCTTGGTTGATTCGGTGACACTTGTTTCTCATTTCTGCACTTTTAAGGCCATAGCATGACTGCTACTTATTCACCTATTATTACCTCACTGCTTGATAATGATTTGTACAAATTTACGATGTTGCAAGCCATGTTGCATCAATTTCCGCAGACGCATGGGGTCTACCGTTTTCGCTGCCGCAATCATAAAGACACCGCTTATCCACTCGCCAATATCAAAAAAGATCTAGAGCAGCAACTAGACAGTCTGTGTGAACTGCGCTTTTGCCAGATGAGCTGGACTACCTACGTGGTTTGCGCTTTATGCGCTCAGACTTTGTTGATTATCTAGAATTATTTAAGTTAAAACGCCGGTTTATTACCGTCAGTATCGATGAAAAAGGTCGTTTGTCTATCGACATCGAAGGGCCGATGATTCAGGCAATGTTCTTTGAAGTATTTGTGCTGGCTATCGTCAATGAGCTTTATTTTAATGCGTTATCTGACGATAGTGTGATTGTAGAAGGACAGCGCCGCCTTGATGAAAAAGTGGCATTGCTGCATCAATATGCGGCAGAGCAGAAAAAAGAAGATCGTAATACGCCGCCGTTTATCGTCGCTGATTTTGGAACGCGTCGACGCTTTAGCAAACGCTGGCAGGCGCATGTGGTAGAGACACTATACAAGGCTGCGCCAAAAATCGTAGGCGGTACTTCTAATGTATATCTGGCAAAGCAGCTTGGCATGACGCCGATAGGCACGATGGCACATGAGTTTATGCAGGCATTTCAGGCATTGGATGTACGTCTGCGCGATTCACAAAAGGCAGCGCTTGAAGCATGGGTGCATGAATATCGCGGTGATTTGGGTATTGCATTGACAGACGTGGTTGGTATGGATGCGTTCTTGCGCGACTTTGATTTGTATTTTGCCAAGCTCTTTGATGGGCTGCGTCACGATAGTGGCGACCCTTACATCTGGGGTGATAAGGCAGTGGCACATTATGAAAAATTAAAAATAGATCCAAAGACAAAGATTTTGACTTTCAGTGATGGGCTGGATTTAGAAAAGGCTTGGGAGCTGCATCAATACTTCAAAGATCGTATTAGAACCAGCTTTGGCATTGGCACCAATTTGACCAATGACATGGGCATCACACCGATTAATATCGTGCTCAAATTAGTAGAGTGCAATGGTCAGCCAGTGGCCAAGCTGTCTGATAGCCCAGGCAAGACCATGATCAATAATGACACGTATCTTGCCTATCTACGCCAAGTCTTTGAAGTTGATGAGCCTGAATAAACTAACTGTCCGTGCTGCTAGTAGATTTTTCTTCGGCGAAGGCCGCATCCAATGCTTGCTGTACCGCGTTAATACGGGTTTCGCAAACGCGATAAGCCGCAATAGACTCTTCAACCGTGGTCATCAGATTATCAATATCAGGCTCGTCTTGTTGCTGTAATTCGGCCGCATTGGTTTTTAAAATATCGTAAGCCGCCTTAAAGGTTTTTGGGGCGGCTTTTTTGCGTCTGCGAGTAGGGGTGGTCATAAAATTTCCTAATTGTTAAAGGTAAGTAGATAAGTAGTTGTTAGATATTATTATATGATTAAATGGGCATGTCTGAGGTTTCAGTCGCTTTCTTGTCGATATTGACATCGATAATCTGCGCTTTTGCATTGCCATCTTTTAAAATGATATTGACGGTTTGCTCAGGAGACAGTTGGGTGCTGGTCGTGAGCGTTTGGTTGTTTTTGGCATCCGTGAGCATGGCATAGCCTTGTTTGAGCACGCGAGACGGGCGATGTAATAGCACAATATCACGTAGATGTTCGCTATCACGCTGTGATTGTATGACTTGCTGCTGCACGTTTTGCATAATCGATTCTTGATGAGTTTTGCTATTGGTCGCGGCTTTCGTCAGTTGTTGACGTGCCGAGGTTTGCGTTTGTGTATATCGCTCAGCCGTCAGTCTAGCGGCTTGCTTTACTTGACGCTGTGCGCTTTGTTGAATGCTGCGCCACGCATAATCATTGTCTTTTCGCAGAGCGGTGAGTTGCCCAATAGTTTGCGACTGTATTTGGCTCAACTGGCGTGTGCTTTGTTGTTCCGCCGTATTGAGTTGGCGCTGAGCGGCTTGTTTGATTTGCGCTTGATATTGTAGCGTCTGAGTGACGAGCTGGGCTAAATGACTATGGATAGCGGCAATCACTTTTGAGGGCGTATCAAAGCTGGTGTGCGCCACTTCATCTAAGATGACTTTGTCACGCTCATGACCGATACCCACCCAGACAGGCACAGGCTGCTCAGCCACCAACGCTGCCAGCTCATAATCATTAAGATAAGCCAAATCACCAACCGCACCGCCGCCGCGAATAATCACCAATAAATCAGGCAAACGCTGATAAATTTCATAAAACTGCTGCTGAGCACTAACGATGGCTTGGCGTATCTCAGCGGGTGCATGATTGCCTTGAAAAGTCGCATTATGGTAGTGGAAATGACAAGCACCTGTACTGGCTAAGCGATCCGCATCTGCTTGAAAGTCACCCAATCCAGCCGCCTTTTCAGGCGCGATGACCAGCACATGCTCGATATCAAAAGGGGTAGGCAGCTGCTGATTGAGGTGTAATAGCCCTTCGCCTGTTAAGCGATCAACCATTTCTGCATACTGCCGTGCCAAGTCGCCTAGGGTATAGCTGGGATCGATATCCTCAATCGTGATTGAAAAACCGTACTGGGGATGGAATCCTGCCGATACTTTAAGGAGTACGGTCAAGTCACGCTCAAGCGGCATACCCGTTGCGCGCTCAAACTTGGCTAATACACGAGCCGCTTTAAAGCGCCAAAGGTTGCCGCGGCAGCTGGCGACCACTTTGCCATCATCGTCTTTTTCTGCCAATTCAAAATAATAGTGACCACCCCTTGCTCGACAGATTACGGATTTCAGCTTTGACCCATACCCGGTGGTCAAGGTCTGTTTGATGACCATTTCAACCGCGGATAAGTAATCACTCAGGCGTAGGACCGTATCCTCTAAATGGTCTTCTTGCTCAGCGAGCTCGGCCTCTAGAGTGGCCAAATCTTTGGCAGGTGCGAGTACTTTGGCCTGTTTGATATTTGAAAGGTTAGGTTTGCGCATGATATAAGACCAAAGATAATGAAAATATAAAGACTGATGAAGATATGCTGAATACGATAGCGGATAGTTTAACCCAAAAGGGCGCGCACAAAAAGCAAAGCCAACAAGCTTTGATTGATATATCATCCATATCGCGGCTTGTTGGCTATTCCATCAATCACAGTATGTCAGGTGATGCTAGAGAAACGCAAATGGCGTCGCTCATTTAGAGAGTTGCTGATAGAGAGTTACTGGCAACGAAAATTGATCTTGTATTCATAATCATCATTGCGTGACAAATCTGGCGTGCCCGTGCCAAAGATTGAGCCGACCACGGAACCCACTTGCCCAACCATACGGCCAGTACGTTCATTTAAGATACCATTATATTTGACATTGTCATCAACAATAATGACTTGTTTGCTTCGACAGGTTTTTTGCGCACTATCAATTGCATTTTGCTGCGCTTTGACTTTGGTATCAGCGATTCCTGTGGTTTCATAAATAGAGTTGGCACGTTGAATCACTGGTGATGATGGCGTGCTTTGACAAGCGCTTAAAACGAGCGCACTGGCCAATATTGCACCTAAACTGGCAGTTTTGTTAAAGGTATTCATAAATAATTCCTAATGTATATAAACAGAACGTCTTAGCGATAGGCAAAGCTTCATGAATGTAGCGCATCTAGATATTACCTGTCTAGACGCTTATTGTGTGCGGTATTACAGCAGTATTACCTATCCAATTTATGACAAAAAAAGCGTGCTTAAATAAATCATATACTCAGCTGCTGGGCATCAACTTTGGCCTAACATAAAACAAGTCGCACCCGTACACAGCAAATCACTTGAAATAAAAATCATATCTAGGATAATTGAGCCATTCATTTTTATTAATAAGTAATACTATGCAATTGATTCCTGCTCCTGCTGGTGTGCTCGAGGTCGACGCACTATGGCAAAATGACAATCCTAACGACCCAAATACAGATACCGTTGCGCTGCTGTGTCATCCCAATCCGTTGTTCGATGGGACAATGAACAATAAAGTGGTCACGACTATGTACCGCTTTGCCCGTGACAATGGTATGCATGTGGTGCGCTTTAATTTTCGCGGTGTTGGCCAATCGACAGGCGAGCATGATTATGCGGAAGGTGAAGTGGTCGATGCAATGACCGTGCTACAATGGATTGCTGAACAAACCAATGCCCGAAAGCTATGGCTGGGCGGTTTTTCTTTTGGTGGTTATGTCACTGCCCGCGTGGCTGAGCAAGTACTTGAAGCCGCGCATATATGGGGATTGGGTGATTTTGACGTGTCAAAAATCGCGCTTATCGCACCCTCAGTTGAAAAAAATGACAGTACTGATATCAATTTACCCGCTGATAAAACCTTTGAGATTTATGGCAATGCGGATGAAGTAATCGCGCCTGAAAATATGCAGGCATTTGCAGATCGTTTAGGAATTGCAGTAAGCGTTGTCGATGGTGCTGGTCACTTTTTCACGGTCGATTATCAGAGCTCAAAAAGTTATTAGAAACGCATAGTAATACGTAGTTTTAACCTTAACCGCTAATTTATGTTTTAGGGTAGCACTTAGCCACTCCAATATTTTGATATTTATTTAATCCAACGATGAGTCGTATTATGAGTTTATCTCCATTGCAACGTTACGAGAAAGCCGTCAGTACCGATGAGTTTACTCGGGATGAGCAGCAATTTCAGGCCATGAGCTATCTTGATGAGATCTACCATCAGCTCATCAATAGCGCACCGCAAAAGAAAGGGTTCTTTGGGTTTTTAAAATCTAAGCCTGCCGCGCCAACTGGATTATATATGTGGGGCGGTGTCGGTCGCGGCAAGACGTGGATGATGGATATGTTTTATGATTCATTGACCATTGAGCGCAAAATGCGTCTGCATTTCCATCATTTTATGCAGCGTGTTCATCAGGAGTTGAATAAGCTTCAAGGCGAAAGTGATCCACTCGAAAAAGTCGCCGATATTATTTATAAAGAAGCGGTCGTTATCTGTTTTGATGAGTTTTTGTGTCTAACGTCTCTGATGCGATGATTTTGGGTGATTTGTTTACGATGCTGTTTAATCGCGGTATCACTTTGGTGGCTACCTCAAACATCGAGCCTTCTGGTTTATACAAAGATGGTTTGCACCGCGACCGTTTTCTACCCGCCATTGCAGAGGTTGAGAGCCATACGACTGTGATGAATATCGACTCCGGTGTTGATTATCGTCTGCGCGTGCTTCAGCAAGCAGAGTTGTACGAATCACCAATGACCAAAGCCAACCATCACTGGCTCGCCAACCGCTTTGCCAGCTTGTCTAATAATCAAAAAATCAGCAATGACCCGATTATTATCAATGGCCGCGAGATCCCAATCAACGCGCGTACCGAAGATATCTTGTTTTGCGATTTTCGACATCTGTGCATGGCACCGCGCTCGGCATCTGATTTTATTGAACTTGCAAAACAATTCAGCACGGTATTAGTTGATTCAGTACCCGCTTTAGATGATGATTTGCGTGATCCAACGCGCCGTTTTATTTATCTGGTCGATGAGTTTTATGATCGCCGTGTAAAACTGTTGGTACGCGCAGAGCAATCGATTTTGGACTTGTATCAAGGGGAAAAGCTAGCGTTTGAGATTGAGCGTACCCGCTCACGCTTGCTTGAGATGCAATCAGAAGATTATCTACGCATGGATCACCGCGTCGAAGATGCTGCGTAGTGGATGTTTTTTAAAACAGCATTGCTACAGCTTAAATATTTTTTCGCATTCGGTGCTTAGTATTTTCAATGACAAGTATCAGATTTAAAAGTAGTTCGTAAAAAGAAATAAATAATAATAAGTAAGGACAGGCAATGACGACAACAGATGAAAATAACCAAGCGCCACAGGACAATAAACTGCCCGTTAAAAATGTAGCCACAAATGATGTCTCAGCTAGCAGTGAAGAGCTGATTGGTTGGATTAATTCAAGACGCAGCATGGGCAATTTGGATACACCAGCGCCAACACGGGATCAAATCGAGTCTGCTATTGGGTGTGCAGCGACAGCGCCCGATCACAAAAAACTGCGTCCATGGCGCTTTATTGTGACCCAAGGAGAGGCACGTCACGAGTTAGGTAATGCTTTGGTAGCCGCAGCAAAAGAAAAAAGCGCTCAAAGATGGCGAAGAGCTGTCTGAGAAAACCATCAAAAAAACCCATACCATGCCGCTCCGAGCACCTGTTATCATAACGGTCGTGACGCAAATGCAAGAGCATAAAAAGTGCCACCTTTTGAGCAAATGCTCAGTGCAGGTGCTGCTGTGCAAAATTTGATACTGGCACTCAAAGCTCAGGGATTTAGTACAGTTTGGCGTACTGGGTTGTTATGTAATGAGCCTGCGGTAAAAGCTTATTTTGATGTGGGTCCAGATGATTATGTGACCGCTTTTGTTTATACTGGCACTAGTCCAAAAGATGAATCCAAACGCAAACCTATTGATATCGAGCCGTTAGTACGCTTCGAGTCGTAATTTGACTCGGTGTTGTCTCTTGGTAAAATTATTACCTCAAAAGACCGCGAGCCCGAGTATCGGAGATATCTGGGAACAGTAGCTCCTATGAGAATAAGTCAGTCAACATGGATAAAAGAACATGACAAGTCCTAACGATAGCAATAAAAATAACAACAGCGCTAACAATGAGGGCGGGCAACAATACGTCTGAAAAACAAAATGGTATGTTGGCAAGTATCTTAGAGCGTGCAAGTAAGTCAGGCATCGGTCGTAAAAAAATCAACGCGCAGTCCAGTTGAGTCAGCAGTCGCAAAAGACATGGCAGATATTCACAGCAACCCCTACCAAGCTGCGTTTGGCGTTTTTAGGTGGTGGTAGCTTTGGTACGGCAATGGCAAACTTGGCTGCGCGTAATGGCTGCGATGCTACGCTGTGGGTACGTAATAAACGTACGGTAAAAGCGATGGCAAAAACTCAAACCAATAAAAAATATCTGCCTGGCTACAAGCTTGATGACCGTTTGAAATACAGTCATGATTTGGCGGCTACCGTCAAAGACAAAGATATTATCTTTATCGCCGTGCCGGGATTGGCTTTTCGCGAAACGGTAAAAAACATTGCGCCTTTGATCAGTGGGCAGTCTATCGTATCGTTGACCAAAGGAATGGAGAAAGATACCTTTGCCATGATGAGCGACATTATTAAAGAAGTGTTGCCTGAAGTGAATTTCGGTGTTATGTCAGGGCCAAACCTTGCCATAGAAATCATGAAAAACATGCCGTCTGCCACGGTGATTGCAAGTGAGTCTGAGCCATTGCGTCATGCGGTACAAGCAGCTTTGCACAGTGCTTTTTTTAGGGTGTTTGCAAGTGACGATGTACGCGGTGTCGAGCTTGGCGGCGCGCTCAAAAACATCTATGCCATCGCCATGGGTATGGCAGCTGCTTATGAAGTGGGTGAAAATACCAAAGCAATGATCCTTACTCGTGCCTTGGCAGAAATGAGTCGTTTCGGTGTTGAAGAGGGGGCCAATCCGCTAACCTTTTTAGGTTTGTCAGGAGTGGGGGATTTATATGCCACTTGTAGCTCAGAGTTAAGCCGCAACTATCGTATTGGTAATATGCTCGGTCGCGGCATGAGTATTGATGCTGCCGTCAAAAAACTGGGTCAAACTGCTGAAGGGGTCAATACGATTCAGCAAGTCCACGAAAAAGCCACTAAAGCGGGCATCTATATGCCTATCACCCATGCGCTCTATGCGGTCATTTATGAAGATAAAGCAGCATTAGGCGTGGCACTACATTTGATGGAAGCGGGATTCCGTAGTGATGTTGAGTTTGTGATGGCGCATGATCATAGCAATGCTGCGCTTACCGCTCATATGAAAAACTCAAGTAACAGCGCTAAAGACAATACCAAAGACGACGCCAAAAGTAAAAATAGCGATGCTGATAAGTAAGATATTTTATTAAAAGGTACTATTGAGAGACAGTGCTAACTCCGCGCACCAAGGAAGGTTATGAAAATTATATTAGTACGTCATGGTCAAGCCGAAGATGAGACGCGTCCGGATAGTGCGCGTCAGCTGACTGACTTTGGTCAACAGCAAGCGGCACAGACGGCAGAGTATGTGACCACACACTATCATCCAGATTGTTTTATCGTCAGTCCTTATGATAGGGCGCAGCAGACGCTGGCTGCATTCCAGTCACGAATGCCCAACGTACTTTCAACAGTACAAGATAATATCACGCCCTCTGATGATGCCCGTGAGGCTTTAATTGATATTGCGAATATTGATGCAGAATGTCTGGTCGTTGTTTGTCATATGTCAATCGTTGCTTATATCGCAGGCTTGTTGACTGGTGATTATCCTGAGTCATTCTCTTTGGCAGAAGCCAGAGTGTTTGAAATGGAGTTTGTTATGACTGGGATGGCCACTGAAGTGGATCGTTTTGTACCTGACCAACCATACTAGGCTGACTTAGCCATTTCTTAGATAGGGTGAATTCAGAGTGAGGCAATCATGCCAATTAAGCGACTGGCTCAGCAGATAAAATGACTCAATCCTTTCTAAATAGTAGCACTGCTTCATCACAGTACTTTTATAACCGCAGCAATAATCGAGGACACGTTTAGTGTTACATGTTTGGTTACGAGCGCAGCATAGTCCGCTAGCTGTCTGGCGCGAAGATGTACATCAATGGCAGACGGTTGATGGTTGGCAACAGTTACAAACTATCTATGGTCATCATAAATCGAATGGCCAAAAGGCAATTTGTTTATATTTCCCCTCAAGTCATGTATTGCAAGTAGAAACAGCGCTTAATAATGCTCAGCTCAAGCAGCTGGGAAATAGTGGTAAGCAGTATTTGTTTGAAGAAACCTCCCTAACGCCAGTTGAGCAATTGGTTATTCGTCAGTTGAGCCATACTGATACGACGCAGCTGTACGCATTGGCACAAAGCGATATTGAGGCATGGCAGCAAAGTGCTCAACTCGTGGGTATGAATATAGTGGCACTACTGCCAGATTTCCTATTACTGCTGCCGCCAGAAGAAGGTGCAGGTCAGCAAGTGACATTATATCAAGACGAGCAGACTCTGCTATTGCGCCAATCATTGCGCCAAGGTATGGCTGTCAGCTATTTGCCGTTGATCTTTGAGCGCTTTCCGCATTTAAGCGAAGTGATGTTGCTGACTTCTATTGAAGCCAATAGCCTTGCTACCAGTGATTCAGCCACTAATGAAATGGATAGTATGGGTATCAATGATATCCCAGCAACATCAGCGACTACCAGTTCTATGGCGCAAACTAAAGCGCTGATCGCTGATCACCAGCTGTTATTAACGAGCTTGCCCACGACACCAGCGCCCATTGACAACCCAGAACGTCATGCGCTGAACTTCTTTATCAAATCAACCGACTCACAGTTATCACCGTATTTACGGGTAGCAATGATGGTTGCGTTATCGGCCTTAGTGCTACAGATGGCAACCGATGGGGTGCAGTGGTACCAGTATAATGAGGCAACAGCTGCCACCAAGACTGAAATAGCAGCGCAATATCAATCTTGGTTCACTGATGAGCCCCTCAGCACTCGAACCAAGCTCCAAGTACAATTACAGCCAAAACTGCTTAGCGACAGCCAGGCACCTGCATCACACATGGCAGCGCTGTCAAAGATATCACCCTTAATCAAACAATCTTCACTGCGTGCGCAGACGCTAGTGATGCAGCCATCTGCACTCAGTTTTACGCTCATTGCACCTGATCGTGGCAGTTTGGATCAATTCACGAGCACGCTAATAGCGCAAGGTTTGAATGCCAAGCTTGCGCAAGTGAGTAGTAATGATCAAGGTCAATTTAGTGCTCAGGTCACTGTGGATGTGGTGGAAAACAGCGATACGGCGAACACTCCGGCAGCATCATAATTCATCAGTGTATTGGTAAGAAAAGGTCAAAACATGAAACAATTACAGCGCCGTACCAAACGCAGTGCAGCTGTCTCTGCAACCAATACTAAGGCGCACGCATTCTCTGAGCGTATGAGCAGTTACCAAAATATGCTATCAACGCGCTGGCAAGCATTACCACCACGCGATCAGCTAGCGTTAGCTATATTATCCGTATTTTTGTTGGTGTTTATCGGCGGTTATGGTGGTTATAGCATTCATCAAGCGGCAAAAGAGAGCGAAAATGATTATCAGGAACAAGTGGCTGATTATTTTTGGTTGCGGGCGCAAGCAGGTAATATCGATAGTAATGCATTAAGTGCTGGCAATAACGCTAATGGAGAGGCTGACATGCCGCCTGCCAATCGAATTAGTGCGCTGCTAAATACCACAGGAATTACAGATGCTCAGGTCGTTGCGGCTGGTGATTCGGTGCAGTTAAGCTTTATCCACCCCAGTCAAGCTGTCGTAAGTACCGCTCTTGGCAAGTTAGAGCAGCAAGGTTGGCAGTTCACGCAGTTATCCATGCAGCAAGACCTAACGAATAAATCTATCCAAGTGCAAGCCACTGTCACTTTATAACTCGATACTGTTTAGTGGCAGGTATGGTCTTAATAGTAGAATATGAGTAACAGAACATGATATGTTCCAATCCAATTTATTAGTAACTCGTTTTTCAAATGGCATTTTGAGTTAGATGTCATTGAAAAGCCTTTTATCTGTCACCATTAAATGTTTATTAGCCACTGCTAACGATAGATATTTAGCGTAAAGCACTTTCTTCATAACGATACTGATGAGCATAGTTTTCAGCAGACAAGATTACTGACCAGCAAGGACAACGCAAACCAATGAGTGACAGTATGAGCAACGATAAGCGCCGTTCTTTAACCATTTACAATCACATCACTTATTTCTTATATGTGATTAGCTATTTTACCGCTGGTCTGCTGTGGATCGTGCCGATTGTGATGAATTATGCCAAGCGTCACGATGCTGATGGTACATGGTTATCCACGCATTTTGATTGGCAAATCAAAACGTTTTGGTACAGTATCGTTTGGTTTATTATTGGTATTGTCATCACAGTTTTTGCTTTAGGTGGTTTTGGTGTGAGTATGCTAGCTGATAGTGGCAATATTGCTATTGGTTCGACGTTACTGGCTGGCTTTGGTCTGTTGATTGTGACATTCACCTTTATCTGGCATTTATATCGAATTATACGTGGTTGGATTGCACTCACTGACGGTCGCCCAGTACCTTGATATAATATACTAGTTGTCTTTCGCTGTTGATTCAGCTGAGCTTAAAAGACAGTGAATTATTATGGCTATTTAATAAATGCTTATATGCGCTGACGGCGGGTTAAATGTGGAAATTTACCGTGTGAAACTTTGCGCTTGTTTCTGTTAAGCTGATATAATCGCTCCGCCTGATTTCATTCATATTCTTTATCCACTATTTCTTTCGAGCAGGGTTTGCCATCACTATGTCTTATGCCTTACTTCGTCCTTTTTTGTTTAATATGGATCCCGAACACGCCCATGAGATGACGCTATCTTTATTGGATAAAGCACATAAAGCGCGTGTTTTAGGTTTGGCGTATGGTCAGTCGATGCAGCCTACTGACTGTATGGGATTACAGTTCTCTAATCCAGTGGGTCTTGCTGCAGGCTTGGACAAAAACGGTGACTACATTGACGCGCTAGCTGAGCTGGGTTTTGGTTTTATAGAAGTAGGTACGGTCACGCCAAGACCGCAAGCGGGTAACGATAGGCCAAGACTGTTTAGAATCAAGCAAGCAGACGCCATCATCAACCGTATGGGTTTTAATAATGAAGGCGTTGATTATCTGATTGACAATGTCAAACGCTGCAAATACAAAGGCAATATCGGTATCAACATTGGTAAAAATGCCGACACGCCGGTAGAGCAAGCCGCAGACGATTATGTGTATTGCTTAGAGCGTGTCTATCCGCATGCCTCATATATTACGGTCAATATCTCATCGCCAAACACCAAAAACTTACGTGACTTGCAAAGTGGTGAGGCTCTGACCCAGCTGATGGATACGATTAAAAACCGTCACAGTCAGCTGGCGACTGAATATGGGTTTTATGTGCCATTGGTGCTCAAGGTTGCGCCTGATCTAGAGCCACTGCAAGTTGACTATATCTCACAGCAATTATTAGACTTTGAAATTGACGGTTTGATTGCAACCAATACGACACTGAGCCGTGTGGGTGTCGAAGACCTACGTGATGGTGATCAAATGGGCGGCTTGTCAGGTCGTCCGGTGAGCCACATTAGTACCCAGATTTTACAACAGTTCTCTGATCAGCTAGATGGTAAAGTTGCTTTGATAGGTGTGGGCGGTATCGATAGCGGTGCCAAAGCCGTCAAAAAAATCGAAGCAGGTGCAGACATGGTACAGCTCTATACAGGACTGATCTACAGAGGTCCTGGCTTAGTACAATCCTGTATTCAAGCAATCGGTGGCTATTATGATGCCATGGAAAGCTAGTCAAGTGAATAAAATGGTGAGGCGCAAGATATGAGCGTTCTAGATATTGTGATTGCTATTGTTGTCTTGATTGGTTTGTGGCGCGGCTTTCAAGTTGGCCTGATCAAAACTGCGGTTGGCTTAGTAGGCTGGTTTATCGCTCTTATCGCTGCGACTCGGCTCGCAGGATCGGTGTCGCCTCAATTATCTGGTATCGTGCAAAGTCCCGTACCACAAATGGCGATGGCCTTTTGCTGGTGGTGATTGTGATATTGGCAGTTATGCACTTGGTGGCTTTTGTATTCTCAGGTGTGCTCAAGACACTGCGTCTGGGTGTGGTCGACAAAATGGCGGGCGGGGTGCTTGGTGCTGCCAAAAATGTACTCATGGTATTGGTTGTGTTAAGTGTGACTGCGCCACTACTAGTACAAATGCCGCAATGGCAAACCTCAGTCCTTGCTCCCTGAGCTGCTACCTTATGCACCTATGGGGAAAGCATTGGTATCAGATGTGTTGGGCATGGCTTGGGATCAAGTCAATCAGTCGTAATTTTCTATTGTTCTAATTCTTTTATACTTCTAAACGTTTGCATGTGTTACTGATCATCGAAAACAGATGATCAAAAATTATCATGAAGTTTCTTGCAAAATCATCAGGTTAGCGGTGGACGACAGTGCGTGATTTTAGCCACATACTGTCAGCAGTTTTGCCGTTATTGTCGTACTAATGTATGAGTTAAATAGGATATAGCTATATGTGTGGAGTCATTGGAGTTGCAGCTCATGAGCCAGTCAATCAGATACTTTATGACGGTTTAACGATGCTACAGCATCGTGGGCAAGATGCAGCAGGTATTGTTACTTTGCAGATGGTCGACTTTACCTACGTAAAGAAAACGGTATGGTACGTGACGTATTTATGAATCGTCACATGATGAAGCTGGTCGGTAAGTTTGGTATCGGTCACGTTCGTTACCCAACTGCTGGCACTTCTAGTAGCGCTGAAGCCCAGCCATTTTATGTTAACTCACCTTATGGTATCACGCTTGCGCATAATGGCAACTTGACCAATGCTGAGAGTTTGGCCAAATCTTTATATATCGAAGATCGTCGCCACCTCAATACCGATTCAGATTCTGAAGTGCTGCTGAACGTACTCGCACATGAGATGCAAAATCTAGGTAAGACGCATCCAACAGCCGATGACATCTTTGAAGCGGTAAAAGCCGTTTATAGACGCTGTGAAGGGGCTTATGGCGTTGTGGCCTTGATTACTGGTCATGGATTACTAGCGTTCCGCGATCCAAACGGTATCCGTCCGCTTATCTTTGGTAAGCGCATGGCAGAAAACGGCGGCACCGAATATATGGTCGCCTCTGAATCAGTCGCATTGACAGGTTCTGGCTTCACTATCGTTCGTGATGTAAAACCAGGCGAAGCTATTTTTATTGATTTGAACCATAAGCTACATACGCATCAATGCGTAGCGCCAAAAGAATACACGCCTTGTATCTTTGAATATGTGTACTTTGCCCGTCCAGATTCTATTATGGATAATATCTCAGTTTATAAATCACGCCTACGTATGGGTGAAAAATTGGCTGACAAAATCCCTTGCAGAGTGGGGCGAAGATCATGACATTGACGTGGTCATCCCGATTCCAGATACGTCACGTACCTCAGCGATGGAGCTAGCGCTAAAAATGAACGTCAAGTACCGTGAAGGGTTTATGAAAAACCGCTATATCGGTCGTACGTTTATCATGCCAGGTCAACAGCAGCGCAAAAGTCCGTTCGTCAAAAGCTAAGCGCGGTGCCGTTAGAGTTTAAAGGCAAAACGTACTATTGGTTGATGATTCAATCGTTCGTGGTACGACGTGTCATGAAATTATTCAAATGGCGCGTGATGCAGGTGCTAATAAAGTGTTTTTTGCGAGTGCCGCGCCACCAGTCAAGTTTCCAAACGTATACGGCATTGACATGCCAGTGCGTACCGAGCTGATTGCTTCAGGCAACAGTGTTGAGGGAAGTACGTGAGATCATTGGTGCTGACCGTCTGATCTTCCAAGACCTAGATGATTTGATCGATGCCGTCAAGGGATACCAAGCACAGCAGAGTCGAAGGGTTTGATTGTGCTGTATTTAATGGCTGCTACATTACTGGCCAGATCAATGAAGCGTATCTTGACCATCTGCAAGAGCAGCGTAATGATACGGCCAAAACTGGCAAGAAAGGCGTGCAGATAGTGGCTGATACCCCAGTCGATATGATGGGTGTTGAAGAGCTTTAAGCCAGATAGTAATAAATATATTGCTTGAAAATAAAAAGCTGGATTCTATTAAGAGTCCAGCTTTTTTGCCAAAAATACCAGTAAAATCAATATTGGATGTTGGTATAAGATAGGCTGCTGTCAGATCAAAAATTGGTAAATATCCAGACAAAACCATTGATCGCGGCAATACCAACGATCATGCTGACCAAGAGCTGGCGGCTAATATGGTAAATAAAGAGTACCAGTATAGTGCGCAAACCTGTGCCATCAATAGATGTAGCTCAGGATCACTCAAGGCAATGTCTACTGGCAGGTTTTGATAAGACAGACTGGTTAAGATAAGTAGCACCATCACTGACAACGGTAAGCTCTCATTCAGTCGATGTAGCCAAGGCGTATCTAAAACTTTTCTAGGGATTAATGCTGGTAACGCACGAGTGATGAACGTCACTGCCGCCATCGCAAGCGTCGCAAAAATAAGATAACTACTGGTCATAAGATTCTCCTATTTCATGACGCTGCATCCAAAATCCACGTACCAAAATCATCAACATACAGATAGTGATAGCCACCAACAATAACCAATCGCTAGTGAATAAAGACGCGACAATCAAGCCAATTACAGCGATGCCAATGGGGAAATAACGTTTAATACTTTGGAATTGCTCATAAGCCAAAATTGCAAACAGACAAACCAAGGCAAAATCCAAATGTGGAATTAAGTCACTAAGCGTACTTCCAATTATCACGCCGATGGCACTCGCGAGTACCCACCAGCTTTGGTTAAATAAGCTAATAGGGAGTATGAGTGCTTGTCGTGCCTCGTTTGGCAAACTGGTCATGACTGAAAAGGTCTCGTCAGTCAGGGCAATACGTTTTTGCCAGTTTATGTTTTGGTAGATATTGCAATAGTGGTATACCATAAAACACGTGGCGTAAATTAATGGCGGCGATATTGGTCGCGATATTACCGATCGGCAGACCAGCGCTTAGCATTGGCAAACAAGCATATTGAGCCGCTCCAGCATAGAGCACAATGCTGAGCATAACCGTTGCCCATACAGGAATACCAGCAACTTGTGCCAGTACACCAAAGGCAATACCAGCAGGCAGATATCCCATGGCAACGGGCAAGCTTTTTTGAAGCCCTCAGCCCAATCGTGAGTGCGTTCTTGTTGATGACTGAGTTCGTTTGAATGAGTGGTCACATGGCATCCTAAATTTTCTTACACTGTTTTTATAAACGGATTGTTTTACACTTAAAAATAAACACTGTATTGCGTCAAAACGGTATGTGATGGCTGTATGATAAATGACTGCGTGATCATTGGCTGTACAATAAAAAGTGTTTAAGCCTCTGGCTGTAGCCTCTCATAACTACCTGATTGATGAGCACGGTACAAAAATCCGCCTAAGATAATTAGCCTCAATAGCAGTAAGCACCATACACTCAGCCAAATACCGGTCATATCCCATTGCTGATAAAGCAGCCAGCTCAACGGAAAGAAAATAGCAGCTAGTATCAGGGCAGCATTACGAATCACATTGCCTGCTGTCAAACCAAAAATATACCATCTAACCAGTAGGCTCCAACACCCACGAGGGGTAACAATACGGCATATAGGTGGTACTCATAGGCGAGGGCAAACACCGATTCAATATTGGTCATAAAATCTAGATAACTTGGCATTGCAAGCCACCAGATAGCGCTCAGCAGGATTGCTAGGCTATAACTGACAATGCCCGTGCGTTTTATGATCATCAAAAACGTGGCCAGTCACGCCGACCAGCAGCTTGCCCACTTAACGTCTCAGCAGAGACAGCAACGCCATCAAGTGCAAAAGCTGAGATGCTCAATACCTGTAGTAAAATGGCATTGGCGGCCAATATCACATCGCCACTTTGAGCCGATAGCCGAGTAATCCAAGCAAAACTGAGCGTTAAAATAAGAGTACGGACAAAAATATCTTTATTTAAAGAAAATAGCCTAAGCATTTTATTTTTGTAAAATGCTGCTTATCTGCTCTGAGTAAAGCTGTCCATGATACCTTTAAATGATGGCGGCTTAGTGATAACGCTAGTAACACACCTAACCAAAACGCAATGGTCGTACCCAATGCCACACCAACCAAGCCCATATTCATAATGAACACAAAAATAAAGTCAGCACGATATTGATCAGAGCAATAAATCCCTGCTGATACAGCATATATCGTGTCTTGCCTTGCCCTGCAAACCAACCTATAAAGGCAAAGTTCATCAGCTCAGCGATCACTCCCCAAAATCGCACATCCAAATAGATTTTTGCAGCGCGACCACTTTCAGGATTGGCTGATAACACTTGTAACCCAACATCGATCAGCCACGGTTTGGCCAGTAGCAAAACTGCGCCGATTAAGAAGGCTAATAACAACGCGCGCTGTAAAATAGACAGTAACGGTGACGCTGTTGTCGCAGTGCGCCCATTGTTATCAGTATGATTGGCCAGTTGTCCTAAAGCTTGCGCGGATAAACCAGAGGAGGCGTATTGTAAAAGCTAACGAGCAACAAGGACAACAGCTGTATTGCCAAACCCATGCCAGCCAGTTTGGCCGTCTCATTCATATTACCGACAATCGCTGTGTCGATCACACTTTGCAATGGCATGGCGAGATTGGCCAATAGGACAGGTAGGGCAATGGCAATGATACGCTTATAGCTGGTATCGATAGGCGGCATGACGTTGGATGCTGAGGTATTGGCTGGCATTGGTGGCTCGTTTATACTGAGGCGATAAAGAGGGCAATATATTATTTGGTTTTGGCAAAGCAGCAGTGCAACGCATTTGATAAGTGAGGCAAAATTGCTATAAGACAAAAGCACCTAGACTCATTATTCATAAGTCAGGTGCTCTTGTCGAAACATTATTACTATTTCATCAGCGATAATACAAAGGCTAACCGTACGCTACATAAGTGTACTATGTCCTCTAATATACCTTACTAGACGTTGTCTTGCTCAAACATTTTTGGATCATTGAAGGTGACAATCTCTTCTTCAAACTCTGGCTTCACTTTTACGATAAAATCATCGCGTGATAGACCCATGCGTAATGGAATCGAGCTTGCAATATAGGTCGATGAGTAAGTACCTGCAAGTAGACCAATAAATAGCGCGACTGAGAACCAGTATAGCCCTTCACCGCCTAGGAACAACATGGCCAATACGACCAATAGGACTGTTGAGATGGTCATGATGGTACGGCGTAGGGTTTCGGTCAAAGACAAGTCAATCGTCTGCTCTGGGGTAATACCACGGACACGGCGGAAGTTTTCGCGGATACGGTCATAAACCACAATCGTATCGTTCAATGAATAACCAATCAACGCTAATACAGCAGCTAATACCGTTAAGTCGCGGAAGCCAAATAGCGCAAATACACCAATGGTCACCACTGCATCATGAAATAGTGACAGCACAGCACCAAGCGACAATTTGAACTGGAATCGTAGCGCTACATAGCCCAGCATACAAACCAATGCCAACACCAATGCCATAACGGAGTTTAGATAAACCTCATTACCCACTTGGCTACCAATGATATTGACGTTACTGATAGTAGCGGTATTGTTAGGCAATGCTAATGCTTGAGTTAGGTCAGTATTCAGCCCATCCACATTATCAGACTGGGGCGGTAGTCGTACCAGTAGCTCTTCACGTGTACCGAGATATTGAACGACAGCATCATCAAAACCATTGTCTGCCAGTGCTTGTACAACAGCAACCAACAGGCTGCTCATAACGCACGTCTGCTGAGACACCGCCCGTAAAATCAAGACCCAAGTTCAGACCGTTGACGGCAATAGCAATGATACTACCGATCACCATAAATAAAGATAGCAGCGCCATTGGCTTTTCTATCTTCATAAAGGGAATGATGCGCTGATTACCAACGGCTTTGATACCGCCCTCAGCCATGGCTGCGGCATCATCAGCCGCGTCACTTGCTGCTAGGTTAGGATCAACAGCAGTAGAGAGGGCTTGATTGTCTGTACCAGCTTGGCCTTTACCACCACGGCGGCCACTACTTTGCCAGATTTGGTGGTAGTTGGGTTATTGGTTTTGGTATTGCTACCTTTGCCATCACGGCGTGGTTTTTGCGGCGGCGGGTACTTGCAGTAGTCGCATCACCGTTCGAGCCATTTCGATCAGGATTATTCTGCTGTTCTAAAGGGTTATTATTTTCGATCGCCATAATGTTCTCCCAACCGATGCTCAGACTTTTGATGGATTTACGCTTACCATAAGCAATTTGTACCAGTGCACGCGTCACCAAAATAGCGGTAAACAGTGAGCTGACAATACCAATAGCTAGCGTAACCGCAAAGCCTTTAATCGGACCCGTACCAATCGCAAATAGGATAAACGCGACCAATAAGGTTGTGATGTTGGCATCAAAATACTACTAAATGCCCGATCAAAACCTGCCACGATGGCAGATTTTGGCCGTACCCCATTGGCAATCTCTTCTCGTATCCGCTCAAAGATCAGTACGTTGGCATCAACCGCCATACCAATGGTCAAGACGATACCAGCAATACCAGGTAGCGTCAGTGACGAACCCAAAATTGACATAATCGCAATAATAATAATAACGTTCACCGCCAATGCCACGTTGGCAATCACACCAAATAGGCGATAGAAGATAATCATAAATACGAAGACTAATAAATAGCCGACCTGCGTAGAGAATAAGCCTTTATCAATGTTCTCTTGACCCAGCGATGGGCCAATGGTGCGTTCTTCTACAAAGTACATTGGTGCGGCAAGTGCACCTGAGCGCAGTAGTAGCGCAAGCTCAGCGGCCTCAGCTGTGCTATCAAGACCAGTAATACGGAATGATGAACCCAGTACTGCTTGAATATTGGCACGGTTAATGACCTTGGTTTCAGCATAAGGCGTACGTACTTCAGTTGTCTCACCAGTCGCTGGATCTTCTTCGTAAGTGATTCTTTGCTTGTTTTCAATGAACAATACAGCCATCTGCTTGCCGACAGCGGTGCGAGTGGCGTTTTGCATGAGCTTACCACCAGCACTGTCTAGCGTGATGCTCACTTCTGGCGAGCCGTTTTCGTCGACGCCTGTCTGTGCATTGGTCACTTTATCGCCCGTGACGATGGCTTGACGCTCTAGCAACACTGGTGGACCATCGAGTGTCTCAAATGGGAATGCTTCAGTACCTGCTGGAGGAATACCGCCTGTGTAGGTATCAGCGTCTTCTGCCACCATACGGAACTCAAGGTTGGCAGTACGTCCAAGGACACGTTTTGCTTCAGCAGTGTCTTGTACGCCTGGCAGCTCGACCACGATACGGCTCGAGCCTTGAGATTGTACCAATGCTTCAGTCACACCCAGCTCGGCAATACGGTTACGTAGCGTTGTTAAGTTTTGATTGACCGCGTAACTATTGATTTCGTCAAGCGTTGCGTCGTTATATGACAATACCAATGCAGGACCTTGGTTATCAATTGAAGATTGCAAGTTGAAGGTATTGCTCATCGAGCCTTGCAAAATGTTTTGCGCACGATTACGGGTATCTGTATCAGCAAAATGTAGTACAACGCCGCGGTCTTCGGTTTTATACCTTTAATCGCCACTCGCTCAGCACGTAACTCGCGTCGCATATCACGACTGGCGCTGTTCAAGCGCTGTTCAAGCGCCTTGTCCATATCGACTTCTAGTACAAAACGTACACCACCGCGTAAATCAAGGCCAAGTTTCATCGGTCTGGCACCGATATCACGCAGCCACTGCGGGGTCGTTTGTGCTAAGTTGAGAGCGACCACATAGTCCTCACCCAAGTTTTGACGTAGTACTTCTTGCGCTTTTAGCTGATCGACTGGGTTGTTGAGACGTACCAGTGCACTGTTGCCCTCAAACGTACCATTATGATTCTCTAGACCTGCCTCTTCGAGTAAGCTTTGAGACTGGGTCAAGATACCTTCAGACAGTTGAGTCCCTGCTGCTGCGCTCGTAATCTGCACGGCAGGTTCGTCAGGGTATAAGTTAGAGCAGCATATAGACCGGCAATGATGAGCACGACGGCACTTTACCCAGTCACCAAGAATATCATTGGTGAAACAGGCAAAGTCAATATATCTACAGGCTAGGCTAGCTTATATAACAGCCGTACCTTACTACCTTAATAGCGACTACCTTAATAGCGAAAAATGACCGTAAATGATATACGGTCATTATTTGGTCATTGCACCCAGTGGTGATACGACCATTAAATTACTACCGATAAAGCTCAGTAATAATTAAACGTTTTCGATTAAACGCTTTCGATTGTGCCAGCAGGCAATACTGAAATAACAGAAGCACGTTGCACTTTGACATCCGTGTTGTTATTTAAGCTCACAACTGCATAATCGCCTTCTATCGCTTTGATACGACCCATCAAACCACCAGCAAAGATGATTTCGTTGCCAACCGTCAATGCATTCACCATGGCACGGTGCTCTTTGGTACGCTTAGACTGCGGGCGAATGACCAAAAAGTAAAAAATGGCAAAAAAAGCAACAGGAAGTAAAATCTGACCGAATAGCGATCCAGCACCAGCGGCTTCTGGTGCAGCATGGGCAGCTTGAATAAATAAGCTCATAATGTCTCTCAGTGGTTCATAGATAATAATAAAATTAGACGCATAGTAACAAAAAATCCCAGACTTGGTAACTGTTAATCATAGGCTGAGCGTGTTTTTGTTGATGTAATGGCAGAGAATAAGCCGCCGGATAGCAGGATAATATTTTTGCTATATCAAATATATGATGCCAAAATGATCAATATCATATGCCATTGAGCCAAATAATATTGAGGCAATACCAAACAATAAAAGTCACCAAAAAATAAAAACTTAAAAATAGTGACTTATTGTGAAAGATATCATCAATGCTACTATCAAATGGCAATGACTGCATGCATTTAGTATGCTATTTATCGAAGCACTATTTTAGCTTTGAGACGGTGTCTAAATCAGCATTGAGCCGTTATGACTATTGATCAGTAGATATCTGATATCACCTCGATAATGTATATGATTGGCTCGTTATATCATCTTCCTTTTTCTCTTTTTAGGTTACCCAACTTGTTCACCACTTTTATGTTTGTACCTCGTTTATGTCGTCCGCGTGCTCATCGTGAAGACGCATCTGCAGAGCCTCCCCGAGAATGACGACTAGTTCTCGATTTGGTTATACCTTCTTTGCCGTGCTTTGTGCGTTGGCGCTGATGTTGCCGCATTCTGTGTGGGCGGCGGGCGCTGCATCGCCAACCGCCGTGGCAGCCGCACCAACTGCCCTAAACGTGGGACTATTGATATTTTTGTTGTCCTCGCTATTGGTGTCTCTTTTGCCTGCTCGTTGGCTGAGTCTGTTTTGCTGAGCATGACGCCATCGTTTATTGCAGATGTACAAGAAACCAATCCCAAAAAAGCGGATATGCTAAAGAGCCTAAAGGTCGACAATATCGATCAATCACTGGCAGCTATCTTGACCTTGAATACCGTTGCTCACACGTTGGGTTCTATCGGAGCGGGTGCCCAAGCCACCATTGTATTTGGTAGCGCATGGTTTGGATTGTTCTCAGCCATTATGACACTGGCTATTTTGTTCCTGTCTGAGATTATTCCAAAAACACTAGGCACTGTCTATTGGCGTCAGCTAAGTGGTATGGTGGCGTACTTTGTCCGCGGTATCATTATGATTTTATACCCACTTATTTGGGTATCAGAGCGTTTGACGAAGTTATTAGTACGCGGTAAAGAACCGCAAACGTTCAGCCGTCGTGAGTTTGCAGCCCTTGCTAGCATCGGTGAAGAATCGGGTCAAATCGATCCACTAGAGTCGCGCATCATTCGCAATCTACTAGCATTCGGCGCGATCAAAGTTGAAGACATCATGACGCCGCGCTCAGTGATGCTCGCATTTGAAGAAAACAAAACAGTGGCTGAGTTATTGGTTGATCGTCCAAAGCTCACGTTTTCTCGATTGCCCATTTATGATGGTGATCTAGATAACATTACTGGTTTTGTTTTAAAAACTGACATGCTATTGGCAAAAGTCAACCATGCCACGCACAAGCCTTTGACGCAGTTCAAAAGAGACATCACGTTTGTATTCTCTAAAAATGAAACTGTTTGATCTGTTGGAGCTTATGCTAAAAAATCGTATTCATATCGCAATTACCGTTGGCGAATATGGTGAAGTCAAAGGGTTGGTCACATTAGAAGATGTCTTTGAGACATTGTTAGGTCTTGAGATTGTCGATGAAATAGATCGCGTGGAAGATATGCAGGCATTGGCTCGACAAATGATGGACAGACGCGTAGAGCGTTTGGGTATGAAACTCAGTGATGATGAGCAGTATGAAGATAGCAATAGCGAAAACAAATTTTAGCGTTATCGATTGAGTGCTATTGCTATTATCACGACTAAAGTTGTTGAAATCAGAGGATATAATAACCTTCGATTCAAAGAACGGCTTTTGTGAGCATCCTGTGCTTTTATATTCGCAATAATTACACAGGGTGTCACATGCCTGTGAGAATTCAATGATAGGCTCGGCATATGATATGAGTATACTTACTATATAAGTACATCAACAACACAAATGATAAAAGAGCGTTGATCGTCACTACGGCGCAAACGAAAAAATATCGCTAAGGATTATCATGAAAAATTATTGGGAAGTAGGCTTTTGGCTTTATTGGTAAAGGGCGCCAGCGTCACTGCGATATTAGCAGTCGCCAGCACCATTAGTATCAATGCGCAAGCCGCTACGATGACCGAAGCGTTAGTGCAAAACTACGCAGCAGCGATGAAGTCATCCGCAAATAGCAAGAGCATTAATCAGGTCGCTCGTCTGGTATCGGATGATGCATTGATCTCTTTATCTAGAAAGGGAAAATCGACTAGCCTAGACAAAGATGCGTATCTAAAGCTACTGCAAAACAGCTGGAATGATACGTCCAATTATCGCTACGATATCTCTGTAGATAACATTGTTATTACAGGAGATCAGGCAAAAGCCAATGTAACGACAAATGAGAGCTGGACGAAAGACGGTCAGCAAACATCATTTGTTACGACATCTCGTGTAACGCTGACGGTATCTACTGGTAACGCTGTATTATTACGTGCAGTATCACAAGTAGCTATTAACTAGATACTGGTCAATACAATCTATTAGATACTAATAAAAATGATTATTAGTGTCTTTTATATTAGGCTGGTCTTTACTTTACGTTGCATACTATACTATCTCTCAACTTTGTCTTATCACTTTCTGTCGTTAGGAAACTTCCAATATCATGTCTACTGTGCTATCAAAATCTCGCTCGTTTGTTGCGTTACCATTGACGCTTGCGGTATCAACTTTACTCATCAGTGCGTGTAGCAACACCTCAACAGTAAAAAATAAAGGTGCAACCAACAGCTCAGCTATCATTACCAAGCGTCCTGCTAATCAAGGGGCGACTACGAGCAGTGCAGATTACTCAACTGCGTTTTTGGATGCAGAGAGCTTGGATGAATTGGCAGATCTATTAGAAGCCACTGACATGACGATGGTAGAGGGCAACCAGCTTGCTATTCAGCAGTATGGTGATCTATGGAATCGTTTGCGTGCCGGCTACCGTATGAACGGTGGTAAGCCGATTTATAATCAGCGTATCGAAGGGCAAAAGAGTTGGTTTACCAGCAGACAAGACTATCTAAACCGTTTGACGGCGCGTGCCAGTCGCTACATTTACCATACGGTACGAGAGGCTGAGCGCCGCAACATTCCAACAGAGCTGGCGTTGTTACCAGTTATCGAAAGCTCGTATGATCCGAGTGGTACCAGTAGTGCAGCAGCGGCAGGCCTATGGCAGTTTATCCCAAGTACAGGTCGTATCTATGGTCTGAATCAGAGCAGCACCTATGATGGTCGCCGTGACGTTATCGAATCAACGCGCGCCGCTTACGACTTTTTGACCGCGCTACACAATCAGTTTGGTAGCTGGGAGCTGGCGCTAGCCGCCTACAACGCAGGACCTGGTCGTATCCAAAAAGCGATTGATGCCAATGCCGCACGTGGACTACCAACAGACTACTGGTCACTACAACTACCAACTGAAACCATGAATTATGTGCCGCGCTTTTTGGCAGTAGCCGAAATCGTGGCCAAGCCTGAACAGTATGGCGTATATCTACCAGCTATCGCTAACCGTCAGCATTTCCGTAGTGTGCCGGTCAACTACGGTGTGAGCTTGTCTGAAGTATCACAGCTTACAGGCGTGAGTTATGATGAGTTAGAGCGACTCAACACGGCATTGACTTCAGGTCGTGTGGATTCCTCTGGTCCACAGCGCGTTATCATTCCTAACGATGTTAGCTTGAACGCTGATGCCAAACTGAGTCTATTGCGTGGTAATGGCACAAGCAATGTATTGGCTTTTAGCAATACAAGCACCCCAACTACAACGACACCAAGCTACAATAGCAAGCCATATACTTCATCGTCATTACCATCCAGCAGTAGCGCATTGGCTGATTATGCTGCCAGCGCAAGCGTACCTCAGCAAATAACGAGCTATATCTCACCGTCCGCTCAAACGACTAGCAGCTCTGTCTATAGTGGTAATGCCTCAGTACGTACTGAGCCGCCAATAACCAATGCAGAAACCAAAAAGATCAATGCTGAGCTCAAGAGCAGCAACAGTCTACCGACTACCTCAGCTCAGATTACTCAGAATAATACGATTGTCCAAGAGCCACCGCTTAGCAAAGAAGAGCGCGACTTCATTGCCCACCAAATCCGTAGCAATACCTCTGAGACCAACGTTATTAACGCGGATGGTAATATCAACCTGTCAGCCGTACAGACGCAGCAGTCTATCTTAGAAGCAAGCGGTGAAGAGAAAAAGCTGAGCTTTGCTAAAACGTCAGTTAGTAAACCAAAACCACAAGGCACGCGTACCACTTATACGGTCAAACGTGGCGATACGCTATCGAATATCGCAAGCCGTGCAGGGGGTAAATTGGCGTGATATCGCAGAATGGAACCAAATAGATGCCAGTGCCAACTTACTATCTGGCAGCACATTGTATCTATACAATGCCAAAACTATCGAGCCGCTAAGCGCTGCCAGTAACCCAGCCGCCAATCAGCCTGAAAGCTATGTTGTACAAGGTGGCGACACGCTTATTGGTACGGCCAACCGTTTTGGTTTATCGGTCACACAGCTTGCCAGCTACAATAACCTCAGTAGCCGTGCTGATCTGCTCAGAGGACAAAAGCTCTGGCTAGTACCTGGTAAGGTAAAAGCGCCCGCCACAACACCTGCGGCACCATCTACCAGACCAAGTAAATCAAGCACTGCGACTAAGAACTATAAAAGTAAAACCGGGTGACGGTCTGATTGTATTAGCGCGTCAATTTAACGTATCGACAGACACGTTAGCTAGCCTGAACGGTATCAATAGCACAAGCTCACTTTATGTGGGTCAAACACTAAAAGTACCTGCTAGTGTTAATTTCGATGCAGCAAGCACCACAAGCTCTAGTAGTGCTAGTAATACAAGATCAGTAGCGACCACTAGTTATAAAGTAAAATCAGGTGATACCTTGATCGGTATTGCAAATAGCTTGGGTGTTAGTGCAGCAGAGATCGCTGCTGTAAACAGTAACTTTGATGCAAGAGCGCGCCTGCAACGTGGGCAAACGATTAAAGTACCGGTTTCAAAAGAGTTAGTTGATCGCCAACTGAATGATAAAGCCGTCAGCTATAAAGTAAAATCTGGTGATACGCTAACAGGTGTCGCCAAACGCTATAATATCGGCTTGAGCGATTTAGCTTCAGCAAATAACCTGAGCACGACGTCTAACTTGATATTAGGTCGTACTATTACTATTCCTGCGGGCGGTAGCGTGGCAAGCTCTTCGGCTTCTACAAGCTCTTCGGCTTCTAATAGTAGTCAAAGCAACAGTAATCAAAGCAGTAGCAGTCAGAGTAGTAGCAGCGGTAAAAAGCTAGGAAATACTGAAAATTACAAAGTCAAATCTGGCGATGGCTTGATTGCCTTAGCTCGTCAGTTTGGTATCTCTGTAGAGGATTTGGCTGCGACCAATGACTTGGCGACGAATGCCCAACTACAGCGTGGACAAACCCTAAAAGTGCCAAAAGCGACGGTGAGCTACACGGTTGGCTCAGGCGATAGCTTGATTGGTTTAGCTCGTAAATATGGTGTATCAACCCAAGAATTGGCTGAGATGAATAATATCGCTGCTGATACTATGTTACAACGTGGTCAGCGTCTGACGGTACCCAATCGTTTAGGTATCTTAAGATATCTGATATCTAATGGAGTCTATTAACTAGACAGTTTGAGTTTTGATAGACTCAAGATAACTTCTGATGTTGCTAACATAGTGCATTGCTTGGCCATAACGGCTGTTTGATGCTTTGTTGTCCGCCAAATACGCATAAACGTTCGCCCAGCTCTTGTCGTCAATGCCTTGGGCGCGTAATTTACGCTGAATGCTTTTCACCGCATTTGGACCCATGTTGTAAGCAGCAAGGGCAAACCAGACGCGATCAGTCTTGGGTACATCCGCGAACTCTGCTTTCATTTGCTCTAGATAACGAGCACCGCCGCCGATACTTTGATAAGGATCAACGCGATCTGACACGCCCATAGCCTTTGCAGTGTTATTGGTCAGCATCATAAGGCCGCGTACGCCAGTCGGAGATACCGCATTGGCATCAAGATGTGACTCTTGATAACCCATAGCAACCAACAATTCCCAATCATGATTGTAATTGCGCGCTTGCTCTTCAAACGAAGACTGATAATCAGGCAGTTTTTCTGTCAGTGTTTTTTGGAAATGATCCTGACTATAAGCGTCTTTTAGCAAATTCTGATTGTAGAACGCCGCTAGTTTCTGTGTGTTTTTTAGCTTGATGCTATCGCACAAGAAGTAACTGGCTTTTTTTGGACAGTGGATCATTAGGTGAGCTGAACGTCCAACTGACTTTTGGATGCAGACCGTTTTTAGTCAAGCTTGAGTCGTAGCCACAGCTGACATTAACAGATGAGAGATTGAGCTGGCTTTTTAGTTTGGTACTAGCCGTGGTCAACGCCATATCAGCGTCACCTGATCTCAAGGCTTTGAGTGCAGCCTCTTCATTGGCATAGGCTTTTAGATTGATATCCACACCGAGCTCGTCTGCATAGGTGCGCACGAGATCAAAACCAAAGCCATGTTGGAAGCCATCAGTGGCAAAATAAGTACTATCACCTGGGACAGCGGCAATGGTCAAAGTGTTTTGCAGCATGACATTGGCATAGGCTGATACCTTTGTATTCATTGTCGTTAGGCTCTGTGCAGGCAAAGAGAGCAGAGCGATACTGGATACTTGTGCCAGCTTCTTGGTTCTGGCAAAACGACCCGACGCAGTAGGGGTAGATGAAACGATGTTACTTTTGGTGTTAAGTAGGCGTTTAGATGGACGTAGTAAATGAGAAATACGACGTTTGGCACCTTGCGCAGATCCTTTGACACGATAAGTAATACGTTGCATGGATGTCTCCTGATTTTAGCCATCCTTCTTACCGCAAAAACGCGTAAAAATACATGCACATCATTTGGCATATATCAATACAGCATTTCAGACGACATCATACTCTTGAATAAAATAAGTATCAGTCATCCTGCTTGATTATAGCGCCACTAGCATGCTCTCTCTAAGAGTTAGCGATGTGGATTTGTGGGTCAGCCCGCTATCGAAGTGTTACTCATATGCTTAAAGTAAAAGCATAAAACAGTCGTTTCAAAATCTGGACGCACGACTACGCGAAGGGATGTAAATCAGATGATTCCTTCATCGATAACGCAATATGGCTAATGGCCAAACAACTATATATCAAACATAGGTAAGGTCATGAGTAAGTTATTGAGACAACGACATCAAGCAAAGCGGTGAGGTAATGATTGGCCATTGAGACCAATATATTCATCTGCTTTGGTGATGCTAACTTTAATAACTAACGACACCTTGAGTGATTAGTAATAAGGTGGCTAGCTGCTAAAGTTAATTGTCCAGCAATGAGGGCAAGCAGCTCAACCATATTTGATAGCTTATAAAATATGCTATCAAAAGGTGGTGCAAAACTGTCATCGCGACACTACAAATAAAAACACGGTATAAATCAAATATCGAGTGTATACATCGTGTTTTAACTGGCGACGTTCAAAAATTTCATTGCTCATAAAGCATGATAAAGTTTCAAATAACCGCCAGCATTATTTTAGTGCCATAACCGGAAGCTGTAATAATGGGAAGTTTCATGACAAAACGTTCTTTCTTACAGGTGGTAATATGCGGATATCGCTTGCATTATTCAAGTAGAGTTAAGAAAAAGCGATAAAACTTAACAATTGAGATATAAACGGTTAAATGTCGCTATATTATGGGCGTAATATTCACAAACTCATTAATGAGTTTTGCGATAATGGCTATAACAACGCCTATATTCTTTATTAATCGTCTCGAGTTCTGCCCTAATGATGGCCACTATATTGGCTATCTTATGCTGGATTTTTAATATCAACAAAGGTTACTGGCAGTCCATATTCTTGGGCGACTATCTCTCCTAACGCTTGAATACCACCGCGCTCTGTTGCGTGATGACCACAAGCAAAGTAATCGATACCCAGCTCACGAGCGATATGCGTGGTACGCTCAGAGATTTCACCAGAGATATAGGCGTCACAGCCCATTATGGCAGCCTGTTCGATCATATCTTGGGCGCCGCCTGTACAAATACCGACACGTTTGATCACTCTCGCTATTGGCAGTCGTTTTCGCATTATTATCAGAGTGATGTTCATAATTAGACGAAATATGTAGTGGGGTACGACCGAGCGCTTGGGTAATCTTTGCGATCAGGCTATCAGCACTCTGCGGTGTGCAAGTGGCGATATTACCAACAGGGTGTGTTTCGTTGGGGTAGAGCGCGCCAGTAATGGTCATATCTAGTACGTCTGCCAGTTTGGCATTGTTACCAATCACGGGGTGTGCATCGAGCGGTAAATGATAGCCAATCATAGAGATGCCATGTTGCATCAATTTGCGGATACGTCGACCTTTCAGACCTGTGATAGGCGCAGGTTCGCCTTTCCAAAAGTAGCCATGATGCACCACAATCGCATCGGCATTGTCAGCGATAGCCGCATCAATCAGCGCCTCGCACGCCGTCACCCCTGTGACGATACGTTGTATTGGACGACCGCCATCTACTTGTAGGCCATTTGGCGCGTAGTCTTTGAACGCACTAGCAGATAGATACTCATCACAAAATTGCGTCAATGATTCTGCGCTGATGCTGTTGGTCGAAGGTTCAGTAGTCGTGTTTTGGCTCATTAGGTTTCCTTATTGTTATTGCCTTGCAGTAACGCAGTATTATTCAAATATAGTGCTTAAAAAAAGTTGTTTGAAGACAAAGACTCATAAAAGATAAATAATTGATCATTATCTATCGCAAATATCTGATAGCGATGATTTTAACATGGCACTGTAAAAGAGTAGACAAGATGGATAACTGAAATGGTACACGATACGTTACTATTTCACGGCATTGCGGTTATAATTTATAAATGTGAGTCTGCCTAGCTCTGGCTATTAATTGCCTAATCAAGCAATTACCTAGTCAAGCCATAATGGTTGAATAATCCAAGCCATGATGGTTGAATAATCGCAGTCTTCTCACCTTATTTCTCACTGTCCGTCTGCATTACATTTATAGAGGTTCTATATGTCGTCATCCCAGAACACCAATAACACCCGTAACAAGGTTTCTTTATTAAAATGGTTGCCTTGGGTCTTATTGCTGCTGGTGTTAGTAGCGTTTATCTGGTTGTTCACGAGTATGAAGTCATCATCGGAGGCCACGTGGGAGCCGCCGAGAACCCTCGCCAGCCGAGCAGCAAGCGTCAGAGCCAGTTGCGGATACACCAGCGCCCATCTCTTCTTATCATAATGCAGTTGCGCGCGCGTCGCAGTCGGTCGTCAATATCTACACCACACAAACGATGACAGAGCATCCTTATATGGATGATCCCGTATTGCGCCGGTTTTTTGAATATCATGGTGGCCCATCACAAGAGCAGGGCAATACCAATCTAGGCTCTGGTGTGATCGTATCAGAAGATGGCTATATCGTGACCAATGCGCATGTCATCGAAAAAGCGGATGAGATCACGGTTGCATTTAACGATGGACGCAAGAGCCGCGCCAAAATCATCGGTACAGACCCTGATAGTGATCTAGCAGTGATTAAGGTTGAGATGACAGGATTGACGCCGCTTGGTTTCCGCGAAGATCCTATTCGCGTGGGGGATCTGGCTTTGGCAATTGGTAATCCATTTGGGGTCGGTCAGACGGTGACGCAAGGGATTATCTCAGCGACTGGGCGTACTGGACTGGGCGTCAATAAGTTCGAAGACTTCATCCAGACGGATGCGGCGATCAATCCAGGTAACTCAGGTGGCGCGCTGGTCGATGCTCGTGGTGAGCTAGTCGGTATCAATACGGTGATATTCTCGCGCTCTGGCGGCTCGATGGGTATTGGCTTTGCGATTCCTACATCATTGGTCGAGCAAGTGATGAACGCGCTGATCAAAGACGGCCGCGTCAGTCGTGGTTGGCTCGGTATCGAAATCCAGTCACAGCTACGTGACCCAACGCAGCTTGAGACCTCAACGGGCGTGGAAGTGCTAAACGTCATCGAAGGCAGTCCTGCTGCCAAGAGTGGTTTGCGTGTTGGCGATATCATCCTAACCATCGATGGTGTCGAGATGACCGATGCCAATACCTTGATCCAATATGTCGCTCGTAAGCCGCCGAACACTGAGTTGGATGCTCAGATACTACGCCGCGGCAAAAATGCTCAAGTCAAAATAATGCTAGAAGAGCGTCCAGTGCAAGAGCCCATCGAGCGTCCTGTCGTACTACAGGGTGAGAGTATGGATGGGATGGGTGGCAGTATCCAAGGTGATCAGCAAGCACCGATGATGTCAGAAGCAGAGCGTGATCGCATGCGCGAAGAGCTAATGAAACTGTTTGAGCAAGACTCTGTAGCACAATAAAGTGTGTTGCTAAATTACACAAAAAGCGCGCTCCTTTGGATAAGGAGCGCGCTTTTTGTCGAGTTAAATTTTATCAAAGCATAAAAGCTAATGTTCAGGCCAGTCTTTAGTCCCTACTATTTTGCTAAGGCTTTTCAATCAGCTCATGGTTGATATAGATTACACCCGCACACGGCAACAGCAGGGCAGGATTTCATCCTCTTCAATCATGGCAAGCGGGTTAAATGGATAATCGACCGTATGCGAGCTAGCAATACGCTTGACTCGGCAGCTACCACAATAGCCCTCGCGGCATTGATAGTTGACATCGTGTCCGGTGCGTAATAGTCCATCTAGTAGACTTTCGTCATCATGTAGATAGAACTGCTTTTTACTGGTCATTACCCAAGTCATCGCTCATCCTATTGGGATATCTGTGCTATTACTATCCCTACTATTAACCGATAAAATGATTACAGATCAACCCTTTATAATTTAAAACCTTTATAGCTCAAAGCTCTTACAACTCAGCTCTTATAATTCGGAGCCTTTATAGTTCAAAGTCGTCAAAATCACTGTCTGATAAATCAGAGTCAATCTGACCAACCAAGTACGAGCTAATCTCGGTCTCTTGTGGGGCGACCTGCACATTGTCAGACGACAACCACGTGTTGATCCACGGGATTGGGTTTGATTTTGAGTTCGGGAACGCCGCTGGCAAGCCGACGGTTTCCATACGTAAGTTGGTGATGTATTCGATATATTGGCACAGAATATCTTCGTTGAGACCGATCATCGAGCCATCTTTGAACAGATAGCCTGCCCATTCTTTTTCTTGCTCGGCAGCCTTGCGGAAGATCTCAATACTTTCATCAAAACACTCTGCGGCAATCTCGACCATCTCAGGATCGTCACGACCATTACGCATGAGATTTAGCATGTGCTGCGTACCGGTCAAATGCAACGCTTCGTCACGAGCGATCAGTTTGATGATTTTGGCATTGCCTTCCATCAATTTGCGCTCAGCAAAGGCAAACGAGCAGGCAAACGACACATAAAAACGAATGGCCTCTAGGACGTTGACCGCCATGATGCATAGATACATTTGCTTTTTCAGCGATCGTAAATCAACGGTCACTTCCTCACCATTTATATTATGCGTACCTGGACCGTATAAGCTATATAGCTGCGAGTTGCGATACAGCTCATCATAGTACTGAGCGATATCAGAGGCGCGGCCTAAGATGTGCTCGTTTTGCATAATGTCATCAAAGATAATATTTGGGTCATTGACGATATTACGAATGATATGGGTATAGCTGCGCGAGTGAATCGTCTCGCTAAACGACCATGTCTCAATCCACGTCTCAAGCTCAGGGATAGACACTAGCGGCAGTAGCACCACGTTTGGACTACGACCTTGGATAGAGTCGAGTAGGGTCTGATACTTGAGGTTGCTCAAAAATATATGCTGCTCATGCGAGGACAGATTGCTAAAATCGATACGGTCGCGTGACACATCGACTTCTTCTGGACGCCAAAAGAATGACAACTGCTTTTCAATCAATTGCTCAAAGATGGGGTGCTTTTGTTGGTCATAGCGCGCCACGTTGACGGGCTGACCAAAGAACATCGGCTCTGTTAGCGCATTGTTTGGCGTTTGCGAAAAAATCGAGTAAGTCATGGGACTGCCTTTATCATTGATACGGTTATGAAATTATATAAATTGGATATGATTATATTATAAATTTTGGTCAATGGCTTTTTTGGGTTAAAGGTTCTCTAGCGATATCTGTGAGGGCTCTTTGCCATCGTTCATATAGGCTTTGAATATTTCGCTCAGTTCACTATCATCGAGTGCTTCTAATTCATCCAGTGCGCTTTTACGTAGGGTACTCACATCAGACGCTTCTGCTGCTGTTTTTACGTCTTTTTTAGCCGCGCGCGATGCTGGTTTTTTGGCTGCTTTTGCCACGCTTTTTTTGGCGACGGCTGCCTTTGGCGCTTCATCCATCTCTAACTGCTGACGCACCGCTGCAATATCAACCTCGACTTGTACGATATGCGAGCCACCATCGTTTAGGTCTGAAAATACGTTTGGGATAAACAAACCACCGTCTTTGATGATTGCGGTATAGTGCACATGACCTCCGTCGTTTTAGTTATTTCTAAGTTTTCGTTGGGGTTGACGCGTCGCCAGACTGTCATATACCTTGTTGTTTTCTCTTTTACCGACTGCCAATACATAAACCACCACCACGTCATCTTTAACGGTATATACCAAACGATACCCTATGGTGCGTAATTTAATTTTATAAGTATCTGTATGTCCAGAAAGTTTCGACGCAGGCACATGAGGGTTGGATAGTCGCTGCTGTAATTTTTTCTTAAACTGCTGTTGGATGCTTGGCGCTATCTTTTCCATTCTTTTAACGCTAACGGGTGAAACTCAAGACTATAAGTCATCGAGCGTAACCTTGATAGGCGCTTGCCCATCATTCATCCGTGCGTTTACGGTTTGGCTGAGTGCCATATCGTCCATCGCTTCCATCATACGCTCGTACATGTCTGTGGAAACCAAGTAAGCCACGGGTTTGTTGTGGTTTAAAATCGCAATCGACTCACCATCTGACTGTTTGATCAAGGCAGAAGGGGTTGTTTTTTAGCTCTGAAATACTGGCTGTTTGTGTCGCAAATATCGGTTGCATGCCCCATTCTCCATTAAAATTATGCTCTAAATATAGGGGCTAATTTTAGCACGAAAATTAGGTCTTACTTGTTACTGTGTTAAATTTAAATATTAAGGTAGCCAATCCCGCCTACCGCTTGTATCTGCTTAGCCGCTGGCGTGCAGTCTATCGTGTCTGACCGCATTCCTGTTGCCTCGATACTACGTCCAGTCAGAGACTGCAACGCCATCGTCGTCAGCAGGATATCGCTATAGTCGGGGCTAAACGACCTTGTTAGGGCGTCTTTCTTTTTCTTAGCGACCTTGCTATTTGAGTATATTTTGTAGGGTGCGCCTCGCTCACCTTTAAACACAATTTTATATCATCGGTGCGCTGGGCGCACCCTACAACTAAGAAAGATTCGCTTGACCTAGGCTTATTAGCTTTCAAAACAACAATTTAAAAATCTTTTTAACTTTCTATGCCTTTTACTACTTATCAAAGGCGTAAATTGTCTCATATTATCTGCACTAAATAACTTAAAGCCATCCGCAATAATACTATGTGCTTCACGAACACTATCGTTTAATTTTTCATTCTCTTTGATCATTTTGCTAAGTTCTTTGAGAGTTGTCTTGTCCTCATCAAAATCATTCAAACGATTAAGAGTTATTTTATTGTTTAGAATGATGGCTTTAATTTTGATTCTATCAGTAAGATAGTTTAGACCTTTTAAATCACCTAAGTTGTCAGACATATAGAAAGGATTTTGAACGTCTTTTCCTGTTCTAACCTCTTCAAGCTCAATCTCCGATTCTGTAGCTCTACGCTGTATTGCAATAATGGAGCTCTTACTATATTTCATTTGTTCTAGCTTGTCGTATAGCCCATCAAGACCTTCGGACTTTATAGCTCTATAAACTCTCTCAATCTTCTTCCAATCAGCTTCTATTTCATTTAACTTTCTATAATTTTCAGCAATATTCAATTTAGCTAACTTTATATTCTCGATTTTGTTTGCGTAATCAATCTCTTTGCTAAGTTTATTGCTCAAAGACGTAAAGTTTTCTCCAAAATACTTCTTGCCACAGTCGTTTCCTAAATTAGTCAACCTACCAGATTCAGTTTCAACAATACATCCAATATTATGAGGTGTGCGACAATTTGATAAACCGCATCTACCCTTGTTTGGAAGTTCATACTTATTAATAACTTGCTTTAATTTTTCCTTCTTAGGATCTAATGAGTCAGTATATCCACTCATTTTATAAATATCATCCCAAGTATTAATTCTCAAAAAATGCTTTTTGCCCACTGAAATATTCAAATTCTTATCCCTCTTAGCAACTCATACTTAATAGTGCTAAGGTGTCGAAGCACCTAACACTAAACCATGAAGGTCAGACCAAACACCTATGCTATTTTTCTAGCATAAGTATGTTTAGCGTTTAAGTTTATGTATCCGTTAAGACCATTTCCTGTTCTAGCTAGTCTTATCATATTGTTGACATGATAAGTGCCAGTTTTGGAATAGTTATATAGATACATACCACCTTTCGTAAAACGCACAATTATAGAGTCATCACCGACCTCGAATGCGCTTACGCCAGAGTCGCCATGTATATCACGATAAACTTCCATACTCATTACTCCTGAGTAGAAATATTTGTGACTACCTTTTCACGGTTTTTTTGGACAAGTGGTAAGTTTTAAATTAGAATGTCTGCTCTGAAAAGGAAATTCATTCTATTGGCCTATCACTTGTGGACGTCGGTAGTCTCAACTTCCTGATACTAAATATTGACGTATTTAGCATCTCCAATGGCATAGTTGATTACTCTTCTATGCCATTTTTATCTCTATCTACCTCCTGTGCTACCCCTTTATAACTACCTTTCATACCACTCATAAATCGACCTGTAGCAGCGTCTCTCTTAAGCGAATGCTTAGGGTTACTAGGATGCTTCATTTGAGTTCGAGCTTTTACCGAACCTCTGCGAGTACTACGGCCTGTGTTCTTAGCCATAATTAAATTACCTCTCTATTAATTAGCTTTAGTGGTTTTATGCTATCTATATTTTAGTTGCACCTCCTTTTACTAGACCAAATTATCTATTAGGCTCTCTAAATTAGATCAGAGAGCCTAATGGCCAAATTTTAAATCTTACAAGCACCGCCAGCACAATCATCTTCCATATCCGCTTGGGCATCGTTCGCACCATCACGAGTGTTATGGTAGTACAACGTCTTCACACCCATTTTATAAGCGTTTAGCAAGTCTTTTAGCAATATCTTCATCGGTACACGGCCACCAGCATAACGAACGGGGTCATAGTTGGTGTTGGCAGAGATACTTTGATCGACGAATTTTTGCATGATAGCGACCAGCTTTAGGTAACCGTCATTGTTTGGCATTTGCCATAGTAGCTCGTACTGATCTTTTAGGGTAGCAATCTCAGGCACGACTTGCTTTAAGATGCCATCTTTGACGCTTTGATAGAGACCAGACCACGTGGTGGCTCGATACCGTTGGTCGCGTTGGCGATCTGACTTGAGGTCTCAGACGGCATCAAGGCGGTTAGGGTAGAGTTGCGTAGACCGTGTTCCGTGATATCCCTACGTAGCGTTTCCCAATCGAGATGTAGCGGCTCTTGGCAGATTGTATCCAAGTCGGCTTTGTACGTATCAATCGGCAAGATACCTTGTGAGTACGTGGTCTCATTGAACGCAGGGCACGCGCCTTGCTCTTTGCCAATTTGTTTGAGGCTTTTAAGAGATAGAACTGCAATGCTTCAAACGTCTGATGGGTCAGACCAAGTGCGCTGTCGTCAGAGTAGCGTGCGCCATTCTTAGCCAAGTAGTAAGCGTAGTTAATCACGCCCACACCAAGCGTACGTCGGCGCATACTGCCATTTTCAGCAGCTTTGACCGGATAGTCTTGATAGTCGAGTAGGGCATCAAGGGCACGGACGATTAGCTCGGCTGGCTCTTCGATGTCGCTGACGCTCTCGACTTTACCCAAGTTGACCGCTGATAGCGTACAAAGGGCGATTTCGCCTTCTTCGTCATTGATGTTATCCAGTGGTTTGGTCGGTAGCGCGATTTCCATACATAGGTTTGACTGGCGAATCGGGGCAACCGTCGCATCAAATGGGCTATGGGTGTTGCAATGATCGACGTTTTGGATATAGATACGACCCGTACTGGCGCGCTCTTGCATCATTAGGCTGAACAAATCAGCAGCTGGGATTTGACGGCTACGGATGTTAGGATCATTTTCGTATTTGGTGTATAGCGCTTCGAATTTGTCTTGGTCTTCAAAGAACGCATCATATAGGCCTGGCGTGTCACTTGGTGAAAATAGCGAGATGTCTTGACCTTTGATGAGGCGCGTGTACATCGTTTTGTTTAATTGTACGCCGTAGTCCATATGACGGACACGGTTGTCTTCGACGCCGCGGTTGTTTTTGAGTACCAGTAATGACTCAACTTCCAAATGCCATAATGGGTAAAATAGGGTCGCAGCACCGCCACGGACGCCCCCTTGTGAGCAGCATTTCACCGCTGTTTGGAACAGTTTGTAGAATGGGATACAGCCAGTATGCTGCGCTTCACCGCCACGGATCGGGCTACCAAGGGCACGGATACGGCCAGCGTTGATGCCGATACCAGCGCGCTGTGACACGTAGCGTACGATGGCGCTGGTGGTCGCGTTGATTGAGTCTAGGCTGTCACCACATTCGATCAGTACGCACGAGCTAAACTGACGCGATGGCGTACGCACACCTGACATGATCGGTGTCGGTAGTGAGATTTTGAATTCTGAGGTCGCATCATAAAAGCGTTTGACGTAGCTTAAGCGCTCAGCTTTGTCGTAATTGGCAAATAGACACATGCCCACGAGCATATATAAGAACTGCGGGCTTTCGTACACGGTCTTCGTGACACGGTCTTGTACTAGGTATTTCCCTGCCATTTGCTCGACAGCAGCATAGGCAAGGTTCATATCACGCCAATGATCCAGATATTCTTCTAACTCGTCAAATTCAGCACGGCTATAGTCCGCTAGGATATGCTTATCATATTTGCCCGCGTCGGTGAGCGTTTTGACATGGTCATACAGGTGCGGCGGCTCAAACTGGTTATACGCAATCTTACGTAGATGGAAGATCGCCAAGCGCGCGGCGAGATATTGATAATCAGGCGTGGTCTCAGAGATAAGGTCGGCAGCAGATTTGATGATGGTTTCGTGAATATCACGGGTTTTGATGCCTTCATAAAACTGGATGTGCGACTTTAGCTCAACTTGCGACACAGAGACGTTGTCCAATCCATCCGCCGCCCACGCTATTACCTTATGAATTTTGTCTAAATTAATAGGCTCTAAACGTCCATCACGCTTGGTTACTTGGATTTTATCAATATGTGTCATGTTGGCCTCTATTTTGATTGCTTATAGTGATGCTGCGCGCCAAAGGAGCGGCAGACATTCTTTATGACGCGATTGTAGTCGATGGTAGCAGTAGTTTTTTGGCAACAAGCAGCCACTACCCATAGTGATAGCAAAAATCACTGAGTACTACATATAGCGTGTTTGTTAATCGGTAGGCACAATATAGCGGGAAAATTTTGAAAATACTATATTGATTTTAGGATAAAACTATGTTGCTACAAGGTTGTAGGCAGTCCAAATTTTGGCAAAGGACGATGGGATAAGGGTTAGACGCAAATGCGGTCGATCATAAATTTTTGTAAAAATAGTGCGGCCGTTTGCTTTTATTTTCTCAGTGATTGTCGCCTGATAACCATCATCATGGCGGCAATAATGCGGGCGCAGATTGTACATCAAACCACAAAAAATCGCCACCCATATGTTATTACTAGCGAGTGACGACTTGGACCAAAGGCGCTAAACCTGTCTGAACGATTTACAAAACCATGCGAACCGTCTTGGCATTATCAAGCGCGGCATAAAGTGTATTGACTTGATCAGCGGCTGTTAGGTACAGATTGACCCGTGCTGAATGAAAGCGACCCGTTCTAGAAGGTTTCACTTCAATAGAGGCCAAATCAAAATCAGGGAACTGACTACCCAAGATCAGCTTGATTTCATTAAGCAGGCTCTCGTGCTCACCTTCATGACCAATGATGCTGAGTGGGTAGTTCATCGGGAACTCCCAAAGCTCTGGGTTTTGAATGTCTGTTTTTTTGCCTTTCAGAACGCCTTTATTTGGCGTCAAATCAGTGACTTTCACTGATGGCTGATTGCTGGTTGGGTTATTTATATTGTTGTCGACGTTGTCGTTATTATTTTTTGAATCATCACTCATGATATGAGCCTCGCTTTTATAGATAATATTTTTGAATAAATCAGCTGGTTAGAGTAGAGATTTTACCTACAGTACCTTTGTCTGCTATTTATAGTGGCGTGCGGTAGATTATTCAAGTTACGTTTGCCGCTCGTTTATTGTATGGCGCTTCGATGACGGCAATATTTACGGCAAATAACCATCAATAGGCATAATGTCAGTCGGCAGATTGGTTTCTCCCAGCGCTTCTCGCAGATTGATCTCGATCGTGCGTGACAAGGCGGTCAGAGGTAACTGATTAGCCGCCAACCCAAATGGCTCTTCTAGCTCTTCACTCAATGCATCTAACCCAAAAAACGTATAAGCAATCACGGCACAAACCAAGGGCGTTGCCCAACCAAGCGAGGCGACCAAGCCAAAAGGCAGCATGATGCAATACAAGTAGGTCGTACGATGTACCAGCAGCATATAAGCAAAAGGTAGCGGTGTGTTATGAATACGCTCGCAGGCTGCCAAGACAATCGTCATAGAGGTCAGGCGCTCATCCATGTTTTGGGTGACTTGCTCTGAGACCAGTCCTTGACGCCGAATATCGCCGAGATGCTTACCCATGAGGCGCATTATATGGTCAGGGACATTTTTGCTTGATGCATACGATCATGATGTATGGATGCGACAAGGGATCTATGTCCGCCCAAGGTGGCGTACCACGAAGCCTGTGGCGTACAGCATGTGCAAAAGCAATGGTCAGATATACCATGGTGCGCTGAGTCTCACGACCATGCTCGTTGTCATCATCTATAAAGGATAGGACTTGGCGCGTTAAGCTGCGAGCATCATATACCAACTGGCCCCATAGCATCCGTGCTTCCCACCAACGCTGATAGCTGGCATTATTTCGAAATCCCAAAAACAACGATAATGCGATTCCCAATAAGGTAAAAGTGGCGATACCATAATAAGGAAAAGAGTCAGGAATCCAGTGTTGAATAATGGTAATGGCTGTACTAAGGATGGTAACCAATAGCAGCTGCGGATATATTTTTGGAATGATTGAACCGCGAAGGGCGAAAAATATCTTAAACGGGTGGGGTGTTTGCCGGACAATCATGTCAGTTTCCTAGCGATGAAATCTGTGAGCGTAGTATTGCAGGTGCCGTATGATTCTAATACAGAATCTAAGTCTGTAAAGCCCAAAAGACTATAAATTTATTCAAACTAAGAAGTAGGGTGGTCACTTAAGCTCGGTAATTGGGATAGCCAAAAGTTAAATCCTCGCCTATGCTTTTCGTCAGCAGAGCGTATGACTGAATCCTTTGATATTAAAGAGTCTGTCTCTAAAGGAGTGATTGACGTGTCACGAGCACATTTTTGGGATGTGACAGCAATCGCTGCGATTGATAAAGTCATTATCAAATTTCGCCGTGAAGGCACTGAGGTAGAGCTGTAACTATCCCCTAAAATAACACAGCTCAAACGTAGAATTTCTTATAAAATACCCATAAGGAGTTTTGATATGAGCAAACGAATGACTGAGACCCAAATAGTATCCATTTTAAAAGAAGCAGAAGCTGGAATACCTGCTAAAGAGCTGTGCCGTAAATACGGGATTGCTAGCTCGACTTTCTATAAATGGCGCTCCAAGTACGGTGGTATGGAAGCTTCTGATGTTAAGCGATTAAAAGAGCTTGAAGAAGAAAACCGTAGGCTCAAACAGATGTATGCTGATTTAAGCCTCAAAGCGCAAATGCAGGAAGAGATCATAAAAGCTATAGCGCCTGTACCCGAGCGCAAAGTCTGGGCGCAAGAATTACAGGCGCAGTATGATGTCAGCATTGCAGTGAGTTGTCAGGTGGTCTGCATGAGTCGAACCGCTTACTACTATAAGCCTAAGCTATTTGATGATAGTGAGATTGTTGATGTCTTAAATGAGCTTACTGACAAGCACAATCGCTGGGGCTTTCCAAAGTGCTTTAAACGTATACGTAAGCTTGGCTATTCATGGAATCATAAGCGCGTACATCGAGTTTATACAGCGTTAAACTTAAACCTACGCCGCAAGTCTAAAAACGCTTACCAACACGTAACCCTCAGCCGCTAAGTGTGCCAAATGCATTGGGGCATACATGGTCAATGGACTTCATGAGCGACAGACTACACAACAATATTCGCTTTCGAACCTTTAATGTGATTGATGATTATAACCGTGAGGGTATTAGGCATTGATATTGGTACCAGTATTCCCTCACTCCGAGTGATTCGCTACCTTGATCAGCTGGCTGAGTGGCATGGTTATCCTAAGCAAATTCGTGTGGATAACGGCGGTGAGTTTACATCCAGGGTATTCACTGATTGGGCATCAGCTCATGGCATCTATATTGATTATATCGAGCCTGGCTGTCCTTATCAGAACGCTTATATTGAACGGTTTAATCGCAGTTATCGCAATGAGGTTTTAGATTGCTACCTTTTCAACAATTTAAACGAGGTCAATATGCTGACTGAAGACTGGATCAAGGTTTATAACAACGAAAGACCCCATGATTCACTTAATGATATGACACCTGCTGAGTACAGGCAGGTGGCTTAACAATTCTACGATGATGTTGTGTTAAGAATGGGGTATTTACAGAGCTTATTGGTTTGAACGAGGCAAGCCAGACGATGATAGACAATTTCGGTGTGCACGACAAACCAGATGCTGAGCAAAATTTAGGCGCGCATTGATAACATAGATTAACAAACACAAAAAGCCGAGATAAACTCGGCTTTTTATTAGCTTCATTGAATATTAGTCATTTTCAAGGAAAGAACGTAAATGCTCAGAACGTGAGGGGATGACGCAGTTTACGCAACGCTTTTGCCTCGATCTGACGGATACGTTCACGGGTAACATCGAACTGCTTACCAACTTCTTCTAAAGTATGATCCGTTGGCATGTCGATACCAAAACGCATCTTTAATACACGGGCTTCACGCTCAGTCAGGTTGCCGAGTACATCACGAGTGGCTTCTTGTAGTCCAGCAGACGTTGCATCGTCGACAGGGCTTGAGATCGTACCATCTTCGATGAAGTCACCTAAGTGTGAATCTTCATCATCACCGATAGGCGTCTCCATAGAGATAGGCTCTTTGGCAATCTTGAGCACCTTACGGACTTTGACTTCGTCCATCTCTAGACGTTCGCCTAATTCCTCAGGCGTTGGCTCGCGGCCCATTTCTTGTAGCAGCTGACGTGAGACACGGTTGATCTTGTTGATCGTCTCAATCATATGCACAGGGATACGAATGGTACGCGCTTGGTCAGCGATAGAGCGCGTGATTGCCTGACGAATCCACCATGTGGCATACGTTGAGAACTTATAACCACGGCGATATTCAAACTTATCAACCGCTTTCATCAGACCGATATTACCTTCTTGGATCAGATCCAAGAACTGTAGGCCGCGGTTGGTGTATTTTTTGGCAATAGAGATAACCAGACGCAAGTTGGCCTCAACCATTTCTTTTTTCGCGCGGCGAGCTTTTGCTTCACCAACGGCCATACGACGTGCCACGTCTTTCATGTCGTGGATTTTCATATCAAGCTGCTGCTCATAATCACGAATACGGCGCTGAAGTAAAATAACGTCATCGGTGACTTTTTTCTAGTGTGCCCGCAAATGCAGGCTTACCTTTGATACGCTCAATGAGCCAATCGACATTGGTTTCATTGCTAGGGAAGGTCTTACGGAACTCTTCACGCGGCATACGACCACGGCGAATCACCAAGCGCATGATTTGACGCTCTTGCTTACGCACGTCGTCGTAGACGTCATGCATGATCGCCATGACTTGGTCTGACAAGCGATTATTGAGCTTTAGCATCATAAAGCGTTCAGCAAGTAACGCGTACGCAGTATCCGCCTGCACGCTACCACGACCATAATCAAGCAGCGCTTGCTTGGCTTTGATAAATAGATGCTCGATCTCTTCTAGACGCAAACGTACTTCTTCTGGATCAAGACCGCTGCTTTCTTCTTCAGCTTCTTCTTCAACGTCGTCTTCGTCTTCATCTTCGTCATCATCAAGTGCGGCTGCCTTGGCATTCACTTTAGCTTTGATGATAGGCGGGTTTTCTTTTCTTCTTTGATGCGCTCACGCTCTTCTTTTACCGCATCTTTGGCTTCTTGAGCGGCGATTTTATCTTCTTCGGTTTCAGGATCTAAGAAACCAGTGATGACGTCAGATAGCTTTTTTTCGCCATCTTGTACTTTTGGTATTCATCAAGGACGAACTGTACGGTGCCAGGCCAGTAAGCCATGGCATGCTGTACATCACGAATACCTTCTTCGATACGCTTAGCAATGGAGATCTCACCTTCACGGGTAAGAAGATCAACTGTACCCATCTCACGCATATACATACGGACAGGGTCAGTGGTACGACCAGGCTCGGTTTCAACAGAGGCAAGTACTGCCGCTGCTTCGTCTGCTGCCATGTCATCATCACTTGAATCATCGTTCATCAAGATGTCATCGGCATCAGGGGCAGACTCAAAGATTTTGATACCAACATCGGTTAGCATCTGCACAATATCTTCGATCTGATCGCTTTCGGTAATAGAGTCGGGCAGCTGGTCATTCACCTCAGCATAGGTAAGATACCCTTGCTCTTTGCCCATTTGGATTAAGGTGGCCAGTTGAGATGTGGACTGAGAAACTGACTTATCGTTCATAAATACTCGCTTACTTGCATCGGACATTTTATATTGTGACTCGCTATCGCTCGCTCTTTGCGTTGATCTTATCAATCGATTGATCAAAATATGGCGTAGAGGTTGTCAATAATATCAAAATGAGTTGATATGAATAAAGGCTCAAAACACTACAATAACAATGCTAAAAACAGCTAAAAATTAGAAAAGCTAAAAGACTTCAATACAGTACCTAAAAAATATAGTACTTAAAATTTAATACTCAAAATAGTATCTAAAAGCAGATACGTAAAATAATACCTAAAATTTGTGCTTAAAGATGCATGCTCACAATCATTAACCAAGCAGTGCTGTCAATATACAGCGACACAGTTTAACACAGACCATCGTCGTCAAGCACGAGCTAGTGATAGCTACCGACCATTTTTGCCGTTTATTTGCCGTCAGCTAAATGATTTAGGAGTGACTCATGCTACTGGGCATAATCATTAGTAGTGGGGGCAGTGGCTAGAATTTTAAAGGGGCATGATTTGATAATTAAACATTAAGACTGAACGGTGACCATCTGTGCCGATTGCTCTGCCTGCTGTGCCCGTAGCCAATCGTTCAATAATTGGGTTTGTTTACGGACGATCGCAAGCTTAATATGATCAGGGTTTTTATCAGCTCTTGTATTTTTTTCTTCATATTGCGCTCAAGCAGCTGACTGACTAGCTCTTCGATCAGGCCATCAAGCCCCAAAATATTGCGTGCGGTTAGCGCTTTATAAAAGCCGCCCCAATTACGGCTCAGCATGTCTTGGGTCGCAGGCTTCACATTTGATAAGATAAAATGCGCTGCTGCGTTGGCATCTTTGGCAAATAATTAAGACAGCGTTTGATAGTGCTCACGATGTCAAGCAGAGCCGCGTCTTGCAGGTCTTCCCAAGCAAGCGGACGCAGCGTATCGGCTGAAGCCTTTGTTTGATATGCGCAGGTAGGTGTAAGCCATTAATACCAGACTGTTGCCAAATCGATTCGATAGGGTCATCAATGAGTGCGCGCGGCTGAAACAAAAGCACAGCTGCAATTGTTGGCTGATGGTCATATCACCATCAAAGTCTAGCAGCGCATCTTTGGCCTCGACATTTTGACTGCGCCTGCCGCCAAGCTTTTGATAAATGTCATTATTGAGCAAATAGCGAAAGCTACTGCCTTTTGGCAAAGCGGTCGTCAATGAGCGTACTTGCGACATGAGCTTGGCTTTGCCTTCAGCCAGACTCATGTCATAGCGCTCACTTAAGTACGCAAAAATATACTGTGATAACGGCATGGCTTGGCTGATTTGCTCACGCATGGCATCGCTGCCATGACTCTTGATAAACGTATCAGGATCATGATTGTTAGGCAGGGTTAAAAACCGCAACTCTTTATCATCAGCAAGCACAGGTAAGGCAACTTCAAGCGTACGCCAAGCGGCTTTTGTCCGGCACTGTCGCCATCAAAACTCAAAGTCAGCGTTGGATTGAGTGTCAATAGCCGCGATATTTGGCTTTCATTGATTGCCGTACCCATCGAGGCGACCGCGCCATAGATGCCCGCTTGATAGAGAGCAATGACATCCATGTAACCCTCGACCACCAGCCAGTCGTTAGCACGCTGCTGGCGCGACTCATAATAGCCATAGAGTACATGCTGCTTATGAAAGACGGGCGAGTCTGAGGAGTTGATGTATTTTGGCTTGACCTCATCGTCGAGCGCCCGACCACCAAAACCAATGGTGCGACCTTGGTTGTCACGAATAGGAAAAATAACCCGATCACGCAGCAGATCGTAGTCACGGCCAGACTCTGATTGGCGCACGAGCCCTAGTGCCTTAAGTCCTTCAATATCTTGTGGAAACTGATGCTCAAGATGCTGCCAGCCAAATGGCGCATAGCCAAGACCAAAAGTCTCAAAAGTCTCTTCAGTGAGTCCGCGTGACAAAAAGTATTGCTTGGCATGAGGGTGAGTGTGTAGATTATGCTGATAGAACTGCTGAATTTGCTCTAGCAGATCGTACAAATTGCCATCTTGATCAGACGTCTGATCGATACCAATACTATCCATGCCTGCGTCAGTTTCTGTCAGCCACACTGGCGGATAGGCACTATCGTCCGCATGGTTTGAAGAATACGGCTCTGATGGATACGAGTCCATTGAATAAGATGCTGACTCGTAAGCGTCTAGCGGCGGAAATTATCGTAACCCTGAGCGTCATCATAACTTGACTGGTCTATGTGATTTTGGTCGCTTTGGTCAACATTATTTTGATGACTGGCTTGACGGTTGTTTTGATAGTTATTTCGATAGCTGTCTTGGTTTGTGCCGTCTTGGTTTGCACCGTCTTGATTTACTTTGCTGTGCTCTATCGTTGGGCTAGGTACATTGTGAACTGGCGGCGGTGCAATAGGTGTTGGCGTACGGCGTTGATAGCTGACGTTCTGTTGCTCTTCTTTGGTACTTCAATGCCTGTTTGTTTAGATAGCTCATTGACTGCTTCGATAAAGGTAAGATTCTCGTAATCACGCAAAAACTGATGGCATTGCCACCGACGCTACAGCCAAAACAGTGATAGATATTTTTTTGTGGATTGACATAAAAGAAGGCGATTTTTCACCGTGAAAGGGCAGCAGCCTTTATATTCACTACCAGCGCGTTTAAGCGTGGTGTGTTTGCCAATGATGCTGATCAGGTCAGCTTGGCTATTGAGTTGTTCAAGAATATGGTTAGGAATGCTCATACAAAAACAGTTTACCATAGGTCGATTATGTTGGGGCAGAGGTAATGAGGTACTGCTAGAAAAATAAGGCCAACGTAATGTTGACCTTATTATCAATGAATACAGACTGTGTTAGCTAGGCTAAAAGACCTCACATAATCAATTATTATCCATATCACTCACACTGTCGTCATTTAGCGTAGTGCGACGTGTTGGATTGGTATTTAGTGGATCGACGTTGGCTTCTCGTGCAGTCGAGCCAGTGCTTGATTGGCTGGTCACGCGCTCAGCTGACGCTTCAGGCAGACCTAGGCCTACGCTAATACCATTACGTGCAGACGCATTGTTGGCGACTGGAGTGTTGGCAGGCGTTGTGTTTGTCCCTGCTAGTCTCAACTGGGCTGCGTTGCCAATCATTTGGGTTTTGGTCGCGCCATTATATTCGCCCGTTGCCACTGAGTTGTCAGTTGTGCTTGAACGACCAAGCTGTCCAAAGGTAATCTTATTGAGCCAAGAGCGATCACGTTTGGTGCTCAGTTTCACGCTGCCATTACTCGTCAGCATGTTTGGATAGTTGATTTGCAATAGGGTTTTGTACTCATTTGCCAAATCTGTTAGACCAAGTTTTTCGTGGCTATAGGCTAGGACAGCAATGGCATCTGGTACTGACTCACTCAGTGGATAGTACTGGAAGACCCATTTGGCACGGTTGACAGCTGCCACATAAGCTTCACGCTCGATATACCAGTTGGCTGCGCTCATCTCGCTCTCAGCAAACTGATTATAGATAAATGTCATGCGCTGGGCGGCATCTGGTGCATAGGGGCTATTTGGGTATTTGCTAATAAGTTCTTGGAAGTTGGCAAAGGCAATACGTAGATACGCAGTGTCACGCTCCGCTTGGTTTAATTTAAACAGCTTCAAACTCTCAGACGAGCCTTCCATATTGGCAACGCCGCGTACATAGTAAGCATAGCTGACTTGGGGATTAGAAGGATATAGACGGATGAATTGCTCAGCACTCGCTGCTGCCATCTCGTATTTATCGCTTTGATACTGTGCATACATCATATCAAGTAATGCCTGTTCAGCGTATTGCCCAGTTGGGTAAAAGGTACGCAGATTGGTCAGTTCTTCAACACCTTGAACATAGCGGCCTTTATCGATTTGAGCGATGGCATCGTTATAGTAACCTTGCTCTGACTTTTCCGCTGTTTCTACCGCGTCGACATCTTTGGCGCCAGTGAGGGTTTTTGAATGTCTGGCAACCCACTAGATTGACGCTAAGCGCAAGTAAGGTGATTGAGGACAGTTTGATAAACGTATTGCCAACAGCTTGCATACTTCTTCTCCGACACAAGACGCATGATAGCAGCAGTGCTATCATGCTATATAAAATTAGTGATAAAAAACGATGCTGAGTATTCAGCGATGCACAAGCAACACGTTTTTCATCGAATGCAGTTTTGTTATGACGTATTGTACTGGTAGATTGGGTCTGATACATAGAGCTTTTATAGTAAGCCTGTAATAGATCAAATGCATTTAATCATATTCAAAAGGTTTAAATGGCAAACACTGTCAATAAAAACCAATGGTATTTTTATACTGTATTTGAATATGGCATAGCAATACAGTGCCATAGCATACAGCAAAACATGGCTATACTTTATAGAATAACGTTTGCTTCGTCTATTTTTTCGCTATCTATATTTTACAGGCAGTTTACCATGAGCGGCTATCACGAGCGATACCGAATATCGCTGGCAGGAACAAATATACAGTAAATTACAGCAATGTTATGTTCTAGAGAGCTAAGCAGTAAAGCTTGGCACCTCAGAAGCGCTCAAAAATTCACAGATAGTATGCACTTTTATAGGGCTTGGACGCGTGACATGATACACTAGAGCGGTATTGTCTCCGCTTTTTGACCTGCATAGCTTTTATTATTTGCTAGAGGTCAAAAAACGACAATTTTTATTATTTTATCTTTGAATGAAGTCACCTAACAAAATATAGTTAGTAACTTTACATAGTTAGCAACTTTGCTAGGTATCAATCCGCTATGAATAATGATGCCATGACTACCCATTTATCACCGAATCAATCGCTAGAGACTGATTCATCAGCACAAGAGTCACCAATGCCAAATAACGTTTTAAATAATGACGAGCCTGACAATCAAGAAATGATGGATGAGCAGGAAATAATGGACGAGCATACTGATGCTCTTGATAATGACGACTTGCTCGAAGAAGATAGCGATATTGATGAAGAAATTGACGATGGCGACATGGATGAAGGCGACGACAATGAAGCGCCAGTAGCAGGTCAAGCGGTACCAGTGGTGGTAGATATAACGCATATCGTCACAGAAGATGAGTCTGGCTTACGTATTGATAAAGTCGCTTCACAGGTGTTTGCAGACTTTTCGCGCGTGCAACTACAAGGTTGGATCACGGACGGTAGCTTACTCTATAACGGCAGTGTGCAAAAACCAAAGGTTCGTGTCAAAGCAGATGACGTGCTACATCTATCGACAACATTGCAGCAGCATAGTGAAGATCAACCAGAAAATATCGATATCGATGTGGTCTATGAAGATGATGATGTATTGGTCATCAACAAGCCTGTCGGTATGGTGGTGCATCCAGGTGCGGGTAACCAGACAGGCACTTTGGTCAATGCTTTGCTATATCATTATCCGCAGCAGCATCACTTGCCGCGTGCAGGGTTGGTACACCGTATTGACAAAGACACCTCTGGATTACTACTCATTGGTAAAACCAAACCGGCTCAAATGGCGTTGATGGAGCAACTAAAAGACAAATCTGTTTATCGTCATTATCAGTGTGTGGTAGCAGGCGATCAAGCAAGCTTGCTGCGTCATCGCCGTATTGATGCGCCGATAGGGCGACATCGTACTCAGCGTACCAAAATGACAGTCATGACTGCCGGCCGTGAAGCGGTAACCCATCTATTAAATGTCACGCCACTGAATGACAACTACTGTCTGTTAGATGTCGGACTGGAAACAGGTCGTACGCACCAGATCCGTGTCCATCTGAGCCATGTGACCCATCCGCTAGTCGGGGACCGTGTCTATGGTGGTCGTCGTCAACTGCGAGCAGGTTTGACAGAAGCACAGCGCCAAGCCATCAGCAACTTCCCGCGCCAAGCATTGCATGCTTATACTCTTGGGTTTGTGCATCCGGTAACTGGTGAGGATATTGAAGTGACGACGCCACTGCCAGAAGACATGCAACAGCTAATAGCTGTATTAAGCGACGGCTATGATGACGAGTAAACGCTATTGAGAAAAGCGGCTGTCTAAAGGTGTTTACGACAATTGCCAAGTTTATAGTAGTGATTTAGTGATGCCAATTTTTAGACAGTCAAAGATAAAAGGATGGGGCAGTCGTGACAAACAAGCTTCCGATAATAGATAATTTTCCAATGACCATGCTCGCGCAAATGGATGACGTGGCTGTTTTCCAAACGGCTGCTTTTGCGCCGAATAATATTGACGAACCTGCTACCGCAAGCCAGCAAAGAGGGCTTGACAGTCAAGCAAACCATCAAGCAAATTATGGCGCGCTAAATCTAGGCCTGCATGTCAACGATGAGGCGGCAAAGGTATTAGGTAATCGTATGAGTCTGTTGGCTGCGATTAATACACAGATGGCAAGTGAGTCATCACAAACTGAGCAACATACTGCTATTCACAGCTTACATTGGGTCAGTCAGATTCATGGTAAACAGATCCATGATATTGATACGACGCCTTTGAGCATGGCACCAATGGCGGCTGACGCCATAATCAGCAAGCAAAGTGGTCGTGGACTGGCGATCATGACGGCAGATTGTGTGCCGATTGTCTTATACCAACCCGCTAGCGGTAAAATCGCCGCCATTCATGCAGGCTGGCAAGGGATTGGCGTGCGGTATCATCAAAGAGACTGCTCAGCGCTTTACCGATTCAGGGGCTATACAGGCTTGGATAGGGGTGTGTATCAGTCAGGCCAATTATGAAGTGGGTCATCAAGTTCGTGACCAATTATTGGCTGGTTGCTTAGATAATCAATTACTCACGGCGTCAGATAGTGATAATTTTGACAGTTTATATGTGATGCGCTCAGATAGTGGTCTTGAAAATCATAGCGATACTCAGCATTTACATAAGACAGTTGATAAACTATCGAATTGCGCTACAGTGCACACGCATAAAGTTAAGCTAAACTTACCAAAACTGGCCGCTGATCAATTAACAGCTGCTGGCGTGTCGATAGATAGTAAAGAACCTATCAGCTGTAGCTATGCAGATCGGCATTACTATTCTTATCGTCGTCAAACGCATATGCAGCAGCCTGCAACGGGAAGAATGGCGCTTGTGATTGTGCGCCGCGCTGCTACGTAGATGTCAGCTCACAACTAACAAACCTATTGAGTGCGCTGAGTCGTTTTGCACTCGTACACTATATTATTTTTATTTAACCATTATTGTCATTATTAGAGTCTGTATGAATACAACTAGCGAATCCTCAAAAATATCTCCTGATAGTACGCCTAACGTATCGATTGCTGTTATTTTTCATAGCAACTACGGTCATACTAAGCGTGTCGTTGAAGCGATTGTACAAGGCGCGCATCAGCAATTACCAGAGGCCCAAGCAAAAGCGGTTGATATTCATGATATTGACTGGGATTATTTAGATCAGGCAGATCTATTGGTTTTCGGTAGCGCGGTATATATGGGCAGCGTCACCGCTGAATTCAAAACCTTTATGGATGAAACCTCAAAGCGTTGGTACAACCGCACGTGGGAAGGCAAATGGGCCGCAGCTTTTGCCAACTCAGGCGGTCTGAGCGGTGATAAACTTGCCGTGTTGCAGCAAATTTCTCTATATGCCATGCAGCATGGTATGAATTGGATTGGTCTGCCGCTTATGCCGACGGGTCATGAGGCGCACGATCTCAACCGTCTATCTAGCTTCTTAGGTTTGATGACACAATCTCTTGACGGACCACCTGAAGAAACGCCAGGGAAAGGAGATATTGATACCGCTATTTGGTTTGGTGATCATTTGGCTAAAACCATCATTAAACATCAGCCAGCGGATAGTAAGCGTTAGTTAACACAGTGGGTGACAGGCTACTCCAGTAAAAAAGCAGACACTATTGATGTCTGCTTTTTTTATGTCAATGTTATGGAGCAACCAGATTAGTCGGTACAGGCTTAACAGGAATAGGGCTATCAACAAATTGGAAATGTTGACAACCAGTCAGCATTAGCGACGCTATCAGCAGACAAATAGAGGTAAGTGACTTCATAATGGTATCTCAGAGACGATATATTACCCAATAATATATCTTGTATGTCTATCTATCGTTAGAAGCGATGACAGTTAAAAGTAAGGTTTACTTTTAGGTATTATATATAAAAACAGGTCGGTTATATAACCTTAAAAAGGTACAAAGACTTGGCTTTGTTTTTGAAGAAATTATTTATTCAGTCATGACGTAACTTGTCTACTATGCGTTTGTATTAGCTATAGTCAATCAATATTAAAAGTGGTACGAGGCAGACGAGTGCAAGTACTACAGTAGTAGGCTAAACGAGTCTAACGCTGTAACACTTTAATAGTGGTTCGACTATATATCAATGACTAACATGACGAGTCTTAGAAACTATCTCTGCTGTTAGGATTGATAGCGGTTATCAGATAGCGGCTTGAAGGTCAATCATTTAGCAGTATCGACAGATGTTTGAATGGGTTGTGTTATAAATAAGAATAGTGATAATATGTTGAAAGCTGACCAAATAGTCAGGTATATAGCAGTACTAATTCTTGGCAAAAGCTCCTGATAATTACTGCTATTTATGGTCGATTTATTTGCTATAAAAGAGTGTGCGATATCCTACTCATCGACATCCTGCAAATGCGACATAGAATAAATAGTAAGTATATTAAAAACTAAAAACGTACTTGCCGATAAACTTACTTGAGCGGTTGCAGCAAAATATAGATTAAGCGTTTACCTTTCGTACTCAAACCACTAATGCTTCTCAGTCTTATACTCACTTTCATTATTTTAGCCGAGCCTTGCTATGATTAGTTTTTATCTCAATGGAAAATACCATGAGCTAACCCAGCTTAACCCCAATACGACAGTGCTTGAGTATCTACGATTGCATGAAGGCCAAACGGATACGAAGGAAGGCTGCGGCAGTGGTGATTGCGGTGCTTGCACGGTAATGGCTCAACGCCTGCCTAGCACTATCCAGCAAACGCTTAATGATGAAAATGGCAACGAAAAAATGCTACGCCTCCATTCTATACGATTAACTCCTGTATTACGCTATTGTCGCTGATGGACGGTCATCACCTGATGACAGCGTCCTACTTGGCGGACAATCCTGAGCATCATCCAGAACGTGCTTTGCTGCATCCAGCACAGCAGGCGATGGTTGAGTGTCACGGATCGCAGTGTGGTTTTTGTACCCCTGGGTTTGTCATGTCGCTTGCTTGCGTTTACGAAAATAATCGTATGCAGACAAGTTCAGAATCAGCAAGTCAGAGTGATGCTAAGCAGTTGAGCTATGATGAAGTGGTTGCGTCAATATCGGGCAATTTATGTCGCTGTACAGGCTATCGTCCGATTATCGAGGCAGGCCTACTGATGAGCGAAATCGGTCAGAAAAGAGAGGAAGAGCAGTCGGTGGTGAAAGACTTGACTATCAGTCTCACAACAGACGCGATGGGTAGTACAAAGGAATCAGCAGTATCTGCAAATGCGCCAGCTGAAGCCGAGTCGGACAATGTAGAGTCAACAGCTATTGCCCCTGCACTCAATGATGCTGGGCGACGGTTATATATACCCAAGTCACTAGACGAGCTTAATCAAATATTAGCAGCTAATCCGCAGGCGACGATCTGGGCAGGTGGTACGGATTTGGGGTTGAGTGTAACCCAGCATTTGGTTGATCACGAGATCATTATTCAGCTCTCAGGTATTGAAGCGCTAAAGTCTTGGTCGCTATCAGATGCAAATAGTAACACATCGACTGACGAACAAACTCAAAGTCAGTCGCTAGTGCTAGGGGCTGGCATGAGCTATCAGCAAATGCTCCCTGTGCTTGAGCAGTATTTTCCACGCTTTGCGCAAGTGTTTGAGCGCATTGCCTCTCCGCAAATTCGTAATATGGGCACCATCGGCGGTAATATCGCCAACGCATCCCCGATTGGTGATTTGCCACCGATTCTCTTGGCGTTAGATGCGTCAATTCATTTGCGTCATTGCGCGCCGAATCGTGAAGAGTCAGGTAAAGATTTAGATAGTAGTGATTCGGTTTATACGGATGAAATCATACCGTTATCAGCATTTTTCTTAGATTATAAAAGACCAAGTTGCAAGCAGGTAGTTATATTGTCGCTATTCATATTCCCTTTGATGCAGGATCATCAGCATTTATTTATTCATAAGATTAGCAAACGCTACGAAGATGATATCTCAGCGTGCTTACTTGCGGCGCGGCTTGATGTGTCAGCAGATGGTGCAATTATCGACAATGCAAAGCTTGGGCTCGGTGGCATGGCAGCGATACCACTGCTTGCGGTGCACTGTCAGCAAGCGCTCATTGGTCAAGCTACTGATGTTGCAAGTTTTGAGCAAGCAGCACAGGTGCTATCTGCAGATGTCACACCAATGGCGGATGTCAGAGCCAGCCGCGAATATCGCATGCATGTGGCGCAGCGTCTACTGGTGAAGTGCGGTAAACAATTGATAGCGGAGAGGCAGGCTGAGAGCGCTTGACTGTCAGCGTAATTGAGTATCAATACTGCGTCATGAGTGTATTTGTCAGAAATAAAAAAGCGCATCAGTAAATGCGTACTAATAGAAGAGATTTGCTATGAGCCATCATTCGTCTTTATTTGACAGTTATAGTATCCGCCGCGTGCGTCCGCCAAAAAACAAGATCGGCACGTCAGCCAAGCACGACAGTGCGATCACCCATGTCATGGGGACGGCAACTTATGTGGATGATATTACCAAACCACAAGGCACGCTACATCTAGCAGTAGGCAAAAGCAGCCACGCCCATGCACGTATATTAGGTATGGATTTGAGTGCTGTCAGAGAGGCTGATGGGGTCGTTGATGTTTTAAGTTTTAAAGATTTACCGGCGCAGACAGATATCGGTGCGGTGTTTGATGGTGAGCCACTGATGGTGAATGACATTACAGAGTATGTCGGTCAGACGCTATTTGTGGTGGTGGCAACCAGCCATCGCGCTGCCAAAAAAGCCGCCACCAAGGCAGTAGTAGAATATGAGCCATTGCCAGCGGTACTTAGTATTGATAAAGCGCTAGAGCAAGAGTTATTTGTGCGTCCAAGTCATTTTATGAAGCGTGGTGATGCGGCGACGGCGCTTGAGAGTGCACCGATTCGTATTGAAGGTCATATTCATATGCGCGGGCAAGAGCACTTTTATCTTGAAGGGCAAGTGTCTTATGTGGTGCCTTGTGATGATGGCGGGCTGGAAGTGTACACGTCGTCACAGCATCCAAGTGAAGTGCAGCAGCTCGTCGCCGAAGTGACGGATTTGCCCTTTCATGCGGTCAATACGGTCGTACGCCGTATGGGTGGTGGTTTTGGTGGTAAAGAAACGCAAGCCGCGGCGTGGGCGTGTCTGTGCGGTATCGTTGCCAAGCGCCATAACGCTCCTGTCAGTATGCGGTTAGATCGCCAAGATGATATGGTCGTGACCGGTAAGCGTCATGAGTTTGCCAATCGTTATGAGGTTGGCTTAGACGAGTCTGGGCGTATATTGGGCGTCGATATGCAACTGGCAGGTCTGTGTGGTTATGCGCCAGACCTGTCTGATGCTATCGTCGATAGAGCGATGTTCCACTGTGATAATGCCTATTATTATCCAGCGGCTCGTGTGGCGGGTCATCGCTGTAAGACGCATACCGTATCCAATACGGCCTATCGCGGGTTTGGTGGTCCACAAGGGCTAATGACCGCTGAATATATGATGGACCATATTGCCTATACATTAGGGCAAGATCCGCTGCAAGTGCGCTTAGCAAACTTATATCAAGATGGTCAAAGCACCCATTACGGTCAGACCATTGAGCATTTTGATTTAGCAAACATCATGACCAAACTGGCAGCGGATTGCGATTACGACAAACGCCGCCAACAAATTATAGCAGCCAATAAACAAGCCGCCGCTGAAGGTAGTGACAAGCGTTTGGGTCTTGCGTTAACACCCGTAAAATTTGGTATTTCATTTACGGTGCAGACGCTCAATCAGGCGGGTGCGCTGGTACACGTTTATACCGATGGCAGCATCCATCTCAACCACGGTGGTACGGAGATGGGGCAAGGTCTGTACATCAAAATCGCCCAAATTGTCGCCAATGAGTTCGATGTGGATCTAGATACAGTAAAAGTGTCAGCGACTCGTACGGATAAAGTACCTAATACTTCACCAACTGCCGCGTCATCAGGTACCGATATCAATGGTAAAGCGGCGCAAAATGCTTGCTTAAGTATCAAAGCGCGCATTGTTGAATTTGCTGCTGAGCATTTTGAGGTGTCACAAGAAGACATACGCTTTGAACAAAACCATGTCTATATCGGTGATAAAGAGACACTAACCTTTGCCGAAATGATTCAGCTGTCGTATCAAAATCGCATCAGCCTATCGTCTACTGGCTACTATAAAACGCCGAAGATATTTTATGATCGCTCCAAAGCATGGGGACGTCCGTTCTTCTACTTTGCGCTAGGTGCTGCTTGTGCTGAGGTTGAGATTGATACGCTGACAGGTGAGTACAAAGTGCTGCGCTGTGATGTGCTGCATGATGCAGGACAATCGATCAACCCTGCCATTGACATCGGTCAGATTGAGGGCGGTTTTGTGCAAGGTATGGGCTGGCTCACAGCAGAAGAGCTGATCTGGAATGATAAAGGAAAGCTTGCATCCGACAGTCCTGCCAATTATAAAATTCCAACGGCGCATGACTTGCCTAAGCAGTGGAATGTCAAATTATACGATCGCAAAAACGAAGAACAAACGATTTATAATTCTAAAGCCGTTGGTGAGCCGCCGTTTATGCTGGCAGCTAGTGTCTGGTGCGCTCTCAATAACGCGGTGGCTAGCCTTGGTAATTATCAAAAAAATCCAGAATTGACCATGCCTGCGACCCCAGAAGCCGTATTAAAAGCAGTTATGCGTATGGAAGGTTCGTCTTGGGATCTAGAGACCAAGGCGGACAAGGATACGATGGATAGCCTTATTGAAGGTATAGAAGAAAAGGGCGATCTCTATAACGACAAAGTCATGCCGCAAGATGTACGCCATGCCAAAGATATTGATCCAAAAGAGGTAGCCGGCAAACAGACTGATGAGCAGCCAGAAGCGATAGAGCACCCAAATGTCGCAGGGCAAGGGGTCCTGCGCACAGTGAGTGAGTCATTGGTTCCACCAAACATCTGGTATGAAGGTCTAGCGCGATATCAGCAGCGCGGCATGGCTCATGTGTTGGCAACGGTCGTGGCTGTGAATGGCTCGGCTCCGCGTGCGCTACAGGCAAAGATGATTATCACGCAGGATGGTATTGTAGATACGCTGGGCGGCGGCGGTCTAGAGCACGATGTGATTACTACTGCTCGTCAGCTATTAAGTGGCGAGATATCCACCACGGTATCCAAACAAGTCAAACCAAAAATTTCTGAAGCTAATGAGACAAGCGCGTCAGCTCCTTCTAAAGCAGTACGCCGAGACGCGGTTTATACTAAGCATTACCCGTTGGGTGCGAAATTGGCCCAATGCTGCGGCGGTAGCGTCACTGTTATGTTCGAATGCTTTAATGTGACGCCGCCGATGTCAGTACTGGTATTTGGAGCAGGTCATGTGGCATCAGCGCTCATGACTATCCCTTGCTGAATTGCCATGTCAGGTAGATTGGGTAGACAGTCGCCCAGAGATGTTTGAGCGTTACTTGATTGATAAAACCAACTCCAGTGAAACGGGCCAAGCAGGCAACAGTGCCTACCAAAACCCCACACCGAATCAATCACAACTCTATCAGCTACCAAGGCATATCCGTCCGCATATCGATGACGATCCTGTCGATTTTGTGCGTCCATTTATTGAGCAAGGTGGTCAGCGTTTTATTTTGGTTATGACGCATGACCATAGTGTGGATTTTGAGCTGGTGCGCGCAGCATTAGATACTATTTCTGATATCTGCTTAGCTGATAGTAAGCGCTCAGATATCTCATTACCTTATATTGGCTGTATTGCCTCATCCACCAAAAGCCAAACGTTTTAGAGATCGTTTGATTCAGCGTGGCTATAGTGAGCAACTAGTCAATCAGCTCATCATGCCAATCGGATTACCCATCGGCGGCAAAGAGCCAATGGCGGTGGCCGTATCTATCGCGGCACAGCTATTACAACGTTATCATCAGGTTGCTCTTTGAAGGGACTAATTACTTCATGAAGCCGTGTCATTTTTTATTAAATAATTAAAACGCTCAGTACTACTACGCCATTGTGAGACTACCAAATGACCCCTACATATTTATCAAGCTCATTTATTACATTATATTAGCGAAGATGACCTTGCTAAGCGTACGGCTGCTGAATTATCCGATACTAGAATTCCTGACTTTCTCGTAAATCTGACCGTTGATAAAGATACAACGTTGCTTCCAGTAATTGCAGGCGTGCGTGTTTACCCTGAGTATATTGCCGACGGTGCACTTGTTATTGATGATGAGACTGGACTGATTATTAATTATGGCAGTCGAGAGGCGATGCTAGCAAATTATGTGCTGACCGCTACTAATGACAGTCAAGAACCAGTACAGATTCATGACCATCGGCACAAACTCATCATGCCGGGTTTTATCGATACCCATGTGCACTATCCGCAGATAGATATGATTGCCGCTTATGGTGAGCAACTGCTTGATTGGCTCAATAATTATACTTTTGTGACGGAAGCCAACTTTGGTGATCCAAAAATAGCGCATGATACCGCGCAGTTTTTTTTGAACCAATTACTTGCCAATGGCACGACCAGTGCGATGGTTTTTGCAACCAGTCATCCGTTATCTGCCGAGGCGTTTTTTGCTGAAAGCCACAGGCTCAATACGCGTATGATCACGGGTAATGTCTTGATGGACCAAAATGCGCCTGAGCCGCTATGTGTGCCTGCTGAGCAAAGTATCCGTGACACTCAAAATATCATTGATAATTGGCATGAGCGCGGGCGTCAGCATGTGGCCATTACCCCGCGCTTTGCGATTACGTCGAGCCCTACACAATTACGTCTGGCAGGTGAGTTGTATGCCAGCCATGACAGTGTGTATTTGCAAACGCATCTGGCAGAAAACCGTGATGAGGTGGCTTTTGTGCAGGAGCTGTATCCCAATCATAAAGGCTACCTCGACGTCTATGATGATATGGGATTACTGGGCCGCCGTACCACCTTGGCGCATGGTATCTACCCTTGAGACACCAGAATACGAGCGTCTACGCGCGACTGGCACGCAGATATCACATTGTCCAACGTCCAATCTGTTTTTGGGTAGTGGGCTGTTCGATTTACCAAAGACGTTAAGTTATACCGGTGTTAGTATCGCCACCGACGTTGGAGCAGGCACGAGCTTATCGATGCTCACGACGTTATCAGAGGCATACAAAGTCCAGCAACTACAAAGTAATCAATTATCAGCACACCAAGGGTTGTATCAGATCACTTTGGGCAATGCGCAGTCGCTACTATTAGATGATAAGATTGGTAACTTTATGCCCAGTAAAGAAGCGGACTTTGTCGTGATTGATATGAAGGCCACAGCATTGTTAGAGCGGCGTATGGCGCAGACCAAAACCCTTGAAGAGCAGTTATTTGTGCTGATTATGCTGGGTGATGATAGAGTGATTGAGCAGACGATAATTGCTGGTCAGAGCCGCTATCGAAAATCTGCGGTCTGATAAACTGGCGAAAAACATGAGTCACAAAAAGCCCCGTTTATATATCATAAACGGGGCTTTGATTGGTCTGTATCTTTTGTTCTGTGCTTTTTGTCTGTGCTTATGAGATAGCTTGGCGACTTTTTTTCTAACTGACATTTTCTAACTGACGTCTTCTAACTCAATAAGCACACCCCAGTCCGTAATGTCTATCTCATGGCAGTTGTTACCTTCGCCATTGATACGATCAATCACTAAAAAGTCACTGTCGCGTCCAAGCGCCAATAAGGGATGATGCCAGACGTTGGCAGCATACTGTACGCCTTGATGCGACTTGGCATAAAACACGGCCAGATCATCAGGCGATTGTGGCGGCGTACCTGCTTTGGCAACGACGACGACATAGTCCTGACCTTCCATCGACACAAATGCTTGCGTGCAAAACGGATGATACTCCATGACGGAGAGGGCAATCGGATTCTCACGTTTTTTGGCTCGAAAGATACTCATACCGACAGTGCCACCCTCAATCTGACTCGCAGCAAGCGCATGATGGCGAACCGCATAGCCATTATTGATCTCATAAGTGTTGTCAGCGGTTTGCTCCTCCTCACTATAGCGCTCGATAACCGAGCCGTAAGGGGCAAAGTCGCCTTTGGTCAAAGGCTGAGCCGTTAAGATAACACTCATTATTTGACCTCTGTATTATCAGTAGTACCAACATGATCTGCTACTTTGCCAAACACGCGCACGCGGCTGATACCACCATCAGGGAAGATATTGACTCGGATATGGGTGATAGGCTGGTCTATTAAGAGCTTGTCGTTACCGAAGGTATGGATGTCATCCGCATTGGTTTTTTGCGGCTCAAGCAACGTATCCCAAAACATACTTTGAGTGACCAAGGTTTGCTCTGGCGTATTTGGCGAGTAGACGGCTTGAATGGATACTTTATCAGGATAGTTGCCTTTAAAATGAGCGGTATCTATCTCGATAGAATCCACGATACCTGCTTGACCTAAGGCAATAATGCACCAGTCATTGCCTGGCTCACGGCGGCGACGCGTCTCCCAGCCATCACCCATATTGGGCGCTTTGGTCGGTAACAGTAAGTTGCTGGCAGCACCAAAATGTGCGTCGTTACTGGCGATTGCACGACCGCCATTTAACGCGCCTGCCAAGTCGAGCATTTCACCTTGATTGTTTAGGCTGGCATCAAGTTGGATATCACCATAGACACGCAGTCGAGCCACGCCGCCATCTGGGTAAATATTCAAACGGATATGGGTGACCGTTTGCTCGTTATCAGTTTCGATAAACTCATGATTGTGTCCTTGTAGCGGCGTCATATCCACTAGCGCCTGCCAGTTTTTACTGTCCCAGTCTTTTTACTGAGGCTAGTAAGCTCAGTTTCATCTTGCTGTAGTAGCTCTGGCGCGTATAAGCTATCGACACTGGCAGAAGAGGGGAAGTTACCCGTAAAGTGACTGGTATCAATGTCAAGGCCCGCGATTTTGGTCGGACGCGCCAGCTGAATGACTAAATAATCATAGCCCAAATGACGCTTACGGCGCGTCTCCCAGCCGTCCATCCATTTACCGTTATCGTCAAATTTGCCGACCACAAAAATAGGCGCATCAGGATTTAGGATGCGGCTTTTATCCGCAAAAGTCATCGGTCGCAAATAGCGCTTTGGCACCCAAGCGACTGTCGGCTACGTTGGGTTTTTTTAGTAAAGGCTGGCAGGCTCTCAGGTAGATTATTTGCTGAGATGATTTGTCCCACTTCTGAAGTGTTTTGACTCATCATGATTCCTTTTATTTGATAGTAGATTTAATTGATCGTGTGCCACTTGTTTTATTTATTCGACACACTGCGATGTATTCAATGAGCGAGGCAATGGCAAAAGCTACATCCAGTTGGCTGTGTTGTCTGGTGTTGCAGGATGGTTGTCGTACCAGTGTTTGGCGATCTCATCACGGCGGCATATCCACACGTCAGGCTTATTGGTGATGTATTGCAAAAACTGCTTTAACGCTTTGATACGTCCTGCCCGTCCAATAATGCGGCAATGCAAACCGATGGTCAGCATTTTGGGGGTTTCTGCGCCTTCTTCATAAAGGGTGTCAAAGCTGTCTTTGAGGTACTGATAAAACGGCTCGGCATGGGTAAACCCTGGACTCGAAGAAAAGCGCATGTCATTGGTCTCTAGGCTATAAGGGATGACCAAATGCGGCTTGCGTGTGATTAGATCGCCTTCTTGGGCTTTGACATTGAGCCAGTACGGCAGCTCATCGCCATAGGAGTCAGAGTCATAGTGATAGCCACCTTGTTCGACGACCAGCTCGCGCGTGTTTGGGCTATCGCGTCCCGTATACCAGCCGAGTGGCTGCTTGCCGAGCATGCGCTCAAATATGTTGGTTGCACGGCGGATGTGCTCACGTTCCGTCTCGCGGTACATATATTGATAAGTAATCCAGCGCAGGCCGTGACTGGCAATCTCATGACCGTCTTCTAATACGCGCTCGATAATATGCGGGGTTTTTTCGGCAGCGGCAGCACAAGTAAAAGTGGTGATAGGAGCGCCGTACTCTTTAAACACATCCAACACCCGCCACACACCAACACGGCTGCCGTATTCAAATGCAGACTCAATAGACTGGTGACGGTTGTTAAACTCGGGCGTACCCAAGATATCCGACAAAAAGCGCTCGGACTGTCCATCGCCATGGATGACGCTATTTTCTGCCCCTTCTTCGATATTCAAGACAAACTGTACGGCGATTTTTGCACCGCCTGGCCAATTGGCTTTTGGTGGCTTGCCACCGTAGCCTTTAGGTCGCGTGGGTATGTATTTTGATTAAAATCACTGATGATTTTTTTGCTCATTGTTTATGTTCCTATATCTCGTAGAGCCTTAAATATTTAATTGAATATTGCTCGCCAAGGAAAGTTTTCTATTGATAACAAACTACAGGGATGATGCGTACGCTACAAGCTGCTGACGTTCTATATCTGTTAACTGAGTGATATTACCAAGTGGCATATAGCCAGTTTGTACCGCAGTGACGATTTTTGCTTTGTGTGTTTTTAGATCTTCTGGTGTTTGCAAAATGATACCTGCTGGCGGTGCGGCAAAGCCTTGCTGTGTGGGCTGCACTGCATGACAAGTGCTACAGCGTGTATGTACAACATCCATCATAGCGTCATCTACTGATGCGCTCACTGGTACGGCTTCAGCAGCAGTGGCGGCATTATTGCTAACACTGCTATTATTAACGTTATCAGTATTAGTAGTCGCGCTTGTAGCTGTTGGGGTGCTATTAGTTGTCGTAGGTGTTACTGCGGCAGTAGCGGGCATTGCAGGCGCTGGATCAATTGGTTCAGGTCGCATCCAAATAATTAATAATACGGTCAGTATGGCTGGGATAACCAAGTAGCGTGGTTTTTTATGCCCTAAATGTTTTTGGTTAAAATAATGACGTGCCGTTGCAGTGATAACGCCAACGAAGACCAATACCAACCAACCTTTTCATGAGCATACATCATCGGATAGTGGTTGCTAATCATGGTAAAGATGAGTGGCAGAGTAAAGTAGTTATTCATCAGTGAGCGGTTTTTGGCTTGCAGTGCCAATTCAGCGACTTCTTTGCCCGGTTTTTCGCCGCGGCGTACACAATCAACGAGTGCGCTGCGCTGGCATAATACCGAAGAATACGTTACCGACCATCACCGTGCCCAAAATCGCCCCGATATGGATGAACGAGGCGCGATCACTAAACAGCTGATAAGAACCCCAACTCGCGATAACCAACAAGATAAAAATCAGGGTACTAAAGATAAAGGCGTTTTTGCCCAAATGACTGCGCACAATGACTTCGTAAATAAAGTAACTACCAAATAAAAACAGCAAGCTTGTCGCAATGGCACCGATACTGGTAAAAGGCACTTTGCTTGGATCGATCAGATAGGCAGTTGCATTGGCATAATAGACGATCGACATCATCGCCGCACCCGTCAGCCAAGTCGTGTAAGCTTCCCACTTAAACCAATGTAGCGTTTTTGGCATTTCCTCTGGTTCGAGCTTGTATTTGGCAATCTCATAAAACCCTCCGCCATGGACGGCCCACAGATCACCTGAGATGCCTTTGTCTGCTTTCCACTGTGGCGGCTTGCGTAGGCTCAGATCCAGCCACACAAAATAAAACGATGCACCAATCCATGCCACCCCTGCGATAACATGAAACCAGCGAAAAAATAAACTCAACCATTCGAGAAGATAGGCGCCCATGCGGTAAGTGTCCTTTAATATGACAATGTCTAAATAAAATGGCTATGAGCGGATAACGATTTTCGCTCACAGTTTTTTGATAATAAGGGTCAGTTATGATCCGCGGTAGGTACTATAACCATGCGCACTCAGAAGTAATGGCACGTGATAGTGGCTTGCGTCTTTTATCACAAAGTCGATGACTACCTGCGGATAGAATGCCGTCAGCTGCTGGGCATCAAAATATGCCTGAGTATCAAACGTCACGGTATAGCGCCCCGTATCTAGCTGACGCTCAGTGTCATCAATGCTTGACTCAAACTGCCAAGCATCTGGTGTCACGCGGCCATCGTGATTGGTCGTCCCATGCGCAAGCAGTATCGTGTCTCCGCTGTCTGGTACGCGGTGTAGGCGGACGGCGATATCAGCAGCAGGCGTGCCCAAATGAGTGTCTAAGATATGTGACGATAAGGTGGCAGACATAAGGCTTCCCTTTGTATTTAGTAAAGACGTAAATAGAGTAATGATGCTAGCGTATTTGATAAGTAGAACGTCGGACAAACATCGATAGTAATAATGTGGTTTGATAGCTGTTGATCATCTAAGCATTACCTAATAGTTTGCTTAGACGTAAACGTGTGATTTTATTTTGCTCTGCGGCGGCATTGGCCAGCTCTGTGGCACGGTCGTTTGGCAGGCGCGCCAAGAGCAAATCGAGCATTTGCTGTGCGCTTTTGCCGGTTGCAAAGACAATAAAAATGAAACCAAATTTATCAAGATAATCTTGATTGCCTTTAGCGAGCGCTTCGAGTACATCGTCTGCCGCATCGTTAGCGCCAGACTGCTCATGTGCGGCGCTATCTTGTGTATTGCGATATTTCTCTTTTAAAGAAGCCACATTACCGATTTGTGGATGTCCATCAAATGCTTCTAGCAAGTTGGCCTCATTGGTTTGTACCTCATCCCAGATAGCGTCGCTATTCGCTAAGAGCGCATCGAAATCTGCAAAAGGACGCGCATTGGCAATTTTATTTGCCCAAACGCTACTGGTACAGCAGATTAAAAGCTGAGCAATAGCTACTTCCTGAGACAAATTATTAAATTGCGCTAAGGTTAAGCTCATGGTGATATCCTTTTGTTGATATGACAGCCCATTATGTGGACTGGATAACTATTGTTTAATAAAGGTTTATACATGGTGGTTTTTTGCTTAGACTTAGCGATAGCAATCGATGTTTTTATGGTTCATTTTTAGTTTTTCGACGTTTGCATTGTTATTTAAGCAAACCCACAGTGCGTATTTAAGTTGCTAGCTTTCTAATCATGATAAATTGACGATACAGAACGTATTTTTGAGGAAATACTAATAGTTGAGCCGCAAAATGACATGGCAGTATAGTTTTGGTCGTAATACGTGTGATTTATAATTACCATTCTGCTAAAACCTGACTAATTGGTCAACTGTTTTATGAGAATTTTTTTATTTGGTGGCTCATGCTGCGAAAATCTGTGCATTGATATATAAAAACATTCAAAAATATAGCGACTATTTTGTCGAACCAGCCACTTGGAGTGAGATACCATTGTTATGACTCAAAATAATCAGAAGAGGATATCCTGACTACTGATGCGCCATCGCATCGTAGTCAACAAGTTACGCGCGCACAATCAAGCGTTGATACTGGCAGCAGCTGAAGAGGAGTTCGTGCTCCAAAGCTATCGCGGCGCTACGATGCAAGGCATCGCTGATCGAGCAGGACTGCCTAAAGCCAACGTTCACTATTATTTTAAAAACAAAAAAAACCTATATATGGCGGTGCTACGCTCGATTATTGAAGAATGGAATGACGGCTTGGTGACCATGACAGTGGACAGCGATCCAAAAACTGTCATTGAAAAGTTTGTCCGTACCAAGCTGCATCAAGCTTTTGTCAATCCTAGTCGTCATAAGTTGTTTGCCATTGAGGTCATCGGCGGTGCGCCTCACTTGCACGAATTTATGTCAACAACGATGAAAGATTGGGTAAATGATAAAGCGCAAGTCATGAAAGAGTGGCATAAGCAAGGCAAGATTGGGATTACAGATCCCTTGCAACTACTAATTTTGATATGGGCGACGACCCAGCGTTACGCTGAATTTGAGATTGAAATTGTCGGCCTGATGGACAAAACAGCTTATGACGCAGAAGATGAAGCGCGCGCAGCAGATTTTCTAGTGCCTTTTATTTTACGAGGCTGTGGACTTGAATGATTATATACAGTTAAGTCATTGTGATTAAGCGATCACAGTGGACGAGGTGCATAAACAAATTTTATGGCACCTCGTTTTACTTTCAGACAGGGCTAAACATTCAAATTTATGCCACTTTTTGCGCTGTTTTTAAGCCATCTTCGGCATGTTGTTCAGCCGTATCAAATTCTACACCGTAGTTTTTTGGTAGGATTATATCAAGCGTGATTGCCACAATACCGGACATCGTCACCGCTGAGCCAAAGATGTTTTGGAAAAATTGCGGCGTCTGTGAGAGTACGTCAGGAACGAATGCAATACCCGTTGCTAATCCTAGTGACGTGGCGATAATCAAGACATTACGATGGGTAAAATCCACGGTGGATAGTATACGAATACCCGCAGTTGCGACAGTGGCAAACATCAGTAGCGTGACCCCGCCTACGACAGGCTTGGGCAGCTGCGTGAAAATCGCACCAAGGATAGGAAATAGACCCATCAGGCACAAGATACCGCCAACATAAAAACCAACATAGCGACTGGCAATCCCCGTCATCTGAATCACGCCGTTATTTTGGCTAAAGGTTGTCACAGGAAAAGTGTTGAATACAGCCGCAATCAGCGAGTTGACACCATCACCCAACACACCACCTTTAATGCGCTTCTCATAGAGAGGCCTTTGATCGGTTCGCCTGAAATCATCGAGGTAGCGGTCAAGTCGCCTGAGGTCTCAATACTGGTAATGATGTACATAAAGGCAATGGGAATAAATGCCTGCCAATCAAAACCAAAACCATATTTGAAGGGAATGGGAACGGTGAAAAAATCCGCTTTAGACACCAATGAAAAATCAATGCGCCCCATAAATACGGCAGCGAGCAAGCCTAACATCAGACCGATAAAGATAGCACTTGAGCGAATAACCTTATTGTTAATAATGCTAATGAGCACCACACTGACGAGTACGCCACCACCTAAGAGTAGGTTTGGAATACTACCGAAATCCTCAGCACCAAACCCACCTGCCAAATCAGTGAGACCTACCTTTGTTAGGGACAAACCAATCGTGACAATCACACAGCCAGTAACAATAGGGCTCATAAATGATTTGAGTTTGGTGATAAATTGACTCAAAAATATCTCAACAAATGCACCGAGAAACGACACACCAAAGATAACGGATAAAATCTCTTCAGGACTACCACCGCGGTTTTTTACTACAAATCCTGCGGTCAATACCGCCGCCAAAAAACCAAAACTGGTGCCTTGTAATGCCATAAGGCCAGAGCCGATGGGCCCTACTTTTCGCGTTTGAATAAAAGTCGCGACTCCAGATACGATTAAGGACATGCTTAGCAGATAGGGGATATGTTCCCCTAAACCTAAAGTGCCACCGATGATTAGTGAAGGGGTAATAATACCAACGAAAGCAGCAAGTACGTGCTGTATGGCACCTAAGAATGCTTTGATAGGGTTGGGGCGGTCGTGCAGTCTATATAATAAATCAGTATTTGCTGGAACGTTTTCACTCATGGTGGTTTCCTCCTAGAATAACTGCTTAGCACCCAATTAGCTGTATATATCAGACAACGTAACAAATCATTAGATAAAAATTAAAACCCAATCCTTGACCTGTTTTTTATCGATTCAAATAATAGGGGTAAGTTCCCGACCTTAAAATAGACAACAGTAATAGTTTATATTTGTTGGCCAATATCTAAATAACCTGACCAATTAGTCAGACCTATTTAGGATATAGGTAAAATGAAAGTTAATGCAATGTTTTTTTTGGTACTAACCGGTTTACGGGTTTATTACTAACAATAAGGAAGAAAAATGAGTTCGAATGAAGGGTACCTAAGAAGAGTGCATAAGACGGCGGGCAGGTTTTACTAAGTAGGTTTTATCACTTTTCTTCTAGCAGCTTATGACACAAAAAAGCCTTAATCATATTCATTATGATTAAGGCTTTTGTATGAGTAAATTCTAACGTTGTGATTCAGTTGCCTAAATTACTTTGGACTTGATGACCATACGGGTGAGCGGATGATGCCTTGTCCTGATTTGCCGAACGCTTCGCCACCATTCAATGATTTAATCGTTAGTACACCTTTGCCGCCTTGGGTTGACGCATAGACCACGCGCTTGCCATTGGGTGAGAAGCTTGGGGCTTCATCGATACCCGTATTACCAAGGTTGGTCGTCACCGAACCATTGCTATTCATAATCGCGGCTGAGCGTCCACTTAAAAAGGCGATTTGTGTTCCGTCGCTGCTAAACTGCGGACTGGTTGCATAGCCACCATTAGATACTTTGGTGGTGCGTCCCGAGCCAAACTCATAACGATAGACTTGTGGTTTATTGAATCCAGCTTTGTCACTGACAAATACAAATGACTTGCCATCAGGGAGCGTAGCTTGGCTGCACCCTCACTGCTTGGCAAATTAGTGAGGCGTCTAGGCGTACCGCCGCTTGCGCTTATCTCATAGATATCGGCGCTACCCTCAAAACTACTAGAAAATAGGATTTTGCTGCCATCAGGGGGAGAATGACGGACTCAAGTTACTACCAGAAAAGGCGTTAGCACACTGGCGCCGCCGCCGCTGACGTTTTGAATGTAGATGACAGGATATGATTTTTCACGTTGTACCGAGTAGGCAATGCGATTGCCGTCAGGTGACCATGCTGGTGAGAAGATAGACCCAGCTACCTCAGTGATGGTTTTGGCGTTTTCACCATCAGCATCCATCACTTTTAGACGAGAGACTTTTGTTTGCCAGTGCCTGTTTCTTCTATATAAGCAATACGCCCTGAGAAATCCCCCTGGAATGCCCGTAATCAGCTCATAGACTTTATCTGCGATGACGTGACCGGCGTAGCGCATGCTTTCTCTGTTATTGTCAGCGGTTAGGCTTTGCTTGCCTTCTATCACGCGACCAGATTTGACATCGATGACCTCGTAATCGGTGACGATTTTGCCGCGATTGGTACGAGTGCTGCCGACGACTAGATAGGGTATGCCCATACTTTGCCATACTGGCAGTGTGCCTGCCAGTTCGCTACTGCTGCGTGGCTGCTGCGGTAGGTTTTGGCTGGTGACTTTTAGTTCTGTATTATTCAAATCATTTAAAATAATAGGGGACAAAACAGAATCGCCTGCGAATGGTACAAACGCGACTTGGTTTTGTTGGACAGGAATCTCATAGTCCAATTCTAATACGACAGGGGCTGCGAGCACGTTTTGCGAGATAAGTAATGCTGAACTACCCGCAAGTAAAGAGGCTAGTAGTTTTTTATGAGTATACATGGGTCAATGGCGCTCCTAAAATTAATATGATAGTCATTTTTATAGTCGATGAGGCAAGTATAGATAAGTCAATTTAAAAATGACACAACGAGATTAAAGGCTATTTTTCGTAGCCTCTGGAGACGAAGTCACAGCAAGCAAGGAAAATAGTATTTAATCGAGTGTGTTTGTGATGCTATATCAGTTTTATTTGGGCTTTACTATATTTAGATGAAAAACGATGCGATAAAAGCCGCTTAACATCACGTTATCAATAATACAAGACGCTAGCAACTGATTAATTGCTACCTTTAAACTGTATAGTAAAGGTAGGATATTTTGGGTCATCAGCATCGATTGGTAGGCTACCTGTGTTGAGCACTGCTTGTCTGGCAGCTTCATTGACGACGCTATCAGGACCAGATGCGGTGACATTGACCACGTCACCATTGGCATTAACGGTGATGTTTAAGGTGGCACGCTGGGTAGAGCCTTTCGCTGCGGTAGGCGGCGTATAGTTGCGCTTGATTAGATTGATGATTTCACTATTGCTGGCACCGCGACTACCACTTGAGGCAGAGCGACTACTACCTTTAGAAGTACTAGAGGTTGAGGTCTCGCCGGAGATGGTTGATTGACCATCTGAGAGACTAAAGGTTCGGCCTGCATTGCCAGAGCCATCGGTATCAATCTGTATATTACGATCGTTAGCCGTGGGGCGTCTGATCTTGGGTGGATTGTTTTGCTTTTGGCGAAAATCTCCAAGCCTTTTTGCTCTTCGATCATCTGCTCTCTTTTGTCTTGCTCTACTTGATCAAGCTCCTCTATCGCGGATTCGTCTAGCTGCGCTGCCCACTCAGCCATTCTGCGCTCATATTCTTGGTTTTGCTCGCGCAGGCGTTGATGTTGCTCTTCACTCATAAGCATAGGCTGACTGGCAGGCTCGTCAGATCGCGTAAACACAGGGACACGCTGGGAGTTAGGCTGGCTTGGATTTTGAGCGCTTGAGCTACTACTACTTGAGGTTTCTTGTTGAGCGCTACTGGCTGAGTCGCTGGTGCTGCTGTCCATTTGCATGGCGCTGGCTGCTGCACGATTGGCCAATATCTGTCCTTGCATTTCAGCGAGCTGCTCAGGAGTTACCATGACCGTCTCGATGCTACCAGCAGTCTCAACCTCAGTGGTCTGATAGTTATAAATCAGTATGCCGATTATAAGACCATGTGCTAGCAAACTGAGTAATGTAGGCAGTGTTAGCCCGTTGCCTTCAGGTTCGGTGGGGACATAGACGGCAGGCGCATTATGCATGATATGGATACTCATGAACGTGGTTTATCGGATTGGCTGCTATGATGTGACATACCTATATAGAAGGTATAGCTATTGGAGTGATGGCGTCGGTAAAGGCGCACCAGTCAATAACCCTACTTTTTCAATACCTGCCTGCTGCAAAGTTGCCATGAGCGTCATGATAGCGCCATATTGGTTATTTTGATCAGCATTAATCATCACTTGCAATGGCTCAGTGTTGGTATTACCGCTCTGAGACTGTAAGTTGGATAAAGTGTTAATTAGCTCAGGCTCACTAATAGGCAAGTCGATATTATTTTCATAACTGATAAAAATCTCACCCTTGTCAGTCAATGAGACAATGACGGGCAACTGGCTCTGACTCATGGTATTGGTTTGCTCTTTGGCAAATCAACATCGACACCCGTAATGAGCATGGGTGCGGTCACCATAAATATCACCAATAGCACCAGCATAACGTCGATGTAGGGAACGACATTCATCTCTGCATTCAGCGCTTTTTTCTCACGGCGATAGGGATTTGGTTTCATAGCCCATTCACCTGAGTGGCACTCACTTGCGTCTCTCTAGCAACGGGGATTTGCACACTGGTCTCGCGCTGTAGCATGCCTGTCATCTCGTCACAGAACAGTGCTCGTGAATCATAAAGACGGCTAGATTTTGCCGTAAAATGATTGTATGCCAATACAGCAGGAATAGCGGCAAACAAGCCCATGGCTGTCGCAATCAGCGCCTCAGCAATACCAGGCGCGACAGAGGCTAGGGTGGCTTGCTCGGTTTGCGACAGTCCCAAAAACGCGTTCATGATGCCCCAAACGGTTCCAAACAGTCCAATGTAAGGAGCCACCGAGCCGATACTCGCTAGCGTCGTCAGTCCTGACTCGAGTAATTGCTGCTGACGGCCCAAGCCGACACGCAGTTTACGTTCAACACCGTCGATGATGTCATCTTTAGGTTGACGCTTTTTATGCATTCTCAGGTACTCTGAAAATCCCACATAAAAAATCTGCTCAAGTCCTTGGCGATCAGGTGAGCCTTGTACGCCTTGATACAGCTTTGCTAAATCTTCGCCTGACCAAAACCAAGTCTCAAATTGTTGATCAAAGTTTTTGGCTGTACCGAGCCGCGCACTCATACGGAAAATAATGACCCAACTGAACAAAGAGGCTAATAGCAATAACGCCATCACAATCTGTACCAATAGACTGGCTTGGGTAATAAGATCAATAATATTTAATGATTCAGGCATGTAATGGACTCACGGATAATTGACAACAGCTGGTTTAAATAAAGACATCCAAACCAAACGAACCCTAAAAATAATAAGCATACTTTATCGTTGAATCTTAAGCGCAGTAAAGATCTCGGCAATCGGGTTTAGTAAGAGACTATTTGAGACCACGCTCAACCACTGAGACATCAACATAATAACCTGTTAGTTTACTTCTAAATAAAAGAAACGTCATTATTAATGTGTTAACCAGACAAAAAGTACGATACATCAAATATTTTAACAATATAGTGGCAACACGCCCTACTAGTATACATAAATGATTTGAGCTAGAGACTATAAGAAAATTCAAATTTGTATAGACTTTTTATCGTTATAAAAGTGGTGTTTTTAATTGTTTTTTATACGAGTTAGACATTATCAGCGATTGAGTTTGTAAGACAACTCGTCTAATATGTTACGCTTTGTTACTACATTATTCTTACTGCGGCATCGCCATTTTGCTGAGGTCATGTTTAGTTTTAGGTAGTGGTGATTTTTTATTAGCCAGTTGGGGCGAACACTTATGAATGCAATTGAACGCTATTTTGGGATTAATGGTGACAATACCACGATCAAAACAGAAATCGTCGCTGGTATAACCACGTTTTTGACGATGGCTTATATTATCTTTGTTAACCCTAATGTCTTAGCCGATGCAGGTATGGACAAAGGGGCCGTATTTGTCGCAACCTGTGTGGCCGCAGCAGTCGGTTGTTTCATCATGGGTATCTATGCCCGACTACCAGTGGCATTAGCGCCAGGCATGGGACTTAATGCTTTCTTCACCTATGGCGTGGTCTTAGGTATGGGGTATGCATGGCAAACCGCGCTGGGTGCGGTGTTTTTGTCAGGTTGTATCTTTGTTCTATTAAGCCTCTTTAAGATTCGTGAGGCAATCATCAATGCGATTCCAAACTCTCTCAAAAACGGCGTGGTCGCTGGTATTGGTGCATTCTTGGCTTTTATTGCTTTGCAGAGTGCAGGTATCATCGTCAATCATGATGCGACCTTGGTTGCTCTTGGTGATATGACGTCATTTGGTCCTGTATTGGCATCTCTAGGTTTTGTCGTCATTATTGGTCTGTCTTATAAAAGAGTCCCAGGTGCGGTAACCATTGGTATTTTGCTGGTTGCTCTGATTAGTTTGCTAATGGGCTATACACAGTTTACCGGTATCATATCTGCACCGCCTTCTATCGCGCCGACACTGATGCAGCTCGATATCGCTGGCGCATTTGATGTGGGTATGATCAGTGTGATCTTCGCTTTCTTATTTGTGGACTTATTTGATACTGCAGGTACGCTAATTGCGACCACTAGCCAAGCCAAGTTGACTGACAAAGATGGCAATATTCCTAATATGGGCAAGGCGCTATTAGCAGACTCAACAGCGACAGTTGCAGGCTCTTTACTTGGTACTTCATCGACAACCAGTTATATCGAAAGTATCTCTGGTATTGCCTCAGGTGGCCGTACAGGATTGATGGCAGTCACTGTTGGTGTGTTATTTTTACTAAGCATTTTCTTTTCTCCATTAGCCGGTATGATCCCAGCCTACGCGACGGCCGGTGCCATATTTTATGTTGCCGTACTGATGATGGGCACCCTAAAAGACATCGACTGGAGCGACTTAACAGAAGCGGCGCCTGTTGTAGTTGTATTGCTGTTCACGCCGCTGACATACTCTATCGCTGATGGCATCGCACTTGGTTTTATCACCTTTACCGCGGTCAAAGCGATCTCTGGTAAGTTCGCTGATATCAGCATTGCTGTATGGCTTTTGACTCTTGTGCTATTGGTTAAAATTATCTTCTTATAAGGCGTATTGCGCTAGGTATGAGACCTAACCATACAACCCTCTTTATCACTTGATGGTAAAGAGGGTTTTTAATATTTGGAGATGGTACTTAGCTTACTAGTGAGCCCAAAATTGTTACGATTAAAACCCAAAATTTTGGTAATAATTAATCAGTAATAGTAAACTAAAAAATATAACCAAAGCGTCATGACTGAAAAATTGCTTGTAAATATTTGTTTTTTAAAGAAAAATTAATTTTTAAAAATAAAAAAAAGCGTTAGTTTGAATTTTTTTCATGATATTATAGCCGAGTTAAGCGCATCACCTCAATCAACGCCGTAGAGGTTTTTCTTACAGTGAATTTGCACATTTAAGATGGTATGTTTGGGCTTGTTTAAGTGTTTTTTATCACTTCATTCAAGCGATATTTGGCCATCACACTCCTTTCACTACTAACAAGAAGAAGGCACTAATGCCGCTTAATTTTTCGTTGTTGCCTTTGTATTGTTAACGTAGCCCGTTTAACAGTGGAACGACCTACTTAACCATCTCCAGCATGTGCTGGATTTTCTAGTTTTGTGATGGCGCCGTTTGGTCTTTTGATTATTGCTGTGAATATCCTTCCATAACCTCTATTTTGATAGCGGTTACGAGCAGTTATGCAGGACGATCAGACTTCCTAAAGCACCATTTATTATGGTTTTTAAACGATAGTTATGGAGTTGTTATGAACCCAGTAGACCAGTTTACCCCGCAAGAGCCGATTTTGTTCAATCCTGTTGATATGCTGTCGCCAGAGTATCTTGCCCAGCCAATAGAAGAGTTATATAAGCGTATTTCGCCACTATATAGCGTTGATGAACAGCGTTGGTTGGCTGATTTATTGCCACTTGCCAAGCCTAGTGCAGAGGAGCGTGATGCTGCCGCTGAGCAGACACGCAAGCTGGTTGAGCATGTGCGTAACGATGGCAAAGCCGTCAAGATGGTTGACTCATTATTGCTTGAGTATAGCCTTGATACCCAAGAAGGTATCTTGCTCATGAGCTTGGCAGAAGCGTTGATTCGAGTGCCGGATAATTATACTGCTGATGCATTGATTCATGACAAAATGAGTGTGGCAGATTGGAAAAAGCACATCAAAAATGACAATGGTTTCATGGTCAATGCCTCTACTTGGGGCATGATGATGACAGGCCGTGTCGTCAGTATTGATAGCAGCACTACTGCATCAGGTTTCTTGGATCGCATGACCAAAAAGATGGGTGAGCCTGTCATTCGTAGTGCCATGCAAAAAGCCATGCGCATCATGGGCCATCAGTTTGTATTGGGCGAAACCATCGAAGACGCCAATAAAAACAGCCAGCCATATCGTAATAAAGGTTATACCTATTCATTCGATATGCTAGGTGAAGCGGCTATCACGCATAGAGATGCTGAAAAATACTTCAATGACTACTTGCATGCGATCAAAGCGACGGCCAACGTCAAAGTCAAAGAAGGTATGCCTAAGCCATCAGTATCTATCAAATTGTCTGCGCTGCATCCCTCGCTATGAAGCGACACAAGAAGCTCAAGTTATGGGTCTATTGCGTCAACGCTGCTTGCTCCTTATTGAAGCGGCACGCGAGGTCAATGTTGATCTTAGTATTGATGCCGAAGAAGCGGATCGTCTTGAGATTTCTTTAAAACTGTTTGAGTCTCTATACCGTGATAACTCAACAGCTAGTTGGGATGGCCTAGGTATCGTTGTACAAGGTTATTCTAAACGTGCTATTGCTGTATTGGCTTGGCTTGCTCGTTTGTCTTCTGAAGTAGGCGATCGCATTCCAGTACGTCTGGTAAAAGGCGCTTATTGGGATACTGAGATCAAACTTGCTCAGCAAAAAGGTCTATCAGGCTATCCAGTTTGGACACGCAAAGAAGGTACAGATACCGCATATCTTGCCAGTGCGCGTTTCTTATTATCAGACCATCTGCGCGGTCTTATTTGGCCACAGTTTGCGACGCATAATGCGCACACACTGTCTTCAATCATGACCATGAGCACCCATAAAGAGTTTGAATTCCAGCGTTTGCACGGTATGGGTGATGCACTTTATGACCATATTTTGCAAGCTTATGAGATTCCTGTACGTATCTATGCACCAGTTGGCGCGCACAAAGACTTGCTACCATATTTGGTACGTCGTTTGTTAGAGAACGGTGCCAACAGCTCTTTGTTCATCAGTTATTAGACAAGTCGTATCCGATTGAAAAACTAACTGTGCATCCATATGACAAGCTACTTGCCAACCCAACCTTGCACAACCCAGATATTCCGCTACCACTAGAGATTTATGGTTCGCGCCGTGCAAGTTTTGGCCCTAATATATTTGTAGAGTCACAATGGCTACCGTTCAAAGCAGCTATTGATAGCCATCTCAATAAAAAATGGTCAGCGACACCTATCATCAACGGCCAAGCAATTAATGAATATGAAGTAGATGGCGTCACCCATCAGCTTGATGCGCAGCCTGTACTTGCGCCTTGGAATCATGACGTAAGCGCTGGTGAAGTCAAATATGCCAATGCAGAATTGGCTCGTCAAGCAATTGATGTGGCTGTCGCTGGTCAAAGCATGTGGCAAAACGTAGCCGTGACCAAGCGTGCGGCAATACTGCGTAAAATCGCTGAGCTATTTGAAGAAAACTACGCTGAGCTAATGGCACTATGCCAAGTCGAAGCTGGTAAGACTATGCAAGACAGCATCGATGAAATCAAAGAAGCCGTTGATTTCTGTCGTTTTTACGCTGATGAAGCAGAGCGCCTAGACGATGTCGTGCATGAGTTTACAGATTTGTCTGGTAAGCCATCTCGTCAAGTTTATAAACCACGTGGCACTTTTGTGTGTATTAGTCCATGGAACTTCCCATTGGCTATCTATACGGGTCAAATCGTGGCGGCACTGGCAGCAGGTAATACGGTAGTCGCTAAGCCTGCTGAACAAACCAGCTTGATTGCGCATTTTGCTGCGCAACTCATGTATCAAGCGGGTGTACCAGCAGAAGCACTACAATTGGTGACAGGTGCCGGTGATGTGGGCGGAGCGCTAACGGCTGCTGATAACATAGCAGGTGTGATATTTACTGGCTCAACCCAAACTGCTCAGCGTATCAATCAAAGCTTGAATGATCATGCTCAAGCGAGTGGCGAGCTGCCTGTATTTATCGCTGAAACTGGCGGTCAGAACGCGATGATTGTTGATTCAACAGCACTGCCAGAGCAAGTCGTTAAAGACGCTGTTCTATCTGCATTTGGTTCAGCAGGTCAGCGTTGTTCAGCTTGTCGTATATTGTGCGTGCAAGATGAGATGGCGGATGATTTGATTGAGCTGTTACAAGGCAATATGGCTGAGCTGTCTGTTGGCAATCCACTATACGCTGCCACAGATGTGGGTCCTGTGATTGATGCTGATGCCAAAAATGGTTTAGAGGCGCATATCGCCCGTATGGACGCTGAGCCAACCGCTACTATCTTGGCTCAAACCCCAATGAGTTCAAGCTCGGTTGTCAGCCAAGAAAACTCTACCTTTGTATTGCCAACCGCAATCGAGGTAAGCAGTATTGATGTGATTGGTGGTGAGCACTTTGGTCCAATCCTGCACGTATTGCGCTATCAAGCACGTGATCTGAATAAGCTGATTGACGCTATCAACAACACAGGCTTTGGTTTGACGATGGGTATTCATAGCCGTATCGAAAAAACTGTTGAGCATATCGAGCGCCGTGCTTTTGTAGGCAACACTTATATCAACCGTAACCAAATCGGCGCGGTCGTAAACGTCCAGCCATTTGGTGGTTGTGGTCTGTCTGGTACTGGCCCGAAAGCAGGTGGCCCGCACTATGTTGCGCGTCTGATGCAGCTTAGCTCAGAATCAAATGGTAGCAACCAAACAAATGTTAACACCCAAACAACCACTCAAACAGAACTCGCATAAGGAGTAGCAACATGGCGACTGAATTCAAAAAAAATCATGCCCAGGTTTGTGAATCTTGGCGACTACTTGGCGCGGTCAATCGCGCAACGTACCTAGAGGCGGCAATTCCAAAGTTGTCTCTATTGACTGGTGATGCCAACAAAGCAAAGCGTTTATTCAATCACCTATTGAACGCGGCGCCAAGCTTAGATGAGACGCATCGTATGACTGGTGCGACAGGTGAGTCAAACGACTTGTACGTCACTGGTCGTGGTAAGACAATGGTCGTTGGTGGCGAATCAGCCAGAGCAATGGCCGTACTAGGTCAGCTTGTGGCTGCATTATTGACTGGTAATGAAGTCATACTGCATTGCCCAAGCCAAAATGAGATGTGCAATGAAGCCGCTAAAATCCTGTACGATACGGGTATTAGCGAAGATGTATTGAGCGTGGCTAATGACTCGCAAACCATCACGCTTTTATACATTGATCGTCTTGCTCAGGTGGCCGTTTCTGGCAGTCGTAGTGAAGTACAAGCCATCAGTCAAGAGCTTGCAAAGACAGATGGTATTTTGACTCAAGTCATCAGTGTCACTGATATGGAAGGACTGTCTGAGATGTTAACGCCTGATTATCTGCATCGTTTTGTCACTGAGCGTGTTAAGACGATTAACACCACAGCGATTGGTGGTAATGCTAGCTTGCTTGAGCTTGGTACAGAGTAATAGTATTAACGACCAACACGTTTAGTGTTTATAGTGGTTTTAATAAATACTAAGCGGCGTTTGATACATCATTATGAGTATTGAACGAGTAATTGTGTAATATGCATAGAAAAAACCGCTATCTGAGTAATTATCAGATAGCGGTTTTTTTATTGTGCATTATTCAGCTAAAATTTGATGATTATGTTTTATTCAGTCATATTGACCCATATCCAACCGTTTTCTAACCATTCGCTTAAATCATCTGTATCGATATCCTTCACATCACTATATTGTAATGGCTCTCCATCAGCCAAACGTACCAACACTGCTATTGCTGCATCATCAAGTCCATCGAGACGCTGCCCATTGGCATACAGCACAATACCATTACCAGTTTTGTTATAGAGTAGGCGATTGCTATAGTCCGCTTGCAATAGCGCACCTTCAGACAATGCTTGTACAAGCTCATCGGTGCCCAGTGTTTCCTCTGGCATCAGCGCATCGTATTGGCGCTTACTCACCACCCTCAGAGACTGCTTGACGAATCATATCATCACCACGCTCAGACTGTAGCATGTGCAAGAGCTGCTCTTTGATCGCACTGATACTCTCTGATTGCAATGCGCCAGATGCCTGTAGTGCTTGCGGCAATAGCAGCGGAATAAACAAATCGCTATCGTTGGTGGCGATATCCGCTAAGCTATCGATAATTTGCATCAAATTTGGACGACGGCAGCCAAAAGAAAACGTCAGACAATCATCTTGCGCCACGCCGAAATGCGAGAGTTTGGGCGGCACATAAAGCACGTCACCCGCTTCTAATATCTCATCAAAGATGATGTCGCCCATATCGTCAAACAAGCGAATAGGCTCATCAGCAACAAACTCTGTCTGCTCATCACAGAATTTGCCCAACTGCCAGCGCCGTAAACCATAGCCTTGTGCCAAAAATACATCGTAGTCGTCATAATGCTTACCGACCGATCCTCCTTTAGGGGCATAAGAGACCATAATATCGTCACGCTGCCACTGCGGAATATAGTCAAACGCTTGCCACAATTGCCCAAGCTCAGGCGACCATTGCTCTAGGTTTTGTACCAATACGGTCCATTGTTCTGGTAGGTTCTCAAAATCAGTCTCGCTCAGTGGGCTTTTTTTGAGTTGCCACTGCGCTTGACCTTCTTTTTTACTGGCTGCTTGGGTTAGCAAGCGTGCGCTAGCATCTTCTTCAAGGGCAAGACCCATCATATCATCGGGCTCAAACATATCGATCAGCTGCGGTAAGCCTTGCTTGATAAGCAGTGGTTTTTTCTGCCAGTATTCAGCCAAAAACTGCTCAGGCGTAATAGAGTCGGGTAGACAAAGAGGAATAGAGGTCATGGGTAAATCCATATTTTAAATACGTACAAGATTGATGGTAAGGGATGCTTTATAGGAAGGGGATTAATCGTTTATGATGATCACCTATCTGATGGCTATCATCAGAGCAGCCATCAAATCGTAGGAAAGTTATGAAAAAATTACATTTTGTTGTCATTATTGCTAGCGTGTTTTTCTTGCAAGCTTGTGTCCATAAAATCGTCACCGTGCCTGCCAAAGTCGCCTATAAAACCACCAAAGGCGTAGTCAAAGGCACGGTCGCGGTCGGTAAAGCTATCATACCAGGCGATAGTGATGACGATGATGATAAAAAGGATAAAATAAAACCTTACTTATCACCTATGAGTTTTTAAGATCATCATAGCATGCAAAGTAAGGTTGTTTTTTTATAGACTTAGGCGAATGTATAGCCAGTTTGAACAAATAGAGATGAGGCAATTGTGCCTTATCTCTATTGCTTTAAGGTATTCAATTCATCTTAGCAAACTTTACAGCTTGGCAAACTTTACAGCTTGGCAATCCACTCTTTAATAGCACGTGCTTGCTCAGCGGCATTACCGATATAAGTAGCAGGCGTCAATGCACGTAGGCGTTCTTTATCCGCATCGCTAACAGCCAATAGCTCATCGCTTTCAACAAAGGTTAGCATGGCTTCACGAGTCATGGCATTACCGCGAGTCAAGGCTTTTAGTTTTTCATACGGGTTTTCAACACGGTAGCGACGCATGACCGTTTGAATCGGTTCTGCCAACACTTCTTGCGCTTGATTCAAGTCGTCATTTAAACGCTGTGCATTTAGCTCAAGTTTACCCACCCCTTTTAGGCACGCATCAAAAGCAATCATGCTCTGTGCTAGGCCAACACCGATATTACGTAATACGGTAGAGTCTGACAAATCACGCTGCATACGTGAAATCGGTAACTTCTCACCCAAATGGGCCAGCATCGCGTTGGCAACGCCTAAGTTGCCTTCAGAGTTTTCAAAGTCAATTGGATTAACTTTATGCGGCATGGTAGAAGAGCCAACTTCACCGTCTTTTAGGCGCTGTTTAAAATAGCCTAAGCTAATATATTGCCAAATATCACGGTTAAAATCGATCAAGATGGTATTGAAACGCTTAACAGCATCAAACAACTCAGCGATATAGTCATGTGGCTCAATTTGAGTCGTATAAGGGTTAAAGGTTAACTCTAGACGCTGATTGATAAATGCTTCAGCATGACTCTGCCAGTCGACGTCAGGATACGCTGAAAAATGCGCATTGTAGTTGCCAACGGCGCCATTGATTTTACCCAATAACTCTACTTGATTGATTTGCTTGATTTGACGAGCAAGGCGGTAGGCCACGTTTGCCATCTCTTTACCCAATGTCGTTGGACTGGCTGTCTGACCATGGGTGCGTGATAGCATTGGTTGATCAGCATGAGCAATCGCTAAGTCAACGATGCTATCAGTCACTTGCTGCATTTTGGCAACGACAAGCTTGCGGCTGTCTTTGAGCATCAATGCATACGATAAGTTGTTGATATCTTCACTGGTACAGGCAAAGTGAATAAACTCAAGAGAATCAATTAAAGCGTCCTGACCCCGGAACTTGTTCTTGATAAAGTACTCAACCGCTTTTACATCATGATTGGTCGTCGCTTCGATGTCTTTGATCGCTTGGGCATCGGCTTCACCAAAATCATCAACGATTGCATTCAAAAAAGCGTTGGTCTGGTCATCAAATGCTGCTAATTCACCAATTGCGCTGTTGTCAGCTAAAGACTGCAACCAGCGAATCTCTACCGTAACGCGAGCTTTGATTAGACCAAATTCAGATAAATAAGGACGTAAGCTGTCAGCCTTTGATGCGTAACGACCATCAATTGGAGAGAGCGGTAAGTGGGGTCATGGTTGTGCCTCAGTAGTTATGAAATAAAAAACTGCAAGAGTCTAGATAAAAAATTACCATATAAAAAACGACGTCGAAATCGTTGCGCGTAATATAGCAGAAATATGATATTAAAAAAGTGGTCTATGCAAATAAAGCGATGTTGACCCTCGTCAAAATAAATCTATTTGCTGCATCAACATCTGTGCTTTAAGTTGGGTGTTAGGAATCAATTAAAATCCACATGGTGCATCGATAGATTCAATCACGCCGCCGCCTAAACATACTTCATCGATATAAAATACCGCTGACTGTCCAGGGAGTGACAGCGCGCTGCGGCTCATCAAATACCACTCGAACCTCACTGCCATCAGCATTGGTCGCAAACACGCGGCACGCTTGATCAGGCTGGCGATAGCGAGACTTCTCCATACAGGCTAAGCCTTCGTCGCTAAACACATCCGCAGGTGGTAAACCATCAATCCAATCGAGCTTATAGGCTTTTAGCTCGTTGCTCATTAGCATGGGATGTTCATGCCCTTGACCGACGATTAAACGATTTTTCTCTAAGTCTTTTGCCAATACAAACCACGGCTCCTCGGGACGGTCTTTGACACCGCCAATGCCAATGCCACCGCGCTGACCCAATGTGTAGTACATGAGGCCATCATGAGTACCGATGACTTTATTGTCATCAGTAAGTATCTCGCCTTTTTGGGCAGGCAAGTACTGTTGTAGGAAATCTTTAAAACGGCGCTCACCAATAAAGCAAATACCCGTAGAGTCTTTTTTCTTAGCCGTCGCTAGGTCATGCTCTTCAGCGATTTGACGTACCACTGGCTTTTCAAGCTCGCCAACTGGGAATAAGGTTTTAGCGATTTTGTCACCGCCAACCGCATGCAAAAAGTAGCTTTGGTCTTTATTATTATCAAGACCGCGTAAGAGCTGCGCAACCTCGTCACCTTCGGCATTGATATAGTTCACACTGCGGCGCGTATAGTGACCGGTCGCGATATAATCTGCACCAAGCGTCAACGCATAGTCCAAAAACGCCTTAAACTTAATTTCTTTGTTGCACAAGATATCAGGGTTAGGGGTGCGGCCGGCTTTATATTCTGCCAAAAAGTGCTCAAATACGCGATCCCAATATTCCATCGCAAAGTTGGCCGTGTGCAGTTTGATGCCAATTTTGTCACATACGGCTTGCGCGTCTGCGAGGTCATCCATTGCTGTACAGTATTCGGTGCCGTCATCTTCTTCCCAGTTCTTCATAAACAGGCCTTCAACCTTGAAGCCTGCCTGCTGAAGTAATACGGCTGATACAGAAGAATCGACCCCACCTGACATACCGACGATCACATGCTTGGTGCTAGGATTTTCGACATCAGCAAGTGTTAAAGGGCGATGAGCATTAAAAGACTCAGAAACGGTTGTGCTTGAAGTGTATTGTATGGCTGACATAAAACGGCTCAACTATTTATACGTTATCCAAAGTACATGCCGACGCCAAGCGTTATGCAATCACTACAATGCGTAGTCTCAGCAGAACAACGTCATCTTGTCTTTTGGATCTGGTATTATGATAAAATAAACGTCATATTATACCAGTTAATTGAAACTGGTGGCGACCGATGGTGTCTGGCTACTCGTAAAACCACTTTGAAAATTCAGATAGTGGTTTTGAATTATTTTAATCACCTTTAACTCATCTTGGAATAATAATGATAAAAATTGGTCAAGGTATTGACGTTCATGCTTTTCATAATAATGGTCAGCAGCAACAATATGTCATTCTAGCGGGCGTGCCGATTGAGCATTCTCATAGTTTGCTCGCACACTCTGATGGGGATGTGGTCTTGCATGCATTGGCTGATGCGCTGCTGGGCGCACTTGCACTTGGCGATATTGGGCAGCATTTTCCTGATACCGATGCGGCGCATGCTGGATTGGATTCAAGGATTTTGCTGCGTTATGTTTATAGTAAAGTGCAAGAGGCTGGTTATAGTCTAGGCAATGCTGATATCACGGTGATGTGTGAACGTCCAAAGCTGGCACCGCACAACAAAGCGATGCGCGCTAATATCGCGAGCGACTTACAAACAGATATTAGCAATATCAGTGTAAAAGCCACCACGACTGAAAAATTGGGATTTACGGGTCGTCAAGAAGGCATCATGGCCAATGCCGTGGTATTATTAGTCCCTAATACTGTTGAACCTACATAGATCGAAATTCGTGCTTGTAATACAGCGGCAGTTGCCCCATGTATCAGCCACGTCTTTACACAATTATTTTTATATAAATAATCATTTTAATGAACCGCTTTATCAATAGGAGCTTTTATGAGTGAGCAAACCCCAAACACTACTGCAAACGACGTTGAACAATTGATCCGTGATCAAATCCGTGACAATAAAGTCATTATTTACATGAAAGGCACACCGCAATTTCCGCAGTGTGGTTTTTCAGCGCGCTCTATCGAAGTGTTGACTCAGATTGGTCGTCCATTTGCGTTTGTAAACATTTTAGAAAACCCAGAAATCCGTGCAACGTTGCCAAAAATTGCGAACTGGCCAACGTTCCCACAATTATGGATTGATGGCGAGTTGATGGGCGGGTCAGACATCATCTTGCAAATGTATCAATCAGGCGAGCTAAAGCCATTGGTTGAAGCAAACAGCCCTGCTGCTTAATAATTAAAAGTGTGAGTTGGATGTCTTTAATGTCCAATTAGTCTTTGTAAGATACGAGTGTAAGATACGAGCACAGCAAACCCAAGTAGTCATTAATGGCTATTTGGGTTTTTTTAATATTGCTATTAGTGTCACTAATACTCTATCTATTCTTGTCCCTACTAGTATTTCCACGCGCCTATGTCATTAGGCTTCGTTGTTTTTATGGGATTTACCCCCATATAGTGTCCAAGATACCAGCGATATAAATAATAATTATCAGATAATTAAGAGAGCTTTATGAATAACCAAACCAATGAACAGTCAAATGAGCAGAGAGAAGCGGCTGCGCAAGCAGCGATTGAAAAGCGTCGCGCGCGTTTAAAAAACGAATCTACGCGGATCATTGAGATTGCTAATAATGAGTCATACTCAGCACTGAAGTGTATTCATCAGCTTAGTGTGGCAGGCGGTGCAACTGAAGCGACGTATATCGCTATTGAACAGCGCATTGTTGTGGACCAAGATCCAGCAGGTGCTTATCACTTGGCATTGTTGGCTCAAAACACGCCAGATTTGCCAATCGATGCTCGTCAACTTATCGAATTAGTAGTCAACAAGGGTGATAACCATCAGCGCTTGGCCTTACTCAAAACTTACCATTACCGCCAGTTGAGCTTATCAAAGCGCAGATTTTAGCGAGTGATGATGGTGAGGCGATTGGTCAAATGAATGCCTATCTACAGATAAACCCAGAAGGGTATGGTAGCCATCATATGCTGTCTAGCGGTCAATCGGATCAGATCGTACCCTTGAGCCGTGGAAACAGTAATAACTAAGAGATCATTACGAACTCAAAAGCTAACAACCAAAGTGATGCTGGCGTAAGTATCTTTGCGCTTAATTATAATAGTTTTTATCCTAGCGTTTTTTAAGCGTGAAAAAATTGTTATAATGATGGGTTATTCAACCAATTATGAACGACTTAACTGAGTCGTTATCTTTTTTATAAATACGACTGACGTTTATTTGCTGATGGTTTTCTTATTTGAACATAAGATACGTCAATCAGCAGCGTTATGAGTCAAGTGAGGCACACATGCAATACCCAAAACATTACGACGTGATAGTAATCGGCGGTGGTCATGCTGGCACAGAAGCTGCTCTGGCGGCTGCACGTATGGGCGCTCAGACCTTATTGTTGACCCATAATATCGAGACGCTTGGTCAGATGAGCTGTAATCCCGCGATTGGCGGTATCGGTAAATCGCATTTAGTGCGTGAGATTGACGCGTTAGGCGGCGCGATGGCGCTAGCAACGGACAAAGCAGGTATCCAGTTTCGTGTACTAAACAGCCGTAAAGGCGCTGCTGTGCGTGCCACACGTGCGCAAGCCGACCGTATCTTGTATAAAGCCGCCATTCGCCACACACTAGAGAACCAACCCAATCTGGATTTGTTCCAACAAGCTGCTGACGATATTTTGGTAGAAAATGGCCGTGCGACAGCTGTTGTGACTTCTACAGGTATTATTTTTAAGACCGAAACAGTCGTATTAACCTCAGGCACTTTCTTGGGCGGCGTCATTCATATTGGTCTAGAAAACTCAAATGGTGGCCGTGCAGGGGATCAGCCTTCTATCAAGCTCGCCGATCGTTTGCGTGAGCTTAAGCTACCAGTCGGTCGTCTAAAAACAGGCACGCCAGCACGTATCGACGCCCGTAGCGTTGATTTTAGCGTGATGACGGTACAGCCAGGTGATACGCCGCTGCCTGTCATGAGCTATATGGGTGATGTCTCTATGCATCCTGAGCAGGTTAACTGCTATATCACACATACCAATGCGCGCACCCACGATATCATCCGTGAAAATCTTGACCGCTCACCGATGTTCTCTGGCAAAATTGAAGGCGTCGGCCCGCGTTATTGTCCGTCTATCGAAGATAAAATTCATCGTTTTGCGGACAAAGACAGCCATCAGATCTTTATTGAGCCAGAAGGCCTGACCACGCATGAGCTGTATCCGAATGGTATCTCAACCAGTTTGCCGTTTGATGTGCAGTTAGATTTTATTCATAGCATGAAAGGGCTTGAGAACGCCCATATCACGCGTCCAGGCTATGCCATCGAGTATGATTATTTTGATCCGCAAAATCTCAAGCCCACGCTTGAGACCAAATCAATTGATCGTCTGTACTTTGCTGGTCAAATTAACGGTACGACTGGCTACGAAGAAGCGGGCGTGCAGGGTTTGCTAGCAGGGACCAATGCCGCATTGGTCACTACTAACAATAGCGAGTTTGACACGTGGACACCGCGCCGTGATGAAGCGTATCTTGGCGTACTTGTGGATGATTTGATCACCCATGGTACGACCGAGCCTTATCGTATGTTTACGAGCCGTGCAGAGTATCGTTTATTGCTACGTGAAGACAATGCCGATCAGCGCTTAACTGAGACGGGTCGCAAGCTAGGGCTGGTAGATGATGTGCGCTGGCAAGCATATCAAGAAAAAATGGAAGCGATCTCGACAGAGACGTCACGCCTAAAAGACATGTGGGCCACGCCGACAAATACCTTGGGTCAGAAACTGTCTGAGCAGACAGGTGAGGTACTCTCTAAAGAATCGACTGCCTTTGATTTGTTAAAGCGTCCGCAAATACGTTTTGCTGATATCGCGGCTATTACTGACTCAACCGTTGATGCGCAAGTAGGAGAGCAGATCGAGATTTCTGTCAAATATGCCGGCTATATCGATCGTCAGCAAGAAGATATTGATCAAATGAAGCGCTTAGAAAACACGGCGCTACCGCTAGATTTTGATTATAGGGTGGTATCAGGGCTATCAAACGAGATTGTACAAAAACTCACGCAAGTTCGTCCTGCGACGCTAGCTCAAGCTGGACGTGTCAGCGGTGTCACACCTGCGGCCATACAGTTATTGGCGATGACGGTCAAAAAACATAAAAAAGCAAAGGCTGCGCTTGACTCGTAACGGTAGTATGCCAAAGCCTTTTATAACAACGCATCCATGATATAAAAAAGCCCGTAATAATATTTTATTGCGGGCTTTTGTTTAATAAAAACCACTCTATTATCGAAATAAAGTCTCATTCAAACTTGTCTTACTTGCTGCTTTGTCTCTATACTAGGTCGTAAAATCTGATTATTACTTATTAAATTTTCTTGTTGATGCTCATATCATGATGGGCTTGTCACCGAATTGAGCCTATTTATGATTGATGCTATTGTTTTTGCTATTACTATTGTATTCCCCAACCTTGCTTTGATGTGGTTGGGTTTTTTTATGCAAAGACGTGGCGAGGGCGAGCCAAAGTTTCATTGATCAGGCATCCAGCTTTGTTTTTAACTACTGCCTGCCTTGCTTGCTATTCTTTAGCGTGGTCGATAGCGATGTTGATTATGGTCAGCAAGTTAAGCTAATTTTTGTTGGTATTTTGGTGACATTTGTCCTGTTCTTTGGGGCGGAGCTGTATGCCAAACGCTTCGTCAAACGTCCTGCCGACCAAGGCGTGTTCGTACAAGGTATTTTCCGTAGCAACATGGCTATTATTGGCCTCGCAACCGTTGCCAATGCTTATGGTGAGCGTGGTTTAAGTATTGGTGCCGTTTACATGGGCGTAGTCACCATATTGTTCAATATTTTAGCGGTCATTACGTTAAGTCGTGTCTCTAAAAATGTGGATGATACTTTGATCAGTCGCAGTATTATGATCATCAAAAGGTATTTACCAACCCACTTATTTTGGCATTGCTATCAGCATTTGCTTATAAGGCATTGCCATTGCCACCACTCACAGGTGTGATTCACACGACTGGTGATTTGTTGGCAGCGGTTGCATTGCCGCTGGCACTGATTTGCGCTGGTGCTAGTATTGATTTGAAATCGATGCTGAGTGCCTCAGGGTTATCTATGCAGGCAAGTATTGGTCGGATTGTGATTGCACCCCTCGTCGCCATTGCGATTGGCTTGGCATTTGGTTTATCAGGCGTTCATATGGGCGTGTTATTCTTGATGGTGGCCTCACCAGCTGCTGCGGCCAGTTATGTGATGGCGAAGGCTATGGGTGGCAATGATGTGCTCGCGGCAAATATCTTGGCGTTTACGACGGTGGTTGGTATGTTTGGCATGGCGTTTGGTGCGGCCGCCTTACGTGCGCTTGGTCTGATGTAGCTTATATAGTCAGTGCTTTGTTGGACATAGCGTCAACTGGTTAAAAACCCCCTTTTTCTATTTTGAAAAGGGGGTTTTTAATGTCAATTCTATATTGTCTCGGTTACGCTTTTCTTCTTGACGTTGCTTACGCTTAGGACTGGTACGGTAGGTCAGATACCCACCGATAACCATGACTGCAAGAAATGCCAAGATATACATAAATATCGACGAGCCAATCATAAGTGATGCACCGATAACCGCAGTTGCTTCCATGTCAAAAATCCAGTTAAGGTTTGGCAATAATTATGCAAGTGTCTCATTTGATTGTAAAGTAAATAAGTTTAGCTCCGGTGTAAGTTCAAGTGAACGAATACGCGCTGCTTGATTATGTACATTAGCGGTTACAATCAATTCATCTGGTTGATGGGTTGCCAAAAACGCAGCCAATTTTGGTTTGACCGTTTCGACAGATCCGATGAATGAAACTGACAGCGCATTATCTACCATCATTTTTTCTGCTTGGCTCCAGATGCTGTCCATATCGTGCGTAGGTTTTGGCATTTGACCTGTCTCACCACGGCGCAAACGTACAAAACTCTGCTGTGCTGAGGTAAAGTGATACTGAGCAGTCTCATCGTCGTCAGCCAGTAACAAGTTTGCAGCCAGCATGACATAAGGCTTATCTAAATAGGCAGACGGCTTGAATTGCTCACGATAGGCTTTAATTGCTTGTCCGAGCATTTGCGGTGCAAAATGTGAGGCAAACACATAGGGCAGTCCTAAATGCGCGGCTAAGGTCGCACCAAATAGGGACGAGCCCAATATCCAAATAGGGACGCCTGATCTGGCGCCGGGGAACGCTTGTACAGGGCTGCCATCTGTATCATTGCCCAAAAAGTACATCAGCTCTTGGACGTCTTGCGGGAAGCGCTCAGCATCTTTCATTTGCCGGCGCAGTGCCTGAAACGTCGCGCCATCTGTCCCCGGTGCGCGGCCCAAGCCTAAATCAACGCGGTCTCCGTACAATGCCTGCAATGTGCCAAATTGCTCAGCGATAACGAGCGGTGCATGATTTGGTAGCATCACGCCGCCTGCACCAATACGGATACGCTTGGTTTGGCTACCGATATGTGACAGTAGGACTGAGGTCGCTGCACTAGCGATACCCGGCATATTATGATGCTCTGCCATCCAGTAACGGTTTAAGCCAGACTTCTCTGCTTGTTGAGCGGTTGCCACGGTTTGGGCGATGCCTTCAGCGATGGTATGGCCTTCAGGTACAGGTGCTAGATCCAAAAACGATAAAGGGATTTTGTTATTCATAAATTATCCAGTAGAGTGATTAATTACTTTCTCTTGATATGCTTGTCATTGATATCGATTTCAAGCCGTGTGACCAAGCAGTAATAATTCATAACAAAGCGCCATTAGTGGGTAGTAGGTATAGCTAGCAAAAGATAAGGCTGCTGATAAGCTTGCTATCAAACATATCTATATCAAAAGTATTTGTATAACAAAACCAGTCGCACATAAAAAAAGCAGGCAACCTAAGTTACCTGCTTTTTTGAAATGACATTATGTAAATGGTAAGTTTTTTAAATCACTTATTTGGCTTGATCGCCAAGCTTATAAGCGACCACATAATCACCAATCTTCGTACCTACTGAACCATGTCCACCAGCTACCAATACCACCATCTGCTCACCTTTGGAGTTCAAGTAGGTCATAGGTGTAGCTTGACCACCTGCTGGAATACGTACATTCCATAGGACATCGCCATTTTCAAATCATAAGCACGGAAGTTGTTTTCTGTTGCTGCTGACAAGAATGCGACGCCACCTTTAGTGATGATAGGGCCGCCAATACCAGGTACCCCCAATTCAAACTTGATTGGAATAGGAGATAAGTCCTGTACAGTACCGTTTTTGCGCTGATACGCAATCTCGCCTGTGGCCAGATCAGCACCTGCGATCGTACCCCATGGTGGCTGCTGACAAGGTACACCAAGTGGTGATAAGAATGGTCCCATTTCTACCGCATAGTCTGCGCCTTCATTGGCATTCACACCTTGTTCACCTTTATTGGTCTCCAACATCGCCAAGTGTGTCTTTAGGGATGAGTTTTGAGGTAAAGGCAAGGTAAGTTGGCATACCGAACATCACGCCATTTTCAGGATCGACAGCGAGACCGCCCCAGTTAAAGGTACCAAAGTTACCAGGATAGACTAACGTACCGTTGGTTGATGGCGGCGTATAGCGACCGTCGTAGTTGAGTTTGTTGAACTCAATACGGCACATCATCTGATCGATGAGACTTGCGCCCCACATATCTTTTTCAGTCAGTTTCTCAGGCGCAAAGCTCAGACCAGAGTAAGGCTGTGTAGGCGATGCATGTTCACCAGCAATGAGGTAGCCTTGCGGTGCATCACGTTCTTTGATAGGTACAATAGGCTCGCCTGTGGCACGGTTCAAGACATAAACATCGCCTTGTTTGGTCGGTATAACCAATGCAGGCTGGACACCATCAGCGGTATTTAAGTCAAGCAATGTTGGCTGAGCAGGCGTATCCATATCCCAAAGATCATGATGGACAAACTGCTGTACCCAGCGCGCTTCACCAGTTTTCAGATCTAGTGCAACCACAGAGGTTGCATACTTTTCTTCAGCAGCATTACGATAGCTACCGAGCTGATCGGGCGTGCGATTGCCCATTGGGAAGTAGGCCAAGCCAAGCTCTTCATCAGCACTGGCAGTCGACCATGAGTTTGGCGAGCTGGTGCGATAGACTTGAGTTGGATCATTGACATCAAAAGGGGCTGTGTTGTCAGGATCGCCTGAATCCCAGTTCCACATAAGCTCGCCAGTATTCACGTCATAAGCACGGATCACACCAGAGGGTGAGTTTACATCGTAGTTGTCGTTAACAGCACCAGCGACAATAATAACGCCGCCTGCAACCACTGGGGCAGACGTTGAGTAGTAGTAGCCTGCTTGCTGGAACGGCATGTTGTGCATGAGGTCTAATGCACCATCTTCACCAAAGTCTTGACAGCGTTGTCCTGTTTTTTGGATCGAGGGCATATAGCTTGGCATCAGAAGTTGGGATAAAGATCTTGGCATCGCATTGCTTGGAAGGATTTTCAAAGGTATTTCCAGCAATTTTTTGCACCAATGTATCGCCAGTCGCAGCCGGTTTATTAGCCGCTACTACGTTATTATCAGTGGTGTCACTGACGGCGCTATTGCTAGCTGTCTCGGTATTAGCATTAGCTGCTGGCGTAGTGCTGTTTGTACCAGCTTGACCAGCGTAATAAGAGACACCGCGGCAAGTTTGATGCTGACGTTGGAGGTTTTCGCCAACCTTAGGATCGAACTTCCATAGAGTCTCACCAGAGTCGGCATCTAATGCTAGCACCCAGTTATGCGGCGTACACATATAAAGAGCGTTGCCGATCTTTAGTGGGGTTGCTTGATAAGTGGTTTCACCAACGTCATTAGGACCTTTGATATCGCCTGTTTGGATTTGCCAAGCGAGTTCTAAATCTTTGACATTCTCTGTGTTGATTTGAGTCAAAGGAGAATAGCGTTGGCCATAGTCAGTACGGCCATAGGCGCTCCACTCACCATCTGGTGTTTGCTCGCCATTTGATAATGGGTCGCCAAGGTTGGTAGAAGTGGCGTTTTGATCGCCGTCATCTTTGGCAGTTAAATCGAGCTCGCCCAATTTGTCGGTGGCATTATTGGCCATACTACCGAAAGAGAGCAGTGCGCCCACAACCACACTGGCCATTAGTCCCCAATAATAAAGAGGACTTTTCTTAGTGTTGTTGGTGGTTGTTACTTGAGCGTGTTTCCCGTGCATCTTCTTAGAGACCCACGGTAAAAGCATTAATAAACCAAATATTAGTGGGAAACCCAAGCGAGTTGCCAGCGCCCACCAATAAAATCCAGATTCCCAAAGCGACCATACTAGTGTCACAACGATAAATATCGCGTACACCCCGTAAGCGCTCCAGTGTTTTTTGAACAATAAAAATGCTGTCGTTAACATCATAACGCCAGCAAAAGATAGTAAGGACTACCGCCTAAAGAGAGCAGATAAGCGCCGCCAATAATCAAGGGGACGGCAAAAACTGCCATAATGATCGCTACGAGTTTTTCCATGAGCGGTATCACCTGTTACATAGAAGCAAATGGACATGCAGTGATCGACACCCAGTACAATTAAATGTCTAGGCGTCCAGCAATACATGCAGAAATAAAAACGAAATAAAACGTTGAATAACGTTCTAGACTGTATTTTATCACTTATGCATAAGCTCGGTAAAGGTGGGGTAAGGTAAGACCAGCGATTTAGACCCTTTGTTTTAGTTGTCGAATTGCTTCTGACACAGCTCCATAAAGGCACGACCATACTGGCGGATTTCCGCATCATCACGCACCGCCATCCAACTGGTAAAGCGTCCGAAGTGATCGACTGGTATGGCAGTTAGGTTCTGATAATGACTCGGTTCAAATGCCATCTCGGCAATAATACCAATGCCTAAGCCAAGTCCTACATAGGTACTAATGACGTCGGCATCAAGCGCGGCGATTACGATATCTGGCTCTAGACCTGCTGCTTCAAAGGTTTTATCAATCGCGCCGCGTCCAGTAAAGCCGCCGTGATAGGTCACAATAGGATAGCTGGCAAGGGTTGGCAAATCGATAGAGTCTTGCTTGGCAAGCTCGTGATCGCTTGGCACGATGACACGATGCGTCCAGTCGTAATAGCGGTAGCATCTGAGATAGTTATTGTGAAGTAGGGACTCCGTTGCGATGCCGATATCAGCCTGACCACGAATCACCATCTGCGCGATGGTCTCAGGATCGGCTTGTTGCAAGATCAAATTGACTTTGGGAAAGCGCTCTTTGAATTCTTTAACCACCTTCGGCAGCACATAGCGTGCCTGCGTGTGGGTCGTCGCAATGGTCAATGTGCCGATATTAGGATTATTAAAATCAAGGCTTAGATTTTCAATGGTACGAATCTCGGCAAAGATGGACTCGATATGTGGCATAAGCGCCGTACCCATGGTGGTCAGCCCTGTCAGCCGCTTTCCTTGACGAATAAATACTTCGGTCTTCAGTTGGTTTTCAAGTGCCGCGATATGCTTTGACAAGCTCGATTGACTGGTATGTAGCACAGTCGCTGCTTGACTTAAGTTATAGCCATTAATCACCGTATGCCATACTGTTTCCAACTGTTTGAGCTGAATTTGCAAATGTCGCTGATTGACCACTACATCGATTGCCATCACTGAATCCTATTGTGTAACAATACAAACCTTACCTATATCTGAAAGATTTGTATATGAAAGTAAAAACTTACAAATGTGCCATAAGAGCGTAGTGTAAAACAAAGCTATTATTCTTGTATATAATAAATAGCTATCAATTTATAATAATTATGAATATAGGAGTAGGGTTTTAATATTAGTTATAAGTATCTATTTTATCAACGCAAAACAACCAAAATAGTACTAGCTATTGTGTTAGACACAAACATAAAACAGCTGCCTTCTAAAAGACAGCTGCTCATCATCTATATGCTCATCTATGACCAATCAGTTTGGCGAACCAGACTTATTTGGCGATATCGTAACGATCCGCATTCATGACTTTGCTCCAAGCGCTAACGAAATCACGAACGAATTTCTCTAAGTTATCGTCCTGCGCATATAGCTCAGCATAAGCACGCAAGATAGAGTTTGAGCCAAATACTAAATCCACACGGCTGGCTTGCCATTTGGTATTACCGGTACTACGCTCACGTATTTCGTAACTATTGACCGTGTTGCTTGGCTCGTCACCTGTTTTCACGGGATGCCACGTGTAGTTCATGTCGGTCAAGTTGACAAAGAAGTCATTGGTCAAGACCCCAACACGGTCAGTGAAGACGCCTTGTTGGCTCTGTCCATGGTTGGTATCAAGGACGCGCATACCGCCAATCAATACCACCATCTCAGGCGCTGTCAATCCCATTAGCTGCGTGCGATCGAGCAGCATCTCTTCAGGAGAGACCGCATAGTCTTCTTTGACCCAGTTGCGATAGCCGTCATGCAAAGGCTCTAAGTCTGCAAAGATTCGGTATCGGTCATTGCCGCTTCTGCATCACCGCGACCTGCGGTAAATGGTACCGTAACCTCTATGCCTGCATCATTCGCTGCCTGCTCAATAGCAGTATTACCAGCAAGCACAATCAAATCGGCCAAGCTCACGTCTTTATCAAAGTCAGACTGAATGCGGGTTAACGCCTCAAGAACACGTTGCAGCTGCTCTGGCTCATTGCCTGCCCAGTCCTTTTGCGGGGCTAAGCGGATACGTGCGCCATTTGCACCGCCGCGATAGTCTGATGCGCGGAATGTACGTGCGCTGTCCCATGCGGTAATGATTAATTCACGGCGGCTCAAATCACTGTCCAATATTTGCGATTTCAGCGCTGCAATATCATCAGCATTCAAGTCTGCATTGCCTGCTGGAATAGGATCCTGCCAGATAAAGTCTTCGCTCGGTACATCTGCCCCTAAGTAACGAGATTTAGGCCCTAGGTCACGGTGAGTTAGCTTGAACCATGCTTTGGCAAACACCTCATCAAAATACGCTGGGTCGTTATGGAATTTCTCTGAAATCTCGCGATAAACAGGATCTTTGATCAATGCCATGTCAGCATCAGTCATGATCGGATTACGGCGGACACTTGGATCATGAGCATCTAATGGACGATCTTCTTCTTTAATATCTGTGGGCTCCCACTGCCATGCACCTGCTGGACTTTTGGTTAATGCCCAATTGTGGTTCAATAATAATTCAAAATAGCCATGATCCCACTGAGTTGGATTGGTTGTCCACGCGCCTTCAATACCACTTGAAACAGTATCACCTGCATTGCCATTACCTTTAGGATTGCGCCAGCCTAGACCTTGCTCTTTGACGTCTGCCGCTTCTGGCTCGTCTTCTAGTGTGGTCGCATCGCCATTACCGTGACACTTACCAACGGTATGACCACCCGCGGTCAAGGCAACCGTTTCTTCATCATTCATTGACATACGCGCAAACGTCGTACGCATATCTTGAGCGGTTTTCAACGGGTCGGGGTTACCGTCAACGCCCTCAGGGTTGACATAGATTAAGCCCATTTGTACCGCTGCTAGTGGGTTTTCGAGGGATGCACGGTCTTTATCGCTATCGTAACGGTTTTCGGTCGGTGCCAGCCATTCGCGTTCAGAACCCCAGTAGATGTCTTTTCTGGATGCCAAATATCAGCACGACCACCAGCAAAGCCTAGCGTTTTAAAGCCCATAGACTCGTAAGCCATGTTGCCTGCCAAAATCATCAAATCAGCCCATGACAGTTTGTTGCCGTACTTTTTCTTGATGGGCCATAGTAGGCGGCGCGCTTTGTCTAGGTTGGCGTTGTCCGGCCAGCTATTTAGTGGCGCAAAGCGTTGATTACCAGTATTAGAACCGCCGCGACCATCGGCACCGCGATATGTACCCGCTGAATGCCACGCCATACGAATCATCAAGCCACCATAATGACCCCAATCTGCTGGCCACCACTCTTGTGATTCAGTCATGAGGTTTTTCAAATCGGTTTTGACCGCTTCTAAATCAAGTCGTTTAAAAGCTTCAGCATAATCAAAGTCTGCTCCCATTGGGTCAGTCTTTTGTCTTGCTGATGCAATATGTCTAGGTTCAAGCTATTCGGCCACCAGTCAGTCGCAGCAGAGGCGGTGGTAGTATGCGCTTGATGCATGACGGGACAGCCGCCCATGCTAGGACGCTGCGGTGCGTGTGTTTGATCAACGTTTTCACTATGAATCGTCGGTCCCTTATCATCACCCTTGATCATAAGTTGTATTGGTTGCGGTGTCGCTGTTACCTTGGTGGTTTATCGGGCAACCAGCGGTATCTTGCGTGGTGTTTTTGTCGGTTGGGGTGTTGGTTGAATCGGACATGGCAAAACTCCTGGGCTATGATAATAGAAAGAACAAACCGTCAATTAAGATAATCATTGTTGATATAGAGAGCATAACGAAGTACTGTTTATTTATAAAACTAATATATAAAAATTATATGTTTTAAATTATTAATCATTAATTCTTGGTGTAGTACCTCATCCAGCTTGCTATTAACGCCATTGCTTTATCACGAGGAGAGATAGTGATGAGCCAAGCAAACTGATACTGATGCTATCTCTATCTACATATTGCCGATAAATGAAAGCGTTGTTAGACATCTTTGATGAGAGTAAGTAGTAAGAAAACTAAGGACTGGTTTAACCATAGTGAAAGGTTGCTATAATCTTCGTTACTGCAGCGAAATATAAGCCGTTATGAAAGTGCCAGAATCAATGAGTTAATGCAAAACATCTAGTCAAGGTAGCGGTTCTCAAGTACCATAACTGAATTTTGTTGTAATGATCATATTGGTGCAACGTAGAGCAATTTTTATCGATCTTTTTATGGATAACTGATTCTAAAGATTGATAAAAATTGTGCGCAGTTGTGTTATTTGTCTCAATTGTTGGTGAGTTATTATGTCTGCTGTCAAATCTGTACCACCTAAACCTCCCATCGCCAAAAAAATCATGGGGCGAGGCGGCGAAAGCCTATCTTGATCGGCGTGCTATGATCATGCTGTTTTTGGGTTTTGCGGCTGGTATTCCTATTTTGCTTATTTTCTCCAGCTTGTCGTTATGGCTGCGTGAGGCGGGATTTGATCGCAGTGTAGTGACGACCTTTAGTTGGGCGGCATTGGGATATTCGTTCAAGTTCATTTGGGCGCCCCTAGTAGATGCGGTGCCGCTACCGATATTGACTAGATTACTGGGCCGCCGTCGTAGCTGGATTTTGATTGCACAGCTCTTAATTATTTTGGCGATTTATATGATGGCCAGCATCAATCCGACCGATGAGAGCAGTTTGCACTATATGGCCATGGCAGCCGTGCTATTAGGCTTTTCATCCGCCACGCAAGATATTGTGGTCGATGCCTATCGTATTGAGCTTGCCCCTGCGAGTTTTCAGTCAGTATTGTCGGCAATGTATACCGCAGGCTACCGTTTAGGGATGATTTTTGCAGGCGCAGGTGCGCTCTATTTGGCAGATTATTTCGGTTCGACTGAAGAGTTTTATAGTTACGAAGCGTGGCGCAATACTTATTGGATCATGGCAGCAGTGATGGGCGTAGGTGTGGTGACCACGCTGATAATTCGGGAGCCTGTGAGCGAGCAGATACGTATTGATCGTCCCGCCTCTGACTATGCCCGTTTGGTATTGGTATTTGTATTGTCGGTCGCCGCTTTTATCATCGCTTTTGTCAATGTTGGTGCGTTACTGCCAGAGACAGACAGTGTGATGTTTGCTTTTTTACTTGAAGTTGTCCATCTGTTAACCAGCTTACTGGTGGCATCAGTTGTGGGTTACTTATCTGTCAAAGTGGGCGTGGTCAAACAAGAAATGGCTTATACCACTTGGGTCGAACCAGTCGTTGATTTTTTCCGTCGTTATGGCAAAAAAGCATTATTGCTACTGGCCTTGATTGGTTTATACCGGATTTCTGATATCGTCGCAGGGGTCATCTCGAACGTCTTTTATCAAGACATGGGGTTCAGTAAGACAGACATTGCCAATGCTGTGAAACTGGTTGGTGTCATCATGGTTATTGCAGGTGGCTTTTTGGGTGGTATTTTGGCTCCAAAAACTGCGTATGATGCAGGCGATGATGGTCGGTGCCATCTTGGCTTGTGTGACGAATTTATTATTTGTCCTGCTCACTTACCATCCTGGTAGCTTGCCGCATATGTACGTGGCAGTGATTTTTGATAATCTAGCGGCAGGCCTTGCCAGCGCTGTATTCATTGCGTTCTTGTCTGCCTTGACCTCGATTCGTTTTTACCGCGGTACAGTATGCTATTTTCTCCTCATTAATGACGTTGCTACCTAAGGTGATGGGTGGCTACTCTGGGGCTATCGTTGACAATATGGGCTATCCATTTTTCTTTATTTTCACCTTTGCGATTGGTATGCCAATTTTGATCTTAATCTACTTGGTCGATAAACACATTGTGATTGGTGATAATGATGACATATATGGTGATGACAAACTAGCGAAAGCAAATCCAAACCTGACCGATACCAATGAGCCACCGCGCGCTTCAGAGTAGCATTGGCAGTACTTTTATCTTTATTTACGATATCTTTAAGAGTGACTTATGACCGCATTGACCATTCGTCAAATAAAGCAGCAAATTGGTCAACTGATGAATGGTGAGACAAATCGTCAGATACCGTCGTTTTGGCCAACGGATTGGCTGCTATATGTTATTGATAAACCTTCACTATTTTTGATTACTGACGAAGATTATCAGCTGACAGAAAGTGAGCAAAGGCGGTTTTATACTGGTATGGTTAAGATGCAAGAAGGGACGCCGCTCGCTTATTTGACGGGTCAACAAGCATTTTGGTCGCTGAATTTTGTGGTCAATGAGCATACTTTGATTCCCAGACCCGATACCGAGGTATTGGTCGAGCAAGTATTGAATTGGATTAATGCTCAGCCAGTATCTAATCCTCATAAGCGCTTACTTGACTTGGGTACAGGCTCAGGTTGTATTGCTATCAGTTTGGCTCATGAATTAAAAAAAGACAATTGGCAAGTGGTCGCCGTTGATTTGTCGCTTGAGGCGCTCGATATTGCTCGGCATAATGCGGATTTTAATGGTGTCACTAATATTGAATTTATCCAAAGCAGTTGGTATCAAGCGCTATCTACTGATGACGAATGTCGGTTTGATGTGATTGTCTCAAATCCGCCTTATATTGATGAGGCAGACGAGCATTTGGCAGGTCTAACCGCTGAACCGATCAGCGCGCTGAGTGCACCCAATCATGGTTTGGCTGATATTGAGCATATTGTCCAGCAGGCACCGTCTTATTTGTGCAAAAAAGGACTGCTGGCTATCGAGCATGGCCATGACCAAGGGGTTGCGGTTCGACGGTTATTTTTGGAGAATGGTTTTGAGTCAGTACACACGGTACAAGATTACGGTGGTAATGATCGTGTCACAGTAGGGCAATATCCATAAATAGGCTTTATGGATAGACATTTTTAATTATAGGTTGCAAAAATATGGCAGACGATTTGGCACAGCTATCAGATGATGAGCTGCTCCGTTATGCACGGCAAATACTACTCGACGGTTGGGATATGGATGCTCAGCTGCGATTAAAGTCAGCACGCGTGGTAATAATAGGCGCAGGCGGCCTTGGTTGTCCAGCGTCTGAGACACTAGTGCGTGCAGGGGTTGGTTATGTGCATCTGATTGACGATGATGCGATCGAGGCAAGCAATCTGCAACGGCAAACGCTGTTTTTGCCAGAAGATATCGGTCAGTCCAAAGCGCTGACAGCAGCGGCTATGCTGGCGCGCATCAACCCTTGATAGAAGCTTACGGCACCGTAGCGCGGTTAGATGAAGACAATGCTTATGAGTTGCTCGATCTAGCCTCTGGTAAGCCAGACTTATTACTAGACTGTACGGATAATTTTGCGACTCGTGACGTCATCAATCGCATTAGCGTCCATTATCGGATTCCATTATTATCTGCCTCGGCAATTGCGATGCAAGGGCAGCTGGCGCTGTTTGAGCCACCTCTAGACACAGGTTGCTATCATTGCGTGTTTGGCGCGCTTGTGCATGATGAGGTTGCCGATGAGCGTACCTGTGCCAATTCAGGTGTGCTTGCGAGTACCACTGCGGTTATGGGTAACCTACAAGCCAATACCGCCTTGCAGTATCTGGGGTTAACCAAAAATCCACTGACAAATAAACTGCTTATATGGGATGGTAGGCAGATGCAGCAGCGGCTGATGGGTTACAGAAAAGATCCAGAATGCCCAGTCTGTAGTAGCCCTGATTGAATACTATGTCTTTGATATATTTTTAGTCTATTTTCGAAATTATCTATTTTCAAATCCTTTCTATTACCATAGTTGTTTTTTATGAAAATTCATCGTCCGCATTTGTTAAAGCATACCTTTAATGTCGTCAACCGTGTTCGCCAAACCGCGAGTGTGGCAGGTCTGTCTGCGCTAAGAGTGGCAAAGGGGAGAAACCTGATGCAATGCTACTCAAAGAAACCTTTGAGCAGTTAGGCACGACTTATATCAAAATCGGTCAGTTTATCGCTAGTACACCCTCGCTGTTTCCACGTGATTATGTCACCGCTTTCCAGAGCTGCTTGGATCAAACCACGCCATTATCTTATGCTTATATCGAGCAGGTGCTAAAAGAAGAGCTGGCGACTGATGGTATGAGCCTTGATGATAAGTTTGCGCATATTGACTCAGAGCCGCTAGCCTCTGCCTCTATCGCTCAGGTTCATGCTGCCCGTCTGCATAATGGTGATGAAGTGGTGCTAAAGGTACAAAAGCCTGGCGTCGAGACGATTATGCAGACCGATTTGGGCGTATTGCATGGCGTGACCAAGCTGCTTGAAATAGTGATGCCATCGATGAAGTTCGCAAGTATCGCGCCAATTATCGATGAGATTCGCCTGCGTATGCTTGCCGAGACGGATTTTATCGCTGAAGCACAAAACATCCGCGATTTTCAGCAGTTCTTAGCCGTCTCAGGTAATACTCGGGTAGTGGCACCAACAGTGTATGACGATCTGACCACCAAGCGTGTATTGACGATGAGCCGCCTATATGGGGTTTCTATGGTTGATGAGTCGCTCATGCGTCAGTATTGCAGCGATCCTGCGCAAATCATGGCAGATACATTAAACACCTGGTTTGCCAGTCTTATGCTGTGCAATAGTTTTCATGCTGACCTGCATGCGGGTAACTTGATGCTATTAACCGATGGACGTATTGGTTTCTTAGACTTTGGTATTGTCGGTAAATTAAAAGCCGAGAGCTGGCGTGCGTGCATGGGTATGATGCAAGCGATGCAAGACAGTGACTATCAAGCGATGGCACGTTATATGATTGACATGGAAATGACGCATGGTGGCAATAAAGTTGATGTGGTTGCCTTAGGTAACGATCTAGAGCGCATGATGATAACGATCATGGCAGAAGATAAGACCTTTACCAGCGGTGTGCCTTTTAACAGTAAAGAGCAAGCTGACGAGCTCAATAAAATGATGCTTGAGATTGTCGAAGTTGGCAAACGTCATGGTATCCATTTTCCACGCGACTTTGCTTTATTGACCAAGCAGATGTTATATTTTGATCGGTTTATGCGTACGCTAGCCCCTGACATGGATATGTTTAGCGATCAGCGTGTACAAATGCTAGGACAGGATACGATAGGGACAACCACGTTAGATGTATTGTAGGGGTTTGTTTTTATTTTATGATGTCCCAATAGCTCTAATAACTGTTTGACTCCTACTTATTTTACTATTGCTTTTAATTATCTAACACAAAGGATTGTGTGCTAATTGCCACAAAAATGGCGCTGTCATGATGACTGCTATTAAAAGCCGTGTCGCTCCTACCATCACCAATGAAGCGGCCATTGCCTGTATCGGTATGTACTGTTTGGCAGTTGTCATGGGCTATGGACGCTTTCTCTTTACCGCCACTCTACCTGATATTATGGTGCAATTGTCACTATCAACGACGATTGCTGGCTGGCTAGCATCAATCAACTATATCGGTTATTTTATCGGTGCCCTCATTGCTATGTTTGTGCCTCAGCGTGCGACATGGCAGGCGATGACGCTTTGGGCAATAATCAGTGTTGTCACAACAATGCTACTCGTTATACCAAATATGTCGCTCACGTTATGGTATATCATTCGCCTAATCGCAGGCATTGCAAGCGGGGTAGCGATGATATTGAGCTCATCGTTTGTGATTCAAAACCTGAGCCCCGAACGCCGTTCTGTACTCTCGGCCGTACATTATGCAGGCATTGGCGTTGGTATTAGTGCTTCTGCCATTGTGACGTGGTGGCTTCTAACATTGGGCTATCACTTTGATGTGATTTGGCTGGTTGCAGGCTGTACCAGTTTACCGCTGATATGGCTCCTCTACGCAATAAAACCCAAACCAGTAAATAGTTTGGAGTCACAGTTGACCGATTTGAAACAGCACGTCTCAGTGCATCAGAGCTATTTGAACTTCAAACGCTCTTTATATGAAGCGATTTCTGGACACTATAAAGCGCTTGCTTTACTTTTTATGAGTTATATATTGGCAGGATTTGGCTATATCAGCTCAGCAACTTTCCTGCCTGTTATGGCAGCGCAGCGCTTAACGACACAGACCTATGCTGGATTGATGATTTGGTTGGTGGTTGGTGTTTTTGCGATGCTATCAAACCCGTTATGGGGCGCGCTTGCCAAACGCATCGGTGAGGTAAAAACCCTCATGGGTCTCACGGTATTACAAGCGTTTGGCATGTGTTTACCTATATGGTTTGATGGTGCGCTTGGATTATACGGCAATGCTATTATTCTAGGGTTGACCTTCGTCGGTATGGTATCGATGACCCTCACATTGTTTAAAAATATCAATCCTGCTTATTCTAATTTACTGATTGCATTGGCGACGCTCGCCTATGCGCTAGGGCAGTTCTTGGGACCTTTGGTGACGGTAGCATTGGCAGGAGAGGAGGGCAATTTCAATGCAGGGTTACTGGTCGCTGCTATTGGATTGATGATTGGACTGATTTTGATAATAATGTTTCGTAGAAAGTCACCAACGCTCGCTTAGCATTTTTAACGCCATGAGCGCTCTATACGACGCTACGGCTGAATACCTCGCGCAGCTCAAAACTGGTATGCTTGAGCAACGCCTTCAATACGATTGAGGCGATGCAATAAAAACTCCCTCATAATGTGCCATATCACGCACTCTGACTTTAATCAGATAGTCTTCTGTACGTCCTGTAACAATGCTACAGCTGACAACTTCATCAAAACTCTGAACGCTACGCTCAAATTGCTCAAAACGCTCAGCCGTATGACGATCCATACTGACGGCGATAAACACGGCGAGCGGATAGCCCAGTTTTGCGCATCGGTTTTGGTATGGTAGCCTGTAATGATATTAGCGTCTTCTAAGCGTTTAATACGGCGGGCACAAGGGGTGGCAGAGAGATTGACACGCTCAGCAAGCTCCGTGATACTCATACGTGCCTGCGTCTGTAACAAGCGCAATAATTGCTTATCGATGTCATCTATATCTATTGTGCCCATACTTCCAAAATGACTTTCTGGCATTTTTAGTACCTTGATAGTGAATTTAGTTGATTGTAACTACTAAATTGGGTTTTTTCACTAAAATCATAGAAAATAAAGTAAAAAATAGCAGGTTTCTATTCGCTAAACTTTGCTATTATTATGGTGTAACTACTCGTTATCTCGTATGATAAATACAATTCTAAACAACAGCTAATCATCTAGCTAAACATACAAATAACCATATCATCTAAGGATTGATTATGTCTGACCAAACCACGCCTACGGTAGTCGCAAAGACTGCAAAGATTACACCGAAAAATGCCGCTTTTGACTTCCGTAAATACCGTCCATTTGCCTTTGCGCCATCGCTGCCAGATCGTACGTGGCCGAGCAAAACAATTGAGAAGTCGCCGATATGGGCAAGTGTGGATCTGCGTGATGGTAACCAAGCACTGATTGATCCAATGACCATTGAACAAAAAATGCGCTTTTTAAGACCTTAGTAGAGGTGGGTTTTAAAGAGATTGAGATTGGTTTTCCATCAGCGGCGCAGGTTGAATTTGACTTTACCCGTAAACTTATCGAAGAAAACCATGTGCCTGATGATGTGACGCTACAAGTATTGGTACAGGCGCGCGAGCATTTGATCGCCCGTACTTTTGAATCGCTAAAAGGCGTCAAACGCGCCGTCGTCCATGTCTACAACTCAACCAGCCGTGTGCAACGCGAAAAAGTCTACGCCAAAAACAAAGACGAAATTAAAGAAATTGCTATCACTGGCGCCAAATTATTGAAAGAGTATGCGGCCAAATACCCTGAGACTGAGTGGGTGTTTCAGTACTCGCCAGAGAGCTTTAGTCAAACAGAGACTGAGTACGCAGTAGAGGTTTGTGATGCGGTTTGTGATGTGTGGCAGCCACAACAAGGCCAAGAGGTGATTTTTAACTTGCCAGCGACTGTTGAAGCCTCTATGCCGAATGTCTTTGCGGATCAAGTAGAGTATTTCTGCCGCAATCTTCCTCAGCGTGAGCATGTCATTATTAGTCTTCATACTCATAATGACCGTGGCTGTGCTGTAGCCGCGGCCGAATTGGGTGTTTTGGCAGGTGCAGATCGTATCGAGGGCACGTTGCTTGGTAATGGCGAGCGTACAGGTAACATGGACATTATGGTCATGGCCATGAACTTGTTTAGCCAAGGTATCGATCCCGAGCTTGATTTTAGCAACATGAGTGAAATCGTACAGGTTGTGAGCGAGTGCAATAACTTACCGCTACACCCGCGCCATCCTTATGTGGGTGAATTGGTCTTTACCGCCTTTAGCGGCTCACATCAAGATGCCATTAAGAAGTCACTCGACTACAATGAAAATCATCAGAGCGAAACGGACAACGTGTGGGATGTGGCATATTTGCCAATTGATCCTGCGCACATTGGTCGTAGCTATCAAGATGTAGTACGTATCAATAGTCAGTCGGGCAAAGGTGGTGTTGCGTATATCTTGCAGCGTAATTATGGCTTTAACCTACCACGTTGGATGCAGATTGACTTTAGCCGTGTGGTACAAAAGCAAGCGGAAGCGGTTGCCCGTGAATTACAAAATGATGAAATTTTACAAACCTTTGAGGATACCTACTTGCAGCAAGGTAAGTTTGAGTTACTAGATTATAGTGTCAGTAACAAAGGCGGTGAGGTGTATTTCAGCGGCCAAGTCCAGATGAATAACGACACCATTGATATCGATGGTACGGGTAATGGTCCATTATCATCGTTTATCGACGGTCTTGCACAGCATACGGGTAAATCATTGCATATTATTAACTATGCAGAGCATGCCATTAACCCGCATCATAATAGTGGTAACGGTATCGATGATGATACCAATAGTGATAATAAAACGAATGCAAATGCCGCCGCTTATATTCAGCTGAATGTAGATGGCGAAGTGTACTCTGGCATCGGTACATGTAGTAGCACGGTCTCAGCCATGCTAAAAGGGGCGTTATCAGCCTTTGCTCAAGCATTGAGTGTAGCAGCTGCTTAGTATTAGATAACTATATCGTAATACTTTACTGGTCTTGATTTCATAAATATATAACACCGTAGCTCTTTGTACTCAACAAGCAAAGCTACGGTGTCATTTTTTATGAGTAGAAAGCGACTAGATTATCGGGCATTATCTTACTTCCAACGTCACTACTGACTAAGGTTTTGCTTATCGTTTGGATTAAGGTATTTTGCCCAATAGCATAATGTTACTTGTGTTTTTGGTGTCTACGACTTACGCTAATGTATATAAAATATTATAAATAAAAGGTTAATCATGGAACCTATATCATTTGCTTCATTTACATTGGCATCTATTCTGGCTTCATTGCCAGTGAATGGTGAGACAGTTACTGAGCCGACAATCACTACGCATATTAGTCCAGCCATTACAGGACAGTGGGAGATAGATTTAAACAGTTCTATCACCATGACCAAAGACGCGAAAGCTCAGCAAGCGGCATCATCGAATAGTCTGCAAAAAAACAGTTCAGAGCCTAAGGTGGTAGCTGATATGGACGGTGGCATAATCACTCAAAGTGAAGCGCGCATCGTGAACGCTGACCCAACAAGCCGCAAAAACTTAATGGCATCCGTAAATAAGTCAAACCAATGCCGTGAGCTATATAATTTTGGCGCGGACAATGAGATGTGGGCGGTCAGTGGCAAAGAGTGGACATACGGTCGCTATCTAGTCACACACCGCGAAGAAGGCCTGCCCGTCATCGCTATCAAGACGATTTATGATAATAACGAAGTAGACTGCTCAGGCAACCAAGTGGATCAAAGTGACGAAGCGTTGATTGCGTTTTTTATACCATGATGGCAATCAGATGCAGTGGTGTGCTGATCCTGACGGTACAGAGTGCTTTATGACTTTTAATAGAGTATTGCCATAATAAGTGGCTTGTATCATATTGCACGAGTTATTCGACATCTACTAAGCATAAAAAAGCCGCTATATCGATAGCGGCTTTTTTTGTGGAAATTGATTTTTATGGGAAATGACTACTGTCCCAGTCAGTACGAGTAAGCAAACTACAGCTTAGCGCTGTTTTGATCTATGCCTCTTTCTCGGCTTTGTCTGTGTTTAGAAGCTCTCTTTCGAGATAATGAATGTTTTGCGCTTCCTTGGCAAAATTATCATCTGACAAAATCACATCACGGTGTAGCGGTATATTGGTTTTGATGCCTTCAATGATCAATTCATCTAATGCATGTAAGGTTTTAGCAACCGCTTGCTGACGAGTTTGACCATGGCAGATAAGCTTACCAATGAGTGAATCATAGTAAGTCGGTATCTCATAGCCAGGGTATAGATGTGAATCGAATCGAACACCTGCGCCACTTGGCGCAAACAGTTGATTGACAGTACCAGGGCAAGGAACAAAAGTTGCTGGATCTTCAGCATTAATACGGCACTCAATCGCGTGGCCTTGGATTTCAATCTCACTTTGACGATAAGATAAACCATAGCCGGCTGCAATTTTTAGCTGTTCAACGACGACATCGATACCAGTAATCATCTCGGTTACTGGATGTTCAACCTGTACGCGCGTATTCATCTCAATAAAGAAAAATTCATTATTCTCAAACAAAAACTCAAACGTACCAGCGCCGCGGTATTTCACAAGCTCACAGGCTCTCACACAGGCCTTCAGGATAGGTTCGCGGACATCATCTGGGATATCTGGCGCAGGCGCTTCTTCTAGTACCTTTTGATGACGACGCTGCAATGAGCAATCACGGTCATACAGATGGATAGCATTACCATTGCCATCACCCAGTACCTGTACTTCTACGTGGCGCGGGTTTTGAAGATAGCGCTCCATATAGACAGTATCATCACCGAACCAAAGCTCAGCTTCTTGCTTAGCAGCCTGCACTTGACCGACCAGCTCATCAAAACGTTCAACCACACGCATACCGCGTCCACCGCCGCCAGAAGCCGCTTTGATCAATAGCGGAAAACCGATATTGCGCGCTTGTTCTTCAGCATTATGTAGCGTAACGGCACCCACAGAGCCAGGCACGGTTGGTACGCCCGCTTTTTTCATGGCGTTGATCGCAGAGACTTTATTACCCATCAAGCGAATGTGATCTGCATTAGGGCCAACGAAGGTCAATCCTGCTTCTTCTACGCGCTCAGCAAACTCAGCATTTTCAGACAAAAAACCATAACCCGGATGAATAGCATCCGCGCCAGTGATTTCAGCGGCAGTTAAGATAGTATTAATATCAAGATAACTTTGATTGGCATTAGGCTTACCAATACAAATTGCCTCATCAACAAAGCGCAGGTGCATCAAGTTGGCATCAGCAGTAGAGTAGACGCCTACCGTTTCGATACCTAGCGCTTTACAAGCTCGAACGATGCGCAGGGCAATCTCACCTCTATTGGCAATGAGCAATTTTTTTATCATGGGTTCATCCTTGTCGAAGCATCAGTTATTGACCAAGTTTTGATATCTAGCATCCTGTTATTTGACTTTGATGCGATACCTATATCAAAAACCAGCCATAATGAAATAAAGTATGGCAAATATCGTTACGCTTTATAACGTATGACAGGTTGGCCGAACTGTACGACTTCAGAATTATCTACCAAGATTTCGTCAACAATACCGCTTTGAGTCGCTTCAAGAGGGTTCATAATTTTCATCGCTTCGATAATACCTAGAGTATCACCCGCTTGAACTTTTTGACCAACTTTTACAAATGGTGGGTCGTTAGGACTTGGCGCTGAATAGAAAACACCAACCATTGGCGAGTTTTCGACGCTACCCGCTTTTTCCGCAGGTTTTCCTTCAGCAGCAATAGGCGCTGCGCTAGCAGTTGGTGCGGCCATCATGGCTGGTGCAGGCGCATCATAGTGACGAGTCAAGCTAATATGCTCATCGTCTGAACTGATTTCTAAATTAACCAGTTCACTTTCTTCCATAAGGGCAATGAGGGTGCGTATTTTTCAATATCCATAGTTTTTATCTGACCTTGTACTAAATTCGAAAATAGTGTAACTAAATATTGTCTAATTAGTTGCTAATGATACCTAGATTCAGAGTAATGAGCAATCAATGTACAGTTGTTAACTGAGATTTTTTACATATTTTGACGTAAGCCATCTTTTTAGCAAGAAATCATCTACGATTTATCATAGTCTATGTGACCATATATCGCTAGCAATGGTTATGAGGTGTGACGTTTTAATCAATCAGTTTCAACCCCACAGCGCGGTTAAACGTCTTTGCTGATAGCGCAAACGAAGGGTCAATAGAATAGAAGATAAGAATAGGCCAGTGATTAATGCCATCCAAAAGCCTTGAGCGCCAACATCAGTGAAACGCACTAAATAGATACCTAGTGGTAGCGCCACTAACCAATAGCAAAAAAGCGTGACCCACATCGGTATGGTGGTGTCTTGCATGCCGCGTAATATACCCGCGATATTGACCTGCCAGCCATCAAATAACTGATAGGCAAGGGGCAAAAATGAGCAAGTGCATCGACTCCGTTCTGACCGCTGGATTATCGGTAAATGCTGCTGCCAACTCTGGTCTAAATAGCCATATACCAAGCATACAAGTGAGCGCAATCAATACGGTCCAGACAAGTCCAGTTGCTTGTACTTGACGTAAGGCTAAGAGGTTTTTTTGACCATAACGATTTGAGACCATAATCGTGAGTGCCATCGCAACAGATATCGGTATCATAAACAGCTGTGACGTCACTGATAACGCTACTTGGTGTGAGGGCTGTTGCAAGCTCTCCGAGCGGACTGATAACAAGAGCGCCCAAACTAAATAAACTTGCCTCAAAAAAGATAGAGACACCAATAGGAATCCCCAATTTTAGAAGTTTTTTGATCTGTGTGCGATTTGGACTCGCAAATCCATAAAAAAAAGCGAGTGCTGGCAAATTCCCGCCGCTTGCTGACGCTGGTATAAGCCGCCAGTAACAACACATTTATCCACAATACCAGTGCTGTTGCCACACCGCAGCCTGCGCCGCCCATCTCGGGCATGCCAAATAAACCATGGATAAAAATATAGTTCAGAGGAATATCTGCGAGTAGACCGACAATGCTAATAACCGTCACTGGCTCAGGTCGACCAAGCGCTTCGCAATAACTGCGTAACACAGCATAGACAGCTAATGCAGGGAAACCAAAAGACACACCATGCAAATATTGTGTTGCTATAGGCTGAATATTCTCAGGCACACCCATGATGCCAAGGACATTGGGTGCCAAATTGACAACAATAAAACCAATAAGGCCAAGAGCGCCTGCTGTCCACAAAGACTGCTGAGTAATATGAGGAACATGGTGATGCTGATCTTGACCGACAGCCTCACCAATGAGAGGGGTAGTGGCAATCAACACACCTGTTGCTAACAAAAACAGCGGTAGCCAAATGCCAGATCCAACTGCCACAGCTGCCAAGTCAAGCGCAGATACTTGGCCTGCCATAATGGCATCGACAACCCCAAGCGCTGCTTGGCAAAACTGAGTAATCAAGATAGGTAGGGCGAGTACCCCTAAGCGTAAACTGTAGCTTTTAAAGTCTCTGAAAGATAATGGGAAAACCATGGTAAGCAACTTTTTATTCTTTGCGGTAATTGTTATGAAAGTAGTAACGATGAATAAGCAAATATCGTCGTCAATTCAATATTGACACAGTATGAGAAGAGTCGTGCCGACGATGATACTCCGATAAATAATATGAGCAAGCTTATACAGACAGAGTCAGAAAATAAAAGTGAAGGCACTAAAATAAAAATAACCCGTCAATCCAAGCAGTAGATTGACAGGTCATATACACATAAGATGGTAAAGAAGCCAGACTATGATGTCAACGATTTAGAGATACTATGTGAATACTCATCTTAGGATTTTTTTACCTTGGTATTGATGATCAGTAGATAGAGGGTCGAGCTAATCGGTGTGTTCTGGCAGGAGTTCGAGTGTCTCGGCCATGTTCATAATCGCGTGCCAGTGTTTGGGCTCTAATGGAATGACCGTTAATTGCTCGCAGCCCTTTCTCAGCAGTAAAGAGTCCTCAAGCGCAGGCAAAAATTTCAGCGCTGATAATGGCAACACCTCTGTAAAAGCTTGCTCAAAAGTGAGATCCACCATATACCAGCGTGGCTCTTCTTCGGTTGCAATAGGATCGTAATGACGATGCTCAGGATGAAACTGAGTGGGGTCAGGGTAACCTGCTTGACTGACCGTCATAATACCAGCCACACCAGAGGGTCTTGCGCTAGAATGATAAAAGAATACCTTATCACCAACCTTCATGTCGTCGCGCATAAAGTTGCGAGCGCGGTAGTTACGGACACCATCCCAGCTATCTGTACCGAGCCGTTGTAAATCGTGAATACCAAAAAACTTTGGGTTTGATTTCATTAGCCAATAAGCCATATGTCTTATCCTTTGCTTCATGTTTAAATTTAATATTATCAGGGTGGTTTTTTATTAAGCAGATTTCAAGCGCGCCGCAAATGTAACGGTTATATAGTGAATTCAGTATAAAAACGATACAGTGTGACTGGGATAAATTTTTCGCAGCATCGAGCAGCGTAGGCACAGCACGTAAGGAAAATTTAGACCAGTTCCACCTTGATATATAATGTATCTGTTTTATTTAGGATTGACTATATTCTGAATACAGCGCTGCGCTTTGGATGCTGTACTGTTAATAGTCTTTTTATATACTGCCTGCAAGTTACCATGGTGAATAGGGAATTTGTGCGTGGCTTTATGCGTGGCTTTGTTAATAGTTTTACGTCAGTTAGGCTTTTCTTTATATCATCTAGCCGTTATCCTAGCGATACTTTTGATACTGATCATTATTGCCCATTACACAATAAGTTTATTTATGTCCAAAATGAATGCTGATAGCTCGCCAAATAACCTTGATACGTTACAACTCACAGAAAAGATGACAGAGACTAGCGTTGTAGATGTGACGAGCATTCCACTGTCGCTCTATATCCATATCCCGTGGTGTGTGAAAAATGTCCTTACTGCGACTTCAACTCGCATGAGCTGCCTATAGACAGTCAGCTGTCTATGTATGATGATTATGTCGATGCGCTCCTTTTGGATGCGAATATGCAACAGTCATTGGCGCAAGGCCGTAAAATCAGCTCAATATTTATTGGCGGTGGCACACCATCACTATTGCCAATTGCTCAGTATCAGCGACTGTTCTCTGGTTTGCGGTCATGTTTTGAATTTGCAGAGGACATTGAGATTACGATGGAGGCCAATCCAGGAACACTCGAGCATGCACCATTTGCTCAGTATCTAGAGGTTGGTATCAATCGATTGTCTATCGGTGTACAGAGCTTTGACGCTGATAAGCTCAAAGTGCTTGGACGTATCCATGATCCTGTACAAGCGTTATCAGCGATACGCGCTGCTAAGGCTGCTGGATTTACGCGAGTCAATGTCGATCTTATGCATGGTCTGCCGCAGCAAACCATGAACGAAGCATTAAATGATATTCAAATGGCGCACGATGCTGGCGCAACGCATATCTCTTGGTATCAATTAACGATTGAGCCCAACACGGTGTTTTATCGTAGCCAGCCTATTTTACCCGATGAAGACAACTTGGCAGATATCGAACAAGCGGGGCAAGCGCTGTTGCAGCAACTGGGGTACAGCAATTATGAGGTGTCTGCGTGGGCGGGCGAGTCAGATAAGCCTTGCCGTCACAATATCAACTATTGGCAGTTTGGCGACTATCTAGCAATAGGTGCTGGTGCACATGGTAAAGTGACGATTGATTGTCACGCAGACAGGGGTAGCGCGCCGTCAAAGGAAAGTGATAAATCAGAAAACGATTTGTTAGCAGAATCTGGCATCTATCGTTTTAGCAAATCACGTTTGCCAAAAAGATTATGTAGGAGATATAGAGACGGAAACATCCAAGAGCACTCAAAACGTACCAAAAATGGTTGGTTGGCAAGCAATCGATACAGATGAGCTGGTTAGCGAGTTTATGTTAAATGTACTGCGCTTACATGGCGGTGTTGCTTGGGCGTTGTTTGAGCAGAGAACAGGGCTTAAGCTTGAAAGCGTTACCACACAAGTAGACAAGTTGATTAAGCAAGGGCTACTGATAGATAGTAAAACTCAGTTACAACCAACATTGTTAGGTCAGCGTTATCTCAATCAGATATTGCGTGCTTTTTGTAGCATCTGATAAAGTGTATGTGCAGTAACTACTTAGAATAAAGAATTCGTGACCAAAAAAAAGGACTTACAAAATAGTAAGTCCCTCAAAAAATCTAAAAAAAGCAGACCTTAGATTTTATTTTGTACGTCTTGTGCGCCGTCAGTTACAGCATTTCCAGCGCTTGATACGTCTTGGCCAAGGCCTTTAAACGTGTTGCAACCAGTTAGAACAAACATAGCAGCTAAAGATGCGATGATTACTTTTTCATAATAGTATCCTCAAAGATAAATGAATGGTTATAAATAACAACAGTGACGCTAAGTATCTTGCTCAAGCTTCACTGAAGGGGTATTGGATGAGACAGTCATGCATAAATGCTATCTCGCTATCCATTACAGACATCATAGTGAAAGTTAAAAACCCTGCACAGTATCAAAATGTAATTATTGGCAGTAAACTGTAACTTTTAATTACCTACCGCTCATAAATTTAAATAACAGAGCATCGACTAGTTGTGGAGTAAACAAATATGACCATTCATATCGTGTTGGTCGCCCCAAAAATGCCGAGTAATACTGGCAATATCATTCGACTGTGTGCCAACAGCGGCGCGCAGCTGCATTTAGTCAGACCGTTAGGGTTTGAGCTTGATGACAAAAAACTACGCCGCGCAGGCCTTGATTATCACGAATATGCACATTTGCAGGTGCACGAAGATTGGGCTGCAGCGAGGCAAGCCTTGCAATCAGCGGACTGCCATATTGTCACCGCATTGACCACCAAACTGAGCAAACCATTCTATGATTATGATTTTGGCGGGCAAGCAGACAGTGAAAAACCTGACAATAAAACCATGCCCAATATCGCGTTAGTATTTGGTTCAGAGACAGCAGGTCTGGCAGATGATATACGGGAAGATATCGGTGCTGATAATTGGTTGAGATTACCAATGTTGGCTGATTCGCGCAGTCTCAATTTATCCAATAGTGTCGCCATATGCTTGTATGAAATATGGCGACAGCAAGGATTCTTGGGTGATGAAGGACGAAGTGTCGGTTATGAAACGCTGACAGTCTACGATCCGAAATAGCGATCCAAAGTAGCGATGTACCAAATGAGTCGATGATATGACTCATTCATCAGTGCTCACTTGGTAAATAGCTACAGTTAAAAAAGACACTTTTATAGGCAATTGGGCGGCTTGGGTAGCCCAGCTAGACGGTTGACATGGCGCGCAACCAATCCTGTATTAAATAGCTGCTGTAGTTTTTGATTGCTAATATCGTGCTCAGGCAAAGTTTTCTGTAGCCATTTAATCAATGGGCGAGTCGCTGGCGCATGATTAAATTTGACAAAAAACGCGCGCACTTGCTGCAAGATTTGTAAGTGCTCACTCGTTAGGCTGACATCTAGCGTGTCTGCTAGCTGTTGTGCGATATCAGGTGTCCAAATCGTATGGTCACACAAATGCCCATCTTGATCTAATGCAATATCGCTCGATGCTGTGGCAGTATGAGTTGTCGTAGAGGTATGAGTCGTCATAAGGCAATCGTCACCACTTTATCAAACTGACTATCCTGAGATAGGCTAATCCATTCTTCATCCGTTAAAATATCAGTCAATTTGCTCTCTAAATTTAGCTTGCCAGCAGTGTTAACTGTCAGCTGCGATATATCATCCGCTAATGCATAAATACCTGCAATACCATCTATTTCACTATCATTCAAATAGGCGTTGAGCCAGTCAATAAAAGCGGCTGTGGTGCCAAGTAAGATAATACTGTCGCCAGTACGCCAAGTGCGAGACATCTCTTCAGCACTGCGCCTGAGGGTATCCATCGTGCTGTGTAATTGATATAAAGTTGCCATAACAGTGTCCAAGTGTGTACTTTATTATTTTATAAGTCTGATTATATTGCCAATTAAAAAGTTAAAATCTGCTCAAAATCTTGCGAGCGGATCATTTCTGGCACCAGCATGAGCTGTGAAGTCAGATCTACTGGCAGCATCCCAATCACCCAACCACTAAAGACATCATCAGGTAGCCAAGCCGCTGGCATGTCGTAAAGATCAAGCGACTGAATCATACCGTGCAAACGTGATTCAGGCTGCATCAATAAGCCAAAAACAGGTGCATCCAAGTACAGCTGCACTTCATGACCGAATGTCGCTAATGTCAGTGCCAGAGCGCAGCCTTCGTAGCTTGCTGCTTCGGTGGGTGTATGCAGCTGGATTAATAATCTCATCATGTATTCCTAAATATATTTATCGCAGGCTAATGTCGTAATGGATACGCTATCAAAACTGTATTAAGCGGCAGCCATCCTGCATCATCAGAGCGAGCTCACTGAGTCCCACCAACGTAAATCCTGTCGCCAGATTGTCACCATCAAGCTGATGGCGGGTACTGTTGTCTGTGTCACTCACACCGCGGCTAAGAGCTGTGCTAACACAAACAGGCAGTGGCAACTGATATTGTTCAGCCAATATTTGCCATTCTTTGGTCAAATTCATTTGATCAGCGGACTGCCAGCGTAGCCGATTCGCCAGATGCGCCGAATCCCCATAAAAAAAGACATTGAGCAATGGCCGTTTGGTGATAGGATTGTCGATGCCTTCTTTATTGACGATATCGTCTGCGTGACTGTCGATATTATGATCAGCTGATGCGCTCTTAAGATACGCGCGCGCATAACGTAATGCTAAATGCGCTAATGGGTGACTAGGATCAGCGGTAATGAGTAGTAGCGGGGTAGTAGTCATAGGGACAGTATCACATATTATAAATAAGCGTTTGAAGAGTGTTATAAGGGTGAGACAATATTATTGAAAGGCTATAAATGTTTTGTGTAAAGTAATCTAATCGATTTATAGTCGAACTTTAATACTTCTTAATACCATTGAGTCAAAACGCTATTTTTATTGAGTATAAAGGTGCGCTGCAATGAAGCTGTCTCAAAGCATTTCGATTAAAGACGTTTATGCTACCATAAAGCGACTCAAAGCAAATAGAGTCACTGTTACTAAACAGGGCTTTATGTTTTGTAATGATATATTGAGTATGTTCATCTGATGCTGTGACTGTCTCGTAAGAAAAAACAATAAACTTATGAGTTGGGTTCACGTAGTCTTACCATTCTATGTAAGGAGTTTTTGTCACTATGTTACCTGCTATGCCCTCACGTATGAACAGTGGTACAGATTATCAGCCGACAGCAGAGCAACTGCAAGTACTGCAAACAGCCAGTGAGTTTGCTTATCAAATTTGGGAGAGCCGAACGGTTTCCTGCCAAACATTTTTGCGTAGCTACCCCCTGAACAGTACGCTGACTCGTCAGCAAATCGATGATCTGATACAAGATTATACGCTAGATGAAAACTATCAACTCGCCGATGAAACGAAAGTCATGAGTGGCTTACGTAATTTGCGTAAGTTGTTAATGATGCGCTGGATTTGGCAAGATGCCTTGCAGATGATTAGTCTTGAGCAATTGACTGATGAGCTATCAGAGTTTGCAGGCGGTTGTATCTCCTTTGCCAAGGACTATACCTATCAGCATTTGATTGCTAAATACGGTGAGCCAACCTTTATCAATGAACAAGGCAATGTGCAGATCGATGATATGGCCATCATGGCCATGGGTAAGCTTGGTGCTCAGGAACTGAATTTATCGAGCGATATTGACCTAATATTTGTACATCAAGCGCGCGGCGAAACCAATGGTGACAAGGCAAAGGGCACGCGTAGCATAGACAATAAACGTTTTATGACTCGTCTGGGTCAAGGGATTATTAAGCTGCTTGATAATAAAACGGCTGACGGCTTTGTCTTTCGGGTTGATATGCGCTTGCGTCCATGGGGTGATGGCAGTGATTTGGCCATCCATCTCTCAGCGTTACAAAAATATTTTGCGTTGCATGGACGCGCGTGGGAGCGTTTTGCTTGGCTAAAAGCACGAGTCGTTGGGCAGATAGATCAGCCATTTTATGATGCGATTCAGGCGCTAATCAAACCATTTGTCTTTCGCTATTATGTGGATTACAGCGCGTTTTCAGCACTCAGGGAGATGAAGTCGCTCATTCAAAATCAAGTTGCACAGCGTGAAGATCTAGACAATATTAAGCTTGGCGCGGGCGGTATCAGAGATATTGAGTTTATTGTACAAGCGTTTCAGCTGATCTACGGTGGTCGGCATCCTCAGCTACAGGTAAAGCCTTGTTTGGAGGCGATGCAAGTGTTGCGTGAGCTTGGATATCTAGAGCAGATTACCTACGATAACTTACAAGCCGCGTATCGGTTTTTGCGTCGACTTGAACATGCGATTCAAGCCATTAACGATCAGCAAACCCAAAGACTGCCGCATGATGCTTATTGGCAGCATAATCTTGCAGTGACGCTTGGGTTTAATGATTGGCAGGCATTACTGACCCAATTAAATGCTCATCGAGACAATGTTAATGTGCCATTTGAACGTATGGTGACAGAGCGCCAAGTACCTGATAACGAGGATAATGATTTAGAGCCTGAGCATTTAGAAGCGCAAATTGCGCGTTTAAATGAGGTACTAACAAAAGAAAATCGCGAGTTATTGCAGAATTTTTGGCAATCAAAGATGGTTGCCAACCTCAGCGAGGAGGCCCGAGAGCGCTTAGATGATGCGTATCCTGTCATTGTCCACGCGCTATTAGCCCATCAAGAGCAGCAAAAACTTGCCAATGCTGCCTTACCGCGATTGATTGCATTGCTTGAAGCCATTTGCCGACGTTCAATCTACTTGGTCATGATTGCAGAAAACCCCAATGCAACGATTGAGCTGATTCCGATGCTCTCGGCGAGCCCGTGGATTGCAAAGAGTTGGCACAGTATCCTGTATTGTTAGACACCTTTTACAGCAACACTATCGCCACCTGCCAGATAAGCCTGAGCTGCGTGACATCCTGCGCCAACAGCTATTGCGTGTCGAACCCAATGACGAAGAAGAGCTACTGAGTGTGCTGCGACTGTTCAAGAAAAAACCAAGTGTTGGCTGTGGCTGCCAGCGATGTGTTGGCTGAGCGTCCAATCATGAAAGTCTCAGACTCACTGACTTATATTGCTGAAGTGGTACTAGAAGCCGCGCTAGAGCGAGCGTTTGCCGAAATCGTCAATCGTTATGGCTATCCTATCGGTCAAGATGGCGATCCAGTCACTGAGGCTGACTGTGGTTTTGCGATTATCGGTTATGGCAAGCTTGGTGGTTTAGAGCTCTCGTATTCTTCCGACTTGGATTTGGTATTCTTACATAAGATAAAAGAGCAGGGCATGACCACAGGTGAGAAGTCAGTGAGTGGCATGAAGTTTGCCGCACGTCTGGTACAAAAGCTGATGAATTATCTCAATACCCAAACGCGAGATGGTAGGGCATATGAGATTGACATGCGTCTGCGTCCGTCGGGCAACGCTGGCATGATGGTCGTGTCCTGTCATGCCTTTGAAACTTATCAAATGGACAAAGCGTGGTCATGGGAGCATCAAGCACTGGTGCGCGCTCGGGCGATTTGTGGTGACAGACGAGTGACTGCACGCTTCTGTGACATTCGCCGAGATGTGCTGGCGCTGCCGCGGACGTTAGAGCAAGTACGCTCTGAGGTCACCAGTATGCGTATCAAAATGCAGAAGCACTTAGGCACCAGCCAGTGGCAACAGCAAGCGGGCAAGTTTCAACTCAAACAAGATGCAGGCGGTATTGTAGACATTGAATTCTTAGCGCAGTTTGCGGTATTGGCCTATTCACATGAGCATCCAAGCTTGACCAAATGGAGTGATAATGTCCGTATTTTTGAAGAAGTTGCTTCACTTGGTATTTGGGAGGAGCAAGTCTGTCAGGCATTAACAGATGCTTATCTTAGAATACGTGCTGCGACTCATCAACTGGCACTATCAGAGCAATCATTATTGGTCGATGAGTCTCTTTGGCAAGAGACACGCGCACTGGTACAAGCGCAATGGCAGCATCTAATGGGCGTAAAATCTGTCAAAGAGTAATAGAGTAATTTTGAGATTTGTTTTTATTCTTGCTGATAACCAAAGAGGCGCTTAAACTGTAAGGCTTCATACTAGCTGGGAGCCGTAATTAAAAACTATAGGGTCTCAAACCAAAAGATTTCATTTGCCAACACGGCCAGTGATATAATCGGTCACACATCATTATAATACAGTCAAGTGTTCGTCATAATGAAGCGGTATTTGAGTAATAAAAATGAACGCTGCAGTATTATCATACGATGTTGATCACTACTGTTAAATAAAACCTACCTAAAAAAAGTTAGACGTTAGCGCTAGCATAAGGACTATAAAATGAATATGGCAACACAAGATGGTAAGCTTTGGATGAATGGCACAATAATTGAACAACCAGATGCCAACGTTCATGTGCTTACCCATAGCTTGCATTATGGCATGGCTGTGTTTGAAGGCGTACGCGCTTACCAAACAGCGGACAACCGCACCGCTATTTTTCGCCTAAAGGAACACACCGAACGTCTCCTTGGTTCGGCAAAAATCTTTCAAATGGACGTGCCGTTTGATGCAGCCACGCTAGAGCAAGCACACAAAGATGTGGTCAAGAAAAATAACTTAGCAGAAGCCTATATTCGTCCGCTTATTTGGGTAGGTGCAGAAAAGCTTGGCTTATCTTCGCGTGACAACAGTATCAATGCTATGGTTGCTGCTTGGCATTGGGGCGCATATCTTGGTGAAGAGGGTATCAAAAACGGTATCCGTGTAAAAACCTCATCATTTACCCACCACATGACCAATGTGACCATGTGTAAAGCCAAAGCCTCGAGCAACTATCCTGTCTCTATCATGGCCAATCAAGAAGTCACCCGCAATGGCTATGACGAAGCCATCCTAATGGATCCACAAGGTTATGTCTGCCAAGGTGCTGGCGAGAACTTGTTTTTAGTCAAAGACGGCGTGCTACATACGCCAGATCTGGGCGGCGGCGCTTGACGGTATCACTCGTCGCACTATCATTCAGTTCGCGGCTGATCTAGACATCAAAGTTGTTGAGCGCCGTATCACTCGTGATGAGTTCTACTTAGCAGACGAGATCTTTATGACAGGCACCGCTGCTGAAGTGACACCTATCCGCGAATACGATGATCGTACTATCGGGAATGGCGGCCGCGGACCATTGACTGAGAAACTCCAAACCCTATACTTTGATGTGGTTCATGGTCGTAATGAGAAATATATGGATTGGTTAAGCTTTATTGACTAATAAAGTCGTTAGTTTAAAGACCAAAAAGGCTGAACATAATTGTTCAGTCTTTTTTTATGCTAATATAGCCATCATATTTATTCTTAAGATTAAAGTGAGCAGTCCATGCCAATAGATTCTAGTACAGCAGATAATAAAAATATCAAACAAATTATTTGTATTAAATGGGGTACAAAGTACGGGGCTGATTATGCCAATAAACTGTATGGCATGGTATCTCGCAATATTACGCCACCGTTTCGTTTCGTCTGTTTTACCGATGATACCACCGATGTACGTCCAGAAATCGAATGTCAAGAATTGCCACCACTAGATGTCACCATGCCAACCAACACACTTGGCAAGTGGCCAAAATCACGTTTGTGGGGTGAGAAGTTAGGTGATTTGACAGGGACAGTATTATTTGTAGATTTGGATGTGATCATAGTAGACAGCCTCGATCCTTTCTTCGAATATGGCGAGCCAGACGATGTTATTTTATCTTATAACCCAAGTAACCCGCTAGAGCGCCTAGGCCAGACTTCTTGCTTCCGCTTTCAGGTAGGGTCGCTTGTCTCACTACAAGAAAAATTCAAAGCAGATCCACAGGGCATTGCGGACAAATATCGTTTTGAGCAGCGCTTTGTGACGCGTAATGCGCCAGGCGGTGTCAAGCTGTTTCCAAAAGCATGGGTTGCGCATTTTAGACGCAAATGTCGTCAACCGTTCCCACTTAACTATATCAAAGAGCCAAAGATTCCTAAAGGTGCTCGAATTGTTATTTTCCCTGGCGACTTATATCCTACACATGCGATCGAAGGTAGATATAATAAAAATGCTGCTAACAATGCCAAAGATCATTTAAAAGATTAGCTGAGCCCAAAAATCTAAAAAGACCGCTACGTCACTTGCGTCATTTCATCTTGCCGGTTGGATGGATTGAGAAGTATTGGAAAGAATAGGTCCCATTATATATTTGAGTATTATCGCATTGCATTAGCAAAGATAAACATTAGTCAGTGAACGGATAAAATTATGAATACAGAAGATACTATTAAAGTCTTTGTTGGTTGTGACCCAAATAACTGTGATCTAGAGCAGATGATGGTATTAGATTATAGTATTCATAAACATACCAGTGTACCCGTTGAGATAGTATGGATGCAGCTGTCACGTGATCCTAATAGCTATTGGTATTCTAATCCTGAGACTGGAGAGGGTTGGAATACCACTAAATGGTCAACGCCTTTTCAGGCTTTCGCTGGGCAATTCCAGAGTACTGTCAATACTCTGGTCGTGCCATCTACATGGACGCTGATGTCATTATTTTAGATGATTTGGCAAAGCTGTGGCACCATGCTATTGAAGGACAGTCTGTTGTAGCTGCTAAGACTAATGCGGATATGACTCGATTGTGTACATGCGTATGGGATTGCAAGGCGGCAAAAACATTGTCCTACCAATTAAAAAACTCAGGAAAGATCCCAAAAGCCATAAAGAAATGATGGCTGTATTTAAAGATAATAATCAGCTCATTGAGCCTTATCAGGATAGTTACAACTGTATAGATGGCGAAAACTTAGCGTTAGAAGATATTAGGATTTTGCATTATTCAGATATGGGTACGCAGTTCAGTCATAAATATTCATTACCTAGAGTCAGTGAAGAAGGTATCGAGCACTGGTTTGACGGTGAAATAATGTCGCACCCGAGGCAGGATTTATCTAAGGTTTTTGATGAATATTATGACGAAGCACTGCTGCTGGATACGATTTAGACAGTTATAGGGTGGAACCTTTCGGTCATTTTCCTAAAAAATCTCAAGAAGGTTATACCGGTAATAAGGTGACTCGTCCACACGCTTCTAAATCATTTTTTTCGAAGCTATTTAAACGCTAGTTTTTAATGAAGCAATGATAAGCCTTTCTAAGAAAGTGAAAAATTACTCCATAGGTTATCGTGTATGAAGCAGCATAAAAAAACAGTGTTACTCGTTATTAATTGTCTACAAGGCGGTGGTGCGGAACGTGTCGTATTAACATTGGGGCAAGGGTTTTATGAATTGGGCTATGAAGTACATATTCTAAGATTTAAGCCGTTAGTACAGTATGGCTTAAGTCCGAATCTTAACTACCATGTACTTAAGTTTAAGCCGTATAAACTTATACCAGGGGGCACAAAGACGTGACCAGATTTTTGCACGTGCTGTTGATAAATACGTGTCGAAAAATATCGGTCAGCCTGACATCATACTGTCCAACTTAGATCGTGCCGATAGTATTCTAAGTAATAGTAAATTGCCTAATATCACTTATATTATTCATAACACAGTATCACTACTCTATAAGTTTAATAAAAATCACGACGCTGAGCAGTTAAAGCAAAGAATGATAGATATATATGCCAAGCACCCTTGTGTGTGCGTCAGTGAAGGTGCTCAAAAGATTTTGTTAAGAGCTTTGGTCATATTACGCCAACCATTGCCATTCATAATCCAATAGATAAAAACAGTATTCAACAACAAGCCGATGCTTTTGTCCCTGACTACCAAAACTATATTATCCATGTGGGTAGTTTCAAAGATGCCAAGCGTCATGATGTATTGGTAAATGCTTATGCAAAAACAGATCAATCTATGCCTTTACTGCTCTTGGGTCAAGGAAAGCATAAAAGTGAAACAGAGCGACTGGTAACAGAGTTAAGCCTAGAAGACAAAGTAATATTTTTAGGATTTCGTGATAATCCCTTCCCTTATATCAAAAAATGCGCAGTTTAAGATACTGACCTCTGACTGGGAGGGTTTTGCTTTAGTTATTGCTGAAGCTCTTGTGCTAGGTACTCCTGTTATCAGTACCAACTGTCCATCAGGCCCAAGTGAATTACTACCAGAACGTAACTTAATGCCGATGGGCGATGTTGATGCCATTGCCGCAAAAATGCAGCAAGCGATGAGTAATCCGCAAGCGTTTCGTGCGCCATTCGATGAAGCGCTGCTACCAGCCAAAATAGCAGAAAAATACGTAGAATTTACCCAAAATCTTTAGCTGGCAAAACAGTTGGGCCGCTACATCTCTAAGCCTAAATATTTATTTTTAAGAATACTTAATAAATGATTGATAATACTACAGAAAAAAGAAAATTCGAATAGTAAAGAAAAAGTGCTATTGGTTATTAACTGCTTGCAAGGTGGCGGTGCAGAGCGTTCGGTCTTGACGCTGGGACAAGGTTTTCACGAGTTAGGTTATGATGTCCATATTTTACGCTTCAAATCTAAAGTAGCTTATGAGCTCAATGATGATATTACTTATCATCAACTAGACCTAAATGATTATAACTCTATACCTACTAAAAGTCTTAGGTACTGGTATTTTGCAAAAGTATTAGACAGATACGTGCTTAAAGAGATTGGTACTCCAATATTGACGCTAGCGAATTTAGATAAAGCCGATATGGTCTTGCGCCATAGTAGTCTGCCCAATATCGCACACGTAATTAGAAATACTATTTCTAAAAAAATTGAATTGTTTAGAAGTCAAGGCAAAAAGCAAATGATAAAAGATTAAGCAATATATATTCTCGGCATCCTTGTATATGTATTAGTAAAGGAGTCGAAAAAGACTTTCAAGCTACATTGGGTGTGATGAATACAACGACAATATACAACCCGATTGACTAAAGACAGATTGTGCAATTGGCAGCAGAGTTTGAGCCAGAGTTTGACAGTTACATTATTCACGTTGGTAGTTTTAAGACTCAAAAAGCTCATGAAGTATTGATTAGAAGTTATGCAAAGACTCGGAAAACATTGCCACTTCTATTATTGGGTGAAGGTGTATTGCTGGCGTCAATGAGAGAGCTGGTTACTTCTTTAGGTTTGGATAACCGTGTACATTTTTAGGTTTTCAAAAAAATCCATATCCTTATATCCAAAAAGCACAGTTTATGGTTTTGTCATCAGTCTTTGAGGGGATTTGGACGGGTTATTGCTGAATCACTGGCTTTAGGGACACCTGTTATCAGTACAGACTGCCCATCGGGTCCAAGTGAGTTGCTACCACCACACAACCTCGTCCCTGTGGGAGATATTGATACATTAGCTAAGAAGATGGATGAAGCAATGGAGAAGGCTGATAGATATCAGTCCTCGTTTGACAAAGAGTTATTACCAATTAATATTGCTCAACAATATATAGATTTTATGAGAACTAATGGTTAGACATTACTCGGTTGCAGCCTTGATAAAAGGTGTAGGGTGTAGTCGTGTAGTAATATATGAGATAGACTAATCCAACCACCATTTAGACCAATCATCTCTGTGCAACTGCCGTAGAGTAGCAAAAGCACTGTCATTATTCTGCAGTTTTTCAAACACTGCCAGTAATATGGTCGTGGCCAATTTATCAACTTTCTGAAATTTATTATAGCGTTTTCGCATATTTCTCAAGCTATCATCGGTGCCGATACGAAAATAAGTAAGACCATCGTACAGAGGCAAGTCACCAGCATAAAGCATATCGGTTTTTCAGTTAGCAATGGCATAGATTCAGCATTAGTGGATAACTGCAGAAAGTTTTTGGTTTCATAAGTACGTAAAGTATTCATTAGAGTTACGACATTCATCAAGATAGCTGCTCTATGAGTATTGTTTGAATGATCAATAAACGTATCGCAAGCAGAGACAATCCAGCGCAAAGACAGATGTGTCAATAAATAGTCGCTCTCTGCTTCCCATAGTCTTTCAAATTCAGCGAATGTTTTATCTATTTTGTACTTACGGCGCATTAGTATAATAAGCGTGTTGTGATAAAAGCAGAGCTCAGACTCACCAAGCGATTTGTATTTCAAGTTATTCAAATGGTTTTCTAAATCTGTGCTTTTACGCTCATTAGTTAAGGCTTCAATATCACACATTGATTCAGTAATGGTTGTTGCTTTCATCTCATCAAAGCTTCTATCATTATAGGTTTTGATAATCTTACCCGCATTCAATCTTTTTCGCTTCGAAAGATCAATATCAATTTTCTCTGCCAACTTGAAGGTGTAGCCATGTTATCAAAATCCTTTAAAAATATATAAAGATATTAGCGCCTTAATCTCTATGATATAAGCCTTAGAGATCATTGTTATTTGTTTAAACTGAATAATATTGTCTATACCAATCGACAAATTGTTTGATACCTTCTTCAATACTGGTTTCAGGCTTGAAGCCAATGTCCTCTACCAACTCATCTATATCGGCGTAAGTAATCGGTACGTCGCCTGCTTGCATGGGCAATAAGTTTTCCTGTGCCTTTTTACCGCAAGCATCTTCAATGGCAGTAATAAAACGGCGCAAAGTGACAGGCTGATTATTACCAATGTTGTAAATCTTATAGGGGGCAGCTGCAGTCGTAATAGTAGAATGCTGGGGCGAAGGGGCCTTATTCATAATGCGAATGATACCGTTGACGATATCATCAATGTAGGTAAAGTCACGCTGCATATCACCATTATTAAAAACATTAATTGGCTCGCCAGCTAGAATTTTCTTTGTGAACGAAAAATATGCCATATCAGGTCGACCATAAGGGCCATAAACAGTGAAGAACCTTAATCCTGTCGTAGGAATATTATATAAATGGCTATAGCTATGTGCCATAAGCTCGTTGGATTTTTTGGTAGCGGCATATAGACTAATAGGGAAATCAACACAGTCAGACGTCGTGAATGGCTGCTTAATATTCATACCGTAGACAGAACTGGAGCTGGCATAGATCAGATGCTTGATATCATGATGACGACAGCCTTCTAGAATATTAACAAAGCCAACCACATTTGAGTCGATATAGGCATTAGGGTTTTCGATAGAATAGCGCACACCTGCTTGGGCACCTAAATTGATGACAATATCAAATTGATAGGTGGAAAAAAGCTCAGACATGGCTTCACGATCAGCAAGGTCTAACTTAATAAATGTAAAACTTTCTGGATCTGATATCTCACCTAATATTCTCAAACGCGCTTCTTTTAGATCTGTATCATAATAGTCATTGATATTGTCGATACCAACGATAAAGTAATCCCTAGCAGATAGATCTGTTTCTAGTATCGCCTTGATTAAATGAAAACCAATAAAACCTGCCGCACCAGTGACCAGTATTTTCATTAGTCGCTCCCAAATAGATCTCTAGTAAACACTTTATCCGCTACGTCTTGTATATCAGTTGATAATCGATTAGCAACGATTACATCGCTCATCGCTTTAAACTCGCTCAAATCTTGAATCACACGCGAATTAAAGAAATTGTCTTCTTTTAGCACAGGCTCGTAGACAACGACTTCTATACCTTTTGCCTTGATACGTTTCATGATGCCTTGTATGGCAGATGCTCTAAAGTTATCTGACCCACTTTTCATCACTAGACGATGTATTCCTACGATTTTTGGCTGTCTTTCGATGATTTTATCGGCAATAAAGTCTTTGCGGGTTCTATTAGAATCGACAATGGCCTTTATTAGGTTGCTTGGCACTTCATCGTAATTTGCGAGCAGCTGCTTAGTATCTTTGGGCAGACAGTAGCCGCCATAGCCAAAGGAAGGGTTATTATAATGATTGCCAATACGAGGGTCTAAGCCAATCCCTTCGATGATTTGTTTGGTGTCGAGTCCAAAAGTTTGCGCATAAGTATCAAGCTCATTAAAGTAGGCCACACGCATTGCCAGATAAGTATTAGAAAATAATTTAATGGCTTCTGCCTCTGTTGGCTCAACGAACAATAGCGGTACGTCTTTTTGATTGCGCCTTCAAGTAATAAATTGGCAAATATTCGAGCCTGCTCAGTCTGTGCGCCTACAATGATACGTGAAGGATAAAGATTGTCATGTAGTGCCTTACCTTCTCGCAAAAACTCAGGCGAAAAAATAATGCGATCAGTCGCATAACGTTCTTTGATACTGGTTGTGTAACCTACTGGCACTGTAGACTTAATAATAATGGTTGCTTGTTGATTCACTAACAGCACTTGCTCAATGACGGCTTCTACTGTGGAGGTATTGAAATAATTGGTCTTGGTATCATAATCAGTCGGCGTGGCAACGATGATGAAATCTGCATCTTTATAAGCTTCTTTGGCATCCAGCGTCGCAGAAAAATTGAGCTCTTTGTTCAATAAAAAATTGTCGATATCTGTATCTTCGATAGGAGACTGCTTATTATTTAGCAATTCTACCTTTTCAGCGACAATGTCGACAGCAACGACTTCATTATGCTGTGCTAACAGCATTGCATTCGATAAGCCTACGTAGCCTGTACCTACTACTGCTATTTTCATAATATATCCAAGTGATTTTTGAGCTTTTATTGGTTTAAATCAAGAGGAAGTGAAATTAATCACCATTCAATCTTAAACTAAATATATTTAAATTTATTTATCGGTGCTTGCTATCAAAGAAGCAGGTAGATAAGCCAAGAATTTGTGCCTCATAGCTTGGCTGATTTTTTTATATAAGTCTGGTTTGAGAAGATCCAAACTTTGAATACAGCCATATTTAATAGTTTTATCTTCTAAGGCAAGAATAAAATCTTCTACGCTATTCTCATTTTTTAAATAGTTGATAGAGGTGTTAGGTTTTAAACTTGCTTCGCCTTTTGAATTTTTAGATGATTCATTAGCGTTATAGGATTCACTTGGGCCACATCTCTAAATTTATATTTTATCTGCTCGGTCAATAATTGCGGATGATTCAACAAATGGGACTTTAAGATATTTTTATCGACAATATGAGGGTAGTGATGAATTTCAAAAACTGATTCATGCCCAGTATTTTAGCACTTAACATTTGCGCGATAGTATGCCTTGGCTGTATCGGTGTGCCAAACAACTTAAAGCGTGATTTTCGAAAATTGAGCTTGGCATTCAAAGCAGCACTTTTACGCCACTCACCATGAATGATTAGCTTCTCACTGTCTAAAAAGTCATCTATCGTCACTGGTTGATTAAAAAAGAAATCATCGTTCATATAGATAAAATAGTCAGACAATCCTTGGATATTCCAAATCATCGTCTCAATTGATCGAGTGTTGAAGGTCGGTAAAAATTCTTCATAACCCGAAAATATTTCCTTGTGATCGACAATACGTATTTTATCTGCTGCACAGATATTTTGCTTGGCAAATTCATCAATGAATGCAGGTTTTTGTTGGTCGGTGACCACATAAATATGACGACAAAAGGCACGTATTTGATGATAGAGGCGATATTGTAATATATCTCATCATCACTTGCGAAGCGGGTGGCAGTTATGGCATCTGACGCTACGATGTTACTTGGCTTGTAGGACTCTCTTTTTTGTTTGAGTACAGGGTCTGAACCATCCACCCAAGCGATAACAATGTCTATTGCTTTCTCATCAAGTTGCTGCATGATTGATCCTGTTTTTGTCAATAGGTGTCTTTAGTGGCTATACATTCTATTTAAATGTTGTTTCTACTTAGATCAGCTATGATATTTATTGATACCTGTATTAGCAAAGGTTAACTGATTTATAAAATCAACAATATTCATGATTTTTTACGCGTCAGTTGATAAGCCTAGCTTATACTGTAGTGAATAAAAGTAGATGAGACTAGCACATAAAGTCAGAACGCTGCAATAATTATGACCTTTGGTAGCCTTGTATGACTATCATTCAAAAAACCAAGTTGAGATATCAATGCCCATCATTCTATTTATTTTAAAAGCACTTGAAGGCCGAGGTGCTGAGCGGATGGTGACTACATTGGCAAGCGCTTATGCAAAAGTGGGTCATAGCGTCCATATTTTATGTCTAGAAGAAACACAGGATATGCCGTTAGATGCTGACATTCACTATCATATCGTGCCATACGATGAGATGTTTTCTGAGCAAGATATTGAGCCAAACTCTAAGCAGGCACAGGCTTACGAAGCAGTCGCTAAGCGCATTGATGAGTATGTGCTTAGCCAAATAGGGACGCCAGATCTGATATTGGCTAATATTTATAAAGTGAATTGGATTATGGCGTACAGCCAATTACCCAACATCGTGAATGTGCTGCATACAGCGCTATCTAAGCAGTTTGAGTATCAATTATCTGATAAACCACTACAGACGATAAGTCACTTACGTATGGTCTATGGTGCTCATCCCTGTAGCTGCGTCAGCGATGGCGCTCGCAAGGACTTAATCTCAATTTTAGGAGACATCACTAAAACCACAACCATTTATAATCCTTGCGATGCCACTTGGATCCAAAGCAAAGCGTTACAAAAACCACGTATCGAACAGTTTGGCTTAATAGACAAACACTATATTATTCATGTGGCCTCATTCGATACGATGAAAGGTCATCGAGATTTGCTACAAGCCTATGCGAAAACAGAGCGGAAGCTGCCATTAGTATTGGTCGGTAAAGGCAAGCTTGAAGCAGAGATTAAAGCGCTAGCGTTCCAACTTAAGATTAATGACTGTGTTAGGTTTTTAGGCTTTCAGAGTAATCCTTATCCAATCATTGCCTCAGCGGCATTAATGGTGCTTACCTCCAAGTTTGAGGGTTTTGGCTATGTCATTGTAGAGGCGCAAGCTCTTGGCGTACCAGTAATCAGTACCGATTGTCCATTTGGTCCAAGAGAGTTGTTACCTGTCAAAACTTGATACCCGTCGGTGATATTGAGGGATTGGTGATGCTCATCGATCAAGCAGTAGACAATCTGACGAATTACATAGTGCCGCTAAATCAGCAGCTACTGCCAAATCATATCGCGCAGCAATATCTAAAGTTTGGTCTATTGGTAAAGCAAGGTGCTAGACAGTAGAGACGAGAGATTAGAGAGTATCAAATAAGGCTTTTGAGACAGGAGAGTGATTGATGACATCGATACCGTGAGTCTTATAAGTTCTACCCAATAAGTTAAACGAAGGCACAATGCGCTCGTTCATGACTTTGTTCAGCGTACTTGGCGCGCGGTTGTGGTTGTTTTCATAAAACCGTGGTTGATCGCTATTGAGTAAGTCAATCCCATATAGGTGAATGGTCGCTGCATGGCGTGAGAAAGCCAGCTGTGTGGCTACGTAAGCAACCGTACCCGCCTCGACAAATCCATGAGTAACATTGAGTGAGACGCCGATCTCAGTTGCGCTTTGACTGCTATCAATAACAAAATTCGGATGATTGATAAAGTAGGATAAAGGCATTTTCTTATTTAGGCGTTTTTTCTTAAATATGAGCTTATTGAATGATAGCTTATTTGATTTGACGCCCCATGGTCTGTCTACTGGATACAATACCCGCATGGCGTGATGATACGTACGCATGATATCAGGATGAGCAGTTGCCATCGCTTCAAAGACGGCTAATGTTGCATACAAAGGTTGACCCGTATAATGCTGCCGTAGAATTTCAGGTTGATGATTGATAAAGCGCGCATCACTGATGACATAACCAGCAATATGATCGAAGGCGTGGTGCTCAGTAAGGCTGATACTACCGTTGACAAAAATAGTGGGCGTGTCTAATAGTTCTGACAACGCTAATTGTTGTACCGATGGCCCTGAGGCAATAATATTGACGTCTTGTCCAAGCAAACCTTGCTCTGCTTCATTGGCATTAAAAGCACTAATAACGATGAGCTCGTTATCAATGTTGAACCCAGCGGTAGCAGGTAATCTCAAATATAACGCCATACTATGTTCCAGTCGTTGACCTCAAATAACTTGTATCCTAATGCATTGCCTGCAAATTGTTTGGACTATTGGTGAACTATATACACATGGTTCATGGCTATATATTTACTGCCAGTATTGCTTTAACCATGGGCTTGGTTTCACATGTCGATACCATTTACCGCCGCTACCAGCAATGGCATCGGGCGGGTTAATCTCACCATGAAAGATGACGATTTTTGCATTATCAGGTAGAGCAGGCGCTCGCACAAAGTTAAAAGGGATGGGCGCGATACATTGATACTTGAAGCTCACGCACCATGTCTTATCCCAGTACTCTAGGTGATGATGCTCGCGCAAATAGTTAGAGAGGTAAGCCTGCTCGTGACGCACTTGCGTACGAATAGTCTCAAAATTGCGCTCAAAGTTTGCCAGCAAATCAGGATAGGTATTCATGCCAACATTGAAGCGATACACGGAGCTATTACCAATCATACGCCACGGCTTTTTCCAGTCGCGGATAATGACCACACTGTCTTCGTGCTTCGCTTGATAAGTGAAAAACGCATCAATATTATCGACAATCACAATATCAATATCTAAGAATAGTGCCACACCTTTTAAATCATATAGCTCAGGTTTAAAGGTCGTGAGCTTTTTCCAACCACGTTCAGGACCTGCTGGTAGATCCATGTCAGGTATGGGATAACAAGCAATCGCAGGATCAATACCTGTGCTGTCATCAGTTAGGCAAACCATTTGAAAATCTAAGCTCAGATGACGGCTCACCATATTGTACAAACGATTGACGTATTCAGGACCGTATTTATCACCCCATTTCATACAAATGATATAACGCTGTTCAGCAGTATGGTTTTGTGTTGGTTCTATAGGTAAGGTTTTAGTTACGTCAGATGTCATAATGCACTCGTAGTGAGATAATAGTGAGGTAAATGAAGGGCTAATAGAAATTAGAGGGTACAGAACTTAGCCAATATTAGCATAACTGTGATTGATGATATGTCTAAATCAGTAAACGATAGTACAGTTATTACTTGCGATTATCGATGTTAGTGTCATCAGTAAAGAACCACTTACATCGTTACCAGAACGACTAGCATTAGCGTGATGAGACCGAATAAAGGCTGCTAAAGTGGCTTTATCTTTTCGGTAAGGATTGCCTAGATTTGGTATGCGCTTAAAACGTCGATAGCCCCACATATAGTGACTATAGTTGTCTTTAATCATATGCTCCATAGCTTGATTGAGTGCGTGAGTCGCGACTTCGGTATTGCGGTCATATAGCGCTGGATCGTCGAGCTTATAGCAGTAAATATCAAAACCGCGTCCATCATTACGACGAATACAAGACAAGCCAACTAAGGCACATTTGGTTTTGCTCGCCAGTTTTGAGGCAAGGGTACTGGTTAATGTTTTGATACCAAAGAAAGGAACGACTACGCCGCCTGACGGATCTGGGACGTGGTCTGGTAATACAATACTAAAGCCGCCTTGCTTGAGGGTTTTAAACACGGCTTTAACACCGCTACCATCGGTAGGCACCAAGGTTGCATTGAGACGCGCACGCCCTTGAAGAATAAACTCATTAGCGAATCTGCCGTCCACAGGCTTGTACATAATAGTTGGCGAACCAAACTGATTGAGCCACGCGTTCATCATCTCCCATGTACCGAGATGAGGGACGATAGCCAGCATGCCATTGGGATTGGCAAGACCTTCTAGTAGAATATCTTTATTATGGACGTCACGAATCTGGGCAATACTCCATTCAGGTGGCATTGCCCAGCTTTTGATAGATTCAATACTGCTCAGACATTGATGATAGATGATGTCTTTGGTCAGTGCGCGTTTTTGCGGCTCAGACAATTTGTCAGTAATCAGCGCCATATTAATATGAATGGTACGCATGATGCTAAGACTTGGTATCTTGACGATCACCCAAGCGACAAAACGTGCCAGCATCTGTAGTACAGACAATGGCACGAATTTGAAAACATGATACGGATTCATAACCACTCACATGGCGATGAATCGCGTAACAAGCACTGTAGACAGCAATAGTACATCATCAAATGTTTTATTGAGCAGGTTTGTTGGTGTCGGCTTGTGCTTTTCACGCACACGGATACCAAGATCACGTAGCTGCTTACTATCCACTCCAGCAGGAGCTTGAGTTAGTGGGCACTCAGCAGTTTTGGTTTTCGGGAATGCGATCACATCACGGATAGAGTCAGCGCCTACCATAAGCATAATCAAGCGATCCAAACCAAACGCCAAACCGCCGTGCGGTGGTGCACCAAATTTTAGGGCATCAAGTAAGAAACCAAACTTGTCTTCTGCCTCTTGCTCGCCGATACCCAATGCCTCAAGGACGGCTTGCTGCATATCATAAGTATTGATACGTAAGCTACCACCACCAATCTCAGTGCCGTTCAATACCATGTCGTAAGCGATAGATAGCGCAGACTCTGGGTTGTTTTTCAGCTCCTCAACAGAGCCTCTAGGCTTGGTAAATGGATGATGCATTGACGTCCATTGACCGTCATCGGTTTGCTCAAACATCGGGAAGTCAGTCACCCAAAGCGGCGCCCACTCACAAGTGGTCATGTCTAAGTCTAGACCGATTTTCTGGCGTAATGCGCCGATTGCGTCATTCACGATACTGGCTTTATCTGCACCAAAGAAAATAATATCGCCATCTTCTGCAGCAGTACGCTCAATCAAGCTCACAAGTACATCATCAGTCATATTTTTGATGATTGGTGATTGTAGGCCAGACTCTTTATCCACACCATTGGTGATGAGGCTTGCGTCATTGACTTTGATATAAGCCAAGCCGCGTGCACCATAGATACCGACGAATTTGGTATAAGCATCGATTTGCTTACGGCTCAATGAAGCGCCACCAGGAATGCGAAGGGCAGCGACGCGACCTTTAGGATCGTTAGCAGGACCGGCAAATACCTTGAAATCAACGTCTTTCATCAAATCGGCAACGTCAACCAGTTTCAGTGGAATACGTAAATCAGGCTTGTCTGATGCATAGTCGCGCATTGCTTCAGCATATGTCATGCGAGGGAATTGCTCGAACTCAACATCCATCATGGTCTTGAACAAATGCTTGATCAGACCTTCGTTGATGTTCATGATCTCTTCTTCGTTCAAGAAAGATGTCTCGATATCGACCTGTGTAAATTCAGGCTGACGATCGGCACGTAAATCTTCATCACGGAAGCATTTCGCGATTTGATAATAACGGTCAAAACCTGACACCATCAATAATTGCTTAAATAGCTGTGGTGATTGCGGCAGGGCAAAGAAGTTACCAGGACGGGTACGTGATGGTACAAGATAATCACGCGCACCTTCTGGCGTTGCACGTGTCAAAATAGGTGTCTCTACATCCAAGAAACCATGATCATCTAAATAACGACGAATCGCTGAGGTTGCCTTGGCACGGAATACCATACGCTCTTGCATGTGCGGACGACGCATATCGAGATAGCGATATTTTAGACGTAAGTCTTCTGACACAGTCGTTTTTTCGTCATTCAAGGGAAATGGCGGTGTTTCAGATTTGGCCAGTACTTCAATTTCTTTGCCCAATAGCTCAATTTGGCCACTGGTCATATTGTTATTTTCAGTACCTTCATAACGACGACGTACGCGGCCAGTGATTTTTAGTACGTATTCAGGACGTACCGCATCGGCCGTTGCAAAAGCTTCTGGTGTATCAGGATCGACAACCACCTGCAAGATACCCGCGCGGTCACGCATGTCTAAGAAAATCACGCCACCGTGATCGCGACGACGATGTACCCAGCCTACGATACTAATGGTTTGCTCAAGCAAGCTCTCGGTTACAGCTCCGCAATATTCGTCTCGGTATTCGCTTTGCGTCATAGTGCTTTGCGTCATAATATTGTTATCCAGTTATCAGCCCAATTCGAAGTACAATAATGCAGCCATTGCTGTGCGTTTCAAGCGATTTGCCAAAAAACACACAAACAACGCGATCAAGACAAAGGGTCATCACGTTGGCTGCAGAAAATTTGATATAAACGCATATTATGCCTAATCTACCTTTGTTATACAACCGGCTGAGTTCAATCAAAGCGTAGCCATGCATTGGTATCGGCTGTATTTATTGAGCGATATCTATATTAGGTTAAATATTGTCATTTTGCTTGAAAATACCAGCGAGCGTGCGCATATCAACCATACCTGAATAAAAACATCTATAGTGATATACCTACTGACTTGAGGGATTTGTAATCATGCTATTTCATCCACCAAAAAACCCGGTTGAGCTAAAAGTAAGACACTTAAATGAAGCGCAAAAACAGCGCCGTGAAGATTTAATGGAAGCCACCCAAGGCAAAGCTGCGCTTAAAGCATTCAAAAAAACTATGGCAAAAAAAAGCCAAGCAGGCGCTAAAAGTAAAAAGTAAAAGCAGAAAAAAAATCCTGACAATGCCTCGCAAGTTTTTGTTTTGGATTTTGAAGGTGATATCAAAGCCACTGCCGTTAAGCATCTGCGCGAAGAAATCAGCACCTTAATCAGTACGGCTAACAAAGGCGATGAAGTGATTGTACGCCTCGAATCAGGTGGCGGTTTGGTGCATGGTTATGGATTGGCAGCCGCGCAATTGGTGCGCTTAAAGGACGCTGGTCTAAAGCTAACGGTCTGCGTCGATAAAGTGGCGGCAAGTGGTGGCTACATGATGGCGTGCGTGGCAGACAATGTGGTGGCAGCGCCATTTGCGATTATTGGCTCAATCGGCGTGGTGTCACAATTGCCAAACTTTCATAAATGGCTCAAAAACCATGATGTCGATTATGAGATGTTTACGGCTGGCGACTATAAACGCACGGTGACTGTGTTTGGCGAAAACGATGCCGAAGATCGTGCCAAATACCAAGAAGAGCTAGAGCAGACGCACGAGCTATTCAAGCATTTCGTCAATACCTATCGTCCAGAACTTGATGTTGCCAAAGTAGCCACAGGTGAGCATTGGTATGGTGAAGATGCGTTGAAGCTTAACCTGATTGACAGCTTACAAACCTCTGACAGCTACATCTTAGAGCGTATGGAAGACAATGAGGTGTACGCATTACATTCACGTCAAAAGCCGACGCTGGCAGAGAAGCTGGGTCTTGCGCAAGCCGCAGAAGCGACGCTCAGTATGGCAGTGGATAAACTGCCAGATGCGCTCGCACGTTTTGAGCTAAACAGCCGTTTGAATATTCTAAAATAGTGTTAGATATCATTATGATGTCTGATGGCTAATATTTTAGCGGTCATATGTTCAGCAATACACTGTTTGTATTTTGTAAAAGGCGTGTCCTAACGGGTCGCGCCTTTTGCTGTTTAATCATAATTGCTGTGTTATAAATGTAGGATACAGAAAACAGTATACGTCCGTACACTAAAGCTCGCATTAAAGATCTCGCAGAGCTTTTTGTCAAAACCTGATTTAGACAATCAATAAAGAAAAGGAAGTCATTTATGTCTAGCGACAATTTAATGTTTACCGCAACGGAACATGGTCAAGCCATGCATGCCAAAGTCAAAGCGTTCATTGAAACGCATATTGAACCCATCGAAGCCCAATTCTGGGAAGAATGTCATAAGAAAAATCCTGATGGAAACTGGGAAAACTGGGAATGGCCAGACGCTTATGACAACCTACGCAAACAAGCACGTGAAGCGGGTTTATGGAACTTATTCTTACCTGACGACACTTTAGGTGCAGGGCTTTCAGTCACTGATTATGCACCAATTGCAGAGCTGACGGGTCGCAGTTTGCTCGCGCCGCATGTGTTTAACTGCAATGCGCCTGACAGCGGCAATATGGAGCTATTATGGCGCTATGGTACGCAAGAACAGCAAGACAAATGGCTCACGCCGCTATTAGAAGGTGAGACCCGCTCAGTGTTTTGTATGACTGAGCCTGATGTGGCCTCAAGCGATGCCACCAATATGCAAGCAACTGCTGTGGTCGATGGTGATGAAATTGTCATTAATGGTAGCAAATGGTGGTCATCGGGCCTTGGCGATCCTGCGGTTGATATTTTGATTGTTATGGCCTATACCGCGGATGAAAGCGCAGATCGTCATCATCAGCACTCGATGGTACTGGTACCAGTCAATACTGCGGGTGTGAATATTAAACGTATGCTTAAAGTGTTTGGCGATTATGATGCGCCGCACGGTCATGGTGAGGTCAGCTTTGATAATGTACGTGTGCCCGTCAGTCACTTTATTGGTGGGCCGGGTAAGGGTTTTGAGATTGCGCAAGGTCGCTTGGGGCCAGGTCGTATTCATCACTGCATGCGTTGTATCGGCGCGGCTGAGAAGTCTTTAGAGCTGGCGGTGAAACGCGGCATGTCGCGCACGGCCTTTGGTAAACCATTACTACAATTGGGTGGAAACTTTGAGCGTATCTCTGAGGCGCGTATCAAAATTGATCAAGCGCGCTTGCTAACCCTTTATGCGGCGCAAAAATGGATGCTCAAGGAACCAAAGCGGCACTCACTGAAATCTCTGCGATCAAAGTGGTTGCGCCAACGGTGTTACAAGAAGTGGTTGATATGGCGATTCAGATTCATGGTGGCATGGGTGTGTGCCAAGACACATTGTTACCAAATTTCTATGCGCAAGCTCGTGTGCTACGGTTGGCAGATGGTCCTGATGAAGTACATAAAACCATGATTGCCAAGCTAGAGCTAAAGCGTCAGGGCTTTAGCCGTTCTAAGTCTAACAAAACCTAATATTAATCAATGGGTGTGAGTAAACCTTAAGTTGCTCACGCCACTATTGCTGAAAATAAAAAATTGGAAATTCACTATTAACGATTTAGTAGTGAATTTTCCATCACTATGACTGTTTTTTACTACTAATTTTTTACTACTATAAGCATAAGTTATAAAAATAACTGATCACAGGATAAGGAATGTCACATGTCAACTGACCATAGAGTATTAGATAAAGGCGGCGCGGTGCGTGAGGGTGAGGAGCTTGATGCCAAAGCTATCAGCGCATGGCTACGTAGCCAAGGTGTCGATGTCGTAGGCGAGCCTACAGTCACTCAGTTCTCAGGCGGGGCTTCTAACTGGACGTATCGCTTACAATATGAAGGCGATGATAAAAACCAAGATCTTATCTTACGCCGTCCACCAAAAGGTACCAAGGCAAAATCTGCGCACGACATGGTACGCGAATATACCGTTCAAAAAGCATTAAAAAATGCTTATCCTTATGTGCCCGAAATGATTGCGCTATGTACAGATGAATCTGTCATCGGTGCTGATTTCTATGTCATGGAGCGTATGGAAGGGATCATTCCCCGTGCCAATTTACCAAAAGGGGTCGATCTAGATCCTGAACAAATCCGTCAGCTTTGCACCAATGTTTTAGATGCGCTAGTAGAGCTGCATCAAATAGATTATACAGCGCATCCTGATTTGGTTGATTTGGGTCGCGGTGATGGCTACTGCGCGCGCCAAATTAGTGGCTGGGACAAGCGTTATATCAAAGCAAAGACACCCAACGTCCCAAGCTTTGCCTTGGTCAGACAGTGGCTCAAAAGCATACCCTGCTGATAGCAAAACGTGCATTATTCACAATGACTGGCGCTTTGACAACGTCATACTCGATGCAAACGAGCCGACTAAAGTTATCGGAGTCCTCGATTGGGAGATGGCAACCCTTGGCGATCCACTAATGGACTTGGGTAGTGCGTTGGCTTACTGGATTGAGGAAGACGACAATATTGTCATGCAGCAGTTTCGTCGCCAGCCAACTCACTTAGAAGGTATGATGACGCGTGACGAAGTGGTTGCTTATTATCTAGAAAAATCTGGACTACAGATAGATAACTGGACCTTTTATGAAGTGTTTGGGCTGTTTCGTCTATCAGGTATCATTCAGCAAATCTACTATCGCTACTATCATAAACAAACCACCAATCCAGCATTTAAAAACGCGTGGCTTGCCATACATGTCATGCATGCCAAATGTCTCAAACTGATTGCACAATATGAAGGCGAAGCGCTGTTCAATACACACGTTCAGCCATATTTAGAAGACAGAGGAGTCGATGCGGCAACGATTGAGAAATTGCCAGACCCTGTACAAAAAGTAGTGAAAGGCATTTTACCAAAAGGCTATTTTGCTAAGCCCTCTGATTCAGCTGAAGTATAAGAAAAACCGCAATTTGGACAATATAATAAAAGGCAGTATTTTATGACAACCATACTTTTAGCCCGTCATGGTCAGGCTTCTTTTGGTCAAGAAAACTATGATCGGCTGTCAGAGCTAGGTGAAACCCAAGCAAAAATGCTGGGTCAACACTATGCAAATACCCAGCGCCGTATCGATGCGATATTTACGGGTAATCTGGTCAGGCAACAAGACTCTGCTCGCCATTTTTGGCAAGGGTATCAACCGTTTGCTCAGGCCAATAATGACGACATGGCCATTGCGACAGCCATCAACTTTGATGAGCATGAAAGCTATATTTTGCCACAATTTGACGAGTTCAATCACAAAGATGTGTTTGTGAAATCCGCTGGTGATTTTGATAACCAAGCTGAGATATCCGCTGAAATTGCCAATGCTCAATCACCAAATCGGCGTCTTGCTGAGCTGTTTGATCAAGCGATGCAGCGCTGGCATGGTGGCAACAATGATCAGGATTATATTGAAAGCTGGCCGCAGTTCAATGAGCGAGCGCAGCAAGCGCTTGAACAAGTACGTACAAAGATAGCCGATATGCACTTAGACCAACATAGCACTGTATTGGTCTTTACCTCAGGCGGTGTCATCGCTGCCATTACCGCAAAGCTACTGAGCCAAGGCAGTCAAACCGCTTATCAGTTAAATAAGAGCTTAGTCAATACGGGCGTGACATCGATCACCCTAAAGAGTCAGCGCGCGCATTTATTGTCTTTAAATGAATACAGTCATTTATTTTCTGAAGGTAAGCAGTTTGTGACGTGGCGATAATTGAGTCAATGGGTTTGGATGCGCTTTTATACATAATCGCCACGTATTTGTAGAGCATTAGCCATTACAATAAACGATTTTAGTCAACCAGTTTTTGTCGTTGGTACAGAGGATCTATAAAACTGGAGTGTCATTTAGAGTCGATACAAGGGAGGGCTTATGCAACACAAACTGCTTAATTTAGTCACTAAAAGCGCCAAACAAAGTAAAGCTCAGGTATTTAGCGCCGTTCAGCCATCACGCTATCTAAAAGACCTAAACAAACAGCAGGTTGGTCAAGGCAAAACCGTCCTGATCACAGGAGCAAGCTCAGGATTGGGCGAGGGTATGGCAAGATTGTTTGCTAAGCTTGGTTATAATCTTGCTATCTGTGCGCGCCGTACTGATCGTTTAGAGCGCTTGCAGTCAGAGCTGGTAGCAGCATATCCTAATATACGCGTTGAATACCAAGCGTTAGATGTCAGTGATTATGATGCTGTTTTTAAGGTATTTGACGCATTTGCTGCTGACTTTGGCACTATTGATCGTATCGTGGTCAATGCAGGGATTGGCGATAGTCGCCGTATTGGTAAAGGACGTTTTGATACCAATCGCCGTACCGTTGAGATTAATTTCATCTCGGCATTGGCACAATGCGAAGCGGCGATGAATATCTTTCGGGCTCAAAACAGTGGTCATCTGGTCGTCATGTCGAGCATGTCAGCGATGCGTGGCCTGCCTAAGCACCTGACAGCTTACGGCGCGAGTAAAGCAGGTTTGGCACATCTTGCAGAAGGGATTCGTGCTGATATGCTATTGACTAAGTTGCCTATTAAGGTCTCTACTATTTATCCCGGTTACATCCGTACTGAGATTAATACGAATGCCAAGCCATTGCCGTTTGAAGTCGATACTGAGACAGGTACCAAAGCGATCGTTGCCGCGATTGAGGCCGAGGTAGAAGAGGCGTGTGTACCGAGCTTACCATGGTCAATCGTGGGACAGGCGATGAAGCGTTTGCCGCTGCAAGTGATGAGTCGATTGAGCTGATGCAACACGCTCGTGCAATAAAACAAAAGCCCACTCTAATAACAGTGGGCTTTTTGTCTCTATGGCTAGATAATCATGTACAGATTATAGTGTTTACGGGTTGTCTGATATGTGCTGCTCACGTAGCTTTTGACGCAATACTTTACCGACATTACTTTTTGGTAGTTCGCTGACAAACTCGATATGACGCGGGCACTTATAACCCGTTAAATTGTCTAATGCAAACTCTTTGATGTCTTCTTTGGTGACATTGTTGTCTGCAGGCACAATATAGATTTTGACGGCTTCACCTTGTTTTTCATCAGGGATACCAATCACGGCGCAATCGACGATACCTTCATGGTCAAGCATGACCGCTTCAATCTCATTTGGAAATACATTGAATCCTGACACCAAAATCATATCTTTTTTACGGTCTAGTAAAGTGAAGTAGCCTTTTTCATCCATGCTCACAATATCGCCAGTACGGAAGTAACCATCGCTTGTGAAATCATTGGTATTGTCTCGATTGAAATAGCCTGACATGACGTTTGGGCCTTTGATGCACATCTCACCTGCCTCATGCATGGCGACACGTTCACCATTTTCGTCAACGACGATGATATCGACACTAGGAACTGGTATGCCGATTGTACCGTTGAACTTACGATCAGTAATGACGTTGGCGGTACCCGCTGCAACACCTTCAGTCATACCCCAACCTTCAACCATCGGACAGCCAGTAACTTCTAACCAACGGGCTGCTGTTTGCTCGGTTGCCGCCATACCACCGGCTTGCGTGATACGCAATGAGCTAAAGTCCAAATCTTTGAAATTTGGCTGATCAAGTAAACCTTTAAACAAAGTGTTTACCGCAGGGAAAATATGGAACGGTTGTTTTGATAGCGTTTTGATAAACCCTGGCATATCACGCGGATTGGGTACTAGAATAAAAGTGTAGCCTGAACGCATACCAAGTAAGCTGAGCATAAACGCAAAAATATGATAGAGCGGCAATGCCATTACCATATTGATATATACCTCATTGATATCTGAGGTGACTGGACGATACCATGCTTCTGATTGCATCGCCGCTGCGACGACATTACGCTGCGTCAAAACAGCACCCTTAGACAGACCCGTTGTGCCGCCTGTGTACTGCAAAATCGCTTTTTGCTGCAAGGTGGCTTTGGGTGCTTGAAGCGGTAGATTACGTCCTTTTTCAGTACTTCAGGGAATTTCGTGACTTTGTACTTAGGGTCATTTAGATTGTATTTAGGCACTAAGCGTTTGACTTGACGGATGACAGTATTTACCAAAATACCTTTTAAGCCCATCATATCGCCCATTTTTGAGAGTACAATACGCTTGATATTGGTCTCTTCAATGACTTGCTCTAGCGCTTGAGCAAAGTTATCCACCACAAAAATCACCTGAGCGCCTGAGTCATTCAATTGATGACGCAGCTCACGACCTGTATATAGTGGGTTGATCGGGGTACAGACGTAACCTGCGCGTAAGATACCAATCATGATTGGTAAATATTGTGGAACGTTTGGCATCATGAGTGCCACGACGCTGCCTTTAGGTAAGCCTTGAGCTTGTAACCATGCTGCTACTGCCAATGATGCTTTGTCAACGTCATCATAAGTATGAGTCACACCCATGCAGATAGTCATCGGATGCATACGAAAACGGTTGAAGCACTCTTCATACAACTCTATGAGGCTTTCATATTGATCGGGATTAATGGTCTTGGGTACGTTTTCTGGGTATTGAGCAAGCCAAGGTTTCTCTACTGTCATGCCAAGCGTCCTTAAATTAAGATAAGTTAAGGGTCTATAAAAAAGTAGTCACATCCATGTCGACGATATACATCATTGCTCTTTGAGCAATAAATTGTCGAGTGCTATCCTTTGTTTTCACATACTGCTAACGTACAGAGTCCTCTATAAAATTTGATTTAACTACCAAGACTAAACGCTTAATAAATACGCTTCTGGGTAGATCAAATAACGGGTTACTGTTTCTAAAATTGAAATACCTTTCAAATCAACAGTTTTGACGTGTCTAAAGTCAATATTCGATTAATCTAAATCGACAGAAAACTTAGTGACACATTGCGGGTTTACATTAACATAACTACAACTAAACTCGTTACAGGCATACGAGAACTTGATAGTTTATATTTGGGTTTGATATATGAAAAAATATATGTTGGAGAGTGAAGGGTATACAGAATTGATCAGAGTAGATAAAAATTTGTGCTCGATACATTTATCTTTCAATGAGACATTAAAAGCAAATAGGTGCAACAAAAAGCGCCTTATTATTGATATAGGGCGCTTTTTTCAAGAGAAGCTACTTAGTGTTGAGGGTGGTCTGCATGATGTTTCTCACGCAGTTTTTGACGTAATACTTTACCAACATTACTCTTTGGCAGATCACTCACAAATTCAATATAGCGCGGACATTTATAACCCGTTAAGTTGTCCAGCGCAAATTCTTTGATAGCTTCTTTGGTGACATTGTTGTCCGCAGGCACCACATAGATTTTGACTGCCTCGCCTTGGCGCTCATCAGGAATACCAATGACCGCACAATCAACGATACCGTCGCAGTCAAGCATGACAGACTCAATCTCATTAGGAAAGACGTTAAAACCAGAGACCAAAATCATGTCTTTTTTACGGTCCAACAGTCTAAAATAGCCTTTTTCATCCATACTAACGATATCACCAGTACGGAAGTAACCATCGCTGGTAAAGTCATCACTGCTGTCTCTGTTTAAATAACCTGAGGTGACGTTAGGGCCTTTGATACACAGCTCGCCTGCTTGGTTTACACCGACGCGCTTGCCCTCATCATCAATCACAATGGCATCGACGCTAGGGACGGGCACACCAATTGTGCCGTTAAACTTACGATCTGTGATGACGTTGGCCGTACCGACCGCCACGCCTTCGGTCATCCCCCAACCTTCGATCATCGCACAGCCAGTGGTCTCAAGCCAGCGAGTGGCGGTTTGTTCGGTCGCCGCCATACCACCTGCCTGCGAGATACGTAGCGAGCTAAAATCTAGGTGTTTAAAGTCTGGATGATCTAGCAAGCCTTTAAACAGCGTATTGACCGCTGGAAAAATATGGAAAGGCTGTTTTGATAAGGTTTTGATAAACCCTGGTATATCGCGCGGGTTGGGTATCAAAATAAAGGTATAACCTGAGCGCATGCCGAGCAAGCTGAGCATAAAGGCAAAGATATGATACAGCGGTAGCGCCATGACCATATTGATATATACCTCATTGATCTCAGAGGTGATAGGGCGGGTCCAAGCCTCTGATTGCATCGCCGCCGCCACGATATTACGCTGCGACAAGATGGCACCCTTTGATAATCCTGTCGTGCCGCCGGTATATTGCAAAAACGCCTTTTGATCAAGTGACATTTTTGGCTTTTTGAAAGGGAAGGTTTTTGCCTTTTTGAGCACATCAGGGAGTTTGGTGACTTGATACTTTGGGTCGTTGAGCTTGTATTTGGGGACCAGACGTTTGACTTGGCGAATGATAGTATTGACCAAGATGCCTTTGAGCCCCATCATATCGCCCATTTTTGATAAGACAATACGTTTGATTTTGGTCTCGCCGATGACCTGCTCGAGCGCTTGGGCAAAGTTGTCTACCACAAAGATAATTTGTGCGCCTGAGTCGTTGAGCTGATGACGCAGCTCGCGGCCTGTATAGAGTGGATTGACTGGGGTGCATACATAGCCTGCCCGCAAGATACCAATCATCGTGGGCAGATACTGCGGCACGTTTGGCATCATCAGTGCCACCACACTGCCTTGTGGTAGTCCCTGAGATTGTAGCCATGCGGCGACGGCCAACGAGGCGTTATTGACATCATGATAAGTATGAGTCACACCCATACAGATACTCATAGGGTGCATACGAAAGCGGTCAAAGCATTCCTCGTACAGCTCCATTATGCTGCTATATCTATCAGGGTTGATAGTCTTAGGTACACCATCGGGATAATTGGCAAGCCAAGGTTTGTTCGGCATCATAGTCAGCGTCCTTGCAGTTTGATATAGGTGAATGTTTTTAAGAAAGCAGTCATATGCATGTCAATATCACAAATCAGCATTAATGTGATTAACCTGCTATTGGATGCAGTAACGTCCATGTCTGCTTGCTGTTGTTGCCGTTGTTCAATCTAATTAACTACTGATGGGTGAGTTAAATGAATCAAACAATTAGATAATGCAATGAAAGAAATAAGCTGTATTTCAAGTAGATATTATCTGGTTTTTGCAACTACGGTATCAAAAAAACGATACATTTAAGCAATACAGTAGCATGAATAATGTTGAAGACAATAATAGAAAGCAAGACTGAGCAGTACATAGATAAAGCTGAACACTACAGCAGGTATATGATGTATAAGAAATTTGCTACCGCAAGATAAGTTTTTGAGTGAGTCAAACGTGTCAATAGGGTAGAAGGATTTATTGATAAAACAGAGAAGTGATTGCGTAAGTATTAAAATGGATATGACTCATTCATGGTGCAAGTCACTAAGCTGGCAACGTTTGATGGTCAATAAGATGAATATCATGCAAAGAGAAAATGGTATCAATGAGGCAGAATAAACTGCTTGTTTTTATTAAAAAAGCGTCGATAAATGAGCAGCGCGCTGATGGTACAGCCAAGTGTGCTACTCACACAGATCAAAAACATCGTGATTATCTGATAGCGGACCGCTTGTGTGGGGTCGGCACCAGCCAATATTTGCCCCGTCATCATACCGGGCAAGCTGACAATACCGACGACTAGCATAGAGTTGAGCGTTGGGGTCATGCCATTTGTGATTGCGGCACGAATCTGCTCATGGACGGCCTCAAATGGTCGAGCAGAAAGACTCAGCATCATCTCGATACGCCCTTGCTGCTCATGAAAAGCTTCGATCAACTGATTGCTCGTTAATGAGATGGCAGTCAAAGAATTGCCTAATATCAGCCCCAGTATAGGAATAATGAATTGCGGCGTATACCAAGGCTGTACTCTTAGGATAACGATCATCGCTATTGCAGTGACCAGTGTCGCTGAGGTGCCGACGGCTATTAGCGTATCGGTTAGCAACCCTTTATAGCTGCGTTTGACACGATTTTTGGCAGCACTCCCTGCAATCAGGGTCATAATGGTCAAAATCAGCAACACTTCATACCACTGCTCACGGGCAAAAATCCATGCCAGTATCAGACCGATAAAGCTAAGCTGCACAATGGTGCGAATAGCAGCTATCAACAGCGTTTTTGTCAGTTTTAAGCGCAGTTGCCATGAGATGAGTAATACGATGATAATCATACAACTGGCAAGCGCAATATCACTGTAAGTTAAAAATACTTGCATATGATTCATACCGTTGATGGGGCTCATTATAAAGGAAGGCAGTAATGTCATGAGCACGATGTAATGAAGGTTTCGAGCAAGTTTTTGAGCATCATATCGTGCCCTAGGGCGCTTCGGTTAGTACACCTGCTTGCATATGCCAATGTCTACTGGCTAATGACATAATCTCTTTGGTATCGTGAGTTACCCATAATAACGAGCGCTGCCTGTTGGCCTGCAACCATCTCATCAGCAAGCTGACCAACTGCGCTGAGGTGTCGATATCTAGCGCGGCGGTTGGCTCATCTAGTAATAGTACTCGCGGATTGAGTTGTAGTAGGCGTAAGGTATTGACCAGCTGACGCTCACCACCCGATAAGTGGTTGGCCTCTTGTTGCAAAAAGTCTGCATTTTTATTCAAAGACGCAAGTTGGGTCAAATGCCAGTTTATATCAAAACTTTGGGTCTGATGCGCGTCTAAAGCATAAGGCATCTTTAAATTATCAAGGACATTGCCCTCTAACAGCTGTGGCTGTTGAGCAAGCAGCGCCACTTGCTTGCGCCAAGTAATTGGCGATGTGGTGTGAATGCTTTCATCTCGCTGATGTGGCGTGGCATCACTACGCAAATGAATATCACCAGTGCTCATCGGCAACAATCCTGCCAGCACCCGCAAGAGGACAGATTTGCCACTACCAGAAGCCCCTGTCAACATGGTGATTTGTCCTGATAGTAGCTTGCCACTCGCACCGTTTATCAATATGCGGCTATGAGGCGATAGTCCATCAGATAGCGCATTTTTGTCGCTTATTTAACCACCTTTGATAGAGTTTATGCGGTACAAAGGTTTTTGTCTGTTCACCACTACTATGCTTAGGATTATCGCTACCGACTACCGGCCTGCCATGCACCCAGAGATTATTAAATTCAAGCAAGGGTCTATCAGGATCAATGCGCATAGCGTTCTACAGTCGCTCGTTCGTTTGCTCACTAATCGCCTGCTCAATGGCATCTCGTAATTCTTTTGGTACACGGATAGGACGCATGGGTGTGGTATTTACTGCGTTGTCAGGTTGAGCGTTATTTGTTTCGTTATTAGCCATTGGTTCTGGCTTAACAAGGTTTTGTACACAAGCAATGACGATTTTGGTGCTACTTAATATCTGGCTAGTGGTTTTGTCTGTAGCGCTATTATCTGATGTGCTACGGCGAATGCTTTGATAAAATATGATGCTAGCAGGCTTTAGCTCCACTTTATCGATACGTACAGTAATGATTTCATCTAAGAGAATGGCTCTCTTGTATTGTAAATCCGCCTGACTCACGACAAAATGCTGTATGTCGCCATCATCAGTTTGCAAAAATAACCGTTTAGACCCAGCTTGGTAAACCAATCACGGCGGCAGTTTTCAAAAACACCAGATGGTTGGCATGATAAACGATGCCGCCTGCATCCGTATGGTTGATGTAGACGTTATAATCTTTAGCAAATAGTGGTTCAATGTCGTTATTTACGGCTGTATTTGTATTTTTATGCTCAGTTGTCGTCATAACGGGCTCAGTATTTTTGATAAAGGTTGTTTAGCGAACGTAATTTATATATGTGGGCAAATAAGAAACCCGACAAAAATAGTCTCTATTATATTTATAATAAGCGCTACTCTAGCTCAAGATATAAGGCCATGCAACAGCTAGGGCAGCCTAGGTCTGTTATCATAGGCTTTTGTATCAGACTCATCTATATCAGCACAGTCTTTTAACCAATCAGTATAGGACAGTTTATGACCCGTTTTGTCAGTTTTAATATCAATGGTATCCGCGCTCGCCAGCATCAGCTTGAGGCAGTGCGCGAAGTAATCGATCCTGATGTCATGGGTCTACAAGAGACCAAAGTCCATGACGATCAATTTCCACTTGATGACATAAAAGCTCTAGGATATCACGTAGAGTATTTCGGGCAAAAGGACATTATGGCGTGGCGCTACTGTCAAAAGTGGCGCCTATATTTGTACAAAAAGGCTTTCCTGGTGATGACGAAGAAGCACAAAAGCGTTTTATACATGCACGCTATGAGCTTGAAGGGCGTGAAGTGGATGTGCTCAATGGTTATTTTCCACAAGGAGAGAGCCAAGACCATCCGATCAAATTTCCGATGAAGCGTGCTTATTATGCAGATTTAATGGCTTATATTGATACACTAAAGGCAGAAGGTCGTTCGATCATTGTCATGGGTGATATGAATATTGCGCCAGAGGACATCGATATCGGTATCGGTGAGGTCAATGCAAAGCGCTGGTTAAAAAATAGAAAAACCTCATTTTTGCCAGAGGAACGCGAATGGTACTCAGCATTAATGTCGCGTGAGTTGACCGATACGTACCGTTTGCATTATCCAGAGAGTACAGAGTTATATAGTTGGTTTGATTATCGCAGCCGCGGCTTTAATGATGAACCCAAGCGCGGTTTACGTATTGATCATATTTTATGCACCTCAGACCTCGTTAGTGAATGCATTGGTGCTGGCATCAGCTATGAGCTGCGTGCGATGGAAAAACCCTCAGATCATGCACCCATTTGGTCAGCATTCGATCTAAAAAAACCGTAATATTCAGATATATAGTCAATCCACTATAAAAGCATTACGGCGTTAACCTTGCTTGAAGTATGATATATCCATCTGCACTCGGTTGCCTTGTACCACTCTTAAATTGGATCAATTATAGTGTTTATTACATCACCTAAAAACAACGATAAAAATTGAAAAATAAGGATTTTACTATGTCTGTTGGAAACGTAGCAGTACCTGATATTATTTATCCCATTGATGGCATTAAGCTGAGCGCAACTGCCGCGGGCGTACGCTACAAAAATCGTGATGATTTGGTCGTGATTGAAATCGCTGAACATGCCACGACCGCAGTTGTCACGACCAAAAATACATTTTGCGCCGCGCCTGTACGTATATTACGTGAGCACTTTACCAAGGCTAGTCCGCGTTATCTGGTAACCAATACAGGTAATGCAAACGCAGGGACGGGCGCTGATGGCAAACGCCGCGCTACTGAAATCTGTATTGCCTTGGCTGAAAAAGCTGGCGTAGAGGCTAATACAGTATTGCCATTTTCTACTGGCGTGATTGGCGAACCATTAAATAGTGACGCGGTCATTGCAGGTTTAGACGATGCGTTAGCAAACTTAGCCTCTGATAACTGGTTGGCTGCTGCTAACGGTATCCGAACGACAGATACTGTCCCTAAGCTTGCTAGCCAAAAAGTCGACGTTGCAGGTACTAGCTATCATATCACTGGCATGTCAAAAGGCTCAGGCATGATACGTCCAAATATGGCGACTATGCTGGGTTATGTCGCAACCGATGCCAATATCGCCGCTGATCTGTTGCAAGAGATGCTCAGCGCTATCAATGAACAGTCGTTTAACCGTATTACCGTTGATGGGGATACATCGACCAACGACTGCTGCGTGTTGATTGCGACAGGCGCTGCCAGCTCAGAGGTGATTGATAGTCCAGCGCATCCGCATTATCAGGCCGTTTTTGATGCACTGCGCGACGTGTTTGTACGTTTGGCACAGCTCATTGTCCGTGACGGTGAAGGGGCGACCAAGTTTATGACCGTCAAAGTGACTGGCGGGCAGACCACGCAAGAGTGCTGCGATGTGGCTTATGCTGTGGCGCATTCGCCGCTGGTAAAAACGGCATTCTTTGCGAGTGATGCAAACTGGGGGCGCATCTTGGCGGCAGTCGGTTATGCTGGTATTGACGACCTAGACACCGAGCAAGTTGATGTGTATTTAGATGAGGTGATGATTTGTCAAAATGGCGGTGTCGCGCCCAGCTATACAGAAGAAGCAGGTAAGGCCGTCATGAGCCGCGCTGAGATTACTATTCACATTGATTTGGCTCGTGGTGATGCTAGCGATACGGTGTATACCTGCGATTTGTCATACGACTATGTCAAGATAAACGCTGACTATCGCAGTTAGAAACAGTCTTAAAAGTTTCAATCTTGACAGATTTTTTAAATCTATTTATAAAAAAGCCAGAGTGATTATTGCTCTGGCTTTTTTATGTCTAATACTAAGCTGTTATCAAATTACTCTTTTATTCAATACGCTTTATTAACATCAGTTGCAAAAGCTGACGTTACTTTACAAAGCAGTCATAGAGAGTAAGGTGAATTGCGACCTATACTTGCTGGGGTAAACAGATGATATTCACTACATCGCTAGTAAAGCTGGCTAGAGATTTCAATTAGCGTGACTCTAAATATCATCATGATAGAAAGAAGCTTTGTTGTATGAAGAAATGCAGTAGAGTTTTTAAAACAATAAATTTAGATAGAAAATGAAGAATTATTACCAATTATCTGAGGATTGAATAATGAAAAGATTAGCACTTGCAGCATTGATGACAACTTTTGCTCTTACTGGTTGTTCTACTATGGACATGGACAATGAACGTACAATGGTTGTAGAAGGACAGCCTATGAACGTCAAAGTGGTAAATATTCCAAGTTTTGAAGTAGAAATCGCACCGCGTAAAGCAGTTTGTGACCTGACTGCAACAGACGGTACGATGGTTGAATCACAGTGCCTACAGTATCGCCAAACTTATCAGAAAAACTACACCACTTTAAGTGGTAACATTCAAGGCTTCACTTATGAGCCAAACTACCGTTATGTATTAGATGTACGCCAAGAAGCAGTCACTGCTGAAGGATCTAATGTGGTCAAACCAGTTTGGATTTTAAACGAAGTCGTTTCAAAAACTGCTGAATAGTACAGCTTGAAAGTATACAACTAATAAAAAGGCCGCTAATATATAGCGGCCTTTTATTGATACGATATCTGCTGCTATGATGATATAGCGTGGTTAAAGGTAACATTTATCAATTGCATTAACATTGACTGTAGTTAACACTAACGCCGCGCATCGCAGTAGGAATTCTATTATCAGCATAGACAGCTAGGCCACCACGAGCGGTCTCTTTATATTTATCAGACATATCAGCACCTGTCTGCTTCATGGTTTCTATAGCCTTATCCAAAGAGACGAAGTGCTGGCCATTTCCTCTACAGGCTAAACGTGCTGCGTTGATAGCTTTGACCGCCCCATGGCATTGCGCTCGATGCAAGGCACCTGCACCAGTCCACCAATAGGGTCGCAGGTTAGACCTAAATTATGCTCAATACCGATTTCTGCCGCATTTAAGCATTTAGCTGGTGTCCCATTCATGATCTCTGCTAATGCAGAACCTGCCATCGCACATGCCGATCCAACCTCGCCTTGGCAGCCGACTTCAGCACCAGAGATGGAAGCGTTTTGCTTGATTAGGCTACCGATAGCGGTGGCGTTCAATAAAAACTTGCGGACACCATCTTGGCTATAGTTAGGTAAAAAATCACGATAGTAGTGCAATACTGCAGGAATAATACCTGCTGCGCCATTGGTGGGTGCGGTCACAACTTTGCCGCCATTGGCGTTTTCTTCATTGACGGCGAGCGCGTACAAGTCTACCCAGTCCATGGCGGCCAATTTGTCATTGTTGGTGATAGGTTGGTCTTTTCCGCAGACAGCTGCCTGTGCAAATCTTGTGCGCGGCGTTTGACATCCAAGCCACCTGGCAAAATACCGCCATTTTCACAGCCTTGCTTAACACAATCTTGCATGACCTCCCAAATACTATCTAGGTAGGCAAACACTGTCTCTTTGTCATGGAAGTGGCATTCATTGGCCAGTACTAATTCGCTGATGCTCAAATCATACTGACGACATTGTTCTAGTAGTTCTGCTGCATTATTAAAAGGGATAAGGAACGCTATCGATCGTTGGGCTGGCATGATCTTCATCTGGATCGGTGGCATCTTCTTTATTGATGACAAAACCACCACCAATCGAATAGTAGGTCTGCTGATAACGAGTACCGTCAGTCGATATAGCACGAAGCGTCAATGCGTTAGGGTGATAGGGCAGGACAGTATCGTCGTACCAATAAATATCCTGCTCTGTATCAAATGCAATCGTGTGAATACCTGACACATTTAATGTCTTGCCAGAAAAAATAGGGAGAAAGATAGCTGCTGGTCATACGTGTATCGATGGTGCTAGGTGTATGGCCAAGTAACCCTAACAATATGGCAGTATCTGTTGCGTGCCCTTTTCCTGTCGCCGCCAAAGAGCCATAAAGCTCGATTTCAATCTTTGCGATAGCCGTCAGTTCCATTTGTTTGGTCAATGAGGCTAAAAATAAATTGGCTGCCACCATTGGTCCCACTGTATGTGAGCTCGATGGACCAATGCCGATTTTAAATAAATCAAAAATACTAATCATAATGAGTTACCGAAAATTCAAAGGCTTGAACAATTGTGATAATTGCCTTGAGCGCTTTTATTGAAAATATAATAGGCAGTCGTCACTCTCAAGGCCCACTACAGAAGACTTGTGAGCGACCGTCTATAAAAATATTGCTATTAAAGAGTACAGATGGTGACTGAATAATCACTTTTATTTGTTTTGAAACTCCGCTATCATGCTCGGAGTCAACGACTATGTAACATCCTGTAAGTCAATATCTCTATTAAATAGGCTGGTTGGCAGAAGAGCAAACGTGCTTTGATCATACAGTATCTTTGGTTATACATACATAGTGATCTAATACAACCATCCAAGAACTGGCTATCATACCAAATAATACTTTTGGTTTGTCATATTACAACATAAATGAATGAATTGGGATGACATATTATCGATAGAAGACGATAGTGCTTATTTATATTGTTTACGACTTCTATCGCGTTCGCTACTATCCCCAATTTCGCACCGTTTTTACTTTTCCATTATTTTAGCCTATTACCTCAGCTCACATAGGACACGCGCGCATGCCATCTCAAAAGACCCATCATCAGCTTCAGACAACAGCGCTCAAAATCAGTCAGCTCACAATGCATTGGAAGCTGCAGGTATTGATTCAGCAGCCATCAGTTATCCGCACAATCCAGATTTTGAAAATGGTCGCTGGTTTCCGACATGGCGACCTTACAAAGGTGATTTGGATCGTGATCCAGTGGGTATCAATGATTATTTGCCACCGTCAAAGAGTGTATTACTTGGTATACAACATACATTTGCCATGTTTGGTGCGACCGTCCTTGCGCCATTATTGATGGGATTTGACCCTAACTTAGCCATTTTGATGTCTGGTATCTGTACGGTGATGTTCTTTATGATCACTGGTGGGCGTATGCCAAGCTACTTGGGATCAAGCTTTGCTTTTATTGGTCCAGTGATTGCGGTAACTGCGTATGCAGGGCAGGGTTCAATGCCAATTTGAATGTCGCGCTAGGCGGTATCATGGCCTGCGGTATCATTTATGCGCTGATTGGCCTGTTAGTGATGAAAACAGGCACTGGCTGGATTGAGCGCTTGATGCCGCCTATCGTCACTGGTGCTATTGTCATGATTATTGGTCTTAATTTGGCACCAGTTACTATCCAAGGGGTTTCTGCCAATCAGTTTGATGCTTGGATGGCTACGTTGACCGTACTACTCATCAGTGGAGTGGCGGTATTTACCCGTGGCATGTTACGTCGTTTGCTGCTACTCGTGGGTTTGGTATTATCATACATCGCTTATTTTGTGTTGACCAATATCCTAGGTTTTGGGACGGCAATTGATTTTAGCGCAGTCGCTGCGGCTGCATGGTTTGGTCTGCCCAGCATTCATACCCCACGCTTTGAGATGAGCGCTATTATTCTCATTGCGCCTGTCGCCTTTATTTTGGTCGCTGAAAACTTAGGTCACTTTAAGGCAGTGGAAGGTATGACCAAGTCTCGCGTGACCCCTTATATGGGCCGAGCATTTTTTGCCGATGGCTTGGCAACGACTTTCTCAGCAGGATTTGGCGGTACAGGTGTGACTACCTATGCTGAAAACATCGGGGTGATGGCGGTCACCAAAGTATATAGCACAACGATATTTGTCGTCGCAGGTGTGGTCGCTATTATATTAGGGTTATCACCAAAATTTGGTGCCATTATCCAAACGATACCAGCGGCTTTATTGGGCGGCGCTTCTATCGTCGTTTTCGGTCTGATCACGATCGCTGGGATAAAAATCTGGATCGACAGCCACATTGATTTTAGTAAAAACAGCAATCTGATCATCGCGGCAGTGACCGTAATCATGGGTACAGGTAACTTTAGCTTGCACTTAGGTGGTTTTGATTTGGGTGGTATTGGTACTGCCACTTTAGCCGCTATTGTGTTGAATGCTTTATTTAATAAAAGTTCTGACGTTAAATAAGTAATGCTGATAAGATTAAAATTTGAGCCTATCGAATAAAAATAGTAAACGTATATCTTCTCTAATAAAAGCGCCCATGCTATGAATAGTATGGGCGCTTTTTATTAAATGTCTGCGTGAGACAATCGTATCAATACTACTTAATTACTTATAGTCTCGCTTATAAAATCTTGAAAAATCGATAGCGGCGTAGCGCGCGTGGTTTTGGTTTTAGTGACCCTAAATAAATAGCAAGCATGGTTAACAAGGCGCCGCCCCATTGTAAGCCATTGATAGGTTTGTCCAGCCAGCTATAGTCAATAACCAAAGCGGCGATGGGTTCAGTTAACAATAACAGACCCGTCAATGCAAGAGACAACTTAGGAATAGAATAAGCAATCAGACCCCATGCCAAACACTGCATCACTGTCCCGTAGATAAGCACCCAACCAATCTCAGACCTTGTGTTGGGCAAGATATGACCTGTATCGAATATAAACATAGGCACAATCATGGCTAAGACGCCACCGATACTAATCAGCTGCATCAGCATAAATATCGGTGTCGGTTCGGTATCATGTGTTTTACGAATAAAAGTCATCGACGCACCTAGCATTGCTCCTGACACAATACCCGTGACAAATCCCCAAGTGGCAGCGGTATTGTGTGCAAATTCAGGACTGCCTATCATTGCAACGCCCAGCATCGCTAAAAATAAACTGATGATCTGCACGATAGATTGGCGCTCATTAAAATATAAAAACCAATGGCAGCTAAAAGAAGATTTGTAAGCTATTGAGCAGGGTCGAAATACCAGGACCCACAGCATAAATGCTCTCGTGCCAAAGCGCCAAGTCTAATCCTAAAAATGCACCTGACAATAAACCATAAAAAATAGCACGTTTTGATTGTGGCATCTGTTGGCGCATCACCTTGGCTAAGATCGCAAAGACAATACCTGAAATGGCCAGTCGCCAAAATGACATCGCCCAGCCACCGATATCAACGTGAGCGACAATCAGACTGCCCAGCCCAAAGATAATACAACCGATAACTAGGCCAATAGGGGCAGCGTGAAGAAGCAGTCGCCATAAAACGTCCTTATATTATTATTCTTATGGTCCTAGACCAATGTGAGGGTTAGCCAAAACCCTATTGTCGTGGTTTTAAGCAAAAATAAAATGGCAAAACCAAAATTTATTCTGGTTATTAGATAGATCGTTGCTATAGATAATTTATTAAACCAAATAGTACGAAAAAAGCCTTTAAGGCAGTAGAACCATTAGGGCAGTAAAACCATCTTGTGATCTTACTCACACAATAATGCTTGTACAACAGCGCTTATATAATCGAGTCACATCCTTACAGGAATGATATTGGCTCTGATATCGCAATTTGTTAGTCTAGTATTCATAAAATCACCAGTCATCAACCACTATATTATTTGCCTAGGTTTGCTTATACTCCGACATTTTATGTCAAAAATACAACCAAATGTGACCTCTTGTTTGCCTCTAAAAATATCGCAATTTAGCTTTGCGATAGGTATCGTCTCTAGTGCAATTTTTTTAATGCCTAGCGCCCAAGCGGCCAGTTGCAAGCTCCCCAAAAGCTACTATAAAAACGTCTCTTGTACGTCTACTAGCGGCTATTTTTTAGCAATCAAAGATTTTGGTGCGCCAGTCGCTCTGATTGACAGCAAAGGTAAAGGGTCGTTGATTTATCACGTTATCAGAAAGTCGATGCCGACAAGATATCGGGCGGGTTACTACCTGTATTGCGCAACAGTCGGGTCGGTTATCTCAATATGCAGGGACGTGAAGTCGTGCCTGCAATGTACGATATGCTCAAAGGAAATCAAGGGTGGGCGCGTCCAGTATCTGAAGGACGTATCGTCGTAAAAAAAGATGGTAACTACGGTGTTATCAATACCTCCAACAGCACGGTTGTCTCGTTTTCAGCATCGATTGACGAGATCGATGATTATCGTAATGGGAGAGCGCGCGTCCGTAAAAAACAGTGTGATAAGCTGGTTAGATAAAAATGGTAATGCAACGCGTGATCCAAATGCTCAGGATAAGAGTCAGTCGACTAAAAAATCCACAGCTTCTACCAACAATACGTCATCACAATCAAGACAACCTGCACCTACACGTTTTACGACATTACAATCACGTCAGCAAGATGGAAAGTGGGGCTTCGTTGACGACAACGACGTCACGATGATTACCTATTCGTTCGATGAAGTCCGTCCATTCTCTGAAGGATTCGCGGGCGTTCGTATCGGAGAGGAGTGGGGCTTTGTCAATCTGGGCGGTGAGCTAGTGATTCCTTTTCGCTTCACTAGTGATGGGGTATTAACTGATGATAATTATAAGGGTCAACCCTCATTTGTATTTACAGGTGGTAAGGCATGGATCGGCAATTTAAAAACGGCAATAAAATGTGCATCAATAAAGAAGGCACAGGTGTCAGCTGCGATTAGCGTTATATCCATAATCTATAATTGGTATACAACGAAAGAGTGTAAACCCTATTCGTTATCGATAGGGTTTACACTCTTTTTATGGCTAGTGTGACTATAGGCGAATAGCTATTTTTCTAACAAATGATTGCTAATCAAATCGACCATATAAGGCTGATAATATTCTGGAATATCATGCGCCATACCTTCGATTAAATGAAACTTGGCATTAGGAATGGTTTTTGCCACCACTCGACCTTGTGACGCCGGTAGTAGTCCGTCAGCGCTACCATGTAAGACAATCGTTGGTGCTTTGACTTGCTTACTAAAGCGGCTGATAGAGCCTGATGCCAAGATAGCATTGAGCTGCTGCACCGTACCGAGTGGGTGAAAATTGCGTTGATAGCGGATTTTGGCAATTTCACGCACCATGCGCACATTGACGTGACCTGGTGTGCCAACCGTTTTCATAAACCAGACACTATGGCGTACGATATCACGCTCAGAGTGGCTCTCTGGACGATTGATAAGGGTGTATAGCTGCTTAGGTCTTGGCGGTTTTAAAAATGCTCGATTGGTCGTGGTAAACATAAGCGCCATACGCTGCACCAAGCTTGGATAACGTGCCGCCACAATTTGAGCAATCATCCCGCCCATAGAGGCACCAAGCAGATGCGTTTTGCCAAGCTTGAGCGCCTTGATCAACCGGGCGGTGTCTTCTGCCATGTCAGTCAAGTTATAAGCCACCTGAGTGCTTTTGTTCGATAGCCCCGTTTGTAGGCGTACCATCATTTTGAGCTGGTTGATACGCGGTAGGCCCTCGATCTGTACTTTAGAAGACAGGCCAATATCACGATTGTCAAAACGGATCACAAAAAAACCAGCATCAATAAAGCGCTTAATAAAATTGTCTGGCCAAAATATCATTTGCGAACCCAGTCCCATGATCATCAGTAGGGGCGGATTATTAGGTTGCCACCCGCTTCGACACACAACTCTATACCATCACCAATATCAATCATCGCTTGATGAAGGTGTTGGCTAAGATCGGAGTCGCGCCACTGATGTTCCCCAAACCGTTGCCATTCAGGAGTAGGGTAAAAGTCTAGAGTATTGTCTAAACTGGTATCTGACGTTTCCGGCAATTTGGCACTATTAATGTCATTTGATGTTGTCATGAAGTGTCCTAATTAGAGGGTCATCTACTACAGCTCAAGCATCTCAAAATCAAGCTTGCCGACACCGCACTCAGGGCAGGTCCAGTCATCAGGGATGTCTTCCCATTTGGTGCCAGGGGCAATACCTTCTTCAGGGCAGCCAAGCGCTTCGTCATAGATCCAGCCGCAGACAATACATTCATAACGTTTCATAAATAGTCCTATCGATCATTACCAGTGTCACAGTGCGTCATAAACGCTTATATTTCGTATTACAGTCATTATATTAGACGGTAAAAGCGCACGTAGTTTAGCATATAACCGTTATTTTCATAGTTAAGTTTACACTTGTATATTGAGATGAAATTGGCTTTTATCAAGTCCATCATCTGTACCATTGTACCGAAGCGAAGTACGATCTTGGGCTATAAGCCGCCACAAAAAAGCCAATCATGCTATAATAACGGCCGCTAAATTGACACTGTCAGCCATAATTGCCTGCTGATCTATCAGTGTCTAACTATTGTCCAAGCCATATAACATATACAAGCTAAGGGTTTTCATGAGTATTAACGCCGCCACATCTGCCACTACCGAAAATGAGACGACTCCAATGCTCAATACAGATCATCCGTTTTGGCAGATTATTCGCACAGTACCAGACTTTCCAAAAGTCGGCATTGATTTTTATGATATTACTCCGTTACTGCGCAGTCATATTGATGCTGTCATTGATGCGCTGCTTGCCGCGTTGCCAGAGGGACTAATGGATGAGGTGGATTGCTTAGGAGCTGTTGAGGCGCGCGGGTTTGTATTTGCCAGTATGCTGGCAGGAAGATTGGGTAAGGGTATGATCTTGCTCCGCAAACCAGGTAAACTGCCACCACCTGTCGCTAATAAAGCATATGCGCTTGAGTATGGCAAAGACACGCTTGAGATGCAAAATAATTTGCCACCTGAACGTGTATTACTGGTCGATGATATCTTGGCGACTGGAGGCACATTGACGACCGCTTATGAGTTATGCCAGTCAGCCGATCATACTGTGGTCGGCGCATTAGTTTTATTAGATTTGGTTGAGCTACATGGCGAGTTCCCAGTACCTGTCTATACGGTATTAAAAGCGTAAGTCTGATTGTTCAAGAGAGTTTATAGAGTATAAAAAGCGCCCTGAAAATCATCAGGGCGCTTTTTTTGTGGTGAGTCTAATGATATTACGATTTGTTTTGCTCATAGCTTTTACAGGCGTACTCGATCAGCGTGCGACCAACCGTCTTTGGTGTGGTTATCTTAAAGTCTTTGGTAGTCAGTATAGGCTTTTCTGATTGCCACGACTTAATGACTTTATTATCAGCGCTATAATCGACGTAAGCTCTTTTATAGTAACTGAAATCTTTACAAGAAATCAGTAATTGCTGATCGCTATGATGGATGGGTTTTTCTTTCACTGTGCTCTTATCTTTTGCGTAGGATAGGTTCTTAGCAAAGAGACAGTGATATTTTCGACGTCTTTTTCGTCTATGATGTTGATGTCAGAGTGTTCGATAGAGTCTACATCTAAACTAAACGTCGATCCAGAGTCGCTCTCGGTCACCTCGACCCAATTGACCGCATGGGCGCTGGTCACTAAAACACTGCCTGCCAATAACATTGATAGCCGTTTCATACTTAAGCCTTGCTTCTTGTTATCTGAAGTCGCTCATGATAGCCAACTTACTGTGGGCAGGCAAATATCTTTTGTGCGTTATGAGTATTGGCTGTGTCTACTTTATTGCCCGCGCAGAGCCGCTAATGTCTTTGCCAGCTCATCACGTGCCCCAATAAAACCATCAATACCTTTTGGTAATAGGTCTTGTGTGACTGTGTCTTGCTGATAGGCCGCGCTAAACTCTTCATGCGTCAAGCTCACTTGGCTCATCGCTTGCATGTCCATGGACATGCTCGGCGATAACTGACGAGGCACATCAATATCCATGGCTGCCAGCTCATCGATTAGGTTGGGCGCAATGGTCAACAAATCGCAACCTGCAAGTGCCAATATCTGCTCAGTTGAGCGGAAACTCGCCCCATGACTTGCGTATGATAGCCATGCTGCTTGTAGTATTGGTAAATAAGTTTGACAGATTGTACGCCCATATCCTCAGAAGCTGGTACATTTTGGCGGTTTTGTTGACGTTTTGCCAATCTAAAATACGCCCTACAAAAGGAGAGATGAGCGTCACGCCCGCATCTGCGCAGGCGATTGCTTGATGCTGACCAAATAGTAGGGTCAAATTGCAGTGGATGCCTTGAGTTTCAAGATAACGCGCCGCTTCAATGCCCTGCCAAGTTGCTGCCATTTTGATCAATACTCGCTCTGAGTCGATACCAGCTTTTGATAAGCGTCCATAAACTCAAGGGCCTTATCGATCGTCGCCCCAGTATCATAAGACAAACGCGCATCGACTTCGGTAGAAACGCGCCCTTCAATAAGCGCCAAAATATCACAACCAACTTGAATGGTCAGGGCGTCAATCACTGCATCGACATCGCCATTATGGCGGCTCATGGTTTCTGATAGCATACCTTGGTTATCAGGATGAATGAGGGCTTTGGTGATGAGGCTTGGATTGGTGGTCGCATCGATAGGTTTTAGTCGGGCAATAGCAGCAAGGTCGCCAGTATCAGCGACAATGGTCGTCATGGTACGTAATTGTTGTAATGCGCTCATCAGATATCCTTTTTCTTATTAATGATAGGGTGCTCCTCTTATATATCGCAGGGTAGGGGAGCTGAATGGAAACTGTAACACAGTTTTCTACGTGTGTTTGCTCATAGTTGTGCTATGCGCCACTGTCATATCACTTAACTGTGATAATATTAGGGCGTGTTGAACATTCGACCATGGCACTGACAGCGACTATTTTTTAGGCGATTCGATGTTAAAAATAATAAGTTTAGTCATTCTAAGCGCTTATTTTTAACGATGAAGCGGCAAAAAGAGTCCTGTCCCCTGCTTTTATCGTTAGGGGCTGATGCTAAAATTGCCCCATACTGCGTCACAAATCTCGCTAAGGCATCTGCATTATCGTCGCTTTGTGCCTTGTCTGGAACAATTTTAGCGATCAGCAGTGCCTATTTGCGAATGTTCAATACGCCCTAATAATAATTTGCTGGCTTATCACTATTTACGAATGGGCACTGACCTGAGTTTTTGCTATAGTAGAGCCGGTCATCCGCTGGTCTGCTGTACTTGGCGACCAATATAGCAGTAATACCAGAGAACGCCAATGACGTGCGATATTTCTGATAGACTGTTTTTGGATGATGGTTAAAATAGTTTTGGTCATTGACCGCTATTTACCAATGACTTCATAATGACACTCTCAAGCACTATCGGTATATAGAGATAGTCGAAGCATTTAAAAAACACAGTAAAATTTAGCAGATATTCATATCTAAATATTAATAATACCTAACAGTGATAAAATCTAAAAAGGATGGGCGGTAATGAGCGAGCAGTCACCAGAACAAACCATGGATAATCTAAATCAAACCGCCGCAGGCGCTAGCGGCACCGCAACTGAAAAAGAATTTTTAGATAATATTCGCCAAAACATTGATGCGGTCGACTGCGAGATTCAAACACTCATCAATAATCGTGCCAAGCTGGCGCAACAAGTAGCAGCGGTAAAGAAAAACCACACGGCCGCTGATGACAGTAGTGACCCTATCTTTTATCGTCCTGAGCGTGAAGCACAGGTGCTAAAAGCGGTCATGGAGCGCAATACGGGTCCAATCGCTGACGAAAAGATGGCACGTTTGTTCCGTGAGATTATGTCGGTATGTTTAGACTTAGAAGCGCCGCAGCGTATTGCTTTCTTAGGACCAGTTGGCACCTTTACCCATGCCGCTGCATTAAAGCATTTTGGTAAAGCTGCTGATACCGTGCCAATGACGACCATTACCGATGTATTCCGTGAGGTTGAAGCGGGCACGGCGATGTATGGCGTTGTCCCTGTCGAAAACTCTTCAGAAGGGGTGGTCAATCATACTTTGGACGGATTCTTATCTTCTAGTCTAAAAATCATTGGTGAAGTTGAACTACCGATTCATCAAAACTTCTTGGTCGCTGAGCATACTAAGCTTGATGGTTTGAGCCGTATTTATTCGCACCAGCAGTCATTGGCGCAGTGTCGTCATTGGCTAGATGTGAATTTCCCTAATGTGGAGCGCGTTGCGGTATCAAGCAATGGTGAAGCGGCGCGTCGCCTCAAAAACGAATGGCATTCAGCAGCAATCGCTGGCGACGTTGCGGTTGCAGAGTACGGCTTGCATAAGCTTTACTCAAACATTGAAGACAATCCAAGCAACACCACCCGTTTCCTTATCATCGGACATGAGGCCATTGCGCCTTCTGGTCAAGACAAAACCTCCATCGTGGTCTCAGCCCATGACAGAGCTGGTGCATTGATCGAAATCTTGAAACCGTTATCATATCACGGCGTCTCGATGACCAGTATCGAGACACGTCCTGAGCGTCCTAATAAGTGGGCATATGTGTTCTTTATTGATATGAACGGTCATATCAATGATCCAAATGTTAGCGCCGCTATCAACGATATTCGCCCATTGGTAAAAGATCTGCGCATCTTAGGCTCGTATCCAAAAGCAGTATTGTAGAGATATATTGGCTCATCTATTAGCTTGTTTATCTATCGAGATTGACACCTAATAGATGGGCGATCGCATTTAGTGATAACCTCCAAGGATAAACCATGCAGCCTGATCAATTGACAGCATCAAACCTATCGCCATTAACGCCAGCTTATGACAGTATTCTGACGTTGGCACCTTATCAGACAGGTAAACCAATTGAAGAGCTGACGCGCGAATATGGTGTCTCAGATGTGGTGAAGCTGGCCAGCAATGAGAACCCGATGGGGTGCTCACCGCGAGTGACACTAGCCATCACTGAGCAACTGGGTCAATTATCACGTTATCCTGATGGCAATGGTTATTATCTGAAGCAAGCGTTGGCTGACTTTAATGATGTCAAGGTCGAGCAGATCACGCTTGGCAATGGCTCTGATGATTTGCTCGATATTTTGGCACGTAGTTTTGTGGGTGCTGATGATGCTATCGTCTATAGTCAGTATGCGTTTGTGGTCTACTCTATGCTGGCAAAGATGCAAGGCGCGATGGATGTTGAGGTGCCTGCTCATCGGTTTGGTCATGACCTAAAAGCCATGAGCCAAGCGGTACAAGATAATCCCAATACCAAAATCGTCTTTATTGCCAATCCCAACAATCCAACGGGTACGCAGTTAGAGCAAAAGAGCTGCGCCAGTTCGTTGCCAGTGTGCCAAGCTCAGTCTTGGTTGTATTGGATGAAGCTTATATCGAGTATAGCCCTGAGAGTAACAACCGCGCATTGTTAGATGAGTTTGATAATGTCATCATTGTGCGTACGTTTTCTAAAGCTTATGGGCTGGCAGGTTTACGTGTGGGCTATGCCTTAAGCTCAGTAGCTGTTGCAGAGTTATTGAACCGAATTCGTCAGCCATTCAATGTCAGCCGTGTAGGCCTAGCTGCTGCCGCTGCAGCACTTGCTGATCAAGATTTTATCGAAAAACGCGCCAGATGAATGATGAGCAAATGCGTTGGTTAGAAAAGCAGTTTGATACATTGGGGTTGGGTTTTGTGAAGTCGCATGCCAATTTCATTATGGTTGAAGTGCAGGTTGAGATGGAAGATATAACTGCCGCTTCAATCCATCAAGCACTTCTTGAGCAAGGCGTTATTGTTCGGCCATTGGGCGCTTATGGGCTGCCAAACTGGTTACGCATTACGGTAGGTGTGGCTGAGGACAATTTACGTTTGATTGATACTTTGCGTTCTATTCTCAGTGAAGACTAGAGCATGTCCCCAATTCAAACGTTTATCACCATTTTTAAAATAGGGACATGTTCTCATCACATCCATCGATATGTTTTGATCAAAGGTATTATTTAGTAAGAAGTGATCTCAACTAGCCATTAACTTATATAACGCTGGGATTTACCGAAATTTATCCGAGCGCGTTCAACGAGAAAAGCCGTGAGTCGTCAGAAAAAACAATCTTCAGCCCCCTTTAAATATGCATCGACCTATATTCGAACAAGTTTGTGTGATTGGACTTGGGCTCATTGGTGCTAGCTTCGCGCAAGCTATTAAAGATAATGGCTTAAGTGAGCGACTGGTCGCAGTCGATAGGCATGCACCAAGTATTACAGAAGCTATCGAGCATGGTCTGCTTGATGCTGGTAGTGCAAACCTACAAGACGTCATAAGCGGTAGTGATTTAATCATCATTGCAGTGCCTGTACAGGCAGTACAAGCAGTGTTTGTAGATATCAAACAGGCAATGGATAACGGACAGCTTGCCGCTGACTGTATCTTAACCGATGTCTGTAGTACTAAAGTCAATATCATTGACGCGGCCAAAGCGGTGTTTGGTTCGTTGCCGGTAGGTCTAGTGCCCGCGCATCCAATTGCTGGGGCCGAAAATTCAGGGTATCATGCCAGACGCGCCAGTTTATTTGTCAATCATAGTGTCATCATCTGTGAGCTAGCTACCACAAGCAATGTCGCGATTACTAAGTTGCGACTATTGTGGGAATCAGTGGGTGCAAATGTCATATCGATGGATGCAGGTCACCATGATCGTATATTGGCGCATACCAGCCATTTGCCGCATCTGCTTGCCTTTAACTTGGTTGAGCAATTGGCAAGCCACGATGATAATTTAGATATGTTTCGTTATGCTGCCGGTGGGTTCCGCGATTTTACGCGTATTGCCGCAAGCGACCCTAAAATGTGGCATGATATATTTTTTGCCAATCAAAGCGCCATTGTGAGCGCCCTTGATGAGTATGGTGTCTATCTGCAAACCATGCGCCAGCTCATCATTGGTAAAGATTCAACCGCCCTGATGGGACTTTTGGGCCGCGCGCAAGCCGCACGGCGACATTTTGGCCATATGTTAGCCAGCACCCCTTATACGGATACTTCTGCCATGTCAGCTTCTTATAATATTACCCCTAGCAATACTGTCTCTGGCACCATTGCCATTCCTGGTGACAAATCTATCTCGCATCGCAGCATTATGCTTGGCAGTCTTGCCACAGGCGTAACCCAGGTTACTGGATTCTTGGGAAGATGCCCTTGCAACGCTGCAAGCATTCCGTGATATGGGTGTGACCATCGAAGGCCCTGATAATGGGAATTTGACCATTCATGGTGTCGGTATGAATGGCCTAAAGCCTAGCAAAACGCCTTTGTATATGGGTAACTCGGGCACGAGCATGCGTCTGCTATCTGGTATCTTAGCAGCGCAATCATTTGATAGCGTGTTGACAGGTGATACTAGCCTAAACAAACGCCCGATGGAGCGGGTGGCTGCACCGCTACGCACGATGGGTGCCGTCATCCAGAGTACAGGTCATAGTGGTACGGCACCGCTTAGCATTACGGGTCGTGATACCGCTGGTAAGCCATTGCAAGGCACCGAATATGATATGCCAGTGGCATCAGCACAAGTAAAATCTTGCTTGCTGCTAGCAGGTCTATGGGCCGAGGGTACGACAACGGTCACTCAGCCTGAGATCAGCCGTGACCATACCGAGCGTATGCTATCCGCTTTTGGTTATCCAGTAATTGTAGAAGGCAACCGTATCAGTGTCACCGGTGGCGGCACACTAACAGGTGGCGATATTGCGGTTCCTGCTGATATCTCATCTGCGGCGTTTTTTATGGTGGCTGCTGCTATTAGCCAAAATAGTGAGTTGACCTTGACGCAAGTCGGTATCAATCCTACGCGTACTGGCGTTATTGATATTCTAAAATTAATGAATGCAGATATTAGCCTAAGCAATGAGGCCCATGTTGGCGGCGAGCCGGTGGCTGATATTACGATTCGCAGCTCAAACTTGGTCGGTATTGAGATACCAGAGCATCTCGTACCACTAGCAATTGATGAGTTCCCTGTACTGTTTGTCGCGGCTAGCTGTGCCAAAGGGCGTACCGTCTTGACTGGTGCTAAAGAGTTACGCGTCAAAGAGTCGGATCGTATTGCTGTGATGGCTGAAGGTTTACAGACGCTTGGCATCGATTGTACTGTCACTGATGATGGGCTGATTATTGAAGGCAAAGGCACTGCTACTGAGAACGGCGATATAAATAATAGCCAGCCTGTTTTTGGTGGTGGTCACATTGTCTCGCATCATGACCACCGTATTGCGATGAGTTTCTCTGTTGCGAGTCTGCGTGCTGCTGAGCAAATTACCATTGAAGGGGTTGAGACGGTCAATACCAGCTTCCCAGGCTTTGCTGAGCTGGCTAACCAAATCGGTATGTCTATTCAAGTGGATACTGATGCTGAATAAATGAGTGAGTGTGGATCAACATTTTCCTATAATCATGTACTGTAAAGCATCCATAAAAGCTCAATCTAATATCGTTAGCAATGTACTCATGTCACTATTGGCATGAGTATATTGCTTTTAACTTATAATTTCACTGTAGTGACCCTGCGCTTTCACCCACTAAATTGATAATAATAATCAGAATTAGGTGAGGGTGCGCTTTGCTCTAAAAAGTTGTCCTGTATTATGACTACCCAAAATGTCGTCAAAAAACCTGTTGCCCCGATTACCACAACCAGACGCGGTATTATCACTGCCCTTGGTGCCTTTTTTTATCTGGGGTGGTTTCCCTTTATACTTTAAGCAATTATCCAATTATGATGCAACAGAGATTATCGGGCACCGTATTGTTTGGACGTTTTTTTGCCTACTCATTGTATTGGTAGCGACCAAGCGTTGGGGGTGGATAGAGACGCTCAAACAAAACCCAAGATGGATCGCGTTGTCACTCGTCTCTGGGTTAATTATCGCAACCAACTGGCTGACCTATGTATGGGCGGTCAATCATGATCGTATCCTTGAGGCCAGTTTGGGATACTTTATTGGGCCATTGGTAGGTGTTGGCTTATCGATGATTTTATTCAAAGAGCGCCTGCGCACGCTACAATGGGTAGCCATTGGCTTTGCACTACTGTCTGTGGTCATTCAAGTGGTGATGCTTGGTAGTCTGCCGTGGATATCATTGATTTTAGCATTCAGCTTTAGTACTTATGGCACCATTCAGCGGCAAACCCCATTGACTGCTGTCGATGCTATGTTTGTTGAAACGGCCATGCTAGTACCCTTATGTATTTGGTGGTTTTGGCAGTCAGATGTCGTCAGCCATCAGCTAAGCTTTTGGTTCAGCTCAAACATTTGGCTACTGATGCTCGCAGGCCCGATTACGTTGATACCGCTGTTATTATTTAATAAATCGACCAAGCTTGTGGCATATAGTATCTTAAGCTTTATGAATTATCTGACGCCGACCTTTATTTTCTTCTTAGCGGTATTTTATTACAATGAACCATTTGATCTACATCGTCTGGCAGTATTTGGTTTGATTTGGTTAGGGTTACTCTTATTTAGCATTGATCTGTGGCGACATCGTCCAAGTAAAGTGTTAAAGGCTGAGCGTCTCCGTGAAGAGGATTTATAATCGGTTAATTAAAAAATCAAAAATACGCACAAAAAATTAGCAAACAAGGATGGAAGCATGTTTCATACTCAGTCTGATGTAGTATTTGTAAAAGGTCTAAAGGTTGAGGCGGTCATTGGTGTGTTTGATTGGGAGCGCGCCATTACTCAGCCGTTACTGATCGATATCGCGCTTGAGACGGATATTAGCCGTGCTGCTGTGTCCGATGATGTCAGCGATGCGCTGAGCTATAAAGAAGTCTGCGATGATGTGAGCGTGTGGTGCAAAGAGATTCAGGCAAAGCTGCTTGAGCATTTGGCCGGTCAGATCTCTGATAAGCTATTTGCAAAATATGACTGTCAAAAAAATCACGTTAAGTATTGCCAAGCCGACTGCTATTGCTCAAGCAGATGCGGTAGGGGTACAAATAACACGCTATGCGCCAGCGCTAACCAATGAGCCAGCTACTAAAGACGTTACCAAAGAAGTTAATGACAGCCAAGCCGATGATGCATAAAACGTCGATGGATTTGAATATGGCAACGCTAACAAAATGCGCACCTGAGATTCTGCAAGCGCAGTCCTTGGTAGAGGTGGTGTTAGCGCTGGGTAGTAACTATCAAGCCGAAAAATATCTACCGATTGCTCGAGAGAGTTTGGCAGCGCTGGGTGAGATACGATTGTCTACTGCTTTTCAAAACCCTGATTTTACTGCAACCTTGGAACAGCCAAAGCCTGACTATACCAATCAATGTGTCCATCTAGCACTGAATACACCGATGAGTTTGCAGCAACTACAGCAAACCTTTAAAGCGCTTGAGGGGGAACTGTAATAGACGTCGACAGACTAAGCCGAATCAAGTGCGACGAGTGACAATGGATATTGATATTTTGATGATTAAATTGGCTACTATAGAAAATAGCCTAAGCAAAAATTGATATTTAAATCAATATCTGATTGGATTGTAATGGCGAATCGTTATCCCTTTAAAGCACATGAAATTGTAGGGATTGAAGAGTTGACTGCATTTACTGATTAGCTGTTTGAATAGCGTTTTGAGAAAAAATTAATAATAAATAGACAGTTAGTGGGGTGACTTATTTTAACTCACACTGATAACATCTGATATTTTTGCAGTAGATAAGGCTAAGGGGCGTAAAATGTATTGTACGCCCCCTGGTTTTATTTGTTTTACTGAAACTCTCGTATTCACTTCTGCTCGTTATCTGCTGCATCGATATCAGCACGACCAATCACATCTAAATCCTCTAGGCACAGCTTATCGTATTTCTTTTTACAAAAATTAGGATCGATATCACACATCGCTGACTGTAACTGATCGAGACGATTCTCTGATTGTTGAATGTGTTCGAGCATTTTAGCAAACGCTTCTGCGACAGGATCTTGTGAATAGGGATCGATACCATAGGCACGGAAGGTATTGGTGCGTTTTGCGGTAGAAGTGGTGTCAGCTGCTTGATCCTTGATGCTCCCGCCAGCTTGCGCGACTTTTTCTTGTTGCTTGGCATCTTGTACTTTTGTCGCGATGGGATTGCCTTTTTCATCGTGATGATCTGAGATCATACGAGCAGCACTGCCAACCATCGTAGCGCCTGCTGGTACTGGTTTGACTACCACTGCATTCGAGCCAATTTTGGCGTTTTTGCCGACTGTAAATGGCCCTAAGACTTTGGCACCAGCACCGACCGTTACACCGTCTTCTAGCGTTGGGTGGCGTTTGCCATTATTCCAAGACACACCGCCTAGAGTCACACCGTGATACAACGTCACATCGTTGCCAATCTCAGCAGTCTCACCGATGACGACCCCAACACCATGATCGATAAAGAAACGCTTACCAATCTTGGCAGCAGGGTGAATCTCAATACCTGTAATAATACGCGAGCCATATGAGATGACGCGAGCCGCCAGTTTCTGTTCACGATTCCACAGACAGTGCGCACCGCGATGTAGAATGAGCGCATGGATACCTGGGTAGGTTAGGATGACTTCCAGACTATTGCGCGCTGCAGGATCGCGGTTAAATACCGCATCGATATCTTCTTTCAGATCTTTTTTGATGCTGACAAGCGATCTGAACAATTTGGATGGCAATGACATAAAGCGTCCTATCTATTCGTCGATAAAGTAGCGTTGCTAAAGTAGCAATGTTTTATTTTATGGTCATGATGGTTAAATAATGATGAGAGTATATTGTTGCTCATTTTTTCTAAGTTATAACAGCTTTGTACCGCAAAATATAGTAAAAAGCTGTCAAATGAAAGCGAGCTGATAAACAATGACTTGTTTTAGTCTTTGGATAGTTTTGCAATCAAAGCACTTAATAGCTGATACTCTTTTGATCAAGCTGTAGGCGTGACCCAAGTCTAGACAAGCGTGATGGCAATGACTTTAGATGTTCGCTATTTGCCAGACCGCGTTGTACCATAAGGTCAGTAGTACGCTGAGTGAGCTGTTGCAGCTGCTGCTGATTAATAGCAGGCTCATCCCATTGCTGACGCAAATTCACGTTGATTGTCGATTGGGAGTCGTTGTTCTCGTCTAAACTGTCCGCTGTCTGATTATGCGTTTGAGCATAAGCAAAAATAAAGCTGGCAATGACCTGCACTGCTGAGGCGACATTTAGTACAGGGTAAGCAGGATTGGCGTCGATTTGAATGTGATAATCAGCACAAGCCAACTCTTCATTGGTCAACCCGCGATCTTCACGCCCAAATAATATAGCGATATTTGGTTTGCTAGAAACAGCGTCTGATGAGGTGTCAACGTTATTATCATTTGCACTTAAAGCCGACTGTGTATCAATAAAATCAAACATAATCTTAGCGGCTTGCGTGGGTGTCACAACAGGGCGCGGCATATGACGACTGCGGCTGCTGGCTGCAAATACCAGCTGACAGTCGGCAATGGCAGACTCTAGAGTAGGTGCGATCACAGCAGATGACAGCAGCTCACTACCACCTGCCGCATGAGAGACACTGGTCTCATCAATTGGCAATTTGGGGTCGACAACGGTCAAACGGGACAAGCCCATTGTATGCATGGCGCGTGCGGCTGAGCCGATATTGGCAGGCAACGTCGTATTGACCATGATGACTTGTAAGCAGTCGAGGTAGTCATTCACTGTACGGGCTTGCTCAGTAGATGATAAAGAGTCGTTACTCATTATTGCCCCAATCTTTGATAGATTTCTTGTTCAGCACGTTGTAATGCGGCGGCAATCTCTTCAATAAGATCAGCTTGTTCACTAATGTGGCGCTCACGGCAGCATTCTTGTAGTTGGCTGCTAAGACGAACCAGCTGAGTCGTACCCAAATTGGCACTTGCGCCTTTTAGGGCATGAGCGGTCTCAAAGCCATTGGCGTTATCATCTTCTTGCTGAGCGATTCGCAGTGCTGCAACGCGTTTTTGACTGTCATTGAGGTACACTTGTATCAGCTCGACAAAATCTTCTTCTAGCAAGTCACGCATGTCTTCGAACTGTTCGTGATTGATAATCTCTTCATCAGTCTGACCAGTCATATTATTATTCGTCATGTCAGTCATGGCTTTTATCCAATTGTTAAAAGTTAAAGCAGTCAAATTACTATAGTAAATTTTTGGTTGGATTGTGCATTTTAGCTGTAATGAAAGTGTAAGTTATCTTCACTAACTAACGTCTTCAGTTGTTGCAAGTTATCATCGTTCGGGTAAACCCGCCAATGTTCGGATAGTCCCACGTTTGCGATACCATAAACGTCATACACGCTCAAACCAAGTGGCAAGCAGTTATCATTGATAGAAGTATCTGTATTACTGAGCGCATTGTTTGCATAACTTTGGGGCATGCTATTTTGATTAAATGCGTCATGGTTCATATCGTTCTCTAGAGCCAATAAGTCATTGCCATTTTCATCATACAAACTGCCGCCCATGGCAGGGTCGTAAGTGTTACTACCACTATTGCCTGGCTCATCTTGCTCTTGATTATAAGCCAAGCGTGGCTCAGGTATGATATCAGCCTGTGCAGATTTGAGTAATGGTTGCAAGCGTGTGAGTAGGTCGATATCGCTACCATGGACTTTGATACTGATTTTTTTGAGCCAACGCAGGCGCGCATCGACCATGCTCATGGCACTATCAAGACGCGCAAACAAGCGCCCATCACGCTCACGAATACTGCCTTTGATAATGACGACTTCATCGATTTTCAATTGCTCTTTGACACGGTTGAAACGCTCAGCATAGCAGCTGACTTCTAATCTTGAGGTGCCATCATCTAAAGTAATCACATTACGATTACCAAAGTTAGCGATGTCTATAATGAGTCCTGCAAAATAGCAACTACCGTTATAACCAGTATCTGTCAATTTATTGAGGCGCGTGCCTGAGGTGTAATGTTTTAACTCATCTAAATATTCATTAATTGGATGACCCGTTAAGTACAACCCTAAGGTGTTCTTTTCCGCCTTTAGGCGGTGCTTATCACCAGATCAGCTCTGGCGTCATCACGAGTGGCGGCGCTGCAACAACACCGTCCATTTCGCCAAACAGATCCATCATGCCAAGCTCGTTATTTTGACGATCTTGCTCAGCCGCTTGCACCGCGCTTGGCAGTTGGCTCATCAAGGCACCGCGAATCTCGTAAGCTTCGTCGGCTGGTAAGTCGGGTCGTAGCGTCGCAGCAAAGTCATCAAAACAGCCAGCACTGACCAATGCTTCGAGAGTACGCTTATTAACTTTTTGATGTCCACACGGCGGCAAAAATCATATAAGTCTTTGAATGGTCCATCCGTTCGACGAGCATTAACGATGGACTCGACAGCCCCTTCACCTACGCCTTTAATCGCGCCCAATCCATAAATGATATTGGTTGGAGTGTCTGCGACAAAGTGCCACTCGCTGCGATTGACTGACGGATTGACCACAGTCAAATCAAAGTTTTCACGGCAATCATTGATAAAGAACACCACATTGTCGGTGTTGTTCATATCGGAGGTTAATACTGCCGCCATAAATTCAGCAGGATAGTACTGCTTGAGATAAGCCGTCTGATAGGCAAGTACCCCATAAGCCGCAGAATGCGAGCGGTTAAAACCATAACCTGCAAACTTTTCCATCAAATCAAACACACCGCCTGACGTGACTTCATCGATGCCTTGTGAAGTTGCACCAGTGACAAAGATATCGCGCTGCTTTGCCATCTCTTCAGGTTTTTTCTTACCCATGGCGCGGCGCAGCATATCAGCACCGCCCAAACTATAACCTGCCATCACCTGTGAGATTTGCATCACCTGTTCTTGATAGACGATAACGCCATTGGTATTCTCTAAAATCGGCTCAAGATTGGGATGGTCATAAATGACCTCTTCACGACCGTGCTTACGGTCGATATACATCTCTACCATGCCGGCATCAAGCGGGCCGGGACGATAGAGCGCACACATGGCGATGACGTCCTCGATATTGGTCGGCTGCAGTTTGGCCAGATACTTTTTCATGCCCATACTTTCTAGCTGAAAGACGGCGGTGGTTTTGGCATCTTGTAGCAGCTTATAGGCTTTGACATCATCTAACGGCAAATCTTCCAATACCAATGCGGGTACATTTTCTTTGGCACGGCGCAAGTTGATGTTCTCAACCGCTGCGTTGATGACCGTTAAGTTACGTAGACCCAAAAAGTCAAACTTCACTAGTCCTACGGCTTCGACATCGTCTTTATCAAACTGGCTGACACGGTGACCCTCATCGTCACAATAAATGGCGCTAAAGTCTGTGATTTTGTGCGGCGCAATCAATACACCACCAGCATGTTTACCGACGTTTCGGCAGACACCTTCGAGCTTGACTGCCATCTCCCAAATCTCAATGGCATCTTCATAATCCATGTTGTCAGGGTTAGAGATCAAGTCTTTGAGCTGTGGTTCTTGCTCTAGCGCTTGGCTGAGGGTGATACCGGGTGTTTTGGGAATGAGCTTGGATATTTTATTGGCCAAGAAGTACGATTTACTTTGGACGCGTGCCACATCGCGCACCACCGCTTTTGCCGCCATGGTACCAAAAGTGATGATCTGTGAAACGGCATCACGACCATAGGTTTGCGCCACATAGTCAATCACGCGATCGCGCCCTTCGATACAAAAGTCGATATCGAAATCGGGCATCGATACCCGCTCAGGGTTTAAGAAGCGCTCGAATAGTAGATCGTAATGAATCGGATCAAGGTCGGTAATATTGAGCGCGTAGGCGACCAATGAACCTGCACCAGAACCACGTCCAGGGCCTACTGGCACGCCATTGGCTTTCGCCCAGCGGATAAAGTCCATGACGATAAGGGAAGTAACCCGGGAAACCCATTGATAGGATAATATCCAACTCATAGGCGAGACGCTCGTCATATCTTTGACGGAAATCGCTCCAATTGTCCGTACGGGCCTCAACAGGGAAAAGCTTATCTAAGCGCTCTTCCAGACCGCGCTTTGACTCTGCCCGAAAAAACGATTCAATCGTCTCGCCTTCAGGGACAGGGAAGTCGGGCAGTACGTTAATGCCCAGCGTTAAAGTCACATTACAGCGAGTCGCCAAGCGTAAGGTGTTGTCAACCACCTGCGGAATATCGGCAAACAGCTGCGCCATTTGCTCTTGGGTTTTTAGATACTGCTCATCAGAATAATTCCGCGGACGGTTAGGGTCAGCCAGTACGTACGAGCCTGCGATACACGCGGGCTTCATGCGCATCAAAATCCTCTTGCGCCAAAAAACGTACGTCATTATGCGCAATGATGGGGATGTTGTGTTTGGCACCTGAGTGAATGGCTGCTCTAATAAAAGCGTCCTCGCCTGAGCGATTGGTACGCTTGATGGCAAAGTATAAACGATCGCCAAATTGCGCTTGCCACTCGGTGAGCAGCTCATCGGCTTTTTCTGGCATAGAGCCAACCAGTGCTTGGCCTACGTCTGACTTTTCGGTGAGTAGGACAATGACGCCTGCTGCATGTTCTAGAATATGACTGCGTTTAATCACAGGTGTGCCATGATTGACAGGGTCAGCGCGACCTTCGGTAAACCCAAGCGACACGATACGGGTAATGTTTTGATAGCCTTCGTTATTCATCGCAAGTAGGGTGAGGCGTGTGTCTTCATTATCCATGATGACTTCGCTGCCGATAATGGGCTTGATACCCGCGCCTAGGCAAGCACGATAAAACTTCACCGTGGCATATAAATTGGACAAATCAGTCAAAGCCAGCGCCCGCTGATTGTCAGCTGCCGCCGCTTTCACGAGTGGCTTGATGCGCACGATAGAATCGGTGATGGAATATTCGCTGTGGATACCAAGGTGTACAAATGCCATAGAAGACTCTTACTAGTACGATCAAAAGAAATAAGCTAGCGATAAAATACAGGATGATTATCAATCATTTGTAGTGTTATCGAGAGGTGGTTAAGACCTCGGTAGCCATGTTGATACGCTTTAAATGGGGTCGTTAATAATAGCATTATTTGCGGCATGCAGCCACTGATTGCAAGGGTTTAATCTGAGGGATGTGAATTATCATGTCAATTTAATTACGTAAGAAATGATATAAAAAACCCTCAACACGGTAAAGTGCGGAGGGCTATATAATTGATAAGTAATGACAATTTAACTTAGTACCCAACCACCGCTGCATCCACAATACGGGGATCAGAAGATCCATACAGGCCGTTTGGTGTGAGCATAATCGACTGCGTGGAGCCCATGGCGGACTTTGGACTGACCGTGTGCCCCATAGATTCAAGCTTTTTGACCGTATCGACATTGAGCGCTTTTTCAATCCGAATCTCATCAGGGAGCCACTGATCATGAATACGCGGTGCGTGAGTTGCCTCAGCGATATTCATATCATGGTCGATGACGTTAGAGATAATCTGGGTGACAGTCGTGATGATACGACTGCCCCCTGGGCTGCCCGTAACGATATACGGTTTGTTGTCTTTAAATACCAGCGTTGGACTCATCGAGGAGAGCGGACGCTTATTGGCTTCAACAGCATTGGCGTCACCACCAATCAATCCATAGCCATTTGGTACGCCCGGCTTGGCAGAAAAATCATCCATTTCGTTATTTAACAAAATACCTGTGCCGTCAGCCACGAGACCAGTGCCATAAGAGAAGTTCAACGTATAGGTGTTGGCGATGGCATTGCCGTCTTTATCAACAATAGAGAAATGCGTGGTTTGATCGCTCTCATAAGGGAGCGGGTTGTTGGCTTTGATGGTCGCGGCTGGCGTGGCTTTATTGGGGTCAATCAGTGTACGCAGGTTATCCGCATAGGCTTGTGACGTTAGGCCGCTAGCAGGTACGTCGATAAAGTCAGAATCCCCTAGGTACTCAGCACGATCTGCATAAGCCAGTTGCATCGCTTCCGCCATCAAATGAATGGTCTGTGCGCTGTTTTGACCATAGTCCCCCAGTGGATAGCCTTCTAAGATATTTAATATTTCGATAATGTGAATACCACCAGAGGAGGGCGGTGGCATAGAGACAATCTCATAACCACGGTAATCGCCTTTGACAGGCACGCGGGCGATGGCTTCGTAATCGGCTAAATCCTGCAAGCTCATGCTACCGCCTGCTTCATTGACGGCTTTTACGATGTCACGCGCGGTTTTCCCTTTATAAAATCCGTCTGCGCCTTGTACCGCGATTCGCTTTAGCGAGCGGGCAAGCTCAGGCTGCTTTAATCGCTCACCCGGTTGATAAGCGCTGCCATCAGGCTTGAAAAATACCTTTTTGGTGCTCGGCCATTTTTGCAAGCGATCACTCAAAGCAGTAAGCGATTCGGATAAACCAGCGGTGACTTCTATGCCATCTTCTGCCAATGCGATCGCTGGTGCCATGACTTGCTCGCGGTTCATGGTGCCATGCTCTTCTAATGCTTTTAGTAGCCCTGCTACTGTCCCCGGCACCCCAACGGCTAAGCCATGATAGCGAGATAAGTCACTGACTGCGTTGCCCTCATCGTCGAGATACATATCACGAGAGGCGCTACTTGGTGCTTTTTCACGGTAATCAAGCGCCACCGTTTTGTCTTGCTTGGCATCATAAATCATCATAAAACCGCCACCACCGATATTACCAGCACGTGGCAAGGTCACAGCAAGGGCAAAGCCAACCGCAACCCCAGCATCTACCGCATTACCACCGTCTTTCAAAATCTGTAAACCGATGTCAGAGGCCAGCGCTTCTTGGGTGGCGACCATGCCATTTTTGCCCATACTGGATGATGAATGGCATCTTCAGAGTAGATAGCCTGATCGCTATTGGCATTGTTTGAGGTGGTTGTGAGAGTAGTGGTTTTTGCCCGTGTGATGCGTTTGGTTTCAGATACGACGGTTGGGTTGTCCCTCATAATGGCTAGATTGATGGCATTGGTATCAATCGAGGTGTTATTGACCGTGGGGCTGTTGGCTGAAACGGTTGGCTCTAGTGCATGAGCAGAGACAGACAGTAGTAGCGCACTCGTAATAAGGGCTGCGCTAGATTTTAATTGGTTATGAGTCTTGGGTTTTTTTGCTTATCATAAGAGAGTGGCTGTGACATCGCAAAAGTCCTTTTTGGGCAAGTAGAAAAAATAGGGTATCAAATAAATACACTTAAATAGTAACGAAAATAGCAAATAGTAGAAAGTTGTTTATCATATTTTGTCATTTGAGTTTTTATATGATGTGCAGTATGAGTGGTCTTCTATCGATACATACATAATTAGTGTCATGTAAATTGTGCAGAGAAGCTCACTAGCCAGTGAAGATTTTCTTTAAAAATAAGTCTTAATATTACTAAATTGTAACGTCTTGTGATATAAATAACACTACTAATGTACATCCGTTAACGACTGGCTATAAAGAGATACTTATGTCATCAAACCATGTTAATAACCGTAATCGACAGTGCCACTCTGAGATGGCGAGTAATTATTTGCCTATCATCAACAATAAAAATAATAATGGTCATGTATCTCAAACAAGCAAATTAACCTCTATCGCTTTGCTAGTTGGTAGTGCGTCGCTTGTGCTTACAGGTTGTCAATCAAATCCGACTGCCTCAACGGATGTGGCAGCCTCCAGTACCCTTATGGATTTTAGCACTGCAAATCCTGCTCAGAGCCAACGTCAAGGTCACGCTTTTACGGCTAGTCAAGAGGCCCAAGCTGAGCGTTACGCGCAACTGTTTAATCAAGAAAAATATCCCAACACTGAGCACCAAGCCAAGGCGCATTTATTGGCAGCGATTCGCCAGCATTTGGCAACAGAGCATGTGGCCGTCGCGCAAGCCAATTACCAAGCAGTACCATTTATCGATGCCGATAGTATTGATGCAGGCTCAAGCAGCTTACTCAGAACGATTATAGAGACCTATGCCTATCAGCCTAAGGGAATGTACGATAGTAGCGATGATGAAGCGCAAGCTGAGGCTAGAGCAGAATTAGCAGCGGTAGGTGTAGAGTCGAATAAATGCAATGAAAACGAAGATGATGACGCTTATGAAGTCTGTGTGGTAGAGGGTATTAACTACGATTATGATGATGCGAAAGATTCGATAGAGTCCGACTATCCTAGTGACTATTATAAGTCTAGAGCAGAAGCTGAAGCAGAAAGAAAGGCCATTGCTGCTATATTGTCTGAAGCAGGGGAGAATGAGCCGACGAGCAGTGATGCTAACAGCGATAACGAGTATGCCTACGATGGAGCAGATGATTACAGTAGTGACGACTATGATAATTATGATGAATACAGTAGCGGTGGTGAAGGCATGCTCTCCGGCATGTCAGGGTTAAACCCGAAAACATTGGCTGCAAAATATGAAGCCATGCAAATGGCAAAACAGCGTGCTCAGACAGAGCTGACCAATAGCGAGGAGCTATCAATGTCTTCTACTGGCTTGATTGGTAACATACTGACGATGTTCAGCCGCACTCCTGAGCAAATCGCTGCATCCAACGCCTATCAATATCAGCATTTGACATTCAATAGCGTCAGTCAGTACAACCCAAAACAGCGGCAATTACAAAGCGTCTATAGCTACGACTATGCCACGCCAACCGTTAGCTCATCCATACAGATACCAGTGGCCTTTGATTTTAACAACAGCAGTGTCACGCTTGATCCATCGGCAATCATGCCAATCGTTGCGCTCGTCAATCCTGAGAACACCCCGCTGCCGTCGCAGATGGCCTCACATACGGTCAGCTTTGGTTTGCCTGACAGTATCACGGCGCAGTTGCCACCAGCAGTGCTTTATGATGCGGTGCTAAATGCCATACAGAGCAGCATGGCAGAATTGGCACCTGAGCATTTTAGCGCCGTAGACATCAGTGGTGATGCGTTTGCCAAAGAAGTTGGCGCGACTCGAGTAGTAAAAGTTTATTTTGGCAGTCAGCAAAGTGGTGAAATGATTGGTAAGACTCTGAAATATGTGACCAAGTCGTTGCAAGAGTATGTGGATGCCAACCCAGAAAAATATCCTAATGGAGCCATGCTAAAAGCCGCGCTTGCCAAAGCACAGCTATACAACAAAGGCTACCAAAGTGCGGATGTGGGTTCGCTACTACAGCTGATCGAAGCCATTGGCCCTATCTCTTTTAATCAGATTAATTACTATTATTTAGATAACTCAGATCGCCTGCTTGCCAAGCAGCAGCGCGTCAATATCGGTGGTGATTTACTTGGCTCTACGACGACCATGCTCAATCAAGTCCGCTATGATAAAGCCAGCTTTGACCACCATGCCCTAACGCCACTATTGGCAGAGTCATTTGGCTCAAATGCGGTAGCGCCTATCGATGGCAATGCATGGATAGCAGCACAGCGCCAGAAAAAGACAGACTACAAACGGCACGCTATGCGCGTTACGATTATGAGGATGGCCGCTTAGAGACTGATTATAGTAGTGACGAATATGACAATCGTTATGATGCAGAATCAATTGATGAGAGCCGTATTGGCGATGCTAAAGATGATAATGAAAAATAGAGACGACGTCGCATTAGCTTATCGCATTTACGCATATGTCTATTAAGGATAAAAAATGAAAAAAGCACATCAAACGCTTACACTACGTCTGTCATCTATGATGAAAAATCACTTATTATTGACCAGTACATTGCTGTCAGGAGCATTACTCTTAACGGGTTGTCAATCTGCCAATTTGAACCAGTCAAATGCATTGACAGTTAAGCAATCACCTAGCACCGCTAAAAAGACATTAGCGACTGCATTACAAAAACAGCGCCGGCAATCGTTCAGATACCATAGTAATATCGAGATCAGTAACCGCCAGCAACGTACGGCAGCATCTGGCACACAAGTCGTGGCATCAGATTATGTGGATGCGCACTGCGAAGAGACACATGACCAAGCCTATGCGGCATTGATCATGCAGGCAGAAAAACAAAACAAAGATATTTTAGCTGCAGATTATGATGACAAGCGCGATGCTCTTAAACAGTCTTATTTTGAGTGCGTCGATGCTTATTATGCGTGGGAGGAGCACCAGTACGATAGCGATGTGACAGTGCCAGCAGGTTATCAAGCGCTGTTTGATAATTATGAAGACAAACCAAAGCCGCTAGATATAAAAAAAGCGCAACTGCTAGATGAGTACTTGCTAAAACCGTTATCTATCAATGCTCAAGGCATCTATCAGCCCATGGCGGGCAAGGCGACGATGCTCGCCAGCGCCCAGTATCAAGCGCGCAATCATCATAGCAGTATCAATCAGCCTGTCTACATCGACATGAAAAATGGTGATATCTATTTATGGGCAGATAATGTTGCGATGTTCAATTCTGAGCTATTAGACGATAAGCTCGGTACAAAATGGCGAAACAAATGGTTAAAAATAGCCATTGATGATGGAACATTGCCCAAAGGGTTCGGCCGTGAGGTAATCAAAGCCCACTTTGCCGCGTTAGATCTGACGTATGATGGAGCCCCTGTTAGCCAGTTCGATTATGTCGCGCCCAATACGCTTGCCGCGCTCTCGTCCAAGTTGCCGGCGCATCAGCTATCAGCAATGCTCTCAAGTGCCCAAATCATTCGCCGAGTACAAAGCTTTGAGAGTTATCAAGAGGACTATCAAAATTATCTGCAAATCTTCTACAAGCGCATTAGCCAAAAATATCCGGAGCTGGTAAAAGAAGCCGAGCCTATGACAGCCTTTGAGACGATTCAAAGCTCAAAGGAACTCACTAGTAAAGCGATGGTGCAAACAATACTGGCTATGATAAATGCTCAAATAAATGATGAAGATAAGACGGAATCTAAAGTCGCTGCAAACGCCACAGTAGAAGAGCTATATGGATTTGACAAAAGTGGTCAGCTCAAATGGCAGCATCTGCACCGCCAATTAGATAACACTGGCAAAACTGCGCCAGATAAAAGTATGACAATAGATGTCTTGCAGCAGTATTCTGTTATTAATAGCAAAGACAAGGCATTCCCAAATCTACCACGTGAGGTTCAGACACCAAATGCGAGCAACAGTATTGATCTGCGAGACTATGCGTCAGAGTTGCTGGAATATTATCGTGACGGTAATGGCACAGCAGTGGGTAAAATGATATTTAACATGATGCCAATGGCGAAAGAACGTTTTGGGGCGACAGACTAACTGGAAGATAGCATCATTGAGTGTTAAGTAGGATACTGTCGTAAAAAAGCGCATCGTATAAACGGTGCGCTTTTTTTTAATATGGCCATCACTTATGTTGTGACAGACTTTTTACATGCCTTGATGATGTGGCTTGTCATGGCCTTTACGATCTTTTAAGTGCTTACGACCTTCTTCTTGTCTTTCTGATTTGAGCTGTTCCATTTTTGCACGCTGCTCAGCGGTCAACACCTGAGAGATGGCATGCTGCGTTTGGACGCGCTCAATAAAGCGTTGTTTTGCTTTTGCCGCTTGCTGATCGGCCAAACGATTTACCGCCGCGTTGTTCAACGTACTTGCATTGGTCAGTGCTTGTATTTGTTGTTCCATTTGTGCGCGTTCTGCCTGATGTTTTTCACGGTCAGCTACGCGGTCGCCATGTTTTTCTTGCATGATGGCTTTGATTTGCGCTTGCTGCGTCGCTGTTAGATTCAGTTTTGACATTGGGCCTCTCATGGCGCCGTCTTTATGGTTCTTTTGCACTTGATTCATTGGCGCGGTGTCAGAGGCTGCATTGACACTAGAACATGCTGTCACAGTAAATACGCTAGAAGCTGCTAATATTGAGCCCAATAATAATTTTTTCATGATGACATCCTTTAACTACAGTGAGTTTGGTTAAGTAAACACTAAAGTCTTATCTTGCAAGCATCGCATTCTAAGCGCTATTAATCGTTGTGATTGGTCGTCTTAAAAGTGCAGGTCTTGCGGTTGATAGAAGCTATCTTACGGCAGTTAAAGGTTACGAACATTTATGAAGTATTAAGAAAGGTAACGTTTATAGCGAATTGACACGCGCTTGCCTGATAATATGGGCAAGTAAATGAATAAAAGCCAATTAAAATCATGGAAAGGAGGTGAGTGTGCCAAATATATTGATAGGCGATGATGATGAAGAATTGACTCAGTTACTACAAGAGTATTTGCACAACCATGGTATTCATTGCGACTGTGTCCATGATGGGGCGGCAGTTATACAACGATTAAAAGCGGTGGCGCATGATGATTCCGCTTATGATTTGCTCGTCCTCGATATCATGATGCCAAAAATAGATGGGCTAAGTGTGCTGCGGCAACTGCCAAATATCAGTGATATGCCCGTGATTATGCTGACGGCAAAGGGGTGAGGAGATTGATCGTATTATTGGTTTGGAGCTGGGCGCTGACGATTATATCACCAAGCCCTGTAACCCCCGCGAGCTACTAGCGCGTATCAATGCTGTGATTAAGCGTACCAACACGACCACGTCTGAGCATACGCCGCTACCAGAGAGTCGCTTGCATCTTGATCAAAATCAGCGTGTTTGTGAAATAGATGGTGTGGCGCTACAAGTGACGGGAACAGAGTTTGACTTACTCGTGGCGCTGCTCAAGCAAAAAGGAGATGTGGTTAGCAAAGCATGGCTGTCAGAGAATGTCTTGCAGCGTGAGTTGCAGCCTTTTGATCGTAGCCTTGATGTGCATGTGTCTCGCCTGCGCAAAAACTTCAGCCTTTTCATGACGAACCAATAAAAGCAGTGCGCGGTAAAGGCTATCAACTGGTGCTCTAATGATAAAAACTTCCAGTAATCCCGTCAAATCACCGAAATTCAAAGTGCGAATCACGCTGTTTTGGCGTTTATTCCTGAGTCTATTACTGACGATACTAATTACCTCACTGTTATCCATTATGGTGGAGCGCTGGCTGGCTGAAAAGAGCTAACGGCTCGTATGGACGTACAAATTGAGAGTCTATTAATTCAGCGTCAAGAGATGGTCGATGCGCTGCGAGTGGGTGATTTGATAGCTGTCAGGCAGATGTATCGTCAAGATCGACGCCTCATGAGTCAAATCAGAGTCTACGATGAGCAAGGCGCTATTATATTTCCGCGTTATCGAGATAGAGACGAGCGCACGCAAGGACGTGGGCAAAGCGGCCAGCAGTCGATGGAACGTGCCATGCAGCAACCACTGCCGCCACCGCCTAGAGCTTACGATAATAAACCAAGCAATCTGAATGATGAGATGCTCATAAAACAGCCTTCTGTTTTGCACGAGATCCTAAAACCAATAATGTCGAGCAGTGCTGCGATAGCGGATATTGATGCGCGTCCTGAGCTGGCAGACATCTCGGTTGAACTGCCTGATGGACAATCAGTCATCATACAGTTGCGCCCGCATTTACGTTTTGCAGATGTGGTAGAGCTACAGCATGGCAATTTTCCCATACGTTTATTATTGATTATTGCTTTTAGTGTATTGGTTTGTGTCTGGCTGAGCCGTACGTTGACTCAGCGTATTGGACGTGTGCAGAGTACCGTGCACCGTATGATTGATGGGGACTATCAAGCCAATCCAGCGCTATCAAAAATGGGTGATGATGAGCTGGGATTACTGGCCAAAGATGTGGCTCATTTGTCAACGAGACTGGCTGATAGTGAGCTGGCGCGTAAGCAGATGCTCAGTGATATCTCGCATGAGCTGCGCTCACCGCTCGCGCGTCTCGATGTTGCAACTGAGCTGACTCGTGATTTTGCACCCAACGCCCATCGTTATTTAGACCGTATTGACAAAGAGTCTGCGCGGATGAATGAGTTAATTGAGCAAATTATCCATATTCAATCCCTACAAATGCAGCAATACACGATTGATAATTTGGAGAGCGAAGCAGTCGATTTGTCCGAGATTATCAGTGACATCGGGCAGGATGTGTGTTTTGAGTTTCAGCATAAAGAGGTGAGATGGCAGTGGCAACCACCTGAATATTCATTTGCCAATGACTTAAAAAGCGCTTGGACAGTACAAGGCAATCAAGAGCAGCTGCATAGTGCACTTGAAAATGTCGTTCGCAACGCTTTTATGCATACGGCAGCGGGCTCAACAGTCATCGCTGAGATGAAAGCGGTGCAGATAGATAATAAGATGCCTGCGATTCAAATCAGTATCACGGACGAGGGCGGCGGCGTCGCTGACAATGACTTAGAACGTATCTTTCAACCCTTTGTCCGTCTCGACACGGCTCGTCATCGTGATACTGGCGGTTATGGGTTGGGGCTGGCTATTGTTCATGCTGTCGTGATGGCGCATAAGGGGTATATCAACGCCCATAATCGACGAGATGGTGTACTAGGATTGGTGGTGCAGATAGTATTACCGATTAAATAGTAAAATTTATCATGAGGAAGAGGAAAAAGCTCAACGTATCAGTAGATGCTTTTCATGGATTGATGTTTCATATTCTATCCAAAAGAAAATGTCTTATTTCTCAAAAACTGAAACCAGTAACACTTCAAAAGGCTGCATGATCCCTAATTCATAACTCGTTTTATTTGGTCATATCGATTCTCTTGCACCATAGATTTTATTTCTGATTTTTTAAATCTGACAAATCTGTAAGGGAGTATACATCATGAACCGCATCTATAAAGTCATCTGGAATGAAGCATTGAATTGCTTTACCGCAGTCGGTGAATACGCAAAAGGGCGTGGCAAATCTTCCAAATCTAGTGTTAGCGCTAACGCTACTATCAATACCACATCCAATGTATCTGCTATCAAGACATTACGCTTAAGTGCCATAGCACTTGGGCTAATGAAGGCAATAACAAAATAATCAATGTCGCTAATGGGGCAATCAACTCTACGAGTAAAGATGCAGTGAATGGCTCACAGTTAGATAACTTAGCTAAGAGCGTCGCCGCTAACAAAACCAAGTACTATAGTGTTAATTCAACCGCTATTGGCAATGTCAACAACGATGGCGCAACCGGACCCAATGCTATGGCGATGGGTGGCAATGCTAGTGCTACTGGCGGGCAAGACATTGCCATTGGTAGCGGTCAAAGTGGTCAGAACACCTCGCTATAAGATTAATACCGAATCAGGCGGCGCCGCCTCCATCGCTATTGGAGCAAAGGCATTATCTAAAGGTGCATTATCTACCGCAATTGGTGTGCAGTCATCGTCATCTGGTGTTGCGCCTTCTGCCTTTGGCATCGGTGCTTCAGCAAGCGAAAAATGCCATGGCTGCTATTAATGCTTTTGTAGTATGTTTCATACGAATCCTTGTAAAGAAACTTTGAGTGATAGGGCGGTTAAGAGTCGATATCATTTACAATCAATAGTTAACATAATAATACCCTTATCAAGTCCTGTTTTAATATATTGATATTTATGCATGTTTTGGCGCATCAGGCTGCACCATAGGATCGGCATCTACAAAAGCTTTTAGTGTGCGGCAATGCGTATCAATAGCGACGATATTGGGATAAGGAGTCAGGTCTACCTTAAAGCGCCGCGCAGAAGAAACCTGCGGGATCAGATAACAATCTGCAAAAGTGGGCCTGTCACCATAGCAGAACTGTCCACGGTTTTTATCTGCTGCCAACCGTGTCTCTAACGCTGCAAACCCTTCAGTAATCCAACGATTGCACCATGCAATGACTGCCTCTTTATCTACTGACAACTCATTACGTAAGTACTGTAAAATACGGCGGTTATTAATCGGATGGATATCGCAGCCAATCATCGCACTTAGCGCACGCACGTGCATGCGACCAGCGGCATCTTGGGGCAATAAAGCGTGCTCAGGGTAGGCCTCTTCTAACCACTCCAAGATAGCGGGACTTTGGTATAATAATAAATCGTCCGCTCTTAAGACTGGCACCAGTCCTTGCGGATTAATCGCTTTAAATGCGTCCTCTAACTGCTCATCTTGTGCCAGATTGATCGCGATATCATCATAATCTAAGCCTTTTAAATTCAAGGCAATACGGGTACGGTGAGAAGTACCACTGCGAAAATAGCCGTAAAGTGTCATCATTGTTTATATCCTTATTATGAGAAATTGTGAGTGAGTGATAAGTATGTTTGCCCCGCTGAATTTTATAAAACAAGTCTCCTTACTTTATAAGACATATATCCTTTAACCTAGACAGATACACTAGAGACGAGCTATCATGCCAGCAGATAAAAATTTTTTAGATAAATCCGTCACGAGTAAAAACCAGAGTGGCATCCAGTCACTTGAGATTGGATTGTCGATACTAGATGTGCTTATCGATCGCCATGAGCCTATGATGCTAAAGGATATCGCTGAGGCCATGCAGATGCATCCCGCAAAATCCCATCGTTACTTGGTCAGCCTCATTCGCAAAAACTATGTTCGCAAGCTTGATGATGGTCGCTATGGGCTTGGCGATAGAGTAAATGCATTGGCAGCATTAGGACATACTGAGCTCAGTCAAAACAATCTCTTGGCGCGTCTCACGCAGGTGGCCAATGAGATTAAAGATACCCTAAATTGCGGTGTGCAAATTGCTAAGTGGTTTAGCGAAGGCCCAATTATTATTCAGTCCGTTGAACCAGACAGTCCGATTAGCATCATCACTCGCATCGGCTCACGTATGCCTTTGACGACATCAGCTACAGGACAATTGTTTGCCAGCTATCAATCTGACGCGGTCATTCAGCCATTGGTCACCGCTGAATGGCAGTCGAGTAATGCCGCAGCAGATATGACAGAGAGGTGGCAGAATTTTGCTCAGCTGCAAGCCAAGATACGTACTCAAGGCTATGCGACAGTGACAGGCGATATGCTCATGGGTATTAATGCCATTACGATACCTGTGATATTGCCGCATTTTGCCAATAGTACTGCTAATCTATCCGCGAGTAGTGACAAAACCGCTAGCGAGGCTCTGCCGCTAGAATATGCCATTACTATCATCGGCACCACAGAGCAACTACCAATGAGTGAGCAACAGAACGTGGTTGAGCAAATACTAGCAATCGCACAGCGCTACCAAATAGCATAGCCAAAATGTTAACTACAAGCTGATTGGCTATAGTAGAACCTTAATAAAATTAATACAGCATATGCATCATAGGTGGCACCCGGCTTACTGAGAGTGGCAGACGGATAAATTTCAATCTTTAAACGGCCCTTTGAGTCTTCTTCGATTTTTTTGGCCCATGGCTCCAATGCTTCGGTATTGATGTTGTCATTGGCGGTCATAAAGTGTGAAAATCTCAGTGTCGTCACATCGTCTGTATTGGTATCCGCGCTTTTGGCTTGTTCATTTTGATCATTGTTAGAACAGCCAGTCATCGCAACTGAGGCGGCGAAGAGTATGCCTAAAGGGAATGTTACTTTCCTCATTGAGTCCTTTTATGATGGTGAGATATGGTTCGCAAGCTATGCCATCTCTTCATTATAGTCGAACCACTATTAAAGTGTTACAGCGTTAGCCTCGTTTAGCCTACTACTGTAGTACTTGCACTCGTCTGCCTTGTACCACTTTTAATATTGATTGACTATATTTTGAACTGATCACTACTTATCTAATTTCAAAGTAATGATTGATAGATAATGTAAAAAGGTAGCAAGTAGAAAGACGACGCAGTTACTCTCCGACAGGCGCAATGTCACGGGCTTCAGCGAACTCATCACTGTGTAAAAACTGTGTGTGGGCTGGGGCGCGTTTGGTACGAGACCATTCATCTAGCATGTCGTGCTTGATGGCGTCTGTAATCATCGAGACTTTGTCCTCTGAGGTCGGGTCGTCATAGGTCAACTCGAGACGATGCCCATTAGGATCAAAGAAATATATCGAGTGAAAGATACCGTGATTGGTCACGCCAATGACATCAATACCTGCACGTTCTAGTTGTTCTTTGGCGGCCATCAGCTCATCACGATCTTTGACTTTGAGCGCCAAGTGTTGCACCCAGTTTGGAGTATTGGGGTCAAAGCCCATTTCAGGCTGGTTGGGCACTTCAAAAAACGCCAATACGTTGCCATTACCAGCGTCCAAAAAGACGTGCATATAGGGGTCAAAGGCTTTGGTCGAAGGTACATGGTCTTCTGCAAATGCCAAGATAAAATCCATATTGAGGTTTTTCTTGTACCATTCGACCGTTTCTTTGGCATCCTTGCAGCGATAAGCCACATGATGGATTTTTTCAATTTGAAAGCTCATATCCAACTCCTTTTGATAAGGCGTAGCGTGAATGTATGAGAAATATGCTCCTAACGGCTCAAATCCACTGTCACTACGCCTTTTTCTATGCCATTATTATTTGTTAAAATCAAAGCTAAGTGCGGGCAGTATTTTGCCGCGTACTTCCCCAAAGCCAATGCGCACACCGTTCTTTTCGCTATAGCCTTTCATAATGACGGTATCGCCATCTTCGATGAAGGTGCGCGACTCACCGCCCCTCAAGTGCTACGGGTTTGGTGGCATTCCAAGCGATCTCTAGCATCGAGCCATAAGAATCAGGCGTTGGCCCTGAGATTGTGCCCGAGCCCATCATGTCACCGACTTCAACTTTGCAGCCAGTGATGGTGTGATGCGTCAATTGCTGCGCCATTGACCAATACATGTATTTAAAATTGGTCTCGCAAATAACCGTAGCCGTTTTTGCATTTTCAGGCAGTAGCTCGACCGACAGATTGATATCAAAGCTGCTCTCTTTGTCTTTTTCATTGAGATAAGCCAGTGGTTCAGGCTCTTGGGTTGGGCAAGCGGTGCTAAATGGTGCCAATGCATCCATCGTCACTATCCACGGAGAAACTTGCGAGGCGAACGTCTTGGCATTAAATGGGCCTAAAGGGACATATTCCCACTTTTGGATATCTCGAGCCGACCAGTCGTTGAGCAGTACCATACCAAAGATATGATCAGCGGCATCGTCTACGGCGATTGGTTGACCGATATGGTTGCCTTTACCAACGACAAAAGCGGTCTCGAGCTCAAAATCCAAACGCTTACAGGCGGTGAAAACAGGACGCTCATCAGGGTTAGGCTTTAGCTGACCTGAAGGGCGGATGATATCAGACCCGCTAATGATGACGGTGCTGGCGCGTCCGTTATAACCAACTGGCATTTCCGTCCAGTTGGGTAGCAGGGCATTGTTTGGATCGCGGAACATCGTACCGACGTTGGTCGCGTGTTCTTTCGATGAATAAAAATCGGTAAAGCCAGGTACTTGAACAGGTAGATGCATGGTAACGTCTGCTTGCTTGAACAGCGCCTTTTTTTGCAGATCGGCATTGTCACGTAAGTCGCTGTTGTCACTAGATAGTAGCGACTGAATGGTCGTGCGTGCTTTTGTCCAATTGTCTCGACCAGAATCAATAAAAGCGTTTAGCGTCGACTGATCAAAGTAAGGCCCACCATTTAGGCTCAGTAACCCTTCTGACTCTAGCACAGACAAGTCTAGTACTTGATCGCCAATGGCAACCCCTGCACGGCGAGCACTATCTTTAGTGTCGCTAAAGATGCCATAAGGCAGATTGTGGATGGAAAAGTCAGAGTCCGCTTTGATGTCGATAAAAGAGGTGAGAGTACTGTCAGTCGTTGACATGGTTTGCTCCTTGCTAAAAATATAATTTAATTACGTTATAGTTAATGACTTACGTATAATGTAATTTATTGATATGTTGATTGCAAGTTTTTTGTGCCATGTCTTTTGCTTGCTGATTGATGAAACAAACCCTAAGCACAAAAAAAGGCCGAGCAATCGCTCAGCCTTTTTCATTTCTTAGTCTTTACTTCTGATGAATTTAGTCTTTTAAAACATCTGCCATCGCGTTGGCCACATAGTCGATGTTACTGGTATTTAGGCCAGCTACACACATACGTGAGTTAGATACCATATAAATACCATACTCGCTTTGTAGGCGCTCGACCTGTTCAGGCGTCAATCCAGTAAAGCTAAACATACCGTTTTGACGCGTGATGTAGTCAAAATTACGGTTAGGGATTTTTGCTTCTAGTACCGATTTTAGCTTTAGGCGCATGGCTTTGATACGGTCACGCATGGCATAGACTTCGCCAACCCACTGCTCATGTAGCGCTTCATCGTTCATGACGATATCAACCACATGACCACCATGTGATGGCGGGCTTGAGTAGATGCGGCGTACCATCGCATTTAGCTGACCAAATACGCGCTCGGCTTCGTCTACGGTGAGACAGACGACTGATAGACCGCCAACGCGCTCGCCATATAGCGATAGGTTTTTAGAGAATGAGTTGCTGACAAACAGTGGCAAGCCCATCTCAACGGCTTTACGAATAGCGTAAGCATCGCTGTCCATGTCTTCGCCAAACCCTTGGTAAGCGATATCCATGAATGGAATCAATTCACGTGCTTTGATGACGTTGAGTACCGTGTCCCATTGCGCTTGAGTCAAATCCAGCCCCGTTGGATTGTGGCAACAAGGATGTAGCAAGATCACATCGTGTTTGTTCAGTGTTTCAAAAACGCAATCATCTCATCAAATTTGATGCTGCTGTTGGCTTTGTCGTAGTACGGGTATTTGCCGACTTCTACGTCAGAACCTTCAAAGATAGCGATATGATTGCCCCATGTTGGATCGCTCACATAGCACTTAGACTGCGGGAACCATTCATGGATAAACTCAGCACCGACTTTTAGCGCGCCAGAACCACCGATAGTGGCGATGGTCGCAACCAAACCGTCTTTTAAGATTTGTGCGCCTTTACCGAACAGCAATTCCTGACAGCCTTTGCGGTGTCCTGGCAAACCTGCCATTGGTAGATAGGGGCGCGGCGCGATAGGATCAGCGATACGCGCTTCAGCTGTTTTTACACAGTCGAGTACGGGCAGTACGCCATCTTCATCATAATAAATACCAATGCCTAAATTAACTTTATTGGGATTATTGTCCGCTGAGTATTTTTCCATCAGCCCTAAGATTGGATCGCCAGCGTAATAATCGATACGTTCAAACATGCCATTTCCTTATAAGAATATAAACCAAGCAGCCGAAAATCATAGAGCAAATTGCTGATGAACTCAACACGCGAGTGCGTTATCTTGCGCAATTAATAAAATAAATCACCAAATAGCTTATCTCTTTATCTGGCAGATGAGTTTGTGGCGTGATGCATCACTTAATCGACAGTGTTTCAGGCTGATGTAAGTCGTGATAATGGGTGGCAAAGTAAGTCTGCAAAAACTGCTTAAAGGCGATGGTTGCAGGAGACAGCGCCCGTGAGGCACGCTGATAGATAAAGAACTGGCGCATTTTTATAGGCTGCGTCAATGGGCGCATTTGCAAGCCATTGGCGCTGACCCAATCAATGACCTCAGGCATATAGGGAAGGCATAAGGTAATGCCGAACCCTTGGCGGGTCATCTCAAGCGCGGTGGACATAAAGTTGACTTTGTAGCGCGCTTGCTGAATCTGAGCGGCGATAGCGTCATCCAGCTCGACTGTCACCTGCTCAAGAAACGGGCCTTGTAGAGTGATAAGTGGAATATCAAGCAACTCCTGCCAAGTGATTTCGTCTTTTGCGCCAGTGCATAATCGTTTGGCATAACCACGCAAAACGGCAGCTTGTATAACAGATCAGCACCGATATCATCTTCAGTTTCTATAAAACCAAGTTCAGTACCAACCCCCAAATCGACCTCGATGTCTTGAACATGCTTGAGCAAATTTTCTGCTGAGCAATCCAATAGCGACACCCCGATATTTGGATATTCCTTAGCAAATTGCGCGATGACGGCGGGCAGGGAGGATGCTGCAAACTGCGACACCGCTAATCGCACTTGACCTTGCGCCAAGCTGGTCAAGCTACTTGCTTCATTTTCGAACAGCTGCATCTCATTCAAGATACGCCGCGCTTGTGGCAGCAGATGGCGTCCGACAGCGGATAGCGACAACTGGCGGGTAGTACGGTCAAACAACACGATGCCAAGGCCAGTCTCCAGCTCTTTGATCAGTCCGCTAACAGCAGATTGGGTCAGATACATCTGTTCGCTGGCACGAGTGAAGCTGCCGTTGTCAGCGACTTTGATAAAAGCGGTCAGTTGACGAATGCTGATATTCATAAGTAAACCTGATAAATAAATCATAAAAAACAATTAGTCTTATAAATAAAGCTAATCTAATATAAATACAACGTCAACAATAAAGATTGATTATCAATCGTTTTATCGCATTTTATTACTAATCGACTTTTTTACCACCAATTGACATTAAGGATGATTGCAATGGCAGATTTATTTGACAACCCAATGGGACTAAACGGGTTTGACTTCGTCGAGTTTGCTTCTCCGCAGCCTGATGCGGTCGATGCATTGTTTAAACAGCTTGGGTTTGCACATATCGCCAATCATAGATCAAAAGATGTGGCGCTATATCGCCAAGGTGACATCAACCTAATCTTAAACCGTGAGCCAAAGAGCCCAGCCAGTTACTTCGTCGAAGAGCATGGCGCTGGTGCTTGCAGTATGGGTTTTCGGGTAAAAGATGCCAAAAAAGCCTACGAGCGTGCGGTGGAGATGGGTGCGCAGCCAGTAGAGGTGCCAACAGGCGTGATGGAGCTGAGACTGCCAGCAATTAAAGGGATCGGCGGCTCACTGATCTATTTGATTGACCGTTATAAAGACGGTGAATCTATCTATGATGTTGACTTTGAGTTTTTTGCAGACATCGATAGAAACCCTGTCGGATATGGTTTCAAAGTCATCGATCACCTCACGCACAACGTCTATCGCGGCCGCATGGCGTACTGGGCAAAATTCTATGAGCGTATCTTTAATTTCCGCGAGATTCGCTATTTTGATATCAAAGGCGAGTACGGGGCTGACCAGTAAGGCCATGACTGCCCCTGATGGCAAAATCCGTATTCCGCTCAACGAAGAAGCCAAGCAGGGCGGTGGTCAGATCGAAGAGTACTTAATGCACTTCAATGGCGAGGGGGATTCAGCACATTGCGCTCGCCAGTGATGATCTGTTTGCCAGTATCGATATGCTAAAAGCCGCCGGTATTCCGCTTATGACTGCACCAAATGCAGCCTACTACGAGATGCTGAGCGAGCGCTTACCAAACCATGGTGAAAACGTTGCTGACTTGCAAACGCGCGGTATCTTGTTAGATGGTACGACAGAGGGCGGCGCACCGCGTCTGCTACTACAGATTTTCTCTGAAACCATCTTGGGTAGCCCAGTGTTTTTTGAATTTATCCAGCGTAAAGGGGATTATGCAGACGGTTTTGGTGAAGGTAACTTTAAAGCCTTGTTTGAATCCATAGAGCGCGACCAAGTGCGTCGTGGCACGGTCGGTCAGCAAGAGACCAATCAATCAGAAACAGAAACGCCGTAGATCACACTACATTTAAAAAAAATTTAAAAAACAAACGGACAAGGCAAAGGATTTTGGCTTGTCCTGCATGAGTGACTGATATTAGCCACTGACTAATCAGTATGAGTGCAAATATTCACTGCGATAAAAGGAACACAGGCATGGAACGCCTCTCACAGATAGATTCTCCTAATACAGCCATCGGTGCCAATAGTTCTGTAGCCAAGCAGCAAGGCGGTGATGCATCTGCTCATCATAATGCGACCGATAAAAAGCAGCCCTATATCTCACATCAGTCAGATAGCCATGGTCATATTCATTATAGTGATGATGAAAATGCAATGTGGCAGGCGTTGCTTACGCGTCAAGCTGAGCAAATCCCTAACCGCGCTTGTCCTGCCTATCTAGAAGGTTTGACGAAGCTAAACTTGCCAACGACGCATATCCCGCAGTTGCATGATATTGACGAGGTATTGCAAGCGACCACCGGTTGGCAAACCGCAGCGGTGCCTGCATTAATCAGCTTTGGCAAATTCTTCAAACTACTGGCCAATAAATCCTTTCCTGTGGCAACGTTTATTCGCCGATTTGAGGATATGGACTATATCGAAGAGCCTGATATTTTTCACGAAATCGTTGGACACTGCCCGCTATTGACTCATCCAGCCTTTGCCGCATTTAATGAGACGTATGGCAAGCTGGGTCTGAGTGCAACGAAAGAGGAAAGATGGTTTTTGGCACGGCTCTATTGGTTTACCATTGAGTTTGGCTTGGTCGGTAGTCAGCCTAAAGACCGTAGAATCTACGGCGGCGGTATATTAAGCTCGCCTTCTGAAACCATCTATGCTCTTGATCAGACATCGTATGCCCAGCCAGAAACCCAAATACAACCCAAGCCTACACAGCAGCCTGAACACCGCGCATTTGATTTGCTTGATGTGTTGCGTACGCCTTATCGTATCGATCAAATACAGCCGATTTACTATGTGATTGACGAATTAGATACGCTATTTGATATCGTTGATAGCGACATCATGGGGACGGTCAAGCAGGCGATGTCACTTGGGTTATTTGAGCCGACCTATCCAGAAAAATCCCATTAAAATTTTATAAACATCCGCTCTACTACATAAGGACATAGCAGTGGAGTGGCGTCAACAAACCTCAGTATCACAAATCAGCATCACAAAACAATAAACTCGATAAAAGGACATTATCATGACAGTATTATCACAAAGCAGTTGCGAAGCTTGCCGTATTGGCGCACCAAAAAGTCGACGAGGCCGAGGCACGCGAGCTATTGACACAAATTCCTGATTGGTCATTGATTGAGGTGGAGGGTATTCAGCAGTTGCAGCGTCAGTACAAATTTAAAAACTTCGTCGCAGCGATGGATTTTGCCAATCAATTGGCAGACATTGCTGAAGCAGAAGGGCATCATCCCGGCATATTGGTAGAGTGGGGCAAAGCGACCGTCACATGGTGGTCACATAGTATCAAAGGGTTGCATCGTAATGACTTCGTCATGGCGGCTAAAACCGATGCGTTACTTGATAAGTAACGCATCAGTCATTCGGTTATTCACTAGCAAACCAGTTCTCTAACTCTTCCAAACTCAAACCCAATCTAATGCCAGCTTGAGCTGGCATTTTAAGGATGTGTCATGCCACCAAAACCGCTCACCCAGATCAGCGCCAAGCTTGCCTTTATTATCTCAGCCATCGTCATCGCCATCATGGGTATTACCATGATTGGCTTTGGTTAGTGCCGCACCTGTCTCTTATCCCTTGCCATTTGTGTATTGCTGGCTATCGGTATGACCAAAGGTCTGAGCTTTAACGACATGCAAGCACAAATGGCCTCAGGCGTCATGCGCGGTATCGGCGCCATCTATCTATTCTTCTTTATTGGCCTCATGGTCGCCGCCCTCATGATGTCAGGGGCCATACCCACCTTGATGTACTTTGGTTTTCAGCTCATCTCTCCTGAGTATTACTATATCTCCGCCTTTATCCTCACCTCTATTATCGGTATCGCCCTGGGCAGTAGCTTGACCACTGCAGCTACCTTGGGTGTAGCCTTTATCGGCATGAGTAATGCCTTTGATGCCAATGTGGCGATAGCGGCTGGGGCGGTGGTATCAGGTGCGTTCTTTGGTGATAAGATGTCGCCCTTGTCGGATACCTGTACCATTGCGTCCTCTGTGGTCGGTATTGATCTGTTTGAGCACATTCGCAATATGATGTATACGACAGTACCTGCGTGGATACTGACAGTAATTTTGTTCTGGATATTCTCAGGTCAGACCGTCAGTGCTGATCTGAGTCAAGTGACCATACTACAAGGACAGCTGATTGACAGTGGCTTGGTGCATGGGTATTCGGTACAGCCCTTTGTGATATTGGTTGGATTGGCATTGTTTCGGGTCAATGCGATTTATACGATTATCTGTACGATTGCCGCGGCGCTGATCATTACTTATATGCACAGCTCACCCAGCTTTGGTCAATTAGGTGGTTATCTGTTTGCCGGCTATGTCCCTGCTGAGTCATTAGAGCTGGGTGAGGGTGGGTGGTATGCTGTCGCGCGGCGGTGTACAGAGTATGTTCTTTACCCAAGCGATTGTGATACTGGCATTGAGTTTGGGCGGGTTGTTAACAGCACTAGGGATTCTACCTGCACTACTGTCTGGTATTAAAGATACACTGACGACATCAGGACGGGCGATCTTTGCGGCGGCCATGTCGGCACTGAGCATTAATGTGCTGATCGGGGAGCAGTATTTGAGTATTTTATTATCCGGTACGGCATTTCGGTCAACGTTTGAGCGTTTGCACCTGCATCCGAAGAATTTGTCTCGGACGATTGAGGATGCAGGGACGGTGATAATCCATTAGTGCCATGGAGTGTGTGCGGGGTGTTTATCAGTCAGGCGTTAGGGGTGCCAGTACTGGATTACTTGCCCTATGCGTTCTTCTGTTATTTGTCATTGCTATTAACATTGGTGTTTGGCTTTACGGGGCTGACGATTAGCCGAGTGGATAAAGAAGCAAAAGTCGTCGAAGCATAATAGGTGATGATTTATAAAAAGACGCGGCTTATATAAGCTGCGTCTTTTGCATTTAAATATTCATTAAATAAGCTTTTATAGATCTGCCGTTAGGGCATCCCGACTTTTCACCACTTTATGCTGATCCTCTGTGCTATCGACTTTCCAATAACTAGACACATATAGATGCGTCTTTGGTACGTCGCGCTCAACTTTGAAGTATTGGCGCAATACTCGCATACTATGAAACTCGCAAGCCGCCCAAACCGCGGGCTGTCCCTCAAGCCAAGTCAGTGATTTGACGCAGTCAAGTAACGGGCTGCTGTCTGCATTTGGATGAGGGTTGACCACCCATTGAATCTCGACGTTATCTGGTTTTTTGAGTGTTTGCTGGTCTGCTGTAGTCGTCACTTCAAGCACGGCATAGCCGCGAGAATCGGCAGGCAATTGTGCCAAATTGACCGTGATCGCTGGCAATGCTGTCATATCACCGACCAATAAAAACCAATCGGCGTCATTGTTGATGAGTTTTTTTGGGCCAGGGCCGCCCACCAATATTTGATCGCCAGCTTTAGTGTTGCGTGCCCATATCGACGCAGGGCCTTCAGCCTCATGTAATGCAAAATCAACGTCTATCTCATCATCACGCTGAGCGATGATGGTATAGGTACGCATCAATGGCTTGATGTCGTCGCCTTGAGGAAATATCAGTTTGATATAAGCGCTTTCTTGATCTGTCGGGAAGTCTATTAAACCTGCACCGCCAAGAGTAATGCGGCACATATTTGGGGTGAGGTATTTGCTACCGATCACATCGAGTAATCTAGGGGTAGGTTTTGCCATTTGCTATGTCCTTCTTTTTTAGCATGTAACGATAGTGCGCAAAGCATGGTTTGTTATCATCTGATAGCTTGTAAGGCTAGCATATTACTTTGATGATCGACTGTCTTAAAAATGTATGGGTAAAAATGATTGTAGAAAGTGGATGATTTTATTAGGGCGTGTTGCTAAGTTCAAAAAATCAGGTTTAAAAACTGGCTTTTAGGCTGACCGACATTTCACGCTCAGGCCCCATCCAGCAATTGTTAATATCATAACAAGCACCGACATAGGTTTTGTCAAAAGGTTGTTGATACTCGCACCCACAGTCAGCATGGGATTGATCCGATAACTACCGCCGACATCGACTAACGTCACACTTGGTAGCTCATCTGAATTTTGTTTGTCTAACTGCATCCCACCTTCATAGCGAACACCTGCATTCAAAGTTAGCTTGTCTGTAGCGTAATAGTCTGCCCACAGCGTCGCTTTATGCTTAGCAATTTGCGCCGGCATATTACCTACAGTCTCAGGATTAACTTCTTCTTCCGTGATCTCAGCATCGGTATAGCTGTAGCTTGCTGCGAGATCTACCCAATCATTGAGCATACGACTGGCTGAAACTTCAAAGCCTTTCGACTCAATTTCACCAGTTTGTGTTTGATTTGTATAGTTGACGTAATCTGACACCAAGACATTTTTTTGCGCAATATCAAATACCGCAAACGTTCCTTTAGTCGCACGGTCCGGAGACAGATATTTGATACCAGCTTCTAATTGATCGGCCGTGGTTGGTTCAAATGGTTCATTGGTAATAAAGTTGCTACCAACCACAGGCTGAAACGACTGTGAGTAGCTCAAAAACGGTGATAGACCATTATCAAAGTTATAAATAGCAGCAAGACGTCCACTGGTTTCTGACGCGTCATTGTTGATCATTTTTTCACTAGGGGTTTTACCTTTCGATGTATCGGTTCGATCAAGGGTACTTTTGAATTTATCATGTCGTAAGCCTGCCACCACTGTCCAGTCTTGCCACGTCATTTCATCTTGCACATAGAGTCCAAGCTGGCTTTGTTCGATATCATCGTATCGACTAAAGGTATCTAAGGGTAGAATATCGGTGCTGATTTGTGAAAAATCTGGATTCGATAAGTCAAGGTTTGGTGTACCATCTGCGAAAGCGTCATAATAAGTTGCCGTGCTGTCTGTCTCTTGATACTCAACACCAAACAATAGATTATGTGAGGTATTGGCCGTATCAAACTTATAGGCCAGTTGGTTGTCTGTGGTCCAGTTTTTCATGCGCTCATCAGTGGTATACGCCACGCGGTTTAAGATCTTATCGCTACCCTCTACAAATCCTTCATCATTATACATATTGCGCTGCTGAGCTTCGGCATCGGTATAGCGCGTGATATGTTTAAACGTTAACTTATCATTGATATCCCAGTTTATCGTAATGCCTGGCATCAGTACTTCTTTACTAAAATGATTCCATTGATCTCCTGCATAAGCATCACTACCCAATTTGCCGTAGCTTGCCTTGTAGACAGTGCCGACAGCAGGTAATGGGGTAGAGGGCACCATTTCTGGATCGTCTTGATAAAACAGATTGGCAAGTATTGAGACATCATCAGTTGCTTGCCATTCAAGCGATGGATTAATCAACAATCGCTCTTCTTCAGTGGTTTGCATTTGACCGTCTTTTTGGCGTTTTAGCGCGACTAAGCGATAGTTCAAGGTGTCTGTAATAGGACCTGTGCTATCGACGGCCACTTCTTTTAGGTTTTGATTACCAAGTCGCAGCTGTACTTCATTTTCTTGCGTGCTTTTAGGGGTCTTGGCGATTTGGTTCACCATACCGCCAGGTGCTGCATAACCATATAATGAAGATGCCGAACCTTTCACCACCTCGACCGCTTCAGTCGCATAGATATCTACTTGTGGCATGAGGTTCCAAGCGCCATCGTAGGGCAGTCTGAGTCCATCATAAAAGTTTGAGTAGGTTTTAAATCCGCGAATGTTGTACTCATCAAAGATAGAGACTGTACCGCGGCTCTCAGAGCTCACGCCTGGCTCATAACGCAAAGCAGCGTTGACGCTATCCGCTTGGCGCTTTTGTAACAGCTCCTGATCGATGCGGGTATAGCTCATGGGCGCATCTTCAGGGTCTAAGGCGGTCTTGGTACCGGTGCTGCGATAGCCATCTGAATAAACGGTAATTGTATCCAAGGTAGCTGATGGTGCTGCCGTCGTATCATTACCCACTTTATTAGTATCAAGAGAATTTTCTACGCTTGTCTCAATCACGTTATTTTCAATATTGTCGACCGTATTGTTTCCGATACTAGTTGGGCTGTTCTCAGCATAGACTGAATGACTTAGACTCATTGCCAAGCCCAGTTGGACGGCTAAAGTTAAACGTTTTTGGCGAATGGATTTGGACGTTGAGACAAAGCGCATTATATTTCCTTGTGAGTTGTGATTAGATGTCGAAAACAAAAGAAAATAAATAATAACATTAATGATAATAATTATCATTAATGTTTGAAAATAAATCTTCTCTCAAATGATGTGAAATTCGTTCTTACGCCAACATAGCAATGGCATCTTTACTCGCCCGCTGTCGCTCTTCAGCATTTAATTCAATGAGGCGGCCTTCTTTCATGAGTAACAGTCGATCTGCATGCTCAAAGTAACCATCATCGTGACTGATAATAAACAGCGTTTTACCGAGTGCTTTTAACTCAGGGATTAGGGTTTGATAGAACACGCGGCGAAACGCAGGGTCTTGGTCAGCGGCCCATTCATCAAGTAGCAAGATGTCTTTTTGTTCAGCGACAGCAATAAGCATGGCCAAGCGTTTGCGTTGTCCCTGCGAGCTTATCGGTAGACAGCTGGTTGTCAGCCACACTTATTTTATCTTGCAAGTCCAATTTATGCAGCCACGCATTGACCAGTGCTTTGTCTGGCTGCCGTCCTTGTCTGCCAATCAATTGCTTAAAAATATGCTGATCGCTAAAAATGGCAGAATACAGCTGTCTATAATCGGCATTATTCTGTGAATTAACGGGCTGTTTGTCGATGGTTACCGCACCTGTGGTAGGGGTGAAAATGCCTGTAATAATCTTGGCAAGTGTCGATTTGCCGCTACCATTCGCCCCGATCAGAAACACCACATCGCCTCGTCGTAGCGTTAGATTGACGTCTTTTAAAATATTACCAGAGTGATCGCTGTCTTTAGCTATTAATGCCTGAGCACCAGTATCATTGCTATTACTGACACTGCTATTACTGGCATTATCACTGGCATTATCACTGGCATTATCACTGGCATTCGAAACACTGTTATTGGAAACATTGTAGCGATAGTTAACATCAGTTAGCGAGATGGTTTGCCAGTGTTGGCTGGTGTTGTCCGTTCTAAATAAAGGTTGGTACTCAGCCAGTTCTAGCGATTGTATTTTGTCTAGGGCAACTTGAGCCGTCTGTAGTGTTGGATATGCACCGACGGCGTGAAGCAGCGGCGACTGCATAAATAGAATCGTTAAAGAAAAAGTGGTGGCGATGCCCATCGAGATGCCGAGATAATTTGATATGGCAAATATCACCCCAATCGATGCAAACATCATAATATTTGACCAGTTCACCGCTGATAAATGAAAAGTATCAGACTTGGTGACAGTCTTTTCATAGGATTTAGCATGGGCCAAAAAATCATCTGTATACAGTTTTTGTGCTCGGTGTTGGTTAAGTGCCAGCTCTTTACGACCTTCTATAATCGATTGATAATCCTGATATAAGGCGTCATTAATCTCTCTCAACTTTGTCAAATGTGTATAGACATGCTTGACCAATAGGGTGCTTATCCAAATCGTCATCGCAATCCAAAACATGACAATCAGCAGTAATGGTAGCGACAGCCAGCCCAGATATAACCCCACACCAACAGAGAGGATAACGCCTTGCACCAACTCCGGCATCCGAACAAAGGCGACGGTAATAGACTGAATATCTGAGGATAGACTGGCAAGTAACCGCGCACTACCCAAATGATCTATCTGAGGAACGGTGGTATCGATGATTTGTTTGACCAGCTTGGTTCTGAGCTCATAGACAAACTTGTGCCCCAAACGGGTGAGTGCATATTGCGATACAAAGGTAGTCACCAGCAACAGCAGTACGAGCAGAGCAAACTGCCCTAAGCTCGACCACGATAAGGTATTGAACACAGGCTGACTGATAAAGGTTTGGTTGATATAAGCAATGATACCCACACTGACGGCAGCATTGATTAAGTTGAGTAAAATGACTTTTAGAAAGGGCAGACGATACTGTGCCCAAATCATATGATGTAGAGAAACGCTGGCACGAGAGGACATAGTGACTCAGTAATAGTATGGATGTTTGATGGCATAAAAGGGAATAGGTCACACCTAATCCCTTTTACTGAAGTTCGTTAGATAAGTACGTTTTATAGTCAATTCTCTATAAAAGAATTACAGCGTTAACCTCGCTTCAAGTATTACATATACATCTGCACTGGGCTGCCTTGTACTACTTTTAAATTGAATCAACTATAGCTGATATATGTTAAAAATTGAATGTGGCTGACACTTTTAAGGCCGTTGGCTCACCTGCATTTAGATAGCCTGAATCTGCATAACCGCCTACTGACTGCCAATAATCTTCACCCGTGACATTGGTTACCACACCTTTTAGAGTAACGTCTTGTCCTGCTAGCATAGTGCGATAGCGTGCACCAAGGTCTAAGGTCGTATAACCATCAACCTTTAAGGTATTGGCATTATCCGAATAACGAGAGCCTGTGTGGATAATATCGCCCGTTAATGTCAGTCCTTCAACTGCGGCTAAATCATATTCTATGTTAACATTGCTCTGCAAGGTAGGCACACCAATCACTCGATTGCCATCTAATGCACTATCACCGGTGTCTTTTTGTTTGGCACTTAAATAACTGACGCCCGCATTGAGGCGCATGTTTTCACTTGGGCTACCAAAGACAGTCAACTCCACACCTTGATGGCGGTTTTCTCCAGCCGCAGTAAACGTATTTGAGTTGTTGATATAAGCACGTGGTTCATCAGTTCGGAAGACAGCGAGACTACTGCCAATCATGCCATTGTCGTATTTCACACCCAGTTCAGTTTGCTCACTCACGTACGGATCTAGATTTTGACCACCATTAGTGACAGCGTCATTATCGTTAGTTAGAGGCGCTCTTTTACCTGGTGCTAGACTTTCAATATAGTTACCGTAAATCGACCAGTCCATATTCGGTTGATAGACAATACCGATACTTGGGGTCCACTCACTCTTATCGTAATGAGCCGTTTCTGCCTGCGTGTTGGCATCATAGCTGGTGGTTTTTAAGTTCTGATGACGCACGCCTAAAGTAGTTTTTAGCTTATCGTCGAACAGTGATATGGTGTCTGCTAGCGCAAAGCTTTGGAGTTGCTTTTCGTTGGTTAATTTTGGATCGTCTAAGTTGCCGCCAAAACCTGCCTTATTCGACCAGGTATTATCTCGATACTTAGTGGGACTATATAAGTTAGTAGGGCGTGCGCTATCAAAAGCATAAGCGCCTTTTTCTTCTTGATCGTATATATCAGCTGCTAACACCCAATCATGACCAATTTTACCCGTTTGCCATTTACCACGCAGACCGAGCTCGGCGCTTTGGACTTTATCTTCTCGAATATTATCAAATCGAGAGGTAGTGCTACTGCCATCATTATTAGTTACTGTGAGGTCTGATAAAGAATTGTCTTCATCACCACGTCGTATGCCGTAAGCACCATAAGCGGTAATATTGTCATTAAAGTCATATTCTCCTCGAATCGTACCAAAGACATCCTTTTCATCTGAGGTAGGTCCAAGGCTGCGCCCAATTTTTTGAGCCGTCTGGCGCATTTGGTACACTAGACACCCCACCAAGATTGACACTAGGACGAGTCTCTGACAGCTTATTGTCTTGCCAGCCTAAATCTGCTGATAGGCGATACTGATCCCCCTCTATAGTCCAAACCAAGGGCAGCCAGACCCAAGGTCGACGACTCATCATCGATAGCACTGTCACCATCTTGATAAGCAGCATTAAAACGAACACCAATAGCATCATCGCTACCAAAGCGATCACTGACATCTACCGCGATCTTACCTTGGTCACCTTGACCATAACCAAGCGTCACTTCACGTAGCGGGTCATTGCCAGCACGTTTTGGTAATAGGTTAATCGTACCACCAGCATTGCCGCCACTAGGTGCGGCACCATTTAGCATGGCAGAAGCGCCGCGCTGGACTTCAACACGCTCAAATAATTCGGTGGCGATATACTGTCGGGGCAAAATACCGTATAAGCCATTAAACATCGTATCATCTGATGTGGTGATGAAACCGCGCATAAAGTAGGCTTCTTGAAAGTTACCAAAACCCCTTGCCACGCGAACAGTAGGATCCTTTTTGGAGTAGATCGCCTACACTTTGGGCTTGCTGATTGGTGATATATTCATTGGTGTATGAGGTGGTAGAGAACGGCGTATCCATGATGTCTTGGTTACCCAAGATTCCGACGCGGCTACCGGTCGCAACCAGCCACCTTCATAAGCATCTGGCAATCCATCCGCTGAAGCATCAGCGCTACTAGTGACGACGATAGTATCAAGTACCACATTAGGAGTGGTTTGAGCATCTACATCATCTGCCTGTGCCCATGCCGATTGACTCGTTGTTAATACGATGACAAAAGTAGATAGACAGGTTGAGCATAGGGTCTTTAAAGAGGGGTTTAGTCGATACCAATCTCGAAGGTATAGATACTAATCGTAGAGAAGAACCAGATGCATTCGAAAGATTAAATAACGCAGCAGATAAGCGAGACAGTTGCATGAATATTTCCAGCATGTAATTTAAATCGTTATTATATTGATAATAATTTTCATTATCAATATTATTGCGGAACTAATGCTAAATATATTTTCAGGTTAAAATTCTAAATGTATTATTTATATTGCCAATAGTGGTCTTGCCTGCTCAATTCCTTATTTTGAAATGTAAGGCATCTGCATTATCGTCGCTTTGTGCCTTGTCTGGAACAATTTTAGCGATCAGCAGTGCCTATTTGCGAATGTTCAACACGCCCTACTTTTAATTATCTATAAATGTCAGGTAGATTATTCACTACTTTAAAGTTCGAATTCTTAGTTTCCTAAGCTCCTCTTAAGGTTTGTTTGTTGTAATAGCGGTAGAGCAGACGATGTGATGGCGAGTCTACTAGCGGTATCTCGCCTAGATTCGATGTTTAGCAATCACGTCGTCAAAAACAAACGAACCATTAAAGGAGTGACGGTCATGACCAACATAGCACAAGCAATCCGGCGCACGAGCCTGATATGTCTTTATCAAATACTCCTAAAACTCGACAAGTACGAGTTTGGGATATGTTGGTCAGAGTGACTCACTGGGCCGTCGCGGCTGGTATCACTGCCAATTTGCTGTTTACCGAAGAAGGTAGTGAGCTGCATCAATATGTCGGTTATATCGGGGTGGGGCTAGTGGTTGTCCGTCTACTTTGGGGATTTGTGGGGACACGTTATGCACGTTTCAGTGACTTTTTCCCCACGCCATCTCGTATCAAACGCCATTTATCTGATTTGAGTATTCGCCACACAGACGAGCAGCATTTGGGTCATAATCCATTGGCTGCCATCATGATGTTTGCGTTATGGGCGGTGATTATTGGCTTGGGTATTAGTGGCTATCTGATGGAAGCCAATATTTTTGCCAGTAAAGATGTCCTTGAAGAAGTTCATGAGATACTGGCCAATAGTTTATACTTACTGGTGCCGCTGCATATTATCTCTGCGATTGCCATGAGCTATTGGGAGCGGCAAAACCTGATCAAGTCGATGATAACGGGTAATAAAACGGTGACGCCGCGTCGCCCACAATAAAAAAAAGACAATAGAGTACATAACGTAATAGGACAGTCATGGCACGCATACTATTAATAGAAGACGATAGCAATATCGCTGAAGGTTTGGTCGTTGGGCTCAAAAGCCATGGTATGATGGTCGATTGGTTTAGTGATGCCAAGCAAGGTGAGATGGCACTGCAAGAGGGTATGTTTGACGCGGTGCTACTTGATTTGACTTTGCCAAGAGGGGGATGGCATGACGGTGCTACAAAATTGGCGCTACAAACAGCTAGATACGCCGGTATTGATCATTACGGCTCGTGACGCGATTGCCAACCGCGTGGCTGGACTCAATGCGGGCGCCGATGATTATCTGGTCAAGCCATTTGCACTAGACGAAGTGGTTGCCCGCCTGCAAGCCTTGATACGGCGCAGTCAAGGACGTAGCCAGCCTGAGATTCGTTATGGTGACGTCGCTTATTGGCCGCACAATCACCGAGTCTCTTATCAAGGCCAAGTCGTTGAGCTCACCATCAAAGAAGTGGCGATACTCGAGCAAATGCTGACCCATCCCAAACAGATTCACAGCCGCGCAAGCTTAGAGGACAAGCTCTACGGCTGGCAACAGGATATTGAGAGCAATGCCATTGAAGTACATATCCATCATTTACGCAAAAAGCTGGGCAATGACTTTATTTTAACCAAACGTGGCATCGGCTACTATCTCAATCCAGCCCATAATCATTAATATGTTTATATTCAATTTGGCTTTCAATATACAAACCATATATGAGCAACCTATGAGCTTATGAAAAGTATCCAGCAGCGACTGTTCATCTCCTTACTCATTGGTCTGCCTTTGCTGTGGCTTATCACATCGAGCTTTATTGCTTGGCGGTTGTGGCACGAAATCAATGAGATGAATGACACACAAATCACCCAAGTGGTTCGTTACTTGATGGGCATATCCGCCAATGACGATGAGCAAAGTGACCGCGACAATAATAACGAGACAGAGCACAATGGAAAACCCGTCGCCAAAATATATAATTTAAAAAGTAAGGCGCTGTCAGGTGATCTGGGTGATGCAGAAGACGATTACATGGGTTTTGCTATTTGGGATAAAGAGGGGAATCTCTTAGCGGCTGACGAGAACGGACAGTCGTTTTCTTTTTGCCCAATCAGCGCGGTTTTGTAGAAGAGGACAACGCTATTTATCAGCGTCTAAACCCCTTTTAGTAAACGCTGGCGGTTGTTTTATGCGCATGATGACTATCGTAGCGATGATATGGGTGAGGAGCGTGTGATTGCCATTGGTCAAAGCCTTGCCTCTCGCCGAGAAATGATTGTTGAAGCGATGTCTGTGCAAGTACTGCCGATGTTAATTGGGCTGCTTTCCTTAATGATCTTGACTATCGGATTGATACGACACGGACTGATGCCATTAAGTCAGATTAGTTCTGAGGTAGAACAGCGCAAGCCGCAAGACGATCGTCCGATTACAGCGGACGTCCCACAAGAGATTCAGCCTTTAGTGACCGCGTTAAACGTGTTGTTTGTGAAAGTGGCAGACACTCTAGCACGGGAGCAGCGCTTTACCGCTGATGCCTCTCATGAGCTGCGTAGCCCACTGGCTGCGCTCAAACTACAAGCCGATCTTTTGCAGCAGCAGCTATTACAGCTGTCTGGTATAGAAAACGACAGTCAACTGTTTTATCACACGCAAAAAAATCAGCGATGGTATTGAGCGCGCCACCCATTTGGTCGATCAGTTATTGGTGTTAGCCAAAATAGAGCCGCAACAGCAGTTGCCTTTTGAGCAATTAGAACGTCCAGACTGGCTGATGCTCACCGATACTGTGCTGAGCGACGTCAACCGCTTAGCGCGTGAAAAACACATCCAATTAAAACGTACCGTACACTGTGACAATTCTGCCGATATTTTACCCATTCTTATTAATCCAGTGTTGTTTAAACTATTAATCCGTAACCTATTAGACAATGCCATTCGTTATTGCCCAGAGGGCTGCCAGATTGAACTGCAGTTGGATACTGATAGTATCAAAGTGGTGGATAATGGCTTGGGCGTCGACCCAGAGCAGCTAGCGCGGCTAAGCGAGCGCTTCTATCGTCCAGCCGGTCAAACCCAAATAGGTAGTGGGCTGGGGCTATCAATTGCCAATCGAATTGCCGATCTGCACAATCTTACCTTAGCATTTGCCAACCGCCCTCAACCAGAAACAGGCTTTATCGTAACGGTCAGCAGTAAGAACGCACTCTCAAAACCGTTATAAGACATAAAGCATACTGTATTAGTCTGTATCAGTTACACTAGGGCATACCCATTCGCGTTTCTACCTTTTGAGGATTTTATGCATCATTCTATTCATGACGAAGCACATTTGAGCAATCGCAATCATTGGTTGAGGGCAGCAGTGCTGGGGGCGAACGATGGGTTGATTTCGACCGCCAGTCTATTGGTTGGGGTGGCTGCTGCCAGTACAAGCAGTCAGACATTGCTGCTGACAGGTATGGCGGCGCTGACCGCAGGTGCATTATCAATGGCGGCTGGCGAGTATATCTCGGTCTCATCACAGGCGGATACCGAAAAGGCGGATCTCGATAAAGAGCGACATGAGCTGAGGCACAATGCTGAGCGTGAGCTGCTTGAGCTCACCAAAATTTATGAGGCGCGTGGACTTGAGCATGATTTGGCGCATCAAGTGGCCGTGAGCTTGACTGAGCACAATGCGTTAGAAGCCCATGCCCGTGATGAGATTGGCCTGACGGATATTAGTGAAGCAAAGCCCATTCATGCCTCAGTGGCTTCAGGACTATCATTTATAGCGGGGGCGATACTACCCATTATTGGGATATTACTGTTACCAGCGGAAACACTGGTTTGGTCATTGTCATCTTTGACAATATTGGGTTTGATGCTACTTGGGATCATCTCTGCTCGTCTAGGCGGTGCACCTGTGATCCCTGCGACTACCAGAATCGTGGTTTGGGGCGTGCTTGCCATGGTGGCAACCTCGTTAATTGGTCGCTTATTTGGTGTGGCAATTTAAAGGCAAACTCACTCACTCCACGATTGCCTAACTGATTATCATGATTTTCTAGCATACTGTTTGATGGTGGGCAGGTCTTTGACAATGGCGTTGCCAACGATGTTGGGAAACAATCGATTGAGCCATGCAAAAAACCGTTCGGGAAACCCCAAATGCTGATGCGCTTGTTTGGTTGATATAAAGTGAATCAGTGCCTTTGCGACGGTCTCAGGCGAGTCCATTTTTACTTTCAATGCCTCATTCATGGCGACGACTGCGTCTTTATTCATGGTGGTTTTGGTGGCTCTGGGCGCAAAATAGCGAAACCTCACTGAGGTGTCGGCATACTCGCGGCCTAACGCTTCACTTGCACCGCGTAAGGCAAACTTGCTCGCGCCATAAGCACTAAAACCTGGGTAGCCAATACTTCCAAAGGTTGAGCCAATGCTGATAATTTGGCTCGGGCTAGGCTGCGCTATCAAGATAGGTAGCAGTCTTTTTATAAGCTGTAGTGGATACGCCACATTGACGAGCATTATCTGTTCAATCGTGTCATCATTTTGATCCGTGAGCAAAGCAAAATCATTGATACCTGCGTTGAGTATGACCGTATCAATGACGTTTCTATGGCCTTGTGTCATTTCCCCAGTCCCTCTACCAGTAGCGATTGCGATGTCTGCGAGCTTAAATCACACGTATGAGACACAAGTGGGATATCAGGATAGTCTTTGGTCAACTCATCTACCAAATGAGTCAAGGTCTGGTTGTTACGCCCGACCAAAATGACAGGCTGATTATTGGCACATAATTGCCGTGCGATCTCCTGCCCGATACCACCCGTGGCACCGATTAGTATGGTGTAATTGAGCGTAGCTTGTACTAGATCTGATTGGCCATTAGCTGGTGTCATGATGTCGCATCCTTGTTGAACATTGATTGTTAGAGCACGGACTATTGAAGCACGGATTGTGGTGAGATGTGCTGTTGCTAATCGTTTGAGTGATTCATGCCATGCCTAATGCCAAGCCCCATCGCAATATACAGCTTACGCTCTGTTAAAGGCACATCAATTTGTCGACGACCATGCATGATGCGTTTGTTGTCGAGTATCACCACATCGCCATTTTGCCACGCAATGTCTTGAGTGTATTTTTCACAAAGCTGAGTCAGCTCATCTAGGAGCGCATCATCAACGTGTTGACCGTTTGCTAGGGTGAACTCAGGTTTTTCATAGTTAAATGAGGGCCCAAGTAAAGTATTTGCAAAGGCCAGTTGACCGCTTACGTTGTCTTCTCGAATTGCAGGTATCTGTAATACGTACCGAACGCCGCCGTCTGTCTGAGGTTCTACGTGATGCGTTAACGTCTTGCTCGTCGTCGCCGTGATAAATGTCTCTAAATCATCCAAGCTTATTTGATCGGCGTCTGCTCTGCCGGTCGCAGTCGCCACATAATTTTGCCAAATGGCCTGAGGTAAATAGCGACTGATACGCATCGGCTGACTAAAGGTGGCTTTTAGCTCAGGTGATAGCGCTTGATACACTGCATGCCCATCACATATCGTTGTTTGTGAGCCTTTTTTGGCGCTCAATTCACTAAAAAAAGCAATGACGTCAGGCGGCATCGGCGTATTGCCATTTTCGATATGTAGTCCAATAGCATGCGTGCCTGCATCCACTTTTGCGCTTCAGAAGTGATGTTTTGGCGGGCGGGATCGTAGGTCAAGGTTTGACAAAGTTGACTCATCAATTGGCTAAACGTCTCTACATCGTAGTGATAGCCTCGAAGTAACGTCCAACCATGGGTTTGCAACTCCATTAAAATATCAGCGGTTTTAGGCAAGGGATACGCTAGCAGACGCGTGGGAGGTTGGTGCCTTAAAAGTGTCAAGTTCGATAACGTCGCTTTTTATCAAGTTGCTTTGTATCAGGTCGTTTTCTATCAAATCATTTGGCATCAGAGTGGTTTGCATAATATGGTCCTATTGTTGTACTGCTGGTAAAAGCGTCCGTTATAAGCCGAGTGCCGATTGATAAGCGGTAAAAATGTGCGCGCGTCGCAGTTTGCCGTTATCAGTCAATAATTCATTGTCCGTACTAAAAGGGTGCTCGGCGAGATGCCACTGTTGGATACGCGCATAGTCGGGCAAGGTTTGGTTAACGACATCTATCGCTTGCGCAATCGCAGATTGTGGATCATTGCTCGTTGCGACCATGTTGGGGTTGGCGACTATCACCGCAGACAAATGCGGCTCACCATCTCCGAGTACCGCGACCTGATAAATAATGGGCTGCGTTGAGAGCTGCGCTTCTACCCATTCAGGCGAGATATTACGGCCAAAACTACTGATGAGCACGTTTTTGCGTCGACCCGTGATGTATAAATAGCCGTCGTCATCTAAATGACCGATATCCCCTGTGGCAATGATGCCATTGTCATCCTTACTATTGTCATGGTTTAAGTAGCCTTGCATCGCATTGCCCTTTACCATTACTTCGCCACTATCTGCGATGCTGACCGAGGCGTGAGGCATAGGTTTGCCCACACTGCCTTCGCGCTTTGCTTTTGGCGTATTGAGACTGACTACCGAGCCGCATTCAGATAGGCCATAGCCTTCATAAACAGGCAAGCTTAAGGCACTGGCGTCTTGTAGTAATTGAGGGGGAGACTTTGCCGCCGCCGACTGCCATAAACTTTAATGATGGCACAGCAGCATTGGCGCTGGATTTGGTTGCTCCCTTGTCTGCCATGTGCTCACAAATGGCTTTTAGCATTTGCGGTAATAAAATAACGCTGGCGATGTCGTATGTTTGTACCGTTGTCATCAAGCGCTTAGCATCAAATGCTTGATTGGATAACAAACCCAATTGATCAATGTGCCCTGTCACTAAGGTGCGCCCCATATATAGACTCACGTAAATACCTGCCACATTTTCTAATAAAGTGGCAAAAGGCAACACGCTTAAATGACTAAAATTACTTGTGGCATTGCTCACTTTTGGCGCGTGAGTAGCGTCATCTGTCAAGGTATCAGCGAGCGAACCCGATAACGACTCGACAATACGCATCAATGTCTCTTGACCCAAACACACGCCTTTTGGCATGCCCGTACTGCCTGAGGTGTAAGTCACTTTGCAAAAATCGCTGGCAGTAGAGGAATTTTGAGCGGTGAAGGTATGGTCAGTGATGGTGCCAGCAAGTTGATAAAAACTACCTGTGATATGAGTCGCCTGCTCAGACTTGATGGTTTTTGTCTCTGGTGTATCAGCAATTATCCAGTTATCCGTATTGTCTATGGTTGGCAGTTGTAAACCAGCGCCAACGTATACCATCTCTATCTGCGCATCTTGTAGTAAGTGCGCAATTTGCGCGGCACTAAAAAATAAGGGGATTGGCACAACGACCGCGCTGACGGTACTCAATGCCAAATCGAGTATGATCCAATCTATATCGTTATGCGCATATAAGGCGACACGCTTGCCTTGCCATGTCTTTAGTGTTTGATGAAGCGCGGATAGCGTGCGTTGTAGCTGGCCATAGGTCAGACTGGTCGTGTTATGGTCAGCTATCGTTTGTATCGCTACCTGCTTGGGAGTTTGGCGGGCATGCTGACATATCGCGGTATAAATGGGGGTCATGTTGTTCTCACTGTCTTGTGGTGGTGCAGTGTTATTGGTTGGCTAATGCATGCGTATTAAACGGCTATCTTATTTAGCGTCAAACGCGTGGTAGCATTCATCTCTAACGTTTCGGTATAGCGATAATGTGGGGCGCATACCCGCTTAGCATCGGCCACATTGATAGCGACGACCAAGGGATTGTGCTGATAGTAATGGCCCCATGAGGATACTTGCTCAGGGTCTTCTAGCGCTTCTGCCGTGGCCTTGGCAATGACATGACTGCGAATGCCCATATGTGCCAATATATGCCGTACCGCATCGGTGCCAGTACACACGACCCAGTCTGCTTTGGTTTGGTGTTCATGAGTCGTAGAATTCAGGGTGGGGTGGATAAATAAAACACCAAAAATGCTATCATAAGCCGCGCGCTACCCGCACAACCTGATGCCAAATTGCCAATCTCAAAAATGCGCTGGCGACTGACTGGCTCGCCTGCCACTCTGCTGATCTCATGTTGTATCGGCGTGTTCAGATACTGCTCTAAAAATATCTTATCTTCACAGATAGGCTTTAGACCGATAGCAACGCTCGTGCCTTTAAATGTAGGCAAAGTATTATCATCAGTGGATAACCAATCGCCATAGGATGGCATATCGGCAAAACCTGAAAACAAAATGGGCATAAAGTAGCTTAATCGGGCGTGATGGATATACGCATATATGCGTTTGATAAATGCTTGGGCATCTTGGTTTTGGGCATAGGAAGTAGGCGATGTCGCTATTGGCATTTGCGTACTGGCACGAATATAGAGGGAGGAGGGTATGCCTTGCACTTCCAATATTGACATTGGCTTAACCGCTTCAATATAAAAGGTCGTATTTAGAACATTCTGTAAGGTATGAGTGCTATCAATAGATAATGACATCAGCTGTCTCCAAATGGTTAAAAGCTTTTAGCACGATTAACATCATGAAAGCATCATAAAGGAGCAACCTTAACTGAACCTTAAGATAGTATCGTCTAATAATATTTACCTACTCCCTAATAAAAACCATATCAGTGTGTTTGAGCCTACTGGTTCTTATTGATATGCTATTTAGTTTTATTCAATTATGGAAAATAATTATGACTTCACCGCTTCACCGCTTGTATTCTTTTCGCCGCTGTCCCTATGCCATGCGTGCCCGTCTCGGTCTTTTATTTGCCGAGCAGTCTGTAGCGCTGCGGGAGGTTATGCTGAAGAATAAACCAGAGCAAATGCTAGCGATTAGCCCAAAAGGGACAGTACCCGTTTTACAGTTGGCGGATGGGACCGTCATTGAAGAAAGTGACGAGATTATGATGTGGGCACTTGCGCAGAATGACCCACACGGCTTACTTGATAAAAATACATTACCGCAAGCAAATGACTTGATTGCACAAAATGACAATGAGTTTAAATATTGGCTAGATCGATACAAATATGCAGATCGGTATCCTGGGATGACGCAGAGCGAGTATCGACAGCGGGGCGAGGTGTTTTTGCAGGTATTGGAGACGCTATTGACAAAAAATGTCTATCTATTAGGAGACAGTGTGACCACAGCGGATATTGGTATCATGCCGTTTGTTCGTCAATTTGCGCATGTTGATCGTGAGGTGTTTTATGGTTTGCCATACCCTAAATTGCAGCAGTGGTTACAAGATTGGCTTGCGCATCCGTTATTTTTGCAAGTTATGACTAAGTTTGAACCATGGCAAGAAGGCGATGAGGTGGTGATTTTTCCTTGTTAATATCTAGTATAGTTAAGTCTAAATAAAAACGATACAGGATAATAAATTCATTTGATTAAACGCTATTTTTCTTGCTTGCTGTGACTACGTCTCCAGAGGCTGCGAAAAATAGCGTTTAATCTTATTGTATCGATTTTATATTGAACCGACTATATTTGAAGTTATTTATATGATCACATGAGTGGTGAGTGGTAGGTAAAGTATAGATTTGAAAGAACGTAGGAGAATACACATTGTATACTTGTAGTGGTCAAATATTTTTAGACAGTACTTAAGAGGTTTTTGTTGAAATAAAGTCTCTCTTTCTTGCTCGGTGTTAAATACTCATTAAAGCTGTGTGGTCTTACACTTTGATAATAGCCCCAAATATAATCATTTACTGCCTGCCAAGCCTCATCAATATTGTCATAGCCGTTTTTGGCATCCACTCTGTCTTAAAGCTTCTAAAGAACCTCACATGTTTTTCAAGCTCTTGTATACGCCGTAATTCAGGCGTTAGGGCTTTGCCTTCTGATGGCATGACACCTTGCTGTTCTTTACGGTATTTATATACCCAATTCTCTAAGGTGGTTTTGCCGATACCTAATGAGTTGGCTACTTCTGGTATCTTCCTGCCTTGATCTTCAACCAGTTTAATGGCTTCTAGCTTAAATTCTTGGCTGTAGCGTCCGCGTTTGGTGGTCATATCTTCTCTCCAGTTTTGGTGATAGTATAACCTCTTATCTACTGTCCTATTTCATTATGCCACTACAATGACACCTGCTGAGTACAGGCAGGTGGCTTAATTATTCTACGATGATGTTGTGTTAAGAATGGGGTATTTACAATGAGGTAATTCCGCTTATGGAACATTTAGCAGGCCTAACAAGACCGTAAGTTGACCTCCCTGCGCTACACTTCAGCCGGTAAATTATGGCAGCGTTGATATCACTACCACTTGCCAAGTTGAATACACTGATGACTATCTAACTTGTAAGCCATAATTACTTTAGTTTGAATTAAAGTGAGGTGAATGCATAGACTGAAGCAAGTAATGTTGTCTTCAGTCTATGTTCGTAGTTCGATTACACTTATTCTATAGGAGACGGCTTACCGTGCGGGCTTGAGCGTAGGTACTGTTTGGGCGCTTTGACGGTTGCGCCAAGCTCGGCCGCCGCGTGCCACGGCCAGTGCGGGTCATAGAGGATACCGCGTGCCAAGGCAACCGCGTCCGCTTGCTGCTCGGTGATGATGCTTTCTGCCTGCTCGGCCTCGGTGATTAGGCCCACGGCAATGACGGGTATATTGACCGCTTCTTTTACGGCTGCGGCAAAGGTACTTGATAGCTCGCCTTTACAGGGATTTGCTGCTCTGGGCTCAGTCCTGCGGTGCTCACATGGATATAATCACAGCCTAATGCTTCTAAGGCTTTAGCCAGCTCAATCGTTTGGGTAAGGTCCCAGCCGCCTTCGACCCAATCGGTTGCAGAAACCCGCACGCCCACTGGCTTGTCACTTGAAAACTCAGCCCGAACCGCTGTAAACACGTCAAGTAACAAGCGCATTCTGTTTTCAAGACTGCCGCCGTATTGATCATCACGCTTGTTAGAAAGCGGCGATAAAAACTGATGCAATAGATAGCCGTGCGCACCATGCAGCTCAATTAAGTCAAGCCCCAGCGTATCTGCGCGTTTTGCTGCATTCACAAAATCACTGATGAATGTATCAATGTCATTTTGATCCATTGCTGTGGGTACAGTAGAGTTTTCGTCATACGCAAGCGCTGATGGTGCCACCGTTTGCCAGCCATTTACCCTCATCAGGGGCAATCGAGCCGTCGCCGTCCCATGGTTTTTTGGTTGACGCTTTACGCCCAGCATGGGCTAACTGGATGCCTATCGGCATTGGGCTGTACTGTCTGACAGCAGTGAGCGTTTTATCCAGTGCCGCTTGCGTCCTGTCATCCCATAATCCCAAATCAGCATAGCTGATGCGTCCTTGCGGGTTGACCGCCGTCGCTTCTAAAATAAGTAGCCCTGCACCGCTCAAACTCATCTGACCGATATGAATCGTATGCCAATCGCTTGCCGCGCCGTCATTGGCAGAGTACTGGCACATGGGGGCGATGATAATACGGTTATCTAATGTAAGTTGCCCAAGTTGTAAAGGCGAAAAAGCTGGCTCATAATAAATCCTTAAAAAAACGCGCTTTGCTTAAAGGCATGGAAAATAACAGGAAAAATCGATATAAATGGTTTATATAATTAGCGCTTGAATACATGATGGGGATGAATGGTTTTTTTATAGGGTACATTTAAGTGAGGCTAGCTGATATATAGATTACTCTCAATCATGTTTTTCATATGCAGCAGGCGAGGGGCGATGTCTTCTTCTAATTTGGTGCGACTCAGGATAAAACTTGGCGCGCCGCAGTTAAACGTGAGCAAACCTTCCGTCGGGTGCATCAGCGCAATGGCAACCGCATTGACATCCCTTTGCCATTCACTGATAGAAAAACAATAGCCGTAATCTTCATAATCTTGAAAGGCTTTGTCCAGCCCTCGTCTGATCTTTAGCCAATCATCCTTGTACTTATTGCGAATCGCATTTAGGATAAATTCTTGCTCAGCAGGCGGCATGCTGGCGAGGCAAGCGCGTCCCATTGAGCTTAAATGAATGGGGAGATATGAGCCGATATTGCGCTGCATGGTCGTGCTACCAGCGCCCTGTACCACATTGAGATAGACCATCATCAACCGATCGCGAGTCGCCATGGCCACCGCACTATTGGCATAATCTGCCAGCTCTTCCATATAAGGGGTCGCGAGGTTATTGATGGAGATGTTGGTCATCATGGTATAGCCAAACCCAAGTACGCCGGTTGAGAGCTGATACTTACTGCTCGTAGTAGACTGTTTGAGATAGCCTAATTTGACCAGGGTATAGGTGAGGCGAGTGATGGTACCCTTAGGAATCCCTGTCAGTTGACTCAGCTCTTGATTGCCCAGATAAGGTCGCTTCGGGGTAAAACAGCGCAGTAGCTCAAGACCACGAGCCAACGCGGTGACAAATTGTCTGTCGTTTTTGCCCTGCATCTCTGCAATGGGTTCTAACAACTCCATATGCATCTCATTATTAGGGTCGTCATTGGCAAAGGTGTCGTTCGTCATAGGCGGTCTATTATCCCAATTCAGTCCATACAAGCATAGTAAAATTATAACTACCTAGCGTCACCGTGAGCCAGTATTGCTCTATAGAACAAGTGTTTAGCAAATACTTATTATAGGCTTTATCACTGACTCACAGTCACATGCCAAGGGCAGTTTATCTTGTTCATTATACTATATTACCGTACATTTATATTCTCAGCATAGCATGATGTGGGTAGATTGTTTCGCTATGCGGTATGAACGGTCGTAATATAGGGAGTCAACGCCATTATAAAAGATTTTATGAGGCCTCTTGTGGATCATACTGCTTTTCTTTGATAAACAAGGTTGGGATCAGACCACATAAGAAGTAAGCACCTGCCATCAGCAGCAGACCTGCACCGATGGAGTTATGCATGGCCATATAGCCAATAGCGACAGGGGCAATCACAGAGCCAAGTCGCCCGATATTAAAGGCACCGCCAATAGCTGTCCCTCGAATAGCTGTCGGGAAGCTCTCGGTCAGATAGGTAGCATTGATGGCATAAGGAATACCGTATAAAAAACCAAAGGTAATCATTAACCAGCCAATGTTTTCTGGAGTATGCATATAGACTAAGAAAGGAATGAATAGCGCGGTGCCCATGGTGCCAAAAGCAAAGACTATTTTTCGACCGATTTTATCCGCCATAAAACCTGCTATTACTTTAGCAAACATCATCGTTAGGTAAGTGCCCGCCATATATAGCGCCATTTCTTTAAACTTGATACCGAGCTCTGTCTCTAGATAAGACGGCAGCCAGTTACTCACACCAAAATAACCAAACAGTAAAAGCCCTGAACTCATCGACCACAATATAAACATGATGCGATGTTTGGGGTTTTCGAATATGGCTTTGTAGGGATTTTCCGCTTTTTGTAGTGTGTTTTTCTCGCCACTTAACTTGCGCGCACGAGCCTCTTTCCAAGATTGTGGTTCCGGTACTAAAAAATACATTGAGACTGAAAGGAGAATGGGTAAAAATGTTAAAAGGTATAGGGTACGCCAGCCATAGCTAGGGATGATCCATGCTGAAATGCTGGTAATGACCAAAGACCCGAGCGTAAACCCTGTCATGAGCGCGGCAAGTACCGTGGTTCGATGCTTCGTCGGCACCATCTCAGACATCAACGTGTTGGTGGCGATATATAAGCTGCCAAGCCCTAAGCAAGCAATAAATCGTAGTGCCACAAACTGCTCATAGCTCTGCACAAGCCCACTAAAACCAGATAGGATAGAAAACATCCCCGTCGCCAGAACGATCACGCGTACCCGTCCGAAGCGGTCACAGGCCCAGCCGCCAAAAACTCCGCCAATAGCCATGCCAAACAATGACCAGCTGCCCAGCGCGCCAGCTTGTACATTGGTCAATCCAAATTCTTGCTTGAGACTAGAGAGGGTAAAAGCAAGAATACCGATGTCAGCGCCATCACATAGCAATACCAAAAAACAAAAAACAAAGGCCAGCTTCCAAGGCTGTTTTTGGACCGCGCTTGCGCTTGGGTCTGACGTTATAGCGACACTTTTCACAATGTATATCCCTTATCGTTGTGAGAATCAAAGTCTGAGTTATAAAGAGAAGGGAACGGCATCAGCATCCTAGCAAATACCGCCTTGTGTTTTGGTGAGCACGCCTGCGAGATAGATTACTCGCTGGCTTCTTTGATCATATTGCGGGCAATGATGACTTGCTGAATTTGGGTCGTACCTTCATACAGACGATAGAGACGCACATCACGATAAAAACGCTCAATACCATAATCTGCGATATAGCCTGCGCCGCCGTGGATCTGTACCGCTCGATCAGCCACGCGGCCACACATCTCGGTGGCAAACATTTTGGCACATGAGGATTCGGTTACGACATCTTTGCCTTCATCACGCAGGCGCGCCGCATCTAGTACCATGGATTTGGCAGCATAAATCTCTGCTTTTGAGTCAGCGAGCATGCCTTGAATGAGCTGAAAACTGGCAATAGGCTGCCCAAATTGCTTACGCTCGACGGCATAATGTAATGCATCATTTAGCATGCGAGTCGCAGCTCCAGTACTGGCTGCTGCAATGTGCAATCGTCCTTTATCTAAGACTTTCATCGCGGTTTTGAACCCAACACCCTCGACACCGCCGATGAGCGCATCGGCTGGCACGACACAGTTGTCAAAGATGACATCGCAGGTATGCGCGCCTTTTGACCCATTTTTTTATCAATTTTGCCCAAGGTAATACCCGGCGTGTCACTCTCCACAATAAATGCCGAAATGCCGCCAGCGCGTTTGTTTTGTGGGTCAGTACGTGCCATGACAGTGAAGATGCCCGCTTGCGGGGCGTTGGTGATATAGCGCTTGGTACCGTTGATGATATAAGTATCACCATCTCTAACAGCAGTTGTCTTTAATGAGGCCGCATCTGAGCCTGAGTCAGGCTCGGTCAAGCAAAATGAACCAATGATCTCACCGCTGGCAAGGCGAGGCAGATATTTCTGCTTTTGCGCTTCCGTGCCATCAATCACAAGACCAGATGAGCCAATACCATTATTTGTCCCTATTAATGAGCGAAACGCGGGGGAGGTGCGTCCCAGCTCAAATGCCAAGGTCACTTCTTCTTCCATCGTGACACCCAGTCCGCCGTACTCTTCAGGAATAGTTAGCCCAAACAGCCCAAGCTCGCGCATCTGCTCGATGATCTCTTCTGGTAGGCGATCGTTTTCTGCCACCCAGTGCTCCAGAGGAACGAGTTGGTCATTAACGAAGTTGCGGATGGTATGAGTGATATGGTCGAGGGTTTCTTTATCTCTAATCATATGAGTCTTCCTTGTTGGATAAATGCCTGTTTGATTGATGACTGATAGTCATAATGGTTTTTAACCTGATAGTCATAACGGCTTTTTTGACGATGTTAGTCATGTGACGTCCTTGGATGATTAGCATAATCGATGAATAAGTAAATTACAATAGTTTTGGTTTAAAAAACCGCATTGCGGTATTTTATTATAAATATGATAATTATTCTCTATAATTTTTCTCATTTAACCAATTTTGCCCTTCACAAACCAAAATAAACAGTATATATTGATATTAAATACCGCATAGCGATATTTTTATTTCAAAATAATCGTTTTAATATGTTTTTGTACTTTATTATGTATTTGTACTTTATATCGGAATGAGGTTTAAGGAGTGGATCATGGAAGAGCAACTCATTATTTGTGAAAAACCAAAAGAGGGCGTGAGTGTCATCACGCTCAATCGACCCAAAGTGCGCAATGCACTAAACAGTGAGCTACGCCAACAAATGGCAGATTTGTTCATTCAGTTAAATGATGATCCACACACCAAGGCGATCGTGCTGACGGGTGGTGATAAGGTGTTTGCCGCTGGTGCCGACATCAATGATTTTTTGACGACTGGCACAGCAGATATGTATTTGCGTCGTAGCGAGCGCTATTGGGATGCCATCACTCATTGCCGCAAGCCCATCATCGCGGCTGTCAATGGTTACGCACTTGGCGGTGGCTGTGAGCTGGCCATGCATGCTGACATCATCATCGCTGGCAAATCTGCCAAATTTGGGCAGCCCGAGATCAAAATAGGACTCATGCCAGGAGCAGGGAGGCACGCAGCGTTTGTTTCGTGCCATTGGCAAACACAAAGCCATGAAGATGGTACTGACGGGCGATATGATCAGTGCTGATGAGGCGGACACAATGGGGCTGGTCTCTGAAGTCGTCGACGATGAGGCTGCCATTATGCGTGCCATCGAGATTGCCGAGCAGCTATCAAAGTACTCTCCTATTGCCTTAGCGCAAATCAAGGAGGTGGCAACGCTGGGTGCTGATATGCCTTTAGAAGGCGCGTTAGCACTGGAGCGTAAAGCCTTTCAAATTCTGTTTGATACGCATGACCAAAAGAAGGCGCCAAAGCTTTTTTGGAAAAGCGCTCAGCCGACTATCAAGGCTATTAAGGGGCAGATGCCGCTTATCTCTTTGTCCACGCCGACCAACTCTTATCGCAAACTATGTAGAGAAACATTATGACCGTGAATACACTTGCCATTGTTGGCACTGGTATTATGGGTATGGGTATTGCCCAAATTGCTGCCCAAGCTGGTATCCAAGTCCTTTTATATGACGCCAAAGCAGGCGCAGCTGAGCAAGGACGACACTCCTTGCAAGCCATGCTCGAAAAGCTCACCGCTAAAGGCAAATTCAGCGATGACGAGCTACAGGCTATGCTAAGCCGTTTAACCATCGTTCAAGAGTTAAGCCAAATCGCGACCGCTGAGATAGTGGTTGAAGCCATTATCGAAAATCTAGACATCAAAAAACAGCTTTTTGCCCAGTTAGAAAGTGTGGTTACCGCCGATACTATTTTGGCGACCAACACCTCCTCATTATCAGTCACGGCAATTGCTGCTGACTGTGAATATCCAGAGCGCGTGGCAGGGTTTCATTTCTTTAACCCCGTAGCACTGATGAAAATTGTAGAAATTATTCCGGGCCTTTCTACTCAGCAATCAGTTATTGACGCGCTCACTGATTTGGCCAAGCGGATGGGACATCTGGGCGTGGTCGCAAAAGACACACCGGGTTTCATCGTCAACCATGGTGGCAGAGCCTATGGCACCGAAGCGTTAAAAATACTGGGTGAAGGCGTCGCAAGTTTTGAGCAAATAGACCGCATTTTACGAGAGGGCGCCGGCTTTCGCATGGGGCCGTTTGAGCTGTTAGATCTGACGGGCATTGATGTGTCACACCCCGTGATGGAGTCAATTTACGACCAGTTTTATCATGAAGCGCGCTATCGCCCGCATCCATTAACTCGTCAAATGCTGGTAGGCAAAAAGCTCGGCCGTAAAGTTGGCGGCGGTTTTTATCAATACGAAAAAGGTCAAAAGATTTCTGTAGATAGCGCTCAGAATCAATCGTCTAAGGCGGCGGCGCTTATAGCTGATGCCACTATTAGCTCAGTTTGGATTGGCGCTGATTTGGCAGAAGATAAGACGCAGCTGGTCGATTACCTAAATGCTCATGACGTCACTATCGATGACAACGACACACCACACCCTGATAGTTTGGTGCTACTCGCCATCTATGGCGAAGATACGACCAATGCCGCGATTCGTTATCAGGTTGATCCCAAGCAAGCCGTTGCCATTGATATGCTCACCGAACTTACAAAGCATCGTACGTTGATGCCAAGCATCGTCACGCAAGAACGATTCGTGGCGCAAGCTTATGCATTATTTGGCAGTAGCACGGGTAATAAAGGCTCAGATAGTCGTGAAGCAGATGCGCAGGAGGCGGGTAGTGCCACGCTGATTGCCGAAAGTACAGGTTTTGTGGCACAGCGGGTGGTCGCCATGGTAATCAATCTCGGCTGTGATATCGCCATGCAAAAAATTGCCACGCCAGAGGATATCGATAATGCCGTCAAGCTTGGGCTGGGGTATCCGTATGGTCCGATCTCTTGGGGCGATCATCTTGGTGCCTCGCGTGTGCTGCTCATTTTAGAGCGTATTTACGCGCTCACAGGCGACCCACGCTATCGCCCAAGCCCTTGGTTACAGCGCCGCGCCAAGCTGGCTGTGTCATTGTTCACTCAGCAGGCCATTTATTAGCACAAACAACAAAATATCGTTATAAAACTATTTATTCAAAGTGAAAAAATACAACAAGGACACGTTATGTTAGATGCCTATATTTATGATGGATTAAGAAGCCCTTTTGGTCGCTATGTCGGTGCATTGGCAACGGTGCGTCCTGATGATCTGGTTGCCACCGTGATAAAAGCGCTGGTCGAAAAACATCAATTGCCGAGCGATGTGTTTGATGAAGTGCTGCTAGGCAGTGCCAACCAAGCGGGTGAGGATTCTCGCAATATCGCGCGCAATGCCGCTCTGTTAGCAGGATTGGATGTCACCACGCCGGGTCAGACCGTCAACCGCTTATGTGCGTCAGGTCTGTCTACCGTGGTCGATGCTGCGCACAGTATTACGTGTCATGAAGGGGATATTATTTTGGCGGGTGGGGTCGAGTCGATGACGCGTGCGCCTTTTGTCTTTGCCAAGACAGAAAAGCCGTTTAGCCGTGACTTTAAAGTATTTGATACGACCATCGGTAGCCGTTTTCCTAACCCAAAGATTATTGAGCAGTTCGGTAGCGATACCATGCCGCAGACGGGTGACAATGTTGCTCATAAATATGGCATCACGCGCGAGGAAGCCGATAAGTTTGCCGCCGCATCGCAATCCAAATATCAAGCTGCCAAGCAAGCAGGATTCTTTGACGATGAGATAACGCCTATCACCGTCCCACAAGGTAAAAAGTTGCCCGAAAAAGTCGTTACCGATGATGAGCATCCTCGTGCCAGCTCCGATATTGCAGCGCTACAAAAGCTTAAACCTTTAAATGAAAATGGCATAGTTACGGCAGGTAATGCCTCCGGTATCAATGACGGCGCAGCTGCGCTTATCATCGGCTCAAAACAAGCAGAAGAGAAGCTAGGTTTTAAGCCCATTGCCAAAATTTTGTCATCGGGTGCGATGGGTGTTGAACCCAATATCATGGGCGTGGGTCCTGTTGAGGCGATTAAGCTGGCATTAAAGCGTGCGGATTTAACGCTAGATGACATGTCTGTCATTGAGATTAATGAAGCCTTTGCCTCACAGGTACTGGGTTGTCTAAAAGGGTTGGATATTGATTTTGATGATAAGCGCGTCAATCCTAATGGCGGCGCCATCGCGGTCGGGCATCCGCTGGGCGCATCTGGTGCACGAATCGCTTTGAGTACCGCTCGAGAATTACAGCGTACGGGCGGTAAATATGCAGTGGTTAGCCTATGCATTGGCATCGGGCAAGGGCTTGCCATGGTGATAGAGCGCGTCTGATATTAAAAGCACGCGCCACATTACTGATTATCAAGAACAGTTTATTATCAAGGATGACACTATGACCACCATACTCAACGAACACGACAACTACCATCAGGCCGAAGAAGCGTATGGGTTTCCGTTAATTATTAAGCAGCTACTCAACCGTGCCAAAATCGCTTCCACCAACCAAACCATTAGCTATGCGGACAAAGTGACTTATACTTATGCTGAGTTTTTTAAGCGTATCAATCGCTTGGCCAATGTCTTAAAAAACATGGGTTTGCAGGCAGGTGATGTGGTCGCGGTCATGGATTGGGACAGTCATCGTTACCTTGAGGCATACTTTGCCGTGCCGATGTCGGGCATGATTTTACAAACGGTCAATGTGCGCTTATCTGAAGATAAAGTGCTGTACACCGTCAACCATGCTGCACCCAAAGCACTGCTGTTAAATGCTGAATTTGCGCCGATGATCAAAGATTATCGTGACGATGCACCGTCTATTGAGCATGTCATCTGGGCAGACGATGCAGAGGATGACAATGCAAGTAGTGAGAAAGCTGAGCTGCCTGACTATGTTGACGGTGAATATGAGGCGCTATTAGCAGCTGCTAGTGACGAGTTTGACTTCCCAGATTTTGATGAAAACACCATCGCGACCACCTTTTATACCAGTGGGACGACAGGCGATCCAAAAGGAGTTTTCTTTACCCATCGCCAGATCGTACTACAGACGATGGCAAGCACTTTGGCATCAGCGCTCAATGCCGAAGGTCAAGGCGCGCGCTACGACGATGTCTATATGCCAATGACGCCTTTATTCCATGTTCATGCGTGGTGCTGGCCATATGGCGCAACAATGATAGGGCTAAACCAAGTATATCCGGGGCGCTATCTAGCTCCAAAGCTTGTCGATTTGATTGAGCAGCATAAAGTCACGCTATCGCATGGCGTCCCCGCCATATTGCAGATGCTCCTCAAAGAAATGGCCGCGCGCGGTCGTAAGTTTGAGAATCTCAAACTACTGCTAGGGGGCTCAAAGCTCAATGAGGGCTTAGCTAAAGCCGCTATCGAGTGCGGTATTGAGTTTATGTCAGGGTTTGGGATGTCAGAGTCCTGCCCTGTGCTGTCTCGAGCGGTATTCGATGACAAAACCGAGTCAATGACCCTAGAGGACAATCTCAATTATCGCTGTCTGTCAGGCTCGCCCATCATGCTGGTATCGATGGAAATTTGGGACGAAAATGGTCAACCCCAACCGATGGATGGTGAGTCGACAGGCGAGCTTGTGATACGAGCGCCGTGGCTAACGCAAAGCTACTTTAAAAATCCCGATGCAGGCAATGCGTTATGGAAAGGCGGCTGGATGCATACGCAAGACATTGCCTGCATAAGCGCCGATGGTACGCTGAGCATCACCGATAGACTAAAAGACGTTATCAAGTCTGGTGGCGAATGGGTGTCCTCGCTTGAGGTTGAGACGATTCTATCCTTTCACCCAAGCGTTGCTGATATCGCGGTAATTGGTGTCCCAGATACGCGCTGGGGCGAGCGCCCTCTTGCATTGGTCGTGCTAAAACCAGACTATGCCGATACAACGTCGACAGATATTTTGGCACTGGGTCATCAAGCGGTTGAGAGAGGTCATTTGCCAAAATATGGCGTCCCAAGTGAAGTGAGGTTCTTATCCGAGATGCCAAAAACCAGCGTCGGTAAACTCGATAAAAACGCATGCGCTCGATGTATTCAGAAAACCTCATCTAGCCAAATAGACCTGTCACCATCACAGCGAGTTTACTAACAGAAAAGACGTATATAAACCCTAGTATCTGCATAAATGCTAGGGATGGAGGAGGTGTGTGTCATGAGTACCCTGAGTCACACGCATCATCTATATAACAAAACCTACCTAATAAAAAGAGACAAGCTATGGAAGCGGTTCCTACATTTCCAGAAATACAAGAAGCTGTCACCAGTGATGACAGTCATCCATTACACGACTTTACGGTGATCTACCCTCAACAAGTGGAATGGGGTGATATGGATACCTTTGGTCATGTCAACAATGTGGTCTATTACGAATACTCTCAAAATGCTCGTATTTACTACAACAGGCGGCTTGGTTTATTTAATGAAAAAACGTTTTCGGTGATGGCGGCCTCGTCATGTCGATACCTTACTCCAGTTGCTTATCCTGATACGTTGTGGATCGGCGTCAAGGTCAAAAAAATCGGCAACTCAAGTCTGGTGCACGAATACACCTATTATAGTACCGCACTAAAAAAAGTCGTTGCAATCGGTGAGTCGGTTTTGGTCTATCTCGATAAATTGAGCGGACAAAAAAAGCCAATCGATGAGACGCAAAAGAAGCCATTGCAGCATTAGAGAGTATCGACCAAGAAGCATAACACCCAATAGAACATCAATTCGTTACTGACTCTTTGATGAGACAGCAGGTAATAGGTAGGAGGCAATTTATAAAAAACGCATTCATGGTTATGAAGTAAAGAGCGCGTAATCGCCATTGGCATTGATAAGGATATCAACATATAACAGGGAAGAGAGGAATGATGCTTTTATACAAAAAGGCTATCTATAGGATTGGCTATGGTAGCAACCTGCGCATCTGCGCAAGCGATCGATATTGTGACAACGGGCGATACAACATTGAGTATCGGGGGTTATATCAAAGCAGAAGGGGCATTTAATTCGCCTGATGAGGGAGATTCAGAATTTAAAGGAAACTTACGCCAGTCACGTATTAATATGAAGACGACCAAGTCTGTGGAGGATAAAAAGCTCACAGGTTTTATTGAAGGCGATTTTTATGGGGATTATGCCAAGGGCGGATCCAACCTGCGCTTGCGCCATGCTTATGTGCAAGTGGATGATCTGACAGTGGGTAAAACGTGGAACGGTCAATTTTTGGCCGTTGCACCCCTCCACCGAGCAGCTTGATTTTTGGGGGAACAGGTATCGGCACAGCCTCCGGTGGCGGCTCATACATTCGTCCAGATTTGACGGTGCATTACACTTACAAGGGGCTGCGTTTTACCGCTCAAGACCCCGTGTATGACGATGCCAGCCTGCCTGACATGGTGGTCAGCTACAAAGATAAGATAGCCAATCTCGACTATAATGTCGCTGTCACGGCGCGTGAGGCTGAGAACGGAGAGGACTCGGATGTGGGCGTCGGCGTGTCTTTAGCAGGCAAGCTGGCTTTGGGAGAGCATTCGCTCCATGGTAGTGTGTTCAATGGTAAAGGCATGGGTGCTTATTCTGCCATATGTGTGGGCGGGCCGCTTATTATGAATGGCGGTGCCGATTGTGACGCTGAAGATGGCAAACTGATCTCTCAGACAGGTTATAGTGTTGGTTATAAGCATCAGTTCTCTCAAAAACTGCGTGGCAACTTGCGTTATGGTGAGGTCAATGTCGATGACGCGGCAAATACCTCTGCCAATGTCAAAAGCGCCAACCTTATCTATGAGTATCTGCCAGATTTAGACTTGGGGATTGAGTGGCGAGAGCAAAGTGCGACGACCTTTCCATGGATGCCAGCAGGTCAGCAAATTGAAATAATGGCCAAATACGAGTTTTGAGAGTGATGAATTGAGAGGGGTGCTATTTTTAATGATATTTATAATATAGCTCACGATAGACTTGTCATGCTACCAAGCGCATTAAACAACACCCTAGACATTTATCAATGCATGGGGTGTTTTGGTGAGGGTCGCTAATAGTTATCTACAAGTGTTGTATCGATTCATCCCAATAGGGCGGTGAACCGTAATACCCTTCGATAAAATCGATAAAACATCTGATTTTGTGCGGCAACAGCTTTCGATGGGCGTACACCGCATACAACCCCAATGTCTCGGGTTCATAATCAGGTAACACCATCATAAGCTTCCCTTTACTCAGTGCTTCGCTTGCAATAAACGTGGGCTGTAATGCTATTCCAGCGCCAGCCACTGCCGCATTGACAAGCAAATCTCCGTTATTACTGCTCAGCTCTGGGCTTAGCTGATTGGTCGCATCTAGCCACTGATAAATATCTTCTTTGCCGTATTTTTCCATATAACTGTAATGCAAATACCGATGGTTTTTTAGGTCTTCAGGTTTGCTGGGCACGCCATATTTCTCTAGATAGGCAGGGGGAAGCACACAAGATGACGCGGACAGGCGCAACTTGCTTAGCAATCAGTGACGAGCTTTTGAGCTGACCGATGCGCAGCGCCACATCAAATCCTTCTTCAACGATATCTACTTTGCGGTCGTTGAGCTGCAAATCGACATTGACCGAAGGATAACGTGTCTGAAAATCCGTCACCAATTTTGCCATATGTTTGAGGGCAAAGGACACAGGCGCGCTTATTCTCAATGTGCCTTTTGGGTTCTGCTGAAACCCACCTAATTTGGACTCCATATCATCGATACTGAGTAACACTTGCTGTGCATGCTCGAAATAGTGAGTACCTGCCTCCGTCAGACTGACTTTACGGGTCGTGCGGTTCAGTAAGCGTATATCCAGTCGCTCTTCTAGCTTTGACACATATTTGCTCACCAACTGCGGCGACAGTTGCATGGCTGTAGCGGCATTGCTAAAACTGCCCTCAATCACCACTGATACAAACGCCCGCATCGCATCAATTCTATCCATTATTCAGGTTTTCCTTCCAGCGGTTATCAATATTCTCTCGTCAGTCATCTTACGCTGTTGCTTCACCGATAGTAAAGTCGTGCGTTCTATTGACCTTGGATAGCAGCGTTGATTTTTCATCTAAAATGTTTCTATTTAATATAAATGATAATGGGGCTGTAGTAGATAAGCACTATGCTAGACTACTTTTATGAAGATAACCCGTTGTAAACTAAGTAAAAAAAGTACAGCGAAGGCTGTTAGGGTTTTTCACAGCTGAAGTGACTGCTAGAACAGCCGCAGATTTGCTTGATATTCAGCCTAATACTGCTGCACTTTTTATCATAAAATAAGACTTGTGATAGATGACCATCTCTCATTAGAAGCTGATGAGCTTTTTGATGGTGAGGTCGAATTAGATGAAAGTTACTTTGGCGGTGTACACAAAGGTAAAAGAGGTCGCGGGGTCGTAGCAGACACCAAGCAGACCACGCTAATGCCTGCCATTAAGCGTAACATCAAGCCTGACAGCTTTGTTTATACGGATAGCTATCGAAGTTACAATGCACTGGATGTGAGCGAGTTTAAACATTTCAGAGTCAATCACTCTATAGAGTTTATTTGCGGTAAAAACAATCACATCAATGGCATTGAGAACTTTTGGAATCAGTCTAAATGAACACTCAGAAAGTATAATGGAATCGATAAGAAGCACTTCCATTTATTTTTAAAAGAGTGTGAGTTTAGATTCAACTATGGTTCACCATCTAATCAGCTGAAAACCTTGAGAAAATGGTGTGATATTTAATCCTTGAAGAAATTCAATCTGCAATCGTCTTTGCTTATACTGCTTTAGAAGCACTTGCTAATCTTAGTATTCCTCATGGGCACATTTACCAAGCTAAGAAAAACTCAAAAGGTATTATAGAGTCATACGATAAAGTAGCCATTAAGCGGTGGCTTAGTTTAAAAACTAAGATTAAATACATTCTTCCTGAGTTGTACGAAACTAAGGCTGTAGAAAAGCAAAATGGTGGGGACATTTTGTTACTCTTGAAGAGTACAGAAATGAGATAATCCACCAGAAATCTATCGATGCAACTGAGTTTTATAAAGCATATTTCAAAGACTCTATTTTTAATATTATCAACTGCATATAGTCGAACCACTATTAAAGTGTTACAGCGTTAGACTCGTTTAGCCTACTACTGTAGTACCTGCACTCGTCTGCCTTGTACCACTTTTAATATTGATTGACTATAGAGCCCGTAATATCATTTTTCTACGTAGCTCATCAGGCTAATGGTAAAACTAATGAAGTGTGGCCTTGGTTAAAAGACCATATTGATATTCCATCGGTAGAGTTTCAGCAAAATCAATTTGAAGTTACTGGGAGTGTTCATCAAGGCTTCAACTAATCGTTATAATAAGCCATTAAAATATACAAAAAATGGCTGTTTTTTTAACTTTTATTTCAGGAGCTATTTGATTTTCTTAATGATCCGTGGGTATAACTCTGATCATTGCCTAACTTATTTCATGATGACATCAAAGAGTACATTTAGCCAGTTATAAGCGCTGAGCGTTTTATACCTTCCAAGCCAACTTAGTTTCCACCACTACCCAAGCAGTGGAAACTGATACATATTGGCATAAATCAGTGTGGCCACAAACACCATGATGACGCCCAGCCATACCAGTGAGATTTGTCCTTTTGACCATGACATGTGCCAATTAATCTTGCCCTTTGCGGTCAGCCACTCCGTCACACTGATCGCAATGATCAGCCACAGCGACCCCACCAAAAACCCGCCTAGCACATCGCTCAGATAGTGCTCGTTTAACACGATTCTACTCAGTCCAATCAGCACACACAGCAAAACAGCCAGTGAGAGCAGCCGGACTTGACGAACAAAGCGACTGCTAAAACGAATCGCCATATAACCCAAAAACCCATAGAGCGCGATGCTGACCGTCGCATGACCACTTGGGAATGAGTAGGTATGCTCATGCAACAAAATATCGACAGGGCGTGCGCGTTGAAACACCATTTTGTTCACAAAGGTAAAGGCTGTGCTGCCGATGGTCGAGACCAGTAGTCCTATAATGACGTAAGGCCGGCGCACCACCATACACAAAATGGCAGTCAGTACGACAATCAGGCAAGTGACGGGCGTAGAGCCCAAACTGGTGATCAACACAAAGATATCTATGATGCCAGACTCGCGCAGTACGCTCATATGCTGCGATACAAACAAATCAGTGGTCACGATAGAGTCGGCCTCCACCACATCCCTCAACCAAACCTGCAAACACTGCCAAAATATATACATTGAGCAGCGTTAAAACCGTGAGTATCAGACCAGAAAAATGACCGCGGGCAAAGCGCTTGGCGATAAAGCCAAACAATACAGGGTATTTGTCCTGTAAACGTGTGATCAAGGGTAGGCGGGCGATATGTCCACGCAGCCACAGCTCACCGCGTGAGATCAGACTGAGCGCGGGCTTGCCATAATGAATCAATACATATTGTAGCACCCACAAGAAAACAACGATGGACAATAGCGCCATCGCCAAACTGAATAACTGCTGGTTTTCTTGTATAAATGCGATCATGAACAGAGAAGCCTTTGTGTCGTGCGTCATAAAAATGGGACAGATGGAGGTGGCTTGGCAACGCGCCAAATAATAAATGCCGAATATCAAATACCAGATACTAAATCAGAAGCGGCTGCTACTGTAGCAGACCTATTGATGATTGCTGTCTGCTTTTGTTTACGGTGTGTCAATGCAGAAAAACCCCATTGATGAGATGACTGACCAGACTCTTTCTTCAGACCCTTACTATGTTTGATAGTCTTGGTGTCCAACCAATTAACAACACTACGTTGATAATTATTCAATATAACTTGGCTTACTCTTCCATAACGATGATAGTAAAGTATGTTTATACCAATATCTAAACACTTTATCTTACTATTACGTTATGGAGTACTCATCAATGCAATCCTCATTATTCAATAGAGTTTTAACATCGAAAGCTGGCACAGCTGCCTTAATCCCTTCGTGTACCTGTGGGCCTAATTTTGATGGCACATGGCGCGCAAAAGCTATTTGGCTGGTTTGGCGGCAATGGGCTGGCAGGTACGGCAGGCTGGTTGAGCAGTATGGGTATGGAGCCCGGCTACCTGATGGCTATCTTAGCAGGCGGTGCTGAGTTTTTTGGTGGTCTTGCGTTAGTATTAGGATTATTAACGAGACCTGCAGCATTGATCGCCGCTTTTACGATGTTAGTTGCTATTTTTTCTGTCCATATCGGTAGTGGCTTATTCATTGCCAATGGCGGCTACGAATATGCATTGACCTTGATGGTGGCGCTGCTGGCACTGGTGGTACAAGGTGGCGGTGCGATAAGTATGGATAAGGTATTATCAAAAAATCTAGGGCGAGCTTAAGCGGATTGTGTAATAGTTACCTTTAATGGCTATCAGTAACACTAAAAAGTGTCACCTTCAAGATCGTCATGACTCACGTTAACCGCTTTATATCAACCAATAAAACCATCTTATAAAAGTGACAAGGAGAAAGTGATGAGCATATACACATCTAACGAGGCAGTAAGCCTGCCTGTATTCTTTATACCGCATGGCGCAGGACCTTGTTTTTTTATGGATTGGCAACCTGCGGATACATGGGACGGTATGGCAAGTTTTTTAGCGAGCATTACCACTCGATTACCTGAGCGACCAAAAGCTATCTTGATCATTAGCGGCCATTGGCAGACGCCTGAATTTCGTATCACCTCTGGCGCAAAACCTGATCTGATTTACGATTATTATGGCTTTCCTGAGCATACTTATGATTTGGCTTACCCGGCATCAGGTGCGCCCGCGTTGTCTGAGCGAGTCAGTAATCTGCTGACAGCGGCAGGCATTCAAATGAGCAAGATGCGGCGCGTGGATTTGATCACGGCGTCTTTATACCGTTAAAGGTAATGTTCCCTGAGGCAGATATTCCCGTGGTACAGATGTCACTACGTAATGATCTCGACCCAGAAGCGCATCTGGCAGCAGGTCAAGCCCTGCAATCATTACGCCAAGAAGGGGTGTTGATCATCGGTAGCGGTATGAGTTTTCATAATATGCGCGGCTATGGTGATGCAAACTTCACCGCACCGTCTGAAGTTTTTGACGACTGGCTGACCGATACTGTCGCAGCGGATTGGGAGACGCGATGGTCAGCACTGGCTAACTGGTCAAAAGCCCCTTATGCAACAGCCTCACATCCATTAGGCGCAGAGGAGCATTTGCTACCGCTGATGGTGGCAGCAGGTGCAGCAGGCAATGATAAAGGGGATAAAATTTACTCTGAGCAAGTGCTAAAAACGCAGCTATCTGCTTTTCAGTTTGGATAAAGTCCAAGTAGAGAGCGCCATTCAGCTGATCACTTGAAAAGAGGGCGTGATGACCAATAAAATAATACGCTACTGTATAGTGAAACCATTATAAAAATGGTATAGCAAGATTAAACGCTATTTTTCGCAGCCTCTGGAGACGCAGTCACAGCAAGCAAGAAAAGTAGCGTTTAATCGAGCGCGTTTCCCTATGCTGTATCAATTTTATTGAGGTTCTACTGTATTAGATTGGCCCATATCTAGCATAAAACAGACTATCATATGTCTTTATGCCTCAATTGAGCTTATCAAATCCACTCATCACAACCCATCAAGGAGCGATCATGCGTATCACTGCCAATTTTGACGCAGGTAATATTGACGTACTTAATATAGAAGATAAAAATAATATTCAGCTCGCCATTCGTCCAGACGTTGGCGAAGAATTTTTCAATGGTTTAACTTCCGTCTCTCTGGCGAGGTTGGAGGGAAGTACGTTCTCAATATTATGAATGCAGGTGAGGCTTCCTATCTCGAAGGGTGGGAGAATTATCAAGCAGTCGCTTCCTACGATCGTCAGCATTGGTTTCGTTTGCCTACTTCTTACCAAGATGGCAAATTAACCATCGTGGCAGAGCTGGCGTGCGAGACCATTCAAATTGCTTATTTTGCCCCTTATAGCTATGAGCGTCATCAAGATTTATTAGCCGCTGTACAGACACATCCGCTAGTGACGCTAGAGCATTTGGGTGACACGCTGGATAAGCGTGATTTGACTTTGGTCAAAATTGGTGATGGCGATACTAATAAACGCAATATTTGGATCACTGCGCGTCAGCATCCGGGTGAAACGATGGCGGAATGGCTGGTCGAAGGTTTGCTCTATAGCTTGTTAGACAGCGACAATGCCAATAGCAGGCTGTTATTAGATAAAGCCAATTTCTATATTGTGCCCAATATGAATCCTGATGGCAGTGTACGCGGGCATCTACGTACGAACGCCGCAGGTACGAATCTAAACCGTGAGTGGGCAAGTCCAAGCTTGGACAAAAGCCCTGAAGTGTTTTATGTGATTAAGAAGATGGAAGAGACGGGCGTTGATCTGTTTTATGATGTGCATGGCGATGAAGCATTGCCGTATGCATTCCTTGCGGGCTCTCAAGGCACGCCGAGTTATAATGAGCGCCTCGCACATCTACGTGATCGGTTTTCAGACGCATTGAAATTAGCCAATGCCGATTTTCAGACCGAGGTCGGCTATGAGATTGATGCGCCAGGTGAGGGCGAACATGACGCTTGCAACCCATTGGGTCGCTGAGCGTTTTGATTGTCTTGCCAATACGTTAGAGATGCCATTTAAAGACAACGATAATCTACCTGATACAGAGATGGGCTGGTCACCAGAGCGTTCTATTCAGTTAGGGGAAGCATCGCTTATCGCTATGCTAGCCGTCGTTGACGATTTACGTTAATTGACGCTAACTGAAGATTTAGATAGACAGTCGTTGTTCAAACGCTAGTAAGTACTCACTTACTAGCGTTTTTTACTTATCAGATATTTATGTGTATAGTTATGATTTTCCTATAGTAAACAATTATATAAAGCGTTCGCCACTTTTAAAATAATACTGAAAAATGATCAATAGTGGCTGTATGAAGTACAACACTTTCATAACAATGGATACCATGACGGCGGATAAAATGTAGCGTGTACCTAATAATATAACCATAAGTTAAATAATCAGGATGGTTGCAATCATGAGTAAAACTAAAACAATTTTAATTACCGGTAGCACAGATGGCATTGGTAAGTTGGCTGCTTTAAAGCTAGCAGAGGCTGGGCATCAAGTGTACCTGCATGGCCGCGATGCTGACAAACTTGCCAGCGTCATTGCAGAAGTTCAAGCAGTGGCAACAGGCGACGCGGTAGATCATATTGATGGATTTGTCGCTGATTTCTCTGACTTAACGGCTGTACTCAAGATGGCCACAGACGTCAATAAAAAGCTACCAAAGCTGGATGTATTGATAAACAACGCAGGGATTTATACCACGGCATCAGCGATGACTAAAGATGGTTTGGACGTACGCTTTGTGGTCAATTACCTAGCGCCTTATGAGCTGACCAATGCTTTATTACCTTTACTCAAGCAATCTAGTAAAGCGCGTATTGTGAATCTGAGCTCGGCTGCTCAAGCACCAATATCATATAAGGCATTTGTAGGACAAGAGCGTCTCGATGACAAAGCTGCCTATGCGCAAAGTAAGCTGGCGCTCACGATGTGGAGTATGGATTTGGCAGACAGAGTCGCTAGCGATGGTATCAATGTGATCGCTGTTAACCCAGGCTCACTGCTGAACACCAAGATGGTTGATGAAGCCTACGGTCATCACTGGTCATCAGCAGATAAAGGCGCAAATATCTTAACGGCATTGGCGGTCTCGGACGAGTTCGCGGACGACACGGGTAAATACTTTGACAACGATATCAAAGATGGTACACATGGCGATGCTAGGGGCGAATTTGGTCAACCGCATGCCGATGCGTTAGACAAAGAAGCCATTGCAGAGCTAGAAAGCCAAACACAGCAGGTGTTACAGTCGTTATATTAAAAATAGGGGCTGTCCTAGATAAGTAAAATTATTTAGGATAGTACTATGAGAAAGAGTAAACTAAGTTGGTATAAACAAAACAGACTCATCGAGCTATTTGTTGCCGGTTCTACCGCGAGAACAGCAGCAAGCCTAATTGGTGTTAATAAAACCACAGCCAGTTATTACTTTCATAGGCTACGAGTGCTTATTTACGAGAATAGTCAAGACCCTGGTCTATTTGAAGGCGAAATCGAAGTAGATGAATCATACTTTGGTGGCACTCGTAAAGGCAAGCGAGGGCGAGGTGCTGGTAGCAAAGTGCCCGTGTTTGGCCTATTAAAGCGTAAGTGAAGCCTGATAGCATTGTTTATACTGACTCATTTAAAAGCTATAACGCATTAGATGTCAGTGAGTTTACTCATTATCTCATCAACCACTCCAAAACCTTTGTTAATGACAAGAATCATATTAATGGTATAGAGAACTTCTGGAACCAAGCTAAACGGCATCTACGCAAGTTTAACGGGGTTCCAAAAGAGCATTTTCACCTCTATTTAAAGGAATGTGAGTGGCGTTTTAATCACAGTGACCCAAAGTCGCAATTACTACAATTAAAACAATGGATTAAACAGGGTTTGAACTAGTTATCTAGGACAGCCCCTTACATTTTATTTAGTACAGGCGAAGGTGAAGGGGGATATCTGTACAATATAGAAGATGACAGTGTATGGGATTTTCAGATGGGACAGCTACAGCAACTAGCGGACGGTACATTACCGCATTGGGATAGCTTCTATGAGTTTATGGAGTGGTACTTGACCGATGAAAATGAGGCTTAACGCTCGATGATTTTTATCATAGAGCCTAAGGTAATCAGTTAGGCTTTATATTTTTAATAGTAAATAGTATGAAAAAGCACCTTGGGAGTCAGGAAAAATTCATACCCGTTATAGTCAACCAATATTAAAAGTGGTACAAGGCAGACGAGTGCAAGTACTACAGTAGTAGGCTAAACGAGTCTAACGCTGTAACACTTTAATAGTGGTTCGACTATATCCAACTCTTAGAGCAATACGCATCGATATAGATATTTTATTTCGTGGTATCCAAAGATATAAACCATCACTCCCATATCTCATCCAACACCCTAAACCAATTCTTTGACGTGATCTTTTCAATAAGCGCATCAGAGAAGTGACGTTGTTGCATCCGCTCAATCAGCTTAGAGATTTGACTGATATCAGACAATTCATCAGGTAATAGACAACCATCGAAATCAGAGCCAAAGCCAACGTGATCTTCGCCCAAATGGTCAATCAGATAAGCAAGATGATCGACGATCACATCAAGTGAGGTATGCGTATCTCGCTGCCCATCCGCACGTAGAAACGCCACGTCGAAGTTCACCCCAACCAGACCACCATTTTGTTTAATGGCAGCCAGTTGTCGATCAGTCAGGTTTCTTGCTTGCGCGCATAAGGCGTGCGCATTGGAATGCGTTGCGACAATCGGCTGATCGGCAATCTCTAACGTATCCCAAAACGCCCGCTCATTCATATGCGACACATCAATCAGCATATGCTTATCACGGCACGCTAAAATAAGGTCTTTACCTGCCTCGGTGAGTCCAGAGCCTGTGTCTGGCGAATGCGGAAAAGACGCATTTAAGCCATCACCGAACAGGCTTTTTCTATTCCACAGTGGGCCAATGCTTCTGAGTCCTGCCTCATAAAACACATCCAGCAAGTCAGGCTCAATAGCTAAAAACTCAGCGCCTTCAAGATGCAAAACGATGGCCAGTTGCTGGTTCTGCTGACAGGCTTTTATTTGTGCAACAGACGTACAGATCTGAATCTGACCGTCTGATCGCGCCTGCAATTGCTGGGCAAGTTCTAGTTGCGCACAGCAAATATCAACGATTTCTTGCGCGGTGAAGTCTGAGTTTGATGGGTTGGATAACTTATCAGGATGGTTGTTTTTTACATAAGCGTAGGGCGGTAAGAAAATAGAAAACAAGCCGCCCATCCATCTTGCTCGTCGGCAACGCTTTAAATCTAAATGTCCCGGTAGTGTGCCATAAATAAAATCATGCACAGGGTCAGCCGCTGAGCTGAGCCAAAGGCGGGTTAATAAATCATTGTGTCCATCAAAGACTATAGGCTGGGTCATGGTCGCTTTATTCATTCTGTCACCGTCTGCGTTGGGATGCGCGCCTCTTTGCTGAGTAGCTTAGAGTTTTTGGGGTTCCTAAAGCGTAAGTCTTCAAAGGCGACGGGCGTTTCACTATTGATGCGCGCCTCTTCAATTAAATAATGATAAGGTGATTTGCCGCACACAGGATCGGCGTTTTTGGCATCGCCCGTCAGCATAAACGCTTGGCAACGGCAGCCGCCATAATCGCGTTCTTTATCGGGGCAGCTTTGGCACATGTCAGGCATCCATTCATCACCGCGATACTGATTAAAGCTCGCCGAGTCATACCAGATGTCTTTTAGCGGTGTTTGCTTGACGTTCGGAAATGCTATCGGCAGCTGTCTTGCCGCATGACAGGGAAGCGCGGTGCCATCGGGCGCGACGGTCAAGAAAATCTTGCCCCAACCATCCATACACGCTTTTGGGCGCTCTTCGTAATAATCAGGGACGACAAAAATCAATTTGCACTTAATGCCCAGCTCGGCGATTTTTTTGCGGTACTCGTTGGTGATACGCTCGGCGCGCACGACTTGTTCTTTGGTCGGTAGTAGGCCTTCGATGTTTTCAAACGCCCAACCATAAAACTGGCAGATAGCCAATTCAACCGTATCCGCTTCCAGCTCTAAACACAGATCAATAATCTGGTCAATCTGATCGATATTTTGCCGATGAATCACAAAGTTAAGTACCATCGGATAGTCGTATTGTTTGACCAGACGTGACATCTCATACTTTTGCTCAAAAGCATGTTTTGAACCTGCCAAGGCATTGTTCACCGATGGATCACTGGCTTGGAAGCTGATCTGAATGTGCTGTAGGCCTGCTTCTTTTAAACTGGCAATGCGTGCTTCAGTCAGTCCCATACCTGAAGTAATGAGATTGGTATAAAAACCTTGCTTATGCGCATAAGCGACCAGCTCTTCTAGGTCTTGACGCACCAGTGGTTCACCGCCAGAAAACCCCAGCTGCACCGCGCCCATTTGCCGCGCTTGATCAAACACATCAAACCACTCCTGTGTCGTCAGCTCGTCTTTATACTGAGCATAATCAATGGGGTTTGAGCAATACGGGCATTGTAAGGGGCAGCGATAGGTCAACTCAGCGAGTAACCATAGCGGCAGTCCGACGGGTGCAGTCATACTAAATCAATCCAATGTTCACGCTGGGCGACCAGCATATATTCGATAATGTCTTGCTCGATTTCAGGCACGTCGCCAAACATGGCTTGCACCTTTTGGATAATATCAGCAACCGATGCGGTGCCATCGATATGTTGTCCAATGATACTGGCGCTGTCATTGAGTTTTATCATCCCCCTCGGGGTAGAGCAGGACATACGCGTCTTGCGCTGGCTCAAACTGAAAGCGATAGCCATGACGCCATGTGGGAACCAGAGATTGATCCAGCTCAGGTAAACTAGTAGGGATACTCATTTGAACAATCCTTTATGCCAGACATTATCTGTGGTGACGCTTTGATAAGGCGCTTGGTCATGGACATAAGCGAGGCTCAAGGCATCCAATATCGTCCACAAAATATCGAGTTTAAATTGTAATATCTCAAGCATGCGTTCTTGCTGCTCTGCCGTTTTGAATGAGTCGAGGGTAATGGTCAGGCCATGCTCAACATCACGGCGCGCTTGGCTGAGGCGCGAGCGAAAATAGGTATAGCCTTCTTCTTTGATCCAAGGATAGTGCTTGGGCCAAGACTCTAAGCGTGATTGGTGAATCTGCGGGGCAAACAGCTCGGTCAATGAGCTACTAGCGGCCTCACGCCATGAGGTACGGCGTGCAAAGTTCACATAAGCATCAACAGCAAAACGCACACCGGGTAATACCAATTCTTCCGAAATCACCTGCTCACGCGTCAGACCGACCGCTTCTGCCAGACCGAGCCACGCCTCACGTCCTCCACCATCAGGATACACGCCGTCTTGGTCAATCATGCGCTGAATCCACTCTTGCCGCACGCGCTGATCGGGACAGTTCGCCATAATCGCCGCATCTTTTAGCGGGATATTGATTTGGTAATAAAACCGATTGGCGACCCACGCTTGGATTTGCTGCTGCGTGGCGCGCCCTTCGTGCATCATGATATGAAAAGGATGGTGGATATGATAATACTGACCTTTTGCCATAATCGCTTGTTCAAACGCTTCTGGACTTAAGGCGATATTGTCTTCTGTTATTGTTGTCATAGGATTGCCTTACCGTGTGTCTTACAGTTCTATCTGCATGCCATCGAACGCCACTTCAACGCCGTGCTGTTTTAATGTCGCGGCTTGTTCTGATTGCTCGTTTAATATCGGGTTGGTGTTATTAATATGAATGAGCACTTTGCGAGCATTGTCGAGCTGATCGAGATAATGCAGTGAGCCATCGTCACCACTGATGTGCAAATGCCCCATGTCTTGGCCTGTTTTGATGCCAACGCCGCGTTCTTGCATCTCGTTGTCTGTCCATAGTGTACCGTCAATCATCACGCAATCAGACGCTTTCATGATTTGCATCACGTCGTCATCAATTTTGCCCAAGCCTGGCGCGTAGAACAGCTGCTTTTGTGTTTTTAAATCTTTCACAATCAGCGCGATATTATCGCCATCATGAGGGTCATTGCGATGCGGCGAATACGGCGGCGCTGAGCTTCTAATCACCAAAGGTGTCAGTTCTAAATTGCTATAGCCGTCAATTTGAAAGCTTTGCTTTGGGTCGATTTGATTGTACTGTAGGCCGCCATTCCAGTGCTTTAGCATGTTGAACAGCGGAAATCCTGTGCTGAGATCGTCATGCACCATGTCCGTACACCAAACAGAGATGGGGCAGCCTTCACGTAGGGTCAACAATCCCGTGGTGTGGTCAAGCTGACTGTCCATCAATACCACATCGGTGATGCCTGTGTCTCGTAATTGACGCGCTGGCTGAGCCGCTTTAAAGTCATATAGCTGCTGGCGAATGTCTGGTGAAGCGTTAAACAAAATCCAGTCAACACCATTTTCTGATATGGCGATCGAGGACTGGGTACGGGTCTTTGCTTCGATGGTGCCTTGACGTACGCCGTGGCAGTTTTCGCAGTTACAGTTCCACTGCGGAAAACCGCCGCCCGCTGCTGAGCCTAAAACGTGAATATACATAGCGCAATATTTCCAAATGTCAAAAAGTAAAAGCCCTAATCATCTAGGGCTTTTAATGTATTCAGGTCTATGAGTTTTTAGCGTGATTCAAAATACATAGTGATTTCGAAACCGATACGGATGTCTTGAAAAGCGGGTTTAGTCCACTGCATGGGATTGCTCCAAAAAGTTATTATAGGACCATCGTTGAGATGAATGAAAGTAATTATCAATGGTATTATAAGCCGACCCTGAATGTCAATTTGTTAGATGTTAACTTTCAAACTCAACACACTCTAATATTTAGACTAAAAGCGATACGTCACTCTACCGACTACATTTAAAGGCTCGCCATACGTTAATCCAAAAAATTTTCGCCAGCAAGATATTTTTGGTTGAATAAATTGTTGACGTTAAGCTGTGCTTCTTATATCTAAGAAATGTACTCGGACTGCCTTATAACCATAAACGTGTTTATCGCATCTACCGTGAGCTTGAATTAAACCTTAGAATAAAGCCTAAACGCCGTATTAAGCGAGACAAACCGCAAAAGCTTGCTGTGCCCACTTGCCTCATCGTAGGGTCTCAGGCGTGCAACCTATCTTTGGCGCTATGGCTTTGATGGCTGACCAAGTGGATGGGTAGTCGTCTTTAGTTTCAATTAGTATACAGACGGCGCGCTCTTTCATTTCAGGGGTATAGTTTCATGTTTTCATTGTCGTATTTTCTTGGAGCGTTGAGTCTCCGACAATCCCAGGGCGGTTCAATATTCAAGTCCTCACTAGGGTACTGTTATTACTATCTTAACATTCTATTAATTTATCGATCTTTAAAGTTCATAAAATCCAAGCGTCATAGAAGATAGTCAATACTAGGCCAGCAATAACTCTACAGTGACCTCAAAATAATACTCATCTTTGATAGCAATATTTACTTTGCCTTTATGGGCATGAGCGATAGCCCGAACAATAGACAATCCTAGTCCTGTCCCTGAATGTTGACTGCTTGTCTTATCATGACGATAGAATCGTTCAAACAGCTTTTCAGCTTCACTCTGCTCTAGTGGTTTGTCTAAGCGATTAGTTAGGACGATTTTTAACAATCGTTGTTTTGCGGCTAGAGCCTCTTTTTTTGAACCATCAAGGCCGATGCCTGAGGTAATGATGGTAGCTGATACTGTGATAGTACTGGCACTCGCAGCGTAATAGATGGCATTTGACATCAGATTAGCGAAGAGGCGCTGTAATAAACCCTCATCCCCTAGTACTGTTTTAAAATCGCCTGATTTCTTAAAAAACTATATTACGATCCTCGGCAATCATTTCATAATAGTCTATCAACTTTGTGATGAGACTCTCGGTATCCACATTACTAATTTGCGTGTCGCTTAATCCTTTTTGAGTTTTTGCTAAAAGCAACATATTGTTAATCATTGCTGATAGCTGCTCTAATGTGTCATGTTGATGATGTAGTTGCTCAATATATTCATCACCATCTCTTGGTTTATTCAACATGACTTGTGTTTGCATACTGAGCGTTGCAATGGGAGTACGGAGTTCGTGAGCAATGTTGTCTGAAAACCGAGATAAAGATTCAAAGTTACTCTCAAGTTTGACCATCATTGAGTTATAAGACTGTGCTAGTGATCGTAGCTCTAAAGGCATATCACTGACGGTTATTCTTTCATCCAGTCTTTCAGGGTTAATTCTTTTCATTTTTTGTACGATAGTGGCTAAAGGTGCAAACCCCAGTACACACTGAATGCAGCTACTGACACCAGTAGTAAGGTGATCGCGAATAAAAATCATACTAAGCTGACGATTAAAGTGCATGAGATAGTGGTGATGGACATCGATGGGGAGGGCAATAAGTGCCAACAACTCTTGGTGTTCGATGATGATGGCTCTGTAATTTCTATTTTTTATCTCAACCGTGAATTGTTGATCACGATAGACTTGCCACAATTGTGGCAAGCTGAAATCTGAAGGTAGGTCGTTGGCAAAGCTGGTTGGATCGCTAGATAATAGCGCACCGTTTTTATTTGCGATGACAGTCTTTAAGTCATAATCACGCTGAGAAGAATGTAGATGATTGGTGCCAGTTAATGACTGAGATTTTGAAGCTGCTGCTGACTTTGTCTGAGCATCAACATTATTGATGCTTCTGCGCAGGTTAAAAGCTGCATGCGTGAGAATCTCAGAGTCCATTTGTTCAAAGTGCCCACTAACAGAACGTTGCACCCACGCATAAATAATCACTTGAGAGATAATCACGAATACAGTGAGTAGAAAAACGGTGCGCCACAGTAGAGGCAATCGTCGATTATCTAATCGATGTTTCATATTAAATAGTGCCAGTGTCGTCAGATTGATTGCTATCAAGCGCTGTATCGATAGCCTCTAGCCGGTAGCCCATACCGCGTACAGTATGAATAAGTTTTATATCATGGTCGTCATCTATTTTTATGCGAAGGCGTCTTATCGCCACATCAATGACGTTCGTATCATTATCAAAGTTCATATCCCATACTTGAGAAGCAATAACTGAGCGTGGTAGGACTTCACCTTGGCGTTCTAATAGAAACTGTAATAAAGCGAACTCTTTCGCTGTTAGTCTAATTGCCTTATTTCCTCTATATACCGTACGCTTGGCAATATCCATCTTGAGGTCTGCTATTTGCATAGTTGTACTTTGGTAGTCGATTTGATTGGCACGTCTTAATAGACTTTTTATTCTCACTATTAGTTCTGCAAAAGCAAAAGGTTTGGTCAGATAATCATCGCCGCCAATTTCAATTCCTTTTACCTTATCGCTCAAGTCATCTTTTGCGGTTAAGAACAATACGGGTGTATGCTTACCTGCTGCTCGGTAGTTACGTACCAGCTCAAAGCCGCTAACGTCTGGTAGCATGACATCCATCAATATCACGCTAAACTCTTCTGTCATCAATGCGTGATAGCCATCTAAGCCTGTGAGCTGATGATCTACAATAAACCCAGCTTCGGTTAAGCCTTTTTTATATACTCACCAAGTTTTAGCTCATCTTCTATTAGCAATATTTTCATAGTAGCTTCTCTTACTCCTGTCCAGCTTATTTAACATAGTAAAGCATAATGCTTTTTAGATATCTAAATTTCCAAGATGACAGAATTGTAATGTTGTCGTCATGTCTCTGTCAGAATCGCTACAGTATGCTCTAAGGCAACTTAATATTCTGAAGTCCTACTGACTTCATAGCCAATCAAGGATGAGTTATGTCACTTTTTAAATCAATGCCACTGTCTCAATCAATCGTAGCAGCTGCTGTAGCCTTGGTCGTTTCAACCTCTGCACTGGCACACGATCCAAAAATGCATGCCGAAAAAGACCAAATGAATTGCGAAAAATAGCAAAGCACATGCAAATGATGAAGGAAATGGATCATAGCAAAATGGATATGAACGATCCGGCCATGAAAGCTATGATGACCAATATGAGCAAAATGAAGCAGATGTACCAAAAACATTGTATCCCCTAGCAAAAATGATTCTTAAAGATGTTTATAGCGTGTTGATGTTGTTGGACAAGGTGGTCGAGCAATAAGCGGATATGAATAAAAATGGATTTTTAGGACAGACCTATGAAGTTTTTACTAGGAATACTTTTTACCGTCTGTATCATCATGATAGGTATTTTTATTGTAATAACTAGCGGCGTGATAAATATCGGTGCTGATCAAGCCCATAGCCCCTTAGTCTATAACTTTTTAGAGACAGCACGTAGTCGTTCAATTGAACATGCCAGTAAAGATATTTTGGTGCCAGACTTACAAAAGGCAGAAATGATCAGTTCAGGTGGCGCAGATTACAAAGAGATGTGTGCTGGTTGTCACTTGTCGCCGGGAGTCGCGGGTACAGACCTGAGTAAAGGACTGTATCCACAACCACCAAATTTTACTGACGCAGATGTCGTTAAACGATACCAAAGTGAAGACGGTGCCAAAAAAGGTTTTTGGGCAATAAAACACGGCATTATGGCATCAGGTATGCCCGCATGGGGTGCTTCTCATGATGATGATAGGATGTGGGCAATGATGGCTTTTATCAGATCGCTACCGGATTTGAACAAAAACCAGTACACGATGTTAACGACTCGGCTAGATGATGAAACGCTAAATATGTCGTTTGATAGTGATATGGGCATGTCAGGTAATGAGTCTGATATGCAGCATTGAGTATTCGTGAGTATACAGTGCTGCATAGTGCTGTTCTTATGATTTAAGTTTTAAAATTTATCGGTATAACTTGGTCAATATTACGGCTTCAATGCTTATAGATTGATCGCTAGATAGGCGCTTAGGAGTGATTTTATGAGAGGCTATATCAATAGATATATAAATACAAATAGTCTTATATCAAGTCATATACTTACAAAATGGCTGTTTTACCATTATCATTAACGATAGCTGCTTGCAGTCAGCCTAATATTGCAGCTGAATCAAAGCCTGCAAATGAATCAGCCAGTGCTACGCAAAGTACATCAGAGGTGAAGCTAGAAAGCAAAACAGCACCCGCTAACGTTCATTCAAACACTCAATCAGCGGTTTTGCACAATGTTTCAGCCACTGTTTATAAAGATGCCAATTGTGGTTGTTGCAAAGAGTGGGTTAGTCATGCTGAAGGCTATGGCTTAAATGCAACTGCTCAAAATGTTGAAGATGTATCGTTATTTAAAGACCGTTATAGCGTACCCCAGCAAATGCGCTCATGCCATACCACCGTCACTACTGATGGCTACGTTTTCGAAGGTCATGTGCCTGCTAAGTATATGGCGCAGTTCTAAAAACCCGCCAAGTGATGCGATCGGACTTGCTGTACCGAGCATGCCAGTCGGTAGCCCAGGTATGGAATACCAAGATAAATTTATGCCCTATAAAGTGATGCAGCTTAACAAAGATGGCTCAACAGCTATTTATGCAACTATTGACACACCGCAGCAGCAAATCTAGCTTGGTTATCGTTTAAATAGCTTATAAAGCTCTATTAATAAGCGGCCAAAGGCATAGACTTCGCTGATAAATATAGACTCAACTCTCACTTTATGGATATAAATCAGGTGAATAATTATGAATAAAACTATGCTTAACCGCAGGCGTTTTTTGACAGGATCTTCTACCTTGTTAGGGGCATCCATGTTGTCCACACTGCCGTCTATTGCCAATAGTGCGCTCGGTAAAGGTCAACAAAACGTCGCCGTCAATAGTGACAAAGCCGACCATATCGTACCCATCTTAACCGGTAATGAGTTTGACCTTTATGTCAGTAAAAAGCCGATTACCGTCAATGGCAAGTCGAGTATAGCGACACTGATTAATGACTCGCTACCAGCGCCAACGCTAAAGATGCAAGAGGGCGAGACTGTCACCATCCGTGTCCATAATCAGATGAATGAGTCGACCTCTATTCACTGGCATGGTCTGCTCGTACCTTTTGAGATGGATGGCGTACCAGGCATCAGCTTCGATGGTATTCCCGCGAACAGTACCTTTACTTATAAATTCAAACTTAAACAATCAGGCACCTATTGGTATCACTCACACAGTGGCTTTCAAGAACAAACTGGTATGCGTGGTGCTATTGTCATTGAGCCAAAAGGCCGTGAGCGTCACCCAGTCGCAGAAGACCATGTTATCTTATTAAGTGATTGGACACACCGTGACCCACATAATTTACTCAAGCTATTAAAACAACGTGCAGATTTTGACAATTATCATTTACCAGATTTTAAGAAGCTATTGTCTGATATTGCAGCTACAGACCTAGAAGCGGCTTATGATAAGCGCAAAATGTGGAATCAGATGCGCATGATGCCCACAGATTTTACCGATCTATCTGGTGAAAAGACCTTTACGTACCTGATGAATGGTAAGACGACAGCCGCCAATTGGACGCAGTTAGTGAAAGCAGGACAGCCTGTTAAACTGCGCTTTATCAATGCCTCAGCACAAACCATCTTTGATGTGCGCATACCAGGTCTCAAAATGACTGTAGTGGCAACCGATGGTATTGATGTCGCACCCGTTGCAATTGATGATTTCCGCATTGGCGTGGCTGAGACCTATGATGTCATCGTCACGCCTACTCAAGATGCACATACGATATTTGCCCAAAATATCGATCGTTCAGGCTTATGTCGCGACCACGCTTGCGACCAAGAAAGGCGCTCGTCCTGCGATACCTGCGATGGACAAGGTTGAATGGCTGACCATGGCTGATATGATGGGTGCGATGGGTGACAAAGGCTACAAAGCAAAGCATGCCAAGACCGAATATGACTTTAAATCTGATATGCGTGTCGACAGTCCACGTATGAACCTTGATGACCCAGGTATCAACCTGCGTAATATTGACAGAGAGGTTTTGAATTACAGTCAGCTGCGCTCTGTCGATGAGGCAATATTTGCGGAGCAGCGCAAGCCTACCCGAGAGATCGAGCTACATTTAACGGGTAACATGGAGCGTTATATCTGGGCATTAGATGGGGTTATGTTTAAAGATGCAACGCCTGTAAATATTAAGCCTAATGAGCGTGTACGCATTACTTTAGTGAATGATACGATGATGAATCATCCTATGCATTTGCATGGAATGTGGAGTGACTTACGAACGCCATCCGGAGACTTTCAGGTACGTAAACACACGATTGTGGTTCAACCAGCGCAAAAGATTAGCTTTGATGTGACGGGTGAAGTTGGACGATGGGCTTGGCATTGCCATCTGCTTTATCACATGGAAGCCGGCATGTTCAGAGAAGTTGCCGTTGTTTAATAAACCTTCGAATATGAGCCTTATTATGAGAATATATAAAGTAGGTCTACCGTTTATTGGCATGTCGTCTTTGATGTTATTAATGTCACCGTTAGCAAATGCTGCTGAGATGCCGAGCATGGATCACAGCGGTATGGACATGTCTGATATGGATCACAGCGGTATGGACATGTCTGATATGGATCACAGCGGTATGGACATGTCTGATATGGATCACAGCGGTATGGATATGTCTGGTATGGATCACAGCGGTATGGACATGTCTGGCATGGATCACAGCAGTATGGATATGTCTGGCATGGATCATAGCAGTATGAACATGTCTGGCATGCAGGGTGGTGAACCACCAGCCGATGCTCGTAGTCCAGACTATTCAAATGGGGTTCCCCTACGGGCAGTATGGTAAGCCAATGATGATGGGCAGCATGCCGTTATGGGGAGTGTCAGTAGACGACTTGGGCTATCAGTTTGATGACGATCAAATCAACTTCGAAGCGACGGGTTGGTACGGTACGGATAGTAATCGTATAAGGCTACGTACCGAAGGTAGTGCTCAGACCAAAGATGATAAAGAAATCGATAGCTTGAGCTCGCTCGCTTATTGGAAACCACTGAGTATCTTTTGGAACGGTGAGGCCGGTGTCGCTTACGATACTGAAAACGACAAATCTGCAGTGATGGCAGGTATTGTCGGTACCGCGCCATATTTTATCGAAACGGACGCTAGGGCGTACTTATATACCGATGGTCAGATTCGTCTTGATTTGGGCGCAGAATACGAGTAGCGTTTGGATCAGCATTGGGTAGTTATACCGGAGGTGGGGTTGACTGCCTTTAGTAAAGATGACCATGATAATGACATTACCAAGGGCTTTAATGAGATGGAAACTGAGGTCAGGCTTACTTATGAGACATTCAGTCGCCAACTCGCGCCTTACATCGGTATGAGTTATGAGACAGCGCTTGGCAAGGCTCGTGGTCAACGACGTCAACATAATGAACCGGTTGATAGCAGTAGTTTGACAACGGGGGTTAAATTCTGGTTTTAATATTATTAAAATAATAGGAGATATACTATGAATGCTTCAGATCAAAACAACATGAATCATCAACAGGGCATGAACCCTTATGTAAAGTTCACTCTGATGATTGTGACGTCTACGATTGTGATGTATATCATGATGTACTTCAATACCTACCAGTGGGATCACATTTACTTTAGTGAAACCAGGGCTTATATGGCGCTCTACATGGGTGCCGGTATGGCAGTCGTCATGTTGGCATTTATGACTAATATGTATAAGAAGACCAAGATTAACTTGATGATTTACGGTCTGAGCGTATTGATGTTTGCTGTCGGCATTTGGGGCGTGAGATCGCAAGCAACGGTTAATCAAGTCGATTGGATGCAGGCCATGATACCGCATCACTCGATTGCTATTCTCACCAGTAGTCGTGCTGATATTGAAGATCCGCGTGTGCAGCAGCTTGCTGACGATATTATAAAAGCACAAAAGCGTGAAATTGATGAAATGAAGCAGTTGATTGATGAGCTGGAATAAAGGGTATTGATATCGCTGTTTGAACCTTTACACATTGAGCGGCTTTAACCAGTAACTCGCACTGATTGCGATGTACCTGCTGACAGCTGATATGACGACCCAGCCAGTCATAGTAGCTTGAGGGTTTAACCTGTAGTACGCGGCACATGCTACTAATGCTAAAGACTTGTTGGTTGTCTTTGATAAAGGCGTACTTGACTAGCTGTCACTGCGGACATAGCCCTTCGCCTTGCGTCACTAAAACAGTCTCCCAGACTGTTTCTTAACGTTCCTCATTGGCGAAGTACGCCGTCGCCTCATTCGAGCATAGCTCTCATCTTGCGTCAGGGCGAAGCGGTGCTTCGCTTTATCCCTTCTCATTTAGAATGTCTCGCTCTTCTTGAGCAACTTTGAGATCACGTTTAAGACGTTTATTCTCTTCTAGTATAGCCATAAGCTCAGGATCATATTCTTTAGTACCGATTAGCTTGCCTTTATTAGCTTTATTATGCCAATTAGTTAAGGTCTGCATGGCGATGCCGAGCTGCTTTGCAGTGGCTGAGATATTGCCGTTGTTGTCTGCTATCTTTTAACAGCTTCGGCTTTAAATTCGTCACTGTAGGTTCTTACTTTCTTGGTCATGATAAACTCCGGTTAATACGCTTAGTTTACCAGGTTTATCTCTACGGTTTCTTCAGCATAGCTCATAATAAACTTTTAAGCGCATCTTTACCGCTGTCTCAATATATCCTTACGCCTCAGCTGATCTGCAAACTTCTAATACATCCATTGGCTTGATATCAGTTATAGGCATGGTGCCAAGGTATGCATTTAGCCGTTTCATCTGCCTATAGTTATTTTTTGATAGTGGGGGGGCGATATGAGTCTTGCGGCTCATGTACTCTTCAGCAACCATAGCGAATGTATTTTTAGACTCAAGCAATTGCTTGCGCTCTTCATCTCTTTTGATATCGCGTGGATCATCACCGTTAGCAAGATGATACTTAATATCAGTCCGCATCTGTCTTGCAGTTGCTAAAGTGATCTCTGGGTATTGACCTAGTGTTACTGTGACACGCTTTCTTGTGATAGGTGTCGTATAGTCAATGCGCCATGCTTTTGTGCCGGCCTTACTGATATGTAAATAAAGACCACCGCCATCGTTTAAGGTATAGGGTTTATCCAAAGGCTTAGCCTTATCGACTTGAGTATTGGTAAGGGGCTTGACAGTTTTTTACCATTTTTACAGTAAGCAGGGGGTAATTATGGGTATATAAAGCAAGGTTTGGACAATAAAAAACCCCTAAAAGCCTTGTTGGAGGGGCGTTAAGGGGTATTTTAGTATATTCATGTGGTGCGCCCACAGGGACTCGAACCCCGATCGATCGCTTAGGAGGCAACTGCTCTATCCTGTTGAGCTATAGGCGCATTATGGGGTGACATTGTAGGAAAAAGCAGTCATAAAAGCAATCAACAAAAGACAAATAGAGGCAATTTGTCATTTATCTCCATTGCTAAGAGCATCAGCGACATCTACTGGATTATCGCCTGATGCTTTTTTTGCCCGTGATGTTGGTTGAAACAAGTCGTTTACGCTATTCTCATAACCATTAATATTATAATAATCGTATTTCTCTAAAATACCTTGGCCCGTACTTGAGAGTAAGAAGTTGCGAAAACTAACGGCAACCGTACGGTCTGTCAAAATAACGCCTTCGAGTTCTTGCTTATCTTTCAAGGCATAATTAAAGGAGGTTAGTGTACGTGCCTCTTTATTATCGTTCTCGGTAGCTGCCTGTTCACTATTAGCATTTTCACTATCAGTATTTTCGCTATCGGTTTCATCCTCTGTAATAACTGTATTGGCGTTTGCCTTACTCTGGTTATCTTGGTGTTGAGACGCTGTCAGCTTTGCTTGTAGTTGCGCGAGACGTTCTGCCGATAGCCTATCATTTGCGATAATGATGTCTGTATTAAAAGCGGCGTCGCTGTCATTGTTAGCATTGATATCATTATCTAATAAGGTTAAAAGTGTGTTTGGTGCCACATAGCTTGCTAACACTTGAATATGAGGATAACGAGATTCAAAACTGACAATGATATCGTCCAATGGCACTTGCAGGCTTTTTGCTGCACGGACATACAGGATGCTATCAGGCACAGTTTTGGCAGTCTCATCGCCTTTGGCAGCGGCAGATTCATTCTCACTTGCCATGATAGGTAGCGGATCTATACTTTTACGATTGTGGGTCCACAACCATGCAATCAGAGCGATAAAAATTGCTAGCAGCAATAAAATTAGCCCAGCCAGTAGCAGCTTGTAGTCTTTCATATATTACCGCTCTTTTATTAATGGATTCAGTTCAAAATTTACATAAGACACTATAGGTGATATATGGCTTGCGTCAAAGCTTTTGATCGAGTACTTCATTGGTTAACTCAGTCAGCATCTCTGCAAACACATCTGTATTCACAAAAGAAGACATAGACGCTGGGGTTTTATTCTCAGTACGGTTATGACCGGGCGATGCAGGCTGGCTATCAATCGCTTTTGTATAAGCTGTCGCTTGATGTGCAGCCAATGGCGACTGACCGATCATAAGCTTGTCTTTTAGCCATTTAAACCCATGCGCCTCCCACCACGCTTCAAAACGCGATAAGGTGCTACCACGCACTGCAATAGGCAAATCTAATGTACGTAATTTTTGTGCCAATACAGGATCGCTGATGGCTTGGTGAATGCTCAGATAAAGGGAGCTACTATCGTCAGTATAAGGACGTCTGTTTTGCCATGATTTATCATCGATTTTCATACGCGGTAATTGCCATAGCTCACCACGATAGTAAACAACGTATAAACGTTGTTTCGGATGAACAAAGACGGCATCAATAGGACGCAAAGGCATAATGTTAAATCATCTCGTGATAATGGATATTAGGTCTAGATAAGGTATAGAAAATAACTTAAAAGAGCGGCAATGTATATTTTATTATCATAATTATAAGCAGTGCCACAAAACGACATTAGATGTCGCAAGATAGTATAATGCTGATATCTATACTGGTAAACATCGAATATCAGTGGCACACTGACAGAGCATATACGTGGCTTATAAAAGCGTATTGTACATCATATAATGCTAGCAGAAATGCATTACAGTGACGACTGCCAAAGATGTATTGATGAGTATCAATTCAGGCTTCATTGCTACTTTCTGTGGCACTTTTATTACAAGCGTAGTGATTGACAGGTTAGCTGTAACCAACAGTAGCCCTCAGCGCTTACGCTTACGCTTATTCTAATCAGATTATTGTCTATGTTTACTATCATTCAGTCACATCGTACCGAAAATCTCGTTGACCAGCTACTGGTGCAATATCAGTCAAAGAGTCAGAACATTTTTGAACCTTTTATTGTTATTGTACCGTCAATGGTATTGGGCGACTGGTTGGATAAAACCATTGCTAGCCGTGCTGGTATCAGTACATTGGTACGTACCAAATTTTGGGGTCAGTATCAGTGGACACTCATGCAGGATGTGCTAACTCGCCATAATGCCTATTTGTTAGAGGTTAATCCTGAAGCAGCAACCTTGAATGTACCTGAAGTTGCCGTGCTGTCGCCAACGGTGATGCAGTGGCGCCTGTTCGGCTACCTAACTTACTATCAAGCGTTGATTGTCAATGATGACACGCATCCTGTGAACCCATTGTTGGCATCTTTGATTGACGAGCCGCAAGAAGGGGGTCGAGCAAGATAAGGCGCAACAAGACGCGCGCATTTGGCAGCTGGCAAGTGACTTGGCAAGGGTGTTTAACCGTTACTTGACTCATCGTGAGGGACTGGCTGGCGCTATGGTCGGATAACAAGCCACTTGATGTAGACAAGCTGATCGCAGATAAAGATGCGTTGTCCCTACGGTTTGATCAGTATGCACGCGGTACGCCTGAATGGTTAGTGGCGCACTATGTAGAGCTTGAGATTGCGCAGCGCTTTTTGTGGTCGCATCTATTTGCGGATGTACATCAGCACCGCGTGGCCATTGAGAATACTTTTGGTCAGCCTTAAAAGATAACAAAGCAAATGAACGTGAGCAGTTGCCCAAAGTATTGCGTATTTTTACCATTCAGCAATTGCCACAGACTGAGCTTGATTTTTTGCAGCGCTTGTCAAAATATATGGACATCACGTTACTACACTACAATCCCTCAAAGTTATTTTGGGCAGATATTGTTGATAAAGCGTGGCTACAGCGTCAGCAGATTATTAATCCCAAAGCGTGTTTTTACGTGATTACGGGCACAGTTTGCTGTCGCGTTTAGGCAAGCAGTCTCGTGATACTTTTGCCATGTTGGCCAATTTGTCAGGTAATGAGCAATACCAAGAGGCGCTGGTGGAGTGGCAAGATAACTTTAGTGATAGGTTTGATGATGAAACTGGTAGCGTCATCGATGGCAGTGCCAGTAACAGTGATGATGATAGGTTGCAAGCAGTAGAAAACGGCCCAAGTTTATTGCACCGTTTGCAAAACGATGTGTTGATGCTTGACGAGCAATCAACCCAACAAGCAACAGCCGCAAAAGTTTCAGAAGCTGTTAGCAATCAGATAGCATTGGACTTTGAGCAAGAAACGTCATGGTACGACGATGAGGTACTAGAGAATAAGCGCTTTGAAAAAGACCGTTTTTGGGCTATCTCTTCTCAAGATAATAGCCTAAGCATTCATTCTTGTCATAATTTACAGCGCCAACTTGAAGTACTGCGCATTATGATTGGACGCTGGCTCAATGAGCCCATCAAATCTGGTGAGAAAAAACGCCATATATCAGACATTGTGGTGTTGCTACCTGATGTTGAGCGTCATCATGCGCTAATTAGCTCTATTTTCGTCAATGGTGGGGGACAAGATGGCCTGACCTTGCCTGCGAAGGTGACTGGTGTTGTCGATGCTGATATTCGCCAGTTATGGGAAGCGATTATTGGGTTTTATAAGCTGCTTGGCAGTCATAGCGCTCGTTTTGAAGCGGCTGAGGTGTTGGACTGGCTGATGCTGCCACCCTTATTTGAGAGTTTTGGGTTGACCCATGAGCAAATGAGCCGTGGTTGTGATTTGTTGGTGGAAGCTGGATTTATCCGCGGGTTTGATGAGCTGCATCTAAAGCAGACCCTAGACGTCAACGACTATGATTATCGCTTTAGCTTCGCACAAGCGTTAGACAGACTGACTTTGGGATTAATTATGCCAGAGGCGGGTCTGAGTGATTGTTTATACCCTTTGCATGAAGATGAATGGCCAAGTACAGCTGTACCTGAGATGAGCTTACCACTCGCGCAAGTGAGTCTAAATGACGCCATGATTGTAGAAGCGCTTTGCCGTATTTATACTGGTCTGGTGGCACGACGTGATGACCATACACAAAAAATGAAAGCGGAAGATTGGCTAGATCAGATTGAGACCCAAGTGATTCATCGATACTTTGGCGATGTCGATCAAACGCGTACGATGCGCGCTATTTATAATGCGATGAATGGCTTTAAATCAAGCTTACGTGCCAATCGTCATTATAGACAATATTCTAGTGGTGATAGCAGTAGGGTAGAGGGTGGAGCAAAGGCTGGCAGGGGTCGAGCAATTACCGCTCAAGCTGAGCTTTATGCTAGACAGTATCGAAGCTGAGCTTGAAAGCCAGCAAGTCAGTGCTGAGCCGACAGGCGTGATTACTTTGGTCGATTTGGTGCACTACGGAACGTCCCTTTTGAGCTGGTGGTCATGCTCAATATGGATCTCTGAGTTTCCTGGACGCGACCGAGACAACCGATATGATTTGATGAAAGCGACCAATTCACGGCGCGGTGATAGAGTCAGCGAGGACGATGATAATGGGGCATTTTGGATGCGCTACTATGTGCGCGTAGTGCATGCTGGATATTCTACAATGGTCAAAGCTTGACTGACACTCACGAGCATCTGCCAGCGAATCCTGTGAGTGAATTATTACAGTTTTTGCAAGGGTGAGGTGCAGTGGCAGGTCAACTCGCTTGATACTTTGCCTGAAAGTATTGATTCAACGGCAGAAAGCCTTAAGCGTTATTTACCAAAGCTCATAAAGCAATGGCTGGTCACTGAGCATCCAGCACTACCTTTTCACAAGAGCTTGTTTGAAGCAGATATTGAAGGAGCTTCTGAGCAAAAGGCTGATACGTCCAATATCAATGTTGATCCTAGCAATACGTCTGATGATGTTAGCGATAGTAACCCTGATACTGCTGTAGCCGATGAGCTAGATAGGTTGCTAAATAAAGCCATGCGCAAAACCAAGCTGGCTCAGAAAAACAATTTCCTCCGGCGCCGCTATGGCAGGCTGTTTTTGAGACACTACAGAAAAGAAGAGCTAGCGAGCTTCCACAACTGATTGACTTACCCACAAAAACACAGTACGAAGCCATTGCTCAAATGCTGGGTCATCGCTTGGGTGGACTGGGGAACATAAATCATCAAATCGTGTCTACATTAGCCAATATGCTGGGACTCGATACTACTGCTGCTAATGATATGAACGATAGGACTCAGGCGCTCACCCGAATGGTGCGTGATACCGTATTTAATATTGGCGGATAGATATTGAGGGTATGCTGGTGTATCAAGTGCGCCATCCTGCCAAAGCGTTTTTACGGTCTCCAAAAAGTGCATGTGGTACAAGGTGAGGAAGCGATGACGCATCAAGAGCCATTGTTTTTGGATCACCCTGACAACTTATCAGATTAAAGATCATTTGATTAAAGGGCTGGCCGCCGATAAGCGTACTGACAATACGGTCCAGCAAGATAGCTCAACGTTGATGTATCAAAAATCATACCAGCAGGGGTAGCACGCCAAACCACGTTGCCCAATCAGCAACAACAATTACAGCAGCAGTGCCTAGAGTTTGAAGAGCAGTTGATCACTAATGGTTTTGGTGAATGTGTCGTACCTAATGCAGGTAGAACAGAGGACATGCCAGCTTTGCATTTACTGACACCCACCGCAGAGCACCCCGTTCAGATAGAGCTGGCAGCTATACTTAATCGTGTAAATAGCGACGCAAACAGTCAAATAGACACAGACGCATGGCTAAAAATCCTACCCAAATCTATCAAAATAAAAGGCCTAGTGCCGCTGTTAACGCCAAGGCTATCACCAATATCAGTATCATCAGATAACGATGATAAAAACGCTCATATTCAGGCAGGCATGACCTATGCCGAGCAATCACCTAAGCAATGGTTAAATATACTGCCTAATTCTGCCAGTCCAAAACATCTCCTTAAGTTTTGGTTGTCCCATCTATACTGGCAAGTAGCCAGATGCACCACGGCTGAGCAAGTGGCAGCAAATGATGGCGTGAGTATTTGGCGCTTTAATAAATCCAGCTCAAAAGTAGATGCCTACAAAAATGTCATCGCATTTAAGCTAAGCCCAATCGTCTATGAAGATGCAGTGATAGAACTGATGAAATGGGCGATTTTTGGCAATCTATCGGGTCAAACCCCATCACATTACTGCCTGAGTATGCGCTCAATTATCTGGCTAAGTGCTCAAAATCGCAAGCAGATGATAATGAAAATAGCAATTATTGGCCAAAACGGGCAGACTTCTCAGATTGGCTAAGACCTAATTATAACTCAGACACGGTATACGATACTTGCTCTCAGCATGCTATTTGGCAATATGTACTGCGTGACCAAGATGCCTTTAGAGCCTTATCAGCAGCGTTGACCACCTTGGCGCAACCACTGTATAGGCCGATGTTTACCGCATTAGATGGGTTAGACAATTAGCTATAGTCGAACCACTATTAAAGTGTTACAGCGTTAGACTCGTTTAGCCTACTACTGTAGTGCTTGTACTCGTCTGCCTTGTACCACTTTTAATATTGATTGACTATATAGCAGTTGTTTTAGTTTTCTTTTATCCTCTAGATTTTATAGATAATAATTAAAAGTATGCGCTTATATGACAGATTTTACTGACACAACCGACATTATCGAACCTACTGTACAACCAAATTTATCTGACGATCATCCAGATGTTTCGGGTGACTCAGGGGCTATAGTTGAGGAAAAGAAGAAGTAACACCGGCGGTTGCTGTTGCATTAACGGGAAGGCATCTTATCGAAGCCTCAGCAGGTACAGGCAAAACGTGGACGCTGACAGGCATTGTGCTGCGTCTCCTGATTGAAGCGAGGCGTGCGCCAGAGCAAATCATTGCCACCACCTTTACTCGAGCCGCCGCTGCCGAGATGCGTCAGCGTATCCATGATCGTTTGGTAGAGTTTTATCAGCTATTACAATGGGTCAATAACCTGAGTGCAGATACCAAGAACAAAGATAACTTATATCCCAATATATTGCAGGTACTGCCTGATAGGGGCGATAACAAGAATAACAAGGATAAGCCAACAAGCAACGACTCAAGTATCGAATCAAATGCTAAAACAGAGGCTGATGAGTTTAATCAAGATATTGACCATGACCATAAACATGCTCAGCAGGTGGCTCGAGAAAAGCGCGCGCAAGTCAAAAAAAGCGCGTGAAGATTGGTTAAAAGAGCAAGCCAAACATGCACGCTTAAACGCTATTATGGACGATCCCATTAACCTACATTTAGTCGGTTATCTATTAGATCATGTGTATAGCTATCCGATGGCGGAGGCGATCCGGCGTACTGCATTAGTGTTAACCACGTTGGATAAGCTGTTTGTCGGGACGCTCGATAGCTTGGCGCAAAAGTGGCTGACCGAGTACAGTAGTGAAACCGGTCATCAGCAAGGCATGGCGATTATAGAAGACAGTAGTATCGAGCAGGTTACCGATAGTATTATCCATGATGAGCTGCGTCAGTTTCAAAGCCGTTTGTATCATGAGCAGCCCAAACTGTATGCGCTTATGGATCAGCAAGGTAAGCTGACAGCAGTAGGTGATCATAAAAATTTTGTTTCTCGCTCGCTGAATTTTATTTCTGCGCCGATTGATGAGATAAAACTAGAGCAAGGATTTGATTTTTGATGCGTATGAGAAATTGATTGATGAGTTTGCCCAGTTAGATTTGGCAGATATTCAGCCCTATCTAAACCCCGATTATAGAAAATCTCAAGGGTTTCGTGGAAACTCTAATTTAACCAATCATTTTGATGCTCTTGTCGATGTTCATCAAAAAGTAGTCCAATATCAGCTGACATTTAGCAGCTACTTGAATGAGCGTGAAAACAAGATATTGACGTCTTTGCAGGATGCCAGATATCCAAATGAAGATGGCAAAATTAAAAACTTTAATAAGAATAGGGAGAAAGAGCACCAGACCCTTTTTGAGTTAGAGACCATTAGTACATTAATGGCGCTCTTGGATATGATCGAAAGGTTAAATCAGTATATTTTATTGATTTTAGCCAACCTCAACCGTCATATCGTGCTTGCGGTACGCAATAGACTGCCAGTGATTTTAGAGGAGCGAGGGGAGACCACCTTTAGTCTGCAGATGGTGCGCTTAAACCAAGCACTAACAGGTCGGCAAGGCGATAAGCTAGCACGTTATATACGTCACCATTACCCCATTGCATTAATTGATGAGTCGCAAGATATCAATGGCGAGCAAGCCATTATGATCGAAAGTATCTATTTGCCAAAGCGTAAACGTAAACAGTCGGATAATGACAAGCAATCCACTACCAAAAAAATCCAGCCATGAGTTTTTGCTACTGGTTGGTGACCCAAAGCAGGCGATCTATGGGTTCCGTGGCGGTGACGTGACCAACTATAATTATATGAAAGGGCAGTTTGACAAAAGTACCATTTGGACGCTCAACACCAACCGTCGCTCAAATGCAGGGGTGATTCATGCACTAAACTGCTGGTTTGGTATGCCGACAGCAACGACTGCTGACAACAAGCTGGCACAGTTGGGCAGTGATATTTATTACCAGCATACGAAAGCTAGGAAAGAAAAAAGAAGGTGAGGAAGCCAAGAGTAAACTATCTTGGTTTAGGGATTCAGACGCAAAAGATAGTAGCTTGGTGACGGAAGTGCTTTCTGCTCAGCCGGTGAGCATCTTGCACCTGCCTAATGGTAAAGATGGTGAGCTTGATTATGATGAGTATGAAATCACCGCTCGTCATATTGCTAGCTTGCTCAGTAGTGGTCAGACATTAAAAGATAGGCCGATTCAGCCTAGTGATATTGGAGTGTTGGCACGTACCAAAAAAGATTTAAAGCAGGTTGAAGACGAGTTGGTCAAACTAGGCGTCCCAACCCTGACCACCAGTGACGTCAGTATCTTCGAGACGATTATGGCAGAAGATGTCGCAGCGCTACTGAGCGCCATGCTCTATCCGTATCGTCATGACATGATTAATCGGGTCTTAACCAGTCATCTATATGGCCTAAGTATCAACGATATCAAAGCCATGATGACGGATCATGAGTCAGGCGTGGCTGAGAGTGACGATAGACTTAATAGTATCAATCTAAATAGTAGCGATGTTCAAAATACAGAACATAAAAAGAGCTATCAAGATTTTATTACGTATCTAAAGGAAGGGGCACAGCGCTGGCAGCATTTTGGTGTTTTGTCGGCGCTACATTACTTACTAGATAAAAGCCCCATACAGACACAAGGCGTTTGGCAAGCACTAGCCGCTCATCCAGATGGCGATCGACATATCATGGATTTGCGTCATATCATGGATGTGTTGGCGCAGTATGGCCTAGGCATGGGTGAGCATGAGCTATTAGCTTGGTTTAGGCAGCACATAGAGGCTGCACCCAACAGCGATTGGGCGAAGCAGTATCCGCTACCCACAGAGTCTGGCGTGCAGCTCATGACCATTCATAAATCAAAAGGGCTTGAGTTTCCGATAGTCTATGTACTGGGTATGGGAGATGCCAGTAGGAAATCAGGTAATAATGAGAAGTATGGTCTGTATCTATATAATGCTCAGCAAGCACCTTCAGCGTTAGTGCAGCAATCAGCAAAGGATCAATTTATAGGTAATCAGCGCCGCTTCTCACCATTGCAAGGCTCTGCTACGGTAGAGGACTATTATACTGATATCGAAACAAAAGAAGGCTTTGATGAGCTGCGCCGACTTGGTTATGTGGCATTTACGCGGGCTAGCGAGCAGCTTTATATCGTGCTGCGAGATCCAAGCAACAAAACAGGATTTGAGCTAAAACCGGTATTTTATTGGTTTGATTCTCCAGACGCAAAGTTTGAATTACCTGATAGGCTAAAAGGCACGATAGGTATGCTTAGAGGTCATAATATTAATGAGTTCTATAATAGTCACTATACTAAGACAGTAACGTCAACAGATACCAAACTTACCATCGAACCCACGACACAAGCGATTGAGTATGTTCCTTTTGCTGAGGTCATGAAAACGAGTTATTTTTATGGTTGGGCTAAGACCAGCTTTACAGCTTTGGCTCGTCAGCTAGACGAATCAACACAAGCAATGGCTGTTGTTGATGAGCGTATTGATGATGCGATAGACATTGATATGGCAGACGCTGCAATGTCGTTAGAGCCTTATCCTAATAGTAGCCTTGATAGTAATACGTCTCTCGAAAAAATTGATGAGCTAAGTCTCAAGTCAGAAGAGGATATTCGCTTTACCTTTGTAAAAGGTGCTAATGCAGGTACGTTTTTACATGAGATATTTGAAAAAATCGATTTCACTAATAAATCCCAGTGGTCTGGGGTGATCGATAGAGCGGTCAGTAGTTATCAATTACCGCTGATGTATAGCAGTGCTGAACACCAAAGCCGTAGAGCACAAGGTAACCGAGAAGAGAGTTCTGTCTCATTTAACGCTGATGCAATAGATACGACAAAGCATGAGGCCTTGATTGCTTGGATTGAAGAAGTGCTGCGTACTCCGCTGCTAGCGTCCAATCAGCCACTTTATTCTCTCAACGAAGAGCAACGCTTTGCTGAATTAGAGTTCAATATGGGGCTGTCAGAGCGCTTTAAAGCAGAGGATATCAGTCAGTTATTTCAACAGTATCTACCTGATGAGACAGACAAGCATGTCAATCTTGTACCGCAAAATAGAACGCACTTGTATCGTTACTTGCGTGGTGAGATTGATTTGGTTTATGAGTATGCTGGCAAGTACTATGTGGTCGATTATAAGAGTAATTTTTTAGGAAATAGCCTAAGCGATTACAATGAAAATACACTCAGAAAGGCTATGACAAAAGCAGGCTACTGGCTACAAGCAGCAATTTATCAAGTAGCTTTGCATCGATTCCTTTCGATGAGAATTGCTGATTATGTAGGCAATGAGTCTAGGTATTTAGGGGCGGTAGAATATGTCTTTCTAAGAGGGGTATATAGCCCCGACGCTCAAGCAACTGCTACCGTATCACAAGAGGCTATTAAGACGAGCGAATCACCACATAACGGCCGTTATGGACTTGTGACGTGGGATATACCAATCGATTTTATCAAAGGTTTAGATGCGCTATTTGGTGTACCTGATTGGTAGATCATACCTAACGACTATCATTAATCAAAGATTCTAAAAAAGATCAAACAGGTCAAAATAGAGACAAATATATCATGAGCAATAATAATAAAAGCAGTGCAGCAATGGGCTTACAAGAAAGCTGGGCCAGTAATATCAGTGATTATATTTTGCTACGCCGTGAGCAAACGCGTATAGCGTACGACGCAACGTATGCAAAAGCGAATAATGAGAGCAAACAAGCTGATAAGAAAGAAGACGATTATTTATTTAACGCATTGTTCATGATGTTAGCGACGCATTTAGAAGAGGGCCATACCGTACTGACCATTAAGTCCTCTGAGCATGAAGAGGTATTGCAAGGTGAAATCAATAATGAGTCAGTCACATTATACACTTGGCAGCAACAGTTATTAGAGGTGCTAGCAATGCCAATCTTTGCGCTCATAGATACCAAATCAAATACTCAACCAGAAGATCAATCTACCGCCGAAACGTCGATATTTACATTGCTAAGCACATTATTTGATAAGCGGAATCAGCTATGGATACAGTTGGCGCTGAGTAATCATGAAAAGGACATGCTAACCAAGCGTTTTGATACAATTGCCAAGGTATTTCAGCTACTAAAAAATACCGACTTTAATTTTTCATAAATCTAGTTAATAAGCATGCTTTGTTTGCTGAGGTTAAGGCTAACACTAATAGTAACAATGAAGAAAATAGCCTAAGCAATAATAACCAACCTATCATTTACGACATAACTAACAGCCAAAATTCAAAAGAATCTATTACTTTTTGGCTACATCGCGCATGGCAGGCCGAATTTAATTTGGCAAAAATATTAACAATATCTTGAATCAAAAAGTAAAGCCTTTACCAATAACAATACCTGAAAGCCTTCACGAAAATCAAATAAAAGCAATTAATGTCGCTAATAACAACGCGTTTAGTATCATTACCGGTGGTCCAGGGACAGGTAAAACATACACCGTTGCTCAGTTAGTTATTGCACTGCAACAAGCGACAGAGAGTGGAGGAGAGGGTTCTGAAAATATTAGATTTAGTACGGATAGTGCGAGTCTCGCACTAGCAGCGCCTACTGGTAAGGCTGCACAGCGTATGCAAGAGTCTTTACAAGCTGCTTTGGATACAGCGGGCATTAATTTGCAGCTGCAAGAAGCCAAAACCATTCACCGTTTGCTAGGTATTGGGCGGACGGGCAGACCTCGTTACAATGCCGATAATCCACTTGGCGAAGATATTATCATTGTTGATGAAGCGTCGATGCTAGGGGTTGAGTTGGCTAATTACTTGGTGAGTGCAGTGAAACCAGGCGCAAGGCTCATACTGTTAGGTGATGCTAACCAGTTGGCAGCAGTCGATGCAGGGGCGGTATTGGCGGATTTATGCTGCATACCATTGCTACAATCCATTCATGCAGAGCTGACTGAGAGTCGCCGATTTGGCGCGGACTCAGGTATTGGCAAGCTGGCTATCCAAATCAATAGAGCAGAGACAAATCTTCAAACTATTTGGCAATTATTAAGGCAAGACGATGCCTTGAGTTTCCAATACGTGAATACGTTGCAAGTAGACTCTGTACCAAGCAATCAAATAAAAAATAGCCTAAGCAATGAAAAAAATATCTTAAAGATCTCCCAAATTTATCAACCATATATAGAAATAGTTAAAAATTTACTAAGAAATCCAATAGAAAAATCTATGCCAGAATCAATAAAAAACACTATTGCATCATTGATGGAAATATTTAGTGAGTTCAGAATATTAACTGCTGGTCACAATGGTGAGTGGGGCGATCATTACATCAATAATTATCTCACCCAATGGCATCTCACTGAACTAAAGCTCCCACTGGGTCAAAACGCATGGTTCCACGGTCGCCCTATTATGATTTTGCAGAATAACTATGAATTAGGGTTATTTAATGGTGATATTGGTTTTGCTTACAGACATCAGATGAACGAAATCAATTGGAAGTATTTTTTGAAAATAAGACCCAAGGGATTGCGGTCAATCTACTCAACGAGGAGGTAGTTGCTACTGCATACGCTATGACGATTCATAAGTCGCAGGGATCTGAATTTGATCATGTCGCAATTACGTTTGATGATAGTCATGCAAGATTATTAAGCAAGGAGCTTATTTATACAGCGGTGACTCGTGCCAAAAAACAAGTGACGATATACAGTACGAAACACGCTTTTGAGAAAGCTGTCCAAACACCGACCGAAAGACATACCGGTTTGTCCCTACAGTTTGAGTACTTATGATTATCATTCTAAGTTCAAAAAAGCATCCAAATTGGATGCTTTTTTTGAACTTAGATATTGTTAGTCACTTAGAGGTAAGACTTAAACCTTATCTTCTTTGATAGCATAGATACCTGGCAGGTGACGCAAGTAACCATGGAAGTCCATACCACAGCCATAGACATAACGATCTGCGACATTAATACCAACGAAATCAACATCAAAATCGGCAACTTTGCGGTCATGCTGCTTGTTTAGCAGCACACAAGACCTCGAGAGATAATGGTTTTTCTTTATTTAGCTCTTCGACAACAGCCTTTAGAGTAATGCCTTCATCAAAAATATCATCAATCAACAAGACATGCTCGCCTTCGATACTCACATCAGGCTTGAATTTCCAATCAAGATCGTCAGTACCTTCGTTGTCACGATAGCGTGTCGCATGGATATAATGCATACGATGATAGAATGTCAGATGCGTCAATAATTGACCAGCGGGAATTAATCCACCGTTCATAACAACCATCACAATTGGGTTCAAACCAGCGTAGTGTAGGTTAAGCTGAGCGGCCAAGCGCTCATAAGCGGCAGCAACTTCAATGCTGCTGATCAGGCACTCTGAGTTACGTAATGTTTTTTCGATTTCTTGATTGCTGATTTGGGTCATCGGGCGCACCTTTGGTGAAAAATGCCAAGTATTTTAACAAGTTTTGGTAAATTTTCCCAATGTTATATGACCATTTGATCAAAATTTAGCAATTACTCTGGTTTTTCAATGATAAATGGACGGTAATAATTCGCCAAACGATTGAGAGAGTCATTTGGTAGATCAGGTAGTAGCTTGTTAAGCGCCATATTCATTCCTTTATCAATCGCAGATTTGGCAACTGGCACTGATTTGCGTTTGATCATACCTAATTTTAACGTTTCAGCGTAGCGGCTGACGAAGTGGGTTAATGTCGCGTCATTCATGGTTTCGAGCGCTGTTTTAAACTTGGCTCTATCTACGTGCTCTGGTGTGATAGCAGCAAAGCCTTCAACGATAGTTCTAGCATCTGCTTCTGACAACTTAAAGCCAATACGTTTTACGCCTTCATTATCAATAAAAGTTGCCTGATCTTTTAGAAAGTGAAAGCTTGGCAGCACATCTTCGTTATTTTCTTTACCTAACAAGATATTGAGTAGGGTATCTGTGGCACGTTCAATGGTGGCAACAATCTTGCGCATGGCCGCTTGACGCTCAGGATTTGGAATAATCTCAACCAAACCGACTAACAAATTGTCCGTTAGATCTCGTGCAGTCTGATGAGTGAGCGCGTCTCGGTAAGGGTAATATTCTACTTGCTCATTTGAAGCAACGACTTGTTCGGCCTCGCTGATTAATACTTTTAATTTATCTGAAGGTACGAAACCAAAATAATGTGCCATTATGCTTCCTTTATTTGTTGTTTTTCATGTCTTACTTGCGTTACATTTGCCGTGAAATCGGTTACCATTTAACCGGAATTTGAAACAAAGACTCACCACGCTATATGCTACTTAGTGACGCACCTTAATTGTACAATGTGAAAATTTGTTGGCTAATATTTATCACACATGATTTTTACAATTTATTCGGTGACGGGTCGGTTTATATGAATGACTCGCTGCACACTAATTTAGCATATTTTTTATATTTTGATTTAAAAAGCTTGAACTTATAAGACTACCTACTACTTGTCTAGGGAGAGATAAGATGAATAGTGCTATTGTACTGATATTCGGCGTTGCTGCTATGCTTTGTGGCTACGTGTTTTACTCAAAATTCATTGCTACTAAAGTTTTAGCATTGGATAACAGTCGCCCCACGCCAGCGCATACGATGAAAGATGGGGTCGATTATGTTCCTACCAATAAATATGTACTATGGGGCACCATTTTACCTCGGTGGCAGGCGCTGCACCGATTATCGGTCCCGCAATTGCGGTTATTTGGGGCTGGGTACCTGCCATCATTTGGGTGGTGCTCGGTACGATTTTTATGGCTGGTGTACATGATATGTCGGCCATTTGGGCAAGTATGCGCAATAGGGGACAGTCAATTGGCTCTATTGCGGGTACAGTCATGGGCACACGTGTCCGCAGTTTGATGATGGTTGTGATTTTCTTATTACTATTGATGGTCAACGCGGTGTTTGGTGTTGCTATCGCTAATATGATGATCAAAACGCCATCTGCTGTACTGCCTGTTTGGGGCGCCTTAGTGGTTGCCTTTATCATCGGTCAGTGTATTTATCGCTACAAGATGAATTTGGTTTGGGTATCTATTCTCGGGGTAAGCGCTTTATATGGGCTGATCTATCTTGGCCCTATGTTCCCGATTGTGTTACCTGAGACCGTAATGGGCTTACCTGATAACGCTGTATGGATTCTTATTTTATTCGCCTATGCGGCGATTGCTTCGTTGTTGCCCGTATGGATGCTGCTGCAACCTCGTGATTATATTAATGGTTTGCAGCTGTTCGTTGGTTTGATTTTATTGTATGCAGCTATCTTTATCGGCACGCCAAATATTGTCGCGCCAGCAATAAACACAGCACTGCCAGTTGGCACGCCATCAATAATGCCGCTGTTGTTTGTGACGATTGCTTGTGGGGCGATATCAGGATTCCACGGATTGGTTGCGACAGGGACGACGTCTAAGCAGATTGATAAAGAAGAAGACACGCGTTTCGTTGGTTATTTTGGTGCGCTAGGTGAAGGTATGCTGGCACTCGGCGCAATTCTAGCAGCAACCGCAGGTTTTGCTACCCTTGGTGATTGGCAAGCGGTCTATCAAAAATTTGGCGACGGTTCTATCGGTGCCTTCATTGATGGTGGTGCGACCATATTAAATGCGGGTGTTGGCATTGACATGGTACTATCACAGACGATGCTTACGGTCATGGCTGCCTTGTTTGCAGGTACCACTATGGATACTGGTGTACGCCTGCAACGCTATATTTTCCAAGAGTTCGGTGAGTTTTATAACCTGCCAGTCCTCAATAAAAGCGTGGTCGCAACATTGCTTGCTGTCGGCAGCTGCTTGCTATTAGCATTCGGCGCGGGCGGTATTGATGGTGCTGGTGGTATGATTATCTGGCCACTATTTGGTACGACTAATCAGCTAATGGCGGCGTTAACACTAATGATCGTAACGGTTATCTTGTTACGTAAAGGCAGAACAGTTTGGTACACTTTAGCGCCATTGTCGTTCTTGCTAGTCATGACGGTATTTGCACTACTTATTCAGCTCAAAACTTTCTTCACTGATGGCAATTGGCTGCTTATCATTATGGATATCATTATCTTGATAGCAACCATCTTAGTAACGTTTGAGAGTCTGTCTGTATTACGCAAAGAATGGTCGATACACAAAGGCAAAAGCGGTGACATTTAAACGCTAAACCATACTAAATATTTATCAACTTAAAAACGCTAGCAGCAATTGCTGGCGTTTTTTGTATCACATAGGCATGATAGGTAATAAGAAATAAGTAGGGTATAAGCGAATTATGGAAAATAAAAACACATCAAATGATATAGAAAACGCCCAACCACCAGAGAGTACTCAACCATGGTGGCAACGATTTGTGGCAGGACTCAATGAGTTTTATCATGCACCTTATCGCCAAACGATGGCACGTGCTGCCCGTGATGAAGAAGATTTCTTTATGCTGCTGATGTTTGCTGAAAGCTTAGGCATTGATAATCCTGCCAGCTTTTATACCTTAGAGTTACAGCCGTTATTTTTAGAAAACTTTCACGAGTGGCACACGCGCATGGGTATGGATAGATGCCCATTTGACCATGTTGGCTGCTGCTAATCGTTTATTTATGATTGAAAAATAAAAATAATATAAGAAATGAGATAAAAATATGGCATTACATCCTCTACATACATTAGTAGAACAACTAAAAGCACAACCGATTATATTTATTGGCGGTAAGGGCGGTGTGGGAAAAACCACGACTGCCGCCGCACTTGCCAGTTATTACGCAAGCCAGCAGCAAAAGACGCTGATTGTCTCAACCGATCCAGCACACAGCTTGGGCGACGTGTTGGATACACAGCTTAATAACGCAAAAACAGCAATATCACCTTATTTAGATGCCATTGAGTTAAATCCTGATGTAATCGTTGACGAGCACTTTTCTCAAGTTGAGCGTACGATTAATTCCTATGCCAATCCAGATATGATGCCCAAAATTCGTGAGCATCTGAGACTATCAAAATCAGCACCCGGTGCCCAAGAAGCAGCGATGCTCGAATCCATGTGCCAGCATTTAGTCGAAGCGGCAGATGCAGGCTATGAGCATATTATCTTTGATACTGCACCGACAGGGCATACGCTACGGTTGCTAGTACTACCAGAGATGATGGGTGCATGGACAGATGGACTGCTTGCTCAGCAACGACGGCAAGCCAAGCTGCGCTCAGTAGCGACGCATTTGGACAGTCACAATCAAAAAGCAGTCAAACGGATAGCGCTCAAAAGAACCATGTGGCCAATCCGTTTGCCGCAAAAAAAGCCTGATCGCTGGGAGCAAGCGGTATCCGTGCTAGAAAAGCGCAAGCAGTTGTTTCGTCAAGCAGGACTGCTGCTGCATGATCGTACACAAACAGCAATTATGTTGGTTATGACGGCTGACGTGTTGCCGTTGGCTGAGACCAAACGGGCTATCGAACAGCTAGAGGACAGCAAGCTCACGCCCGCAGCAATAGTAGTCAATCAGTTGATATCAACAACGCAGTCGGATGAGTTTTGGCGCCGCCGTGCTGAGCGTCAGCAGGATTTGCTGCAGGATATTGAAAACAATTTTTCTAAATATCCGCTGTATCCAATTTATCTGCAGCAAACAGACGTACGTGGCACAGAGGCATTGAGTACATTGCTAGGCTAGATGCAGCAAACGATAGAACGGTAAATAACTACGACTCACGCTTGTACGATTGCAGCTTACCCGATAGCGACCATGCCATATCTGCGCGCAGCAGCTGCGCCTGTTCAGACTTACCACTGCTAAGCGATGACCATTGCGGTTTGCCGCGAGCCTTTTTTAGCTCACTAGGTAATTTATTCGCAGGCCATACGGTAATCGGGTTGCTATCTTCATCAGTATTGCTGTTGCTATCATTGTGGTAACTACCATCATCTGACGATGTCTCAAGGCTGCTTTTCTCGCCTTTATATAATAGCTGGTGGCATCAGTCGCAGCATGGCCGCGATGGCGTAGGGCAGTGAGCAAGTCGATCGCTCGCGTTGCTAGCAATGTCAACGTCGCAGGATCGATATATAAGCGTTTTACCCCAGTGATCCTATCGGCAATACTACTGGTGTTAGATAGTAACCCGCCTGCGATACCACCTATCGCTGCACCCAAGCCCAATGTCGTACCTAGCGCTGCTGCATCAATACCAACCCTAACAGCGCACCCGCTGCTGCGCCAGAAGTGGTACGGATACCATAGCTCTTGAGTAACTCAGGGTCGAATGGGTCTTGCTGATAGGCTTGCAATTCAAGCGGGGTTGCTGCAACGGCATTGTCATAAAACTTATAGAGGTTAAGTAAATTGTGCTGCATCGCACGCTCACTTTGCCTCACCGCTTCTTGCATTTGCGCTAAGACAGGCATCGGATCGTCATCTTCATTGATCTCGCGTACAAAAGAAGCGACATTCAATAAAAAGTCAGCAATAATAATATTGGCCTCATCATACAACTGCGCCCAATCTTCAGTCCGGCGCTGCATCAATTGCTCGAGCATCTCAGAATGAGTGAGCATGGTGGCGAGGTTTTGCCAAAGATGCATCTCATCTTCAAATTCAAAAGCAACGGAATCAAAACGTGTGGAGATATGTAGATTGCGTCTAGCCAGCATGGTTTGCCAATCATCAATATTGGCATTCTGACTGTCGGTAAAGTTAAAGACAGGCATCACCGGAATGGCTGCCCACGATAAAATCGCCAGCTCATCTTTATACTTGCCCAATACTGGCTCACGAGCATCTACCACATAGATGGCCATATCACTTGCCAGCAGCTGACGAATCACTTTTGCTTCTTGGCTATAATCATAGCTGTCTAGAACACTGCTATCTGCACCTTGAGCGATATCTGATGCCAAAAACTGCTTCAAACGCTCAATACCATCACGGCGACTGGCCGTATTGTATTCTAGCCAATCCATCAGCCCTGAAGCGTCCTCTAGGCCAGGGGTATCATATAGTATGACCAAGTCTTCACCGGTTTGGCTATCTGTGAGTTTGGCTTGCTCGACGTGACGCGTGGTCGCCGCTTCATTTTTGACTTCACCAAAATAGACATCACGCAGTAACGTGCGCAATATGGAGGTCTTACCGGTATTGGTGTGTCCCACGACCGCCAATTTTAGCGCCTCACCACTGGCGATGGTTTTTTTGTCACATTTTGGTTTTTTGTGGTTGTAGCTGGCGGTACTGATTCAGTTGATATGGATTGATTATCATGAGTTACCCTAGACTGGGCGGCCGTTTTTGACACTGTCGAATGCGAGGTCTTGGCGTTATTATTTGAGTCGCTGGGCAACGCCTTGTCTGCAAAAAAGACCTGTAGGCGTGTGATGCTCGTAATTTTCTTTTTTATTGTCATTATTCATAGTCGCGTCTTATTGTTATTGAAGATCGAAATTTAGCCATTTATTGTAATACAAATTTGGTGGTATGTTGGTTCTGGATGCGTAGTGTCCATATCGTAAACTGTATTTTATGTATCCATGATACGCTATGAGATTGCTGTAGGTGGGCGCAGCAGTACCTTAATTTTTTCTTAATGCCCTTGGCACGAAAAACCGCTGCCACATTCGGTAAAACACCCCAAATATCAGACCAATAATATTATCGTGACTGGTCTCACCAACAGCCCCATATTTGACGGGATTATTGACGGCGTCTTCTTCTACATAAGTGCCAAACCAGCGATCAAAAATAATAAGAACGCCGCCATAATTTTGGTCAATATATTCGTCATTAGTACCATGATGGGCGCGGTGGTTGGATGGGGTGTCAAAAATATACTCAACCCATTTTGGAAATTTTCCCACCGTCTCGGTATGGATAAAGAACTGATAAATCAAATCTAACGCATAAAAGAAAAATACCCAGATAGGATGCACACCCAACAACATCAGCGGGACGAAAAATAACCACCAGCCTGTCACCGAGTACAGCAAGCTTTGACGCATGGCAGTGGATAGGTTCATCTTATCATCTGAATGGTGCACGACATGCGCTGACCAAAACCAATTCATGCGGTGTGAGGCACGGTGAAACCAGTAATAGCTGAACTCAACCGCGACAAATATGGGTATGGCTGTCAGCCATTTCACCTCAATAGTGAACAGTCGGTATTGATATAGCCACAGGCAAATAGGCAGCACAATAAGTGCTTGGACAATCAATTCAAATCCGAGATAAGAGCCGCCCAAGCTAAAATTGGTCATCGCACGGCGCCAGCTAAAGCTTTCATTTTTCCCACGCTTAGACTGATAAAACCACTCTGCCAAAAACAATAAGAAAAATGGGCCACCAGCTAGCGGTAACAGCCATTCTTGCCAGTGAGCAGGTAAGATACTTGCCAGCATTGGCTGCCATGACTCTGGTGCAGCGGTTAAGATACTTTGGTTTAACGCCTCTTTGTAATTATCCAATATCTGACCATACTCACCTGATGTTAAGAGGGTGTTGTCTGTTGACATATTTGGCTCCTAGCCACTATAAAACATCCTTGTTACCCAAGAGATAACTATTTTCTATATTACTGATTTATTTTGTCCTTTTTATAAAAATAATTTTTATTAAGTATCGCATTCAAAAACTTTAAGAATCAATATCTACCAAGCCAATTTTTCGCGCAGAGAGCGCTGTTTGCCACTGCTGATAGCGTACAGCTTGCTTATCCACTGGTTCATCCTCATGTGTCAAATCAGCATCACTAAGCAGCTGTACAATAAGACCATCTTTTGCATGAGCGGCGATTTGATCAAGTTTGCGTAGCGTACCGCGGTCAGGCAGCGCTTTGCTATGGATACCTAATAGGACTTGCACAGGGTGCTCGTCTAAGTAGTTTTTTAGCCGTGCCATATCCTCACGATCATCAACGATACCAAAATTCTCAATCTCACTTGATTCTGAAAAATCATGACGGTCATTAGTCAACCCTGACTGCCACCATTTATCCTGATTTGAAGGATATTCAAGCAAGGCGACCAGTTTCTTGCCTGCACTTACCGCCGCTTTGGGCGCGACAGGTGCGGGTGCTTCCGTAAAGTCATCTGCATCAACCACCTGACGCTGCCAAAAATTTATGATCTTTTGATAATACGGTTGCTTGATATCCAAGCGCATTTTTTTGCGGCGGAACATCAAAGCACAAAATACCCACGCTATCGCACGCGGGACAATACCGTACATCAGCAAGCTACCGACTAGCAATCCTGCCCACTGCCGCGCCACAGACAATGGCATCGCTTCTGTGACCAACCTGCTTTGCGCAATCGCTGTACTATCTGGCACATCAAAACCAACCATGCCTGGTAGCCAGCCGAGTATTTGCGTTAAGCTCACCAGCGCCTGATCAGAGAGTAGGGTCGACTCCCAGCTAAAGCTATACTGACGCACAATCAATAAAAATATAATCGCAAGCAGCATGCCAGTCAACGTCGCAAGCCATAACTGATGGCTAAACCGGCCCAAATACCAGCGCATACCGCTATGCTGTAATTGGCGCTCATACAGATCGACGGCCGCTTTGGTCACATCGTCTTTGCCGCGTATGAGATAGCTGGGACTGACAAAGCTGGCAAACCAACTGGGCGCTTGCTGGTCTCGCTGGTCTCGATTGATGAGTGTCATCACCAGCCAGCCACCAAGCATAATAGTATGAAAACCAAGCAAGCAAACCAAGACATAAAAGAAGTTCACCACATTGGACTGCAATAGCGTGAACAGTCCCAAAAATCCCGAGATGCACCACACCACACTCATGACGATCATGATGCCTTTTATGCGGCCATCTATTTTGCCCAGTACCCGCGCAAGCGCGCCATTGCTATCGATGCGTGAGGCCCGTCGATGCAGCTTTTGGATAGGTGTGCCATCCTCACTCTGTAGCTTTTCCGTGATCAGTAACGGGTCAGTGGCAAAGACGTGCTGATCAGTCTCTAAGGCACGTACTAGCTCGGTCAGTTGGTCTTGGGGTGATAGCATAAGGCGCTGATATCCGTATAAGAACGTCAATATAAATAATGGAAAGCAAAAATGCGGGTTTAATCGCTAAAAAGTATTGTAGCGTATATAGAATGAGAATAATGTCTATGATTTTTATCATAGTAAACACTCGTAAAATCAGCCAAAATGAATAAACAAACCAACACGTGCTAAGAGCTGTATAAAAAGAGTGAGGGTAGCATATGAATAATAAAACCTATCTTATCATCGGCGGAACGGGCGGTATTGGTCAGGCCATGGTCAAGCAGCTGGTACAAGAGTCAGCTGCCGATCAAACTGACGGCGCATCTGCTAAAAGACATAGTACACAAGTATTCGCCACTTATCATCGCAGTGAGCCGAACTTTGAAGCAGAAAATCTACACTGGATACCCATGAATATCAGTGACGAAGACAGCATCCAAAAAAGCGGCCGACACCATCAAGCAGACAATGGGTCATGTCGATTGGGTAATCAACTGCGTGGGATTACTCCATACCAAGACGGCGCAGCCAGAAAAGGCCTTGAGGCAGATTGAAACGGAGTTCTTTTTACAGAACATGCAAATCAATGCACTAGCAAGCTTGCTGATAGCCAAGCATATCAAACCGTTGCTCGCCAAAGCTGAACGCAGCGCTGAGCATCCAGCTATTTTGCGACCATATCAGCTCGTGTCGGTAGTATCACGGACAATCAGCTAGGCGGCTGGTATAGTTATAGAATGAGCAAGGCGGCGCTCAATATGGGGATGAAAAACTTGAGTATCGAATGGGGCCGATCACTCAAAGAGGTGTGCGTAGTCGTTATGCAACCGGGAACCGTGAATACTCAACTGTCCGCGCCGTTTCAAGGCAATGTCGCTGAAGGACATCTATTCTCGCCAGCGTATAGCGCCGAGTGTTTATTGGAAGTGCTATCAGGGATGAAGGCTGCCCAATCAGGCAGTTTTGTCGATTGGGCAGGAGAGTCGATACCTTGGTAGTCAATACGTCAACAGAATGAGATATTAGTCACTGAGTCATTAGTAAGCCATAAATAAGTCCATAAACTCATTCACTGGCGTTTGCTCCAATTTTTCTTGATCGTTACACAGCTCAATGATTTGCTGACAACGACTGTCGATAAAGCGGGTGGCCAGACTGGCTCGGAACTTTGCCTCAAGTATAGGAATGCCCTCGGCACGGCGGCGTTTATGACCGATAGGATACTCGATGGCGACTTTTTCTGTGCTACTACCATCTTTGAAGAATATTTGAATGGCATTGGCAATAGAGCGCTTACTGGGGTCATGGTAATCTTTTGAATACTGTGCGTCTTCTTCTACCACCATTTTTCGCGTAGCTCATCGATTGATAAATGCTCTTCATGATAGTCATCTTCATAGTTCTCCGCCATCAGATCGCCTGTCAATAAGGGAACAGCCACCATATATTGTAAGCAGTGATCCCGATCAGCTGGGTTAGCAAGCGCGCCCTCTTTTGAGATGATGCGAATTGCTGAATCATGCGTGGTTAGAACAATTTTTCGATCTCATCAATTCGACCTCTCACATGTGGGTGCAAAATAACCGCCGCTTCACAAGCAGTCTGCGCATGAAATTCAGCGGGAAAGCTGATTTTAAATAAGATATTCTCCATCACATAACTGCCAAAGTCACGTTGAAAGGTAAATCGACGCTCGTCTTCGGGTTTGGTCGCAAGATCCTTATTGGTATGGCTAAACAGCACATCATAAAACCCCCATTGCGGTGCGGTTAGTGCGCCAGGGATACCCATTTCACCACGTGCAGTGATATCTACCAGCCGAACCGCGCGGCTGGTTGCATCACCTGCCGCCCATGATTTTCGGCTGCCCGCGTTGGGTGCATGACGATAGGTGCGCAGTGCCTGACCATCGACAATGGCTTGTGAGATGGCGGCCATGATGCGCTCGCGTGGCAGCTGATATAGTTTGGCGACGACCGCAGTTGAGGCTAATTTTACCAAAAACACATGATCAAGACCCACGCGGTTGAATGAGTTTTCGAGTGCCATGACGCCTTGAATTTCATGCGCCATGATCATCGCCTCGAGCACGGCTTTCATGGTCAGAGGTGCTTGCCCTTGGCTGATGTTTTTTTGACTGATATAGTCGGTGACCGCCAAGATGCCGCCCAAGTTATCAGACGGATGACCCCACTCAGCAGCGAGCCACGTATCATTATAGTCAAGCCAGCGTACCATACAGCCGATGTCAAAAGCGGCTTTGATGGGGTCTAGTCTATAGGATGTGCCAGGGACGCGAGCGCCATGCGGCGTTATTTGATCAGGGCAATCAGGCCCCAAGTGCTTGGTACACTCAGGGAAGCGCAGTGCCAGTAGTCCGCAGCCGATGGTATCCATGAGACAGTGGCGAGCAGTACGCCATGCATCAGTGGGGCTTGGTGACTCGTTATCTATGGAATAATTGAGCACATAATCGGCGATTTTTTGGATTTCATCGTCATATTCTGGACGGATATTGCTCTCTACCGTTGCCTCATTTGTATTTGAATGGGCTGTATCTGAATGGGTATTTGACATGGTTGTTTCCTCTTCCTTGAGTGTGCTAACTTTTCGCTTTGTTGACCCATGCTCGCAGTCATCCTTTTAAAGCGGTTATCATTCAAAAGTAGCATACTCAATATGGAACAACCAGACTGAATCGTGTTAAGAAGTAAAACTTTGTAGGCCGTTTAAATCATCAAATAGAGCAGACCTAAAATAAACAGCGCTGCTATAATAAACAGCAGGAAGCTTAAAACTTTGGTTGTGGTTGACGCAGTATCCACACTTTCTTTTCTTACTTTGTTTTTCTTAGCAACGTATAGCACCATCTTCACGTGCTCAATATTATCTTCAAGATAATGCTCACCTTCAGGTACAAAACCCAAAGACTCATAAAAACTGAGCAGGTAGGCCTGTGCCGAGATAATAATCGGACGCTTTTTACCGTATTTTTTGCGGCAATGAGCAATAGCTTGCGTCATTATTTGCCGCGCTAGGCCATCACCTCTGTGCTCTGATAACACAAGCACTCTACCGATGGCAGGCATGGCAGTGTGGTTGGTCTTCGCGGCTGGGTCGGCGACCGATAGATTGGATTTTAGTTTATTGAATTCAGGTGGAATGATACGGCAATATCCGACCAATGCAGCGTTTTGATGAGCAATCAAATGCAAGCAATCAAAATCGACCTCATCCATATCTTGATAAGCACAGTTTTGTTCGACGACGAACACTTGCGAGCGTGCTTTTAGGATATGGTAAAGGTCAACTGAGGTCAGCTCATCAAAGGTTTTGATAGAAAATTCACAATTCATAATGGGCAAGCTTCTGGCAATAGGCGGTAAAATAGGGGCATTATAACGATTTAGGCAGTCATTAACCATTCCCTAACCCTGTAGGGTCTGACTGATTTTGTCTAAATTTAAGCTATCAGACATGGCACTAAATATCTCAAAGTATTTGCCGCGTTGGGCATAAAGTACCTCATGGGTACCTGTCTCAACCACTTCGCCATTCTCTATGACTACCAGATCATCGGCGTCGATAATCTGAGCAATATTGTGCGAAACCATAATAACGGTACGATCTTTTTTGATCAGATCAAGGCTTTTTTTGACTTGCTGACTGGCGATAGCATCGAGACTGGCGGTCGGCTCGTCCAAAAACACAATCGGTGGATCTTTTAAAAACATCCTTGCCAGCGCGATACGCTGCTGCTGCCCACCTGATAACGACTTGGCAGTACTCTCGTAGCCATCAGCTAACCCCATAATTTGATCGTGTATCGAAGCTTTTTTTGCCGCTGCAATGATGTCATCAATGCTAGCGTTCATATCGCCATAGCGGATATTTTCACTGATCGTGCCCGAAAATATATGATTGCTTTGTAGCACCAGACCAATGTTTTGACGCAGCTCATGAGTATCACAGTCAGCCAAATCATGCCCGTCTAGGCAGATCGTGCCAGCGTCTGGGGCGTAGAATTTGACCAATAGATTGATAATCGTGCTCTTGCCAGCGCCAGAGAGGCCAACCAGCGCCGTGATACGGTTGGGCCTAATAGTGAAGCTGACGTCTTTGAGCGCTTGCGTCCCATTCGGATAAGTAAAGTCGACATGTTTAAGCTCGATATGACCTTTTAGGTTGTCGCTACTGATACCAGCGATGCTCTCGACTTGGCTGTCATCTTCTAAAATATCAAAAAAACCTTCGGCATAGGTCAATGCATTATTTATCTGGTCGTAGATGCGGTGTAATTGACGGATAGGGGCGGCGACATTTTGAAACAGCATGACATGAAACAAAATCATACCAATGGTCATCTCACCTTGTAGGACAAAATACGCGGTGAGCAAGATAATAACCACCACACCAATCTGCTCGATAAAGGTTTTGATGGCATCATAAACAAAACCAATACTGCGAATACGCAGCTGATTATCGGTCATTTCCTTTTGAATGGCTAAGTGCTTTTCTGCTTCTATCGACTCACGGACAAAGGATTTCACCACACTAATTGAGTTGATAAGCGAGATAACCAGTCCGCTTTTGGCTTCGCGAAACCCGCGCATTTGCCGACGAAACCCTTGTAGGCGCTTGGCTTGTTTTTGGCTGATGAAAAGTAAATGGGAATGATAATAAGACCGACCAAGCCTATCCAAAAATTGGTCGAAAACATGATGATAAGCGCCACGATTGCATTGGCAAACAGCGGTAGCATATCGATAAAGAAGTTTTGCACTAAACTGGTTAAGCTGCTGACGCCATAATCAATACGGGTTTGCAACTTGCCGCTGTCGTTTTCGCTACTGGTATAAAATGCCATCCGATAGGTCAAGATGCGCTCAATGATTTTTTGCGATAAATCACGTGATAGATTGATACGAATCTTTTCGCCGAAGAAGCTTTGCCCAAACGAGATGAATATCGATAATATCTCTTTGGTTAAGAGTACCGCACTGATAATGGTCAGCATACGCAGACCTGCCTGCCATGGCTCGGCAAGCGTGGCAATCTCAGTCAAAGTATCGACAGCATAACGCAACACAAAAGCATTGACCTGCGCGGTAAAGGAGCCTAGAGCAGTCAGCGCTAAGGTGGCGATAATAAGTAAGCGATAAGGCTTAGCAAATACCGCCAGTTTTTGAGGATATCCCACAGCAGCGCCCGCCGTTCTTTTTTTCTCGACTGGCGGTTTTTTGTCTAACTGTGCGCGGCGAGGTTGGGGAGATGTCGGCATAAAACTCTATCACAAATTGAAATAAGCCATGACGACGCTTAAAATGCATCCGCAGGCACAAAAACTTCACCAACCATGATACGCCTTGCTGAACGACTCATCGACACTTTTTTGGCTTGCCAGCGCCCATCGACCAGTTCGGTTTTTCCGCCAACGAGCAATGTCCCTGATGGATGACCAAAACGTACCTCTGACAAGTCGCCACCACCAGCAGCTTTGTTAACAAGCGTGCCTTGCGTGGTTGCTGCTGCAGCAATAGCGACTGCTGCTGTCCCCATCATGGCGTGATGCAGTTGACCCATACTCATGGCACGGACGACTAGATCAATCTCGTCTGCATCGACCGATTTACCACTAGAGGCGCTATAGCTCTGTGCGTTACCAACCCATGCGATTTTAGGAATGTGTTGGCTGGTTTGCGCCTCGCTCACATCTTTAAATAATCCCATCGCCACGCCGCCTGTGGCACGGATTTTTCAAGCTTGGTAAGTAGCTCACTATCACTATTAATGTCGCCTTGTAGCTCAGTACCCGTAAAGCCCAAATCTTCTGCGTTTATAAAGATGGTTGGGATACCTGCACTAATGAAGGTCGCTTTGATGCTATCAGCATTTAGACCGCAGCCTGATACATCGAAATCATCGACCAAATTGCCCGTCGGGAACATGTCGCTGGTGGCATCAACCGGATCGATAAACTCAATTTTGACTTCAGCTGCTGGGAAGGTGACACCGTCTAATTCAAAATCGCCCGTCTCTTGAACCTGTACTTTGTCATTTGCATCTTTATAGACTGGCACATGGGCAATAATGGTTTTACCAATATTTTCTTGCCAGATACGCACTTCACAAATTCCACTTTCAGCATTGTCATCGATACTATTAGCAATTTTGTCGGCATCAACTAGACCCATATTAATGGCACAGGCACCGACGGCTGCAGTTAAGTTACCACAGTTACCCGCCCAATCAATCATGGGCTTTGCGATATTAACTTGTCCAAACAGATAATTCACGTCATGATCTGGTCTGTCTGAGGCCGATAAGATAACGGTCTTTGAGGTACTAGAGCTGCCATTGCCTAAGCCATCGATCTGCTTACCGTAAGGATCTGGGCTACCGACGACGCGCAGCAAAAACTTATCACGTGACTCGCCAGCAACTTGGCATCGCTCAGGTAAATCAGATAATTTAAAAAACGTACCCTTTGAGGTACCGCCGCGCATATAGGTGGCAGGGACGGGGATTTGCGGGGCAAATTTTGATTTGGTCATTTTGAGAGTCCTTTTAATGATGTTACAATAGTGATATTAATTATTTAATTATATTGAAGTGATTTAACTATGGTTGAAACTAAGAAAACAATCTATTTAGATCAAAATGTTTTAACAGAGTTAAGAGTTGATAAGCTTTATACAAATGATTTGAAGTATATCCAAATATTAAAACTATTGACTTCTAATAAATACACCGTAGTTTACTCACGTGTAACTTTAATGGAAATCTATAATATAGATAACGATATTTATATAGATGAACACCTAAAAGCTCTCAAGCTACTAAACGCAATTTATTGGGACAGGCTGTTCACACCCAATGAACACAATGTGAATGTTATATATAAAAATTTTGTCAAAGTGCATGAAGGTAAGTTTTCTAGAAGTCTTCACACTAGTAAGGAAAAATTTATTAAAAGAATCAATGGTATAGATATTGGAATAACTACCAAAGATAGTTTTAATAGTATGCTTGGCGAAGCTGTCAGTATACCTTTCTCATACTTAGATAATAAAATACCCATTCTGAGGAAAGCAAATAAATATTTTTCAAAAAAAGCAGTCGAATTTACAATCAATTATTTTTCTAGCATGAGCAATGAGCTGCCAGATTTTGATCCAGTTAATTTTAGAGAATGTATCAAAATAGATACTGAAATTAAGTCAATAGAACCTGAACAAGCTATGTTCGTTATCATTAAAGCTTTGTGTGATTATGACCCTCACTTCATAAATATATTTCAATTTGATGCAAATAATATAGAAACTAAGATTGAATTCTTTTTAACTTCCTTAATTGGATCGGTTATTATTCTGATAAGTTCCAAAACGATACTAATAAAAAAGGTTTCCACGCTGCCTCTATGCGTGATGCAGCTCATGCTGGAACTGCTTGGCACTTTGACTATATAATTTCAGAGGATTACAAATTTAGGCAAAAACGAAAGCCTGTTACGCTTTCGTTGGCTCCTAAAACTAAAAGTACTTTCCGTTGACGAATTTTTATTATTACATTAGTCAGTGATGCGACTTTTAGACCGATATTGCTCAATAGATTTAGCCAAATGGGCAGCATTAGCAGATGACTTTAATAAATACAGTGTCTCCATCAAACCATTGTAATGAGCACTCGACATAACAACCGCATCATTATCGTTTTGACGATTTATGACTACTGCATCGGTACCATCATTCACCGTATCTAAAACGGCTTTAAAGTCTTTATTAGCGTCTGTAAAGCTGATAACTTTCATAATATTTTTCTTAATATAAAATTTTAATAAAATACAATCTATAGTAACTCTGCAAAATTGTGATGCTGGGTTAAAAACCCAGCCTACGCCAAACTCAAATAGTTAGAGAGTATAAGCTTAAAAAAACCGATGCCATATAGACACTCTATACAACATCGGCTCTGTATTACTTACAAGCTAAATCTTAAACGCTCAAAACGCTTAGGCCACTTCACCCGCTAAGAACTCTTTAGCAAAGCGTTGTAGCATACCGCCAGCGTTGTACATTTTTACTTCATCAGCCGTATCTAATCGGCAGATAACAGGCGCTTTATCAACACTGCCGTCTTTGCGATGAATGACCAGTGTCATATCGCCGCCAGCAGAGACATCTCCTTCGATATCGAAGATTTCTGTACCATCGATGTTGAGCGTCTCACGGTTGATACCAGGCGCAAACTGCACGGGTAGTGCGCCCATACCAACGAGGTTTTGACGATGAATACGCTCAAAGTCTTCAGCGACAACCGCTTCCACACCAGCGAGACGGACGCCTTTGGCCGCCCAGTCACGGCTTGAGCCTTGACCATAGCCATCACCTGCGATGATGATCAGCGGCTGCTCACGGTTCATGTAGGTTTCAATCGCCTCCCACATGCGCATGACTTGACCTTCTGGCTCAACACGCGCCAGTGAGCCTTGGATAACTTCACCATCTTCATCGCGTACCATTTCGTTCAATAGTTTAGGGTTGGCAAAGGTGGCACGTTGCGCGGTTAAATGGTCGCCGCGATGGGTCGCGTATGAGTTATAGTCTTCGGCAGGCAAGCCCATAGTGTCCAAATACTCGCCAGCTGCGGACGTACCAAGAATAGCATTTGATGGCGACATATGATCGGTTGTGATGTTATCACCTAATACGGCAAGCGGACGCATACCTTTTAGTTTGTTCATCGCTGCCATTTGACCTTCCCAATACGGCGGACGGCGAATATACGTGGTCATTTCACGCCAGTCGTACAATGGGCTTAACGCTTTGCCCGTATCTTTTTGGCCTCATCAAACATGGGGATATATACGGCATTAAACTGCACAGGCTTAACAGCAGAAGCAACAATGGCATCCACTTCTTCGTCATCAAACCAGATGTCTTTTAGATAGACATCATTGCCGTCTTGGTCTTTACCCAACGAGTCTTTTCAATATCAAAACGGATGTTACCAGCGATGGCATAAGCGATAACCAGTGGCGGCGATGCTAAAAATGCTTGCTTGGCATACGGATGGATACGACCGTCAAAGTTACGGTTACCAGATAGCACTGCCGTGGTGAACAAATCATTGTCGATGATTTCTTGCTCGATGTCAGGGTCAAGTGCACCGCTCATACCGTTACACGTCGTACAGGCAAAGCCTACTACATCAAAACCGATTTCTTGTAGCTCTGGCATTAGACCTGCTTCTTCTAAATACATTTTGACCGTTTTTGAGCCGGGTGCGAGTGAGGACTTAACCCACGGTTTACGCAATAGTCCTTTGGCATTCGCGTTACGAGCGACAAGACCTGCGGCCACCATGTTTCGTGGATTTGAGGTATTGGTACAGCTGGTAATCGCCGCGATAATCACTGCGCCATCTGGCATGAGACCATCTTTTGGTTCAGGGAGTTTTTGATCAGGCGCGTGGGCGATGCCTTTGGCTACCAAATCATCAGTAGATACACGGGCATGGGGACGCGACGGGCCTGCCATGTTACGACCGACTGATGACAAATCAAACTCAAGGACGCGTGCGTATTCGGCTTTTCCATGCCATCAGCCCATAGACCCGTTTGCTTAGCATACTGCTCAACCAGTTTAATCTGTTCCTCAGAACGACCCGTCAGACGTAGATAGTCAATGGTTTGCTCATCGATATAGAACATCGCAGCAGTGGCGCCATATTCAGGCGTCATGTTGGAGATAGAGGCGCGGTCACCGACACTTAGCTGGCGTGCACCGTCACCAAAGAACTCAATATAGGTAGAGACCACACCTGCATCACGCAAGAACTCCGTCATCGCCAGTACGAGATCCGTACCAGTAATGCCTTTTGCAGCTTGCCTGTTAATTTAACACCCACATAATCAGGCAGGCGCATATAAGAGGGGTTACCTAGCATGACGCTTTCGGCTTCTAGACCGCCCACACCGATTGAGATCACACCTAGGGCATCGACCATCGGCGTGTGGCTATCCGTACCGACCAACGTATCAGCGAATGCGACTTTTTCACCCGCTTTATTGTGTACGATTTGTACAACAGGTGACATTTTCTCTAGGTTGATCTGGTGCATGATGCCGTTACCCGGTGGTACGACGTTGACATTGTCAAAGGCATACTGGCACCAGTTGATGAAGTGAAAACGGTCATCGTTACGGCGCTCTTCAATCGCACGGTTTTTCTCAAAGGCGTCTTCTTCAAAGCCTGCGTGCTCAACGGCCAATGAATGGTCAACGATCAGCTGAGTGGGCACGATAGGGTTTACCTTAGACGGATCACCGCCTTGCTCAGCGATGGCATCACGCAAGCCTGCTAAATCAACAAAGGCCGTCTGACCCAAGATATCATGACAAACGACGCGGGCAGGGTACCAAGGAAAATCTAAATCTTGCTTACCCTCGATATGCTGCTTTAACGCTGCCGTTAAATCCTCTGGTGGGCAACGGCGCACTAGGTTCTCACACAATACTTTTGAGCAGAACGGTAGCTTGTCATAAGCACCTGCTTCGATGCGCTCGACCGCTTCGCGAGTGTCAAAGTAGTAAAGGTCAGTATCAGGAAGTGGTTTTTGAACTCATCGTTCATGGGTTGTACGAGGGCGTTGTCCATAAGTCACCTTTGGCTGTTGGCTAATTTTGATAAGTAGTTAAACGTCGATATTAGATAAAAATTCATTCCTTTAGCAAAATCATCGTTCGTTATTGCAGGCTTTGCTAAAGAATCGATATTGAAAGTTAAGATGGCATGATCTATAAAAAAATAGCGTATGACGATCAAACCTAAAAATATCATAGCTAGGCTCAATCGACATACCTGTATCAGCTAGCACTGCCGCTAGCTGATAATAAGTACGTAACAATAGCTACTTAAAAGAAATCAACTTAACGCGCACTCATATCTGGTACAGGACGCAGCTCTTCACCCGTATATTCGGCACTTGGGCGAATGATACGGTTGTTGGCACGTTGCTCAAATACGTGAGCGGCCCAGCCAGTCAAGCGTGAACAGACAAATATTGGCGTGAAGAGTTTGGTTGGGATACCCATAAAGTGATAGGCTGATGCATGGAAAAAGTCAGCATTGGCAAACAATTTTTTCTCGCGCCACATCACGTCTTCAACACGCACAGACACAGGGTAGAGCACCTCGTCACCAACATCAGCGGCCAGTTTTTCAGACCATTGTTTGATGACGACGTTACGTGGATCTGATTCGCTATAGATGGCATGACCAAAGCCCATGATTTTGTCTTTACGTGCTAGCATGGCCATCATCTCTGTCTCGGCTTCATCAGCTGAGCTAAAGCCCTCAATCATATCCATCGCCGCTTCATTCGCGCCGCCATGCAATGGACCACGTAGTGAACCGATTGCGCCAGTGATACAAGAATGGATATCAGATAAAGTAGACGCACAGACACGCGCAGTAAAGGTCGAGGCGTTGAACTCGTGCTCTGCATACAAGATAAGCGACACGTTCATGACCTTTTCGTGCAGCTCGTTTGGTTTTTCACCTTTGAGCAGATGCAAAAAATGACCGCCGATGGTCGCATCATCCGTCTCAGTCTCGATACGCACGTTATCATGGCTAAAGCGGTACCAGTAGTTGATGATTGAGGGGGAATGCGGCAAGCATACGATCAGTTTTATCGTTTTGCTGAGCGAAATCCGTTTCGCTCTCAAGGTTGCCCAGCATTGAGCAACCAGTACGTAGCACATCCATTGGATGCGCATCGCTTGGAATACGTTCAAGCACGTCTTTTAATGCTTGTGGTAGGCCGCGCAGGCTTTTGAGCTTAGCTTGATAATTCTCAAGCTCGCTTTGCGTAGGTAAATTACCGTATAGCAGTAAATACGCGACTTCTTCAAAAATACATTTATCCGCCAGCTCTGATACGTCATAGCCGCGATAGGTCAGACCAGAGCCCGATTTGCCAACGGTCGATAATGCTGTCTTGCCAGCGACTTGTCCGCGAAGTCCTGCACCTGAAAGTTCTTTCTGTGCTGCCATGTCTACATTCCTTTTGTGGGTAGCTTTTTATATTGTTAAGTGAAAATACTGCTTATTATGATTATTTATTGTCCGCAAACAGCTTGTCTAAGGTTTGCTCAAACTCGTGATAGTTTAAGAAATCATAAAGCTCCATGCGCGTCTGCATGGTATCGACGACTTTTTCTTGCGTACCGTCATCGAGCAAGTGCTGATAGACATTCAATGCCGCTTTATTCATGGCGCGGAAAGCGGATAGTGGGTACAGCACCATATCGACGCCCACACCGTACAGCTGGTCAGTGGTATACAGATCGGTTTGACCAAACTCGGTCATATTGGCGAGGACGGGAATGTCGAGTACATCGGTAAATTTACGATACATCTCGATATCGGTCAGCGCTTCTGCAAAGATCATGTCTGCACCTGCTTCGGCAAAGGCAACGGCACGTTCAACAGCAGCGTCTAAGCCCTCGACTGATAACGCATCAGTACGAGCCATCACCACAAAATCAGAATCCGTTTTCGCATCCAATGCCGCCTTTAGGCGATCAACCATTTCTGAGATACTGACGATTTCTTTGTTAGGACGGTGACCACAGCGCTTTTGCGCGACTTGGTCTTCGATATGGACGGCTGCCACGCCTGCCTTTTCCATTTTTTTGATGGTTTGAGCAATGTTGAACGCACCGCCAAAGCCGGTATCAATATCGACAAGTAGCGGGGTATCGACTGCATCCGTAATACGGCGAGCGTCTTCTAGCACGTTATCAAGGCTGGTCATACCCAAGTCAGGTAAACCAAATGACGCGTTTGCCACACCGCCACCAGAGAGATACAGCGCTTGGTGACCGACTTGGGTCGCCATCATCGCGGTGTAGGCATTGATCGCGCCTGCAATTTGTAGTGGCTGGTTATTATCATTTTTTTGTTTAAGCGCACTGCGAAAGCGTGCACCTGCTGAGAGTGAGGTCATGTGAGTATCCTTTCATGAGCTTGTATGGATATAAAATAATCTCGTTGTTGTCACTGATTATACCCAATTATCCACGTCTGCAAAGGTTAGCTTGTAGATTATTGTTTATTATATTTAATGATTAATTGTAGTTAATTTAATATTATTCATAAAACAAATAGCATTATGTATTTTTCAATACTTCGCTATCATAAGTATTCATATTAGCCAAATATTCAAATATTAAGAGGCTTTATAATTTACATTTAGTTACAATTATAACGGGCATATTGCTCTACAAATTGTCCTGTTCCTACCAAAAAGCCCTAACAGCTGAGCTATTAGGGCTTTATTTATCATGAGCTTAAAAAAAGACTAAGTTTAAGCAAATAAACCTGCCAAATTGGCTAAGAACAATAAGGCAAATCCTGCCAAGAATATCAAGCCTGCGATAGACAGAGCGTTCATACCGGCGGACAGTTTTTTATGTTTCTTAACCAATGAGTAGTTGAGCCAGCCAAAGATAGGCGCAGAGACAAACGCCGATATCATGGCAAACTTAAGCATTGCACCCAATTGTCCCGTGAAGAACGTAATAATCACAAGCCCGCCACCGATAGCGTATGTCGTCCAAAAAGCGATTTGCTTTTTATTGATTTCGCTTTCGCCTTTTAGCAAACGCCAGCACTCAGCATTGGCACGGCCGTAGCCGTCGGCACAAGTAATCGTGGTGCCAAACATACACATGAAGGCGACGAACGCTACCAGCAATCGTGACCATTCACCGATAGTTGCCGTATACATATTGATTAACTGGTTGATATAAGCGCCGCCGACCAACTCAATCTCTTGTCCTGAACCATACTGGACAAACACACCAAGCGATAAGAAAAACAAGGCTAGAATCGCTGAAACGGCATAACCGACATTAAAGTCGAGCAAGCCTTGCTTGTGCGTGGTGTGATCGGTTTTGACTTTGGCAGAGGTCCACATAGAAGTAATCGCGGCAAACTCAAGCGGTGCTGGCATCCAGCCCATGAGTGCGACGATGAAACCGAGTGTCGCTAGGTTCCAAGGAGACACAGCAATAAAATCTGCTGCCATAACCGTGGGCTTGCCAGCGGCAATCATGACTGCGGCAACGGTAGCTGCCGTCAAAGCAATCATAATCCATTTAGTCACGCCATCGAGCAATTTATAATGACCGGCTATCAAAAGAACCAAGAGACGGCTACGATGATCATAGACAGCACCATCGTCGATAACTCAAGAGAGGCGGGTAGCATAAAGCCTAAAATCACCGCTGCAATTAGCGAGACCGCACCCGTACTGATGACCGCTGATAAGATAGAGAGGATAAAATATACCCAAAGATACACTTTTGAGCGCTTGGCGTAGCCTGCAATCAAGCTCTCCGCCCGTATCGTAAACATAATCGGTTGCAAAGCGAAAAACGGATATTTAAATACGTTGGCTAAAACAATCATAATCGCCAACTGCCAGCCATATATAGCACCAGCCTGCGTCGATGAAATCAGATGCGAGCCACCGATTGCAGCGGTCGCCATCAAAATACCGGGGCCAAAGATACGCCAACTAAAAGCCTTCTTGTTGCTCAGTAACGATATCGTCAGTGGTACTTGGGTTGTTGAGTGGTTGTGTGGACATGAATACCTCGAAATGGTTAAAACGGCAAAACATCACTTACCTGTGTCAGTTTGCCAGTGATCACTAGACAACCGCTTTAGACATGTTTATACGTGCTTTTTTATAAAACGATTAATCTTGTATCGACTTTAGCACACCAATACGATTCAGGAGAATGATTATTCTATTTATTAACAGTGATAGTTATTACTATTTGTTTGCATTGCCATTCTTTTTGGTTGGCATATTAATCTGATAATATCAAGTATTAGGGCAGATTATTTTTGGCGTTTCTTTATAACACAATATCCACGCAATATCTGGTCATTTAAGGACGTTACACAAATTTTTGTCGCCGGTAGGTGATGCCTCGTTCTTCATAGACCTGATAGATAGCATTCAATAACTCAGAGATACTTGGATGCACAAAGTCTTTGAGAGTATGCAAATAAATAGGAGAGGTGACGTTTTCGTGTACCAAACGCTGATAGCTGATTTGTTCTGTACGTACGGTGGTTAAGCTGGCAGGTACAAGCGTGATACCTTCGCCCGCAGCGACTAAGCCTAGAGCTACTTGCAAGTCACTCACCGTGGTGGTCACAAAGGGTGAGATACCGTATTGTGCAAACAAATGTAACAACGGCTCCGTAATCGGCTCGCTAAGTGCAGATTTTTCATTGATGACACGTCTGGTTTTTGTATTGGCTTCCTGCTTTGCTTTGATGGACTCTGATGTTGGTAGTGTGGTGGCAATCGGCAAATGCGTTTGATGGTATAAAATCAAGCGATTATTTGCCAAATCTATCAAACGCTGCTCCTTTACATGGGCAAGAGGATGCGACTTTGGTAAGGCCACCACGTAGCGCTCATGACGCAGTAATATTTGTTGAATCCATGGATCTTGATGGGCAAAACGCCCAAAACCGATATCAATCTCACCAGATTTGAGTGCCTCCATTTGCTGATAAGAGCTGATATCTTTGAGGTTGACCTCTATATCAGAATTGGACTGCTTGAGCATGGCGATGATTTCAGGGAGTAACCCATATAATACTGACGGCACAAAGCCGATGTTTAGCGCACTACTTGGCGCTGATAAACGCTGGGTCATACTCGTGACGGTCTCGATTTCTGTCAGTATGGTGCTTATCTTATCGTAAAAAAATTCGCCCGCTTCAGTCAGATGTAATGGCCTGTGGTAACGATCGATAAGCACGACATCCATATCGGTCTCAAGCTGTTTCAGCAGGCGGCTCAAACTTGGCTGTGACAGTCCTGTCTTTTCTGCGGCTGCACTAAAGCTGCGCAAATTCGCGACAGCAATAAATGCATTGAGCTGTTTTAAATCCATGTTATTAAGCCTGTTATGGTATATGTTGTCTCTATACAAACCTTTTTAATAAGCTTCTACCTCATTACTTAAGACGAGCTGTGCAAATATTAGCGACCTAAAATAAATTGTGCTTGAAGATAGGGGTGTGAGCAACTATATTGGGGACTAGTGATGCTGTTACATTTTAGCAATAAAAATCACAACTTCATTTTATCAGTCATTTACTGTCAGTAGTATAAACTGGCTTGGTTTTATTTTATGAACGACGAAAAAAAAGACATCGGTACTGATTTTGACGAAGAGTTGTCTCAACTCGTTCATAAAAAATCGCGTAAGCGTGTCAAAAACAATATTTACGAACGTTTTATCAGTCGAGTCCAAAGCGCTGAAAATGATACCCAAAATGACACCCATAATGACAGTGATGATTCAACATCCTTAAAAACGGCAAGTAAGTTACCTGCTTTTGAGCCTCTAAGCGTAGAAGAGTTGCAACTATTCGAAGATGAAAATAACGATAAAGAGCCAAGATTAGAGTTTGTCGACATCGGCACAACAAACGCTACTTTTGATTTTTTAGGTCAAAATGCATCGACACAAAACAAGGTGTCAGATACACGAATGGATAATTATGCTGGTGTTGACCATAACTTAAATAGTGATTTAAGTAAGAATAATGAAGAAAAAAAGCCATCTTCTGTCGTTCTCGATCAAGCGATGCCTTTATCTAACACAACGATCGATGATCCTTTAGATACTAAATCCAACCCATTGGAACCAGATCATAGGGATGCTATAAAACCACAAAAGAAAGTGGTCAGTAGTAAAAAACCTCTCATTATTGGTATGATTTTTGGTTCACTACTTATTGCTATTGTCGTACTTATCCTTATTTTTACAGGATTTTTATCGACTTCTATTTCTGATACTACTGTTAGCAATGATAGTGGCTTAAATGGGACAGCGCCTGCGGCTACCACTAGCACGCCAGTGGTCGGCGCCGAACCTGTAGTAAATAGCGATGACGATCCATTACCTAATGACGCCAATACGGTCGAGGAGCCGTTAGTGTCAGCACAATCGATTAATGCAGACAATAGCGAACAAAACGTGCCCGCAGCTGAAGTTGAGCCTATAGAACCCTCTCCAGCTCCAGAGAGTGATGCTGCCATTACCTATGAAGACTTTAGGCAAGAGTCACAAACCACGTTATATCGTGAGACTAACGATTAGAATAGTTAGGTTTAGGCGCATTTTAATTACAGCAGAGGCATATAGTACCTTGTACCGTGCCACGGAAAAATAATGGGCGACGGTACATTTTTTTATCACCATCGTGCTGGCAAGCACACTGAAAATAACTATGACAGTAGCAATCTATCAGAATATTCTCGTTGGTCAGTCGTATCGTCTCTTACCCCGTATTACGTAAACCCGCTGCCAGTGCGTTAATACTACGGATTAATGGGTCTTCTACATTGAGATCGCCATCTTTGTGGTTATCTGTCGTATCTTCATTTTGTTGTCTAGCACGCTTCAACAGCTCGATTTGGATATAGTTGATAGGATCCAAATAAGCATCTCGCCACTGCAGAGATGCCGCAAGGTTTCGCTGACCAGATAAAAGCGTTTCTTGATCTAGCAAAGAATTCAGACCGGAAGAAGTCAGCTCATGCTCATCGAGCACCTCACTCATGATCTGTTCGCGTAGCGCCCTCGTCATCACACAACTGGCTATATGCTTGTGCAATATTCATCTCAGATTTGGTAAAAGCCATCTCGATATTACTGATAAAGACACTAAAAAATGGCCAGCGCGCATTCATCTCTTTCATCAAAATCTCGTTGTCTCTGACACTATGCAGAGCACTACCAACGCCATACCAAGCAGGTAGGGTAAAGCGTGCTAACGACCAGCCAAATACCCAAGGAATCGCTCGCAATGTGGTTTTACTTGGCAAGCCTTTTTTGCGATGGGCAGGACGTGAGCCAATGTTCAGTAAGGAGATTTCTTGTACTGGGGTCACTTGTGAGTAGAATTTATAAAACCCTTCCGTATGATCGGTCAGCTCTCGATAACGTTGTTCGCCTGCTTCTGCTAACCGTGCAAACAAGGCTTCATACTCTGGTAACTCAGTCGGTTGCACGACAAATCTTGTCGAGCAGGCTTTGAGTGTACCCGTGATTGCCATGGTCAGCTCAAACACGGCAGTATCCGTATTGGCATATTTGGCATAAAGCACTTCGCCTTGTTCGGTCACTTTAATCTGACCATGTAACGTGCCAGCCGGCTGTGCCGCAATGGCTTTGTGCGTTGATCCGCCGCCGCGACTCACCGAACCGCCGCGACCATGGAATAACCGTGTTTTTATACCATATTGCTCAGCAATACTATTAATGGTTTGCTGCGCACTATACAGCTGCCAAGCCGAGGTGATGATACCGCCATCTTTTGATGAGTCCGAATAACCTAGCATGATCTCTTGCGTATTATCTGTATTCTGTAGCAATCCGCGATATAGTGGATTGTCTAACACAGCAGGCAAGATTTTATCGATGTTTTTAAGATCTTCGATGGTTTCGAACAACGGTGCGACAGGTAGATCAGCAGACAATTGACCGTCAGCATCAATCGTACATAAGCCTGCAAATCGCATTAACAGCAACACTTCTAGTAGCTGGCTGGCATTGTTCGTCATTGAGATAACATAGCTGCCAAAAGTCGCCTGTCCCACCAATTTGCGTAAGGTGGCGACCGAATTCATCAATGACAATTGCTCACGCGTTTTGTCTGTTAGGTTATCAGTATAGATGAGCGGCGTACCCGGTTTTTCTAACAAGCGTGTGAGCCACTCTTGACGTTCGGTTTCGCTTAGCGTTTGATAATCAGGCAGGTTGGAAGCACTCGCAAAGATATCTGCAATCACTTCACCATGATAAGACGACTCTTGACGGATATCGAGCGCCGCCAAATGAAAGCCGCAAGTTTTTACCAGGCGAATCACATCGAGCAACAACCCATCTGCATGCGCCTTGTCGTGAGTAGCGACACTTTGGCGGATAATACGTAAGTCCTCTAGCAGCTCTTCTGGATTGGCGTATGCGTCTTTTCAGCCTCGATGTCAGTCCCTTTGCTTTGAATGCGGCGATTGGTGGCATTGACCTTAGTGAGTATTAAAGAAAGCAGACGGCGGTATGGCTCGTTGCCGTAATCATCGAGGTTGTAATCAAATACACGCTGATCGAGCTCATCATAACTTTTGATCTTGGCATATACGTCGGGAGACACGGTGACAATAGTGTCACTATGAATGAGCTGGCGGCGCAGTTTTTTGAGTAGTACTTGATAGTGACGCAGTACGGTATCCGCATGCATTAAGACGGCAAGCTCTGTGGTCTCAAACGTCACAAAAGGATTGCCATCTCTATCACCGCCAATCCATGAACCAAAGCTCATAAAGGCAGGCAGTGGATAGTCGGTGAGCTCTGGATAGATATCGACAATGGCTTTTTTGATATTGCGATATACTTTGGGAATGGCATTAAATAAGCTGGCGTTAAAGTAATGCAGGCCGTTGTTAATCTCGTCATAGACCAGCGGCTTGCGGGTGCGCACCTCATCTGATGACCATAGTAGATCAATCGTCTGTGCGGTTTGCTCTTTGGCTTGTTCGTAGGCGAAACTGTTTTCAGACACATTGTTTAAAGCTTCGCTGTGCGTGAATAGACTTTGTAAGATATTCATTGTGGTACGGCGACGCGCTTCGGTAGGATGCGCCGTAAATACAGGTATAAATTTGAGCTGATCAATAAGCTCTTGCATTTGAGCCGGCTCGATATTGCGTTCACGACATTCAAGTAAAGTACGGCGAAATGACCCCTCCAGCTTTGCTCCGATTGCATACGCAGCTCATGACGCTGCTCACGCAAGTAGTTTTCTTCGCTTAGATTGGCTAGGGAAAAAATAGATAGAAAATCCACGTATGACGTTTTTTAAAGTTTGATTGTCCAAAGACGCAATAAAGTCGATAAGCTGCTGTTTATGTGCCTCATTTGGCTCACGGCGCTGTTGAATGAAACCTTTACGCAGGGTCTCAATGGTCTCTATTGTCTGCTCTCCAGATTGGCGAGAAATGGCATCGCCTAGCAATGAACCCAATAAGCTGGTGCGTTTACGTAGTACGTTATTATCTAAAGTCATCCTTAACAACCTTCTTATTAAATGAGTGAGTACAGTGTTAACGAGTATAATATTAGGGCTATCATAGATTTTTTATCTCTACAGACATCCTTACCGTTTTTTACAATTTAACATGAATGGGTAGTTATGTCTGACGCTCAAAGCAATTTTTTATCAATTGATGTTCGTCATATTATAGTGTATTTAACGCTCCGTCTATTTTTCAAACGATTCTTAGCGCAAGTTCACTTGGCTTACGTCTTAGCGTAATCTCGCAGCTTATCTATATAATCCGCCCAATCTTGCATCATCTGTACCCTGGTATCGATTTCATCAAGTCTGTTGTAAGCCCCGCCGTGCGTGTCTTTTATCCTGTGACCCAGCTGTAATTCTGTAACGATGTCTGAGTAGCGTAACTCTGGCTGTTCCATAAGCAAGGTTTTGGCCGAGGCCCGAAAGCCATGCGCGCATTGCACGTCTTTGTATCCAAGCCGGTGAAATATCTGTACCATTGTGGCTTTGCTGATATAAGCATTGCTTGAACCGCGCATTGAGGCAAAGACATACTCTTTATGTCCTGTGATAGATTGAATGTTTCGTAATCGCGCAATCACTTGCGTCGCTAATGGCACGACTAAGTGCGATACCATGTCGTCGCGACCTTCGCCTTTGGTCGGGGAGAATGCCCATGTATCATTATCCCAGTCGATATCCTGCCAGCGCATAGAGCGCAAATCAATACTACGGACAAACACATAAGGCAATAAATTCATGGCTTCTAATGTAAGCTTGTTTGCCCCTTTAAAATTGGACATATCATGTAACAGCGTCGCAAACTGATCGGGCTTGGTAATAGCTGGCAAGTGATTGCCTGAATTGGCAGGTGCCAACTCGCCACGGGTGTCAATCGCTACATTTTTATCGCATAATCCTCGTGCGACAGCGAATGAAAATACTTTTTCCGTATACAGCCGAGTACTGGCGCCAACGAAGGTCGCTTGATTGTCGTTATGTTGGATTGCTTCACACACACTTAATATCATCTCACTGGTGATATCATTCATCCTTAAATCGCCAATATCACGGCACATGTATCCCAAGCACAAATCCCAAAATTTGAGTGTCGACTCACTAAACGCAGGTTTTTTTGATTTGCTTTGCTGACGACTGGATGTTTTGTGATCTCGCCATGCTTGCGCAATGTCAGCGAACGTGGCGTTCTTTAGGTGAGCATACTTATTCACTTGCTCTTTTTGCTGTATGGCTTTAGGGTCAGAGCCGTTTGCGACTGTATTAAGTATGGTCTCTGCTTTGTACTTGACCTCATATAGACTGATGTCCTCAACCTTGCCGAGCATCATTCTGGGCCGCTTGCCATCGATATGTGGATGAGAGTAGCGCAGATAGTATTCTTTTTACCGTTTGGATAGACACGTAGACTTAGACCCGCGATACCTGAAACACTGACCGAGTAATCCTTATCTCGACATTCAAGTTTATTGATATCATTTATGTTGTCGACAGCCATGTTCTTATCCGTAATTACTATAATAAAAAATGAGAGATACGATAAAAATATAATCAGTGATAACTGCTTTGTTTAGTGGGGCAATTATCTACATAATACTTGGACACCGCGATGGACACTGATATTTATTAATACACAAAATAAGTCCTTATTCTAAAGGCATACAATGTTAATTTATCCCCAAGGCTCACTTGGGGATAATTGTAGCATATTGAGGAAATAAGGAGTAGACCGCGCGCTTATTGGGTTGAGCACCGTTTTTTTGCTCATCATTTCGGCACATACTTGGAGGGATTTATAAGGCGAATCGTCCATTTGGTAAACGATAGCGCGGATTTATTAAAAAAAACACGGTCGCGTACACGCACAGAATATAAAAATCAGGGTCATAGTACTATTCTGTGCAAATCTGGAAGGTACTGTTTTAAGGTCTAATATCAGTGCAGGCACGTAAAACGACTAAAAGCCAATTTTCTAAGTATTCATAAAAACAAAACTCAGCAAGTCTATTGGTAAATTTAAAATAGGGCAGATAAATGATGCATAATAAGATAAACTGCCTCGTTCTCGTTGTGCGCGCGGCGTTTGGATTTAGCATCTATAAACCAAGTAGCGATGACCGAAAAGATAACTGAAAATTTATAAAAGACGATGGATATAAGGCAGCCTATTATGGAGCAAAAAAAATCACCCTATGGCACACAGACAAAATGGGGTAGAGCATAAGCCTGTCTTTATGCCGAGAGTCAACAGCGACAATCTAGTAAAAACAGACATGGTCAGATTTGAACGCCATGTGGGATTTGCGACCAGACAAAAGAAAAAATCTACCAATGATATGCATCAAGTCATTCGTAAAAAATACGGTTTTAAGCATGTTTTGGAGTTATCCAGTAAATCTGGCAATAAGCTGAGCTTTCCGCTGAGTCCGTTTAGTTTAAAGATCACTAACTATCGTTTATCCATTTATCTAAGAGTGAACTATTAGACTCCGTACTTATGAGCAGGTTTTTTCCTTATCCCAAATTTCACATTTGCTAGTAATAACCCCGACAATATCAATATCATTGCCAGCATTTTCCACCACGTTACAACTTCGCCCGTAAGCACTACGGACGTTGTCATACCGAATACCGGCACTAATAGAGCAAATGGCATAACCTTGGAGGCAGTATTTTGACTGAGTAGATGTGCCCAGAGTCCGAAGCCGACTAGGGTTGAGATATACACGATAAACCCAAGCGACAGCCACGACTTCATCGACGCTTCGGTAAAGGTTGCCAGCTGCCATGCATCGGTCTCAAATATAAGCGAAGATAACGTCAAAAAACACGCAAGCGATCAGAGCGCCCCATGCGACCAGTGCAAGAGCAGACAAAGCAGAGGTTTTGTTTTTAACGGTGGTAGGTGCTGTTGCTGTTTTTTGTTGTGCCGCTTTTAAGGTCGCTTGTGCTGAGGCTTGCTTGGATGCAATGTTGCCAAAGCTCCAGCCCACTGCGGCAATCAAAATGCAGACAAATCCAGCCACAGGCATATCTCCGCCGAGATTGAGCGCAATCACACCAAGGCCCAATACCCCAACCATCATACCGATGACTTGCATGCGACTGACTGCTTCACCCAAGATAAAGTACGCCAACAACACAGTGATAAAAATTTGCATTTGTAGCAACAACGCCGTCAAACCCGGTGACGCACCTAGATGCATGGCCGTAAATACAAAGGCATATTGCATGACAAAGGTACCGATAGCATAGATGAGTAAGGTACGGTTAAAGGTAGGCGGTTTAAGAAAAAACACCAAGGGCACTGCGGTAAAGAAAAAGCGTAGGGCAGTGAGCATTAGTGGCGGGAAGCTCTCTAATCCCCATGCAATAAAGGTGAAGTTCACACCCAAATAAAGGTAACCAGTACAGCCAGTGCAGTGTATATCGGGTTCATAGTGTCATCCTAAATAATGACGATCCATATGGAATGTCTCAACTATAGTTTATATGACCACAACAAACCCGATACAGTTTCACTTATGATGAACAAAGTGTATAGTCGCTCTTAGCGTGACAATTTTTAGATTTTTATTATCAACGATAAGTACTTTTATCATGGTCGAAAACTACAAGCTCAATCCTAACTTAACAAAGACTGCTGCCGTCGCTGAATGGCTAAAGCAGCGCATTGATTGGCAAATTTACTTGCCCAACCAGCGTGTGCCATCGGTGCGAAAACTATCCAAACTCATGGGTATATCGAGCTTCACCGTTGTGCAAGCTTATGAGCAACTGGTGGCAACCAATGTCTTGGTCGCCAAGCCAAGCTCAGGCTATTATGTGAATGAGCAGACAAGACTAGTACCGCCCAACCGTGACAAAAAAGTTGCCCCCAAGCAGCCAGTCATAGATACTCGCTGGCTGGTACAGCAAGTGTCGAGCGATATTCCGCATCACCGATCCCCAGGCGTGGGCACGCTACCTAGAGACTGGATACGTAATGACAAGATGGAGTGGGCGATACGGCAGGTCACCCAGCAAGCAGACGGCTTCATCTATGACTATAGCGCGGTGCAAGGCTATTTGCCGCTGCGTCAGCAACTGGTGCAGCAGCTGAATGTGCTAGGTATGCAGACCTATACAGACAATGTCATGACCACCGCAGGCATATCACACGCCATTACTATGATTGCCCAACTATTGACTGAGGTCGGTGATACGGTGATGGTCGATGGGCCGGGCTGGTTTTGGTTATCGAGCTGTCTACAACAGCAGGGACTCAATGTTGTCGCGGTCGAGCGCGATCACCAAGGCCCCGATATTGAGCAGATGCAACAGCTGTTTGAAACGTATCATCCAAAGCTGTATTTGACCAACAGCGTGCTACACAATCCCACCTCTTATAATCTGCATCCTGCGCGGGCGCATCAAGTGCTTAATCTTATTCATCAATACGACGCGTATATTTTTGAGGGATGACTTATACGCCGCGTTTTTGCCGAGTGGTCAAGTCCTGCGTTATGCTAGTCTTGACCAGTTCGAGCGCGTGTTTTATGCGACAGGATTTTCAAAGTCGATGTCATCAGGCTGGCGCGTTGGCTTACTGGTCTGTCCCGATCATTTCATTGATGATGTGCTGCGTATCAAAACCTTGAGTAATATGAGTACGCCAGAGTTTGGTGAGCGCGTGATTCACCACTTATGGACGCATGGTGAATACCGCAGGCAAATCAAAAAAGGCCAGCAGCAGTTATATCGTGCGCATGAGCGGATGCGCATAGCATTGCCTAAGATCGGACTTGTCTATCCTGAGCATACGCAGGCAGGCCTCTTTGTGTGGGTGGATACGCATCAAGACACCAGCCAGCTGGCACTAGATGCCTATAGCGATGGCTGGCTAGTGGCACCGGGGCATTTATTTCATCCAGATGCCAGTGCCTCAACCTATCTGCGCCTGAACGTATCGACGAGCAGTGATGCATTTTTGGCTTGGCTGGGCGATTATTTGAATCATTGACAATACCAGCCTGCCTGCTATGTCTGTTCAGCCTACGATGTCTTTACTTACAGTGAATATTTACCACCAATAGGTTGGATACTGGCTATTCTTACCTAGGTTGTTATGGCAATGGCCGTACCGACCGCCATTGCCATACTCCACCATTGAATACCAAATAGTGTCATAAATACAAGCCCTGTAAAGGTTGCGATAACATGTCCACCGATGACATTTCTTGGCCATGCAAAGGGGCTGGCAGAATAGGCAAAGATAAGTAAATAGCTGGCACCGAATGATCCTAGAAACATCATCAGTGCTAAACTATTGCGTACCACTGCAAGGGATGCAGTAGCAAGTGTGCCACCAAGCCACTATCATCACCAGATGTTTATGATGCAATTAAAAGGTTATTGTGAGAAATGGGATGTCAAACCAGCAGAAGACGTTGCTAGGAGCTGTTTGGGATTTTTGACCGACTGGAGCTCATCAGAGGGTTTTCACGGATGTATGTTTATCAATGCGTGCGCCGAATATTAAGCTGCTGAGTCTATGCCGCATCAAATCGCCAATCAACACAAAAGGGAGGTTAGACAATGGTTATTTGCTCAGTTTGAGCGAGTAGGCGCTCATCACCCTCAGCAGAAAGCCGATACTTTATTTGTATGGGGTGAAGGCCTTATTGTGACAGCGCAAACCGATCAAAAAACCACTGCCACTGAATAATGAGCTTTTTATAGAATTAATAAAATAGCTTGTCTTAGGTATTGGCTGGTAGTATCGGTATTAGAACAGATGCTGTCGCCATGGTAAAGGAGGCATAATTGGACATCACCAACACTGACAATCAGTTTGAAATATACACCACCGATGATGGGCAAACGCAGATTGAGATTCGCCTAGAGCAGGAGACGCTGTGGCTGTCGCAAGCGCAAATGGCAACCTTGTTTGACAAAGATTCAGATACCATAGGACTACATCTAAAAAACATTTACAAAGAAGGCGAATTAGATCAAACAGCAACTACCGAGGAATCCTCGGTAGTTCGCCAAGAAGGGTCGCGCCAAGTACGCCGTAAGATTCGTTTTTATAATCTAGATGCCATTATCTCGGTGGGTTATCGGGTCAATTCCAAAAAGGCACGCAGTTTCGGATATGGGCGACTCAGCGTTTGCGTGAGTACTTACTACAAGGCTATGCCATCAATGAACAACGCTTTGACAAAAACGCCGCCGAGCTACAGCAAGCCCTAGCCCTCATCAAAAAAAACTGCCCAAAGCCCCGAGCTACACACCGATGAAGGGCGCGGACTCATTGAGATTATCAGCCGCTACACACAGACGTTTTTGTGGTTACAGCGTTATGACGAAGGCTTGCTCAATGCGCCAGTAGGACAGGCAGGCGGTATTCTGCCCAGTACAGTTGAGGCCATGGCAGCGCTCACGCATCTAAAGGCGCAGCTGATAGCACGAGGTGAGGCGACAGTATTGTTTGCCAAACCGCGCGGCGATGGCTTGGACAGTATCTTGGCGACATTAGAGCAAACGGTGTTTGGTGAGCCAGCTTATCCGACAATTGAGAGCAAGGCGGCGCATTTACTCTATTTTATGGTCAAAAATCACGTCTTTACTGATGGTAATAAGCGTAGCGGCGCATTTTTATTTATCGACTTTTTGCATCGCAATCAGCGCCTACTTGACAGTAAAGGCGATACAGTGATTAATGATACTGGACTTGCCGCGTTAACCTTATTGGTTGCTGAGTCTGACCCCAGTCAAAAGAAACTTTGATCAAGCTAATTATGAATATGCTGTCGTTAGAAAACTGATAACGATTATAACTATGATTGGCTTTATTTTGTGATTCGTATCATCGTATAGAAAGACAGATATTAAGGATAGTGTCTGTCTTTCTATACGGTGATTGTTTATGTGGAGCAAGAAAGTATTCTATTGAGCAGTGCTAGATAGAATATCTTTAAATTCTAATAGCTAACAACTTAATCAAATAAGAGTTTATTTATGCTGTGATAGTATCATGGGTTCCATAAATAAATTACTCGAGATGTCTTATTTAACTTATGCGTACCTAAAGTCAGGTTCACGAGTTAACAGAGATGATTAGCTAGTAAAAACAATGCTCTATAGTGAGGAGGAAAATAAATGGTTCATGAACCTTAATATCTGACTTAGACTGTGTACCACAATTCTCATTTATTATAGAGTGTATATGAAAGTAGATAAGTATTCGAAGACTTGAGTCTACTTATCAAGAATTTTTCGATGATCACCCAAAAGATAGAGTGATATTTTGCCAGTTCAATAGCTTTGATAAACTTTCGTAGGTGCGCGTGATAAGAGCTCTGATATTATTATTTAAGGTAGAATGAACCTCACCGGGATTGTCGGAGACTCAACTTCTGAGAGATTACGACAATTAAAAGACAAACCTACACTCCTGAGATTAAAGAACGCACCGTTCACATGCTAATTGAAGCAGCGAGCGACTATCCCTGTGCGATTCACTATAAATACTCCAAAACAATGATACAGAGTTAATTACAAATAATAGAAATAAATTTATGAAGTATAAGAGAGTAAAATAAATATTGATGCAAACTAGGGTGTGTTGACAATTACCGTCAGAAGAAGTTCTCGATTAAGTGACGCCACTTGTACATTTCTTTATCGAAATCTCGTTGCTTTAAACGAGAGCGTTTAGGGGTATGACCGCTTTGCTACCACGCTCTTCTAAGTCTAGCAGTAGCCAATCCGTGTCAAAGGCTCTATCAGCAAGCAATGCACCAAACTCTTTGTCTTTAATTAAAGGTTTAACGCCAGCCATGTCATGCTGTTGTCCTTTCAATAAAGTAAAATCAACAAGGTTGCCTAATGCATCAACCATTGCCATGATTTTAGTGGTCATACCGCCTCTTGATTTGCCAATTGCCTGATGACAAGCCCCCTTTTGCGCCTTGTCCATGACGATGTACCTTAACAATAGTGCCATCAATCATGGCATACTCTAAATCTGAGTCATTCAGAGCATTAAATAGCTTGCTGAATCTATCGCTTTTTACCCATCGACGGTAGCGCTTATAAACACTGTTCCAGTTACCAAATTCAGGGGGTAAGTCTCGCCACGGACTACCTGTTCGGACAATCCATAGAACAGCTTCGATAAATAGTCGATTATTTACCGCTGTTCTACCAACATCGGTCTCTTTACCTGCACAATACGGTGCTATCTTTGCCCACTGGGCATCACTTAGTGTTAATCTAGTCATAACACTATGATTATCAATTATTCTATATATGTCAACACACCCTAATAAATTAAAAATAGCAAATAGGTCTTAGTGATGGTAACAACATCAGAAATTATTACTACAAAGTTTTAGGCAGATATATTGATTGATCAGCTTGGATACCCATCCAGTCTTCTGTTACTCCTGCTATATAGAACACTAAAGGTAGATTGGGAAAATTTAAGCAGGTTTTATGCCATTCTCTATAGTCAATCGAAGAGGGGAGTTGCTACGTTTTGAGGGTGACTATGCCACTCGCCTAAATACTGTATTCTACCTTTACTTTGTTTATGTAACTCATCTAGATAAGCTTGATGACCTTCAGTATTCCTTATGTACGCTGTTGGTTTTCTAATATCAGTGTTATAAGGTAACGTTATATCTGTGATATTCAGATATTGTTCTTTTCCCTTAAAACCTTTTCGCTCACCAAGTAAGATACCACAAGCTTCCGCCTGACTCAGAAAACCCTTTTGTCTCCATTGATCTATTTTTTCAAGTACCGAAGGCTGCATCAAAACAGCATTTACGGGAGAAGTACTAGAAAATTCCCAAGAATTATTAAACATATGGAACCAAATCAGTTTGTAACTATCCCCTAAAATAACACAGCTCAAACGTAGAATTTCTTATAAAATACCCATAAGGAGTTTTGATATGAGCAAACGAATGACTGAGACCCAAATAGTATCCATTTTAAAAGAAGCAGAAGCTGGAATACCTGCTAAAGAGCTGTGCCGTAAATACGGGATTGCTAGCTCGACTTTCTATAAATGGCGCTCCAAGTACGGTGGTATGGAAGCTTCTGATGTTAAGCGATTAAAAGAGCTTGAAGAAGAAAACCGTAGGCTCAAACAGATGTATGCTGATTTAAGCCTCAAAGCGCAAATGCAGGAAGAGATCATAAAAGCTATAGCGCCTGTACCCGAGCGCAAAGTCTGGGCGCAAGAATTACAGGCGCAGTATGATGTCAGCATTGCAGTGAGTTGTCAGGTGGTCTGCATGAGTCGAACCGCTTACTACTATAAGCCTAAGCTATTTGATGATAGTGAGATTGTTGATGTCTTAAATGAGCTTACTGACAAGCACAATCGCTGGGGCTTTCCAAAGTGCTTTAAACGTATACGTAAGCTTGGCTATTCATGGAATCATAAGCGCGTACATCGAGTTTATACAGCGTTAAACTTAAACCTACGCCGCAAGTCTAAAAACGCTTACCAACACGTAACCCTCAGCCGCTAAGTGTGCCAAATGCATTGGGGCATACATGGTCAATGGACTTCATGAGCGACAGACTACACAACAATATTCGCTTTCGAACCTTTAATGTGATTGATGATTATAACCGTGAGGGTATTAGGCATTGATATTGGTACCAGTATTCCCTCACTCCGAGTGATTCGCTACCTTGATCAGCTGGCTGAGTGGCATGGTTATCCTAAGCAAATTCGTGTGGATAACGGCGGTGAGTTTACATCCAGGGTATTCACTGATTGGGCATCAGCTCATGGCATCTATATTGATTATATCGAGCCTGGCTGTCCTTATCAGAACGCTTATATTGAACGGTTTAATCGCAGTTATCGCAATGAGGGTTTTAGATTGCTACCTTTTCAACAATTTAAACGAGGTCAATATGCTGACTGAAGACTGGATCAAGGTTTATAACAACGAAAGACCCCATGATTCACTTAATGATATGACACCTGCTGAGTACAGGCAGGTGGCTTAATAATTCTACGATGATGTTGTGTTAAGAATGGGGTATTTACAAGTTAATTTTACATATATGGCATTCAAGAGAAGGAGCGTAATCTTTACTTTCTATTTTCTCCCCATCCATTTCTCAGTATAACGAGTTCGATATCTTGGACTAACATCTCCTTGTAGCCAGTCCAAAATCATATCAATTGTTAAAGCAGCAGCTGACATACTTGCTGATACAGCAAAGGTGTAAAATCGGCACATGCCATGAAAGACCTTGCAGCAGTCATACCTTTTAGGGCGTCATATTCTTCACGTATCGAATTACCACTTTTATTTATACAGGACCGACAGGCATAATTTGTATCTTTATCATTATACAAAGCTTGAACACACTCTCCATTGCCTCTAATCCAACTATGAATCAATGGGGGTGTCTTGCCGTCTGAATCAAAGAAAAACTTATTGATTGTTTCAGATGCTTCTATTTTGGCAGTAGCATCGATAATAAGATCATAGTTTGAAATATTTTTAAAATACTCCTATTACAAGCGTTGATATTATGTACCTCGATATTTAGGTCAGGTATCTGCTGAGCTATTTCTTGCTTTAACGCGCTAGCTTTCATTCTATGAAGATACGCTTTACCAAGTGCATGTCTACCAATATTCTCCTCTTGGAAGATGTCGCTGTCTATCAACGTGAGTTTTCCACCACTCGCACCAGCGCCCAGGCGTGCTAAAGATAATCCTAAATAACCACCAATCGCTCCCGCATCCCTAGTAGGGCAATATTCTTACCTATTAAGTTTGGTTGTTCCAAATTGTCAAGGTTCCTCGTAAATAAAAAAATTGGGAGTAAGGTTTACAGCACTGCTAAAAACTACTTTAGAATTAGAGAGTAGCTTGGAATGGTTTGCTAATTTTAAGTGCTTACTAGCGCTACCAGATACTAACTCTTTTAGATTTTCTAGCTCTATGCACAATGACAGTAATTGTTTATCGACGACAAGACACACTGGAAAATATAATGTTGTCTCTCTATGTCGCTCAATATTGGATGCAATTTCACTGACTATCAGTCTAAAGGCTACATGACTCCACTGTTTGAGCCATAGTAAGAAATACTTGAGTGGTATACCTTTGCTACTTTTCACATCAATAAATACAGAAGGCATAGAAGGTATTTTAGCAAGTTGTTTACTAGGAATATGAATAATTAACGTATTTGCTTCTATATGCCCGTCTTTAACTATCCAAGGAACAAGATGCCACCCTTGCTTCAAGTCATAAATTACAGGCAACAAAAGATCGTGGATCGACTGTACAGCTGCATCGTTAGATTTAATTAAATTACTAGAATGGTAACTTGCTATACTTTGCCATATCGGGGTCAACTCTCTTAGAAACTCATCAGACCTATGACGCTTGTTCTTAATAAGCGCTTCTATAATAATTTTAGTTTTATCTAGAACCCAGCCTAAAACTCCTAAAGGGTCTGAAATTTTAAGCTCATAAGCATCATGTAAACTATAGCAAACTGAATAATACCAATCGCCTTTATACTCGCGTTTATCAATGAGAAAAATGAGCAAGGGGTAAAAGGTTTTGAATATAATCAGGAAGAGGAGCTTTAACATACACGTTTGGCAAACTAACGAAGTCCCAATCTTCTACCTGAATCAGTATTTGAAAGTTTGTATTATCCTTAGTTTCAAAAGAAGTAAACCAACCATCATACATTGATTTATCACGACTATTAGCCGATGATGGTCGCCTACCTTTTGTGTATCTCCAATTACAAAAATTGTCATTTATACCAGAGATTATATCGTACAAAGACATCTGTTTTTGCAATGCTCTACCCACCGATTTGAGGCTTTATTGATGCAGACTCAGCAGCAACCTGTACAGGTGCATTGTCAACAACGGTTGCGACTGAAGCCTTGGTATCGACATTAATCGTTACTAAATCAGGTCTGTTAGATGGTATTCTCTCACCAAACAAGCTTTCTAATATGTTGAGGCAGGTATTCTCATTTTGGGATTTATGAAGAACTCTATCAAAGCCACTACAAAGCTCTGATGCCAGCTCAGCATTCTCTTCTCGTTGTTCATTATTTGCTCTATTAAAGTCTTCTGTAGAATGTCCTTCAATATACTTGCATTTTATATCGTTTTTAAGTGCATGTTCTAAATTCAAAAGTATTTCAAAAAGCGCTCTATCATCTCTTTGCTGCAAATGCTGATAGTGTTCAGTAGCAATTATCATCAATGAAACAGAGCTAGGAGCCTTTTGATATTGATTATAATCACGCCATGACTTTAAATACCTAATGACTGCACGAAGTTGTTGTCCAGTATTGGGATATTTTTCACATTCTGCTAAAAACCATTCACGTACCTTTTCACAGTCTGAAACGAGCCATTCATCTTCATCTCGTTGTATTAGACTTACGTTTTTTATTTTTGAACGCTTCTTAATATTCTTTGCATTAGCCTTACTAGAATCTTCAGTGATCATAGAATCATAAGAGGGAGAGTAAGATAAGTTGGCAGATAAAGTTGTACCACTAAATGTACTTTCATTAAAGAATAATGATAAGTTATTAGGATCTACATCCTCTGAAAAATCAAAGCTTCTGCTTTCTTGGATACTATCGTAAGAAGCCTCTTCTTTACTAACTGTTGAAGAGTCTTGCTTAACGCTAGCATCTGTTAAATCATCAAACATCTCGTTTGGTAGAGCATACAACGGAATATCAAAATGTGCTTTGGGTTGACCTTGAGGCATAAAGCCTCTAATTCGAATGCAATTTTTATGTTCTTTATCCAATTCCCAACCATTATCATTACATAGTATATCCAGACATTCTTCTACAGTTTCAAAGAGCTTATTAGCCACTTCAGCGCTTTGACCTTCTAAAAACATGACTCTGGTAGATAACAACCGTAATCAAAATCCATTTCTTGCTCAGGGAGTGCTGGGGCATTACATACACCATACGCCCAGGAACCTTGGAGTCTAAATTTTGGTCTGACACCATATACTTTTTCAACTTGTATTTCTATAACAGCCTTAATCTGATCTTTGCAGTCTTTGAACACTTGGAACTGCTCGCCTTTAGGTAAAAGCTTCTTGAAAAAACCATCAGTATCGTTTTTGAAAACACTATGTAAGTTGTTTGTTTTAAGGTTATCACTCATTTGAATCCTCAGTATTTGGTTGTATGGCTGTGTTGTGAAGTTCGACTGGTTTCAAGAAAATTGTTTTTATAAGTTCTTTACCAAGAGCTTCTTTTGAATTTTGCATAGCTGTTGATAACAGTACTTCTTTAGCAGCAGCATCCGCTCTATCTAGTGATACATAGTTGGCAGCTTCGTTTGTTAAATTTTCGTCAATACTTAAGTACCTTTCTTTTAGCAGATGCTGGGTAATAAATGTCATCATTTGCTGTTGTGTGGACAAGGTGAGTTCGATAATATTTTTCGGTGCATTGCTCAAATTTTTACCATGTGCCCAGTCTAACATTCCACCTAATTTGTTTGTTTTGGGGTTTGCTGAAATACGTGAAGATAGGGTGCCAACATTAAGAAGTAGAATATTCTCTTGCTTAGCATTTAGGAAATACTGCGCTTCGTGAATTGCTAACATGCTTGAATTATTGGCAAACAGTCCACCGTCTACATATTGAGTATTGTCGAATACGTACTTAGGAAAGTATATGGGAGCAGCTGAAGTAGCCAATGCCACATCAACAATTAAATGATGCTTATCACGCTTGAATGTATGATGATGGGGAGTTTTAAATACTACTGGCTTACCTACAGAAAAGTTGATGGCTGGTATAATAACGTTATGTTTAAGACTGCCTAGTGACCCCTGCCGTCAAATCCGTACACATAAACTTGGGAGATTTTAATTACGCAGCCTGACGATAATAATCAAACCACACCTGTCTTGGCGATTGATAGCCCAAACCCTTTTGAATCCTCGTCTGATTGTAGTACAGCTCGATATAACTGATAATATCATTGATGGCTGTGAACCTTGTTTTATAGTCTTGATGATATACTAATTCATTCTTTAATACGCCCCAGAAGCTTTCTATCGGAGCGTTATCGAAACAGTTGCCTTTGCCGCTCATTGAGCCTATAAATTGATGCTGCTTAATGGTCTTGTGGTAGGCGTGACTGCAATACTGGCTGCCTCTGTCAGAGTGAACGATTAGCCCTTTGTTTGGACGTTTATTCTTGATGGCCATATTTAGTGCTTTGCAAACTAAATCTGCGGTCATACGCTTGTTAATAGCGTAACCGACCAGCTCTTTGGTGTATAAGTCTTTGACCCCTGCTAAGTACAGCCAACCCTCATTCGTCCAGATATAGGTGATGTCGCTGACCCACGACTCGTTAGGGCGCTTAGCATCAAACTTCTGATCCAGTACGTTTGGATAGACCAGCTTGTTGTGATTGGAGTCGGTGGTGACTTTAAAGCGCTTATGACTACGACATTTAATGCCGTGTTGCTCTTTGATGCTTCTTATCATATACAGGCTAATGTTATGGCCTTGCTCGCTTAGATGAGCATGCAGTCGATCTGCGCCATAACGTTCTTTCGTTTCATTGTGAGCCGCTTTAACCAGTAATTCAGATTGGTTGCGATGTATCTGTTGGTCGCTGAGATCACGACTTAGCCAGTCGTAATAGCTTGATGGCTTAACCCTTAACACACGGCACATAGTGATGATGCGAAAGAGGAACTGGTTGTCTTTGATAAAGGCGTACCTGACTAACTGTTTCTCGCGAAGTACGCCGTCGCCTTTTTAGAATTTCGCGCTCCTCTTCGGCTACTTTAAGCTGCCGCTTGAGCTGCTTTATTTCTTGAAGAGCACTCATAAGATCAGGATCATATTGTTCTGTGCCAATAAGCTTGCCTTGATTGGCTTTGTTCTGCCAGTTCGATAACGTTTGCATCGCTATGCCAAGTTGCTTGGCTGTGGCTGAAACATTACCGTTATTGTCTGCTATCTTCTTAACGGCTTCTGCTTTAAATTCGTCACTGTAGGTTCTTACTTTCTTGGTCATGGTAAACTCCGATTAATACGCTTAGTTTACCAAGTTTACCTCTACGGTTTCTTCAGCATAGCTCATAGCTTGTCTTCCTTAAACATTATCTCTAGCTGCTCTTTCAACACATCAATGCTATAAGTAGAACGTTTTATCGAAAATAGATTAGCCTTTCTTTTCTTAAAAATCTTATCACCATGTTGTTCAAAAGCTTAACCACATCTGACATGGGTATTTCAGCAGCAACTGCAAGAGCTAGGATTCCACCTATAGAAGTACCGGCGATTAAGTTAAAAAATCTACCTATAGGATAACCATACTCGTTTTCCAGCTCTTCTAGAACTTTAGCGGTGTACAAACCTCGAAAACCTCCACCAGTTAAAGTTAGTATTCGAAATGAATCATCATGGACCATACGTAATCTCCTTATAATTTATATATATTGGTTTATCTTTTAAATTTTCAAGGTATTACCAACAATATTTCGCTACATAATGAACCGCCCCGGTATTGTCGGAGACTCAACATTCTGAGAGAATACAACGATGAAAACACGACACTACACCCCCGAGATTAAAGACCGCGCCGTTCGCATGCTGATTGAAGCATTAAGCGACTATCCTTCCACCTGGTCAGCTATTCAAGCAATTGCACCTAAGATTGGCTGTACGCCTGAAACCCTGCGGTCATGGCATAAAAAGCACATAGATCAAACTATTCCTGCCTCAGTACAAGCTCAAAGTGACAAAGAGCGTATCAAAGAGCTTGAACGAGAGAACAAAGAGCTCAAGCAAGCCAATGAGATTATACGTAAGGCTGCTGGTCTTGAAGCCCAGGCGGAGAAGGGCCGTCCACCCAGATAATGGTTCAGTTTATTGATGACTATAGAGGTAGTTATGGGGTCGAGCTGATTTGTAGAGTACTACCGATTGCCCCATCAACCTACTACCGTGCTAAAGACTTAGAGGACCGCCCTGAGAAGCGCTCATTACGCAGTCAGCATGATGACTATTATCTCAGAGAGATTAAACGTATTTGGCAAGACAGTAAATGCCGTTACGGTGTTCGTAAAGTCTGGCAGCAGATGAAGGCTGATGGCGTAAAGGTTGCTCGTTGCACCGTCGAGCGTTTAATGAAGCAGTATGGTATGCAAGGCATCTGGCGCGGTAAGGGTAAGATTACCACCAACAGCCGTGACGACCAAAAGCGTGCTGACGACTTGGTCAATCGTAACTTTAATGCCCATCGTCCTAATCAGCTTTGGGTTGCAGATTTTACCTATATCAAGACACTGAGTGGCTGGGTTTATACTGCTTTTATTATTGATGTGTTCGCTCGTGCCATTGTGGGCTGGAAAGTATCCAATCGCATGAACACCGATATGGTGATGGCCGCGCTCAATCAAGTGGTAGCAGATAGGAATAATCCCAAAGATGTGATTCATCACAGTGATCGAGGGGTTCAGTATTTATCCATTCGCTACACAGATAAGATGGCTGACTGCGGTGTGATTGCCTCTGTTGGCACTACGGGTGATTCTTATGACAACGCACTGGCTGAAACGGTCAATGGGCTGTACAAGTCTGAGGTGATTCATTATTTGAAAGAGAGCTGGTCTAGTGTGAACGATGTTGAACTGGCAACCCTTGAATGGGTCGATTGGTTTAACAAAACACGACTGCATAGCACGATTGGATATGTGTCGCCCTTTGAGTTTGAAAAGCGGTATTATGATAATTTAATCCTGTCAGGCATTGCTGCCTGACTAAAGTAAATCAGCCTCCGATAAAGTCGGGGCGGTTCAAGGTCAATCAAACTTTGGGTGTCTATTTGGGCAATAGTAAGGCTTATGGACCCAGGTCCTGGGGCTCTGATTTGCAGCTTGATGTTTTGTATGACGGAGGGTGAGGACAGATGAGTTGCTTGAGGTTCAAGGCGGATTGGGATAAAGCAGGAGTTTGGATCAGCAGGACTGTTTATGGCAGCAGGTAATATGCCAGTTTCAGTCTTGTTGCGGTGATGCTGACGTTTCCAGTTATGGAGAAGGTTCTGGTTGATGCCATGGTCTCGAGCGATACTGGCAATTGATCGCCCTGAACCTTCAGCTTCTTGTACTAAAAGTTCTTTAAACTCAGCACTGTAAGTTCTACGTTTGGGTTTGTTAGGTGGTTGTGTTGTCATGTTAGTGTCCACGATTATTAATCGTGGACACTATCTCGCATTTTAAGTGAGGAAAAGATGGGATGGTCGGATGCTTACGTTAGATTCACTCTATTAGTAAACAAATTTAATGTTACGTTGTAGATGTCACTAAATTATCAATAGAGATGTTAAGAAAGTGTGAAGATGCAACTATTTAGATCTATTAAAATTTCTATGTATGAGTTTAAAAGATCAAAGTTATACAAAGTCCTCGATTATCATGTAAGTTTAAAATCTCAGAATTAGAGTCCTTCATAAAGACATCGATACCTGCCTGCTCACAGATTGATTTAACAATAGAGAGCCCAAGTCCTGTACCTTCTATTTCCTGTGATTGCTTACTTGCGCTATCTGATCTTGAAGCGCTTATACTATTGTTAAGTTTACTGTCGCTAAATTGATCAGCTGCACTAATCACTTGATTAAGCCGTATAAAGGGTTCAAAAGCTTTCTCATAATCACTAGGGTCAATGCCTGCGCCTGAATCTATGATCTGTAATACTAATTTGTTATCTAGCGTCTTGGATATATCATTTAATTTCCCAGATTGAATCACATGTGAGCCAAAATTATATTGAGCATTTAAAGCCGATTTATCCAAACTGCCTGAGTTTTGCTCAAGTTGATAGAGTTTAACCATGACTTGACCATTATCTAGCGTATAAATAATAGCGTTTTGAATCAGGTTTTTTATGAGCATTAATAATGATGTCTCATCTATCTTTACTTTGCTACTTGACTGTAAGTCGACAGTTAGTTCGATGTTCTTATTATCAGCAATAGGAATGAGTAACCCTATGACTTGTTCGATAATAGATTTAACATTGGTTGCTGTTGTCTCGGTACCAAGCTCGGTATTGATATTACCAGCACGAGCGAGCGTTAATAATTGCTCAACCAAACTTTGATTACGCCTCAAGCGAATAGCCAGTTTATCGAGGCCTTCCGACATAACGTTATCATTACTAATACGCTGTAATCGTTGTAATTGTAGTGAGATGGCAGTCAGCGGCGAGCGCAGTTCATGGGCAGCATCAGCGATAAAGCGTTGCTGACGTTCAATACTAATTTTGACTATAGCCAATAATCTATTTAACGATTCGGCTAGTGGCAGCAATTCAGAGGGCAGTCTACCAATCGATAAAGGACTTAGGTCATTCTCATTACGTGCGCTTATCTCATGATGCAATTGACGCACAGGTTTCATCATGCGCCACATGATAAAAGGCAGTAAAAGCAGTAATAATGCTATACCGATAATAAGGGGTAAAAAAGACTGTAAGGCACTAGCTTTGGCTAAATCATCCTGTAAATCTGTCTGTTGGCGCAAAATTAGAGCCACTTCTTCATCAGTATCTAAAGACTCAATCTTGACATCATTTCTATAGGTTCGCCAAGAATGACCGTCAATGTTTTGATCGCTTATCCCTTGTGGAACGCTATTTACTAATGCCAACGGTATAGGTTCTGAGTAATCATGCTCATCATCGCTTTGAACGTTCTGATAATCTTCTACCCCGTTATTGAGTGAGGGCGGAGAGTATGACTATATCAACGGTGATCGCACCATCATCGTCATCGGTATCAAAGTGAATGTTGCTGCGGGCATGCTCGTCACTGTATGAATAAGCAGCATTATTATTTAAACCACTAATATTAAGCGACTGCTCTAATAAGGCAGCAGTATTTTTTAAGTTATCATCCTGAAAGTCATTTATCTCGTTATAGCTGTACCAAAATCCATAACCACCAGCCACTATTGCCAGTAGTAATAATGACACAACAGACCAAAAGATAAGTTGGAACTGTAATGAGTTAAAGGGCTTACGAAATTTAGGCATTGCTGATATACCATCCAAGGCCACGAACATTTTTGATTCTATCTTGTCCGACCTTTTGCGTAAACTATGAATCAAAAACTCAATGGCGTTACTTTCAACTTCGCCGCCCCAGCCATATAACGAATCCTCAAGCTCATTTTTTGGACATGACTTTTTCAGGCGATAGCATAAAGGTAGTGAGAAGCATGTACTCCTTTGCGGTTAAATCGATAGGGCTACCATCCATCATGACCCGTTTGTGCGCGGTATCTAAACTTAAATTGCCAACCGTCACTTGATTATCAGCCTTGCCTTGGGCACGGCGAATAAGTGTAACTATCCCCTAAAATAACACAGCTCAAACGTAGAATTTCTTATAAAATACCCATAAGGAGTTTTGATATGAGCAAACGAATGACTGAGACCCAAATAGTATCCATTTTAAAAGAAGCAGAAGCTGGAATACCTGCTAAAGAGCTGTGCCGTAAATACGGGATTGCTAGCTCGACTTTCTATAAATGGCGCTCCAAGTACGGTGGTATGGAAGCTTCTGATGTTAAGCGATTAAAAGAGCTTGAAGAAGAAAACCGTAGGCTCAAACAGATGTATGCTGATTTAAGCCTCAAAGCGCAAATGCAGGAAGAGATCATAAAAAGCTATAGCGCCTGTACCCGAGCGCAAAGTCTGGGCGCAAGAATTACAGGCGCAGTATGATGTCAGCATTGCAGTGAGTTGTCAGGTGGTCTGCATGAGTCGAACCGCTTACTACTATAAGCCTAAGCTATTTGATGATAGTGAGATTGTTGATGTCTTAAATGAGCTTACTGACAAGCACAATCGCTGGGGCTTTCCAAAGTGCTTTAAACGTATACGTAAGCTTGGCTATTCATGGAATCATAAGCGCGTACATCGAGTTTATACAGCGTTAAACTTAAACCTACGCCGCAAGTCTAAAAACGCTTACCAACACGTAACCCTCAGCCGCTAAGTGTGCCAAATGCATTGGGGCATACATGGTCAATGGACTTCATGAGCGACAGACTACACAACAATATTCGCTTTCGAACCTTTAATGTGATTGATGATTATAACCGTGAGGGTATTAGGCATTGATATTGGTACCAGTATTCCCTCACTCCGAGTGATTCGCTACCTTGATCAGCTGGCTGAGTGGCATGGTTATCCTAAGCAAATTCGTGTGGATAACGGCAGTGAGTTTACATCCAGGGTATTCACTGATTGGGCATCAGCTCATGGCATCTATATTGATTATATCGAGCCTGGCTGTCCTTATCAGAACGCTTATATTGAACGGTTTAATCGCAGTTATCGCAATGAGGTTTTAGATTGCTACCTTTTCAACAATTTAAACGAGGTCAATATGCTGACTGAAGACTGGATCAAGGTTTATAACAACGAAAGACCCCATGATTCACTTAATGATATGACACCTGCTGAGTACAGGCAGGTGGCTTAATAATTCTACGATGATGTTGTGTTAAGAATGGGGTATTTACATAAGTACTCTCATGCGTGCAAAGACTTCTCCTAACTCAAAAGGCTTGACGACATAATCATCAGCCCCTGAGTCTAAGCCTGCAATTCTATCTTTTAATTGATCACGCGCGGTGAGTATCAACACTGGTGTTTCAATCTTGGCATCGCGAATAGCAGTCAACACGCCCATGCCATCAACTTCTGGAAGACCTAAGTCTAATAAGATGATGTCATAAGGTTGCACCCTTAATGTCAGTATGGCTTGACGACCGTCTTTGACCCAATCAACCGTATAAGCCTCATCTTGCAAGGCTTCGCTCAGACTCTCGCCAATCATCAAGTCATCTTCGACTACCAATACGCGCATGGGATATCCTTATTATGTGACTAGTAGGATTAAAAAATATTTATCTATAGTGACACTTTTTATAGCGTCCTCAAACTAAAAAGCTCTAATCGATACTAGTGTACAGAGTAGAGCCGTTGTTAAGCTATATTCAACCAAGTTTTAAAATATTAATCATCATCTAACTGACTGCTGACAACCTGACCATTCATGCTATCGATTATCAGTTTATTTATGTCCATCCCTTTAGCTATTTCAATCTCATAAGCGGGTATACCGTTATCAAAATCAAACTCTGCTTCAGTAATTTTGCCACCAACACTTTGCGTTGCTTTTTGCATGGCTTGGGTTAGGGTTATTTGGGCTTGCCTCATAGCGTTATATTCTGCTAAGTCGTCTTGATCTATTTTTTCCTGCTTAGATTTTAGAACTTTGCCGCTACTGGCGTCAATTTTTACTTCATGCTCCACTCCATCATTGATAAGCTTGATTTCATACTCGCCACTTGCCATATAATCGTTTTGGTCAAACTCAGCGCTAATTAAGTCTCCTTTGACTGTTTTTTTGTGCAATAGCGACGGCTTGCTCTAGACTGATTTTACTCTGTGCTATCGCGACTGCGTCACTCGTCTTTGCGCCTGAAATAGCAGGTATTTGACCTGAGGCAACAGCGAGAGTACCAATACCTAGAACGCTAAGAGCAATAAGTAGGGATTTGCTTAGGGTTGATAGTTTTTCATCGTGTTTACTCCGTATTTAAGGTTCATGTCTGACGACTCATTATCAAAGTTGTCAGAAGTGTCGATATGAGTCCATCATACAAAACAAGACATAGAAGAAGCTTAGCGTAGAATAAGCGTTCAGTTAGCTACTCATATTTTTGGGCTATAATGCTGTTGCTCTTTCGATAATCCTTATACAGAGTAATATTTTATTACTTAGATTAACACACCAAGTGCAACGCTAATTAATATTATAGAACGCCTGCATAGGCGTTTTAAACCCTAATCGTTTTCTTGGTCTGTTGTTTAGTTTGTTCTCAATGTCCTGTATTTCATTATCAGAGACTTGTCTAAAGTCACAACCCTTAGGCAAGTACTCTCTGATAAGGCCATTGGTATTCTCGTTGGTTCCTCGCTGCCATGACGCATAAGCATCGGCAAAGAAGAAAGGGCTAAAGAGCTTTTGTTTCACCTTCTTATGCTGAGCAAACTCTTTACCATTGTCAGAGGTAATGGTCTTAACCTGCAACCTCACTGGCGCTAAGAGTTCTATCATTGCCTCTGATACTTGCTGTGCTGTTTTATGACCCACACGCTTCATCTTCAGCAGCCCCGTTTTACGTTCAACGAGCGTGACAATCGCTTGCTTGTGATGCTGACCGATAACGGTATCCGCTTCCCAATCTCCAATACGTGAGCGTTCTTCAACAATACAAGGGCGCTCATGAATCGAGACTCTGTCATTGATACGGCCTCGAGTCTCAGCGGTTAGACGCTGCCGGTATGGTTTTCCTTTACGTCTGAGACACTGCCACAATGTACCGCCCTGCCTCTTATCACGCCAAATATAGCGATAAATGCTCATATGACTGATACCAGCATGAACGCCAGATATTTGCTCAGGACTCCAGTTCTCTTTAAGCTTGTCTGTCACCCATGCCCAGAGGTCAGTCACAATAGTTGTGGCGTTGTTAGCCCGTCTGTCACAAGCCTTGTTATTAGCATGCTTTGCTCGGTAACCTCGTAGGCTTTTATTACGCCTAAGCTCTCTTGATATGGTACTGGGACTTCTGTTTAACACCCTCGCTATAAAATTAATACTATGTTTTGCCCCTTTAAGGGCATAAATCTGGTATCGTTCACCTAGGCTTAGATGTGTATAGCTCATGGTTGCAATCTCACTTTGGTCGGTGGATAAAAACTTTGATGCTAGCGCATCTAGGTCTTTTTTCACCTTGCATTTGGTATTGCACTTCATGTGTTAATCTAAGCTTCTAAATACTTTAATAAAATCTTTAGCTACATCCCAACCTTGAACATAAACACCTATTTCATGGTAAATCTCTACAAGGTTATTAGGGGCACTTGCAGACAGCCAATTTAAGCTAGTAATCAGCAAGTCATTATTATCCCAAGCTAATACCTTGGCATGACTATTGGAATGATGCGCACCCAATTGAGATAGAGAGTCGGCAGACTTCAGATCATCATGCATCTCAACAATTTCTGAATGATCGATATAACTTGATTTCTTAGAGTAATAATAATATTTTTTAGCTTCCGACTTTTTTAAAGCATCAAATATAGGCCTTATAGGTGAGGTGTTTATAAAGTCACTTATAATATATATCTTGTTTTTGCTTGAGCGGCTAAGTCAATATAACTATGATGCTGGTGCTTTAGCACTAATCGCAGCTCCAGCTTTTCATTGTTAGGAATATCAACGTCATTTGGCGTATCAGCTATATTGCTTGAAAGCCCCCGAAACTCCTTACGCACTTTGCTGTCAAAAGTGCTTTTTCCACAGCAAATATTAGCAGCGATCTCTAAAAAATATTTAGTAAATTGATCATTGCAAACAATGACCTCTGCTGTCAACAACGGAGAAAAACACTTGGTAGATTTCATCAGGCAGCCTGACGGTAAAAGTCTTGGAATACTTGAGCAGGCGACTTAAATCCTAACCCTTTTGTATCCGTTGACGGTTGTAAAAAATCTCAATATATCTTGTAACATCAGCGATGGCTTGCTGACGAGTTTCATAGACCTTGTGGTAAATCAGCTCATTTTTTAGCTGACCCCAGAAACTCTCAATCGGGGCATTATCGTAGCAATTGCCTTTTCGGCTCATAGAGCCAGCTAAGCCATGCTTTTGAATGATTTGGCGGTACTGATAACTGCAATATTGGCTACCCCTATCAGAATGCACGATAAGCCCTTTAGCGGGTCGTTTATACTTGATGGCATTGTTTAACGCTTGGCATACTAAATCAGAGGTCATGCGTTTATTTAGGGCATAGCCCACGATTTCTTTGCTATACAAGTCTTTGACCGCTGCTAGATATAACCAGCCTTCATTGGTCCAGATATACGTTATATCGCTGACCCAGGCAATATTGGGTGCTACCACGTCAAATTGCTGTTCTAGCAAGTTTGGATAAACAGGCTTGTTGTGATTTGAGTCAGTAGTCGTTTTAAATCGCTTGTGACGCTTGCAGTAAATACTATGTTCTTGCTTAATTTGTCGCACCATGTAAAGGCTGATGTCATGTCCTTGGTTAGTTAAATGCTGATGTAAGCGTTCATGACCGTAGCTTTCTTTGGTATCCATGTGAGCGGATTTGACCAGTAATTCACAGCGGTTGTGGTGCTGTTTTCGCTTGCTGATGCCTCGCTTTAGCCAGTCATAGTAGCCTGATAGGCTGACTTCAAATAGGGTCGCCATACGTTGTATGCAGTATTTTAATCGATTCTCTTGCATAAAGGCGTACTTGGCTACTGGTTCTTGGCAAAGTACGCCGTTGCCTTTTTAGAATTTCTCGTTCTTCTTGAGCGATTTTTAGTTGTTTTTTAAGGTCTTTGATTTCATCCAAGGCGGCTATGAGTTCAGGGTTATAGTTTTGTGTGCCTGCAAGTACGCCGCTTTCTGCTTTCCTGTGCCAGTTCGCTAGTGTGTTCATGGGTATCCCTAGCTCCTTAGCCGTTTGACTGATGTTGCCGTTATTTTCTTTGATTTTGGCGATGGCTTCGGCTTTGAAGGTGTCGCTGTATTCTACTCTTTTCTTACTCATGGTAAACTCCTGTTTAGATTACAAGTTTACCAAATATTTTTGTCCGTTTTTTCAGCATACATCATTATATGCGCTGCTTGAAAAAGTGGATGGTATTGATCAAGATATTATCACATGGAAACAACAGGAGTTACTTTCTCAGGAGGTGTATCGCTTTGGGTATAACATTACTAGTAATAAACTCACATCACTGATCGAAGTGCTGGATGAGACGAGTAGTGATTTGACAGTATATAATTAAATATCAAAGGTAAGTCTTATGAAGCATGATACTGAAAAATATAGAAACGTTTTTGAAAAGATGTCTTCTGAGAAAATAGAAGAGATAAATCGTTTGAATGATGAAGAACATCAAAGGCAAGCGCAGGCTTTTAAGGTTGGTTATAAAAGGATATTTGCTATCTATGTAATAAGCCCTTCAAAACTATCAGCAAAGATGATCCATGTCTACATTGGTTACTACGACAATGCAAGTTTAAGAAAAAGACTTCCCAAAAATCTACGAAAAATACGGCTATGGGAGTATCGCTGCATTTATTAGATGGTGCGCAAATCAAGAGCGTTTAATTTCGAATATTAATGATCTTGAAGAAGAAAGGTCAGATAGGAAGATTCTGTCATATACAGTTAAGTGGAAAAACATTGAATGGACGTTTGACTGTTCTAAGAATGATTTTGAAGGACACATAGGAACCTCAATTGACTACCCTCATTATCATTTTCAAATGAGAATTGATGGTAGGCAATTCATCAACTTCAACGAATTTCATGTCCCATTCACTGATCAAGATCTATTCGTATTAAAAAAATACTATGGAACAAAGCGACTGGTTTAAACATGATTTTGGGGCCATTGGCTCAGGCATGCAAGATGCTGTAAGTGTCGATTTTGACGATATACTTGAGCATACGTGTCGTTCAGATAATGAAGAGGAAGCTACTTATCATTTTTCGACGATGATAGATGCAAGAGATAACCCAATTTCTGGTGAAGAGATATATCAAATACAGCTGGAAGCTGAGCGAACAGGTAAATCTTTTGCTTTTTAGCACAAAAAAAAATTAAAGGATCGTGTAAAACTAAATACTATTATTAGTCCTGCCGACTCAATTCCCAATATTGCCTGTAGAACAGAGCATAAGCGAAGATGAAAAAATCTAGAAAGCCCATGTGTTCGGAGTTATTTGAGGGATGTTTACATAGACTCATGATGAAAAACTAGTCACCGTAAAATATCGGTGTGTTAATTTAGAAGTACGGCTAAATAACTTTAGTTTACTAAGGATTTAAATGGAAATTAAGCATTAAGCAAATTAGCGAACCCTATGCGACTCTATGGAGAGGCTCATATGAGGTTCCACAAATTAAAATTAGTTGATGGTGAGGAAGCTATCAACAATTTGGATTGCGCTTTCGAGGCAAAGCTAGAAGCATTTCATAGTTTATACGATGTTACACAAGACGGTTTTGATTATTTTTCTCATGGAGATACAGCACTATTAATCCTGCTAAGAAATGCGGTTCATCATCGAAACCATTTATTATTTAAAAGTTGGAATCAAGACATCGGACTAAATAATGGGTATAAAAAATAGAGCCCATCCCAGATTCTGTGTAACTGCCATTTAGATTAAATGCTTGCTAATGCGGTCATCAAACATAATCATAAAGCGATTCAGGGCAGACGTCCAGTTACGGATCGGCATCGACCACTTTTGGATGCCTGCTGGGTTGCTAAGTACACCACTTTGAATGCTGCCTGATCAGACGGGAAGACCTTACGCTTATTCACCGCTGTCCGAATCACACTGTTTAGCGACTCTATCGCATTGGTGGTATAGATCACTCTTCTGATGTCTTTAGGATAACCAAAGAACACCGTTAAGCCCTCCCAGTTATTGCGCCAAGACTTGATGACATGCGGGTACTCTTTGCCCCATACTTCATCAAAGTGCTCAAGGTTGGCCGTAAGCATCCGACCATCCCATCTTTTCCTCACTTAAAATGCGAGATAGTGTCCACGATTAATAATCGTGGACACTAACATGACAACACAACCACCTAACAAACCCAAACGTAGAACTTACAGTGCTGAGTTTAAAGAACTTTTGAACCGCCCCGAGATTGTCGGAGACTCAACGCTCCAAGAGAATACGACAATGAAAACACGAAACTATACCCCTGAAATGAAAGAGCGCGCCGTCCGTATGCTAATTGAAGCTAAAGACGACTACCCATCCACCTGGTCAGCCATCAAAGCCATAGCACCAAAGATAGGTTGCACGCCTGAGACCCTACGATCATGGCATAAAAAGCACATTGATAAAACCATTCCTGCAAAGATTCAAGCTCAAAGCCAAGCCGAGCATATCAAAGAGCTTGAACGTGAGAACAGAGAGTTAAAGCAAGCCAATGAAATTATAAAGAAAGCTGCTGCTTTTTTCGCCCAGGCGGAGCTCGACCGCAAACCCAAGTAATGGTTGATTTTATAGATGACCACAAACCACAATATAGAGTCGAGCCAATCTGTAGAGTACTACCGATTGCCCCATCCACATACTATCGTGCCAAAGAGCTAGAATTCAGTCCTGAAAAGCGTTCACAGCGTAGTCAGCATGACGATTTCTATCTTAATGAGATTAAACGTATCTGGCAGGACAGCAAATGCCGTTATGGTGCTCGTAAAGTCTGGAAACAGTTGAAAGCAGAGGGTATACATCCTGCACGCTGCACTGTAGAGCGGTTAATGCGGCAGCATGGCATGCAGGGTGTTTGGCGAGGTAAAGGTAAGATAACGACTAAGTCTCGTGACGATCAAAAGCGTGCTGATGATTTGGTTAATCGTAACTTTAATGCCTATCGCCCTAACCAGCTATGGGTTGCTGACTTTACTTACGTTAAAACATTGAGTGGTTGGGTCTATACTGCCTTTATCATTGATGTGTTTGCTCGCGCTATCGTTGGTTGGAAAGTATCAAATCGTATGAACACTGATATGGTGATGGCAGCACTAAACCAAGCCATTGCAGACAGAAACCATCCTAAAGATGTGATTCATCATAGTGATCGCGGCGTTCAGTACTTATCCATTCGCTATACTGATAAGATGGCTGATTCTGGCGTCATTGCATCTGTTGGTACAACGGGTGATTCATACGATAATGCGTTGGCTGAAACGGTTAACGGGCTTTATAAAACAGAGGTGATTGAATATTTAAAACAGCAGTGGCGGGATGCGTGTGATGTTGAATTAGCAACCCTAGAATGGGTCGATTGGTTTAACAAAACTCGCATTCATAGTACGATTAGTTATGTGTCGCCTTTTGAGTTTGAGAGACGATACTATGATAGTCTTTGTGAGTCAGACAAAGCTGCCTGACTCAAGCAATCCACTCTCCGATATAGTCGGGGCGGTTCAGAGTGGACGTTTATGAGTCTTGCATTGCTAGTTCTACTTGCTATATCAGTCAAATAGACGTAATCGATTACATTAAGCTTGGAAAAAATTAAGACTGTGAAGGTTCAAGATTGGTGATTTGAATATTCATACACTTTATCTGAGTATGACAAGTCACTATAACTTTTTAAATTAGACTGACTTTTGAATTCAGATATTAAGTAGGGTGCAAGTAAATCATCCAGCTCAAGATTAGTTTTTAATTTTACTTGATTAATAATTTCTATAAGAGTGACAGTGTTCTGATTAAGCTCATCCTCAAGTTCAGTTATTCTCTCTTTTAATCCTTTATTAGTGTCAAGAAGAGCCTGACGTGTTTTTTTGTTGACGTATAGCTGCTCTTCTTTTCATTCAAATTCAATGGTAAAAGCTGTTCTGTGGTATATCTTTGGATTAATGCTTTGCGTTCTGGCGTACTAAGCGTACTCAGACCGCCTTTAATATGTCCTTTGGCAATAAGTCTCTTATGTAGTGCAGTATTTGAAATAGGAGCCTTCTCAATGCCTTCTTGTACCATATCCTTAAGCTCATTCTCAAGAGCTTCGTTTAACTCATTGCCTCTTAGCATTTGCCTTCTTCCTGATTATTAGCTTTAATCTTTTCATATTCCAGTGAAAACAGCTCAGCAAGTGCCCTAGGCTGAGAAAGCTCAGTATCTATTGCTTTATATATATTTACTGGAATTTTATTACTGTAGCTAACCATGATTTTTTTGTTCAAAACGCTCAAGGTTTTGAACTTGCTCTTTATCCTTAGCGTAAATTCAGAATTATCAGCTAAGTTTTTGGCTTGCTCAATTAGTCTGTTTTTAGTGAGCTTTAAATTTTCAAGCTCGCCCATACGTCCTGTTACCGTAAAATTAACACAGGACACCCCTGATTGGCAGGATAATCGCTTGGGACAACCGTGAGCCGCTATATTGCGCATACATGAGCCAAAGGGTAGGGGGTGTAAGTAGGCATGGGTATCTATAAGTTCTTTCGCTTTGTCTGGCTCTGTAGGAGCTATTTCATTAAAAGCTTTAGCAATATCTTCGAAGTAACCATCACCCATAGATTGCTCAATAAAATTCGATATTTCAATAGTACTATCAAACGTATGTAGATTATTTTTCAAGTTGTTTTCTAGGTCTTTATCGTTGCTAAAGAGCATCAAACCATATTCTAAGATGTCATCAATTGGGCTTTTTGCATTATTCTCTGCAGGTTGCACAGGTTCTGAAACTGCCATTAACTCCTTAGATGTTTGAAATTGACTATTGCTACTAGCTAAACTGGCATTTTGGCTGATTTGCTTAATACTCAAGTGTTGGTAGTGTTTGTTTTGCTCAATATCAACCCGACCCATTAACATTGCTTGCAAGTGGTCTGAGATCTCAGCAATAGCTAAAAAGGTGTTAATATTATGGCGTGGAATATGGCTCGATATTTTAGAGGTTTGATTATCGCTATCTTTAAGGCCGTACTTTTCAAATACTGATTTATTTCTACCTGTACCTAAAAAATTATTTATGACACGGTTCTCTAGTATCGTAATATTTGCTTTATTGATTATACCCTGGGATAAGGTGGTGCTACCATATTGAACTATAAACAACAGATTCTCATAGGGAATATTGACTATACGACCCTCAAACTCAAATTTTTGTTTATAGGTTCTTCGGTAGCATAATTTGCTGTTGATTTAATAAATTTACTTAAAGTTTTTTTACTATAAAACTTTAGCTCACCTGTTCCATCATTAATTGTCTTATCAGGTTTTACTTGAGCATGTTTGAATACATTTAATATTGCATCTCTTCGACCACCACGACCTCTTGTTCTTTTCTTGAGATAAATAAATGATCGATTAAGTCATCTAGCTCGATTAAATCATCAGGAATTTCATCAATACCCTTAGGAAGAAGGTCTTTTAAATTTTTCTGCCTCAAATAAACTAGGTGCTCTCGATATCTTTCGGTAATTTTTAACGTATCTTGTATAATGCTTTTAACCAGCGTAGTAGAAGAAGGCTCAACCCAGTGAATTCTCTCTCCAGCTCCTTTTGCACCATAATATTGTATCCCAAGCATATATTGCACTTTATCATTAACACTTATAGGCTTATTAGTTTGCAGGTCTAATATAGGCTTTTCAATTAAACAGTCTTTCTTCAGCATTATTATTTCAGTCGAACGGAATCCTGTCACGATAGATAAAAATAGTGAGTTTAGAAGTATTCTTTCACCTTCACTCTGACAAAAATTTTTGAGCGAAGCAATGTTTATAAATGTCTGAATCGAGATTAATTTTTCTGTGTTTATTTCATTTTCATCAATATTTTTATATTCAAAAGCTCTTTGGTTATTTTTGCTTTTGGTGTTCTGTTCTGTTTACCAAAATATTTTAAATCAACTTCGAACTCTAGCTTCTTAGAAGTGAATCCATATTTATTAGACCTCTTGCAAAAGTCATAGTCTAAGCTCGGAATTAATGATACCAGCAAACAGCTTCATTCTAAGATCATAGCGCTGACGACGGTTGCGATATTTATGAGCCACGATTTTGAACAACTTGATTAAGCCTATTTTGTGCTCAACCACAATACGGAACTTTGCCAGATAGTGATTGGCCTGTTTGCATATCTCCAATAACTGACCACCACGAGGTTTCTTAAATGGTGTGAAGGTTTGCTTATGTAGATTTGCTATACCCTGATAACCACTGTCTGCTAGATAGTTAGTATTCTCAGGCAACCAATCAGGACAAGTATCTTTATACAGCTTAAAATCGTGGATTGACCCTTTGCAGGTTTGTACATCAAGTATCAACCCTGTTTGCCAATGAACGATAACCTGCGCTTTTAAGGTGTGTTGTTTTTCTTACCGCTATAGTAGTCGCTTTGGTTTTTTTGGACGCTCAATAGGGGTTTCGGTGGCATCGACAATGACGACTGACCAATTGGTATCCTCATCGACACGACTAGGCAGCTTTTAGGCAATTCAAACTTGCCAGAGTCAATCAGGATGTCTTCTACTTTACGAATGATACGGCTAGCAGAAGACTCATGAATACCAAAGTCCATACTGATATGATAAAGCGTGCGGTATTCACGCCAATAAGTCAGGGCTAATAGTATTTGTGCTTTAAGACTGAGCACACTTGGTCTGCCTGATTTGGTCTTAGATGCTTCATGCTCTTGCATGGCCTCAAGCATGTCATAAAAGGTGGCTTTATGAATGCCAGTGTAGCGTTTAAAACCAGCGTCACTTTGTTTGAGTAGCTTATTTATGTTTGGCATGGTTCCTAAAAAGTTATGAGTGTCTTCCTATTTTAATTCCCTTTGCTACTTTTGCAAGAGGTCTAATGTATAGTATTCTGTATATTTAGATTCATCTACGGCTAAATCTAAAAGCACTTCTTTGAAACTTAGATAACTAAAAGAGTTGTCATTTTTATTAACTTATGAAATTCAGACCTGACTTGTTTAAAGTATCTTGATAAATAAGCAGGGCTATTAATTTGGGAGTAGTAAGCTAAAAAGAACTTTAATAACTTAATCTCATGCTTATCTAGATAATTTTCTTCAGTAAAGTCTATGTACTCTTTTCTACCGGAGTAGAAAAACTCCCAAGTACTTGAGGTAGAATTGATAAATTTCGTTTCATATCTATCAGCAAGCATAAATCGAATTATAGTAGGAATATGTAGACTTTCAATTTTACTTATCTGAGCCTCAGAAAATAAACGATGACTCGAGTAGTTAGGAAACTCTAGTGCTAAATTATTAGTCATAGTGTGCACCCACTTTTGTAATTCGATGTATATTAGATAAGTTAGCATTTTCCGAGATAAATCGGCTAGCATATAAGTATGGCATAGTACTGTTGAGTGACCACCCTGCCATCTTTCTTAAACTTTCAATAGCATTCTCCATTGCCTGCGCCTTGTTGTAACTGTCCAAATATGATTGATAACTATGTTTAAGCATCATATACGCCCATGTATGACGAAGAATATGAGCTGAAATTTTATCAATTGAATCTACATAATTTTTGTCAAAAAATTGAGGATGCTTGCTTTTATCTTCTCATTTATCGTAGCTATGAGCTTTTTAAGACCTGATTTACTAAGAGGTGCGTAGGGTGCTTGTAACGATAGAAATAGCATGTGACTTTTAGAATCTTGAGATCTGATATTGTTGATATACATGTGAATAAATTGAGCATCACGTTTTTCTAATAATATGGTTCGAACGGATTGAACGTTTTTCATCTGCGGCTTCGATATACGGTTATCTGTTCTATCTTGTGTATCAGTTATAACGAGATAAGTATTACATGTTTTTAAATCAGTCTTAATTGAGTTAAGAGTTAAAAGTAACAGCTCGCCAGTCCTCAAACCGTAGTTTAAGAGCAGATGTACAATGAGAAAGTTTCTTAACTGCGCTTCCTTACTCTTAAATAAAGGTTCTATTGCTTTTGGCGAAATAATAGAATATAGAGCTTCTTTTATTTCCTCTGTAAGGCTTTTAAAGTTTGTCCCATTTTTATGGGCTTTATGGTGATTAGAGGACAAGTTTTTGACAAGATCAGACTTTTGGGAAAGTGTAGATTTATATCTAACTATTTGAGGGCTTATAGATTTACCGTGTACTTGACTAAAGGTATCTAATAAATAGTTTAAATAGCTGAGGATAGCCCGCAAACGATGTGCAAGCGTATTGTAATTAATTGAAGGATTGCTCCCTAATCTAATTAGCTTTTGGTCAACTACCCGCATATTTTCCAAATATAATATAAAGCTGTCTATTTCTTTAATCATCAAATTAGGGTTAGATTTATGTTCACGGAAATACTTGCAGAATGACTGATTATGTTTTTCTTCCCAGAACTCGTACCACTGCTTAATGCCCTGCAAGTAAGCTCGTTGTGTTGATTCACTTTTAAACTTCAATGAGCTATTAATATAAAGCATAGGATATAAGCAGGGAAGTGTAGTAGTGCTATCAAACAATAGACTAAGCTGAGCTGAGTTGTTTAGAGTAATAGATTTTATTTTCAGCATTTGAATCAAATCCTACGAATATATGAACTTTTATATAGGTGTCTCTTATGATTTAATATTATATTAATACTCTCTACAAAGCAATGAAAATTGAATGATATAATCAGCTTAAAGTAGTTTTCATACAGAGTCTCGCAGCTTATCTATATAGTCAGCCCAATCTTGCATCATGAGTATTCGAGTATCGATTTCATCCAATCGGTTATAAGCGCCACCATGCGTATCCTTTATTCGATGTCCTAATTGCAGCTCAGTCACAATATCTGAGTAACGTAGTTCAGATTGTTCCATAAGCAATGTTTTGGCCGATGCTCGAAATCCATGAGCACACTGAACATCTTTGTATCCAAGCCTATGGAATATCTGTACTAGAGTCGCTTTACTAATATAGCTATTGCTTGAGGCACGCATCGATGCAAACACATATTCTTTATGACCTGTAATTGCTTTTATTCTTCGTAAGCGTTCAATAACCTGAGTGGCTAGAGGTACAACTAAGTGCGATACCATATCCTCACGACCTTCGCCTTTAGTAGGAGAAAACTCCCATAGCTTGTTATCCCAATCTATATCTTGCCATCGCATAGACCGCAAATCGATACTACGCACAAAAACATATGGTAATAAGTTCATTGCTTCCAATGTAATCTTACTTGCACCTTCAAAATTAGACATATCGTTTAGGAGAGTGGCAAACTGATCAGGCTTAGTGATGGCTGGTAAATGGTTGCCTGAGCTGGCAGGTGCGAGCTCGCCACGCGTATCAATAGCTATGTTTCTATCGCATAATCCTCTTGCAACAGCGAATGAGAAGACTTTTTCAGTATAAAGCCGAGTGCTTGCACCAACGAAGGTTGCTTGATTTTCATTATTCTGAATCGCCTCACACACACTTAATATCATCTCGCTCGTGATATCGTTCATTCTTAAGTCGCCAATCTCGCGACACATATATCCTAGACATAAATCCCAAAATTTAAGGGTAGATTCACTAAACGCACGCTTTCTAGAATTGCTACGATTACGACTTGATGTTTTGTGGTCTCGCCACGCTTGTGTAATTTCAGAAAATGTGGCGTTCTTTAGATGAGCATACTTATTGACTTGTTCTTTTTATGGATAGCTTTAGGGTCAGAGCCTTGTGCGACCATCTTAAGTATACTTTCTGCTTTATGCTTAGCTTCATATAGACTGATTTCTTCGACCTTACCTAGCATCATTCTAGGACGCTTACCATCGATATGCGGATGAGCGTACCTCAAGTAATATTCTTTTTTACCATTTGGATAAATACGAATACTTAGGCCCGCAATACCTGAGACACTAACCGAGTAATCTTTATCTCGGCATTCAAGTATATTAATATCATTTAAATTGTCGACAGCCATAATGCACATCCGTAAGTTTTATAAGCAAGGTAAATTGTGAATGTTAATCTATTAACTCTATACTGAGATTTAGAATAATCTTTGCACATACTTTATAAATTCTGAAAAAGTATCTTTTGGAAAATATAGATAGTTATTGGACACTGAAATGGACACGGTTATTAATCTATTAAGACATAAAACCCTTTAAAATTAAGTATTTTAGGTACAATTATCCCCAAGTGAAGGTTGGGGATAATTATAGTATAGTGGAGAAAGAGGGAGTAAGCTATTTTTTTTGTTGATATATATGGCGTTTGAAGGAATAAACTTCATATAGATTAAAAGTAAGAGTGCTGTTTGCTATTGGCAATAGAGTCCTTCGACATATTTGCACGAAAAACCGTGCTCCTGTACTCGCACAGAATACCTTAATCAGGGTGATAGTACTGTTCTGTGCAAATTTGGAAGGTATCAACTCAATGCTTTAGATTAAGATATCTCAGTAAGAACGAGAGATGTTAGAAAAGACCAATGAATGTTTCACTAATCAGGAAGGCTGTTTTGGTGACTCTAAATGGAAACGTAGTTAGCTATGATAATAGCAGCTATAAGGTGTATATAGACTTGGACTTACTGAGATGCCAAGTAGGAGTATTATCAGAGCTTGTATACGTTCTTATCAATGATATAGAGTAATAGGCATTCAGAAGGGTTATTGCTTTTACTTTGAGCTGATTGTCACTTGGTGGCTAATACTTCTGTACCTAACGTAGTTCAAGCACATTCGCATTAATCAGGAAGTCGGCTAAGCTACCAACAATCGATTGATGAGTGATTTGTTTATTAGGTGATGATTAGGAGTGACAGATTATTCAGAGGGCTTATTGTGCAGTATGAAGGTAGTAAACTTAGCAATGATGAGTAGAACAAGTTTATCAAACAGGTTAACTAGCGACATGGTTTAATACGTTAAGCTCGATTACAAATACAATAGGATTAATGATAGCTCTGTACATTAACTCCTTAAGACAGCTCAGCTAGTAACTGTATTAGTGGTGATGAAGATGACTTTATGAATAGGTAATACGTATGAGAATTAATCAATCATCAACCAATCTTTATAGGGATTTATCATATAATTATAATCCCATGAACTTATTGTATGGTACCCTTAGTTTAACATAATATACATTATGCGAAAACATACCGGCGGTTTCAGTATAAGAGTAAATATCAATCTGCGTCATATCGTTTCTATATTTAACTGCGTATTTTTAAATTTAAAATAGCTTGGCGCTGACATTTTTAATATCAATTCAGTTTTCTACTAACGACAAGTTTCAAGCAAATGCTTACTCAAAGTTCCACCATCTTCATTTAAGCTAACATCTGCGATTTGGCAATCTTTATCATTGCATGTCAAATCATAATAAATATTGCTACCTTGCGCCAAGCTGACTTTAACCAATCCTTTATCAGTCATCGAAAACTTCTTGTCTTGAGTATAATCAGGGTCTTGAGAATCCCACAGCACATCATAATCAACATTGCAGGACGTTTGATTTTTATCAAAGTAATCTTGTTCTAGCTGCATGGCTGCTTGTAAATCAGCATTGGCATATTGCTGTAGCACTATAGGATTACTCATACCTTGGTCATCGATATCTTGTTGGTACATTTTTGTGATGGTCGTGATTTTCATATCAGCCACAGCAGCTTGTTTCTGAAATGCTTTTGTCACATCTGCTGTGGCAGTACCGACAGTTGTCAGTGCTATGGTTGATAGTAATATCAGCGATTTGTATGTTGGCATGTCGTTCTCTACGAGCTTTTATCTTATAAGTGTTACGGTCTATTACATCATAGCCATATAACGACTCTGCTGTATTATCGTATCATTCAGGTTCACTCATCAAAATTCCGATTACATAGCGCTTTTATGCTCTTTTATCTATTGTGATGACAACTTTTAGTGGCTTATCGTGACGTTTATTTCACTAATAACTGTGGTAAGGATGCTTTTATGATAATACTACCTACCTTTTCAAGGAGAAATCTGCGGCATTGGCCTCTAGTAGCCTTTTATTGCTTGCTTTGACCGCGACTGGCTGCCAGTCCGCTTCTGAGTCCAGCGAAGCGATTGTCGCTCAACCTACCAGCACCTCAGCAACGGCTATAAGTACTGATATCAGTCAACAAACCCTAAAGCAGCAAGCGTTGCGTATACAGCGGGCACTCGCCAATAAGGATTTTGCTAGAATTACTGATGATATTCATCCCACACGTGGCGTCCGTTTTTCGATGTATGCCTACGTGCGCCCTGGAGTCAGACAAGGTTTTTAGCCGCGCGCAATATGCACAGTATTTGCAGCAGTCCAAAATCCGCTTTACTTGGGGTGAACGTGACGGCTCTGGTGAGCCATTAATCATACCGCTACCAGAGTACCTAGACACTTGGGTAAAGGCCAAAACCTTTAATGACGCTACCCTTAGCGTCAATGAGTTTCAAAAAGTGGCAATAGCATCAATAACCTAAATAAAATATATCAAAACTCTGATGTCGTTGAGTTTTACTATAAAGGTAGTGATGAATACAGCGGTTTAGACTGGCGGGTGTTGCGCTTGGTGTTTGATGAGTATCAGGGTAAGCGTTATCTCGTCGCTGTCGTTAACGATCAGTGGACGGTTTAAATAACAGCGTAAGCATCTTTATGGTCAGATAAATTATATTAAACAAGGGCAATGCGTCATATATGAAGCACTGCCCTTTTGTCTCTTTATCATATTGAATTATATTTAATTTTTGATATATATTTTACTTTATGCTTTTGGCTGAAGTGGACTTTGCTTAAAAACTTCACCATAATATCGTAAATGTCAGGATAAGCATCCACTAGCTTTTGCGGCGTCTCAAAAATACTTCGCTCAATACCGCAAAAAACTCGGCAGGATTGGTCGCACCATAACGATCTAAACCTGACTTACGATGCGTTTGAAAGTCTTCGAAATCTCGCGACATGATTTGTGTCCAACGTGCAGGATCCATGTCAGGCTGCATCGGTGGAAAGCCATTAGCGCGGCCATTCATCATATCAAGCTTATGCACAAACTCGTGAATCACCACATTGTGTCCGTCACGCTCACCTGAGTGCTTGGCATCCTTCCATGAGAGAATGACAGGACCTCGCTGCCATGCTTCCCCACTACGGTGCTGACTGCCCTCATGGACGATACCAAATTCATCTACCGTTGTACTCTCACTTTTGTACGAACCTTGATAAATAATAATAGATGACCAACCGCTATACCACTCAAGGCTGAGGGTTTAAGATAGGCAAGCACGCCTGTAGTGCAATGGATTGTCTGACCGCATTAGTAATCTCAAAACCTTGTGCACCCACAATCGACTTATCATCCAAAAACAAAGTCGCCAAGTCAAACAAGCGGCTTAGCTCGTCTTCAGTCAACCTATCCAATATCATGATACACTCAGCCGCCCGCGCCCAGTCTTCATGCGTGAACTTGCTGTTGTCCAATATACGCTGCTCACGCCAGTCTTTTATGATGTCAAACATACACTTTATCCCTATTCTTCTTAGTATATAGGCCAGCCGTTCTACGTATATTATAGCGATAACCAGTAGCACGCCATGATAATTACTATATTAAAATGTATAAAAACGCCGCTCATAAATACATTACTGAGCGGCGCAGACTGTCATCCATACATTATGTTTTAAAATTGATATTGTAAGCCTAACTGTAATGACAGTTTAATCTTACCCAAAGGTCGCCGTATTGATGAGGGTGATGAGTACTTTAATACCATCCGTCATCAATGGTCAGATGCGTTGCGTCGCACGTTAGTTGAATTGCCCAAATGCCCTGATAATTATTGGGGATACCCTTCACTCTTAGACCCAATTTGAAAACTGGTCGTCACATCAATAAAATCACACCAATAAAAACGGTGCGGTGCGACTGTCTTCTGATTGGGCCACGTCTTCTGGCGTACCTTGAGCGACAATTAACCCGCCCTCATCACCCGCCCCTGGCCCCATATCAATCACCCAGTCGCTATTGCTGGCCACTTGCATATCATGCTCAACCATGATGACGGTGTTCCCCGCATCGACCAAACCGTTTAATTGCGTCATCAGCATGGATACATCAGCAGGATGTAAACCTGTGGTTGGCTCATCTAAGATATAGAGCGTATCGCCTCGTTGCGTGCGTTGTAGTTCAGTGGCAAGCTTAATACGCTGTGCTTCACCCCCTGACAACTCAGTGGCGGGCTGCCCCAAACGTAAGTAGCCAAGCCCCACTTGCAGCAACGCATCCAATGCGCGCAAGATAGGCGCTTCATCAACAAAGAACTCATGAGCCGCTTCAACGGTTAAATTTAATACTTCAGCAATGTTTTTATCTCGATACGTGATGGTAAGTGTTTCTTCATCATAGCGTTGCCCGTGACAGACCTGGCAAGGTGCATAGACACTTGGTAAAAATAGCAGCTCCACACTGACAAAACCCAAACCTTCACAATTTGGACAGCGGCCTTTTTTGGTGTTAAACGAGAAACGTCCAGCGTCATAGCCATGTGCTTTTGCTTGCTTAGTTGCGGCAAACAGCTTACGCACATCATCGAACAATCCTGTATAGGTTGCTAGGTTTGAGCGCGGTGTCCGCCCAATCGCCTTTTGATTGATATTAATAAGACGACGGACTTGCTCCATGCCAGCGACGATTTCACCACCAGTGACTGTCTCAAGCTCTTGCTCAAGCAAATCTGCCTCACCTACAGGCGCTTCAGTAACCGTCTTTTGCCCCAATACTTCACTGATAAGCTCTACCAATGCTTGGCTGATAAGACTCGACTTACCTGACCCTGAGACACCCGTGACACTAGTCATCACCCCAAGCGGAAACTCAACATCCAAGCCGATTATATTATTGCGCTCGATATTTGCGAGTTTCAGCCACGCTGTCGGTTGCCTTGTGTCAGATTTTGACTGATGATTCGCCGTGTCGTTAGCAAAGAGATATTGACCCGTATGCGACTGCGCAACCTCACGTAGCCCTTCTACAGGCCCACTATAGACAATCTCGCCGCCATGCGTGCCAGCCTGTGGCCCGACATCGACCACCCAATCAGCATGCCCAATCACACTCACGTCGTGCTCAACCACAAACACCGAGTTACCAGATGCGATCAACTCATCTAGCGCCCCAAGTAGCGCCTGCGTGTCAGCAGGGTGCAGACCTGCTGATGGCTCATCAAGGACATAAACCACGCCAAACAGTTGCGAGCGAATCTGGGTCGCTAATCGCAATCGCTGTAGCTCACCAGGCGATAGTGTTGGTGTGGTACGCTCAAGTGACAGATAACCGAGCCCAAGCCTTGTTAGTGCCTCAATACGAGAGAGAATATCACTGGCAATACGCTGGGCAACGATGGCTTTTTCGCGGTTTGGTGTATCATCAGCTATCTTGGTATGCGCTGTTTTCTCAAGTTTTTGGGCCATGTCCGTCAATGTAAGCTGTGACAGCTCACCGATATCGAGTCCTGCAAATTTAACCGACAGTGATTCTTTCTTAAGTTTTTTGCCGTGACATTCTGGACACTCGGATATCTGCATAAATTGCGACACGCGTTTCTTGGTGCGCGGGCTTTGAGTGGTGGCAAAAGAATGCAAAACAAAGTTTTTGGCACTGGTAAACGTACCCATATAGTTTGGCTTTTCCCCTTTCTCAATGGCCTCCCGTGTCTGTTCTATATCATACTCAGGATAAACAGGCACTGTTGGTGTCTCATCGGTAAACAAGATCCAGTCGCGGGTCTTCTTTGGCAGGGTGTGCCAAGGTTTATCAATATCATAGCCGAGCGTGGTCAATATACGGCTCAGGTTTTGACCTTGCCATGCCGGTGGCCATGCGGCAATAGCTCGCTCGCGAATGCTTTTGGTATTATCTGGTACCAGCAGATCCTCGGTGACCTCAAATACACGGCCGATACCTGAACACGTGGGACAGGCACCATCTGGCGTATTGGGCGAGAACGCATCGGCATACAGCATCTCTTGGCCGGCGGGATACTCTCCGGCTCGTGAGTACAACATACGAAGACCATTAGATATGGTTGTTACACTACCGACGGACGAGCGTACTGACGGCGTACCCCGCTGCTGCTGTAAGGCAACTGCTGGCGGTAACCCTTCTATAGTATCGACATCGGGTTCATCAACCTGATCGATGAGCCTTCTGGCATAAGGCGATACTGAATCAAGATAGCGCCGCTGTGACTCGGCAAATAGCGTACCAAATGCCAGTGATGATTTTCCCGATCCAGATATACCCGTAAAGACCACTAAGGCATTGCGCGGTAAATCCACATCGACGTTCTTTAAATTATGAACACGCGCACCTCTGACCTGAATATTTTCTTGATTAGGGTTGTATAGAGCGTTCTTGACGATACTTGTCTTATTTTCTGTTGCTTCTAATTGTTTTGGATTGGCCATGACGCTATTTTTCCTATTGAGACACTATTTATTGCTAATGTATTTATTATTATTCATCTGAGTAGCAGGAAGGTTAACACGTACTCATGCAGGGGTGTGGCAAAGCTTACGTATCAATAGCATCGATAGACAAAACGACAACTTAAGTCATTAGGCACCTTATAATAAAAAAACCCGCAATCATTGCAGGTTTTTTGAGGAAAAAATGCTATCAGAATATGGATAACCTAAACACTAACCCACTACCAAGCGCATCAATTGGGTACTGATATACCCGCCAAACGTACCCACCGCATAGCCCATAATACCCAAAAACACGCCAACAGGCGCAAGCGATGGATGAAAAGCCGTCGCGACGATCGGTGCCGACGATGCGCCACCTGTATTGGCATTAGAACCTACCGCCAAAAAGAAAAACGGCGCACGGATAAGTCTGGCAACCCCAAAGATAATCACCACATGGATACTCATCCATAAAAAGCCGATAAGCAATAGCCGCCACTGCGAGACAATACCTGCCAAATTAATCTGCATACCAATCGCGGCAATCAGCACGAAGATAAATACGGTACCCATTTTGGACGCGCCCACATGGTCGAGTCTGCGAATCTTAGTAAAAGAAAAAATGACGCCTAACAGAGTAATAATGACCACCATCCAAAAGAATGAACTGGCAAAACTATATTGCACCGCCCATTTATATGGGGCAAAAAAGTCAGCAATTTGTCCACCAACAAAGTGCGCCACTCCTACCATGGCAAAGCACAAGCCAAACATCACCATCAAATCATTAATGGTGGCTGGACGGGCATGATCGCGCTCATAGCTTTCGACGGCTTTAATGACTTTATCAATACTACTGGTATCAGCGCGCAAGAATCGATCGATCTTTGCGCTGTGTTTTGCCATCACCAAGATTGCGAGTAACCACAATGAGGCATTGGTGGCATCCACCAAGATCATCATGCCAAACAAATCATCACTGACCCCAAACAGCTCTTTCATTGCCGCTTGGTTAGCTGCACCGCCGATCCAACTGCCTGCCACGGCTGAAAATCCACGCCATAATGTATCATCGAGGAACATTTCAGGCGATACCCACTTAGCTATTCCTAAACTAATGGGACCGCTAATAACAATAGCGATACTGGCGGCAAAGAACATGGCAATCGCTTTCCAACCTAATCCTAGTATTTTGGGAACATCCATGGATAAGGTCATCAATAGCAAACTGGCTGGCAGCAGATACGTCGCGGTAAATCCATAAATCTGTGAACCCACCCCATCGGCGAACATCCCTAAGCTATTTAAAGTAGCAGGTATAAAGCAGCACAGCACAATACCGGGCAATACCGCATAAAACCGTCGCCAGAATTTACCCGGCAAACCTTGGGTATAGAATACTAGGCCAATGATTGCCATAATGATACCGAAAGCTAATGGCAGGCTATCAATTGCTAAAGAGGAGGTAGTAGGCATCAAGGCGCTCCGAGGCAAACAACTGGCAAAAGTGAATCAGTATAGACAAGCTAAAAAACTCGTGCAAGCAGCCATGTCAATGATCTTAATAACTGCTGAGCTCTAAACGAATCATAGTTAGTCATGCCTGCAAAAGCTTAACTATACCATCAGCGAACAATGGTCACACACAAAAAAGCCAGATAACAAGTATCTGGCTTTTTACTACTTTAGACGATTAATGAATTAGTAATTAGTAGCTTTAATCGTTCGTTATAGCGATATTATGAGTTTTTACCACGGTTGCCACCGTTTGGACGACCTTGACCACGGCTGTCAGAACGATTTGCTGGGCGACCTTGGCTGCCACTTGGACGACCACGGCCTGTAGCTGCACGGTCACCGCGCTTGCCCTGATATGGTTTACCACCAAAACGGTCTTTTGGCTTACCTGATGAATCACGTGACTTGCCAGCACCTTGGCCTTGGTATCCACTATCATTGCTGGCGCGCTGGCCTGTTGCTGCGCGATCGTTTGAGCGACCACGGCCACCGCCAGTAGACTTGCCAGCATAACCACCGCTTGAGCGTCCGCGACCACGGCCACGCCCGCGTCCTTTGTTTTCGCTTGGTACGTAGGTTTTCTTAGGCTCCATGCCTTCGATAACGCACACTTCCATCTTGCGATCTAAGTAACGGTTGATGGCGGCCAATTGTGGACGATCGTCCATGCTGCATAGGCTGATAGCCACACCAGTACGGCCAGCACGGCCACAACGACCAATACGGTGGACGTAATCTTCAGTCTGACGTGGTAAATCATAGTTGATGACGTGCGAGATGGCTGGCACGTCAAGACCACGGGCAGCAACGTCAGTCGCTACTAAGATTTTTACCTTACCATTACGCAAATCTTGAACGATGCGGTTACGCTTGCTCTGTGGCAGGTCACCATGTAGGAAGCTTGCTTTATGACCCGCTTCTTGTAGTTGTTTTGCCAATTTTTCAGTGCTACGTTTGGTTGCAGCAAAGATAATGATTTGATCCATCTCTTGTTGGCAAACGATTTTGTCAAGCAAGCGGTTTTTGTGATCAAAATCATCACAGTAGTACACTTTTTCTTCGATGTGTGCAGATTCTACTTTGATTGATACGCGCTCAGGGTTCTTAGTGAAGCTGGCAGCGATTTTACCGACTGGGCCATCCCAAGTTGCTGAACACATGATCGTCTGACGATCGATTGGCGCGGCGCTTAAGATATCACTGATGTCATCAGCAAAACCCATGTCTAGCATACGGTCCGCTTCATCTAGTACCAACACTTCAAGGTTTGATAAATCCACACGGCCTGCTTTTATATGGTCAAGCAAACGACCAGGCGTGGCGACGATGACCTGTACACCTTTACGTAGGGCGGTGATTTGACCGTTGTAAGGCGCGCCGCCGACCAAGGGCACGCAGAACAAACCGCGCATGTCTTTTGAATACGTGCGTACGCTGTCATGCACCTGCTGAGCAAGCTCGCGCGTTGGCGTTAGGATAAGTGCTTTGGTCAGTTTATCAAAGCTGGTGGCACGGCTTAAGCGATCGAGTACTGGGATTACGAATGCTGCTGTTTTACCACTACCTGTTTGCGCTGACAATAAAAGGTCACGGCCGGCTAGTGCAAACGGAATGGCTTGTTCTTGGATAGGGGTTGGATTGGTATAACCGATGCGATCAAGCGCGGTCAAAATCGGCTTGGCAATATTAAGATCGCTAAAGGTTGTTTTTGTCTTCTGAGGCCGCATCTGTTGCTGCTTGAGCAGTAGCGTCATTGTTAGAGGTGTCAGTGTTTGCAGTAGTGTCGTTGCTTTCGATGATACCGTTTTCAGCGGCAATTGCAGATAAGATGTCAGTCATAGGAATCCTTGGTAAGTATAAGCTGCTGTAAATTCAGCAAACTTGATGCATACCACTGATAACCGTTCATTACGCTGCTTTTATTAAAGGTTACCGAGCAACATAAAAGTGTCGATAATCAGAAACCAAGCCATTAGAGCTTAGCGTCTTTATAATAAATGCGTTCGTGCTGTCTGACGTATTTTGGTGGTAGTGCCGAGTGTCTTATCCATGCTTGATATACGCGCATTATCAATGCTTTGTCCAAAGCAGATAATCGCAAACAGCAACCAATCTAGACCCTATATAGGTCAGTAGATAAGATATGAGTCAAAAATAACTGATATGTTTAAGACGTTATTTAAGTACACAAAATCATCGGCAACAATTACTTATGGTCATCCTAGACCCAAAATCGCAGGCGATGTTATCAATCTCATAATTCACGAAAGCCTAAGCTTGCGTGGCGACGCAGTATAGCACAATAAAAAATTATGTGTAGCCATTTATTCAATTACTAAGTAAATAGCCCGAATAAGTCCTCTATTGAGCATGCTAAACGTCTCATTCAACAAAAAATCGGTGATTATTTGACTACTTTAACATCCGTGACATAAGTCGGCAGCTGCCATGCCCCGCCCGCTTCAATAAGACGGCACAGTCCAGTGGTGCTTTCATGGCTTTTCTCAAACGCGCGGCCCGTCCACACCCAATCGACTTGACTCATACAGTCGCCAATACCGCGACCTTTTGTACTGAGCTAAGCTTACCTTTGTCGTAATTGGTGGCGCTAGTCGTGACCAATGTCGGCTTGTAAGGTTTGCTATCATTGATCACCCACACCCCACTACCCACATTGTAAGCAGCTGTCCAACAATCATGCTGTGCCAGCAGCTGTGAATCATTTAGGCGACTGACACGCCAAGGTGACTTGTCTGATAGATTTGGGCAGTCAGCATCGGCATCTTTCATCGTTCCTTTCATCAATGAGGCCAATTGAGAGGATCTCATGACAAACTTTTTATCGCTAGCAGCAGACTTACCACTAGGCTCTACAAAACGTAGTACAGGTACTGCTTTAGGGGGTAAGACATTACTATTAGATTTGGTCGCATTATCATGGTTCATCAGCGCACTTGGCGTACCCACGCGTCCTTGGACATCATCGGCCTTTAACATGACCGCACTAGCTCCTCTGTCTGAGAGTTGCCAGCGCGAGTTACGTAATGCGAATGTGATTTTGCTTGATCGCTGAAGGGCGCTAACTAAGGCGGTAACTTGCGCTTGGGTTAGCTCAGCACTGCCTGCGGCTGCAGAATACGGCTTGGTTTCACCATAATTTCGATCGTTAATAAATAGTGATATCCGGTGACGGTTACCTAATTGCATTAAGGCTTTAGAGGAGCTGTCTTTGGTACCACCAAGCTTGACTTTGCCATCTACAGCGGCGTTTGCCCCTGCACGGCGGGTCAATAAGACAGAGACAGGAAATTCACTATTATTTTCTGCTTGATAGCCTGCTATCCGACAAGTACGGGTATTATCACAGACCACCTGCCAATCTTGGCTGGTAAACTCAGTTTTGGCGTTCACCATACTCGCTGTACCAAACAAAGCCATACTAACTGCTGCAAGCATAGGTAAGCGCATTTTATTATTGTGTTTCATAATCCATTACTCATCAATCAAATAAGTATAAACACCTGTCTGTCACGGTGATAAGCGGTTATCTTAACGCTTTAATGTTTCTATCTGTTGTTCTAATGTACCATTATGTAAATACAAAAGAAAGTGGTCATCAATTTTATATTTATTATTTTAAATATAATAAAAATAAGCCGATAAGTGCGTAACTTAAACTTACCAGCCTAAATGTCATTGAAAATAATTAAATGATGCTCGTGCTAATAATTAATCGATTGGTTTTAACTCTAGCTCCACAGCACGCTTGACGGCAGGTCTCTCAGCAATTTTTTCGCCCAGCGCTGTATGTGTTTGTAGTCTTGTACTTGCAAAAACTCTGCCGCATCATATAGCTTACCGAGTACCAACTGTCCATACCATGCCCAAATAATCATATCGGCAATATTATAATCAGCTTCATCATTACCGCATAAATACTCACTGTCTTTTAGATGGGTATCTAATACATCAAGCTGACGTTTAGTCTCCATGGTGTAACGATTAATTGGATATTCTAACGGCTCTGGTGCATAGGCATAGAAATGTCCGAAGCCGCCACCTAAAAAAGGCGCACTACCCATTTGCCACATCACCCACGACAGACAGTCTGCTCTCGCTTTTCCTAGCGATAAAGGTAGGAATCTATCAAATTTTTCTGCCAGATACATCAAGATAGCGCCCGACTCAAAAGAGCAATCGGCTCGCCAGCGGTACCAGCAGAATGATCGACCAACGCTGGAATTTTTGAGTTAGGGTTAATCGCTACAAACCCTGAGCCAAACTGTTCACCTTGCGAGATATCAATTTTATAAGCATCGTACTCAGCACCGCTAATACCAAGCTCTGCCAGCTCTTCTAATAAGATATTAACTTTAACACCATTGGGTGTGTTCAGTGAGTATAGCTGTAGCGGAGCATCGCCTACTGGTAGCTCTTTATCATAACGAGCGCCAGAGGTTGGGCGATTGATGCTTGCGAACTTACCGCCGTTGTCTTTGTCTTGTGTCCAAACTTTAGGCGGTACATATTTATCGTTTTGTGTGTCACTGGTTGATGCATTACTCATAAAATATCCTTAGTTATTATTGCCATTATTTTTGGTTATATTAGCTTTTACTTATCTTAGTACTGTTTTTCTTGATATAGTCAATCCTAAATAAAACAGATACATTATATATCAAGGTGGGACTGGTCTAAATTTTCCTTGCGTGCTGTGCCTAGGCTGCTCGATGCTGCGAAAAATTTATCCCAGTCCCACTGTATCGTTTTTATACTGAATTCACTATAGCCATGCTAATTTCTCTATTAATTACCATGCTATTTATTAGCTAGGCTTTACTATAACGATAACCTCTGCTGATATTAAAGTCTTCTCTTGTAATCAATGTTACGATTTTACTGTGATTAATGACATACCACTCAATGACCCAAGCCCGCCATAATGCTTCGTTACCTTGAGGCACTTTAATTACCCTCTAAGCTTTCTTATACTACTCAACTTATATCGCGCAATCTGTTCGTAAAGACGCGAACCTCACGATTTTATAATAAGATATCCAATGGGATTGACATGCTGACGCTCACCCCAGCTCAAAATAAATACCTACCCTATGTGTTAGCAGTGGCGCTATTCATGCAAATTCTGGATGCCACTATCCTGAACACCGCACTGCCGCAGATGGCCTTGGCATTAGATGAGTCACCGTTAAAAATGCAGTGGGCCGTTATCAGCTATGCATTGACCTTGGCAATTTTTATTCCAATTAGTGGGTTTTTGGCAGACAAATACGGTACGCGCCGCGTTTTTCTCTGCTATTGTGATATTTTGCATCGGCTCACTGCTGTGCGCGATGGCCTCTACTTTAAATTTTTGGTCGCATCACGGGTGATACAAGGTATTGGCGGCGCTATGATGACCCCAGTTGGGCGTTTGATTTTAGTAAAGTCCTACCCACGTAATCAGTTATTGACGGTAATGAATTTTGCAGTGATTCCTGCCTTGGTCGCGCCGCTGGTTGGACCCTTGCTTGGCGGGTATTTGGTCCAATATGCCAGTTGGCACTGGATATTTTTGATCAATATTCCGATGGGTGTGGTGGGGTTTGTCATTGGCAAAAAACTCATACCTGCGCTGTTTGGGGATAAGCAGTCTTTAGACTGGGTCGGTTTTGGGCTGTTTGCATTGGGTGCGTGCGCCTTAACCTTGGCAGTTGAGATGGGTTCAAAAGTGGGTCACGGTTACAATGCGCTATTGCTAGCTGCCGCATCGATTGGTTTTTTACTGGCCTATGTATGGCATGCCAAACGCCATGTTGCGCCGCTATTTTCTTTGACACTCTTTAATGTGCCCACTTTTCGTATTGGTATTACTGGCAATCTATCCACGCGTATTGGCATCAGTGCCGTGCCTTTTTTATTACCATTACTATTACAAGTCGTTTTTGAATACACGCCTTCGCAGGCAGGCTGGTTATTAGCACCCATTGCAGTTGGTGCACTTGGGATAAAACCCTTTGTCAGCAAAATTATCCAGCGTTACAGCTATCGCGTGGTATTGGTATACAACACCCTTATTTTGGGTTTACTGATTATTGTACTAGGACAGTTCTCAGATGCGGCGCAGTGGCCATGGATGATTCCGGTGCTGATTGTGATTGGTGTTTGTAACTCAATCCAGTTCAGTGCCATGAATACCATCACTATCGGCGATCTACAAGGGGCACAGACCAGTAGTGGCAACAGCTTAATGGCCGTCAATCAGCAAATGGCAATCGGATTGGGTATTGCCTTTGGTGCCGCACTGCTCAACTTGTTACGTGATCGGTTTCAAGTAGATACCTTACTTGCTTTTCAGGTCACTTATTGGATACTGGGCGGCTTTACTATTCTCTCAGGATTGGGCTTTTTACGGTTAAAACCAGAAGATGGGCGTGGTTTGTACTAACTACCTCGGTAAATACTTAAAAGCTGATTGCCGCATATAAGCCTTTAGTGGTTTCTAAACGTAAAAAGCCAGCGTGTATTTTGGTTAAAAACCAATCACACGCTGGCAAGTTTGTTTCATTGCTGATTGAGACGAATGCTAATTAAGACAAATTACTTATGGCTCGTCATCATCACTGATTTGTGATTGAATATAGCGTTCTGCACCCATACTTTCTATCAAATCTTCTTGCGTCTCTAGCCAATCCTGGTATTCTTCATTACCATCTTTTATCGTAACCAGTAGGTGACGAGACACATAGTCAGACTTTGTCTCGCATAGGGTAATCGCATCCGTAATGATACTGAATTTTTGTTTTTCTAAACGCAAGTTGCAATCAATCACTTCTGGCACATCCTCGCCGACCAATACCTTACCCAATTCCTGTAAGTTAGGTAAACCACCTAACAGCAAGATACGCGCAATCAAATCATCTGACCATTTCATCTCAGCGATAGACTGCTTATAAAGTGAGTCGTTAAGCGCTTCTAAGCCCCAATGACGGACGATACGTGCGTGCAAGAAATACTGGTTAATCGCAATTAATGATTGACCAAGTACCTTGTTTAATGCACGAATGACCTCTTTATCCCCTTTCATAATCTCTCCCTTTCTTATTTATATTAAATACTATAGTTTTTATTCGTATCTATGATGATATCAAACAAGATTAGGAGTGACTTCAGCCATCTGGGTCTGTAGATAATTAGGCAGACCAATCATGTCAATTAAGCGTAACTGTTGTTCAAGCCAATGCGCATGGTCTTCTTCCGTATCTTTTAGCTGCTCAACAAGCATCTCACGTGTGACATAGTCGTGCTCTGCTTCACAAAGCGCAATGCCTTCTTTTAGATGTTTTTGTACTTTATATTCTAAATCAAGATCAATCTGTAGCATCTCAGGAACCGTGCTGCCGATATTGACCTGATCGATCGTCATGTTAGGTGTACCACTCAGCATGAGAATGCGACGAATAATTGCTTGTGCGTGTAGTGTTTCGTCTTCCATTTCATGATGGATACGATCGTACAATTTGCCATAATGCCATTCAGCATACATCTCTGAGTGAATAAAATACTGGTCACGTGCCGCCAGCTCGCCGCCTAACAAGAAATTTAAATAATCAATAACTTTTTGACTGCCTTTCATAATGCACACTCTCTATATGTTTTTGCCGATCTATATATTCATATTTTTATATATAAAGATACCTAAATACGTAAACTGATCAGTAAAGGGTCAAATCAATAAAACGTCTTACAATCTTTGACAGATATAGTAGCATACAGTCGTCACCTGGCATGTAATGTTGTGAACTAAGAATAAGATGCTAATTGAGAATTGTAATTAGCTACAGTTGTCAGTTACGATACTTGATACATATTGATAGCAGCGATGTTGGCATATCTATGAGGTTATATGGACGCCTGCTATTTACTCCTTATGTATAATAAAAGAATAGATGCAATATATTGAATATATTTGGTTGGATTAGAGATAAGATCGACTAAGCTAAAAGTAGTTATACTGCATACGCTAAGACATCGAGTGCTGCGTGATGTTCGTCTAAGTAATCATTGACCATAGGCTCACAGCATCCACAGCAAGTTGCAACGTCGAGAGTGTCTTTTAGACCATCAAGGGTATCTACACCAGAAGCAATGGCTGCTTGGATTTGCTTTTCTTTGACGTTATTACAGATACATACGTACATGGATTGGCTCCTCTGATTACCACTATTTGATAGCGACTACTTGCTTAGCATCACGCTGATTACATGCAGTATAATAACGATAATTGTTATCATTTTCAATAACATTCGGAACTTTTTTGGTCGTGATGGTACAGTTGTATTTCGCACCATTCACCTATGTAAGTGGCTATAAGCGTCCATGTAACCGAATATTATAGAAGGTAGTAAATTAACGACGAACTGTAATTTTGCTTATTTTTTAATCGATTTTCTAGATAACTGCTATTATATTGAACCCCTATAAACGAAGTCCATTGGAATTTTCCTATGTCTGATAATAATTTTACGATACGACCTATCGATTTGTTCAAAGTCCTATCTGATCAAACACGCCTAAAAATATTTCAAATTCTTTTTAAAAAAGAAGCACGTTGCGTGGGTGATTTGGTAGACATGCTTGATCAACCGCAACCAACGATATCGCGTCATTTGAACCATTTGGAAAAAACTGGGTATCTTAAGCTGTGTACGTGACGGTACATGGATGTGGTATGAAGTCGCTGATGACTTACCAGAATGGTGTCAAGACATCTTGAATATCACTTATGATCAACTCTCCAAGTGATTCAGATAAAGATGAATCGAGACTTGCTTAAATGTTATAGATAGACAAGTGTAGTTAATTGCATTCTGTATGATTCAACAAGCCAAAAAAATCCTACCTAAGTAGGATTTTTTTTGGCTCATCAGTTATGAATGACAATGAGATAAAAGCTGAGCCGCTAAGCCAAATCTAAGAAGTCGCTGATAAAGGCATTGGCTGGCTGGTGTATCAGCTCCTCTGACGTTCCTACTTGCTCTACTCTACCTTGATTCATGACGACGATCTCGTCAGAGACGGCGCGGGCTTCTTCTTGATCATGGGTCACCATGATACTTGTGATACCAAGCTCGTGGTGGATATTCTTTAGCCAAGTGCGCAGCTCTTTACGTACTTTGGCATCTAACGCACCAAATGGCTCATCCAGCAATAGTAGCTTTGGCTTGACCGCAAGTGCCCGTGCTAGCGCAATACGCTGACGCTGACCGCCTGACAGTTGGTGCGGATACGCATTGGCAACTTGTGGGAGCTGTACCAGATCTAACAGCTCTGCCACGCGCTTATCGATATCCGCTTTGCTAGGACGTTCATTCTTTGGTAGTAACGTCAATCCAAAGGCAACGTTATCTGCGATGTTCTTATGACGGAACAACGCATAATGCTGAAACATAAAGCCAATATGACGCTTCTGTACTGGCGTATTGGTGACATCCATCTCATCAAACAGTACCTGTCCAGAGTCGGCATATTCCAGACCCGCAATGATACGTAGCAATGTGGTCTTACCGCAGCCTGATGGACCTAGCAAGGTCGTCAGCTTGCCAGTTGGCACAGTAATATTGATATTGTCTAAAGCCGTAAAGTCACCAAATTTTTTATTAACGTTGCGAATCTCAATGCTCATAATGGTATCTCTTATAATATCTTTTGTCGTATTGAGACTGATGTCTTAACGACTGTGTCAATATGATTGAACAATCCTGAATACTTACCCAAACAACTTATAGCTTACTAGCACTCTCAGCCGTTGACGTCGTCGCATTGGCACTCACTGGTAGCTCAGGGGCAGCCGCCAAACGTTCAGACTTAGCAAATTTTCGCTCTTGTACTTTGGTCATGACTTGCTGAATCAGTAGCGTCACTAAGGCAAGTGCGGCAAGTAAGCTCGATAAGGCAAATGCAGCGGTAAAGTTATAATCATTATAGGCAATCTCAACCAATAGCGGCATGGTATTGGTCTCACCGCGAATGTGACCAGATACCACACTGACCGCACCAAACTCGCCCATCGCACGTGCATTGGTCAAAATCAAACCATACAGCAGCGCCCATTTAATATTAGGCAATGTCACATGCCAAAAAGTCTGCCAGCCAGTCGCACCCAAGGTTAATGCGGCTTGCTCTTCAGAGTCGCCTTGGGTCTGCATCAATGGTATCAGCTCACGTGCCACAAACGGAAGATAAATAGCGTCGCCAGAATAATACCAGGCACCGCATAGATGACTTGAAAACCCATACTTTCAAGCCAGCCACCAATCGTAGAGTTCATTCCGAATAGCAGCACAAACATCAAACCGGCAACGACAGGTGATACGGAAAATGGTAAATCAAGTAAGGTGGTGACCAGCTGCTTACCTTTAAACTGATAGCGTGTGACCAACCATGCAATCGCAATACCCATGACCATGTTGATCGGTAAAACAATCGCCGCTGTGATCAATGTCAGTTTGATCGCTTGTAATGCCTCAGGGTCAACCAATGACGCAAGATATAACTGCCAGCCGTTTTTAAAAGCCTCATAAAACACAGCCAATAATGGCACCACCAGCATTAAGACCATAAACAGCACAGCGATCACAATAAAGGTACGGCGTATCCATGGCGTGTCTTTGGTCGCAGCGTTGCTTTGGTAGTCGTAGCTATTAGATATTTGCATATTAGCGAGCTCCTACGCGGCGTGACAGTTTCCACTGCATGATATTGATGGTCAATAAAATCACAAATGAGATGAGTAGCATAAACAGTGCAACCGCAGAAGCGCCTTGAACATCGAACTGCTCAAGTTTACTGATAATGATGAGCGGCAAAATCTCAGACTGCATCGGAATATTACCCGCGATAAAAATAACGGAGCCATACTCGCCAGTAGCACGGGCAAACATCATACCTGCACCCATTAGTAGTGCAGGCAGTAGTTCTGGCAAAATCACTTTACGAAAAGTGGTTAAGCGATTGGCACCCAATACGGCTGCGGCTTCTTCAAACTCAACCGATAGCTCTGCGAGTACTGGTTGTACTGCACGGACGATAAAGGGAAAGCTCACCACAACCAATGCTAGCCAAATACCTATCGGCGTAAAGGCGACCTGAATATCGAACTTGGCAAACCATTGACCAATCAAGCCATTAGGCGCGTATAGCGTCGCAAGCGAGATACCTGTAACGGCGGTTGGTAGTGCAAATGGCAAATCAACCAAGGCATTAATTAACGACTTACCCCAAAACTCATAGCGGACAAGTACCCACGCAACCAGTGTACCAAAGACCATATTGGTCAGCATCGCCAAAAATGACATCCATAAGCTGAGCTTAATTGCAGCAGTGACTTGCGGCTGGGTGATGGTTTCCCAAAAACCCGTCCAACCCATCTGAGTTGTGGTATAGGCCATCATGGCAAACGGTAGCACCACTAGTAATGACAAACTAAAGACAGTGATGCCCATGCTCAGACCAAACCCAGGTAGCACATTGCGCTGACGCAAGCGTGTCAACCACCCTTTTTGTTGGTGGGTTTGCTGGCAGAAGAAGATGTTGCACTCATAGTGATGTCCTATTGCCTAACTGATGGTACTTAGCGAGGGTGCTCACCGTAAGACCATTATTATCACAACTGTTATTAAAATTATTATTGGTCGAGCTTACAATATAAAGGACATAGTGCATACGACCATGTCCTTTATGGGGTGCTTAATGACTGACTGTACGATTAACTGCTTCAACCAGTTTTAGTGGTTAGCGCACTAGCAGTTCTTATATACGTAGCAGGCGATTACTGCGGCGCATTAACAGCCAACTGATCAAACACACCGCCATCACTGAAGTAGGTGCTCATGATCTCATCCCATGTGCCAAAGGCATCGTTCGGGCGGAAAGTTTCAACAGGTGGCAATTTGTCACTGTTTTTGTCAAGAACGCTCTTAACGCTAGGACGTAAGTATAAATCGGCTGCTAGTTGCTGAGCAGGCTCACTCCACAAGTAATCAAGATACGCTTTGGCCGCGTCTGTGGTACCTTTTTTGTCTGTTACCGTCTTCACAACTGCCACAGGGCTTTCTGATTTGATTGAGTATTTTGGATAAACGATATCTACTTGACCCGCACCAAAATCAGTCGCTGCAAGGTTGGCCTCGTTTTCAAAAGTGACCAATACATCACCGATACCGCGCTGTACGAAAGTCGTTGTCGCGGCACGTCCGCCGTTTTCATAGACTTTGACATTTTTTAGCATGTCTTTGACGTAGCCTTGAGCTTTTGTTTCATCTTGATTAAAAGCATGTAGACCATAACCGTAAGCGCCTAAGAATGCATAACGACCGTTACCTGTGACCTTTGGATTGGCCATGACAATCTCAACACCGTCTTTGGTCAAATCTTCCCAGTCTTTGATATTTTCTGGATTGTCTTTACGTACCAAAAATACGATCGTACTGGTAAACGGCACTGCGTTATCAGGGAATTTGCTTTCCCAATCTGACTCAACCAAGCCTTTTTTCTCAAGTAGCTCGATATCAGAGCCTTGGTTCATGGTGGCAACATCGGCTTGTAGACCATTTGCGACAGACAATGCTTGCTTACTTGAGCCGCCATGTGACTGCTTGATTAGAATCTTGCTGTCTGGATGCTCAGCTTTATAGTGCTCAACAAACAAAGGGTTGTAGTCTTTATAGAAGTCACGTGCCACATCGTATGAGACATTGAGTAGCTCAATATTCTGCCCTTCTGTCGTCGCTGAACCGTCAGCTGCCGCCTCAGTAGTCTCACTGTTGCTACAGCCAGCTAGACCCAATGTCAGAGCAACGCCAGCAATGCTCAAGGCACTAAGGGTTTTACTCTTTTGTTGATAACGAGCTACGTCTGTCATAAATACCTCAAAGATGTCTGTTGTGTAATGCAAGTATGCTAACAGCGCCATCTTATTATGTTTAATGATGAATATGCGTATGTTATTGCCAAAAGGGAATAACAAGCAGGCAAAGCCAATCATATCAATAATTTATGAAAATTATATACGCATAACCAACTGTTTTCTGATTTTAACATTGGATACGTCTTATCTATCTTGTCCGTGTTTCACTGATAACGGCCAAGACAGATCATTCTACAAGCCAGAAATTAACGACTACTTAGTACTTGCCAGCTGATCGAAACGACCACCGTCTACAAAGAAAGTATCCATAATCTCTGCCCATGGGCCAAAGACGGCGACAGGCTCAAACGTTTCAATATCAGGTAATGTGTCCTTGTGGGCGGCAAGTATTTGCTCATCACTCGGACGCATATACATTTTTGCCATCAGCTCTTGTGCAGGCTTGTCCCACAATCCTTTTAGATAGGCACTTGCCGCTTCGGTCTTGCCCGCTTTATCAGTCACTGCCGTGACGACTGCTACTGGGTTGGCAATCGTAATCGTGTAACTGGGATAGACAATATCGACCTGACCCATGGCAAATTGCTGAGCGGCCAAATTCGCCTCATTTTCGGTGGTGATGAGTACATCACCTAGACCGCGCTGGGTAAAACTGGTCGTCGCAGCACGTGCGCCATTGTCATAAGTGACCACGTTTGCCAACAGCTTTTTGATAAAGTCATTGGTTTTAACAGGGTTGTCGCTACTGTTTTCTTTGAATTGGTGCAAGCCATAGCCATAAGCACCCAAAAAGGCATAACGCGCTGTACCACTGGTCTTGGGATTGGGCGTGACCACATCGATATCGTTACGGGCTAAATCTGACCAATCCTGAATGTTTTTTGGATTACCTGCACGAACCAGTAGCACCATAGTGCTGGTGTACGGCACAGCATTATTGGGTAGTGCCTGCTGCCAATCAGAAGCGACTAAACCTTTTCCACCAACAGATTCATATCACTTTCTTGGTTAAAGGTGACCACATCTGCTTGCAAACCATTGGCAACAGAGAGCGCCTGCTTGCTTGAACCGCCATGCGACTGATTGATATTTACTTTGCTGTTTGGATGGGCTTTTTGATAGTCAGTGCTAAATAGCGCGTTATATTCTTTATAAAAGTCGCGAGATACATCATAGGAGACATTGAGTAGATTGACATCCTGCGTCTCACCATTAGCGTTGTTTTCTGCCTCGTTTTGCGCCTCTTCGGTTGGACTACAACCTGTCATCATGATCGCTGCTGCGAGCATGCCGCTAGTGGTAAGTACCCGCGCTTTTATGTGTTTATTATTGGTTGGCTGGATGCTAGCCATGCGGAATTTTTGGAATTTTTTTTGCATGATGCTCTCGATAAAGGTGGTAGAAGCGTGTTGTCAAAATTTTGACCATCATCATAGGGCTTACAATCATTTGAGCTTGGTTCTTTTGACTTTTACTCTGTTGATTTCGGTTTTCGGATGATGAAAGCTATGCTAGCAGCATAAATAGCAAACGCTTAGTGACGAATCCGCTTATCAAGTCTTGATGTTGGCATAAGCACTTAGCATGTGCTTTTAGGAAATTATGGGAAACGTGAGGTAAATCATTGCAGGCAGGCTTATTAAATAGGCTATAATTTAGCTAGGCTGTACCCTCATTCTATATGGTAGGGCCCATGCGCCAATGCTATATCCATTTTACCGTCTTATTTAACCAAAGGCCTTTTTATGACTCTTTCGTCCCATCGCTTACATTCTATTGCAGCATTAACATTGATAGCCACTACCCTAGCTGCCGTAACAGGTTGTCATAATGTGACGCCCGCGGTGAAGAGTTCTGCGAACAATGCTGTAGCGGTTTATTCAATTCCAGTGGATGTTATGAAAGACTATATTTCTGGTGATTATGCTTCTGCGGATTATGACAAACGCGCACAAGGCTATGACTGGGTTGGCGTCATGGTGCGTGCAGAGAGTGACCAACAAATCGATATAAAAGTTCGCTCGCGTAGCGATATCAAAAAACAGACTTGTCAGTTTGATGGTAAGGCGACATTAATGGGGCAAGACGCGGCACACGGTACAATTTTTCAGGCACAGGCAAATGACAGCACCGTCTTTTTCAATTTAAAGACAATATGCTGACGATTGATAGCCCAAATAAATATGCGCTGAATTACTTTTGCTCAGGCGGTGCCTCACTTGCGGGAGAATATCAAAAACTGACAGAAGATTTAGCGATTTGATAGCTCACGCTAACTGCGGTGAGAGATGCTAAAAATGACAAAAACAAAAGGTGCCAGACCATAAGTCTGACACCTTTTTTATGCTTGAAGATTTTAAAACTATCTTAAACTGCAGAAGCGCCAGTCAGCTTAACCTCAGCGCGTTCTTCTTTAGCAATACCGGCATAGTAATTACGCAAAATCTCTAGCACTTCTGGACGGCTAAAGTTGTCGGGTACCTCCAGATCTTCTGATAGCGCTTTACGCAGTTTAGTGCCTGAGACTTTGACGTGCTCGCTTGCATCGTGCGGGCAAGTTTTATCAGAGGCCATCGCTTGACACGCATTACACCAAAAGGTCCAGCCAATTTTTAGCGGCTGGGTGATGAGATCGTCTTTGCCAACCTGTTCAAAAATGGTTTGTGCATCAAACGCGCCATAGTAATCGCCCACACCAGCATGATCGCGACCAACGATCAGATGACTACAGCCATAGTTTTGGCGGAATAACGCATGTAATAAGGCTTCACGTGGACCAGCATAGCGCATATCTAATGGATAACCCGCTTGAATGACTGTGTCTTGTTTGAAGTAATTATCAATCAAGGTTTTGATGGCTTCTTGACGCACTTCTGCTGGAATATCACCTGGTTTTAGTGCGCCGAGCAATGAATGAATCATCACGCCATCGCAGATCTCAATTGCGATTTTGGCCAGATATTCATGTGAGCGGTGCATCGGGTTACGCGTTTGGAAAGCCGCCACAGTCTTCCAGTTTTTCTCTTCAAAGATTTGACGCGTTTGCGCGGGCGTTTTATAGATACCAGGATAACGCGTTGGGAACTCGCCCTCGCTCAGTACTTCTACGCTACCTGCAATATTGACCTCATCTTGATCCAACACTTGCTGGACGCCTGGATGCTCTGGATCTGTGGTGGTAAATACTTGCTGACACTCGTGTTCTTTATCAATGGTATAGGTCTCTTCTACTGTTAAGATGCCCATAACTTCACCATCTTGTGCGACCAATGCCACTTTGTCGCCTTGACTCAAACTATCCGCCGTCGCTTTTGGTGCAGACAAGGTGATCGGAATGGGCCAAAACAAACCTTTATTATCCCCACTTTGCAAGCGCATGTTGTCAACCACACCTTGCCAATCAGCTTTATTCATAAAGCCATTTAATGGTGTAAAGCCGCCAATACCGAACATGATCAGATCACCACGCTCGCGTGAGCTTAAGGTAATGGTTGGTAAGGTGCTGGCAAGCTCTAGGGCTTGCTTGCGTGCTTCGCCTTCTAACAACAGTGGCTTTAGCTCGGCACTGCCATGTGGTGGAACCAACTTTGATTGAGTTTGGCTTTGGGTCTGAATCTGGGTCTGAGACATATCGTTATTAAAACCTCTTATTAGAAAGAATGGTTGGAAGAGATGAGCAAAAATACGAAAGTGATTAAATATACAAAACTGAGAAGAAAGCCGTCGATAGATAAGAAGTAGCGTACTAGTGATCAGGCGTTAAATTTGATAAGCATAGGCTACCTAACTTTCGTTATGAAAATTTATGCTGTGTTTGGATATGGATATGTCTGAAAGGAATTTATGTTTATAGATAGAAGCTTATATGATGTGACCCTGAATTGTTTAAATTGCGATTTGTGGTAAAGTCTATCACCTACGAGCACAGATATTAGATTGCTGCCATCGCTGCTTTTAAGACCAAAAACAAAACTGAGATTACGTCATGTATCAATATAATTACGCTGACCAGACGTTAGTAGACGAACGAGTTGCCCAATTTCGCGACCAAACCGCACGATTTTTGGCAGGTGAGCTGCCAGAAGAGCAGTTTTGCCACTGCGATTGCAAAACGGCTTGTATATCCAGCGTTATGCACCGATGCTCCGTATTGCCATTCCTTACGGCTTGCTTGCCAGCTATCAGCTACGCAAATTGGCTGAGATTACCCGCAAATACGACAAAGGCTACGGGCATTTCACGACTCGTACCAATATTCAGCTGAACTGGCCAAAACTAGAAGAAGTGCCAGACATTTTGGCAGAATTGGCAACGGTACAGATGCATGCCATCCAAACCTCAGGCAACTGTATTCGTAATACCACAACCGATCCTTACGCTGGTATCCATAAGGAAGAAATCGCTGATCCACGTCCTTATTGCGAAATCATTCGTCAGTGGTCAACCTTCCACCCTGAGTTTGCTTTTTTTACCACGTAAATTTAAAATTGCAGTCATCGGTACCGAAGCGGATCGTGCGGCAACGCAAGTACATGATGTGGGTCTGCACGTCGTTACCAATGACGCAGGCGAGCTTGGCTTTGAAGTGATCGTTGGTGGTGGCTTAGGACGTACGCCTATTATTGGTAAAACAATTCGCAAGTTCTTACCGCGCGAGCATTTGCTCAGTTATCTTGATGCGATTTTGCGCGTCTATAATTTGCATGGTCGTCGTGACAATAAATACAAAGCCCGTATCAAGATTTTGGTCGACAGCTTAGGCGGCGATCAGTTTGCCAAACTGGTAGAAGCTGAGTGGGAGGCGCACACCAAAGACGGTCCGCTGACCTTGACGGATGACAATTTTGACACCGCTGCCAGCTACTTTAGCATGCCTGATTATCAATCATTTGATGCGCTCGCAGTACAGTCTGAGTTACAACAACAACTAAACGCTGATAAAGACTTTGCCAATTGGTATAACCAGAATACTGTGGCACATAAGGTGGACGGTTACCGTGCGGTCGTAATCTCTTTAAAAGCCGGACTGGTGGACGGTCGTTATGTGCCATCAGGTGACTTGAGCGATGCGCAAATGGATGCGCTTGCCGATTTGTCTGATCGTTATAGCTTTGGTGAGTTGCGCGGTACGTATCAGCAAAATCTGGTATTCGCTGATGTGCAAACCAATGAGCTTTATGAATTGTGGCAGCAGTTGTCAGATTTGCATTTAGCACGTGCCAATATCAACACCCTAACCGACATGATTGTCTGCCCAGGTTGGGATTATTGCTCACTGGCCAATGCGACTACGCACAATATCGCTGAGCAAATCGAAAAGCAGTTTGATGATTTAGATTACTTGTATGATCTTGGTGATATTCGCCTAAACATGTCAGGCTGCATGAATGCCTGCGCCCACCATCACACAGGTGATATCGGTATCTTGGGTGTGGACAAAAAGGCGAGCACTGGTATCAGATTAGCCTTGGCGGTAACTCTAGTAATGACGCCAAATTGGGCAAAATCTTAGGAAAAGCGGTGCCAGCGGATGATGTGGCCAGCACCTTACAAACCATTTTAGATGTGTATCTCGATATACGCGGCACTAACGAACAAGATGTTGAGGGTTTTGGTGACGTGATTGACCGCGTTGGTATCGCCCCCTTTAAGGAGAAGGTCTATGGCTAATCATCATGTGCTCGATAGCCATGGCGCAGACATCAGTGGCGAAGATACTTGGCAAGCACTAGCGACAGCGCAGCTGCCTGACGGTATCGCGTTATCAAACCTGACCTTACTTGAGCTGTTACACAAACAAGAAAAAGTTGATGTACTTGTCCCATTAGCAGATTTATTAAATGCTGATGGAAAACTGGCAAACGGTTTGCTCGCGCAAGTATTTGATATCCTCAAGCAGCACAGCAGCCGATTGGGTGTGTGGATCACATCCAACACCGATGCTGATGATCTGTCTGATGTAAAAGACTTTTTATTGACGCAAGACTTGATCGTCATTCATGTCCCAAGTTTTGTGGATGGTCGCGGTTTTAGTTTTGCACAGACTCTGCGTCAGCTCGGTTATGAAGGTGATATTCGCATGGCAGGCGCGTTTGGTCGTGATCAAATCGCTTATTTGCTGCGCGCTGGTGCTACTAGCTTTGTACTCAATGAGCATGATGCTAAATCTGATATTAGCCAAGCCTTCACTGCCCTAGCCAGTAGCTATGATGGTCGAGACGCTTCAGCATTACCGATGTTCTCAAAAACCTAAACTCGATTTTTATATTAACAATTATTAAGGAATGTATTATGAGCCAATTACACCCAAACCTAGATATCGACCAAGCAAACCAAGATTTGCAAGGTAAATCACCTGAGCAAATCGTTGAGTGGGCATTGACGCAAGCCAAAAACCCAATCATCACCACCAACTTCCGTCCTTATGAGTCAGCGATCTTGCATTTGGTTGCCAAGCAGCGCCCTGACATCACGGTATTGTGGGTAGATTCAGGCTATAACACCGATGCGACCTATCAATTTGCCAACAAATTGATTCGTGATCTTGATCTCAACGTCGTGACTTATATCCCAAAACAAACCGCTGCACACCGTGATTCAACCATGAATGGTATCCCAGGCATTGATAACCCGCAACATGGCGAGTTTACTGAACAAGTGAAACTTGAGCCATTCCGCCGCGCCCTTGCTGAGCTAAAGCCTGACGTATGGTTTAACGCGATTCGTAAAGACCAAACCGAGTTCCGTCAAGGGCTTGATGTACTTAGCTTATCAAAAGACGGTGTATTGAAAGTAGCGCCATTGTTTGAAAAAACCGATGCTGATTTGGACGTGTACTTAGATGAGCACAACTTGCCAAACGAGCATGACTACTTTGATCCAACTAAGGTAGAAGAAAGCCGTGAGTGCGGTCTGCACACGCAGCTGTAATTTTATTTTAGTGTTTTTCTGAATGAAAAAAGCCCTTTCTTTAATTTAAGAGAGGGCTTTTTTATGATTGACGATCATATTTGCAACTACTAAAGCTATTTGCGACCTAAATAATAGCGCCGCCACCTCATCGCGTCCTGTGACGACGACTTTAGCACCTTCATTAGCAAACGCCTTTGCCGTCGCCGCGCCCAACCCTGAAGTGCCACCAAATATAATCGCCACTCTGTCTTATAGTTTCATAGTATGCTTACTCTTTTTAAATATTGTGAATTATTGATATACGATTAATGATCTTAAGACATGCTAGCACACCCTAATTTTGGGATATGTTAGCGAGTATTAGATAATTTATTGATTTAAGAAAGTCATTTAATCTATTCCTATTAGCCAGAAAAATATCAATTAATATTTCAAAAATGAATATACTAATGCCAATTCATTAGGTGAGAGTGTGTCTGTGATACCTCATAATGGCGGCATTCCTTATATCTTTTCTACTTTTATAATAAATAATCCAATATATGGTGACACTATGAACACCTTCCCGCTATTTTTTTAAATTAGAAGGCCGTAAAGTGCTCATCGTGGGCGGCGGCGAAGTGGCACTGCGTAAAGCGGACTTGCTCAGCCGTGCTGGCGCGTGCATTACGATTCTTGCGCCTGATATCAGCCACGAAATACGAGAGTTACTGAGCGACAATAAGCACGAGTTGATTGAAAAAACTATCACAAATCCTATATGTCAGGCGCTCGCGTGATCATTGCCGCGACTGACGATGAAGCGCTTAACCATGAGATTTACGCAGATGCGACTGAGCTAAATATCCCGGTCAATGTGGTCGATACGCCGCCATTGTGCGATTTTATCTTTCCAGCCATTATTGATCGTAACCCTATTGTCATCGGCATTTCATCAAATGGTAAAGCGCCTGTATTGGCACGGCTATTACGGGCACGCCTTGAGACCTTAATCCCGCAAGGCTATGGTAAATTGGCCAAGCTGGCAGGAGATTTTCGCAGCGAGGTAAAGTCCAAAATACCAACGCTGACGGGACGCCGCCAATTTTGGGAGCGTGCGTTTGAGGGTCAAGTCAGCCAGTTGATGTTTGCTGGTAATGAAACCGAAGCGGCTGCTCAGTTGCAAGCGGATTTAGATAGTACTGCCGCTGCTATTCATGATAAAGCCCATGCTGCGGAAAATACAACGCCTACGCTATCAGACGAGTCAGAAAAAAATCACCCCCGTAGGCGAAGTCTATATCGTTGGCGCAGGCCCTGGTGACCCAGAGCTTTTGACATTTAAAGCGCTGCGTTTGATGCAGCAAGCAGATATTGTCTACTATGACGCATTGGTATCTCCACAAGTGCTGGATCTTTGCCGCCGTGATGCAGACAAAGTGTTTGTCGGTAAAAAACGCAGTAACCATACTGTCGCGCAGCTTGGCATCAATGAGTTATTGGTCAATAGCGCCAAAGAAGGTCGGCGTGTGGTTCGATTAAAAGGTGGCGATCCATTTATCTTTGGTCGTGGCGGTGAAGAAATTGAAAGCCTGCGCGCTCATGGTGTGCCGTATCAGGTCGTACCAGGGATCACCGCTGCCAATGCCGCTGCTAGCTATGCTGGCATACCCTTAACTCACCGTGACCACTCACAGTCCGTACGTTTTGTGACAGGATTCTTGAAGGCAGGCACGCCCAACAACAACTTTAAAAACTTCTTGAACACCGATGAGACGGTGGTCTTTTATATGGTCTGCATTCGCTGGCGCGCTTGACTGAAGGCTTGGTTGACGCTGGTCGTAGCGCTGATACGCCAATTGCCATTGTCTCTAATGCCAGTATGCCCAATCAGCAAGTCCTAACAGGTACGCTTGCCAGCATCGTCAGTCAGCAAGAAACCGCTCAGCTGCCGACGCCTGCCCTGCTTATTATGGGCGACGTGGTCAGCTTGCATCATGATTTGGCTTGGTACAATTTACAAAATCAGCAGCACAACCAAAGCAGCGATGATATAGCTAAAAACTGGTTACGTGAAGGCTCAAGAGGTGAAGCAGTCAAACAGTCCATAGATCAACAAGCTCATGCGCTATCGATGATTGCAAATCTTGCGACAAATTCAGGGGACGATCTAGAGCACCTCATCATCGATTAATCCTCTGTGTTTTATTATTACCTGTACCGCAAAGCGACCCTGTCAATTATCTATTGGTAGGGTTTTCTTTTGCAACAGAGAAAACCTCAACGATTCTTGCTAGAATGGAAGCTACCTAATTAATGTTCTGACGTTTAATGATAAGCCAAACTATGCCCCTATCTATTGCTTCTAAATATATCTCTGTTAGACCTTTAAAAATATTGCACACGTCCGATTGGCACTTGGGGCGCAGGCTCTATGGCCGTATGCGTTATGATGAGTTTGCAGCGTTTTTGGGCTGGCTTGAAACCACCATTAGCGAGCAACACGTCGATGTACTGATTGTCGCCGGTGACATTTTGACACCATGACACCGAGCAACCGAGCGCAGGCTCTGTATTATGAGTTTTTGGGGCGAGTCTCACGCTCCTGTTGCCAGCATATCATCATCGTCGCAGGCAATCATGACTCACCGACATTTTTGGATGCGCCAAGCAATGTGCTCAAATTTTTGAATGTCCATGTGATTGGGACTGCTTGTGATGATTTAGAAGATGAGGTATTGGTCTTAGGTGATGATGATAACAATCCTCATTGCATTATCGCCGCTGTACCCTACCTGCGCGACCGTGATGTACGTAGCAGTAGCGCTGGCGAGTCTGCGGATAGCAAAGACGCCAATGTTATCAAAGGTATTCGCGCCCACTATGATGAAGTAGCAGCGATTGCTAGAGAACAGCAGGCCAAATTAATAAAAGCTCATCAACGGCATATCCCTATCATTGCCACAGGTCATCTATTCGCCGCTGGTGGCAAAACAACCGATGATGACGGCGTGCGCGATCTCTATGTTGGCTCACTTGGCAAAATCTCCGCTGATATGTTTGATGAGGGTTTTGACTATGTCGCCCTTGGGCATTTGCATGTCCCGCAGCGGGTCGGCGGCCGTGAGACCATTCGCTATTCAGGCTCGCCGATTGCCATGGGTTTTGGTGAGGCGCGCCAGCAAAAACAAGTGTTGCTCATACAGTTTGGCGCAGTAAAAAACGAGTTTAGTGATAAAAAACCAATGTCAAACAATACCGCTGCTCGTACCATTGCAAGCAATGCGCCTCAGATCACCCGTACAGTTGCTACAATTGAAACATCGGTAGAAAAAGCGGCTAAAAAAGTAGCCAATCAGACGAGTGGTTTTATGGATGATTTGTTTGGCTTTGATGATTCAGTAAACAATGAGGGCCGCGACAAAAGCAATGTAGACGAACACCATGTAAAGCAAGAAAGCAAGGTTGATGACCTCAATTCAAATGATGTTGACTCAAAATGACCTCTCCACCGCAGCGACTACATTTTGACAAATCATGTCAGATGCAGATCGCTTCCTTACCTATTCCCACGTTTCAAAAACTGGCACAAGTCTCAGGTGATCTACAGTCTATCCAACAGAAAATTGATAGTACTGCTCAGTCTTTAGATGACACGGAGTCTGTTTGGCTCGAAGTGATTTACACAGGTGACGAGCTGGTCAGCGAGTTACGTGAGCATATCCAGGCGATGGTAGATGGCTTGCGGTGTGAGGTACTAAAAATAAAAAATACCCGCACTTATAATAAAGTGCTAAACCAGCAGCAAACCTCTGAGACACTACAAGACTTGGATGAGGGAAGAGGTGTTTGAGCGCTGTCTGCTTCTGAACAAGGTCGCAGATGAACAAAAAAACGCCCTGCGAGAAGCCTATCAGCAAATCATATATAACTTGCGTCATGAAGACACTCAGGCGGAATAACAGCCGCTCATGTCAACTACTTTGATAACCACTCTATAGACCTATCTAAAAATAAGACCTGCTCATGCGACTGATTGAACTGCGACTAAAAAATCTCAACTCCCTAAAAGGCGAATGGCACATTGACTTTAGTGATCCTGCTTTTTTGAATGAAGGCATCTTTGCCATTACTGGGCAAACAGGCGCTGGCAAGACCACCATCTTAGATGCGATTTGTCTGGCGCTATATGGTGAAACACCAAGGATCAACAGTATCAGCAAAAGCAGCAATGAAGTAATGACGCGGCAAACAGCGGAATGCTTCGCTGAAGTCGTGATTGATTTAAATGGTGAGCAGTACCGCTGCCGTTGGGGACAGCGCCGTGCTTATAATAAGGCAGATGGCAATCTGCAAGACGCCACCTCATGAAATTGCTAAGATAAACGTTGATGACTCATCAAAAAAAGATGAGCTGTTAGAGAGCACGCTAAAACATACCAAAAATAAAATAATTGAACTGACTCGGATGGACTTTCAGCAGTTCACTCGCTCTATATTGCTGGCTCAGGGCAGTTTTTCAGCTTTTTTGAAGGCAAAAGCTGACGAGCGTGCCGATATTTTAGAAAAAATTACAGGCACTGATATTTATGCCACCATTTCAACACATGTTCATAATAAGAAGCGCACTGAAGAAGAGATATTGAGTAAACTGCAATATGGTTTAGATGGCTTGGCACTTTTAGATACCGAAGAAGAAGGTCAATTAAGAGCCGATTTGCAGTCATATCAAAGCACCCAGAGTACGCAGCAGCGAGAAATTCAAGATTTGGTCGAAAAGATAAAGTGGCTAGATAGCGTCACAGAATCAAAAGAAAAACTGAACACTTATCAAAATGATCTAGCGCAGGCTCAGCAAGCTCAGCAAGACTTTATCCATGACGCTACCCGCTTAACCGCTGCCAATAAGGCGTTGGAGATTGATAGTCAATACGGAAAGCTTGCCTCTGACCGCAATAATCTAAAACGTTTACAAAATGAACAGCAAGGAATTAACGATACGCTGCCGCAAACACAGAATAACTTACACCAAGCGAACGTGCTGCTAGATACCGTAAAAACTCGCGTACAAGCCGCTGATGAGGCGCTGCGATCCACCTTACCTAATATTAGAGAAGCGCGTAGGCTAGATATCGACATTACGCAGCAAACGCAGGGATTAAAAGAAGCGCAGCAAAGGGAGAATACTTTATCGGACCATACTCAGCGCTTACGCCTAGAGATTGATCACCATCAACAACAAGCAGTACAAAATAAATCCCAATTAGCAGATATAGCGCGCAATCTTAATGGTGCAAATGACTTAAATGACATCGACGGCGATATTGCTAATTTTAAGAGTTATTGCACCAGTTTAAAAGCACTACTCCAAGACAATGCTGATTTAAATATCAACAAGGCCAACCAAAAACACAATACAGACCAGTATCAAAGCCATCTTAGAACCTTGTATCCACTACAAAAGGATCAAGCGGCTAAAGAAAAAGCTCTGCAAGCTCAGATCGAGGAATTACAACAAAAGCAAGCCGAATTAATTGAAAGACAGTCTCTACCTGAGATACACAGCGAACAAGAACAGATAGATGGCCTCGATCGTCAGCTTGAACAAATAGAGTCAAAAGCAGATAAGCTCAATGAGCTTCGCGCACAGATCAAAGATATAGACACTGAGCTACCAGTAATACAAGACGATCTGGTAGTGCTGGCTGATATCATTACTAATAAATCATCCACTATCCAATCCACTAAAGACAAGCGGCAAGACAAACAAACACAGTTATATCTACTACAAAAAGTAGCCACTCTAGAAAGCCACATTGCTGATCTAAAAGACGGTCATCCTTGCCCGCTGTGCGGATCGCTTGAGCATCCTTATGGCGCAAACCACCCGCATTTGATATCAGATACCGAAGCAGATCAGATTCAGCAACAAATGATAGAGCTGGACACCACCATATCCGATTTGGAAAACAGCTTATCTGTACATCGTATCAGTCAAGCAACCAAACAGCAGCAGCTTGAGCGACAGCAAAATCAGAAAAACCTACTACAAGATCAAGCACAAAAACTGGCAGCTGATATCAAGCAGTCAGTGAGTTTAGTCCTGAAGGAAAACTACTCACCTTTTATCGCGGCAATGATACAACCATTGCAGCAATTTGAGACACATGTAGATATAATACCGGTGTTAAAGAGCACTCAACATCAATTGACCGAACGTAAAGCATCACTTAAAGGCACGCTGTCCAATTATCAGAGGCTTGGCGGAGAAGCTCGCTACCATGCGCGAGGACATTAGCGCATTAGCACAACAGCAGCATAAGCTGGCAAGCGATATTAATGGGATTGAGACGAATATCAAAATAACATCCGTGAGTATAAATAATACAGATAAACACATTCACGATAATTTCTCTGAATTAACCACCCTTAAAAATGACATCATTCAGCTCTTAGAAAGATACGCGGCTGGCACGTTTCAGTCAAACGCAATCGCGCAGATACGCGCCTCGAAGCCAACTTTACATCCCCCTGATGGAAAGTATTGATAGCCAAGTTATCCTAAACGAGGCGGATTATCATACGCATATCACGACATTGCGTCAGCAGCACGCAGCGCTTATAACCATAAAAAATGAGCTTAATAATTATAAAGAGCATCAGCAAAAGCTAGCGACAGAACTAGGCGGTCTAGAAATACAGATCGATACCAAACAAACCCAGTTGGATAAAGACCAACAGGAGCTTGATAGTCTGGTTCAACTCGTGATTGAAAAAATAAAGGCGCTTGAGCAGCTACAAACACACAGAGTCAATGTCTTCGCCGACAAAGATCCCGATGCAGAAGAGCAGCGTTTGCGCGAGGCATTAGAACAAGCGAAAACCGATCAGTCCGTTGCCCAAAGACAACTAGACAGTGCTGAATACACGCTCAAGCAGCTAAAAGACCAACGAGAGCAGATCACCCAGCAAATCAAAGCAGCAGCTGATACCGTGCAGGTTCTAGAAAACCAGTTCCAAACGGCACTTGCCTCCTCCAGCTTTGATACGGAAGCAGAATTTTTGGCGGCGCGCTTGCCTATGGATGAGCGTAATGCACTCAAACAGCAGCAAGAACGTATTGATTATGCACACAAGCAAGCGCAATCCTTATTGAAAGAAACCGAGAAAGCATTAGAAGATAAGCAAGCTAATCCGCTGACAACAGACGATAAAGAAACGCTTATCCAGCAGCAAGCGCAAGTCCAAGAGAAGTTTAATAGCTGCATTGAGTCAATTGGTGCAATCAGTCAGCAGTTACGAGACAATGAGGATAAGAAAAGCACGCAACAGGCACAGATTGATGCCATCAATGCCCAAAAGAGAAGTTACAAGTGTGGCAACAGCTACATAAATTGATTGGCTCGTCTGATGGCAAAAGTATCGTACCTTTGCTCAAGGACTTACCTTTGATCTGATGGTTAATCATGCCAACACTCAGCTGCAAAAATGAGTGATCGCTACCTGCTGGCTCGTGATGACAATAGCCCGCTTGAGCTCAACGTCATTGACAATTATCAAGGTGGCGAGATTCGTAGTACCAAAAATCTCTCAGGCGGTGAAGGCTTTATCATCAGTCTGGCGCTCGCATTAGGCTTGTCACAAATGGCGAGCCAAAATATCCGCGTGGACTCGCTATTTTTGGATGAAGGTTTTGGTACCTTGGATGAAGAGTCTTTGGATATTGCGCTAGATACGCTGACCAACTTGCAACAAGAAGGAAAATTAATCGGGGTGATATCCCATGTACAGGCGCTAAAAGATCGTATCTTAACCCAAATTAAGGTCGAAAAGCTCTCAGGCGGCTTTAGCCGAATTAGTGGTCAAGGATGTCACAAAGTTGTCAGTGAAAAAGCCTCGTAATTTAAGCTATTCAGTTTGCTACTTTCTACTCTACTTTCGATTAAACGATTTTGTTTAGACAATAAAAACCACCAAACATTAAGAACGGTGGTTTTTTGAACTTACAGATATTTATTTCTTAATGAGTAACTGATTATTTAGTGACTAAACCACTCAGCTCACTCATTAGTACTGACAGCGTTGACAGACCAATTTGATCTTCTTCATTGTTGCTATGCAGCTCATCTAACTTATTCATCTCTGTCGTGACTGCTGCAAGCTGATCGACGTGTCTTGCTTTCCATTCACTAAATGCTTGCTTGGCATCTGGTTTAGACAGTACCGCATCCATTGGTAGGCGCAAGCTACGTGACAACTCGTTCACTAACGCATGGCGTGCACGGCGATCCCAGTAGTCTTGCTGCGGTAAATTGGCAATATTGTCCATCATCCAATCTAACTGCAACACTTGATAGGCTTCAAAGTATAGGGTTGCAATCTCATCAACAGGACGCTCATATTGCTCAGCTAGCAATGCAGCATCAAGCGCATCGACATGATACGGTAGCATCGCAAATAAGGTAGCATCGTTGTCAGACAGATCTTTTTGCATCAAACGCTCGGTGTCTTCTTGCAGATACTGTGCAAACTGCTGCTCAATAAAGCCACTTTGCTTAGTCAGTTTTTCAACACTATCGCTAAAGCGGCTAATCATATCAGCAACTTGCAAGTTTTGACCGAAGGCGTTGATGAACCAGACCACACCGCGCTCAAGCGCATCACGTAGACGCAGCTCAAGGTTCAGCAGTAGTGTTGCTTCAACTTGGTTATCTAGTGCTTCTAATGCTTGCCAAGCGCGCGATACGTTGAATACATCACGGCTAATCGCATAACCACGCACGATAGTCGCTAGGGATTGATCGGTTTCCTCAAACAGACGGAATAGCGCCTCAATACCTAAGCGGTTGACCACACTGTTGGTCAAGTAAGTGCTGATGATTTCACGATGCAAGCGGTGCTCAGTCATCTCATCAAAAAGCGTGATGCAAGCTCATCTGGGAAGTACTTACGTAGCTCGTTAATGAAGTACGGATCATCTGGTAAATCAGATGATAACAGATTGTCATAGACCCACATTTTGCCATAAGCCAAGACGACGGCGAGCTCAGGATTGGTCAGACCGGTATCTGCTTTTTGACGCTTCGTAATCTCTTCGTCTGATGGTAGATACTCAATTGCACGATCCAGGCGCCCTTCACTCTCTAACATTTGGATGAAGCGCTGATGATCGCTTAGATTGGCTGCGGCGCGAATATGACTCAGCTCAATGGCTTGTGGTTGCAAGTAGTTCTGACGTAGTACCAATTCTGCTACGGTGTCAGTCATACTCTCAAGCAATTCATTACGCTGCTTCAGCGTCATATCGCCTGCTCGACCACTTTGCCAAGTAAGATTTTGATATTGACTTCATGATCCGAGCAGTTTACACCGCCTGAATTATCGATGGCATCTGTATATATGCGTCCGCCCGTTTGAGCGTATTCGATACGACCTTGCTGGGTTAGACCTAAGTTACCACCTTCACCAACGACGGCTGCACGTAGCTCATTACCATCGATACGTAGCGAATCATTGGCACGATCGCCAACATCGGCATGCGTCTCATTTGCACTTTTGACATACGTACCGATACCACCATTCCAAATCAGATCGACAGGCGCACGTAATAACGCACTGATCAAATCGTTCGGTGTAAGGCTGTCTGCACTGATATCAAAGAGCGATTTCATCTCAGGACTGATAGCGATAGTCTTGTCTTGGCGCGAGAATATCCCACCACCTTGACTGATCAATGATGCTTCATAATCTGCCCATGATGAGCGCGGTAGCTCAAACAAGCGTGCGCGTTCCGCGTATGAGGCCGCCGTGTCTGGATTAGGATCAATAAAGATATGCAGGTGGTTAAAGGCAGCAACGAGCTTAGTATGCGTTGAGAGCAGCATACCATTACCGAATACATCCCCACTCATGTCACCAATACCGACCACGGTAAAGTCATCACGGTTTTGGATATCCATACCGCGCATACGGAAGTGACGTTTGACCGACTCCCAACCACCGCGCGCTGTGATACCCATGGCTTTATGGTCATAACCTACTGAACCACCTGAAGCAAAAGCATCATCCAGCCAGAAGTTGTACTCTGCTGCGAGTGCATTGGCGATATCAGAGAAAGTCGCTGTGCCTTTGTCCGCTGCGACAACCAAGTACGGATCATCTTCATCATAGCGTACAGTGTTGGCTGGCGGGACGATCGTTCCATCAACGATATTGTCAGTCACATCAAGCATACCGCGTAGGAATGTCTGATAACAGGCAATGCCTTCTGCTTGGAACGCTTCACGACCATCAGCCATGCTTTTGGTTTTGACAATAAAGCCGCCTTTAGAGCCAACAGGGACGATTACTGCGTTTTTGACCATCTGTGCTTTGACAAGGCCAAGTACTTCGGTACGGAAATCTTCCATACGATCTGACCAGCGCAGACCACCACGGGCGACTTTGCCACCACGTAGATGCACCGCTTCAACGCGCGGTGAATACACAAATATCTCAAACATGAGCTTTGGTTTAGGCAGATTTGGAATGTCTGCTGCCAAGAACTTAAACGACAAACGATCTTTGCGTTGACCGTCGCAATCTACTTGATAGAAGTTGGTACGTACCATCGCATTGATCAAATCTAAGTACCAGCGCAAGATACGATCTTCGTCTAGGCTATCGACATCTACTAACGCAGCAGTGATTTTCTCTTGAATTTTCGTTGTTTTTTCTTGGCGCGTCTCATCACTATATTCAGGGTTCATGCGCGCATCGAACAAGCTACCCAATGCCACACTGATATCACTGTTTTTAACAACAGTTTGCTGAATATAAGCACTGGAGAATGGCGCACGAGCTTGTAGCATATAGCGAGACAGCGCACGTAATACGACGACATCGTAAGTGTCGAGCTTGGTCGTTAGTACCAACTCATTGAACGAATCGCTCTCAACACGGCCTGCCCAAATTTGCTTGAGACTATCTTCGAACTGACCACGCACGACTTGCATATTGACCGTATCGACATGCTCTAGCGTCAGCTCGTACTCTGCATCCAAATAGGCTGCTCTGGCAAATCAAACTCATAAGTTTGTGCTGAGATAACCGATACACCAAAGTTTTCAAGTATTGGTAGTACTTTTGACAAGATAACAGGCTGCTCGCGACCGTATAGCTTTAGGTGAAGTTGGTTACGTGCATCGCCTGTCGAGTGGTATAAATGCCAAATCATTGGGTTTTCTGCGGTCAGTCCCGCCAGACGCTTCGTATCTTCGACTGCGGTACGAGCATCAAAACGCTCTTGGTAAGCTGCAGGAATATAGTCTAAAAAGCGACGAGTCAAAGCGTTGGCTTGTTGCTCACCCACATTATCGAGTAGCATTTTTGATAATTATCATCCCATGACTGCATAAGTGCTGACAATTTGGCTTCCAGTGTCGCGATATTAACGTCATTCACTTGACCTGGGACTGTACGCACATGGACATGGACGCGGGCGTGCGCAGATTCATTGAATTCAGTGGTAAAACCTGAAGACAGACCGTTATAAGCATCTTTTAGAACGTTTTGTACTTTGATGCGTAGCTCAGTGTTGAACTTATCACGTGGAATATAAACCAAGCACGAGACAAAACGTTGGTAATGGTCGATACGGCTAAATAAGCGTAAGCTCTTTTGTCTTGTAATTGGCTAATACCTGAGACAATTGGGTACAGCTCTTCGACGCTGGCTTGGAACAGATCATCACGTGGCAAGGTATTAATCACATGCATCAATTTATGATAAGCATGACCACCACGTGGCAATTCTGCCATGGCCATAATCTTGTTGGCCTTTTCGCGTAGTAGCGGTATTTGCTGTACGGTAAGCTGATACGCTTGTGATGTCAGCAAACCGATAAAGCGATACTCACCAATCAATTTACCATTATCATCGAACTTATGGATACCCAAAAAGTCCATATATACCGAGCGATGTATCGGAGATACACGGCTTGATTTAGACAGCATCAACACGCGCGGCTCAGTTAATAATTGTTTTAGCCCTTTAGGCAGTTGATTGAAGCTTTCTGATATTTTGTCTTCTTCTGAACCGCGCAATAGACCAAGACCGCTATTACCAATGGCAAATAAATCCAAATTAGTAGGTTCGGCGACTTCGATTTCGTGACCGCCTTCTAAACGGTACTCGCGATAACCTAAGAAGATAAAGTGGTCATCTAATATCCAATCTAAAAATGCTTGGATTTCTTGTTGTGAGTAGAACACTTCTGGCAGTGGTTTGCTAGACAGCTCAGCTTTAATGTCATTTAACTGCGCACGCATTTGTTTCCAGTCACCAACGACAATATCAAGCGTGTCAATTTTAGACATAAGCATTTGTTGTAATGCTTCCAAGTTTTCATTATCTTGATACGCAATTTCACAATGAATCAACGACATATGAGAAGTGGCACTTTCATGTGCGCCTTCAACATAAGTAATCTGGCCGTCCTCATCGCGTTTAACACTTACGATGATATTGTAAGTACGATGCACATCGATACCTTCAGCTTCAAGGCTCATCAAGATCGTATCGACTAAAAATGGTCTATCATATGCCACGATCTGAATGACCGTGTGCGAGCTATGAAAGTGCTGCTCTTCTGCTAAGGGATTCAATACTGCCAGTTGTGGTTTGCTGCAATCATAGGCTTTGAGCAATGTAAAGTGATGTAGCGCCATGCCCGCCAAATCAGCATTACTGATCGCCTCTGCAGTTTCTTGATGCAGCGGCTCATAGTAGCTATGGATAAAATGATCAAATAGCGATTTGTCTTTTTGTACATAACTGGTAGCAATATCGCTTATCTGGCTAATGCGCTCTTTTGCGATACTGAGGGAGTTTGGCATTGTCCTTCGTCCTTTTATAGGTTTGGTTTATCTATTTATGTTTATCAATCTGTGTTAATTACCGTCATTGCATATAGGGCTTTATATAGTCAATCAATATTAAAAGTGGTATAAGGCAGACGAGTGCAAGTACTACGGTAGTAGGCTAAACGAGTCTAACGCTGTAACACTTTAATAGTGGTTCGACTATAACTTGTGATGCAATGGCAATATATCCAGTCACGCGACTTATTCTTTTATTATGACGTCTAAAGACTTTCTCCTTTTTACTCTTATTTTTATGAATATGTAGCCATCAGGATTTAATGCCATCAATATAGTGAAGTTTAACGCACCTGCGGCGCGAGCTAAAGCGTACAACATCATTTCATGAATCAACGACATGTCGATAACCTTTGCTAATGAGACAATGATGTTCAATGCCATAGCATTAGCATTCGAGATTAGGTGCTGGCAAGTGGATACTCATAGTAATCAATACTGTTTTTTTGTTAGAATATGCCGATATATCTACGAGCGTACGAATAGCTCATTATTAACTTTAATGCTAAGGGCAAGAGGTATGATGAATATTTTGGTGATTGGTTCAGGTGGTCGTGAACACGCGCTGGCATGGCAGTGTGCAAAAGATGACAATGTCGAAAATGTCTATATCGCTCCTGGTAATGCTGGCACGGCCCTTGAACCTAAATGCCAAAACGTTGTCTTAACGTCTACTGATGCCAGTGAGCACAGCGCTGTTATCGAATTTTGCCAAAACAATGATATTGACATGGTCATCGTCGGACCAGAAGCACCTTTGGTCACTGGTATCGTTGATGCGTGCCGTGATGCTGGTATCAAAGCATGGGGTCCAACAGCCTACTGCGCTCAATTAGAAGGTTCGAAAACCTTTGCTAAAGAATTCATGGAACAAAACAATATTCCAACGGCTGCTTATCAAGGATTTACAGACGCTACTGCTGCCAAAGCTTACGTTGATGAGCAAGGCGCGCCTATTGTTATCAAAGCTGACGGGCTTGCTGCTGGTAAAGGCGTCATTGTTGCTGAGACTATTGAGCAAGCGCATGAAGCGATTGACGATATGCTAGCGGACAACAAATTCGGTGATGCTGGTAGTCGTGTGGTCATCGAGCAGTTCTTGCAAGGTGAAGAAGCCAGCTTTATTTGCATGATTGATGGTGACAATATCTTGCCAATGGCGACCAGCCAAGATCACAAACGTGCTTTTGAAGGGGGATACGGGTCCCAACACTGGCGGTATGGGTGCTTATTCACCTGCGCCAGTCGTGACCAAAGACGTTCATGACAAAGTGATGTCACAAGTCATTCAGCCAGTCGTCGATGCGATGAAAGACGCAGGACACCCTTATACTGGATTTTTATATGCTGGTCTTATGATTGATAAAGCAGGCGATCCTTATGTCATTGAATTCAATTGCCGCTTTGGTGATCCAGAGACGCAGCCTATTTTGATGCGCCTGCAGTCATCAATGGTAGACTTGGTTGCACAAGGGTTGGCAGGTCAACTGCCTAGCGAAGCCAAATGGGACAACCGCCCTGCTCTAGGTATCGTAGTTGCATCGAAAGGCTATCCTGAAACATCATCGAAAGGCGATGTGATTGCTGGCTTGCCAGAGCTGGACACTACGAACGATAATGCTGTTAAAGTATTTCATGCTGGTACGGCATTCTCGAATGACAATGAGAACGAAGTTGTGACTAACGGTGGTCGTGTATTGTGCGTGACTGCTTTAGCAAATAATATTTCTGAAGCTCAGCAAGCAGCACTAGCAGTCACTGCTGCGATTAGCTTTGATGGTGCGCAATATCGCCGTGATATCGGGCATCATGCCATTGCTCGTGAAAATGCTTGATGAGTTAATCCTTGTCAGATAACGTGAGTTTTCACTCCATATGTCTGATTAAGCAAATATGACTGATACGCTATACATTATTTGACCTAGCATCATGCATGCTAGGTCTTATTTTTGACAGTCATTTTTAGGTCTATTTTTGATGAAATGCTCATAAAAATGAGATGGCGGCTTAATGATAGACCAGACATGAGCACAACTCTCAACATTAAATCGGTAAAATATCACGCAATTATTTTGACTTACAAAGTAACTATCAACAGCCTGTGTGCGCTCATAAAACCCATGCACTTTATATGATACAATTTTATACCCGTGCATCACATCTCCCTTGTATTGTAGGTCTCGAACCCGCAAATCAATACCAACTGGATGAATGATTATATTTATGGCAAATGATACGTCTAAACCTTCTAACAATAAGCAATCAATCGATAGTCTAAAAACCTCAGGGTTTGATCGCCGCATGTCGATTGCTAAAACCTCCTTAAATATTGGTCGTCGTTGGGCGGGTAATAGTGTGTCTGGCATGTTTTGAATAAAGAAGCACGGACCGCACGTAACCAAGCATTTATGGAAGCTCAAGCGAGTTATCTGGCATCAGAGCTTGGTAAATTGAAAGGTTCAGTTGTCAAAATTGGTCAAATGCTAGCCATCTATGGTGAACATATATTGCCACCAGAGATTACGCGTGCCTTGCAAACGCTCAATGATGATACGGCGACGCTTACCTGGCCGACAATTGAGCAAACATTGCGCCAGCTATTGGGTGAAAAACTAAATGAGCTCGATGTTGACCCTGTTCCTATTGGAACGGCTTCTCTGCCCAAGTCCATCGGGCGACAGTATTAGCAACTGGTGAACAAGTCGTGTTGAAAATTCAGTATCCGGGGTGGCCGATGCCATCAACTCTGATCTTGCCCTATTTAAGCGACTACTAAAGGTAAGTAACATCGTCCCCCAAACGCGCGCTCTCGATGCTTGGTTTGAGGAAATACGGGACCTACTCCACCATGAAGTCGATTATGAAGCAGAAGCAGCAACAACAGAGCGTTTCTACGATCGTTTAAGCAATGATCCACGTTATATCGTGCCTAAAATTAATCGTAATTATTCAAAAAAACGTCTGCTATGTATGTCATATGAGCCAGGTATCACTGTCGTGTCTGAAGCACTACAGCTATTGCCTCACGAGCGCCGCAGTGCAATTGGTCAAGCTGCCATCGAAATTATGATGCAAGAGATTTTTGTCTGGGGTGAAATGCAGACGGATCCTAATTTTGGTAACTATTTAGTTCGAGTTAGTGAAAGTACAGACGATATTGATAAACTTGTTTTGCTAGATTTTGGTGCAATTCGTCAATTTGATAGTAATTTGCTTACGATTGCCCGTGGACTATTGAGGGCAGGATATCACCACAACCATCAGGCAATGACTCTAGCGATGACGGGTTATGATTTCTTCGATAGTATGAGTGATAAAGTACGCTCTGATATTGCCTCATTGTTCCTATTGGCTACCGAGCCATTCAGTGATCCTGAGAAAAACGATGACATCCCTACAGATTGTTTGGATGAGCAAAATCGCTATATTTGGGCCAATAGCAAATTGCATTCACGCTTATCCACTAAAGCTACTCGTGCGATGCAATCTTTTGAATTTAACCTTCCTCCAAAAGAATTTATGTTTATTAGCCGCAAATTTATTGGTGCATATACTTTTTTAACAGTGCTTGACGCACATACCAACCCTAATACCTTGGTCAAACCTTATTTATAGTTTTTAGTAGTGCGAAATTTTGGCCGTCCTTTAGTGACGGCTTTTCTGATTTATATTTTTCTGCTTAGGCTATTTTTCGCCTATTATTAAGCTTGCCAATTATCAAACCGGGTTTTATACCATTTTGGCTTACGGATGCTTAACTCCCAGCATACCTCCTGCCGCGCTAGGTACTTCACTTCAAAATGCGTACGCTGGCTGTCGACAGGCACTCGGTAGCGATTATTTGGTAGGCACCAAAGCTTAGCTGCTTGATGCTCTGCATTGTCCATATAAGATTGAATATTGGTGGCCAGTATTATCTCTCCCCCTACTTGCAAGCGAGATAGTAGAAACTCAAAAAGGGCATATTTAGCCATTGCTGATTGGGATTATGCTGTTCAGGATTGGGATAAAGAATAAATATTTTAGCCACACTATTGGGTTTTAGCGCATGCACCGTCCAAGCAATCGCATCTGCATGGATCGCATCTAGGTTCGATAGGTCTTGCAGTGTAGCCAGCTTTGAGAAAGCATCAAACTTATTGCGTGTGCGCTCAATGGCGATCAAATGCTTATCAGGATTTTGCAGGGCAAAGCTAAGTGCATGCTTGCCCTTCCCTGCTCCAATCTCCAAGATTAACGGCTTTTCGTCTTTATTATCACTGATGATTTTTGGAATCATAAAGTCGCGCGGTGCGGAGAGTCGTTGTGGTTGAAAGGCACGCGCTTGCTGATGTGTGAACTCGATATTGTCTATCATCTACTATCCTTAAAGCATTTGTCTTTTGTCATTATTCTGCCCCATGCTATTATATAGCCAATCTAATTGAATAGTAATATAACGACAACTAGTACTCCTCAATTCATCACAATTTATATGATAATAAATAACTATCGTGCGCAAATGATACTAATAACATCAAGGATACTCCCACCTTTATTATGACTGACTCTAATACCAACACTGCACCCAAAACCTACCCTTGCCCACGTTGTGGCACTCAAACTGCTTGGCAAGACAACAAATATAAGCCATTTTGTAGTGGTCGCTGTAAGCTGATCGACTTAGGTGCTTGGGCAAATGAAAAATACACGTTACCTGCAGAAACCACACCTTTTTCTGACGAGCTATAACCTACCTCTTTACTCAATTTATTATACCAAGGATGTTTTACATGTCTGCTACTTACCTAATGCCCACTTATAATCGTCAACCGATCAGCTTTACCCGCGGTGCAGGCAGTTGGCTCTATACAAAAGACGATACGCCATACTTAGATGCCTTAACTGGTATCGCGGTATGTGGATTAGGACATTGCCATCCACAAGTGACCGACGCTATTCAACAGCAGGCAGCGACCTTGGTTCATACCAGCAATCTGTTCGGTATCGACTGGCAAGAGCGCGCAGGAGAGAAACTATGTACGTCAGCTCAAATGGATAGTGTGTTTTTTGCCAATAGTGGCGCTGAAGCAAATGAAGCGGCACTAAAGCTTGCACGCCTGTATGCGTCGCAACAAGGCTTTGCACGCCCAAAAGTCATCGTGATGGAGCAGTCATTCCACGGCCGTACATTACTATCACTATCGGCCACTGCTAACCCAAAAGCCCGCGAAGGGTTTTATACTCTAGATGACGACTTTATCCGTGTGCCATTTGGTGACATTGCCGCGATAAAGCAAGCGGCGTTAGACCATGAGGACATCTGCGCCATTTTTGTAGAGCCGATCCAAGGTGAAGGTGGTCTTAATACTGCGGCCAATGGCTTTACCTATTTAGAAGAGCTACAAGCAGAGTGTGATGCTTATAACTGGTTATTCATGCTTGATGAGGTGCAAACCGGCAATGGTCGTACTGGTAAATATTTTGCCTATCAGCATAGCAATGCGCGCCCTGATGTATTGACGACTGCCAAAGGCTTGGGAAATGGATTTCCAGTCGGCGCTTGTATGGTACGTGGGCGTGCCAATGGATTATTTGGTGCAGGGAGTCATGGCTCTACTTACGGTGGTACGCCATTAGCCAGTCGCGTGGTACATAGCGTGTACGATGTACTTGCAAATAGCGACATCATGGAGAATGCGGTGACGGAAGGATTGTTTATCCGAGAAAGTCTCGTCAATGCACTAGGACAACACGGCGTAAGTAGCCGCGGTGCCGGTATGATGATTGGTATTGCGCTACCTGAAGACATGGATTGTAGCCAATTGGTAGATCGTGCCCGTGACGAGCAAAAACTTATCATCAATGTGACAGGTGGCCATGTGGTACGTTTGCTACCACCGCTCAATATGAGCCGTGATGAAAGCACACAAGTCGCTGAACGATTGATCAACTTATTAAAGCCAACATTCTAAAGCTTGCTTGAATATGTAGCATGTAATAAAAAAGCCTATGGACAACTCTATCCATAGGCTTTTTGCTGACCGATTATTGAAACAACCAATATTTAGTCTGCATAACACTTAGTTTGCATGAAAATATTTCTTCAGTACTTCTAGGCAACGAGTGATTTTAGCTGGTTGTTGGTCGCGGTTTAAGGTAACGGCATATAGTACAAAGCTCGGCAACTGATAACCAGTCAATACCTCTACCAACTCTCCACTCTCAAGCTCTTTTTTGATGTCCATTTCCATCATTCTCACCAAGCCATGACCTTCTTTAGCTAAGGTTGTCGCCATGAAGACATTGTTGGTGTAGATACGTGAGTTCATTTTTACACGCGTTTTTTTGTTGGTCTCTGTCTGAATCATATCAATCTGATTGGCATCTTTCATGATTTCAATACAAATTAATTGATGATCAGCCAAATCTTTTGGTGTATTAATCTTAGGATGCTGACGCAGATATTGGGGTGAAGCCACGAGTAACTGGCGCACATCGGTGAGCGGATAGCTACTTAGACTCGAGTCATTAATCGATGGACTCATGCGAATCGCGATGTCGATACGTTCATCAATCATATCGATATAATGATTGTCTGCGAGATAAGTGACACTCAGATCATCATGCGCAGCCATCCATGTAGAAAGCGCTGGCAATATATGATTTACGCCAAGCTCAGGCGTCGTCGACACCCGTAGACTACCTGCTAGCTCATCACGCAATTGATTAACTTTGATTCGACCTTGCTCAGCCGCGCTGACCACATCTTTGCCGACTCATAAAAGCTCTCACCAGCTTCCGTTAAGCTGAGCTTACGAGTCGAGCGATGCAATAGCACAACGCCAAGCTCATTCTCTAGTGAACGAATTTGCTGACTGACTGCACTAGTAGTAATACCAAGCTCGCGAGCAGAACCACTAAAAGAGCCGTGTCCGACCACACTGGCGAACACAGCCATACCGCGTAAATTATCCAACATATTCTCACCTAAACTTCATTTCAGTTTTTAATATAACTTAACCATTATAACGAATTTTAATTTATATTATCGTTATTAAATATTTTTCATTTTTTAAGAAGGCAAATTGCTTATTCAAAAGAACAAAAAAATATCAAGGCGATAGCACAATATCACCTTGATATTTTATATAAAACCATTGCTAAAACATATCTATATTTTTAAATGATGTTAATAACAGCTTTTTTTGAAACTTAATATAGCTGTACCTTACCCATTTTTCCTTCACCGCGCTCAGTCAAATATTGCATGACGGGTGTATGTCGCAACTTCATCTCAGCAACCGTTTTGGCTTGCTCCAAACGTTTTTGCTGGCGACGCTCTGGTGTTTTGTTATCGCTTTGCATAATACTACTATCAATTTTTAAATCAATCTCTGCACTTGTGAACTGTTGCTGCAGCTTAGCAGCTAACTGCTGGAAAGTCGCTTGTAAATGTCTACTATCGACACTGGTCAAAAAAGTGGCTGTGCCATTACATTGACCTACCATCGTACCTTGACGGGCAAGTGCCAGCTCGTCCTGTGCCAACACTTCTGCCTCACGAGCTGTCTGTAGCCAGTAATCCCATTTTTCCGAGTTCCACTCCCCCTGTCAGCTCTTGAGGGGCGCAGCGTAATAAAGTACGAGGATCTTCATCTGATGGTACTGCTAACTGAGAATCATTTGCGTCAGGCTCAACAATTGGTTCAGGCTCAACAATTGGTTCAGGCTCAACAATTGGTTCAGGCTCAACAATTGGCTCAGGGCCAGTAGCCGCTGACAGTGTCACATCATTATCATCAATAGTGCTTTGAGGCTCATCTAGAGGCTGTGGATGGTAGTCAACATCGTAAGCCTCTAATGGGGCTGAGGCTTCATGCGTCATAGCATTTGGAACCGACTCTGCTGCTGCGATAGAGGCCATATTATTGCCATAGTTATCAGTCAACACTTCATCGACAGGCAAAGGGCGAAACGCCAGCAGTCGCAAAATGCACATCTCAAGCGCTTGCATCGGCGTACTAGCAAGCTTGACGCCTTCACGTGCTTGTACAACAATTTCATAGTATAGCTGTAGCACATCAGGGCTAATATGTTGGGCAAGTGTATAGATGTTTTTGGCTTGCGCCTCATTGACATTGAGAGCGACCTCAGGCAACAGTTGGGTCAATGCCAATTGATGGAGTAGCTCAGCAAGCCCATCAAACATACTCGTTGCATCAACCATTTGCGCGCGCATTTGCTCAATATGCGCGGCAACAGCGGTTTTGTCATGGTTATAAATATCTGTGATCAATCGTACCAAGTCGGCAGAGTCAATAAGACCAAGCATTGCATTGACAGTGGCATCATCAAGTGACCCTTGACCAAATGCAATGGCCTGGTCTGTCAGTGACAATGCATCACGCACAGAGCCTTTAGCCGCACTTGCCAGTTGCCAAATGGCAGGCTGAGTATACCCAACCTGCTCTTGGGTTAAAATATTTGCTAGATGCTCGCTAAGTAATGTTTGTGGTAATGGACGCAATACGAACTGCAAGCAGCGCGAAATAATCGTAATCGGTAATTTTTGTGGATCAGTGGTCGCTAGCAAAAACTTTACATGCTCAGGTGGCTCTTCTAACGTTTTGAGGAGTGCATTGAAGCTGTGGGTCGACAGCATATGCACCTCATCAATGAGGTACACCTTATATCGCCCTTGGCTTGGCGCATAAGGCACATTGTCAAGCAGCTCACGCGTGTCCTCGACCTTGGTACGAGAGGCGGCATCAATCTCAATAAGATCAATAAAACGTCCCTGATCAATCGCCACACAATTATCACAAACACCGCACGGCGTGCTAGTAATACCCGTATCACAGTTCAAGCATTTAGATAAAATACGCGCAATCGTCGTCTTACCCACACCTCGGGTACCAGTAAACAGATACGCATGATGCAAGCGATTATAATCAATCGCATTAATCAGCGCTTGCGAGACATGCGTCTGCCCAATCAACTCATGAAAGTTTTTGGGTCGATATTTGCGAGCTAAAACTTGATATTGCTGCGACATAGCTATCCATTGTGCCAAGTAATTAATATTCTTATTTTTAATACGATTTTTCGGTATTCATTATAGCAAAAAGCCAGCGCATTCGTCTGGCTTCTTGCTGATTTGATTATGACTCAGCCGCGCTTAATAAGCGGCTTTGGTTAACGACTCATTCATCATTAATCGTGTTTGCGGCGCATGTGGGAATAAAATCACATCACGGATACTGGCAGAGTCAGTAAATAGCATCACAAGGCGATCAATACCAATACCTTCGCCTGCTGTTGGCGGCAGACCGTAAGACAATGCTTCGATATATTCTTCATCAAAGTGCATGGCTTCATCATCGCCTGCATCTTTTTCGGCAACCTGACCACGGAAGCGCTCAGCTTGATCCGCTGGATCATTAAGCTCGCTAAAACCATTCGCCAACTCGCGACCACCAATAAACAACTCAAAACGATCGGTAATCTCAGGATTGTCATCATTACGGCGTGCCAATGGTGACGTTTCAGCTGGATATTCAGTAATAAACGTTGGTTGACGTAATTGATGCTCAGCCGTTTCTTCAAAGATGATGGTTTTGAGCTTGCCCACACCGAACACCTCTTTGACCTGCTGTTTAAGGGTCACTGAGGCGTATTGTGCCAGATAGTCACGATCGTCGATACGTGACATATCAAAGTCTTTGGCATATTTTGCAATGGCGTCAGACATGGATAGACGAGCAAATGGCGCTTTTAGGCTGATGGCTTCTTCTTGATAGGTAATCTCTGTCGTACCCAAGACATCTATCGCTAGCTGATTAAACATGCGCTCAGTCAAGTCCATCAAATCATGATAATCAGCATAGGCTTGATAAAACTCAATCATGGTAAATTCAGGGTTGTGTCGGGTTGAGACCCCTTCGTTACGGAAGCTACGGTTAATCTCAAATACTCGCTCAAACCCACCAACGACTAAACGCTTGAGATAAAGCTCAGGCGCGATACGCAAGTATAATGGCATATCCAAAGCATTATGATGTGTCTCAAATGGACGAGCCACCGCGCCACCTGGAATGGGATGCATCATTGGCGTTTCAACTTCCATAAAACGCTCATTCAGCATAAACTGACGAATGCCGCTGACGATCTGACTGCGAACCATAAAGGTATCGCGAGTCGTCTCATTGGTCATCAAATCAAGATGACGGTTGCGATAGCGCGCTTCTACATCTGCTAGGCCATGGAACTTATTTGGCATCGGACGTAGGGTCTTAGTCAACAGCGTAATCTCTTCAATATGCACATATAAATCGCCTTTACCTGAGCGACCAATATAGCCTGACACACCAACAATATCACCTAAATCCAAAGATTTGATGCTTGCACGCGTTTCCTCATCAAGCTCTTTACGTGCCACATATAATTGGATGCGACCTGTCATGTCTTGGATAACGATGAATGAGCCACGGTTTAACATGACACGGCCCGCCACATTGACCTGTGTTTTGTCACCATTCGCCGCTTTTTCTTCAATTTCTTGTTTTGACACACCATCAAAAGCCGTTTGCAAATCTTTTGCATAATGGGTGCGTTTAAAGGTGTTTGGGTACGGCTGTTTATCTGAGGCAGTGATATCATCTAGCTTGGCTTGAAGTTGCGCGATCAGTTCATTGGTGTCTTCTGGCGCTTGGGTTTGGTCTTGGTTATTTGTTGACATAAAACTCTCATAATACGATAGCCGTAAACTATCTTTAGTTAATATTTGATACTCAAAACAATAGTATCTCAAATAGAGGAGACCTAGTGAATAAGACTTTCATAAGGAATGTGCAGCCCTTCATGTAGTTTTCTTATCATTGGCAAACTCAATCGGCGTTTACGATTTAATACTTCAGATACTTTACTTGCCGATCCCAAATAAGGTGTCAAATCCTTTCTACTTAAATTTAGATTTTCCATCTGAAAATAATAGCATCGACAGCTTCGGCATGTTCGATAGGATAATATTTGTTTTCGTAAGCTTCAATTAAGGTTACTAGCACTTCACGCTCGTCAGCCTCAGGTGTACCCTCATCAGCTTGAAACACAGCTTGTAGCTGAGCAAATGCATGTGCTAGATCTTGATCATTACGAATTGGTTTAATATTCATTGACAACCTCCACATCAATTTTATCGTATTCACTATGAGTACCGATGAACTTGACCCAAGCAATACCAGCCTGATACTGCATCTCAACCACCAATCGGTATTTATTGCCTGCAATATTAAAAACGACTCTATTATTAGCGCAAATACTCGCATTCTTAAAATCGTTTTTGATATCTTGCGGCGATTGCCAACTGGCTTTTAGTGCAAAATCATGCCAAGCTTCTAGCTGACCTTTTGCATCACCATTGTTAGGCTGTTCCCAGAATTTACGTAAACTGCTTTTGGCAATAACTCTCATATGACTTAGTGTATAGTATCCAATTATATTCCCAATTTGGGAATATGGCAACGCTAATCGCTATACCCCTTCTTAACCTCACTCGCATAGTTCACCGCTATGGCTTACATTTCGCCGCCGATGCTGGCCATCAAGTCAGCCTGATGCTCACGTAACAGTGCATCAAGAATCTCATCCAAGTCACCTTCCATGATGGAGTCAAGCTTGTATAAGGTCAGGTTGATACGATGATCGGTCATGCGCCCTTGCGGGAAATTATAGGTGCGAATACGCTCTGAGCGGTCGCCACTACCGACCAAGTCACGGCGTATAGAGTCCGCTACATCGACCTGCGCTTGTACTTTGGCTTGCTGGATTTTAGAGACCAGCATTTTCATCGCATGTGCACGGTTTTTGTGCTGGCTACGCTCTTGTTGACACTCTACCACAGTACCCGTGGGAATATGCGTCAAACGTACGGCTGAGTCAGTGGTGTTAACGTGCTGACCACCCGCGCCACTTGAGCGAAAGGTGTCCATCTTAATATCCGCAGGATTGATATCAACGGTATCATCGATTTCAACTTCTGGCATGACTGCAACCGTACAAGCTGACGTATGCACGCGACCTTGACTTTCGGTCTCAGGGACACGCTGTACACGGTGAGCGCCAGACTCAAACTTTAAACGTCCATAGACGCTATTACCCGATACGCGAGTAATGATTTCTTTATAACCGCCGTGTTCACCTTCGTTCGCGGATAGAACTTCAACAGTCCAGCCCTGGGTTTGCGCGTATTTTTGATACATGCGGAACAAATCACCAGAGAAAATCGCTGCTTCATCACCGCCCGTCCCAGCACGAATCTCCAAGAATGCTGGCACCTTATCGTTAGGATCTTTTGGTAGCATCATGACATTAAGCGCTTCTTCCATCTCTACAATGGTATCACGTGCCGTTTCAATCTCATCGAGCATCATCTCTTTCATGTCAGGATCTGTCGCGTCAGCTAGCATCGCTTCTGCATCGGCTTGATCCGTTTCTGCATTCAGATAGTTCTGCCATAAGGTCGTGATGTCCATCAAGTCGCTGTGCTCGACAGACAATTCGCGAAATTTATTATTATCACTGATGACACTAGGATCTGATAACAAGGCGGTGACCTCTTCATAACGGTCTACCATCTGGTCTAAACGCAGGCGTAAGGATTCTTTCATAAAAGGACTTTTAATTGGATAAGAGGAATAAGCTCGTGATTATAGCAAATTTTTTGGGGTAAATTAAAACCTCTAAGCATTCTTCTCAATATTCGCAGCAATCTTGTCACTATACTCTCAAATATCTCTACTTATTCTTAAATAAAGATACTTGGTTCTGATACCATTAGTAGACAAAAAAATAGCTAAGAAGACTCTTAGCTATTTTTATCTATCAAAAACATCGTATTAAAACGTTAGACTTTACGAACCAATACTGAGCCAATAGAATAACCGGCACCAAATGAGCAAATAACACCTAGATCACCTGACGCTAGCTCATCCTTATAGCGATGGAATACAATCATTGGGCTCGCTGAGCTGGTATTGGCAAATTCAGCAATCACGCTTGGTGCGATTGATTTGTCAGCATCTTTACCGATGACAGTGCGTAAAATCAAATCTATCATGTTGGCATTAGCTTGATGTAGCCACATCATCTTAACATCAGAGGTCGGTATATCATTTTCTTGCAGATGCTCAGTGATAACTTCAGACACCTTTGGACAAACTTCACGGAATACTTTGCGACCATTTTGCAAAAACAGTTTATCAGTGACCGGCGCTTTGATGTCTGGATACATCTCCGTTTGCGCGGCTAGATACTCTGAGCGATCCATAAAGCCATATTCGTTTTTGATGTTGGTCGAAAACTGAGTAAATAGCTTAGCGTTTAGAATCTCATAACCCTTTGGCGTGTCTAATTCTTCAACAATAGTCGCCGTTGCTACATCACCAAAAATAAAGTGGCTGTCACGATTGCGCCAGTTTAGATGCGCCGAGGTAATCTCGACATTGACCACAGCCACACGTTTGGCAAGACCAGAGATGATAGAACCATGCGCTTGTGATAGGCCAAACGTTGCCGCACTACACGCAACGTTCATATCATAAGCGAAGCCGCCAACCATACCAATGGCATTTTGGATTTCAATAGCAACCGCAGGATAAGTGCGCTGGAAGTTTGAGCAAGCAAGGATAATACCATCTAGATCGTTGGCCTCAAGTCCAGCATCAGCCAATGCGTCTTTTAACGCAGCCGCGCCCATTTCTGCCATCACAGACAGCTCTTCACCTAAGTTACGATAGGCAATGACTGGTGCCATGATTTCAGGGTCTAAAATACCGTCTTTTCCATCACATAACGTGATTTGATACCAGATACTTTTTCGATGAAAGCAGCTGAAGAAGGCTCAAGTGCCGTCATTGTCTCTGCAGCTATCTCTTCAGCATGTTCGGTATTATAGTTTTCAACATACTGGTTAAATGACTCAACTAGCTCTTCGTTACTAATACTGTAAGGTGGAATATAAAGACCAGTGCCTGTGATACAAGTCGTCATGATACGCTTCCTTGTCTACTACTGTGGTGCTTGGAATAAGCATAAAAGTGGAAAATAATAGCCATTCAAATTCAGTGAATAACTGTAAACTTAAAATCAGTGTGTTTATTATGCCTGAATATTAAATTTTTTCTAATGCTTTGTTACAAATAATCTGTTTCTGGCGATAAATAAGCAAAGACTCACGTCATTCTTTGATAGCTACGTTATAATTAGCGCCATTTTGCTCTGTATAACCACCCAAACACATCGATACACGCTCATCTTTAGGAATACTAATGGCAGAACTTCTTACTTGGTTATTTGGTCAATATGCGGATTACTCCACGACATTTATCGTCTTAGAGTTGATTGCCGTGGTTTTTGGTGTGGCAAGTGTCTTGCTTGCCAGCAGAACCAATATCTTAGTCTTTCCAATTGGCTTAATCAGCACTGCGATATTTGTATATTTACTATGGAAATGGCAGCTGTTTGGCGATATGTTCATCAATGCTTACTATACGGTGATGAGTTTATATGGTTGGATTAACTGGTCAAAGAACAAAAGAATCAGCCTATAGAGACACATGAGTCAAACAACGTCCGTATTGAGCATTTGCATGCAGGCGATGTACCTATCTTGTCTGCTTTGGCAATAGCAACCATGTCTTTTGTGGCGCTGATATACTATTTCCGTCCGGTGATTAATAACGGCTTTAGTTTTGATGGTGCCGTTCTTGGTGTACATTTATTCACTTGGGTGGACTATACTGACATGCTCACCACGGCTCTGTTTTTGATGGCCATGTGGCTTATGGCACGGCGCAAAATTGAGCATTGGATACTATGGATCATTGCTAATGCGATATCAGTACCACTATACTTTTATAAAGGCTTTACTTTTACCGCGCTACAATATGTAGTCTTCACTCTCATTGCAATCTGGGCCTATTATGAATGGCAACGACGCTACCGTGTACAACCTCGAACAGCATACGCCTGAATCTGTCATTACTGTCGCAGTTTTGGGCGCAGAAAGTACGGGGAAAACAACCCTGTGCCGTGATTTGGCAGCGCATTTCGATAGTCTGTGGGTGTCAGAATATATGCGTACTTACTTGCAAGCGAAGTGGGATGATGAGCAGCTTACTTGTACATGGGATGACCTGCTACCTATCGCACAAGGTCAGATTGCGTTAGAGAACAAACTGGCTAAACAAGTCACCCAAACGTCTAATGAAAACCGCTATTTGTTTTGTGATACCAGTCTGTTTGAGCTAATGGTCTACTCTCATTGGTATTATGGTAACTGCCCCACCGCTCTTGAGCAAGCAGCATTGGCACATCATTATGATTTGATACTATTGACTAAGGTTGATATACCTTGGGTGGCTGATGACCTGCGAGACAGTCCGTACCAACGTGATGAGATAAGCGCCTATTTTGCCAGTCAATTAAGCAAGCATCAAAAACCTTTTGTGCGTATTAGTGGCGATAGAAAAGAACGTGTCCGGCAAGTAATCGCGCAGCTCGCTCATCTCGGTAATCCCTAGAATGGTTTTCCACATACTATTCATCTTCCTTGCATATTTTCTCGCTACCTCCTCTCTATGATGTCTATTAACGCCGCAGCCAACTGTATCAGCAGCTGTGGATTCAAGACATTTAGGAGGCGCCAACATGCAAAAACACTATTAACCAAATTATTTTTTATGTCCTATTGCTACCACTTGCTGAGCAAATTGTCTTTTGGCAAGTATATACTATAGCCGCTAGCGCGTGCGTGGGACTTATTGGTTGGTATAGCTACTATGTATTTGGCGGTTTGAAACGGGCTTTACTCTTTACCGCAACACTTGCTGGACTATATGTTGCCTTTTTCGGCATTTTAATTACAGAAGATCTCAATCTATTACTGGGCGCGATATTCTGCTTTATGGTACTTGCCTGTGTCATGGTGATGACTCGCAAACTTGACTGGTACAAAGTCACATAAGCCAAGCGCTGTATAAATAAAGTCACATAAACTGATAATAGTTTGAATTAATGCTGCCTTAGCTTAGTTGATAAGGCAGCATTATCGTTATATTAGCCTAGTCGTTACGCTACTTGACTATCTGATTGTTTAACGCTTTAGCCCAATTATTGCAATCATCCCTCACAGCGCGGGCAGCATTTATCAGCTTCTAATATTTGCTCGACATAACCACAATACATGCAGGCGTAATGAGCCCCTATCTCTACTTGCTCAACAGCTTGATATTGCTTGGGAAACAGCGGCATGCCGTAAACTGTATTTTCAGAGGAATGCAATAAAATACTAAAGTTGCCGTCCGTCTCAAGCAAACCGATGCGCACTTGACCCAAATGCTCAACGCCCTGTTGACGCATTTCAGCAAAAAAACTCATCGTGAGACATTTTGCCTTTCTTAATTTTATCGAGCACCAGCATGCTATCTTCTACGATATAAAGTGACTTGCCTTCCAATAAGTCTTCAAAAGGCTGCCATTTCATCATAACCCACGTACAGATTCGGTAAAGAACAATGACTGAACCCATGATTAGTACGGCTTGAATAATCGGCAAATCCTCAGTAAACATAGGGTCACCCGCGATAGAGCCAAGTGATAGGGATGATGGTCAGCTCAAAGATAGAAAGCTGACGAATGCCGCGCTTGCCAGTGAAGCGCAAGAACGTGATAATTAATACAAACATGACGGTGACACGTATTAAGATTTCAACGGCAAACGACCAAGTTGTGTCATGAATAAAAATACTTGCCCAATCCATATTCTCATTTCCAATTTATTTATCTGATGTATTGTGTTTAATGAATGATGTTCTAATAGTTCGTTTGATGCGAAGCACATCATCCCTATTTTCAGACCTTATCGTCAATACAACTATCGTTATTCGTATTTAAGAAAGACTTTTTGTCACAAGTACGACAAAATATACTGTCTTGTGAGACGGCAATTGTTTTTGCTCAAAAATACGTTATCGTTATATTCTAAATTCACCATTGAAACGCTATGCAAGCCTGTTTTATGCTCCCTTATTCATTGTAGGAATTATTTTTGAAAGCCATTGTTTATACTACTATTGCCTTGATCGCATTTGCTGCAAACTCCCTGTTTTGCCGGATGGCGTTGGCAGAAGGTTATATAGATGCTTGGAGTTTTACGGTCATTCGTCTGCTCAGTGCGACTGTTTGCTTAGTGTTTATTATGACGATTCACGCCTACAAACTACAGCGTCAAGTACTCGCCTCTGACAAGCCTTCTGTTGATGCTATCTTAAATGACAAAGGCAGTTGGCTTAGTAGTGTCAGCTTGGTCATTTACGCGTTATGTTTTTCGATTGCCTATGTAGAGCTTAATACTGGTACAGGTGCTTTAATTTTGTCTTCGGCCGTTCAGATTACGATGATTGGCTGGGGTATCTACAAAAAAGAGCAGCTTAGTGCTGTACAGTGGCTGGCATTTATCGTCGCAGTCGCAGGATTTGTGTATTTGATGTTGCCATCGGCGGCCGTTCCATCACCCAACGCTGCAGCATTGATGGCACTGAGCGGTGCGGCTTGGGAGTATACAGCATACGCGGCAAATCATGCATCTCACCGCTACGAGCGACAGGGTTTAACTTTGTGCGGAGTTTGGTGGCCGTTCCGATATTACTACTGGTGGGCCTAATGTATCTGGATGAAATAGGTTTAAAAAACATCAGCTTAGAAAGTATTACCAGCGAAGGGATATTGCTCGCCTGTGCGTCAGGAGCGATCGCATCAGGGCTGGGTTACAGTATTTGGTATACGGCGATGCCATTGTTAAAAACCACACAAGCGGCGATCGTTCAGCTGTGTGTGCCTGTGATTGCGACTGTACTAGGCGTGATATTTTTATCTGAGCAGCTGACGCTCAACTTTCTGATCGCCAGTATAGTCATCTTAGGGGCGGTACTGGTATTTATGTTAAACAAAAAAACAGTGTAAACAAAAAACCAAATATCGCTCAATCACTTAAACGACCAGGACTTAGCAAATCACGAAAAAGACAGAAATAATTACCTTAGTAGACTCTAACCATAACACGAAATTACATTCGAACATGTATCATATTGCTCAGTATAACAACGCACATTCACTTACCAACTTGAGGAATATCGTTTATGAAAAAATTACTTGCTGTTGCTCCTTTTACCGTTTTGTTAGCCGCTTGTGCAACCAACGCTCCGACCACCACCGCCCCAACCACTGCTGCCAAACCAGTCGTTCAGTCATTTACCTGTGAAGACAACGGCATGATTACTGCCGCCTATGCAGCGGATGGTCAAGCGGCCAACCTAAACGTCACCTTGCCAAAGGTAGGTCTACAAGACGCAAAAATCACGCTAGAGCAAGCAGTATCAGGCTCTGGCGTACGTTATGTAAACAATGTAAACCCAAAGACCACCTATGACTGGCATACCAAAGCAGACTTTGGCATTATGACCATCGCCTCAGACAATGGTCAACAGTATCAAGTAAACTGCCAACTATAGTTATTGACTATAAATAATGTATTGACTAGTGTTTTTACACTTATGAATGATGAGAGTCAGTAGTGAAGCTACTGGCTCTTTTTATTGTACCAACCGCAATCAAGACAATCCCAATGTTGGGAGATAATGACTGATACCTGACATCCACGCCCTAAAAAGACGTGGCTTTATGGTGCTTTTTGATAAAAAATGATTGACTTCTCTTATATATTCGATATATAACATATAATATATTCAAAATATTGGATATAGCGTAGTTTTTTATGCACATTTATCGAAAAGCTTGGGAGGAAATGATATGATTCGTTTAAGCTACACTCTCAAATGCTGGGCGCTAGCCATTACTTATTTTTTAGTATTTTACTTTATGGTCGTTATGAGTGACCCAGGCTTTGGCAAATATATCTATATGCTGGCCCTCAGCACTCTACTCTTCCCCATTGCCAAGCGTGCAGTGGATGTGATGACAGATTTTTTTACCCCAGATCTCGAACTATTTAATGGATTGCTGCCGTCAATTCTGATTAACGTGGTGATTTGGATACTGACACCATTTATCGTAGCACTGACAGTGATTGCGTTCATGCTTTATAGTATGGGCGTGCTCACAGAAAAGATGAGTCATTAAAACCTACTTAAATAAAAGGCCGGAGTAGCAATTGCTGATCCGGCCTTAACATTCAAAGAAACTTTTAGTTCTAGCCCACCTTATCCCACATTTTACTAAGACGCTTGGGCGAAACTGCCACACGAGTTTTCATCGGCTGAGCAAATAGCTGGATACGATACTCCTCCACCATCCAGCGATATTCGCTAATAGCTTCTTTGTCCGCACGCCCTGCTAGCCGCTCCATATGCAAGTCAAGCGCGTAGACACCATCAAGGTCGGCATCCAAATTATGCTCAAGACGCTCTAAGCGAATCTCTAGTGCCTCAAGATAACGTGGATACTGCTGCCAATGGCTATAATCCATGCGGTAAACAAAATCAGCCAAATACAAATCTTCTAATTGATCTTCGATATCATCGATAGATTCCCCAAATATCTCGCGGTCTAACATCAACAGACTCTGGCGAATACGCTGCCAGCGCGTATAAACATTTTTCAGCGTTTTTATGACGCTTTGACCGGTCAATAAGAAGTTATTTAACACAACTTCTAGCGTCTGTGCATACTCTTCAGGCGTAAACGGTAACTCCTCGCTCAATCCAACTGCGATATCGTCAGCGCTCTCAGGCAGGCTCTCGGTATGATCAAATAACACATAATGCTCTTCAAGCGTAGCATCCAATGTAGCATCAATGACGATTGTTTTTAGCTTTTCCATATCACCAAGCGGTGCAAATGCCAGTTTGAATATTTTATCCACTTGACTGGTGAGCTGTTTTTTCTTTGCGCCAAGCTTCCCTTTGATCAAGGTCAATACGCCGATACGATGCGCTTGTAGTGCGGCATTGACATCGGTGTACTGATGGATCGATACCGCTTCGCCTGCTTCATCAGCCACGAGCGCCGCAAACTGCTTCATAACCACGCCTGCACTATGATGATTTTTGCTAAAGGTAAAATGCTCAGGGAATTCAGTATGCGCGCCTTGTTGCTCATTCACCGCTTGACTGGTCTCAGAGGCATGACGAATCTGTAGCGTTTGTAGATCACGACCTTTTTCGATAATGCGGTTTTTGTCATCGACCACACAGATTTGTGGCTGCAGATAACGATCAATCGTGGAAGGGCTAAAGCTCTCTGGCGTCACCGACATAATACCGCGGCGATTGAGCGCTTGGCACAGCTGTTTTAACAGCCCTTGTCCACCTTGCTGCTGCAGCTCATCAAACAAATTATCTGCGGTATCAGGTATCGGGACGATCTGACGACGGATATCTTTTGGCAATGATTTGAGCAACTGCAATACCAGCTCGTAGCGCCAACCAGGCACACCCCATAGTAGCTCAATGGCGTCGAGCTGTGGTAATGCAGCAAGCGGTACGCGTATGGTCACGCCATCATCATCACTTGCTGGATCAAAGACATAACGCAGTGGCAGCTTTAAATCGCCCAGCTTCCATACTTCTGGGAAATCGCCCGTGGTCGGTGCTTGACTAGTGAGTACATCCTCATCGGTAAAAAACAGATACTTAGCATCGTTTTTTTCTACCTCTGCGCGCCAGTCTTCAAACGTTTTGCGGCTGGCGACGTGTTCAGGAATCTTTTGTCATAGAACTGATATAGCGTTTCTTCATCAACCAATAGATCACGGCGACGTAGCTTATCTTCGATGCGCTCAACATGGGCAATCTTGTCCATATTGTGCTGTAAAAATGGCGCATTACGACCGAAGTTACCAGTCACTAACCCATCACGAATGAAAATCTCTCGCGACTCGACCAAGTTTACTTGCTCATAATTGGTCAGCTGCTTGCTAATGATGATCAAGCCAAATAGACTAATCTGCGCGTATGCTTTGACCCGTCCTGTTTTTTTGGACCAATGCGGTTCAAAATAATGATACTGAGCAAGTTTCCTGCCGCTGAGATGATCCACTCGGGTTCAATTTTGGCAACGGTACGCATAAATACTTGCGAGGTTTCAACCATCTCAAACGCCATCACCCAAGGCGGTATTTGTTTAAATACCGTACTCGCTGGGAATATTTTGGCTTTTTGCTGACGCGCTGCCAAATACTCACCGCGGCTTTCAGTCTTATGCGCAATAATAGACAGCAGACCCGTCAATAACGCTCTATGCAAATTAGCATATTTGACCGCTTTTAACGCTTCGTCTTCGATTGCAGTCGGGTCATTCTTAGCGACATTTTTATCAGACGCTTGTGCATCACTGGTATCTATCAGCTTAAGATCTGTCACCATTTGTAGCAATTGACGATGCGTTTGATGCCATTCACTAACATGCGGGAAGCTCAGATAGTTCTTTTTCGCAAACTGCTTACGCTGATTACCAGACAGTTTATTGCCGTCTTCGTCTTTTTCAAACAGTGCCTTCCATAGACTCAAATAAAACAAGAAATCTGAATCATCTTGACGGAAGACCGCATGCTTTTGATCCGCTTGCGTACGCTTGTTGGCAGGGGCGCTCACGAGGATCTTGCACAGCGAGCGCCGCCACCACGATAAGCATCTCACGTATACAATCAAAGTCAGAACCAGCCACCAGCATACGTGCCAGCCTTGGATCGATTGGCATACGTGCCATTTTCTGACCTGTTGCGGTCAAGCGCAGGTGATCAAGCCCTTTGCCGTTTTGATGGGTTTCGTTTATCTTGAGTACTGTCCTTTTTGGACGTAATGGCTCCTAGCTCATCAAGCAACTTGTGACCATCTGTGACTAACCTACTATCAGGTGGCTCGATAAAATCAAAGTCATCGACACTGCCCAGACGCAGATTGGCCATCTGCAATATCACAGATGCCAAATTGGTACGTAGAATCTCAGGCTCAGTAAATTCAGGACGACCGTTGAAGTCCTCCTCAGAATATAAGCGAATACAGACACCTGGCGCGACACGGCCACAACGACCTTTACGTTGGTTGGCAGCCGCTTGCGAAATCGCTTCAATCGGTAGACGCTGCACACGTGAGCGATACGAGTAACGCGAAATCCGCGCAAACCCCAAGTCAATCACATAGCGAATACCCGGTACAGTCAACGCAGTCTCAGCAACGTTGGTCGCAATGACAATACGTCGACCTCGACCTGATGGCTGAAAGATACGCTGCTGCTCTTCATACGTCTGCCGTGCAAACAGCGGTAGCACCTCGGTATGACGTGGGCCATGGCGCTCAAGCACTTCTTGCATTTCACGAATTTCTGCTTCAGTCGCGGCAAATATCAAGATATCAGCCTGATCGGGATGGCCTTTATTTTGCGCGTCGCTAAAACATTCCTCGACAGCAGCAACCACCGCACGCGGCAGGTTCTCTTCAAAATCATCATAGCTGTCATCTTCTGAGCTGTTTACTGGCTCATCGGTCAGCGGACGATAACGAACTTCTACTGGAAAACTGCGTCCCTCGACGTTAAAGATAGGTGCAGGAACTTGCCGTTTTAGCTTGGCATCATAATGACTAAAGTACTCACTAAAGCGCGTGGTATCGAGGGTCGCTGAAGTGATAATGACTTTTAAATCTGGGCGCTTGGGTAGCATTTTTTTGAGATAACCCATAATAAAATCGATGTTCAAACTACGCTCATGCGCCTCATCGATAATAATCGTATCGTATTTACTCAAAAAACGATCGTGACCCAGCTCAGCCAGCAAAATACCATCGGTCATCAGCTTAACAATCGATTGCGCGGAGCCTTGCTCATTAAAGCGAATCTTAAAACTAACCGTATTACCTAAAGGCTCACCCAGCTCTTCGGCAATACGGTTTGCAACGCTACGAGCCGCCAATCGCCTTGGTTGCGTATGCCCTATCTGTCCGGTAATACCGCGCCCTGCCAGCATGGCAAGCTTAGGTAGCTGCGTTGTTTTACCAGAACCTGTCTCACCCGCCACGATAATGACCTGATTATCAATGATCGCTTGTACCAGATCTTCTGCGCGTTGACTAACAGGCAGGTCAAGATTTAATTTGGCAGGTAAGTCACTTGGGATGCTATCAATACGTGCCTGCACTGCTTTTTTGAGAGCGCGTTTTTATCTTGTCGTATTGGGCACGCTTCTTGGTAAGGGCCTCGTCGTGATTGTTTTTTTGCTCAGAAACATGATTAGCTTTTTTGTTTTTGGACACCGCAGCGCGCGCCAGCTCTCGTTCGAGACGGCTTAAGTAATAGCTATCTTTAGCAAGTACTGGTAAATCATTCAGTAATTCCGCTGGTCGCTTTGCACTGTTAGTTTCATCTACGGTAGATGTTTTTAGACTGGTATTTTCAAAAGTATCAGACATATTTGCTTAGGCTATTTATTATGTATAAGTGGTTAGATTATGGAGGCAAATGCAGGGTGATTCAAGGTAGTTATGATGCTTGTATGATGCTTAGTTGCAAAGCTGAAGTTTTTCTATGGCTATGAGGACGATAATGCCTCTATCTAATAATCAGTATTAAATCAAGACACACTTAGACCATAAATATTAAATTTCACACCATTAAAGGCATAGAAATGGTCTAAATGAGAAAACTAATGACTAACAGTATAAATAACCTGTTGGTGAGTCGCAGCCCCACAAAAAAGGTATGCATTTTTGCAGTGCCAGCCTAGGAAAAGGAAGATGTAGTGACAGTATCAATTTTTCAAACCCTAACATCTCGTTAGCTAACTCTTTCGCTACGTCAGGACGAATCTGCGGGTTTTCATAAATATTGTTAATTAACCACGTTAATCGTGGAAATTTTGCGTTATCGTGAATCTGATAAAGGATGGGCAGCATATCATCAGATATCTGACAGCGCGCTTTGCGGATTAGACCACTTTTATAATACATATCTAGTGACATATTAGGATAATTTCCTTAGATTTTTAATACTCAGATAACCCACATATTCTTTATCTTCTTTGATATCGACACCGCCTGCATCAACGATAGGCTCAATCAACAGCTGAGCATTTGAGAGCAGATCATTCACGTTATAGATATCATCTATATCGACCTCAAACTTATCATCAATATGTGAAGCGGCGTCGAACGGCGATGCATTATCTTTAAAAGTGAACTGTTTATAAAACTCGCTTTGTTTGGCTTGCTTAATGGCCTCGGCTTGACTGGGGGCAACGATCAGAAGCTTATAATGAAACTCTTCAAAACTTCCCTGCTGATAGCCGCCCAAATTGATAAAAAACAGCTTTAAGTTAGCATCTTTGCTTACCTGCTCACCTGATTTAACCAGTTTGATCGCATAGCCATCAACTTTAGTAATCGCTCGATACGAATCAATGTGCCATTTGTTTTTGACTTCTGGCCAATGCTGATTGATATCCTCTACCAGCTCGCTGACGTGATTGGCCACACCAAAAAAGATGTCATGCTGTTCAATCAGGCGACCTTTGGGACGGCCACCAAGTTGAGCCATATATAAAGTTAACATGTAACGCCGTCCTTATAAATTTTTCATTGTAGCTAATTTTAATTGAACATAATATCGAGCGCGTCTTATTACAATACCCGCCCTGTTTTTAAAGCAAATGCCCAATCTCTACGTTCATTTTTGAGCGCCAGTTCTGCTGCTGCTTCATGATCATAAGCGATCTTAATATGCTCAGTCTGCCAGCGTTTACCTCGCGGTGTCTCTATACAGGTTATCAGCGCGTAATTGCGCTTTTGATATCGGCAAGCACAGCGTCAAGCGCAAAGACATTGATATGGATATCTGAAATATAGTTAGATTACTATAAAATCGATACAATAAGATTCAACGTTATTTTTCGCAGCCTCTGGAGACGCAGTCACAGCAAGCAAGAAAAATAGTGTTGAATCAAATGAATTTATTGTCCTGTATTGTTTTTATTTAGACTTGACTATAGCAGCGATTGTAATGCAATTTTTATTATTGAATGTCGTCATAATGTCTAGGGCGTGTTGAACATTCGACCATGGCACTGACAGCGACTATTTTTTAGGCGATTCGATGTTAAAAATAATAAGTTTAGTCATTCTAAGCGCTTATTTTTAACGATGAAGCGGCAAAAAGAGTCCTGTCCCCTGCTTTTATCGTTGGGGCTGATGCTAAAATTGCCCCATACTGCGTTACAAATCTCGCTAAGGCATCTGCATTATCGTCGCTTTGTGCCTTGTCTGGAACAATTTTAGCGATCAGCAGTGCCTATTTGCGAATGTTCAACACGCCCTATTATCCCCATAAGTTATAATGTAATAAATTAAGAGAGTATAAAAATAAAAACCTGATGCCTCATTAATATTGGGACATCAGGTTTTATTTATCATGGTAATGCTAATGGTTCGTTAGACTTATAATAGGGAAGAAATACGCCCAACACCCAACGATAACAGTAGAGATAATATTAAGGATGACACCTGTACGTACCATCTCTGTTTGTTTGATCAAACCGGTACCAAACACGATAGCGTTTGGCGGCGTCGCAACTGGTAGCATAAAGGCACAGGATGCACCGATACCAATAATAAGTACTAAGACTTCGCTCGGTATACCCATATGCTCGGCAATTGCCGCAAATACAGGGACTAAGAGCGCAGCTGATGCCGTGTTTGATGCAAACTCTGTTAAGAAAATAATGAAGGCTGAGATTGCAAGCATCACAACCAATAGTGGCGCGGTTTGTAAGCCATTAGCAACCGTCTCACCCAGTACTAATGACGCACCTGATACTTTTAGAACATTTGATAGCGCAATACCGCCACCAAATAACATCAATACACCCCAATCTGTGTTGTCTGACACTTGTTTCCAAGACACCAGACCCAAACTCACGACCGCCACTGCTGCCAGCAATGCAACAACGGCATCTGTATCTTCGATACCAACTGCAGCACCAATTTGCTTAGAGAGTATCCAGCTCACCGCTGCCACAATAAAGACAATAATCGTCAGCACGCGCGGTTTGGTCCAATGAATAGTTTCATCTTGCTGTAGGGTCATCGTGCGGTTTAGATTAGGCTTTAGAAATAGGTACATCGCGCCCAACAATACTGGTAATAGTATCAGCATCATTGGAATACCAAATTTCATCCAATCAACAAACGCAATATCCAAGGCTTTTGCGGCGATCGCATTTGGTGGCGAGCCGACAATCGTACCCAAACCACCGAGACTTGCTGAATACGCAATACCGAGCAGTACAAACACAAATGTACCGCGATCTTCTTTACTATCAACTTGCGTCAAAATACCGAGGGCAAGCGGTAGCATCATTGCCGTTGTCGCCGTATTTGAGATCCACATTGACAAAAAAAGCAGTCACGCCAAAAATCAATAGTACAGCGGTACTTAGCTTACCACCTGATAACGAAAGAATTTTTAGCGCAATCTTTCTATCAAGCTTTTGTACATGTAACGCGGCCGCCAAGGCAAAACCACCAAAGAAGAGATAAATAATGGGACTGGCAAAGCTTTGCAGACCGACTTCAGCATTAAAATCAGGAATGCCAATTAATGTTCCAACCACAACCACCAAGATCGCAGTGATTGTGACGTGTATCGCCTCAGTGAGCCATAGCACGCCGATAAAAAACAGCATTGCTAGCCCTTTGTTAGCACTGACCTCAAATGGCAATACACTGTAAATAATAAAACTAATGATTGCCGCAATGGCGACCACGATCAATCCTTTTCCCGTTCCCTTTGGGAATGTATCCGTAAATAAATACTCGTTACCATCATCAGGAATATGGCTATCCAGCTTTTTCTCTGACATAAATTATCCTTATCGCATCCAAAGTGAGTATGAAGTCAAAATTATTGCAACACACTTATTGTAAGACATCATGATATTCATATAGCGAACATTACGCGCGAAAATATCATATCAGAATAACTTATATATGAATACATTTTGATTATTTTTGTTTTTTTAGGATGTCTGTTTGATTCGTTGATGATAATCACCTCTCGACTTTGTGAGATTTTTCAATAGTAACTCTCTCACTACTTTGTTCTCACTGCTTTGAATGGACGCCTTGGTTGATAAAAATTACATAAAGCATTCAAACATTCATCATTTGGGGCTATACAAGTAAAAACCGATACCACATAATCTTAGGGTTAGATAGATAATCATCAATAAAAACAAGAGGAATGACACTATGGCAGATGCAAATAAAACCGATGCAACCACAAAATGGCGCCAAAAGACATCAATCAAGATAGTCTGGCCAAAGAAGATCAACAGCGTACTGACGACTCAGCGCTAGATATGATGCAAGGTATGCATGAGCATGAAGATCATCAAGAAGAAGACGAAAAATAAAAGATGGCAGAACGGCAGATAAAGCCAGTTATCTAGTATTAACAGCAAAAATAAGAAGCGCTTGTCATGATGATGAGCGCTTTTTTAGTTTTGTTTCTCTTTGTTCTGGCAAGTGGTTGGAGACATAGTTATATATAAATGCTGCGGTTAGAACGATTGCGATGGGTACAAGCAACGCATCATAGCCAACTTTGGCAAACAAAAAGCCCCTATTGTACTGCCACCGCAGAAGCAATACCAAATAACGGCCTGAAAGCCCAATGTCGGCTTACTAATGGAGCGACCCGCAAGCCAGTTACCGATTGCTGCACCCATATCGGATGTCAGTCCTGTCAAATGCGTCGTGCGAATAACTGCTCCACTATAAGTGGCTACCATCGCGTTTTGTAATCCGCAGGCCATCGCTGCTGCCAATTGTCCGAGATAATCATGCTGCTGATATGACCAGTAGGCAGCTATTAGTAATGCTGCTTCAAAATATAGCGCACGCCCGTAACGACGGCCTAGTGTTAAGGATGTCTGCCCAATGACAAAACCGCTTAATATTGCCCCTGACAAAAAAGACAATAGTAGCGCTCCGATATACAAAATACTATGAGAATCTGAGTAAGCGATAAGCGATAGCTGCTGCAAACAAGCTGACATTACCGGTGACATGCGAGACCGATAAATTGGCAAATCCCATCAATGCAGTTGTGTTCACGCAGCCAGCGCTAAATGCCAATACCGCCCCACCCCACAATATCCACTTTGGTAACTTGGTTATCATATTTGTCACCTAAAGGTCTACTGCCAAAAAGACTCATAGTATAACGAGAAAAGGCAGCCAATTGGCTGCCTTTTCAATTCTCAATAGCTGAGTGAATCATTGATAATGACCATCAACGCAAAAAATACTTAAATGATTATTGCGCTGGCTCATCCAGCATCATCAACTGCTCACTGATAGCGACGGTATTAAAGCCTGCATCAACAAACATGATCTCACCCGTGATACCAGATGCCCACGGAGATAATAGGAATAGTGCTGCGTTACCTACTTCCATCTGATTGACATTACGTTGTAGTGGTGCGATTTTTTCGCTGATATCGAGCATTTTACGGAATGATTTGATGCCACTAGCAGCTAGCGTACGAATTGGACCTGCTGAGATCGCATTGACACGGATACCGTCGCCGCCCATAGAAGTCGCTAAGTAGCGCACGCTGGCTTCAAGACTGGCTTTTGCCATACCCATGACATTGTAGTTTGGCAATACTGAGATACTGCCTTCATAAGTTAATGTCAGCATAGAACCATGACGCATTGCAAGCAACTCACGAGCTGCTTTTGCCAATGCCACAAAGCTGTAGCTAGAGATATCATGTGCTATGTGGCTGCCTTCACGCGTGGTGGCACTCACAAAGTCACCATCGAGCTGATCCATTGGGGCAAAACCAATGGCGTGTACCACACCATCAATACCATCACCCCAATGCGCGGTTACTTGCTCAAAACAAGCAGCAATCGACTCATCAGAGGCGACATCACACTCTAGCACCAAATCCGCTTCGAACTGTTCGGCAGCCATGTCCACACGCTTTTGATTTTATCATTCGGATAAGTCAGGATCAGTGAGGCGCCTTCGCGGTGTAGCGCTTCTGCAATAGCCCAAGCGATAGAGAGTTTACTTGCGATGCCAGTTACGACAAATCGTTGTCCCTTGCAATAGCATAAGATTTCCTTTTGAATCAATCGAGATGATTTAGAATATAGGTTTATTTAGAGTAATCAGAAAGTGACGCGTCATGAAATGATGCAAATCAAAAGATGACTTATTATACACGAATTCATTTAAGTAAACAGTCGTAAACTGTACTTGGTTACTATCATTAGTATCGCAATAATACTAATGAAATATCATCATGGTCACCGTTCTAATTGCATCTCTGACAGCCCTGTAATGACTAAACTCTGAACTACTCACCACAGCAGTATGAAGTTCAGCAGATTTCGAGTATAATCACAGCCCTTCCCAGCTTGCACAATTTTATAAGAATCCTGACATGATAGGATTCAACGTTAAGCTACACCCACATTTTGGATGGCTGCCAAACTTATGAGTAACACCCCAATAATAACCCCAGATTATAAAGAAAGTACTGAATCCTATCGCCAACTGATTGGTTCGACTGGCGAAGACTTGAATCGTCCTGGTTTATTAGACACACCTGTACGTGCGGCAAAGGCTTTTGCTCACTTAACCAAAGGCTATCATCAAAGCATTGAAGAGGGTGGTCAATGATGCTGTCTTTCCATCAGCCAATCGTGAGCTAGTACTGGTACAGAACATTGAGTTTTATTCATTGTGTGAACATCATATGCTACCGTTCCATGGTGTCGCGCATATTGGCTATCTGCCTGACGGCCAAGTACTGGGGCTGTCGAAGTTTGCCCGTATTGTCGATATGTTTGCTCGTCGTCTACAAATACAAGAAAACCTGAGTGAACAGATTGCACAAACCATCATGGATGTTACTGGCTGTCGCGGCGTGGCGGTGGTCATGGATGCCTCGCACATGTGTATGATGATGCGCGGTGTCAGCAAACAGCATTCGACTACACGTAGTACTGCGATGCTTGGTGAGTATCAGCACAACAATCAAGCCCGTAATGAATTTTTGGGTGCCGTCCCTAAGCGCCAACCGTCGTTTTAAACTATTAATATTTTAGGCTGTTATGAGGTAACAACAAACAAAAGGACGCTAATGCGTCCTTTTGTTTTAGCTATACAAAGTAAGATTTCAAGTTTTAGCAAATCAAGCTCATAGTCTTTGCCGTATACGCCAGAGTCTTGTAATGATTGTTACGATAACTAGGTTAATCATTGTAGACGATAATATGCGATTCATAAAAATTTCCCAAACATAATATCATTTAACCATCGTAACGCTTATGTATCAATAAAATATTCCTGTATTGTTATATACTTGCAATTTATTAAGTCGTAGCACAAGATAAATTACAAGATGATTTGATCATGACACAGGCTTTAGGATAGTTAACATATAGAGACAAACTATTTTATTTCAATATCTTATATTGTTTTAAACGTGTTAAAAAAGCCTATCCTCAAAAGAGTCATAGGCTTTTTTTGTCTATCATAAGTCTATCAGTACAAGTACAATGCTATGATGCTTTCTGAGTGTCTTTATCAGCACTCTCATCACTTACTTGCTTAATTTTCGTTAAGATTTCCTTAATTTCAGCTGCTGAGAGATAGGTTGGTACGGCATAAGTATCGCTGACTTCTTTTGCTGCTGCTTTTGCAATATCATCAAAATCACTGGCCTGCATACCGCTAACAGTCGGATCAATATTTAAATTTGCGATAAGCGCTCTGACTTGTACGATGAGATGATCTGCTATTTCTTTATCACCATGACCAGCTTGGCCGTCTGCTACCATACCCGTTCTTTTTGCCAGTGCGGTCAGTCTCTGCTTGCTTGCTTTACGATTAACATCAAGCACATAAGGCAACACGATCGCATTAGCACGACCATGAGGGAATGCTATAGTAGGCACCTAATTGGTGAGCAATGGCATGCACATAACCCAAGCCCGCTTTGTTAAAGGCGATACCACCATAATGGGCGGCAATTCCCATCTCTTCTCTTGCTTTTAGATTGCCACCATCTTTGTAAGCTAATGGTAGATAATGCATGACAGATTTGACGGCAGAGGCTGCATAGTAGTCCGTCTCCACGCTGGCATTGGCACTCATCCATGCTTCTAATGCATGGGTCAATACATCAATACCCGTATCAGCGGTGATGTGTGCTGGCATACCTTTCATGATAATGGGGTCAATCGCTGCGGCGAGCGGCACCATTCTTGGATCAATAGACAATGCTTTTTGGTGTGTTTTATCATCAGATATCACTGCACCAAGGGTTGCCTCTGAGCCAGTACCCGCTGTTGTAGGCACGCAATATAATGGCGCCGACGGCTTTCTTGCTTTAAGGATCCCAATCAGTTGCTGAGGCTTGCATTTATTGCCTTGAGACATAGCGATCATTTTGGCAGCATCGATCACTGAGCCGCCGCCGATGGCGATAATAGCGTCGCAATTTGCTGCTATAGATTGGCGCAGTCCTTCTTCGACTACGTTAAAAGTAGGGTCTGGTGTAATGCCATCATAGACATGATAGCTGATATTTTTTGCATCTAGATAATCAGTGACTTTTGCAGGGATACCGAGTTTGTTTAGCACGGCATCAGTGACGATAAAGACATTGGTATTGCCTTCATTGATGAGCATGTCGCATAGCTCATTACAGGCAGCCCTCACCGACAAACAACATCGGTCTTCTGATAGGTATCACGTAAGAGATTGCTTTTAGCACTTTAGCGCGTGTCTTAGCCACTGCCAAATAACCAGCATACTGCAAGCTGTTATTCTTTACTAATTTAGTAATACTGTTTTGTTTTTTCATGGGTACAAAAATCCTTTTTAATGATGATTTTAACCGCGATAACAATAGTTTGAGCTAGTTGATAAAGGCTAAACGACGTTTGCCAATAGCAGAGTAGATAAGTATATGTACAGCAAGGATGTTTGAATAAAGCAAACCACTGTCTAGCATGATTGTACCACTGCCTTTTTTGGTATGTCGCTATTATTGTGTACTGCTCGCCTTTAATAACTGCTTGGCATACGGATGCTGTGGCTGGCTAAAGATATCTTCTGTGAGCCCAGACTCCACGCATGCCCCCTTGTTTTAGTACCATAATATGCTGACATAGTGCGTGTACTACTTTGAGATCATGACTGATAAAGACATAACTTATTTGCAGCTTTTGTTGAATTTCACGCAATAAACTGACCACCGTTACCTGCGTGGTACTGTCAAGCGCAGAGGTAGGCTCGTCCAATATAAGTAGGCTCGGTTTCATGATGAGTGCGCGCGCCAATGCCACGCGTTGACGTTGACCGCCGGACAGCTCATGCGGATAACGCTGCGCGAATGCTAAAGGCAAATGGACGGTAGCCAAACTCTCCATCACCGCCTGCTGACGCGCGTCTTTATCCACGCCTTGTACCAACAGTCCTTCTTCCACAATTTGCATGACCGTCATACGAGGGGTTGATACTGGCAAAGGGTCTTGAAACACCATTTGAATCTGCGAGCGAAAGTTACGTAGCACTTTTTTGGACAGTGCTGAGATATCTTGCCCATTCACCACTATCTGTCCATGCACTCGTGCTTGATTGCCAAGCAGCTGACTCAGCGCCAGTGCAATGGTGGTTTTGCCAGATCCAGACTCACCGACGATCCCTAATGCCTGCCCTTTTGCAAGGTCATATCAACAGCTTTGACCGCATCAAACCAACGTTTTGTACTCCCAAATAGACTTTTTTCGATTGGGAATTGTACGTTGAGATTGCTCACTTTTAATACAGTTGATGGTCCATCTGCATGATCTGCTACTGGCTGTAGCGCTTGACCGAAGTCTTGCTGAATGAGCGTGCGAGTATAATCGGCTTTAGGCTGATCAAATACCGCCGACGTTTGACCCTGCTCAATCGTTTGACCTTGCCGCATAACGATAATCTCGTCGCTATAACGCTTGACTAGATTGAGATCATGGCTGATTAATATCATCGCCATACTGTGCTTGCGTTTAAGATCATCTAGTAGGGCCAAAATCTCATGCTGTAATGTCACATCAAGTGCAGTGGTTGGCTCATCAGCAATCAAGATATCAGGCTGCTGAGCCAATGCCATCGCAATCATTACTCGCTGACGCTGACCACCTGACAACTCATGTGGATAACGATTCAACTTGTCAGAGGGATCCGTGATATTGACGTCATTTAGCAAGGCAATGCTGGTGGCTCGCCATTGTTTTTTGGGTACGCCGCTTAAACGCAGTGATTCAGCGATTTGTTTTGCAACGGTATGTAGCGGATTTAGCGCTGTCATCGGCTCTTGAAATACCATACCGATCCGCTGACCACGAATAGCACGTAGTGCGGCATTACGCGATTTGTCATTCGCTATCGGTAGTTGAGACATGCCTGCCGTGCTTGCCAGCTGAACCTCACCCTTAATCGTCAAATTCTCTGGTAGCAGACCTAGTAGTGCAAGACTGGCAATCGATTTGCCAGATCCTGACTCACCAACGATAGCCAGAGTTTGCCCCTGTCTTAGCTCATAAGATAATTCATCGACCAGCTGGATGCCTGTAGCAGTTGTGATACTTAGGCTATCTACTGTCAGCACGAGCTTGTCTTGCGCGCGATTAAGATTTTCAGTTGGCGCGTTGTATTGCTCGGTAGCCATAATATTATCGGTCATATCAAGAGCGCCTCGGATCAAACGCATCACGCAGTGCTTCGCCAACGAAGATGAGCAATGACAAAATAAAGGTCAAACTAAAAAACCCTGATAAAGCCAGCCAAGGGGCATCAAGGTTATTTTTTCCTTGTACCATCAGCTCACCTAAAGACGGCGAGCCAGGCGGCAACCCATAACCCAAAAAAATCCAGCGCAGTCAACGCAATGATATTAGCTGTTAATATAAAAGGGAGCTGAGATAAACTTGAGGCTAACGCATTGGGCAGAATATGTCTGAGCATGATTTGGCTATCAGACACACCGAGATTGCGCGCGGCACGCACATAATCAAAATTACGAGCACGCAAAAACTCTGCTCTTACCAAACCGACCAGCCCCATCCAACCAAATAACAGCATCATGGCAAATAGCATGATAATACTGGGACTAAATAAACTGACTAAGATAATAATCATAAATAGCTGAGGCATACCGCCCCACACTTCCATAAAGCGCTGCCCTGCCAGATCTACCCAGCCGCCATAATAGCCTTGTATTGCACCGACAATAATACCGATGAGAGCACCAGCGAGCGTCAGCGCCAGACCGAACAACAATGAGACGCGCATACCATAAAGTATCCGTGTCAGCACATCGCGTCCCATATCATCAGTGCCAAGCCAGTTCTGAGCGTTTGGAGCCGCTGGATAAGGCAGACCAAGCTCGACATTGGGTGTCTGATCAGCAAACGGAATAGGCGGCATTATATAAAACCCTTGCTCATCAATCAGCGACTGCACTGCAGGATCTTTATAATTGGTTTCGGTCTCAAATACACCGCCAAATGTCGTTTCAGGATAGGCCTTTAATACCGGAAAGTAATAGTCGCCTTGATATTGCACCAGTAAAGGTTTGTCATTGGCAATGACGTTAGCTGCCATGCAAATGACAAATATCACTGCAAAAACAAACAGTGATATTACCCCAAGACGATTTTGGCGAAAGCGATTTAAACGCGCTTGCCAAATGGGGTTTAAGCGCTGCTTTTTCGGTAGCGCTACCTGAGGATTGTGCTCAGGCATTGGCGCTTTATCTGGTTCGCTATTAATAGTACTGCTCTTTGATGAAGATTGATTATTTGACATTAGCGCCCCTCAAAATCAATACGGGGATCAATTAAGTGATAGCTTAAGTCGCTGATTAATTGCAGTAGTAGCCCTACCAAGGTGAAGATAAATAGCGTGCCAAATATCACTGGATAGTCGCGTTGTTGAATGGCCTCAAAACCTAACAACCCCAACCCATCTAGTTTAAAGATAATCTCAATCAAAAAGTTACCGGCAAAGAAAATACCAACGATAGCGGCTGGGATACCTGCGATGATAATCAACATAGCATTGCGAAATACATGACCATACAACACCTGACCCTCACCCAGTCCCTTTGCGCGAGCGGTCAATACATACTGCTTGCCCAGCTCTTCTAAAAAGCTAAATTTGGTCAGATACGTCAAGCCCGCAAAACCACCTACGGTACTGGCTAGCAGCGGTAGTGCCAAATGCCAAAAGTAATCTTTCACCTTACCAAGCGCGCTGAGCTGGTCAAAATTTTCGGACGTGAGCCCTTGTAGCGGGAAAATATTCCAATAGGTGCCACCTGCGAAAAATACCAATAAAATAACTGCAAAGACAAACACAGGTATCGCATGTCCAATAGCCAGCAGCATGGCAGTGGCTTTATCAACCCCTGAGCCATGATGCATCGCTTTATACACGCCCAGTGGAATGGCAATCATATAAATAAGCAGCGTACTCCAAAGACCAAGCGATATCGAGACTGGCAGCTTTTCTATAATGAGATCGGTCACCGACTGCCCTTTAAAAACGACTCACCAAAATCGAGCTGAGCGTAGTTTTTTAACATAAGCCAAAATCGCTCTGGAGCGGATTTGTCAAAGCCATACTGAGCATTAATAGCAGCGACCATTTCCTCAGAGAGACCGCGCGTTCCTTGATAAGTGCTGTCATTGCCACCTGCACTGCCCGCGCCAATATTACCACCAAGTGCGTTGTCTTTTGCCCCCTGCTCAATAAGCGCAAGCTGCTGCTCAACAGGTCCGCCTGGTGCCGCTTGTACGATTACAAAGTTGGCAAGCAATATCAAAAATAGTGTCGGTAATATCAGCAGGAGTCTTTTTAAGATATAACGACCCATAATAGCGACTTCCTAAATAAAGAGAGAGGGCGATGACGACAGCAGTATATTCTTTCGTGCTAAAGGTCTACACAAATATATCTATGTATTAAAAACTTGCATTAAAAATTATTTTTCAGCTCGCGTAACGCTGCAAATACCGTCAAAGAGTTATCATCGTCGATAGTTACTTTTGATTTAACCCCTGCAATCACACTTGGCTCTTGGGTACGCAAAAACACGTTGATCGCACGCTCATGCTCTAGCGTCACTGGCAGTGTCGGCACACCTTGTGCCGTTTGTGCCTCAGCTTGCGCTAATGCTTGTTGCATTGCCTCGTTGTCAGGTTCGATAGACAATCCAAAGCGTATGTTACTAGCCGTATACTCGTGCGCAGGATACAGTAGTGTCTCATCAGGTAATTCATTTAGACGTTTAAAACTATCATGCAATTGCTCAATCGTACCCGTAAAGACACGTCCACAACCTGCACTAAACAACGTATCCCCGCAGAAGCAGTGCTTTTGCCCATCAATATCTAAGATATAAGCCATGTGGCTGGCGGTGTGTCCTGATACGTCCCAGACTTGTGCAGAGCAGCCCCATGCACTCACCGTGCTGCCATCTTTAATAGTTTGATCCTCATCAACCCCATGCTCACTATGCGCAACCAGATGGGTCATCGGATACGACTCCTGCAATTCTGCGACACCACCAATATGATCATGATGATGATGCGTGGTCCAAATCGAGGTTAGCTCTAGTCCATGCGTCTCTAGATAATCGATAACCGGCTGGGCTTGACCTGGATCAATAACGATCGCCTGCTTATTATTTTCATTAATTAATGTCCAAATATAATTATCATTAAACGCTTTAATGGGGTGAATACGGATACTCATGTCAAATCCTTACCAGTAGTTATTTTTTTTACTCGTTATTTTGAATTATTTCGTTTTGATTTTACTTCTCGCTTTTACTGCGTGGTAACAACCTATGCGTTTGGCAGTCAGCTATTACTAGACCAAATCCTGTCAAAAGGTACTGCTTACTGCTTCAAATATTTGTTGATGCGTCCTTCTGCTTCTTTGTCCACCCACCAGTAGTCGATGCCGACGGCGTTGGTCGGTAATGTGTCCGTATGACGGTATTGGTTCCAATAAGCAACATTGGTGCCAGACTTGCCATACAATGGTACGACATAATGACCCGCTCGCAACAACCGATCAAGCACCTGCGTATATAACACAATTTCGTCACGATTTTTGGCATTACCAAGATTAGCAACCACCTCATCGACGGCTGCATTTTTGATACCAGCACTATTGTGATTGCCAGGCTCATCAGCCGCCGCACTACCCCAAAATGCAGCCTGCTCAGCACCAGGCGATAGACTTTGGGCAAACACATCGACGACCATATCATAATCAAAACGGCGCGTTCGCTCATAATATTGCGGCCCATCCACTTGGCGCAAGGTTGCCTCAAACCCTAAGCGTTTTAAATTACGAATATAAGGCAACAAGACACGGCCCATGGTCTCGCCTGTCATCAAAATCTCAATTTGGGCGGGCTGACCATTCGGCTGATATAGCGTCATATCATCATAATAAAATCCAGCATCTAGCAATAACTGCCGCGCTTTTAGTAATCCTTGTCGATTAAAGCCATTGCCATCACTGCTGGGTAGCTGCCATTCTGCTAAGACGGCTTTACGCTGAATCGGTTCAAGCTTAGACAATAAAGGCGTTAACACCTGCATCTCTTCACTAGACGGTGTACCAGTTGCCGCAAGCTCCGACCCGTGAAAGAAGCTCTGCAAACGTTCGTACTGTCCATGAAATAATGTCTTATTCATCCATTCAAAATCATAAGCAGCCGTTAGGGCTTGGCGCACCCGAATGTCCTGAAAGATTGGGCGGCGCAAATTCATCACCAATGCCTGCATGGGCACTGGGTTTTGACTGGTTATGGTCTCTTTTTGATAAGACCTGCTTTCACTGCAGGAAAATCATAACCACTCACCCAATTTGATGCTTTGTTTTCGGGGCGAAAACGGTACTGGCCAGATTTAAATCCTTCAAAGGCAATCTCATCGCTTTGATAATAAACGAACTTAATCATGTCAAAATTATAACGACCACGATTGACCATCAAATCACGACCCCAGTAATTGGGATCACGTATGTAGCTTACTGAACGCCCCGCATCGACACGTCCCAGCTTATAAGGCCCACTACCCATTAAGGGTGTCAGGCTGATCTTTTCAAAATCAGCCTCAATTGAGGATTTGGCAAAAACAGGAAACTGCCCAACCGTCAGTAGGATTTCTTTGTTTTCAGCGGAGGCAAAGACAAATTTGACTTGCTGCTCGTCGATGACTTGAACGGCTTTGATATCAGCCAAATAGCTACGAATAGACATCGGACCTTTGTTTAATATTGCATCAAAAGTCGCTTTGACATCATGACTGGTCACAGGCGTCCCATCCCAAAAACGGGCAGCAGGATTGATGTGATAGACAATCCAGCTGGTATCGTCTGGATCATAGGTTACCTTACTTGCCAGCTGTGGATACATGGTAAACGCTTCATTTAACGAACCTGTCATCAAGGTATCATACAGATAGTCGGTGCCGATCATTGGCACGCCCGTGGTCATCCACTTATTGGCACTATTAAAGGTACCACGCGCATCTAGCGAAAGCGTGCCGCCTGAAGGCGCTTTTGGATTGGCATAGGGCATGTAAGGCGCATTGATGTATTTCGTAGGACTGTTATGTCCAAGCGCTGTCGTTGTGATAGGCGCCGCAATACTGCTCGATATCCAGCTGACAGTGATGGCTAGCAAAACAGCTTTTAGCAGAGCATTTTTTCTTATCATAACGTTATAACAAACCTCTATGCTAACCAATGCGAGTATCAAAAATTAAGCGCTGACGGCAAAATAGCCTGATAGCAAAATTTCATCATAACAAACTTAGGTTTTTTAACCTAATATTTTGCCATGTTACGCGGCGTCAGTGCGACATCCATCAGTATGACATCATTGGTATTAGATATAATGATGGTAGATATTGAACGCTTTTTACTCAAACTGTGCATCGATAAATATACTCATAAAAAAAGACGCAACTTATAAAAGCGGCGTCTTTTATTTTAAAGTCTAGTATGGCCTATGCATGCTTTTTTTTCAAACGCAATCATAAAATCAACCAACTGCTGTACCCACTCAAGTGGTACGGCGTTGTAAATACTGGCTCGCATACCGCCTACGTCACGATGACCTTTTAGATTTAACAAACCAGCTTTTTCTGACTCTTCTAAGAACACTTTATCAAGGCTGCTGTCTGCTAAAGTAAATGGCACGTTCATGATAGAGCGATACTGAGGATCGACTGGGTTGTGATAAAAACTACTCTCATCGATTGTCTTATAAAGTAAATCGGCTTTTTGCTGGTTGATTTTGCCAATAGCAGCCACACCACCCTGCGCTTCCAACCAATCAAACACCAGTCCTGCTAAGTACCAAGAGTACGTCGCTGGCGTGTTAGACATAGACTCTTTGTCTGCTTGGTGCTCATAGTTCAGTAGCATAGGACACCATGCGCTAGCCTGCCCCAACAGATCATCACGGATGATTGCAATGACCAATCCTGCAGGACCGATGTTCTTTTGGGCACCTGCATAGATCATACCAAATTTAGACACGTCTATCGGCTGTGACAAGATACAAGATGACATATCGGCAATGATTGGCGCGTCTACTTGTGGTGGCTCAAATATCTGTAGACCATGGATAGTCTCATTGGCACAGTAGTGAAAATAAGCGGCATCGTCACTCACAGTCCACTCACTTTGGGCGGGTACAGTCGTAAAGTTGTCCTCTTTGCCAGTCGCGACCAAGTTTATCTTACCCAGACCAAGTGCTTCATAGCGCTGGGCTTCTTTAATCGCCTTACCTGACCATGCACCCGTCGTCAAATAATCGCCGCGTCCGCCATTTAGCAGGTTCAATGGAATGGCAGAAAACTGCAAGCTAGCGCCGCCTTGCAAAAACAGCACTTTATAGTTGTCTGGTATCTCCATAAGCGTGCGTAGCTTAGCTTCTGCTTTGTCAGTAATTGCCATGTACTCTTTACTACGGTGGCTGACTTCCATGACCGATAGGCCGCGACCTTGCCAGTCGAGCAATTCGCTCTGAGCACGCTCCAATACGGATGTTGGCATGGTGGCAGGGCCAGCACAGAAGTTTGGCAGACGATGCGGCGTACTATTATTAGCAGTGGGTGTAGACGTTTGGGTTATAGACATAATCACAGTCCTAGGTATGATGAAATAAAGAAGCGACCTTTATTTCAGTTTGTTGATAAAAAATTTACATCGATATCAGTTTTAATATCACTCAATGAGATATGCGCTCCCACAGCTGACGTTTAGCATCACTATCTGCAATCATGTCATCTAATGTAGGCACAGTCATAAGGTTGGGGTGCTGAAGACCTTCAGGTAGTACTGTTAAAGCAGCAACTTTTATCTCTTCGCGCAGACCAATTCTAAAGATATATCCAGCAAGGCTGGCATTGGCAAGCTCTACTGTGTCCATACCGGCGCAAATCGGAAATGAGGTCGTCTCATGAGTCATTGAGAGTGCTTGAGTGATATTATTCCATAGCTTTTGGCTATCACTATTAAGTGCCTGAATATCAACCAATATCACCCAATCTCCATAGCGTCCACCTTGTAAGCTAAATGGTGCTACCTTTTTCAAGCTGTCGTCATTTACACTATCACTATTATGACTGCTTTGAGATAATTGCTGTGGCGCAATAGGCGCAGTTGTTGACTGCACCACTTCATCTATAAAAAATGCGGCGGTTTGGTTTGATTCGATATCTGGACTATTGTGAAGACGAGGTGCATCTGAAGTAGCAGATATCTCATTGCCCATACTATCAAAACTATAGGTGACTGGGCTTTGCTCGGTGGCTGCCTGTTCATGAATACCTAGACCATGAGCATCGTTATTCACATTGTCATGGTTGCTGCTATAAGAGTCATTCGTATCATAACCACTGGTCGGCTGAACGACTGTCTCTATAGCAGCTCCAGCACTCGCGGATTCAGTATCAATAGAGCCAGTATTTGAGTGTTCAACCGAATCTATCGTGATATCCGCTATATTTACGGTACTTGACTCAGGCCGCACCCATTGATTGATACCCATCATCGCTAGGATTTGGCGCTGCTGCACACGGCGCTGCAATACATTTAGCGGGTCTTGGATATCACTCATACGACTCTACTATCCTAATTATGTTGTCTATATAGTTTTTTAGATGATTTTTGGTAGTTCTTATCAAAAAGCTGCCGTACGCCTAGCCAACGCTCTGACATTGCGATCAGGCAATCATATTCATCTTGGCTGATTATCGTATCGTGTAACATCACGGTATGCAATGTACTTAGCCATTGTCGATACTCATGATGAGCAGGTCTTATCGTGCTATCGTCATTATAATCTATTTGACTACCATCCTGTTGTCTCTCTGGATAATTAGTACTACCCAAAGTATTTATGGGCCGCTTGATAGAATGAATAGTAGAAATAGGAACCGCAGCAATAATCGCTAATAATTGAATACTATTTAAGTGTTGTGCCGTTAATAACAACCATTGCAAGTTGACATCGCTCACTGTCGTCAAATCAATATCAACCAAACGCGCATGACGTCTTAAATCTACAATGTAATGCGCCACACTCTCATCACCTTCACTCAATAATGAGCGCTCATATATTGAGATCATCTGGCCTTTAGCGTCTTTTGATAGCCGATACGCCAGTAAAACCACCATCGATATCTGAGCATCGCTCAGTGCTTCAAATACTTGCCCTGAAGGATCTAGCTGTACCCTTACGCCTTCTATACCAGTTTTGAGTGTCTGTGATGATAGAGCTTGCGTATCCGTATCGTGTAAAACCTCAGACAATATCGGTAGTAACTGCTGTAATTGTAACGCTTGCCATAATGACAGTATGGATGATTTTTGCCTCTCTACAGCTAATGAATGATTAAATGAATTCGCTGCCGAGTAAGAGCGATCACTCGATATTTTTTGATCTACAGAATCACAAGCTAAGCTTTTAGTTAAGTCAGATGTCAGCTGTTGGTGAAATAACTCAACCATACCTTGTTGGTAACGCAACAACATCGTACGGCATTTTGCTTGTTTTTTATAGTACTGATCGCTTTCGTGACTGTGTTCGCTGTCACTTCTAAGCTTTAATTTTTTGATATGTATTTCAGATAAGTCATGACGACGTAACTGGGCTAATGCGAATACAATCAAAGCACTGTCCAAACGTCTATCCAAATTGGCCACTATGGCCAGTAGCTTAGCATCTATCCTATGGGGTAATACTTGCTTATGACTAGTAGAGTCACTTTCAATAGAAAAGCCCTCACCCCAAATATCTGCCAAACCATATAATGCATTTGTTGATAATGGTTGATGCTGATGGCAAAGCATGACCGCTTCTATTAGCGCTTGTGCACCAAGTGGATGATAAATATGATCGAGTACATATTGCGGGAGTGACACCTTTTGAATATCGCTCGCTTCAATTAATGTATCTTCTGGTAGGTCAGCGTCAGGTTTGGCCTGCCAAGGCTTCAGCAAATTATCGGTATCTATAGGTGCTATTTCTACCTGCAAGCGACCATTGATAATTGTATCTACCTCTTTAGTGAACTCGAGACCTTTATCTGTCTGGCTTTCACTGTTACTTGCAGTGTTATCAAAAATAGCGTTCTGCTTATGGTTTTCTTCTGCATCAATATCGAACAATGATCGATGCGGCAATTGAGACTTTTGAGACTTTTGAGACTTTTGAGACTTTTGAGACTTTTGAGACTTTTGAGACTTTTGAGACTTTTGAGACTTTTGAGACTTTTGAGACTTTTGAGACTTTTGAGACTTTTTTCTGTGAATTTTTGCTTAGGCTATTTTTTATTACAGCTCCCCAATCACCTAGATGGCGCTGCCGATATATTTCTTTTATCTTCTGCTGATTGATCCGCTTTTCTTTAACGACTTGTACGGCAAACTTACGATAGGCATCAGCATTAATAGCACTCATACGCTCCGTCAAGCTTGGATGAGTGGCAAACCAAGACACATCCCCCAAAGTCCGTGCCACTACTGGCAAAGAAAAAATGGCTGAGTCCGTTGATATCAGCAACACTCGATAATCGTGACCCAATCGGGTCCTGATGAATGGCTTTTAAGGTTTCTAGGATCGCAGGCGAGCGCGTTAATTGTACGCTGGTTGCATCAGCAAGTAACTCACGCTCACGATTAAAGCTATGCTTAATCAACTGAGCACTGGCCATACTTGAGAAGCTCAAACCATGGAGCAGTAGTGTCCAGACACTACGGGGTGCTCTGTGAGGCATCGCTGGTGTATTTTGTACCCATCTAGACTGATGCTGGTGAGACTGCTGTTGCCAGTACGCTACCCACTCGCTGTGGGTCGTAAAGTGAGTAGTCTGAGCTTCGGTATTGCGCGCGCGTCCATCAACGTGTCTCTGTGATAGTAGCTTATGCGATACATTGTGATTATCAGCATAGCGAGTATTAGGAATGGGATCGCTCCAATCATATAGTATCTGTAAACCAGCCAGTACCACCATCAGCTGTAGATTGAACGTGGCATCCCCATGCAAGATATGACCATACTCATGACCAATCAGCCCATATAATGCTTCATCAGACAATTTATCTAGCGCGCCTTGGGTCACGATAAGCACCATATCTTGACGATGGCGACCAGCGACAAAGCCATTGATTCCTTGCTCATTGGGTAGTACGTATAAGAGAGGCGCAGACAAACCTGATGCAATCGCTAACTGATAGGCAATCTCATAATAACGACGATAGACTGGTGGGAAATCACGCTCGCTTCGTACTGCTATATGATGTGAGCGATAGTGAACTTTTTCTTTGATTTCATATTGATGCGCGACCCCATGACTGTGCTCCCATGGTTCCTGACTGTTATCAATAAACAGTCTGACCGCCCCTACCTCGCTGGGCAATAGCGCGTCCCCCCGCTCGCAAGCGCCGATATTCTAAAAAACTCCCACCAACGAAACTGCCTACTATAAAGAGAATGACTAGCATCAATACCCAATGATATATACCACCCGTGAATATCGTTAACAGCAGTCCCATGATAGCCAGTGCCACCACGATATGGGCGAGCACAATAAGGAAAAACAGCCCATACAGTAATAGACTGCGCCGTGTACGTATCCGCTGTTCACCAAAAAAATCCATTAACTGGGCTGCCTAACCTTGGCCAAATTTATCTAAATCTTAGCCCAGATTAACATTCGGTGCTTTAGCAATGACATCTCTGTCTGCAAATACCAAGGGGCTAAGCGGACGAAAACCAAAGGTTGTACTGACAAGATTGTTAGGGAACACTTCACGATCATTATTATAAAACATCACACTATCGTTATAGTGCTGACGAGCAAAACCGATTCTGTTTTCGGTATTGGTCAGCTCATCCATCAACTCTTTGATCATACTGTCCGCTTTAAGCTCAGGATAGGCTTCTACCACTGCCGAAAACTGACTCAACGCTTTGGACAACATGCCTTCTGCTTTGGCAAATAGTGCCATGTGCTCTTTTGAGTCTGGCTGATGCTTATGCGAGTCTTGTAGGTTTTGAGCATGATTACGTGCGCTAATAACTCGTGTCAGTGTCTCTTCCTCATGAGTCAGGTAACGCTTAGCTGTTTCGACTAGATTTGGAATCAAATCATGGCGACGTTTGAGCTGCACATCTATCTGCGCAAAGCCGTTCTTTGCTTGGTTACGTGCACGCACCAATTTATTAAATATGGACACCCCAAACATAACGATTAGCACCACAAATATAATGAACAGCCAAACAAACATCTTCATAACCAAACCTCAAAGTGTCTAGAATGTTATTAAAACTTAATACATTGTATTTTAACGCATATTAATCAATGACGCTTTTAATTTAAATAAGAAATCGAATGAAATTTTAGACAAAAAAAAGCCCTTTACAATGAAGGGCTTAATACAGAATACCGGTATATTAGGTACTTTATTAGAATATCTATCAAATTTTAGGCAAAAAAAAGCGACTCCATCAGCACATCCTCGGCACACATCAAATCTATTACCGTTGCTACCTTCCGGTCCTGGCGGGATTCATAGAACAATGTTGCGAGGCTACCAATGGAGCCACCGGATGAGATTATACAAGGATTTTTTAATTTTACAACCCCTATCTCAAAACTGTTTGTTTTAATCGAAAAATAACCCAGTAACCTAGCTCACAAAATTCTCACAGCAACTTATACAGATTTTGTTATTTTTAGTGAATGAAGTTGCACACATGTCAACACTTAAAAATAAGAGGTACAACTTCCTTTGTAAATACCTTTTGAAAGTATTCATATGAATACCCTTAACATTGATTTAGGAGATAACCATGAAAAATGCTCTATTGAATAAACTGGCCATCGCTTCTGGTACTGCTTGTTTAATGACAGCCATGATAGGTAGCGCCCATGCAGAGCCAACAGGCTATGACCAACTGACGTTTCAGACAGAAGTAAAAGAAGAAATCCAAAACGATGAAGTACGTGCCAGCTTATATAAAAAGGCTCAGACAACGGATGCCAAAACTTTAGCCACGATGCTTAATACGTCAATCAATAATGCCATGAAAATTGCCAAACGCTACCCAAGCGTGACTGTGAGCACTGGGCAGCAGCGTACCTATCCACGCTATGACAAAAACGACAAAATCATTGGTTGGACAGGTCAAGCAAACATAGACTTGAAAAGTACAGACTTTGCAGCAATCAGTCAGCTGATTGCGGATTTACAAGAAACCTTAGTCATGGATAATCTTAATTTTGGGGTTTCAGACACCAAAAAAGATGCATTAGAGCAAAAACTAATGACAGAAGCGTCTCGCGCCTTCCAGCAGCAGGCCAAAAACCTGACGCGCGCTTGGAATGCACGCGGCTATCGCGTCGTGAATGTTAATTTGAATACCGGTAGCAACTATCCACGCCCAATGTATAGCGCTATGAGCATGAAATCAGGCATGGCAGACGAGTCGGTACCAAGCCAAAGCTTTGAGTCTGGTAATAGCACTATCTCAGTGACTGCCAATGGTACCATTGAGCTGACCAAATAAGTAAATGACAACAGGCTTATTTAAAGCTCAGTAGAAGCAATACATAAAAAGGGCAGACGCGATGATCACGTCTGCCCTTTTTATTTATATATTACTAATGACTTTGCTATTGAGATACAGCGTCATTACCGCGCATTTTTAACAAGACCTTTTGGTGCCATGGCAAGCGCTCGTAAGCAAGCAGCTGCTCGGCAAGCTTCTTTTTCTTTTGTAGAATCAAGGTGTTTTGAATGACATGTACCGTACGATTGACTTGCTGACGGGTTTGTCCTGATACTGTTTTTACGACAGCGCGAATACTATGTGGGCCTGGCTGCAGATCAACTGTCGCAACAGAGGCACTCAGACCTTGAGCAATTTCTTTATCATCCAAATATATACTCACTTGATCGCCATTTTGTAATGCAGGCTTTACGTCAAGCGCGATGACGATACTCTGTGCAGGGCGCTGATAGGCACGCTCTGTACTCGGCTCAATCATACTCAACTGATAGTTGATATTCACCGCAGGTTTGGTGGCAGCGGCAGCTGGAAGATCAGTATTGCCTCTGACCTCACTTGGCATTCCTTTGGGGGCGCTACTTTCGCCGGTATTAACGCTGGTCTGGCTGACTTGTTTTCCTGCCTGCTCCTCATAAGACTGCGGACGATCGGTAAAGGTGATTTGCCCTGTTTGCTCATCAATCACTTTATAGATGGGTGCTGCGTTGCTGAGAGGCGCACAAAGACTAGCCATGATAGCCAATGCTCCTAACTGTATATTACCTCGTAACAAATCTCGCTTTGATAACAAACTCATAGTCAGTCAACCTAATTAGTATTTACTATTAATATACTTTTATAAGAACTATTATGCGACACTTTTGGTGCAAAATCAGTAGGATTTGATGTGAAATCAATGGTATTTAAAAAAATATCATCCATTTATACCACTATCTTTTCCAACAGGTACAAAAAAACCAGCCAAAATTCACTTGACTGGTTCTTTTTTATCGAATTAACTTAACGGACTAATTCGTTATTAGCAGCTGTAGTACATGTCAAACTCGACAGGGTGTACAGTCACGTTTAGGCGTTGTACTTCTTCTTCTTTCAATGCAATAAACGCTTCTAGCATGTCTTTAGTGAACACATCGCCTTTTAACAAGAAGTCATGGTCATCTTTTAGTGCTTGTAGCGCAACATCTAGACTCTCTGCAACCGTTGGGATTTGCGCTTCTTCTTCTGGTGGCAAGTCATATAAGTTCTTGTCAGCCGCTTCACCTGGGTGCATCTTGTTCTGGATACCGTCAAGGCCTGCCATCAATAGCGCAGCAAATGCCAAGTATGGGTTCGCCGTTGGATCAGGGGAAGCGCGCTTCGATACGTACCGCTTTCGGGCTGCTCACATGTGGCACACGAATAGACGCCGAGCGGTTAGACGCTGAATAAGCAAGCTTGATAGGTGCTTCATAATGCGGTACAAGACGCTTATAGCTGTTCGTTGATGGGTTGGTAATCGCATTCAGCGCACGAGCATGCTTGATGATACCACCGATGAAGTACAATGCGGTCTCAGACAAACCAGCATACTCATCACCAGAGAACGTGTTTACGCCGTCCTTTGAGATTGACATATGCACGTGCATACCTGAACCGTTGTCACCAACGATTGGTTTTGGCATAAAGGTCGCTGTTTTACCAAACTGGTGCGCCACGTTATGGACAACATATTTCAATTGCTGAACTTCATCCGCTTTACGTACCATCGTGTTGAATGCAACACCAATCTCAGACTGGCAAGAAGCCACTTCGTGATGATGAACTTCTACGCGGCCTTCACCAACGATTTCTTCGATGCGTTCACACATGACAGAACGCATATCGTGTGAGCTATCGATTGGTGGTACTGGGAAGTAACCGCCTTTGACGCGTGGACGGTGAGCCATGTTGCCCCACCTCATAAGTCTCATTAGTTGACCAAGCCGCTTCTTCAGCCGTGATCTTGTGGCTGACGCCAGACATGTCAACTGACCATTTTACATCGTCAAATACAAAGAACTCAGGCTCAGGACCGAAGTAAGCCGTGTCACCGATACCAGTCGACTTCAAGTACTCTTCAGCGCGGCGTGCGATAGAGCGTGGGTCACGATCATAGCCTTGTAGTGTTGATGGCTCGATAATATCGCAAGTCACGACCACAGTAACCGCATCAAAGAACGGATCAACGAACGCCGTTTCTGGATCAGGACGCAAGATCATATCAGACGCTTCGATACCCTTCCAACCAGCGATAGATGAGCCGTCAAACATTTTGCCATCTTCCATGACATCTTCATCGACAGTCGATGCTGGGAAACTGATGTGCTGCTCTTTACCGCGCGTATCAGTGAAGCGAAAGTCAACCCATTTAGCATTAGAGGATTGAATAAGATCTAATAATTTGTTCGACATACATAATCTCCGTTGTGTTGGTCACGTTATTGCAATTTAAAATTGTTGGTGCCATTTCTTGTGCAAGAATTCCAGATGTCCTTCCAATACCAAACAGCGCATTCGATATTATGCTTATTATCAGCACTATTTGTCGGATTAGTCAAGACACTCACCTAAGACGCTTTCTTAATTAGCCCAATAGTCATCTCCAATGGTCTACAAACATCTTAAGTCAATTCTCATATCATTCTAGCAATATATAACTCGTCATGCTGAACTCTTCTGGCACTTATGAATAATTATTTTTAGACCCGTTTTTATGGTCATCAATAATCATACCAACTTCAATGCAAAGGCTATGCCAATATCTCAAATAAATTACTATTTACCTCACTTAAAACAATATTTTACAATAATTACAGTGACTTACGCCAAATAATTTTTATATAAAAATATATTTTTGCTAACAACCTTTATGTTGAGAGGTTATTCGACGCACTAGTTGTGATAATTTTGCACTATATTGGTGCTAAGAAAATCTTATAATTATTATATTGTTCTTTTACGGTGCAATAATAAAATATCGATTTGCTGATTTTTCTCTGCTCGTGAAATCATTATGATGAGAGAAAACTATTTTTATGTAATGCTTATTTAGCTAGCCCATGCTCTGCATTTGATAGAGGACAAAATAGTGGTAAGATAACCGCGCGCCATAATGCCCTCTGTCGTTATCATAGCTGCTTTTGTTTGGTAACTAAAGCCTTGAACAACGGTAGGCGTATATCCCATATTACAAACAGAATAAAACTGATAAGTTGAAACCTTCATGATTTTGATGATCGATAATTACGACAGCTTTACGTACAATATCGTACAATATTTTGGTGAATTGCAGCAGGACATCACCGTTTGGCGTAATGATCAAGTTACTATCGAGCAGATTCGAACGTTAGCACCGGACGTGATTGTTATTGGCCCAGGTCCATGCGACCCTGATCGTGCGGGTGTTTCGCTCGAAGTTATCGAGACATTCAAAGGCATTATTCCGATACTTGGTATTTGTTTGGGTCATCAAGCGATTGGGCAGGCGTTTGGTGGACAAGTCGTCAAAGCGGGCGAAGTTATGCACGGACGGTTATCAGCCGTCTATCATAATGACCAAGGCGTATTTGCCGGACTACCAAACCCATCGCAAGTCACACGCTATCATTCACTTGTCATTGATAGGCATACCCTGCCAGATTGCTTTGAGCTGACCGCATGGACGCAGAACGTTGATGGTAGTATTGAAGAGATCATGGGTATTCGCCACAAGTCACTTGCCATAGAAGGCGTCCAGTTTCACCCTGAGTCCATTTTGAGCGAAGCAGGTTATCAACTACTTAATAACTTTTTACACACTTATGGCTTGGCAAAACTAGCATCAGATGCGCTACCACAGGTAGGCTAGTTTTGACTTAAGAACCTGCTTTCATTACTCTATCTCAAATCATAGATAGATTCACATAAAAAATAGATTCACATAAAAAATAGATTCACATAAAAAACAATCATAAGCGAGATCATCATGAGTACGACAAAAACAGAAGAAGCTCACACGCCAGAGGATATTGCAAAACTGTCTGATGCCCAAATACATCAATTATTGACGACGGCTTTGAGTAGAATCTTTCAGCACATCGATTTGACCTTTGATGAGATGTATCAAGTGATGCTGATCATCATGCAAGGTAGATGTAGCGACGCGATGATGGGCGCTATCTTGACAGGTCTACGTATGAAAGGTGAATCTATCGATGAGATCACCGCATCAGCCAGTGCGATGCGTGCGCTGGCTGCCAATATTGAGCCAAAAAACTGCGACTATTTGGTCGACATCGTTGGTACTGGCGGTGATGGTGCCAACTTATTTAACGTATCGACTGCATCGGCATTCGTTGTCGCGGCGGCTGGCGCACAAGTTGCCAAGCATGGTAATCGTGGTGTCTCAACCAGATCTGGTAGCTCAGATTTGCTTGAGCAAGCAGGCATCAGTCTTGCGCTGACTCCAGAACAAGCAAAAGATTGTATCGAGAATGAAGGGGTTGGATTTTTGTTTGCGCCCAACCATCACAGCGCCATGCGTTATGCCAATCCTGTACGTCGTGAGCTAAAAGCGCGTACCATCTTTAATATTTTAGGCCCATTAACCAACCCCTGCTGGTACGCCCAATTTAGTTATTGGTGTCTTTACCGCGCAGCTGTGTGAGCCAATTGCCAAAGTCATGAAAAACCTAGGCGCACGGCATGTCATGGTCGTCGGCGCAAAAGATGGTTTGGATGAAATCAGTCTAGCAACCTCGACCACAGTTGCTGAACTAAAAGATGGTGAAATATCCGTTTATGAGATGATGCCAGAAGATGCAGGTATCGAATCGCAAACCCTGATTGGTCTCGATGTCGACTCTCCTGAACAAAGCCTTGCACTGATCCGCGCTGCTCTATCTGGTGCTGATACCCATGACCGTGCTGTACTTAAAGCCCGCGATATGATTGCTTTGAACGCAGGTGCGGCAATATATACCGCCGGACTTGCCAGCAACTATCCTAATGGCGTTAGCCGAGCTCAAAAAATTATCCAAAATGGTGATGCTTTACTCAAGCTTGAGTCTTTGGCCAAATACACGCAGCAGCTAGTGATTGAGGGTTGATTTATACGCACCAATACAGTGCAAAACTATATATCACTACCTATTTACCTTTAACAATATTCGGATAACAGCATGACCACAACTCATTCAGACATACCTTCGGTACTACAGTGCATTGTCGCAACCAAAGTAGAAGAAGTAAAAGCAGCTCGCGCGGCGCTATCTCTTGCAGACTTAAAAGCGCAAGTCGCAGCTGCTAACAAACCGCGCCGAGGTTTTGCTGCTGCCCCACGTGCTGCTAGCCCTGAAAATAATGGTGTTGGCATTATTGCTGAAATCAAAAAAGCCTCGCCATCTAAAGGCGTTATCAATCATAATTTTACCCCTGCTCTATTTGCGCAGCAGTACGAGCAAGCGGGTGCCAGCTGTCTATCAGTGTTGACTGATCGCGATTATTTTCAGGGCGATGATACGTACCTTATTCAAGCGGCAAATGTCTCAAGCTTACCAATACTTCGCAAAGATTTTATGATTGATGTCTATCAGATATATCAATCTTACTTAATGGGTGCTGACTGCATCTTACTCATCATGGCCTGCCTAGATGACACACAAGTACAAGAGTTACACGCGCTCAGTATTGAGCTTGGTATGGATGTGTTGATAGAAGTGCATACACAGTCTGAGCTTGATCGGGCGCTACAGCTACCACGCTCAGCGCACAATATTTACGGTATTAACAATCGTGATTTAAACACGTTTGATGTAGACCTACAAACCACGCTCGATTTGAAAAATATCTTAATCGAAGCACTCTCTGCTGATGCTGATAATGCCGATCAAAAACCACTGATCGTGACCGAGAGCGGCATTCATAGCAGTGATGATATTCGGCTTATGCTAAGTCATGATATTCAGCACTTTTTAATCGGTGAACAATTTATGAAAACCGATCATCCGGGACAAGCGTTACAATCCTTACTTGCGGGCGTCGCAGTAGACGAGTAAAGTAACTCAATAGTTCAAGCCTCAATAGAATCAGATAGCTTGAATAAAATATTTACTCTATAAATGACTCAACCTTTCATTCATCAACCAACGATACGTTAACTTTTATGTCAAACTCTCTGTTTTCAAAAGAAATGCAAGACCAACTTAAAGAATTAAAAGGCCAATTGAGTAAAGGCCGTGATACCAATAGCCCTGAAGGTGAAAACCAAAAGCCCACTGAGCCTGTCGCTTTGCCAACGCAAAAGCAAGTGAAAAGACCGTCAAGCAGCTAGACAGTGAACATGTTGACGATGACAAAGTACTGTTCATGCAAGCTATGCATGGTGTCATTCAGCTAGAAGACAAAAACGTACGCTCACCTACTAGTACGGCAAGAGTAGGCAAACCTGATGCCGCAACACTATCAAAACGTGCGGCCGCTCAAGGCAGTGAAGCCAGCGATTTAGGCGCAGGCTTGTCAGACATGCAAGCCCTACTGAACCCTGTCGCCGCTGAAGCCTATTTGTCATATAAGCAGCCAACCTTGCAAAATAAAAATCTTTGATCAGCTCAAAAAGGCAAGCTGCGTTGGTACGATGCGGTAGACATCCATGGTTGTACGATAGAAGAAGCACGTGACGCCATGACGCAACTGCTAAGCCAAGCGAAGCAAAAAAATGAAACCATGGTAAAAATTGTCCATGGTAAAGGCTCTGAGGCCATCTTAAAGACTTGCGTTAATGGTTGGTTACGTCAATTGCCAGAAGTATTGGCATTTTGCTCTGCACCGCCAAAAGACGGTGGCAATGGCGCGGTATTGGTACTGCTCAAAAAGCCTAAAACAGATGGCGAATAGAAGTCATCGCTTATGATAACTCTATTAAATAAAAAAGGACTGCTTACTTGCAGTCCTTTTTTTATCGATTATCCACCTGTCAATCCTTAACGATTATTCCTTTGATATTCGCCTATCAGCCTTTACTATTGAATTATCCACTCACTATTTAACTGCCAAAGTGACATCAATATGAGCATACAAACCATTGAGACACCCCAAGAGCTATCCGAAAACATCAGCGCATTGATTGCAATTGAGCCAAAATTCGCGGCTATCTACGAGCAAGTTGGTCTACCTGATCTTAGGCACAATGCAGGTGGGTTTGAGCAATTAATGAGAGCAATGGTCGGTCAGCAGTTGTCTGTTGCGGCGGCGGCAAGTATCTGGAAGCGGTTGGTTGATGCTGCGTTGACAACGCCGTATAAAATCGGTGAAGCAACTGACGAGGCTTTAAAAGCTCAGGGATTGTCTAAGCAAAAACTCGCTATATCCGCTCCTTAGTGGATCATAATATCGATTTTGCAGCTTTAGAAAATATGCCTAATGAAGACGCCATCAAAACGCTTACGGCGGTCACTGGTATCGGACGCTGGACCGCTGAGATGTACCTGCTCTTTTCTTTAAAACGCGCAGATGTGCTTGCTGTTGACGACTTGGCCATCAAGGTTGCGGCGATGGAGTTATTAGGCTTAGCAGAACGACCAACACCCAAGCAGCTTAACAACCTCACTCAGCACTGGTCACCGTATCGCAGCGCTGCCAGCTTACTGCTCTGGTCATACTACGGCTTATTACGCAATAAAACCGCAGTACCTTTATAGCTGACCGTGTAGAATAATTGCCTATATGGAAAAATCACTTCTAAGGCTGATTCCATATAGACAAGCTAAATTTGTTTTTAGTATGCTTAAATTTGCTTTTTCTTAGCATACGACTTTTTGTGTTTGAGCGCTTTGAGCGCACCCTTTCTACCGACAGTTGCCATAGATGACTTTTGGTTATTTGCCATATCATCGTTAGCATTGTCGGGGTCTTTGTTGATAGCCACACCGTTAGAATTATCATCATTGTCTTCTAAACTGACATTTGTTTCATTGCTATTCTTATCGCTATGGTCTTCTGAGGCGTCACCCTCTGTTTTAATAGTATTGTTTTCCATATGATGTTCAAGCTCAGCTTGATTGACAATCAGCTGCTGGGTTGGCAATGCATGTTCGACATCATATTTTGCGACTTGGTTTAATACATCAACGAATACCACGTTTTGCTTATCATAAAACTCCATCACATCATTGGCATTGATATATGCCTGTAGCTGAATGACGTAGCAGTCTTGGCGTAGCTCTAAAATATTAACTTGATTCCACTCTTGGTTGGTCATCTCATGCTCTTTTAAAAACTCATCTAAGTCTTTGACCATCTTGAAGACCACATCGATATCCGCAGTACGCTTCAGATACAACTGATGAAAGAAGCGGAACATATCACGCGAGGTAAAGTTTTCAATCTGCATCGATGAAAAATCACCGTTTGGCACCGTGACAACGGTCCGTGTCAATGTGCGCACACGTGATGAGCGAATACCGATGTCAATAACAGTACCTTCATAAGTGCCAAATTTGCAATAATCACCGATACGTACTGGTGAATCCGCGACGACTACGACACTACCAACAAGGTTTTCAATGGTCTTTTGTGCACCAAGTGCCAATGCCAAACCACCCACACCCAGTGCAGCAATACCTGTGGTTAAGTCAAAACCCAAATTACCAAAAATGACAATGACCGCAAATATTAAGAGTAGCGCTTTGACGACTTTTCGGAGCAGTCCCAAGATTGAGACACGCTCAGTATAGTTTTTCTTATAGCTTAGGTTGACCGCTCGAGTAAATATGGCATCAATAACTCGTAATAGCAGCCAAGTTAGCGCAAGCCAAGAAGCAATATCAGTAAAGCGATTGACTGGTTCGCGCAGCGTGACGGACACACCTGCATAGACCATCACTTCAGATAAGATCAGCGCCATAATGACCACAGAAAGCGGCAGTATCACTTTGTCAGGTAATGGCAAAGGCACGCCGCGCACACGAGGATAAACAATCCTCAATAGATGGTATAACAGCCATACTGCGATATAAGTGAGGACAAAGCTACTCACAATCATGGATAGCGCAGCAACCAAATCAGCCAGCTGATAACCAAAGAGCTTTTTGCCATCTAATGAATCCACCGTGTAGCGCGATACCAAGGTCGGCTCTGAGTTTTCTATCACTTCCGGTATAGAACTCAGCGTCTCACTCGAGAACTGCCAATACTGCTCGTTCTCCTTGGAGACCACTCTTTCTAGTAACAACGACACACTTTTTTCACCGATGTTAATCACACCGACATTTTCTTGACTTGGTGGTAGTTGATCGGTGAGATTGCCCTCAGGGGTATTACTGATTTGCAAATCAGGTTGGAATCGCCCACCCGCATCAAGCGCTTGTTTAAACTGACGTACGACAGTCGTTGGGTTATCGGACTTGGATAAATTTAGATAGTTACTTGCCAGCAAGTAGTCGTTTTCGCTCAGCGCACTGATAAAACCCTGTACAGTATGACGCGGTGTATCTCGCCCAAATGAATCAGGTAAAGGTGTAGCTACCGTCTCCTCACTACTATCACCATTCACGCCAAGCGCGCCCGCATCCACAGCAAAAGCAGTATGCGGCACCACCATACTCAACACGGCAGCCAGCACCAGCGCTATGACTATAGAGGATATTTTGATGATGGAATTTAGGAGAGGACGCGGTACTGGGAGTCAGATTATGCTGAGTAGACAAAACAAACCTCTTAACTTTATGAGTGGCACAATGAAGAACACATAATATCGGCACTATGATAACAATTATTTATAACAGCAGTGCTTTTGATTATAGGTTTTTGTCGCTAACTGTGTGAGTCAGTTGTTTTTAGCGCTCTGTGCAATCCATTCCGCTTACTAAAATAATAGGCGTTAATAAAAAGTAGCTCTCTAATTAATAATCAGCATCTCATCATGAATTATATTCATCCCACCGTGAAGAAACATTAGGTTAAAGTGGTTTATAAAGGCGGAACTTTTGTAGATAATGAGCGCAGTTTTGCTTATATACTGTTTTTGTAACTTTTGACACCTTTTACGTCTTAATAGTTATTTTTTATGTCTGTATTTTTTAATTTGATTATTTTGGAATTGACCATGTCTTTATCACGTTCATCTTCACGTACCTATCTTCGCCTAAGTATCTTAAGCACGCTTGGTTTATTTGCAGTCAACACAGCAATGGCGGCGACCCCTGAGATAATCAATACTAACGATAGCGAGATGCCCCAAGTTGAGCTTGACAAAATTGTCGTAACAGCCACGCGTACGCCTACCAAAACCAGTAATGTGATTGCACAAACTCGCGTGATTGATAAGGAAGAGCTACAGCGTTATCAAGGTCAGACGGCACTTGACGTTTTAAAACGTCAGCCAGGGTTCAGTCATTACACCAATGGCGGCTCAGGGACTACCCTCAAATTTTTATATGCGCGGTTATGATAATAAACAAATATTAGTACTTATTGATGGTATACGGTATAGCTCGTTAAGTGCGGGCGGCGCCGCGTTAAACTTGCTACCTGCTGATCAAATTGATCGAATTGAAGTTCTCTATGGAGCATCAGGTTCTAGCATCTACGGTGCGGATGCGATGGGCGGTGTCATTCAAGTATTCACTAAAGGCGGCAATATAAATCGAAGCAGTATGTCAGTTACCGCTGGTGTCGGCTCAAATGATCAATACTTATACGGTGCTAGCGCACAGTTCGCTAACGAGACTGGCACGACATTGAGTTTGTCAGCTAGTCACAATGAAGATGACGGCATTAGCGCCAAGCTGCCTAATGCAGTTGGTTATAATAAAGATGAAGATGGATTTGAAAGCGACAACGTAAGTATTGCTTTAAATCAACGTATTAATGATCAATGGTTGGCAGGCGCCAGTGCTTTGTACAGTAAATCCACTACCGATTTTGATGATGGTGATTATGAGAATGCTCATGCTGATCAAGAAAACGGTAGCGCTCAAGCATACGTAGATTGGCGTTATCTACCAGGCTCTTCACTTAAATTACAGTATGGTCACTCAATTGATAAAAGTGACTCTTCTAGCGAATACGGTGGAGTGTTTGACAGCAAACAAGATCAAATCAGCTTAGTAGGTCAACATCAACTTGCGGTCGGCCAAGGCGTTTACGGCGTTGAGTACCTAAATCAAAGCCTAGATAGTAGTGAATATGACATTGATGATCGCGATGTGACCAGTACCTTTTTAGGCTATGTTTTGGCAACTAACCAGTTCGATGCCCAAGCTAATATACGTTTTGATGACAACTCACAATATGGTGATGAAACCACTTATAATTTCGGCGGCGCCTACCATATTAACCCTGAATGGCGTATTGGTACCAGCTACGCAAAGGGTTCCGCGCACCTACGTTCAATGATATATACCCTGGATATGGTGGCAACCCTGATCTACAGCCGGAAACCAGCGACAACTATGAAGCCTTTGTTGAATACAGCACACCATTACAAGCTACACGGCTGACTGGCTATTATAATGATGTTGATGATCTAATTTCGTTTCCAGAAGGCACAGCTGTCAATGTAGATAAAGCTGAAATTAGAGGTGTATCATTAACATCTGATTGGGTTATTGATAGCTATTTATTTGGTGGTAGCTATGACTATCAAGATGCTAAAGATAAGAGTGACTATACTGGCAGAGTAGATTTTAGTCAGAATGCCATAGATTACAGTGGTAACCACCTTCCTTATCGTCCTGAACATAAAGGATTAGTCTACATAGGCTACCGTTTACCAAGTTTAGATATACGCGCTGAATATCAGTATGTGGGAGACTATTACAGCAGAATTACCAATACTGACGCTCAATTTGTAGACAATTATGGATTGCTGAACATCAGTGGTAACTATAAGCTTACTGATAACTTGTCTATGACGGCACGCTTAAACAACATCACTAACGAAGATTATATAACAGATATTGGCTATAATACTGACGGTACTAACTTTTTCACCTCTTTAACCTATAACTGGTTCTAAGCCTGTCTAGCAGTATAAAAATCCTATCATTATCAAAATAAATTAAGGTCATCAATCGATGGCCTTTTTTTGTATGAGTAAATACTCCAAACGCTTACTATTTATATCAAGCAAAAGGTGACAATTAACCACTCATCTATTACAATAACGACCTCCGAGAGGTGTTGCGCCATAACAGTGATTTACCGCATTAACATTCTATCGTTATGCAGTCACAGGTTATGTTAGGCTCGGTTAACTGTTGGCTACCTATTCTTGGTCATCAACAGCGCAAACAACGGCACCTGCGTTTTTATTCTTTTTATCATTCGTTAACCACTGATAGGGAGCATATTATGGACGCAGTGTCTACTACACCCTCTGCCCATACGATCGATCCCTCTTTTACTGACTATAAAGTCGCTGACATCAGCCTTGCTGATTATGGCCGCCGTGAAATTACCCTTGCCGAAGCTGAAATGCCTGCCCTAATGGGCTTGCGTCGTCGCTACGAAGCAGACCAGCCGCTAAAAGGCGCGAAAATCGCTGGCTGTATCCACATGACTATTCAGACTGCTGTCCTCATCGAGACACTAGTCGCACTAGGTGCGGAAGTCCGCTGGACCTCATGTAATATCTTTTCGACCCAAGACCATGCTGCTGCTGCGATTGCTGCTGCTGGCATCCCTGTTTATGCGTGGAAAGGCGAAACAGAAGAAGAGTACGAATGGTGCCTACGCCAGCAAGTACACGTTGGCGGCGAAGCCTCAGGTCAGCTGTGGGATGCCAACTTAATCTTAGATGATGGCGGTGATTTGACAGCTCTTGTTCACAATGACTATCCGCAAATGCTCGATATTATCCATGGTATCTCAGAAGAGACCACCACTGGTGTACACCGTTTGGTTGAGATGTTGAATAAAGGTACATTAAAGGTGCCTGCCATCAACGTCAACGATGCAGTTACCAAGTCTAAAAATGACAACAAATACGGTTGCCGTCATAGCTTAAACGATGCTATCAAACGTGCTACCGATATGTTCCTGCTGGTCGCCGCGCTTTGGTTATCGGTTACGGCGATGTAGGTAAAGGTTCTACGCAAAGCTTACGCCAAGAAGGCATGATCGTACGTGTGTCAGAAGTGGATCCTATCTGTGCCATGCAGGCATGTATGGATGGCTTCGAAGTATTATCACCATACATTGACGGTGACAACACTGGCGGCGCGGACAATATCAATAAACGCTTGCTTGAAGACACAGACTTGATTGTCACCACGACTGGTAACTATCACGTTTGTGACCGTCATATGCTAGCTGCTCTTAAGCCTGGTGCGGTTGTATGTAACATTGGTCACTTTGATACCGAGATTGATACTCAGTTTATGCGTGATAACTGGCGCTGGGTTGAGATCAAGCCACAGGTGCATCAAGTATTCCGCTCAGACGATGAAAACGATTATTTGATCTTGCTTGCTGAAGGTCGTCTAGTGAACTTAGGTAATGCTACTGGTCACCCATCACGCGTCATGGACGGCTCATTTGCCAACCAAGTATTGGCTCAAATGTATCTGTTCGAAGAAAAGTTCGCTGATCTGCCGACTGATGAGCGCTTTGATAACTTATACGTAAAAGTATTGCCTAAGAAGTTGGACGAAGAAGTGGCCGCTGCTATGGTTGCAGGCTTTAACGGTACATTGACTAAGCTGACCCAAAAGCAAGCTGAATATTTGGGTGTGCCTGTCGAAGGTCCATTCAAACCTGACACTTATAAATACTAAAAGGAGCCTGACTGTGAGTAAGCCTGCTTTCTCCTTTGAGTTCTTTCCTGCAAAAAACTGAGCAAGGTCACGAAAAGCTTCTTAGCACTTATGATGAGCTAAATAAGTTGTCACCGGCGTATTTTTCGGTGACCTACGGTGCGGGCGGGTCAACTCGTAGCCGTACCTTAGACATCGTACAAGCACTAAGTGCGCGCAGTGAGACTGAAATTGCGCCGCATATGTCTTGTATCGGCGATGACAAAGCGCAAATCGCTGAGTTACTTGAGTTTTATAAAAGCCTAGGCATCAGACGTCTTGTCGCACTACGTGGCGATTTGCCATCCGGTCAGGTGGGTATGGGTGAGCTGCCATTTGCAGTAGATTTGGTCAAGTTCATTCGTGAGTACTCAGGCGATCACTTCCATATCGAAGTGGCGGCCTATCCTGAGATGCATCCACAAGCGCGTAGCTTTGAGTTTGATGTTGACAACTTGGTGAATAAGTACCGCGCTGGTGCCAATGCATCAATTACGCAGTTTTTCTACAATGCAGACAGCTATCTGTATTTGCGTGACACGTTAGAAAAACGCGGTATCGATACCATTGCCCAGCCATTGGTAGCTGGCATCATGCCGATCACCAACTCTAGTAACCTGATACGCTTTGCTGATAGCTGCGGCGCTGATATTCCGCGTTATGTGCGCAAGCAATTGGCGGATTTTGGCGATGACAGCAAATCTATTCGCGAGTTTGGTTTTGATGTGGTGTATCGCTTATGTGAGCGCTTAATGAGCGAAGGCGTGCCAGCCATGCATTTTTATAGCATGAACAAAGTTGAGCCAAATAAACGCTTGGTTGAAGCATTAGGACTTACTGTTTAATACTTGATAATCTTGATAATTAAACAAGTATATAATGAATTTATAACTAACTGGCGCTCTTCGGAGTGCCAGTTTTTTATTGGAAAATTTTATCTACTGGACATTCATGTATCAAAAAACACATTTCATCTTAATGTATTTCTTAAATTTTTCTGACTATATGATAATGTCGTTTATCCGTTGAGCGCTGTTATCTGGCAGTAAGTATCATAAAAGGAATGCCTTTCGTGGCATCAAGTGATATTCTATTGGGTCAATAATAACCACTCACAATCAAATAATAGGAATAAGACCAAGTGCGACGTTTTTTTTATGCCATTAATAACGACAATATTGATGCTATGCCTTTACCTAAGTTGGGTGACCTACCTCTAGGGAGCCACGTTGAGTTGCCAGACAGCATCGTCCATCATTGGTGCCGAGTGCTGCGTGCAAATATCGGTGATCAAGGTATCTTGTTCGATGGATTTGGTGGTGAATATAAAGTAGAGCTAAAAGCAATCAGTAAAAAAAACGCGACGGCTACCCTCCTCACTCATCTAAAGGATGATCGTACGGCGCCTATTATTAGTAAAATCGGCTTAGTAATGAGTCGCGGCGAGCGTATGGATTATGCGGTACAAAAAGCAACCGAGCTTGGCGTCACGGCTATTCAACTGCTTAGTAGTCATCATGGCGAGGTCAATCTGAAACCTGCACAAATCGAGAAAAAACTGGCTCACTGGCAACAAGTCGCTATAGCAGCCTGCGAGCAATGCGGCCTGAATCGCCCACCCTCTGATACTTGCCCCACTATCTATCAATGAATGGCTGAATCAACCTGCGTCTGATGCGTTGAATACAGCAACATTGGTCAGTCCTATCGTCTCTATACTCAGCCAAGACACTTATTATCAAGTGCTACGTAGCGCTGCAAATCTACGTATGCAGATGAGTGTGCCAGCAGCAGGACAACCTGCAAAACCCGAGAAACTGGCCTCAGTTCTCAAGCAAGAGTCTCCCCTATATTGAACTATTGATTGGTCCTGAAGGAGGTCTCAGTGACGATGAATGTCAAAAAGCCGAATCTGTAGGTTTTATGCCTTGGCAAATTGGCAGTAGGGTATTACGTACAGAGACAGCACCCGTGGTTGCATTGACTACTTTACTCGCTTTGTATGGTTAAAATCAGTATTATTAATGAGATTTACTATCATTTATAGACACTTTAAAATAGAACTTTTGTTTTATACTCTGTAGAATCAAAAGTGATCTTAGTTTTAATTTAGTAAATTGAATCACAGTACTTATTTTTTATAAGCCTTTATTTTTTGTGAAACATTATTATGAGCAACTTTGACCCCATTCCAGTATCGATTAAACAGCGACTCATGGCCCAACTGTGTGAGCAGATCGAAGATGCTATTTTTGTGCTAGACAGTAATTTACGCTATCTATCTGTCAATGCCAGCTATGAGCTTATGATTGGCTATAAAGAATCCTTTTGGTCGGTCGTCCACTCGGTATTTACGCGGCTGAATTTTTGTCAGAAGAAGAGCAGCTTATCCTAAAAGAGATTAAGGATAATTTAAGAGAGTCAGGTTTCTACAAGTTGGATTTTTCCATGGCCAATCGCTATGGTGAGACGATCGATTGCCAAATCACCTATCGTAAAATTTGTATCGACCAAACGGTGTTTCATGTAGGTATGCTACGTGACATGTCTGCCGTCGTTAAAGACAAAAAGCAGGTTGCTCATTTACTCAACTACGATCAACTCACTGGATTGCCCAATCGCAAAGTGTTTTTGAGTCAGGCCAGTGACGTTTTATTAGACACCTATCAAGAAGTTGTGATTGTACGTCTCAATATAGACCGCTATCGCAATCTGGCAAGCTTGCTGGGATCTGAGGGAATAAACACTTTAATACAGAAGTTTGTGAAACGTATCAAAGAGCTCCATTTAGAGCATTTACGCTGCTTTTCCCACTTTGGCGGGGATGACTTTGCGTTATTGTTTGAGTGTCAAGATGGCAATATGGTACGTCATCAATTAGATACGCTCATGCAGATGTGCGAGATACCCTTCACAATGAATGGAAACGCGGCCACAAATTCAAATATCTACTGCCATATTTCTGTAGGCGTCAGTTACTTTCCCAAAAATGATGCTCAGGTAACAGGACTGTTGAGCAAAGCAGAAAAAGCCTTACAGTATGTCAAACAACACGGCGGCGATGATATCCGTTGGTATGACAAAACGATTGAGGAAGCCACTTCAGGTAGCCTACAGTTAGAAGCCGATCTGAGAGCAGCATCGGCTGAAGGACAGTTCATACCGTATTATCAACCAAAATTCTTATTGGATACGGGGATTATCACAGGGTTTGAAGCCCTAGTTCGCTGGCAACATCCCACTCGCGGTCTACTAAAACCAAAACATTTTATCGATGCTATTTTGACCCATAAGCTCTCGTTTGAGCTGTTTTCACAGATGGCTAACAAGATTGCCAAGCAGTTATCTGAATGGCAACAGCAAGGGTTTTGTCAGCATATCTGCATCAATGCCGATGCGGCCGAATTTAGTCATCCTGAATTTTTGACATGGTGAGCGGCCTATTGGTAGAGCACAATATTGCGGCGTGTCAGTTGCATATCGAAGTGACTGAATCCTCTTTGATTCAGCGCCATGATGATGTCAGAAAACAACTCAACTCTCTCAAAGAATTGGGCGTCCGTCTTGCCTTAGATGATTTTGGTACGGGCTATGCATCCTTGAGTTATCTGCAAGACTACCCCTTTGACTTTATCAAAATTGATAAAAGTTTTATCTCAAAAATTGATACCGACCGTACTCAGCATGCCATTGTAAAAGCCATTCTAGACTTGGCAGATGCTCTAAACATGCATGTGGTGGCAGAAGGTATAGAAACCGAACAGCAGCGCGATGTGTTGCTCGATATGGGCTGCAAAAATGGACAAGGCTATTGGTTTGGCAAACCTGTGCCCGCTGATGTGGCCACTGAGATGCTGGTCAAACAGTATGCCACCGAATAGCTCTTGTTTTCTGGGTATCATAAAACCGTTTATTGGCGACTTTGACTCTAAAGCGGTTTTTCTTTATGTGAACGTTATTTTTATGATGAAAATTGGCTGATATAACTCTGAATCTTTGATCTGTCCTATTGTATATCGGTCAATGTTTCATAGGGTTATTAATGATTCAGATTGAGGCCTAACGTTGATTGCACAATCGATGCAAGACAGGTTCATGACTTATCAGTGCTTTCACCAAACTTGTATAATCGCTAATGAAAGCCTATCTTTTATAGTGAATTTGTTAGAGCACATTTAATCTTTCTTTGACTCTGACAATCACCACTCTTTTCAACACTATTTTATGTAATCGATAGCATGGTTGACCTGCTTCACTGTTTATCATTTATTTAGATTTCCAGACTGGCTAGGTAAGAATAACGCACTAGAGGATAGTGCGGCCATATGCTCATTGTTGGCTATGATCGGTTACATTCTAAAAAGGACAGGAAGTTATGCAATACAAAGCGCCCTTACGTGATATTCAGTTCGTGATGCATGAACTACTCGATAGTGAAAGCCACTACAAAACATTACCAGCGTTCCAAGAAGCTGACCGCGAGCTAATGGACAGCCTATTTGAAATGGCTGCAAGCTTTGCTGAAAACGAGTTGTCACCACTGAACCAAAGCGGCGATGCAGAAGGCTGTAAGTTTGACAATGGTAAGGTCACCACGCCAAAAGGCTTTAAAGAAGCTTATAAGCAGTACTGTGAGCTTGGCTTCCCTGCTTTATCTGCTGAAGAAGAGTTTGGTGGTCAAAACATGCCGTTCTCACTATCAACGGTCATCAATGAGATGGTCGGTACGGCTAACTGGTCATTTTCTATGTATCCTGGCCTATCGCATGGCGCAATTCAAACCATCGAGCACCATGGCACTGATGAGCAAAAACAAACTTACCTAGAAAAAATGGTCACCGGCGAATGGTCAGGCACCATGTGCTTGACAGAAGCCCACGCAGGCTCTGACTTGGGTATTATCCGTACCAAAGCTGAGCCAAATGATGACGGTACTTATAGCATCACCGGTCAAAAATCTTCATCTCAGCAGGCGAGCACGACCTCACCGACAACATCATTCATATCGTTCTAGCCCGTCTACCAGGCGCGCCTGCTGGCACCAAAGGCATCTCACTGTTTATCGTACCTAAAGTGTTGGTCAATGAAGACAACAGCCTTGGCGAAAACAACAACGTCGTCTGTGGCTCTATTGAGCACAAAATGGGTATCAAAGCCTCAGCGACTTGCGTGATGAACTTTGATGGTGCAAAGGCTACTTGATTGGCCCAGAAAACCGCGGTTTACAGTGCATGTTTACCTTTATGAACGTCGCTCGTATCGGTACAGCAGTTCAAGGTTTGACTGCAGCAGAGTACGCGTTCCAAGGCTCATTGACTTACGCAAAGACCGCCTAGCGATGCGCTCACTATCAGGTGCCAAAGCGCCAGAAAAAGTCGCTGACCCAATCATCGTTCATCCAGCCGTTCGCAACATGCTGTTGACCGAAAAAGCCTTTGCCGAAGGTGGTCGCGCATTGGTTTATTACCTCTCACACTTTGCCGATACCGTTGCCAAAGGCGAAGGCGATGACCTGAAGTTTGCTGACCAAATGCTGTCACTATTGACACCGATTGCTAAAGCTTTCTTGACTGAAACGGGGCTCGAAGCTGCCAATCACGGCGTCCAAGTGTATGGTGGTCATGGCTTTATCAGTGAATGGGGCATGGAGCAAAACGTCCGTGATACCCGTATTGCTTGCCTATACGAAGGCACCACTGAGATCCAAGCTCTTGATCTTCTTGGACGTAAAGTGCTGGGCTCGCAAGGCAAACTACTTGCAAACTTTGTCAAAATTATCCAGACGTTCTGCCAAGAGCACAAAGACAATGACGAGATGGGTCAGTTCATCCGCCCGCTTGCCAAACATGTCAAAGAATGGGGTGATCTAACATCACGTATTGGCATGCAAGCCACCGAAAACCCAGACGCTGTTGGCGCTGCCGCGGTTGATTACATGTACTTTAGTGGTTATGTAACTTTGGCTTATTTATGGGCGCGTATGGCATTGGTTGCTCAAACCGCTATTGCCGACGGCACTGGTGAAAAAGCATTCTATGATGCCAAGGTTAAAACGGCTCAGTTCTATTTCACTAAACTACTACCACGCACCACGACCTATGTACAGCGTATCAGCACAGGCGTTGAGCCATACATGAGCATGGATGTAGACCAGTTTGCTTTTTAATTAGCCCCAAATCCCTCTCATATCGTATTTTTATCGGCAACATACCAAGCTGTGTTGCCGATTTTTTTGGTATGGGTCTTACTATGCTGATTATGATCGTTGATAGCAACCAGTCGCGTGCTTTTTTATAAGTAGTTGCTCTGTCCAAAACCTACTCAATGACTGCAATAGTGGCTGCTAACTTTTGGTGCACGCACAATTCACGAAGAAATACACCCGCCTACAAGCTTATTTGTTAAACTTTGAACATGAATCGCTAAGGTTACATCAAGAGAACAGTTGATAATCTTAACAACTCCAATTTTATCTATTTAAACCAAAGGAATGTTTATGGCTGTTTATAACGCCCCTCTTAATGACATGCGTTTTATATTAAATGATGTATTTAAAGCGCCACAATTTTGGCAAAATAACGAAAACCTAGCTCATGTCGATACCGAAACCGTCGATATGATTTTTAGAAGAAATGGCAAAACTGTCAAAAAACGTTTTGTTGCCTATCAACCGTAGCGGTGACGAAGAAGGTGCAACCTTTGAGGGTGACGGCGTTGTTACTACGCCAACAGGTTTTAAAGACGCGTACAAACAGTATGCTGAATCAGGCTGGGTTGGCTTAAGCGGTAACGCTGAATACGGCGGTCAAGGCTTCCCGAAAATGGTTACCATGCTCACCGAAGAGATGGTTTTTACGGCCAACCAATCGTTTGCCCTATACCCTAACCTAACCGTCGGTGCAACGCTGTGTCTGAATGCCGCTGCCTCTGAAGAACAAAAACAGACTTACTTAGAAAAAATGTATAACGGTGAATGGTCTGGTACCATGTGCTTGACAGAGCCGCATGCGGGTACTGACCTCGGTATCATCAAAACCAAAGCCGTGCCAAACGATGATGGTAGCTATAATATCTCTGGTACCAAAATCTTTATCACTGGTGGTGAGCATGACCTCACTGACAATATCATTCATTTGGTATTGGCAAAAACCCCCAATGCGCCAGAAGGCTCAAAAGGCATTTCATTGTTTGTCGTGCCAAAATTCTTGGTCAATGAAGATGGTAGCTTGAGCGCAACACCTTGGCGGTTGGCTCTATCGAGCACAAAATGGGTATCAAAGCGTCTGCCACTTGCGTGATGAACTTTGATAACGCCAAAGGCTGGATGGTTGGCGCAGAAAACACCGGATTATCTTCTATGTTTATTATGATGAACTATGAGCGTGTGACCATGGGTCTGCAAGGTCTTGGTGGCTCTGAGCTGGCTTATCAAAACGCAGCATTATACGCCAATGACCGTGGTCAGGGTCGCAGTGACACTCAAATCCAAAGCCCAGAAAAACCTGCCGATGCCATCATCCACCATGCTGATGTGCGCCGCATGCTGCTAAATGCCAAAGCCAACACCGAAGCGTCACGCTGCTTTGCCATGTATGTCGCCAAAAACCTTGACGAAGAAAAGTTTAGTACTGACCCAGAGGCCGCTCAAGCCGCGGCGGCGCGTTGCCCTACTGACGCCAGTTGCCAAAGCCTTCTTAACCGACAAAGCACTAGAAGCCACGGTTGATTGCCAGCAAGTATTTGGCGGTCATGGTTATATCCGCGAATGGGGTATGGAGCAAATCGTTCGTGATACTCGTATTGCGCAGATTTATGAAGGCACCAACGGTATTCAGGCACTTGATCTGTTAGGCCGTAAAGTGGCAAAAAATAACGGCAAATATGTCACCCATTTCTTGGGTGAGATTCGTGATTTTGTTAACAATATGCAAGCGGATCATGGTATCAAACAAGCTACTTTAGATGCAGCGGATACGATTGAAGAGCTCACCACAACGGTGCTGAACAATATTGGCGAACGCAAAAACGAAATCAATGGCTGCGCGGTTGACTACATGCATGCGTTTGGCTACCTTGCTTACTCATACATGTTTGCGTTGATGGTCGAGGCCGCCAATGGCAAAGAGGGTGAGTTCTACACCAACAAAGCCAAGCTTGCTGATTATTTCGTTGGCCGTATCTTGCCACGTATCAATGCGCATGCACAGATGGTCAAAGCTGGTAGTGACCCGATGATGAACTTTGATCTTGACTACTTTGATGTACCAGCCAGCTAAATGCTCATTATGAAGACCCGATAAAACCATGAAAAAGGACAGTTCAATGACTGTCCTTTTTTTTGGCAAAATAACTGCTAACAAAATAATTCACTATCGATGCGTGGTTACGATTAAAATAGCGCAAGATAAGGTGTCACTTAAGTGCCATAAAAAGCCATGATTCCTAACAATATCATGCACAGTGTTAAATAATAAAAACGATTGAAACAACCACAATAAAGGGTGCGACGTGTCAGAATTAAAACGCATATTACAACAGATTACAGCCCTAAGTGATGTGCCCGATCCTGCGGTGCTCAAACGCTTGATCGATGAACTACGAGTCAGCGACAAAGAACCTGCTTTAGCCAACCAAAACATTCAAACCCTTATTGATATTCTCCATCAACATCCAGAATACGGCGATGGACTCTCTAGCTTTGTCCTGAAATTGATTATCCAATATCGTCAAATCTCGCTATATACCGATACAGGTATTATGTCGGATCAAGGATTCTTTAATAGCTTAAGACGATTGGTCGGACATCGGTTTTTGCCGATACTCCCTCAAGATGACTCCGTCGTTGAACTGGTTGGTTACTTGTTTGATAAGCGTACTGATGAGCGCTGGCTTGCCAATATTGAGACAAAAAAATGGGACGAACTCGTGCAGCTTCTGAGGGTGGAAGAAAAACACCTAGACTTGGTTGCCACGGCAAAAAACAGTATTTTGAATGCGATTATTATTTTGTCTTATCGCATCAGCGGTCTTGGCTTACATCCTGATTTGATGGATTCTTATCCGCAGATGCTCAACTACTCTGCTTCTTTTGTTGCTCAAAACCAAGAAGCGGTGCTCTTTGTTAATCAATATAGACAAGCGCACGAGCTTGATACCTTAACCGACATTACCCCAGAGCAAGCCGTTGATCCAGCGCCATTGCTGGTTATGATTGAGCAATGCGAAGATATCGTTGCGACTATCCGCAAACGGATCTACAAAACAGGTATTTCTATTCGTTTGACCAATATGATGCTGCGCTTAGATCAAAGCTTGCAGCGCATGCGTATCTTGACAGAACTTGTCACAGACGACAATCAAAGAAGAGATCGCGCCGTCATTGAGTTGATCCAGACCCTGATCACCACTACCAATCGCCGCTATAGCATTGGCCATTTGATTGATAACAACACAAAACTGCTGTCACGTAAAGTCACTGAAAATGCCAGTCGCGTGGGTGAACACTATATCAGCACCGATAAGACTGGCTATCAAAAGATGCTCAAAAAGGCCTCTATTGGCGGTTTTGTCATTGCCTTTATGGCCACCATAAAAATACTGGCTTACCAATTGGCGCTCGCACCGATGGGTCGAGCATTTATTAACAGTATGATTTATGGCTTGGGCTTTGTGTTCATTCACGTGATTCGCGGAACGGTCGCTACCAAGCAACCAGCCATGACCGCTGCTGCTATTGCTTCTACTATATCTGAAGGCTCTGGCAAGAAGTCTCATCAGCTAAATAAGCTATCAGAGTTGGTCGTTGATATTTTACGTACTCAGTTCATCGCTATCATGGGCAACGTTATGTTAGCGATACCCACTTATCATCTCTTTTGCTTGGTTACAGTACACAGGCGCACCGATGATTGGTACCGAAAAAGCAGGTCATCTACTCCATGACTTGGATCCATTTCACTCATTAGCGCTTCCTCATGCGGCTATCGCTGGCGTATATTTGTTCTTAGCGGGTTTGATCGCCGGTTATTACGACAATTTAGCGGTCTATAACAAAGTAGGTGCGCGTATTCAACGCCATAAACTACTACAATATATACTGCCTGTATCATGGCTTAAGCGCTTAGGCGGCTTTATAGAAGCGAACTTGGGCGCTATCATGGGTAACTTTTTATTCGGGGTTTTCTTAGGTAGTACAGCAACCATCGGCTACATATTCGGCTTACCAATTGATATTCGCCACATTGCTTTTGCATCAGCGAACTTGGCACACGGATTGTTCAATATATCTGCTGATGACATCAGCTGGAGCCTCATTCTGATTTCTATATTGGGTGTGGCGCTTATTGGTATGGTCAACTTGATAGTCAGTTTTTCGCTGGCGTTATTTGTTGCTTTACGTTCAAAAGAAGTGCGTTTCTTTGAATGGAGTCGTCTCACAAAGCTAGTTTTTGGACATATCATTAGCCATCCTTCTGACTTTTTCTGGCCACGCGACAAGCCAATGAAATATGCACGAATCGATAGTCAAGGTCACATGATATTTGATGACACTTCAGCACAAAAAAATGGAAAAGCCATACCAAGCAATTATGTGGTACGCCGATTGTCTGATGTCAGAATATTACCCGAGTCTAAGCAAGCAGTAGCGCAAAACGCGGAAGCGAGTACAGACATATACTATGACAGTCAACCACAAGGCGATCACACCCAACCTCACAACTCTCCTAAGAAGGTTGTCAATCTTGATGATGGTCTGGCAGATGAAGAGCTAAATAGCACGCCTTATACCGACGATATCCAATATGACAAAGTCACCAAGACGCTCAATACCATCGATAATGAGGATACTGTTGGTCACAAGTCAAATCATGCGGATGCTGACGGCAAGTCTACTGTCGATGCCAAAACACCTTTGCCAAAACCTAAAAAGCCGCCAAAGCTGCCTGATTAAAAGGCTCGCTTGGGCGGCTTTATGCTTGGTGAATTATTGAGATTAAAACTATTTGGTACAAGGCCTGAAACACTCACACAACTTAGCTAAAGCTTTTACCCCTTAATCTTGAAAATATGGACGTAGAAGCAAAACTCTCGCACAGCTCAACAAACTTAGGATTCAAAAATCATCTAAAATAATGAAGAGCGGGCTCAATAAGATATTGGGATAGATCACTAAACAAGGACAAGAATGAATATAGCCAGCCATAGCAAACTGGAAGAATCTATGAAGGACGTTGCATCAACCTCCCTTGTAAGACTCATCTATGTTAGTAGAGTTAATACCACCGATAGATCTGTATTTGAGCATATCCAAAGACACTCGCATGTCTACAATAAAAATAATAAAATTGCAGGTTTTCTATGCAATGATGAAAAAGCTTCCTTCAATGCTTAGAAGGCGCAAAAGACGTTGTATTTTCTCTTATGCAAAGAATATTTAAAGATAGGAACCATAAAAAAGTAGACGTCGTTGCTGTTGAGCAGGTCAGTCAATGCCGCTTTGAAGATTGGCGTATGCACAGTCTTAACTTAAGCGCCAGCAATTGGCATAGACTGTCTGATCATGCGCAGTTAGGAGAGATCTCACCATTCAAACCAGAACACTGGCCATACTGGTTTATTGAATACTTTATTGAATGTGTGAGGAAGTTCGAATACTCTAACATCAGTCATGACACAAACTACATCACCTTTGATGACTTAGGTTACTCTGAGCTTGAAGAAAAGTTAACTCAAGATAATATCTTATGGGGCTGTAGTAGATAAGCACTATGCTAGACTACTTTTATGAAGATAACCCATTGTAAACTAAGTAAAAAAAATACAGCGAAGGCTGTTAGAGTTTTTACGGCTGAAGTGACTGCTAGAACAGCCGCAGATTTGCTTGATATTCAGCCTAATACTGCTGCACTTTTTATCATAAAATAAGACTTGTGATAGATTACCATCTCTCATTAGAAGCTGATGAGCTTTTTGATGGTGAGGTCGAATTAGATGAAAGTTACTTCGGCGGTGTACGCAAAGGCAAAAGAGGTCGCGGGGCTGCTGGTAAAACCGCTGTATTTGGGATTCTAAAACGAAACGGTAAGGTGTATACCATTGTCGTAGTAGACACCAAACAGACTACTCTAATGCCTGTTATTAAGCGTAAAATCAAGCCTGACAGCTTTGTTTATACGGATAGCTATCGAAGTTACAATGCACTGGATGTGAGCGAGTTTAAACATTTCAGAGTCAATCACTCTAAAGAGTTCACTTGCGGTAAAAACAATCACATCAATGGCATTGAGAACTTCTGGAATCAGTCTAAACGAACACTCAGAAAGTATAATGGGATCGATAAGAAGAACTTCCATTTATTTTTTAAAAGAATGTGAGTTTAGATTTAACTATGGTTCACCATCTAATCAGCTAAAATTCCTGAGAAAATGGTGTGATATTTAATCCTTATCTACTACAGCCCCTATCTTATTATTTATATTTCTTGGGCTACTGGTCGCGTCAACCGCCGCTGTCCTATTATTCAGGTACGACGTTATTCCTTAATGACTCAGTTAGACACCTTATGAATCATTTGAGCATAACTCAATCATCTGAGTATATCTCAGTAGAACCATCAAAACAGGGCTGTTAATTAATCAATAGCCCACTTGAAACAGACGGCTTTTGCGGACCTATTTAAAAAAGATTATTTAGGCTTTTATACTAAGGTATTTGTAGTCCGGGTATTTGTAGCCTACGTTATGAACTCGGGCACTGTGCACTTGAGGCTATTACCTTGCCGTCGCTGAGACGATACGCCAACAGACAGTTGCCCCATACACACCCACCATCGAGTGCACGCGCATGTGGTAAATCAATCTCGCCTTGTAGCGCGGCCCAATGACCAAATAGTATCTTACGCGTGCGCGGTACTTGCCACTCAAACCATGGTAAAAAATCGGTTGGCATAGGCTCATCTAGCCCAGCATTAAAAATCAAACTCAAGCAAACCATCCTGCTGACACAGGCGCATACGAGTAAAGTAATTGGCAATTGCTCGCATTCTGGTAAAGCCTTCAATACCTGAATGCCATTTATCGGCTTTTTTACTATAGAGATTTGGCGGTAGTTCATCAAGCTGCTCTAAGCTCCCCTTGCAGCTGCGATTCTAGCTCTTTGCATATGTTGCTGCTGCCTCAATACTCCAATGTGGTGGAATCCCTGCATGTACCAACACCGTATGCTCATCTGGATACGCCAATATCGGCTGCCTGCGTAACCACTCAAGCAATTCATCACAGTCATCCGCTGCAAAAATTGGCGCAGTTTTGTCTTTGCTCTTGAGTTTTGCAGCGCCGCGCCAGACTGCAATTAAATTGATATCATGATTGCCTAATACCGTTGCTGCAGCGCCCTGCTCACACAACGCTTTGACGTCGCGTAAGGTATTTAATGAGTCCTCACCACGCGCTACCAAATCACCGGCGAACCATAACTTGTCTTGATTAGGATCAAAATCTAATGTCTTTAGTAATTGTAGATAAGCCGCGTGGCAACCTTGTAGGTCACCAATGACATATTGATGGCGAAAACTCATAATCCCTCTATGATTTTTATATAATAATTGGTCATTATTTACATTAAACGTCTATTGACGAGCCTGATTGCTTAGATTGACAAAATCTGTAACGCTCAACGTCTCAGGACGTGCCTGTGGGTCGATACCGCAAGCGGCAAAATCATCCTCACTCAGCGTCGGCAGCAAGGTTGATTTTTTGAAGATAGCGCGAAGCGTCTTGCGACGATGGTTAAAGGTCTCACGTACCACAATGGCAAAATACTCTTCATCCTCTGCTACTATCGGTTTGTCAATATGCGGCGTTAGGCGAAAAACGGCACTGGTGACTTTGGGCGGTGGATTAAAAGCGCCGCGAGGCACAGTCAGCAAATAATCTGTATCACAGTAATACTGCATAATCACAGACAGACGACCGTAAGTTTTGCTACCAACGTCGGCTGTGATGCGCTCAACCACTTCTTTTTGTAGCATAAAGTGCATGTCTTGAATGACATCAGCAAACTCAAGCAAATGAAACAAAATAGGCGTTGAGATGTTATATGGTAAGTTCCCGACGACACGTAGCTTACCGCGCTCCTCGCTGTAAAGCTCACGATAGTCCACATGCATGGCGTTATCTTTAATAATCGTAAAATTTGGATGGCTATTGGCACCAATACGAATGCGCAAGCTGTCTGCCAAATCGCGATCCAACTCTACGACTGTCATCGCATCTACTTCTGCCAATAAAGGCTCGGTCAATGCGCCCATACCAGGCCCAATCTCAATCAAATTGTCATCGCGCTCGAGACGAATGCTTTCCACGATTTCGCGAATGACGCTGGTATCATGCAAGAAGTTTTGACCAAAGCGCTTACGCGGTTGGTGCTTGGCTGTACGTAAACTGTTAGAAATGGCTTGAGCATCAAATGTAGAGTTGGACATAAGAGAGTCTTAATGGATAAAAGATAAATGAGAGATGATAGCAATGTGCTGGTGTTATAATGGCAAATTATAACACAGCTCATAATTAGGCTGTGTTTTTGAGGTAGTTTATCTATAAGTCATCTAAAATGTATCACAACCGACATGGCACTTTTTTGTTCTCGAACCATCTAGCATAAGACCCATAATGGGAATAAGGATGGTACCCTAATGAGGACTTGAACTCTTGGCTGTGAGCTAATGGTATTAAGGTTTCAACTTGCTGAGATAGCCACAGTGTACTTCATGATGTACTTACCATAGATATTCTATCTATGATCGGTGCGCTAGTGAGGGACTTGAAGAGACCATCCCAGATTCTGTGTAACTGACGTTTAGATTAAATACTTACACAAAATTTAGGAAGGTCTCCCAGATTCTTATCAAAGACTTCATCATCTATTATTCGCCAAACGGCAACTTGCTGATGGTCTTTGGTGGTGACTAGATTTAAAGTTTGTTCAATCATTGCTTGAGGTCTCATATCCTTATGATGTTTATTTGCTTCAAACCCAGTTACTTTACACTTAGCGGTTTAATTAAGCTACTTACTCAACTTCAATATTCTAAAGGCGCCCTGAATAACTAAAGCAAATACGATGCTACCAATAATCAAATCAGGCGTACTAGAGTGTAACCAATTAACCAAAATCCCTGCAACAATTACCCCTAAATTGATAATCACATCGTTTGAAGTGAAAATCATACTGGCTTGCATATGGGCTTCTTCTCCTTCTTTGCTTTTCGATTTTTGTAGTAAATAGAGGCAAATCAAGTTTGCAATTAGCGCAAGAATCGATATGACTATCATGGTAGAAAAGTCAGGTAACTGCTCATTGCCAAAGAAACGTCTTAGTACTTCTAAAAAACCAAGAATCGCTAGCGTAATTTGAAAATATCCGGCAATTCTAGCAATCCGTTTTTTCTTAATGACCGTTCCACCGACCGCAAATAAGCTAATTCCGTACACGAAGCTATCTGCTAACATATCTAAGCTGTCGGCGACCAACCCCATCGAACGAGAAATCAGTCCCGTGCTCATTTCAATAATAAAGAAAGCAAAGTTAATGACCAGCACTATCCATAGTAGCTTTCTTTGCTCAGCATCTTTTTTGTGACTAGAGTCAGCATCAATTTTAAAATTATTGTTGGGATCAGAGGGGTCAATGGTTTCGGTCGAGAGTAGGGTGTCTCCTAATTTTAGGTCATGAATAGCAGTCTCTATCCCTTCTATATTGTCATGATGAAACACAGTTAATTGACGGTTAGGAATGTCGAACTCAAGATGTTCAATATTCGAGTGGCCCTCTAATTTCATTCGGATTAGGTTTTCCTCCGAAGGGCAGTCCATCTTCGATATTTTAAAAGTTGTTTTATTCATAGTTACATTTATATCCGGGTAGTGGTTCAAAAGTAGGCTGAAAAAAAAGATAAAAAAGATAAAAAAAGAAGTCCGAAGTTGCTAAAGTGAGTTTACCAAGACAAACTTCACAACAAGGACTTCTTACATGGACAACCTAACCGAACTATACTGCCATATTGACGACTTTTATCAGCAATTCAAACCTGAGTTTGACGCTCATTTAATCGCAACGGGACACCAAAGGTTAAGAGCATGCCAGATAAGTGTAGCAGAGATTATGACCATCTTGGTACTGTTTCATCAACTGCGGTATCGACAGTTTAAGGCGTTTTACTACCATCACATGCTTGGCATGATGAAACGGGCGTTTCCAAATCTGCCGAGCTACTCGCGATTTATAGAGCTTGTGCCGCGCAGTATCATGCCACTGTGCAGCTACTTGCAAAGCATGATGGGCGACTGTACGGGCATCAGCTATATTGATTCAACCAAGATAGCAGTTTGTCATAACAAGCGTATCTACCGTCATAAAGTCGTTAAGGGACTTGCAACCCGAGGCAAAAGCAGCATGGGCTGGTTCTATGGCTTTAAGCTGCACGCCATTATCAATCATAAGGGCGAGCTTGTATCTGTTAAAGTCACTGCGGGTAATACGGATGACAGAGTGCCTGTTAAGGATATGGCAACGCCTGTGTTTGGCAAGGTGTTTGGGGATAGAGGCTATATCAGTAAAGCCCTAAACGAGTGGCTCACAAAACACAATGATACCACGTTGATAACCAAACTTCGGCGTAATATGAAACCCCAATTACTCAAGCCGATAGATGAGGCGCTACTCAATCATCGCTCTTTGGTTGAGACGGTGTTTAGGGAGCTGAAAAACTTGTGTCAGATTGAGCATTCACGCCATCGTAGTGTGACGGGTTTTATTACAAACTTGCTGTCAGGTTTGATTGCTTATTGCTGGTTTCCCTATAAACCCACCATCAAAAACATGCCTCAGCAGGGACAGGTAGCCACATTGTAAATAGTATCAATGAGTTACAATGTGGCTTATCCCGAACTGGGGTTAAGTAGTTAAATGAATAGTAATAAATAACGTTAAACCAAGGATTTAGCGTCTATATTAAAAAGGCTATTTAGTAAGATTGAAAAGACAACGTCCTATTATCAAAGGACGTTGGCTTTTTAATGGGTAGAAATGATGTGGAATTTATCTACATTTAAACGATTAATTTAGCGCGGTTAAGGTTTGCTCAAACGCTGCGCGCCCGATTTCACCCACTTGCTGATTGACCAATTGCCCGTCTTGATAATACAGCAATGCTGGCGGACCAAATAGTTTATAACGCGCTAAGATTGCTTTTGAATCAGCCGTAGTCTCCGTGATATCAAGTCTGACCAATTGCCAATCTTGCATTTGCGCAGGGCGATTATGAAATAAGTTTTTCTCCATAGTCCGGCATGCAATACACCATTCGGCGGTGACATCGACCAGCACTTTAGGATTGGCGGCGACAATGGCATCTAACTCAGCCAGCGTCGTGACCGTCTTATCGGTTGCATTACTGGTGGCTGGTTGACCAGCAGTTGTCTGCAGCACCGGAACCGCAGTTAGGGAGGCAAGCGGATGCAAGCTGTCGTCATTGCCCAATGCGGCGCCGACGATTAAACACGTCGCCCAAATACCAGCGATTAAGCCTAGCGCTTGGGTCAGCATCCGACCTTTGCCTAGCCAGCTCCACGCCCACATCGCCACGACCATAAACCACAGCGCCCAAACCATCAGCATCACAGGCGAGATAAAGACGCGTTCAATTAATAACAATGCCACGGCAAAAAGCAACAAAGCAAAGCCCTGCTTGACCCAGTTCATCCACTCACCCGCTTTTGGCATGATTTTACCTTGGGTCGCGCCGATTAAAATAAGCGGCGCTGATAAACCAAAACCGAGCATAAATAAAGCCGCAAAGCCAAGTAATGGACTTCCAATCGTTGATACAGCAAGCAGCGCCCCAAATAAGGGTGCCGAAACACAAGGCGATACCACGAGCGCCGATAAGAATCCCGCAATTAAACTGCCGCCCGTACTACCAAGCTTGCTATCCCCCGCTTGGCTTAGACCCTGCATTTTACTACTGATAAATCTCGGCAGACGAATGCTAAATACGCCCAACATATAAAGGGCTAATAAGACAAAAACGATGGCAAACCCAATTAAAATAATCGGATTTTGTAGCCAACCGATAATGCCTAACGATTCGCCAAATACCGCAATGACCGCGCCTAAAATACCATAAGCGATGGCAACACCAATAGCGTAGCTGGTCGTTAAAATAACACCGCGTTTTACCGTTGGATTGTCTTCACGCGCGACGATATTGGCAACAATCGGTAGCATCGGTAACACGCATGGTGTCAATGCCAAGCCCAATCCTGCCAAGAACAATAACACCAATGCCAACCACGGATGCGAGGCTAAGCCAAAAGGGTCGCTATCAATCGCATTATCGCCAACAACGGTATTGTTCGTTGCAGCAGCATTATTTATGACAGCGTCATTGTTCGCTGCTTCACTTGTGACATTATCGCCTACCACTTCTTCATCGGCACCAGAGATGGTATTGATTGCACCAAGCTCTGCATCTAATGCTTCGTCATCTAACAAAGCGTAATCAATCACCTCGTCATCTGGCGTAGTTTGCTCTGTAGCAAGACTATTGGTAACTGTCCCATCTGTAGAGGCTTGCGCAGTTTCTGCATTGCTGTTATTGCTCGCAGAACCTGTAGCAGTACTACTTGAACTATTGGCTGCCGATTGTGACGCAGCAGCAATATTGACTGTGGTTTTTATTTTCTCCGGTGGATAGCATAGACCCGCTTTGGCACAGCCTTGCCAACCTATCGTCACGGCGGCATTATTTATCGCCTTGCCATTACTACTACTCAAAATGGTAGTAGCAACCATATTGGCTTGGTCAAATACCAATACTTGCCCAAAAGTTGGATCGTCGATGGAGACTGGCTTTTGGCTAAAGGTAAAGGTGCGGCGCTCACGCCTGCAGGCAGCGTTAGCTTAATTTGGTCTTTATAAACATAGTGCTCAGGCGTAATGTCAAATTTAATGGCTAAGCGCGTGCCATTATTGGTCGGTTTGCTGCTGCTGCTAACTTGAAACGCTTCATCAACAGGCAAAAATTTCGGTTGGGCAGCACTTTTATTACCAAATAAATCGCCCAATCCTGCCGCTTGCGATGCCACTGGCACGGCCGTCAGCCCAGTCGCTGCTAGCCCTGTCAATAATGAACCCGCGCTGAAAGCGAACGCCAACAGATAAGATTTTTTCGACGATTTATTTTGCGTTAATGACGGAGACTTTTCTGCGCTCTTAAGGGACATGAAGGGCTACCTATTATTTCCAATATTCGAATTGACCAATTCACTGTCTGTATGGACTTGTCTATTTACAACCCCAGTTCGGGATAAGCCACATTGTAACTCATTGACACTATTTACAATGTTGCTACCTGTCCCTGCTGAGGCATATTTTTGATGGTGGGTTTATAGGGAAACCAGCAATAAGCAATTAAACCTGACAGCAAGTTTGTGATAAACCCCGTGACACTACGATGGCGTGAATGCTCAATCTGACACAAGTTTTTAAGCTCCCCAAACACCGTTTCAACCAAAGAGCGATGATTGAGTAGTACCTCATCCATAGGCTCAAGTAAGGGGCTGTCCTAGATAAGTAAAATTATTTAGGATAGCACTATGAGAAAGAGTAAACTAAGTTGGTATAAACAAAACAGACTCATCGAGCTATTTGTTGCCGGTTCTACCGCGAGAACAGCAGCAAGCTTAGTTGGTGTTAATAAAACCACAGCCAGTTATTACTTTCATAGGCTAAGACTGCTTATTTACGAGAATAGTCAAGACCCTGGTCTATTTGAAGGCGAAATCGAAGTAGACGAATCATACTTTGGTGGCACTCGTAAAGGCAAGCGAGGGCGAGGTGCTGGTAGCAAAGTGCCCGTGTTTGGTCTATTAAAGCGTAATGGCAAGGTCTACGCTTGTATTATACCCAATGCTAAAGCAGATACTTTGATCCCCATTATAAGAGAAAAAGTGAAGCCTGATAGCATTGTTTATACTGACTCATTTAAAAGCTATAACGCATTAGATGTCAGTGAGTTTACTCATTATCGTATTAACCACTCCAAAACCTTTGTTAATGATAAGAATCACATTAATGGTATAGAGAACTTTTGGAACCAAGCTAAACGGCATCTACGTAAGTTTAACGGAGTTCCAAAAGAGCATTTTCACCTTTATTTAAAGGAATGTGAGTGGCGTTTTAATCACAGTGACCCAAAGTCGCAATTACTACAATTAAAACAATGGGTTAAACAGGGTTTGAGCTAGTTATCTAGGACAGCCCCAAAATGACCAAACCTAATCCAAGAGTATTAGAAGTAAAGGCGTATTCGTTGAGCCTGCATCGGCGGCTTCAATCGGCGGTGCAATCCGTGATATTAAAGCAGGTAAAATCGCTGAAGGTTCGGTGATCGTTTGCACAGTGACGGGTAATGGTCTAAAAGATCCTGACACTGCGATCAAACAATGTGCCGATGCCGTGATGCTCACCATCAATGCCACATTGGATGATGTCAGAACATCAATCCTATCAAATATGGAAAAATAATTTTTCATGCTTTGCTCAGAAGAAAATACTTAAAAAGCCAACCAACTGCGGTTGGTTTTTTTTATTGCATCGTGCAGAATATAAACTGTATAAGAATAATTCCTATTTACAAACAATTTGATACAGTTTGATTTGTTTTGGTGCAAAATCAATAAATCGCCCAATATTTGTGCAATACAATAATGCTTCAAAGTTGGTTTTGTAAGTTATTGCAGTTTTATTGCAAAGAAATAAGATAAAACAGTAACTTAATAAAGTTGGCACGCCCTTTGCTATTTCAATAACAAGTTCAGAGTCAAATCATTTCGATTTGAACATTTGTAATAAACAGCTTGGGGGAATACCAACATGAACTTTAAACTTTCTACATTAGTGGCTGCATCTTTACTCACTTGTGCAAGTGGCTTGACTATGGCAGCTGAAAGCGATGTATCATTCTCTGGTACTGCAGCAATGACTTCAGATTACCGCTATCGTGGTATGACACAAACTGAAAGCGACCCTGCCGTTCAAGTTGGTTATGGATTAACCCATAGCTCTGGCTTATACGCAGGTGTCTGGGGCTCGAATGTCGGCTTTGGTAGCTCATTAGAGCTCGATCCATATGTAGGTTATAGCACTGAACTTGGCTCTTTGGCGTCTAAACCAGTTTTAGATGTCGGTTTATGGTACTACGGCTATCCAAGTGCTTCTGATTTGAATTGGCTTGAGCTGTATGCACGTCTAGGTTTTGCAGACACCATCACTGTTGGTGACAGTTTGCTTGCAAGCGTGAATTTCACTAATGATTTTTTTGGCTTAGATACTGATGCATGGTATTTAAACCTGACTTATAGCATGCCATTGAGCGCATCTTTCGGTGGTGTAGCAAGCTTAGGTTATACCACTGCTGACGATTATGATTTCAGTGATAACGCTAGTGGCGATGATAACTACATCGACTGGAAAGTTGGTGTGACTTACAGCTTTGCTTCTGTTGAAGACCTGTCAGCTGAGCTTGCTGCTGTCGGCACAAATATTGACGCCGACACCAACCCGTACAAACGTGGTGTAGAGACTGGTGCTGTATTTACAATTACTAAAGCATTCTAAGTTGTAAATAGCATAGGCTAGAAAATTAGCCTTGCGATAAAAAAAATCCTGTCTTACTTCAAGGCAGGATTTTTTTATGGAGAATTGGTTCTAAATACGTCTTGGCATGTTAAATGCTTAATATTTATATCGAATAAAGATTGTTTGAATAGATTAAAAAGAAGGGGCTGTCCTAGATGAGTAAAATTATTTAGGATAGCACTATGAGAAAGAGTAAACTAAGTTGGTATAAACAAAACAGACTCATCGAGCTATTTGTTGCCGGTTCTACCGCGAGAACAGCAGCAAGCTTAGTTGGTGTTAATAAAACCACAGCCAGTTATTACTTTCATAGGCTAAGACTGCTTATTTACGAGAATAGTCAAGACCCTGGTCTATTTGAAGGCGAAATCGAAGTAGACGAATCATACTTTGGTGGCACTCGTAAAGGCAAGCGAGGGCGAGGTGCTGGTAGCAAAGTGCCCGTGTTTGGTCTATTAAAGCGTAATGGCAAGGTCTACGCTTGTATTATACCCAATGCTAAAGCAGATACTTTGATCCCCATTATAAGAGAAAAAGTGAAGCCTGATAGCATTGTTTATACTGACTCATTTAAAAGCTATAACGCATTAGATGTCAGTGAGTTTACTCATTATCGTATTAACCACTCCAAAACCTTTGTTAATGATAAGAATCACATTAATGGTATAGAGAACTTTTGGAACCAAGCTAAACGGCATCTACGTAAGTTTAACGGAGTTCCAAAAGAGCATTTTCACTTCTATTTAAAGGAATGTGAGTGGCGTTTTAATCACAGTGACCCAAAGTCGCAATTACTACAATTAAAACAATGGGTTAAACAGGGTTTGAACTAGTTATCTAGGACAGCCCCAAAAATTATTACCGTAAGTTTCATAATACCAGAGCGGTAAGTGGAGCCGTTTATAAAGTGGCGCGATTAATAGTCGTATACCAAAACATATACGTTTAACATTGTTCATTGTATAAACACAGATAAAGAAAACAACTATGACTGAATCTACCGACAGATTAGATAGTACTAAATTGAATAGCGTTGAATCGGCTAGTACTAATATTGCTGACAATAAAGTACCTATAGCTGTGAGTAGTACTCATCAATCGATTGACTCTAAAACCATGAATCATACGCCTAAAGCTATGTACGTGACTTCAGGCAACTCAATAACACCTAAAGATAAGTTGGACAAAATGCCAAAATGGTTGCCAATGGCAGTCGCGCTTTATCTGGTATTTGTTGGCGATAATGGTATTAATACTTGATCAATGGACTAAGTGGTTGGCCCAAACCACATTAGCGTTCAATGACCCCGTACCGGTCATTGAACCATTTCTCAACTGGACACTCGCTTATAACTATGGGGCAGCATTTAGCTTTTAGCCAACGCTGGCGGTTGGCAGAAATGGTTTTCTCAGGCTTAGCTTTGTAATGGCTATCTTTTAACGGTTTATTTAATCAAAGCGCCACGTGCAGCCAAGCTATTATCTATGGGGTTGGCCTTAATGCTTGGTGGTGCGATTGGCAACTTAATCGATCGTTTAAGAATTGGTAAAGTGGTTGACTTTATCCATGTGCATTATGCTGATGTCTGGAATTATCCTCTTTCAATGTTGCAGATATAGGTGTCTGTGTCGGTGTAGCGTTGATTATAATTGATATGATATTTTTGGAAAGTAAGCGTAATGAATAAACAAGTGAATATTGATCAGTACAAATAAAAGAACTAGCGTCATAGTCACTCTATACGGAAAATACTTTTATACTTGAGTATGTTTATAAAATGTGAACTGGAAGGTAATGTATGACTGGTATAGGTACTCACTCATTTTAGGTCTTAAAACCAATACTTAAAAGCTCTGCGTAGAGCCATTATTATAGAGAATTGAATAATCCATAAATTCTTTATTGATAATAACAAAGGAAAATATAGTGTCACAGACTCAGCCAACTATTGAAAAATTCACAGCCTTAGAAAAACAAGAGACAGCGTTAAAAAGTCTTACCCTTATATAGTCGATACACTCTAAAAATGTCATAGCACTACTGGGATGAATTTTGCGCAGCCTCCTATCGTGCGCTCAAAGAAATTTGAAGCGGACTATAATAATTACCATCGTTTGTCAGGCGAGGGTAAGCGGGATACAGACACATTCAGAAATGAAATGAAGAATTTTATTACTATGTATCCTGAAGATTTTGAGAAAAAACCGCTAGAAAATTATTTGAAATAACAGCTATTAATGGCACTCCATTAACATTTCTGTAAGTACATTACCGTTAAATGATTACCCTGCGCAGCAAGATAGCTCTTTAACGTCTTTGCTAAAGGTTTGAGCGCATAACTTCAATCCTTCAACCATCGTCAAATACGGAAATAGTTGACCTGCCAATTCTTCGACTGTCATTTTATTATGAATAGCAAGAGCCGCACTTTGAATCAGTTCTCCGCCTTCATGGGCTAAAATTTGTGCGCCTATCAGTTTTCCCGTGGATTCTTCAGCTACCAACTTGATAAAACCATCCGTTTCAAAATTTGCTAAAGCTCTTGGTACGTTTTCCATATCAAGTACACGACTTATCGTATTTATTCCTACCGCTGAAGCTTGTACTTCGGTTAGACCTACCGTAGCAACTTGTGGGTCGGTGAATATAACAGCAGGCATGGTAGATAAGTCGAGTTGCGCATTTCCACCTGTCATATTAATTCCAGCCCTACTTCCGGCAGCAGCAGCAACATAAACAAATTGTGGCATATTGGAGCAATCTCCAGCGGCATAAATGTTAGCTGTTGATGTTTCCATCATACTATTAACAACAATGGCACCACTTTTATCTGTTTCAACACCAACATTTTCTAAACCAAGCTTTCCAGTATTTGCATGGCGACCCGTAGAGATAAGCAATTTTTCAGCGATTAATGTTCCTTCGTTAGTTTCCAATGAAAACCATTGCTATCATAAGAAACATGACTTGCTTGCGTATTATTAAGTACCCTAATACCTTCTTTTCAAAGCACTCTGCCAGTTTTTCACCTAATAACGGATCTTCAGCATATAAAAGGGTATGTCTGGCTAGAATTGTCACACGGCTACCTAAACGGGCATAAGCTTGCGCAATTTCCAGAGCAACAACGGAGGAGCCGATGACAACTAGACTACTCGGTAACTCTTCTGCAAATAAGGCTTCTGTTGATGTCCAATAAGGTGTATCAACTAAACCCTTAATTGGCGGAATGCTTGGTGTAGAGCCTGTTGCAATTAAAATGCGATCTGCAACCAGCTCTTCTTCACTACCATCAGACTTGTGAACTAGCAAGGTATTTTGATTTTTAAAACGTGCATAACCTTTAAGTAAAGATAGCGCGGGATTACTCTCTAAAATACGTTGATATTTAGCATCGCGTAGTTCTTCGACGCGAGCGTTTTGCTGATGTGCTAATAAGGAGCGGCTAAGTTGTGGCTGAATATTTTCTAAACCATCAAACGGGTTAGTACGTTGCTGATGCGCTAATTGCGCAGCACGGATCAATATTTTTGAAGGAACACAGCCGACATTTACACAGCAACCTCCGATTACATCGGCTCCTTCAATGATAGTAACTCTTGCTCCGCCTTCTGCTGCTTTAATCGCACTGGCAAAGGCCCCTGAACCACTACCAATAATGGCTACATGTAATTGTTCTGGCTGGATGTCATTTGGCGAGCAACAACTATTCGTTGACATATTTTATTCCTCTTAAAAGTTAAGCGGTACAAGTTTCATCATCACAGCGTTTATTCGCAGGAGAAACCATGTCCCAAATTGATACAGCAACCATTAGTCCTAGCCCCGTATAAGTAACGTATGAACTCCACCCGTACTGGAACCAAGGGTATAAAGAGAGTAAAACCAAAATGGGGCCAATTGAACCGATAAAACTACGGTGCCATTGACGATGGCTAAACCAGCCTAAGATATTCATTACCAGCGCTAATACTGCAAACAGTGGTAACAACGTATTGATAAATACCCCTTCCCACTGACTAAGAAATCCCATCCCAATTGCCGCACCAAGACTAGCTATCGCGGGAAAACACATGGCGCATCCCATTGCCGAAACAAGTGCACCTATAGAGCCTGCTTTATCTCCGATACGCGTAACTAGTTCTAAGGGGCTAAATATTACTTATTTTCACTTTTTAAATTTGAAGGGTAGCCAGCGTTGGTAGTCGCTGCAATTAATGCATTGATGTTGGTTTTAGTGTCATCAAAAGAAACAACAGCTAGCTTAGGCTTGTAGGTAACTTTCGCATTTTCAACGCCATCAACATTTTCTAATGACTTTTTAACTGTGATTGGACATGTCGCACAGTTCATCGTTGGCACTTCCAGTGTAACTGTTTTTACTTCAGCAAAAGCACCAAAACTAGAAAGTGAAAGCAGTGCGGTTAATAATAATTTTTTCATAATTAGCTCCAAATTTTAAAATGTTATAAATTTCTTGATCTGTATATTAAGCAAACAAAAGTATCCAATAATTACTGGTCACTAAAATTGTCGCAACTATAGCGCTCAGCCAGAAAATGACTTTTCGTTGTTGCTGTTTCTTAGAATTGCACAGGCCGTTCCCGGCTCACACTCTTCTACAGGACGGTAAATTTTCCAACCTGAGTAACCAAACAACAACACTACAAATGCGATAAATAATGGCCTATAGGGTTCAAATGCAGTTAAATTACCAATCCATGAGCCACTTACCCCAAGTAATAACAGGAGCAAGGGACCTACACAGCATACGCCTGCGCCTAATGCTGCTATGATGCCTCCTATCATTGGAAGGTTTGATTCTTTTGATTCATATAGATACCTCATTAGATAATGCAAGTGTATTGCATGTACCTAAGTACGGAGTCAAGGGTGATTTATAAAAATTTATCTTTGATAATCTGCTACGACAGATACGGGGAATAAGCTAACTTGAATTAAGGCGCAGAAGTAAAATTGGATATGCTGTTTTAGTGGGAAATGGTAGTTAAGTGAATCATTTACTTCGGTTGCAACGAATCAATTATTGGGCAGTGGCTATCGTCATCATTATTTTGGCATTGTCCTAAATGTTCTTCCAAAGCGTGTTCTAACAACAACAAGTCAGCCATCTTTTTTTGTACTGCGATCAGTTTTTTATTAGCTAATTCTTGTACTTTACTACATGGACTATCGTTTAACGCAAGTAACCCTTCAATCTCATTTAGCGTAAAACCTAATTCTTGAGAACGCTTGATAAAATGTATTCTATTTACCGTTTCTTTCGGGTAATGTCTATAGCCCTGCATAGGCTTTGGTGGTTGTTTAATTAAGCCTTTGCGTTCATAAAAGCGAATTGTTTCGACATTTACACTCAGTTCTTTAGCCAACATACTTATGGTTCGTTTAGACACGTTATCAATTACCTTACTGACTTTTTGTTTACTTACTTTATATCTAATTAAAGTGACCATCAATGAATACCAGTTTAAACATCGCTAATTGATTTTGTTTTTTCTTCTATTAAATAAGTAAAGTTACCGTTGTTACAACAATATTAAACCACAACAATGTATGGTTTATCCTTTTCATTATCAAAGTCCAAATTAGTGTTATTACATGCAGTTCTACATGAGTATGCTCCAAGGGAACCAGCTATTTAACCCTTTGAACCTATTAACAGACCACTTAAAACAGACCGGTATAATGGAACCACTTATATTAAGTCGTCTTTGATTATTTATAAATAGGTATTATTCACACTAAAATAATCAAGTACGACGTGAACAATACCTATACGGCGATGAGCCATAACAAATATATCAATTAGTAAGCGACTTATCCGCCATTTCATTAGCCATCTTCAATGCTTGGTATAAACTCGTCGCACTTGCGCCGCCGCGTCCCGCCAAGTCTAGCGCCGTACCATGATCGACAGAGGTGCGAATATAAGGCAGTCCTAAGGTGAGATTTACCGTATCACCAAAGCCGTGTGATTTGAGTACGGGCAACCCTTGATCGTGATACATGGCGATGACTGCATCGCAGTTTGCTAAGTGTCTGGGGGTAAACAGCGTATCGGCTGGCATCGCCTCTGAAATATTGACGCCTGCATCGGTGAACTCTCGTAAGACTGGATTGATAATCTCAATCTCCTCCATACCCAAATGCCCGCCCTCGCCTGCATGTGGATTGAGACCGCACACCAAAATACGAGGCTGCGTGAGGCCAAACTTTTCTCTCATGTCATTGACAACGATTTGTACTGTTTGACGTACATTATCCGCGGTGATGGCAGCAGGTATGTCTTTTAATGGCAAATGGTGTAGTGACAAGCGCGACTTTCATCGCTTGATTGGCAAGCATCATCACCACTTTCTCACAGCCACTTTGCTGCATAAAAAACTCGGTGTGACCGCTAAACATAGTGCCATCCAATAGCTTGATACCAGCATCTATCAGCGCTGATTTTTGTAAAGGACCTGTGACGATAGCGGCAACTGTTCCATTTACTGCTAACTGATGAGCAATGTCTAATTGCTGAGCCACCATCGCTGAGTTGGCAATATTGATTTGTCCGCCAGTAACTGGTCCTGCACAAGGGACGTTAAGCAAAATAAAAGCACTATCAGCATCTATATCCTGCTGTGCTATCTGCTCGGCCGCGTCCATATCAAAGTCACCAGCCTCGTTGTCAATGGTTTGCCAAATAGGCACTTCTGTCAACACGCCAGCTGAAACCAACTCCTCTGCACGGACTTGCATCGTGCTCGCATCAGCGGTTACCCAAATGGGACGGTCAAAATCTTGCAGCTTGCCCTCTGCCGCCAGATTCAATACGACATCCATTCCAATGCCCGCAGGTTCACCTGTCGTGATTAATAATGGTCGTTTTTGTTCTGTCATAGCAATAGCCTTATTTTATTTAAATTTTTGATTTTATTATATTTATCGTCAATATTTTCAGTTGTTACGTTTAGACAATGGATGCGGTCTCTTATTTTATGCATAACAATCACTGTAGATTTAGTTGCTTACCCAGCCTAAAAAATCACATTATGTGTTAAACTTTCGCTTCTGATTGTAGCATTTGCAGGCAAATCTAAAACCACGTTTTGGTACATCTACCGTAGAGATGTACCATATCTGTTTTGCGCTACCATCGACATCTTTTTTTATACCCATTTTGACTCATTAGGCACTCATGGCAGAAAACGACAAAACCGACGACTTACTCAATCAGACACCGCCGCACAATATCGATATTGAAAAGGCATTGCTCGCGTCTTTGATGAGTATCGAAGAGGCGTACGACAAGATTGCCGATATCGTCACCAAAGATGACTTTTATGCGGGGCGACATCAATATATTTTTGATGCGATTGCTCACCCTTGCAGCCGTTAATGAGCCTTATGATACGGTCATGGTACACGACTGGTTAGAGGCGCAAAAGTTACTCAAAGGTGCAGGTGGGGACAGCTACTTAGCTGATATTTTGAGCCAAAGTCCGGCGACCTTGTTTAACCTGACCGCTTACGCTCAGCGCGTACGTGAGCTCTCAACGCTGCGTCAGCTCATTACCACGGGTAATGATATGCTAGCGCTGGCCTACAATCCGAAAGACCAAAGCGTTAGTGATATCTTGGACAATGTCGAAGGTAAGATATTTAGTATCAATGAGCAGCATAACAAACGCGCGGAACAGCGTGGCCCTGTCGGTATTACTTCGGTCTTAACCAATGTTATCGATCAGATTCAAGAGTTAAAATCCAACCCCGATGGCATGATTGGTTTACAAACGCCATTTGTCGAGCTGAATAATAAAACGCAAGGGCTACAATCAGGCGACTTGATTATCGTCGCCGCTCGTCCTTCTATGGGTAAAACCACTTTTGCAATGAACTTGGCAGAAGGGATTTTATTTAATGAAGATTTGCCTGTTGTGGTGTTTTCGATGGAGATGCCGGCAGAGTCTATTGTCATGCGTTTGCTGTCTTCATGGGGCGCGATTAACCAGACGCATCTACGTTCTGGGCAAATGAATGAAGATGAGTGGGCAAAGATGATGAACGCCATTCAGCATCTACAGTCTAAGCATTTATATATTGATGACAGTACCGCCTTGCCGCCATCCGAGATGCGCTCACGCTGTCGACGTATTGCCAAAAACCATGATGGGCGCTTGGGTGCTATCGTGGTCGATTATCTTCAGCTGATGAAAGTGCCGAGCCTAGATGGCAACCGTGTTGGCGAGATTTCTGAGATTTCGCGCAGTCTAAAGGCGCTCGCACGTGAGCTTGAATGTCCCGTGATTGCGTTGTCACAGCTTAATCGTAGTCTAGAAAACCGTCCAAATAAACGCCCAATTATGTCGGATCTACGTGAGTCTGGTGCAATTGAGCAGGATGCCGATTTGATTATGTTCATCTATCGTGATGAGGTTTATAATGAAAACTCAGACCACAAAGGTGTGGCGGAAATTATTATCGGCAAGCAGCGTAACGGCCCTATTGGTACCGTACGCTTGGGTTTTGAAGGTCAATTCACCCGCTTCATTAATCTAACGCCAGAATACTATCAAGGCGTCAGTTTTGAGAATGATGAGTAATCAGCGTTATAACATTTAAGTCTTAGTAAAATGTAAGCCCATACCGATTTTGGCTTACTCACAAGTTAGTAAGTAGCTTTAACCACATAGCCAGTATAGTATCAACTCCATTGATGCTGTACTGGCTTTATCACTCATAATTCTACTCATAAAGAAGGCGATTATGCGCACCATTACCATAAAACCAAAAGCCATTACTCATAATCTCAATCAAGTAAAACAACGCGCACCGCAAGCAAAAGTCTTAGCGATGGTCAAATCCAATGCGTATGGGCATGGCGTGGCGGCGGTATTACCAGCCCTGCAGCAAGCAGATGGTATTGGGGTTGCGACTTTAACCGAAGCATTAGAAGCCAGACAATTAGGTTGGGAGAAAACCATTGGTCTAGTAGAAGGGGCATTTAGCGCTGATGAGTGGCAACAAGCCATTGATCATGATATTAGCTGCGTGATTCACCACGGACCACAGTTAGAATGGGCACTACAAAACTTCCCGCCAGCTGGTAGTGCAACTAATGTGGTTTGGCTAAAATATAATACAGGTATGAACCGTTTGGGTTTCAATGCTGAGGGTGTGCTATCAGCAGCCAAGCGTTTGCATGAAGCAGGTTATCAGCTGATCCTAGCCACCCATTTTGCCAATGCTGATGATCATGACCATCCATTAAATGCCATGCAGATTGAGCGCTTCTCAAGCGTACTTGCGACTTTGAAAGATACCATTAGCCTAGATATCAAAGGCTCATTATGCAACTCTGCTGGCATCGTCAACTTCCCAGAGTACCATTATGATTGGGTACGCCCAGGCATCATCTTATACGGTAGCTCGCCTGTCGTCGATAAAAGCGCACAAGAGTTAGACTTGCAGCCCGCGATGGAATTTAGTGCTCAAATTATGGCATTACAAACGGTCAGTGCCAATGATGCGATCGGCTATGGTAGCCGCTGGCGTGCGCAGCAAGACACCAGAACCGCTCTCGTGAGTGTGGGTTACGGAGACGGCTACCCGCGTGTAATAAGTGACGACGCTTATGTCACCGTCATCGATACTAACGACAATCAAAGCTACCGTTGTCCTGTGATTGGGCGTGTGGCAATGGATATGATCGTCATTGATGTCAGCAAAACGCCTGAAAGCCTTGCTTTGGATAGCAAAGTCATGCTCTGGGGCGATGCGCCGCGTGTCGATGAAGTGGCAGGTCATGCTGGAACGATTAGCTATGAGCTGTTATGTCGCCTCAGCATACGTCCAAACCGTACACAGGCATAATCATTAACGGCACAGGCATTAGCATACGAGTACTATGGCTTGCTAATGCGATTTCGGTCTATTTAGCAAGCCATTCGATCTTGATAAAATTGCACGTTTACATTGAAAGTAAATACGCTATACTAAAAGTTTGTTGTCAACCCAGTATACGCACTGACGCGATGATATTGAAGACTGATGACGTTTCACTGACTGCGATCGACTGCTAGGATTACTATGAGTTTGCGCCATTTTTTAACCTTATCTGATTTAACCAAACAAGAACTAGAAAACTTAATCAAACGCGCAAGCGAATTGCGTAAGATGCAACACGCAGGCGAGATATATCAGCCTTTCGTTGGTCGTACGCTTGGCATGATATTTGAAAAATCTTCAACGCGTACCCGTATCTCATTTGAGACCGGCATGGGTCAATTTGGTGGTAATGCTATATTTTTATCACCCAACGATACGCAGCTCGGTCGCGGTGAGCCATTAGAAGACTCAGCACGCGTGATCTCCAGCATGGTTGATATCATTATGATTCGTACCTTTGGGCACGAAAAAGTCGAGACCTTTGCTGAATACTCAAGCGTCCCTATTATCAATGCGTTGACCGATGAATACCATCCTTGTCAATTGCTTGCTGATATGCAGACTTATTATGAGCATCGCGGTAGCATCGAAAATAAGATCGTCACGTGGGTCGGTGACGGCAACAATATGTGCTCGTCATTTATGCAAGCCGCCAATCAGTTTGGTTTTGAATTACGCGTGGCAGCGCCTTATGGGTTCGAGCCTGATCCGAAACTTATGGAACGCTTCTCACATTGCGTGAGCTTGGTCGAAAACGTACAAGACGCAGCCAAAGATTCTAATTTGATTGTCACCGATGTATGGGCAAGTATGGGTCAAGAGTCCGAGCAAAATACGCGCGCACGTCGTTTTGCCCCTTATCAAGTGACGCCGTCTCTACTAGACAAAGCCGACCCTGAAGTGGTGTTTATGCACTGTCTGCCCGCCCATCGTGGTGAGGAGATCTCATGATATGCTAAATGATCCGCGCTCTGTTGTGTGGGATGAAGCCGAAAATCGTCTACATGCGCAAAAAGCCTTGATGGAGTTTTTGCTAAAAGACAAAATCAAACTACCTGCCTAACTTACCGTGTAAAAAACAGTAAGATAAGTTATTAGTCCGTTCATAAATAAAAAAGCCGTTCAGATTTGGACGGCTTTTTATCTGTAAAAATGGCTTGAGACTGTATTCTTGAGACTGTATTAGCGCGTAAGCGTTGTTACGCCATCTGCACTGGCTTTTAATAGCACATCCGCTTGGTTTGCCGCAAAGATACCATTACAGACCACACCCACGATATTATTCAGCTCTTTTCAAGCGCGATTGGATTACTCACATCCAAGTCATAAGTATCTAGAATAACGTTGCCGTAATCAGTGACAAAGTCTTCACGATAGACAGGCTCACCGCCCAATTTTGCTAATTGACGCGCGACATAAGAGCGCGCTTGCGGCAGGACTTCAATCGGCACTGGAAACGCGCGACCTAAGATCTCAACGCTTTTGCTCTCATCAACCATACACACAAACTTTTTGGAAGCAGCCGCGACGATCTTTTCGCGAGTCAATGCACCGCCGCCGCCTTTGATAAGTTGCAAGTGCTCATTGACCTCATCAGCACCATCGATATAAACATCAAGCGTACCAGCAAAGTTTAGATCAACAATTTCGATACCAAGCGCACGCAGTTTGTCTTCAGTCACCTGTGAGCTGGCAACCGCACCAGCAAGCTTCAATTGTGGCAACAACTCAATCAAACAGTTGACCGTACTACCCGTCCCCACCCCAAGTATCATATCATCTTCGATATAGCTTAGGGCAGCGCGGGCGGCGGCTTGCTTTTGTGCTTGCTGATCACTCATCATAAATCCTTGGAAAATAAACGTATGGTCTTAAAAAAAGTAAAAGGCTAAAACAAATAAAATGCGTGGCTATTATAACCGATGATATTGATCGATGTTAGCGCAATCACAATTCTAATTCGGTAGTCATATAATACTTATCTCACAACGTTCTTCACCACACGCTTTCACTTTATATTCATTCAGGCATAAAATCCCAAGAAAACTGCAATTGAGTCTTGCAAGATACTCAAAATCAGCATAGGCTAATCTATTTCATTTTTATATTCATTCTGTTTAGGGATTACTATGCTGTCACACTGGGTACGAGCCATACTACAAGCCACCGTCTATGACGTTGCGATTCAAACACCACTTGAAACGGCGCCCAAGCTGACCCAACGTTTTGCCAATGACATTCGTTTTAAACGTGAAGACTTACAACCTGTCAAATCTTTTAAGTTACGAGGTGCCTACAACCGTATCAGTCAGCTAAGCGATGAGCAAAAAGCGCGCGGCGTTATCTGCGCCTCAGCAGGCAACCATGCTCAAGGCGTGGCTTACTCTGCGCGCAAACTGTCACTAAACAACATCATCGTTATGCCAACGACTACGCCTGATATTAAGGTAGAAGCCGTCAGAGCGCTTGGTGGCAATGTCGATCTGCATGGCGATAGTTTTGATCAAGCAAACCGCTATGCAATAGATCGTGCTGAGCGCGAGGGCCTGACCTTTATACCGCCTTATGATGATGAATTGGTGATTGCTGGGCAAGGAACCATCGCGCTTGAGTTGACCCAACAGTGGCGTAACATGGATTATGTGTTTGTTGCCGTTGGTGGTGGCGGTCTCATCTCAGGTGTCGCCGCATTTTTGGGAGAAGTGGCACCGCATGTCAAAGTGATCGCGGTAGAAGCGGAACAATCAGCTTGCCTAAAAGCCGCACTTGAAACGGGTGAACGTGTCAAACTTGAGCAAGTCGGACTGTTCGTCGATGGCGTGGCAGTCGCGCAAATTGGTGAACTGCCTTTTGACGTCGTGCGTACTCAGAAAAGTGACAATTCAGGCCCTATCGTGGAGCCTAACGTCGTCACCTGTAGCAACGATGAAGTCTGCGCAGCAGTCAAAGATGTGTTTGAGGAGAGCCGCAGTATCGTAGAGCCTGCAGGTGCGTTGGCAGTTGCTGGTATGAAAAATATATCACAGCGAACAATATTCAAGGCAAAAACTGCGCGGCCATCATTTGCGGCGCTAATATGAATTTTGACCGTCTGCGTTATATTGCTGAGCGCACTGAGATTGGCGAGAAAAAAGAAGCTATCTTTGGGGTTACTATACCAGAACAAACTGGCGCTTTCTTGAACTTCTGCCGCAGTCTGCACGGTCGTAATATTACTGAGTTTAACTACCGTGCCGATAGCAAAAGTCACCAGACTCAATGGAGCCTGCCTCAATCTTTGTCGGTATTGCATTAAAAGAAGGTGAAAAAGAGCGTCAAACTATTAGTACTCAATTGGCAAATGATGGCTATACCGCTCACGATCTGACTGACGATGATATCGCCAAGTCACATATCCGTCATTTGATTGGTGGTCACGCTAAGGTCGAAAACGAGCAGTTACTACAAGTGATATTCCCAGAGCGTCCGGGCGCCCTGCTGACTTTCTTAGAAAAATTGGGCGATGACTTTAATATCACTTTATTCCATTACCGCAACCATGGTGCCGCTGAAGGCCGTGTACTGGTTGGTCTACAAGCCTCAGAAAGCAACTCTCGTCAGCTACAAGACGCCTTACTAGACATCGGCTATGACTGCACGACGGTCAATGACAATATTGGCTATCAGTTATTTTTGAAATAATGACTTAACGGGATATATTTAGACCTTATTATAAAAGCGACTTGTCATATGATGGGTCGCTTTTTACTCTCTATAATCTGCTACAGACGGCGACGAACACAAAACCTTATTTGTAAATACCAAATATGCCCTCATATTATTTGATATAAAAACAAATACAGAGTGAGCTTTATGAAAAAAAATACTGATGATAACACCCAAGGTTTGGTCAAAATTCGTCTCGATAAATGGTTATGGGCCGCTCGGTTTTACCGCACACGCACCCCTTGCCAAGCAAGCCATTGAAAGCGGACGTGTGCATTATGGTGGCAGCCGCGTCAAGACCAGTAAAGAGATTTCAGTCGGCGATGAGCTAACCATTCGTCAAGGCTCAGCGACCGCCATGACTGAAAAGACTGTCATTGTTGAGGCGCTATCTGCACAGCGGGGCAATGCGACCGCCGCTGAGGTGCTATACTCAGAGACCAAAGAGAGCGAAACGCGGCGTGCTTATTATGCTGAACAGCGCAAACTGGCCAACCTTGCTCGTCCTGATAATAAGCCCAACAAAAAAGAGCGCCGTGACTTACAGCGCTTCAAAAGCAATCAAGATTGATACAGCATTACCCTCGCATCACCCAGTTACCTATAGCATTGTCATAAACCCAGTATTAAGTGACGCTATTGTCTAGTCTCTGTCCTTGCCATTCAAGCGATTAAGCGTTACGCTAGTCGTTGGTTCAATCGATTGCATGCTAATAAAAGCCGCATTAACAGTGCTGGTTTCTTATAGCATGTTTTTTTGTTATAGAAGGTCATATTATGCTGATGAAAGCCTGTACTCCCTCGTCTGTATTATTGGTTTGTTTAGGAAACATCTGCCGCTCCCCCTACCGCTGAGGAAGTTTTCCGTCAGCAAGCGGCGATTGCTGGACTCTCAATAAAGATAGACTCAGCAGGTACCAGTGATTCACATGTCGGCGACAAACCTGACCCACGTTCGCAGCGCCATGCGAAATCACATGGCTACAAAATTAATAAATTGGTTGCACGCCAAGTCAGCGCCGATGACTTCCGTGATTTTGATTTGATCTTAGCCATGGATTCACAGAATTTGGCTGACCTACAAGCCATTAAAGACGACATGGCAGAGTCAGAAGAGGACTTGGCAAAGCTGGCCCTATTTAGTGAAGAAGACCCTACCTATTGCGGCAGTGATGTGCCAGATCCATATAAAGGCGATAACGATGATTTCGAAGAGGTGATCGAGCGCATCGAATCAAGCGCCCAAGCTTGGATCGAAAGCTGGAAGGCTTGCTAGCTATAAATTCTATATTTCTGCTACTCTTGCATCCGGTATCCTCTATAATATGGTTAATCCTCTATAAAAGAGCTGCAGCGTTAACCGTGCTTGAAGTAACACAGTTACGTCTGTACTCAACTGCCTTGTATCTCTTTTAAATTGAATCAACTATAGCTACCTTATTATTTATTATCCTTTTGCCCCATAGGCTATGTTATGACCCAAGCTGCACGCCTTGATCTCGACGCTCAGACCATGACTATAAATGACTCATCAGCGACTCTGTTAGTCAGTAATTCAGTCGATTTGGCACATAGCAATACGATGGCACTGTCGTGTGTCGCTGACTCTGTAGTGACGTTGACCAATGAGGCACAGCTTGATGACTTTATGGCAACCTATGCAGAGGATGTAGAGCATCAGCTGTCATTATTTGTCTTATCTGGCGGTAGCAATGTTTTATTACCAGCAGCGTTAAATGCAGTGGTATTGCAACCCAAAATGCGCGGTATTCATTTGACTGCACAAACCGACGATTATGTTGATATCGAAGTAATGGCGGGCGAAAACTGGCATGATCTAGTCGTACATACAGTCAATCAAGGCTGGTATGGGTTAGAAAACCTTGCGCTCATACCTGGCCTAACTGGTGCAGCGCCAGTACAAAATATTGGTGCGTACGGTGTGCAATTAGAAGACTGCTTACAATATGTACGCGCCTATCATTTACCGACACAAACTTGGCACCATTTATCAGCGGCCGACTGTCAATTTGACTATCGTGATAGTATCTTTAAACGCACGCCAAATACATGGCTGATCAGCCGCGTGGCTTTTAGACTGCATACAGATCCCACCCATATTTTAGCCAGCTATGGAGATGTACAGACTGTGGCGCAGCGCTATGCGGAACAACAAGAGCGCGAGCAAGCCAATCCCTCATGACGTTATGCAAGCCATTATAGATATTAGACAACAAAAGCTACCAGACCCAAAACAGCTACCTAACTGTGGCAGTTTTTTCAAAATCCTATTATTGGTCAAGATCAATTTACGGCGCTGCAAACAACTTATCCAGCTATCGTTGGTTATCCGATGCCTGACGCGATGGTAAAAGTTGCCGCAGGTTGGCTCATCGAGCAAGCAGGATTAAAAGGGGGCGGCATCGCACCTATCATGACTCATAAACATCAGGCGCTGGTACTGACCAATCATACTCCTTATCAAGCAACTCAAGAAGATGTGGAAACAGCACAGCGCTATATCGCCAACATCGTCTATGAGAAATTTGCAATTCAGCTATCACGTGAGCCAGTTTGGGTGAATGCTGATGGCTCAATTGGATATCCTGAGCATGTGGTCTAAACAATCATGGTCTAAACGCTTATGGCGAAACTATTTGCGTTCAGCCGAACGAATGGTGAAGCTATTCCGTATCATCAATATTACCTTTGTATTAGGCTCGACGTCTGTTATTTTAGTCCTAATCAGTTTGTTCACACCGCTATTTTCACAAGCCGTTGTCTATATATTTGCGCTTCTTCCTTTACCAAAAATGCCTTCTGCTGCTATGAGCTCTCCGCCGACTGCTTACGTGGTATTAGGCGGTGGTCTAACTAATGATAATAACAATCAAATCATCCTCAATCGCTATAGCCTGAATCGTGTCCGTACCGCGGCTGGGGCCTATCACGATCTTCCCTTACCTATTGTACTAAGCGGCGCTGAAGCCCCTTGGCTAGGTCAATGGCTCATTGAGCATGGTATCGATGGGCTGATAAGCGAAAATGCCAGTATGAATACGTGCGAAAACGCCCGTTTTACAGCCAAGCGTATTCCGCTTCATCACGTTTACCTTATTACTGATAGTTATCATATGGCACGTGCGCGCAGACAGTTTGCCTTGAATGGTATTAATAGCACACCGCTTAGCGCACCATTGCCAGTGAGACGCGACTGGATGAAACCTGCGCAAAACCTAAGTCATTCACGGCGGGCTGTTTATGAAATCGCCGCCTATCTACGGGATGTGATACGTCCGCAAATGAACTGTCGTCACGCCGATGATGTGACTTCACAGCAGCTCCTAACACCGCGAGGCAGTGCCAAAAAAGCATCTGATGAATAGGTTTTTATACTAAACGCGCAGCTAATATCGTCATATGATGCTACGCCTCATTCTAATCGCTACAGATCATCCACTGCATTTGCGATGGGTGTATAATAATAAAAGACACTGCTATTGAAGAGAGTTACCATGCTCAGTATATTTTTATTAATCCCATTAAGTCTCATGCTATTTGTGGTTGCCATCTGGGCGGTGCGTTATGCGGTAAAATCAAACCAGTTCGAAGATTTGGACAATGCATCACAGCGTATCATATTGGATGATCGTCAAGAGCGCAGGCAAACCATGCAGGCTCATGAGCGCGCGGTGCAGTCTCAGCCTTCTGCTGATACCGAGCCGTCAGATGATAACGTTGATAAAGATGCGCTCGTTCGTACTGATGTAGAGAAAAACACAAAAATCTAACCTTTATTCTTCTCTCTTTTCATCGTGTAATGATGAGCTTTCGTTAGATAATAATCGTGTCTATAGATACGGCCTTTATGACTTTTAGGAGATGCATCCATGACCATGGCTTTACTTGCTGCGGCATTACTGATGGGGTTTTTGGCTCGCCGCATTGTTTGGGTATGTGTGGCGGTCTTGTGACGGCATTTGGTCTGTCTATGAAAGATGTCAGTCCTACTAAACGCCGCGCGCTGGTGGCCACCTATCATCTTGGCCGTCTGAGCAGTTATGCACTGTTAGGTCTGCTGGCAGGATTTATCGGTACGACGGTGTTAGAGCCACTCATGAAAGGCAATAGCTTGCCACGTATTTTACTGGGCGCAGTGTTGGTCTTTGTGGGTGTGACCATGCTTGGCGCACCTTTTTGAATAAGCTCGAGCGTTTTGGTATGCGCTTTTGGCAATACCTCAGCCCGCTACGCCAAAAGGTCTTTCCCCTAAACACCTTTCCACGTGCATTGACAGCTGGTTTGCTTTGGGGCTTTTTGCCTTGCGGTTTGGTATATGGCGCCCTACTCATCGCGGTGGTGGCTCACAACCCATTAAGCGGTGCAGCGTTGATGTTTGTTTTTGGTCTTGGCACGGTGCCGATGTTAGTTGCAACGCACGAGACAGTCGGCTGGTTACGTGACAAGATTGGTCGTTTTCGCTTAAGGCAGTTAAATGGTGCGGTGATGGTACTCTCAGGTTTGGCAGTTGCTGTCGTTCCTATGGTCATGGCAAACATGCATGGCGGGCATGGTGGTGGACACGCACAGATGGATCATAGTAGCCACTCTGCTATGATGTCTGAGACAGATGCTCATAATATAGATCAGATGAATCACGATATGACGCCAGCTATGGATCATGATATGCAAGACATGGATAATCATATGGATCATAGCATGCATGATATGGGTGATGACGCCACCTCCATGCATCATGGTCAATAATTTCTAACACATAACTCGAGTACTGCGCGGACTTTACCAAGCGTACAAAAACCCCTTAATATCAAAAATGATATTAAGGGGTTTATTGGTTAAGTGTTACCTATTTATAGCAATTATTCCTGCCACTGCTCAAGCGTAAACTTGGTTTCTAAATGCTTCTCTAATGCTGGTATATTAAATGCGTCATCTTCACTGACAAAGCTAATGCTAATGCCTGTTTGCCCAGCGCGGCCCGTACGACCAATACGGTGGACATAATCATCTGGTTGATCGGGCAAGGTATAGTTAACGACATGACTGATATCATCAACATGGATACCGCGCCCTGCAACATCTGTCGCCACCAAGATAGACGTGTGACCATCCTTGAAGCGCTGCAAGTATTTCTCACGTTTTGCTGAATTACATCACCTGAGAGCATGACAATCTTATGCGCTTGACGCAGTTTATGATAGAGACGCTTGACTTGATCTTTGCGATTGGCGAATACAATGACCTTTTCAACGGCCTCCTCACTAATAATACGCTGAAGGGCTTCGAGTTTTTGATCTTCTGTCAGTAAGTAAAAGTGCTGATCAACCAATTCGCTGGTCTTGTGTTCTGGCTCGATTTCCACAAACTGCGGCTCATGCAACCAGCGATACGCCAAATTCATCACATCTTGGTTAAAAGTAGCAGAAAACAGTAAGCTTTGACGGTCTGTATTGGCGGGCATACGCCCCACAAGGCGCTTGATATCAGGGATAAAACCCATGTCCAGCATACGGTCTGCTTCATCAAGCACCAGCACCTCTACTCGATCTAAATACACCATGCCTTTATTGGCAAGATCAATTAGACGGCCAGGCGTCGCCACCAAAATATCAACGTATTGGCGCTCAAGCTCATGCTGCTGGGTTTCGTAATTGGTCCCACCCATAATACAGACACTGTGTAATGAGGTGTATTTGGTCAGTGCAATGCAGTCCTCAAATATCTGTTGAGCCAGCTCGCGAGTTGGCGCCATAATCACGGCACGCGGCTCACCTAGATAACGCGTTTCATCATGCGTAAAAGGACGTTTGAGTAACGCTTCCATGATTGTCAATAAAAACGTTGCTGTTTTACCCGTTCCCGTTTGCGCCTGTCCGATGGCATCTTGACTTGCTAGTGTATGCGGTAGTATTTTCGCCTGAATCGGCGTGAGTTCCGTGAATCCCAAATCACTCACTGCCCGCAGGGTCGCGGTTGAAAGTGGCAAATCAGTAAACGTTGTAAAATTACTCAAAAAAATATCCTTTTAAATTAGTTGCTTGTATTTTATCAATCACAAATCAGCTCACAATAAAATTTTATACTGACATAAGCGTGACCAATAGTAGTCGCAACATTATATCTATAGATGGCCGCTAGACATACGGGTATAAAAAAAGCCAAGCCCAATACCTGACCTACCAAATATGCTGTTGTTCACTCAACATGGGTAAGACAATACGGGCTTGACTCAGTAGTATATCAGTAGTTCATACAGACATTATAACTAAACTGCTTTAATGTCTGGATAGATTACTCTTCTAACTTTCTGACTTCTTCAGCTTGTAGGCCTTTTTCACCTTCTACTACGCTGAACTCAACTTTTCGCCATCTTTTAAAGAACGATAGCCATCACCCTGAATCGCGCGGAAATGGACAAAAATATCTTCTCCGCTGTCACGTTGAATGAAACCAAAGCCTTTTGAGTCATTAAACCACTTAACGATACCTTGCTCACGAGCTGACATAATATTACTTCCTAAAAAAGTTCGCTTAGCCCCAAATTCCTTTGCAACATTGCATATAAACGGGATCTAAGATGATGAAATCAAAAACTTAAGAGTACTAATCTAGTCACAGTCATCTTTAAAACGCTTATATAAAAGAAAGCCAATCTTGCAAACTATCTCTCATATCAATGACAGTAACAAACTTGCAATACTTATTGCATAAAAAATATCATAGCACGGGTTTTTAGCAACATAAAGACTTTTAACACGCTTTTTAAGGCATGGGTGAGTTTTTCCTGTAATTTTTTTATAACCCAGCCTACAAGCTGCTATTATAAAGGGATACGCTGGATCAGCGTGTGCAACCTATTTGTCATGCATACCTTATTCATTATAATAAATCATTCACATATTTAAACAGCGATAGAGATTACTATGACGTCCTCTTCTCCATCTACAGCAGCAGAAAATCCTGCTGACCAACACATCGATCAGACCCTCAATCACAAACTGCTATTGGTGAATGGCGTCAACCTGAACTTATTGGGTAAGCGTGAGCCTGAAATTTATGGCCATATGACGCTGGTAGATATCGAAAAACGCTTGGTCGAACGAGCCGCTCAGCACAGCATTGAATTAATTTGTGTACAGTCAAACCATGAAGGCGATCTAGTAGATAAGATTCAATATTATGGTTTATTAGCAGAAAAATCTGCCCAAGCTGATGCCGTTATTATCAATCCTGCTGCCTTTACCCATACCTCAGTTGCCCTACGCGATGCGTTACTAGCGACACAGAAGCCTTTTATAGAGGTCCATTTATCCAATGTCCATGCACGTGAGCCTTTCAGGCATCATTCCTATTTGAGCGATGTCGCAGTCGGTGTCATCTGTGGTTTGGGTCATATGGGTTATGAGATGGCACTAGACTACTGGCTAAGCAATATTTATTCAGTCAATACAAGCACTTAAGGTGTTTTCTAATTTTATAGATTACTAGCTTTGTTAATAAAGTAAAACTTCTTATTTTTCACACATTAGTTAAACAGTAATTGTTTGATGAAAATAATAGAATTATGACTGAGCAAAACAATCCACTATATGGTGATATGAATGGCAAAAACGTCCGGAAAGCGCTTTATGAAACTCGCTGGCATGACAGCAAGCATCGCCGGCAAAGCCGCTAAAAACTCGTTTAAGCATCTCTCGAGTGACGAAGAAAAGCGCCTACAAGCTCGCTCAGACTTGATGCAAGACGTGGGTATCCAGATTGCCGAGACGTTGGGTGAGATGAAAGGTGCGGTGATGAAAGTCGGACAAATTGCCTCACAGTACAAAGACGTGTTCCCGCCTGAGGTCGCAACTGCCCTAGAAAAACTCCAAAAGATGCACCGCCCATGCCTTATGCGCAAATACGTGCACAAGTTGAGCGTGAGCTTAAAGCACCGATGGCAGAGCTGTTCAGTGAGTTTGACGAGACGCCATTTGCCGCAGCATCTATTGGGCAAGTCCATAAAGCTGTGCTACCTTCTGGACAAAGGGTCGTGGTCAAAGTCCAGTATCCTGATGTCGATGAAAACTGTGATAGCGACCTCAAACAGGTGCGCATGGCGCTAAAAATTGCAGGTGTGCTCAATATGAGTAAGCAGTTGCAAGAGCAGTTATTTAATGAGATTCGACAGAGTCTACACGACGAGTTGGACTATACCAAAGAGGCGCACAATCTGCGTGTATTTGGTGCCTTTCATGCTGATGATGAAGGTCTCATTATCCCAAAAGTCATTAGCAGCCACTCTTCTAGACGGATTTTGACACTGACTGAGGAGATAGGAGAGACATTGACCGTCGCTGCAACATGGGACAATGCCATTAAGCAAAAAATAGCAAAGCGCTTGTTTCATTTTACCGCAGGACAACTATTTAGTCTGTACCGTATGCATTGTGATCCGCATCCAGGCAACTTTGCTTTTCGGCAGGATGGTAGTGTTGTGGCGTATGACTTCGGCGGTATCCGTAGTTACAGTGATAGCGAGGTCCAACTATTCCGTCGTTTTGCCAAGCATGCTATCAAAGGCGATGTGACCGCGCTTGAGCAAGACCTTGTCGCCTTAGATATTCGCCGTGATGATGATAAAAACATCCCTGGCGAGTTTTATGAAAAATGGCTATCTATTGGTCTAAAACCACTATCTATCCGCCCATACCAAGAAGGGCCATTTGATTTTGGTAGCAGTCAAATACACCATGAGGTGATTGCCCAAATGCGCACTTCATTAAAATACTTCGGTCAGTTTCAGCCCTCTGCCACCACCATGATGTTAGACCGTACCGTATCTGGACAGTACTGGAATCTGGTCAATCTTGGCGTTGAGACTGACCTCTCGCCGCTCGTTGATGAGTACATTGACGTATAATAAGCGATCAATTGGCAATAACAGTCAAACCTGTCATTAAATGTGGAGCGCGTGCCCGCAGCGATCGCAAAAGTCTGCGCCCACTGCATGACCGAATTTACCACAGTTCGGACAAGTGACAGGATTAAGCTGCGGACGCATATTACGAGCCAGCTCAGAGGTAAAAATACCTGTCGGTACAGCGATAATCGAATAACCTGTGATCATAACCATGGTTGCAATTGCTTGGCCTAACGGCGTCTTGGGCGACATATCACCATAGCCAACTGTCGTCATCGTGACGACCGCCCAATAGATAGACAATGGAATACTAGTAAACCCGTTCTCAGGCCCCTCTACTACGTAAATGATTGAACCAAAGATGGTTACCAATAGCACAAGCGACAAGAAGAAAACGGTAATTTTCTGCTGACTGGTTTTGAGTGCAGAAGCCAAAAAACCTGCTTGTTGCATATAGGCTTTAAGTTTTAGGACACGGAATACACGTAAGATACGTAGCACTCGTATGACAAGTAGATACTGCACACCTACAAATAGTAAGCTGAGATAGCTTGGCAAAACAGACAACAAATCCACTATGCCAAAAAAACTAAACGCATAGCGCAAGCGATTGGGTGCTGAAAACAACCTTAGTGCATACTCAATGGTAAATAGAATCGTAAAAAACCACTCTGCATAAAAAAAACAACGTGCCATATTGCAAGCGCATGTACAACACACTATCAAGCATGACGACAGCCACACTGGTCAAAATCGCAATCAATAATACAATATCAAAGAGCTTACCCAAACGGGTATCTGTACCTTCAATAATAATATGCGTACGGTTACGCAAGTGTGTTAGGGCTTCAGCAGTTGGTCGCTTCATAGAATCAGTAACTTTATAAAATCAATGGCTTGATAGCGTTCCATGACTTAAAATGTGATGGATAAGGGCAAGTTGGTCAAAATAGTTAAAACTGGTTTATAATATTGCTCACTTATCACAGTGAATACAATCTATAATTTGCCACAGTGTAGCAAAAAAGCACTCTCAACAACATACAAATCGTTAACGTGCAAGTAGCGCTATTACCTGATATAGACAAAATAATGATAGTATAAAACAAGGTGATCAGACATCGAAGGCTGTAATTCATCGCCTTCTTGCACATAAAAAATAATACGTAAACCTTAAGGATGTTATATGGCAGGCCATTCAAAATGGGCAAATATTAAACACCGTAAAGCCCGTCAGGATGCAGTAAAAGGTAAAATATTTACCAAAATTATTCGTGAAATCGTCTCAGCTGCCAAACAAGGCGACCCCGACCCTGACAAAAACCCGCGCTTACGTGCTGTTATCGAAAAAGCGCTATCAGTCAATATGACTCGCGACACGATCAACCGTGCTGTCGACCGTGGTACAGGCGGCGGTGATAATGAAAAAATGGAAGAAGTCAGTTACGAAGGCTACGGTGTCGGCGGTGTAGCGGTACTGGTCGAAACCATGACTGATAACCTCAATCGTACGGTCAGTGAAGTCCGTCACGCCTTTACCAAATGTGATGGCAATCTTGGTACTTCAGGTTCAGTGGCTTATCTGTTTACCAAACGCGGCGAGATCACTTTTAATGATGTAAGCCTAGAAGATGAAGTCATGATGGTGGCACTAGATGCGGGCGCCGTTGATATCGAAAACGATGGTGAAAGCTTGCTTGTCATCACTGAGTGGGAAACTTTCGGTCAAGTTCAAGACGCGCTTAACGCTGCTGGTCTTGTCTCTGACAATGCTGAAGTCACCATGTCACCATCTACCACGGCTGAAATCGACAATGTGGAAGATGCTGAAAAAATCCTAAAGATGATCGATATGTTAGAAGATGCGGATGATGTGCAAGAAGTTTATACTAACGTGAACTTCTCTGCTGACGTCATGGCGCAGCTTGAGGGATAGCCAGCTTAATAACTAAATACTGGCAAGAACACCCCCAGAAAAAGCACCAATCAATTGTCGGTTTGGTGCTTTTTTCTGCTCACTCATTCAATAGTTGAAGCGTTATATTTATCTTTACGTTCTACACCTAACCCCTTCAAGCGCCAGCAGATATTCCTTCTTATCTAATCCACCTGTATAACCGCCAAGCTTACCGTCGCTTGCAATCACTCGGTGACAAGGCACAATGATACTAAAAGGATTTTTGCCATTAGCCTGTGCAACCGCGCGGAACCCCTTCGGGCTATTAACACGCTGCGCGAGGGTGGCATAGCTGATGGTTTCGCCATAGCCAATCTCTTGTAGTGCCCGCCATACGCTTTGTTGAAACTCAGTACCCATAGAAAAATCTAAGGGCAAGTCCAATGTCTTGCGTTTACCAGCAGCATAATCTTTGAGTTGGAAAATCGTTTCTATCAGTAAAGCTTGAGTAGGCTCTTTCATGCTTAGGCTATTGCTGTTTATAAAGGTAAAGTCTTCATCTGTCAGGCCATAATATTTTTTAAGCTTGGGGACAGATTTTGAGCTGTGCCAAGTATTACCGGGCAGCAGCCAGTTGGCTTCAACGAGCACAGGCTGGTCATGCTCATCGAGACGGGCAATGAGCGTTAATCGATACGATCCAAAAGATGCTTCGGTCACTATCATGGCTTTGATTTCCAAATTATTTTAAAGATTGTTTAGCCGTTACAAATAGCGGTTCTACTCTTTGTCATCTGTCTCAAACAAAGCGGCGACAAACTGTTTCGGACTAAAGGCGCGCAAGTCATCAATCGACTCACCCACACCAATATAGCGGATAGGCACGTCTGTCGTTTCGGCAATGTTAAACACCACGCCACCTTTGCCGTACCATCTAGCTTCGTAATGGTGATACCTGTCAATGGTACAATCTTGTTAAATAGCTCAACTTGGTTAATGGCATTTTGACCCGTGCCAGCATCGAGTACGATCATACCTTCATGCGGAGCGCTTGGATCAGCTTTACGCATCACGCGCACCACTTTCTCTAACTCTGCCATCAAATGTGTCTTGTTTTGTAGACGGCCAGCGGTATCTGCTATGAGTACGTCGATATTTTTTGCTTTGGCAGATTGCATCGCATCAAAAATGACAGAAGCACTATCAGAGCCATGACCTTGTGCCACCACTGGGATATGATTACGCTCGCCCCAAATCTGTAGCTGCTCGGTGGCAGCCGCGCGAAAAGTATCCCCTGCCGCTAGCATGACTGATTTACCCTCACCTTGTAAGCGCTTGGCGAGCTTACCGATGGTTGTGGTTTTGCCAACACCATTGACACCCACAACTAAGATAACAAATGGTTTTTTGCTGGTATCGATCACCAGCGGCTCAACCTTAGGCGTTAGGATATCAACCAGCTCACTTTGCAAGGCTTTATAGAGTGAGTGAGCATAAATCAAGTCACCACGGGCAGTCTGCTCGGTCAGGTTCTTGATGATACGGTTGGTTGCATTAACGCCGATATCAGCAACCAATAACTGATCTTCGACCTCTTCTAACAGCTCGTCATCGATCTCTTTACCACCGATAAGTATGCTGACCATCCCTTCGGCCAAATTTTTACGTGACTTACTCAGCCCCGTCTTCATACGGTTAAACCAGCTGCCTTTTTTCTTATTTTCTGGTGGCTCTGCAGCAGGCTCTTGTGGCGTGGCTGCTTGGGTATTGCTGCTAGCGACTGGACTTACCCTTGGTGTATCCCCAAGTTGCTCTTGTAATGGCATGGCAGGAATGGTTGTCGCAGTGCTAGGTTTGCTCGTAGTGCCTGTCTCTTTAGCACTTGAAAAGCTCTCAGAGGCACCTTTAGGGACGTTATGCTCTTCTGTCATAACAATTGGCGTGGCCAAAGCAATATTTTCTGCTGCCTGATTGTTTGAGACATCTGGATTTGCCGTATTATCCCTTTGTAGCGCAGCACGCTCTGTTTCATCAATGATTGGCACCGATTGCACCGGTAGACTGGGTAAGGTAATATCATCGTCATCTAAATCATCGAGACCATCATCAAGATTGATGACCACACGGTTGCTATTGTTTGGGTTATTCATAAGTTTGCCCTAAAAGTTATCGCTATTAATTATTTGTTTATTGTAAATGGATTTTTAGATTGTCATAAGCTTGCCAGCTATATGACCATGGACTTTAGCCTATTTTAGCATAATTCAAGTCGCGCTTAGCCCTTACCATAGTAGACTGTCGTCAAAAATTATCTGCTCAAAAAATCACATAATGATTTGAGAGAGTTTTGCTTAAGGTTTGGACACAAAATTCTGACTTGTTCCTTGCAAGACTTCGCCTACTCTACCAAGACTCATCTAAAAATTCTTATTAGGAAACGCTTATGTCATCACTCTCTAAACACTATAAAAGCATTGCCAATATCAGTGTGGCGATTTTGCTAACGACAACTGTATTATCTGTGGCAGGTTGCAATACGACGCAAGATATTAGACCGACCGCTAGTGTCATGGTTGGCACACAGACATCACTGTGATGCATTGTATTGCTATGATTACGTCCATCACTTCAGTCATTATTTTATATAAGTAGACCATACCATGCCATTGTCTTCAACGCTCACTACTACGCCATTACGTATCGCCTGTGCTCTAACGGTGGCAACATTATTTTCTGCCTGTCAAACCACCGCATTACCTTCTAGCACGACTACCACTACAAAAAATACGGTCACGACAGATGGGTCATCTCAAAGCGCATTTAGTAAAAATAAAACAACTGATGAGGCAAAGCCCTCTGCTTTGACAATGGATATGTCAGGTCGACATGAATACCAGTTAGAAAATGGCCTAAAAGTGGTCATAAAAGAAGACCACCGTGCACCCGTCGCCATGACCCAGATTTGGTATCGGGTGGGCTCGGCAGATGAGCCGCTGGATAAAGGCGGCATCTCTCACTTACTTGAGCATATGATGTTTAAAGGCACTCCTGATGTTTCAAGTGATGATTACGAGCGGTTGATTGCCAAGTTTGGCGGGGTTAACAATGCTTTTACCAGCTATGATTATACGGGCTACTACGAGCTATTTCCTGCCAATCGTATGCCGTTGGCGTTAGAGCTTGAAGCAGATCGAATGAAAAACCCTCACCTTCAATGACAAAGAGTTTACCAAAGAGCACCAAGTCGTCATGGAAGAGCGACGTCAGCGTACTGATGACAATCCCCTTGCCAAAGCTTACGAATTATTTCGTTTGCTAGCATTGCCTAACAGTCCAAAGGGTGAATCTGTCATTGGGCCCATGAGTGAGCTAGAATCCATCAAACTCTCGGATCTAAAAGACTGGTACAAGACATGGTATGCACCCAATAATGCTACTTTAGTCATCGTCGGCGATGTGCAACCACAAGAAGTACTCACTCAAGTCAAACGCTATTTTGGTGAGCTGGCGCCAAGCAACGTACCTAAGCGTAACGCTGTCACTCAAAAAGGCTTTCGTGGTTATCAAAAGTAGACTCTGAGCAAGCGGTGCAAGTGCCCGTCCTACTTATGGGTTACAACGTACCTAGCCTAGTGACAGCAGGCGCAAACAATGAAAAACAGGCTTACGCCCTCTCGCTTGCTCAAGACGTACTCGATGGCGGTCTATCTGCACGCTTGGAGAGTCGATTGATACGTGAGCAAGGTCTACTGACCACGGTTGGTACTTCTTACGATTTGTTAGATCGCGGCGATGGGCTATTTATGATTCAAGCGACACCACGTGAAGGTGTCAGTTTAGAGCAAGCGCAACAAGCCATAATATCAGAGATAGAAAAACTCAAAACCGATCCCATTGCTGCCGATGAAATCAGTCGCGCCAAGACCAATGCCGTCACTGGCCTAGTATATGCACAAGATAGCATGGAAGGGACAAGCACGTATGATCGGCTCACTACAGTCTATCGGGCTAGATGACAGATTACTTGCTAAGTTACCAACCAAACTAGATGGTATCAGTGTCGCTGACATTCAGGCTGCCAGTAAGAAGTATTTGGTTAAGGACAACTTAACGGTGATGCATATTGTGCCCCCGAAAGAGAACACTACCAAAGCACAATAAATACTGCCTGTTATCAGAACGTTTCATAAAAGCGACGATATAACCGTATTCTTAATAAGAAGAACATCATGTTTCAGAATAAATATAACTCTCAAGCAACACACAAATCTTTGAGTAATGCTTTGCCCTCTACATCATCTAATCTCCCATTAAAAAAGCTATCATACCTTAGTACCAGCATAGTTTTTGCGTTGAGTATATTGGCTAATACTGCCCAAGCCGACACTACAGGCGCTGAAGATTACCGAGCCCCTACTGCTGTTGATGCAAGTGCGCCGATTGCAGCTTTATCTAAACTTACCAGTATCGATGATGCCAAATCTTTAAAAGTCACAGTGCCAACGATTCAAGAGTTTAAGACCAAAGCTGGCGTTCCTGTCATGTTCGTTCAGACCACAGCCTTACCGATCGTCGATGTGGACTTACGTTTCAATGCTGGTAGTGCCCGTGATGGCAGCATCAGTAAAGACGGTTTTGGCATCGCCAACATGACCGCAACGATGCTTGAGCAGGGCTCCAAAAGCTTAGATGAAGATGCGTTCACGCGTGCTGTTGAAACACTAGGCATCAATCTGGGCAGTAGTGCCTATAAGGATATGTTCATTGTTTCGCTACGCAGCTTATCAGACGATAAACACCTGTTACCAGCTGTTGATTTGATGACGCAAATGGTGAGTGAGCCTACGTTTAATGACGAGGTATTAGCACGTAACAAGTCACGATTACTCGTTGGCTTACAGCAGCAAAAACAAGACCCTGGCAGTCTTGCCAGTATTGCCTTTGATAAGGCTTTATACGGCAGTCATCCTTACGCTCATCCCTCAGTCGGTACGCTAGAGAGCGTGCCAACTATCCAGAAGCAACAGCTGATAGACTTTAAAAATCGGTATTTAGTGGCGGCAAATGCCTCTATCGCTATGACAGGCAATCTGACCTTGGTACAGGCGAAAAAACTGGCTGAAGATATCACGACTAAACTATCTGCTGGTCAAGCTGCCGCTGATTTACCTGAGCCTAAACCTCTCACTAAATCACAGCACATTCATATTCCCTTCCCAAGTACCCAAACTACCGTATTGATGGGACAATTAGGCAGTAAACGTGCAACCAATCCAACAGCCCAGCAGCAGCAAACCAATTTTGCGGTTGGTAACGAGGTAATGGCAGGTGGTGACTTTAATGCCCGTTTGATGACTGAGATTAGACAAAATCTCGGGTACACCTACGGTATTTCAGGATCAATGAATCCGATGCTAGCACGCGGGCCTTATCAGATTGGCTTTTCGACACGTAATGACAAAGCACGTGCGGCAATCGATGCAAGCTTAGCGGTTATCGATGACACGTTAGAAAAAGGAGTCACTCAGGACGAGATACGCCTGACCAAAGACAATCTCAAAAATAGCTTCCCGATGGGTTTTGCAAGTAACGCAGGGATCAATGGGTTGTTAGGAATGATGAATTTCTATCAATTGCCAAACACTTACTTGGCCGATTATGTCAACCGTATTGATCAAGTCACGCTGTCAGGGGGTCAACAAAACGCTGCGCGATACCTTAAATCCGGATAACTTTTTAATCGTGACAGTTGGGCAAGACGATCCTTGGAAGGGGATAGAAGCTACGACAAAAACGACCAAATAACAAGAGGGAAATAAGCTAGGTTAAATTCACTCAGTTAGATAACAAATAGCGTGAGTGATGAGCGATTCAGTATGCCCGACTCATCACTCATGTGCTTATTATCTTGTGACTGACTTGTGCTATCAAAAAGACTACGAATACTCTTTATCAGAGTTATCAGAAATGGTCATTACGATGTCGTAATTGAGGGTTTTGAGGCTTATAGGTGGCACCATTATAGCTCAGTCGAATGATATGCTTGTCGTAAGACATGACCTTATAACCACCATTAGCAAAGTTATGTAGCGCGGGAACTATAAGTAAGGCTTCGATTTGGCGATTGTTGGTGGCGACTGAAATATGCTGACCCTCTCGAGGATATAGGAAATAGTCACAATAATCGTTTACCATTACTTCTGCAACGCGCTCAATAACCTGACTACCCTGTTCTTCTATCAACTTTGGGCATACATCAGCGCGCTCTGAGGCCAAACGAGCATAAGAGTTTCTAATACTGTCTTCAATGTTTTCAGAATTTTGTGCGATGCTATCACGTGTTAGCGCAGTTTTATCTGTCACCAGCGAGCTGTTTTCAGGATAGGGTTCTGGACTGCAGGCACTCACCAATAATATGGAAAATGATGCCATTCCTATTAACGTGGTGTAAATATATTTTGAGCGAAAAAACGTTGTTTCCTTTCATTCGATTTACTGCATCTTGCAACTGCTGAATGCTGCTTTGTCATAAATCCCGCTTATAATAACCATAATCTTCTTCCTTGAAGAGTGATAAGGATATAAAGATAGTAAATGAAAATATTCATATTAGAACATAAATATTAAATTCCAAACATTTTTTTGGTGAACTTGCGCGTCTAGCCAGCTCATCCCTACCAATCATTTAGCTGTAAAATTTATAAGCGATATTATACTGTTTCTCGTTTTTTTATTGTCACTAATTTGAGTGTGCGCTTGCTTATGACGCGTTAACCCTTAGCTATCTAATAGCGACAATAAGAGCTACTACTGGTATGGTTAAAACCCCATTTACGATAACCATCGGTATCTAGATGAATCGCACCTGTGGCATATAAACCCAAGCCAAAGTTGTAAGACTGTCCTTGATATTGCCAAAACTGGCACAAGCCATCCTGCATCGTACTGAGGCGCCATAGGTTGTCTTCGTACTCTGGCACCCAAATATCCATGGCACTTGCATTCATATGCTTGCTACTGCCAGCACCGCCAGCACAGTCGTTCAGCCCAGGGCTACGATACACCGAGCGTATCTCAGTACTTAAAGGCAAAATGCCTTGATTTTTAGCTCACTATAGAGGTGTAGTGTTGGCACGATATTGGCCCACAACTCTCGCGGTGGCAGCTGATAAGGCTCATAACCGCATTTGTCCCAGCTGCGCGCGGTGGTAAGTAGCTGAGACAGTGGTGGTACATTTTGTGCACCCACACGTGCGCTCAAATAGCGCTGATATTCGGCTACTTGCCTAGCACGGTAACTGTTACTGTTGAGCCATGCATTAAAGTCCATGCTCGTAAGATCGTTATTAGCACTATTATAGGTGTTATTCGTTGTGCTGTAGCTGTTATTACGGTAAGTTGTATTATAAGTCGGTCTTCGTTGATTCACATTGACGCGTTTGTTTTCCTCGATAGACAGACTGGCATCAATTTCAAAATCACGCTGCTTTTGTGCAATCAAGCTTTGCATACTATCGCCATTTGATGCATTTGCGCCACTTAACATAGTGACACCAGGGGCGCTGACTAGAGACATTGTTAGAAGGCGATATATAAGCATTGCTAGTGTCGCCACTGCCTTGACGCACTTCGATACGGCGTTCACTACTATCAGTTATAATAGCGGCATGAACATTGATGCTACTCATACAAACAACCAGTGCAAGAATAGGCTTCTGGATTTGTCCATAGTTATGGTTTTTTGATTTTATCATTGCAGGAATCTACCGCTAAAACGTTTTATCGATACTATCAAATTTTCAGCAAGCAGGCTAAACTATCGCCTCTAATCTGAGGCAGGATATTCGTAATTAACACTTATCCTTATCACTTTTATAATTACGTGACTTTATTGCCTAGATGTTAAGTATCTGCTTGTTTTTGTCCGTGAGCTTCTATTAGAATAGAGACCGTCAAATACTCATCACATATTTTATATAAGACAGCTTAGAGAACCTCTCCCTTTTACTCCAACTGCTAGCCAAACTTTGCCTATGTCTTCTAACCCGCAATACCGTTTTTCACGTCAGAGCCATCACTTAGGCCAAGGTCATGCACCGACGATCTGGCAACGTATTCACATCGATCCGTGGTTGACCTTGCTTTTGTTAACGGTTTGCTGCATTGGCCTGACGATTTTATATAGTGCTGCCAGTCAAGACATCGGCATGGTCATACGTCAGATGGTAAGTTACGGTGTGGCATTCACCGTAATGTTTGCGATGGCACAAATACCGCCAAGCCTTTACCGTACCTTTACGCCTGTGTTTTATGTATTAGGTCTTATATTATTGGTATTGGTTGATATCATTGGTGAAGTGCGTATGGGTGCTCAGCGCTGGATCAACTTACCTGGGTTTGGTAGTGTGCAGCCGTCTGAGTTTATGAAGCTTGGTATGCCGATGATGTGTGCTTGGTTTTTGTCCAAGCGTGATCTTCCGCCATCACCGTCCAGTATTGCCATCACTCTGGCATTGATTATCGTTCCTGTATTGCTGATTGCAAAAGAGCCTGATCTTGGCACTTCGCTTTTAGTCGCTGCTAGTGGCATTTTTGTGCTGTTCTTGGCGGGTCTGTCTTGGCGTCTGATTTCTGCTGCTGTGATTTTAGCGATACCTTTTATTGCGTTTGCTTGGAACTTTTGTTGCATGATTATCAGCGTACGCGCGTCCTAACCTTACTCAATCCTGAAGCCGATGTACAAGGTGCTGGGTGGAATATTATCCAATCAAAGACCGCCATTGGGTCAGGCGGGCTCACTGGCAAAGGGTATTTAGAAGGCACACAGTCGCATCTGCATTTTTTACCAGAAGGTCATACTGACTTTATTATTGCAGCTTTTTCTGAAGAATTTGGTTTACTAGGTGTCATGCTGCTGATGTTTATTTACTTTTGCCTTTTGTCGCGTGCCTTGTATATCGCTTTCACCCATCCTGACATTTATAGCAGGCTGCTTGCGGGCGCTATTGCCATGTCTTTCTTCGTTTATATATTCGTCAATGTCGGTATGGTTGGCGGTATTTTACCTGTTGTTGGCGTACCCTTCCTTTCATCAGCTATGGTGGTACCGCTATCGTGACTTTGATGGCAGGTTTTGGCTTATTGATGTCGATTCACACTCACAAATCTGGTTAAAAACACTGATAAACAATACCTTATATATAAAACATTAGTAAATTATCATTGAAATATGACAAACACACATCATTTATATCTCTCAAAAACACTGAGCATAAAATAAAGCACTCTCGCATGACTAATGACAACAAAGTTTAGATTAAATCAAAGTATCAGCGATTTTGCTACTATTAATATTTTGTTACTTTTAATAGATACTACATAATCCCCATTCATGACCAGCCTATCAAAATGCTGTCATGAGACATAAAAGTATTGTTATTTAATTACTTGTATCATACTGTCATTAGCAGTGATTTTTTTAACCAAAATGAATTGCAAATCAAGGCTGAAATATTTTATTTCTTGTTTTTTACAAAAAATTGCGTTAACCTCGTTTTACTGTACTTTGATACATAACCCGTACATAGCCACTAACAAAATTTGCATTTAATTATACTTTGGTTGTAGATTGGTCGTATAGTTAGCATCTTGTAGATTTCAGACTTTCAAATACACTACTTAATTAACGGTTTAATAACAAAGCATCACGCAAAAACTTTTAAACCCTTCATTACTTTAGCAATATCAGAAAGTTTGTATATCGGAAGTTTTATAGATACGACATATAGTGACATTGGTACTTACTCTCTAAGTTAAAAATAAGTACTCAATGAATATCGCTGACTATCATTTAAGCATGTTCTAAGTAACTACGGTCATTACTACCGCTACTTATGATCATAAAATGAAAAATTACCATATATTGAAACCTGTAAGAGTCTCGCCCTAAATATTAATCGCTATCAAAACAATAGATTAATATAAAGATTCTAGAGTTTGATTCACTGTTAGATTGGTCTAACGCTGTCATACTCAATCTAAAAATTTAGAGTTAGGTTTTGGTGTATAAGTTATAGAGGTATTTATGAATAAGCGTTTATCTGGTTTACTTACAATGTCGGCAGTTTTATTCGCTGGCTCTGCAGTTGCTACAAATGTAAATGCTGTAGAAGCAAAAACCTCCCTTGCGATGATTTCACAAGATAACGCCTCCCATATCGATCGTGTACTTGGTGAGCTTAGCCGTCAGCATGATGGTGCATCAAGTTTGGTCAAATCAGCACGTCAGCCTACTTCATTAGCACTTAGTAGTTCACTATTAGCGAGTGATACCACTCAAGTCACTAATGATGAAGATGTGTTAGAGCGTCTAACCGCAGTAGCCTCTAATTCTGTTAGTAAATTTAAGCAAACTGGTCTTGCCTCTTGGTACGGTCGTAAGTTTCATGGTCGTAAAACTGCTAGTGGTGAAACTTTTGATATGAATGGTTTGACGGCAGCACATCGCTCATTACCACTCAACTGCTATGTTAAAGTCACTAATAAAACTAACGGTAAAAGCGTTGTAGTAAAAGTGAACGATCGTGGTCCATTCCATGGCAACCGCGTATTAGATTTATCGTATGGTGCAGCTAAGCGCCTAGGTATCACTAATAAAGGTGTCGGTAATGTCGCTATTGAGCGTGTTTCAGGACCTTAGTTTTAAAACTTATAGCATATAAAAAAGCCCTTAACTTATCATGAGTTAAGGGCTTTTTGATCAAATCTTTATACTTTTCAAGATTGGTTATAACTCAAACGCACTTTCGATGGCATCGTCAAGACGTTCAACAGCAATCACATTGATACCCTTAAACTGAGGAGCTCCTTTAGCAGGTGCATTGGCCTTTGGAATAATCGCATGTTTAAAACCATGCTTCATTGCTTCTTTCAAGCGTTCTTGACCATTCGGTACTGGACGGATTTCACCAGATAAACCGACCTCACCAAACACTGCTAATGACGATGGTAATGGCTTTTCTTTGATGCTTGAGGCACATGCCAACAACACTGCCAAATCAGATCCAGTCTCTATGACTTTGACGCCACCAACAACGTTGACATAGACGTCTTGTCCACTGGTATGAATACCACCGTGACGATGCATCACTGCTAGTAGCATGGACAAACGCTGGAAGTCCAAACCCAACGCCATGCGTCTAGGCTGTCCTTGGGAGTCATCCACCAACGCTTGCACTTCAACCAGTAATGGCCTAGTCCCTTCACGGCTAACCATAACAACAGATCCAGCAACGGGCTTATCATAACGGCTCAAAAATATCGCTGATGGGTTGGCAACTTCTTTGAGTCCCATGTCAGTCATGCCAAAAATACCCAGCTCATTAACCGCACCAAAACGGTTTTTGACTGCACGAATCATCCGAAAACGTGAGTCAGACTGACCTTCAAAATACAATACCGTATCGACCATATGCTCAAGTACACGTGGGCCTGCTAAAGTGCCTTCTTTCGTCACATGTCCCACTAAAAATAGCGCTGTACCTGTTTGCTTTGCATAGCGCGTTAAGATCGCGGCAGACTCTCTGATTTGACTGACGCCGCCTGGTGCAGAATTGATGGCGTCAGTATAAATAGTCTGGATAGAGTCAATAATAGCGATGGCTGGCTGCTCTTGGGTCAAGGCCGCACAAATGGTTTCTACATTGGTTTCTGCGAGTACGCGAAGTCTATCAGCAGGTAAATCTAAGCGTTTGGCACGCATAGCTACTTGTGCAAGTGACTCTTCGCCAGTCACATAAAGCGCGCTACCTGCCAAAGAATCGGCACGTGCCATATTAGTCGCTGTCTGCAACAATATGGTTGACTTACCAATACCCGGGTCACCACCGATTAGTACGACAGAACCAGCTACCAATCCGCCACCCAGCACACGATCAAACTCGCTAATGCCTGTTGGCAAGCGTGTGTCTAGCGTCACACTGACTGCGTTAAGTGGCATAACTGCGCTGTGAGTGCCAGAGTAGTTACCAACTGGTGCAGCAGTACTACGAGAAGTGGATCGGCCGGCATTAGGCTTGGCGGTATTTTTATTGTGATGCGGCATACTGACATTTGGCGCTTCTACCAAGCTATTCCATTCGCCGCAATCTGTACACTGCCCTGCCCATTTGCCAAAATGCGCGCCGCAATTCTGACAGACATAACTGCTTTTATTTTTTGCCATAAATGATGAGCCTTATCCAGATGATTAGTCGAGAATAATGAATAAAATATCGTACGCTCTTTGATGAGTAGGAATGTAAGAGTGTTTGTCGCGATCAGCCAGTTGTGAGTATCGAAAGCTGTATCTGATAGAAGGGGAGAGCGTTAAGCGTAGGTTATTCTAAATATAATGAAAATGTTGACTGCTGGCTTTATCAGTTAGTTGCAATGCTAAAATCAGCAGTTCGTGTAGATAAGAATATGAGTAAAAATGATTTAGCACAGCGGGCTATACTTGAAAGTCTTTACCTAAGTAAACAGATTTGACCAGATCATTTTCTAAGACTTCCGATGAAGTACCTTCGGCAATGATAGCCCCTTCTGAAACAATATAAGCCTTTTCACAGATGGCTAACGTATCACGAACATTGTGATCAGTGATTAAGACACCAATACCACGATTTTTCAGTGTCAAAACAACATCCTTGATATCGCCAACAGAAATGGGGTCTACACCGGCAAATGGCTCATCCAATAAGATAAATTTAGGATCCGCCGCTAGCGCACGAGCAATTTCACAGCGACGACGCTCGCCGCCTGACACACTCATTCCAAGTGAGGTACGTACATGTTCTAAATGAAATTCGCCAATCAGCTTTTCAAGCTCTTGCTGCTGCTCAGCTTTACTTAATTCTGTACGAGTCTGCAAAATCGCCAATATATTGTCTTCGATAGATAATTTACGGAAAATCGACGCTTCTTGCGGCAAATAACCAATACCAGCACGAGCACGCTCGTGCATAGCGTATTTAGACAGATCCATTTTTCCTAGAGTGACACGGCCCTTATCCATATTGACCAGTCCCACCACCATGTAAAAACTGGTCGTTTTACCAGCACCATTCGGGCCTAGCAGTCCAACAACTTGGCCTTGCTCAACAGAAAACGAGACATCTTTGACTACCCAGCGCTTGCCGTAACGTTTACCCAAATTTTGCATAGTCAAGCGAGCGACAGGCGCCGTATTGCTATTTGATACTGAAGAATCTATATTTTTATTGTCACTCATAGCTTACTCTTGCTTTCACGATATTCGTATACTACCAAAAACCTATTCATGCTTTGGTTGGCTAGGTTAGCGAACGCCACTTTGGTTGGTATTATTATTTGGTGGAAATACCAACTCTACTCGCTGATTACCACCAGCGGTCGCTTCTACATCACCTGCTTTTAGACTATAACGAATAACATTACCGGCAAAACTTGCCCCATTCTGAACCAGCTTGGCATTTCCTGTTAGAGTGATAATGCCAGATACCGCGTTATAATCAATCTTATTTGCCTGACCTTTTGCCAAGCCTTTTTCTTGCGTCACAACCTGCTGCATAGTTGCTGGACGACCCGTCGCTACCGCTGAATTAATGCTGCGCTGCTGCGAGATTGACTGTGATATTGTCCGCAGTCATTTTAAAAGTGCCTTGAGTAATAATGACATTACCTGAGTAACTAGTGACGCCAGTACGCTCACTATAAGTGGCCTTGTCCGCTAGCAGTTTGATTTGCTGATTGGCATCTGATGGCAGTGCATGGCCATACAATGGTAGGGCTAACAACATAAACGTTGGAACAACACGTAGCTTATGTGAGCAGATTGATGCGCATAAAGTAGGCAAAAATTTAGATTTCATATAATAACTCGTTTCATAATTGTTGATAGGATTTGCAAACTTCATGATGGCTGCTGTTTTAATGTAGTAGAAAACGCTAGTTTAAAATAATGCTTTGTCTTGACGATCAGCGGGCGTAAAAGCGACAGCAACTTGCCCAAACTCATATTCACCCGTTTCCAGATTGGCAGTCATGCTGGATGCTTCAAAACGATTCATCCCTTGTTCAATTTTGACGGGCTCATCGCTATACACTTGACCAGACTTTGTATTGCCTTTTAGGGTACTACCAGTCACTTTGATTGGCTCAATATCAGACGCCTCTTTATTACCTTCGCTAACCAGTGTAAAGCCACCTGATAAGCTCAACTCCCCTGTTTGCTGACTGATGGCTGCACTACCTGCTTGAATACGGTAGCGCTGCTCTGTTGACGGCTCCCAATTCATCGTGATGCCTGACATCTCATCCTGATTGGTCTCAGGATTATGCGTTAAAGACTCAGCAGTAAGTTCATACTCAGTTTCACCTTGCTCATTTGTCTGAACTGCTTTGATATCAGTGGCTTCATAATCGACATCTGTCGTCTCGATATTGACTGGTGGCGACACATCCCCTTGTTGCTGGAAAAACCAGCCCGCAATACCAGCAATAATCAACGCTAATATAATGAGAACACGTGTATTCACGACAGTTCATCCTGAGCTTGAGTTTCATCAAGCGTATAATGTGCAATAAAGTCTTGATAATGTCCGTACCCCTTTAAGATGAGATCACATACTTCACGTACTGCGCCGGTACCACCTGCTCGAGTGGTGACCATATCACTGCGTTTTATGACTTCCGCGTGTGCATTGGGTACGGTTGCTGCAAACCCTACCGTTTGCATCGCTTTAATATCTGGCAAGTCATCACCCATATAAGCGCAGTCGGCAGCAGTAATATTGAGCGCAGGGTCAAGAGACGATAATAACTCTTTTAGTGCAATGAGCTTATCATCCCGTCCTTGTACCACATGATTGACACCCATTTCTGTTGCACGTTTATCAACCATAGCGCTGCTACGCCCAGTAATAATAGCAGTTAAAATGCCATAACGCGCTAGAGACTTAACACCGACGCCATCCTGTACTGAAAACGCTTTGGTTTCGATACCATTTGCGTCGTAGATAATTTGACCATTAGATAAAATCCCATCGACATCCATGATCAATAGCTTTACTTGTCCGGCTTTTTTTATTAAATCTTGCATTATTTGTCTCTTTTGACGAATATTTTTCTAACTATTTTATATGAAAAACCAATCGTTCTATCAACTATTAATGAATTACTTTACACCAGCTTGTAATAGATCATGAACCGTGATGACTGCTTCTAAACGATCTTCATCATCAATAATTAGTAATTGACTGATACCATTTTCATTCATGACACTCAAGGCATCCGATGCGCGCATTGTTTTACTGATATGGCGTGGGTTACTGACCATTACCTCATTCATCGGCGTTTGTAGATCAATACCTTTTTCAAGACCACGGCGTAAGTCACCATCTGTAAATACGCCAACGACTTTATCACTATCATCCGTCACCACGGTCATCCCTAAGCGTCCAGCAGACATCGTAAATAGTGCTTGCTGTAGCGGTGCTTGTTGGTGAATCAAGGGTAAGTCTTCTGACTTGGTATGCATTAAATCTTCGACACGCGTCAATAGTTGACGACCTAATGCGCCCGCTGGATGCGATAATGCAAAGTCCTCAGAAGTGAAGTTACGAGCATGTACCAAGGCGACCGCTAGAGCATCCCCTAACGCTAAGGTAGCCGTTGTACTCGATGTAGGGGCAAGATTGAGCGGACAAGCCTCTTGTGAGTGGCCAAGGGTCAAAACAATATCAGCCGCTCGTGGCAGCATACCGCGTTTATCTCGGCTGATACTAATTAGAGGGGATGTGTAAGCGTTTGACCACTGGCAGTAGCATCTTAATCTCATCGGATTCACCAGAGTTCGAGATAGCAAGCAGTACATCACCTTTGACCAGCATGCCCAAATCGCCATGACCTGCCTCACCAGGATGCATAAAAAAAGCAGGCGTACCCGTCGAGGGCAAAAGTCGCTGCTATTTTACGTCCAATCAATCCTGATTTACCCATGCCCGTTACTACCACTCGACCCTGACAAGCCAAAATAACGTCACATGCTTGTGCAAACCTGTCATCTATCTGCTCTGTCAACAATGCTAATGCAGATATCTCAGTATTAATCGCGTCAATAGCCGTTGTGATAAATTGCTCATGGGTCAAATCAGTTGTAGTATCGCTCATGGATCTGCTCTATTTTTATAATGAATCAACCTAGTATTTTACTATACTCTGTTTCATATTAATAATGGCCTACCATTTATATAATGGAGACAGCCATTATTTTTTACAGTAACTATCTGCTTATTTATATAAAAAAAACCCACTATGTTAGCAGGTCTTAATCGTATAAATCATGTCTTTTAATGTATAGTTGGATAATACACTCAATGCGTGCAGCTAATTAACTATTGGTATCATTCGATCCGTTGTCCGGCTTTTCTTCAAAGCCCGTACCGTCTGTCGATGCATCAAAACCACGATCCTGTCCAAAGCCGCCGCGCTCAAAACCGCGTTCCTGACCTTGTCCAAAGCTACCACGCTCAAAGCCACGTTCTTGACCTTGACTAAACCCTCCGCGATTAAATCCACTACGACTAGAGGCAAAACCACGCTCTTCAAAACCACCCGCAGCAGGATTGCTGCCACGCTCAAAGCCACCACCTTGATAGCCAGTTTGCGCTAAGCCTTGAGGTTGAGCGCCAGTACCTGTAGTGGTTGTACTACTACGCGGGTTACGAGCTGGCACTACGGTTGAGATGGCATGTTTATATACCATCTGACTGACTGTATTTTTGAGGAGTACAACATATTGATCGAACGATTCAATTTGGCCCTGCAGCTTGATACCGTTAACCAAAAAAAATAGAGACAGGAATGCGATCTTTGCGCAGCGAATTCAAGAATGGATCTTGTAAAGTTTGTCCTTTTGACATGAAATCTCTCCTAAATATTATATAGTTATGTTTTGAGTGCCAATTATTCTAAGTGTCAATTTAATTATAGTGGCTAAAAGGTAGATACAATAATATGTTTTCTTTATAAAACGTATCTAAATAAATATTCATTGTTCTTAAGTTATTCCACTTTATCGCGAATACGTTATTATTGTAAATAATTAAGTAACTACTTGTTTCATCAAGCGTTTTTTCTGTAAAAGTTAATAGCTATCTACTACCAAGACAACTGTATTTGACGGCTACTATATCTGTAGTAATCTCAAATTATAACAGCTATCCATGCTAATTTTTGAAACTAATTGTGATTCTTTATTTATATATCAATAACGTGCTTTGAAAACGTAAAGTAAGACGCACGTTAATAAGATAAAAGCATGTTTTCAAAAAGATAATCTCTTGCTTGTGCCATTGTTGTAAAAGTTTTTTAGCACCATCCCTTTGGGGACCGCATCATCAAACTCAGATACAGCATCAGGCAATTGAGCAACTTTTCTAAGCCATGTATATTGGCGTTTTGCTAGCTGCCTTGTGGCATATAATGACTTATTTTGCATTTCCTGACAAGCAAGCGCTTCGGTCTCAGCATAGGATACATCTGGCTGAGCATTTGTGTAAACGCCCTCTCCTTGTATCTTATTTATGGCCATTAGGCTTTTAGAGTCTGCGAAGGCTTCATAAAATTGCGCTTTGTCCAAATGGGTTTTATCCAATACTGGATGCTGCGTACGAACGAGATATTCCAATACTTGGCGATAACCCACACAGCGCATCGACGGCATATTAGGGGTCAGCGGGTACTTCTCAAGTAAGCCAACAACCTCTGCCACTAACCCTTCTTGCCACATGATATCAAGGCGCTGTTCGATACGCGCATGTAACCACGGGCGGTCTGGTATCACTGACAATGCATGCCACTGCTGTTCTGGATGATGGGCCAAAGCTTGTTTTGGCTCACGCTGCCAGTCGCTTATGGGCCTATCTGTCTGCAAATAAACCTCAATTGCCCGAGTAATGCGCTGAGTATCCGTCGCATTCAAACGCTGATGGCTAACTGAGTCAACATTGCCAAGATAATCATATAAAGCACTGATACCTTCCTCTTGACGCCATTGTTCTACGCGTGCACGTACGCTGTCATCGCTATCAGGTACGGGAGACAGGCCATCGAGTAGCGCCATGTAATACATCATGGTGCCACCTACTAACAGCGGTATCTTTTTGCGCTCATGACACTCATCAATAAGACGTGCTACATCATCAACAAACTCAGCAACACTATAGCTTTGCATGGGATCAATAATATCAACCAAATGATGCGGATAACGCGTTAATTCATCTGCTGTTGGTTTTGCCGTACCAATATTCATATCGCGATATATCAGTGCTGAATCCACAGAAATCAGTTCAAAACGGCCTGTATCGTATAATTCATATGCTAATGCTGTTTTTCCGCTGGCAGTGGGTGCCATCAGACACACGACACTATTATCCGACAGATTAGTAGAGACGCTATCAGACGAATATTGCATAGAATTGCCTTTCTCAATATGTAGTTGGCTAAAATAGTAGTCAGCTTGATATTTATTCGGATGTAGAAGATAACATTAGTGTGACTAAACGATGACTGTCTAAGATTTTGATCGCATTTCTTGTCAGTATATCAGCGAGATCTGCGACAAAAACTGCTGAGTCTTGTGCAGTCATTTGCGAGCTTACTGTTGTAAGCTGATGATTGATCTCCATAGCACTGTTTGACATTTTATCTTTTTAAATACCTTATTGCTAAATATAGATGATTCAAACAACTGGCTTACCTTTGACTGCCAGTCTTTAGTACTTATTAATAGACATTGCCCTTGATGATAAAATAAGAGCCAAGGTAGGTTTTTATCAGTTGCGGTTGAATCGATAACAAGAGCCTCTGCATCATTAATAATATCCAAGCAGATTGGTAAGGATGAAACTGTAGGCGCTTCGGATGAACGATACGAAGTATGGCGACTTTGCTGTAACGGCTCATCGACATAAGATGGTGCTGGTTCTTGAGCTAGTGATTTATCTGGAAATGATTTGCTTGAGGCAGATTGATATGACTGCCTAGGAGCTTGCACTTGTCTGCTCTGTCTTGTGTGATCTATAGGCATATCATTGGGCAAATGTGTGTCAGACAAAGTATCTACAGAGACGTCTTTTTTTGACACTTCTGGATTATCGGGGCTAGCAACCTTTGGCGTAGCATTGACTATTTTTAGCTGTGAACGAATCGTATGGCTTAAGTGAGCCATGATATTGTTTAGCGGACTGATTTTGATACGCTGCTTTGATGGATGTACATTGACATTGAGCCATTGGGTTGGCAACTCAAAATAAAGCGCATACCCCATACCTGCTAGCTGAGCACTCTGAGCCAGTTGACGCATTTGATTGCTAATCAATGCTTCTTTTACCAGCCTGCCATTCACATAAATTAGCTTTGGCAATGCTATCTGCTCATCAGTCATCGGCCATAACCAGCCACTGATTGCTGCCTGATTAACCGTGCTATCGCCGTACGCTACAGACGACTGCACAAGACTCGATAGATCTATCGATACTGCTAGCGCATTGTCCGTTAATGGCATACCAGTCGCTTGTTCTAAACGCGGCAACGGTAGACGGTTAGCATCATTATCGTTAACGTTTGTAGCATTTGCAGACAATGATAACCGCTTTTTATTGTCATGAAAAGTGTCAGTGCGACATCAGCTCGCGCCAGTGCGACTTCACGGACGATGGTCTCGATGTGGCCAAATTCAGTGGCAATAGATTTTAAATTACCCCGGCGGGCAGGCACATTGAAATATAAGTCTTTGACTATGATTGTTGTGCCGCGATTATGAACGACTGGTATGAGCTTCGGTGTATCATCTAATACTCCAGCCACCTGCAATTGACGACCAATACCACTATCATCATGACTGCTAGTTAAGCTCAAACGAGACACAGCAGCCATCGCCGCTAACGCTTCACCACGAAAACCCAACGTCGTAATGCCGTGCAAGTTCGCAACATCGGCGACTTTGCTAGTCGCATGACGAGTAATCGCCATCACCATATCATCAGGATGAATACCCACACCGTTATCCACCACTTCAATCATGCCCATACCACCTTGAGTAATACGTATCTCAATATCGGTGGCACCTGCATCAATGGCATTTTCGAGCAGCTCTTTGACGACCGCTGCTGGACGTGTCACGACCTCACCTGCTGCTAGTTGATTAATCAGCAGCGGCGATAGTTTTGATACGGGTGTTGTGGTGGTTATCTGGCATTGATAGATGTCATATTTTAAAAGAATGGCAAGTGGTGTGATTTAGATATTAAGTTTTGATAAATCCAGACCTTGCGCTTGGCCTGCTTTTGATACTCTTAAGTGCACTTGGCGTGCTTCATTACCTTTATCATCGTTTTCAACTTGCGTAATATCGATAAACAAAGTTGGCATCGGTAGATAACCATCAGCACGGCTCGCCCATTCAATGATAACGAGCGCTTCAGGCTCATCTAAATACTCATCAAAGCCAATAAAAGACAGCTCTTCTGGATCTTGGAGACGATATAAATCTGCATGATAAACTGGCTTAGTCGTGCCATTGCTTTGCTCAATGCTATAAGGCTCAACCAAGGTATACGTTGGGCTTTTTACCGCACCAGTATGACCGAGAGCATGCAACCAGTAACGCGTTAAAGTGGTTTTACCTGCGCCCAAATCCCCCTGCCAGCCACACACTACCCGTCAGCGGCAATGCTGCCAGTTGCTTAGCCAATAACTGAGTGTCTTGCTCAGAGTTCAGTATCAAAGTTTGCACGCTGTCACTGTTTTCTATTGATTGATCATTATGCATCAGTCTGAACCTGCCTGTGCTTGCTCTGGCTGTACCTGCATAGTCACCGTTGGGTTGGTGAAGCTTTCACCGCGAATCAGCTTGGCATACAGATCAGAGTCCGTCCACTCAGCACGAACTTGTTCACTAAATTCGAAATCCTCTAAAACCAGCTTACCCATTTGCTCGTTTGCCACATCATCAGCAAAACACTGCGCATAACCTGTTGCCGTTTCATGAGCAATCACTGAATACACACTGACATCCGCCTCACCATTTTGCATTTGCGTCTGGCGCAGTATTTCTTGCGCCCAAAAGAAAATCACCCGTGAAAACTGCTCTGCTGACGGAGATACTGGTAGGCTGATCCAACGTGCGCTAAATTTCTTGCACGCTGCGACATATTCAGGATCGTCTTTGTTCCAAAAACAAATGGCATGATCAAAGCTGTCGATAATGTCTTTGATCGAAGATTTTAGTAGCCCAAAGTCATAAACCATTTGCCCGTGATCTAAACGTGTGGCTTCTAAAATCAGCTCAATCTGATAGCTGTGACCATGGATGGAGTGTTTGCAGCGCTCAGAGCTACAGTTGCGAACGATGTGAGCGTTTTCAAATTTGAATAGTTTACGTATACGCATAATAAGGTGACCAAAACAGTGAGCACAGTGGTGCTAAATGTCAATAAATAAGAGTTTGCCGCGTTTATGAATCGGTTTATGGCTAATTATAGCAAATCGCCATGTATCCGTAAGTAAGCACTTATGAATACCATGATTAATTGAACGAATCGATTAGCGCATAACTTGGCTAAAGCAATGATTTCGCTAAAGGAAAGAAACAAGAGAACTGAATCGTAGGCGAATTGTGCGAGTGCTATCTATTACCAACGCTTAAACTTATACTCAATTGGGTAAGCGGCTATGTATGTTAGTCGTCACCATACTTACCTTAAGTCAGCCCAATTGGCTTAGCAGGTTGTATGCGTTATCTACAAAGGAATTACCATGAGCAAAGTCAAGACAGTAAGAAGAATGTCAAAAGAATCCGCTTCTGACCGCCAAAGAAAAGAAAGCGGCCAAACAAGCGAAGAAAGACGACAACGGTAGTATTTTAGGTAAACATTAATATTTTTCGTATCAATATGCCAATCTGACCTAGTGGTTTGATTGGTATTTTTTAGTTGGCCACTCGTTTTTTTAGGCACTGCGCGGCGCAAACATAATAATCGCCATTCCTAATAGTGCAACTACTGAGCCCACTATGTCCCACACGGTTGGTCGTATCCCATTGACCGTCCATAACCATAAAATCGCCATACAAATATATACGCCACCATAGGCCGCATAGACCCTACCTGCAGCAGTCGGATGTAATGACAGCAGCCAGACAAACGCGATCAAACTCAGCGCGCCAGGTATTAATAGCCAGATAGATTTACCTTCTCGTAACCATAGATAAGGCAAATAACACCCTGCAATCTCAGCCAATGCGGTCAGCGCAAACAGGCTAACGGTCTTTAATTCTGTCAAACTTACCTACTCCTCAACGGTGATAAATCCAGTCAAATATGATACAGCATTGCCAGAAATAAGCACTCTATCGTCTGCCACGGTACAGTCAAGCACACCGCCGCGACTATTTGCTGGCCAAAAGTATCTAGAGATAAAATCATAATCATGATACTTCTCTGAGGTTGCCTGACAAGTTACCACTACATCATAAGGCGCTATAGCTGCTTCAACTTTTCATTATCACGCACGACATTCAGCACATCGGATTCAGCATCATAGATGACGAAATACGCTTGAGTATTACGATAGACTTCAGCAGGCACAATGGATAGACCTGCTAATAAACTATCAGGAATCTCATCGATTCTTTCAGGCATTCTATTGGGAAAATCCATTTGCATTTTGCCAGAATCCGTTTTTGCGACTGTCAAAATACCAACCGCTTTGGCTGAAAAGTTAATCGACTGTACGTTTGAATTTTTATTAAACAATACATAGGCAGCGGCTAAAGTCGCATGACCACAGAAGTCAATTTCGGTCAATGGTGAGAACCAACGAATATGATAAACACCTATGCCATCAGCAACAATAAAAGCGGTCTCAGACAAGTTATTTTCAGACGCAATAGACTGCATCAAAGCATCATCTAACCATGTATCTGTCACAATAACCGCTGCGGAATTGCCTTTAAACAAAGTGTCAGTGAAGGCGTCTATAATATTTATTTCTAGTTGCATGAGATGTTCGCATTTTTATAATTTTTTAAAGATTAATCTTGGTCATCATTATCTTCCGAGAAATCAAAATAAGAAATAGTTGACCAAAACTTAATACTTAGATCAATAGGCAATAGTTTCGGTGATGTTGTACTGTAGCTAACCAGTCTTGGCAACGAGCTAATATATACCTAGTTCGCTAATTGTCTCAAAAAATCTCACTATAGCTAGGACAACATAATTATTTTAGCATTTTGACAATATTGAAATAGTATGACACACAAAACCCCAGTAAAATCTATCATGGCAAACAAACCTCTTAGATAACCGCCTATCTAGGCCATACCAACACTTTAAATAGGAAATTAGCGTCATGATGCGTATTGGATTGTTTTTATTGACCAACTTGGCCGTGATCGTGGTCTTTAGCATTGTGTTTGGGATACTATCCAGATTTTTGGGATTGGCGGTGTATATACGGCAGGTGGGCTAGATTATGTCAGCCTTGCAGTTATGTGCGGTATCTACGGTATGGTCGGCTCAATGATTTCGCTATTTCTGTCAAAATGGATGGCCAAAAAATCCACGGGTACGGTGGTAATAGAATCTGCACGCAACCCAACTGAGCAATGGCTGGTCGATACAGTGGCAAAACAAGCGCAAGCGGTAAACATCGGTATGCCTGAGGTTGGTATTTTTAATAACTCGCAGCCAAATGCTTTTGCGACTGGCTGGAATAAGAATAAAGCGCTGGTAGCGGTATCCTCTGGTCTACTACAGAATATGAATCAAGATGAAGTCGAAGCGGTATTGGCGCATGAGATTGGTCATGTAGCCAACGGTGATATGGTAACCCTTGCCCTCATTCAAGGCGTGGTCAATGCGTTTGTGATGTTCTTTGCGCGCATTGTCGGTAGCTTCGTGGACCGTACTGTGTTTAAAAACACCAGTGATCGCCCAGGTATCGGTTACTTTATCACCAGTATTGTGATGGATATTTTGCTTGGGTTTTTGGCGTCTGCCATCGTGATGTGGTTTTCACGCTTACGTGAATTCCGTGCGGATCAAATGGGGGCCAAACTTGCCAGCCGCGAAAAAATGATCAGTGCGCTTGATGCTCTGCGTCCTTCTGCACAGCGACCAGATCAAATGCCTGAGAGTATGAAAGCATTTGCAATCTCGTCTGGACAAACGCAAGGCTTTAGTATTGCCAACTTATTCCGCTCACACCCCACACTTGATGACCGTATTGCGGCGCTACGAGAATATAATCCTAGTGAAGGGGTGATGGATTGTTTGGTTCATTATTGATTGCTAGAAGCACAACCTTTAAATTGGGCTAGTGATCTGTAGGTTATACCTTGATTTTTGGTCAATATAGCAAAATTTATAGTTTAAAAATATAGACTCACTATACGAACCAATGCAACTAGGCTTGATCAAACATTGCTCATCATTTTTATCCTAAGATCAAATGCAATATAAATATCCTGAAACTCTGGACTATATAATTCCACAACACCTTTTATATTTTTTACCACTACCACATGGACACTGTTGGTTACGACCTATCTTTTCTTTTTTTATAGTTTTTTCACTTCATTAAAAGGTACAGGGTAACGATTAATTGCAGATTGATAACTAATTTCCATATTACTTATTTCCACACAACCACCGCCAACACCTACTGAAAGCGAGTGTTCCAATATATCCAACCCCACCTTGCAACCTGATATACTCATAGATGAAGAGCTCAAAACTTGACCACTTCGAGTCACTACTTTTAAGTCTTCATTTTCTCGACAGCTAATCTTTACTCCATGATGCATCATTTCAAGTCTTTCGATAATTAGGGTGTGAGGAGCCTCTGACCTCAATACTAGAGAAATATTTCCTGAGTTTTTTCGAATCGTAATTTTTGCTCCAATAACTTCAACGTCCCAATTTAATGTAGAAGTAACCCATTCATTATTTACAATCTTCAGTATTTCTTTACCATCAAAATTTGTAAGATAGGCGTTAATTCTAAAGGGTGATCCTGTGCACTCAGGTCTTTTCACAGAGAAAATACTTTCACCATCAATATTAATTAAAGAATCTACATTTTTACATATCAAGGTGCCTAATTTTATAGTAGGTTCTACAAGACCAAGATCAAAAGGGACCAAAAGAAAATCCTTTCTGATTACAAATAGGATTTAAAGATCGCATTTTGATAGTGTCTTTAGATAGAATTTTTCTAGTGACTCGATCATGGCAGCCTCCACACAACAAAACAATATGTTCAGGATTGTGTTCCTTTGCTTCAGCAAAAGTAGGATCAAGATGTTCATATTGATATACGGCGTTACCACAGTTAACACAACCAAACCCACAGCGCTGCCTAACTTCTCTTTTCACTAAAGAGGATATAGTATCTTTTAAACCATATTTATTGACTCTCAATTTTACTGTCCTTAATATTTTTTTTAAAGTGAAAGCTAATGAGTATAAAAAGTAGAGCATTTGTAGAAAATAAAATGGTAGCTACCAGTGATAGTAGCAAGAACGCCATGTCACCGCTAGCCCCCTTTATTCATATAACTAGACATAAAAAAAGCCTATCTATAAAAGATAGGCTTTTCTAAATAACATTTGCTAATTAAATATCAAACTCAAGCGCTCTATCACCTTCGCTATCTTTGATACGCGTTGGCAGACCAATCTTATTCAATAGATTAATAAATGGCTTGGCATCTAGCTCTTCGACGTTGACCATCTTGCCTGCGTCCCATTCGCCAGTCGCGACTAGTATTGCCGCAGCAACAGGTGGCACGCCTGCAGTATACGAGATACCTTGGCTACCCACTTCGTTGTAAGCGTCTTTATGATCTGAGACATTGTAGATAAACACTTCCGTCTCAACGCCATTGATTTTACCTTTAACTTTATCACCAATGCAAGTCTTGCCTGTATATTCTGGTGCAAGCGAGCTTGGATCTGGTAGTACCGCCTTCACGACTTTTAGCGGCACCACTTCTTGGCCTTCAGCCGTCATCACTGGCTGCTCAGACAGTAGGCCTAAGCTCTGTAGCACGGTGAATACATTGATATAATGCTCACCAAAGCCCATCCAAAAACGAATGTTTGGTACATCTAGGTTGGCTGACAATGAATGCACTTCATCATGACCACTCAGATAGCTGTTCTGCACACCCACAACTGGCAAATCATCTGTACGTTTGACTTCAAACATTTTATTAGACTGCCACTTGCTATCTTGCCAAGAGTAAACTGTCCCTGTGAACTCACGGAAGTTGATCTCTGGGTCAAAGTTAGTCGCAAAATATTTGCCATGACTGCCCGCATTGATATCAATGATGTCAATATCAGTCACAGATCCTGCATCCATCATGTCATAACCCAAGCGTGCATACGCATTGACCACCGGGATCAAAGCCTGCACCTAAAATAGCAGTGACATTATTGTCTGCACAGCGCTGTTTGCGTTGCCACTCGTAGTTGTTGTACCACGGCGGCGTCTCACAAATCTTGCGTGGATCTTCATGAATAGCCGTATCTATATATGCCGTGCCTGTTTCAATACAAGCTTCTAGTACGGTCATATTGATAAATGCCGAGCCAACATTAATAAGTATCTGTATTTTTGTGTCTTGTATCAGCTGCACGAGTGCTTGGCTGTCCATCGCATCGACCTGATGCGTATGCAAGACTGCAGCCTGCTTAAAGCTGTCTTTTTTCTTTTACGCTCTGCGCGATGGCATCGCATTTGTCTTTTGGTACGTGAGGGCGATATGGATCTCGCCGAGCACATCATTGTGCATCGCACATTTATGCGCGACCACTTGAGCGACGCCGCCTGCTCCGATGATAAGTACGTCTTTTTTGTTAGATTTGGCTGGTTGGTTTGTGTTCAATGAACAATCCTCCTTTGTGTCCCTGTCGATACCATTGATTTTGGCTATGCAAAACAGAAACGAGTGAATGATATGCGTGAATTAAAAAGGAAGACCGAGGAAAACCCACGCACCCGTCGGGCAGATAATACTCCATTATTTGCCCGACGCGATTATAACAATTTTATTCCCTTATCGGTAAAAAATATGTATAAAAAGTAGAGATATTAAAATGCATACTAATACAGGTTAAGCCTTTGTTTTTTAAACATTAAAATACAAAACCCGACAATAACATAGTCTTAAAAACTAAGGCTACTAAGGCTTAAGATAGGCTGGCTTTATATTCCTCATAGTCGAACTCACGCTGGATATCGGTACTGCCGTCCAAACGACGAATCACAATCGCTGGCATATTAACCCCATTGAACCAGTTTTTCTTGACCATCGTATAACCGGCCGCATTACCAAAGGCGATCTTATCGCCTATCTGAAGATTACTCGGTAATGCATACTCACCAAAGATATCACCTGCCAAGCAAGAACGACCATAAATAATGGTATGGTCTGCCGACTCAGCATTGGCTTCAGACGGCGCAGCTTCTGCTGGATTGCCAGTAGGTGCAATATTGCTAGCAGTATTATTGATCGCGGCAATCGGTGCGGACTCACGATAGATAAGCAAGTCGAGCATATGTGCTTCAATCGAAGCGTCGACGACGGCGAGATTTTTTTGATTGTGCATGGTGTCTAACACTGTCGTGACCAACGTGCCCGCGCCATGGATACTTGCTTCGCCTGGTTCTAAATAAACTTGCACGCCATAGGTCTCACTAAATACTTTTAATCTGTCAGCCAGCTTTTCTAATGGATAATCAGGCGCGATAAAATGAATGCCGCCGCCTAAGCTTACCCATTCAAGTTGCTGCAAAATATCGCCAAATCTAGATTCGATATCTGCCAAACTTTCACTAAAGGCTTCAAAACTGTCATTCTCGCAATTGTTATGAATCATAACGCCTGTAATATCGCTTAGTACCGCTGCGATTTTATCTTTATCGTGCTCACCAAGGCGGCTAAATGGACGTGCAGGATCAGCAATCAAAAATGATGAGTTGCTGGTTTTTGGATTTAATCGTAAGCCTACTGGAACACCTTGCGCTGCCGCTTGATTTTTAAAAGCAGTTAGCTGTGAGATTGAGTTAAATATAATCTTATCAGCATAACTGAGTACTTCAGGAATTTCATCTGCACTATAGGCGACGCTATAAGCGTGGGTTTTCTTTTTATCGCTGCTACTGGCATCAGCGTTATTACCAAAGGTCTCATAGCCCAATCTCACTTCGTTAAGTGAAGACGAAGTCGTGCCATGCAGATAAGGCTGCATCACATCAAAAACACCCCATGTGGCAAAGCATTTGAGTGCCAATAATGCTTTTGCACCAGACAGCTCACATAGCCTAGCGATGATTTTCATATTGGCAACGATCGCCGCTTCATCAAGCACGTAGTATGGCGTTGGTGGCAATGTCGCGTTGATAGAATTCTCTAGATTTTTTGCATTCATAATAGGTTACCTAATAGACACTCTGCTGTTGGTATCTTGACAGACAGATATAAATATTTGCGCTATAGTAGACTAAATCCATCATAATTAGAATATCTTATGGCACTCTCAACCGATTATTCCACCTCTGCCAGTCGATCCCATGCCTCTCAATTAGACCCAAAACATATAGACTTGACGCACCTCCACCCGGATGCGCGTGCAGTATTGGATTTTTGGTTTGATAAAGATAATGAAGCGTGTTGGTTTGAACAAAACGATCGTTTTGATAAGCAGATAAAGGACAAGTTTGGTGACATTTGGCAGGCAGCAAAGCAAGGTGAATGCGTTAAATGGCGCCTCGCAGAATCTTCTCTAGATGGCAATAGTTCAATAACAGCGCTAGCAGGACGATTGGCAGAAATTATTGTCTTAGATCAGTTTTCACGCAATCTGTGTCGCGAACAAGCCTGTGCTTTTGCCCAAGACGGTATGGCATTAGTTTTAGCACAAGAAGCCACTCAGCAGCCCTATTTTGACACTTTACCGATGCAATGGCGTAAGTTTATGATTATCCCATTTATGCACTCTGAATCTGCCTTAATTCATGAGCGCTATTTGCCATTATTTAGACAGTTGGATGATGCCACTACGCTAGATTTTGAATATCGTCATAAAGAAATTATTGATCAATTTGGGCGTTACCCACATCGTAATGAGGCACTAGGGCGCAAATCAACTGAGGATGAAAAAGCCTTTTTGCAACAGCCAAACTCTTCATTTTAAAGTAGGTTTTATCCAGTCTGCTTACTTTGTCACATTCTTATAGTGTCTTTATATAAAACAAGGACTGAACCAGTTATCTGGTTCAGTCCTTTGTTTGTACAATTGATTAAACGGTTTAACTAATAATTTACCTTACCCGTCGTAAAAGTGAATGACTTACTTTCTAAGTTTTTATCATCAACCAAGATATCAAAGCTTACTTGATATTTGGTATTGCCATACAGACCACATTGCTGGCTTTGATTTACCGCGCGATTAACTTCGCAGCTCTTTAGTGCATCTGTTAATGGCAAAATGAATGCCTCATTCGCTGGTAATGCGTAGTTGGTGTTCACATACGGATCGTTATCAAAGTCGATCAATTGAATCGGTACATTAGTATTTCGCTGAGTATCTCGGAACTTGATGTTGCTGACTTTGATTTTGTTCGCTGATGGCATACTCACATAAACAGGCTGTCCGATAGGATCGGTACGTAAATCGCGACCTGTGCCTTTAACAGGGTTTGGCGACTCACTATACAGAGCAGTTACTGTATCAGTCACACCTTGACAGGGGATAAGTAAAAACACCTGACACGGTTGTATCTTTGGTCGCTTTTGTCGCTGAGGCATGGCTAACCAAGACATAACCTTGGTTAAGAGCTGGATTTTTGGCATCCGGTTTATATAAAACCATGCCTGAGCCAACAACGCTTGAGGTGGGTAGCATCAATGAACGCAAATGATAGGGTGCTGCCAACAACGACTTGGCCATTGATGTTGCCACCACATCCGTTTTCAGAAAGCTTCCTGCTGAATTGAAGTAGACAGATTGAGCAATATTTTCTGTGACACCATATTGTGCGTTGCTGTATTTTGCATTTAATAAGCGATCTGAGAAATCTAATCCACCGAAGAATGGGTTATTGCTACCTGTCAAACTAGCAATATTGCTGATTTTATTTTCGACATGGGCATTAAAACTGGTCGGCGTGCTATTAGCAAAGACGTATTTGATATAGTTTGCGTGCTTAATCGCAATATCATCAAGCGCCGTATCAACAGATAAACCACCTAAGCCACAACTGGTTCTTGCCAAACTAAATTGATTATTAGCACTTAAGGCTGCTTGCGGATTATTCTCAGTTGGTGCATTGCTTTCATTAATAGGATTACTATCTTGCTCATCTTGTGTTTCGCTCTGTAGATTATTGGATGTAGAACCATTATCAGAGTCACCACCACCACCACCGCAGGCCGTTAAAAATACCGCTAAGAAAAGCACTACAGCAAGGTTCTTTTGAGAGGGATGAGCCATCATTTCTTATCCTATAAAATAGTAATATATATAATTCATAGTGAGAATAAAACTCAAAATAAAAGCTTAGTCATTGATTTAACAGCACTTTATGCCAAGAGCAATATATTGTATTACATTTTATAAATTTTCGCTCGTTATTTTTCCGAAAATTTGCCTGTTTGTTAACATAGGTATATATCTTCTTTCTGCTGGTACATTAAATCTTTATTATTAGACGATTTCTAGACGAGATATTGTCCTTTAAAATTAGCTCTCTAATGCCTTTCTCACTGGCGCAAAACTGCGCCTATGTGCTGATAAGACACCATGTCTCTCAATGGCTTCCATATGTGCGCGAGTTGGATAGCCTTTATGTTTGGCAATACCGTATTCTGGATACTGCATGTCAAGGGCATACATGGTCTCATCACGGCTCACCTTTGCCAATATACTAGCCGCTGCGATACTGGTATGACGTGCATCACCCTTCACCCATGCTTGGCAATCAACAGAAGATGGCGATATGCCCAATTCGTGAAATGTAGCATGGCTCAAATCAGGACAGCGATTACCATCAAACAACGCCTCTACCTGTAATTTATCAAGTGATATGCCAAGACTTTTAGTTTTAGAAAGATATTTAAAAACTGCTTCTAGCAAAGCTTCGATGCATAACCGCATACCGAGCATGGTAGCCTGCAAAATATTGACTTGATCGATGACAGCTGCTGGTATATCAGCGATGATATAACTGACTGCATGCTGTTGTACCAATGGATAAAGGATATCGCGCTTTTTTTCGCTCAGCTTTTTGGAGTCTGTCAGTATCGACAATGGTGTGTCTTTGAGTGGTTGTTCTTCAATCAATCCTGACCAAGACGCAGGCAATATCGCGGCGGCCACATTGACACTACCTAGTAACGGTCCACGTCCTGCTTCATCAACGCCAATTTTTAATATTGACTGTTCTAAGCGTTGCGCTTCATCGCGCTCATATTGAGCAAACAGCTTAAAGGTATTCAACTGTCCATATAAGCGTATAGGCGCCGCCAATTGAATATACTGCCCTTTGACATCAATATGATCAATACTGACGTCAATTATTTGGGCTAGGTTTTTTGTGCTAGGTTGAATTTGCATAATATTAGAAAGTCTTTCTAGGTTAGGTAAGATTGGAGGCATTACTATCGCTCATAAAATATTGTTCAATCACGCTATTTGCTGGCTCATGATTGCTTTGCTGCTGCAACGTGTGCTTTGTCGCGAGCAGATCTTTTAATTGCTCAGCATAAGCACGCGGTTGTAATAGACGCATTACCGTACGGCAAATATTATCCCCACTTGCCTGCTCTTGAATAAGCTCAGGCACAATCGGCGCATTAGCCAAAATGTTAGGTAGTGCCACATAAGGCACTTTTACCAGACGTTTGGCAATCTGATAAGTGATCTGATTCAATTGATAAACCACCACCATCGGACGCTCAAGCAGCATTGCCTCCAATGTTGCTGTCCCAGAAGCTAGCATCACGATATCTGACGCTGCCATCGCATGCTGACTAAACTCTCGCTGAGTATCATCATAAACGACGACAATAGCCGCCCGCAGCTGCTCTGAGCATTGATCAATGACTTCTTGCACAATATATTGGTGATTTTGATCAACCGTTGGAATGATAAAACACAGCTTTGGGTCTAATAATATGAGCTTTTGAATGCCGTCAAGCATCAATGGCAAGATAGCGGTAATCTCGCCACGCCGAGAGCCAGGCATCACGCAGATAAGCTGGCTGACATCATCAAACCGTTCAATAAAAAACTGCTGTAAACCATCATTGTGCCAGACCAGCTCGCTACGGCGCTGATTGATTGGCGTGTCTATCAATGCTTGATCAATGGTTCGTAGCAACGGATGCCCCACACAGATCGCCGGATGATTATGACGCTCATAAACCGGTAGCTCAAATGGGAATAGGCACAATACCAAATGGGTTGCCGCTTTAATATTATGGATACGCGACTCACGCCATGCCCAAATAGAAGGACTGACATATTGCACACAGAACACGCCTTGTGGCTTGAGTTTTTTAGCGACCCGTAGGTTAAAATCAGGTGCATCGATACCAATAAACCAATCGATATTGGCTGTCTTAAACGCACTCAATAGCTCGCGGCGTGCTTTGAGCAAATCTGGTAGCTGCGCCATGACTTCAACCAGACCCATCACTGCCAAACGCTCTAATGGAAAAATGCTTTGCAATCCTTGCGCTTGCATCTTAGTGCCGCCCACGCCTACCCAAACGATGTCATCACGCAGATTATTCATCTGTTGCATAAAATCTGCGCCTAAACTGTCACCTGACACTTCACCTGCGACAATGGCTATCACTAGCGGTGTGGCAGTCGTTTTAGGTTTATTAAAATCCGTCTCTGTTTGGCTGATGGAATCAGTATGTGGATGAGACGTAGCAGAATCTGTCATGACAAGCTCTCAATATTGAAGATATACAAATAAAATAAATCGTTGTTGTAAAATATAACACAGTCAATCAATGATAGAGGTTGATGACATACACATTTTATCTGTGTCTATTTTTGGCATTCATGTTTTAGTGTGCAATCGTTTTAGTGCGCAATCATAAAGCCACCGCGGTCGCTATCATACGTGACGATGATACAAATAGCTAAATTCACGCATAAAATCTGAGCGTTAAGCACCCAGTATTTAATTCATCCTTATTAATAGACAGAAAAACGAAATACCAAACGTGCATTTGCGAATTCAAATATAACCTTAATCATGCGCAAGTATAACTAAGTTTTAGTTTCCTCATTCCAGTTATCAGTCAATTAACTACCGGACTACCCTTGTCAACCAACACTTTTGTCCGCATAATGAATATTCCTATAAATCAGCTAGACGATATATAACCATGACAACATCAGTTACCCATAATGCAGACATTGACGACGTGAATATTGAAAAATTTATTCCTTTGATTACTCCCGCTGAGCTAAAAGCTGAGCTGCCTCTATCAGACGATGCATACAAAACCGTACTAAACGGTCGCCAAACGATCCAAAATATCTTGGACGGTAAAGACAAGCGTCTGTTTGTGGTCATTGGACCCTGCTCTATCCACGATATTAAAGCGGCCCATGAGTATGCCGATCGCTTAGCCGTATTGGCAAAAGAGATCGAAGACAGCGTATTTGTGGTCATGCGTGTTTATTTTGAAAAACCTCGTACCACGGTCGGTTGGAAGGGTATGATTAATGACCCTGACATGAATGACAGCTTTGATATCGAAAAGGCTTGCGTACTGCTCGCAAGTTATTGCTTGATCTCAATGAAAAGGCTTGCCTTGTGCGACTGAAGCCCTTGATCCAAATACGCCGCAGTACATGCAGGATTTAATTAGCTGGTCAGCGATTGGCGCACGTACTACCGAGAGCCAAACACACCGTGAAATGAGCTCAGGCTTATCTTGCCCAGTTGGCTTCAAAAACGGTACTGACGGCGGTATGACGGTTGCTGTCAATGCGATGCAGGCGGTTAAAGAAGGTCATAGCTTCCTAGGTCTATCCTCAGATGGTAAGGTCTCTATCATCAAATCGAAAGGCAACCCTTACGCACACGTGGTACTCCGCGGTGGTAATGGCAAGCCTAATTATGATGAAACGGCAGTTGCTCAAGTTGAGAACGAACTGGCAAAGGCAAAACCAATGGCAAAATCATGATTGACTCAAGCCATGCCAACTCAGGTAAAGATCCTTACTTACAGCCGATGGTTATCCAAAACGTCGCTGAGCAAATTCAAAATGGTAATAAATCAATCATCGGCATGATGATTGAGAGTCACCTAAAAGGCGGCAATCAAAAACTAACCGCTGATTTAAGTCAGCTTGAGTACGGTAAATCTATCACTGATGGCTGTCTAGACTGGGATAGCACTGTCACCGCATTGCGCGGCTTGCGTGATATGGTAAAAGATGTGCTACCAAACCGCTAATAGCCATTAACGATAGTATATCGTCAAGCAAAACTAGAAAGCCCTTTTCGTACTGATACGAAAGGGGCTTTTTATTGGGAGAATTTTAAGAAAAACATTTTCTTGAGCAGCTTAATTCTTAATGACAATTAATGCTATACGCACAATTAAATAAAGCCAACTCTAGTTTGAGGTTGGCTTTATTTTAAAGTTAATACTACAGCTAAATTATTTCCTAGCTATTATCAATCAGCTATTTGCAGCACCTAATACACTCTCTAAGCTTTCAAGCACATGCTTAGATGCAACGTTCTTGCGCAAGTCTGTTAGCTGCTCATGCGCCATTTGACGACGTGGTTCAGCCAACGTATTCCAACGTGCCAGCACTTGTAGCAGTCGCGACGCCAATACAGGGTTGGCATCATCGAGTTTTTGATCACGTCTGTATACATCTTCAGACCCTCTGCTGTCCATAGTACTGTTGGTTGCGAGCTAAAGGCACCGATAACTGAACGGACACGATTAGGGGTATTCCAATCAAAATCGGTATGCGCAATTAACGACTTGATAACATCAGGTGTCACATCATCAGCGGCGGCTTGCACACTGAACCACAAATCAATCACCAGATCGTTTGCTTGGAAACGCTTATAGAAATCGGTCAAATAATCATTGGCTTTTGGCAGCTGATGATTGACCATTGCTTTTAATGCACCAAAACGCTCTGTCATACAGCTAGCATGATCATATTGCTGTTGTGCCCAGTCGGCTGCACCTTCGACGTTAGCAGTCAGTGCCATATCAAGCACCACATTACGCAGCGCACGAATGCCTCGAGCTTGAGCACTGTCTTCATAAGACTGCATTGGCAGATCATTGTACAACGTAGCCCATTGATCTTTTAATTTATCTGCTACTTGCTGATATAGCCCATCGCGCTGCTCTTTCACTAGTACCGGATCGTAGTCTTGAGGAATAGCAGAAGCCAGCTCTTGCGCTGATGGAATATCAAGTAATCGTGCAGCCAGCATCGCATCATCAGCTGCTAAAACGGGCAACGTCTGTGCCAAGGCTTCTAAATACACATCAGGACTGCTCTTCGCACCTTGGCTTTGCAGTAAAATACGGTTGACTAGCATTTGGGTGACTTGCCAGCGGTTAAACCCATTGGTTTCATGCTTGAGCAAAATGCTAAGTCTGCATCTTGGTAATCATAGTTGAGCTGTACTGGCGCACTAAAATCACGCAGTAAAGACACAACAGGCTCACTTGCAATATTTTCAAACACAAACGTTTGCGTCGCCTCGTCAAGCAATAACATACGCTCAGCGACGATAGCGCCTGAATCTTTATCAAACAGTGCGGTTGCTACAGGTATCGGCAACGGTTTTGGTGCATCAAAGCCTTTCACATGACGTGTTTGCTGGTTCAAGGTAATCGTTAATGTCTGCGCTGCACTATCATAAGTTTGAGAGCCCGATACCACTGGCGTACCTGGCTGACGATACCAGTCGATAAAGTCCTCGATTTTGTCATCAGTGATGCTAAGGGCTGATAAAAGTCTTCTACCGTGACCGCTTGTCCATCGTAACGACGGAAATACTCGTCTGTTCCTTTGCGAAAATCATCCGGCCCTAATGTGTTCGCAATCATTCGTACGATTTCAGCGCCTTTCTCATAGACGGTCGTCGTATAAAAGTTATTAATCTCAACAAAGCTCTCTGGACGTACAGGGATGTGCTAATGGGCCTGCATCCTCTGCAAACTGATGTGCACGCAAGGTCGCCACATCATCAATACGCTGTACCGCACTTGACTGCTGATCCGCTGAAAATGATTGGTCACGGTAGACGGTAAAACCTTCTTTTAAGCACAATTGGAACCAATCACGGCAAGTAATACGGTTGCCCGTCCAGTTGTGAAAATATTCGTGAGCAATAATGGCTTTTACGCTAAAACTGCGCGCATCAGTAGTGGTCTCAGGGCTAGATAACACACAAGCGGTGTTAAAGATATTAAGACCCTTATTCTCCATTGCGCCCATATTGAACTGACTGACTGCCACAATCATATAGCGATCTAAATCATAGGCTCGGCCGTAATTGACCCTCATCCCACTTCATGGCGTCTTTTAAGGCTTGCATACCAACATCGCATTTATCGATATCGGCAGATTTTGCGTAAACCTCAAGTAATACGTCCCGACCTTCGCTGGTCGTATAAGAGTCTGTCAATACATCCAAATCAGCAATAACACAGGCAAATAAATAGCTGGGCTTGTTGGTTGGATCCTGCCAAATCGCATAATGACGCTCTGGCGCATCAGCAACCTCGCCTGCTTCAACTAAATTACCGTTAGCCAATAACGTCGGATAGCGCTTATCGGCTTCCAGTCGAGTGGTAAATATCGCGAGTACATCAGGGCGATCAGGATAAAAAGTAATCTTACGGAAACCCTCTGGTTCGCACTGAGTCACAAACATCGTGTCGTCACCACTACCTGCCATGTATAGACCTTCAAGCGCGGTGTTAGTTTGCGGGCAGATACGTACCTGAATGTCTAAGGTAACCTCATCAGGTGCTTCATAAATCGTTAGCTTGCCATCTTCTTGCTGGTAGTGCTCAGATGTTAACGCTTTATCATTCATGATAATAGACAGCAGCTCTAACGATTCGCCAAATAAGACAATATCCCCTATGGTTTGGCGTACCATCTTAAGCGTACTATTTACCTGAGCATAATCTTCAAACAGCTTAATGTCCAAATGGACCGTTTCCACATCAAAACTTGGTTTTTGGTAATCCTTTAGATTAATTTTACTTGGTGCATGTGGGGGTACATCTGGCATTTCAGGGTTGATGATCTGAGCATCGGTTTCAGCAGTAGACATGGTAATTTCCTATTATTATTGATGATATGTTATGAGTGTTATTGTTTTGCTATTCGCATTATAGCTTTCGTCTTGATAGCAACGTTTATGGCGCTCAAAGTCACAATGAAAGTCACAACGGGCGCATGTTATATATGGTTTCCTGCTTATAGGTAGATTGACCTAAATCCTTATATTTCAAGTATGGGCATCGAGATAACTGAGTTTATCCTTCATATACATTTCCTCGTATACATTCATGTGTGTTGGTTAGCCTCTATATGAATGATTAAATCAACAATTGGCTCACGTTATCAATTGGATAATGCCGATGAAAATGATTTAATAGGCGCACTAATAACTCACCTTTCATAAACGGCTTATTATATGACAACACACACTGCCAAATACTCAAAGATCACGTTACCTCTACTGATAGAGTATGTTGATGCTCTCATGCCTTCGCTTGATAACTCACTTGATAAACAAGCACAAACGATGACTAGACAGACTGATGACACTACTCAGCTGTTATGGGTAGCACACGACAAAACAGAATTATCAACTCTGCAAACACAGCTCAAGAAAACTACACATATTAAAGATACGAATGTTAAAGATGATAATAACGTATCAGCTGAAGCATGGCACGTCTCCACTTTATCAGAGCTTGCTAAACAGCCTGTGCTTGAACGATACGAGCTTGCTTGCTTTTGGCTACCCACCCTCTCACAAGAGCTGTTACATCAATACATCCCTGCCCTCATGCGTTATCGTGATCTTTATGCAGCACACTTGCTGGTTGCACTTGATAGTTCCATTGATTTGAAACCTTATGGATTTACGCCATTTGATATCTTAAGCGAGCCATCTTTAGATATTAGTGATATTGAATCCATCACGTCTTCCACTGTATCAGCGGCGCTTTGGCAGTTCAATTTATATGATTATAAACAGCTACCGAATTGGCTCAATGCTGATTACTGGGCCAATCCTGAAAACTGGGGCAAATACCGCTGGTGATATAGTGAATTCAGTATAAAAGCGATACAGTGGGACTGGGATAAATTTTTCGCAGCCTCTGTCTGCGTAGGCACAGCACGCAAGGAAAATTTAGACCAGTTCCACCTTGATATATAATGTATCTGTTTTATTTAGGATTGACTATACGTTACATATCTATCGTTATTTACAGTAAAACTACTTACATAAATTAACAGTTAGTATATGATGTCTAAAGATTGCCTGAGTTTTATCGTAAGCAGTTTAAAAAATAAATTTAATTAAAATTTTAGGAGCTCGTCATGTCAATCAGTTTTTCTAAGATCGCTGTTTTAGCTGTACTATCAAGCGCCGTTGCACTCACTACAGGTTGTGCGACTAAACGTGCTACCTCAGAGGTTGTGGTCGCGCCGCTAGGTATTCCAGGTGGTCAAGTTGGCTATAATGGTGCCGTCATCGTTGATAACTCAGCCGCTGTCATTACTGGTGCTGAAAACTTACAAGCGGTTGTCTACTTTGCTTTTGATAGCAGCGAAATCACTGCGCAAGCGGCGAGTGTCCTTAACCAACACGTGAGCCTATTAAACTCAAACCCAGCAGCTGGTGTCGTTATCGCAGGTCATACTGATGAGCGCGGTAGCCGTGAATACAATATGGCACTCGGTGAGCGACGTGCCCAAGCAGCACGTAATTATCTTGCTGCTCAGGGTGTCGCCGCCAACAACATCCGTGTCATTAGCTATGGTGAAGAACGTCCTGCAGCGGCTGGCAACACCGAAGATGCTTATGCACAAAACCGCCGTGCTGAGCTGTCTTACTAAGCGTCATTAAAAATCATTTGCTTTAAAAAAGCCCAGTAATGTTATATTACTGGGCTTTTTATATTCTATTGAGCTACAGTAGAACCTCAATAAAATTGATACAGCATAGGAAACGCGCTCGATTAAACGCTACTTTTCTTGCTTGCTGTGACTGCGTCTCCAGAGGCTGCGAAAAATAGCGTTTAATCTTGCTATACCATTTTTATAATGGTTTCACTATAAGTAAGATATAAATATTTCAAACTCAAATGTAAGATACCTAATTTTAAGTATATTATTTACATTTCTAAAAAAACTTTGTTTTCAATTAAAAATACTAATGACCACTCATGATAATACCAGTACTAAATATCACTAACGTCCAACTTACTCAACTCGACCATGAAACTTGGTGCGTGACTGCTCAAGTAAGTGATTTATCCAGTCCTGTAGGAATGAGCAACTTGTGGAACGACTCATACTGGTTATCAGTATATCCATCTTCACATATAGTCTTTACTGAGCTTCGTCATTTCAAATGGCATTATCATGCAGTACAAAAACCAATATCAAAACGTAGTATTGCTCATAGGCAACGTCAACAGCAGCGCCAAGGTGTAAGACAGTTACTACAAGCGCTACTTAACAAGCTAGAAATCAGCGATACCTTAGATGAGTCGAGCTTTCCCTATCGCCTTAGCAAAAGCAAGTATTACGTCTGTTTTAGCCATACAGCCGCTCATAACAAAGACAAATTCAATAAAAAATCTCATCAAAATATCCCTGCTATTTCATACAGCAAAATAGCAGCGGTCATCAGTCGTCGTCGCCCTGCTGGCATCGATATCGAGCGCAATGATGTTGCTTGGCATATCGTCAAGCGTTTTTACTCAGATAATGAAGTTACTATCTTACAGACATTACCAAAAAATCAGCGTGATTATATTGCAAAGTTACTATGGCAAATCAAAGAAAGCTTTATCAAGATCCATCAGTACACTTTGGCACAAGGTTTAGGTATAGATTACTCTGATGTCATTCCTGCCTTGACTGATGATATGAATAAAGACTTTATTACTATCAGTCATACTAACGATCAATCCAATCACCAAATTGCAGTATTGCAAGCAGATCAAACAGTCGTCGTTTTTTGATCATATCTGGCAATGCTCTCGTATTTATTATCTTCGCTTTCTTCTAGACATAAAAAAACGACCCTAGAAAGGGTCGTTTTTTTATTCTCTCTAATAACAGTCGTTAAACTGCGATTAGCTTAGAAGCGGTAAGTTGCACCAACTTTAACAATTGGCATCCACTCTAACCAGCTTTTATCTTCTAGATCTTTTTCAGCTTGACGCGCTGCATCTTGCGCCGCTACTACATTTCCGCCTTCACCAGTGTAACGAACGTTTGCATCTACTTTGCCCATATAAGCTGCACCTAGTTCACCAAATAAACCAAAGTTATTAGTGATATTAGGACGGAAGCCTACAGTTAAGTAAGGGGCTAACTTGTTACGGTGCTCAATACTACCTTCTAGGTTACCAACGTTATCACCGCCAAAATCTTCAGCTAAAGATTGGTCAAGAGTTGCATTACCAGCATAGAACTTGTTGCCATCAATACTGTAGTAACCTTCACCTTCAGCATTTGCACGAACATCAATATCGTTATCAGGAACGATGATACCAGCGCCCATTGTGAACCAGTTACCAGTAGGACGTAACTGTACACCTAAGTACGGGTTGCTAAAATCTGTATCTACGTCATAGTTGATGTCATTTGCATCGAAGTCACCGCCGAATAGGTCGGCAACATCGCCACCTGCCCAACCAGCTTGTAGTTCAGTTTTCTCGTTAAGTGACCAACCGATGTTAGCGCCATAACCTAAAGTACCAACTTCAGCACTAACAGATGCTGGGTTAACAGCTGTTTGGAAGAAAGTTTTAGTACCACCAACTACAGCACCAGTAGTGTTGCGTACGATACCAGCATCAGAGTTATATGCATAAGCAGGTTCTGCTTGGTAGGCAACAGCCACTGGTTCAGCTTTGTATACTACCGCATCGTTATTATCAACAACGATAACCGGATCAGCGGCTAATGCAGCAGTTGATGCTAGAACAGCAGCAGAGATAGCTGTAAGTTTAATAAGTTTCATAATTATTCTCCTAAAGTGTAAAGTAACTCGCCCGTAAAAAATGATAATTTTGCTCTTTTTTAAACCACCATTTTGTTGAGTTGAAGAGATTAAAACAATTTTGACTCAAAAAGTCACCCCCATGGATGCGCTTTTTATTTGCCGTTATGTAAAGATTGCATAGTTACTGTAATAATTGCTACACCAACCTGCAAAACTTTGAATTCCTGTTACACAACTCTCTCAAAGCAATTAATCAGGGTAGACATGAATACTGATCCGCTTAATGTTCATGTGAGGGTATTACAAAATGTTTCATCATAATGTCTGAGTAAGCCACTCAACTCAACAGCAGTTATATAGCTTATTACTACAGAATGTTGCAATGTGTGAGTTGAGGTATCTACTGTTTCGCTTAGAAAAAATTGTAAATATGGAAGCTAACAGTACAAATGTTCTTATATAGTGTCACCAAGCCTTGTCTCAGCTTGATATTGTGCTAAATTAGACATAGAAATAGATCTATTGTGGGAATGCAGATTTATTACTATTTATCTTCGTTATGAAAACATTATAGTCTCGTCAGCCTCACCCCCTTTTACTACTACTGAGCCTTTTATATGCCTAAAGTATCCTCGATCACCCGTGTGTTAGAGATCATAGAAGCCGTGTCATATGCTTCTAAACCTCTCTCTCCACTTGAGCTATCGCAAGAGTTGGATATTCCTAAACCGACCATACACCGTTTAATTCAGAATTTGGTCGACGATGGTTTTTTGACCGTTGATATCGGTGGCGGTATTGTTCCTGGTAAACGGGTTCGCAATCTGAGCGTTGAGCTTTGGCAGCAGCGCTTATTATTTAATGAGCGCCAGATGATTTTGCAAAAACTGGTTGATGAGCTTAAAGAAACTTGCGGTATCGGTGTTCCTTATCATATGAATATGATTTATACCAACCGCGCACAAACGACCTTACCATTGCAGATATACCTCCCAGTAGGTGCAAAGTCGCCCATGTGGTGTACGGCAACTGGTAAATTGTATTTGAGCCAACTGTCTACCACCAGTCGTAATAAAATATTGCAGGGTTTACCATTAGACAAATTCACCAAAAACACCATCACCGATATTGATGCTTTGAATGCCGAGCTCGACCGTATCGCTACCACTGGCATTGGTATTGATAACGAGGAGTTTATCTCTGAAATGGTGGGGTGGCGGTGCCTATATTAGATAAAAAGTCGCGCTATCTGGCCTCATTGTACCTGCATGCACCAACGATACGCGTATCGCTCGACGAATTACTGACTCATGTACCTCGACTACAGCAAGCAGCGCAAGATATTCAAGCTCTCGTGTATGACTTACAAAGCTAATAGAGTCATTGCTCATTCATTACTATGATCAAATAAAAAAGGTTCATGCTATAAATGTAGCATGAACCTTTTTCATCTAACAAGCCCTCTTTAATCAGTCCTCACTATTCACGATAGTAAGAGTGATTGAGTATATGAGTCGTTATTTCTAAGGTAATTCTAAAACAATACCGAGGCATCATGACGGCCCATAATACTAGAGAAGTCTTTATCACCGTTCTCAAGCGTATGCGTGGCATATAACTCTGTTGCCTTGGCACCCATTGGCGTGTCTACATGAGTATCCTTTGCCGTTTGCATAGCAAGATTGAGATCTTTTGCATCAGCTTACTCATAAAGCCACCTTGGTAGCCATTGCTAGAGGGAACGTTTTCCATAACTTGCGGATAAGGGTTATAGACCTCTAACGTCCAGTTACGGCCTGAGCTTTGTAGCATAATATCTGATAATACTTTGGGATCTAGACCGTTCTTCACCCCTAAATTAATCGCCTCTGCCGTGCCTGCCATTAGGATACCTAACAGCATGTTGTTGCAAATCTTCGCAACTTGTCCTGCACCATGTTCGCCTGCATGAAAAATATTTTTCCCCATTACAGCGAGTATCGGCTCAGCTTTGGCAAAAGCGTCGTCATCACCACCAATAATAAAGGTCAAGCTACCAGCAATCGCCCCGCCTGTCCCGCCAGACACGGGGGCATCCAAAAAGTCGATGCCAAGATGGCTTGCAGCGTCTGCCACTGTCCTAGCATCAGCAGCCGCTATTGTACTACTATCAATCACAAGCGTGCCTTTTGGTAATTCTGCCAGCAGACCATTAGCGCCACTATCGCCCAGATACACAGAGTGCACATGCTGACCCGCCGGCAGCATACTAATGACAACTTGAGCATTGCTCGCCGCATCTTTAGGACTCTGTGCCACGCGAGCACCTGCTTTTTCTAGGCGCTGGGTTGCTGCATCAGACAAATCAAAGACAGAAAGTGTATATCCTGCCTTTAATAAGTTTTCTGCCATAGGCGCACCCATATTACCAAAGCCCAATAAAGGCAATATTTGGTTTAGAGTTATTATCCATCATCACTGTATCTTTTGTACCCATCTCATCACTCCTTGATGATTTATGATGTAGCCATTGCTACATACTATTTGACAATATTTGTTGGTAGATAATTAGCGCACATACTGACTGCCCAAAGCTTCCTCACCCAGCCAATCTTCTAGAGGGTGCTCACCTTTTGGATAAGGATTGGCAAAGTGCTTATCGATATACGCTTGGCCTTCTACACTTACGCAGTCTGCCAACGAGCGCGACCACTGCGGATCTTTATCTTTATCAATCAATAACGCACGCACACCTTCTTTAAAATCAGGATTGGCTGCACAATGTACCGCCACGTTGGTTTCTAAATATAAAACTTGTTCTATCGATAAATCAGCGACTTTGTGATACAGCGCGTAGGTTAACGCTGCTGTCACTGGGCAACCATGACGATAGGTTGCAACTGCTCGCTGAGTCCAACTGTCTTCTGAAAAATCTTTATTTAACTGTACTAGCGCTTCATCACTTTGTAGCAATGCATCGATATCTGCCAAACTGCCACTGTTCATCAATTTTTGGATAGGCTGCCAGTAGGTCGCGAGCTTACTATCAGACAACTCGGCTACTGGCAGCTCAGCAAGTGCACGGCTGACGATACTATGCGCACTATTATGATGGAACTTGTTTGAACTACTGGCACTATCGAGCGTTTGCCAGTCGCTCTGCTTAAGACGTTGTATGACAGCATCATAATCATGACTTGCAACAGCATACTCTGCTAGGTTGGCCAACAGCGCGTCATTGCCATTGCACATCGCGCCAGTCAAGCCTAAGAACAAACCTGTTTTGGCAGGCATCCGCTGCAAAAACCAACTGCCTGAGGCATCAGGGAACAGTCCAATGGTAATCTCAGGCATAGCAAAACGCGTGCGCTCAGTGACCAGACGATGACTGCATCCTGCCATTAGCCCCATACCGCCGCCCATGATGATGCCATCACCCCAAAGTATTAATGGTTTTGAGTAAAAGTGCATTTGACGATAGAGGCGATACTCGTGGCTGAAAAACTCAGTGGCATAAGGGTTTGGTATCGGCGCACTAGTAGACATACTGTCATAAAGCTTACGAATATCACCGCCTGCACAGAACGCTTTATCCCCAGCGCCTTTTAACACAATCGCCACTACTTGGTCATCCGCTTGCCACTCCTCTAACTGCGCTGCTAGCAGTTGACACATATCAACACTGAGCGCATTAAGCGATTTTGGTGTATTGAGTGTCATTACCCCAATTAGGTGCCCGCAATCTGTTGGTTCAGTATTGAACAATACAGATGCCTCTTGCTCGGTATTGTTCAAAGAGTTTTGGGTATCGTCGGTAGCTGCTGTCATAAAAGTGACCTACAAAGTTAAAAAAGTTAAATAATGTCATGAGTGTTATGACCCAAGCATTTTAAGCAATGCTTATTTGTTTTGCCAATTGGGTTGACGCTTTTCTAAAAAGGCTTGCACCCCTTCACGCTGATCCATTGTGTCAAATAGCTTAACGAAAGCTTCACGCTCATGGATCAAATTTTGCGCAGGTGGCGTGTCTCTAGCCGCTTGAATCAGCGCTTTGGAATAACTGACGGCGACGGGTGATTGCTTAGCGACTTTATTTGCCAAATCTTGAGCGGCTTGTAGTCCCTCACCTTTTGTAGTGACCTCTTCAACCAGACCGATACGCAGTGCGGTATCTGCATCAACGCGCTCACCGCACAGTATCATGCGCTTGGCCCAACCTTCACCCACTAGCCAAGGTAGGTTTTGCGTACCGCCTGCACAGGGCAGTAATCCCACACCTGTCTCTGGCAGTGCCATCTGGGCGTGCGCTTCTGCAATACGAATATCACACGCGAGCGCACACTCCAGTCCACCGCCCATCGCATAGCCGTTGATGACGGCGATACTGACACCGCGATAGGCAGACAGGGCTTCGAACGCCTCACCAAATGCAATCGCCATACTGATAGCGCGTCCTTTGTCCCCATCCAAAAAGTTATTCAAATCTGCACCAGCCGAGAAGAACTTTTCTCCATCTCCATGCACGATTAATGCGTAAACATCGTCCTTGGCATTAAGATCTGTGATGAGCTGCTTAAGCGCATGCAAACTGTCCATCGTCCACGTATGCGCCGGTGGATTGCTCAACGTCAATGTTGCGGTATGACCATCAATTGATAGCTGTAGATTGGTATAATCTGTCATAAAACATCCTTGTTTCAGTAGATCGAGATAAATTAGCGAAGTTGGCTTAGCCCTTCATCTTGCAAGACTTGACGTGAAATAATCACGCGCATGATCTCATTGGTGCCTTCTAAAATTTGATGCACACGTAAGTCTCGTACATGGCGCTCAAGCGGATACTCGTTTAAATACCCATAGCCACCGTGCAATTGCAGAGCTTCATTGGCAACATCGAAACAAAGGTCGGTGGAGAGACGCTTTGCCATTGCGCAGTAGGTAGACGCTTGCCCATCATTGTTATCGACTTTACTTGCTGCAAGATACAGCATTTGCCGTGCAGCGATGGTCTGAGTCAACATATCAGCAAGTTTAAACTGTACCGACTGTAAGCTAGCAATTGGACTGCCAAACTGGCTGCGCTCTTGTACGTAACTGGTTGCCGTCTCTAATGCAGCCTGCGCCGTACCCACGGCGCAAATACCGATATTGATACGACCACCGTCTAGACCTTTCATCGCGATACGAAAACCTTGACCTTCTTCACCTATTAGGTTTTCTGCTGGGACTTTGACATCTTTAAAGCTAATCGTTCGTGTCGGCTGTGCTTTCCAGCCCATCTTATGCTCGTTTTTGCCATATTCGATACCAGCACTATTGGCATCTACAACAAACGCTGATACACCTTTTGGCCCAGCACCACCAGTACGCGCCATCACCACCAATACATCGGTCGAGCCTGCACCAGAGATAAAGGTTTTTCGCCGTTCAGTACGTAATGGTCGCCTTGTTTATCCGCTTTGGTACGGAGTGAGGCCGCATCAGAGCCTGCATTTGGCTCTGTTAAGCAATAGCTGCCAAGCCACTCACCGCTGACCATATTGGGCAAGTATTTTTTGCATAAGGGTTCGCTACCATATTCGCCGATCATCCAGGCGGCCATATTATGAATGCTCATATAAGCCGCCACGGACGTATCACCCCATGCCAGCTCTTCGAATACCATTGCTGAGTCGAGCCTTGGCAGGCCCAAGCCATCATATTCTGGATTGGTGTATAGTCCCAAAAACCAAGCTCACCCGATTTTTTGATGATGTCCACTGGGAAATGCGAGGTGCGATCCCATTCAGCAGCATTCGGTTTAAGCTCTTTTGCGCAAACTGACGGGCTGTTTGACGAAAAGCAACTTGGTCATCGGTCAATGAAAAATCCATAGGGTCATCCTTGTTCTTATAGATTAAATAGAGGGCTTAAATCTCAGATAAACGTCAATAAAAACGCTGGTCAGAGATTTTATAGGACATTAGCGCTATATGATAACGGCATAACGATAATAAAATTGCGTTCAATAGTACCGCAAGTCGTATTAACGTTATACCGAAAATACAGTAATCCGACGATCAAATCGAAATCGTCGTGTTAACACCGCGGCTCGCTTCATCATCGAACCAACGTGCCGTCACTGTCTTCGTCTGAGTATAGAACTGTACGGCTTGCTTGCCATAAGGACCTAGGTCGCCAAGTTTACTGCCACGTGAACCTGAGAATGAGAACATTGGAAGTGGCACAGGAATTGGCAAATTAATACCGATTTGACCGACTTGGATATCTTGTTGGAATTTGTGGGCTGCTGCTCCTGACTGGGTAAATATCGCGGTACCATTGCCATGTGGATTGGCATTGAGCAGTGCAATCGCTTCGTCCAAGCTATCAGCGCGCATAATACACAGCACAGGGCCAAAGATCTCTTCTTTATAGATTTGCATGTCGCTTGTGACATTATCAAAGATAGTCGGCCCAACAAAGTTACCGTTCTCAAACCCTTCAACAGTAATTCCGCGCCCGTCAAGTATCAAGCTTGCGCCCTCTTCTACCCCTGTACCGATGAGATGCTCGACACGGGCTTTTGCAGCAGGAGAAATCAATGGTCCTAAATCTTTATCATTTTTACCTGCTGAGACAACTAAACTTTCTGCTTTGGCTTTAATCTCGTCAATCCATTCACCAGCTGCGCCCACTAGCACGACCACTGACAATGCCATACAGCGTTGACCAGCGGCACCGAACGCCGCGCCCGCTAGCTGATTGAGCGTTTGCTCTTTATTGGCATCAGGCAAGATAACACCGTGGTTTTTTGCACCCATCATGCATTGGGCGCGCTTACCTGATTGGCTGGCACGCTCATAGACATGTTTACCAACGTTGGTAGAACCCACAAAAGAAACCGCTTTGATATCTGGATGATCACAGATAGCATCAACGGTAGCTTTGCCACCGTGCACTACGTTCAGCACACCTTCTGGTACTCCCGCTTCAATCGCTAGCTCAACTAAGCGCATAGTCACCATCGGATCTTGTTCAGACGGTTTTAGGATGAATGTATTACCTGTAGCAATCGCCATTGGGAACATCCATAGCGGAATCATCGCGGGGAAGTTAAACGGCGTAATGCCAGCACAAACACCGAGTGGTTGCCAAATACTATAAGTATCAACGCCTGATGCGACGTTTTCTACAAAGTCGCCGATTTGCAAATTGGCGATACCAGCGGCATGCTCTACCACTTCTAGGCCGCGGAACACATCACCGCGCGCATCAGCAATCGTTTTGCCTTGCTCTGCGGTCAAGATTTCTGCCAACTCATCCATATGCTCGCGAATAAGTGCTTGATAGGTCAAAAGATACGCGCACGTGTGGTGATTGGCGTTTTGCGCCAGGTTTCAAACGCTGTCTGTGCGGCGGCAACCGCTTGATTAATCTCATCATTGGTGGTTTGAGGGACTTTTGCGATGACTTCTTGAGTTGCTGGATCGGTGATATCAATCCATTCGTCGGTATTTGATTGTACGAACTGACCATTGATGAGCTGCTGAACGTGGTGCATAAGATATCCTTATCTTTTTTGCGAGACTACCGTGTGACGGTATCTGAGTATTCATTAAAAGTTAAGCGCTATAAATAGTTATTTGCAAAATATTTATAGAAAATAAAATTTTAAAATGATTTATTTTGTATCGTTATTGACTATAACAATAAATCAATTTTACGGTCAAGCGCTTTATCAAAATTTTCGCTAAGTTTGTTTTGTTAAAGGCGATTTATCCAAATAGTAGAAACAAAAAGCCCATGATTGCTCATGAGCTTCTAATAAGATCAACCTAGTTTTTAGGCGGAACCAACATATTTGCTAGCCTATACCAACTAATAATCCTTCATCGATTGCTTAATCGCATCAATAGCGGCTGGATTATCAAGCGTCGACATGTCGCCGGTAGGCCTGTCCTCTGCTAACGCCCGAATAGATCGGCGTAGGATTTTGCCAGAGCGCGTCTTTGGCAATGCCTGCGGGAAATAAATGGCCGCCGGCCTTGCAATACCGCCTAAGGATTTGACCACAGCACCTATGACTTGCTGCTCAATGCGGAAGCGGTTTTCGGTGGTTTCGACTTGCGATTGATCTTTTAGGACACAGAACGCAATTGGTAGCTCGCCTTTTAGCTCATCTTGGATGCCTACCACAGCGCATTCTGCCATCTTTGGATGGGTACTGATTGCTTCTTCTATCTCTTGCGTGCCTATTCGATGGCCTGCGACGTTTATCACGTCATCGGTACGCCCCAAGATGTAAAAGTAACCGTCTTCATCTGTCACTGCATAGTCTGAGGGTAGAATACTGCTGGCCATCAAACAGACCAAAGTAGCTGCTGACAAAGCGCTCATCGTTACGCCATACCGTGGTGAGACAGCCAGGTGGTAGTGGCGCTTTAATCGCAAGCAACCCTTTTTCACCCGCCCTGCAAGGTTCACCTGTTTCCTCATTGAGGACTTTCGCTTCATAGCCATACATAGGATAGCCGGGCGATCCTTGTTTGTGCGGTTTATGATTGAATTTTGGTGTATGGCTCAAGATCGGCCAGCCAGACTCTGTCTGCCAATAGTGATCTAGAATCGGTACGCCTAAATGCTGAGATAACCAATTAGCCGTTGACTCATCAAGCGGCTCACCTGCCAAAAAGAACGACTTGACACTAGACACATCGTAGCGCGTCATCCAGCTTTCATCTTGCTTTTTTGAGCATACGTACGCCTGTAGGCGCCGTAAATAGAATATTAACTTTATTAGCTTCAACGATACGCCACCAGATACCTGGGTTCGGTAAGTGTGGTAAGCCTTCGTACATAACACTGGTCATACCCGCTAGCAGTGGCGCATAAATCGTATACGAATGCCCAACCGCCCACCCAATATCTGATATCGCCCAGAATGTCTCGCCTGCCTTACCATCATAGACATAATCCATCGATGTCGTCAGCGCGACTGCATAACCACCAGTATCACGTTGCACCCCTTTTGGTGTGCCAGTCGTACCAGAGGTATAAAGCAGATAGGACGGTGTGTTGGATTCAAGCCAAACTGGTGCCACAACTGCATGGGCCTCGCAGCTGTGACGTCGCTCAGTCGCATAATCGACGTCAACACCTCTCGGCTCAAACGGTAAAATACCACGATTGACAACTAATACATGCTCAGGCTTGGTTGCTGCTTGTTCAACGCCTTGATTGACGAGATTTTTATAGTTAATAACCTTACCATCACGCAGACTTGCATCCACTGTAATGACCATTTTTGCCTCAGCATCATCCATGCGGATCGCCAAGTTATGCGCGGCAAATCCGCCAAATACGACTGAGTGTATAGCACCAATGCGAGCACAAGCCAGCATGGCATATGCTGCTTCTAGAATCATTGGCATATAGATAATGACACGGTCGCCTTTGCCAATACCATGACGCTGTAGCACGTCTGCGAAGTAATTCACTTCTTTGTATAAATCATTATAAGTCAGGCGGCGCTTGGCATAATCTGTATAAAACTCAACGTTATTGCCCAGATCTTTAAAACGAATCAACGACCGCTGGAAAGGTTTCTATTAACTCTTGATTGATCTCTGATGACACCCACACAAAGGCATCTTGCTCTGCACGGTCTGGCAGGTGACGATCGACACAGTTATAGCAAAGATTGGTTTCACCGCCAACAAACCATTTCGCAAAAGGCAGATTGCTGTCATCGAGAATCTGCTCAGGCTCTTTATGCCAGTAGATACGCTTTGCTTGCTCAGCCCAAAAATTCTCTCGAGCCATAATGGAATCATGATAAATATCCGCGAACGTGGGCACGTCTGCCGCTAGAGTAGAGACTGGGTGTTGGGCGTGGTCGCTCATAGTAGCTGTCCTTAGCATAAACGAGAAATGGGATAAGAATTTTTTATAATCGGCGCATTGGTAAGTTGTTATTGCACTTGTATCGCGTGATATGATCTTTGTACGCGATTGGCTTTATCAACGCTACACTGTTGTGACTGCGGTAAAAAATGTCCTGATAAATACTGGTCATCCTTGCCAGAATTAAAAAACCGATACGGTATGTATCGGTTTAAAATGTAGCAGAGCCCATCACAAAGGTCAACTGTTAAGCGTGCAACACGCATTACATTTTGATGAGCACAAGCGTTTTGACATTCAATCGATAGATAATATTATACTTGAGTTTGATTGGCATACATCTCACGCATGACTTTTTTGTCATGCTTGCCAACAGAGGTTTTTGGCAGTTCATCAACGAATTTAAATTGACTTGGCACGCCATATTTAGGGAATGATACCGCGCTCTACCGCTTTTTCTGCAATGGCTTTAATATCGTCAGCACTGGTTTCTTGAGCATTTGGTTTTAGTACCACCAAAGCCAACGGACGCTCGCCCCATTGCTTATCCCGAACGCCAATCACTGAGACATCCGCTACGGATGGATGCAGTGATAAAATCGTCTCAATCTCAAGCGATGAGATCCACTCGCCCCCTGATTTGATCACATCTTTTAGGCGATCAGTGATTTTAATATAACCATCAGGACGTATGTAAGCGATGTCTTGAGTGTGCATATAGCCACTCTCCCACAGCTCCCTTACCAGCGTCGTCATTTTTGAAATAGCTTTGGGTCAACCAAGGTGCCCGTAGCACCAGCTCACCCGTATTCTCTTGACCCTTACCTACTGGTTTGTTGCCCTCACCCCATACTTGTGCATCGACCATAAGCACTGGCTTACCTGTCATACAGCGACGGGCGATGTCTTCATCTTCCGTCATTTCAGGCTCATTGAGACTAAATTCAGTCAGACTGATAAGCGGTGCTGTCTCTGACATACCGTAGCCGGTGTAAACTTCGATGCCTTGAGCCATTGCTGTTTTTGCTAGCCCTTCGGTCAATCTTGAACCACCAATGATCATTTTTAGCCCATTAAAGCTGGCATCGCGATCTTGCGCCTCTTTGAGCACCATCTGCAAAATCGTTGGCACACAATGTGTGATACTCACCTTTTCATTGAGGATCAAATCCAGCAAGCTATCAGGTGCATAACGTCCTGGATAGACTTGCTTTAGACCCACCATCGTTGCTGTAAATGGGAAACCCCATGCGTGTACGTGGAACATCGGCGTCATCGGCATATAGACATCGCCGTAGCTGACACCTTGCTTGTTCGGCAACATACCTAAGGTTGCCGCTTCCGCTAGACTGTGCAGTACCAACTGACGGTGACTAAAGAAAACGCCTTTGGGATTCCCTGTCGTACCTGAGGTATAAAAAGGTCGTCGCGATGGTATTTTCATCAAAGTCTGGAAAGTCAAAACGACTATCAGCAGCTTCTAGCAATGCTTCATACTCGCCTGTCACGCGGCTTTGATTACTGCCAAAAACCCCTTCAGCGGTCACACCATTGTCGTCTAGCCAAATAATGTGCTCGATACTAGAATTTTCAAATTGATAGTCTTTGACCAATGGCGCAAACTCAGAGTTTAGCATCAGCACTTTAGGCTTGGCATGGTTGATGGTGTAGAGGACTTTTTCTGGTGATAGACGGATATTGACAGTTTGTAGAATGTACTCTGACATCGGTACCGCAAAATAAGACTCAAGATAGCGATTGCTGTCCCAGTCCATAACGGCAACGATGTCGCCTGCATCAAGGTTCAGGTCAGCAAGTACGTTTGCCAAGCGATTGATACGCTCAAACAAGTCCTTGTAAGTGAGTCGCTTTTTGTCCGCATAGACAATCTCTTGGTCTTGTGACACTGTTTTTGCACGGTTTAAGAGTTGCTTAACCAGTAGTGGATAATCATAGGCAGAGGGGGCACCATGGTACATATTTGACATAGACCTAACTTCCTTGTTTGTCGCGCTTATAAGTTATAGATAGTAATAAATAAGTAGCAATAAGACATACTAATACAGAATGAACCGCTATAACCACACTATTTTTATAATATAGAGTCATTATTACTGTTGATAGCGTCCTGCTGAATACCAATCGGTTTTGGCGCAGTAAAAGCAACAAGCTTCACTGACCGCAATAAGATTGAATACCTCTTTGATAGTAAGAAAAAACCATCACCATGTAAAGCGACCTTACATTACGTATCATAAGACGGGTAACCAAACATAGATAATACCTGATATACCGTTAAGTGGCGCGTCTTGTCGTTTTAATCATCCCAAAACTGGCTATCAATAACGCCAGTACCTGCACAAACAATAACAACCATACGGTAAGAGACCACTGCCCTCGCGCATAGGCTATACCACCCAGCCACGCTCCAAGTGTACCGCCTGTGTAATAGCCCATGTAATATAAGCCTGATGCCAATGATCGACCTTTTTTGACATTAACAGCAATATAGCTGATGGTCGCTGACTGCGTAATAAACACACCAGATGACATAACAGCAAGTCCTATGATTACCCCCCATAGTGGGGTCACCAAGGTCAACAGAACTCCAATCATGGAGATAATAATGGCTACCCGAACCGTACGTGCTGAGCCAAACCGGCGCAGCAAGGTCGTTGATAGTGGCGTAATAATCACACCAAGCAAATACACGGCAAAAATATTGGCGAGCGCACCTGTACCAAGCTCATAAGGCTTATCCGCCAAATGTAAGTTGATAAAAGTGAAGCAGCCTACAAGGGAGAACAGCACACAAGCGCCAAGCAGACAAGCGGTCACCACATAACGATTGGTGACATGCTCACCTAACGTCTGTATCGCTGAGCGAAAATTAGGATTGGCCTCAAAGTGACGAGACGATGGTAGCATATTGCCAACCCATATCGCTCCCAGCAGCGTCATCGCTGTCATCACATAGTAACCGTCACGCCAGCCAATCAGCTCATGCAAATGCCCCATCAAAAACCGGCCCATAAAGCCGCCAAGCACGCTTCCTGACACATAAAAGGACATCAGATCAGTCATTGCTCGGCCCTCAAACTCCTCACCGATATAAGCAATAGTCACCACCGTAATACCGGGTACAGACAGTCCTTGCATAAAACGCCAAATACCGACCCATTCAATACTCGAGCTTTGGGCAATCAGCGCTGTTGGTATGGCCAAAAATAACAAAGCACCGACGATAAAGGATTTGCGCCCGACGGCATCTGAGAGCATACCCAAAAATGGTGACATGATGGCAATGGCCAATACAGTAGCGCCAACGATCATGCCCGCTTGCACTTCCGTCGCAGAAAAGTCCACCATCATGACTGGCAGCACGGCTTGGATAGAGTACACCTGTAAAAAAGCAAACATACCAATCAGGCCAATCGTGAGCTTTAATATCCACGACGTAGAGTGACTGGATGAGGCTACTGTCTTTGGTGCAAAATTTTGATTTTTATCTTTAGAATTATTCACAAGGGCGCTTACTATAATTGATTATGCTATGACAAGGAGGCGTCATTGGCTTGGATAATGAAAGAATATAATGTGAAACTATGAAGGAGGTGCACAGCCATACAGGATATCTATTTATCATAATGACCAGAAAAGCATGTTAGCACACCAACCGATATACTCAGGTTTAAATGTGTTATTGGCGCTTGGTTAGACTCTCCATTTAGAATAAAGAATTGGATCTATACCCTCAATGATGACATTTACCTAACAACTTTTTATTTTTACACATCTACATTGCTTATATCTTTTCTATTACAGACTTTACGCGCTCAAAAATCAATAATCATAGGGTGCTACCTATCAATAAGCAAAATAATTGAACAACTAAATGATTAAGGAGTCATGTCAATGAATGATGAGATTTACGATTTAGGTGCAGGATTTTGGAGTATTCGAGGGTCATTTATAAAAAACGGCATTATGGATATCGGCGTCCAATGTGCGCTTATAAAGCTATCATCAGGCCGATTTATTTTTTTGGACAGCTATACTTTAAAAGACGAGGTTCGTCAGCAAGTGATGGCATTGACCAATGATGGTCAAGATGTCGAAGCCGTCTTAAATGTTCATCCATTTCATACGATACATTGTGCGCAAATGGCCAAAGACTTTCCGCAAGCCACGTTTTACGGTAGTAGTCGACACCCAAAACAAGTACCAGAAGTCAATTGGGCAGAGGATTTGGTCGAAAGTGATGCGGTCGCTGAGCGTTATCCTGAGCTGAAGTTCTCCCTACCTCAGGGCATCTACTACATCGCCCCTGATGAGTCAGTCCATGCAAGCTCATTATTGGTCTATCATCCTGCTAGCCAAAGTATATATGTCGATGATACGTTTGAGATACCACCTTCTAAGCTGTTTGATGCCGTACAGCCAAACCTAGGTTTACACCCCACCACCAAACAAGCACTAAAAGATGAGCCCGACGCTGGCAAAGCCTATTGTGATTGGGCGATAGATCTTGCACACGAATGGCGCAGCGTACATCATTTTGCGGTGCACATTCAGGATTAGTCGTATTTGAAGAAGGCCAATTTGAAGCAGCGTTATTATCTGCTATTAATAACGCGCGTAGCGAGCTTGAGGCAAAATAACGACTCTAAAAAAAATGTAAAACATAAAAATTTCGACAAGAAAAACAATCACTTGTTGATTCAATATATTACATAAGGAAAACGATAAATGTCAGATGAAATTCATGATTTAGGGGCAGGATTTTGGAACATACGCGGGTCATTCCGTATCGGCGGTGTGATAAACATTGGTACCCAGTGCTCACTGGTCAAGCTATCCTCAGGACGCTTTGTCTTTTTGGACAGCTACGCCTTAACAGGTGACGTTCGAGACGAAGTCATGGCGCTCACCAATAATGGTCAAGATGTCGAAGCGGTGCTAAACGTTCATCCATTCCATACTGTATATTGTGCGCAAATGGCAAAAGACTTCCCTCAAGCCACGTTTTACGGCAGTAGTCGCCATCATAAAAAGATACCAGAAGTGCGCTGGGCTGACGATTTGGTAGAGAGTGATGCAGTCGCTGAGCGCTACCCTGAGCTTAAATTTTCAATGTCAGAGGGCATTTACTATATATCGCCTAATGAGATGATTCATGCAGGCTCCTTGTTGGCCTATCATCCTGCCAGCCAAAGCTTGCATGTCGATGATACGTTTATGAGTCCGCCCATCAAGCTACTAGAAGCGGTATTGCCTGAGCTGATATTGCACCCTACCACCAAAAAAGCACTCAAAGACGAGCCAAATGCAGGCGCACAATATTGCGACTGGGCAACCAACCTAGCACATGAGTGGCGCGACGTTCGCAATTTTTGTGCCGCACACTCTTATCTTGTTAGGTTCAAAGACGGTGAGTTTGAGAAGGCACTGATAAAAGCCATTGATAAAGCTCGACCCAAACTTATCAAAGCCTAATCTCTTCTTATATTGATATCGCGTAATGATAAAAAGGGGCTAAGAGATAGCCCCTTTTTACCGCATGCTTATTAAGTCGCATGAGAGTAGTCTGGCGGTCGCTATCTGTATACTCTAGTATCGCTATGTTTAATGCAAAAGAGCATGATGTGTCATTGAAGCGCTGCCACGACTAAAGAGACAACCAAGATAGTGGTCGCTTATGATTAGCTGTCTTGTTTTAATACCCCTTGCCACTGATGGATAAACTTACCGTTTGGATCATATTGCTGGGTTTGTTTATCAAGATTGAACTGCCGACATCCTCTTGGATCCGCCCCCACGCCCGCCAGATATTGCCAATTCCCCCCAGTTACTGGCGACATCATAATCGATAAGATGCTGCTCAAAATAAGTGGCACCATAACGCCAATCAAGACCTAGCTCATGGATAAAGCAACTGGCGACTAACTGTCGTCCACGGTTTGACATATATCCTGTTGCCTTCAGTTGATGCATACAGGCGTTGACAATAGGATATGCTGTATCACCATTTCTCCATTGTTCTAATTTTTTCTGGTCCAGTTGGGTTGATGGCGTGTGCTGACCAATACCTTTAAACCAGAATAATTTTTGCTGATGGGTGACAGCGTACCAATAAAAATATTCACGCCGAAGCAGCTCAAACCATATCCAATAAGTGGAGTCATTTGCGATTACATCACGCTCATAACGGCGCAGTCGATTCAATATGGTGTTGACAGACAACGAACCATTCGCCAGCCAAGCAGAAAATTTTGTGGAATGCGTCCATTCATCAAGCGCGTTTCGTGTGATTTTATAAGTACTTGGCGCGTCGGAATTAAAATAACTCTTTAAATGATTTAGCCCGTTCGACTCACCACCTTTGAAATTAGAAGATTGCTGTTTTTGTTGGGAGATTGCCTGCGCATTATCTTCGCCTGCTTTAAAGAAGTACTCGTACTCGCACCTATCCACCAGACTCTCAGGTATTGGGGCCAATCGCTCTGGCGTCGCGCAAATAGCGATGTCTTGTGCTGCATGCAATAAATCATAATCTGCTTCAATTTTTTTGCGGAACTGCGTAAAGCTTTTGGGCAAATCATCTAGCGGTAACTCATCAAACAAAGTAGCCGTTGTCTCAATATGCCAACGTATCTGCGGATGTTTATTCTGTAGTCGTACATATATTTGGTTCTGATAATAATCGGCCGTTTGACTCACACAGATATCTGTCACCTGCTGCGCCTCAATGAGTTCATTCAACTGCATGAAGGTATTCGGTGACGTTGGGGTTTTGTGTAGATGTAGCAACTTATTGCCAAGCAGCTCTAATGATGTATTTAAGTCCGCCAAACTCTCTTGCAAAATTGCTGGCGGGCGACGCCCATCGTGTCATAATGATAAGCAGCCTGAGAGTTTTGATTGTCCAATATATCCATCAAGGATGAGGCATAAACCAGTAATAATCGCCCATCACGCGAGAGCTTGGCGGCTTTCGATAACGTGGCATTGTCCATCACTCGCAGGTCATTATGAAAGAGAATCAATACATTTTTACCAGATAGCTGATGGAACATGGCATAAACCTCTTATTGTTCGATAGCTTTTAATTAGAGCGTGTCGAACATTCGACCATGGCACTGACAGCGACTATTTTTTAGGCGATTCGATGTTAAAAATAATAAGTTTAGTCATTCTAAGCGCTTATTTTTAACGATGAAGCGGCAAAAAAGAGTCCTGTCCCCTGCTTTTATCGTTGGGGCTGATGCTAAAATTGCCCCATACTGCGTTACAAATCTCGCTAAGGCATCTGCATTATCGTCGCTTTGTGCCTTATCTGGAACAATTTTAGCGATCAGCAGTGCCTATTTGCGAATGTTCAACACGCCCTAATCTCAATACTCTTTTTTTTATTGGGCTTTATTATAAAATAGCATATCTTGCTTACGACAAGTTTGGTATTGACTCATGGCATTAATAACCTACTAGCAAGGTAGTAATTATCCAAGCTAAAATCTACTTATCGCCATTGACTCTCATGCTCCGGACTGCTTAAATGGCCTACCTCTAGGAGAATACCATGACTGAAAAAAATATCGCTGAAGAGAACAAATCGGATGAAAAACGTAAACTTATCAATCGTTTTTGATGAGACTGACAAAAGAGCAGCCACAAATGTATTATGCCACCACCTCTGAGATATCTCGGAGCATCCATACCATGATAAAGAGCATACCAATCGCTTGTCAGTTGAAGAGCAAGCGCTGGTCAGACGTATGACTATCGAAGAGATTGAAGGGGTTATTGGGTTTTCATGCTAGATAGATGACTAGACTATAGGCTAATTGTCATATAAGTAGGTTCAAGCACAACCATCGAACATCACAAAAAAAGACCGCTATCGAAGCGGTCTTTTTTTATTATTTATCGTAGTGCAATGCTATTAGAACGGATACTGACGTGGCTCGTTTTGCATTGAAATCCAATGTGTTCTGGTGAACTCTTCTAGTACCCATTCACCATTAAAGCGACCGATACCTGAGTTTTTCTCACCACCAAATGGCGTGTTACTTTCGTCGTTCACTGAGATGTCATTGATATGGGTCATACCAGCTCTGATACCACGAGCGAAACGCAGGCCTTTTGCATATCAGCAGTGAATACCGCACTAGATAGGCCATACATAGAGTCATTGGCGATTGATAATGCATCATCTTCGTCTTTAGCACGAATGATACCAACCAAGGGTCCAAACACTTCATTACAGGATAGATCCATCTCGCGAGTGACTTCAGTAAAGATATGCGGCGGTACGACTTGGCCTTCAATCTCACCACTGAGTATCATTTTCGCGCCTTCCTCCTGCGCTTTAGCGATTTTCTCTTTGAGCGATTTGAGTTGTTTTTCGTTGATGATAGGGCCAACAGCCGTATCTTGCTTATTAGGATCACCGACATTCAATGTTTTGACATGGGCCAAGAAACGCTCTACAAAGTCATCATATATCTCGTCTTCCACGATAACCCTATTGATCGCGATACAGATTTGGCCTTGATGCAAGAATTTACCAAAAGCAGCGGCTTTGACTGCTTGCTCAATGTCAGCATCCTTGAGTACCACAAATGGACTGTTACCACCCAGCTCAAGCGCGACTTGTTTGATATACTCACCGCCATTTGCTAGCTCACCGATGTGCTGGCCTACTGAGGTTGAGCCTGTAAATGATACTAAGCTTGGCGCTTTGTGCTCGACGATGGCATCGCCTATCTCACTACCGGAGCCGACCACGACGTTTAATAAACCTTTTGGCAGACCCGCTTCTTCAAATACTTTTGCCAGTAACAAACCGCCAGTGATGGGTGTGTCGCTCGCAGGCTTGAGCACCACTGCGTTACCGAGTGCTAGGGCTGGTGCGATAGAACGCTGGGTTAAATGCAGCGGAAAGTTCCATGGGCTAATGACTGCTACCACTCCGATGGGCTCGCGATAAATAAAGTTTTCTTTGCCAGGGAGTGTTAGAGGGACGAATCTCACCGTGTACGCGGTTAGGAAAAGACGCTGCTTCAAGCGTGATGGCACGGGCTGAACTGAATTCGACCATAGCCTTGATGCGCGTACTACCTGATTCTTTAATCAGCCAATCGACGATTTCATCTTGGCGCTGATCTAGGATACTGACTACCTTATACATAACAGCTGCACGCTCAGCTGGCGTCGTTTTGCCCATTTGGCTTGCGCTTGGTCGGCAGCATCGTATGCTTCATCAAGCTGGTCTTTAGTCGCTTGCTGAATTTCTACAATCGTATCGCCATTGTAGGGATTAGTATCAGTATTAATGCTATCATCTTTACCTTTTGCCATTCACCGCCAATGAATTGCAAATGAAAATCGCTATAGGCATTACTGTTATTATCATTGCTTGACATAATTATCCTTATTTTTGCTTTGTTATATAAAAATTTATTTTCAGTACTTTGAATAAAATAGTTGAAGCTGTCTTATAGGTAAGATACTCACAGTTATGGTTAAATCACAAATTGACATAAATTAAAATCGAAAATTTATGATAACTGATAAGAACAAAACCTACCTTGATAGACGACTGGTCTAATGCTACCATAGATATTAGTAAAACAGGACTGTTTTTCAGCCAATATTGTCGATAAAACGTAACACATATAAATATATAGCATTAGAATATGCCATCGACATGACGCTCAAATGAAACCTGACGACCCTATTACTACGATTATCAAGGGAGAAAATTCTATTTATGTCTAATATCACAGACACTAGCACCACACCCGATACCAAAGCTCATTTGCTTGCCACTGGTTACCAATTAATAGCCAAAAAAGGCTTTACCGCTGTCGGCCTCAAACAAATCTTAGATACAGCTGGCGTGCCTAAAGGCTCTTTTATCATTATTTTGCCTCAAAGAAGCCTTTGGTGAGGCCATCATCAATCATTACTTCAGCTTATATAAAGCTCGTCTTGATATCATCGATGCACAAAATTTGAGCGCCCAGCAAAAGCTATATGATTACTTCCAAAACTGGTACGACACCCAGCAGAACGGCTGTGATCACGACAAATGCTTGGTAGTGAAGCTAAGCGCAGAAGTGGCTGATATATCAGAAACCATGCGTAAAGCACTTGATACCGGCTATCAACAAACGACCATGTGGCTCGCCGAGCAGATCAAGGCAGGCTGGATAGATGGGTCTGTACCTCGTCACGATAATATATCAGCTGAGAGTATGGCCAAACGTTGGTATTTCGCGTGGCTTGGTGCCAGCCTAATGGCTAAGATCAGCCAAACGAATACGCCCCTAGCGGAAATTTGGCAAATGACGACGACTCAGATGGGACGTTGATAATAAGATAATAAACAGTAACGTTTTCGGTATTAGAGCCCCCTAAATTGGGGGCTTATGTTTGCGTCCACACATCATATTGTTATTTAAAACCCAATGCTTGATAAAAACGTTGTATGAGAGTTTTGTAATCATTTATAAACAATAACTAGACGACTGGTCTAATTGGTGTACAATGCGCATCAAGCATTTAGAGCAAATATAAAATAAGCATTGCTTACCACTCATTGTTTAACGTCAACATATTTGACGGAACCATTTTTATCAACATTAGGAATTTTATGAATAACTTTCAATATTACAATCCAGTCCGCATCGTTTTTGGTGAAGGTCAAATCGAACAACTATCAGACCTAGTCCCTACCGATGCTCGCGTACTTATTACTTATGGTGGTGGTTCAGCACAGCGTACTGGTACTTTAGATGAAGTAAAAACTGCATTAGCGGCAAGCGGTAACCGTACTGTATTTGAATTTGGTGGTATCGAAGCTAACCCAGAATTCACCACACTATTAAAAGCAGCCGATATGGTGAATGAGCAAAACATCGACTTCTTATTAGCAGTCGGCGGTGGTTCTGTGATTGATGGCAGTAAATTTGTGGCACTCGTATCTTCATTAACTGAAGAAGATGGTACGGTCTCACGTGATCAAGCTTGGGACGCGCTAACGGGCTATTGCAAGAACATCGATTCTGCTATTGACCTAGGTGCGGTATTGACCATCCCAGCAACGGGTTCTGAGATGAACTCAGGCGGCGTGATTAACTATAGCGAACGTCAAGCAAAACTACCATTTGGTAACCCACTGGCCTTCCCTAAATTCTCAATCCTAGATCCAGTAAAAACCCTTACATTACCTGAACGTCAGGTTATGAACGGCGTTGCTGATGCCTTTGTCCATGTGATGGAACAGTATCTGACTTATCCAGTCAATGCCAAGGTTCAAGACGCTTTTGCTGAAAGCTTGCTCAAAATCCTTATCGATGAAGGCCTAGTGGTTAAGCAAGATCCAGAGAACCTAGAAACACGTAAGAACATTATGTGGACAGCGACGATGGCATTGAACGGCCTGATCGGTACTGGTGTGCCACAAGACTGGACAACCCATATGGTCGGTCATGAGCTTACGTCTTTGCACGCTATCGATCATGCACGTACCTTGACCATCGTCTTGCCATCAGTCATGCGTGAGCTAAAAGAAAGCAAAAAGAAAAACTACTCCAGTATGCTCGTAACGTATGGAACATCACTGATACTGACCAAGACGACGATGCCATCATCGAAACGGCCATTGTCTATACTGAAAACTTCTTCCGCGAACTTGGCTTGCCAGTGAGCCTAGAAGACGTCGATTTGACTGAGTCAGCGATTGATCCAATTATCAAGCAACTCGATGCACATAACATGGTCGAACTTGGTGAGCACGGCAAAAACGATTTGGACGTCTCACGTCGTATCTTACAGCGTGCTGTAACTAGCAAAGCGTCTTAATAAGCGATATAGCAAGAACTGTCAGAAGAATTATAAGAAAAATCGCGACAGTAACAATAACTACATAACGTTATGCTATTTATAGTAGTTGTAGTCAATCAATATTAAAAGTGGTACAAGGCAGACGAGTGCAAGTACTACAGTAGTAGGCTAAACGAGTCTAACGCTGTAACACTTTAATAGTGGTTCGACTATATTCAATTCAATACTGAGTAGTTACTACATCTAATACCTCTATAATAATGACAATGAATAAATATAAAGGAGTCCTACTATGAGCTTCGATAAAGAGCAGCATCAACAAACCAACCGTCAAATCAAACTTGCCAGTCGCCCGAACGGCGAGCCAACCGCTGACAACTTTGATCTGACAACCAGCGACATCCCAACGCCAAACGATAACGAGATGTTATTACGCACAGTATATCTGTCATTAGACCCATATATGCGTGGACGTATGAGCGATGCAAAAGCTACGCTGACCCATTAGCAGTCGGTGACGTCATCATGGGTGGCACAGTCGCGCAAGTGGTTGAGTCTAATATCGATAAATTTGCTGTCGGTGATTTGGTCATATCAAATTCCGGCTGGCAGGACTACAGTGTCAGTGATGGCGAAGGCGTCCTGAAACTGGACGAAAACATGGCAAACCCTTCTTATGGTTTAGGTGTGTTAGGTATGCCCGGCTTCACTGGTTACATGGGTCTGACTGATATCGGCAAACCACAAAAAGGCGAAACGTTAGTTGTCGCTGCAGCCACTGGACCTGTCGGTGCTACGGTCGGTCAAGTGGGTAATCAATATGGTCTTCGCACTGTTGGTGTAGCAGGCGGGAAAGAGAAATGCGATTTCGCGGTCAACGAGCTTGGCTTTGACGTCTGTATCGACCACAGAGCCGATGACTTTGCTGAGCAATTAAAAGCGGCCTGCCCAGATGGTATCGATATCTATTATGAAAACGTCGGTGGGCACGTGTTTGATGCGGTCATGCCATTATTAAATGATCATGCTCGTATTCCCGTATGCGGTCTGGTCTCACAATACAATGCAACCGATCTACCTGATGGCAAAGACCGCCTAGGTCAATTGATGGGACTCATTCTCCGTCAGCGTCTCACGGTCAGAGGCTTCATTATCTTTGAAGAGTATGGCGACCACTTCCCAGAGTTCTTAGAAACCATGAGCAAATGGGTAGAGTCAGGCGACGTCAAAACCAAAGAATACATCGCTGATGGTTTAGACAATGCACCAGAAGCCTTTGTCGGTATGTTAAACGGTGATAACTTTGGTAAAACAGTGGTTAAGGTCTCTGACGTTCAGTAACTTATGTTAAATAATTGACTGTTAAATAATTGACGATAGGTAATAACTATTGTTAACAACAACTTAACAACACAACTTGCTAAAATCACTACTGAAAGTTACGTCTGAAGCAGGAATAATATTAGCGGTCACCACTTATTATACTGATAACGTTTTGGTCATCTGGCTTTTCATTTGAATGAATCCCCTATCAATAAAAATGTGGCTGTCAATAATTTGCTTTACTCACATATAAACAATAAATAAGGATAATCATGAATATTTTAATGGTACTAACCTCACACGACCGTCTAGGCGATACTGGTAAAAAGACAGGATTTTGGCTAGAAGAATTTGCAGCTCCCTACTATGCATTTCTTGATGCAGGCGTCAACGTAACCTTGGCCTCGCCTGCTGGCGGTCAACCACCACTAGATCCTAGTAGTGACACAGAAGACGCGCAAACCAAAGATACTAAGCGCTTCAAAGAAGACAAAGACGCTCAAGAACATTTGGCTAATACCAAAAAACTTGCTGATATGAAAGCGGAAGATTTTGATTCAGTTTTCTACCCTGGCGGTCACGGCCCATTATGGGATTTGGCAGTAGACAAAAACTCTATCAATCTGATTGAGTCTTTTGTTAAGCAAGATAAGCCTGTCGCGTTTGTTTGTCATGCACCTGGCGCGCTTAAAAACGTGAAAGTTGATGGCGAGTACTTAGTAAAAGGCAAAACAGTCACAGGCTTTACCAACTCAGAAGAAGATGCCGTTGGTCTAACAGACGTAGTACCGTTCCTAGTAGAAGACGTATTAAAAGCTAATGGTGGTAACTACGAAAAAGCGGCCGATTGGGAATCGTTTGTCGTGGAAGATGGTTTATTGATCACTGGTCAAAACCCAGCATCTTCAGAAGAAGCGGCTACGCGCCTTGTTGCCAAGCTAAAAGGTTAGGACTCAGAAACCGATAAATCAAGCCATGCCTAAGGTCGATATTATGATTCGCTTACATCATCTTAATCAATCACGTTCATTACGTACGCTTTGGCTTTTAGAAGAGCTAGGTGTGCCCTACGAAGTTGTTAGTTACCAACGTGATGCCAAAACTCATTTGGCACCGGATTCTTTAAAAGCGGTGCATCCACTCGGTAAATCTCCAGTTATCGAGATGGACGGCCAAATTTATGCTGAATCAGGGGCCATTACTGAGTTACTGATTGAGCGATTTGCGCCCGAGCGTCTACGTCCTGCGACAGACAGCTCGGACTATGGGTATTATCTACAGTGGATTGACTTTGCAGAAAGCTCGCTGATGTTGCCATTAATGCTTGAACTATTTACCAAAAAAGCAGGCATTGATGACAATGAGTTTTTGAATGGCTATATCGATAGAGAAAAAACCAGATTGTTTGAATATCTGGATGCTTCGGTTGAAGGTAAGTCGTTCATTGTGGGTGATAAACTAAGTGGTGCTGATTTTATGCTGTCATTTGACTTAATCATTCTTGCTAAGCGCCAAAAGCTTGACGCGTATCCAAATATCAGACAGTATGCCGAACAGCTGGCTCGTCTTGATAGCTATCAGCGCGCTATGCAGCTAGAGGCTAAGTACGATCAATCTGTTTAGCATTGCATCATAATTGACAGACCAATTTTCCGATACACACAAACAGCTCTGTATAGAGCTGTTTTTTATGCGTGCTTTATTTTACGATTGCATGAATAACCATCGAATTATAGTCATCAATGTTACATAAGAAAATTAAGCTGTAGAGCAAATAAATTGCTCAGCACCATCCATCAATTACGTGTCGATGACAAAAGCACGATAAAATTTATGATAAAATCCTTTCTGAATTTTCTGGGTTATCTTTCAGATACCATCAGTGAGTTGACTGGCGTTTCACGCTATAAATGCTAACTGCACTGACCTGACTCCCCGCCTGGCATCTGTCCTATTTCACTCTATTTCCTTATATAGATTGTGGTACGCCCATGAGTAACGAATACCAGTTTAAGCCCCACGAACAGCCAATAATGGTAGGCTCTCCAGCCAATCCTGACCATCCGGCACGCCGTAAAGTATTTTATTTGCTCATTGGGATTTTTTGTGGGTCTCACAGCCAGCTTCCAAAATGGTCTACTTGTCGCCAACCTGACGCAAATTCAGGGTCAGCTAGGCTTAACGCCAGCTGAAGGTGGTTGGATATCGGTCAGTTATAATATGACCAATGCCTGTATCACCGTTCTGCTGTACAAAATTCGTCAGCAATTTGGCATGTCGCTTTTTAGCAAAATCACCCTGTCATTTTTGTTAGCCGCCACCAGTCTACAGTGGCTGATCAGCAGTCACTTGTTAGACACACCTAATATTAGCATTGAGCCCTATTATTTAGAGATTGTCGCTAGGGGACTTAGTGGTATGGTGGCAAGTGGTATGACCGTATTGGGCTTGTTTTATTGTCTTCAGGGTATGCCAACCGTCAAACGTACTAGTGGTCTGATATTGGGATTTGGTCTGGTACAGTTTGGTATTCCATTATCACGTGTCATCTCGCCCTACCCTCGCCATCGACGGTCAGCTTGAAAACTTATTTTTATTTCAATTTGGTCTGGCGCTGATTTGTTTTGGGCTGATTAATATATTAGAGCTACCACCAGGGAATACAGAAAAAGTATTTGAGAAATTGGATTTTGTAAGCTTTGGTTTTTTTGCTAGTGGTCTGGCTGCATTGGCTGTCGTTTTGGTACAAGGTCGAATTTTATGGTGGACGACACCTTGGCTCGTCTATCCACTGATGATTGCTATCGTCGGGATTAGCATCGCGTTATGGATTGAGACGCATCGCAAAAATCCGATGCTACAAGTGCGCTGGATGCGTAGCCGCAATATTATTGCCTTCATGGTGACGGGCGCTGTTATGCGGATTTTGCTATCTGAGCAAAACGTCGGAGCGGCAGGATTGCTCGCTAACCTCGGCTACGGTAACGATCAGCTGGTTACTTTTTATGCTGTTATTATAGCCGCCAGTGCACTGGCTTTGATTATTAGTATTTTTAGTACCAATGCGATGGATTTGCGCCGACCTGTTATTTTTGCCGTGGCATTGATTGCCTTAGGGTCTTGGATGGATGTTGGTGTGTCTATTAATTCAGCACCCTATACGTTTTATCTCAGCCAGTTTTTGATTGCCTTTGCCGCGGTGTATTTCATGGGGCCTTTGGTTTTTGAAGGGTTTTTGCGGGCTATTGGCAGTGGCCCTGCGTATATTATTAGTTTTTCAGTGATTTTTGGCATCTCCCAAACAGTTGGCGGACTGGCAGGTGCGGCAGCCATTCAGGCATTTACGACCATTCGTACACAAATGCATTATGCAGATATGGTCAGCTCTTTGAATTTGGGCGATCCTGCATTTAGCGCCCAGGTGGCAGGCACTCGTAACATGTTGTCGAATCAGACCACTGACGCGGCCCAAGCAAATATCGGTGCAGTTAGCCAAGTACTGCAAGGCATTCAGCGCCAAGCAACGGTCGCAGCATACAGCGACCTGTTTTTTCTGATGGCCTGTCTTGCTACTGCCGTTACGATTATTTTGCTGCTCAATTATCTTTATAACCGCTACCACAAGCGCAATCCACTGGCCAAAGAGCTCGCCGTCATCGCCAAGATGCGCGAAACAAAATAATTCAACTTATTATCTTAGTGATTTTTTATCATATTTATTTATAGTCAGACCCATCAGATATCTGCTTATTAACATTTAGGAGCATGTCATGAGCCAAGAAAAACCAAATGAGCTTAATAAAATACCTCAGACGTCAACTGATGCTCCAGCAACAGACACACGTACAGAGTCTGCTACGGCTCCAGTAGAGACCGCTACAAGCGCTACGCAAAAGAAAACGGATACATCCGAGATACAAGCAGCTACTGATACGCCTGATAGCGTGCGTGAGGATAACTCTGTAGAAGGCTCTATAGAAAATCAAGACGATGATAATGAAACGCCTATGCCGCCAAAAGAGCCGATATCAAATACGGCTGGCTGGTCTCCCAAGAAAAAATCCTATCTAAATTTGGGATTATTGATTGCGCTGATTGTCATTGGTGCGGCCTTAATTTTATATGCTTGGAAACTGCCACCATTTACGCCTACGGTGCAACAAACCAATAACGCCTTTGTCAAAGGTCAAACCACTATTATTAGTCCGCAAGTTTCCGGCTATGTCACCGAAGTGGCGGTGCAGGATTTTGCTGATGTAAAAGCGGGCGATCTACTGATAAAAATAGATGATCGAACGTTTCAACAGCAACTTGAACAAGCTGAGGCCAATACTGAAGTGGCGGTCACCAGTCGCTCTACCAATGTTCAAGACACGCAATCTAGCCAAGCACAAATCGAAGCACGCAAAGCAGACTTATATAGCGCCAAAATCAATGTCGAGAGCGCTCGTGAAGACGTCAATCGCTATCAGGGCTTAGATGCTATCGGTGCGGTATCAAAAGCAGAAGTGGCTCATATCAAAGCAAAGCTGGCTCAAGCACAGGCAAGCGTGCAACAGGCTGAAGCCAATTTACAAGCCGCGCAACAAAACCTCGCCAAAACCAGTGGCACCCAACCCTCGCTGGACGCAAATATCAAAAGTGCTGAGGCAGGTGTGAAGCAAGCACAAATTAATCTCGATAATACGATCATCACAGCACCTGAGTCCGGTCAGCTGAGCCAAATCAGTGTCAAAGAAGGTCAGTACGTTAGCGCGGGCACCCAGCTCATGTATATCGTACCAAAAGGCATTTGGATTATCGCAAACTTTAAGGAAACCCAAATAGCCAGTATGGCAATCGGCGAACCAGCTACTATTCATGTGGATGCGCTTGGCGGTGCCAAATTCACAGGTCATGTGAGCAACATCTCACCAGCCACTGGCAGTGAGTTTAGTGCAGGTGCCGCCAATCCTGCGACAGGTAACTATATAAAAATTGCGCAGCGCATCCCAGTACGTATCGACTTGGATCCGCACCAACCTGAGCTTGCACGCTTGCGTCCTGGTATGTCCGTCTCTGTGGATGTCGATACCAATGCCAAATAAAGCAAATAACTGATATAAAAAAGCCACTCTAAATACCCGAGAGACTGGATATAGAGTGGCTTTTTTATATTTTTAAATGAGCTAGGATTTCAAAATCAGCCAAACACTATGGTAGTAGACGCTTGGTCGTCCAGCTTTCAGCGCTTTGGCTATCACCATCTTGCGTATATACGATGCGGTCATGCATACGGTTGGCACGACCTTGCCAGAACTCGATTTTTTCAACCGTAATTTCATACCCACCCCAAAACGCTGGCGTTGGCACTGTGGTGTTTTCTGGATATTTGGCCTGAAGTTGCTCGAACGTTTGCTCCATCACCTCACGATTGGTGACTTCACCACTTTGCGGTTGACTGACCCAAGCACCTATTTGGCTATCATGTGGACGTTTTTGAAAATAGGCAGCAGATTTTTCAGCGTCAATTTTAGCAATACGACCACTAATACGAACTTGGCGCTCCAGCTCATGCCAAAAAAACAGCGCTTCAGCATTGGGGTTTGCTGCAACGTCCTGTCCTTTCGCGCTGTCATAATTGGTATAAAAAATAATACCTGTATCCGTAATTTCACGCAGTAACACGATACGGACGCTAGGCTTATTGTCTGCACCGCAAGTTGCCAAACTCATAGCATAAGGTTCTTGCACTTTTTGCGCTATTGCCTCATCCATCCAAGCCTTAAATAGCTCAAATGGTGACGCTGGTACTGACTGTTGATCAAGCGCGCCTTTTTCATATGAAAGGCGTTGGTCGGTAAAGTCCATGCTCATGATCATTCCTTATTATAAAATTATGACATTTCAACATTGTAATCTTGAGTGCTAAGCTTTGAATATTAAGCTTTGAATATTAAGCGTTGAATACTATTAACCTAATACCGACTTGATATGATCAGCCAAATCATTTGCCATCACATCACACTCTATCTCATCATCAGACTCAACCATGACTCGAATCACAGGCTCTGTACCTGATTGGCGAATAAGAAGACGACCACGACCTTCTAAAGTCGTCTGTGCTTTGTCAAAAGCGGCGACCAGTTCTTCATGCTTGTATGGGTCTTGCATCTGAGACAGACGTACATTGACCAGCTTCTGTGGTAGTACGTCAAACCCTTCGACCAGCTCACTCAGTGCACGTCCTTGCGCTTGCATCACAGCCAATACTTGCAACCCTGCTATGATCGCATCGCCTGTACGGCTTTTGTCCAGGCACAGAATATGTCCAGATGGCTCACCGCCCAGTATCCAACCATTGGCCTCCAAGTCTTGCATGACATAGCGGTCGCCTACTTTTGCACGAGTAAAATCAATGTCAGCCGCCTTTAATGCCAACTCTAATCCCATATTACTCATAAGCGTACCAACGACGCCTTGCGCTTTGGTGAGTCCTTGGGTCGCGAGCACATATAAGATACCGTCACCATCAACCAGCTTACCTGTCTCATCAACCATCACAATGCGATCGCCGTCACCATCTAATGCGATACCAACATCTGCTTCATGCTCAAGCACCGCTTTTTGCAGACCTTCAGGATGAGTAGAGCCACATTCAGCATTGATATTGATGCCGTCTGGAGTGTTATTGATAGCGATAACACTAGCACCAAGCTCCCGCATGACTCTAGGTGCGACGCTATAGCCTGCACCATTGGCACAATCAACCACGACGGTCAGATGGCTAAGATCATACTGATATGGGAAGCTGCCTTTGCAAAATTCAATGTATCGACCTTTTGCATCGTCAATTCGGCGGTTTTTGCCTAGGTTTGCAGGGGTCAAGGATAGGCATCGTGGCATTGTTACCATTAGCATCACTCATGATTGCCGTTAATCTGTCATTAATTGCTATCTGCATCTCATCACTGATTTTTTTGCCACTACCTGAGAAGAACTTGATACCGTTATCATAATAAGGATTATGTGACGCTGAGATAACCACACCCGCATCGGCATTAAAACTGCGAGTCAAATGTGCAATCGCTGGCGTCGGTAATGGACCAAGCATATAAACATCGACGCCAGCCCCGTTAAAACCTGCTTGCAGAGCACCTTCAATGACATAACCTGAGAGACGAGTATCTTTGCCGATGACCACACTTGGTTTGCGCGTAGAATTTTCGTTGGCTTCTATGAGCACCTGTCCAGTCGCATAACCCAGTTTTAAAATAAAGTCAGGGGTAATAGGCAATTCACCAAATTTTCCACGGATACCATCAGTGCCAAAGTAACTCATTATTTATATTCCTCAAGTCTAAAAATAAAAGGCCAAGCGTATGCGCAGGCAATACTGCTATTGTAATAATATGCTTTTATATTCTACAAAAAAACAGCCAACAATAACAAAGCATTGTTGACTGTTTGTATCTTAACGTCACTACAGCTCTGCAACTGGGCCAGTTCTCAAACAGTGCAGAGCTATAAAATACCGATTAGTTTACACGGTAGTTCGGCGCTTCTTTCGTGATCTGTACATCATGAACATGCGACTCTTTCATGCCTGCTGATGTGACTTTGATAAACTGTGGGTTGGTGCGCATATCTTCGATAGTCGCAGAGCCTGTATAGCCCATTGATGAGCGTAAGCCACCAGCCAATTGGTTGACAATACCAGCGACAGGTCCTTTATAAGGAACGCGGCCTTCAATACCTTCTGGTACGAGCTTCTCTACGCCATCTTTGGCATCTTGGAAATAACGATCCGATGAGCCGTTTGATCCAGACATTGCACCCAGACTACCCATACCGCGGTAAGCTTTGTAATAACGGCCTTGGAACAGCTCAACTTCACCTGGTGCCTCTTCCGTACCAGCCATTAGTGAGCCTACCATAATGCACGATGCACCAGCCGCAATCGCTTTTGCCATGTCACCTGAGTAGCGGATACCGCCATCAGCGATTAATGGGATGCTGTCTTTTAATGCGCTAGCAACATTATCAATAGCTGATATTTGTGGTACACCAATACCGGCAATGATACGCGTGGTACAGATAGATCCAGGGCCGATACCGACTTTTACCGCATCAGCGCCAGCATCACGTAGTGCAAGTGCCGCTTCGCCTGTTGCGATGTTGCCACCGATAACTTGAACATGCGGATAGTTTTTCTTGATCCAAGAGACTTTTTCAATTACGCCTTTTGAGTGACCATGCGCCGTATCCACTACGATCACATCAACATCAGCAGCGATTAATGCTTCGACGCGTGCTTGCGTGTCTGCACCTGTACCAACCGCTGCACCAACACGCAGACGACCTTTCTCGTCTTTACACGCATTTGGATTGTTTTCGGCTTTGGCAAAATCATTGACCGTAATTAAACCACGTAAGCGGAAGTTGTCGTCGATAACGATGACTTTTTCGATGCGATGCTCATGTAGCAATTTTTTGATATTCTCGTTGCTCTCACCTTCATGTACGGTGACCAACTGCTCTTTTGGTGTCATGATCTGACTAACTGGCAATGACAAGTTGGTCTCAAAACGCCAATCTCTGTGAGTCACGATACCTACTACGTTGTCTGTACCCTTTTCGACCACAGGTACGCCTGAGATATTATTGTCTTGCGTCAAGCGTAGCAATTCACCAATCGTCATCTCTGGATGTACGGTGATTGGGTCAACAACCGTACCCGCTTCAAACTTTTTGACGCGGCGTACTTGTGTGGCCTGCTTTTCGATGTCCATGCTCTTATGCAAGATACCCATACCACCAAGCTGAGCCATCGTGATCGCCATTTCAGACTCAGTGACGGTATCCATAGCAGCAGAGATCAGCGGAAGGTTTAGCGTGATGTTTTTGGTCAAACGGGTAGACAGATCGGCAGTTTTTGGCAGAACTTCAGAATAGGCTGGCAATAATAAAACGTCATCAAAGGTTAAGGCTTCATCGACAATTCGCAACATACAGACCCCTAGTGGTGGTTATTTTGATGGGTAGGAGCTCAGAGTTAGGCATATCAATTATTGCAACTGCATACACAGTGCTGACACATGGCTAACCACTCAGTTATCCTATAAAAATAACGCCACATTATAACAAATAAGCACCTCTCTGACATACTATATTTGTCAGATTATTTTACACAAATACGTCTTCAGCGATAATAAACATACACTATATGTTTAATGACGCTTTTTTATAGCGAATAGCTCTCCTTGAACGTTACAGACTTTCTGTTAACGTAAAACGCTCTGTCGGCAAATACTTGTTTTGCTGCTGATGCAAGTAGCCAAGCATCTGCTCACGCACTTCGCAAGCAAGCGTCCATGCTTCTATGGGACCTACTGCTGAAACAGCACCGCGCAGCTGAATGGTGTTTTCTGTCACTTCAACAACAAATATTTCGGGCTCAGTTTCATTGTCCCAAAGCTCATTATCTTTAGTTACTGAGATAAACTGCTGGCGAATGGCCTTTATATCTGCACCATAATCAATGTATAAAAACACAGGACAGGTCTGATGCACTTCTGTATGTGACCAGTTCTCTACCCTTTCAGTGATCAACTGGCGCATCGGCACAATTAATCGACGCTCATCCCATGTTTTGAGTACCGCATAAGTGTAACGCAAGTCTTCCACAGTGCTGAAATTACCATCCATTATCACGCTATCGCCAATCCGTACAGGCTGCGTCACTGCCACCTGCACCCCAGCAATGATGTTACCCAATATAGGCTGAGCGGCGATACCAATAACCACGCCAGCAATACCAGCTGAAGTCAGTAAGGTTTTGCCAAGACCTTCCATGTTGGCAAACTCACTCAGTCCTATCCAGATACTACCCAATATCATGACAAAAATGAAAACGCGGCGGAATATCGACACATAAGTGCGACGACGGCGCACTTTATCAAAATGCTCTTCTCCTAGGTTTTCAATCTGCATGTCTTGGTAACGATTGGCAAAAAAATTAATAGTACGAATGCCTAGCCACATCGCACTAAATACCAACCCCGTCCAAATCAGCGGACGGGTTGATGAAGCCACTGCATCTAGATAAGGAAAACCACCAGAAACTAAGGTAAAAACGAGCGAAAAACTGATGGTAAAGGTCAAAGGCACGGTTAGCTTATTGGCCAAATCTGCCACGCCATTGGCACTGCCAGCAGAGATGTTGTATTTTTCATTATCAACATAACGGCTGATGAGTTTTTCCGTGCTTTTACTTAGTATCCAACCTACGCCCATGGTAAATAAGAAAAACAGGATGAGCGCTGAAAACTCCCATAAGGCAATACCAAAAAACTGGAATTTTAACCAAGTAGGTAGATAACGCTCAAACTCCGATGGATGATATTGTTTATAAAGATTTTCAATATTACCCACTGTCTGCGCAGAGAACATCCAAACTGGCGCCTGATCACCTACCCTTACCCGCTCCAAGTAAACAGGAACACGACGTTCTCGGTACTCGATATAACCCAGCTGGATAGAGCGTCTAGGGATACCCATGACACTACTATCGTTACCCAATGGTGGTTCAATCAGACCATCAGGACGATCGGGCATATCATCAAATACGTATAGCTCTTTTTCAGATAGTAAAAAATCAAGCTGCTTGGTCAAATCAAGCGAACGGGTACGCTGGTTTTTCTCATCAATCAGATTCATATTGAGTGCATAAGCGGCCAAATCATACTGCTGCTTCATCACCGCAGATTGAAAAAACCCCAAAGTCGCAAGCGGCGTCGCCAAATTTGGTGGCTCAGCTAATGGTGGTAACCCGACATTGAGCTTGTTGAGTAAGTAGTAATTCTCGCTATACTCCCCCTGTCAGTCCCACATCACCTTGCAACGTCCCTGCTTGCTGTACTGCGCTACGCTCAGTGGGATCAAATATCTCTTCGGTAATACCAGAGACGCTAATATTTTCGTCTTTGATTGTATTTATTTGTTGGACAGCGTACTCAGCCAAATTGTCAGGTTTGCTAGCGACTTGTGAGCGGCCTTCCTCATTTGCTGCACTGGCAGGTATATAGATAGCGCTGATGGCTATAATAAGAAACCCTAAAACTACCTGCAGTGCATTGTAGCGGATATTATTACGCTCTACATCGCGGCGGTGACCACCGTCAATATCCATTGCTATGCCACGATCATCAGCATTACTATTTTTAAGAGTATTCATATTTTCAAAGCCACTGGTCTACAAAAGGAACGGATATAAAAGGAATGGATATAAAAAGTGCATTCGGTATGCTTTAACCTAATGCACTCTGCAAAAAAAAAGCCAGCGTGAGCTGACTTAATTTATTAGCATGCGTATGTAATCTGATGCACAGCGTCTATATATCTATGCGCGGCGCCATGTTGTACCAGCGCGGCTGTCTTCAAGCTCAATACCAGCCTCTTTTAGCCGCTCGCGTATTTCATCAGCACGCGCAAAGTTTTTGTTGGTTTTGGCATCGGCACGCTCGACGATCAATCCGTCAATAGCCGCATCAGTCAAACCATCTTCTGCTTTATCACCAATCACCGCTTGCAAAACTGCTGCACAGGTTGTTGTAAGATATTCAACACCTGTGCCAGTGCTTTTAATTGCTGTGCCAACTGCCATGCTGTCTCGACTTCTTCAGCTTTGATGGCTTTATTGATGTCGCGTGCCAGACCAAATAAAACACTAATCGCTGTTGAGCTATTGAAGTCATCATTCATGGCTTTAATAAAATCTTGTCCAGCAGCCGTACGATAAGCTTCGCTCGTCAAGTTGTCATCGATTACGATTGTCTGCCCTTTTGCTGTTCAGCCAGTTTTAACGCATTATATAATCTGCTTAGGCTATTATGAGCTTCATCTAATGCGCTATCAGAGAAATTAACTTGGCTACGATAATGGCTAGATAATAAGAAAAAACGCACCGTTTCAGGCAAGTATTTTGCTATAACATCGCGAATGGTTGAGAAATTAGCCAACGACTTGGACATTTTTTCGCCGTCAACATTGATAAACCCGACGTGCATCCAGTTACGCGCGTACTCGCAACCCGTCGCTGCCTCAGACTGGGCAATTTCATTCTCATGATGCGGGAACTGCAAGTCGTGACCGCCGCCATGAATATCAAAGGTATTGCCCAAGCACTTGGTCGACATGGCCGAGCATTCAATATGCCAACCCGGACGCCCCCTGCCCCCAAGGTGACGCCCATTGCGGCTCATCAGGTTTCGCCGCTTTCCAAAGCACAAAGTCAAATGGGTTGCGCTTATCGTTTTCGACATCGACACGTGAACCTGCCTGCATCTCATCAAGATTGCGCTTAGACAATTTGCCATAATTCGCAAAACTATCAACAGCATAGTAGACATCGCCATTGTCGCCTGCATACGCATAGTCACCTGTGACCAGCGTCTCAATCATGGTTTGCATATCATCGATATGATCAGTCGCGCGCGGCTCAGCATCAGGTACTAAGCAGCCAAGGGCTGCAAAATCATGCATCGCTGTAATAAAGCGCTGGGTCAACGCCCCAATCTCTTCGCCATTTTCAGCGGCGCGCGCAATAATTTTGTCATCGATATCAGTGATATTGCGTACGTAATTGACATCATAACCCAATTGGGTGAGCCAACGTACCACCATATCAAACCCGATCATCATTCGAGCGTGCCCGATATGACAATAGTCATAGACGGTCATACCACACACATACATACCCACTTTCCCTGCTTTGAGCGGTTCAAACGGACGCTTGCCGCCAGTCAGTGAGTCATAAATAGCAAGTTGAGACATCGCATCTGCAAGTGGTGTGGTCATAATAAAAGAGCCTTTTAGCATAAATAAAATAAATAGATTGAAAATATCAGCCGTAGCAAGTAAGCAAGCCGTACCGATGATATGATTATAATTTTAACGTAACCCATTATCTTAGCGAAAACAGGCGTAAAATACTACAATGAGCAGGCAACTACCACCATTCAATCATAAAAACCGTTAAGGATATAAAGATGGGCAATCGATTAAGCAAAATATACACGCGTACTGGAGATGATGGCAGCACGGGTATGGCTGATGGCAGTCGATTCAGTAAAGCTGACAATCTGTTCGGTGTCATGGGTGATATCGACGAGCTCAACTCACATATCGGACTGGTGCGTGCTCAACTACAAAGAAACAAAGGCCAATCGATTAGTAAGGATTTTTCTCAAGCCTTAGTTATTATTCAGCATCTATTGTTCAATATCGGCGGTGAGCTTGCCATGCCAGAATATGAGGGCGTCAATGCCACCCATATCGAGTGGCTAGAGCAACAAATCGATATGATGAATACCACGCTGCCACCACTAAAAGACTTTATTTTACCCACAGGCTCTGTACTGGTGAGCCAGTTGCATGTAGCACGTAGTGTGTGTCGCCGAGCTGAGCGCCAAGCTGTGTTATTGCAGGAGCAGCGCCCAGCAGCCATACGCCGCACTGCCATCAGCTTTATCAATCGTTTATCTGATTGGTTGTTTGTCGCCGCGCGCTTTTGTACAGATCCCGAACAAGTCTCTGAAGTACTATGGGACAGTCAAGTCTTGCAAAACTTCGCTGACAATCGCTAATGAATCAAACCTAATATTGCTAGCACCCTCTGACCTAGGTTGATTTTTCGAATATAAAAAAACCCGCAGCACTCATGTTACGGGGTTTTTATTACTTAGCAATATCTATCGACTACCAGTTGCTAACTACTCATAAAATTGCAAATTAGTAAGTAGCGCTATCATCTTCAATGATGACCATATCGATGGTTTCATCTTTCGGCACTGATTTTGGCGTCGCTGGCGTTACTGGTTTTTTGGTCTCAGTAGTAGCCGCTGCTTGATTGTTTTCTGTCGAGCTGTTTTGGTTGCTGGTCGGTTTATTGATGGTTGGCGGCGTCGCAGGTTCAGTAGGACGAATTGGCTCAACTGGCGTGATGGTTCTAGGCTGCTGACGAGCGGGTGCTGCTTGAGTATTATTGTTACTGCTTTGGGCTGCTGCACGTCGCTCAGCACGCTCCTCATCCATCGCAGATTTCAACACAGAGCCTGCCATCACATCTGAAACCACAGTAATCAACGCTGGCTGTCCAGCAATACGCGTGCGCACTTGCCCGCCTTGAGTACCGACAACGTAAGTAAAGGCGTCATCAACGAGCATATTGTTATTGATACGGATATTGTCTTGCGCCAAACGAGATTGCAGGCTTGGCTGATTGTTAGCCGCTTGCACTTGACTGGCTTGATACAAGTCTTCACTTGGCAATGTCATGCTGACACTTGCTTGGCACGTTGTCATACCATTGTCATTGGCTTTTTGTAGTATGGCAGCGTTTTGTACATCGATAACCACGCCATTGATTTTTTCAGTGACAACGCCGCTTTCTAGACTAATCTCGGCATCATTGGCATAATTAGCAGCCAATGCTTGTGCCTGTTGGTTGAGTGTATTTTTTAAAGCAGATTTGAGACGGTCTTGTACCATCGGGTCATCACAATTGATAGCAGGAGCGACGGCACTTTCGGTCGCTACTGGCTCTTGTTCCGTCATCTCTGCCGTATCGGCAGTATCTTCTTTCTCTGAGCGATCACAGCCTGCAAGCGCCAAACCACATACTATTCCGATTCCAGCCACTTTATGCCACTTGCTCAAACTTATATTTGCTACGCTCATATTTACTTCACTCCCAATTTACTGGTTCTTACCGCCACTGATGGACAATATTTAACACTCAAACTGCATGGCAGACTTATAAAACAATGGTGTCATTAACGGTCTGCGATAGATTTGAAAACCACATCATTATACGGTGTTTGGTTGAAATGGTCATTAGTGTAGCCCATGGATATACAAATAGCGCCCCTCATTATGGGTAAAACCTGCGTTTGGTTGCAAAAACATAACAAATACTAGAGAAACATCAGACGCAAAGTATATTGGTCACGCCACAAATTCTATTAGACGTTGATGTCATGACAATATATGATGAGTCGTAAAATCAGTCAGTAGTCATGTGATATGGTAAATTTTAAAAACACGCGTTTATTAGGTCATCGTGGCGCTCGCGGAGAGAGTTTAGAGAATACCTTTTCAGGTTTTAAGTATTCTCAAAATCTAACCTCACAAGGCTTGGCAGGGGTTGAATTTGATATTCAACTGAATGCCGATGGTCACTTGATTGTGTTCCATGACGATGATTTGGAGCGTATGTGCGGTCAACAGTCGCGTATTGATCAGCTCGGGCTCACAGAGATTCAGTGCCGCTTACAATTCGGGCAGCCAATCATGACTTTAGCCAATATAGCGCCTGTACTGAGAGGGATTTAGGGTGATTGAGCTTGAGATTAAAACGCACAATCGAACCAATTATGCAGTATTGATAAATGCACTGGCGCAAGAGCTTATCGATACACCGCTTGCCAGCTTACCAGTGGTGCTGACCAGCTTTGATGTGGAGCTGCATAATCGGTTGCAACGCCACAGACTATTATCTCGCATACCGCGAGGATTATTGATTCGCACGCCAGCTGCCTTGGCAAAAGCGACATACACTGCCCTACAGCTTGGCTGCGTTCAATTGGGTATTCATTATCCGCTTTTAACCCAAGACATTATCAAACATAGTCACCGTTATGGGCTACCCGTGAGCGCTTGGACGGTCAATGATGTCCATACGATTGAACAGCTTATAAGCTGGAATACCGACGTGATTATTACTGACTTTCCACGTCATTTATTATTACCTTGAACTGTCTATCCATATTTTTTCACTTTTAGATAAATCTCTTTTTTCACCCCTTACAGTCCCTACATATCTATAGCGTTACTTACACTTCCCCTTAATGCCTGACAAGTTATCGGCATTTTTGACTCATACAGTCTATAATTCATACAAGTTATTGTTATTTAGCAATATTTTTATAGTGTATAAGTGTTCACTTTATATGATTTTTCAGGTACTATGGGGACTTAAATTAATACCGTTAGGGATATTATATGATTGCAAAAAAAGCACTTGGCTTACCGCTTAAAGGCTTACGTTTCGCTATCAAATCTGGCGATACCTTTGTAAAGAACGCCAGCACTCAAGTCACGCGTTTCAAGACTCGTTTTGATGAAAGAAAGCGCAAATGGCTCTTGACGAGCAGCCTACGGCAAAACGCAACTACGCTAACGCTTCTGAGCAAACGGATGTTCTGACAAAAGAGCAAAGCATTGATATGCGTGAGTTTGAATTTACAAAAGCGCCAATCAACTGGATTCCAGCGACTTTTTTTGGTAACGACGCCGATTGCTGCTGCTATCATTACACCATGGTATTTGTTTACTCATGATGTAAGCGCTCCTGTCTGGGGTGTATTTGGTGCCTTTATGGTATGGACTGGCATTAGCATCACCGCCGGTTATCATCGCCTGTTGGCGCACCGTGCTTACAAAGCGCATCCAATCGTCAAAAACTTTTTTATTGCTAGGAGCTACCCTAGCGGTACAAGGGTCTGCATTTGACTGGGTTTCAGGTCACCGTGTTCATCATCGTCATGTCGATGATGTAATGGACGATCCGTACTCAGCAAAACGTGGGTTCTGGTTCAGCCATATCGGCTGGATGCTACGTAACTATCCTAGCGGCAACTTTGACTACAAAAACATTCCTGACTTGACCAAAGACAAAGTCCTACAGATACAGCATAAATATTATGGCCTATGGGTACTAGCCACCAACGTTGGTTTGGTCGCGGCTGTTGGTTGGTTGTTGGGTGATGTTTGGGGCACGCTTGTGTTGGCAGGTTTGCTGCGCTTGGTATTGACGCATCACTTTACTTTCTTCATTAACTCATTATGTCATATGTTTGGTAGCCGTCCTTATACCGATACCAATACTGCTCGTGATAACTTCATTTTAGCGATATTTACATGGGGTGAGGGTTATCACAACTACCATCACTTCTTCCAGTACGACTATCGTAATGGCGTAAAATGGTGGCAGTATGATCCAACCAAATGGTTGATTGCTGGCTTATCAAAACTTGGGTTGACCTCTGATCTGCGCACGGTCGATGATACGACCATCAAGCATGCCGAAGTTCAAATGCAATTTAAAGCAGCTCAGCAGAAAATCGATACCGCGACTGGTGGCGGTATTGACTTAACTCATGCGATGAAGAGCTTCCAAGATCGCATTAAGTTTGAATATGATGCCTTTACGCAGACAGTTGAAGAGTGGCAAGCGCTAAAAGCAAAAACAATTGAACTTAAAAAGACAGAGTTCGCTGATCGCTTGCACGAGGCTGATGATAAATTGAAGCATGATTATGCTAAGATTGAGCAAAAAATTCTTGAGCATAACAATAACTTGAAAAATGCTTTTCGCTCTATTGGTATCAGCAAAAAGCCGCCTAACTGGTTTTTATAAGCTATCGTAATTGTCAGGTTTCTCCTTCCCTCTATCTGCCCTAGATAGGGGGATTTTTTTGTTTATAATTTATAATTTATGGTTTATGTCACTACCTCTACTTTTAATAATCTTATCCTCGTAGTAAATGATGAAATATATAGGCTCAATCGTTGCAACCTCCAACCTAGAGACAGTAACCAACTATAGTCAATCAATACTAAAAGTGGTACAAGGCAGACGAGTGACCTCTGCTGTCAACAACGGAGAAAAACACTTGGTAGATTTCATCAGGCAGCCTGACGGTAAAAGTCTTGGAATACTTGAGCAGGCGACTTAAATCCTAACCCTTTTGTATCCGTTGACGGTTGTAAAAAATCTCAATATATCTTGTAACATCAGCGATGGCTTGCTGACGAGTTTCATAGACCTTGTGGTAAATCAGCTCATTTTTTAGCTGACCCCAGAAACTCTCAATCGGGGCATTATCGTAGCAATTGCCTTTTCGGCTCATAGAGCCAGCTAAGCCATGCTTTTGAATGATTTGGCGGTACTGATAACTGCAATATTGGCTACCCCTATCAGAATGCACGATAAGCCCTTTAGCGGGTCGTTTATACTTGATGGCATTGTTTAACGCTTGGCATACTAAATCAGAGGTCATGCGTTTATTTAGGGCATAGCCCACGATTTCTTTGCTATACAAGTCTTTGACCGCTGCTAGATATAACCAGCCTTCATTGGTCCAGATATACGTTATATCGCTGACCCAGGCAATATTGGGTGCTACCACGTCAAATTGCTGTTCTAGCAAGTTTGGATAAACAGGCTTGTTGTGATTTGAGTCAGTAGTCGTTTTAAATCGCTTGTGACGCTTGCAGTAAATACTATGTTCTTGCTTAATTTGTCGCACCATGTAAAGGCTGATGTCATGTCCTTGGTTAGTTAAATGCTGATGTAAGCGTTCATGACCGTAGCTTTCTTTGGTATCCATGTGAGCGGATTTGACCAGTAATTCACAGCGGTTGTGGTGCTGTTTTCGCTTGCTGATGCCTCGCTTTAGCCAGTCATAGTAGCCTGATAGGCTGACTTCAAATAGGGTCGCCATACGTTGTATGCAGTATTTTAATCGATTCTCTTGCATAAAGGCGTACTTGGCTACTGGTTCTTGGCAAAGTACGCCGTTGCCTTTTTAGAATTTCTCGTTCTTCTTGAGCGATTTTTAGTTGTTTTTTAAGGTCTTTGATTTCATCCAAGGCGGCTATGAGTTCAGGGTTATAGTTTTGTGTGCCTGCAAGTACGCCGCTTTCTGCTTTCCTGTGCCAGTTCGCTAGTGTGTTCATGGGTATCCCTAGCTCCTTAGCCGTTTGACTGATGTTGCCGTTATTTTCTTTGATTTTGGCGATGGCTTCGGCTTTGAAGGTGTCGCTGTATTCTACTCTTTTCTTACTCATGGTAAACTCCTGTTTAGATTACAAGTTTACCAAATATTTTTGTCCGTTTTTTCAGCATACATCAGAGTGCAAGTACTACAGTAGTAGGCTAAACGAGTCTAACGCTGTAACACTTTAATAGTGGTTCGACTATAATCCACTAAACTCAGCTCACCCAAAGTAGCTAGTTTTATTTTTTGGCTAGATATTACAAGAGACGGACAGAGTGCAACGATGCCATATGAGAGCTATGCTATAGTGACATTCTCACTTTTATATTTTAATGGAAACGGCCTGTATGCGTTATCAAAACACTTACGTCAACCTAGACACGCGCCTTTATCATGAGCAGCCACCGACGCCACTAGACAATCCTCGTGTCGGTCACTTCAACACTCAAGTTGCACAGCAGTTAGGTTGGGCAAACGACGAGGACCTGATGACCAATTGGGTTGAGATATTGGGCGGTCAATACGTGCCAGCTGATTTCAAACCATTATCGATGGCCTATGCCGGTCACCAGTTTGGACAGTGGGCTGGGCAATTGGGCGACGGACGCGGTTTATTGATGGCGCAGGTACTCGATGTTGATGGACAGCCACAAGACTTGCATCTTAAAGGTGCTGGTTTGACGCCCTACTCGCGCATGGGTGATGGACGCGCAGTCTTACGTAGTACTATTCGCGAATACCTTTGCGGTCATGCATTGACGCAGCTTGGCATCCCCCTCGTCTAACGCTTTGGGGTTTGTGGTATCTGATACGAGAGTACGCCGTGAGCGTATCGAAGCAGGTGCAGCGTTGATGCGTGTGGCTGATAGTCATATTCGTCTCGGTCATGTCGAATGGATTGCCAGCTTTGCCCCTGATGTACTGGGTGAGTTCACTGACTATATGATTGACACTTACTATCCAGAGTGCCGCGATAGCGAAACGCCTGTCTTAGCTTTCTTGACCGCAGTGGTTGAACGTACGGCCCGTATGATTGCTGATTGGCAATTGATTGGCTTTGCTCACGGTGTGATGAACACAGATAACTTATCTATCACAGGCAGTACTTTGGACTTTGGGCCGTTTGGCTTTATGGAGCGCTTCAATCCTGCATGGATTAATAATCACTCAGACCATACGGGTCGCTACGCTTATCAGAATCAACCTGCTATCGGGCATTGGAACCTAAACGTTTGGCTGCCACACTTTATGCGCCTAGAAGGCGTTACTCGTGAGACGCTCGCTGAGTGTTTAGCGCCTTATGAAGCAACCTTTATGCAGCATTATCAGCAAGGTCTGTGCCGCAAGCTTGGCCTACCGCATCAAAGAGAAAACCTCAGCTTGGCCTTTGAATGGTTGACACTATTAGAAGACAATTTGCTCGACTATACCAATAGTTTCCGCGCCCTACTCGGTTTGGTCGCACCAGCAGATCATCCTTATGAGCAAAAGCTACTGGTTACCATGACCACCGAATTAAGCGGTGATGCGCAGCAAGTATGGCAAGACTGGTCAACACGTTATCTGGCACAGATCGAGCAGCTGTCACTTGAGCAGGTAGTTAACGGTATGCAGACAACTAATCCTGTCTATGTCCTTCGTAATAGCATGGCGCAGCGTGCGATTACTGCCGCAGAGCAAGGTCAGTTTGAAGAAGTTGATCGAGTGTTTCGCTTATTAGACAATCCTTACAGCGTGCAAGATATCGCTAATGATCTAGATACTAATGCGCCTGCACCGGATACACCGCAGATGCCTATTAGCTGCTCATCTTAGTAGTTGCCCGCTTTAACACTTTTCAATTCTGTAATATTTTGAAATATTATGAAATTAAGGTTGATATCCAACTGCATTTTTGGCATTATCAACGAGATAAATAACGAATATCATTTTATTATATTATTCGCACAATTCACCGTTGTTGACTAGGCAGTGAATTGGCAATAATGCTAGAATGAATATTTTAGCTGGTTTGCTTTTTTGACCTGATCTTTGATCGTCGACCATGATTCTGATGGTCGTGAGTCGTTTAACGTCTTTATCCCTTTCAATTATTATCATTCAATGATCTTTGGAGGGTTAGACGTTGTTTTTTATCACCATTTAATTTATTCCAATTTATTCCAACCATGGCAATTATTATGAATGACGATACCACTTCGAATACGGATAACCTCAGTACAGAAAAAGAGCAGTTTGAACAAGCTGCCTTACATTACCATGAGTTTCCACGCCCAGGTAAAATTTCGGTAACCCCTACTAAGCAGCTAGCCAACCAACGTGATTTAGCACTCGCCTACTCTCCAGGTGTTGCTGTACCTTGTCTTGAGATCCAAAGAGATCCAAAACTTGCGTCTAAATACACGGCACGTAATAACCTCGTTGGTGTTATCACTAACGGTACTGCTGTATTGGGTCTGGGTAATATCGGTCCATTGGCATCGAAGCCAGTCATGGAAGGTAAAGGCGTTCTATTTAAGAAGTTCGCAGGTATCGACGTTTTTGATATTGAAATTGCTCAAAATGATCCAGACAAATTCATCGAAGCGGTTGCCTCCCTTGAGCCTACTTTTGGTGGTATCAACCTAGAAGACATCAAAGCACCAGAATGTTTCAAAATTGAGCGCGTACTACGTGAGCGCATGAACATTCCTGTGTTCCATGATGACCAACATGGGACGTCAATCATCGTTGCCGCAGCCATGCTAAATGCTTTGTTGATTACTGGCAAAAAAATCGAAGAAATTAAAGTTGTCTGTTCAGGTGCAGGTGCAGCCGCCATCTCTTGTCTAGACATCATTTGCGCGCTTGGTGTTAATAAAAACAACATTATTGTTTCAGATTCACGTGGCATTATCAGCACTAGTCGTGAAAACCTTGATGAAACCAAACAACGTTATGCTCGTGAGACAACCGCTACCTCTATCGAAGAAGTGATGGACGATGTGGATATGTTCTTAGGTCTATCTATGCCAGGTACTCTATCAGAAGATATGGTTCGCCGTATGGCAAAAGATCCTATTGTCTTTGCACTTGCCAACCCAACACCTGAAATCATGCCAGAATTGGCACATGCGGTACGTCCAGACGTCATCATGGCAACTGGTCGCTCAGATTATCCAAACCAAGTAAACAACGCACTATGCTTCCCATACATCTTCCGCGGTGCCTTGGACGTTGGTGCGACAACCGTCAACGAAGAGATGAAAGTCGCTTGCGTAAAAGCCATCGCTGCCATGGCACACGTCGAAGCAACCCCTACGACCAACGTCAGAAACATCGAGACGATGAAAAGCTTCGGTCGTGATTACCTAATCCCTGGCCCACTAGAGCCAAACCTAATCATCGAGATTGCCTCTGCGGTTGCCAAAGCGGCAATGGACTCAGGCGTAGCGACACTGCCAATCGAAGACATGAAGGCATATCGTCAGCGTCTGTCTGAGTTTGTCTACAACTCTGCGTTTGTTATGAAGCCTATCTTTGCACGCGCTAAGTCTGCGCCAAAGCGTATCGTATACTGTGAAGGCGAAGACAATAATATCTTATTGGCCGTACAAGTGGTCGTCGATGAAGGCTTGGCTCAGCCAATCTTGGTTGGTCGTCCAGCAGTCATCAACGATCACATCAATAAGTTGGGCTTACGTCTAAAAGATGGCGAAAACATCACGATCGTCAACCAAGATGATGATCCTCGCTACAAAGACTACTGGCAGGGCTACTACGAGAAAAACAAGCGCCGCGGCGTGAGTATCGAGCTTGCTCGTCGTGATGTTCGCCGTAAAACCACGTTGATTGGTTCTTTATTGGTTGACAACGGTGATGCTGACGGTATGGTTTGTGGTACCTTTAGTGACTACCAGATGCACCTAAAGTATGTCGAAAGCGTCATTGGCAAAAAAGAAGGCATCAATGATTTTTATTCGATGAATGCCGTATTGATGCAAGATCGCAACATCTTTATCGCTGATACGTACGTGCATGAAGATCCAACCGCTGAGCAGTTGGCTGAGATGACCGTTCTGGCTGCCGATCAAATCCGCCGTTTTGGTATCACGCCACGTGTTGCATTAGTCTCTCATTCAAACTTTGGCGCTTCAAATCTTGCCAGCGCGGTCAAAATGCGCAAGGTTCATGAGCTACTAACTGACATGAATGTCGACTTTGATTTTGAAGGCGAGATGCAAGGAGATGCCGCACTGAATGAACATATCCGCCTAAACGATATGCCATCAAGCCCACTAAAAGGCGCTGCGAACTTGCTGATCTTGCCAACGCTTGACGCCTCAAATATTGCCTTTAATTTACTTAAAACGGCAACCAGCAGTGCGTCTATTGGACCTATCTTGTTAGGTACGAATAAGCCAGTACATATCTTGACGCCATCAGCGACTGCTCGCGGTATCGTCAATATGACGGCATTGACTGTGACTGAAGCACAAGATTTAGAAAGCGAAAAATAATCAGACGTCCTACTTCGTATGATTATGTGATTCAAAAGGGCTCTGTCATCCATTGGCAGGGCCTTTTGCTATACTAAAACCGGCCAATGCACATCACGCATGGGCGGTTTTTTGATTTATTGCGATTGGGCCGCTGATATCGGTTCAATAAGAAGAGGCTTTTATGCAAATTTATCTTGTGGGTGGTGCGGTTCGAGATCAACTATTACAACAACCTGTCAAAGATAAAGACTTCGTCGTCGTTGGTGCAACTGTCTCAGAGATGCTTGATGCAGGGTTTCAACAAGTAGGTGCGGACTTCCCTGTGTTTTTGCACCCCACCACTCATGAAGAGTATGCCCTTGCACGTACAGAGCGCAAGCAAGGCTCAGGATATAAAGGCTTTAGCGTACATGCCAGTCCTAATGTTAGTTTAAAAGAGGATTTGCAGCGCCGTGATCTGACCATCAATGCAATAGCTATCGAGGTTGTGAGTCTCACCGATGATACCCCTGTCAGTGGCGATGTCATTGACTATTACGGAGGATTACAAGATTTAGAGAGTCACATACTGCGCCATGTGTCTGGCGCTTTTAGCGAAGACCCATTACGAGTGCTGAGGACGGCTCGATTTTACGGGCGTTATTATGATTTGGGTTTTACCATTGCGGAAGACACCTTGACCCTAATGCGTCAACTGGTCAACTCAGGAGAGCTTGCTCATTTGAGTGCGGAACGTATCTGGCAAGAGTCGAGCCGTGCAACGATGCAACTATCACCGCAAGTATACTGGCAGCAATTGTTTGAGATTGGTGCGCTTACAGAGTACTTTGCCCCATTGCATGATGCTTGGGAGGACACTCATATACGAGAGACGGTTCAGACAGCATTATATTTTGCAGGCCAAATGCGCCTAAACTTGCCACAGCGTTGGGCACTGTTAATGGTCAGCCTGACCCCGTCACTATTTAATAATGAACATACGCATGACCAATCTGACCAATCAAAAGCGCTAAGAGATATCAATGATACCGGTAATAAAGCTAAAGTCCCCAAAGCGCATACGCAGTTTGCTATCCTATTCGCTCAGCAAGCCGAAACGCTGAGCATGATAAACAGTCTGAGCGCTGCCAAAAGATTGACCTTATACAAGCTTGTGGTGCTCATAAAGAGCCAGATAAGCTGTCACAGCTCCTTGTCTGCAGTCACGTCTTACAGCTGGCAACACAGCACCGTCAGATGATGCTAGCACTAAATAGCTTTCATGCAATCGGTATGACAGATATTGCACCAGATCTTAAAGGGCCAGCCATCGGAGCAGCCTTACGTCAAAGCAGAATTGAACACTTACAAGCGCATGACACCTATTAAAAAGCATTTTAAAAAACATTGTCACTATGAACCAAGAACCTAACACTCTGCTATCAAAGAATACTGACACCCAACCTCCGGTGATGCTGGTAACTGGTAGCGCTAAGCGCATCGGTGCGGCAATTATCAGAGCAGCGCACACTCAAGGCTACCGTATCATTATCCATTGTCATCGTAGCGAAAAGAAGCTAATAGCTTAGCTGACCAATTTAACAAAAGCCGTGCTAATAGCGCAGTGGTTATTGTTGCGGATTTGGCAGTAGTCAATCATGGTGCAGCGTTAGAGAATTTTGTTAAAAATATCATGGAAGCGTTTGGGCAGCTAGATGTACTGGTACATAATGCATCACGGTTCTACCCAAGCCCGCTTGGTAACATTGATTATACGCAGTGGGATGAATTACTTCTAACCAATGCCAAGGCGCCTTTACTATTGAGCCAAGCGCTACTGCCCTATCTCAAACATCAGCAAGGCTGTATTATCAGCTTATTGGATATTCACGCGCATGATAGACCGTTTAACAATTATACGGTCTATAACATGGCAAAGGCTGCGCATCGAATGATGGTTCAGTCGCTAGCGTTAGAGCTGGCACCAGACATACGCGTCAATGGTGTTGCACCTGGCGTCAATATCTTACCCGACCCCAATGGCGACCAAGCCATGGATGAAGTACAACAAACCAATATTATCGATTCAATCCCTATGCAAAGAATCGGTAAACCTGAGGAGATTGCTCATAGTGTACTGTACTTGGTACAGGCGCATTATGTCACAGGTGAAATTATCACAATCGATGGGGGCGTAGCCTGACTATGGCTGGTAGTGGCTTTTAATCCGCTTTTAAACCGATTAAAAATTTATTGGTTACTTGCCATCTTTTACTTGAAAAATTCAAAAAATCAGGTATCATTGTGCGTCTAACGTTAGGGCCCATAGCTCAGTTGGTTAGAGCAGAGGACTCATAATCCTTTGGTCGTAGGTTCAAGTCCTACTGGGCCCACCATATTCAAACCCTTACAGTCATTGACTTGTAAGGGTTTTTTATTAATCTAAAATTTATGCGAACGCATGGACTTAGTTGGTTTTTTGATACTATCTTGATACTTTGACCCTTATAGTAATTAAAGTATGATATTACTAACACTATGGTTATATACTGCTGCATGGGTGATATATGAAGGTTAAACTTACCAAAAAATTTATAGATTCAGTAGACTATACCGCTAAAGGTACTGAAATCTATATGGACGATGTGTTAACTGGTTTTGCGCTACGCGTGGGGCAAACAATCCAAACGTTATACATTACATAAGCGTATTAACGGAAAGCTATATAGAGATGAAGTGGAAGAAACGCACTTGATTACGCTAACCGAAGCACGTGAAAAAGCCAGCATAATGATGGCTAATATAAAAAAAGGTCTGCATGTTTATGACGGGCTTCATGAGGGTCTTGGAAGAGCCGAAAGATAAGACCAATAATGTACCAACACTGAGAGATGCATATACCTACTTTAAATCAGCAAAGACTAGCTTAGCTAAAGGCACTATTGACACTTATGATGGTCAAATACTAAACAAGCTAGATGATTGGCTAGATATATCTTTAAATGATATATCTAAGTCAATGATAAGTGATAAGCATAAAGAGATAAGCAAGCATAGTAAAGCTCAGGCTAACGCAACTATGAGAGCTCTAAGGTCAGTTTGGAATTATTGTCGTGATAGCTTTTTAGATGATAACGAAGACTTTTTTAATTAAAGAGCAACCAGTACGCATACTTAACGCCAAGAAAGATTGGAATATAATTAAGCCGCGTACTAAACATGTTGAAGAAGAATATTTAGGTATGTATCTCAAAACACTTTTAAATTATGTTGATAGAAGCTCACACCTGCAAGCGCCCCATAGCAATAATGCACGAGATATCATGCTACTTTTTATGTTCACTGGTGTGCGTTTAAATGAAGCGCAGCCCTTAAAGTGGTCTGACGTCGACCTTATAGCTGGCAGGATAGTATTCAAAGCTACAAAAATGGTTCTAATTATCATATGCCTACTAGTGATATCTTACAAGCTCTGCTTGAAGAAAGATTCAGATTAAGCGCTGGCAAGCAATGGGTATTCCCGAGCAACTTGAAAGCTAGCGATGACCATATAAAAGATTTAAGCCGTAGTTATAAGGCCATAAGTAATCAAACAAACTTGTATATTACACCACATGATTTGCGCCGCACTTTTGGAACGGTAGCTAATAACTCAAGCATCAGCTATCCAGTCCTTAAACGCTTGCTCAATCACCGTGAAGCTAAATCAACCGATGATGTTACCCTACAATATATCCAAGTGTCACAGCGGCAACTAAGAGACGCTTCAAATTCAATAGAGTCTTTCTATTGTCGGCTTGCTGGCATGACACAAGATGAAATCATCAGTAAATATTACTAACCTACTAACATTTCAAGAAGAGTACTCTAAAAATATCGTCAACTAATTTAGTAAGAACGAGCCGTGATGGCGACCAGTTACACTACCTATATTCATTTGTAATAGCTCTATGATTGTTTGCAAGAGTTTAACCAACGCAATTAGCGCTTCTCTGTGATGGGTTTTACTACTACTCTATTTTATAAGCAGTATACTTCTTAGTATGATAAATTGGACTGTCATAGCTGTGAGAGCAGTCATTGTTTGATCGTGCTTTACGTTCAGTTTCGGGTACGCTGTGTTTGACTAAATATAATGATAAATATTTAACTATTTACGAGTAGCCATTATGAGTATTGAAAGCTTACCCGACTATCCATTACTAAAAAAGCTCGCCGAAGCTCTTTGGCGAAATGAAACTTCATATCAAGGCGCTGCTATAATGGTAGGCTCTGGCTTTAGTAGAAGCGCTGCTAGTAGTGGTGATATAAATAGTAAGTTACCTTTGTGGAATGATCTTCTAAAAATACTATCTGAACCGCCCCGACTATATCGGAGAGTGATTTACTTGAGTCAGGCAGCGATGCCTGACAGGGTTAAATATCGTAATACCGCTTTTCAAACTCAAAAGGTGACACATAACCAATCGTGCTATGCAGACGTGTTTTATTAAACCAGTCCACCCATTCAAGGGTTGCCAGTTCAACATCATTAACGCCAGTCCAATTCTCCTTTAAATAGTCAATTACCTCAGATTTATACAGCCCGTTAACCGTTTCAGCCAGTGCGTTATCGTATGAATCACCAGTCGTGCCGACCGAGGCAATGATGCTAGAGTCCTTCATCTTATCAGTATAACGAATGGATAAGTACTGAACCCCGCGATCACTGTGATGAATCACATCTTTGGGGTTGTTCCTGTCTGCTATCGCCTGATTTAGCGCAGCCATAACCATATCCGTGTTCATGCGATTAGATACTTTCCAACCGACAATGCTACGGGCAAACACGTCAATAATAAAAGCGGTATATACCCAGCCGCTAGTTGTTTTTATATAGGTGAAGTCAGCTACCCATAGCTGATTAGGACGATGGGCATTAAAATTACGATTAATCAGGTCATCAGAGCATTTTTGGTCATCACGGCTATTGGTGGTGATCTTGCCCTTACCGCGCCAGATGCCTTGCATACCATACTGCTTCATTAAACGCTCTACCGTACAACGAGCCACATGAATACCATCTGCCTTCATCTGCTGCCAGACTTTACGAACACCGTAACGGCATTTACTGTCCTGCCAGATGCGTTTAATCTCGTTGATATAATAATCGTCATGCTGCTGACGCAACGAGCGCTTTTCAGGGTAACTCTCCAAGTCTTTAGTACGGTGGTAGGTTGATGGGGCAATCGGTAGTACTCTACAGATTGGCTCGATCCCGTATTTCTGCTTGTGATCATCGATAAATGTGACCATTATTTCGGTGGACGGTCGAGCTCCGCCTGGGCGAAAAAAGCGGCTGCCTTACGTATGATCTCATTGGCCTGTTTGAGTTCTTTGTTCTCACGTTCAAGATCTTTAATACGTTGCTCTTGGCTTTGAGCTTGTACCGATGCAGGGATAGTTTGATCTATATGCTTCTTGTGCCATGAGCGCAGGGTTTCAGGCGTGCAGCCAATCTTAGGGGCAATGGCTTGAATGGCTGCCCATGTGGAGGGATAGTCGTTTGCTGCTTCGATCAGCATACGGACGGCGCGTTCTTTAATCTCAGGAGTGTAGGTTTGTCTTTTCATTGTCGTATTCTCTCAGAATGTTAAGTCTCCGACAATACCGGGGCGGTTCAGCCTACGAAAACGTAAATCCAACCAGTCATTTAGCCATTAACGTCACTTCGGTTAGATCTGAATGTATAAAGCTTGCTCGTGAATTACTAAAAAATAATTCAAACAGTGAGTTAAAAAGGATAACTGAAGAAGCCAAAACAGACCCACTGCCAGAGGTAAGATTCGTATAGATGAAAAATAAAAACACTTCACAGTCTCCAGAGCTTGCCGGTGGTGATGGCTTTACCTATGAAGGTCATGTCATGGCTTTCTATTTAACTGCATTACTAGCTGAAGCGAGTGCGCCCGGCTGTGATGGTACGGTAGTAAATGTAGCTGGCCAGCAAAGAGACTTTGGCTACCCTTTAGATGACGTCATAATAAAGTGGAAAGATGCATCAGGTCGAATTGGAACCACTAGTTTACAGGTCAAACGTGACCTCACGATTAGCTCTGCTCAAAGCAATAAAAACTTTAGAGATATTATTCGTGACAGCCTTGCCAGCTACCAAGATGCTAGTTTTAATGATGATGTAGATAAGTACGGAGTGGCGGTTAATGAGATATCCTCTGCTAAATTTCGTGATTTAGGGTTTCTTTGTCATATAGCTGTTGAAAGTGGCGATATTGAGCACTTTGAGCAACGGTTTAGCACTAATGGGAATGCCAGTGCGGATATTAAAGCTATTAAAGAAGTGGTATATCAGCTATTGGATGAGTTCTCTGCTGCCCCGTTAGCACCTACTGAAAAGCATGACTTTCTAAAACATTTTATTATTGTCAGGTTTGACTTCTTACATGATGGTGAAGTTGATGCACATATAGCAGAACAGCAGATTCAATCACAGTTACCTACCAATAGTATTGTATCGCCCGTATTGGTCTGGTCTTATGTTTACGAGTTAGGAAGAGAGTCTGCAGGGAAAGCGGGTCAGTTTGATAGGGTTCGGTTGGTCCACGAGTTAAGTAAGGTGGTTAAACTCAAAGAAGGTAGAACTTTTGAAGAGCAGATTGCAAAGATAAAAGAGCTTACGAATACTTACTTGCATCAAATTCAAAGCGATATTGATGGGTATAGTTTAGATAGGACTGGTTTAAAACTAGAGTTTACTGAAAAGATTAAATCAAAACGCTTTATTCAAATAACTGGTATGCCGGGTACTGGCAAGTCGGCTCTGCTACGTCAAGTAGTTGAAGGTTATTTGAATAGCTCGTTTGTGTTGTTTTTAAAGTCTAATCAATTGGTCGGTAAAAATTGGTCTCAATACGCTCAAAGCTCTGGGATACCTTCAACTCATAATTTAAAAGATCTATTAGTTGAAATTCAATCAGCAGGCACACCTATCTTATTTATTGATGGTATTGACCGTGTAGACAATCAGCATCGACCAATTATCGAAGAGTTAATAAGCTTAATTTTAAATGACCCATTGTTAATAAAGTGGAAAATAGTCGTTACCTTACGTGAGACAGGGCTAGAGCCGCTAAGAACATGGCTTGGGTCTGTTCTTAAGCAGGCTTCAATTGGTAACGTCACTGTCAATAAATTAGATGATAATGAAGCCAATATTCTCTCAACACAGTTTCCAAATTTAAGAAGCTTACTTTTTAGTTCTTCTGAAAACGTGAAGCATGTCACTAGAACTCCATTTTTGCAAAGGTTCTATCTACGCTAAGTTTATCAAACGATACATCCCCAGAGTCTGAACTGGATTTGATTCATGAATGGTGGAAACGTGGTGGATATAGTGCGACGAGTCAAAAAGTTATAGATAGACAGAACGCTTTACTAGAATTAGCTGAGCGTAAGGTAAAAAAATCTTAGTAAGCCCGTAAAAGAAGATCGCTTAATAGCAATTCGGAATTAGATGAACTAAACAGCGACGGTGTGATTAGAGTCGATAATAGAAAATCTATAGTAGATTTTGCTCATGATATCTTTTTGAATGGTCATTATTGTACAACCTATTTGAAGCTGATGATGCATGGCTTGATAAAATTGAAGCGTTCGGTCAACCTCCTGCTATTGCTAGAGTTGTTGAGTTATTGGCTCAGCAGAAGCTCCAGGACGAAGAGTGGTCTATAGCAATAGAAAACCCAAAGTTTAAAACACTTCGTTCACAATGGTTGCGAGCTTGGCTATTAGGTGCTATCAGCCATCCAAATACAGCACAATACAGTGGTCAATTTAGAGGCAAACTGGCTGAAAACGACTATGATCTCTATGAGAAGTTATTGGTTTGGTTTCAAGCAGAAAAGACACAGCCAAACCCGCTGATACTTGCTACTTCCAAAGATATAAAAGTTGCTACCTCTCTTGCGTGGCCGACTGATTTAACCCTATGGTTTCAAGTTATTATTTTTATATTAGAAGATACTCCTTCATTGCCAGAAAACATATATCCAAGAGTTGTCGATGTCTTTAAAGTTTTTCAAAACCTAGCAATAAATTTTGAAAACGCTACACAGCCTTCACAGGTTGTTATTGAGTTTTCATCCAAAATATTACAAATAGCTTTAGATTGGCTATCTGAAATCGAAGGGATAAAAGATCATCCTAGTACTCATAACTGGCAATTAGTTAATGACATAACAGGATTTAAAGATGCGCTACGTAATTTGATTATAGTTTCAGCAAATTCTAATCCAACTTTCATTCAAACCTATTTGAATAGGCTACTCGATCTAGATGAAATACCTAATGAGATTTTCAAACATATAATCCAATTATCTGGATTTATAGTACAAAAACATGCTGACCTAATTGTTGAGTTTTGCTTAAAAAAAATTATTGTGTGAATTACCATTAGATAAATATAAACGTGACTGTGAAGAACGAAAACGATCTCAAGAGTATTGGTTGGAATTAAATAGCATTCCACAAGAAGAGCTTACTGATAAGCAAAAAACTACTTCAACGTAGAGCAATGTTTTTAAGTCCATTTCCAACTGAAGTCGTTAGCGACAGTGACTGGAAAAGCCTTGCTATTAACAGTGACTTTATTGGCTTCTATCCTTCCTCTCCAATCAAAGAGCCATTCCATTCATTATTAAAATATGCTCCCGACTCTGGCTTAAGACTAATTACAGCGCTATCAAACCATGCTAATAAGGCTTGGCGACAGCTTCATGAGCTATCAGATGAAAAGCTCACACCAATTCCTATTACATTAGAATTTCCTTGGGGATCTCAAGCATTCTGGGGCAATGAGAAAGAATATATTTGGTCACGTCCATACTGGATAAATGATACATTGTCATCAGCATTTATGACCTTAGAAAAGTGGTGTTTTGAGCAGTTAGAAGCGGGTGCGAATCTAGACGAGTTAATTCAAAAAATAACTAAAGATCATGAATCAGTAGCTATCCTAAGTGTTGTATCTGTACTTGCTCTTGAACAACAGTGCATTAGCAAAACTGTATTTCCTTTGGTGACGAATCAAAAGGTGCTTGATCTAGATTACTATCGATTTACTCAAGATATACGTGGTTCATCGTCAGACAGGAAAAGCTATAAATTTTGCTTGTCAAATTTACTAAGTGCATTCGTTTTTCTAAATTTAGTGAGGAGATCAAAAAAAGATTAATTGGACTTGCAAACTTTCTACCATACAATTTCGAAGAACAGATGGATAATGCAGTAGTTACTAAAAGATTAATAGAACGAGCTAAATTTTATGCCGAATATGCAGATGAAGCTACTTATATAGTTCAGCCTACTGAAAACGAAAGTATAGTCACTATTTCGCATCATAGCCCTTCTTTGAATAATAGCAAAAACATAGAAGAACAGAAGAAAAGTGTAGATTTTCTTAGTTTTAATAATATAGCCTATTGGGCTCATAAATCTCTTTACAAGACTCCATTGTAGAAGGATATTCTATTCAATCTGCTCTAGAGTTTATGAAACAATACGATGAGCTAGAGCTCTTTGAAGATGGTTGTGAAGGATGGACCGAGGAATCTACTCATAAACGCATGAAACAAAATGCTGTTGTCGCCGTAGCAACGATGGCCTTATGCTTTAGAGAAGCGCTAGCTGATACAGATTTAGAATGGGCACGCGAGGTAATAAATAAAATATTAGATTTACCATTTAACTCATATGAGTGCAGCACCCCAGAAGCAAAACTTACATTTCATCCAAAGATATTTGCTAGTAAAGCACTAGCTTCTGAAATAAAATTTGATACAGCTGATGATAACTCAAAAATCCAAATATTATGCATTATTGCGAGTCCAGTAAATGAAATATCCATATCAGCTTTAAACGAATGTCTCTCATTATATGAAGTTGATAGAAAACTCAGTTACTCCGCTATATTCATAGCTATATCAATGAGTCATAATCATTTGAAATATCGTAATTGTAACTCAGATGATACAGCTAAAATAAATGTGGAGTTACAGAGTATAGAATCTATTTTAGCTGAATATTATGAGTCTGATAAACAATTCATTGAACTTCCAAAATGTGGAAGTCCTTGGGTTGAGTTGGAACAGGAAAAATATAGACCTTCTTTGAACTATTCTTTAAATAAGTCTTTTGACGCTATAAAGTGGGAAAGATCTGATGAACAATGGGATACTACTTTTTGAGTCATATCTTAAAGCAGCTACCTATTAAGGAATTACTACAGTCAGAATTCAAAGAAGAACTTCTAAGTTTTATAGAGAATTTAATTAATTGGACTATTGAGCTAATTGAGCCTTCATGGTCTGAACAGTCTAATCACAAAGGCAACCATGGCAGTCTTTATGAATTCTCAGATGCTCTATGTAATATCATTGGTACAATCTGTGGAGTATTGCTATTCAACGTGACTTATCATAGGTTTGTAAAGCCTATATTGAACCTAAAATCTCAAGAAGGTTGGCAACTTATAGAACCTTTAATCAGCTATTGCAGCTGCAATCTATATGACGAGATCGTTGCATCAGAAGATATTGTAAGAATACTTGAACACTGTATGGAAAGATTCTTGCAGGTCGAAGAGTTGAACACAAATAGCTATCGCATTGGAGAGTTTGATGTATTCAAAAATAATGCACTAGAGACGTTAATGTTTACTCGCATCACTCAATTTGATAGTGCTAAACGATTCGCAAATGGTAACTGGACTGACATTCATTTGGTAATGCCCATAATTAATAAATTGGTTCGTGAAGCTGGTTGGGTTGGTGCTGTAATGCAAAACTTTGTGCAATTATGCGACCATGCCAAAAATGACTATCCTGCTGAAGTTTTCGCAGATCAAGTCTTAACCGTCATATCTAAGCCTAAGCTTGTAGGCTGGCAAGGTAGCACATTGTATTCTCGTATAGCTGAACTGGTGCAATTCCTTGCAGAAAGGGACAATCCTTTAGATTTAGAGACTGGTAAGAAGCTCTTACGAATTATTGACTGGCTGATTGACCAAGGTGATAGACGAAGTGCTTCACTACAACAAAGCGAATTGTTTAGAAGCATCAAGGTTAATTGAATAAGCTAGCTATAAATAGCTCTAAACTCTATACTTTATTTTTTGTTAGTACCATCAACAGATATCCTAGATATTTAAGCACCCCCGATGACGCATAATAGTGATTAGTGGTAGCCAAGTTTTTGTCAGAGTGTTTACGTTTTTCTGTACAACCCTTACTTCATAGCCATGAAAACTCTCACGTGCACCGACACGTATTGAGCTGTTCAGACTCAAGTCTTTTTAACATCACTTACAACTTGCTCGCTATATGCCCTCACCTGCCAATGACTGGCATCAATAAGCTGACAACCTACTAGCATAAAACTCTGTAGCATCTCAATCTGGGTCTCCTTAATACCAAAATGGATCGATGAGTTATTTAAGTTATGCTTATGCGCAAATATCTCAATAAATACTCTCAACTTCTCAGGATCCTTTATAGACATCTGATATGCTCTATCTAATGCTCTAATTATTACTTCCTGATTCTTACTACCTTTAGGCCTACCTAGTAATAGCCTGTCATCGTCGAACAGCTCACTAGCGCGCAGGTATAAACATTTAGAGTCATTTAGACTTATACCATGTCTAATAGCAACTTCAGGTAACAGCTGATCTCGAGAGTTTTCTTTTAACTCCTGCATCTGCTCTAGAAAACCTATGACGTCCGCATATTTAGGATGAATGAAAATTGAATTTGCATTCGACTCTTTAAAGTCATCCAAATTACTATTCAACAGTTGCTGGCTAGTATTGTTATCAGGTTGATCTATATTCTTAAATAATCGTGTTTTATTAACAGCTGTTTTTTTAACAAAGTATGATCTTATCTTATTTAGCTGCACCGTCTTTGTCGTTGCATCATAAGCAGTTTTGTCTTGTCTATATATAACAGAATAATCTAGTCCTGTTATTAAGTCTAAAACGGTTATAGGTAGCTCTAAGTAAGCGTTACTGAGCTGTTCCCCTGCCAGCAGATGAGCAGTATGAATATAATGCTCGAAGGTTGTGTCGCACGTTAAATGCCCTGCAAAGCTAGCCAGCCCAAACCAGGAGCCTTGATCCTTGTGATAGCCAAGGACGCCTTTTATTACTTTTTCGCACTGCTCATTATCATAATCAGTCATCACCTGTGCCAATGGCGACTTACTTAGTACTAACGCCAGCTGACTAATCGCAGTATGCCTAAAGCTATGAGAATGTGAAGTCGTGCTTTCCTAGCAATCTGTCCCAAATTAACTTCATGAGATTACTAAAAACCACACTGGGTAATGGCTGATCGCCTGAACCTTGAGAAAAAAAGTAACGACGCTTCAATCTTTTCTGCTGACGATATAACTGAATAAGTTGTTTTAGCTCGTCTTTCTTAAGTAGGCAGTTAATGGGTATAAGGCGGCTTGCGCTGCTACTTTTCAATCTCCGATAGCGATTTGGTCTTAACCATATTTGTGGCTGCTCTATTCGTTGTCCATGCTCATCAATATAGATGTCAGCTATATCACGAACTTTAACACCGATAAGTTCTTTGATTCGCAACCCTGTCCGATACGCAAGACTTAAGACTACTAAGCACAGGTTTTTCTGTTCATCGCCTAAATCCGAGTTGACCAGATACTCTTTCATCGCATGATATATCCGAGGTGATATCATGTTCGCATTTACCACTTGGCGTTTATTACCCCACGGGAAATACACAAATGGCGCATTATAGTGCGCTCGCTGATAATCATGGAAAGCTCGTAGTCTGCCATAAGTAAATTTTTGAGTATCTTTGAGCTTATCCAGATATGAAACTTTATTTTTCTTTAAATACACATTATTCAAGACATTGAGACTACCTTGACTTAACACATCGTCTGCACAGCCAACTAAATCATCATCCGTATCTAGATTGTCTTCGCCAAAGTCTGATTCTTTGTTTAAAATAGACTGCTTTCTTCCATCCTTAATCTTACTTTGAATGATCTCCTCATATACAGCTTCAAAGTCCTCACCAGACCATTCATCAAGATTCTCATCCATTGTTAGCATCAGCCAATCCCGACCAATACATCCCAGATATTTACTAATGGTATCTAACCTGTTGTTACTATCACTCAACAAGCTTCTGACCCATCCTAAGAGACGCATGGCATTAGGCTGGGTAAACCCCTGTTGTAACAACTCTACTTGCGTAATAGCTGATGCTTTACTGCCTTTAAGGGCATCTTGAACCTCTTTAATGAGATTCTTACTAAAATTTGGATACTCCCTACTATTGGTACCCTTTTCGTCAGATTCTGAAAAGCTTGCTACAAATAACTCTTCCCAAGTGAGCGGCTGTAGATTTGAGTTAATCACCTCTTGATTATAATTAATAAGCTTATTTGTGGTTAAGCCCGTCGTTTTAATCTTGCCCTGTCTAACAATAGCCAGTGCAGTGTCTATATCGCCTCCTTTCATTTGCCGCCAATGATAGTCAGCGTATTTTATTAACTGTGATAAATGCGGTTTACTTTTATCTTTATTTTGTAGTTTTAGCTTCTTACAAATATCACTGATAATGGTTTCAAACGACTTCACATTTTCTTTTTTTAACTTTTTATCTTTTAGCGCGTATAAAGCAAAGTGTCATATCATCAGGTATGTACTCTACATAGCGCTGTAAGCTTGTAGCAGATACATCCTCTGAGGTATGACTTTGCGTATAAGAACAACCGTAATTGTCATCATCAATACTGAGCAAGATTAGCGCCAAACTCTCGCTGCTGACACCTGAATCTGGTAATTCATCAGTTGCTGGTAGCTGCAATTGATATATGTCACGTTCGCCTAGGAGCCATTGATACAGTGCTTTTAACACATCTATGTCATTCAATCCCCATACATCACGCTACAGTAGAGCACTGACTCAATCAAATCATTGTTTGAGAACCTTCTTTTCCGTTGCCATATCTCAATTATTTGCTGGCTAGCAAGGCTTACTTGAGCACCACTTACCATCCAATCATAGGATATTGTTAAATGATCACGCTCTGCTATGACTGGCACAACTGGTTCATCCATACTCAGTTCATGAGCTTTGTTATAACTCCGTATGTATTCTAAAAATCCTTGTCTGGCTAAGTGATAGCTATGCGCAGTATCAAAATGCACCTCAAGTATGCTACCAATGGTTTGATAGTATTCAGTTAGGTCTGTTCCTGTGGGTATGTGATTGTCATCAACATAAGACGCTATCAAAACTTTCGCCTCATTTTTGATACTCTCATGACTTTTGCTTTTATTTTCTTCTCTTAACTGATGAGCAACGGCATTATCCATATATATTCACCTCAACTTGTCGTAGATTAAGCTCAACTGCAACTTTCTCTAAGTCAGCGGATAACGCTTTTAGCTCATTAATGGATAATGACGACATGGGATGCATAGCCTCCTGATCTGGATGTTCATGACCATATAGGGCGCAGATCAAATGCTCAGGAGACTTATTCGTTAGTAGTGAGCGTAATTGATGTCTAAGCCAATTATCTTGATGACTAAAAAGTGTTTTATCTGATAGCGAACCTTACTAGGCGTAATACCGGTAAAGCCTTTTGGATTTTGGCTAAATAGCTGAATGAGTGGCTGACTAGAGTTCAAAATGTTATTTATAGGAAATTGATCATTGGGATATATAGAATTATGCATGACCGCAAATTGCTTGATATATTCAATATAATTTTGAATCGCTATGATTAAGAAATCACTAAGAGGAATAAGCCTTCCCTGCCCCTTGTCCCTGACGTTCTTCTTTATCCGATACCCATAACAGCCGCTGCCTAAAGTCAAACTGATTTAAAAGCCCAGGTGCGTGCTTTACGGGTCTAATCCCAGTCTGAATAAAGATGATATGCCATAGCCAGATACCATAAGCATTGAACTGCTCAATATAACGGTCCTGCCTTATGCTTACGTTCCGCTTTAATCGACCGTTATAACTCTCAGTTGCTTCAGCAAGCTCATCAAAAATCTTTGGCAGATATCAATATTTAAAGTCATGTCACTACCAATATATTTTTTTATAACGATTGCTTTTCGTGCTAGACATACTAAGCTGTCGCAGCTCACCTTGGCTGTCCGCAGTACAGTATTCGGTCAATAGTTGTATGGCGCTGTAGTAAGTCTTCTCTAAGCTTATTGTCTCAATACTGGTGTAGTACAAGGGCGAGCTGTGTTTCACATCAACTCCAGTAATCATGTCGGCATGTAATGACTCTTGCAGCTCATTCTTTATAACTGTATATAAACAAGCGTCAATATGCTGATTTGATAACACCGGTAGCTCTAGTTGCACTTTCAAGCTTGCCAGCACTTCAGACACTTCATCGCCATCCACCGAAAACTTATTTTCAATAACTGCTTGTAGCCTCGCTGGCAGAGGTAATTTAAATTCATTATCATGGCTTTGACGATGTGGCAATAAGTGGCTTCTACGATTTGAAGTTACGTTAATAGTATTACTCATAGCATAACTATCAGCAGCCGAACCGCTCTCATGACTCAACCACTTGCGCTGACTTTTATCCAACGCCAGCTCATAAATCACGTCTTGGACCTTCCGACCACTTAGCATTGATAGTAATATAACGGCATAAACCCGACGCTGTTTATAGCTGACAACGCCAAAAATCTGCCACACCCGAGCAAATAACATCTGATAGCTCAGTAGACTTAGCTGACGTAAATTAGTAGGAAAATAAAACTGGTTACGGCGGGCATGTCGATAGTTGTTTTTTAGCTTCCATTGCTGTAATTCTGAGGATTTAGCGGTTGTCCTGGAAGGCTTAAAGTCATTGTCTAGAAGCGCAGGCGGGTCATCATCAGCAGTATTTTCAGCGTCCGCCACGTTATCATTTTTATGGGGTTTGCCGAATACTGTTGCTCTTAATGGTTCATCAGTACAATCAAGGTATCGCTTATTAGTGTGTTCTTTGCTAAATTTATTGTTTTGTGAGTTGGTATAGGTTTTACCCACAAACGCTTTATTATCTGCAATCACTTCATAGGCAAGTCTTATTTGACCAATTTTACCCGCCAACTTTTGATTAACCACTTTGCCTGACTCTTCATCACTTCTTATCTTAGCTTCATATACGCGTAATGCTTCTAGTGCATTCTTCAGTGAAGCACGTTGAGCATGGATATCAAACAGTTTTTAACAATCTCAGACTGTGGGTTATTGTCCTTTAACCCCATCCTTAGACGCACACTTAGCTGACTGACTTTGGCAGAGTGCTCATCCTTACGTATAGCAATCATTATAATTATCTGCAGATATGCACTCATAAACTGCCATGCTTCATCATCCCTACGTGCTTGGCCATACATCTGGTAAAACAAGACCAGCATATAAGTGACTGCCCAAGCCTCGATCTTTTTTCTCTTTGACGACTTCCCTGGCAATAGCTTCACATTCAGACGATGCAAATACTGGCATATCTATGTTGGCCTGCTTACCAATATGTAGGCAGAAGCCTGGATTAATATAAAGAGTATTAATAATCAAGGTTTGTACTTTTATACAGTACGGTGAATCAAGTGGCACTAGATGATCTAAAACCCTCTGTAATTCGCTGTTATCAAACTGCTTTATATTCATTAGGGTGCACCACTCAACCAGCTCATACTTTGAGGAATACCTAGAACACGCTCTTCTAGTGCAAACTTACATTGGCGATATTCATAACTACTCTGGCTAATACCTGCAAAATGGCAATACTCCCTTACAGTCAGTTGCCTAACCCCCATAAGCTGACATATTACACTTTGAGGTGCAGTGCTTTTAAGCGCTTTAAACAAATCAGGATGATGAATGCCTTTCAAGAACATCAAGTCTATGACCTCCATCCATGCGAGCTGCTGAACGTCTTTAATACTTTCAGGGATTATCAAGCATGGATAATCCCTATTATTCTCGAACCTTAAGACCTGATCGACTCTTTGGAAATCATTAAAGAAATAGAAAGTACCGCTTCCTCCATCAACCAAGCGCAGTGGTGGACGGTAGAAGTTATCCAAAAACTTCGTATTGATATAAGTCGTTTTAGGTCTCAATCTCTGCCAAACACATAACGCGGCTCTAGCATACGGATGTACATACAAATCATCCTTACTAGGATTGGCAAGCTTTGCCCAACCTTAAGTTTATTATTTTTCATCTTTTTACAAAAATAGTGAATATAATTCATGTTATCTAATGAACACTTAGGTGTCAAACGCTTTATTATTGCGGTCTTAATATCATAAAATAATTAGTATTATTAAGTAGTTAGTATTATTTTAGGCATAAAAAACCTCTTGAAACTATAAAGAATATAGCTTTAAGAGGTTGTTGATTTTATACTTTTATTAGCTGAGAAGGTTAAACTTGGAGTTTCATGCCTCTTAGCTATTCAAATAAAATTCGACTATACTTCTCACGTAAATCCTTTTTACCATTTTTCCAGTACCGCTAATTGGAATTTCATCAACAAAGATAACCTTGTCAGGTATCTGCCATTTAGCAATTTTTCCCTGATAAACCTGCAGAACGCATTCTTCTGTAGCTTGATTCTCGCTATGTTTTTTTACAATTAAAACTGGGCGTTCATCCCATTTCGGATGCACAGCAGCAATTACAGCTGCCATCGCAACTCCTGGATGTTCTAATGCAATATTTTCAAGTTCAGCAGATGAAATCCACTCACCTCCTGATTTGATTAAGTCTTTGGCACGATCACTTAAACTGAGATAACCATCACTATCGATTGAAGCGATATCGCCTGTATCAAACCAACCGTCTTCAGTTAGTAAGGCCATATCTTTGTTATAATAATGCTCAATAATCCAATGTCCTTTAATCTGTAGGTGTCCTGTCTGTCGTCCATCCTCAGCTAAACGATTAGTTCCATTTTCTTCGTCTGTAATACGGATAGAAACACCAAAAGGTGGGCGCCCTTGAGATAAACGGATCTTAAGCTGTTCATCTTCAGACAATTCACCATGCTTTGCCTTCAACTGATTAATCGTACCTAGCGGACTTGTTTCAGTCATTCCCCATGCATGAATAGTGTCACAAGCATAGCGATCCTTAAATTCTGAAATAATTGATGGTGGACAAGAAGAACCACCCACGACAGTTCTTGTTAAACTCTTAAGCTTGGTAGCTGAAGTTCGAGCATATGTTAAAAGCCCTTGCCAAATCGTTGGTACACCCAAAGCCATAGTAATGTCATAACGATCAATGAGTTCAACTAAGCTTTTGCCATCTAAATCTGGCCCTGGTAGTACTAAGCTACATCCAACCATTGCAGATGCATAGGGAATACCCCATGCATTTACATGGAACATCGGAACTACGGGAAGGACAATTTCGCGTGAAGATAAACTAATAGTATCAGGGAAGCAGGTTACAAAACTATGTAGAACCGTTGATCGATGTGAATATAAAATTCCTTTTGGGTTCCCCTGTAGTTCCAGAGGTATAACATAATGAACTTGCTGTATTTTCATCAAACTCAGGCCACTCAAAACTTGCTTTTTGTGCTGCAACTAACTCATCATAGAATTTTACGCCTGGCAAAACCTTAGTGATCTCAGGATCTGCTTCGCTCATACAAACAAAGTGTTGGACGTTTGGAATCTCTTCTTGGATAGATGCAATTAAAGCCACAAATGTCTTATCAAACATTAAAACCTTATCATTCGCGTCATTAATAATATACGTCAATTGCTCAGGAAATAGGCGTGGGTTAATAGTATGACATATCATACCTGAGCCAGAAATTGCATACCAAGATTCTAGATGACGATGGTTGTTCCATGCTATTGTAGCTACTCTATCATTCGGTTGTAGGTTTAGACTTTTTAATGCATTTGCATACCTTTTTGCATTTTTAGAAATTTCTAGCCATGTGGTTTCAACGATGTGACCATCCACCTCTTTAGAAAAAATCTTTGTATCGCCATGGTAGTGTGCAGCATGTTCAATTAAACTGCTAATCAGCAGCGGTTTAAACATCATATTTCCTAACATATAAAATATCCTTATTTCAAATAACAATCAGCCATTTGATATTATCTGCTGTAATAAAGTGCTTCGCTCAATACTACAAAGCAGTTTAAAAACAGCTATGAACATACCCATGAAAAGCTGATAAATATCACTTTACGAAAACCATTACTATGAACTATCTAAATTTTATTAGTGAACTTAAGTTATTTTTCACCTTATTAAGGTGTTGCCAGATTAAACCCATACTCAAAGTCATCTAGCATAGAGAAAAACTGCTGAACCAATTTTAAATCACCTTGGTGCTGTACTTTCCCCTGTGCCACTAACGTCTCAAAAGAGGCTGTTTTTATTAACAATTTATTAAAATCTTCACGATTTAAAGTGAGAGTCAAATCAGCATCAGGTGCTTGAGTATTAGCCATCACATTTAAATGTGAATTCTTTAATTCTAAGGCGATCTTTTCATTGCGATCTGGCAGTACAAAGTTGATTTTAAACGCTTGGTCTAGCGCACGCTCAGCATTTAAGCGCACACCCATGTAGTCAAATACCAACTCTGTATCCATCGCTATTACGAGGTCTGGACCAACTTGAGTCGTTTTGACCTCTTTAGGCACACCATGACGTAATTCATAAGCTGCCGATAGATAAGCATTTCGCCATCCTGCACTTTCAGCCTGATAGCCTAGTTGTTCCAAAGTGTCTGCTTGTAAGGGATTTTTGCTTTTATGTTGTCAGGCTCTGCAAATACTAAATGATTCATCAGTTCTGCAACCCAGCGATACTCACCACGGTCAAAAGCCACTTTCGCTTTTCTTAATAACGCTTCACCACCACCCGCCAAAGCCACATAGTTCTTACCTGCCTCTTCTGGACTGAGTTTGTTTAGGGTAGCTGGATTACCGTCGTAATAACCTATATATTTATTGACTACACCTCGCACATTATGACTGACTGAACCGTGATAACCGCGGTTATACCACTCTTGGTCCAAAGCTTTAGGCATCTTAAATTCGTTATGAATTTCGTTAATTGTTACCCCACTATTTGCTAAATGTAGGCTCTGATCATGCAAATAACCATACATGTCACGTTGCTTTTCCATGTACTTCACAATATTTTCTTTACCCCAACGCGGCCAATGATGGGAAGCCATTAACACATCCGCCTTCACCCCAAATTTTTGTAATGCAACGTTGATGCTTTTACTCCACATAGAGGCATCCCGAGCTGCTGCGCCACGTATGGTGTACAAGTTATGCATACCTGCGACGGTGTTTTCTGCCATCCATAAGGTTTTAAACTGAGGGAACCATGTATTCATCTCTGATGGGGACTCTGTATTTGGTGTATTTTGGAACACCATTTCTACACCATCAATATTTAAAGTTTCTTGATCTTTTTCTACGATATAAGTTGGCGCAATCAAACCCACCAAACCAGTAGGCACTCCTTTACCTAAAGCTGCATCCACCACGCCATATTGATTTTTAGGTATCATGATGCCGTATTGATATGAGCCACGCCGCGCCATAGCATTGCCTGCAAGTACACTTTCCTTAACGACATGCTCCATAAAATCACGTGGTGCAATGACTTGCACCTCGCCTTTATCTACCTGATTTTTGCTGATAATGCCTTCCACTCCACCAAAATGATCCACATGAGCATGACTATAAACGACGGCTTTAATTGGCCGATCTCCTAAATGCTTGGTCACCAAAGCATGTGCGGCTTTTGCTGTTTCTGGAACGGTTAGTGGGTCAAAAACAATCCAACCTGTATCACCTTGAATGTATGTAATATTGGTCAGGTCAAAACCACGAACTTGATAAATTCGATCGGTTACCTTGAAGAGACCATAGTTCATATTGAGCTTGGCTTGACGTTGTAGACTTGGATTGATTGAAGCCATGAACTTACCTTGATCCAAAAAAATCAAATTGCGCTAGATCCCAGACAACCTCTCCTTTTGCGTTTTTTTATTTGCTTCGACTCAGGCTTTGCAATTAGTCCTTTAGCAGCAAATTCAAAATCCTGTTTGTCATTAAATGGCAATTGTGATAATACGGCATAGTTTTGCTGCATAGTAAATTTACTTGCAGGTTTACTACTCAAACTATCGTCTGCTTGTGCAGCCCCTATTATTAATGTGCCCGAAATTGCGGCTACTAAAATTTTCTTAATCATTATACGAACTCCTTTTCTTTTACTCGGTTTAAGTCACTTGCTAAATCTCCTATCCCTTTGATATGAGAGGTTTGTCCTACAAGCGGTTCACTGAATTGAATACGTTTAACCTTAGAAGCTTTTTTCTTCCGAAAACACAGGAATCTGACTCATGGCAAACTCTGAGAGGGCGGTAATGGTCAAAGATGGGTTAACTCCTAGGTTTCCTGGAATGATCGATCCATCGAGCACTCGCAAATTTTTATAACCGAAAACCTCCCTGAAAAATCTACGACACCATTGGAAGCGTCGGTTCCCATTGAAACCCCACTCATGATGTGCGCTGTCGTTGGTGTTCCTAGTAGGACTTCACTCAATGACGATCCTGGTTCCCCGCCTAGTTTTTCAGCATATAATCGAGTTGCTTTTTCAGCTGATGGAAAAGAGACTGTCAACGGGGTGTCATTGGCTTTTTGTACAGCAGTAATGCCATTTTTAAAAAAAGCGATACCATTTGCGTCGCCACTCTAAATGAATAAAAGCCTCAGATTTTTGCATCACCAAAAACAAAATAGAACTACGAGCTTTGCCTTTTGGACGCAGCATTCTGCCAGTCTTTAACGGATGAATTAAACTATTAATCAAGAACTTCACAATCCTTATAAACCTAGGTCCTGTGACCATCGGCACGTAAGGCACATATAGCCAAGTACCATCTGAGCCTTCTCGGAATCGATTGACTTCCATATTGGTATTTTCATCGACAGATATAAATGAGCTAATAGCGACTCCATCGTCCACTTTTTCACGGGTGTCATTGGCAGTGGTTAAGGTTTCAGAGTTAGTGCGAATCTCCTGTCCTAATTCGGATGAGATGTTTGGCAGCGTTTTATATTTATCCCGCATTTTGAGTAACAACGGCACTGTGCCCATGACGCCGCCAGATACCACAACCCCTCGGCTACGTAATTTATACTGGCGCACTTTTTACCAAGCGTTTCTTTCACAATAAGCTCATAGCCATCACTACCATCGTAATTTAACGGAATGATTTTGACGACTTCAGAACTAGGGCGTATCTCAACGCCATTACGCTCGGCAAAATACAAATAATTCTTCATTAAGGTATTTTTAGAGTTATATCGACAGCCAATAATGCAGTTGCCACAATACTGACAGGTTCGACGATCTGGACCGTCGCCATTGAAATAAGGGTCTTTTACAATCTTGCCTCTCTCACCGTCTGGTAGCGGGAAGAATACTCCAGTGTTGACCGTTTTGTAGCTGTCACCGTACCCCATCTCTTGGCCGACTTGTTGTAAGGTATCATCAGCGATGTTGGTATAGGTATTTTTGGCAGTGCCAAGCATCCGCTGTGCTAAGCCATAATATGGTAACAGCGTCTCTTTCCAATCGCTACGCAGCCGCGTCCAAGCCTTAGACTTAAAGACTTCATCATCAGGGATAAGATGTACATTGGCATATATCTGCGATCCACCGCCAACGCCTACACCATGCACGACAGTGACTTTGTTGGTAAAACTCATCTGCAAGGTACCTTGCATACCTAATTCAGGTACCCATAGGTAGTTTTTGGTATCTAAGTTGGTTTTGGGAAAATCCTGATCTTCTCGGCGCAATCCTTTTCAAGGACTAACACGCTATTACCTTTTTCACTTAGGCGTAATGCACTGACAGAACCGCCGAACCCTGAACCAATAATGATTTGATCAAAATCAAAATGTGGCTCTGACTGTGGTTTAACATCCTTATTTAACATGCTATTAACTCCTTTAATAGTTTGCGTTTTGTCACTTAGTTGATACAGATAGTTTTTCGATAATTTAAAGATTGAAGTGTAGGATTGTATTTGAGTATGGCTCTCTACACTAAGATTTGGCATGGGTCAAAAACTTCAGAACTCGATCGGCAAGGTTACCGTAGGGCGGTGCCAAAAACTTTAAGCTTGAAAAGCTAGCTTGATAAAATACAGGTCGCATCTTTGAGAAGTTTAAAAAATCCTTCGTAACCGTGATAATGGCCCATACCGCTAGCGCCAACTCCGCCAAACGGCAAGTCATGTTGACCGACATGAAATAAAGCATCATTTACCGATACGCCGCCAGACATCACGTTATTGATATAAAAGTTAACTAGAGCTTTATCTTGGCTAAACGGATAAAAGGCTAACGGACGATCGCGCTGAGCGATGTAAGTGACGACCTCTTCAGGCTGAAGATAAGTCTTAACCATCAGAATCGGACCAAAGGTCTCTCTAGTATCAATTTCCATCTCATCAGTACTATCAAAAATCAAAGTCAGTGGAAATTTACGCGCTGAGCTATCTGCTTGTTGATTATTTAAGTTGATGACTGTAGCGCCCTTATTTTCTGCTTCCTCCACACAGTGGCACAAACGCTGAAAGGCGCGATCATCAATAATTGAGGTATAGTCTTTATGATGAATATCAGGGACATGCTTTCCTACCCACTCACTAGCCGCTTGGATAAAGTGATCTTTTGTGACTTATGTACAAATAAATAATCGATAGTGGTACAGATTTGCCCAGCATTGAATTGTTTGACGAACATGAGGCGCTCAACTGCTTTTGTCAAAGGATAATTGGGATCAATGACCGCAGGTGATTTACCGCCTAGCTCTAAAGTGACTGCTGTTAAATTCTCTGCCGCCGCTGCCATAACCTTTTGCCTGTAGCGCCAGAACCGGTAAATATAAGATGATCAAAAGGTAGCTTAGAGAAAGCAACACCTACCCCGCCCGTTTCGTCAAAAATCTGTAGTTTTTCAGGTTCGAAATACTGCGGAATCAGTTGAATCAATAAAGCAGCTAAGTGACGCGAGTTCTCCGATAGTTTGACCATTGCTTTATTGCCAGCAGCAAAAACGGCTGAAAGCTGAGAAAATAGTAAATTAATAGGAAAATTCCATGGCACTATTAAGCCAACAACGCCTAAAGGTTGCGGGATCAGGCGATTTTTGCACCAAAGTACATGCTCAAGTCCACTTTGCGCTTTTGTACCTTGGTCCATTTTTTAAATGTTTAATACTGCTATTAATGTCATCTGTTGCCGTAATAATTTCAGCTAGCAAAGTCTCATGTCTTGAACGATTACCATAGTCCTGATTGACGGCTTCAATTAATGCTTCACGGTGATCATTAATAATTGCCTTTAAACTTAATAAATGCGCTTTTCTGACTGCAATGCTTTCGATACCTTCTATAGTTGCACAGTTCTTTTGCTGTTGTAGGCAATCGTGTAATTGACTTTCTAGGTCAATAGAATCGAAGTTGGCTTTCATAAAAACTTCCTTTTACAGCCGGTATGAGGTTGATTCAATGAGGTTTTAATGGATAAGTTGAATCTTTATTCATTTACTGTAGCAAAACCTACTTATCACTTCTTGACATTTTAGGACAAAAATTGATTATATAGGACATTAAATTAACTACTTGGAGACAAAATAGAGGGTGATATGGGTAGCTACATCAGAGCGGCAGGTCTAAACGGTTTTGAAGAATTGGTTCGCAGCTATGGAAAAGACCCTACAAATATCTTTGATAGGATAGGCTTAATACCTTCTGTGATACGCGAACCAAATTCTCTGATTGATCATGATAAATATATTAATTTATTAGAGCTGGCAGCGATTGTCTGTAACGAGGAATGTTTTGGTTTAAAGCTTGGCGCCAAGCAGAGTATCCAGACGATAGGGTTGATTGGCGTCTACATGTCTAAACAAACTGACATAGCCAAAGCATTACTTGTGGCACAAAAATATATTTATAGTCATGCTGAAAGTTTTGTTTTCCAGATCAATGAGGTCTCTGATAAATTATGCGAGCTTGATGTAGTGCGTCAAAATACACAGAACATAGATAGAGCACAGAAATCACAGCTATCTATATGCTTAATTTATAATATTTTAAAAGATTTAATTGGTCCAAAATGGCGTCCAGAAAAGTAAGATTAAAACAAAATCCATCACCTCAATCAAAAAGTTATTAACCCAAGTATTAGGATGCCCGGTCGAGTTCAATACCAAAAGAATGCGATATATTTTTCTACTGTTTATTTAAGCTACAAACCGCACTACTTTGAAGATAATTTGGTGAATCAACTGATTGTGCAACAGCTAGAAAATGAAAACAGTACCTGTACTCATGATGATATATTTTTGATAGAAAGCTCTATGAAGATGCTACTAGCTACTGCTGATTGTAGTATGGCAAATGTTGCGTTATGCGTAGGACAGCATCCCAAAAAGTCCAACGTCAACTGAAAAACGAAGGGACTACTTACAGAGACTTATTAGAGGAAGTGCGAAAAAGGAAGCAGTGCGAATTATTAATACTGGCGACGTCAGCCTAACGGACGTGGCTTTTCAGCTGGGTTATGCTGAGCTGTCTGTTTTTAGCCGACAATTCAAAAGCTGGTTTGGTATTACGCCAACAGAATGGAAGGACAGCTCCAAGGTATTAGTAACATAGTTAATTATGGTTTAACTACCCATATGCGCTCCTAACTTAGTTGACCACTAGAGTTATGCCTGTTTTAATACATTAGCGATTTGGTTTTCGCTAAAACATGTCTTTTCATAGGTGAATCATACTGCTAGCTTAGCAGTTAATCTCTATTTCTAGCTTCTATTATTTATATAGTGCATAGGGCTGGACTATGAAACTTAATTTTCTTATGTGACGCTATTAATGTCGAATTTTGATATAAGACGTTTTAGGTCTCAATCCCTGCCAAACACATAAAGAGACTCTAGCATACGAATGTACATACAAATCATCCTTAATAGGATTGACAAGTTTTTGCCTAACCTTAATTTTATTATTTTTCGTCATTTTTATAAAAATAGTGAATATAATTTATGTTATCCAGTAATAACGTAGGTGTTAAACGCTTTAGCGTTGTGGTGCTTAAAATTGGAGAATAGCTACTAGTTTTAGATATTTCAGATTATTTTAAACACAAAAAACTTCTTAAAGCCACAATTGATATGGCTTTAAGAGGTCATTATTTTTAGAATTTTACTAGATGATGAGCTCAAAGATGGGGTCTTGGGGTTTGGGTTTTTACTTTATTATTTTTGTTCTTAACCTCTTAAGCTCTGAAACCGACTAATAGCCTTAACTACTAAAAACGGGGATATGCATTAGGAATTCAAATTCGATTGGCAACCGTTCATCGGTTAGAAAAATAATCAGTATTTCAGACGCTATAATCAACTCATCAGCAAGGCTATCATTTACTTTGTCTGAAATTAAAAACCATAAAAGGATATAGTCATGAAGCTCAAAAAAACACTGATGGTTACTCCATTGTTATTACTTTCTATTAATGCTATTGCCGGCATGGGTGATATTAATGGTAACACCAAATGCACCATCGTTGACTCTATTAGTAAGAAGAAGGTTATTGCAAAGTCTTGTACTTACGATGGTGCAGTAGGAGGGAGCATGAGTTATGCCATTAGCCAACTAAATTTTAAACTGCCTAATGGTAGTACTTATCGTACCGTCAATAATGCTACGTTTGATTTTGATAAAAATGGAAACGTCCAAAATTTAAAAAAAAGTATCTCAGTCAATGGTAAAGCAGCTGAAATAATAAATTTACATCATAAGACATTTAAAAAATTTCTGATAAAGAAATAGAAAGTCGCTATGAAAAGAAAAGTCCTAATTTTTCTGATGTTTTACAATGTTTCAAGTACATCAAAAAGACACTGCTTTCTGCGTACCTTATGAATTTATTAGCAGCATCTCCTAATAATTATTCGGCTATAATGCGTTCTTTACTCTCTACTTTAACTACCTATATTTATCTACTGGAGCACTTATGAAATCCGTATCTATAACTTCTTTGGCCTTATTAACGACTGCATCTTTACTATCTACTATTACTCTAGCTGCTCCTAACTCTTCTAAAAGTGTCAGCAGCTATAAAAGTAATGATATGGTCCATGTATTTGGTTGGATGGAAGATGCTTGTTCTGGTGAAAAACCGCCTTATAAAAAAGATTGCTGCTAAAGACACAGCATTTATAGAGAGTATTAGAGGTCAAAAGGCCTCTGGAGACTTTGTAAAGCCGAAGGCGAAATGGTTATCAGAATATCGAAATATGATAAAAGATGTAAAAATGAAGAAAGGTGAACCATACACTGAATATCGGGTTATTTTTAACAAAGGCGTTACCTATCGCGGTCAGCCTCTAGAGGAGTATAAATTCAGTTTTATACCTGAGTCATCAGGTGGTGAAAATGTTTTAAAGTTTGCACCGACTGCGACTATACCTACCATTATGCCGAACTTTCAAACTCGAACCATGGAATACTGGGGTGAGATGGAAAAAGAGGGGCTACTTACAACCCTAAAAATAAAACCGTCACCTGTGAGTTTTGGTAAATAGATTTTTGAGTAGTGACTTCTGCTGTCAAATCCGTAGACATTAGCTTGAGAGATTATAATTTTAAAAATTTTGATCTGATGTTTATTTTTATTAAAGTATAGTTTTAAAACTAACATCGATAGCGAAGAATGGTTCAATGCTAGAGTGTAGTCGATACACTCTAAAAATGTCATAGCGCTACTGGGATGAATTTTGCGCAGCCTCTAGGAACGCAGCACGCAAGTAAAATTTATACCAGTAGCGCGTTTAAATCCATAACAGTTTTACATTCAGCTAACTATAGATCAAATATTAATTTAAACTATACCTTAGCAGATGGCACGTACCCCAAAACCATGGTGTTCAAAATATTAATAACATCTCCATATACCATTAATTTATTTACTCTGATAAGTCTAAAAACCCCTACATACTATTACTTGTATAGCATAGAAGGCTGAGGTATGAAATCCACTTTTCTCAGGTGATGTTGTTAATATTGGGGTTTGCTTTGATACAGATCGACTGTACCTTTCTCACCCTCAGAATGATTCATTTCCATTTCAGGATATAGTCGTCTAGTCAGCTCATAAATCTCATCCTCTGCCTTCATCCCTCGCTTATCAGGGGTTTGGATAAGCCGCAGCAGTAAGTATCAATCGGGGTAGCTCTAAGTGATGAGAAAACATCCTTGCAAGCTCTTTTCTTAAAAAATCAAGCCAAAACGACACCGTCTGTGCAGGCGTGTGTGGATCTGGCGTACTATAAGTAAATAAATCTGCGTTAAGACAGTAGTCCATGCGAAAAGCAACCGCCATACGATCATGCAACCACTGCAAAGTTCTATGATCAAAACTATTCAGCTCATCTCGCAAGTCACTAAGTTCTGTACGGACATCAACCACCCTTTCGGCATGGCGATGCTTATCGATAGCAAAGTCAATGATGATTCGTAATGCTTCTCCGTAGCTGTCATGCTGGATCATTCCTATACGAATAGAATCTCCTTGAAACTCAGTACCCACTATCATCGTTAATCCCTGTTGATAAACTTGTAGCGTATTAAATTAATAAGCAATAAAACACTATATCCACCCTATTTTTCAGAACACTTAAGCCTTCAAATACGATAAGATAGCGCTATAATTGCACATTAGCCTGCTAATTTATACCCGTAATTCATCGAAAGAGACCTCCATGGCATTTAACCAAACCCAGTTTTTGAAGATTTAGACAAATTAACCACCAAAGTCATTGATAAGAATAAAAAAGACGACTTTATCTTTGATTTTCTAAAGCTACTCGATGTCTCGAAAACCACGATAACGGCACTTAAAAGAACGATAGCCGTTTTAACGTTGCCGCCAACCCTGAAGCTGGTGAGGTTGCTAATAAGCATCGCATCTACTTCAAGCCTGTCGCTGAAGGCCAAGACCTTGCTAAAACCCTAAGTGAGGTGATAAGCAGTCCAATCATTAATCAGCACAAAATCCGTATGGTAATGGTGACAGACTTCAATACAGTACTGATTAACGACACTAAGTATGATGAGACGCTTGACTGCGATTTTGCTGATCTTTATAAGAACTACCACTTTTATTGCCACTTGCCGGCCTAGAGCGTGCGCGTGAGTACTCAGAGCACCCAGCCGATGTGCAGGCGTCAGAGAAAATGGGGCGTTTGTTTGATCATATTCGTAAGCTCAACGAGTTTAATACTGCTGATGACTTACATGCGCTTAATATATTTTTGACGAGACTACTGTTCTGCTTTTATGCCGAAGATACGGGTATCTTTAAGCCAGATCAGTTCCATGATGTGATCGATGGCACTACCAATATAGACGGTAGCGATGTCGATAGCGTCTTATATGAGCTGTTTGACATTCTCAACTTACCTGAGTCTAGCACCGAGCGCGATGCCAAGCCCACTCACCTAAGTGCATTCCCCTATGTGAACGGTAGCTTATTTGAATATCCCTTTGCCATCCCGGAGTTTGATGCACGCACCCGCCGTATCTTGTTAGAGTGCGCACGTTTGAGCTGGGCCGAGATTAACCCCGATATTTTTGGCTCCATGTTTCAAGCGGTGATTGACCCTGAGCAGCGTGGCAGCTTAGGACAGCATTACACCAGCGTCAGCAATATCATGAAGGTCATACAGCCATTATTCTTAGATGAGCTACATGAAGAGCTAGATACAGTCATAGCATTGAGTCATGACAATCGCCATAAGAATAATAAAGCCGAACGTTTAGATGCCCTACTTAAGCGTATCAGCCAAATCAAAATATTTGACCCAGCGTGCGGGTCAGGCAACTTTTGATCATTGCTTATAAGGAACTGCGTAAACTAGAAATCGATATATTAAAGGCACAACGCGATTTACTAGGCTCTAATGACAATCTATTAGGTCTAGGCTTTGATAGTGTGGTGAGCTTGGATAATTTATACGGTATCGAGTATGACGACTTTGCCAGTCAAATTGCGCGTTTGTCACTCTGGCTTGCTGAGCATCAAATGAATGTGCTGTGCAAGCAGGAGTTCGGTGTATCCCAGCCAATGCTGCCGCTGAAAGACAGTGGGCATATTGTGTATGGCAATAGCTTACGGTTGGACTGGAATGAGGTCTGTCCAAATAACGGCAGTGATGAGATTTATATTATTGGCAACCCACCATTTAAAGGGAATGTAAAAGACCTGAAAGTATGAATCAAGATATGGCTATTGTCTTCAAAGGTTTTAAGAAGTATAAAACCTTAGATTATGTCACCTCTTGGTTTTGGCGTGGTGCTGACTATATTAAAAATAGTTCTGCTAAACTTGCATTCGTTGCTACAAATTCAGTAGTGCAAGGTGAACAGGTAGCAATGCTCTTTCCATATATATTCGACCTAGGTATTACAATTAAGTTTGCTTACCAAACATTCATTTGGAAAAATAATGCGAAAGATAATGCAAATGTTCATGTAGTTATCATAGGACTCTCAACAAACAATAATGAAAGTAAAGATATTTACATAAATATTAAGGGTAATACTAGTAGAAAAACAGTTAAAAACATCACTCCTTATTTGTTTGAGGGAGGCAATATAGCGATTTCTAGACGTAGTAAGCCACTATGCTCTGTTCCTCCAATTTCTAAAGGCAATATGCCTTATGACGATGGAAATTTATTATTAAATAGTGAAGAAAAAATGAGTTGATTCTCAAAAGTCCTGAAGCAAGTCAATGGTTAAGAAAAGTCGTTGGTTCTGATGAGTATCTAAATGGTAAAGATAGATGGTGTTTATGGTTAAAGGATATAGATCAAAATGAAATAAACTCTATTTCTTTGATAAAAGAAAGAGTAGAAAAAGTACGGGAATACCGTTTAGATTGTGATGATGAAAGCGCGAATAAACTAGCAGAAAAGCCTCACCTGTTTAGAGAAACAAAAATCCAAATCAAGCTATTCTAATACCTAGTGTAAGTTCAGAGCGTAGAAGATACGTACCTATAGGCTTTATAGATGAGCAAACAATAGCTACAAATTTAGTTCAGATTATAACTAATAGCTCTTTATATGATTTTGGGATATTAACTTCGATTATTCATAACGACTGGATGCGCCTAGTTGCTGGCCGCCTAAAAGCGACTATAGATACTCAGGTACCATCGTCTACAACACCTTCCCATTTCCTGATGTAACTGATGAGCAGAAACAGCACATTAAAAATCTCGCGGAAGAAATCCTACTTGCCCGCGCCAGCAATGCTGGCATGACTCTAGCAGAGCTATACGATCCCGATAAGATGCCTGATGATTTAAAGCAGGCGCATAGCACGCTCGACGATGCGGTGGACAAGCTGTATCGCCCACAAGGGTTTGCCAATACCGAAGAGCGCTTGGCGCATTTGCTGGCTCGTTATGAGCAGCTTATCGAAGCGGAAAAACAGAGCAAAGCTAAAAGAAAGCCCAAAAGACAGGTAAGTAGCGTCCTTTAGTATTTATGCAAAACAACTTTAAACCCTTTATAAAGAGCGTTTCATTATGGTATCCAAAATCTTATCAAGCGCAGCAATTGCTGCCCTACTCATGTTTTCTGCAGGTCAAGCATCAGCTGCATCGCAAAGTGATCTCATATCGCTAAAAGGCAAAATGGTCAAGATCTTCCTGAAGGCGATATGTTTATATTGTTTGCATGGATGGAGGATGGCTGTATCGGTGATGGGCCCATTTATAGCTCTATCAATGAACATCATAATAAATTCATTGATAGATCGATGAAAATGAAGACGCTTGCAGAACCGAATGCAAATGGTGATATTTATGAATTTTCTATAGCTCCGCGCTCTCAATGGGCCCCTGGTTATAGCCCGCTGATGAAGGATATTAGCATTCATACTAATTATGAATATACCGAATACCATATTAAATTTGCAGATGGTGTCAAATACCGCGAACAACCTATAACAGAGTATCAATATAAGTTTAGACCTGAGTCAGAAGGTGGTGCACATGTCCTGAAGTTTGCCAAGAATGCAGACATGCAAAGCGTGTGGAAGCATTTCAAAACACGTCAGACATCACACTGGATGGACGGTGTCTTTGATCAAAAGGCTGAGTTTGATCGTAATGATAATACGATAACTTGTGTCTATTAACTTCACACTATTGCTATGACAAATGAGCTTTATTGTTACGACGCTACAGCCTTACAAGCATCTCTACCTATAATGAATCGACTATGACTGCCACTGTTAATATCCTAAATCAAAATTACGCCCGCACGGGTCAAAGTAAACAGAACAACGAGCTTGGCATGCGCGAAATGCAGGCGCGTGCATTCGAGAAGCGTAATAGCCAGTATTTGCTGATTAAGTCGCCGCCGGCCTCTGGTAAGTCACGTGCCATGATGTTTTTGGCATTGGATAAACTTATCAACCAAGGTATCAAAAGGTCATTATTGCCGTCCCAGAGATGAGTATCGGTAAATCCTTTAAATCAACGCCGCTGAGCGACTTTGGATTCTTTGCCGATTGGGAGGTGGCAGACCGCTATAACTTATGCTTAAGTCTCGCTCAAAGTGATACACGTAAGACTGCGATATTCTCAGAGTTTATTAGCCAAGATGTAGATGACAGCGCCCTACCCCAAGTATTAGTCTGCACCCATCATAGCTTTCGATATGGTTTTGACAAAGTGATTGAAGATGGCGGCAGTATTGAGCTATTTAACGATGTGCTGATCGGTATTGATGAGTTCCATCACGTGTCAGCGGATGACTCTAATCGCTTGGGTGCCATACTAGATGGCATTATGACACAGACTAGCGCGCATATTGTGGCAATGACGGGTTCATATTTCCGTGGTGACTCAGTGCCCATCTTGTCAGATAGCGACGAAGAGAAGTTCGATAAGGTAACTTACACCTACTACGAACAGCTGAATGGTTATGAATACTTAAAATCATTAGGGCTCGGCTATCACTTTTATAAAAAATCATTTTTTGATGCCTTAGATGAATGCTTGGACACCAGTAAGAAGACCATCATTCACATTCCTAACGTCAACAGTCTCACTGCTGAGACAGACAAGTATGAGACCGTTGGCCGTATCATAGATGTCATTGGTGAAGTTGAGTCTCGCGATGAAGAGACTGGGGTCATCACCGTACGCGCACATGACGGTAAGCAATTGCTACTCGCAGACCTAGTGACTGATGACGCTATGCGGGCGAACACTCAGGCTTATTTAGCTGATATTACCTCTCGCGATCAGATGGATATCATTATTGCTCTTGGCATGGCAAAAGAAGGCTTTGACTGGGAGTATTGCGAACATGTATTGACCATTGGCTATCGAGGCTCGCTGACTGAAGTGGTGCAGATTATTGGCCGCTCAACACGCGATAGCAAGGGCAAACACCATGCTCAATTTACTAACCTAATCGCTGAACCAGAAGCAGATAAGTCTGAGGTGACAAGCTCTGTTAATGACTTATTAAAAGCCATTACTTTATCGCTACTGATGGAGCAAGTGCTCAAACCTAACATCAACTTTAAACGTCGTAGTGAGCTGGATATATTAGGCAAGGTCGACTTGCCGGCAGGTACCATTATCATTGACGATACAGTAAACCCGCCCTCCGATCGAGTCATGAAGATACTCAACCAAGACCGTGATGAGATATTGGCGCAGTTAGCCCAAAATACAGAGAACATAAAAAAGTATATCGCTGCTGAGACCAATAACGTAGAAACAGAAGCCGTATCAGATTCCGTCATCCCTAGTATTATTCGTAGTAAATACCCAGCGCTGGAAACCAATGAGGTACGGCAAGTACAAGAAGGTGTCATGCAGTATATGGCTATTAACCGCCAAGGTGGCGTGGTTGAAGGTAAGGATATTCCTGAGGATGCGGTCATCGAAAATGAGCGTTTTTTTATTAAGCAAGGCACTGAATATGTCGATATCGCCACTCTAAACGCTGAACGGAAAGGTCAGCTCAATGAAAGTGACATTATTAAAGAGCGCCACCTGCCAGCTGACGCAAAAATTTACAACCCTAACACCAAATCAAGCAGCAGTAATGACTCGAACCCTAGCAACGGCTTTGTGAAGGTTGGTAGTAAATTTGTCAACGTGAACAACCTTTCTATCGATCTTGTGCGCTCCGTCAACCCCTTTCATGATGCGTATGAAGTTCTCTCAGGACAGTGGACAAAGAAGTCTTGCAAACCATTAATGACGTTGTGCATGCCAGCCGTTCTACTGTTACTGAGGAAGAAGCGGTTCTGATGTGGCCAAAGATCGTTGCATTTATGAAAAATAGAAATCGTCAACCTAGTAAAAACTCAGAGGACGCTATCGAGCGACGTATGGCTGAGGTTATCACTTATGTCAGAAACCAAAAGCAAAACGAGAAGCCAATAGTCATGATTAAACTCGATGAGATCTATCAAAGTCGTGAGTACAAAACGCTAGACGATATTTTTATCAATGACAGTACTGGCCTACTTGATGATGTTAAGCCTACTACCAAAAGCACAGATACTAATAGTGTTTTAGCGCAGCAGTTTAACGACATAAACAATTTTATTGATAAGCATGGACGCCGTCCCAGTAGCAGTGCCAACGATATTAATGAAAAGATACAAGCTCGCCTGTTAGCGACTATACAAACCAACCACGCAGACTCGCAAGAACTGCTAGCTTTAGATAGACATGGTTTATTAACTGCTCAAAGTACGGCCGCTACCCTATCTGACGACAAACCGACACTCTCAGACAAAAGTATAAGTCATAAGAATAATGAGTCTGAAAAGACAAATAGCGCTGGCACTGAAAAAGCTGAGCCGGTAGTTGAGGCTATTAGCGAGCTTCCTGTTATTAATAGTCTAGATGATATTTTCAACAGTGATGACCTAGGACTTTTGACAATATTCACTCTGAAATCTTAGTCAATGACCATCAGAGCAATACACGTGCCAGCTACGATCAATATAATGACGAAGATATAGCCAGTCGGTTTGAATGTAAGGACTTTTATAAATTTGAAGCAACCTTTGAGCGCATATCTAAAGCCATTCAAACGGGTGCTTTTACTAAAACTAACTTTTCATCAGTGAAAGATATCAATATTGGCAGCGTATTTGTTTTAAACGGCATGCTTTGCTATGTGGCTAATATTTATAAAGCAGAGGCCAGAAAGAATACCCGTAGCCAAGAGAGATTACGCTTAATATTCTCTAATGGTACAGAGTCCAATATGCTCACACATTCATTGGCTACTGCTCAATATAAATACGAAAACAGCTACCAGTTATTAATCACTGATCCTGACTGGATGGACGATGAGCTCGCCAAAAACTTTGGGGACGAGCGACAACTTACCGGTGTCATTTATGTTGCTAAGCTGGCTGAGACCCCAAGTGATTTAGCGCACTATAAACATCTGCACAAAATTGGCTTCTCAACCCTTACAGGAGAAGCGCGTACTAAACACTCGATTAGGGATACCGCTTTCTTGCAACAGCCCGTAGATATCATAGCTGAATGGCAAGTCTATGATGCCAATGCTCGTAGTGTGGAAAGGGTCTTGCATGCCTTCTTCTATGATCAAAGAGTCAAAGTATCTTCAAAAGCAGCAGATAATAATCTTTACAAGGCGACAGAGTGGTTCAATGTTCCCCTTGATGAGATTGAAAAGCCATTAACTTAGTTATCGCCGGGGACATTAAAAACTATCGCATGGATGGTGCGGCTGGCAAGGTGGTTATGAAGTGATGGGCGCTTGCAGCATTAACTTATATCCATATGTTTAAAAGTTATCAGATGTGATTACCTATAATATTACGGGTCTATAAATAGTATTTATAGAAATACTGATTATCAACCACAATATGAAAATACTATGGTGATAATTCATCTAAGCCTGTTTATATAAAGCTAGCACTACAACTTGCTAATCATAATATTTGTCAGGTGGCTTTGTGAAAATCGGGGTTTGATAATAATAAAAATAGACTGACAAGCATATTTGCCATATTAAATAAATTTGGGGTTAATTTCCTCTATCCGATAAGGAGTCTATTGTGAGTTTTCAAGGTCTATCTGCTAAGTATCGGCGCTTATATCAAGAGCATGCAGGATGGCGATTGATGCGAGCAGACAATGCACCGCACATAATGGCGTTTATCTCTGATCTATTCAGTGAACGTAGCGAAGTGCCCTATAACCGAGCTAAATTACTATTAGAGGCGCAAATTGAACACAGTCGTAATCTTGGTATTTGGGAAACCCAAACCAACGCTACTACTTACCTTAATCAATGGATAGCTCAGGGCTGGCTTCGTGAACTTGATGATCTATTGACCAAAACTGATGCAACAGAAATGGTGATACGCTTTTGTCATGGGCTAGAAGAACGTAGTATTGGTGTCAGTGCCTCACACTTGCGTATCGTACAAGAAGCTGTTCGAGATTTTGTGGTCGTTACCAATGAAGATACTGATAGCCGAGTTAAGTTACTTGAAGAAAAAAAGCAGCCATTCAGCGTCAAATAGACGATTTGCAGGCAGGTGTGGTACATACGTTGAGCGACAATGAACAGCGTGAATATATCCGTGAAATATACCAGCTTGCGTCACAACTCACCGGTGATTTTAGGCTATTAGAAGAACAAATACGTAAACTTGATAAAGACGTTCGCATACAGATGATCGACGACGCTACTTCAAGAGGCAATCTGCTAAATGAAGTTATGAAACAAGAAAATGTGTTATCAGAGACCGAAGCTGGCAGTGCTTTTGAAGGTTTTTTTCAACTATTATGTGATTATAACCGTGTCACAGAGTTTCGTGAGCAATTGCAGTATGTCTTACAAACACCAGCAGCAAAGCATTTAAGCTTACATCAACGTCAGTTTTTAGCAGATTTGATAGCAGAACTGAGCCGTGAGAGCGAAAGAGTACTTCGCATTCGCAGACGTACCGAACAAGAATTAAGAGCCTATATTGAAAGTGGCGCAATGAGCGAAAACCGTACCGTAGGCAAACTCATCAACAAGCTTGAGCAGTTGGCGGTAATCTTACGTAATGAAGAGTGCAACTTAAAATCAAACACCTCATTGTCATTGTCTGTGGGTAAGATTGAGTTGTCATCTCCAGACTCAATCAGACTAAAACAACCCGATGAGCAGCTACAAATGGGCCTCACAACACCTCATATTAATAGCCGTGAGCCAAGCGTCAAGATGCTTGCGAGTCTAAACTCAGTTAAAGTGCAAGAAGTGGCCATAAAAGTAAAGTCTATGCTCATGCAAAACAGTCCACAAACCATTTCTCAGCTTATTCATCAACTACCCATTAGTGAAGGGCTTGAAGAATTAGTTGCTTACATTCGTATTGCCCGTGCTGTAAAAGCTACTGAGCTTGCATCAGTGGAGGAAGTTATCATCAATGACCATCAAGGCAATATGTTACGTGCCAGCATACCAACAATGCTACTAACGCCTTCTTTATTCCCTGAAAATATTGAAGACTTATCGCTGTAACCATACCTTCTAATAAGACTAATTATAAAAGACTAATGACAACGGACTGAATATAGAGGATTAGAATGAGTGTATCCAATCATTTTTTTGACATGGTAATTGGTACCAACAGTGACACTGCCGTTAGTAGTAATCACGATAAGGCATCTACATCAACCAATGAGAACGAAACTATTAGTCCTGATAGCGAAAGTGTTAACGATGAGTCTGCGATTAAAAATACTATGCTAGACCCTATGCCTGGCGATGCCAGTCGCGTCTTAGTACATATCATGCGCCATGGGGTTATTTTTCATGCGCAAAAACCTAATTTATATCATTCATTATGCCGATATCAGTCGATGATTCAGCGCCATTTGTCTGAGGTCTACTTAACCTTAGTTTTAGATGAGCGACAAGGTATTGCTTTTATTGCTCGTTCTGATAGTGAGACTGCAGGCAACAGCCAAGATAGCTTTGATTCAGCAAGTACAAGCAACCCTAAAGACCTGTTAGCAGATGAGCTTATAGATAGTAATGATGATGAGCACACTCACTCGCTGATTAGCAAACGCACACTGAGCTTATATGACACCTTGATATTGTTAATGTTGCGAAAATATTATCAAGAGCGCGAAACCAGTGGTGAACAAAAATCATCATCGACATTGAACGCCTGTCATCGCTACTCATCCCTTTTTACCATTAACTGATCATACCAGCCGAGATCTTAAAAATTGAGCGCGCGACTCAAAGAGCTTAGCCGTCGCCATTTATTAAGTAGCATTCGCGGCAATGATGATCGTTACGAGATAACGCCTTTGATTCGTTATGTGGTCAGTGCTGATTTTTTAGAGAGTATGCTGGGTGAATATCTGCGCTTGGCACAAGGTACAACAAATACAGAATTAGAGTCACCTACTTTTGAAAATGACGATTTCGAAGATAAAAATATTCTCAAGATGACTCCTTAAACAATCAATCTACAAACAAAGTAAAACCCGAAAAACTTCCAATAATCAATCTATAGATAATCAGTCCGATTTATTTGGCGAATGAGGATGAATATAATGCAACAATCATCAAATGACGCGACTCTGAACATCACGCCACTTAGCCAAATACGCTTAGCCAAACTGTCTGTATTTAATTGGGGGTCATTCCATGGGTTACATACGGCAAATATCGACGTGGAAGGAACCCTCATCACAGGAGATAATGGCTCAGGAAAGTCCACCTTAATTGATGGATTAATGGCACTGCTCATGCCTGCTGGTAGAGCGACTTTTAATGTCGCAGCAGCACAAAATGACAAAAGTGACCGCTCACTAATCAGCTACATGCGTGGCAGTTTTGGCTCAGCGCACGATGGTATCAACACTAAGGTAAAAAGTAAGCGCGATAAAGGTGTTATTACAGGACTATCTGCTGAATATCTCAGTGACGATGGTCAAAAATGACTTTATTGGCACTATTTTGGACGACTGTCGCTAGTAACTCGTTAAGTGATGTGAAAAGACTGTATGTAGTCGCTCAAAAACAGTTGCCACTGTCAGAGGTCTTAGATCAGTTTGCTCAAGGCAATGTCCGTAAATTAAAACAATGGTTAAGCATGCAGCCAGAAGTAACTTGCTGTGATGATAATTTTGGCGACTATCAAGAGCTGTACCGACGCATGCTCTATATGGACAACCCAAACGCGCCGGCCCTTCTCGCGAGCGCTGGGTCTAAAAAAGATTGATGACTTAACTGAGCTGATTCGTACGCTGGTACTTGAGCCAAGTGGCGTTCGTGATGACGCCAAAGAGATTGTGAAAGAATTCGGTGACTTGGTTGCCATTCATACTCGCCTGCAAGATGCCAAAGAGCAAGTTACCCACCTTGAACGCTTACCAAAGCTTGCTGATGATATCGTAAAAACACAATTAGTTATTAATGACACTTCTAAGCAAAAACAAGCGCTGCCGATCTATTTTGCTCAGTGCTACGCCAAACTATATCAGCAAAAGCAACAGCAGTTGTCACAACAGCTAGAGCAATTAGAGCGCGATCTTGCGCAAATCGAACAACAAGAGCGTGATGCTACTGAAACAGTAAACCGCTGCCGTGATGAATATATGAACCTCGGCGGCAATCGCATTGATAGCCTAAAAAAAGACATCCAAGCTACTAAAGATACCCTTAACCGCACCAATGCGAACGCCTCTCGTTACCAAATACTATGCCGTAACCTAAGTATTAAAACCACTTTAGATGAGCAGACTTTTCACAGCAATATTACTCAAGCCAATAATATTCAAGAGCATCTCGCTGAGCAAGAAGCAGACCGTGAACGTGAATTTGGTGACTGCGCCATTGCTTTAAATGAAACTGAGGAACACCATCGAGAGCTATCAAATGAGATTGAAGCACTTAAAAGCCAACCTAACTCAAATATTCCACCGAAGTTTAACCAACTAAAAGACGCAATTTCCGTAGTTTAGGCATTGATCCTAATACACTCATGTATATCGGTGAATTGGTCGATATAGAAGAAGATGAACAAGATTGGCAAGGCGCTATCGAGCGAGCACTTGGAGGATTAAAAACCACATTACTTGTACCAAAAGAGTATTACTCGCTTGTTACTAAATGGCTTAATAGCCAGCACACAGGATTACATGTCCGTGTACAAGTAGTATTGGATAATCAACAAGCTAAGAGCCATACTGCATTTAAAGCTGACGGTTTTTTATGTAAGCTAAAATGGCGTACTCACTCTTATCGTGACTGGCTCAAAACATTTTTATCTCGTTATGATTTGCTGTGTGTGGCTAACACCGAACAGCTCGACCGCACTGCTTTTCAATGACTCGGCAAGGATTAATTCATAAAGAAAAAGGCCGCTTTGATAAAAAAAGACTTGCAGAGTATTAATGATAGGCGTCATTGGCAACTGGGCTTTAGCAACAAAAACAAGCTCGCATTGCTGCAAGTAGAAATAGAGCAGCTCAAAACAAAGCTGCAAGAAGATAGTAAACACTGGAAAGATGCACGCGCAGCCATGCGTAGTGTCAGTGAGCAAATATCCTCATGGAAGAAGTTAGAGGAATTTGAATGGTCACAAATCAATGTACCGTATTGGCAACAAAGACTGGAGCATGAGGAACATGAGCTAAGCGCTATTGAAAACGCCCAAGGCGATTTAAAACAAGCTAAAGTACGCTTTGATAATGCTGAAGAAGCTTTATCTAAAGTCGCTCAAGATAAAAAAAGAGAAGGTGCGTCAAAACGGTGCAAAAGAGCAAGAGTTATCATCTGTGCAAAAGGGAGCTTGATAGATCTAAGAGATTAGCTGAAGTAGAGTTAGATGAGCAGGTAAAACAGCAGCTAAAGGCGTTGGTTGGTAATATCGAGCTTGACAATTCTAGCTATCAAACGCAAATAACCAAACAGCTTGAAGAAAAAATAAACGAAAACCAAAGTAGGCTCAACAAATATACTCATACAGCTATCGGCATTATGAGTAGCTATAAATCAAAACCACAATGGCAGGCTTATACGGTTGAATGGGAAACAGGGCTGAATGGTATGGATGACTATATCGCCCATTTGAACCAATTAAGCAATGAGGGATTACCTGAGTTACTGGATGAATTTAAAAACGCTTAAACAAACATGCCACTCAATCGCTGGCACGTCTAAGTAATCACTTATCTATGGTGCATGACGATATTCGTCGGCGTATTGGACATATCAATGAGGTATTAAAGAAAACTGAGTTTAGGCAAGACTCTCATCTTAAGCTCAGTTTAAAACGTGAAAACTTCTTGCATGTACAAACCTTTAACCAAAAAACTCAATCAGGCCCTCTCTGCGGTGAACGACGATAACCATACAAGAAGGTTTTACCTACTTAAAGAGGTCATCGACATATTGGATAAAGCTACTAGCTCCACTTCGAGTACTACCCTTGAAAGTTTACGTTTATTAGACCCTCGCTATCAGCTGGCATTTTTGCTGAAGAAATTGATAACGATACACAAGAGGTCTTGGACGTGCTCAGCTCATCAAGTGGCAAATCGGGCGGCGAAAAAGAATCTTTTGCGGGTATGATTGTTGCAGCAAGCCTCGCTTATGTGTTAACGCCCGATGGCTGTGATATGCCAATATATAGTACTGTGTTTCTGGACGAAGCTTTTTCAAATACTGCCGAACAAGTTAGTCGCCGCGTACTAAAAGTATTCAAAAAGCTAAACATTCATGTCAACTTAATCACCCCATTTAAGAACCTAAATTTGGCACGTGAATCTGCCAGAAGCTTACTGATTGCTGAGCGTAACCAAGAACATCATGAAAGCCGATTATGCGAAGTTACTTGGAAAGAAGTGGATAACATCCTGGCAAAGAATAAGCTTGAACAGTTCTCCCAAGACAACCAAGAAATTGCAGAATTAGGTATTGAGCTTCATGACTAAAGAGATGATAACTACAGAAACACCAAATTAGGTTTGATGCCTGCAGCAGTCATCACACAACTAAAAAAAGCGAGAGTGGGACAATCTACCACGCCTTAAAGCCCGTTTAAAAAATGAAAGAGCCTTCCCTATTGTCATAAGCCTAAAGCCTCCCAAAACAGGTAATGAATTACTCAACCATACACTGCATTTCCACGAATTTGTGCAAGCGTGGCGTAATTTTGCTTTCGCTGATATGGTGCAATGGCAGCATAATAGCTTTCGACATTTTTCTGAACAGACCCTTCCTATCACTTTAACTATTCCTAATATTCAAGCACTGTCTGAAATATTAGGCGCATCGGCACGCCAGCAGCTTAAAGACTGGCAAAAAAAACTAAGCTACCTTCATACCGAAATCGCTAAAGGCATGACAATGTCATCTGCTAACAGTACAAATAAGATTGCAGATAGCTGGCACGAGAATTTATTTTTGCTCTCATTGATATGTTAGAAGTTGTTGATAACTTGAGTGCTGATGATCTAAAGTTACTGGTCGCGCTTATACCGCAATTAAAAAAAAGGAATGGGTGCCGGGCTATACTTGCGCGCTTTGCCAGTATGTTACGTTGATACCAAGTTTATAGAAACCTATCACAAGCTTATCGAGACCTTATTGGAAGCTTTTTATCCTGGGCAAATCAAAGAACAAGGCTTAGCTTATTGGCTCGGATGCTTGGATAAGCCTAAAGGCTGGTTAATGGTACGACCTTTGTGCCCTGATACAAGATATGCTTTATCTGGCTTGCCTATTTTAAGATTACCGATACATGTTCTACATAGCCAAGCGCTGCCTGCTAAACATATTTTAGTCGTAGAAAATGAGCAATCTTGCTTAGCACTCTCAGAAACAGAAAATACTATTGCAGTTGCAGGTGGTGGTAAAAATATTAATTGGATGAATGCTGGCTGGTTACAGAAAAAGACAGTAGCGTACTGGGGCGATATTGACTCTGAAGGTTTAATGATATTAAGCCGCGCCAGAGAATACTGTCCAAAGTTGACCGCTATCATGATGGACGACCAAACGATAAAACAGTTTATCAATCGTATGGTAGATGAGCCGGACTCTATAAATCATGAGCCAACACACTTAACTCATGACGAGTTAACATTATTTACAGAATTGCGCCGAGGAATATATGGCTTTAAGAGATTAGAACAAGAAAGACTTCCAAGCGAATATATTAAACAAGCATTGGAAAAGTGGCTCGATAAGCCTACTCCATATTCTTCATAATTGCTATTTAGCTTAAAAGATCAATTATTTGAGATTTCGCTACGATTGATAATATCTTTGCTAATTTATTTCCTTATCGTAGTTATGTCTCAAAATACTTAGCCTCTAAAACTACTGAAGTTACTCATACTGATCTACTCTCCCCGTAGCAATTTTTTATTTTTAGAAATTGTAACTGATATGTAAGTTTAAAGTAAACATAAGCAAAAATTAGAGTTTTTGCTTATATCCACACTTTATAGTAGTTTTTTTCATTGCTATTTATATTTATTTAATTCTAATCATTGTATTGTTGAATGACATTAACAAAGATGAAGATTTAACTATGTATATTAAGAAAAGAAATGGGCTGATTACACACATGATGAGCTCACATTAATGAAAGAAACTGTAGCGAATGCATCTGCTGACACTCCATTTTCGCCTGAGTACGCAGCGGCCTATCTAAACAAATCCGTGAACACTCTGCAGTATATGCGCTGTCATAAGTCTGATGCAATAACGTACAGTAAAACTGGTGGCCACATTGTATATCGGCGTAAGAATTTGGATGCTTATCTGGATAAATGTGAGAAAAATGTACATCTAATTTTTGATTAGTGACAATAGTTACTCTTTAGCTCTTTCATGAATAAACTCATATTTCATAAACTTATTTTAAGGTTAGAATAGGCATATAAAAAAGCTACTTACATTTAAGTAGCTTTTTTATTTCAAGTCAGAGAGCCACACTAACTACAGTAACGTTTAATTAATTGTAAATAACTTATAAAAATCAAGTTGTAAAGAAAAAATCCTCACCGACCAACTCACCATCCCTCTAGGTAATATACACCCGAAATATTTAACCTTTTTCAGTTGATTTGGTACCTCCGTACATCGCAATCTTCTCTGAAAGTATTGTCCAGATCACTCTACATCCAGTGCTTTTTGCAGCTCTTCTAATGCGTCCTTTTTCACCATTAGGTTGTTACCAGATTCATTACCATAAAAGAAGCGTCGAACATCACTAATTCATCATGCTTATCAACCCATGAACCAGAGAACTTATCATTTTTAGACTCAAAGTTTCGAATAATAATCTAGCAGGTGCACTGATGTTATAGCCTAAATCACGATTTTTTATCCCTTCTGAAATATGACTTTCTGAACAAACGTAAACTTCACCTAAACTATCTTCATCTGAACCAACTCGGCGTTCATATATGTTTTGCCACCCAGAATTACCATAATATTCATTATCATAGATTTCAAGTAAAGGTGACCAGTAATACTCTAAGTTGAATATATCGTTATACCTCTCTACAGACTCAGGCATCCATCGACCCATAAAGTTTTTATTCTGTATATTTGATACGACCAGATCAAAGTCTTCATTTTTTACCAAATATGCGTTGATCATATACCATACACGTTGATATGAGCCAGAATGGTCACCATCACCTAACTTCTTATTAGGCTCAAATTCAATATGCCTATCTAGGGATAACCAGTCTTCGTTCTGAAAATGGTTTAAGATGACTTCTTTTGAATCAATTAAATCATTTTTGAAACTACCCAATTTTCAAAATCATCACTCCACCCATTGTAATTAGGGGAGTTATAAGACGGATGTTAGTTGAATCAGGAGGTATGAATGTAGGGTCAATATCTCTAAAAGAAGGCTCTACAGAACCGTTATACCATAGATATTTCTTATCATCTTTCCAACGTGTTGATGGGTCTGTCATTTCAAAGTTATCCGCTACTCTAGCTACCACTTCATACATTGCCATCCACTGATATTTTTTTGCCAATTCGTTCAACTCTATTTTCACCACGACCTGTATAGGGAGTGTTTCTATCAAATTCACCATGTTTTTCTGCATCATAACCAAATTTATTAAAAATTAGGGGCTGTAGTAGATAAGCACTATGCTAGACTACTTTTATGAAGATAACCCATTGTAAACTAAGTAAAAAAAATACAGCGAAGGCTGTTAGAGTTTTTACGGCTGAAGTGACTGCTAGAACAGCCGCAGATTTGCTTGATATTCAGCCTAATACTGCTGCACTTTTTATCATAAAATAAGACTTGTGATAGATTACCATCTCTCATTAGAAGCTGATGAGCTTTTTTGATGGTGAGGTCGAATTAGATGAAAGTTACTTCGGCGGTGTACGCAAAGGCAAAAGAGGTCGCGGGGCTGCTGGTAAAACCGCTGTATTTGGGATTCTAAAACGAAACGGTAAGGTGTATACCATTGTCGTAGTAGACACCAAACAGACTACTCTAATGCCTGTTATTAAGCGTAAAATCAAGCCTGACAGCTTTGTTTATACGGATAGCTATCGAAGTTACAATGCACTGGATGTGAGCGAGTTTAAACATTTCAGAGTCAATCACTCTAAAGAGTTCACTTGCGGTAAAAACAATCACATCAATGGCATTGAGAACTTCTGGAATCAGTCTAAACGAACACTCAGAAAGTATAATGGGATCGATAAGAAGAACTTCCATTTATTTTTAAAAGAATGTGAGTTTAGATTTAACTATGGTTCACCATCTAATCAGCTAAAATTCCTGAGAAAATGGTGTGATATTTAATCCTTATCTACTACAGCCCCAAAAATTATTTCTACAGCATAATTGCTAAGCTTATCAATATTTATATTACTCCAGTTACTAAAATTAGACTGAAAAACGTAACGCCCAAAATCACCGTACCAACCTGTACCTCTACCATACTCTGTCGTCATTGAGTCTATAATTTTATCTTGAGCAAAACGATGTTTAGGAATGGTTTTATCTTCATAATCATTCGCGTACTCATTGTCAATGTCTTCATTACTAGGAATAGTTTTAGGAAACACACTTTTATATGATGGTCTAGCTAACTTCAGCTCACTTTCGCTAAAACCTACTAAATTATGACTATTAGCATATTCAATGATATTTCGAGCAAAGTCTCTTACAAGAACATTAGGATACACCTCTTCTTTAGCGAAAATATTGCTAAGGATAAAACTGGATATCTCATTTATTGATTCATGGCTCTGTGACGATAATATTGCACCATACACTGAAGCTAAAACACGCTCAAACACATAAGGATCATCTACTTCTTGAAAGGTTGATAGCAATTGAACCGCAACATGAATATGGTTTTAGAAGGCGAGTCAATGCTATTGTGGCATTGTCTCGTAACTTAATGTTTGAAGTTTGCTAAGAGTATGATGTGAATATCGCACAACCGCTAAGAGTATGATTGTTTATCCCAACCGTAGACTGTATCAATAGAACGTAAATAACATTTCACCCTCGGAGAAAGCCTATCAAGAGGATTACCAGTAAGATTGATACATCTCAAACTATTCAGCTGTGTAAAACTATCTGGCAGGTTTCTAAGATTACAATAAACAAGCTCAAGCTTAACAAGATTATTAAGCTCACCAATACTATTAGGTAGCTTGCCCAATTTACAATAACTGATAAAAAACTCAGTCAGACTCTTAAGTTGCCCTATGATTTCAGGCAGCTCTTTGAGGCTACAATGGTTAATATAAAGCTTCTCTAGATTAGTAAGTTGACCTACGCTATCAGGTAGCTTGTCAAACTTGCCATGACTAATAAAAAGCTCAGTTAAGCTAATAAGCTGCCCTATGCTATCAGGTAGGACTTCAAGCTTAGAGTGATTAAAATTGAGCTTAGTTAAGTTAACGAGCTGTCCGATGCTATCAGGCAATACTTTAAGTTTACAGTTGATAATATTAAGCTCAGCAAGGTTAATGAGGTGTCCAAAGCTATCGGGTAGCTCCGTTAGTTCAAGGTGAAGCAGGTCAAGGTGAGTTAAGCTCAAAAGCTGGCCTATGCTATCAGGTAGCTCTTCAAGCTCACAATGAGTAATAAAAGCTCTGTAAGACTGCTCAGTTGTCCAACGCTGGCGGGCAACTCTTTAATACGACAACGATTAATATAAAGCTTGTTGAGGTTGGTAAGCTGTCCAATACTACTAGGTAGGTCTTTGAGATCACAGTTAATAAGATCAAGGTCATTTAAATTTTTGAGTTGCCCTATGCTGTCAGGCAAGTGCTTGAGCGGGCAATAACTAATAAAAAGCTTAGCGAGGTTAATAAGCTGCCCTATGCTGTCAGGCAGTTCTTCAATCTCACAGTGAACTATATCAAGTACCGTAAGCTTAGTAAGCTGTCCAATGCTGTCAGGTAAACATTGAATCTGACAGCGACCAATGAACATCTTAGTAAGGTTATGAAGTTGTCCAATACTATCAGGTAGCGCTTCGAGTTCACTTTGATCAATAAAGAGTTCAGTAAGATAACTCAGTTGCCCGATGCTCTCAGGTAATGCGACAAGTTTAGAGTGACTAATAGACAGTTTGGTTAGATTAGTGAGCTTACCGATATTGGGCAGTAAATGACTTGAACATATGCCACTGATAGTTATATCTACTAGATTTGTAAGGTTGGTAAGCTCATCGGGTAGATAGGCTATTCTATAGACGTCTTTTGAGTGTTGCTCATCATGTTCAGGCTCTAAGATCTCTAGCTTCTTTAGGGCTAACAGTGATTCTTTATTACGAGGAATTTCAGAATGCTTGAGCTCAAACTCATCTGCCCACGCCCATATTTTCTCAATCCAGTTGTCATTAGTATTTAATGTTTTATTAGAAGTATCAGACTGATGAATGTCCTGATGGTAGTTATTATTGTTTGGATTCATAGCTTTATTCCTTATAACAACTTGAACTATTTTTCTTATGCCAGAATAACGTTAGTATCCTGACATAGGTTTATGCAGCCCTATGCTACACATAGTCGAGATAGTCTTTAGCTAAATAGTCTTTAGCTAATTTGCAAGGGGTTTTTTACCATTCATGATCTGCAGCACAAAGGTTCCGGACATTGTAATCAGTAGGAAACCATGGAAGGCCTCCATCGCGGTCATAAATCGAAGATGTCCGTTAGGCATGAGGTCACCTCGCCCAAGCGTTGTGTAGTTAACTAGCGAGAAGTAAAAGTAGTCCATAAAGGTAAGGGAGGCACTGCCGTTGGATGAGGACGAGACGAGGTCACCAACCTGAAAGTTATGCACAGCAACCCAAAAGCCAGTCGCATAAAGCAGTGCCTCAAGGATATGAGCCAGCACGATTGAGGCAACTGCGACCCCAAGGCAGTGTCCCAGATGAGCGCGACGGCGTCACAAACTGTGACGAGAATTTTAATACGCCATAATGTATTGCTGTGCAGACAGCGATTAGAATCGCTGCCATTATAATTGCCAGAATCACTTTTTATCCCTTTTTGAGGAAGGAACGACATTAAAGGAAGATTACCCTATTTATTTTAACTAATCCTGTATAATTTTTTCACTATAGCTAACGACTACGCATAAGCACTAGAGTCTATTCAGATAGGTCATTACGCAGTCATTTGAATCAGTCAGCATATGTAGTAACAATCCTAGACCAATTATTCTATAGGGCTTTGGTAGAAATAGCATAGCCGCATAAACTGCCATTGCATAGTAAGTATGTAATGGATGAAAATTAATACTACAGCGATCAGGTAAGAAAACAGGTGTTGCTAGCAAGTGATCTAAATCTACCAGCATGGTTGCTAAAAGAATCAAATATACTCGTTTGTAATCATCACGAAAAAAAGTATAGGCAATAATCAACGGCATGCCAAAATGCAGGAAGTAGTGGATAACGGTTTGGATCATCATCTTCCAATTCAGCATGATGTTTTATTGATAAGTTGGTATGCAGAATAATTAAACTAGTAAACGTTACTTAAGAAGCCAAAGCTACATGTTCATGCTATGTTCAGACTTGAAAAACAGGCGCAAAGCCACCCCCTGGTGTGCGAAAGTTAGTCGCTTGGCCTTGATAGATACGCCCAGCAGTTAGTAGCAGCTGTCCTGCATAGGTATAAAGACGTATATCTACCTTTCTAGTCGTCACCACATCATCAATCTTTATTGATCGCTCTGTAGCAGGGATAAAGGTCTGCGCAATATAGCTTTCATCTAAAATAGTCTCGAATACGCGGCGGGTAATCTTGCTGCCACGGTAAACGCCCTTACTACCATAACCAGCTACTGGCTTAAAAAACAATTGTCTCCGAGTACGCCATAATTCTGCTGCATCCTCTTTGTAACCATTCTGGTAGTTGGTACTGACTTTTTAGATATTCTGCATCATCATCACCTAGTCCCCACGACTGCAAAGTTTGCGTATCGGATAGTAAAGTCAGGTTGCGCTTATTAGCGAATATAGCATGGGCATGCGGATTGGGGTTACTACTACCGCACCCTCTAAATAGGCACTTTTAAGCACGGCGTGGTTAGGTTTTCAAAGGCGAAATCGACTAACCGATTATAGATCATATCAATGGGCTTGCTATGAGCTGTCAGTACACCATCAGCATAGTTAAGCTCAGACGGATCGAGTATAACGGTATCAATGCCTTTAGCTTGAAGTAGTTGGCAGGCTAGCTGAAACTCCAAATACATGAACTGGCTTTTGGGCTCATTATCCACAATAGCAATGCGATTGGGCATGCTAGTTGCCGATTGTCGCTGCCATTCTTGTATGAACATATTAGCGACCGCTTCTTCAAACCCATCAAGCATTTTAGTAGTAGCAACACTTTGCTCTGAGGGGCGACAGCAGTGTTTTTGTGCGCGGGCAAGTGCTACGTTTAAAAATGCGCCTCCAGCATTGGTATTGATCTCAATAAGCTTGGGGTCATCGCTCCCTAAGTGAAAGTCATAACCCATAAAGGCCCCTATTGGCCCCGGATCGAAAGCCGCGATATTGGGTGCCCACGACAGTACTTGCTGTTGATATGACGGTAGTCTAGCAGTCGACTCAATAGCTGCGATGATTCGCACCATTGCTTCTATCTCTGTCTTAGGGACGAACACCGGTGTCGCTGAAAACAGCTTATTAAGCTCATTGGCTCCTAGTGGATTATCTCTTGTGTTTACTAATTGATCTTGCAGGCTGTTATTAAGCGCTTTACGATCTAAAGTACGGCAATAGCACTCTTGATTAAGCTGATTTGCCAGATTATCATTCGTTTTGTTTTTATTATTAATTAGGGATTCCATTTAAATCTCATTACTAAGTTGAATGTACTGATAGGGTTTAGGGGACAGCCAAAATAAAAAAAAGTGTCTTAAATGTTTAAGATAAGGTTATTTTTATAGTTACTTTACGAAATAGTCATTTTGCAAGATACTTAATTTGCAATATATCTAGTTTATAAATTAGCTACTTTGCAAGGTTATACGGTTTTACGCTCTTCTTTAATGAGTACTTTCGCTAAAAACAAACCTAACTCGAACAGTAGCCACATTGGAATCGCGAGCAATAGCATTGACACCCCATCGGGCGGTGTGACTACCGCTGACACAGCAAAACAACCGACGATGATATATCGGCGCTTACTCTCTAGACTCTGAGTGGATATGATACCGACCATTATCAATAATAAAGTAACCACTGGAATCTCAAAAGTGAGTCCAAATACCATAAATAACTTTAGCGCAAAGCTTAAATAACTGTCGATATCGGTCATAGGTATAACGTTTTGCGGAGCGAATAAAATAAAGAACTTCAATACGCCTTTGAGTACCACAAAGTAGGCAAAAGCGACACCAGAATAAAATAGGAATATCGAAGATATCAGCACTGGAATAGTGATTTTTTTCTCTTTTTATATAATCCAGGCGCTATAAATGACCAAATTTGATACAGAATATACGGCATCACTACAAAGGCAGCAACGAAAATCGTCAAGCGAATAGGTGCCATAAAGTTCGAGGTAATATCAGTAGCAATCATAGTCGAATTCGCAGGCAGCTGCGCAACCAGAGGGTCTGATAAAGATTGTAGAGCTCACGCGAAAACCCCTACCAATGCTAAGAAGACGATCAAAACGGCTACGCATATTTTGATGAGATGCTTGCGTAATTCAATCAAATGCTCAGTAATAGGCATGTCGCTAAGCACATTCAGCACATTCAGCACATTATCAGTCTCAACATTATGGGTAGCATCTGACGCCTTAGCATCTGTATTTGCTAACTTTCTTTGGCGACTTTTTGGCGCTTAAATAAGCTCATTTATCCCCCCTTCTCTATAGCTGAAGAAGAGGAAGTATCTGGCTGATGATTTTGCTGCTGAGGAGTGTTTGACTGATAGGAAGTATCTAAGCTTTGGTTTTGCGAGTTTTCAAACTTATCCATACTACCGCGCATCTCGGCTAACTCACGCCGCATGTCTGTCTCAGTCTGACGAATCTTTGCCAGCTCATCTTGCATCTGTTTTCGTGTCTCAGCTAGATCAAGCTCAGCTTCTATTTCAGATTGTAGAGTGGATACTGTACGGCGCAGTTTGGCATACCATTGCCCAGCGGTACGTGCGGCTTGCGGCAGTTTTTCTGGGCCCAATACGATTAAAGCAATGACGCCAAACAAGAGTAATTCGGAAAACCCAATATCAAACATAACAGTCACATATATTAATAGACTACTTAGTGCCGCTATTTATAAGCGGCGCGCTTCATACTTTAGGCTGGTCATCAGTGGAAATAGGGCTGATTTCCATATCATCAGCCTGATTACCTACACGCGTATTTAAATCATTACTTGCAGCTGGCGTACTATTTTCATGGCTAAGCACATGATTTTTGCGAGCATTCTCGGGTTCTTCATCTTTGACCGCTTCTTTAAAACCCCTTCACCGCACCGCCTAAATCTTTACCTGCATTTTTAAGCTTGGCAGTACCAAATACGACCACCACTACGACCAATAAAATCAGCCAATGTGTAATAGAAAAGCTGCCCATAACGGTATCCTTATATTTTGTGATCTTGTTTAGACCAGTATGTGTCAGTGTGCTTTAGAACACTTTTTACCGTACCAGAATTATAGTTTCAAACGGCGCAATCGCAGCGCGTTAGCAATCACCGAGAATGACGACAAGCTCATCGCTGCCGCTGCTATCATCGGACTGAGCAGAAGCCCAAATATGGGATAGAGCACACCTGCGGCAATAGGAACACCAAGTGCATTGTAGATAAAGGCAAAAAACAGATTCTGTCTGATATTGCGCATGGTGGCGCGGCTAAGCTTATAAGCTTTGGCAATGCCCATTAAATCACCTTTAGCAGGGTAATGCCCGCACTCTCCATCGCCACATCGGTACCGGTTCCCATAGCGATACCAACATTAGCTTGCGCTAGCGCTGGTGCGTCATTGATACCATCACCCGCCATAGCGACCAATTTACCGCTGTCTTGCATTTCTTTGACGATACGGTTTTTATCCTCTGGTGAGACATCCGCATGAACTTCATCAATACCTAGTTTATTGGCGACTGCCTGCGCGGTTTTTTCGTTGTCACCGGTTAGCATCACAACTTTTAAACCTGCGTCATGAAGCAGTGAAATAGCCTCTTTAGTGCTTGGTTTAATAGGGTCAGCAACTGAAATAATACCAGCAGCTTTACCGTCTATAGCCACAAACATTACCGTTTCACCGTCTTTTCTACGGACATCAGCTTTAGTGGACAGCTCATTATCAAAACTATTTAGGCTTTCCATAAGCTTAGAGTTACCAATAGCGACTTTCTTACCATCGACCACGGCTTGTACGCCTTCGCCAGTAGTCGAATTAAAGTCAGTAGCTTTAGGAATAATGAGTGATCTTTCTTGAGCTGCTCTAACGATAGCTTCTGCTAAAGGATGCTCGCTAGTGCTTTCTACTGAGGCTACCAATGCGAGGAACTCGTCTTCATCTTGACCTACCTGCGCATCAATTGCGGTAAGCTCGGGCTTACCAGCGGTTAATGTGCCAGTCTTGTCGACGACAATGGTATCGACTTTTTCCATACTCTCTAACGCTTCAGCATTTTTGATGAGGACGCCGTTTTGCGCGCCTTTGCCGGTACCAACCATAATGGACATCGGCGTCGCTAGACCAAGGGCACAAGGACAAGCAATAATCAGTACCGCAATCGCGTTAACCAAAGCATAGGTCATAGCGGGCTCAGGGCCGAATATCGCCCAGACAATAAAGGTTATGATAGAGCTGACAATAACAATAGGTACGAACCAACCCGCCACTTGATCTACCAAGCGCTGGATAGGCGCGCGGCTACGCTGGGCTTCAGCAACCATTTGTACAATTTTAGATAATACTGAATCTGCTCCAACATTGACCGCTTCGACTAATAGCGTTCCGGTGCCATTTACCGTACCACCAGTCACTGTATCTCCTGCTACTTTTGATACAGGGATTGGCTCACCCGTCACCATTGATTCATCAACACTACTATTACCATCGATCACTGTACCATCTACGGGTAGTTTCTCACCTGGTTTAACCCGTAGCTTATCGCCAGTGACGACCTCATCAAGCGAGACTTCGACTTCTTCACCGTTTTCATCGACACGTCTTGCGGTTGGTGGTGCGAGCTCAAGCAAAGCTCTAATCGCACCTGAAGTTTGGCTTCTGGCTTTGAGCTCTAATACTTGACCCAGTAGCACCAAGGTTACAATGACCGCTGCTGCTTCATAGTAGACTCCGACTTGACCAGAGGCATCTCTGAAACTGTCTGGGAAAATATCGGGAAAAAGGTCGCGACAATACTAAAAATATAAGCAGCGCCTACGCCTATCGCAATCAAAGTAAACATATTTAGATTGCGGCTTTTATAGACTGCCAGCCACGAACGAAAAACGGGGCGGCGCCCCAAAGCACTACAGGGGTCGCGAGCACTAACTCAGCCCATTGTAAAACCTGTGAAGGTATACCATACTGACTAAAGTCAACTCCAAACATACCGCTCATCACATATATTAATAGCGGTACAGTCAACACGGTACATATCCAAAAACGACGAGTCATGTCGTCAAGCTCTGAGGTGTCCTCTTCACCGATAGTAAGCGTTTCGGGCTCAAGCGCCATACCACATATCGGACAACCGCTATTTCTAACGTCTCTCACTTCAGGATGCATAGGACAGGTATATACCGTGCCATCGTAATCAGCAGGTACTTTATCGTATTTACCGCCTTTAACAGATTTTACTCCGCTACTATCAGTATCCTTTCCATGACAGCTAGCGTGACTATCATCTTTAGCAACTTCGTCTTCAGGTTTAAGAAACATGCCACATATTGGGCAGTCACTTTTTCAACATCTCTTACTTCTGGATGCATAGGACAAATATAGACCGTACCGCTATAATTTTCCGGTATCTTGTCGTACTTATTGCCTTCGACAGAATTTACCTCATTACTATTATTAGCATCCGCTCCATGACAATGCGCATGACTATCTTCATGGTTGTTGGATTCAGCAACCTCGTCTTCAGGTTTAAGAAACATGCCGCATATCGGACAATCGCTCTTTTCAGTATCTCTAACCTCAGGATGCATCGGGCAGATATAAACCGTACCACTATAATTTTCTGGTACTTTATCGTACTGACCACCTTTGATAGATTTTTCATCGGCAATATGTTTCATAAAACCACTCCTTGAAGATAATAAATATTTATAATAAGTACAACTCTTAAAGCACTATCATCAATCCTCGATTGCTATTCATCTAGGGCGTGTTGAACATTCGCAAATAGGCACTGCTGATCGCTAAAATTGTTCCAGACAAGGCACAAAGCGACGATAATGCAGATGCCTTAGCGAGATTTGTAACGCAGTATGGGGCAATTTTAGCATCAGCCCCAACGATAAAAACGGGGACAGGACTCTTTTTTGCCGCTTCATCGTTAAAAATAAGCGCTTAGAATGACGAAACTTATTATTTTTAACATCGAATCGCCTAAAAATAGTCGCTGTCAGTGCCATGGTCGAATGTTCAACACGCCCTAGTCATTAATCTAAAAACCTCTAAAAAATAATTTCTATACTTTTCAATTGGAATTTAGTTTTTATCACGCAAATACTTGAGCAGTGCCATGATTGTTAGTACTAGTACTGCGAAAAATAGTAGGGTGAATAACAAACAGATAAGCATCATAACCCAGCCCATGCCATACATCATTGAGCCGTTCATCATGCCATGCATTGACCCATTCATTATGATTTCTCCTCAGTCTAAACTGTGATCACTCCAACTCTTCAATTAATTTTTACTCGAACCGAAGAGGTTTACTGACTGTTAATATATCAATATCTTTAGCGCACTTTGGCGAACCAACGATATAGTGGCACGAACAAGATGGCGAAATACCAACCGTAAAGATATGATTCTACAAGTCCAATTAGAAAACCTGTCCATGTTAACCACTCAAAGCCAGGGTAGTAGAGGTGCCCAAGCTTCGTGCATCGCTATCTGTTCGGGTGCGAGTAAACCAAACCCTATGCATAATAGATAACTAATAAGTAGAAACAACGATACACTATTGCCAACAGGGGCAATCCTTAAAGTACTTGTTGTTAAGTTTGATTTGACCATCTTAGTAATCCTCACTATTGTATGATGTGGTTCAAGCTCAACATAACCAATCGTATCTAACCATGCTAACTCTAAGGATTTGTATGAATTAAAGCTTTATCCTGTATTGATATTACTTTTTAACTCGTGCGGCGGCGGCAAGTTGACGCCATTGACCCCATTGAGGAATAAACATTGGCACTTGCTGTTTGTAAGCAAGGTAGTCTTTACCAAACTCTTCAAACATATGCCGTTCCTCACGTCGAGCTAACCATGTGTATACAAGCACAATCACTGGAAACAGACCGATTGAAAACAGAGTTGGCCAATGCACCACACCCTCACCGAACAGTGCAATAAACAACCCGGTGTACTGAGGATGACGTACGTAGGCATAGAGTCCATCAGTTACTAAACGATTTTCCCCCTCGTGCTTTGTGGACTTGGCGCCAACCTTGAGCAAAAGACCGACTCCTAAAAATGCAATAGCATAGCCGAGTAGCATTGAGATCATCATGCCTGTCTCACCTAAACCAACAAGGGTCGACCATAAGCTAGCGCTGACATATTGGCTGTCCAAACCAAAAACCGTACTAATAAATATATAGTGAGCGGAAAGCCATACATTTCTGCGTAAAGTGCAATAATGAAAGCCTGAACTACACCAGCACCCGCCCATTCACGCCAGTTCTTTGGTGCGAAATAACGGTAAAAGAACCAAGAAATCAGAACAATAACAATTAGTGCGAGACCCCAAGTTCCAGCGTGATTAAATGACTCATTCATAGCTTACTTTCCCTGTTGTCTTTATGAATATCGTATTGCATGAAATCAATTCTTGAAGATAGTAAGCAGACGCTTAAATCTATGCAATTTTTAACCAAACAATTTTTCTGTAAACTCTTTGATGTTACTGTCAATGATGGTCTGCAAGCGTATCTTTTCGATAGCTTTTTTCCTCGCTGAAGATTTCAGGTAAACCTGCTCAGCCACAGCAATCACTACAATAGTGACGACTGCTACGCCAAGTACGAATGGATCTGAGTTTAGTTTAATCCAGACAAAACCGCCGAGAACCAACAGGTCAAGAAGTATGGCCACTATAGGCACCCACATCACCGCCTTTATATCCCTGACGAAGGTATCGCAAAACACCCCAATGAATGGCGATATCCATAATTAGATAGAAAACAATGCCAAGCGCTGCAATTCGTGATAAGTCAAATAACGTCGTAAAAGCTAAACCCAACACCACAGTATAGACCAACGTATGTTTTTGAACGCTTCCCGGCATTCCCAAATGACGATGAGGCACCAGCTTCATCTCAGTCAACATAGCAAGCATACGAGAGACTGCGAAGATGCTAGCAAGGAGGCCGCCAGCGGTAGCTACCATTGCGATTGCAACTGTGAACCATAGACCATAGTCGCCAAGTGCTGGTGCGGCGGCTGGGAGTAATCTTTAGTTTCGATGATTTCGGCAAGAGATAGATTACTAGACACCGCGAAACCGACTAGAGTGTAAATAACTACGCATATTGCGATTGATATTACAATGGCACGGCCGACGTTGCGATGAGGATTTTTTACTTCCGAGCCACTGTTGGTAATCGTGGTAAAGCCTTTAAATGCCAGTATGCCTAGCGCCGTTGCGCCAAGAAAGTCACCAACAGTATTAGTGTCATCTAATGTAGAAGAATCAACTGCAAAGCTATCAGCTAGCCAGATACCAACCAACCCGAATATAAGAATACCGACAATTTTTATAATACCGATAACCGATGCAACCCCTGAATCCAACGATTACCAAGTAAATTGATAAAGAACGCAGCAAGAATAAGCGCGGCGCCAAGGATGGATACCATGCGACCGCTGTCATCGCCACCGAATAACTGCATAGTGTATGACCCGAACGTCCGGGCCAAAAAGCTCTGCGCTATAACCATGGAGAAATACATCAGCATGGCATTAAATCCAGTCGGTAAACGATCTCCGTATGCCTGATGCAGGTACATTGCAACACCGCCAGCCGACGGGTAAGCGTTAGAGATTTTGATATAAGAATAGGCACTAAAAGAAACAACGATTGCGGCGGCTAGAAAAGCAAGTGGGAAAAGCGAACCCGTCATCTGAGCCATCTGACCGGTCAGAGCGAAAATACCAGCACCGATCATGACACCGGTACCTAGCATAACTGTTCCTGATAATGTCAAACTATCCTTCTGATAGCGAGTCGTTCTATCTTGCTTCATACTTATTCGACCTTAATTTATTTCTTCGTAGAACTTCAGTTTTACAGGTTATTTTTGAAGTAAGGAGTAGGTATAGTTAGAATTAAAAGACGCGATATAGTAAATAGTTTTTAAAGAAGAGCTTACTTATTGGTATCATAATATATTATTCCAACTCATCAATAAGTGCTTGCATCTCACCGATTTCACGCTTTTGTGCTTCGATAATGTCATCAGCAAGCTGACGTACACGTGGATCTTCGATATCAGCACGCGAACTGGTCAAAATAGCAATCGAGTGATGCGGTATCATCGCCTGCATCCAATCCACTTGATCGACCGTTTGTTGTGATCTAACGCCCCAAAGACCAAAGGCAAATAAAACTACGCTAACCCCATAAACCATCAAGTTTATCTTGGTTTTTTTATACATATTAGTCATAAAGGCGAGCATGATAATTGCCATCATAGCGCCCATATATAACGCCATATAAGCTCTGGTTTCGCTAAAATAAACGTGATCCCACTGATAGGTGTTAAAATACATCATGATAAACATCACCACTGTCGATGTTAAAATCATGATTGTGAACTTTACATAAGGGTTCATTTGCTTCTGTTTATTATCCATATGGTTATTCATATTCTTGTCCTTAATTTAGTAAAAGGCACCTAAATAAAGAGGTGCCTTTTTTTAGAGCTAGTGTTATAAACTGTTGTTACTTACATGGTTAACACTAGAACCAAAACATCACACCAGCAGTCAGACTATTAGAATCAACGGCTACGTTTTCTTGGCGGCGTAAGTCTCGTGCATCCCCTAAGGCTGATGCATAACTAAAACCAACGTAGGGTGATAATTGACGACTTAGGGTTTCATAAGCTAACCGAACTTCAGTTTCAAGCTCATTAAAACCTTTAGTAATACCGTTGTCAGTATCATCTTTACTGAAAGCAGTCAACTGCACTTCTGGTCTGACCACCCAACGCTGAGCTAAGCGCCACTCGTACGCTGTACCAAGATCAAGCTGGACTTGTCCATCAGTATATACGTAGGCTCTTGCGTCAGTCTCAACAAAGTACGGCGCTGTACCGACAATGCCAGCCATGATTGCGGACTTATCGTTTTCAGTATTATAAGCGACACCTGCTTCTCCGTTCCAATAGATACCGAGAGGCTTCCAGTAAGCGAGCGAGGTCAGACTATCGATTTCTTTATCATCGTTAGTTTGAGCACTACCCTCACTGCGTAGAGTGACACGATTACTATCAGTACCGTACCACGTATCAAACTCAAAATCGATTTGGTCATTCTCAAACTGATAGCCCAAAGTTTCTACTGACACACCCCATAACGGTAAGCTATCCATCATCACAGGCTTACCATACTGTCCATAGTCAACACCATTTGAGTAGTCGGGACTACGAGCATTAGGAGGTGGTTCGCCGCCTTGCATTCCAGACATATCCATATTCATACTGCTATGATCCATACCTGACATATCCATGCCACTATGATCCATATCTGACATGTCACCTGACATATCCATACCACTGTGATCCATATCCGACATATCGCCTGACATATCCATACCACTATGATCCATATCCGACATATCGCCTGACATATCCATGCCACTATGGTCCATATCTGACATATTGCCCGACATATCCATGCTGCTGTGATCCATATCTGACATATCCATACCAGACATGTCCATACTGCCATGATCCATGTTCGACATCTCAGCAGCGTTTGCTAAAGGTGACATTAGTAGCATCAAAGATGACATGCCAATAAACGGTAGACCTACTTTATATATTTTCATAATAAGGCTCATATTCGAAGGTTTATTAAACAACGGCAACTTCTCTAAACATCCCGGCTTCCATATGATAGAGCAAGTGGCAATGCCATGCCCAGCGACCAGCTTCTCCTGTGACATCAAAGCTAATTTTTGAGCTGGTTGCACCATTATCGTATGTTTGCGAACTTGAAAATCGCCATCAGGCGCGCGCAAATCGCTCCACATACCATGCAGATGCATGGGATGATTCATCATGGTGTCATTGACTAAGGTAATACGCACACGCTCGCCCGGTTTGATATTAACAGGCGGTGCGTCCTTAAACATAATGCCGTCTAACGCCCAGATATAGCGCTCCATATTACCGGTTAGATGTATTTCAATCTCTCTGGTAGGTTTGCGCTGCTCGGCCATTATTTCATTGCCAACAGAATGCAGTTGGTTATAAGTTAAAACCTTACGATTAATATCACGCAAATTAATACCCGGATCATCGAGATTCATCCGTGGACTATCGACGCGCATATCTGTCTTAAAGTCATATTCGGTCTTAGCATGACGGGAATCATAGCCATTAGCACCCATAGCCCCATCATATCGGACATAGTTAGCCACTCAACATCATCCATAGCAGGTATGGCAGCGCGAGCGCCTCTTTTAGTGGCAAGCGTGGTTGCGACAAAGCCGGTGCGATCGATGTTTTGGGCAAATATGGTATGCGCGTCACGGGTTGGGGTGACGATGACGTCATAAGTCTCAGCCACACCGATGCGAAAATCATCGACATCAACGGGCGCGACATCATTACCATCGGTGCCGACCACTTTTATTTTGAGCCCTGGAATGCGCACATCAAATATGGTCTGCGCGGAGCCATTGATAAAGCGTAGTTTGACCGGCTGACCGGCTTTGACCAATTGCGACCAGTTAGCCGCTGTCGTTTTACCATTCATAAGATAAGTAAACGTGGTCTCACCAGATAAATCAGTAAAATCAGTCGGCATCATGCGCATCTGGTTCCACATTTTACGCTTATCATAAGCGGCTTCTAAATCCTTTGCTGCAATATCAGATAACAGTTTTTAAAATCTGGCAAATGGTAATTATCAAAGTCAGCACGCTGCTTAAGCAGTTTTAGCAGATTATGCGGATCGCGATGCGTCCAATCACTAAGCAGGATAACGTGATCTTCCTCGATAGGGTAGCGTTCGCGCCCTTTAGGTTCAATCACAATAGCCCCGCGCATACCGGTCTGCTCTTGGAAGCCAGTATGCGAGTGATACCAATAAGTGCCTGACTGTGTCAGTTTAAATTTGTACGTGAAGGTGCTACCCGCAGGAATACCATCAAAGCTGATACCCGGTACGCCATCCATCTCAAACGGCACTAAGAGGCCATGCCAGTGAATAGAGGTCGACTCATTCAGCTGATTATGGACTCGAATGGTGACCGTATCGCCTTCTTGCATCTTAAGCGTTGGTGCAGGCAGTGAGTCATTTATCAGCGTTGCCATGCTTGACTTGCCGTTGACCGTTATCATCTTCTCACTGACATAAAGATCAAATTCATTACCCGTTAGTATAGGTACAATGTGATCGGCTCTATCACTATTGACTACAACATTTTGGCTTTTAGTTAAAGCACTATTAGCCATCGTCGGTAGTGTGGATAGCATCGACGCGCCGAGCAAGGTGGATGACCCTGTCAAAAACGCCTGCGGTTAAATCTGTTTTTATTCATAATATTGACCTAAGTTAATCCATGAAATGAGAGTTGAACTTATATATCTGATAACTTATTAATAGAACTACATCTGCTGCGCTGGCGACTCAATAGCCGCATACACTTGAGTGCTGCCATCCTTGTTCAATTGCATGACTTTATAGGGCATAAATTTATCTTGATATTCCATGCCCGGACTACCAACTGGCATACTCGGTACCGCAAGACCGATGGAATCAGTTGGCGGATTATTAGAAACTGTGCCATGTATTTGGCAGGAACGTGACCTTCAAAAACATAACCATTAGTAGTGACGGTGGTATGACAAGAGCGCATTTGCTGCGGGACACCGTAACGCTCTTTAAATAAAGATAAATCTGTAACGTCTTGCGCAGTTGCGCTTAGACCATGACCTTCGGCATAGCCTACCCATTCTTTGCAGCAGCCACAATTAGCATCTTTGTAAACTGTAGCCGAGACGTTTTGTAGAATTGTCGACCCAGTACCTGAATTAGCACTGACAGACATCATTTGCGGTTGTGGTTGCTCTATTTGAGCACTTTTGGTGGCAAACGCTGGCTCAGTTTGAGTAGAATTTGAAACACTAGTATCGGGCTGACTACAAGCCATTACTGTTGACGTTGCTACTAGTAAAAGAGCAGAAGCTGATACCTTTTATGTCCATTGCCCATTATATTTATATAGCGTCTCATAACTTACTCCTAAGCGTCTGCTTATCTGTTGAACCTTCTAAAGATTTATACCCTATAACTAAGTGTAGTATAGGCAAAGTTTAAATCCCAAAAGGCAGCTCTATTTAGTACTGCGCTTTTATAAAGGAATATGGAAGAATTAATGCTGCATTCCAGCTCCACCTTCTGACATATCCATCATGTCATCATCCAGTCTAGTGGTTAGCATGGTATACTGATTCTCATTTAACTCAGGTAGTGATCTAATAAAAGCGACCATTGCCCACATTCTATCGTCGTCATGAGAAGCACCCCATGCTGGCATGCCTGATGCCATAATACCGTGCTTAATCGCCCAAAAACTTTGCTGAGCTCCTGCATCCGTTTTATAACGATCAACTACTTGCGCATTAGTGAAATTAGGTGGCTTAGGGTATAGGCTCTCACTAAAATCAGTGCTCTCTACCCCAGGAGACAAATGGCAGCCTGCGCACATATCCTTATAGTCCGCGCCCCAGAGCTGATATCGACCTTCTCTAAGTCTGGTACCACAATATCTTTACTGGCATTTGCTATGGAACGATTGCGAGCGGTTTCCAAGAAATTATAAACCAATGGACTATGTCCTTGATCAGCGCCAATATTAATGACACCACTCATAACCACAGTAAAGACACCAACAATAGCGACCACGACAGTGAAAAGTACTCCTAGTAAAAACTTCATGGGTTTATCCTATAATCCATTTTCTTTAATACCCTACTCTTAGCGTCTACAAATATTTCCTACAAACCCTTATTACTGATTGATGAAACTATCTAGCAGTAATAAAGGATTTATAAAATCAATGTTTAAGAGTCACTTTTATCTGTTACGCAGTGCTTTTGATACATTTGCTTCATTTTACCCATGTTAGCCATCATCGCTTTCATGGCAGGATCGTTCATATCCATTTTGCTATGATCCATTTTTTGCATCATTTGCATATGCTTTTGCATTTTTCACAGTTCATCTGATCTTTTGCGCATGCATTTTTGGATCATGCGCCATAGCTGAGGTTGAAACGACTAGAGCGACGGCAGTGGCTACGATTGCTTTAGGTAAAGACTTTGATTTAAAGAGTGACATGGTTAATCCTTAATTGATTTAGTTGAGGGTACATAAAGCTTTAGGATATTAATTCAGTCTAAAGCATAACCAGTCTAAAGCATAACTTATTGATTCTGACAGAGATGACAGCAAGATGACAATATTGTCATCTTGCTACTTTATATTTTAATCCGGCACGTATTCATTTAGTATGGCATCAGCATTTCTATCACGATCGCTACCATATTTTTTTTATAAAATACTTTTCAGACTGCAGATGTTGATTTTGATGCTGAACTTCGCAAGCGACTCGTGCATCAACATAGCTTTTCATTTGAGCATCAGACATCTGCGCGTTATTGTGATCTAGATTTCTGGCAAACGTAGTTAAGTTATCGCAATTATCGATAATTGAAGTGCTTAGATTGGTAGTATGCGCATTAGCTGCTGATATACCGATAAGCATCGAAGCGGATAGCAGCACCACTTTTTGAATGAACGATAGCTTTTCATATAACATCCTTAATAAATTATTAAATATTGAAACTAATTACCTGTAGTAATAATTCATAGTAGCTACACGTATCAAGAATGTCAAGAATGAGCCGCTATGTACTATAGGTATAGATTAACAAACGAAGACTGACCATTTGATGACGAGCGCATGACATCTTTGTCAGATACCAGTCCGTTTTGTCATTTATATTGATTTGGGTATTATAAAATCATAATTATATTGAAGGATTACTATGAAAGTACTACTAGTAGAAGATGAATTAAAACTCGGCGAATATGTAAAAAAGGCTTAAGTGAAGCAGGCTTCATTGTTGATCATCAGCTGACAGGTTTAGATGGCTACCATGCTATGATGACTGAAGAGTTTAGCGTGATACTCATGGATGTTATGCTGCCTGATGTTAGCGGTTTTGAGCTAGTACGTAATTACCGAGCGGCTGGCAAGCATACGCCAGTTTTATTTTTAACGGCAAAGATGATTTAGATGACAAAATCAAGGGGGATTGAGATTGGCGGTGATGATTATCTGACCAAACCTTTTGCCTTTGCAGAGTTAATAGTCAGGATAAAAGCTTATTACGACGCGCCAATCAAGCCGACTATAAAAGTACGCTCATGCAAATAGCGGATCTCAAAATGGACATTGCCAAGCGCACTGTACATAGAGGAGACACGCCCATTAAACTAACCGCAAAAGAGTTCTCCCTATTACAGTTTCTATTAGAGCGCCGCGGTGAAGTATTACCACGCTCAATCATTGCTTCACAAGTATGGGATATGAACTTTGATAACGATACTAATGTGATTGATGTGGCAATAAGACGTCTGCGTATAAAAATAGACGATGAGTTTGATACCAAGCTAATTCATACTGTGCGTGGCATGGGCTACCGATTAGATGCTGTCGACGTTTCAGCTAGTAATAAAGCTGCCAGCGAAACGGAAGATAGCCAATATGATAAATAGATTGGACAATCGACGCTTACCCTTACTATGGCGAACTGTGTTTTTATTGACGATATTTGTCGTTTTATCGCAGTTGATAATCTATATCTGGGTACAGCACTCTGTTAAAAGCCATTTTGAGCAAATGGATGCTGAAATCATTACCCACGCAGCCTTTAATCTACGTAAGCGCGTAACAGAGGCGGATAACCAAATAGCCTCTCAGACACTACCTAAGCCTCAAAGTCCATCAAACACTCAACAACCGCTAAGCTCGAAAGCTTCTTCAAATCTACTTCCTACAATAGCCACAGAAAATGATGATCACCTGCATTCATCAGCGCTAGATTACGATCTAAAAACTATCATTGCTGATAAAGAGGGGCGATTGCTATCTAGTACTCCCAAAAACTTTGCTAATGAATTAAGTGCCGACTTTAACCTATTATCATTACAGCAAAATCATGATGACAGACAGTTTGTAATAAATATTAAAGACAGACGTTATCGAGCTATGGTTATTGGAGACGATGACATGCTTGCCCTTATCGCCTTACCCATTGACGTGCATCATCAGTATTTATTACAGTTTAACCGTCAACTTAGTCTGATCCTATTTGCCATCACACTACTGTTGATTTCAATAGCAGCCTTAAGCGTGTATTGGGGTTTTGCCCCTTTATCCACTATCGTGCAAAGGATGAAAGGTATTCATCCTGAAAGATTGAGCGAAAGAGTAATAGTTAGTGATATGCCATTAGAGCTAAGACCTTTAGCAGAATCCTATAACTCGATGATGGCTAAGCTTGAAAGCAATTTTGAGTCGTTGTCGCGATTTTCAGACAATATCGCGCATGAGCTACGCACGCCAATAGCGACGCTGATTACGCAAACGCAAGTCATGTTAAATAAGCCTAGAGAGGAAGAGGAATATGTCGAACAATTACATCAGCAACATGACACCTTAGAGCAATTATCGGCGATGATTAACAACATGCTACTGCTAGCAAAAACCCAAAAAGGACTGAGTGATTCGCAAGTGACTACTGTAGATACTGAGGTCCTAATCAATAAGCTGTTAGATTACTTTGAAATGATTGCCGAGGATCGTAAAATAACTTTTGTAAAATTAGGAGATTTTAAGGCAGTATTAGGCGATGAAGGTTTATTGCAAAGGCTATTTGCTAATCTGCTATCAAACGCGATCTACTACGCCGCTAGTAATAGTGTCATCACAATATCAGCCACTGTCAACACTCCAAATACTTCCGTTAATACTTATAAGATGCTTGAAGACGATCAAAGTAACACTCAAACCGCGAAGCAATCTTGGCTAGAGATAACTTTTACTAATCTTCTAGAAAAACCGTTAAACCAAAGCGAAGCAGATCGATTGTTTGAGCGCTTTTATCGTCATGATAAAACTAGCCAGCACCACTCAGGCTCAGGTTTGGGTTTATCTATCGTTCAGGCTATTGCTAATGCTCATAAAGGGACGGTCAATATCACTATCAAAGATGAGTATTGTTTTGAAGTTACTGTAGGATTATTGATTGCTAAGTAGCATACACCTCAATATCCTAGTGTTCAAAATATTAATAATATGTAGACCTACTATAGGTCTATTTTATTTTGATAAGTCGAAAAGGCTCTGAATGCTATTATTCATATAGTGTATAAGGCTAGATTATGAAGTCTAGTTTTCTTAGGTGATGTTGTTGATATGGGGGTTTGATAAAGGCGTACTTTACTAACTGCCACTTCGGGCATAGCCCTACGCCTTGCGTCACTAAAACAGTCTCCCAGACTGTTTCTTAACGTTCCTCATTCGCGAAGTACGCCGTCGCATTTTTTAGTATTTCACGCTCCTCTTCAGCCACTTTGAGCTGACGCTTGAGCTGCTTTATTTCTTGAAGAGCACTCATAAGGTCAGGATCATATTGCTCTGTGCCGACAAGCTTGCCTTGATTGGATTTGTTATTCCAGTTTGAGAGCGTTTGCATGGCAATACCAAGCTGCTTTGCAGTCGCTGAAATATTGCCATTATTATCTGCTATTTTCTTGACAGCTTCGGCTTTAAATTCGTCACTATAAGTTCTGATTTTCTTGGTCATGGTAAACTCCTGTTATTGTGCTTAGTTTACCAAGTTTAGCTCTACGTTTTATTCAGCATAGCTCAGGCAGCTTAATTCCATTTATAAGGTGTCTTAGGTTTGGGAGGGTTACCCATATTTATTTAATGTGTAAATATTAGCTAAATATTTACAAATAACTTCCCAGTCATAATAACTGTTTACTCTTAACTCATTAATATACATTTAGGGGCTGTAGTAGATAAGCACTATGCTAGACTACTTTTATGAAGATAACCCATTGTAAACTAAGTAAAAAAATACAGCGAAGGCTGTTAGAGTTTTTACGGCTGAAGTGACTGCTAGAACAGCCGCAGATTTGCTTGATATTCAGCCTAATACTGCTGCACTTTTTATCATAAAATAAGACTTGTGATAGATTACCATCTCTCATTAGAAGCTGATGAGCTTTTTTGATGGTGAGGTCGAATTAGATGAAAGTTACTTCGGCGGTGTACGCAAAGGCAAAAGAGGTCGCGGGGCTGCTGGTAAAACCGCTGTATTTGGGATTCTAAAACGAAACGGTAAGGTGTATACCATTGTCGTAGTAGACACCAAACAGACTACTCTAATGCCTGTTATTAAGCGTAAAATCAAGCCTGACAGCTTTGTTTATACGGATAGCTATCGAAGTTACAATGCACTGGATGTGAGCGAGTTTAAACATTTCAGAGTCAATCACTCTAAAGAGTTCACTTGCGGTAAAAACAATCACATCAATGGCATTGAGAACTTCTGGAATCAGTCTAAACGAACACTCAGAAAGTATAATGGGATCGATAAGAAGAACTTCCATTTATTTTTAAAAGAATGTGAGTTTAGATTTAACTATGGTTCACCATCTAATCAGCTAAAATTCCTGAGAAAATGGTGTGATATTTAATCCTTATCTACTACAGCCCCTACATTTATTCATCCAGACAAAAGACTTCTTTTTTAGATTATATCAACTAATGATATTATTCATAGTAAACACTAAGCAGCTCAAACCTGATAAATGTAAATTAGCAGCCTAATATAACAAAAGATAACAATATTTTTTATGAATAATATATCTTCAGGATCAGCTATCTAACTCATAAGATTGTTGGTATAAATGTTGGTATAATAAAATTAATATTTATAAATATCTTTTAATATCAAAACTTAATCAATAAGTATGGTTGATACTGGGCCCACTATATTCAAACCCTTACAGTCATTGACTTGTAAGGGTTTTTATTGTCTAAAATTTATGTGACTGCATGGATGTAATTAATTTTTGGGGCTGTAGTAGATAAGCACTATGCTAGACTACTTTTATGAAGAAAACCCTCCCTAAATTAGATACGCATAATATTCTACTGCTTTTCACAATATCACCATCTACAGTTTAACCTATCAAACGCTGTGCTAGAAAATTTACCAACACGCCAATTTTTACCACATTACGGCTAGTGGGCGGATACACCAAATAAATCCCGTCATCGGTCGCCAAAGACGGGGTCACTTGCCAATCAGACAACACCTGTACCAACGCCCCAGACTGCAACGCTTTCTCAATCAGCCAATTAGGTAAATGGCTAATCCCTTGTCCATCAAGCGTGGCTTGTTTCAGCATTTCTATATTATTACCCATCAAATTCCCTGTCACCCGCAAACTTTGCGTTTTACCCGTTTGATGGAAATACCACTTTGACGCATAGCCTTGATACATAAACGGCAAACAATTATGCTCGGCTAATTGTGACGGTGTTTGTGGTATTCCATGCAATCGTAGATAATCGGGACTGGCACATAACAGCCGTTGCTGAGAGGCAATAAATTTTGCTACCAAGCGGTCATCCTCCACACGCCCTAACCGCACCCCCTACATCATATTTCTCATTAAATAAATCTACAAATTCATCACTGGCAAATAGCTCCAATTCAATTTTTGGGTATAAATGGGCAAATTCGGCAAGCAATGGGGCGATTTTTTCAATCCCATAGGCACTGGGAAAAGTAAGGCACAATCGCCCTTGTGGCTCAATTTGCTCCTCTTTAATCGCTTCATTTACCTGTTGTAATTCAGCTAATATCGGCTCAGTCTGTTGTAAATAACGCATCCCTGCATGGGTCAAATCCAAATGTCTGGTTGAGCGATTCAATAGCTTAACTTGCAAGGATTGTTCTAAGTTATCAATTTGCCGAGTGACAGACGACACCGCCAGCCCAAGCTGACTTGCCGTGGCAGTAAAGCTATTAGTATTCGCCACATGGTGAAAAATAGTGAGGGCATAGAAGTAATTGATGGTCATGGGTTTGTTAGCAGTTAAGTGTATTTTTGAATAAACATATTTTTGCAAAAAAAGCAAAACTGTTTCCAATTTTACCCCAATTATCATTAAAAACAAAAGCATTATACTAGGGCTATATTTTTTAATGCTTAATTTAACGGAGTGACTCCCATGACCACAAGCTCACAAACTGCTGTACCAAACCTCTCTGTTCTTGGACAAGACAATAGCCAATTACTTCACACCGCTCAGACGAATGAAAATATAACCCCGCAACAAAAACAACTACCCCCTCATCTTGCCAATCACCCTGCATTTAGTGAGGTGTTTCAAGCGGATAAACTCACCTTGGGATTGATTGCCCCGTTTAAAGGCTATCCCAATAGTCCGATTCCGAGCTTAGAAGACTTTGGGAAACCGCTGTCTTAGCAGAACAGCTTGGATTTTCTGCACTATGGTTGCGAGATGTGCCATTTTATGACCCAAGTTTTGGCGATGTTGGACAAGCATTTGACCCCATGGTTGCCATGGGCTATTTGACTGCGAAAACCCAACGAATTGCGATAGGTTCAGCAGGCATCGTTGCACCTTTGCGGAGTCCCATTCATATCGCCAAAGCCTCAGCAAGTACGGCAGTATTAAGCAATAATCGCTTTATTTTGGGAATGTCGAGTGGCGATAGACCTGTGGAATACCCTGTGTTTCAGCAAAACTTTGACAATCGTGCCGAGCGTTTTCGAGAAAGTTGGGACATGATTCGTGCCTTAACCACCCAAAAATTTCCGCAGTTTAAAGGGCAACATTATGGGGATTTAACAGGCAATATTGGCTTTATCCCTACCCTTGAACAACGCTTACCGATGGTTGCTATTGGTCGTGCCAGACAGGAACTAGATTGGCTTGCTAATACTGCCGATGCGTGGATTTGGCATGGGGTAAACCCAAAAGATACCAAAAACATTGTGCAAACCTTGGCGGATTTAAATCAAGATGACGCTTGGCATCCCTTTTGGTTATGCCAATTTTGTCGAACTTAGTGAGAAGCCGAATGAGCCTGCTCAATTATCTCGCAATATTTATCTACGAGGCGGGTCACATAGTTTGCTGGAATTTTGGCAAGAGCAGAAAGAACAAGGCTTATCTCATGTCGCCATTAATTTAAAGCCTACCAAACGCCCTGTCAAAGAAACGTTGCAAGACTTAGCAGAAAATGTGTTGGCCAAATTAAACCAATAAAAATGGGGGTGGTGTATCAAAAAGTATGCTGGGGTAATAAAGGAAGGGTGACAGCCGAAGCAAGATGATATATTTGAGGTTATGAAGACACAAATACAGATCAATTGCCCCGACTGTCTTAGTCACAGTCTTAGTCTAAAGAAAAATGGTATAAAAAGCTATGGCAAGCAGAACTACCAATGTAAGGACTGCAAACGACAATTCATTGATGACCATGTCTTAAACTACCAAGGCTGTTACTCTCAAATAGAAGACATCTTACGGCTGATGACTGCTCGAGGCTGCGGTGTTAGAGACATAGCCATCATTACCTCGGTGAGTATTGGTAAAGTGCTCAGCACCATAAGCTCATCCGTTTATAAGATCCTGCCTAATAAGCGCTACTATGAACGCTTAGAAGTTGATGATTTTTGGACTTACGTATATCGTAAGAAGCGTAAAGTCTGGCTTATTTATGCTTATGACCGGGCTACTAATGAGATTGTCGCTTATGTTTGGGGCAAACGCGACTTAAAAACAGCTCAGAAACTAAGAGCGCGTCTTAAGCAACTTAAAGTGAGCTATGACTCTATTAGCATGGACAATTGGGACAGTTTCATAACGTCCTTTAAACCAGATAACAAACAAGTTGGCAAACAGCATACGATAGGTATTGAAGGCAATAATTGCCGTCTTAGACACCGACTAAAACGAGCCGTTAGAAGAACCTGTTGTTTCTCTAAGAAGCTCGATAATCACTTAAAAGTGTTTGATTTGGTATTCTTTTATATCAATGATGGCTATGTCTGATGTCAGCATACTTTTAGAACACCACCGATACTTTAAAGGTATTAATTCTAAATTGTAGATTTAACTAGGGTGTGTTGACAATTACCGTCAATGGATAATCGTCGCTGCTAAATAGATATTAGCAGCAAACGACTCATCCGTTTTTTCAGCACGCATGGCAATTTTCTTGCATCTCTGCGAGTATAAGCCTTATCTGTTTGCTCAAACAAAAATCCTAATACCACGATGAAAAGTGGTATTAGGATTTTTTAGGGGCTGTCCTAGATAACTAGTTTAAACCCTGTTTAACCCATTGTTTTAATTGTAGTAATTGCGACTTTGGGTCACTGTGATTAAAACGCCACTCACATTCCTTTAAATAGAGGGTGAAAATGCTCTTTTGGAACTCCGTTAAACTTACGTAGATGCCGTTTAGCTTGGTTCCAAAAGTTCTCTATACCATTAATGTGATTCTTATCATTAACAAAGGTTTTGGAGTGGTTGATACGATAATGAGTAAACTCACTGACATCTAATGCGTTATAGCTTTTAAATGAGTCAGTATAAACAATGCTATCAGGCTTCACTTTTTCTCTTATGATGGGGATCAAAGTATCTGCTTTAGCATTGGGTATAATACAAGCGTAGACCTTGCCATTACGCTTTAACTGGCTGTGGTTTTATTAACACCGATTAGGCTTGCTGCTGTTCTCGCGGTAGAACCAGCAACAAATAACTCGATGAGTCTGTTTTGTTTATACCAACTTAGTTTACTCTTTCTCATAGTGCTATCCTAAATAATTTTACTTATCTAGGACAGCCCCAAAAACAATTAGTCTAAAAAAAAGACTTAGCAAACGTCTCCTTTAAACTCTTTGGCTCACGGCGCTTGACGTCGTTGAGTTTATGGCGAGTCTCGGAGGCGACTTGATAGGCCTTGAGACGCGACTGTTGTAAGTTTCCGATAGGACGGTTCTCTTCAAGACAGCGAAATGGGGTAAAGGATAGATTCTCCATAATCTCAAAATTACCGTCATCTGGTACGTCTTGGCAAGGAAGGGTTAAACGCGCTACGGTGACAAAGGGCGTATCCGACTCTTGCCACTGCGTCGTAATCTCTTCAATCGGCTGCTTTTTGAGATTACGGCATAGCTGAATCTGGATATCAAACTGATAATCATGTTCGCGTATCTCCTCGACGATAAGCGGTCGCAGCGCCTCTTCGCGGGCGTCGACATCGACATCACGGCGCGTGACTTTTTTTGACAGAAGAGGCTGTTGGCGTTGCCCGTATCTTTGCCATATAATCACCATGACGCACCACACCTTGCGAATGAAAGTCGTATAACAAGGTATTTTTGGTTCAATCCTCGTAAAGCCGCCGATAGCTTTAAAGGTTTTAATCGACTCTTTGGTTGGTAATCTTGAGCCGTAATTGGTCAGCCAGTTAAACGCCAACTGCGCTTTACCGATCGCGCCCTTCTCCGTGTATTTAGGTAATTCCAAAAACAGTCTTGAGAGATAGGTATACTCCTCAATTCTATTGCAAAAGAACACCGGATGATTGATAAAGTTATAATCAAAGGTCGTACTGTCCTCCTCACCGGGAGCGAGCTTCTTACCCGGTACGTCAAAAACTTTAATCGCGAGACCTTGAGCAAAGCCCAACTTACGATCAGCGAATACTCGAGATGAACCGTTGGACAAACGAATCACCGCATCATGAATGCCCGCTTTAGCATACAAACCTTGCGCGTACTCTTTGGGAATATCATCTAATATCTCAAACTTGGCTTTTAGTGCGCAGTACCCCTTGGCATGGGCATCACGCGTGTGATAATCGATATTACTGGCTTTATCACTACGCGAAATATAGCTTTTGATATCGTCGGTAATAGTACGAATGTTTTTTTCGTCCTCAGCACTTAATTCGATATATTTTGGATCGTAGGGGACGTATTTGGGTTTAAATAATTTTTTTAGCATTATATTTCCTAATTTTATTCATGATTATTATTGTTAAGTGGTGACTATTACAAATGGTACTGAGAGTTAAGACAGCTCGCTAATCCATTTTAGCGCCGATAAACTCGGAATAAAAAAGTACTCGCCGCCGTGCAAGGTATTAAAGGTTTCAATACCATGGTAGCGTTTGCGAATTGGATCAGCCGGAACAGTAAAGGTATCTGCATCGCTGTCTTTATCACTTCCTCCTTTATCACCAAAGTGCAAACCAACCATAGGATCTTTTTCTTCGCCTAAGCTCATAAAGTTGCCATCGTTGATCCACTGCGATTGCAAGAACTCAACCGTCTCCATGGCATGAGCATTAATACCAATAAAAAACAGACCGCGATCTTTGCCATCGTCCTCTATTACATCGGGTGGCACAACTTCACCAAAGCCCACGCTACGTCTAACGATACGGTGAATACGCACATCGGATAAAATAAAATCTTCGCTATCGCGTGGGTTCATACGCCTGATATGCGCGCCAAACGGACACTTTTTACCGTAAGGATCGTCTTTATAACCAAAGTCGTTATTGCGGCTAGGATCATCGCCAAGCGCTTTATCATCATGATCGGGAGACAAAACGAGCGGCGCGCCTGAACGCCAGCGTCCCCACATTTTTGCACCTAGCAGCTCCGCCTCTTCTTCGCTGTCGGTATTATCTTTGCGGTATTTATTAAAAGCAGCAACATGGCTATGATAAGCACGTAACACCATAAACGAGCCGTTCTTGCCTAAGACTTCAGGCTGCGGCATAGGCGCAACCAGCCCTGCCTCCCCCTTCGTAACCGAGCACAAACTCCCCCTGCGGCAATAGGATCGCCGTCATGGTTCGAAGGCGTCTGAATACCACTGCCTTGAATCTCAGGATTACTGATACCGTCACGATAACCAAAGACGTTTTTGACGATGTCATTTGAACCAAAGTCCTGCTCGATTAGGATTTCTACATCACCATTAGCAGGATTGTCCACATCGATATGATCGGTAAGATTATCTCGAAGCTCGTCAAGTTTGGCCTGCCATTTATCTTTAGTATCAGCGATAATAGCCGCGCCCACATGGATATCACCCTTATCCCCAAAAGGTGCCATCCAATTCTCAGGGCATTAACATCAAAATCGCGCAACTGCTCAGCACGCGCTGCCATACCTGCTTTAAAAGACTCAGGAAAGCTATCAAGTGATGACTGCGGTACACCTAACGCTTGTAGACCCTCGTAAGTCATGACGATAGACAGCGTGGCTTGCATGTCTTTGTGCCAGTCTTCACTACCGGTTACATGAGGCAACACCTGCGCTAGCATTTGTTTGCCAACGTCAGCATTATTGATTTTTAGTGCTACTACCGTGCCAAAATATGGGGCGGGACGCTCACGTAGGACGATAGATTGAATATCTTTTAGCTGCATGGTGACGAGATTGGGGTTAAAGACCCCGCGCGCCCTACGAGCCATCATCTCAATACCGTCACCGACTTCCTCTTTCACGCCTTTAAGCCACGTCTCAAAATCGCTGTTTTCGATGCGATTGCCAAACTCATCTTTTAAGTCTTGCAACTTATCGGTCAATCCCGTTAAAGGTTTGTTATCATCATTACTCATACATCGCCCTATTCATTTTTTTATCGTTATTAAAGTATGACCGTATCAAAGCCTTGAAATTTATGCGTTTAAAAATACAATGTCTAGAAAATTAGTTTGTTTGCGCTTCATCTAAAGCTTTATTGATGCCTTTAACAATACGCTCATGACGGCGAATATCTTGTACCGTCAGATGCGGGACGCCTACGTACCAGCCTGCAGCAGTAATCTGATGATCAAGAATAAACTGCTTAACACTTGGGTCTTTGATACCCGGCCAGCCCTCGACATTGCCGAATAAAATATCCATGAGTTCAGGAATTTTGGTGGCGAAATCATCAATATAAGGATCCCAGTCGCCGTCATAAGCGGTGCAAAAAAGCACTCTTGTATCATTATCTAAAAGACGAAGCGCAAATCGTGCAAAGTGCCTACCCTTGTCGCGCCTTTTAGATTGCCCCCTGCTATTTTTAGAATCTCTTTGAGACGGGCAGCGCCGCCGTCTTTTAGCGGTGCGATAACGGTAAGCTCGGATACTTTGCCTGACTTTAGACCTTTCTCGCCGGCGCTAGAGATTGAGTGATCATAACCATCATTGCCGCCCTCTTTTAAATTCGCCACTAACAGATCTGCCCGCAGTTTAAAGGCATCCATAGACTCAGTGATTTTATCTTTCAGATCTTCTGAATTATCGATAATCCGCTCTTTATTATTGTTTTTACTCATAAGTCTTTCCTATATGATTGCTGTTGAGCTATTACCATAGCAAAAACGGTAAAAGGCTCAAGTAATAGCGGACTAATCACACAAAACAAAACATAGATTTAACAATAACGTTTTAAATTGCAGCAGTGTTACAAAAATAGACGGCGCACTTACCGGTGCAATAAATCTTGGTCGTACTTATTAAGTCTTTAAAAGCATGACTGTTTTTGTACTCGTTATTAAATACTAAAAAAGCTTGGCTACTCTAGGTAACCAAGCTTTGAAATCATACTTCGAGTTTTTATAATTATTTATATAGTCAGTTCAAAATAAAATTGTTATGGTTAGGACAAACATCATAAAACAATTTGGATAAGTCGTTTTCCATCCAGCCTTGGCGTAGAAACTTTACTTGTGCCCATTTCTTTTCAATGGAATTCAGATCAGGGCTGTATGGTGGCAGCCATAGAATACGATGACCATGCCTATTCAGTAGCTTTTGAATACGCTTACTCTTATGAAATCTGGCATTATCCATCACAATCAAGCATTTGGTTTTAAGACTTGGGATTAGCTTGTGTTTGCACCAGTGATAGAAGACGATGCTGTTGATGTTTGTCTCAAAGTAATCTAGGGCAAACAGCATCTTTTCATACAGAGCACCGATAACGTTGGTTCGCTTTTTTACCTTGCCAGTTGTAGCTATCGATACAAGGCTTACCAATCGGTGCATAACCATGAGAGCGAATGGTCTGACTCTCAAAGCCGCGCGCGTATATATAAACGATGGGATAGCCTTGTTGCCTAAAGTGCTCAAGCTTATTCTGATATATCGCTCTTTTGATCGGACAGGCTTTTGGATGTTCTAAAGTCTTTTTTTTGACTGATGCCTAGGCGCTTTAGGGCATGATGAATGCCTGTTTTACTACAGTTCAAACGGAAATACCCCCAAATTTAAAACACCAAATAAGTAGAACTAAGCTGCCATTATACTATCGATATCCCTTCCAATTTTCTTGCATCTCTGCGAGTATAAGCCTTATCTGTTTGCTCAAACAAAAATCCTAATACCACTTTTCATCGTGGTATTAGGATTTTTTATATCTTTCTATATTAAAAAGAAGTACGGCGATAGTGACGGTATTCAGGTAACCAAAAGTTTGCCTCTATTCTGCGTTGTAAGTTTTCCGCGGTATCAGGTAGTGCCAGCTTATCTTCAACCGCTTGCACTGCTACGGCATAGGCTATTTTTTCACTAATCTCTGATCACTTTGATTGGCGGTAGTATAGCACCCGGTGCTTTTTGGTACTCCATAGAGATATCTGCAAGGGCTTGGCTTGCCGCCATTAGCATATTATCACTGATACTTGTCGCCTGAGCCGCCAAAACGCCAAGACCGATGCCTGGGAATATATAGCTGTTATTACACTGAGACACCTCAAAGGTCTGGCCATTGAAGGTCGTGGGAGGAAAAGGACTGCCTGTTGCAATGATGGCTTTGCCACGACTCCAGTTCATCACTTCTTGCGGTGTTGCCTCAACACGAGTTGTTGGGTTTGACAGCGGTAATACAATTGGATGTTCCGTATTGGCGCATAACGCTTCGATGACCTCTTGGGTAAACAGACCTTTTGGCCACTGACACCGAACAATACCGTGACACCGCCTTGCTGAACGACTTGTGCCAAACCGAGCTTGTTGCTCTTGTCCCAATGCGCAATGTCTGATTCTTTTGTACCAATGGTACTTGGAATTTTTGTAGCTCGGTCATGCTGTCGGTCAACAGACCATAACGATCCACCATAAATACTTGGCTACGTGCTTGCGCTTCAGTCAACCCTTCACGCTGCATTTGGCGAACAATATGTTCGGCGATACCACAACCTGCCGAGCCTGCGCCCAAAAACGCGATTTTTTGCTCGCTTAATTTTTGACCTTTATTCAAGCAAGCAGCAATCAAGGTACCGACCGATACCGCAGCTGTCCCTTGGATATCATCATTGAAACAGCATAGCTGGTCACGATATTTATTCAATAATGGGGTGGCATTTTCCTGTGCAAAATCTTCAAACTGCAATAACGCTTCTGGCCAACGGCGTTTAACGGCTTGAATGAATAAATCCACAAACTCATTATACTCATCGCCAGAGATACGTGGGTTTCTCCAGCCCATATACATAGGATCGTCAAGGAGCTGTTGATTATTGGTGCCGACATCTAACAAGATTGGTAAGCAATACGCTGGGCTAATACCACCGCACGCCGTGTATAAAGACAACTTACCGATTGGAATGCCCATACCGCCAATCCCTTGGTCTCCAAGGCCCAATATACGTTCGCCGTCAGTGACAACGATCACTTTGACGTTTTGTTTGGTGGCATTTTGCAATATATCATCAATTTGATGGCGCTCAGCATATGAGACAAATAGCCCCCGTTTACGGCGATAGATTTGCGAGAATTTTTCACACGCTTGACCAACTGTCGGGGTATATATGAGCGGCATGATTTCTTCAATGTGCTGCTCAACCAAATGATAAAACAAGGTTTCATTGGTGTCTTGAATATTACGCAAATAGATATGCTTGTCCATATCACTCGTGAATGAGCGCAGCTGATGATAAGCACGCAATGATTGCTCTTCAATCGTCTCAATATTATGCGGTAGTAACCCAGTTAAATTAAAGCTATTGCGCTCTTCTGCTGAGAAGGCACTGCCTTTATTGAGTAAAGGGGTCTCTAAAAGAGCGGGGCCAGCAACGGGAATATATAAGGGACGCTTATTTGACATGATAAAATATTCTTCTTAAGGGCATATGAATGAAAACTGTATTAGGGCTGCATTATACATAGCATCGACTGCTATTTAACAATATGTAACAAAATCATTTTAAACATGTATTTTTTTAGAGATCTTTATCATTATGCATTCCATCCTGATTCGCATCCAATCGCTGACAATATATAATTGTCTTGATAAACAATTGCCCAATTGATATAGCAGATATATACTCTTATAAAAGCATATATTTGTAAGGGAGGCTAAATTGTTTATTAATCATAAAAGATGTCCGAAATGTGATACTAGCCTCAAACGTTCTGATTGGAGCTGTAGCCATTGTGGTAACCAAAATTTGACGAATTGGATGCTCACTTTGCCTATGTGGGGCATTGGCATTTTTATCTTCATCATGATTATTCTATTGATGATTAACAATTTTTGTAGTACTGAGATGTTCCGTTCATTTAGCAAGAGTTATGGTGTTATGTGCTGATTATAGACATAAAAAAGCCCAGCTATATCAATAGCTAGGCTTATATTTATCAAGTAGCTCATATCTATCAAGTGACTAAAGATGACTGAATAAAATCCATGTACCGATGGCAATTAGCATCACACCACCAAATATTTCAGCTCTGTGACCGATTATGGAGCCCAACACCTTTCCCTAACATCACCCCCTAGCGTGACCATTATCGTAGTCGCTAGACCAATCAGACCTGCCGCCAGCAAAATATTGACCTTGACAAATGCTAGGCTCACACCGACAGCCATGGCATCGATGCTGGTACCAAATGCAGTCAAAGCAAGTTTAAAAAAAGAATGTCTCGATAGCACTTCTGCCGTTTCATCACTTGGCTTCAGTCCCTCATACAGCATGTGCAGACCGAGCGTAAAAAGTATGACAAACGCGACCCAATGATCCCATGCCTCAATAAAAGACGCATCTATAAAGGATGTGGCAGAGTGACCAATTAACCAACCAATAATCGGCGTGATCGCTTCAATGGTGCCAAAAATAACGCCCATTCTGAAGGCTTCGGTAAAACGAGGGTTTTTAAGAATTGCTCCTTTACTGATTGCCACAGAAAAGGCATCCGTAGACATAGAAAAAGCAAGTAATAGAAGTGCGATAGGATTCATGTGATTTTCTCTGGTCGAGTATAGAGTCCACGACATAGCCACACCCCCGACCTGCAGTGTAGATATATCGATGGTCTCGCCAACCGAGAGGTGTTCGCACCATGGCATGTGGCCAAGTGTGTTGATACGAACGCTTTCGCAGTACGAAAGCAGGCTACTCCCCAAAGAGTGCTTAGATTAGCATTGATACGCTATAAGTCAATCATAAAATACTAAAGAAGAATTTTACACCTGATAAAGCGTGAAGTTGGAAACGCTAGCAAATACTCTTGGAGCAGATGAATGATTTAGAGAGTTATGAACATAAAGAAACCCCTTCACGCTAAATTTTCATAGCATGAAGGGGTTTTTTAATGCGTGGCGCTTTTTAGTAATCCACGGTATAGCTCAAGCCGTAAGTTGTCCCTGAAGCAGGCAAACGGTTTAAATCGCCAAAGGTCGTTTGATGATACACGGTCTGATAGTCTTTGTTTAAGATATTATACACGCCGTAGCCCATACGGCCGACAGGCAGTTTGACTTGCCCAAGCACATCAAAGGTCGCATAGCCTGTTAATGGCTGCGCACTCGCGTCTGGGTCGTTCTGTTGGTCCTTATAAGCCTTGTCGCTACCGCCGACTGCCAGCGCTTGCAAGCGAATATTGCTGCCTTCGCTAAAGTTATACTGCGCGTATGCCGTGCCTTTGAGTGGCGTCAGGCGTACTGCATCCAGCTCCAGCCAGTCGCCGTCTTTTTTGTATTGCCCGCGGGTATAGGCAAGGCTGCCGCCAAACTGCCAGTCTTTGTTCAAATCATGCGTGAGCGAGGCTTCAGCGCCGTAAATACGTTCGTCCGTATCGACGACTTCAACGGTATAGTCGTTGGTAAAGCGTACGGTTTTGTCTGAGTCGTTATAAAAACCGCTAACCTTTGCGCTGGTATCACCGCGCTTACCTTGCCAGCCCAGCTCGTAGTTATTGATAGAAATGGGCTGAATATTGTCTGAGTTGACCACAAATCCAGCACGCACGTCACGTAAGGCGCGCTGCACGTCAGCCGTGGTAAAGCCTTGCGAGAAGTTAGCAAAGACTTGGTCATCATCGGTCAACTGATAGCTGGTACCAAGGTTAAACAGCACTTTGTCGTGCTTACTGCTACCCGCCCTCAACCGCGCCTGCTTCGTAATCAATACCGTAAGCGTCAGCAATATCACTGATGCCATTGGTCGCAAAATAATCCGCCAATAGCTGCTCATAAATGGGCACAAAACGGTCGGTATCCGATTTGATGTTTTGATAGCGCACGCCAGCGCTGGTGTGCCATTTGTCGGTCATATCCACATCGGCATTGACGAACGCGCCCCATTTATCGATAGTGGTTTTTGGTCCGCCGTTATAGCTCAGACCATTACTTGTTGAAGTCAAGCCATTACTTGCAAGAAAAGTAGTCAGGTCTTGGCCATAATAGGTCTGCTCACTCTCTTCACGTTCAAAATCCGCGCCATAGCTGAACAAAGTATTTTTACCCATGACATCGGTTTCAGTCTGCATAGCGGCGCGCAGTCCCATCACCTCAATATCCGCTTCAGACTGCGTAACTACGACCGATGCACCCAATAGCTTTCCTAAGGTGTCTGCATCGGTTAAACCATTATTTACCCAAACGTCTTTGGCTTGACTAGTAAATGATTTTCCTGACGGATAAAAGCGTGCTTTTTCGTCACGATAATAGCCTGTCAGACTTAGGTTAGAACCCAAAAAGTCACTGTCATTATAGTTTAGGTTGACCGAGCTTTTGGTATTGTAGGGTTGATTTTCGATTTTAGCACCGTCAATAGCACGCAATGAAGGCGTAGTTCCTTCTTGGAGCACGGATAGATTATCCCCATAATCAACGCCATAATCGGTGTCTTGCTCGCTGTCATAATAGGTCGCCGCAAGATTCATGGTCTTGGTATCGCTAATATCAAAGCCAAGGTTGGCGTTGACGCTAATAGTATCGGTGTCTTGGTTGTCGGTTTGGTTGGCATCAGGGCTGATGCGGTCGCCATGACTGTCAAACTTGCCACCTGTGGTCTCGTAGTCTACATCGACATTACCATACACGCGCTCGCCGCCGTAGCCGATGCTTTGTCCCACATGATAGCCGAGCGAGTCGGATTTAAACTCGCGGCTGCTGTTAATGCCAAGGCGCGTCTGTCTTGTCAAGCCATAACCTGCCGTTGATTTGGTCACGATATTAATCAGACCGCCTGCTGCCCCCGCGCCATAGATGCTGGTCGCACCTGAGAGCACTTCGACGCGCTCAATTTGCTCAGGGTCGATGCTGTTTAGCTCGCGTGATAAACTGCGCGAGCCAGATAATGGCACGCCGTTGAGCAAATACTGTACAGGACGCCCGTGCATGGTCGTGCCGTAGTTACTGACCGAGCCGCTACTCACGCCAAGGCTGGGCACGAGCTGGGCTAAGATGTCCCCAACCGTGCGGTTACCTGTCGCCTGCGCCTGAATGTCCGCCTCATAAATCACTTGCGTGACAGCAGGCATTTCACTAATTTTCTGTGCCAGCGCTGTGCCTGTTTTGGCATTGGCACTAACTGTAATAGCATCTAAAGTCACACTAGGTACATCGCTTGATGATGCATTCGAGGTCGCCGCAGCGGTGGCCTGCACACCTGATGCACTTTGCACTGAATTGGCATTGGTTTGGGCGTATAACTGCTGGCTGATACAAAGGGTAAGAAGAGATAGAGCAACGTGATGGTGGCTTTTCATAATTACTTCACTTAGGTTGTTTCACTTAATTGGATAGGTGGACAGTGATATGCGTTATATTTAGCAAATGATACTGTGTGTACTAACTTTGTAAATGATATTCTAAATGATAATGATTTTTATTTCTATAAGTATTTACAAATAGGTTTTTATAAGTAGCGAGTGACCATGTTGACTGACTTACTGCAATTACCGTCCGTTTCTTTGGTAAATTTGGCGAAATGGTTAGACAGTGACATAAGCGGCTTGTCTCAAAGTTTGTTCAAATAAATAGATAAAAGGGATAAGCCTTCAAGCAGATCGTCATTGACACCGGTAATCTACATACCGCCCAACTATGAAGTTGATCGTTATGGCGCGCGGGGTAATTTGCAGGCAGAAGGAAGTGTGAACAATAGCATCAACGCGATTATCACCAGTATTTCTTGGATAGCGCTTGCTATGCCAACATCACTACCTGCGGCTAGTAGCTGCGCGCTTCGACTATGGATATAAAGGGTTGTCAACGTGATAACGATGGTAGAGATGATACGGCGACTGATATTATTGAGTGCAGCTCCCTCAGTGACCGAGTCTTTAGGTAAGCTACTAAAACCCACTGTGGTGGTTGGCAGATACGCCAAACCCACGCCGACACCGCGCACACTCATCGTCAATATGAGTAGCCAAAGTGTGGGCTGGTACAAGCACCATGCGAGCATCAAAGTAGACAGCGCACTAATCGTGATACCCGCCATACCAATCCCTCGAGCACCGCGTTTGTCTACCCGCTTGCCAGCATAATGCGTGGTGATACTGGCGACGAGCGTCGCAACCATCAGAACGACGCCTGTCCATAAAGCGCTTTCACCCATCACCTCCTGAATCAATATCGGCAATAATAAAAGACACAGCATCAAGCCTACTGTTTGGGTGATACTAATGACATTACTGTGCAAATAAGTTTTATTGTCGAACAAACCCACATTTAGCAACGGATGGCTCTGACGACGCTCATACGCCCACCAAGCCACGGCTGACAGCAAAAATAAAATAGACAATGCGCCTAATGCCACTATTTTTAACAAATCATCGCGGCTTGAGATACCGTGAGTAAAATCTATTTTGAGGGTGCTCAGCCAAATCATCATCGTCAGTAGCCAGATGATCAAACTGACAAACCCTACCGTATCAAAAGGGCTTGCGGTGTCATGCGTGCCTCTATCAGGTTCAGGTATCAATCGCCACACCATCGCCATAACGATCACACTAAGGGGTAATGTAACGGCAAACAGTGTCCACCATGCAAACTGATCAACCAAATAAGCACCAATCAAAGGACCAAATGCCAAGGACATCATAATAACGATGCCCCATAGCGCCATTATCCCACCGTGCTGCTGCTTTGGGTAAATCCGATACAGCATACCAATTGAGAGCGGAATAATCAGCCCACCACTCAGCCCTTGTATGGCTCCGCCATGATGACAAAGCTCATATTAAACGCCATCATACCCATGACCGAACCGAGCATAAACCCAAGTACTGCCGCCAAATAGACTGGCTTAGAAGCAAACCTTTTGTTTAAGTAACCGCTCAGCATGAGCCCCACACTCATGGCCAACACATAAGCATTTAGTACCCAGCCGCCAAGCACGATATCGACGTCAAACACTGACATAAATACAGGAATGGCTGGGTTGAGCGCGCTGTTACTAAAGCTGATGACCGTACCACCGAGCAATAAGGTCACTAGTACCCGCCGTACTTGCTCATCGCTCAAGCGCTGATCCCTGCTATTTTTATGAGCGTCATTCATAAGCGCTTGATTGTTGGTTCATCGTTTCATAAAAAAACAAACTAACTATTAGCAGCGGTTGGCACTTTGCGAATAAGCCATAAGAAGTAGCCCCCGCCAATGATAGCGGCAACCGTACCAGCAGGCAGCTCATAAGGAAACATCACATACCGCCCGATCCAGTCCGCTATTACCATAACCCCCGCGCCTAAGAGAGCAGCCAGCAGCAATTGGCGCTCAAGTTTGACAGCGCCAAGAGACGTCGCTAAATGCGGTACCATCAGCCCAATAAAACTCAAAGGACCCACAGCAAGCGTGCTCGCGGTACTAAGCGCGGCTACGAGCGCCAGTAGTGATAATGTCACGGGGGTCACTGCCACACCCAAATTACGTGCCACACCCGTCCCTAGACCAAGAACACGTAAGGGTTTGACAATCAATAAGCTAAGTACCAATAAGATAAGCGCAATGCCCATCAGATACCATACTGTACTAGGCTGCGCACTATAGGTAGTGCCTGATAGCCAACTGAGCATCGCCTCAAGACGCGGGTCACCTGAGAGCTTGACCATGTGCATGACCCCATCCATCATGGCAGCGATACCAATACCGACTAACAGCAATAGCCTGAGCTGACTCTACGTGCCAGCCACATAATCAACAGCAGCACCGCCATCGCACCTGACAGTCCTGAAATCAGTAACGTACCTGCGCCAGCAGAGAGTCCCAAAATGGGTAATAATAAAAATCCTAAAATAACCCCAAGCGCCGCGCCTGAGCTGACCCCTAAGACTTCAGGACTGGCCATAGGGTTACGCGTTAGCGTCTGTAATAATACGCCTGCGACCGCAAGCATCATCCCTGTTGCCGCCGCGCTCAAGCTACGAGGGCAGACGATACTGCTGTGTCAGCGCCCAATCAGTACTAATTCCCCAACCATTGATATCCTGTACAAAAAGACAAGCCAACATTATCGTGATGATAACTCCAACGCTCCATCGCCAAAACACAACGGTCTTATTTTGACCGCTCATCATAGGGGTGATGGTTTCTATCCGATCGCGGCGCTGGCGCAAAATCAGCCAAATAATCAGTGGCGCTCCTAAGATTCCCGTCATGGCACCAGCGGGAATTTGCATCCCCAGTATAGGCTCAAGCAATAAGGCAACGTTACTGGTCAATAGCAATAACAATGCACCCAGCCCAAATGCCGTGACCAAGCGCTTACCAATGGACGAGATACCTAGCGCATTGACCAAGCTTGCGGCACCAAGCCCTATAAAACCAATCAGCCCAACCTCACTGATGACTAGTGCGGTCACCACCGCCACAATGACGACCACTAAGGCGCGAATACCATTGATAGGCACGCCCAAACGTTTGGCTTGTGAGTCGTCTAAGCTCATCAGTGTCAGCGGCTTCAATAAAGGCAGGCAGGCTATCGCCGCCAAGGTCGCTGTGATCATCAGCGCTCGACTGCTATCCCAGCTGCTTTGTGCCAAAAACCCAGCCGCCCATGACAACATACCGTTGCTTCTTTCAGCAAAAAATAACACCAATACATTGGCAACAGCGGCAAGCAAGATATTGACGACCAGACCTGCCAGTATCAGAATCAGCGGATTGAAGCGACTAGGCGCGGACAAGGCAAACACCAAGCCCATACTCATGATGGCACCGACAAAGGCCACGTAGAGACCACCATAAATAGCCAAACTCGGCAAAAATAGCGTCACAATCAACATAGCCAACTGAGCACCGATTCCGACTCCCAATGTGGTGTCTGATGCCAATGGATTTTTGACCAGCTGCTGTAACAAAATACTGACTACGCCTAATAATCCGCCTGCCAACAGCGCCACCACACTGGTCGCAACCAAATGAAGCTGAGTCGCCATACTGGCAATATCAAGCTGCAAACTTGGTGAAAATAGCTCACTGAGTGGGCGTGTCCATTCTCGCTCTAATAGTGCCCAGCCACTGCATGCGGACAAAACCACCAATCCTATAAAAATCACCCACAATCGCCAAGACGCACTGCTCACGACAGACGACGGAGGCTGAGATGGATGTGGTGGCGGCTTGGGCGATTTGGGCGATGAGGACATCACAGTTGCCGTATGCGAGGGAGGACGTAGAGCTTAGGCTATTAGCGCTATGGGTGTTGCTGGCACTGCTCGTATGATTGGTATGAATAGTCATTATATCGCGCCACCTATTAACGAAACCGTGGATAAATTATTGGCCAGACTGACCAATGACGACATCCCGCCATATATCCAGACTGGCGGCAACTCCGCCATACAGCGGCGCTCACCATAGCCCAAACGCTGCCATACCAAACTGTCCTTAATCTCAGCTCTGGTGATGGGACTGAGTGGGTCGATGATCAGCAGGCAACTCTCATCATCTAACTGCGCCAAATCACCCATTCGTATCGGTACAAACCCCCACTGATTGCCCTCCCCTAAGACCACAAGCTCTTTGCCCATCTGCTCTAATGCCACCTTAAACAGGCTGTTATCAACATACATGCGCATGTTATTGGCATCCGCAAACTGGACGACCGCGAACTTTTTGATTATTGGATAGCGCTGCTGAAACTGCTGACTGGCAAGCTGTATGTCTTTTTGACTTTGTACAATATAGTCTTCAGCCATCTTGGGATTATCAATCAATGCACCAAGCGCGCGCGTCGGTTCTGTATAGTCAGCCCACGTTGCCGCTTTTCCTTTTGCCGCAAACATCACCGACTGCGCAGGCACATCACCGTATAAGCTACGGGCATGCTCATAAAAAGCGTTATCTATGACCATATCAACGGGAAGCTGTGCAACCAGCTCAGCATTGGGCTGATAACGAATCCCGATATCGGTGGTTGCTGCTGGGAGATGGGGCGCCCCACCCATCTATCCCACACTCTGATATCACCAGTGGCAATCGGTGCATGACCCATCGCAGTCAGCGTTGCAGCATTGCCCCAATCAGGGGGAGACGATATTGATACGGTCACTATCAATACGGTCACTATTAATACGGTCACTATGGCTGTTTGCTGTTTCGGTAATATCTTTGGGAGGTGATGTATCAAAGCGAGTAATATCTTTGTCAGATGACGAGTGACTGCAAGCGGTCAACGTTAGACAGACTAATATTATAAAAGCTAAAAGCGTCTGCCACTTGCGTACTGTTATTGGCGTCACTGACGCTGGCATGAGTATCGAGCGCTTGAATGATTCGTATTGATAAAAAATAGAAAACATAGGAGCATATCTTTTTAGGCGAGTTTGGGTGAAAGAGAAGCGATCTGATGTCAAGCAACTGCAACAGGCTGCCCAGTAATAGGATGACTGAGCAGCTGCATATCCACATTAAAAATATCGTGTAATACACTAGGCTGCATCGTGCTTTTGATAGTGCCATTGTGACAAACTCGGCCGTTTTTTAGCGCAATGATTCGATCCGCATACTGCGCCGCCAGATTGATATCATGAATGATAATCACCACACTCAAGCCTTGCTCATCTACCAAACGACGGATAAGCTGAATGACCTCAATCTGATAATGCATATCTAATGCAGCAAGCGGCTCATCAAGCAGTAGATACTTGGTGTCTTGCGCCAAGCACATCGCAAGCCAAGCACGGGCGCGCTCACCGCCTGATAGCGTCGATGTAATGCGATCAGCAAATGCTTCGGTTTGGGTCACCTTTAGCGCTTGATCAACTTTATCTCTATCCATTTGGGTTGGCTTTTGTAGCCACTTTTGATGCGGATAGCGTCCGAGCATCACAAGCTCACGCACGGTAAATCCAGCGGCGTCAGGTAGTTGCTGTGGCAGATAAGCCATATGACGTGCCAGCTCCTTACTGCCGTAATCATTGATGCGAGTATCATCTAAGGTAATACTACCGCTACTACTCGCCATCTCCCTGCCAATGCCTTAATCAGAGTCGACTTTCCTGAACCATTGTGTCCAACTAGCGCCACCAACTGCTTGATATCAATCTCGCAGCTCACGTTATCTAGTAAAGTATTCCCTTGTCGACTGATGGTCAGTTGGTTTGCACGTAACATATAGGCACTCATTATTGATAAAAATCAAAATTGATAAAAAGTAAAAAATTGGCGTCGATGATGCTTATAGTTTTGAAACAAAAGCGACAATAAAGAGGATTTTACTCGTAAACGATAATAAAAACAATTATCATTAACCAACTAGACGTTTTATCTCCTCACTTATCATCTGCTTATGAGTATCAATATGGCTAATATCTTCCTATCTTCTGCACATAATACCTATGGTCAAGACAAACCATATACTTCCTTAAACACTCCTGAACTAAACGACATCATCACCTATATCAACGAAGAGCATCTAGATGAGCTGTTAGGGTTTTTAAACGCATTTACTCCCTATATCCACGGCTGAATTGGATAATATAGAGGTGAAATTGACTCGCGTTTACGCTGAAGGCCTTGGGTTACAAGTACAGACAAAAAATACAGAATCTCCATCTACCAATGCTCAAAATCACCCTGAACAGAGTCAGACTTTTTTTATTGCCTTTCCTGCAGCCATTACGCATCCTGATGAGCTACAAATTCAATATATTGCACTCAAACAAAAAGCGGATAAAAAGCTGGGTAAAAAAACGATTAAACTGACCAAGCAAGTATTTGATGTGCAAGACAGTTATAGAGTCAGCAAAAATATGCTGCGCCTTGAACTGAACATGCCCACGTTGAATAATACTAACGGCACATCAAACCCGACCTCAGTACCCATCAACGAGGCAGGTTACGCGTATTTATTTGATTTAGAGCACAATGCATTGATTAAAGACACAACAGCTGACAATATTGATGACAGCAAAAATACCTCACGCCTTGCTCGATCTCATTGTTATTACACCTTAAGAAAAGCATGGCATACCCCTGCTGGCATACAAGCGTGGGTCGATGTTTTCTTACATGGCAATACACCGGGCGGTAATTGGGCCAACTCACTACAAGCAGGTGATACCGTAGTGACCAAAAGGGAGTTTCCTGAAAAAATTGAGCATTTGCGTGACGGTCAAGCGTTACTGATCGCTGATGAAACGTCTATGCCAACTGTCGCGAGATTACTCGAGCTATGGGAAAACCCAACACCGCCGTTAGTTGTTAGTGTCACACAAAACGCGGCGGATCAACGTTATTTTGATACCGTAAAAATACGTAGTGGTATTGATGGCAGCATAACTAATCGTATTGACAGCAATAGTGAGCGCACTACCAAGAATACCGTTAAAGACAACTTTACTGTCCCTTCCCATCGTCACCGATCAGCAATGCTCAGGACAGCATTTAGCGTCCTTAATCGATAATACGATAGGCAATTATTTGATAGATCAACCTATAAAAATTGATAAAGTCTGGGGTGCATTAGAGGCAAGCACTGTCAAGGCACTACGGCCTATGCTTAGAGAGCGGCTTGATCTTAGCCGCGCAGAGGTGGTGATAAAGGTTTATTGGCGTCAGGATTAAATCCATAAGATATGGACAAAGCCTTTTATTACGCTGTTTAGTGATTCTGATCCAGTGACGGGTGGTGGCAATCGTATTTTGCAAAAACTCATCACCGGCACCAATGGTCAGCAGCATACGACTATTATCAACGGTGGACATTTTCTGCAAGAAGATCAAGGTGAAACGCTGGCTGAGCTGCTACTTAAATTCATTCGAGATAACCCTGCCGTCTCTACCAATACACCGTAACGACTCTTATCAAATGGTTAATAAAAACACCCTGACTGTTTAAGTAGACAGTCAGGGTGTTTTCGCTAAAAAGTATCAGTCTTTATACGATGTTTTTAAAAATATCATCGATGTACTTTTCTACCGCAGCGTCATCACTGGTAATCTGAGCATACGTCCTCAGACCTATGATCTGAATTTGAAGATAGCGTGCCAATTCAATCGGGTTTTTCTCTGCACTGACTTCACCGTGATCAATAGCCTGTGCAAACAACGTGGCAAATGATGCCTCAATTTCTTCCAAAATCTCTGTGGCATGTACCAATAGCTCGGGGCTATCATTCTGAGTCAATTCAGCGATCGTTTTTACAATCATGCACATACCACTTGGTGCTGTCGCTTTATTGACTACGATGACGGTATGGATAAAATGTTTTAATCCAGCAAGCACAGTGTTTTGTTGCTCAATACTGTCAGCCAAACGCTTGGCGCCATCTGCGGCATAACGGTTTAATGACTCTATAAAGAGCTTATCTTTACTACCAAAAGCGGCATAAATACTACCAGGATGCATATTGATGACGTCTTGCAGATTGCGCATCGAGGTTGCGTGATAGCCTTTTCCCAATAGAGATTTTTTTGCTTTTTCGATCACATCCTCGCGATTGAACTTTAATGGAGCACTCATAGTTTTTACCTTAATCGCTTTGCCTCAAAATCTATTTTAAGGCAAAGTTTGTAGAACCAATATTAGCTGCTGTTTTTAATCACTTTTTTATTATAAAGCTTTTTACGTCTCTTTGCTGTTATTAGGGCGTGCTGAACATTCAACCATGGCACTGACAGAGGCTATTTTTAGGCGATTCGCAGGTAAAAATAGTGAGTATAGTCATTCTATACGTGTATTTTTAGCAATGAAGCGGCAAAAAAGAGTCCTGTCATTTCAGGCTGATGCTTTATCGATCCAGCCCCATGCGGAGATATCAGCGATTGAATACTCGTCTCCAACCGAATACTCACAGCCTTCCAGATGGGTGTCGAGCACTTCGTAATGACGCTCAGCCTCACGAAGATAGCGGTTCATCGCATAAGGGATTTTTTCTGGCGCCTTGTGTCTAAAATGCACAGACTGACCATAATAAGGGCCCAGACCAGTTGCTAAAAACATCAACCATGAGAGCATCTCGCTACGATCTTCTGGCTGTCCTTATCAGAATGCTTATATTGAACGGTTTAATCGCAGTTACCGCAATGAGGTTTTAGACTGTTATCTTTTAATAATTTAAACGAGATTAGTAAGCTGACTGAAGACTGGATCAAGGTTTATAACACTGAAAGATCCCATGATTCACTTAATGATATGACACCTGCCGAGTACAGGCAGGTGGCTTAATTATTCTACGATGATGTTGTGTTAAGAATGGGGTATTTACAAGGTCATGCCTTGGTACGCTTTTTTATGGCAAAAATAATACTTTTCACTAAAGGTGCTGTGTATTATTTGTTGTTAACACTCGTACACTGAGATTTATTTCTGCTAAAATCATGAAGTAATATCATCAATACCTCATCACTGCTATGAGAAAAAGGACTTACTATGCGATTGAAATCAATCGTTCAAAAACTACATGAACGTGCCCCAAAATTGGGTAAAGCCGCATCACTCACCACAGCCACGGGTGTGATTACCTTTAATAGCATCTTGGCAGGACCTCCTGTATGGATAATGGGCGCCGCCAAAGCCTTCACGGGTGCTGCTATCGCTGACAAAGCCGTTATCGATGTCACCAATTACTGGATCAACAGTAACAATGCCGTCATCGACAATGTCCTGCCTCGTAAAGACTGGCGTATCAGCTTGCCTGATGATGTACACACAGACGGTCAATACCTACTGATCAGCAATCACCAATCGTGGGTCGATACCAGCATCATGCAATATATCAGTGAAAAGCGCCTACCATTGACGCGCTTTTTTACCAAGTTTGAGCTCATCTATATTCCAGTGATTGGGCAGGCTTTCTACTTTCTCGATTTCCCTATGATGCGTCGATATTCTAAAGAAGCCATTGCCAAAAACCCTGCTTTAAAAGGTAAAGACATCGAAGAGGCCAAACGAGCCTGTGCGCTATTAAAGGACAAGCCTTTTACTTTGCTAAATTATTTGGAAGGAACGCGCTTCACCCCTAGCAAACGTGACAAACAAAACTCACCCTATAAGCACTTGCTCAAGCCCCGTGCTGGCGGATTATCACTTGCTTTGAGCGCCCTAGGCTCAGAGATCGATGGCATCTTAGACATGACGATTGTCTATCCTGACGGCATACCCACTTATAGTGACTTATGGAAAGGCAACATCAAACGCTTAGGCGTCGATGTGCGTCATATCGAGATACCTGAAGACTTATTTACGGCAATCAAAAATGGTGGTTATGAAACAGATAACGCGGTAAAAGCGCAGATGTTTGACTGGGTTGAGCAGTTATGGCACAAAAAAGACCAGCTGATCACAGAGATGCTGGCTGAATTTGAGACCAAAAACGCCTAGTATAAAAGTGCTCGGTTGTAGATAAAAATTACCTCTCAGCAAAATCTGAAGTAGAAGAAATCAACGACCAGCTGAGCACCGCTATTAATGAGGTGATTGGCGCGTGTATATAAGGCTTGATAAAAGCTTTGAACATCAAAGCCTACCAACACATCGTGAAATTCTGGATAATCGTCTAGCTTGAGTAGCATTTTGTGAAATGCCATGGATAGCTCAAGTAAGGTTAGAAACGTGGTGATGCGATTTTTGATAAAGTCGATATACCCTGCCATATTATCGACCGCGAAACGACAGTAATTTTTTTTGGACTTATAAATAATCAGTTCGTTTGAACAGTAAGACAGCCAATGGTCATGGTGGCGCTTGTCTGCTATAAAATAATCAAAGGCACGCGTGACACAGTCGAGCCAACTGCATAAACTCTTTATCATTGAACACTATCAACTATATCTCAAAACAACTGAATAAATAGCATAAAAAACGCCTCCATTTCGGAAGCGTTTTCAATATTAAAATACGATTGGCGGATGTCAGATGATATAGTTGATTCAGTTTAAAAGAAATACAAAGCAACCGAGCGCAGATGTATATGTGATAATTCAAGTGAGGTTAACGCTGTCACTCCTTTATAGAGAATTGAGTATATTCAAGATACTGCCTACAGCGCATCTAACACATTGAATATGAAAGATTGATGTGTTGGATATTACGTTTATGAGTTACTCAAACAGTTGATACAGTACTTTCCACAAGTTTTATCTAGGCTTCATTTATTTCCAAGCCCACTACTTGGCTGAGATGTCCTGTTTTTAGATATATCGTCGCGCCCTCTCGTCCTGCTGTGATTTGCGCGTACTCACCTGCAGGCAGACGTAACCACCCCCAACGCTGATAGACTCGGTCATCATCTACCAGCTCGCCTGCAATGGCTAAAAGCTCTGCGCCATTAAGGATTGGCTCATTGAATAACAACTCTCCTGCCTCTATACGTTGCAAGCTCACCTGCTCGACATCATCTGAGAACAGAGGACATACATCGCGATTATGTTGTCGCTGCCAATTGGCGCTATCGTGAGTGTCGATGGCCACATGCTGCGTTTCATCAGGTGACATCTGCCGTAGTTTAACGAAAATCACTGCGCCTTCATCACTATAAGGCCTATGACCGGATGCTGGTGGATTGCGCACGTACCAACCTGCCGGATAATGGGTATCGTCTGCAGAAAAAGTCCCTGACAGTACGAGTATCTCCTCGCCGCCGGGATGCAAGTGGTGCGGAAAATAAGAGTTCGGTGCATAACGTACTAGGCTCGTCGCACGAGCCTTCTCTTCACCGATGCGGTCAAGCATCACTCGCTCCACGCCATTCTGTGGTGATTTGACCCACCCGTGGTCTTCAGGTGCTAGCGAAGCACGACGTGAAAAATCTGCATTGATACGCATAAGGGGTTCCAAAGATAGAATGAGTGGCGTCAGCAAGTGAGCCGTTATGAGATATAGATTGGTTATCTAAAATATCGATAACCAACCCTCTTTATGAATATTGCGCTGCTGAGAGCGATACACTGATCGCTCGTGTCTCGAACAAGGCACGGCCTTAATTTAGTGTCGCTTTATCGAAAAACAAGCGACTCATGACAATTTATTAATGCATCCATTAGCGTACCAAAATTACAGGGGATAAGGTACTTGCAATGATCTCTGTCGTTGTACTACCAAGAAACAACTGCTGCCATTTAGAGTGTCCATAAGCACCGACCACCATGATGTCAATATCGTTGTCGACTTGAAACGTTAATAACCCATCGACCGCATCAGAAGCAGACAGATGATGCGCCTCAACGATATAACCTGCATCTTCCAATTTTGCAGCAGCCGCGCTCATGCTTTGCTTGGCGGCTTCATTATAATTGCCGACCATCACGATGTGGCCTTTCAAACCTTTTAACAAAGGGCTTTTTGCGACCATCCATGCCGCTTTTATAGAGGTCTTGCTACCATCAAAAGCAATCATATATGAGCTAGGCTCTTTAAAGGTTTCTGAGCAAATCAGGATAGGGATATCCGATGCGCGAGCTACCGTTTCGATTTGGCTGCCGATATTGATGCGGCTATTTTTGTGGTCTTCGCCGCGGCGTCCCATGACGATCGCGCGATTTTCTTCTTTGAAATACTCGATGCTAGGGAAGCAATTTACCATGACGTTGATAAATGCGCACATTGACATCCGCAAAGCTGTCTTTGATATGGCTTTTTGCATCTTGTACTAAGGCGTTGCTATAGCTATTGACGACTTTTGCCCTTTGCTCATCTAGCTGGGACAACTCATCTAATAAGAACTGGCGACTGTTGATCCCTATCGCTCCTGACAGATCTCGTCTCACTGAGGCAGGAATATCACTGACATGCAGCAATCCAACGGGCAAATTCAGTCTGCTGGCATACCATGCGGCATAGTCACAAACCGATTCAGTCACTGCTGAGCCGTCAATACAGGCTAGAATGTGCTGTGATGTTGTCATAATCTGTCCTTAGATATGTTATTTAATCCCATACAGCTTGTTATATATGACCAAGCTATGCCCATTGTTTGAGAGATGTTTATAAAAACTGCTCTCTTAATTTGATGATACCCAATTTGGTCGGTTTCATCCAGCGATGTACACGCTTTTGTAAAATCACAAACGTGCTAGCACTATTATTTTATATAGTTTACAAGAGTATTGTTTTAACACCCCGATGAACTCTGGTCATTGTCTAACCACAAGCGTTAGTAAAGTTTGCTACAATACCTCTTTTAGTATTTATGATGCAGTATTTAAGACTTACGTATCGTTATTTAGGTGATTGAATTATGGCAAAGAACGCCCTACAGGCTCAACTATTAAAGGCTGGATTGGTCGATAGTAAAAAAGCCAAAAAAATCAGCAAGCAAACGCAGCATGCTAAGCGTATTGGCGACTCAGAGAGTTTAGAGACCAAAAAAGCATTGGCAGAGGCTCAAGCGCAAAAGCTTGAGAAAGACCAAAAGCTCAATCAGCAAAAACAGCAAGCTTTAGAAGAAAAGGCGCTGAGGGCTAACATCATTCAAATGATTAAGCAGCATCAGATAGCCGATACGGATGGTGACGTTAGCTATCAATTCGTCGATGCGTCTAAAGTGAAAAAATATCCATCACGCAAAAGCTATACGATCAAATCGTCGCCGGTCACGTGGTGATTGCACGCTTAGAGGATAGCTACGCGCTCCTGCCGCGCCCACTCGCCGATCGTATCGATACAAAAATGGAAGGGTTTATGGTCGTGTCCAACGATACCGCTGAAGACACGCCAGAAGAAGATGATCCTTACGCCGCTTATGTGATCCCAGACGATTTGATGTGGTAATCTCGCCTTTTCATGCAGCGATTAGATAAGCATTCAAACAGCAGCCCTTCATGGAGCATCCGTTCTATGAAGGGCTGCTTTTATTTGTGAGATGCTGATATAAATACCAGACAACGCAGCCCAAGCCCTATACTATAAAGGCAAGCGCTCTGACTGTTATCACAGTCGCGTCATCCATATTCGTATTGCTATGTTAGCGCATACCGCCGTTAGCGCACACCGTCAGCATTTGGATCATAAAGCGATAACGGTCGCCTTCACCAGACTATGAGGCCAGACCAATCATGATGAAAAGAATATTTTTAATACTATTTCTACTGATCGTAGTGGCCAGTTTTTTTATTTTGATCTCAATCAATTATTGACGCTTGAGGGCTTAAAAGGATTGATGGCGCAGTTTGATGCGTATAAAACGCAGTCGCCATTATTGATTATTGATTATTGGTGGATTATTTTTACTTTATGTGGTCGTCACTGCTCTTTCCTTACCTAGCGCCACTATTTTGACGCTGGCCGCAGGCACGCTGTTTGGCTTAGCTCAAGGCTTACTCATTGCCTCTTTTGCTTCCAGTATCGGGGCAACGCTGGCTTTTTTGACCTCACGTTACCTGCTGCGCGACACTATCAAATCGTTGGGCCCTATCAATTCACTCATGTGGCGTCGCATCAAGGCTGGTACGCAGCGGTTAACGGCTTATTTGGAAATTTTAAAAATTCAAGGTCGATTACCGCGTGATTTCATGGACGATTTTCATTGATCCAGAAGTCGCTCGCGTGGGTTTGAATGAGCAAGAAGCAATCGGCAAAGGGCATTGATTTTGAAGTGACACGTTATGACTTTAAAGAGTTAGATCGCGCCATTACAGACAGCGTAGCTAAGGATTTTATTAAAGTCATCACCGCGAAAGGCAAAGATAAAACCCTAGGGGTGACGAGAGTGGCTGAGCATGCTGGCGATTTAATGAGCGATTTTGTACTGGCGATGAAACATGGTTTGGGGCTCAATAAAATATTGGGTACAATTCATACCTACCCGACATGGGCGGAGGGCAACAAATACGTCGCTGGTGAATGGAAACGCAATCACGCCCCGACACGGTACTGAACTGGTTAGAAAAATACCACACATGGCGGCGCGGTTAGTTAGGCATTTACCGATAAGCAACCTGACTTGCAGAACAGGTTTGGACGCTAGCTATCAATAACGATATTAACAGCTAGGTACGAAGTTCTAAAACAGCCAATAAAACTAAGAGCGACTCAATCAGTCAGCAATTAGAAGACCGCTTGGGCATGACACTTTGCCATCGCGGTCGAGCAGGATTTAAGCTGACAGAGGATGGTGCGGCTGTCTATGAGGCTTGTTTGGGCTTTACCGAATCGGTCGCAAGCTTTCAGCACCAGCTGCACTATATTAAGCAACTAGACTCAGTACACGGTGGACATATTAGGCCTTGCTTAATTGATCAGATGCCCAAGTTTTTTTTATGATGCGCTTAGACAGCGCCTCGCCAGCAGCTACCGAGAAAACCCACTGATACACTTTTCTATCAATGTGCAAAGCCCTGAGAGCATGCTAGAAAAGCTCTTAAGTAACGAGAGTGACATTGGTGTGGGGTATTTTGGTAGCTTTCCGCCGTTACTGACGTTTCAGCCAGCATTTGTCGAAAAACAAGTGGTCTGCTGCGGACGTGAGCATAAGCTATTTTATAACTCAGAAGGATTGACTTTTGAGGGATTTAGAGCAGAATTATCCGTGGATAAAAAGGGGCTACGTGGTCGAGCATCATATCAATCATATCCGCCCAAAAACCCTAAGCGCCACCACTTATCACATGGAAGCAACTGCGCAGCTTATCCTTGCAGGCCATCATGTGGGGTACTTACCGCGTGATCTGGCGAGACGATATGAGGGCATGGGAGTGATGAAAATACTCCTGCCCAATGAAGCAAGCTACGACGTCGAGCCCCACTGGGCATATCGGGAAAATCAGCAAAAACAAACCGCTGACTTTCTACATAAAATGATGAACTTGCTATAAAAAGAATACGAATATCACTGCACTGCTACGGACGGTCGTTGATGCTTGAGACCAATGCTTCTAAGCTTACCTTTTTCGCCTACTTCTTTGATGACCAGTGACCACTCATCGTTCACCACAACTGTATCGCCTGAAACGGGTGCGGTACCTAAATGTGAGGTCACATACTCAGCGACTGTCTGCTCCCACATATCTTTGGTACTGTCTGCTTCGGTCGTTTTCAGCGTTTTTACCAAAGGTTTGGCGACCATGGCTTCTGAAAAAAATGGCAAATCTCCGAGTTTTACACTGGGTGATAGCAACCAATCACCATAAAAGTCATCAATAGCCTTACGATCTAACGTTGTGTCATTAAAAATCTTGGCAATTTTGCTCGCATGATTGCCGCGCATGGCGTACCAAACACTATCACCAAATTTTATTTTGGTCTGTTCATCGACGACGACGATTTGTTGACCGCGCACCAGCGCAAATACGCTGATTTCATCAGGGCTAATGCCTTTAGAGATACCCATAGGATGGCGGCCAATAGCAAATGCGCCTGATTGCGCCTCAAACTCGTATAAGGTAATACTCGCCTTATCCGATACCCAAACCTCGTGCTCTTCTTTGGGATCTTTATTGGTTGGAATACGTACCTTAAATAAATTCGCCATAGTAGGAATGGTCGTACCTTGCAGTATCAACGACAACACCACGACCCCAAAGGCAATATCAAAGAGCATAAAGGCATTATCAATCCCTGCCATCACAGGCAAAATCGCAAGGGTAATGGGCACCGCTCCGCGCAAACCAACCCAAGAGATAAATCCAATCTCTTGATCTTTAAATTTAAATGGTTTCACACTAGTATAGACCGCGATAGGACGGGCAACGAAGATCATGAACGCCGCTATCGCCACCGAATAATGCCAGACGTTGAGGACGTTTGATGGCGTGACCAATAATCCCAACACCACAAACAATACCGCTTGCGACAACCATGCAAAGCTGTCCATCACGCGCATGACATGCTCGGTTGAGCGCACTTTGTGATTACCGATGAGCACCCCTGTCAGATACACCGCCAAAAACCCACTGCCGCCGATCAAGTTGGTCGCAGCAAATACCGCCAAGCCCGCTGAGAGTATCAAAATGGCATACATGCCCTCTGCCAGATGTATCTTGGGCAATAACCGAGAGAGCAAATAACCAAAGAGCAAGCCCATGCCCAACCCAAAGCTCAGCTGTTGAAACAGTAAAACCAAAAAGCCAAATGCTGTCTGACCAGCAGGGTCAACGTTTAGAGCAATCAAACCCGTTACTAATAAAATAGCCAAGGGGTCGTTGGCACCAGACTCTAACTCAAGCGTGGCTTGGACGCGGTCGTTGAGCTTGACCCCGCCATTACGCAGTAGAGAGAATACAGCGGCCGCATCGGTTGAGCCAACAATCGCTGCCATCAATAGACCAAAGCGCCAATCAACATCGAGTAGCCAAGTAACAAATACTCCGAGCACCAAAACCGTGACCAGTACGCCCCAAGTAGCCAAGGTAATCGCAGGTTTTAGACCGACCCGAAACGACTTAAAAGACGTACGTAGACCACCATCTAATAGAATACAAGCCAGCGCCGCTTGACCCACAAAATTGGCCAGCCCATATTGAGAAAACTCAATACCCAAGATACCCTGCTCGCCTGCCAACATACCGACGATCAAAAACAGCAATAGCAAGGGCACACCCAAACGCGCCGATAACGTGCTCGCCATGATACTGGCGAAAATAAGTACTGCCCCCTACGAGGTATAGGATATTCAAGGTATCCATTTTCTAAAGCCCTGTTTTTTATCGTTATTGCATCAATATTGAATGAAGCATAATAGTACTTGATTGCGAAAATATTTCCGTTATCGCACTGTTATTAGATATCACGCCAGAGAGTTTGTCATCAGCAACGATTGTCAGAGCTATTAACATTGTCAGAGCCATTAACACAAGAAATTTACACTGATTCTATATCGGCATTAAGAGTAACATCTGCGACTAAATTTATAGACAGTATTTCGAAAAAGTTATCGAATATACCAGCGCGTACCTATGAACTTATGACCTTTGTTTAACTATTTTTTATCCTAACTTTTGACAGTATTTAGGCCTACACAATTAAATTTAAATAGTTACGCTTGACTATATAGTTACGCTTGACTATTTAGCCCTGAATATACTGCCATGTCAGCACCAAAGAGTGGCAGCTACTGTCCAAGCGACAACGCCTAACAATAATGCCTTATATAAGCTCATATAACTGATGCTAAAAAATACCACCAAGGTATAAATCAAATGCGGTATCACACCCAGCATACTAAATATCAGGGCAACCCTTAAATCAGTAGGACTGCGATCAGTACCAACAATGAAGTGACTGATGAGCGTAAACGTGGGGAAAAGAGGTGCAAGCGCCGCCAGATAAAAAAATCGCGTTTGTGCAAATAATTGAATTGCCAATACCATCAAAGCGCCAATGAGCATTTTTAGCCAGATCATGATGAATCACTCTCCTATTGAGTATGACGGGCTGAACATAGCCCAATCAGCCATCATACTAGAGTCTACAAATTGACATAAGAGGCATCGCTGATTAATTGACCCGTGTGATAAAAAAAACGCAAAAAACCCCATTTAGCTACGCTGCTAAATGGGGCTAGTACTTTTATTAAGAAAGCTTTTACGGATTATTTAATCCTTTTTGGCTTTAGTGCCGCGCTGATGTCTGCTAGCAATGGGGTATATCATGCTTATCTGCGATGACCTCAATCATTACTAGCTTATCGGTAGTCTCGGCAGCTTTGTTTAAAGCCGCTTTTAGCTCACCTGCTGTTTCTGCTTTGAGTAGTAAGCTATTCGCTTCGGTTGCGCCAAACGCTTTTGGCATGATCTGCCAATCGCATTTTGGGATATCGTTGTAGTATTGGTTTTCACCATGAATCGCACGCTCTACGGTATAGCCGTCGTTATTGATTAGGACGATGACTGGATTGATACGCTCTTGAATCATGACCGCCATTTCTTGAACCGTCAAGAGCGCCGAGCCATCACCAATCAGTACAACGCTGCGTTTATTCGGTGACGCGATAGCAGCACCTAAGCTGGCTGGTAATGTAGCCAATCGAGCCCCACATTGGCTGCCCATAGGAGGTCACCCCTTCTGGCAAGCGTACATCACTGATGCCAAAATAGGCAGTTCCTTGCTCAGAGAACACCAAATTATTACGATCTAAGCAATCAGCAATGATATGCCATAGGTCATCTTGGAGAATCGCCTCATCATCTCTACCCTTCTGCTCATGCGGCTTGACTGGCTCACAAAAGGCTTTGGTACGATGTTTATACCAGATGTCATGACTTCGTGCAGGGCCTGTAATGCATCTTGCAAGGCAATCGGTGCAAAGTTCTTACCACTAATAGAAGCACGCTCATAATGCAAGTCTACTACTATACTCCTCGTCAATATCTTGGCTAAATCCCGCGGTGGTCGTGTCGGTATATTGCACCCCTACTTTGATCAGACATTCGCAGTTTTCTACCGCGTCTTTGACAATGGGACGCGAGGCAACGCCTGCATAAGTCCCAGCCCAGCGCTCGCTGTTTTCATCAAGCAGCGTTTTGCCCCACGATAGCGTGGTATAAGGAATGTCTGTATCAGCAATCAGTGCTTTGAGCTGTGACTGCAACCCCAAACGATGCACCATCAAATCTGCCATGAGCGTCGTGGTTTTGTTTGGTAAAAACTCGGTGAGCGCTTGCTTGAAATCTGCCAATGCCGCTTGACTGGTGATGTCTTCTTGGCTATCAATCAGCTTAGTTGTTGGCGGATAAATAGGCTGACGCGCAACATCAGGTGATAGCAGTAGATAACCTGGGCGATGCTTTTTGAGAATCAATCGAATCACTCGATCAATTTCTGAGGCGGCATTTTCAGGAGTAAGCTGCGCTCGTGCTACCGTCACGGGCTCAACCATCTTAATAAAATGATTAAATACGCCATCGCCAAGCGAATGATGAATACGGCGTTTTGCGTCTTGCAAAGCTGTGCTTGGTGCACCTACGATGTGCAATACTGGCGCGTACTCAGCAAAAGAGCCTGCGGTCGCGTTAATCGCTGATAGCTCGCCTACGCCAAAAGTCGTCACCATGGCGGCAAACCCACGCTCGCGTGCATAACCGTCGGCCGCATAGCCAGCATTTAGCTCATTGGTGTTACCCACCCAGCGCAGCTTATCAGAAGCAAGGACATTGTCCAAAAAGGTTAAGTTAAAATCGCCTGGTACGCCGAATATCTCAGAGGCACCTGCTTCTGCGACACGATCAAACAAATAATCAGCGATAGTATACTGTTGACTCATTTTTCATCCTTATAACTTATCTTCGTAAGTATTGATCATTGTGAATGTAATTAAATCATAATATGTATACCAGCTTATTTATGTATGCAAAGCTTTTGGAATACATATTATAATGAACCGTTATAACACACATTTGTAGATAGAAGACATGCCTATTTTAATAACTTTAACTTTTTTCGTCATAGGTGTTGACACATAAAAAAACTGCGTATAATACGCCTTCATCATCTGATGATAGTTAATCAAAAGATGAATCAGCGGGATTAGCTCAGTGGTAGAGCATAACCTTGCCAAGGTTGGGGTCGAGTTCGAATCTCTTATCCCGCTCCAAATACTTCACTACTCTTTATATGAGCAGTGAGGCTTTTTTTTGTCCAATTTTCGGGGCTTGTAGAGAGATTCTCGAAATATATTTTTTAATATAGTTAAGTTTATCTACTCAATTAAAAAGCTCATTTTTGGTGCGGTGCCCATTTGGTGCCCAAACCGTGCCCTGCCCTAAAACTGCGAATACTGAATTGCCCCCAACCTAGCTATTTTTAGAGCAGATAAAAATGAAGCGTGGTTTAATATTATGATTAAAAGCTTTTAAATTAGCGAACCTCTACTATAATGAGTTTTCTGGTTAGTATTAACTAAGTTTTAGATGGCTCAATGACAATTAGGAAAAATATTATGGCAAAATTAGAATCAAACATCGAATTAGAAGCGGCGACATTTCGTCGCTTATTGGCTCATTTAGACGAGCGTAAAGATGTACAGAATATTGAGCTGATGAACCTTGCCGATTTTTGTCGTAACTGTTTATCCAAATGGTACAAAGCTGCTGGTGAAGAGCGTGGTATTGAAATCGACTACGAGGATGCGCGCGAGCTTGTTTATGGCATGCCCTACGCTGAGTGGAAAGCGAAGTACCAGCAAAAAGCAACACCAGAACAGTTAGCACGTTTTAACGAAATTGAAGCTACCAAGAACAAAACGAATTAAAACCAACAGTAGTGGCTCAAATAAAAGAGCCACCATGATATAATTATATCGAAGAAGACAATATTGCCGCTAGATTAGCGGCTTTCTATAGATTTGAGTATACTACTAAATCCTATGGTTCCTTGTTTCTGCATTTGACGATCAAGTAGGCGACCGATTAATGGCAACGGTACAATCAATCGACCCTCGGATATCCAAGTCACGTGTGGTGCCATCGCCCAAGTCTTTTAAATCAATGACGCCTTTATCATGTCGCATTTTGACAGGTTTAGCTTTTTCGATTTGGTATTGCATATGAGTAGGACGCTCAAACGCTGTAATCCGCTCCCAAAACTTAACAGGTCCCGCTTGAATGCTACGTAAAGCGCCAACACCATTGCGCTCCTCATTACCTTCAGCGACTAACTTAGCAACTCCCACCGCTTTAAATGAGCCATAACTGGCATGGTCGCTCAGTGCTTCAAATACCTCATCAATCGGTTTTTTGACAATGCGTTCTACTTTTATTTTGAACATAATATGATCTCGTTAGGATTAAAGTTATTTCGCTTAGTGCCATTTTAGAAACAAATAAAGCCGTCACACTTCAAAAACTTATGATCGTGAAGAAGCTCGTCCCTTTTGAAAGACGCTTACCATCAATACTACTCGACATCATCCAATAGCTTATTTAGCTCATCAACCATTACGTCATCTATGATGCTGGCTTCAATATAACTTACGATCTTATCTACAGTCGTTAGATCCATGGCCGCAATGCCCAAGCTGGCTAGCTGCTCATTGATTGATTCCAAGCTATCATTATCTTTGGAGTCGTCCAACAACTCTTCTTCAAACCTGCCTCTGGCAAACCAATACATTTTTTCTAGCACGGTTTCTTTTTTTAGTCAAAGTAGAATAGCCATCGCCATAAATGAACAGATTAAAATGATAAGGTATTTCTACATCATTGATGAAGAAGGTACGCTGGCACTCTAGTGTATAGGCCTGAATCTCTTCGCTGTCAGTACTGTCGTCACTTTGAGTATCCTCATCATATTCAATCGCTTCCTCTACCAATCCGCCTAGCAACTGATAGCCGCCCACTTTGATTTTGTGATTATAAATGATAGAGGAGTCTGCAATTGCCTCAAAAATAACGGCGCTGACATCTAAAGTATGATTATCAATATCATAAAATGCTTTTAGGGCAGGCAAAACCCTGTCAGCTCCTCTTCAGGTACTTGAATGAGAAACTGCTGCTCGTATATCTTGATCATGTCTTCAGGCGCGTAGGTATTCGCCGTGTCGGTTTCATTTCTGCCAGTGGGCTGTAGTGGTAGGAAATTATATGGATTATCTTTGGTCATTCGAGACTGCCTTTTTGCTTGAGTTAAATTTGTGAAATGTCTGTGTGGCTCAATCTTTAAGAGCCTTAGTACATGATACTTTCTTAATATCACGGCGCTCTAGATTTTATGCGCATATTGTCTCTTATCCAGGCAATTTTAGATAGACAGATATACAAGTTCAATCACTCTGATTTAGACAGACAGGCTAAATAACACAAACTAAAAAGGCATCTCCATACCAGTGACTAGCTAATTTGCTGCCATCCTGAGGTTGCCTGATATTCATCTTGATGCGCAAACAAAGGGTGAGCCTTGGCTTCCTGTAAATTCAGCACGGGGGTCACACAGACATCCGTTGCCGCAAATACGCCTTGCCAATGCTCAAGCGTTTGACTGGCGAATTTTTCCGCCATTGTTTTAGTCGCTATTTGACTCTCAGGCCTATTGGGCATGATGCCAAGCTGCCAATGTACGTCTTTAAGCGCTGGCAACTCCAATACCCTCACATAGACCTTGCCAAAATTTCAACTCTAACGAACCAACCGCCATATGTCGCTGGTCAGCGGTTTGGTACAGTCGATAACATGGTAATGCACCGCCTAAAAAGTCATGCTGTGGCATGGGAGCTGTACTTGAAGTATTATTTGAAGCACTATTTGAATTGTCACCTGAAAAACGACTGATTAGCTTACCCGTCACCTTTGGCATGACCATATGATTGTACAAACTGTGCGTCATGCTAATCGCAATATGTCGTCCTTTTCCGGTACGCTGCGCGGCAAATACAGCAGCCAACAGTGCTATCACTGCTGTATCACTACCACCTGCCAAGTCCGCAAACTGGACATTGGGCATAGCCTGCTCACCCTGAGCTGTTTTTAACTGATCAAGCACACCACTCATAGCCATAAAATTAATATCATGACCGGCCTTATCAGACCAATTATGATTTATTTGAGAGCTATTTTTGGCTCAGCACTTTCTAAGTAGACACCTTCTTTTGCGTAACTGCCTGCGATACCATAGCCAGTAATAGATACCATTACCAGCTTTGGGTTGATGACATGCAGGGTTTTAGTATCTAATCCCATTTCTGCTAAGACACCTGGGCGAAAGCTGTCTAGCATCAGGTCAGCTTCTTTGAGATGTGCCTTAATAGCTTCAATCGCTTCGGGATCATGAAAATCATGCTTTTCAGTCGTCTTACCGTGGTTCAAAGCTGCGAATAACTCACCAAATACGCGAGCAGGATCACCTTGTTTGGGTTCGATTTTAAGAACGTCCGCACCCAAGTCCGCAAGCAGGCGCGTGGCAAATGGCCCAGGTAGGTTACGAGTCAGATCGATCACTCGTAACCCTTGTAGACAATCTGCCATTTGATCATGATTTGATAAATGCGTATCAGTCATCGGAGAACGCCTCGCCTTTGGCTGCCATGTCTAACAATATCTGGGCAGGCTCAAACCGTTCACCGTATGTTGCCGCAAGCTCGCAACTACGTTTGATGAATTCATTGACGCCCATCGCATTGATAAACTGTAGCGTGCCCCCGTGATGCGGTGCAAACCCCCAGCCAAAGATAGACCCTATATTGGTGTCGGCAACTGAGCGCACGACGTTTTCCTCATAGCATTTGGCAGATTCATTGGCTTGAATAAACATCAAACGATCAACCAAATCTTGCTGCGACGGTTGCTCTGACTTTGGCGGATATAAGTTTATCAACTCAGGCCATAGATGCTTATCACCGTCTTCTGGATAATCATAAAACCCTTTGCCATTTTTTCTTGCCCTCGCGCCCATGCTCATTGACCAGCGTCTTTAGTATCTTGTAAGAAGGGCGCACAGCAACGGACTTGCCTTCGGCTGCCATATCTACCTGCTGTTGTTCGCTGACATGCAACGCTAGGCTTAACGACACTTCATCTTGTAATGCTAAGGGCGGCATCGGCATACCTGTTTTTAGTCCGGCAACTTCGATGCTACGCGGATGCACACCCTCTCCTAGCATTGCGATACCCTCTGATACATAGGTGCCAAATACCCGCGAGGTATAAAAGCCGTGACTGTCATTGACGACGATAGGCGTTTTGCCTATTTGCACAACATAATCAAAGGCTTTGGCCAACGTTTCATCATCAGTTTGCGCGCCTACGATAATCTCAACGAGCGGCATCTTATCTACTGGCGAGAAAAAATGCAGACCGATAAACTGGTTTGGTCGTGTACTGGCTTTTGCTAGCCCAGTAATCGGTAGTGTTGAGGTATTAGACGCATAAATAGCCGTGTTTGAAATCACTGCTTCACTCTGCTGGGTACATTTGGCTTTGATTTCTCGGTTTTCGAACACCGCTTCGATGATGAGATCACAATCAGCTAAATCATCGTAAGAGACGGTTGGCGTGATACGTTTTAGGAGAGCTTGTTTTTTCTCTTCGGTAGCGCGCTGTCGGCTGATGGCTTTATCCAAAATATTAGCAGAGTACGCTTTGCCTTTTTCTGCATTGGCAATTTCCGTGTCCAATAACGCGACATCTATACCTGCTTTGGCAGTGACATAAGCGATGCCAGCGCCCATCATGCCAGCCCCTAAGATACCGACCTTTTTGGTTTGGGTCTGCTCAAACCCTTGAGGTCGAGACTGACCTTTTTGATGCTATTCAGCTGCGTCCATAAGGTGTTAATCATGTTTTTAGATTCAGTCGACAGCACACAAGCAGCAAAATAACGCGACTCAATCTCAAGCCCTGTATCGATATCCACTAGGCATCCTTCAAACACACAAGACATGATATGAGTAATCGCTGGATAGTTGCCGTGAGATTTTTGATTGGCCATGGCTGGGGCGATAGAGAATATCGGTACAACGCTAGGATGCTTACTATCGCCGCCAGGAATTTTAAAACCCTTCTCATCCCATGGCTGCTGCGCGCTTGGATTGTTTTGAATCCAGTTTTTGCTTGCTTCAGCATATCTGCTCGATCAGTGGCTATTGCATCAATAAGTCCAATATCTTTTGCCGCTGCTGGTCGCAATTCTTTGCCTTGCGTCATCAGCTCCAGTGCTACTTGAATACCGACCAACCTTGGTAAGCGCTGAGTACCGCCGCCGCCAGGTAACAAGCCCAGTTTCACCTCAGGCAAACCAAGCTTGGTCTTAGGCGTGTCAATGGCAATACGATAATGACAGGCAAGTGCCAACTCTAAACCACCGCCTAATGCGGTTCCTGTCATAGCAGCGACGACGGGTTTACCTGAGGTCTCAAGCGTACGCAAACTCCCCTTTTAATTCCTCGGTCAATGTAAATGCTTGCTCCGCTGTCTCTATCTGGTTCAATTGATCAATATCTGCGCCAACCACAAAGGTGTCTTTGGCCGATGTGAGAATTAAGCCTGTGGCGGCGTCATCATTGATAAAACTATCAACTATCGTGGCGAATGCCTCCGTAAAGCCATCACCAATGACATTCATTTTGCGTTTGCTTTGGTCAATCGTAACGGTGACGACACCCTCGTCATCATGCTGGACGGAGAAGTTATCTAATGCGTTAATGGCTATTACGCTATCTACTGTTTGGTTATTTGTCATCATTTTTATCCCTTAAATGATTCTTTGTATATTGCGTTTTAGTCTAATTGGTTTTCAGTCTATTTTAGAGAAAGGTTAAACACGCTCGATAATAGTGGCAATTCCCATACCACCGCCCACACATAGCGTAATCATAGCAGTCTGTAAGTCGCGGCGTTCCAACTCATCAAGGACTGTCGTCATTAGCATCGCGCCCGTTGCCCCAAGCGGATGACCCATAGCGATTGCACCACCATTGACGTTGACAATATCAAGCGAGATTCCAAAATCATCAGCGGTATTCATCGGCACAGCAGCGAATGCTTCATTAATCTCCCAAAGGTCTATGTCAGAGGCTTGCATGCCCGCTTTATCGAGGGCTTTTTGGCAAGCTGGCGTTGGACCTGTCAGCATAATGGCAGGCTCTGAACCAATGACTGAGGCCATTGTGATTTTGGCGCGTGGTTTTAGTCCTGCTTTTTGCCCAGCCGCCGCGCTACCGACCAAACAAATCGCCGCCCCATCAACGATGCCAGAAGAATTACCCGCATGATGCACATGATTCACGGTTTCAATCGTGGTGTATCGGTCTAATATCACACTATCAAAGCCCATTTTTCCCGGCATAATAAAAGAAGGTTTAAGACCCGCTAAGGTTTCGACATGGGTATTAGGACGGATGGTTTCGTCTTTATCCAATAGCATCATGCCATTGATATCGGTGACAGGGACAACAGATTTGTCGTAATAGCCGTTCTCCCAAGCCTTTGCTGCGCGGCGATGTGATTCGGTGGCAAAAGCATCGACATCGCTACGGCTAAAGCCTTTGAGCGTTGCAATGGTATCCGCGCCCACCCCTTGCGGCACGAAATGCGTCGCTTCATTCACACGCGGATCCATGTACCAAGCACCGCCATCAGAGCCCATCGGCACACGGCTCATAGACTCCACACCGCCTGCCACTACCATGTCTTCCATACCTGACATGACTTTGGCAGCCGCAAGATTAATAGACTCCAGACCAGAGGCACAAAACCGAGACAAAGTTAACCCAGCCACACTTTGTGCCCAACCAGCATCAATGACGGCGATACGCGCAATATCAGAGCCTTGCTCGCCCACTGGGGTCACGCAGCCAAGCACCACATCATCGACCAAACTGGTATCCAAATTATGACGCTGCTCCATCTCCTTTAATAAGGTACGTGTCAGCCAGATTGGTGACGCCTGATACAAAGAGCCGTCCTTTTTTCCCTTTGCCGCGTGGCGTGCGGATAGCATCATAAATATAAGCAGTCTCAGTCATAAAAAATCCTTTTTTTATTTTTTAAATAAACAATAACTATCGTAGTCTTATAATATAAGCGTCTACATAAAGCGTGATGCCAACTCTTTCATAATCTCATTGGTGCCGCCATAGATTTTTTGCACGCGCGCATCAGCATATAAACGGGCGATAGGATACTCGGTCATATAGCCATAGCCACCAAACAGCTGCACGCATTCATCGATGACTTCGCACTGTTTTTCGGTGACCCAGTATTTGATCAATGAAGCATGCGGTACAGACAGTTTGCCATCTAACATCGCATCGACTGCCGCATCACACATGGTACTGGCAGCGAGATAATCGGCATAGCATTCAGCCATCTTAAAACGGGTGTTTTGAAATTTCCAAATAGGTTTGCCAAAGGCTTCACGGCCCTTTACATAATCTAGTGTTAGATTGATAGCCAGCTTCATCGAACCGACCCCTGATAGCGCAATGATGAGGCGCTCACGTGGCAGCTCTTGCATCATCTGTATAAAGCCCATGCCTTCCACCGTACCCAACAGGTTGGTTTGCGGTACACGGACATTGCTAAAGAAAAGCTCTGAGGTATCTTGAGAGGTCAGACCAATCTTATCGAGATTGCGCCCACGTTCAAACCCTTCTACGTTGTCCGTTTCTACGATGATAAGTGAGACACCTTGCGCGCCTTTTTCACGGTCTGTTTTGCATGCTAATAAGATAAGATTGGCGTGCTGACCATTGGTGATAAAAGTCTTAGAGCCATTGATAATGTAATCATCACCGTCTTTTACTGCATAGGTTTTGATGTTTTGTAGGTCGGAGCCAGTGCCAGGCTCAGTCATGGCGATAGCGCCAATATATTCGCCCGTTGCCATTTTTGGTAACCACGCTTGTTTTTGTGCTTCAGTACCATGGGCTAAAATATAAGGCGCGACAATACCTGAATGCACCATACCGCCAAATCCTGACTGATTGGCCTCAGTCTGTGCGTAGATGAGCGCGGCTTCATGACCGAAATCGCCGCCGCCGCCGCCATACTCGCTTGGTATTGCCGCACACAAAAACCCCATCTCGCCCGCTTCTTCCCACGCAGCACGATCGATCATGCCGTTTTTGCGCCACTGCTCATCCTTTGGCTCCCAAGATTGAAACATTTTCAAGGCGCTGTCATACACCATCTGATGTTCTTCGGTCATCCAGTTTGGGGTAAATTTTTCGATACTCATGATGTCTATCCTTGACAAGATTGAATGAATAACAGCTATATCCAAGCCATTTTTTAAGTTATGGTAATTTATATTACCGTTATAGATATGCGATAAATTCTTTGTATTTATTAATATACGAGTCTTATACTAGGCTATGAAAAACCACTTCGCAATATATTAAATAAAAATGGTAATTCAAATTACTCATTAATTTAATCACGTTAGATTATCGAGAAAATCACTTAACTGATAGGACGTATCAAATAACCAATACTTTAAGAAGCGATAAATATGAAAACCTTTAATCAGTCAGATAGCCCCACGCAAACGCGATCGCTAGCACCCCTATCCGATATGCGACCCGCAACTTTGGATAAAATTGAACAGGCCGTTCGTAAGGTCTTTGCAGGATTTGATGCTAATGAGGTGACGATGGCGCAGATTGCAAAGTCTGCAAATGTTTCCTTGCAAACGCTCTACAAGTACTTCGGGGACAAGCAAACGCTGTTTTATACCATTATGGATATTGTGCTCGGCAGATTAGCCGCTCGCATCATGGATCATCTGCAAGGGATTGATAGCGTACAAGATCGTCTACGTAAGACGCTGTGGGTCTGCTTTGATTTTGTAGACTCGCATCCAGATGCGGTGATGGTGCTGTCTTCTGTGTCGGCCTCGCGTATACGTAATATCGCAATCTATGAAAACAAAGAGTTAATTGGCGCGTTTTTGGCGGTATTAGAAGATGGTCAAAATCGTGGGGTGCTCAATGACACTGTCCCACTGCACATACTCTTCGATGTGTTTATGGGATTTATTAGTCGACTTGGCTTAATGCATACCATTCGCCAAACAGAGACGCCATTAAATGCAGAGTTTGATGCGCTATTTGTAATTTTATGGCGCGCCATCTCTAAACCTGAAGCATTAAACAAAAAATTTAATGCAAAGAACCAAAAAGCCCCACGATATGAACTGACCCCCGAAACTTGGACGGTTTAGTTTATACCAAGGACTGAGTTCTGTACTGCACAGGGCTCAGTCCTTTTAGTTTGAGTTGAATACGCTCATTATTGTAATAATGCATATACTCATGAATCTGTTGTTCTAACTGCTCAATCGATTTTGGTTTCTCAATATAAATCGTCTCGCACTTCAGCGTACCAAAGAACCCCTCCATCAGCGCATTATCCAAGCAGTTGCCTTTTCTGCTCATGCTTTGCTTAATACCGTGCTGTTTAAGCGCCTTACTGAACGGTCTCATCTGATAATGCCAGCCTTGATCTGAATGCAGCATTAAACGGTTGTTCTGGTGCGTATCTATCTTATCTAACGCCTTATCTAGCATCTTGCTAACCAAATCATAGGTAGGTCTCTTTGAGAGCGTATAGCTGATGATCTCATTGTTATAACAATCGAGTATCGGTGATAAATATAGCTTATGATCACCTACCTTAAACTCAGTAATATCAGTGAGCCAGCGTGTGTTTGGTCTATCTGCATGAAACTGACGCTTTAAATAATTCTTTGCAATTTTGCCTTGTACACCTTTATAAGAGCGATATCTTTGTCGTCGAATCCGTGCACTTAAGTTTAAATGACGCATAAGCTTAGCGATGAGCTTGTGATTGTAATGGCTACCTAACTGCTTTAGCGCTGCCGTTATTCTACGATAGCCGTACCTGCCTTTATGCTGGTGATACAGCTTAGTAATACGCTGTTTTAAGTCAGCATGTTTATCTTTATCACCAAGCTTTTCTCTATGATAGTAAAAGACGCTTTTAGGCATACCAGCGGCTTTAAGTAAGTCAGATAAACAGCAGCGCTCTCTTAGTCCCTTCGATGAGCCTTGCTTTTTGCCTGCTTTTTCCTCCCGCTTTGAGCAAGGCATCGAGCTTTTTTAGGTAGGCAACCTCTGCACGTAAGTACTCATTCTCACGCTTCAATTCTGCTAAGCTTTTTTCATCCCTCTGGTTTGTCTGTAATGAAGGGTTTGCTCATGACGGTTCTACCTTTAGGTTTGGAGATGAGTCCAGATATGCCTTCTAGTCGATACGCTTTATGCCAGTGACTAATAAGCGCCGGTGAGCTGATGTTATACCTTAAAGCAACTTCCAATTGACTTAAGCCTTGGCTAAGCATCGTTGTAATGACTTTGTGTTTAAACTCGTGACTATAGTAAGCTTTGCTGGTCTTTGGTTTGATAGCTTCAATACCACCGCTTTGATATTGCTTAACCCATTTGATAACTATCTTATTATCTAGGTTAAATTCCTCAGCTGTAGCACGACCAGTATGTCCTTGCATATAGTATGCGATGACTTCAAGCTTAAAGTCTAGATCGTAGCGCATAAAATACCCCATAAGTTGTGTCCAACTTATGGGGGGCAGTTCAGATAAAGTGAGGCTTTTTTATACTGAGTCTTCTAATTTATACTAAGGCTTCTTAGTCGATGAGCTTAGATTATTATACTCTTCATATACTCACAGCATTTTAGATACTGCTGGATTTTTGGTAAGCCATAATCTGCATGATCAACCACATGGTTGTTTTGTTCAATCGTCAGTCGATAACCTTTGATAACACCATCGTATGGCAAACTGCCCTCATACTGCTGATAATGCTCGCAGATGCTGTCTTGAATCACTGATTTACGTTGAGCATCGTCTAATTTGGCAAATCCATCTGGGAGGTATGTGAGCCAAACGTGCAGCATTACCACGAGACACCCAATTATCGACACTCGTAAAGGTAAAATCCACTTGCGCTCGTAAGCTATATTTAGGTAGCGTATTAGAGTGGTTCGTCAAGTCATTTTTAATCTGAGCAATATCTTCTGCGAATGGTTGATACGGTATCTCAAGCACGACAAATAGCTTTGCCAAAAACTCATCAGCGGTAAAGTATTTGTCCATATAGCTGCTATCAAGTCCAAGATACCTATGCGACAGTACATGGCGCAGGCGGTCACAGGCAGGAATGGTATGCTTGATAGGATAACCCATGGCGCTGACAATATCTTGCGAACGTAGCTCAAGTGTGGCTATCTGATTGATCGCATATTGTGCTAAGAGATGGCGTGGGTGATAACGGCGGGTATATTGAGATTGGTTGGCAATGTGGCTCATGATATTGAACACCTTAGACTCCTATAACTCCGACGAAAAGGTTGATATACGCCCAAATGGGCAAAAAATCAGGCACAAATGAGGTTGTCGGAGTACAGGCTCATGCGCTTTACCAAGGTTATTTTATATCGTGCTGGAAGTTGCAAGGTTTATTACGCTGCCATGAAACGGTTGTCACGGACGGCAATAACAAAACTGTTAAACCCACGATAGATCGTTCAATGATGATAGCACAACAGATAGCAGAAAATAAATACCGATATGTTTACTTATTAGAACTCTTGCAAAAGTACCAGTTCATTGACTTCCACTGACGGAGTTACAAGGGCTGACGATGACTTATGCAAGAAGTCTATTTTTCAATAGTAAATGGTTAGGTTTTTAGATTAAAAAAACTAGGGCGTGTTGAACATTCGACCATGGCACTGACAGCGACTATTTTTTAGGCGACTCGATGTTAAAAATAATAAGTTTAGTCACTCTAAGCGCTTATTTTTTTACGATGAAGCGGCAAAAAGAGTCCTGTCCCCCTGTTTTATCGTTGGGGCTGATGCTAAAATTGCCCCATACTGCGTTACAAATCTCGCTAAGGCATCTGCATTATCGTCGCTTTGTGCCTTGTCTGGAACCATTTTAGCGATCAGCAGTGCCTATTTGCAAATGTTCAACACGCCCTAATATTGAGTTTTATTTTCCTATATCTATTGCGTATTTTTATTAACTCTCTTTTCCTAGGCCTTTCATGCTGAGCTTTAGGTTAACAATCCTTATCAAAAACATCTTTTACAATCGACTTTGGCTTGCTATCTTGCCTCGCGACGCTTGTATTCCAAGAATACCTGCCCCACCTTGACTTGTCACCCGCTGTATTAGGGCGTGTCCCTATTTTAAAAATGGTGATAAAGATAATATAAATCGCAGACAAACAAGGAAAGTAGCTGGCTAATATCGAGATATTGACTAGCTATTTGACGCCGTTTGTCAAAGATTTAGCCATTTTTAGCCCATTTAGTGATAAACGTTTGAATTAGGGACACGCCCTAGCACCTGCTTTGTATTGGATTTTATGACACATAACCTTGAGGCGAGCGCGAACGCTCGCCGAACTCAGTATTTTCAAGTATTTTTGATGGGCGTTAGTGCCTTTATTATGAACACCACAGAATTTGTCCCTGTGGCGCTATTGAGCGATATCGCCCAAGATTTCTCTATTACCACAGCAGAAACGGGCTGGATGTTGACGCTCTATGCTTGGATTGTGGCAGCGATGTCATTGCCGCTGATGCTATTGACCAGTCGATTTGAGCGCAAACGGTTACTCTTAGGACTGTTTGCCGTCTTTATTGCCAGTCATATGCTATCTGTATTTGCATGGAGCTTTGATGTACTGCTCATTAGCCGAGTTGGGGTTGCGCTGTCGCATGCGATATTTTGGTCCATTACAGCAGCAATCGCCATACGTGTGGCACCCGAAGGCAAGAAAGCCATGGCGCTGAGTGTGCTCGCAACTGGGACGTCGCTTGCAATGGTACTCGGTGTGCCGTTGGGACGGTTGGTTGGTCAATGGTTTGGTTGGCGCGCGACATTTGGCGGCATTGGTGTCATTGCGCTTGTCGTCTTTATTTTGCAAGCGAAACTATTACCTACCTTACCAAGTATGTTTGAGGGATCTTTTAGAAAGATTCCAGAACTACTCAAGAACCCCTTACTAGTCTGTCTATATTTGCTTATCTTGCTCGTCTTTACCGCACACTATACGGCCTACTCTTACATAGAACCCTTTATGCGTCAGGTCGGTAATATCAGCGAAAACGCAGCTACTTTTGTGCTACTACTGTTTGGGGCAGCAGGCATTGTGGGCAGTGTGATATTCAGTCGTTGGGGTGATAGATATAACACCCAATTGATGCTGGTATCTACGATATTAATACTTGTCTCTATGCTGACATTGCTGTTTGTCGTGACCTCGGTATGGGCGCTTAGTGTTAGTGCACTGCTATGGGGCGCGGCACTCATGCTACTGATTATCTCAATGCAGGCAAAAGTCATCATGGTCGATGTCAATGCACAAGACATGCTGATGGCGATGTTCTCAGGTATTATCAATTTAGGTATTGGAACAGGCGCTTTGTTTGGTGGCTATGCAGTGACGCATATCTCGATATCAAGCGTGGGTTATGTCGGCGCGGCTATTGCGAGTATCGCTCTGCTCCTAATGTTATTTATGATAAAACGCTTCCCTGAGTTGAGTCGGCGACTTGGCTAAGTGTAATCTATCTATTGATACCGATGCTTTGTGAAGGGATTAAAAGTAGTGATGTATGTAATAAAATGGTTAGGTAATAGTACAGCCTTGCAAGGCTTGCTAGATTTCTTCTAAGGATATAGTCGAACCACTATTGAAGTGTTACAGCGTTAGACTCGTTTAGCCTACTACTGTGGTACTTGCAATCGTCTGCCTTGTACCACTTTTAATATTGATTGACTATACAAAAGTTGTAAAAATAAGACAATATTCTTTTGATGTTGTAATCAAAATGATTGCTAGCCTTCTAAAAAATAGTTACACTCCATTGACAATCTATTACATTAATGACAAGGATGTCGCTATGCCCCGTAATACCGCTCGCTCCATAGTTGGTCATACTACTCTCAAAATTTTAACAAAAGCATGCTTGCCATCAGCCTATCTATCGCTGGTATTTATCACGCAAATGCTTATGACAGTGTCACCTTTTTGGCGACAGTTTAACGGATGGCGGATATTTTAGCCCCCTCACTCAAGGTGCGTTTGGGCTTGAAGAGTCAGGTCAATTTACTACTAACCCTGATAATACATGGGCAGCGTCATTCGCTGAACAACTAGGTACTACTGCTGTCGCCAATACTTATGATGGTAGTCAGACAGGTAATAATTATGCAATTGGTGGTGCAAGAGCAGGCGTAGATGTCACTGCTTTTGGTATTCCGGTGGCCTCTGCCAATAGCCAAGTTAATAATTATATTGATAATAATCAAGTAGATCCTAATGGACTTTATGTCGTGTGGGCAGGTGCAAATGACTTGCTTGCGGCGGCTGAAGATCCTGCTAATGCCCAAGCTACGATACTTGGCGCAGTAGCGAGCCAGGCCGAAACAATTAATACACTAAAAGACAATGGCGCAAACTACATTTTAGTACCTAATATTCCTGATATCGGTCTGACGCCTAGAGCTATTGATCAAGGGCCTGTGGCACAAGCGCAAAGTACTGGCGCTACTAGTCTATATAATCAATTTATGCTTAGTGCTGCAGCAAATACTGGGGCAAATATCATACCGCTAGACACTTTTAGCTTATTACAACAAATCGCTAGTAATCCTACGGCTTATGGATTTACTAATATGACCACGCCAGCCTGTACTGAAGACTTGGTTACTGATAGCTCACTATTTTGCGGGTCAAGCAATCTAGAAACACCTGATGCCAACGAAACCTACTTTTTCGCTGATGGCATTCACCCGACCGGTCAGGCGCATCAAATGATTGCTGACTATGCAAATGCTGTTGTCACTGCCCCCAGCCTAATCGGTGTGCTGCCACATATTGCAACGACAACCGGACTTGCAACCAATGAGCGCTTACAGTCACACGTCAACCAAATCCAAAGCAGTGAGCAAAAACCTGCCCGTACACTATGGGCTGTCGGTGAAGTCGCCAATCAAGACATTGCAGGGTTTGATGGTGATAATAATACCCAAGTATTACTTGGTGTAGATTTTGCTCATCCTAATTCAGCCAATGCCGTGACAGGCTTATACGGTAACATCACCCAAAAAGACTTTGAAAACTCAGATGTCGGCACAGGTTTAAGTGATATTGATCTGGGAGAAGTTGGTTTTGGTGTCTATCATAGCAACAAGTTTGGTGGTTTACAGATAAATGGTGCTGCAGGATTTGGCAACATGGATGTCGATGTCACACGTGCTGTCACACTTGGTAGCAACCAACAACAGTTCAAGTCAAATGCTGATGGTAAACGTTATTATGCCAACCTGCAGGCAGGCTACCCATTGCAGGTAAGTAATATTGCCGTCACACCTTATATCGGTGCAACAGCGAGCCGCGTAAAAATTGACGGACTCAAAGAAAAGAGATGTCTGGCGTTGCCATGCAGTTCGATGAGCAGAAGTACTCTACGACATACGGCAAGATTGGTATCAAAGCCAATCATACCTTGATGGAGAACCTCAACTTATTTGGTGATATTCATTATCAAAAGCAGCTGAGTGACAATCGCAAAGCGGTAACAGCAAGTTTGAATACGCTATCTAATATTAGTTTTGAGACACCTATGGTCGAAACTGATGATGATAACGTTGCCATGACACTTGGAGTGTCTAGAAGCTTTGGTCTATTAAACGCTAATGCTGGTGTCACACATTCACAAGGTGATGACGATGACTCAACCATCCTATTTATTGGACTTAATGGCGCATTCTAAATAACTATTTAATCTAGCATAACGGTATAGGTGATAATTTCTCGCCTATACCACTATAAACTCAAAAACCGCCATAATCTACGATGACTTTTGCTGTATAGCTGTTGTGTCGCAAAACCTCTCAATGACAAAAGCTAGTATCACAAATTCTCTAGAAATCTACTTTACCGCGTAAAGCTTTGGTTTTGCCGCGCTGGGTTTTTTGATCCACCCGTTTGCGTTTGGCATTCCGACTTGGTTTGGTGGGCCGTCTGGTTTTATTGACATGCGTGGCTTTATTGATAAAGCTTTGCAGCCGTTCAAGCGCATCGATTTTATTGCGCTCTTGCGTACGAAACTGCTGTGCTTTAATGATAAGTACGCCCTCTTTGGTGATACGGCTGTCTTTACTGTCTAGCAATCGTTGTTTGTACGCATCGCTTAGGCTTGAGGTGTGAATATTAAAACGTAGATGGATGGCAGAGGAGACTTTATTGACATTCTGCCCGCCTGCGCCTTGTGCGCGTATGGCACTAATCTCTACCTCATTATCATTGAGGCTAATCTGGTTATTGATAAAAATCATAATGTGCTTTTATATACGAGTAGATATGGCTCATAATAAAGCATTATAGCTTTGCCTGCTACTTTGCTAATAACCGCTGCTTCTCCAAAAGTTGACGACTGCGCGCAATCACTGGCGCATCGACCATCCTCGCCATCTATTTTAAACACCGCTTGCCCGCTTTTCTCATACTCTTCTATCACCCGCGTTGCAAACGCAAGCGCTTTGTCTATCGGCTGCAAGGCTTGTTGCACAGTGGCAACTTGCTTAGAATGAATGCATAACATCCCTGCCATACCCATTTGTGACCACAAATTTACTCGATTACTTAACCCTGACTCATCTTTAAAATCAGGATAAATCGTATCGATTGGCGGCGATAGCTGATGTACTTTTGAGGTCAAAATAAGCTGATAGCGAATCTGATTGGCAACTATCTCGGCTGATGGCGTCCCTACTTGTACTTGTAGATCATTACACAGATCCAAAAACCCATAGCTAAAAGCGGCCAAACCTACTGCTTTTGCCATGCTATCGATTTGGTATAGCCCGATGGCACTCTCTATCAAAGCGATTACAGGTAAACCTGTCAGCTGATGTATGCTGTCGATATCTTCGGCGCGCTCGGCCTTAGCCAATAACACACCAGCCAAGTTAGGCATTCTCTGACAAAGCACGATGTCTTTGAAAAACTCCTCACTACCCGCTTGATTGATACGCAGCCAAATGGGCCGATAAGTTTGCTTTGCATTTTGCTCATCGTAGTAGTTTTTTAATGCGTCTCGAGCCGCCGCTTTGTCTTGCTTGGCAACGGCATCTTCTAAATCCACAATCACGGCATCTGCGCCACTAGCAAAGGCTTTTTCTATCCTATCGATGCGAGTCGCTGGCACAAATAGCCATGTTTTATTTTGAGAAATAGTATTTATTTTATGATTGGTCAATGAGTCCATATTTGACTCCTTTTGGTTATTTAAATTAATTATGCCACGGTATAGCCCATTTTTACTTCGCACTAATAGTCTATTCAATGACAAAGTAGGAAGAGTAGCTATGCAATTCATTAAAAATGAAAACAAAAAAACCGCATGAAAATTTATCTCATGCAGTTTTAAACAATTACTTTCTTATCTAACCTATGTCTTATAGATTAGCTAATTAAGCCAGCATACCACCATCGACAACGATAGTCGCGCCTGTGGTATAGCTTGAAGCGTCCGACACCAGATACAGCACCGTACCTGCCATTTCATCAGGCTCTGCCACTCGCCCTAGCGGGATCGAATGTAGCGCCATTTTTAAGACCTTATCATTGGTCGTTAGCGCTGAGGCAAACTTGGTATCCGTCAGGCCTGGTAATAACGCATTCACACGGATATTAAGTGGACCACATTCTTTGGCAAAGGCCTTGGTCATGCTAATAACTGCCGCTTTAGTGATTGAGTAAATGCCTTGCTTATCACCTGCCACCAGTCCATTGACTGACGCGGTATTCAATATAACACCGCCGCCTTGCTCTTTCATCATTTTGCCAGCGGCTGTTGACATAAAGAAGTAACCACGAATGTTGACCTCCACCGTTTTATCAAAAGCGGCTAAGTCTGTATCTAAAATATGGCCATAATACGGGTTGGCTGCAGCGTTATTGACCAAGATATCAATTTGACCAAACTCACTTTTAATATGCTCAAAAATCGCGTCAATTTGCTCCATATCTCCCACATGACAGGCAAAGGCACTGGCTTTATGACCGTCAGATTTGATGCTATCTGCGACTGCTTGGCAAGCATCGATTTTGCGGCTAGAGACAATCACGTGTGCCCCTCTTGAGGCCAGCAGACGAGCAATAGACTCTCCAATACCGCGGCTCGCACCTGTCACTAGGGCAATTTTACCGGTTAAATCAAATAAATCCTTCATCACTATTCCTTATAGTTTTAAATATTCTAGACGTTTTTCGCACAAATTATGCCAACATGCCGCCATCCAAGGTAAAGGCATGGCCATTCATAAAGCTGCTCTCGTCGCTAGCGAGCCATGCAATCGCGGCAGACACCTCGTCCACCTCACCCAAACGGCGCAGCGGACTGGCTTTGACGGTTGCTTGCTGTGCGCGTTCATTCATGGCTGCCATGGTATTGCGTACCATTGGCGTATCAATAAAGCTTGGACAGACTGCATTAAAACGGATATTGGCGCGGGCGTACTCGTGGGCTGCCGACTTGGTCAGACCCATCACGCCATGTTTGGCGGCACTGTAAGCCGATAACATGGGCGCAGAACGCAGACCAGCGATAGACGCCACATTGATTACATGACCACCGCCATTCGGTATCATACAATTGACAGCGGCACGCATGCAGTGCCAGACCCCTTTTAGATTGACGGCGATATTGCGATCAAAGTCCTCATCACTCAGCTCATGCATGGGCGAAGGCTTGTGGTCGATACCCGCGTTATTGACCACCACATCTAGACCGCCTAGCGTCTCTACCGCAAAGTCAAACAACGCACGCACTTCATCACCACTGGTCACGTCTACTTTTTTGAAGACGATACTGTTGCCCGCATCTCGGCCTTGCTGGGCAACAGACTCACCCATCTCTTCTGCCATATCACCGATCACGACTTTTGCGCCGCGACTGGCCAGTAGCAGCGCGCTTGCCGCACCAATGCCTGATGCGCCGCCTGTGATCAAAATACGCTTACCCGTTACATCTGATGCAATTCCGTTTGTATTCAGTGTCATGAGTTATTCCTCTACTTTAAGTACCAGTTTGCCGAAGTTTTCACCGTTAAAGAGCATCATAAGCGTATCAGGGAATGTCTCAATCCCCCTTAACGATATGATCTTTTACTTTGATGTCGCCTGACTGAATCCAGCCTGCAATCTCTTTCATGGCGATTGGATATTCTTTGATATTATCAAACACCACAATGCCTTCCATACGGGCGCGGTTGACCAGGGAGTGATAAATAGTTCGATGGGCCTTTGACGGCTTCCGTGTTGTTGTATTGACTGATCGCACCGCAGATGACGATACGCGCATGTAGGTTTATTTGAGTAAGTACGTCATTTAAAATGTCACCGCCAACGTTATCAAAATAGACATCGACGCCATTTGGACAAGTTTGCTTCAAGGCTTTTTTGACGTTTTCGTTTTTATAATCGATCGTTGCATCAAACCCAAGCTCATCAACTAAGAATTTGCATTTCTCGCTACCGCCTGCAATACCAACGACGCGGCAGCCTTTGATTTTGGCAATCTGACCGACCAAACTACCAACGGCACCCGCAGCACCTGATACCACAACGGTCTCGCCTGCTTTTGGTTGGCCTGTTTTGAGCAAACCAAAATACCCTGTCATGCCCGGCATCCCAAGTACGCCTAAATAATAAGGTAGCGGTGCAAGATTTGGATCAACTTTATGCAATCCTGTGCCGTCACTGACCGCATATGACTGCACGCCATCGTGACCTGCGACATAATCCCCAACGGCAAATTTCTCATGCTTACTTTCAATCACCTCGCCCACCGTACCGGCACGCATGACTTCCCCAATCTGGACAGGTTTGATATATGATTTGGCATCATTTAGCCAGCCACGCATTGCAGGATCTATCGAGATATAATCAATTTTAATCAGTAATTGACCATCGGTGATAGTCGGTATTTCTGTCTCAGTATAATCCCAAGTCTCAGTGCTTGGTGCGCCAACTGGTCTTGTTTTTAGTCGCCATTGTCTATTTATGGTTGTCATTGCTCTTTCCTTAGCGTTGTTCTTAGAACCAGTCTGCCTGCATGTCGGTGCAAACAGCGTTGTCATTGTTTAAAATGGCTATATCACGGTTAATCAACGGTAGTTCCCAATCGATGAAGTACTTCGCCGCTTGTATCTTGCCTTTATAAAAGTTTTGTTGCTCAATATCTTGCGTCGTGCTTAATAGCTGCTCAGCTTTACTGGCTTGGCGAATCCAAATCCAGCTCAACACGATCGAGGCAAAAATATTCATCAGCGCTTGGGCGTTACCAGTAAGCGTAATGGCTTCTTCTGTCTGCAACACTTTGCTTAGATGCACCAGCACTTCATGCAGCTGACCCATGTAAGGCGTTAATTTACCCGCGAGTGCCGCAGTCTCAGGCGTGGTGATATTTTCTAGATCTTGCGTGATTTCACGCTTTAATATTTGAATACCAAGACCACCTTTTTGCCATAACTTACGGAATGACAAATCCAATGCCTGTACGCCATTAGTCCCTTCATGGATAGGATTGAGACGATTGTCACGCCAAAACTGCTCAGCATGATATTCACGCGTATAACCAGCACCGCCCAATACTTGAATACCCAAGTCATTGGCTTTTGGCCCATATTCAGACGGCCATGCTTTTAGTACGGGCGTAAGGAGGTCTAACAATTCGGTCAACTCATTCTTTAGGGTGTCGTCTTCGCAAGTATTGATACGGTCAATTAGGTTTGAGCCGTATAAGCACAAGGAAATACCGCCTTCAGAATAGGCTTTTTGTGCCAATAGCATACGCTTTACGTCACCATGCTGGATGATAGCAGTCGCATCATCTTCAGGTTTATTGTTCGGTGCAATGCGCCCCTGCGTACGATCTTTGGCGTAATCGAGCGAATACTGATAACCGCGATAGCCAATCATCGCCGCGCCAAACCCAACCGCAATACGTGCCTCGTTCATCATCTTGAACATATAACGCAGGCCAAAATGCTCATCACCGATCAGGTAGCCGTAACAATCGCCCGCGTCACCAAAGCTCAATGCCGTCGAGGTTGCCCCTCGATAGCCAAGTTTATGAATCAGTCCTGTCAGATGCACGTCATTGCGCTCGCCGACAGACATATCATCGTTCAAACGGTACTTTGGCACCGCAAATAAGGAGATGCCTTTTACCCCACTAGGGCCACCTGGAATCTTGGCCAATACTAAATGCACGATATTGTCAGACAGTTCATGGTCCCCTGCTGAGATATAAATCTTGCTGCCTTTGATGCGGTACGAGCCGTCGTCTTGTTTGACAGCGGTGGTCTTGATGTCAGCAAGTGACGAGCCTGCATGCGGCTCTGTCAGCGCCATGGTTCCAGTGAACTCGCCTGTTAGCATACGCGGCATAAAGGCGGCTTTGATATCATCACTGGCAAAGTGAGAAATGACATTGATGGCTGCAGTGGTCAAAAATGGATAGGCGGTCGTCGACGGGTTGGCTGCCATAAAATAGCCTGCCACCGCGGTCATGATTGTCTCAGGCAGCTGCATACCACCGTCTTCAAAACTGTAACGACCAGCGATAAAACCTGAGTCACGAAACGCATCAAAAGCGACTTTGACATCGCTTATCATGCTGACTTTTTGCCATCGAACTGCGGCTCATTCTTGTCTGCCAAGTGATTGTGCGGCAAAAATAAATCCGTTGCGATCTTATTTGCGGTATCTAATACCGCATCAAAGGTCTCGCGGCTGTGCTCTGAGAACTTTGCGTGCTCAGTGAGGGTTTGTGTTCCTAGCACATCGTACAGCTGGAACGGTAACTCAAAGTCGTTGATAAGGGTATCTGTGGCCATAGTCGTCTCTTTTAGTTTCTTTTGATTACATGTAACGATCGTAAATCAGGCAAATCCGTTTGTATTATTACCCTCTGTCATGACCCTATCTATGATATTTACGGCATCATTGAGTCAGGCAACACAAAGGGGGTTAATGCTTATCAATTGATATTAATCTAAATTAGCGCACTGCCGTATTGTCATTTATGACATAATCATGGTCAAATGTGACATAAATTTGGAAATAATTTCTCCTATGGACGTTATGATTAGTGAGAAAAATAACAGATGCGAGTAACTGATGCCCTATTTCAAACCATTTAATGTAATCGTTCTTGGCTTCGATGGTGTGCTTGGTAGCGTGCTCGCTGGTGCCTTAGATTTATTTTCATTTACAGGGGTCAGCTGGCAGCGATTTTCAAATGAAGCGGTAGAGCCTAGGTTTAAGGTGCAAATCGCAAGCTTAGGCGGCGGTGATATCAGATGTAGCAACCGCTTAATGATGCGAGCGCACTGCGATATCCAAGATGTCACGGAGTGCGACTTGTTGCTGGTGCCCACCATTGGCGACTCTATTGATAAGGTATTGAAGCAAAATAATGGGCTACCCCACCTAAAGCGACTGGCGAATACCAACGCGGATATTGCCAGCAACTGTAGCGGAGCTTTTTTCTTGGCGGAGGCAGGGCTATTAGATCATAAAGTCGCCACCACCCATTGGGGCTATGCCAATAAATTTAAGGCAGACTTTCCACTGGTGGACTTACAAGAGAACCAGTTTGTCACTCATGCAAGCGATGAGCTGGGTAGTATATTTTGTGCAGCAGGCGGCAGCGCCTTTTATGATTTGGGGCTATTATTAATAGAGCGCTACTGCGGGCGAGAGATCTCTACACAAGTGGCAAAAACTCAGATTATTGATAGCAAACGAGGCAATCAGAATAGCTATACCAACGTGACTTTGCATAAGCCGCATTCCGATCAGTTGGTCAAACAAGTCCAAGAATTTATCGAGCAAAACTTTCGTCAGCCCATACAAGTCAGCAGCCTAGCTGCCATGGCAAATATCACTCCGCGCACTTTGAATAGACGCTTTCAGGCCAGCGTCGCGATGCGACCCGTTGAATATATTCAGGCCGTCAGAATTGAGCAAGCCAAGCGCTTGCTCGAATTGGGAGATGTGAGTATCAAGTCTCTTGCCGATCAAGTCGGCTATGATGATATCTCTTCGTTCACACGCCTGTTCAAACGGGCAACAGAGTTGACGCCTAAGGAATATCAAGATAAGTTTTCACGGCTGGCGATTTAGAGTCTGTTAGTTAGTGGTCATGCATGTTTACATATTCTGCCATAGGCCTTCGACATGGATAGCATCCGCCTTGATGATTGGATAATCGCTAAAGGACAACTGGTAGCCGCCTGATGTATTGGGCGTCAGTTGACACATTGCGCCAAGCGGAAAGCTGTGTTTTTGCCAATATGACCAAATCGCAAGCCACTATAAATTGGTAATCCAGTCAGCTTATGTAATTGACGAATCACTGTGGCAACATCATAACGCTTGTCATAGCTGTCCTCACCTGAACCAGACAACGCCCCAAACACAATCGCTTGTTGACCTTTAAACACTCCCGCTAAATACAAATCATACAGCATACGCTCAATACGATACGCCTGCTCGCCCACATCCTCTAAAAACACAATACCGCCCTCAATGCGCGGTAAATACTCGCTACCTGCCAGCGCAGAGACCACGCTTAGGTTACCACCCCAAATCGTACCAGTGAGCACTTTGGACTCGCCCGCTGTGAGTATGGTAGGCAATTGCTGACTGGTTAAAGACGCATCTTGTATGGTGATCGTGAGGTTGGGATTGGTTAAGGCCTCAGCGAACTGGCGACAGCTGACCTTATCAGGCACAGTTTTGCCAAACTCGCTATAAAGCATCGGTGCCGCAAGTGAACTCATAGACCCTTTCGCCAATAGCGCACATTGGATCGCAGTCACATCACTGAACCCTGCGAGTATTGTGCCGCGCTCTTTCATAATACGCCCAAGCGTCGTCCAATCAACCATGGGTAATATACGCATCGCACCATAACCACCGCGCACACCCAAAAGCAGTTTTGGCGCTGCTATCGCTCCGGTCGCGAGGTTTTGGAAGTCACTGGCACGCTGCGAGTCCGTACCTGCAAAGCGCAAATATTGACGATTGGTAATATCGGGATTACTTATTTTAAACCCAGCACAGCTCATGCGATCTAATGCCAACTGATTGCGCTCATCACTGCCGCCCACATTGGAGCTGGCAAACAGTCTGGTCTCAATCGTGGGCGTAGTGCAGCTTGTTATTAGAGAGGTTTGCGCTGAGCGCTCATCCAACAATGCAGTCGGCAGATCGTCTTTGGTCAGCTGCGAGCTATTATCTGCCTCAATGAGGCTGGCAGCCAATGCGTGAGGAATACTTTGCGCTGCTAATGCCGCAGCACCTGCGCCAACACCTATTCGGTGCAAAAACTGTCGACGGTTTAGGCCAACATTAAGCTCATCAGCTAGGTTTGACTGTAGGTTTTTATCTTCTATTGATTGCTGGATGGACGGTATTTTTGAACCCATACGTTGTTACTACCTATACATTTTTGTTTTTATGATTTATACATTGTCATCTTTTGCAGTAGCGCACATCACAAATGAAGCCGTCATACTCAAACATTGTAACGCATCTTGCCAGCAGTCAAGTTACCCAAGCCTTTACCTATATTTACTTTTTCGCTACCGAGACATACAACATGGGGCGAGTATGTTTGTTACTGTAGATACAAATTCATCGCACAAAAATAAAGGCAACAATTATGTTTACCAAGAAAAATGATAAAGAAAAAACACTCTTTTCTAATTTGAAATACTTGATTGGAAAAGAAGACAAACTTAAAGAAAAGCTAGAAGACAATAGTTATCTTGAACCTTTTAGCGATGATTTGATGCTATTTATGAGTCTAATCAAAGACTATTACAAAGGGGATTATCGCAAGATTCCTTTTAGAACCATTTCAGCTGGTGTGATTGGGGCAATATACACAATAAATCCTATTGACCTTATCCCAGACTCTATTCCGTTTATCGGTTATATCGATGACGCACTTGTACTTAAATTTTGTTTAAAACAAGTCAGAAAAGATTTGCAAAAATATAAAGTATGGAAACAAGAACAAGCGGATGCCAAAAGCACATCGGAAAATGACAAACACACAGACAAGATCAGTCATGATAAAAGCAGCACTGATGAAGAAGATGACAATGAAACCAGTACTGATCTCAAAAAGGCTTCGTAACTAGTTATGTCTTAACCGATAATTAGCAGTTTAAAAAAGCCACAGCCACTCACTTGGTTGTGGCTTTTTTGTTAGCTTTAATCAATCTGACGCTGAACGGTTAAACCTCCAAACGTCAGATTTTAATTCGGCACATCGTAGCTCGCTTTTTCTGGATTGAGGCCAAACGAGTACACGAAAGTTGCTACGAGGCTGTTGACGATGATAAACGGTAAGTCAATCACCACATGACCTAAAAATATAGCGACCAATCAACCACGAAACAATCAGCATAACGATAAAAAACCCAGCCAAGTACGCCAAAATAGCAGGATGCTTGAGATTATAAGGTTGGTCAGTCTTCGGCTGCTTTTCTAATACATACGTTCTTATCGCCCAACCCGCGGCATAAGAAAACCCACCTAACACAACATAACTAAAAAAATTCATATAGCTTGACTCTACTGATTTAAAGGCTTGTAGCAAGATCGTTTTGGACAAATACAATTGATCATCAACGATATTTATGCTACTTATGAGCAATACTTATCTAACTACTCTCATTCACATTATCGATAATGACGTTGGCATGTGGATTGGCCAATATATCGGTATTGATGTCGTCACACTCTACTCGATAGATGGTGTTAGCACCTCGGTAAATATAAGACAGATACTCACTGTCTAAGAGTGGGTCGATATTGGCATAGGCAGGCTTGACATGCGCCAATACTAGCACTCGATCAGGACGCCCGATCACCGCATCGACATTATCTGGATCAATAGAGAAAAACTGCGGTATATCACTATTTTTAATCACTTCTAACGCTTCAGGCTCATCCCACACACGCTTAGCACTTGCAGGCTCTTTCATCTGCATCACCCAAGCGCCTTCTTGTTGGCTAATCTTTATTTGCGCAGGCTCGTCTTGACTCACTGTATAACAGCCTGCAAACACAGATAAATCGGTTGCCGCGACCTCAGTATCTGCCTGAGCATCACTGCTATCACTACAGCCACTCAAAAGGGAGCACTGTGCTGGCCGTAGCACTGAGCATCAGATACGTCAGTCGCTTATAAAAAATACTTGAGCATAAAGACATAATAAAGCTATCCTGCGGTCATGTATGGGAGACTTGCACTGAGCGCGTTGTCATAAGAAAACTATCAAATAGCTATCTACAAATATTTTCTGTGGATACTATTGTGACAAAGACAGCGCGCTGGTATTGGCTTCTTTAAAGCATTTTCGCTAAAAAATAGACGTTTTTAGCGAGCCAAGCTATTTTAACAGAAAACAATCAGGTTACTATTGTGTTATGCGTTGCCATCCCTAGTTTTGTGATTTTGTGCGTCACGACCACCCATATTTACGATAGATTTGTTATACTCACAGCGGCACTAGCATCGTTCAATTAGTATGAGCGCGATGCTCTAATACTACTTTTATGCTTACTATTTATCAGGTTTATACATCTCTATGTCAGACAACCGTAACGCCATGCCACACTCTAATACAAGCAACGCAACTGATCCGTTAGCCGCCAAGAAAAACATAACGGTAGCGTATACTGACGGTGCCTGCAAAGGCAATCCCGGCGCTGGCGGTTGGGGCGCGCACCTTATATTTAGCGATGGTAGCACGCAGGATTTATATGGCGGTGATACGGAAACCACCAATAATCGCATGGAGCTCATGGGTGCGATACAGGCCCTAACACATAGCTCACATGAGCAAAAACTTGAGATTTGGACAGATTCCAGCTACGTCCAAAAAGGCATCACCGAATGGATTGAAGGCTGGAAGAAAAAGGCTGGAAAACAGCGAGCAAAAAGCCCGTCGCCAATCAAGACCTTTGGCAACAATTGGATAAGCTATGTCAACAGCGTGATGTTGATTGGCACTGGGTTAAGGGTCACGCTGGACATGCCGGTAATGAAAAAGCAGACGAACTGGCAAACTTAGGGGTTACGTCAAACAGTGGTCACTCCTCTATGATAAAAGCATCTGTGGCACAAAAACCTGTGATAAACGAATCAGACGCCCCTAAAAAAAAAGGCCGCATAGCGACTGATAAAAAACCTGTCGCCAATGATGATTGGCTAAAGTTCGACCCATTGGGTCTAGATATGGTAGATGACGAGTTTGACGATGTGTCAGAAGATGAGTTACGAATCAATGACAGTCAACATAGCCATGAAGCACGTATGATGCATAATGATGTCATGGTAGAGACTCCTCACCATCCAGACAACGCACCCAAAATGATGAGTAATAAAGCCATGCCAGAAGCCCAAGTACCCATGAATGATACCGACATGACTAGTGATATCCCAACTATAGATACTGATACACCCAAGTTTGATGGGGATACGAGTCGTGCCAATCCTCATTTTAGGCCGCTACTACCAAAGCCGATACATCGTCATGAAGCAAATCGTCAGCTCATCATGGATACAGAGACCACAGGACTGGACGCATTAAAAGGCGACCGTATCATTGAGGTCGGTATTGTTGAGATGGTTGGGCGTAAATTTACTGGTGAAAAACTACACGTCTATATCAATCCGCAGCGTGGCATGGATGATGAAGTTATTCGTATTCATGGGATCTCTGAGGCATTTTTGGCGGACAAGCCCACCTTTGATCAAGTTGCCCAGTCATTATACGACTTTATGGATGGTGCTGAGATTATCGCTCACAACGCCACCTTTGATATGAACTTCTTAAACATGGAGTTTGCGAAAGTCGGTCTCAATGACTTTGCTGAGCGCGTACAAGTGACCGATTCACTGGTCATGGCAAAGCAGCAATATCCTGGACAAAAGAACACATTGGATGCCCTCGTACGTCGTCTGGACGTTGGTAAGCAAGACCGTACCTTTCACGGCGCCTTACTGGATTCAGAGATTTTAGCCGAAGTTTACTTGGCGATGACTGGCGGTCAAGTGACGCTTGCCATTGAAGAAGACGCACCCACAGAGGGCGGGCAAACTGCCCATACCAGTTTTGCCAATTTGGCCAATTTATTGCTAGCATCGACGTCAGATGAGACTACCAATCAAAGCTGGTACGCTTCTCTTGCAGAGGACTACCCTGAGCTAAAAGCCAATATGTAGCCGCTACATCAAGCCTGAATTACACCAACATTTGTACAATATAGCCTTGATTATTATCATATAAAACGTTAAAACATCATTAACCAATATTTTTACTACCCCATTGATACCATCGTCATTCTCATCAGTACATTATGGAAAAATACTTATGGACCAGTCTGCGCAAATGAAGTTAACCGCCCCCACGCTTAGTGTTACTGATTTCAACCTACCGTCACTCCACTTATTGCATGATGAGATTATCGCAACGCTCAAAGATACTGAGATTCATCTGAGCGAATTCAATGACGATAGTAGCCAAGCACCTTTATTGTCAGATTCTATTGATGTTCTAAAGCAGCTGTCTTGTATTTTTAAACTGATTTCTCTTGTTGGTGCAGAAGTGTTAAACAATGCGATCGTTGACGGTCTACAGCGCCTTTATGACAACGGCGACAACAATGACATGGCTCTCATCATGGATTTATCAGAAGCCATTATGACTTTAGAACGCTATGTCGAGTTTGTATTATTGACTGAGTCGGTAGAGCCTACTTTGTTATTGCCAGTGGTTAACAATCTCAATGCGCATGGACAAAAACCACCAATGACGGTCGAGGACTTTTCTACTTTTGGGAGCAGTAGCGTCATCATTGCTAACCCAGAGCAAAACTTTGAACCACTAAGCGCGCTCAATTTGGATACAAAACTCCCTGACCTATGCCTATCGTAGCGGTCTTGGCGTTGCCCTACTCAACCAAGATGGCAATATTGACTCAAACGATCAGCAAAAACTCGATGCCATGAGTGCTGCCTGCGCTTTGATCGCATCAAATAGTAACAGCCTATTTTGGCAAGCAGCAGCGACTGCTGTGACAGATATTGCCGCGGTCTTACCGTTGAACGTGAGCCAAAAGCATACGCTGATTTATGTGGAGCAGCAGTTCCAAAGCTACTTACCTGTGATGGATACACGTTTTGCAGACTTAGTTAATTTTGCCTGTCAGCGTGATACTGTTGAGGCGCAGCAATTACGTGAGCAGTACGCAAGTAACTATCTAGAAGGCGATCAGCTTGATGAGATGAAGCGTTTCTTGTTTGGTCCCAATCGCGCACTCACCGATACACTAAATGACATTATTCAGTCTCAAATCAATAATATTAAAGAAAATGTCGACAGCTATGCACGTGGCGACTCCATCAATCCTGTTGATATGCAAACTGCCCAGATCATTGAAGATTTGACTGAATTGAGCTCAGCACTGCGCCTGCTAGGATTGTCCAATGCAGCTGATAGTCTTATCACAGCGGCGGGTGCGGTCAGCCATTGGCAGGCGCCTTCGCCGGATGACTTTGATCACTTATTACTGGCATTGATGCATGCAGAGAATGCTACAATTGCAATGGCAGAGATGCATACCCCAGGGGCGATCTACTTACCACTGAATAATCAGCATATCTCATTGCATCAGCTCAATACATCATACGATACCCTCATACAAGAAAGCCGTACCGCCATTGCAAGTGCCGAGCAAGCAATTAACGACTATTTGGCAGAGCCTGAACGCGACATGCTTAATATTCAGAATATACCGGGAATGATGCGCCAAGTGGCAGGTGCATTGCGCTTTTTACATTTGCCAACACCCGCCAGCATGCTTGGTCAATTAGCCATTTATATCGAAAAACGTATAGAGAGTGGACAACGTATCGAAGACCCTACACTCGCCTGCATCGCTGATGTGATTATGGCGGTCGATCATCATCTGGATGGTTTTGAGAACAATCGTCCTGTCAGTAAACAAGCGCTTGACGTTGGCCAGCAAAGCTTAAGTCATCTACTTGCTGCTTAGTACTGCTTGCACAGGTTTTATCGTCGCCATTTTGTCATTTTGCGGCGATAAAACTTAATCAGAATACTTCACGTTAAATAAGTCTGTATCTAAATCGATACGGATTTGCTTCAAACTGTTTGGAATCTTTTATGGCCCATGCTTTTATATTGAGTGATGACACTGTTTTATGCCGTCAAATGCCAGATGGTTGGTGGCCATTACAAATCCAACTACCACAGAGTCGTACTGGTTCAGACGAGCAAGCTTATCGGCTCGGTCACGTGACGCTACATGAGAGTCTATCGCCAAATCACTGGCAATCTGATGATAATAATAATATGGATAGCCTTTCATCTGATTTGATCAATGAAAACACTGCCCAAACCTTCACTGCGCCGTCCACCACTGCCATGACTTATGATTACGCAGTCGCTCATAACGTGACGCTGCCTATCATCGCCGAAAGCAGTACTGATACCTTTGTCCCTTATCGACAGCTGATAAATAACATACCTGTTGCCCTATCTGACCAGATCAGTCAAGCGATACAGTTATTAAGGTGGCAAGCAGATACGCAGTTCTGTAGTCGCTGTGCCAGTCCTACCGTACATGCTGACCAAGACGAGCGCGCTATGGTTTGTCCAGTATGCCAGCTGCGCCAGTATCCTCGCGTCCAGCCATGTGTGATTACGGCGATTACCCGCCCAAACCCAGTAACAGATGAAATGCAAATCTTACTCGCGCACCACCATCGACATGGACAGCAAAACTGCCGCCCATGTATGGTTTGATCGCTGGGTTTGTTGAGGTGGGTGAGAACCTTGAGCATGCGGTGGTACGTGAGGGTGGCAGAAGAGGTCAATATCAGCATATCAGATATTCATTATGTGAGTAGCCAGCCTTGGCCATTTCCCTCCAATTTGATGCTTGGGTTCCGTGCCTCTTATGCCAGTGGCGATATTATTATTCAAGAAGACGAACTGGCGCATGCTGATTTTTTTGATCTCTCTAACCTGCCAAAGATTCCACCAAAGGGCAGTATCGCTCGAGAATTGATCGATCAGATTGCCAAAGAACAAGGCATTTTATTATGAAATTAAATGACACTGTCACTGGCAGCTCATTTTAGCGGCTAATGTCAGTGCCTACTGCGTCTCACTTAGACATTATGGGCGGTCAGACGCTGATGTTGCCATTTGACAAGTCTGGGTATCAATAGCCCTGCAATCACAATCGCCATACCTAATAATTGCAAAGCGGTCACTTGCTGACCGTAAGCAAAGGCCGTGAGCGCAGCAAACACTGGCACAAAATTAAAGAATAATGACGCATTAGCAGCGCCCAACTGCTTGACGCCAGAGATCCACAATAGATAACCGCCAACCGTGCCGAAGACGCCAATAAATATCAAGTCGCCAAAGACACTGCGACTGATGGCTAAGCTTTCTTGCAATGGATGTACCTCTGCACTAAATAACACCATGAGCGATATCACCCCAAGACCTGACAGCATACCGACCAAGGTATAAGGAATCATCGGCATCCAGCGGCTGATACCTTGAGTCAGATAAGTATAGAGACTCCAGCACAGCATACCTAAAAAAATCATTTGATCGCCATGGTTAAATTCAAACCCTAGCAGTTTGGCAAATGCGCCATCGGTCAGTACCAGCAGTACGCCAGAGAGACAAACCACCAAACTAAACAGCGCGCCTTTGGTGGGAAACTGGCGCTGCGCTATAGAACCAATCAAAGAAGTCACCAGCGGGCTAAGCGCCATAATCAACGCACCATTGTTAGCATTAGTCTGTTCAAGCCCAGTAAACAGCCCCAAGTTTAAGCCACCAACACCAATGATGGATACACCAATCGCCCACGCCCATTGTTTGGGTGTGAGATTAGGGATTGGCATGTGCTTATATTTTGTATAAAGGTACAGACACATCGAGGCAATGCTAAAACGCCACATGACTAAGGTTAATGCATTTACTTCACTCAAGGCATGCTTGCCGACAGGAAAACTTGCGCCCCAGAGAAACGTACACAGTAATAAATATAGGACGGCGGTGGTGTTCGCTGAACGGCTCATACTGCACCCAAAAACTTGCGAAAAGATAACCACCAGTGTATATATTTTAAATACGGTATAAACAAGCAATAACGAGAGCATAGATTCTGAATATGAAATTTAACTACTCCCTCGATGACATGCGCAGTTTTTGCGCGGTTGTCCGCTACGGCAGCTTTCGCCAAGCCTCTATAATGCTTGACATGCCCCTATCGACATTGAGTCGCCGAGTTGCCAAACTAGAAGCAGATCTGGCACTTAGGTTGCTCAACCGAGATGCGCACCGCGTACAGTTGACCCATGCAGGGCAACAATATTACAAGAGCAGCGCCCATCTCTTTGATGAGTTAGAAAACGTCGCGTGTTGCTTACTACAAGATAAAAATGAGGCCAAAGGCACAATCAGAATCAGCGCCCCTGTCAATTTTGGTAGTGATATTTTAGCGCCGCATTTCAATGCTTTTTAAAAACAATATCCAGATATCCATTTAGATTTGCGTCTGTCCAATCAGACCATTGATATTGACGCGCAAGCTATTGATGTCGCTTTTCGTATTGGTGAACACAGTGCCAATCATTGGATTGGGCGGCAGCTGACCAATATTCGCTTTATGATTTGTGCAGCCAGCGATATCGATGTATCCGATATCCAAACGCCCAATGATTTGGCGGAATACCCAACTGTCCTATGTCCTCCGATGTTTACGTGGCATCTACAGCATCGTATAACGGGCGAGGTACAGGCGCATCAGCCAACAAATAATATCCGTCTAAAAGTTGATAATATTAGTTTACTAACGGGGCTATTGCGGATGGTATCGGTCTAGGTTTCATCCCCGATTATGATGCACAGCCTTTGATCACATCAGGCGGTTTGCAGCAAGTATTGCCTGATTGGAATAACCAACCTAGAGGCTGCCAGATGCTCTATCGCGACCGTGATAACATGCCTCATCGCATGCATCTATTGATTGATTTTATCCTCAAGCGTTTTAGTAAGTAGACATTCCGCAAACGCTCACCGTTTTTAGAATAAATGCATCACAATATCATTGATCTTATGCTTTAATTTTTAATGTTCAAGACTAGGTTTTCGACCCTGATGTTTTACGGCTTTAAATGTGTTAATCTTCGCAGCGCAACAGCGATCGACACGGCTGGGTCATTGACTATTTGATATAGAACGTCAGTACAAAGATCCATAATTTGCCTATAAAATATGCAATCAATAGTCACTTATCTACCTAGCCACTGACAGACATAAGTGACAGTCGCTAATGATGACCGATACTAAGGCCAGTAATACCATGTCCCAAACCGACACCCATCCTCAAAGTACTGAACAGACACGCTTGACAGATTTACCGATCTTGTTTAAGTCGCTGCACATTGATACCCTGCCAAATGATGTACAGACAAAATTGCACGCGTTGATGCTTGTCTGCCGCAAACGCAATGCGGGCTTTGTGAGCATCCAGATGGCTGCTTGCCTTACGCCACTGCTATCGTATTAAAGGGTGAGCCATACAATAAATGTGTGCCTGGTGGCCAGCCAGTAACGGACGCTATCGCTCAGACAATTGGGATAGATACTCATCTGACAGCCGCACCATCACAATGGCCGATAGACATGACATCAGGACGTCCAACAGAGGTTCGTGCTGTGATTCGTGAAGACGACTGTATCGGCTGTACCAAATGTATTCCGGCTTGTCCAGTGGATGCTATCGTCGGTACTGGCAAACACATGCATACGATTTTTACCGATTTGTGCACAGGCTGTGAGCTATGTATCGCACCCTGCCCTGTTGATTGTATCGACTTGGTCATTGTCGAGCGTGAGCTTTCTCCCTTTGAGAGTAGCCGAACAAGAAGACTTGAGACAGCGCTACCACACGCATCTCAAACGCGTGACAGAACAACTGGCTGATACCAGCAATAGCAAACCTGTGGTCAGCATGGTAGAGGCCAAGCTCAACAATGCAACGAGCCAATCGCTAAATATTAGCGAAGCACAAGCAAAGAATACCATTGCAGCGGCTAAACTACGTACCAAAATCAAAAAACTCGAAAAGCAGCTCAGCGTGCGCGCCAATGATAAAAAACAAATGGAGCTTGAAGGCTTGCAAGCAGAGCTCGACGCATTACAAGCGGTGCTGTGATTACGTGATTGATACTTTAATAACTCATATAAATGCCATCGCTAGCATATAATTTTGCAACACCACTCACTAAAATAATAGTTAAAACACCATGAGTAAAACGGTCAAACATAAAACAGCCGATACACCGCCCTCTAGAAGAATGCCCAATCGCGATGTGCGTCCATTTTTTGAAAAGCTAGCGGCGACGATTGACGAGCCTGTCACCGAGCTAAATTACGGCAGTAATTTCGAGCTGCTCATCGCCGTTATCTTATCTGCACAGGCAACTGATGTGAGCGTCAATATTGCCACTCAGCAGTTGTACCCCGTGGCGAACACACCTGAAGCTATACTGGCACTAGGCGAAGAAGGTCTAAAGACGTATATCAAAAATATTGGCTTATATAACGCAAAAGCCAAAAATGTCATCAAGACTTGCCGCGATTTGATTGAAAAGTTTGATAGCACCGTCCCTGACAACCGCAAAGATCTAGAATCATTAGCTGGTGTGGGGCGTAAAACCGCCAACGTAGTTTTGAATACTGCTTTTGGTCAGCCAACCATGGCGGTCGACACGCATATCTTTCGCGTCGGCAATCGTACTGGACTCGCTACTGGTAAAACGGTGCTCATCGTCGAAAACAAACTGGTCGAGCGTATACCCGATGACTTTATCGTTGATGCGCATCATTATCTTATTTTGCACGGGCGCTATACCTGCCAAGCGCGTACACCCAAATGCGGCGCTTGCCCCGTCTATGAAGAGTGCATGTTTAAAGATAAAGCGACCTTTTAGAACTATAACGTAGTGACACTCCTGTCTCAAAGACAAACTTATGTAGCCATGAACTGGCAAGTACCTACGTTTTACGACAGTGAATCACTTGTTGAGCATTTCTTATAGTATAGCAAGTGCTGCTCACTAGAGTTTTATAACGTTTCAGGGTAGAATAACCCTATTTTGTGTTAAGAGATTTTGGCAATTACCCCGCTTCTGATAAGGCAATCTGCACACTGACAGTAGCCTATTAGAGCGAACATTGACCTAACTCTCTACCGCCATAGCCATAAAAGCTTATTATCATTGCTCCATATATGAATTGATTGAATGATAGTAGGTCTAGATTTTAGCCAAATTGATGACAAAACTTTGTTCAACACCGATTTTTAGCATTGAGAAATACCGATTATCTGCCGCGTAAATGCGTGGTCAACATTAATTAGAGCAGCACCCAGAGTGTTGCTTTTCCTACCTTTATTGATTCAATTAAGCGATCCCATTATGCGTGAATACAACTTATTTACCTCCGAATCTGTGAGCGAAGGCCACCCTGACAAAATGGCTGACCAAATATCAGACGCCATCCTTGATGCTATCTTACGTGAAGACTTACACGCACGTGTGGCCTGCGAAACTTTAGTAAAAACAGGCGCGGTGATACTTGCCGGTGAAATCACCACAACTGCCAATATCGATTTAGAGCGGCTGGTGCGTGACACGGTCAACGGCATTGGTTATCACCACTCAGATTTGGGTTTTGATGGCGAGACTTGTGCGGTCATCAATATGCTGGGTAAGCAGTCTCCTGAAATCGCTCAAGGTGTCGATCGTCATGATCCTGAAGAGCAAGGTGCAGGCGATCAAGGTTTAATGTTTGGTTACGCCAGTAATGAAACTGATGTATTAATGCCGGCCCCTATTGAATATGCCCATCGTTTGATGGAGCGTCAATCTGAGCTGCGCCGTGCAGGCGAGCTACCATGGCTCCGTCCTGATGCCAAAGCGCAGGTTACCTTGAAGTATGATGGCAACCGTCCTGCTGCAATCGATGCGGTCGTTCTATCAACTCAGCATGATCCGAGCATCTCGCAGTCTGATCTGCAAGAAGCAGTGATGGAATCTATCATCAAGCAAGTGCTACCGGCTGATCTGTTACATGCGGGTACACGCTACCATATCAATCCAACGGGTAAGTTTGTCATTGGTGGTCCTGTGGGTGATGCAGGCTTAACAGGCCGCAAAATCATTGTCGATACTTACGGCGGTATGGCACGTCATGGGGCGGTGCTTTTAGTGGTAAAGATCCCTCAAAAGTAGATCGCAGTGCTGCTTATGCGGTACGTTATGTGGCCAAAAACATCGTCGCAGCTGGTCTTGCTGATCGCTGTGAAGTACAAGTCAGTTACGCGATTGGGGTTGCTGAGCCAACGTCTATCTCTGTCAACACTTTTGGCACGAGCAAAATCAGTAACGATGAAATCATTCGCCTGATTCGTACTCATTTTGATTTGCGTCCTTATGGCATCACTCGTATGCTGAACCTATTACAGCCAATGTATCAGCAGACGGCTACCTTTGGACATTTTGGTCGTCAAGGCTCAGAAACTGCCTTTACTTGGGAAAAAACAGACAAAGCAGATATCTTAAAAGCAGACGCTGGCTTATAAGGGTCATAGAGTCATTACGTTGAATCATTTACAAACCGCCTTTATATACTAAAATTATCGACACTTATTATTAGGAGCAGCTTATGTCTCAAGACAGCAACACTCAAGACAACAATGTGGATGCAAGCATTGAAATCACCCCTGAAATGCAGGCGTTTTACCAACGCGCTGATGCTATCATCGGTGTCGCCAATAGTCAGCTAGGCCCTGATGCCCATTCAGGACAGGTAGGTGCTTCTTTGTTATATGCTGCCGCACGCTACAGCGCCTCTGTGGCCTCGATTGGCTTCGTGAAAGCCGATGATTTTGCCAAAGAAAAGACGATATCGTCGAGTTTTATGTCAAACAATATCGCCAGATGCTAAGTGACAATTTGACAGATTATGCACAAAATTTCGATAAATATGTGCAGCTAAACAAAGATGATAAGCCAGCTGAATAAGTTGCTATTCTTATCTAGGTAGATATTCTGCTGTGACAATCATCTGTATTTAACAAAAAACCCAAGCCGCTCAAGCTTGGGTTTTTTGTATTATGTTATTGAGTCCATAGCCATTCATTAGTTATTATAAAACTTTAAGTGCTATATCGATCTATCAATAACGTGACGAGCGGTAATAGAACGCTTGCAAATAAGGACATCACATCATGCAAAAACGCTATCTAAATTATCACTGCCTACACTGGCGCAATCCCTCAAACCATCATTAGCTGTCGTCTCCTTGGTATTAGCACTGGCGGGTTGCAGCGCTACGCCTGGCGCAGTTACTCCCACGCAACCTGCAACAGATAACAGTCAAATGCTTGAAAACACCTTAACTCACTGTCCAACCTCTCGCTCTGAGAAGACCATGTGTACCATGCAATATGATCCAGTCTGTGTAAAAACGAAAGTTGGCTCAGTGATAAGCTACCGTACGGCAGGTAATGCTTGCTCGGCCTGTAACATACCTGAGGCCATTAGTTATACCAAAGGTGAATGCAGTTAATTCATAAGAATACTTCATTCCAAAAAATATATTTGAGTAGCCACAAGAAGCCCCAATTTAAAAATAAATTGGGGCTTCTATTAATGATTAGAACAATGGTTAAAATAACGATTTTACTGCTTAGTCACCCTTAACAATCTTAGGTGGGCCTTTGAGTAAATGCTCATCAACAAACTCATCTGCAGAGTTATGATCTGCTGACTCATCTGTGATATAGCTTTGCTGCGCACGGTAAAGAATCAGACGATCACGTCCTAATCCGCGTAACAACGCATACATTATGACAAAAACCACTAAAGCAAATGGCAATCCTGCTACGATGGCAGCTGCCTGCAAAGCAGACAATCCACCAGCCGCTAACAATATGGCAGCGATAACGCCTTCTGTGGTTGCCCAAAACAAACGCTGAATCTTTGGTGGATTGGTATCGCCACCAGCGGTCAGCATATCGATAACAAAACTGGCCGAATCTGACGAAGTCACAAACCAAAGCATAATCATGACAACAATCATTAACGTAATCGGTTTGGCTAGTGGGTAGTACTCAACTAGCTTAAAGATTGCGCTACCGGTATCTGCTTGTACTGCTTCAACCAAACCTGGGCTAATACCTGTCACAGCAGAGGCAAGCTCCATATGAATCGCTACGCCACCAAAGGTCGTGAACCAAAAGAACAAGATAAGCATAGGGATTAACAGTACCCCAAACGTAAACTCACGGATGGTACGACCACGAGAGATACGGGCAATAAAGATACCAACGAATGGTGCCCAGCTCACCCACCATGCCCAATAAAATATCGTCCAAGCACTTTGCCAATCTGTTCCACTATAAGACTCGCCCCACGTACCCAAAGGCACGAGTACAGTCAGATAGTTGCCGATATTTTCGATAAAGCTATCAAAGATAAAGAGCGTTGGCCCTAAAGCCACCATGAATACCAATAAAACGATTGTAAAACCGATATTGATATCACTAAGGCGCTTAATACCTTTATCCAGACCCATCATAACGGAAGCGGCTGCAAGCGCTGTGATGAAAGCTATCAAACCGAACTGTACAGTGAGACTATTCGGCATGCCAAATAGTTTCTCAAGTCCCGCATTGATCTGCATCACTCCAAGCCCGAGTGAGGTGACCACACCAAACATCGTACCGAACACGGCCAAGATATCGACCGTATGCCCCCAGCGACCATAGATTCTTTTGCCGAGCAAAGGATACAAAGTTGAGCGAATCGATAAAGGCAAACCGCGACGAAAATGAAAATACGCTAACGACAGTGCCACAATCGTATAGATGCCCCAAGCGTGTAGACCCCAATGCATAAATGAGATATTCATCGCTTGCTTTGCGGCTTCAACCGTTTCGGCCTCGCCCATTGGTGGTGCCATAAAGTGATACAACGGCTCCGCTGTACCCCAGTAGACAAGGCCAATACCAATACCAGCAGAGAACAACATACCAATCCAAGAAAACAGATTGTACTGTGGTCGCTCCGTTTGGTTACCTAAACGAATATCACCATAGCGACTCATTCCTAAGTAAATGCAAAGCCCAAGCGCTGTATTCACTAAGATAATGAATAGCCAACCAAACTTATCGGTAATAAAATTTTGTAAAAAACTAAAAACAGCCCCTGCTGTTTCGGTGAAAAACGCACCGAAAATAATAAAGCCAACAATCAGCAGTGATGATGTAATAAACACAGGTTTACTTACCCGCGGAAAAGGTCCTAATCTGCCTACTTTTACTTCTTCCATGTGCAAGTCTCAAATTTCAAGGAACGTTACCTTAACAAAATAGGTCTTAACTATCAATCTATTACAAAATAAAACTTGATAAAACTATTAATTTACTCTAAAATAATTGAATAGTTTTATTAAAATAATTAAATATACAGGTAGGTAAATACGTCCTTAATTCGATGCTGTTTCGATGTTATTTCAATATTGTTTCGATGTTATTTGGGCAATAATCTGAGTAATTGTGCATTATTACCGTCTTCAAGTGTCCACACTTGCCCGTCTACTGCTAGCACACTGCGTACACGCTCTCCCATGTCATAACGATAGCGTTCAGTAGCACTATCATCTTCATCGACACTTACGACAATAAGCGCTTTTGAAGATAAACCACTGATTAAAAAATCGCCTTGTAATGCTGGAAAGTCATTGTGGCTACCAGCCGTATATAGACTCAGTGATGACGGTGAAATAACGGGTGTCCATGTGATTTTAGGCATTTCAAACTCAGGGCGAGTGTCGTGATCTGGGATTGGTGTACCTGAATAATTACGACCATTTGATACAATCGGCCAGCCGTAGTTTTTGCCTTTTTCAATCAGATTAAATTCATCACCGCCCTTTGGCCCCATCTCGTTTGCCCAAAGCCTGCCGCTTTCATCAAATCTTATGCCGAGCACATTGCGATTGCCCATTGTCCAAAACTGAGAGGCAATGTCATTGCTATCATTGACAAATGGATTGTCCTTTGGAACCGAGCCGTCAGCATACAATCTAATAATCTTACCTAGATTCATGCTCATATTTTGTGCAGGCTCTTTTTCTGGCGTTCTCCTGAGCTGATATATAGATACTGTCCATCAGGTGAAAACAATAAGCGATGGCTATAATGACCTTGCCCCGTGACTTTTGGAGATTGCTCCCAAATAGGCGTGATGACCTGTAGTGTGGGCGCATTTGTGCCTAATCCTGCCAGTGTCGCTTTGATTACTTTTGCCCCAAACTTATTACTATCACCCCCCTTTCCTGCTTCTACGTAGCTGATATATACAGCATTAGAAGTCGCAAAATCTGGTGCTAATATAATATCTCCCAAACCACCTTGACCACCATAGGCCACTTTAGGGATGCCTGCTACTTGTGTCTTGCTACCCGTCGCCGTGTCTACAATGAATAACTCTCCTGTTTTTTTGCGTCACTAGTAGTTTGGGCGCTTTGCCATCTATACTGGGTAGTGCTGTCATAGCCCAAGGCTCATCAAAGGTAGCGATTGCTTTAGTCGTAAAAGCAGGCTTGCTAGTCTTTGTTTGTGTAGTGCTTTTTGTGGCGGTTTGAGCATTGCTATCTGAAATGGAAACTTCCTTGGACTCTGTTGCGGTACTTTTGTTATTGCTAGGACTTACTGCTGAAGGGTTGGAGCACGCGGCAGTGCTAAACAACAACGCTGCAATGAGTAATGGCGAAGTTAAGGGTAGACTTACACGTTCAATAGAGGTTGTCATTGTTTTATCCTTTCTATCCGATTGGCATTTATTTTATTGGTCATCCATTTATTTATAGCATAGTCTTGATATTTAAGAGATATTTAAATGGTAAAAAAACAGTAACGTAAAACGCGCCTTATAAATAAAAACCCCTTACCTACGATTGTAGATAAGGGGTTGATTTTAAGCGTAAAGTTGGGTCATAAAGACGTCAAGGATAAACTGATTAGCTCATTCTAAGCTTATCAAAAGTTAGCTTGTCATCGGCACCCACATCGACTTTGATAATATCACCAGCGACAAAATCACCTGCTAATAGTTTCAATGACAATGGGTTTTCGATCTCTTGTTGAATGGCTCGCTTCAAAGGACGAGCACCATAAACAGGGTCATAACCCACGGCAACCAATTTATTCATCGCATCTGCTGACAGCTCAATATCCATCTCACGCTCTTGGATACGCTGACGCAATCGATCCAATTGAATATCTGCAATACCTGCCATCTGTGACATACCAAGCGGATGGAAAACTACGATTTCGTCAATACGGTTGACGAACTCTGGACGGAAATGCTGCCCAACAGAATCCATTACTTCCGCTTTGATATCCTCGTAACTTTCACCAACCATTTCCTGAATCTTGTGCGAACCCAAGTTACTGGTCATGATAATGACGGTGTTTTTGAAATCTACCACCCGACCTTGCGAATCGGTTAAGCGACCATCGTCCAATACTTGTAGCAAGATGTTGAACACATCTGGATGCGCTTTTTCCACTTCATCGAACAATATGACGCTATATGGCTTACGGCGTACCGCTTCAGTCAACGTACCGCCTTCTTCGTAACCAACGTAACCTGGAGGTGCCCCTACAAGACGACTGACACTATGTTTTTCCATATATTCACTCATGTCGATACGTACGATTGCATCTTCAGAGTCAAATAAGAAGTTCGCTAGTGATTTGGTCAGCTCTGTCTTACCAACGCCTGTAGGTCCTAAGAATAAGAACGAGCCTGAAGGACGGTTGGGATCAGATAAGCCTGCACGGCTACGACGTACCGCATTGGCCACCGATTCGACCGCTTCGTTTTGACCGATAACACGCTCATGGAGCTTTTCTTCCATTGCGATCATTTTGTCACGCTCGCCTTGCATCATCTTGCTGACTGGGATACCAGTGGCGGCCGCAACCACCTCTGCGATTTCATTGTCTGTGACCTTATTCCGTAGCAATTTGACACCATCACCTTCACCAGTCTGCTCTTTTGCTCAGCCAAGTCAGACTCATGAATACGGCGCTCAAGCTGCGGAATGGTCTCATATTGCAGCTTACTCATGGTCTCATAATCGCCTTCACGACTGGCTTTGTCATAAGCGATACGGGCTTTATCCAGCTCGTCTTTTAGCTGTTGACTGCCTTTGACCAACGCTTTCTCTGCCTGCCAAACTTCATTAAGATCAGCGTACTCTTTTCCAATTCTGCTATTTGCGCATCGAGCACTTTACGCTCAGCTTGCGCGCCAGCATCTTCTTCGTTTTTGAGCACCTCACGCTGCATTTTTAGCTGAATGAGGCGACTATCGAGTTTACCTAATGATTCAGGCTTGCTGTCCATCTCCATACGCAAACGACTGGCCGCTTCATCAATTAAATCAATCGCCTTATCTGGTAGCTTACGGTCAGTGATATAGCGATGGCTCATGCGCGCAGCAGCAATGATGGCACTGTCTTGAATATCGACGCCATGATGCAGCTCGTAACGCTCTTTTAGACCCCGTAATATCGCAATAGTATCTTCGACCGTTGGCTCATCGACCAAAACCTTTTGAAAACGACGCTCAAGCGCAGCGTCTTTTTCGATGTACTGGCGATACTCATCAAGGGTGGTCGCACCAACGCAGTGCAGCTCACCGCGTGCCAGTGCAGGTTTTAGCATATTACCCGCATCCATTGCACCTTCAGACTTGCCTGCACCAACCATCGTGTGCAGCTCATCGATGAACAAAATGACATTGCCTTCTTGTTTGGCCAAGTCGCTCAATACGCTTTTGAGACGCTCTTCGAACTCACCGCGGAATTTTGCCCCAGCGATTAGCGCGCCCAAGTCTAATGACAACACTTCTTTACGGCGCAGACCTTCTGGTACGTCGCCATTGATGATTTTTTGTGCCAAGCCTTCTACGATGGCTGTTTTACCAACGCCCGGCTCACCGATGAGCACAGGGTTGTTTTTGGTACGGCGCGACAGTACCTGAATGGTACGGCGGATCTCTTCGTCACGGCCAATGACTGGATCTAGTTTGCCAAGCTCTGCTTGCTCAGTCAGATTAATCGTGTATTTGTTGAGTGCATCACGCTGATCTTCAGCGTTTTGGTTATTGACCGTATCATCACCGCGCAGCTGCTCAATGACCGCTTTTAGTTTGCTTGCCGTCACACCTGCACTTTCAAATATTTTTTTGGTTTCGCCTTGCTCAGCGAGTGCCAACATGACCCATTCAGTCGCAATAAAATCATCGCCTTCTTTTGCGCCTGACGATCTGCCAAGTTCAGAATTTTGACTGAGTTTGGTTTAGATTGACGTCACCTGTCGGCTCCGAAATGGTCGCTTGGTTATCGAGTGCTTTGGCAACGCCATTTTTTAGCGCTGGAATAGAAGCGCCTGCTTGTTGGCAGATAGATAAATTAGATTCATCTTGTAGCAATACCGCAAGCAAATGCACAGGATCAATGCCCGTATGATCACGACCTAACGCTAGGCTCTGAGCTTCTTGAATCGCTGATTGCAGTTTTTGCGTAAACTTCTCAAATCTCATGTTTATATCCTTTTATAATTAGTATTTTCAGTGGAACTTCTAGGGACTCTCCTAGTCTAGTGCCCACTGTTATCTGTCATTTATATAAGGTATATATACACCTATTTCAAGACGATTACCAAATAAAACCTTACTTAAAACAATGATAATTATTAATAATATTTAAATGGGCTATTAATAGCAGATAAAGGAAGTTAGTAGGTAAGAAATGCCATTTTATTGATGTAAATTCAAGAGAAATCTCCGTTGAATACGGTAATAAGCAATGCACTTATTGAGTATAGACCCAATCATAATCCGACTATGCTACTCCACAATTTCGATAAGCGTACCAAGTATCTCCGATACCATAATCTCATCCATCTCGGTATTGGTCACCGCGATACAACCATCGGTCCAATCGCGTCGTTGATTCAACCAGCCCAAATGTCCAAAGCCATTCATTTGCCCATGAATCATAATATCGCCGCCCGGATTGACCTCTAATGACTTCGCTCGTGCCTTGTCTTCATCATTTAGATAGCTAATAAGGTATAAATCCCAACGGGCGTACGCTGATCGCCTTATTGTTGCTTATGTCCCGATGGACTACCCCCTAGCGCAATACGATACGACCTAATGGCTTTACCATCGCTCATCAATGTTAAGACACGATCTGATTTGTCGACGAAGACTCGATCAATAACTACAGACGTAGGAATAGGTTTTTGGATGTTGAGGAGTTTTTGGCATAAGCAATAGCACTGGTGCTTACAGTAGCAGCAAGGCTAATGCCTATAAGTAACCAATACATGCGCTGCTCATTTGGCGGGTGAAATTTATTATAAAAAATGACATAGGCTTTGATCCTCATGATGAGTTTTTTGTCATTAATCATATGTATCAAAGCACTATGTCAGACTATTTAGATAAGTTTTGTGCAAAACGAATGAATTACTCAAATGTTACACCATACGAATTGCACCATCTAAGCGGATCACCTCGCCATTTAGATAAGCATTATCAATGATATGAGTGACCAATTTGGCAAACTCATTGGGAGCGCCCAAACGCTTGGGATAAGGCACGCCTGCTTCTAGCTGCTCGCGGGCTTTTTCAGGAATGCTCTCCATCATCGGGGTAGCAAAGACACCTGGCGCGATGGTCATAACGCGGATGCCATGACGTGCCAGCTCACGAGCCAGCGGCAAGGTCAGACCAACCACCCCTGCCTTGGAAGAAGAATAGCTGGCTTGACCCACTTGACCATCAAAGGCTGCGATAGAAGCTGTATTAATAATAATGCCTTGATCTACATTCTTTTGTACATGGTTTTTTCTGCATGCTCGCCTGCATTGCTATCATTCGCTATGCGTTTGGCAATGCTAGCCGCGACCAAACGGGCGACATTAAATGAACCCACCAGATTGACATTGACCCCGCGGCTAAATGCCTCAAGGTCTGCTGGATTGTTATCACGATCTAGCAGCTTTTGTACCACTACGATACCCGCACAGTTGATTGAGCCTTGTAAGCCGCCGAAAGCTGACTCAGCCATCTCAACCGCTGATTGCACCTCATCGCCTTTAGTGATATCACAGCGCACAAAGCGCGTACTATCACCCAGCTCAGCGACCAGTGCTTGCCCTGCTGACTCATTGAGATCAGCGATGACGACGTTGCCGCCTTGATAGACAATCGCACGAGCCACTGACTCACCCAAACCTGATGCACCGCCTGTGACCAAAAGCTATTCTCTTTAATTTGCATGTTTATTCCTTTAAATCTTCATTTTTTATTAGCTGTTTTCTATGAATTATCTATAAACGCTCTATCGGGTAGTTACGCGGCAGATAAACTGCGTAGCAAAAGCGTTGAATTTTGCCACTTGGTGTTTTTGGTAACTCGGTCACAAACTCGACCTCACGTGGATAGGCATGAGTGGATAGACGTTTGCGCACCAGCTCTTGGATTTCTTTGGCGATTTGCTCGCTACCTTCGACGCCTTCTTTTAATACCACATAAGATTTGATCGTATGTCCACGCACTTCGTCTGGCACGCCCACAGCCGCAGATTCTGCCACTGCGTCATGCTCTAAGACGGTGTTTTCGACATCAGTGGGTCCCACGCGGTAACCTGCCGTAATGATAATGTCATCATCACGTCCTGAAAACCAGTAGCTGCCGTCACTATGACGCTCAACCACATCGCCTGTCAGATAGTAGTCATCAACGAAAGCTTGTTTTTCATTCCAGCTATAACCACGGAAATAAAACGCAGGTGACTGGCTGACCACGACTGCTAACTGTCCTTGCTCACCATCTGGTAGTACATTCATCTCATCATCCAATACGACCAGCGTGTGACCTGGTAGCGCCATTCCCATCGAGCCAACTGGTGATTCGTGTTTTAGCGCATGATGCGCACAGCACGTCATGCCCGTTTCTGTTTGACCGTAATGATCTTTTACCTGACAGCCCAGATAGGTCTCAACCCAGTTGACGACCTCGGTATTCAGCGTCTCCCCCTGCCGAGTTGGCACAGCGCAAAGCGAGTTTGGCGTTATTGTCTTCATTAACGTTGTCAAAAACGCCGCTGGATTTCATCATGCGAAATGCTGTCGGTGAAGAGGCCAAATTGGTGATCTGATGACGCATCATAAAGTCGCGCGTATTGGTCGCGTCAAATCCTGCTTCATTAAAATAAGTCGTGATCCCTAATAGCAGTGGCCCTGTGATGGCGTAATACAATCCATACGCCCAGCCAGGATCGGCCATGTTCCAATATTGATCGTCTGCGCGTAGGTCAATGGCATAACGCATATAGAGATAAAACGCAGGTAAGGCTGATAATGGCACACTCACGCCTTTTGACTTACCGACTGTCCCTGAGGTAAACATCTGCAAAATGGTGCATCCGTATCGAGCATAACGGGTTCTATCGTTTGCGCCTGTGATTCCATGGACTGACGGTAGTGATCGTCACCCCACGTCTGAGCATCTTCAGTACTGCCGACCAATACCATTTTGGTTTGCACAGCCAAATCATCAAACTTGCTGCGGTTCTCTACATTGGTAAAAACGACTTTGGTATCGGCTTTATCCATGCGATATTTGATTGAGTCATAGCCAAAAGCGGTGAATAATGGCTGATATACCGCGCCGATGCGCCATGTTGCCAATACAACGGTCAGTAGCTCAGGTGTACGCGGTAGCATCGTCGCTACTTTGTCCCCCGCTTTTACGCCATACGACTGTAGTAAGTTAGCGACTTGCGCACTGGCTTTATCAAGCTCACCAAAGCTCATGCGCGTGACATTGCCTGCCGTATCTTCGTGTACCAGTGCAGCATTATCCGCGCGGCCATCACGGACATGACGACCACAGCACGCCATATAGGCATTTAAGCGATCGTCGACATGTTCGCCAAAGATTTCTGACAGCAATGTATCCATGTCAAAATTATTATAATAATCGGTATAGTTTTTTGGTGTCGTTGAAGCATCTGTGTGACTGAGGGTAGGAGTTTGAGAAGCGGTATTCATAAGCTAATCCTTTAGCAATAGCAGATAAAATGATATTCATATTGTAAAACGGTCACATCCTATAGACCGTTTAATATCTTTGTATTTAACATGCTCTATTAGTAACGTATTTTTATACTTATTTCAATACATAACGTATCATTTTTATTTTATATAAATAAGCATGACCTATAACTATTTATCATCAAATAGCTAATAGTAAACTTAAAAAACTTGTAGGATCAAATATTTAAATTATTTTTGAAGTACTTTCTCAAGAATCGATATTTAACGATCAGCACTGAGAAAACCTAGTAAGGCTTTCTCCTCACAGCTTTGGTATTTTTTCGTACGACCGCGGCGTGCTTGTTTGTAGTCATCATAAAATTCCCCCTGCCAAAAAACGCTCAATAATGATGGGGTGAATATACGACGCGCGGCATACGGTTGGCGTATTGCCCAGCTCTGCCGCCACGCTTTTTACCATATCGGTGACCAGCTGCTGACGCTCAGCACTTTCTGGTGCGCTGGCAAGTATGTTAGCGCCTGCCGTCGTTTGTAGCTCATCATATAGATAACTTGCCGCGAGTACACTTGCCATCCATGTTCGAAAATCTTTTGCACTATATAATTTGCTTTCGCAGTCCATACCGCATGTATGCATTCGCAAGTAGTCGTTGATATCGCTACTGTCGACGACTTGTTTATGTCCATTGTCATCTAAGTATTTAAATATTTGATAGCCCGGCAGCTCAGAACATGCCTGCACGATGTCAATCAAACGCTCATCTTGCAGCTCAATGTGGTGTTCTTTGGCGCTTTTCCGACAAAATCAAACGCCAGTCCATTATCCGTTTCGCTGACATGCTTACTACGTAGCGTACTCAGACCATAGCTTTTATTTTGCTTGGCATAGCGGCTATTACCGATACGAATCAACGTGGTTTCAAGCAATTTGACCACGGCAGCGAGTACATTGGTGCGTGACAATGATTCTGCTTCCAAATCTGTCTCGACCTGCGCGCGTAAATTGGGCAGCGCCTCTGCAAAGCCTATCATTGCATCAAACTTGGCTTGGTCACGAATATTATTCCACGAGGGATGATACAAGTACTGCTTGCGTGATTTTTCGTCGCGTCCTGTCGATTGCAGATGGCCTTTTTCGTCTTGGCATATCCACACCTCTGACCACATGGGCGGTATCACCAATGCATCAAACCGCTGACGCAACGCTTTGTCTTTGACTGTCTTGCCCGTTGCATCACGATAGGTAAAGCCGCGGCCCCAACGTCTACGCTCATAACCTGGTTCGTCGTCACTCACATAACGCAGATTGGCACGGCGTGCGAGACGCTCATAGTCATGGCGCACATCCTGCGTTGTCGACTGCTCATTTGTTTTGCCCATAAAAACACTCTTCTAATAATTTTATGGTTTTAGCATAATCAACTGCGCTTATTTTTGCTGTTTGTTTGCCACGGACAAAGTGTAATCCTGTGTAAAATAAAGCCACTCGCCCTCGCCGATCATGATCTTTGGGCGCACTTATGGCAAAACTATCTCACGTTCTATGAAACCAGTTTGCCATCAAGCACGACGGAGACGATGTGGCGCAATCTGCTTGATAAGGGTAAGCTAGAGAATGACATGCCCACAAAAAAAGCCAAGCATCAAATACTTGGCTTTTTTTATTTTGATACTACTTTACAATAAAAGTGATTATTTACCGTATACACATAAATAAGCGGTTTCGACGTCAACTTTTACTTGGAATTTTTGATTGGCTTCAACGGTGAAGTGCTCGCCAGCATTAAACGTTTGCCATTCATCACTCTCTGGTAGCTTGACCATCAATGCACCGCTCACCACGCTCATGGTCTCAAACTCACTGGTGCCAAATTCATACTCACCAATTTCCATAACACCTACCGTTGCAGGCTTGGTTGCTGTTTGAAAGGCAATCGAAGTGACTTTATTATCAAAATAATTATTTACGCTTGGCATAATCTTCCTTAATTACATGTTAGTTGGTATTTGAATTCTATTTTATAGACCTGCTTTTAGACTGGCTTCGATAAACTGATCGAGGTCGCCATCTAGTACCGCGCCCGTGTTGAAGGTTTCAACGCCGGTACGCAGATCCTTGATACGAGAATCATCGAGCACGTATGAGCGAATCTGGCTGCCCCAGCCGACATCAGACTTATTGTCTTCAACCGCTTGTTGTTTTTCCATACGTTTTTGCATCTCAAGCTCATAGAGCTTAGCACGCAGCATCTTCATTGCCGTGGCTCTGTTACCGTGCTGACTACGCTCATTCTGACAAGTCACCACCACACCACTTGGCTCATGGGTAATACGTACCGCAGAATCTGTCGTGTTGACGTGCTGACCGCCCGCTCCTGAGGAGCGATAGGTATCGATACGCAAATCCGCAGGATTGATGTCAATCTCGACATTATCATCAATCTCAGGCGAGACAAACACCGCCGCAAATGAGGTATGACGACCATTGTTGCTATCAAATGGTGACTTACGTACCAAACGATGGACGCCAATCTCGGTACGCAGCCAACCAAACGCATAATCGCCTTTAATCTCAATGGTGGCCGACTTGATACCCGCGACACTGCCAGCAGACACTTCAATCACATCTACCTTAAAGCCATGAGCTTCCGCCCAGCGTGTATACATACGCAGCAGCATCTCCGCCCAGTCTTGTGCTTCGGTGCCGCCACTGCCCGACTGGATATCCAAGTAGCAGTTGTTTGGATCCATCTCGCCGCTGAACATACGGCGGAACTCTAGATCAGCCACGCGCTGCTCAGCATCATCTAGCTCGCTTTGCACGTCAGCTAGCAAGGACTCATCCTCTGCTTCTACCGCCAACTCTAGCATGGCAGACGCATCTTCTAGCGTGGTTTCAAGAGAGCACCACATCGATGACACCATCAAGGTGGCTTTTTTCTTTATTGATCTTGGTGGCACGCTCTGGATCATTCCACAGCTCTGGGTTTTCTAGCTCTAAATTGACTTCTTCTAAGCGTTCTTGCTTACCATCGAAGTCAAAGATACCTCCGCAAATCCTGCCCGCGCTCGGATAAATCTTTAATCTGTTCTTGATACGGATTGATTTCCATAAGTGTTCCTGTTTTTCTAAAAAAATAAATAACGCATTTGGCGCTATTTTAAATGAGATTAAGCATAAATGGTTGTCTAATTATTCTTGTTCCTACTATTACTAGATTAAGCAATCTAGATTGACCAATCTTCTATGGCCCAGCGATGCGCCAAGGCATGAGCATGTAGCGCCTCATCAGGTGACACACAGATCGCCACATCCGCCCATTCTAGCAATGGAATGTCGTTTTTGGAGTCTGAATAGGCATAGGTTTTTCAAAGGTGATGCCCGCTGCTTGCTGCTTATCAAGCCACTTATCTAAATGGTAGATCTTGCCTGCCTGAAAGTTTGGTTTATCAGTCAGCTTGCCCGTATAACGATTGTCTTTGATCTCAAGCGGCGTAGCCAATACATTGGCTGACTCAATGCCAAAGCGCTTGGCAATAGCGGACACCACAAAATCGTTGGTTGCAGAAATAATCACCACATCGTGCCCTTGCTCAATATGCTGGCACAATGCTTCCATTGCTTTTGGGCGAATATGCGGCTCAATTTCACTTTTGATATAGTCTTCTCTTAGCTTATCAAGTCTATCAAGCGGCAGACTACTCAAAAACTGCGCGACGAATTCATTGTACTCTGTCGCATCTAACGTCCCTTCGATATAGTCATTATAAAACTTCTGGTTGGCTGTACGGTACTCAGCCTCATCGACAAGGTCGTGCTTGACGATATACTCACCCCACAGATAGTCACTATCGACATCCAGTAAGGTATGATCTAAATCAAATAACGCCAGTTGTTTTTGTTGTTTTTGTGCTGGATTTGCCTGCATGGTGAGACCTTATCGTTGGTTGCGAAAAATATGAATCTTTTAGGGCGTGTTGAACATTCGCAAATAGGCACTGCTGATCGCTAAAATGGTTCCAGACAAGGCACAAAGCGACGATAATGCAGATGCCTTAGCGAGATTTGTAACGCAGTATGGGGCAATTTTAGCATCAGACCTAACGATAAAAGCAGAGGATAGGACTCTTTTTGCCGCTTCATCGTTAAAAATAAGCGCTTAGTTAATCAGGCATCGCTATTTCTGTTAAACCTGTTTTGAATTTTTGACAACGCTCAGCATAATGCAGCGCTGACATTTTCAACATCGCTACTTGCTCATCTGTCAGTGTCTTGACCACTTTTGCAGGTGCGCCCATCACTAGTGAGTTATCAGGAATAACCTGACCTTCAGTAATTAAAGCTTTCGCCCCTATCAGGCAGTTTTTACCTATTTTGACATTATTGAGTACCACCGCACCGATACCAACCAGACTGTTATCACCGATCTCACAGCCATGCAGCATCGCTAGATGGCCAATAGTCACGTAATCACCGATAGTCACTTTGATACCTGCATCAGTGTGAATCACACTATTTTCTTGCACATTACTATAGTCGCCGATATGAATACGATCGTTATCGCCGCGTATCACCGCACCAAACCAAACATTGGCCTGATGACCCAAATACACATCACCGATTACTTGTGCTGAGTCAGCAATCCAACCGTTGAACGGTACAGCAAACTCAGGGGTTTTGTCTAAATATTTAAATATCATCGTTTTTCCTTAGTAAGGGATAATGTTATTTTGGAGTAAGTCATTGGTTATACCACAATCATTTTTATGCTTATTTGATTCGCATGTCAAAGAAGCATCTCACTTTGGACCTTTGGACCATAGCCATAAAAAATATATTTTACAGTATACAATCCCATTTAATACCTTATCGTATGTCCACTTTATAGTACAATTAGCAAGGCCAACATTCTCATTTTGCTATCGTAGCGCCTGCCCTAACAAGTACCGCTACCCTACTAAGGACGCATCCATGCTTCGCGAAACACACGTACCTATTATTATCTTGTTGGCAAGTAGTGTGATCATCACCGCGCCCAGTTATGCTGAAGATACCTCAAGTTTGGAGAGAGCCGGTGACATTGTTGCGGTTGCCATACCTGCCATTGCTTATGGCAGCACGCATTATATGAATGATAAAGAGGGACGTCAGCAATTTTATCAATCATTTGCTACCAATCTTGCCGTGACCTATGCTGTGAAGTCAACCATTAATAAAGAGCGCCCTGACCATAGCGACAATGACTCCCTTCCCATCAGGACATACTTCTTTGGCATTTCAGGGCGCAAGCTTCATTCATAAACGCTATGGATTAGAATATAGTATTCCAGCTTATGTTGGCGCAACTTTTGTGGGTTATAGCCGTGTTAAAGCGGAAAAACATGATGTGGCTGATGTATTTGCTGGTGCAGCACTAGGGGTTGCCAGTAGTATGTATTTGACCAAAAGCTATAACGATCAGCTTCTCCTCACAACCAATCTTGCGCCTGACTATTACGGGCTGTCTATCCACTACCAGTTTTAATCACTCAGTTTTCCCTTGATACTAGCCATAAGTTACTATTTTGTATATAATACGCAAAATCTGTGCCTAAGCGAGCGGACATGATGCAAGTTACCTATTCACTATCTAGTGGGTTTTGTAGTTTTCATCAATAATGTCTTCTCGCTTTTTTGTGGAAAATTTTTGTGTGTCGTCCTTTTATTACTTCTATATGACAACAGTCAAATGCCGTAAATAAAAGGATACGGAGCAATTTTAGACCAACAAAACATGATGGCACTCACCAATAACAGCGGAGGCAATCCTTGAATTCATCGGTAGAAACACAAGCAATTTTGGCACTAGCAGACGGTACAATTTTTCGCGGTGTCAGTATCGGCAGCCTAGGTCATCGTGTTGGTGAGGTCGTATTTAATACCGCCATGACAGGGTATCAAGAAATTCTAACCGATCCAAGTTATGCGCGACAGCTGGTGACCTTGACATATCCGCATATCGGTAATACAGGCACCAATGCCGAGGATACCGAGTCTGGTAACGGTCACAAAGTATGGGCAGACGGTCTGATCATCCGTGACGCCACTATGGCCACTTCTAACTTCCGCAACTCTGAGTCGCTTAGCGACTATCTACAGCGTAACAATACCGTCGCTATCGCTGAAATTGATACACGCCAGTTGACCCGCCTATTACGTGATAAAGGCGCACAAAACGGTTGTATCATGACTGCCTCAAACGGTGAGACGATCAGCGTTGAAGATGAGCAAAAAGCGATTGAGCTGGCACAAGGCTTTGCAGGTCTAAAGGGCATGGATCTGGCAAAAGAATGCTGCACGACAGAAAGCTTTGAATGGACAGCAGGCACATGGGATCTATCAGACACCCTACTCAACCGTGACGTGGCGGGTAGCCATGACAGTGGTACTGGCGGCTTCTTTAAGCAGCTCGGCACTCATATCGATGCCAAATTCAACGTCGTCGCTTATGACTTCGGTAGCAAAACCAATATCCTACGTATGCTCGTCGACCGCGGCTGCCATGTGACGGTTGTCCCAGCACAAACGCCTATTGCTGATGTGCTCGCGATGAACCCAGACGGTATCTTCTTATCAAATGGCCCTGGCGATCCTGCCGCCTGTGACTACGCTATCGACGCCGTACGTCACATTATTGAAGAAACAGACGTACCAACGTTTGGCATCTGCTTAGGTCATCAGCTAATTGGTCTTGCCAGCGGCGCCAATACCATCAAAATGAAAACGGGCCACCATGGTGCCAACCATCCAGTACAAGATCTAGCGACTGGCACAGTGATGATCACCAGTCAAAACCATGGCTTTGCGGTTGATGAAGACACGCTACCAGAAAACGTTAAGTCAACGCATCGCTCATTATTCGATGGTACTAACCAAGGCATCGAGCTGACCAACAAGCCAGTATTTAGCTTCCAAGGTCACCCAGAGGCCAGCCCTGGCCCGCATGATTGTGGTCCGCTATTTGATAAGTTTGCTGAGATGATGGAAGCGGCTAAAACTGCTCAAGCTTAACGATTCATTATAACTTGATAATAAGTCAATGCTTGAATCGCTAAAAGCGGTTTGAGCAGTACTGTAACAACGCATTGTAAGTATAAAACGCCATAAGCGTTATCAAAAATAAAGATTACTTAAAATATCATCAAACGAAGGTAGCTCTAACTATGCCAAAACGTACCGACATAAAAAGCATTCTTATCATTGGCGCAGGCCCCATCGTTATCGGCCAAGCGTGTGAGTTTGACTACTCAGGCGCACAGGCGTGTAAAGCACTACGCGAGGAAGGCTACCGTGTCATCTTGGTCAACTCAAACCCTGCGACCATCATGACCGACCCTGTCATGGCAGATGCGACCTATATCGAGCCGATCACGTGGCAGACGGTTGAGCAAATCATTGCCAAAGAGCGTCCTGATGCAATCTTGCCAACCATGGGCGGACAGACCGCGCTCAACTGTGCGCTAGATCTAGATAAGCATGGCGTACTGACTAAGTACGACTGCGAGCTAATTGGCGCCACCAAAGACTCAATTGAGATGGCAGAAGATCGCGACTTATTCGACAAGGCGATGAAACGTATCGGCCTTGAGTGTCCGCGCGCTGAAACGGCTGAAACGATGGAAGAAGCTTTTGCCACGCAAGAAAAGATGGGCTACCCTGTATCATTCGTCCCTCATTCACCATGGGTGGTTCGGGCGGCGGTATCGCTTATAACCGCGATGAGTTCATCGAGATTTGTGAGCGCGGCTTTGATTTATCACCAAATCATCAGCTACTCATCGATGAGTCACTCATCGGTTGGAAAGAGTACGAGATGGAAGTGGTTCGTGACAAAAACGACAACTGCATCATTATCTGTGCCATCGAAAACTTTGACCCAATGGGCGTACATACAGGCGACTCAATCACTGTCGCACCCGCGCAGACCTTGACCGATAAAGAATACCAAATCATGCGTAATGCGTCATTAGCAGTATTGCGTGAGATCGGTGTCGAAACAGGCGGCTCAAACGTCCAGTTCGGTATCAACCCTGATACGGGACGTATGGTCGTCATCGAGATGAACCCACGTGTATCACGCTCGTCTGCCCTCGCCTCAAAAGCGACTGGCTTCCCGATTGCCAAAATCGCGGCAAAACTGGCAATCGGTTATACGTTAGATGAATTGCAAAATGACATCACAGGCGGCAAAACGCCAGCCAGCTTTGAGCCTGCGCTTGATTACGTTGTCACCAAGATACCTCGTTTTAACTTTGAAAAATTCCCACAAGCGGACAACATCCTATCGACTCAGATGAAATCGGTTGGCGAAGTGATGGCGATCGGTCGTAACTTCCAAGAGTCGATGCAAAAGGCATTACGCGGTATGGAAACTGGCGCGGATGGTTTCGATGAGCAAATTGATTTATCCAAAGTCAGTGCTGAGAAGGCTCGTAGTGAGATTATCAACCGCTTAACCATTCCAACGCCTGAGCGTATCTATTACGTTGCTGATGCCTTCCGTGTCGGTATGAGCGTTGATGACGTATTTAATTACACCAAGATTGACCCGTGGTTCTTGGTACAAATCGAAGACATCGTTAAGACTGAAGCGACGGTAAAATCACTCGGCTTTGGTGGCTTAAACGAAAACAACCTACGTCGCTTTAAGCGTAAAGGCTTGTCAGATTTGCGTTTGGCTAAATTGCTTGGTATCTCACAAAAGCAACTACGCAAAAAGCGTTGGGATTTAGGCGTCTATCCCGTGTATAAGCGTGTCGATACCTGTGCTGCAGAGTTTGCGACCAGCACCGCTTATATGTACTCAACCTACGATAGCGAATGTGAAGCCAATCCAACTGACAAGAAAAAATCATGGTCATCGGTGGCGGCCCTAACCGTATCGGTCAAGGTATCGAGTTTGATTATTGCTGTGTACATGCAGCGCTTGCCATGCGTGAAGACGGCTATGAGACCATTATGGTCAACTGTAACCCAGAAACGGTTTCAACCGATTATGACACCTCCGACCGTCTGTACTTTGAGCCAATCACATTAGAAGACGTGCTAGAAATCGTCCGTATCGAAAACCCAGACGGTGTGATTGTGCAGTTCGGTGGCCAAACGCCATTGAAACTTGCGCGTGCGCTAGAATCAGCGGGCGTAAAAATCATCGGTACGAGTCCTGATGCGATCGACCGCGCTGAAGACCGTGAGCGCTTCCAACACATGATTCAGCAGCTAAACCTTGTACAACCATCGAACGCTTTAGCAACCAGCTTAGAAGATGGCTTGGTTAAAGCAAAAGACGTGGGCTATCCATTGGTGGTACGTCCATCTTATGTGTTAGGTGGCCGCGCGATGGAAATCGTCTATAACGAAGATGAGCTAAAACATTACCTGCGCACCGCAGTACAAGCCTCAAACGAAGCGCCTGTCCTGCTTGATCGCTTCTTAGATGACGCTATCGAAGTCGATGTCGACTGCGTATGTGATGGTAATGATGTCGTCATCGGCGGTATCATGCAACATATCGAACAGGCAGGTGTCCACTCAGGTGACTCAGCATGTTCACTACCACCATATTCATTGTCTGATGAGCTATGTGATGTGATGCGCGCCCAAACCATTGCTATGGCAAAAGAGCTTGGCGTTGTCGGTCTGATGAATGTTCAGTTTGCGGTCAAAGGCGAAACCGTATATATTTTGGAGGTGAACCCACGTGCTGCACGTACCGTACCGTTTGTCTCTAAGTGTATCGGTACTTCGCTAGCTCAGGTCGCGGCTCGCTGTATGGCTGGCACCTCGCTCAAAGACCAAGGCTTTACGACTGAGATTGTTCCAGCATTTTATGCGGTCAAAGAAGCGGTGTTCCCATTTGCTAAGTTCCCAGGTGTTGATCCCATCTTGAGTCCTGAGATGAAATCAACAGGCGAAGTCATGGGCGTGGGCAAAACCTTTGGTGAAGCATTTTACAAAGCTATCATCGGTAGTAATGAGCGTCTGCCGGGTCTGCCTACTGAAGGCGAGACCAAGACGGTCTTTATCTCAGTTCGTGATAGCGACAAAGGACAAATCGCCCCAATCGCCCGTCAGCTTGCAGATTTCGGTTTTAATATCGTATCAACCACTGGCACGCAAAAAGTACTGAGCGACGCTGGTATCGAAAGTCAGCAAATCAACAAGGTCACTGAAGGTCGCCCGCACATCGTTGATGCCTTGAAAAACGGCAAAATTGACCTGATTATCAATACGACCGAAGGCAAGCAGGCACAAGAGGATTCGTTCTCTATCCGCCGTAGTGCGCTACAGGGCAAGGTATTCTATGTCACGACGTTAGGCGCAGCCGATGCGGTTTGTAAATCTTATGCCATTGACTTACCGTTTGATGTCTATAAGTTACAAGATTTGCATGAGCAAGCAAAGTCTATTGACGCGGCTGAATAATTTCAGTAGATTAAGCATAACCGCTAAGCTTATATAAAAGCTTAGCCAAGACTTGTTATTGATTATTTTGTGATAATCATACGTTAAAAAAACAATATCTTGAAAGAGACAAACCTACAAAAGCATAGTGGCTGAACTGCGACTATGCTTTTTATTACGTAAGGTTCAGTGCGCTTGGTGCTAAAAGTAGAGGTGCTAACACACAACAGCCTATTTACTAACGACACCATCTGAACCCCGCTCTTTTATATTTCATACTCATTGCAACAACACTGGCACCATCTCCTTATGAGATGGTGTGGTGTTATTGGTTTAAGGAAAAAACATGCAACGTTATCCCATGACTCCGCAAGGACATGCAGCTTTAGAAGCTGAATTAAAACAGTTAAAAAGTGTCGACCGTCCACGCATCACCGCATCGATTGCTGAAGCCCGCGAGCACGGCGATTTAAAAGAAAACGCTGAATACCACGCTGCCCGTGAGCAACAAGGCTTTTGCGAAGCGCGTATTCGTGATATCGAAGCCAAGCTTGGCGGCGCACAAATCATCGATCCTTCAACATTGCCAAAAGAAGGTCGTGTCGTGTTTGGCGTCAGCGTCATAATCGAAAACATGGACACTGAAGAAGAAAAACAGTACAAAATCGTCGGCGATGATGAAGCCGATTTCAAGGCTGGCAAAATCTCAGTTAACTCACCGATCGCTCGTGGCCTCATCGGTAAGTTTGAAGGCGATGAAGTACGTATCGAAACGCCAAAGGGCGTGGTGGAATACGAAGTGATGAAAGTTATCTACGACTAATAAGACTCACTATTTCTGGTCATCCGTAGGCGTGATGCTTTCAAGGCTGGATGAAAGGCGCTTTGAATAATAGCTCTTTAAATACTAGTTCTCTTAAATAGCAAACATGTTTGACAGTGACAGATACGGCTGGCTATTCGCTACCCAATAACATGAATATAAGCAACATTACGTATTGATAGCATTTATACCGTTTCGGTTACACAATGCAGCTTTTATACACGATTTGTTTTGGCACATAATTATTTGAGTTTTTAGTGCATCGTAATTTTTATATTAGGTGATATTACCCACATAATATCGATGTAAATTTATACTGAAGCACTTTTACTCAAAATAATGATGGTCTGATTATAGACACCGACTATCGTCAGTACTGATACCCTCGTTATTTGGCATACTTTTTGGTGTCATTTAGCGGGGGTTTTGCTTGTTTAGACGTTAATTATTGCTGTTTTACTTATTGCTGCTTTTTTTTATTGATACTGTTAAGGAGTCTATTATGACCATGAAATCTTATACACCATCAGCACTAACCACCACGGTATCTGCAATGCTCGCAGGTATGGTGCTTGCATCCTCAGCCCATGCCGATCCTGAGATTGCGATTAGCTCATCTGCTGGTGGTAGCACGACGGTAGTTGAACAATACTCTGATGGCAAAACAGCCACTATTACTGCGACACCTAACGGTATCACCATGCAAGATGGCATGCCTTATGCCGTGACAAAAGTGACGACTGTGCCGCGCTATGTCGTTCGCCAATCTCCTGTGGTTCAAGGCAGCACGACTGTCACAAGCGTACCTGTAACCAATCGAGTGACCAATAGCGTCACCAAGGTAGACGTCGTCACGGCGCCAGTTAGCACTGTGACACAAGCCCTGCCTGTCACTACCGCTACTCCATTACCTGTGATGAATGCCCCAGCGACAACCGTCATCACTAACCAGCCATCTATCCATCCATCTGTGAGCAATCAAATCACGACGACCACGTTAGATACCTTGCAATTGACCCCGACTTTTAGCACGCCGGGTGTCGTCAATGCAAACACCAAGGTCATGAAAATCATGAAGAATAGTGCTGGACGTGAAGTTGCGGTGCCTGCCAACCATATCGCCCCTGGTGATATCATTGAGTATCACACCACATACACCAACACCACGGCACAGCCAGTTAATGACATCAATGCTATGGTTTCATTGCCAAGCGGCGTCCAGCTGGTATCGTTAAATAGCCCATTACCAACGTTTGCCACCACTGGCGGCGACACTTATAAAACCATTCAGCAAGTTGGCAATACCGTTGTTGTGCAAGAAAACTACTCTGGCCTGAAATGGAACTTAGCAAATCTTAATGCCAATGGTAATCAAACCGTCGTGATACGTGCCAAGGTTCAATAAATAATGCACTCACTACAAAATACGTATCTTTAACAGTATCATGTTGCAAAGGGTCTTGAATATTCAAGGCCTTTTTTAATGTATGTCATATCGAGTAGCATGTATGCTCGCTCACAACCTCTTGATGGATACGACACTATCTGTCGTGTTATTTTTTAAATTTTCTTATAAATACAATGACTTAATACATATTTTGGTAAAATGGTTACTCGTTAATTAATTGGTAACAACCGACTTATGGCAAACATCAATTATGAAAGATTACAGGGCAAGCTCAATATCTTGGCTGACGCTGCCAAGTATGATGTCTCTTGCTCCTCCCTCCGCTGGTACTCGCAAAAACCAAGGCGGCGCTCTAGGCGATGCCTCAGCAACCGGTATCTGTCACAGCTATACCGAAGATGGTCGCTGCGTCAGTCTGCTAAAAATTCTTTTGACCAACCATTGCATCTATGATTGCGCGTATTGTACTTCACGTAAAAGCAACGACACGCCGCGCGCTGCTTTTACGGTTGAAGAAGTGGTTGATTTGACCATGCAGTTTTATCGCCGCAACTATATTGAGGGGCTATTTCTCAGCTCTGGTATATTCAAAAGTGGCGACTATACGATGGAGCGACTGGTCGAAGTTGCCAAGCTCCTGCGTACTCGCGAGCGTTTTAACGGTTATATTCATCTAAAAACTATTCCTGGCGCTTCAAAAGAGCTATTGCTAGAGGCAGGACTATATGCAGACCGTCTGAGCGTCAACATCGAAATTCCGACTAAGTCAGGGCTCGCATTGCTTGCGCCTGAGAAGTCACATGATGAGCTAAAAGCACCGATGGAAACGGTTAAAGAAGAGATTATAACTATCCGTGAGAGTCGCAAAACCCACAAAAAAGCGCCTAAATTTACGCCCGCGGGTCAGACCAGTCAAATGATCGTCGGTGCAAGTAACGAGACGGATCTGCAAGTGATTCAGCTATCGAGTCACTTTTACAAAACCTACGATCTCAAGCGTGTCTATTACTCAGGTTATGTACCGATGCTCTCTGATAATCGCTTGCCAGCGATTGGGACCCCTGTGCCGATGGTGCGCGAGAACCGTCTATATCAAGCAGATTGGTTAATGCGTTTTTATGGGTTTGGTGCGCATGAAATTGTCGAGCCAGAATCGCCATTTTTGGACTTAGACTGTGACCCAAAACTGGCGTGGGCGATACGCCATCGCGAGCATTTCCCCGTCAATATTCAGACAGCGACTTATGAGATGATCGTGCGTATCCCTGGCATCGGTACCAAGACGGCCAAAAAAATCGTCAAAGCGCGCAAATTTAACCAGTTGACGCTCTATCATCTAAAAAAGATGGGAGCCGCGGTCAACCGTGCCAAGTATTTTATCGCAACCACTGGCAAAAACGAGCACCTTGCCCATTTGACACGCGATAACTTCCGTCAGTATGTACTGGCGCAAACGCAGACCAAGTTTAAAGATCAACGTAGCGGACAGCTAGCGTTGTTTTAAATTCTGGCATTGTCATAAATATAAATCAATCTAGGGCGTGTTGAACATTCGCAAATAGGCACTGCTGATCGCTAAAACTGTTCCAGACAAGGCACAAAGCGACGATAATGCAGATGCCTTAGCGAGATTTGTAACGCAGTATGGGGCAATTTTAGCATCAGCCCCAACGATAAAAAAGCAGGGGGACAGGACTCTTTTTGCAGCCTCTGTCACGCGATGCGAACAGCACGCAAGAAAAATATCCCCAGTAGCATTTGACAATACTTACATACATTTTATGGCGAGCCAAAATACATTTCACATCGTTTCAGGATAAACCATGTCAGCACTTGTGCAAAACGACAATTATACTATCGGTCAGTTAACGCCCAGCATTGTGCTGTATGAGCCAAGCTTTGAGGGCTGGCTCAGCGCGGTGTTTTATGTCTATGCCAATCGATTGCAAGAAGACGCCTCACTCAAACTCACCGCTCAAGACTGTTATATACCCTCCTTGATTGCGCAAGCGATTAGCGTCGCAACGGATGCAGACAACGCAGAGCGCGTATTGGTTAAACTAAATAGCTTGCTTGGTCGCTCAGGTATGCGCAATATCTTGTGGGGGTTTTTATCAGAAAAGGACGATATCGGCACGACTTTATTCCGTGTGGTTAAGTATGCCATTGACTACCCTAGCCGAAATATCATGCAAGATCTTGGTCACTTGGATGTGTTAGAGCTGGTACAGACGGTCAAATCCGTCGGCCGTGAAAAACATCGCATGGAGGCCTTTGTACGTTTTGAGCACACGACCGATGATATTTATTTTGCACGGGTCGAGCCTGATTTTAATGTATTGCCACTGATTGGGGAGCATTTTCGTCAGCGTTATCAAGATCAGCACTGGGCGATTTATGATCTGACACGCGGCTACGGCATTTATTATGATAAAAGTAATAGCACGCCTACTCGTCCCGCGCCGCTACAAACCATCACCGACCTTGATGATGCGGTACTACGCAATCCTGCCAGCATTCATAGCCCCTGATGAGCAGCGTTATCAAAAGTTTTGGCAAGGCTACTTTACCAACGTCAATATCAAGGAGCGCAAAAATCCCAAGCTACACAGGCAATATCTACCGCAGCGATATTGGAAATACTTAAGCGAAAAACAAGTATTGCCCAACGCTGAGCATCTACAAAAACGCCGCTAAATACATTTGAGTAGTTTTGAGCCAAGAAAATTATGCTCATATCTGCTGGAAAGCCACATATCTGACGCCATCTTTTTATCTTGATGGTTGAGTTTTATGCGCTTTTAACTGACAATAGCAGCTTGATCCTCCCTAACCTGTGACCTATGTTATTATGAAAGTGATGCGCCTACTGTCGTCTTTGAAGCATGATGAATCCGAGCGCGGTATTTTTCATCTTGGGCGCGCACTGGTCAAAAACGGGCATACCTCGATCATTGTTTCTAGCGCTGATGAGAGCAATGACTTGGTCAGACGGCTCAAGCGTGATGGCAATCACTATCATCAAGTCCACATGAACAAAAAAATCGTGGCTGTCATTGCTGCAAGTTTCAGCACTACGGCATTTGATTGAGAAGTATGAGCCTGATGTCATTCATGTACATTCGCGCACCCCTGCATGGATATTGCATTTAGCATTGCGCCGAGCGCGGGTCAAGCGTTTCCCAAAGCTGGTCTCGACCATGTATGGGTTTTATCCTATCAATAAATACTCTCAAGCATTGCTCAATGTCGATACAATTATAACGGTCTCTGATAGCGTCACCCAATATCTAACAAGAAGACTGCGCCGCGAGGAAGCCGATCCCAAAGTCATCACGCGTATCTACCGCGGCATTGATACTCGGCGCTATCCTTATCGGCACAATCCATCGGTCTATTGGTTGCGTCATACCTTTGCGGAATATCCTGAGCTTGAGCATAAGAAGTGGCTCGTATTTCCAACGGTCATTGGCAATGAGTATGGTCAAGAATGGCTGATTGATATCTTGGGCAATCTACAAGAGCAATTTCCCAATATTCATGTCATCATTATGGACGATGATGATAAAGATGGTGATGTCGCTCATGAAGACTTTCGTCAACGTACTCACAGTCTGGGGTTGGCTGAGCGCATTACTTATGTGGGTAGCAAGCGTAATGACATGCGTGAATGGCTCTCAGCGGCCAATATCGTTATGGCACTTGCCAATGAACCAGAATCGATCGGCATTAATGCCCTGCAAGCGATTCATTTGGGCACACCTGTCATTGGCTGGGATAAAGCCGCCTTTAGCGAAATCTTACAACCGCTCTATCCGCAAGGTTTGGTAAAAGAACACAATGCCAACTCGTTATGTAAAGCGGTGCGCAATCAATTAGAAAGTGTGACGCGACCTGAGATGACCAACAAATTCACCATGCGTGAGATGATCGAAAAGACAATCGCGGTATACCAAGGATTGTACGATACTGCGCTGGCAGAAGAACAGGCTGAGGCCGATGCGCTCGCCGTACGAAGAATCAAAAGAAACCTTAAAAAAACCTATAAACCTGCCTTTGGTGCGGCGGTCAAACATGTCGAACCCATCCCCAAACGCCCAAAAGTCAAATTGATCAAAGAAAAAGCAAGCAAAGCGGAATCGCCAGAAATAGAAGATGAAATAAAAGTAGAAGAAACAACAAAAGTAGATATCAAATCAGAAGCACCTGACGCTGATCAAAAGTCATAAGCTGACTGCCTACCTCTATCTGTGCAGGAGCCAATCTCAGTCATGATGAGATATATTAAGCAAAAAAATGCCATTTCCAGCAATGGAAGTGGCATTTTCAATCTGTATTAAGATGAGTATTCAGTTTAAAGTTACAGAACACGAGCCTAATAAGTCATTGGTGTATGTGCACTTTGAAAAAATCTTTACTCAGCATCAAGTAGTGGGAGTACGCACAAAAGAGATTGTCCATGGCGGCGGTAATATTCATTGTATTACAATGAACCATAATAAATCGCACTTATTAGCGAATGAAAGCATAGCAGCAACTGAAAGTATAAGCATAAACACAAAAATGGATTTTAAACCCAAAAACACGCTAAAAATAAGGAAAAAGTATGAGCGATTATCAAATCAACAATCCAGCCACTGGCGAACTAGAAGCCACTTACCCTACCGCCACTGAACAAGATATCCAGCAAGTCATCGAGCAGGCTGACAACGCCTATCAAGACTGGCGTCAAGTCTCATTGAGTGAGCGCAGTGCACTACTGCATAAAATTGCCGATAGCTATCTGGAACGTCAAGACGAGCTGGCTCGTATTGTGGCGGGTGAGATGGGTAAACCCGTTGCACAAGCAAAGGGTGAAATCGGTCTGGTCGCTGAGATCTATCGTTACTATGCAGACAATGCTGAGCAGCTACTCGCGCCGAATACCATTGACGTTGATTCAGGATCAGCTTCGGTAGAAAAACGTCCTGTTGGCGTTCTACTCGGTATCATGCCGTGGAATTATCCGCATTATCAAGTGGCACGTTTTGTCGCGCCAAACTTTATGGCAGGTAATACTATTATCTTAAAGCACGCGCCTCAATGCCCTAAGACTGCAGAAGTTATCGCTGATATGTTCAAAGAGGTCGTCGTACCTGAAGGTGTTTATAACAATATCTTTGCCACCAACGAGCAGGCAGCGACTATTATTCATGACAAGCGTGTACAAGGTATCTCACTCACTGGCTCTGAGCGCGCTGGACAAGCCGTTGCCAAAGAAGCAGGCGGCGCACTCAAAAAAGTCGTGTTGGAGCTTGGCGGCTCCGATGCCTTTATCGTTGCAGCTGATGCGGATATCAAAAAAGCCGTAAAAGGCGCGATCTCTGGTCGTTTTGGTAATGCCGGCCAAGCCTGTAACGCCGCCAAACGCCTAATCGTGCTTGAGTCTGTCTATGACAAGTTCGTTGAGGGCTTTACTGATGCTGTACGTGGTATGACATTGGCCGATCCTCTTGATGAAAAAACCTTTATCGGCCCAATGTCTTCAAAGGCTGCCGCGGTCAATCTGCAAGCGCAGTTAGATAGTGCCGTTGAAGCAGGCGCGACGGTCCTAGTCGAGGGCGGCCTAGTCAAGGACAAGCCTGGTGCATGGTTCAAACCTGCGGTACTAACAGATGTCACTGAATCAATGGATGTCTACCGTGAAGAGTTGTTTGGTCCTGTCGCTGTCGTCTACAAGGCTCGTGATGTCGATCACGCTATCAAGATTGCTAATGATGTGCCTTTTGGTCTTGGTGCTTCTATCCAAACGCAAGATGCTGCCCTAGCTGCTGATATTGCTGATAAATTAGAAGTGGGCATGGTCACTATCAACGCGCCGTCTGGTACCGAAGCCAATACCCCATTTGGCGGCGTTAAACGTTCAGGATTTGGTCGCGAGCTTGGTACGCTTGGTATCACTGAGTTCTTAAACTATAAGCTTATCCGTGATAAGTCTTAATCGTATAAGCACTTGATTGTATGCACTAAAAAAGCCTAACGTTTGACGTTAGGCTTTTTAAGGTAGTTAACTGACTAAAATGAGACTATTATTTATATGGATTTTCTTTTAACCATTGTTGATTAATGATTTTGAGCTCATGCAGCTCATGATCCATAATCTCTTTACTCTTACCAGGGTTTTTCATTGACGCATAGCCATACATTGCGCCGCCAAGAACCGTCCAGCCAAGGAAAATCCACCACTCGATAGGAACCAATGCCGACGGCATACCTGGCAGATAAAGCGCCAACATACCAAGGCTGAGTATGATTGTGATGACACCAACCAATTTACCTGCTGGTACTCTAAATGGACGTATCATATTAGGCTCACGGTAGCGTAGCACTAAAAATGACAATGCAACACAAGTATAAGCGATAACGATACCAAAGCCGCCTGCATCAACAATCCACACGAGCATTTTGCGACCAAATAATGGCGCTAGTGTGGCAAGGCCACCGATCAACAAGATCGCATTGACTGGGGTGTTGTATTTAGGATGTAGCTTGCACAAGAACTGTGGCAACATGTGCGTTTTACCCATGGCGTACAATAAGCGACTGCCACCAATAAGAAACGCGTTCCAGCTTGATAAAATACCCAGTACACCGCCGATAACTAGCAGCGTACCTGCCCATTTGCCATTCCATGCATTGGTCATCGCATCAGCGGTTGCCAATGTTGAATCTTATGTGCTTGCAATAGCGGCAGGGTTTTGCCCACACTCCAAGCGACAGCCACGTACCAAAGCACGGCAATGATAATAGAGACAATCAAAAATTTGCCGATATTTGGACGCGTTAGGTTGATTTCTTCTGCGGCTTGTGGAATCACATCGAAGCCCACGAATAAAAACGGTACCATCACCATCACCGTCATGATACCGCCCATACCACCGATAAAGTTTGGTGCTTGTACTGAGTTGGAGGTTTCAGGATTGAATAATAACGCACCAACGAATAGTAAGATACCGACGCAGAAAATACCGACGACGGCCAACTTTTGGAACCACGCACTGACTTCCATACCGCGTATATTGAGCCAGGTGACAATGATGGAGCCAAGCATACCGACAGCTACCCACGTGGCATAAACATCCCAGCCTGCGACATTCCAAAGATAGCCTTGACTATAATTGGGAATGACATATTCGACAACGGTTGGCAGTGCCACCGCCCTCAAAAAGCAACGACGGAAAAATAACCAAATAAAATACTCCATGAGCAGATAAAGGATATATTTACCCCCAGTGCACGGTGTGTATACGTGTGCTCGCCTCCTGTGATAGGCATAGATGCCGCCAATTCAGCATAGGTCACGCCAATCAAAACCACCACAAGACCGCCAATTAAGAATGCACTGATTGCGCCCCAGATGCCTGCCGAGATAATCCAACCACCCGCCAGCACGACCCAGCCCCAACCAACCATCGCACCGAATGCCAGCGCAATGATATCGAACACACCTAACGTTTTCTTTAATTCAGACATAACCTACTCCTTGTCTGTGTGTCATCCGTGTGAACCTTTTATGGTTACACTATTTCTATTTAATGGAGTAATACCCATCATATTTACTGTATATCGTTTCCGCCAAAGAAAGCCGATTGCTCGTTGTTTGATATTCACATAGCAAAACGGCGCCTTGACTTGCAAGGCGCCGTTTAAAATCACACTCCATGTGAGTGTCATAAGGGCAACCTTGCCGTTATCTTCACTATAACTTTTCAATCAAAATCAATGTTTGATTAGAAGCGATCCATCGCTAAATTTTATGACACTCGATAACTATTAAGCTGCAAGGGATATCTTTAATGATATCAAGACCTTCTTGTAGCACCTCGTCTTCAACTGTTAATGGCACCATCACACGAATAGCATTGCCATACATACCACAAGACGCTAGTAGCAAGCCTTGCTCAAATGCTTTTGCTTTTAGGTTGGCTGCTGCTGCTGCATCAGGTTTGCCTTCGCTATCAATCAATTCAAACGCTAGCATCGCGCCTTTATGACGGATATGACCGATGCTGCTTAGGTTCAAGCCTTTTAAGAACGACGCGATGGTATCGCCAATCTCGATACTACGCTCCAGTAAGTTTTCTTCTTCGATCACTTCCATGACAGCAAGCGCAGCCGCACAGGCGAGCGGGTTACCAGAGTAAGTGCCACCTAAGCCGCCGACTTGCGGCGCATCCATGATATCAGCACGGCCGATGACCGCAGAGATAGGATAACCACCCGCCAAGCTTTTCGCGGCAGTCATCAAATCAGGCTCGACGCCTAACTGTTCAGTGGCGAACAACGTACCTGTACGAGCAAAACCACACTGTACTTCGTCAAAAATAAGCACGATGCCATGCTCATCACAGATCTCGCGTAGTGCTTTTGGCAAATGATGGCGTTACCTGATGGAAACCGCCCTCGCCTTGGACTGGCTCAACAATCATCGCTGCCACTTCACTCGGATCGATGTCTGCTTGGAAGATCATATCAAGGCTATGTAGCGCTTGTTCTTCGGTCACATTCAACTCTTCTGCAGGGAACAATGCATGGAACACAGGTCCTGGCATTGGGCCGAAGTTCTTTTGTATGGCAGTACTTTACCAGTCAGGCTCATGCACATCATGGTGCGACCATGCCAGCCACCAACAAAAGAGATCACACCTGGACGCCCCGTTTTAGCACGTGCAATCTTGATGCAGTTTTCGACCGCTTCTGCGCCAGTAGTCAAAAGAACGCTTTTTTATCACCGCTGATCGGTGCTTTTTCACACAGCTTTTCTGCCAAATCCACATAGCACTCATAGTTGATCATTTGCGCCGCAGTGTGCGTAAATTTGTCGAGCTGCTCATGCACACGCTGGGTGATTTTTGGATGGCTATGACCGGTGTTCAATACTGAGATACCACCGACAAAGTCGATATAACGCTTGCCTTCAATGTCCCAAATCTCTGAGTTCTTTGCTTTTTCTGCAAAGATAGGAAAGGCAACCCCAAGTCCTGTTGGTAAAACAGCTTTGCGGCGCTCAAGTAATGACTGATTGGTAGTCATGGGAATGTCCTTTTCTGTGTTCGTAACATAAATGCCATCTAGTGATTGGCGGTTCAGTTGATACCTTTTAGATATCGAGGGATGTTTGTTTAAGATAAAACACCATTCGACATCTAAAATGTTTCGTTAAGTTTTTGTTAAACGAATGTTCTGCTAAATGCTAGCCGAGTTATTTATTAGCTGATGTCAGAACACCAGTATTTAGTCGTAATATAGTCTTCGATACCATATTTTGAACCTTCACGACCAAAACCAGACTGTTTTACGCCGCCAAATGGGGCAACTTCTGTAGAAATCAAACCCGTGTTATGGCCGATCATGCCGTACTCTAACCCTTCAGTGACGCGCCATGAGCGTGCATAGTCACTACTATAGAAGTAAGCGGCCAAGCCATAAATGGTATCGTTGGCAGCACGAATCACTTCTGCTTCGTCTTTGAAGGTAAATATGGTCGCAATTGGTCCAAAGATTTCTTCAGAGGCGATATCCATATCACTGCTGATATCGGTAATAATGGTTGGGTTATACGTCAGCTCTGAGGCGTCATTGACACTACCGCCCGTGACCAATTTGGCACCCTTATCTAAGGCGTCTTTTAGCAGGGCTTGAACTTTATCTAACGCTTTTTTGTTGATAAGCGGTCCAATATCGACGCCTTCTTCTAAGCCGTTACCTACTTTTAGTTCAGCGACTTTTTGACAAAGACGTCTAGGAACTTATCTTTGATGCTGTCTTGCACGTAGACACGGTTGGCGCACACACAGGTCTGACCCGCATTGCGATATTTGGAAGCGATAAGGCCTGCCGCCGCTTTCTCAAGATCAGCATCATCAAAAACGATAAATGGCGCGTTGCCACCCAGCTCTAACGATAGCTTTTTAATAGTCGGCGCGCATTGTGCCATTAGCGTACGACCGACTTCTGTAGAGCCTGTGAACGACAGCTTATGAATACGTGCATCGCCTGTTAGGATTTCACCAATGGTTGATGATTTGCCCGTTACAATCTGGAGCACGCCTGCAGGAATACCCGCTTGCTCTGCCAAAGCGCCCAATGCTAATGCTGAGAATGGCGTTTCGGTGGCTGGTTTGACGATAATTGTACAGCCTGCTGCCATCGCTGGAGCGACTTTGCGCGTGATCATCGCCGCTGGAAAGTTCCAAGGGGTGATGGCGGCACAAACACCGACGGGCTGCTTGAGCACGACGTGACGTAATTGCGTACTATTGGCAGGAATGACATCACCGTAAACGCGCTTGCCTTCTTCGGCGAACCAGCGAATAAAGCTATTGGCATAACCGATTTCGCCGCGTGACTCAGTAAGCGGCTTGCCTTGCTCAGCGGTCATGATGATCGCAAGATCTTCTTTATTGGCATCAATGAGATCCGCCCACTTTTGCAACAGCTCTGCACGCTCTTTAGCCGTTTTTGCCGCCCAAGCAACTTGCGCTTCATGAGCATAGGCAACGGCGTCATTGACATCATCGGTCGTGAGGCTAGGCACGGTACCGATAAGCTCGTCGTTGAATGGGTTATTGACTTCAAGTACCGCCTCGTCACTGGCAGCATACCAGCCGTCTTTGATAAAACAAGATTGTTTGAGTAGGTCTGGATTGGATAACTGTAGCGTATTTGACATGTTAACGCTCCTTCCTTGTCATATAGGTATGTTTATAAGAGTGGATATAATAGTAGTCATGAGATAATGATTGATAATTGTTTTTTTGTTCAATATACTGAACACGTATTCTATATACGAGACATCATTATAAGAACGATATGTCGTGATTTGCAACCCTTAATCGCATTATTTTGATAATTATCTTGTGCTTTTTCATTTTATTTTACTTTTATAGGTTACTTATGAGCTCGACTGCCGTACCTGCCTTAGACAAAACCTTTCAGATTTTGGACTTGATTACCGATAGCGCCCAGCCGCTGACAGCCGCTCATATTGCCAAAGAATTGGGGCTTCCTCGCAGCTCTACGCATAATATTTTGCAGAGCCTACTGTCCAAGCACGTCATTTATAAAGATCCTGAAAGCCGCTTTTATTTGGGCTCATATCTAATGTATTGGGCGGGAAAGTACGAGCAGCAGCAAGGCGTTGTACGATTGTTTAAGGATTTGATCGTGCAGTATCCGGTGCTACTGCAACACACGGTGACGTTGTCAAAACTGGATTTGGGAGAAGTGGTGTTTTTGGCCTGCCATGAATCACCTGCCCCGCTTGGTTTTACCTTTCGTGCAGGCGTGCGCGTGCCTGCGGTATTTTCGGCGACAGGCAAAGCCATGCTATCCACATTGTCGATGGATAGCATAAAGTCACTGTATAAAGAGAAGTTCCCCACACCCATGACCCAACATGGCGTCAAAAACTTTGCGGATTTATCCACTGAGCTTGCGGTGATTCAGGAAAGTCGAGTGTCGCTCGATAATGGGCAGTTGCGTGATGGGATGTACTGCTTGGGCACGTATATTCGTAATGCATCCGGCACGGCGGTCGCTGGCATGGCAGTGAGTTTTCTGCAAGGAGAGTATGAGTCCAAACGGGCTGAGGTCAGTGCGGTATTGATTGAATTGGCCGAACAGATTGAGCGGCATTTAGGCTTTATAGCTGACTCATAATTGATTGCTTATGTGACGTAGTTGCAGGATTCATTATCATGAACGGCTAATTCGGTGGCAGCGGTAACCTCTAAACCCAATGCTGCTGGTGCTTTTAACAATTCCGCCATACGCTCTGGTATCTCTAAAGGCTCATGCATCTTGCCATAAGAAAAATAGGGCAACGGTCTATACAGACTTAGGTTTTCATGGCTATATATTTTCATGCTTAACATTCCTTGTTTTACACTACTTGGTTTAGCTTGTTTTGTTTAAAAATTCCATTTTTTAGTGTTTATCACTGTAAAGATACTGTGGCAAGCATTGAACTAAACAATGCCGTCCGCCTTTAGCTTGGCGATTATCTCGCTGTCGTAGCCTAAATCAGCAAGCGTACTATCGGTATGCTCGCTCAAACGCGGTGGCGGTGTGCGATAGCTGACAGGTGATGCCGATAATTTGATGGGATTGCCAAGGGCGCGAACGGGGCTGCCTTGCTGAGCGAAACTCACGATCATTTCTCGCGCTTGTGCTTGCGGCATCGCCAAAGCTTCGGCGACGTTATGAATCGCACCGCAAGGTACGCCGACCTGATCCAAAGCTGCAAGCCAGTAAGCACGTGGCTGTTTGGCAAATATTTTAGTCAACTCAGCACAAAGCAGCTCACGATTGGCAACGCGATTAGGATTGGTCGCAAAACGTGCATCAGTATGCCAATCGACTGACAATACCTCACACAGTTTGGCAAATTGATGATCATTACCGCACGCTAAAATAAAGTGAGCCTCACCTTCAGCCGCAAATACTTGATAAGGCACAATGTTGGGATGCTGATTGCCCAGTCTTGGTGGAATCTTATCTGAAGCCAAATGATTCATGCCGACATTGGCGAGTATAGACAGCGCACTATCTAAGAGTGCGACATCGACATGTTGACCGACGCCAGTATGTTGACGCGCCAATAGCGCCGCTTGGATACCAATCGTCAGCTGCAAACCTGCAAATAAATCAATCACTGCGACGCCGACTTTATGTGGTTCGCCATCACTTGGGCCTGTGATACTCATCAACCCTGATAACCCTTGAATAATATAATCATAACCGGGACGCTTGGCATCTGGTCCTGTCTGCCCAAACCCTGTCAAAGACGCATAAATCAGGCGCGGATTGTCTTGCTTGAGGCTGTCGTAATCTAAACCGTATTTTTTGAGACCACCGACTTTGAAATTCTCTACCAAAATATCACTGTCAGCGATGAGCTGTTTGATTATGGTCTGCCCTGCTGGCGTGGTGATGTCTACCGTGAGTGATTTTTTATTGCGATTGATGGTAGCGTAATAAGCGGAGGTGTCATCGCTGAATGTTGGCGGTGCCCAGTGGCGCGTCTCATCACCGATATGTGGACGCTCAACTTTGATGACATCTGCGCCCAGATCGGCGAGCACTTGCGTACAAGAGGGACCTGCCAACACTCTTGATAAATCGAGCACCTTGATACCCTGCAATGCACCTTTTGGTATATCCGTCATATCAGTTATATCTGCCATGAAATTCCCTTACTCTGTGGCGTATTCTTCGATTTTCTGATTAGAAAATTGCTATTCATCATTTAGTTTTTTGCGTTGTTTAATGACCCACTGTTAAATAAATGGTGAGTAACAACTGAAAAACGTACGCCACTGTCGATACTCTTTTGATAAAAAGCCAAGCAGTAACGTACGTCATGAAGTACAACTTTGTTAAATATTCTTAGCTAAAAGCAATTAAAAGAACGCCTGAATGCCTGTCTGTGCACGGCCTAAGATAAGCGCATGAATATCATGCGTGCCCTCGTAAGTATTGACGGCTTCCAAGTTCATCACGTGACGGATGATGTGGAACTCATCAGAGATACCATTACCACCATGCATATCGCGGGCAATACGAGCGATATCGAGCGCTTTACCGCAGTTATTACGCTTAATGAGCGAAATCATCTCAGGTGCAGCGTTGTCTTCATCCATCAAACGACCGACACGTAGCGCGGCCTGTAGACCTAAGCTGATTTCGGTTTGCATATTGGCAAGCTTTAACTGCACCAACTGTGTTGCAGCAAGCGGACGACCAAACTGCTTGCGATCGAGCGTGTATTGACGCGCCGCTTTCCAGCAAAACTCTGCCGCGCCCATACTGCCCCAAGCGATACCATAACGCGCTTTATTCAAGCAGCCAAACGGCCCTTTTAGACCGCGGATATCTGGGAAAGCATTGGCTTCAGGAACGAACACTTTGTCCATGACGATCTCACCGGTGACCGAAGCACGTAGTGAGAACTTGCCTTCGATTTTCGGCGCAGATAGGCCTTTCATGCCTTTTTCTAAGACAAAACCACGAATCTCGCCTGCATCATCTTTTGCCCAGACCACGAACACATCCGCGATAGGACTGTTGGTAATCCACATTTTATTACCCGTCAGCTCATAACCACCATCAACGGCACGCGCACGTGTCGACATTGAGGCAGGATCAGAACCCGAATCAGGCTCAGTCAGACCAAAGCAGCCGACGTACTCACCTGTGGCAAGTTTTGGCAGATATTTTTCTCTTTGCTCTTCAGTGCCATATGCCCAGATTGGATGCATCACAAGGCTTGACTGCACACTCATCGCTGAGCGGTAGCCTGAGTCAACCGCCTCCACTTCCTTGGCAATCAGACCGTAAGCCACACTCGATAGACCTGCGCAGCCGTAGCCCTCGATGGTCACGCCAAGCAGACCCATCTCACCCATTTGACGCATGATATTACGATCAAAATGCTCATTACGGTTGGCATTGATAATACCGGGCATCAATTCCTTTTGAAAAAATTGACGGGCGCTGTCGGTGACCATGCGCTCTTCTTCAGTGAGCTGGTCGCGTAATAAGAAAGGATCTTCCCAATCAAAGCGTGGGCTGGTCGATGTTGCCATATGTCTCTCCTTGATATCAGTCATCCTGACTGACGAATAGTGGTTGATACATATTTGGTTTAACAAGTTATTGACTTTGTTATTCCGCTATGCGAAACTTTGTTTCATAATATAAAACTATTTAAACAAACTTTCGCCGTCCTGTAAACCTTTATTAAAAAATAGGCATCAAAAGAGATAATCATTAAGGGAAATGGAGATAAAATGACAACATCTACATCGGCAGCTATTTCACTACTCGAACGAATGGATCACCTGATGGGTCAAAGCAAGGATGATAATGACCGACAGTTTGTGACGGCACTAGGTCGTGGATTGGTTATACTGGCTGCCTTTGAACACCATGAGCGCCTTACCCATCAGCAACTATGTCAGATGACCAAACTGCCAAAAGCGACCATTAGTCGCCTGATTCATACCTTGACCACGCTTGGGTTTTTGCGTACTAATGAGCACGGACAGTATCAACTGGGCAGTAGTGCAGTACGTCTCAGTGCGACCGCATGGAGTCGTCATGACATGGTGGCCTATGCTGAGCCACTATTACGGCAGTTCGCTAGCGAAAATGAGGTATCGGTAAATCTAGCGACCGAAGTTGGAGGAGAGATGCGCTATCACGCCTGCTGTCGTAGTCCTGCACGCCTATCGGTCAACTTGCAGGTTGGCTCAGCGGTGCCGGTGGCACGTACTGCCATTGGACGGGCTTTTTATGCAGTAAGCTCTCAAGCGAGACAGGCAATGATTATTAGCAATTTGAAAGAGAATTTATCTGATGAAGATTACATTCACGCACAGTCAGCGCTCACTCAAGCAGCCCAGCACTATGAGCAGTACGGCTATACCGTCTCTGATGGGGAGTTCTCTACTGATATCTTGGCAGTCGCGGTGGGCGTCTATGATGTCGCGACTGGGCAATACGCCTATTCGCTCAATGCCAGTGTACCAAGCGCTAATTGGGAAGCGGACGACTATGCGGCAATCATAGTGCCAAAATTGCAGGCATTGGCGGAGCGGATTGGCGGTGGTGATGCGTAAAAGTAAGCGACTGTCACTTCAAGTTTCATCACCATTATAAATGGCTATAAACAGCACGCGCAGTTGCGTTTGGTTTTTGGCATTTGACCGATACCAGGGTTAAAAAGTATTGGTAGGATCTAGGCGCTCATAAAATTGCTGCAAGTCAGGTTCGGCTTCATATAAGTGGCCGACATTATGCTCAGCAGGGTATTTGGCACCGCGCTTGTTTAATAGCTCAAGCATCATCTTTTTGACCTGCTTGGCATCACTGCCCTTTTTAAAATATAATCTTGATGAAACACATAACAAAAAAAGTGACCGTAATACAGCTTTTTTTCTAAGTGCTGAGTGATGCTCTCAGGCAAATTTTCCAGCCAATCAAGCGTGTTACGCGGGATAGCAATATCGAGCGCCAGTATCTCTCCGGCGGTCTCTTCATGCATGACTTCATAACGTATGGCGGCCCCTGCAGCAGCAAAGCGATGCAAAAGGCGCTGTCTGACTCAGCTTGCGTGCAGGTAAAATAACTGCCCGTTTCTGAATCTGCAAAAACGACTCTAAAAAGACTGCGCCTCATAGATGCCATCATCGCTCATTTTGATAATCAGGTGATGCTCATACTGGTTGCGGTACTCAAGCATGCGCTTGGGCAAATGCTGCGGCAATACTTGGGCGATCATTTGCATGACTTTATCGGTCAAATGATTGGGCACCCATGACCATTTACTCAGTTTGGCATCAATACTGCCTTTGATAGAAAACAGCTTGGGCAAAGCATTGGTACCCAGATGCTTGATGCTCAAAAGGTGTCTTTGCCGTACTTGGCAGACACATCAAATATATCGCGGTGCATATATTCGCCCACTTCAGGGACGTTTTTAAAGCTCGATAGTATTTGTCGTCTCAGTAGTGCCAACTCCTGCACACTATTGCTACCGACATAAAAGGTTTGCTCTTTGGTTGCGGTGGGATATGTATCCAGACGAACGGCAAAAACGGCCAACTTGCCTGCACAGCCACTGGCTTCATACAGCCTGCGCTTATCCGCATTAAAGCGGCTCGGCGTGTCGGCATTGACATCCTGTATTCGGGCGACATACTCTTTGTCTGAGGCCAGTTTGTTGCTTTGGGATAACTGTGACTTGTCAAAATAGCCGTTTTGTAAATTGGTGAGGGATTTCTTCGGGCGTATCGCCCAATTCAACCCTCTAAATGATTCACCAATACCAGCTGACCGTGTTCATTAATCTGAGCAAACAGCGACAGCTCCGTGTAAGCAGGGCCTCGTTTGACCAGCGCGCCGCCTGAATTATTGGAGACACCGCCGACGATTGACGCGCCCAAAGTCGATGAGCCAATCACCGAGTGCGGCGCTCGATTGACCGCTTTTAACTCGTTTTGCAGTTGATGCAAAGTCGTACCCGGTAGGCTGATAATTTGCTCATTATCATTGATCAAATACAACTTATTTATCGCCAGTGTATTGATCACTACCACGGGTCTGTCGTAGTCATCACCGCTGGGCGTTGAGCCTTCTGTCAGACCTGTTTTGGCCGCCTGCATGATGATGATACAGTTGCCCTCAACACACACTTCCAGACATTGCCAAATTTCAAGCAGCGTTTGCGGAAACAACACTGCCAGCGCGCTACCGCCGCCTGAGCGCCAGCCCATGCGGTAGTGCTCATTTTTAGCTGGATCTGCCTGTATATTGGCGGCGCCCAGTATTTTGGTTAATTTAACCAACACCTGATCTGATGGTAGCTGGCTTGTATAGGAGGCGGTCGATCGATAACGGTTCATTACTTGCTCTTTTTTTTACTGTGCATTCATAAGGTTAGCGGTCCTTGAACGCCAAAGAGATAAATGGCTGCCATAACGATGATGCCACTGAACAACACATAATAGATGGTTGGTAAGATGGTGCGTCTTAGCGTCGCGCCCTCCATCCCAAGCAGCCCAACGGTTGCTGATGCGGCCACCACATTGTGAATGGCAATCATGTTACCCGCCGCGGCGCCAACCGCTTGTGCTGCGATGATGAGTGAGGGCGAGATATGTGCAAGCTCATAGCCGCTTCATACTGGAACTGACTAAACATCATGTTTGACACGGTATTCGAGCCTGCGATAAACGCACCTAGGGCACCGATGGTTGAGCTGATCAGCGGAAAGGCGCTGCCAAACGTGCCTGCAAACAACTCAGCACTGGCAACTGGCATACTCGCGACATCGGATAGATTGACCCCAGAGTTGATAAAAATCCGCACCATAGGGATGGTAAAAATAAGCACAAACCCAGCGCTTAAGACGGTTTTGCTTGATTCGCTCAAAGCATCACCCAGCGCACGCGTTGGATTTTTAGTTTGCACAAAAGCTGCGATTAAGGCGCTGATTAACAACAGGCCGCCGGGCAAGTATAAAGGACTAAAACCTGCACTGATATCGGCCTCGCCCAAAATCGTATTAAAGTCTAGCGTGGCGCTGCTGAGCAAGTCCTTAAAGTCAGCAAACATTCTCGAACACACCAGTAGCAGCGCCACTAGCAAGTAAGGGAAACCATGCCATCAGCGTAGACATGGTCTTGCCTGCTGGGGTGGCCACATCTTCTTTGCTGACCACCAGTTTACCCATCCAATCGCTTGGCCAGCTGCTTTTGGCTTCAAAGTCCCACGTGGTCTTTGGTACCAAAAATCCTTTTTAGCCGCCTGAATGACAATCGCGACACTGACCAGTCCACCAATCAACGATGGAAATTCAGGACCCAAGAAAATACCCGTTAAAGTGTAAGGTACAGTGAAGGCCAACCCTGCAAAGATGGCAAAGGGCCAAATGGCTAAGCCTTCTTTCCAACTTTTATTTTTACCAAAAAAGCGGGTGAGCATCATCACCATCAGCAGCGGCATAAACGTCCCAATCACACCGTGAATGATCGCCACTTGGGTGGTAATCAGTTGTAAAAATTCTTCCCATTGCATGCCTTCTTGCGCCAGCAGCGCACTGATGGCCACGGTATCTAGACCCTTATTCACCCCAATAACAATCGGCGTACCGACCGCCCCGAACGATACGGGCGTGCTTTGGATCATCATCCCCATAAGCACCGCACCCAATGCAGGAAACCCTATCGCGACCAGCAGCGGTGCCGCAATTGCAGCCGGTGTGCCAAAGCCCGATGCACCTTCCAAAAACGTACCAAAACACCATGCAATGATGATGGCTTGCACTCGGCGGTCAGGCGATACGTTGATAAAACCTGCGCGAATCACTGCTATAGCGCCCGTGTGTTTTAGAGTATTTAATAAGAACAGCGCACCAAATACGATCCACAATACCGATATCGTAATCACGGTCCCTTGAAGAATAGAGGACGACACGCGGTTAAACGTCATGTCCCAAATAAAAGTGCGAGCGCGGCAGTCACCGCCAAAATGATCGGCATGGTTTTTTGGCCGACCATTGTAGACCAATAAGAAATATGCCACTGAGTATGATTGGCAATAGGGCAAGTAACCCATAGACAGTCTGATTCAAAATTCCCTCTCCCTGTTATCGTCTGTGCATCCTTGAACACCACTCTTAAACGCCGCCCTTAAACACAGTCCTTACATACAAACACTCAATCGCTCAGATTAACAGCCTCATTGTGCTTAGGGTAGAATTCACACACTCTAATTCTACGCTTTACAAGTGCAAAGATAAACGGCATGATCAGACAAGGTTATTTTCCTTTTTGCTATAATACGAAATATATTACCCTGATTAGAGAATCGGTATGATTAAAGCTGATGACATGGTTTTGTTTGTTTTGGTGGTCGATGAAGGCTCTTTTCCAAAGTTGCTGACAAACTGGCGCTGACCAATTCTGTAGTGAGCAAACGTATCGCGCGCCTAGAAGCCAACTTAAATGCACAATTGCTCTACCGAACCACCCGAAAACTCAGCTTGACCGATGCCGGCCGAACGCTGTATCACAAAGCCAAATTGGCTCAGCTTGCCATTCAAGAAGCGGAAAATACTGTCATCGGCTATGGCGAAAACATGAAAGGCCATATCCGCGTCACCGCCCCTGTGGTCTCTTCTGACTTACTACTCAGCACGGCTATCGCTGAATTTTGTAAAAAATATCCTGAGATAACCGTAGAGCTATACATCACCAACCGTTTGATTGATTTGGTCGAAGATGGCTTTGATTTGGCCATCCGAACGGCGGAGCTTGGAGACTCCTCCTTGATTGTCAAACGCCTGATAGACAGTCAATGGGTGATTTGCGCCACCCAAAATTACCTCAACAAATATGGTACGCCGCAAACCCCCGCCCAACTGCAAAATCATGATTGCCTCATCTATAAATTTGATAACACCAGTAGCGACTTGTGGCCGTTATATGAGGGATGGTGCTGAGCTGCTGCTGCCCGTCAGTGGCCGCTTTCATAGCAATCATTTAAGCGCGATCAAACATGCTGCGCTGAGTGATTTGGGCATTGCTTTTTGCCGCAAGCACTAGTGTATAAAGCCTTTCAGCGCCAGACTTTAACCCAAATTTTGCAAGATTTTACCCGCAAGCGTATGGGGATGTTTGCGGTGTATCCCAAATCAAAACAGCCCGATCAAAAGCTCAAATTATTGGTTGCTTATTTGCAAGACGCGCTAAAAGACAAAGAAGCCTACTACTGCTAAAGCACTAGTTTTATAAGCGGCCTCACACCCAACTGTTTTATCAGACATAAAAAAGCCACCTGCTTGGGTGGCTTGTTTGATGTTTCTTTTGGGCGTTATGAGTCGGTGTTTTGCGTAATGATTTGCTGCGCTAATGTGCGTAAGTCATCCGCCATATAATCGGGCGTTGGTACGTGGTTGGCGGGCAATAACGCATTGTGCGGACGCAATAAAAACGCGCCCTGACAGCCTGCTGCCTGCGCGCCTATCGTGTCCCACAGATGGCAAGCGACCAAACACAGCTCGGATGTGGACACGGACAGTGCCTCGGCGACCAGATTGTAAGTCGCAGGTGCGGGTTTAAACTGACGCACCGCCTCAATATGAAATGAGCGCTCAAAAATTCGCTCAACCCCGCCTTTTCTAGCGGTGGCGGTGACTCGCTGGACTCTGAATTGGTCAAGGTCACCAGTCGAAAGCCTGCCTCCTTAAGCAGCGTCAGCGCGGGCACGACATCGGCATACGCGGGCATCTTGCCCATGCGCGTCTTTAGCTCGTCAATATCGGCATCGGCAATCTCAACGCCATGAATATCAGCAACCATCCGCAGCGCGCCGACCCCAATCTCACCAAACGGCGTATACAGTCCTGATAAGGTCAGGGTTTGCGAGTACAGCACCAGCTGGGCGAACCATTCGCGCAGTATGCTGCCATCATTAAAAAGGCGGCTAAATAAAGGCGTAAGGGTACTGATATCGAGCAAGGTTTCATTAACATCAAAGACGAGAATCGGGCGGGTGTCGGTGGGCATGCGTTTTCCTATTATTATTGTTATTGTGGTTTTGGGTTAGGTTAGCATGGATGATGCCTACGAGTTTGTAGCGTTTACACACACCGCATCGTGTCCAACAAAATATGTATGATGATCTGCCACTTCTATATTATAGACATTATCCTCATAAGGGTTAGGACAGACATCGTTATAGCGTTGCATCTGCTCGTGAATACTGCTCTCTAACAATCCTGTTGCATTACCATATCTTTCAATGTTAGCTAGAGCCTTTTCAAATAACTTTTCATCACCAATACTGTTATCCCTTGACTACCCTTCCATCAAAAATTAAAGGCGAATACATTTCTTTTATAAACTTACCAATTGTGTGTGTAGCAGGATCTTTATCTTGACTAAACCTCACATTCAATGTTTTATAAAGCTCAGGGTCTACAATAAAGGTGCCTGAACCGCCCCGGTATTGTCGGAGACTTAACATTCTGAGAGAATACGACAATGAAAAGACAAACCTACACTCCTGAGATTAAAGAACGCGCCGTCCGTATGCTGATCGAAGCAGCAAACGACTATCCCTCCACATGGGCAGCCATTCAAGCCATTGCCCCTAAGATTGGCTGCACGCCTGAAACCCTGCGCTCATGGCACAAGAAGCATATAGATCAAACTATCCCTGCATCGGTACAAGCTCAAAGCCAAGAGCAACGTATTAAAGATCTTGAACGTGAGAACAAAGAACTCAAACAGGCCAATGAGATCATACGTAAGGCAGCCGCTTTTTTCGCCCAGGCGGAGCTCGACCGTCCACCGAAATAATGGTCACATTTATCGATGATCACAAGCAGAAATACGGGATCGAGCCAATCTGTAGAGTACTACCGATTGCCCCATCAACCTACCACCGTACTAAAGACTTGGAGAGTTACCCTGAAAAGCGCTCGTTGCGTCAGCAGCATGACGATTATTATATCAACGAGATTAAACGCATCTGGCAGGACAGTAAATGCCGTTACGGTGTTCGTAAAGTCTGGCAGCAGATGAAGGCAGATGGTATTCATGTGGCTCGTTGTACGGTAGAGCGTTTAATGAAGCAGTATGGTATGCAAGGCATCTGGCGCGGTAAGGGCAAGATCACCACCAATAGCCGTGATGACCAAAAATGCTCTGATGACCTGATTAATCGTAATTTTAATGCCCATCGTCCTAATCAGCTATGGGTAGCTGACTTCACCTATATAAAAACAACTAGCGGCTGGGTATATACCGCTTTTATTATTGACGTGTTTGCCCGTAGCATTGTCGGTTGGAAAGTATCTAATCGCATGAACACGGATATGGTTATGGCTGCGCTAAATCAGGCGATAGCAGACAGGAACAACCCCAAAGATGTGATTCATCACAGTGATCGCGGGGTTCAGTACTTATCCATTCGTTATACTGATAAGATGAAGGACTCTAGCATCATTGCCTCGGTCGGCACGACTGGTGATTCATACGATAACGCACTGGCTGAAACGGTTAACGGGCTGTATAAATCTGAGGTAATTGACTATTTAAAGGAGAATTGGACTGGCGTTAATGATGTTGAACTGGCAACCCTTGAATGGGTGGACTGGTTTAATAAAACACGTCTGCATAGCACGATTGGTTATGTGTCACCTTTTGAGTTTGAAAAGCGGTATTACGATAATTTAACCCTGTCAGGCATCGCTGCCTGACTCAAGTAAATCACTCTCCGATATAGTCGGGGCGGTTCAGCCCTTTCATTAATAACCAACTTGGCATCGGAAGTTTGCATATTAACGGTTTTGATCTCTTCTTTGAACGCTTCTTCTGTATTGGCTAAACTGACAAACTGGTAGCCATCATCCGTAAATCTCACAAACTGAACCAGACCGTCTGTCTCCCATAAGTCATGTTCCTCAATACTTTGAGTATAAGCTGTACCTTCAGGGAAGTTCGGCAAGGTACGCACAGGGATGAACGAGTAATCATCAAGCGCAATCGTATCACCATGAGCAGAGGTTAGATATCCAGCTGGCAAGCGCTCCGCCGATAGCCATTCACCCTCTAAATCTTTAGGCTGGCGAGTTACCCAGAATGGGTGATTGCTGGTGCATAAGATATAATTGCTACCCTTTTCTCCCTCGCGCATCAGCGGTCTCATTAAAATACTCAACTTTAAAGATGCGTTTCTTACTGGGTGATTTAAAAGTGCTGAGTACGGGTTTGTACTCTATATCACCACTACCATCTTCAGACTTAGAGGATACAGGCTTTGATAAAATGAGGTCGCCGACTTTAATATCTTGAATCGGTACTAGACCTTTGTCCGTATGAACGAGCGTGCCTGCAACGAAGCCTCTGTTATTCATGAGTTTTCCTTTTTTTATTATTGATATGGTTAGCTATTTAAACTGGCGTCATGTACCCATAGTCCTACGCGACCAATGAAGTAGGTATGGTTGTCTGCCACCTCAAAGTTATAGACGGTTGCCTGATATAAAATGTGTTCACCTTGCGCGTTGGTCAATTGATTGAACATCCGCATGGTGCCTCCATTATCTTCAATATGTTGGCCCAAATAGCCTTTCTCCTGATAAAAGCTAATGTCATCAACATATCCCATACCCTTATATTCTACTTCGCTGTAGTCGAGCATATGCGCTTCGGCATCTTGTACATAATCATCGTAGTAGTCTTCATGATAATGTTTTTGATACCAGTAATAATTTGGATTGAATTCTAAATTATCATTAGCGACTTGATAGGTAGGTTGCACACGCTCAACGGTATACATTACGCCATCGGTATTCACAGCAATTTCATACTGCTGTAGTTCATCCACACGTTTAAAGTGAGGGCTGGTCATAGAACTCAATATCTTCCTGTGGGTTTTCCATGGCACCGACTACCCAAACAGGGTGATTGAGCGTCGCTAGAAAACTACTAAAGCGACTAGCTGACTTGTATGTTTGATAATCAACCATCTCTCGATCTTTATTAAACTTCTCAAGATTTTTCTCTAAACGCACGATCCACATCTCTTTGTCTTCATGCACAAAGGTCTTGACCACAGGCTTATACTCTATGTCACCGCTACCATCTTCAGGCTTAGAGAGTACAGGCTTTGATAAAATAAGGTCGCCCACTTTGATATCTTGAATCGGCACTAACCCTTTATCCGTATGAACGAGCGTTCCTGCGACAAATCCTGTGTTATTCATGAGTTTTCCTTTTTTTATTATTGATATGGTTAGCTATTTAAACTGGCGTCATGTACCCATATAGCCTGCTCTCCTATAAAATAGGTATGTGTATCAGCGACTTCTATATTATAAACATAGTCCTCGTAGGGGTTCGGGCAAGCGTCATAGTAGTTCTCCATTTGCTCATGGATACTTTCCTCTGTTAAACCCGTTGCATTGCCATATTTTCTAAGATTACTTACTGCTTTTTTTGTATAGAGATTCATCAGAAATCTTATTGTCTTTTACTACCCTTGCCATTAAACATTAAAGGTGCGTTGACAAATTCTATATAGCTTTCTACTGAATGAGAATGAGGAGCCGTATCTTGTGCTAAGCGAATGTTCAAAGTTTTATATAATTCCGAGTCAACTAAGAAGGGGGCTTTTTGATTGATAAGCAACTTAGCATCAGAGGTTTTCCAGTTCAATGTTTTAATCTCATGCTCAAATGCTTCTTTTGTATCCGCCAAGCTCACATACTGATAGCCACTATCTGAAAACTTCACAAACTGAACCAGACCATCTTCCTCCCAAAAGTCTTTATCTTGTATACTTTGTAGATAGGCACAGCCTTCAGGGAAGTTCGGCAAGGTACGCACAGGGATGAACGAGTAATCATCAAGCGCAATCGTATCGCCATGAGCAGAGGTTAGATATCCAGCTGGCAAGCGCTCCGCCGATAACCACTCACCCTCTAAATCTTCAGGATTTCTTTTTACCCAAAATGGGTGATTGCTGGTGCATAAGATATAATTGCTACCCTCTTCTCCTCGCGCATCAGCGGTCTCATTAAAATACTCAACTTTAAAGATGCGTTTCTTATTGGGTGATTTAAAGGTGCTAAGTACGGGTTTGTACTCGATATCACCGACCCCACCTTCGGGCTTAGAGAGTACAGGCTTTGATAAAATAAGATCGCCCACTTTGATATCCTGAATCGGCACTAACCCTTTATCCGTATGAACGAGCGTTCCTGCGACAAATCCTGTGTTATTCATATCCTCTCCTTTTTAATATTATCGTTTTAATCCATCAAACCTCAGCCCAAACTTTAGCAGATACTTCCGCAGTCGGTCGCTGTCATTGTTACTTTTTAGCTGGTTTCTGGAGTTGGCATACAGATAGCGCCCTGCCGCCGCTTGGCTGCTGTGCTGATAGCAGACCTCAATCACATACGCCAGCTGCACCGCATCAAACGGGTCGAGCGCGTCTTTGTCGTCGCTTGATAGATGGCGGCTCAGCACCGTATCTGCGTGCGCTTGCTGCTCAGTTAGGCTGGGCGTATCCGCCTTGTCCACTTGATGTTGCGCGCTACTAGGTAATGCCCACAGATGCTTAAGGCGGGTGATTTCTGCCTTAACATCGGGCATACGAATCACTTTGCCCTCGCACAATGTCGTTAAGCGCGTCATACTGGCGCTTAAATCACGAAAGTTGCCCTGCCACGTCGCCTCAGAACTCATGGCAAAGTCTTCAAAGTACGCACGCGCCTCAGGCTCAAAGCGGTACTGGTACTGCTGCTCGCTGCCCAGACGCGCCAGCTCGTAATCAATATTGGCGGGTAAGTCCTCGATACGGTCTTTTAACGACGGTAAAAAAAACGTCCACGTGTTCAGACGCGCAAACAAGTCGGCACGAAATTCGCCGTCCGCGACCGCTTGGCGCAAATCCTTATTCGTCCCTGCCATCAGCTGAAACGACACATCAATGGGCGTATCGCTACCGAGCGGATAAAAGCGCTGCGCCTCAAGCGCAGTCAAGAGCATCGCCTGTTCGTCCAGCCCCAGCTCGCCGATTTCATCCAAAAACAGCAAGCCACCGTCCGCTGATTTGAGTAGCCCCTCACGGCTCGACGCCGCGCCCGTAAACGCGCCTTTGACATGACCAAACAGCACGCTCATTGCCGTATCGCCGCGCAAGGTGGCGCAGTTGACTTCGACGAACGCGCCGAGTGCCTGTTTGTTGTTGGCTTTGTTTTTCTTGAGCGTATAGATTTGCGTTGCCAGTTGCGACTTGCCCGCCCCTGTCGCGCCCATCAATAAAATCGGCGCGTTGGAGCGCGTGGCGACTTTTTCAATATCAGCAATCAGCTGTTGATAGGCGGCGTTTTGGGTAACAAGATTGGCTTGTAAGGTTTGCCAATGCTGGGCTTTTTCGGCCTCAAAACGCGCGCGCAAACTGTCATAACGCGACACGTCCAAATCAATGACTTGATAGCGCCCTTGTGGGTCGTATTGGTCAGGCTTGGGACACGGCGAGGTCTGAATCAAATCGGCAGGCAAAAACCCCGCCTCAACCAGCAAAAACCAGCAAATCTGCGCCACATGCGTCCCTGTGGTCAGATGCAGCAGATAGTCTGTGTCTTCACGAAAGGCGAAGCCTGTGACAAAGTCATACAGCTCAGCATAGACATCGGCAAAATCCCACGGACTCGCCAGCGTCACCCGATGCCCAATGACTTTGGTATTGGCGCTGACCTGCGCCACATCATCAACGATGACGTTGAACAGTCGCTTGTCGCGCTTGCTATAGAGGATATGCAGCTCATCGACCAGCAGGTCATCATGCAGGCACAGGCTGACGCTCGGCCGCCAGCGCTGCCAACGTTTGTCATTAAAGCCGTTGTCCAAGGTCGTACCGAGAAAGCCGATAACGGCGGTTTTATGACATTTAATCATGTTGCTTTTACTCATAATAATGCGCTTGGCTTATTGGTTTTGATGTTACTTTTGATTGCCCACGACTTCATACTGTCAATAGACAACGGCTCGTCTGCCATAATCTGCTGCGCAAGGTGACGATTCAACGGATACAGCACGCTAAAGTGCTCGTGCCGTGCAATAAACGCACAGTGCAGCATGGGGCTTTTGTTCTTATCACACATCGGCTTTAGGTCGCGATAGTTACCGTCACGCTTGCCCTCAATAATCCACGTCGGCATGCGAATATCATTCGTCCAGTTTGCAGGCGCACGCAAATCCATTTCGCGTTGCTCATCACCAGTAAAGTCAACCTCTTGCAAAAACATCGTCTCTTGCGTAGCGCCAAAGCTAATCACTTCTTTAAACAACTCAGGATGCGTGCTGCTCGCCACCTCACTGACCAATAGCGCGAGCGTGCCGCCCGTACTGTGCCCGCCCAAATAGATACGGCTGCTATCGACATATGGCAGGGTCGCCAAATATTCTGCCGCCGCGATGACATCATCGACTTCACCATAATTCACTTCGATATTGCCCGCATTGTCATTGCCACCGCGCAAGGTGGGAAACATCATGATCACGCCAGCATCACGATATGGGCTGGCGGTTTGGTCATTTTGCCTTGAGCCTTTGCGCCAAAAGTCCGCCAGCGTGTTGGACTCACCGCCCGTTATCCAAACGATAGCAGGATGCTTGTCGCCATCGTTTGGATCGGGCGTGACAAAGGCGGCGAGCGACATGCCGTCACTGTCATAGCGCACGCTGTCAAATAGGGCTGCGGGCGGCTTGGGCAATGGCATTTGCATGGTGGGCGCAACTTGTATCGAGGTCTGATAATTGCCGCGTAGCGATGCCAAAGACGGCGCAGCAAAACAACTGCTGATGCTCACGCCTAGTAAAATCGCCATGCTGAATAAGCGTTTGTTAGAGACAACGTTATGCTTTGTTTTATATTGAACCTTCACCATTACACACAATTCCTTTATAGAATAAAAGCTATATTTATAGAATAAATTATATTTTTATTTACTTGATTAAAGTCCATTTTTTTATAAAAAAAGAATTTAAAATGTTTTTATTATTCAATATCAAATGCTTATAAAAATAAAAACTATCTTTCCCAAAAACTGGCACACCCTTAGCAGTATATAAAGTACAGACAGAACATTTTTATAAAAAACTAAGGAGACACTATGCAGCCTATCAATCACAATATCATTCAAGACGGTGGCACCCCTATCCGCCTATGGACCAAAGGCGTGCCTGTCGACCCAAAAGCCCACGACCAGCTGATTAAAGCCTCACAGATGCCCTTTATTTATAAGTGGCTCGCGGTGATGCCTGATGTCCATGTCGGTATCGGTGCGACCATCGGTACGGTGCTGCCGACCAAAGAAGCGATTATCCCAGCAGCGGTCGGCGTGGATATCGGCTGCGGCATGATGGCGGTGCAGACCACGCTGTCCGCAGATGATTTGCCCGACAACCTGCACGGTCTGCGCACCGAGCTGGAAAAAGCCATTCCGCATGGACGCAGCAAGACACGCGGTCGCGGCTCGCGCCGTGACGTGGGCGCGTGGGCGAACCCTGATGATACCGTGATGAATGGCTGGGGTACGCTGGTCGATGATTTTAATTATCTGACCCAAAAGCATCCCAAACTAAAAAACACCAACAATCTAAAGCATTTGGGCACTCTGGGTACAGGCAATCACTTTGTTGAGGTGTGCCTTGATGAGACCAATCAGGTGTGGATTATGCTGCATTCAGGCTCACGCGGCGTGGGCAATGCCATCGGGCGCTACTTTATTGAGCTGGCGCGTGAGGACATGCGCAAATGGTTTATTAACCTGCCTGATAAAGATTTGGCGTATTTTGCTGAGGGGACTGAACATTTTGACGATTATTGGTTTGCGGTTGGCTGGGCGCAGCGCTTTGCCTTTAAAAACCGCGAAATCATGATGGAAAAAGCCATCCAAGCGCTACGCACCATCGTGCCAAAACCGTTCGATGCTGCGGTAAAAGCGGTCAACTGTCACCACAACTATGTGGCAAAAGAAGAGCACTACGGCGAGGGAAGTCTTTGTCACGCGTAAAGGCGCAGTGCGCGCACGCGTCGGCGAATACGGCATCATCCCAGGGTCGATGGGCGCAAAATCCTTTATCGTCAAAGGTAAAGGCAACGAAGAATCGTTTTGCTCTTGCTCGCATGGCGCAGGTCGCGTGATGTCACGCACTGAGGCGAAAAAAGTCTTTACTATTGATGACCAAATCGCCCAAACCAAAGGCGTAGAATGTCGTAAAGACGCAAACGTGATTGACGAAATCCCAGCGGCGTACAAAAATATTGAAGACGTGATGAGCGCACAAAGTGACTTGGTGGAAGTGGTACATACCTTGCGGCAAGTGGTTTGTGTGAAGGGTTAAACCAAAATATTTAAAAAAATCAGTTAATTATATTACTTTAACCTATATTAATTAATCCAAAAATAAGGCTAAATATGATTCCCCAGACATTTATTGAAACAGCAGGTGATATTCTAGGTAGCACCGAGAAAGGCTTATCAGGCTCTAAAATTGCTAGTTTATTTGCAGCATACGCAGTTGACTATAACACTGATATTCCTTATACAAGTTATCCCTTTACAGTATCCACACCTAATAAAAGGTATGCCTTAAAGAAAAACTTAAGCTCGTTTAACCCTAAACAACAATTTAAAATCATAAAAGAACTTTGCGAGCATCCGGAAATTAAAGACTTACCTGAAGTTAGAGATCTTAAGATCAAGCTGTTGACACGCTTTAAAGGTTTGAATACTGACATAGACACGGTCAATGAAATTTTAGTAGATGAAACTAGATTTTGGTTAGATGACTATACTAAATCCCTAGAACAATATAACTATGCTTTAGAAAAATATAAAGGAAATATATTTGAGAGAAACTTGTTAGATGACCTTCGACTATCGTTAGAGCTATTAGTAAAAGAAATACTAGGAAATTCCAAGTCTTTAGAAAATCAGCTTACTGATATTGGTACATTTATTAAGAGGAATAATGGCTCCCGAGAACTAGTAAATATGTTTGTAAAGCTAATTGATTATTTTACTAAGTATCAAAACGATTACGTCAAACATGACTCTCAAGTTATCGAAGAAGAAGTTGAGTTTATCCTTGAAATAACCTCTTCATTTATGAAACATTTCATTAGAATGAAAAATAGAATTTAAGGAAAACTAAAATGAAACTCGCAGAAGCCCTACTTATCCGCAGTGATATGCAAAAAAAGCTGGCGCAAATCAAAGGACGCATTCGCAGCAATGTAAAAGTCCAAGATGGCGATACGCCAAGCGAAGACCCCAATCAGCTATTGATGGACGCAAGCCAGCTGATTACCGAGCTGTCCGCGCTTATCGCCCGTATCCAGCGTACCAACGCGGTGGCGCTGACGGACAACAATCAATCGATGCTGGCGCTGCTCGTTGAGCGCGACACCCTTGAGATGCGCCACAAGCTATTGACCGAGTCGATAGCCGCGACCGAAACCGAGGTCGATCGCTATAGCCCGCGTGAGATTAAATGGCAAGTGATGGTCTCGGTCGGCGCATTGCAAAAGCAGGCGGACGATATTGCCATGAAGCTACGTCAGCTTAACATTGTCATTCAAGCCAACAACTGGCAAATTGACCTTGTGGACTAGGCGCTTACCTAGCTCATTAAACCTTTTTTAGCTTTGTCTGTCTGATAATGGACAGACCACCCTTTGAAATCGACTGGGCGAGTGTCAGACCCCGCGACCCACAGCAGGGGGTTGAAAATATACTGTCGTGGCTGCTACGCGTTGTGGGCAGGCGCATTTTTTACCACTTATGCCCCGCACATGGCACTTGGCACAATGCACCATTTAGACCTTACCACCAGACACTGACAGTCGGTTTCAATCTTATTTTAAATGCGACCCGAAAAGTATTGGGAAGCATTTTATTATGCCCATTAACGACACTACCAATCAATAGTCTTACAAATCATAAAGACATTTATCATGCCAGCATCAACACGTAAAGCCCTAAAAATCGACGGCAGCACAGGCGAAGGCGGTGGACAAATCATTCGTACGGCACTGTCATTATCGATGCTCACAGGCACACCGATTGAAATCACCAATATTCGTGCTGGACGCGCCAAACCCGGATTGATGCGTCAGCATTTGATGTGTACAAGCGTCACAACAGATATCAAACGCTAGCGTATCGGGCGCTCATTTAGGTAGTATGGCGTTCACCTTTACGCCAAGCACCGTGCAAGCGGGCGATTATACCTTCGATATCGGCTCGGCAGGCAGTACCAGTCTGGTGTTACAGACGCTACTGCCTGCCCTACTCTGCCAATGCTGACTCAAGCAACAAGTCCACCGTTACCATCATAGGCGGCACGCACAATCCGTTAGCGCCAACCACCGACTTTTTGCAGCACGCCTTTGTGCCGCTACTTGCCAAGCTCGGCATGCAGGTCGAGATTGAGTGCGTGCAAGCGGGCTTTGCCCCTATCGGCGGCGGCGCGATTAAAGCAACTGTTGCGCCATTTGTGCGCCGTGCTAATGCTTCACGATTAGACCTCACGGAACGCGGTAAGCTTGTCAGCACGGAGCTGGTCGCAAGCGTGCTCAATCTAGAATACGATATCTGCCTGCGTGAGCTTGCCAGCGCCAAAGCCGCGTTGATTGAAGCGGGTATGGATGAGGCGCTTATCACAACACGCGGTAATAAATTATACGGCATTGGTGAAGGCAATACCTGCTATGCAAAAGTCACTCACGAGAGTATTAGTATCCAAAATCACAAAGAATATCACTCTGAAATATTTACATTACTAGGAGAAAAACGCAGCTCAGCAGAAAAGATAGGTGGTCGTTTGTCAGGCTTAGTAAAGCGTTATTTGTTTGACACCGATGCGCTGATTGATGAATATTTGACCGATCAGCTGCTATTACCGTTAGCCTTAGCAGGCGGCGGTGCGTTTAGCGCGCGGGTTATTAGCGAGCATAGCAAAACCCAAGCATGGCTCATTGAGCAGTTTTTACCCGTTGCGATCACGTTTGATGCTATAGAGGATGAGCAAATATTAGTCAGAATCACCTGCTAAAATTTGCCAGCATTAGTATACTGTTACCCAATGATACCGACTTGGCGATAGCATCAGTGTATGATGTACGCGACAAATTTGAACGTATTATCTATATTTACAGTGACTGTTGAGCCTCGTTATGCCTGAATCCCGTACCAATCTGAACCCTGAACCCAAAACCAGCTCGCCGTATTTTTGTCGGGCTGCTGCTGCGCTATAGCACACTGGGTGCAGCCATTTGTCTATTATTAGCCGGATTGCTGCTGATGCACGGTTGGCTAATTGTGATTGGAGGTTTTGGCGTAGGACTCGGTATTTATGATCTGATTCAGTCCAAGCATTCAGTGCTAAAAAACTACCCGATAGCAGGACATATACGCTACGTACTAGAGGATTTTCGTCCTGAGATTCGTCAGTATTTGCTTGAAGATGACAAAGAGCAGGTGCCATTTTCACGCCAGCAGCGCGCGCTAGTGTATCAGCGGGCAAAGAACGTCAGCGATACCAATGCGTTTGGTACGCTAGACAATCTTTATACTCATGGTAAAGAATGGTTTTTGCAATCCGCCGTTAGCCAGCCGTTAGAAAACAAAGACTTTCGTATCACTGTTGGCGGCGAGCGTTGTAAGCAGCCGCATGATATGTCGGTATTCAACATCTCCGCGATGAGTTTTGGCAGTCTGTCCGCAAACGCCATTATGGCACTCAATCAAGGCGCAAAAATAGGCGGATTTACACATGATACGGGCGAAGGCGCGATCAGCCCTTATCATCGTAAGTTCGGTGGTGATCTGATTTGGGAGTTAGGTACAGGGTATTTTGGCTGCCGTGATGCCGAAGGCAATTTTGACCCACAGTCTTTCGCCGAAAAAGCTGTCGATCCACAAGTCAAAATGATCGAGATCAAGCTGTCGCAAGGTGCCAAACCGGGTAAAGGCGGCGTGTTGCCATCGAGCAAAATCACTCAAGAGATTGCCGATACTCGCCAAGTGCCGACGGGTCAAGACTGTATTTCGCCCGCTTCGCACACCGCGTTTAGTACACCGCGTGAGCTTGTCGCCTTTTGGCAGCAGCTACGCGAATTATCTGGTGGCAAGCCTGTTGGCTTCAAGCTATGCGTGGGTCAGCCTTGGCAGTTTATGGCGATTGTCAAAGCCATGATCGAGACGGACAACTATCCTGATTTTATTGTTATTGATGGTGCCGAAGGCGGTACAGGTGCGGCGCCTGTTGAGTTTATGGACAATGTCGGCATGCCGATGGTCGAAGGGTTTTTGCTTGTTCACAATACTTTGGTCGGTGCAGGCATTCGTGACAAGATCAGACTTGGCGTCAGTGGCAAGATTGTCTCAGGGTTTGATATTGCACGGATGATTGCGCTAGGTGCCGATTGGTGTAACTCGGCGCGTGGCTTTATGTTTGCGGTTGGTTGTATTCAGTCGCGCTCTTGCCATACCAATACGTGCCCAACGGGCGTCGCTACCCAAGACCCTTACCGTCAAAAGGCGCTCGATGTCCCTAGCAAAGCAGAGCGTGTGGCAAGCTTCCATAAAAACACACTCAAATCATTGGCCAGTATCGTCGGCGCGGTGGGCTTACAGCATCCGAGTCAGCTACAACCTTATCATATCGCCCGCCGTCTAGATGACGGGCAGATTAAGCTACTGTCTAAGTTTTTCTACTTTACGGATAAGGGCGCATTACTTGATAATAGCGCGCGTGCGGATATTTTCAATCAAATGTGGGTGATGGCCAATCCTGATAGTTTCTTAGCCAATAATGATGCGCTCATTGCTTATAACAAAGACTCTCGTGATAAAGGTAAAGAGACTGGCGCACCAACCGAACATCGCGCTGGATACAGCTCCCCCTACAGCACCGATCATACGATCACAACCGATGGCGGGCAGCTCATCGGCAATGTGAATAACACCTTCCGTGACTATCCGCCCAGTAGCGACTAAAAGCGAGTACCCAAGATTTATATATGAATCAGTAGCAAACCACAAATACCACTATGTTAAAAGACGTGTGATTGATGCCAACCTCCATTTTGACCTTATTGTTATCATTGATAGTGCTTGCGCTTGGCCTTAGCGCTTGCCAGCAGACCAATACTGAGACTGTCAATAGCGACACAGACAACTGGTCATGTCAGACAAAAGACTCGCCATTTACTTATAGCGTGTGCCGCGTGGATGCAAGTGGATTAACAAGCGATCGTTATTCACTGCAGCTGTTTTGGCAAGCCTCTAATGACCAATCACTACTAACCTTTGATACGTTGCTATCTACTTTACCAAAGACTGAAACTCTAAACTTTGCCATGAATGCAGGAATGTACAACGAAAACTATGCACCAATTGGTTACACCGTCATCAAAGGCAAAGAAGTCAAATCGCTCAATCTAAAAGAAGGTGGTGGCAATTTTCATTTATTACCCAATGGCGTTATGTGGTGGGACAAAACTGGTCACGTACAAATCACCGAAAGCCACGCTTTAGATGAACAGATAAACAATGGCAACGCACAGCCTTGGTATGCGACGCAATCTGGTCCTATGCTAGTCATCAATGATGAGATACATCCCGAGTTCAATCCTGATAGTACCTCCATCAAACTGCGTAATGGTGCAGGCATTTGTGACGATGGCAGCATACAATTCGTCAATACAGATGAGCCTGTGACGTTTTATCAGTTTGCGACTCTATTCAAAGACGAGTTAGATTGTCCAAATGCGCTGTTTTTGGATGGCGGCATTGCCTCAGCACTGTATGCACCCAGTATCGATAAGCAAGACAAAAAAGAGATGGGCGTAATGATTGGACTGGTTGAAAACAAAAGCTAGCATCTATCGTCACCATAGCATTTGTCACTAATATGCCTTCTCAAAATTGGCACTACTTAACATAAAAAAGCATTTAAATTAACATAAAAAAGCACTTAAAACGATCACATCGTCTTAAGTGCTTTTTCATATTACTCGTCCAATGTAGACTAATACTACCGCGCCATGTACTGGGTCATTTCCTCAACACCATGCAAGGTCATCGGATACATCTTATCTTCGAATAGCTTTTTGATCTCAACGATGGTTTGCGTGTACTGCCAATAGCTTGGGGTTTCAGGATTGAGCCACGCCACTTTATCAAAATGATCAAGTACACGCCTTAGCCATACAATACCGGCTTCATTGTTCATATACTCGACACTACCGCCCACGGTCATCAGCTCATAGGGCGACATCGATGCATCACCGACGAAGATGACGCGATACTCGCGCCCATATTTATTGAGTAGCTCAAACGTTGGCATCAGTGCGCTATGGCGACGATTATTGTCTTTCCATACATAGTCATATAGGCAGTTATGAAAATAAAAGAACTCTAATGTTTTAAATTCATTCTTTGCCGCAGAGAACAATTTCTCAAGTGCTTCAACATGGATATCCATACTACCGCCTACGTCAAATAGCATTAATACTTTGACACGGTTGCGGCGCTCGGCTTGCATATGTATGTCAAGCACGCCCTTTTGGCAGTACGTTTAATGGTCTCATGAATATCGAGCTCGTCAGCGCTGCCTGTGCGCGCAAACTGACGTAGGTTGCGTAGTGCCATTTGGATTTGGCGGGTACCAAGTTGATTATCATCATCAAGATTGCGATATTTACGCTGCTCCCAGACTTTCGCCGCGCTACGTTTACGCGATTCACCGCCGACGCGCACCCCTTCTGGATGGTCGCCATAAGCACCAAATGGCGAGGTGCCACCTGTCCCCACCCATTTACTACCACCTTGGTGACGCTCTTTTGCTCTTGTAACCGCTCCTCTAACGCTTTCATCAGCTCCTCAAGCGAGCCGTATTTTTGAGCAGGCGTCTTTGCTCTTCGGTTAAGTTTTTGGATCGAGCTTTAGATCGAGCCATTCTTTAAAGCACATCGGTCAGCTTAGCCAACAGCGCATCCATATCAAGGCTATCCACCCCTTCAAAATAGTCTGCCATTGCCCGATCAAATTTATCAAAATGGCGCTCGTCTTTGACCATGCACAGCCGAATCAGCCGATACATATCCTCACGGCTCGCAAAAGTCGCCAGTGCTGGATCTTCAGGATGCGGCTGCATCATCAGGCCCTTATCTAACGCGGCATTAAGATCAAGCAGCTCACGCGTACTGACTGGTACGCCGTAAGTCCGCAAGGTATAGAATAGTTTTATGAACATAAGAGACGCACCACTGATTGACGTAAAACAAAAAAAGCACTGAACACTTAGACGCGCTTAACGACGCATCATATTGGCAAAACGCTGTAGTAAATTCACATCGGCTTCGTTTTTCAGCAATGCACCGTATAATGGCGGAATGGATTTTTCGCCGCGTAAGTTTTCTTCTAACTCATCCTGCGCCATGTCATCAGCGAGCAATAACGTCAACCAATCGACCAATTCAGACGTTGATGGTGGTTTTTTAAGGCCTTGGATATTGCGCAGCTTGTAGAATATATCCAACGCGTCGTTGACCAATTTTTCCTGAATATCGGGGAAATGCACCTCTATGATTTGGCGCATGGTTTGCTCTTCTGGAAAGTCGATGTAATGGAAGAAGCAACGACGCAAAAACGCATCGGGCAGCTCTTTTCATTGTTTGATGTAATGATTACTACTGGACGCTGCGCGGCGGTAATGGTCTCGCCCGTCTCATACACATAAAACGACATCTTATCGAGCTCATGCAGCAAGTCATTAGGGAACTCGATATCGGCTTTATCGATCTCATCGATTAGTAGTACGCTGCGCTCGGTGCTAGTGAAGGCATCCCACAGCTTGCCCGGCTTGATGTAATTGCCAATCTCATAAACCTTGTCATCACCCAACTGCGAGTCACGTAGGCGCGATACCGCATCGTACTCGTATAAACCCTGCTCGGCTTTAGTCGTCGACTTGATGTGCCACGTAATCAGTGGCATCCCTAGACTCTCAGCAACCTCTTCGGCAAGTAAGGTTTTGCCCGTACCAGGTTCACCTTTGATAAGGAGCGGCTTTTGTAATGTCATGGCCGCATTCACTGCCAGTTGTAAATCGTCTGTGGCGATATAATTTTGAGTGCCGGTAAAGGTTTGCTTGTTCATAATCAGGTCTCGATTGTTGTTATAGATAAATTGTTATGAATATATGGTTATAAATAAGTAGAACTAAAAATTTGATAATGAATAAAAGATAAATTAGATTAGCACAGCCTGAGGCATTGCCAAAATACTCATGCGTTCGCCTTTGTGAGCAATGGTTGGGTGCCTCTCATAATTCTCAATAATTCATAAGGTTGCCAGACGATTTGGCATAAAAAAAAGACACGCATGGGTGTCTTTTTTTATCATTACTCGATTACTTTACTGGCTCGCCTGCTTATTTATTACACCGTACAAACAGACTTCAGCGTTTTAGCGATTGTCAGCATCAGTATTCTTAGACAAGCCATTCTGTTTTTTTAAGTCAACATGACTTTTAGTATTACTGCTCTCAGGCTTAGCGGCTAGGGCCGTATCATCAGACTGCTCAGTCAACGTAGAACCTTCTGCCAAATAACTGCCGGTCGTCAGTTGCATTGTCGCTTGCGTATCCTCTGCCGTACGGCTGCGGGCTTTGTCCAAGCTCGATGCGAATGCGCCGCGTATCAGCTGCCACATAAAACCGATAAACAAACCGATGACCAGTACCACCAATATTGGCAGCATATTGGCAATCGCGCCTGCAAAGTCCTTCATCATAACAGCGTAGACGACGCTGATACTGGCTGGTGCAATTTCACTAGAGTCACCAAGCGCTGTGCCGGGTGCCAATAACACTGCAAACAGTATCATCCAACTCATACCGCCCAGTGGTTTTGGCAATATGCGAGCGACTAGCAACCATAACACCAATACCAAAATGGAACCACCAAGATACGCATACATTGGCAAATCGGCGGGCGGTACATCTTTCACCATTTGGCCCCACCAAATAGCAATCTCACCGAGAATGTCACTAATAGATTCTAATGGTAAGCTGTGCAAAATATTTTTTAACCAATCCATACGTGTTTCACTACCTGCGTTTATCACCGTTGACACGTTATGTGCCTAGCAGTGTATGGTGCGTTCTGTCGTACCAAAATAAGATCAAATACAGTATCGATGCACACATCATGTGCGTTTCTATCTGTATTTTTTTATGTGGATGTCATGGGGTGTCAGTTTATCACGACTTTCTACCCAAATGCATGTGACCAAATGTGTCATGAGTGTTTTGTCCATGGCATTGTAAAGACCATTCTCTCAATCATCTTGCCACAACCGTCTTATCAATAAGCGTACCAATCGTCAATGTTATCTAGTGGTAAAATGTATCTAGTCGTAGATATTGTCCTGCGCTTCACGAGCGCGTAGCTCTGCTTGGCGGCGCATGACATCTTGCGGTGGCATCTGCACAAAATAACCTTGGGACGCTAGCTTTGCCAGTACTTCTTCTTTATCAACACGCGCCAGAGTGGGCGTCGCCGCCAAATCAAGATGCATGACAAACTGGCTACGGCCCAACCCTGCACGAAAGTCCTTTGGCAGTACGCCAAGCCAATCTTTGATCTCATCGGTATCATCAGGATATTCAGGGCGCGCAATATATACATACATGTCGTCATGTTTGGGAAATTTATAAATATCGCAATGCATAAAAACCACCTATCAGAAACTATGGTCGTAGGTTAGCATATTTCAGGCAAACACCAGTAGTCGCTTTGCGTGTTGCTATGGTAATTTTTGCGCCCATACATCATTTTATTGATTCTCAAAACGGCTGATAGAGATAAAAAACACTATCTTGCTAAGCGTCTTTGGTGAGCAAATGTCCTAATGAGCACACATTTTTGCCAAATTTATTTGTTTTAATGGCGGTGATGACTTGTAAAAGCGCTTTGAACCTTTCATAATAAAAGCGTTTTTCAGGAGAGAGTCTGTCGGCACAGATTTTGTATCAAACCCTATTGGTGATACAAACTGACAACTGCCATACGACCACCGAAGGCGCATCCACCCTGCCAATCGCTCAGGTAAAAGGACTGAAAAACACATGTCACTGTTGTTTGGTAGTGTTTGCTAGCATCACGCTCATAGCGCACTACTTTATCAAACGTCAGACATAACAAATCTGGAGAGTGGTAAGAACGGACGACGTCTTACCCACCGAAGGGGGAGAAAATACGCAATCATTCATTGGAGCTTTATATAATTGCTCACAAATGAGGCGTGTTGAAAATCTCAGGTCACAGGACAGATAGGGCTTTAGCTTAAACCGACGTTCAGCGTCTGTTTGGCCTACGTCTTTATCTTTGCTTTCTGTGTCACCCTTTGATGTAATATTGCGCCTTGCAATATTGCTTCTCGCTACTTTTACGTTGCACACCACTCTACTCTATCGAGTACGACTGATGTACACATAAGGATTTGTTATGACTGATACCCACTCTCAAGACTCTAGCAACACCCAAACCCCTAAGCGCACCCCTTTTTACCAGTCTCATCTTGATAGTGAGGGCAAATTGGTCGATTTTTCTGGTTGGGAATTGCCAATTCATTACGGTTCACAAATCGAAGAGCACGACGCGGTACGGACAGATGCCGGTATGTTTGATGTCTCACATATGGTTGTCACAGATATCAAAGGCGCAGATACTAAAGCATGGCTCCAAAAACTACTCGCAAATGATGTCAACAAACTCACTACCGCTGGTAAAGCGCTGTACTCTGGCATGCTCAATGAGCAAGGCGGCGTCATCGATGATTTGATCGTCTATCTGATGAATGCAGAGGAAACTGAGTACCGTATCGTCTCCAATGCAGCCACTCGTGACAAAGACTTAGCACAGTTTAATAAAGTCGCTGAAGGCTTTGATATTGCGATTACCGAGCGTCCTGAGCTTGCCATGCTCGCCGTTCAAGGGCCAAATGCTATTGAGAAACTGGCTCAAGCCAAACCAAACTGGGCAGATACCTTAGCTGGGCTAAAACCTTTCGTTGGCGCTGACTTGACCGATATCGAAGGCACCGATTGGTTTGTGGCTCGTACTGGCTATACTGGTGAAGATGGCGTCGAAGTCATTATGCATGCCGATGATGCCCCTGCTTTTTTTGAGCAGCTAAAAACAAATGGCATCAAACCTGCCGGTCTTGGCGCACGTGATACCTTGCGTATGGAAGCGGGCATGAACCTATATGGCCATGACATGGATGAGAATGTTAGCCCTTATGAGTGCAATATGGGCTGGACGCTTGCACTAAAAGACGATCGCGCCTTTGTCGGTCGTGACGCTTTGGTCAGCAAACGCAAGCAGGCAAAAGAAGACAACACCGCTATGAAGCAAGTAGGTCTGCTATTGACCACGCGCGGCGTATTGCGTGAAGGCATGACAGTGACTATCAATCAGGGCACTAACAATGAGCAAACTGGCCTTATCACCAGCGGTACATTCTCCCCTAGCCTAAAAAACTCCATTGCGATTGCTCGCGTGCCTGCCAGCTTATCAGAAGATGATCACGTACAGGTCGATCTACGCGGCAAAGGTAAATTCGTCGATGTACGCGTATTAAAGCTGCCTTTTGTCCGTAACGGCAAGCAACAGTTTGACTCGTAGGTCTTATAAATCTTATTATTAGAGCGCATTGTCGTTTTAGACATAATGATAAAAACGACGACACGCCCAGCCTCCATTATTTTTGTTAATTAACCTCTATCATTTAGGAGAGACCATGAGCAACATCCCAGCAGAGCTAAAATATATTGCAAGTCACGAGTGGCTGCGCCTAGAAGACGACGGTACGATCACTGTTGGTATCACTGACCATGCTCAAGACCTATTGGGTGATGTGGTGTTTGTTGAGCTACCAGAAGTGGGCGATATTATCGCTGTTGACGACGAAATCTCAGTTGTTGAATCAGTAAAAGCCGCCTCTGACGTATACGCGCCTATCTCAGGCGAAGTCATCGCTATCAACGAAGCACTAGAAGATGATCCTGAAATCATCAACTCTGACCCATATGGTGAAGGCTGGTTCTTTAAAGTGAAGCCTGACAACATCGCTGACTATGAAGCACTGATGACCGCTGACGAGTACGAAAGCGAATTATAATAACCACCTCTGTATAGCAGAAAGACAGTAGCCAAACCAAAATAGCAGCCAAACTTGTAGATACTGGCAAAAGCGGGTATCTACATCTCCTATTTGATACCCCTTTCTTATCAGCAAGGTTGATTCATAGATGACGCCTTTGATAACAAAGCAGCTTTATATATAGACCACCAAAAACCATTATCGTCCGATGTTATTGCTCTCAAGCGTTATCTCATTGACTCGTATTGATCACCTCTTCGAATTCCAATGAATACGTGCTATCAATAACGACGCAAACTGATAACCCAATTCTCAGCATGGATCCTAATATGAATACCAACACCGATAATAAAGACCCCATCGCCACACCAAACCATACACCGCAGCTACAAGCCTTTCGCGATATCGTAGAATCACGCCGTTCCGTGCGCCGTTTTACTGACACGCCCATCCCTGACGACGTACTGGCAGACTGTCTGCGTTTGGCCATGCTAGCACCAAACTCTAGCAACCTACAGCCGTGGGAGTTTTATGTTATCGATGATGCTGATAATCGCAAACGCGCCATCAAAAACTGTATGAACCAAAACGCGGCAAAAACATCGGCGCGCTTAATCGCTATCGTTGCTCGCACCGACATCTGGCATGAGCATGCTCAGCAAATATTGCGCGAATACCCTGATCAGCCAGTCCCTAAGAAAGTGAAAGACTACTACAACAAAGTCGTCACGCTGGACTTTTTGCGCGGTCCTGCCAATGTGATATCCGCTGCCAAATGGGGCGCCACGCAAGTGGTCAGACGCGTCAAAGGCCCTCTCAAATCGCCTTACTATACCTTTGAGGATACCAAAAACTGGGCAACCAATAACACCGCGCTTGCTGCCGAAAACCTAATGTTGGCACTACGTGCTCATGGTTTTGATAGCTGTCCTATGGGCGGCTTTGATGAGCCTGCCATGAAAGCGTTGCTCAATCTTAGCGACGACCATCATATCGTTATGATGATTGGCGCAGGCGAGCGTGCTGACAATGGCGTTTACAACACCCAATTCCGCTTTGACCAAAAACAGTTTGTGCATTACGTATAACGTACCGCTCACAGTGTTTCCTTAACTGCTCACAATGTTTTCTTAATTGCTATTTTGTTTATTACTCCCTTAACCAAGGATTGTCATGACTATCTCTCAAAACCCATCGTTTGATACCTTTCAAGGATTGTTCAACGAAGCTGAATTTGTCTATCGCCACTTAGGTTCGAACGAAACCAAGCAAGCTGACCTACTCAGCGCTGTTGGTTATAAAGATATGCAAAGCTTTATCAATGACACTGTGCCTGAGCCGGTACGTTTGCACAAAGAATTGGATTTGCCAGTGGCAATGAGTGAGCATGCGGCACTTGCCAAACTACGCACGATGGCAGATGACATCACCGTCAATAAGAGCTATATCGGTCAAGGCTACTCTCCGGTTCGTATGCCTGCCGTCATTCAGCGTAACGTCCTTGAAAATCCAGGCTGGTATACCGCTTATACCCCTTACCAAGCAGAAATCGCTCAAGGTCGTTTGGAGGCATTGCTGAACTTCCAACAAGTTTGTATCGATTTGACTGGTCTTGAATTAGCTGGTGCGTCACTGCTTGATGAAGCAACGGCAGCAGCAGAAGCCATGGCGATGTCAAAGCGTGTAAGTAAAAGCAAGTCAACGCAGTACTTCGTCGATGAGCGCGTCTATCCACAAACGCTAGATGTCATCAATACTCGTGCGAAATACTTTGGTTGGGACGTGGTCGTGGGTGATTTTGAAACGGCCAAATCAGGCGACTATTTCGGTGCGCTATTCCAGTATGTTGGCGTAGAAGGCGACGTTAAAGACTTAACAGACGTCATCGCGGCCGTAAAGAAAACAAGACTTACGTCAGTGTCGTCAGTGATATCATGAGCTTGGTGTTATTAAAATCACCAGCCGATATGGGTGCGGACGTAGCACTAGGTAGCACACAGCGTTTCGGTATTCCAATGGGCTTTGGTGGCCCACATGCTGCTTACTTTGCATTCTCTGATAAAGCAAAACGCTCAGCACCTGGTCGTATCATTGGCGTATCTAAAGACGCACAAGGCAATACCGCATTACGTATGGCGCTACAGACGCGTGAGCAGCATATCCGCCGCGAAAAAGCCAACTCAAACATCTGTACTTCGCAGGTATTGCTCGCCAATCTCGCTGGTATGTATGCCGTCTATCATGGCCCAAGTGGCGTGAAGCGTATTGCGACTCGTATCCATGCGTTTGCCACCGCCTTTGCTGATGCCATCACAGCAGCGAATGACAGCAGCTTAAGCGTGGTACACGATCAATTCTTCGATACAGTCGTGGTTGATTGCGGCTCAGAGAAGCTAGCTACGCAAATCTTTAAAAATGCAGACAACGTTGGCTACAACTTATGGCGTCTAAGCGACACCAAATTGAGCGTTGCCTTTAGTGAAACCAGTGATCAGCAAGATTTTGGCGTATTGACTCAGTTATTCGTCAACAAGTCACACGATCTACCTGAAACCGCTCGCATCTCACTTGACAGCGCACACCTGCGTACGGATGACATCTTGACTCATCCAGTATTCAACTCGCATCATACCGAGCATGAAATGCTACGCTACCTAAAGTCGCTTGAAGACAAAGATCTAGCGATGAACCGCAGCATGATTTCACTAGGCAGCTGCACCATGAAGTTGAATGCCACCAGTGAGATGCTACCGATTACTTGGCCTGAGTTTGCCAATGTGCATCCATTCGCACCGCGTGACCAAGTCACAGGCTATATTGCGATGATCGATAGCTTACAAGATCAATTAAAAGCCATCACTGGTTTTGATGATGTCTCTATGCAGCCAAACTCTGGCGCTTCTGGTGAATATGCTGGTCTGCTCGCGATTCGCCGTTATCATGAGTCATTGGGCGAAACCGATCGCGATGTGTGCCTCATTCCAATGTCAGCGCACGGTACCAACCCTGCTACTGCCATGATGATGGGTATGAAAGTCGTCGTGGTCAAAACCGATGAAAACGGCAACGTTGATATTGAGGATTTAACCGCCAAGTGTGAAGAGCACAGCGAGCGTTTGGGCGCTTTAATGATCACGTACCCATCGACTCATGGCGTGTTTGAAGAAGGCATCCGTCATATCTGTGATTTGACTCACAAGCACGGTGGTCAGGTCTATATGGATGGCGCCAACATGAATGCTCAGGTAGGCATGATGCAGCCTGCAGACGTTGGTGCTGATGTACTACATATGAACCTGCACAAAACCTTCTGTATCCCGCATGGCGGCGGCGGTCCAGGTATGGGTCCTATCGGTATGAAGGCGCATTTGGCACCATTCATGGCAAACCATACGCTAAGCCCTGTGCATAACGCGCAAAAAGACTGCTCAGCGGTATCGGCTGCGCCTTATGGTTCAGCGAGCATCTTACCTATCTCATGGATGTATATCACTATGATGGGCCGCGATGGCCTACTAAAAGCAACCGAGCTTGCCCTGCTAAACGCTAACTATGTAGCCGCCCAGCTAAAGACCACTACCCTGTATTATATACAGGTAAAAACGGCCGCGTGGCTCACGAATGTATCATCGATATTCGTCCGTTAAAAGAAGAGACTGGCATCACTGAAAGCGATATTGCTAAGCGCTTGATGGATTACGGTTTTCACTCACCAACGATGAGCTTCCCAGTCGCAGGCACACTGATGATTGAGCCCACAGAGTCTGAGTCTGTCGAGGAGTTGGATCGTTTTATCAGTGCGCTGAAATCTATCAAAGCTGAAGCGATGAAAGCAAAAGCGGGCGAAGACAACTGGACGCTAGAAGACAACCCATTGGTCAATGCACCGCATACGGCTGCTATGATTACTAATGAAGAATGGACGCATCCATACAGCCGTGAGACTGCTGCGTTCCCACTGCCTTACATCCGTGCAAACAAGTTCTGGCCAAGTGTGGCACGCGTCGATGATGCGTACGGTGACAAGAACCTTATGTGTTCTTGCCCAAGTATCGAAAACTATATGTAATGATCATTTTCGATAACTGCTCGTTTATAAAAAACCGCCAAATCAGTCGCTGATTTGGCGGTTTTGTTTTATGCATGCATTGTTAAATTTTGACACTATCAATGAGACTTAACCGCCCAACCATCCTTTATTCAAGCCACAGTCTATCCAGTTCACTTTTATCTGATCTGTAATATTAGCATTGGGATAAGTAAACGCCGCACCACCAAGATAAAGCGCATCGCCGACCTTATAGGACTTACCTTCAAATAACATAATCTCTTTATCCGCCTCCCACGAAAAGAAAGTATTCGCTAATACTAATAAAAGAGTATTGTCCTGTGTCATTACTTCTTCATTATCTCTAGTTAAAGCAAGATAGTTATTAATAACTGTCAAATATCCCGCTGTCATCGCTGTAAATCGACCATCATATTTAGTTGGGGACCAAGTAGCAATTTGTAGAGGTGTCTTAGCTGGTATAGGTTCGCTTACTACTATCATTTCTGGCATCTCCACCTTAACAATTAGTGCTCTATCTACTCTATATAGTCAATCCTAAATAAAACAGATACATTATATATCAAGGTGGAACTGGTCTAAATTCTCCTTTCGTGCTGTGCCTACGCTGCTCGATGCTGCGTAAAATTTATCCCAGTCCCACTGTATCGTTTTTATACTGAATTCACTATAAGTAGTACAACCTGACAGCGAAAAAATAGCTAATATTGAAATTAAAAATTTAGATAATTTGACAACCCTTACCCCTAAAGCGCTAATATAAGATGTCTGTCTATCCGCTCATTTTTATAAACAAGCGTCGATAAAAAAATCTTATAATGCTACTCATTTGGATATTGTTATGCAACAAAAAGACATGGCACAAAAAGCGCCTAAACGAAAAAACCTTGTGATTTTGATACATGGTTTGCATCAAACGACTTGGATGATGCGTCCATTAGCGAAGCGTTTACAAGCGCAAGGTTTTGCCACCCATCAATACAGCTATCGCAGCATGCGCGACGGTATCAAAACCAACAGCCAGCGACTACATGAGTGGCTGAGTGCCAACCACAACCCCTGATCAGCCAATAGATTTGGTCGGTCATAGCTTGGGTGGATTGATTATTCGTGATTTTTTGGCCAATTATCCCAAGTGGCAAATTGGGCGCTGCGTCACGCTGGGCACGCCGCATGTGGGAAGTGTTTGCGCGGATTACGTATGGCGTTTGAGCCCCTTTAATTGTAGGACGATCTTATGCTGATGCGCTCGATGGTACAGCGACGTCCTGTCCTGAACATATTCATATAGGCGTGATTGCAGGCGATAAACCGCGCGGCTTAGGACAACCTTTTTGCAATATCATAATCGCAAACTGAATAAAGAAAGCGAATCAGCAGCCACAGAAAACTGTGCTCATGATGGTACAGTTTACGTCAGCGAAACACGTCTTGACTGCGCCAACGACCATATCGTACTGCCTGTGACCCATACAGGCATGCTGGTCGATAAAGAAGTGGCTCGGCAAGTGATTTACTTTTTAGAAAATGGTGAGTTTGAACGCTAGGGCATATTTTTAATACCTAAAATGCTCTAGATGACAGCGAATAATGGAATAGATATGACCGAGCAAAAGTATAAGCAAGATTGTCAAAACGGCCATTTATCGATAGAGAGAAAATTGATGCTGCCATTGATTGATTTAAAAAAAATTGATTTAAAAAACAAGCAATGTGAAATTAGGCATCAATTTTTTGAGTTGGCTGTATTTGCTATCTAATACCCATCCCTTGCTGCAATTCAGTTTTATGCTTGCTGATCACTGGAATCAACGTCTGGACGACCCAGTCATTGCGCCAACCTTTGAGACCTTGTGGCAGTTCGCTGAGATTTTTATCAAGAGCAATCACTTCATACAACTGTCCTAGCCATTTTTTGCGCATTAAAACGCTGCTAGGCATGCCGATAGCCTTAGCGTGATCATCAATCGCTTGCTGCACTGCTTTTGACAGGATTTTTGTTTTTTGAGCGATATGGCGGCACAAGACAAGCTGGATGCTCGGCAGGTGGTAGGTTTTTGGCGTTTCTTATTATCTTAAGCAGCTCTTCACCATAGAGACGCAGCATACTACGGTGCATCGTCGTTTTGTGCGCCAGCTCACGCATGCTGTTTGGTTTTTCAGTGACGATCTCGCGTACCGCTTGCTTTTTGATGATAAACGTACGCGGCTGATTGGTCGCACGTGCCAGCTCTTCTCGCCACGTCGCAATCCCTTTGAGTATCGCCATTTGCTGTGAGTTATAGCGATAATCTGCCATCGTCAGATACATCGCTTCATCTTCGACGTGCTGCAAGTCATACAAATCACTGGCGTAGAGCTGACAATCCGCCCAGACGTAATCGTATAGGCCTTGTGCCTTAAGCGCATGTTCGATACTGAGATACAGCGCTGGCAAATAACGCACATCATCGATGGCATATTGCTCTTGCTCGTCTGTCAACGGGCGCTGGAGCCAATCAGACTGACTGTGCTCTTTATCGATATGCATATCTAGCTGATCTGCCAATGCCTGCTGATAGCCCATTTGTAATTGACCGGTTAAATAAGACAACGCAATTTGCGTATCAAAAATATTGGTCAATGGTGGACAACCAGATAGCAGATAAAAATGCCTAAATCTTCGCCGCAAGCATGCCAGATGGCCACATCGACTTGGCGCAAGGCCTCCCACAGCTCAGACAGTTGCAACTCAGGCGCATCTAGTAAATACACGTGATTACCCGTATTTAACTGTACGAGTGCCAAACGCGGATAGTAAGTGTCGCGTTTGATAAACTCAGTATCTAGTGCGACGCGGCCACAAGTTGCCAAGGCATTGATCACCTCAGCCAATTGGTGCTGCTCACGCACCCATGTGACATCAACAGCATCAGCGACATCCAACAGTGCATCGATATCAATTGCATCAACATCCAGTGCATCATCATTTGATTCCGAAGGTGTCGCCACTGATGTCATCTCAGTATTAGCTGCTTTTTGTGATGAGTTATCAGTAATCTCAGAAGGGTTTGATTTGACTGAAGGGTTTGATTTGACTGAAGCGTTTGAAACGTTGTTGGACACGGGCAGATACCTGCATAAATAGGGAGAAAATAAAACGCGATACTGCGTCTTAATAAAATGAAAAAGGAGAACAATAATAAAGCAATTATAACAATTTCACGAAATGAAATGGGTAAGACTTTGATGTCAGCAAAACCTTATAAAAAGAGCGGTTTTGCATGGCTTGACCCAGCGTCATACTATCTAGATACTCAAGCTCGCCGCCCATCGGTATCCCCTTGTGCCAAACGTGTGACTTTATTGACATGACGACTGACGGCCTCGCTAATAAAATGTGCGGTGGTCTGGCCTTCAACCGTCGTACCTGTTGCCAGTATAATCTCTTCAACAGGCTCTTGTTTGACTCGCCATACCAGCTGATCAATATTTAAGTCATCTGCACTGATTCCATCAATCGGGGATAAGTGTCCGCCAAGCACAAAATAGCGACCACGATACCCTGCCGTTTGCTCGATTGCCATCACATCTGCTGCTGTCTCGACCACACACAGCAGCCCATCATCACGTCTAGGGTCTTGGCATAGAGGACACACCGCTTCATCACTAAAGCTATGACAGCGCTGACATTCAACGATATCGCGCATGGCTTCATCTAGTGCTTGGGCAAGCGCCATGCCTTGCGGACGTTTTTTACTAAGCAAATGTAGCGCCATTCGTTGGGCACTTTTTGACCGACGCCTGGCAATATACGCAGCTGTTTGACCAGCTGATCAAATTTGGCTGTAAGCAAAGTGGCTTTCCTTTAGTTGACTTTATTTAACTAAATTTATAAATCGTAGCTATAAAAATGGGGTCGTATCGTGCCGATAACAACCCCATTTTTGTGTTCAGTCTAAAGTATTTAATGCTTAGAACATACCTTGCATACCTGGTGGCAGACCCATACCTGAGGTCGCGCCAGCCATGGTTTCTTCGTATAGCTCATCCGCTTGACGCACCGCATCATTGATAGCGGCAGCGATAAGATCTTCGATCATATCTGGCTCATCTTCTAGCAGACTTGGATCGATGGTCAAACGCTTGACCACATGGCGACCAGTCATGGTGACTTTAACCAGACCACTGCCCGCTTCTGCTTGAACTTCTTTGTTCGCAAGCTCTTTCTTAGCATTTTCAACGTTTGCTTCTACTTTCTTTTGCATCGTTTGTGCTTGTTGCATCAATGCTTGAATGTTCATAGCTGCCTCTTTGTCTTATAATAATAAATGGGATACTTTAAAGTGTAAAATAAAATACTGACGGCATTATACCGCTATCTTTACAAACTGTCTAAACCACGCGCCAAATCTTTGATAATATCTTCGACATCTTCCAAACCGACTGATAGACGAATCAGACCGTCTTTCACGCCAGCTTCAGCACGCGCCTCAGGGGTTAGGCGAAAATGCGTGGTCGTCGCAGGATGCGTAATCGTGGTTTTTGCATCGCCCAAGTTGTTGGTGATAGAGACCATTTGAGTCGAGTCAATCACATGCCAAGCCGCTTCTTTCGTATCGCGGCTGTCAGATGCTTTGACTTCAAAACCCATGATAGCACCGTAACCGTCTTTCATATGATGCTGGCGTGTGGCGAGCTCATGTGCAGGATGGTCACTTAGGCCGGAGAAATGTACGGTACTGACATTAGGATGATTGACCAAAAATTCTGCGACTTGATTGGCATTGTTACAATGCGCTTGCATTCGGAGTTTTAGCGTTTCAAGCCCCTTGGTAAATACCCAAGCATTAAACGGGCTCATGCTGATACCGCCTGAGCGCACTACGGTAAACGCTTCTTGCATGAGTTTGTCACTACCAACCAACGCCCCGCCAAGTACTCGGCCCTGACCGTCTAAGTACTTGGTCGCAGAGTGAATAACGACATCGGCACCCAAATCTAGAGGGCGCTGCAATGCTGGCGTGGCAAAGCAGTTATCAACGACCAGTAGTATGTCATTGGCTTTGCAAAGCGTGCTCAAATAACCGATATCGCAAATCTGCGCCAGTGGATTACTTGGGCTTTCACAATAGATCACTTTGGTGTTTGGTTGAACGGCATTGGCCCATGCCTCATTGTCAAAGCAATCAACATAGCTAACTTCAACGCCAAACTTGGCCATATAGTTATTAAACAGCCCAATAGACGAGCCAAATAACTGATTGGCAGCGAGCAGATGGTCACCCGCTTTTAGATATGCCAAGCACATGGTCAGGGATTGCACCCATACCAGAGGCCGTTGCAACCGCACGTTCACCGTTTTCTAGCGCGGCGAGACGACGCTCAAAAGTACGGACGCTTGGGTTGGTATGACGAGAGTAAACGTTTCCTGTCTTTGTACCGTCAAAATGTGCCGCAGCATCAGCGGCTGATTGATAAACATAAGAGCTGGTCGTAAAAATCGGCTCTGAATGCTCGCCCTCATCGGTACGATGCTGACCTGCGCACGGCGATAGTTTGCATACCGTAATCTAATCCTAAATCTAAGGCATCGTTACGCCAGTTTGGATCTAACCCATCGTTTGAGTTTTTTTGGTTCAAATTATTCTCATCTTTCGTTTGCGACTGACTCATAGACGTTCCGTTGCTTTGTTTTGGTTGGTATAAAAGGACTGCTTATTTTTTTGATTATTAAGCAAATTCATCAGCGTTATCATAACATGCCGACTTATTCCACACATCTGGTTTCAGATAACTTCTAATTATTAATTTTGCCTATTAAAATAACTGGATGTTCAATATGACAGCCATTATGCAGACTTAACCGCTTAACCGACAATAAATCACGATAAACTCAATCGTCAAACCTAACAAAAATAACGTATTTATAATAGGCAGATATGCTAACAGCTGCTAAGCTTAGCGACGATTTGAATTTTGGCGTTGGTGATATTTTTATAGACCGTCCAATCAATGCTATCATCCTTAAAAATAGATGAACAATTTCAGTAAATTACTTATCCATGCATTTTATTTATCAGTATATTTAGGCTCATCAAGGTAAATTCGTTATGTCGATGTTCAGTATAGAACCAAGCAGCTTATCGTTGAGTCTGACACTTGGGCTGACTTTAGGTCTGAGCGCTTGCCAGAGCCTACCCAAACAGCCACATCTACCTGAGAGCCAAGCGTTATCAGCGCGAGTCAATGCTTTATACCAACAAGAAGACAGCCCAAAGATTGAGCAAAATACAGCGACTACAACCAACAATACTGATCTAGTGACCGCCATCACAGCACAAAATGAGATTCATCCTGATCTGTCAGGCTATCATCCGATCGTCACTGGGGCAAATGCGTTTGCCGCCCGTAGTATCTTAACAGGTATGGCCACGCGCAATATCGATGCGCAGTATTATATTTGGCATAATGATCAGGCTGGCCAACTGCTATTAAAAGACTTGTGGGAAGCGGCTGAGCGCGGTGTGATCGTGCGTTTGTTGTTGGATGATTTTAATAACAGTGCAAAGTTTGATCAGCACCTATTACGTTTTGCGAGCCACCCTAATATCGCGGTGCGTATCATCAACCCATTAATGCACCGTAAGTTTTCAACATTGAACTACGTCACAGGTTTGCCGCGTATCAATCGCCGTATGCACAATAAAAGCATGACGTTTGATAAACAGATTACCGTTATCGGCGGACGTAATATCGGTAATGAGTACATGAGTAACGATCAAAGCAGCCAGTTTGCGGATTTGGATGTTTTACTGATTGGTAAAGTCGTCGCAGACATTGATAATAGCTTTGCCAGTTACTGGTCATCGCCACTGTCGTTTGACATCGAAACTTTAGCCAAGTTCGACGATGACGTCACGCCTGATTTTTGAAGGCATTAGACAAGCTGGGTATAGATGAGGAAAATAACGAAGGCAGTAGCTTGACGGTTTATAAAGCCGCCATCAAAGACTCGACGATAGACACTGATCTGATCAACAAGCGTGTACCATTTCGTTGGACAGACATGCAGTTTTTGAGTGACGATGTTGGCAAGCTGTCCAAAAGCGTCTCATCTGAGACCAACTTGGTGCATCAACTGCGTACGTTACTCGGTAGCCCAACCAAAAACTGACCATCATCTCGTCTTATTTTGTCCCGACCAAAGATGGGGTCGATACTTTGGTGAAGCTCGCCAAATCTGGCGTTGATATCAAAATATTAACCAACTCATTTGATGCGACCGACGTGACCGCTGTTCATTCTGGTTATAGTCAATGGCGCCCTAGCCTGCTGCGGTCAGGCGTAAAAATATACGAGCTAAAATCAACGGCAGCTGAAGAAAAACGTGACAATAAACTCTGGCGTGCACGCAGTCAGTCATCAACCAGCCTACATGCAAAAACGTTTGCGGTAGACGACTATCAAGTGTTTATCGGTTCCTACAACGTTGACCCTCGCTCTGCCAATATCAATACTGAGATGGGCGTCATCATCAATGATGATGAGTTGGCAAGACAGCTGCATGGGGCGCTGAGTGATGATTTACTAAACCAAGCTTATGAAGTTAAGCTGCTAGACAACGGTAGCTTGGAGTGGCACACCATGGAAGATGGCAAAGAAGTCGTTTACGAGTCAGAGCCACGGGTCGATATGAGTGATCATATCTGGCTTACTATTATGTCTTGGTTACCCATTGACTGGCTACTGTAATATGTAAACTCTTTTCTAAATAGTCCCTAAAATTGCAGGATGTGCAGTTTTGCTTTTGTTAAAAGCCAAATCCTGTAATCAAAGTTCTTATTACCATACACAAAATTACTGTTCCGGCGAATCATTGTTTATATACTTTGATTTGCCGGTTTTTATCATGGCCGATTATCTAAACGATGATCGTCTTAATGACCACTTTACTCCGTGGATGCGTGATCTATTATGCCGACTCGTTCTCAATACGCCCTGATGTCTAAAAAAGACAAAAATACAGTCATATTCGTAAGCTTTGTCAGCGCTGTAATCTTTTTTGATTTCTTGATTTATTTGTACATTGCAGACATTGTCTCAGCTGCTATTTTTCCCGCTAATAACGATCCTACGGTTGCTAAGCTGCAAGGAATGGGGCTGTTTGTCATTGGTTACTTGGCTCGGCCATTTGGTGGTATTCTGTTCGGGCGTTATGGTGATCTCAAAGGTCGAAAGCCGACCTTTTCCTGAGCATAATCGTTACGGCAGGTAGCTTGCTCGCAATGGCGTGTCTGCCTACTTATGCGCAGTGGGGTGCGCTTGCACCTGCGTTATTCATATTGCTGAGAATCATACAAGGTATGGCATTTGGTCTTTACACCGCTATCTTGGGTATTTGTGGCGGAGCATGTCCCTCGGCAGTATTTGTCAGTGGCTTGTAGCTACGTTACGGCTAGCTTTTTGGTAGGTGTACTGTTCTCTAATGCGTTTTTTCTGTGGCTGACTGACTTTATGACCACCGTACAGCTGACTGATTATGGCTGGCGTTTGCCGTTTTTTGTTGGCGCCTTACTAACCTGTCTGCCATTGTTGGTATGGCGATTGGTTAAAGAGACTCCGTTTTTCTTGGCGTTAGATAAGCCAAAAACTGGTAAGAATCTAGGTAGACCATTTACGGTATTATTCAAGCGCTGCAAACATTCTATCTTTGTCAGTATGGTACTGACTATAGTGATATCTAGTATCACCTCTGTCATTGTCCTACTACTGCCAGAACTAATAGAAATCAACTTTACTTTAGACAGTGATTTGTTTAGCTTTTCTCATAGCTTGGGCATCGTATTTATGGTTCTTGGCTGTGTCTTTTATGGCATGATCTCGACCCATGAGAACTTTGGTAAAATTTTGGTCATTGGTTCTGTTTTACTTATCGCTCAAACACTGGCGTTCTTTTATCATCTGCAGGCGGGTGGCGACTATATCTTAATCATGTATGCATTGCTAGGGTTCTGTGCCGGTATCATGGGCATGATCCCTGCCATTTTAGTGCAGCTATTTCCGACCAATGTACGTCTCACCGGCATTTCTTTTGTTATAATATTACCTACGGTATCGTGGGTGTGCTGATACCCTTTGGTCTTGGTTACGCCACGACACTCATCAGTTTCTCGCCAGCGCTATATATTGCCTTTGTGGGCTCTATCGGTATTATTATGGGGCTTTATTTCTATAATTTGCCTGAATTCAAAAAGATTGATCATGTTATTTTATAAATAATAGATCAGTCACTAATTCGAACGATGTTTAAAACTAAGGTGCAATGAGATATCTCATTGCACCTTATCCATTTGTTTAAGACACAGATATTAAGGCTTGATAACCATGGTTGATATGACCAACAAACGCCTCTCCGTTGCGCCAATGATTGATTGGACAACGACAGACTATCGTTACTTTGCGCGACTATTTAACCCGCACACGTACCTGTATACCGAAATGATTAGCACCGGTGCATTGATACACGGTAACCGCGCACGTCACCTACGCTTTGACACACTTGAGCATCCACTGGTATTGCAGCTTGGCGGAGCAGATATCAGTGAGATGACACAATGCGCCGAATTTGCTCAGCAATACGGCTATGATGAAGTCAATATCAATGTTGGTTGCCCTTCTGATCGTGTGCAACACAACAAGATAGGCGCCTGTCTAATGGCAGAGCCAAAAACGGTGGCTGACTTGGTCAAGCACATGCAAGCTGCAGTCGATATCCCCGTGACGGTCAAACACCGTATCGGTATCGATGATTTTGACAGTTACGAGTTTATGGTGGATTTTGTGCAGACCGTTGCGGCGGCTGGCTGTACGCGTTTTATCGTTCATGCACGTACCGCGTGGCTACAAGGGCTGAGTCCTAAGCAAAACCGCGAGATACCACCGCTACGCTACGAGGATGTCTATCGTCTAAAACAAGACTTTCCTGAGCTTGATATTGAGATCAATGGCGGTATTGATACCATTGAAGACATAAAAATGCATTTGCAACATATCGATGGCGTGATGATTGGTCGGGCGTTTTATCACAACCCGTATCTATTAGCAGAGGCCAATAGCTTATGGAACGAGGCAGCACCCGAAACAATACCTAAGCGCTCAGAGATTTTAGAGCAGCTCTACCCTTATCTACAAGAACAAATCGCCAAAGGCGAAGCACTACCCACGATGACACGGCATTATCTAGGATTGTTTCAAGGATTGATGGGTGCACGCAAATGGCGGCAAGCATTGAGCGGCAAACCTCAGCTCACGCTCGATGACATTAAACGAGCAGCCGATGAAGTATTATTGTTAAATCCTGACGCATAGCTAAATGCTGATATAACTGGCTTGATAGAATTCACATGCTAGCCATTGTCGTGGCTAGCATGTTATCTACGCCGCTTGCGCAAGATACTGCCACATTGCTGCGCCATTATTAACGATATGTAGTACGATTGGCAGTAATAGCGACCCTGACTTGATACGTGCATAACAAAATATGAATGCCAAAACCACAATAGTACTGATTTCATAAATGCCATACTGCACATGGATAGTGGCAAATATCAAACTGGTCACGATACTTGCTACTATCGCACCGTGCTGCACAGAGTATGACGGTGCGGTGAACTGCTCTTTGATGGCTGACCATAATATGCCACGAAAGATCACTTCTTCGTAAATAGGTGCAACGACGACCATTGCAAAGACCAGCAGCCACACTGAACTAACAGACTGATATAGAGGGTCGACAAATACCAGCGGCGTCATATCCAGCATATAAGTCAGCGCCTGACTGACTATCATAAATATCAACAGCAATCCTAGCATGCCCATACCTACCGTAAATGAAAACGGCTTTAATGCTAAATACTGTCGCCATTCCCCGCCTTTTATACGAATAATGAGAACACTGGTTGTCATCAGCAGCACACAGCCTATGAGTATTGATAAGCTCACGACTGTTCCATCGTTACTGCCAAAAAAGAAGATATCGCCCATCGAAGCATTTTTGGTCGCAGGTAATACCAGCTTGCCAGCGATATAGACGCCTACCAATTGACTGATAAAAAACGCAAGCACCATCCCTACCGTCAGCATAAATGTACCAACGCGTGAAAATAATGGCGGACGCTCAGACGAGGTTGCGATATCCGGTAAAGCTGTCACGTTTTTGGCATATATATGTCACTTAAAAATACGCTGTCAGCTTGTATTAGACACAAGCCTACATAACGATACGTTGCTTTTATTTTGATAGTTGCCGCTTAATCAGTTCTAGTACCTGCTGCGATACAGACTCTGGGTGCTCAAGTGGGAACATATGCCCCCCTTCATGAGTCTCATAAGGTATGCCCAAGCGCGACTTTATCTGTTGGGGAAACCGACGTTTCAAAAAGATACTGTCTTGACCGATAATCAAGGTAACAGGCACTTTGGGGCCACGATTGGGCGTCAGCCAATACCAAGAAGGATTGGTACGAAACACTTCTACTTCATTAGCTTTAGGAATGGCCAGTGTCACTTTACCATCCGCGCGCTCATGCAAGCCATGATCGATATAGCCTTGGAAGCTGCGCTCATCAAAGTTTTTGAAAAATCCTTTGTGCCGCATTTTTTCGTACGCATCTGCTCGGCTGTCCCACACATCACGGCGATGCTTAGAGATACCCGCTGGTGACAATTTATCCATCAAACGCTTACTCGTAAGAGGCAATTTATCTACTGTCTTTGCCAAATGCCATAACAAGCTAACTTTGCCATAAATCCAAGGCGGATCCATGAGCACTGCTTGAGCAAACAGCTTAGGCTCACGGTACACTGCTTGCAAGGTACACATGGCGCCAAGTGAATGACCCACGCCCACCACCTGACTGACGCTATGCTTCTCACAGGCAGTTTTTACGCTATCGATCACCTGCTGCGTCAGACTGCGCCAATGATTATCCACGGGATAATCCGGCGTGTCACCCAACATGGCAATATATTCAATCGTAAAAAATGCGGACAATCCTGCAAAAACGGCTCATAGACAGCACTTGGCATGCCATTGGCATGGGCAAAATGTAATACAGGCTTTTTTGTTATCTTGGAGACAGGTAGCGCAGCAAAGGTCTGCAAATTGATTTCATCACTCATAACAGGCTCTCGTGGGATGGTTTATATATTATTTTTAATAATTCAACTGTCTTTCATATTAAGGTAGTTTTTAGCATTATATACAATTGAGGCTGAGCATAATTATATGCTCAGCCTCAACAATCATACACAGTATATCTAAAATATTAAACGCTTAACGCATTTTTGCATTACCTTCTTCTTGGGGCAAAAACCCATCAAGGCTCATGCTAGAGCCAATGCCTGCACCAATTGTACCGCAAAGCGATCCATAAACATTTGGAACGGATCGGTTGGGCTATAGCTGATGATCGTATCAAGATCCAATTGTTTACTGAGGCTTGTAATACTGCCCGTTTTGTCTGCCAAACCTAACTCGATAGATTGCTCACCGGTCCAAAACAGTCCTGAAAACAGTTTGTTTTGTTCAGGATTTTTCAAGCGATCACCGCGGCCTTCTTTGACGGCATTGATGAAATGCTTGTGCGTATTAGCAAGCACACCTTCGACATGTTTTTCTTCGTAGTCAGTCAATGGGCGCGACAAACTCAAGATGTCTTTGTACTCACCCGCAGTGATAGTACGATCTTCTACGCCGACCTTGTCCATTAGGCCCTTGACATTGTAACTTGGCATAATGACACCGATAGAACCAACCAAGCTCGATGGATTGACATAGATCTCATCTGCGGCAGAGGCGATATAATAAGCACCTGAAGCACCAATATCACCGATAACAGCATAAAGCTTTTTATCGGGATATTCTTTACGCAGATCCATCATAGTCTGCCAAATTTCATCAGACTGTACCGGTGAGCCACCAGGTGAGTTAATGTCTAACGCCACCGCTTTAGAGTTACTATTTGCAAAAGCGTCTGTCAATGCCTCATTGACATCGTAAGCGTTGGCCACATCATCATTACTGATCACACCTTGCAGCTCAACCACTGCCAAATGCGGCGAGCTAGTATCAACGGCATCCATACCTGTTGGCGAACCACTACATCCGCGACCTATGGTCAAAAATATCAATAATATATAACCAAAGGTCAACAGTTTAAAGAAAATACTCCAGCGACGAGCACGGCGCTGCTCAACCACACTAGCTAATAAGGTGTTTTCCAGTACTTTCCACTCTTGTCCGCTCGGCGCGTTTGGTTGCTGCATTGGCGTTGGCTGATTTGCCGAATTATCAGGACGTTTGTTTGGGTCTGGTGGCCAGTTGGGCATATAACTTCCTAAGTCAGAAACAATCTAAAACAATAAAAAGATGATACTGATAATGACCGCAAAAGATAAATATCTTATCGTCACATCACTTATCGGTATGAATAAGCTGGTAAGTATGGTGGTATTTCGATAATGGTTCAATAGTATAACTGTGAAATATCACCATATTGTAACACTGCGAGTATAAGCAATATTTTTAAGGACTCATCGCTTCTGCGTCAACACCGTTGTCCATTATATTCAGCGATAAAGACGCTTCTAAAGGTTTGTCATCGTAGGTGATAATATCATTGATGCTTTGACGACTTATGACATCAGTTGTCATCTGTGATGCACTATGACCAAGCCATGTGATATTTTTAAACCTCATGCTGTCGTTATTCGAATCAGCTGAACATAATAATGACCACATCTGCCAAACGCGTGGATGGGTATCAGTGTCTAAAACAAGCCGTGATAGAGACGAGTTTTTGTGATCCGTATCTAACTGGTTATCTGCTATTTTCGTTTGAGAGTTTACAGATAATGACTTTAGCGGATCGGCTGCGTTGTATCTTAGAACTTGTATAGGTACGCTGCTATCAATCGCAATTGTACAGTCCCACACGCTAGTATCACCTATCTCGCTCCAGCCTGTCATTGCTTGGATGGATAAATCACCACTAGCCACCTGCCATGTTTTGCCTTGCTCGCATCCTTGCGCACTGATATTCGTCTTACCTTTAGACTGAGCTGCTATTTTAGAGGCTTGCTGGAATGCAGACCAACGCTCGGAGCGTCCCGCTTGCCAATATTGACTGACAGGTAGCTGCTGATTTAACTGCGCAACTGCCAGCGGTAATAACTCAGAATTTTTGGCGCTAACGACCATATTTTGCTCACTGGCATTCAACGTGTCAGTCAGTACAGTGCTACTGCTCTGCACTATGATGCCTTCTAGTTTATCAACTGACAAACTGCCCAGTTGCTGCTCTAAAGATACAGATAGTTTATCCGCTGTGAGATTGCTTGGCATGGTCTGTGTTGCGGTTGGTCTATGATCGGCCAAAAATAGCCAGCTGGTATTGTCTTTCGCAAGTGAAGATCTATCCTTACTGTTACTAACGCTTTGGTTATGTAAAGGGAATTGTAGCAAGGCTGCACTGATATAGGGATCACCCGTTGGCAAAATATATAACGTCGGTACTGTTACAAGTGACTGCTGATTGGCATACACCGTCATCATTAACAGCGTCAGTGGAGGCAGTGCCAACCAGCGACTGAGCAGCCCTCTTGGCAAAAGCCAAGGTACTATACTTAACAACACCATGAGCAATATCGCCATATTAACTGGCGTATACAACCATGCGTCTGTTAATGCTGGTAATGATGTCAGCCAACCAATCAACTCATGTAGATTGCCGACGATGGCACTTACTAAAGACCAAATGCTGTCAGCTATCGTGGGTGATAACAGGTAAAAAAGCCCTGCTAACAGATTGAGCGGTACAATCACCCACCCAAACAGCCCAATCGCAAATAAATTGACAATAAGTCCCCACAATGATGCTTTACCAAATAAGAGCAGCGTAATAGGCAATAACGTCAGAAACAACCAAAACTGTAGCTTGAACATACGCCGTCCAGCTCGCAGAGCATGATAGAGCACTCTATCGCCCTTACTCCTATGCTCGTCGTACGATGATCTCAAAGCCTCTGTAGTATGCTGATACGAGGTATCTTCGTATTTGAGCAACAGCGCCACTGCGATGAAGGACAACCAATACCCTGCCTGCCACAATACATACGGATCTTGCCATGCCATCAAGACAGCTAATGCTAACAACACACGCATGGTACTGATAGGTAGCAATGTCAATCTCACCAAGCCGATAGCCAGTAGCATCCACGCCGTACGTGCAGCAGGCACATCAAAACCTGTAAATAGTGCATAAATAAAAGCAGCACCAATCATTACCCACCAACGCACTTGCCAGCGTGGCATATAGCGATAAACCACTGGGCACAGTCGATTGAATAGCAACACAACGGCGCCGCCCAATACAATGGCTAAAAACAGTACATGTGTCCCTGATATTGCAAGCAAATGCGAGATACCCGCCAGTTGATATAGATCCTTGGTGTCGCGATTGATCAAGCTACGGTCACCTGTGAGCAAACTCAATGTGACAGCTCTGGCCTGCTGCTCTGCTGTGGTTTGTGCAGGCCAATCTCTATAGAAATGATCTCTTAATTGCCAACGTCCTATATCAATACGAGTACGAAATCGCTGGAAATAAGAGTCAGACGTCGATGCTTGTTGTAAAGCTTCATCGTTATTGCTTTTGCTGACAGAGAGCGGACTAACCGCCAGTATATTTGCCACACCATCAATGTGTCGACCTCGCAACCAGCGATAACCATCAAAACCAGACGGGTTGCTTATTGCTTGCTTGGAGGTAGACAATGGTACCAGTGCCAAGCTCATAAATAGCTCATCGCCTGGCTGCAAATCATTTAAATTTGAGAACGAGTCATTATTTGATGTGTTTTTTGGATAGGCATTGAGCAATACTCGGTATTCGATATGATTATTGGGTTTTTTTCAAAATTGTCACTATAGCTTTTACTTAGGCTATTATTTTCTTCCTTCGAATAATTCCTTGTACTATCTGCCAAATCTTGGGGAGTCAACTCAGCGACTAATGGCATTAAATGCGTGACCACTGCTACTTGTCGATAGCCGCTATCTGTACTGGCATCATATACACTGTCACTTATCCCTTCGATACGAACGAGTGCTTGTACACGTATAGAGTCAGTGATTTTGGTCGTTTCGGCTTGCTGATGTGCAACTAGCGCTTGTAGCGCGCTACCCACGACCAACCCAATGGCTAATAGACCAAATAAGAAGTATTTGCTAAAAAGTGACAATTTAACATCATTAGGTGAGCTGACAGAACGCGTTTTATTGGTACTTTGAGTATTTACTGAAGGGCTATTAAGTTGAGTAGCACTAAGCAGAATAATAGTAAATATGACAAGCAACCAAAGCAAACCTGTGGCGCTGACCACATTCAATAAAGGCATGTCGATCGGCATCGCCACATTATCTGCAACTGCCAACACACCCATCATAGCAATAATTACTAGGCTACCAACTAACCAATACACCAGCACTCCTTGCTTGATGAGCAAAATATTATAATGCAGCTAACGCCAGTTATTGATGATAATAAGGCGCCAAAGCAGCCATTTTTATCGACATTTTAGAAGCGACTGAAGCATCATATCTGTGAGGCAATAGCATTTATATTTATATTACCCTATACTGATGAGGCATATTAAAATGATGGCTTTCTACCATCACCACTCTATGTATTCTCATCGGTATTTTTTATCCATAATATTACTTTATACCAGCCCATCAATACAATTGAGCGGACTGTCGTTAACGATTAAAGGCGATACTGTGCCCCACAAACGTCTAAAAGACCTGCTTCCTACACCGGAAAAAATCCTAGAAAGTCGCACCCTAAAACTGTTCGCCCCGCATTTGGCAGATCCTCGGTTATGGCACTTCAACCGCCATAGCTTAAATAAAGCAGTCTATATTGGCGTGCTTAGCGCATTTTTTCCACTGCCAGGACAGATGTTGCTGGCTTTGATTGGCTCACTTATTTTTCGAGCCAATGTGCCTATGGCTCTCGGTCTGACGTGGATTACCAATCCAGTCACCAGCTTGCCTATCTTTTTATGCTGGGTATTATATCGGGGCAAAAATCATTGATGCACCAGTGATCAGTTTGCGCTTTATCGGCAGAATGATTGCTGATTTTAGCTTATGGGCATTATCAGATGGCGCCAACCCTTTTATTACTTATAAGGGCACTGTATCGCTTACAGCATTTTGTATAGGGCTAACGATTTTAGCGGTTATAACCAGCATCATTTGTGGACTTGCTTTTAAAGCGATTTGGCGTTACAAGACGGTCGTAAGTTGGCAAAAACGTCAGCAAAAACCTGATGATAAATCGCCTAAATATTAATACCGTTTAACATCATTAAACGGTATTAATATTAAACAGTATCAACGTCAGCGTCTGAAGCAATAGCTATCACTCTTCTTTGGTTCTTTCTATGGCATCTATAAGCTTATCCGTAAAATCTTTATCCATAGAGACGATCTCAATAACCTCGTCGTTTTTACAGAGCGTATAACGCTTACCTGTCGCGCTGTCTTGAACCTTTAAATCATAGTCAACCCCAGCCAAAGTGATCGCATCAAACACGGGGTGATAAGATCCTTTGTTCTTGTCTATCGATGGTGTCAAACAAGGTTGGATCGATATAAGGCTTTAACGGCTCATCGCCTTCTTCAGCACTGCCAAAAGCGGCGATTGGATTGTCATCTTTGTTCATTATTCGGAGTCCTATAAAATAGATATAGCAGCTAGTTAATCAAGCTTTTATATCTTTTGCTATGAGATATTTACTTGATAATACAACAATATATTTCGTTAGGACAACCCTTATAAGTGCCAATTTATGACACTTATATTCATCTGAAAATCTCAACATATATAGACGTTAATACTGTTCCCAATGACCATTACGTAGCAATAATTGACGATCAGCAAGCGCCGCCAAGTTGCGATCATGTGTCACCATCAAAAGTGCTGTTTGCATCGTGCTTTGTAGCTCTGATAGCAATGCAAAGACACTTTGCGCATTGTCATAATCCAAGTTACCAGTTGGCTCATCCGCCAAGATAAGCGAAGGCTTGGTAACTAGTGCGCGCGCAATCGCCACACGCTGACGCTCACCACCTGATAGCTCACCCGGTCTGTGCATCAACCGATGATCTAGACCGACGTTTTCGAGAATCTCAATCGCTTGCTTGCGAGCGTCAGTCGTTGATACTTCTGGACGCATCAGTAAAGGCATCGCAACGTTCTCGACTGCGGTAAACTCTGCTAGCAAATGGTGAAACTGATAAATAAAACCCAAATGCTTGTTGCGCATCGCGCCGCGTTCGGTCTCATTCATGCTATTTAATAACTGACCATGTAACCAGACTTCACCACTCGTGGGCGTATCTAAACCACCAAGCAAATGTAGCAAGGTACTTTTTCCTGAACCACTGGTCCCGACAATAGCAATGCGCTCACCAGCATGAACTGTCAGATCGAGGCCCGTCAAAACTTGCGTACTAACGGCTCCCTCATCATATATTTTATTGATATTGGTCGCCTTTAAAATGGCAGACATAGCGCTTCCTTTATTTTATTTATGCGATTGAATTACTCATAACGTAGTGTCTGGGCAGGCTGAATTTTAGCCGCTCGGCGTGCTGGATAAATCGTTGCCAAAAGCTCAATATAAATGAGGCACCTGTAATGAATACCACGTCAAGTAAACGCAACTCTGACGGCAAATAATTCACAAAATAAGCATCAAACAGATTCAAATTAAAGACTTGATTAATAAAGCCTAAAATATCACTGACGGTGAGTGCGAATATCACACCCAATATCGTACCAGCAACGGTACCGATCACACCGATGACCACGCCTTGTACCATAAAGACTTGGGTAATCAAACGAGGAGACGCACCAAAGGTTTTTAGAATGGCAATATCTGCTTTTTTGTCAGTGACGAGCATCACAAGACTTGAGACAATGTTGAAAGCGGCAACTAAGATGATTAAAAATAGTAGCAAACCAACCATGGCTTTTTCCATCTGAATTGCACCAAATAGATTGCCGTGCGTCTGCGTCCAATCATTGGGGAACAACTGCTGAGGAGAAATAGCAGCGGCTTTTTCTGCGGCAATCGGCGCAGTAAAGATATCATTGAGCTTCATACGCACGCCTTGCGCCCCTTCTGGCAGACGCAGCAGTTTTGCTGCATCACCCATCGGGATGAACGCCATCAGACTGTCTACCTCTGGGCTGATGGTAAAAATACCTGTCAAAGTAAAGCGCTTAAACCGCGGTATCACACCGGCTGGCGATGGCGATGCTTCTGGCAGCACCAAAGTCACTTTGTCCCCTATCTGCAAGCCCAAAGACTGCACCATCTCTTCACCCAATACAATGCTAAAGTCACCACTTTGCAAGGTATCAATACTGCCCTCGACCATATGATCATTAATGATAGAGACGTTTTTTCGTATTCAGGCTCGACGCCAGTCACCATAATCCCGGCGACCTGACCGTTTGATGTCAGCATCCCTTGCAATTGGATAAAGGGGGCGACATCTGATACTTCTGGATCTTCTTTAATCTTATCAGCGAGCTGCTCCCAATCACCAATAATCTCAGTTGAGACCACGGTGGCTTGCGGCACCATGCCCAAAATACGGGTTTTTAATTCTCGATCAAAACCATTCATGACCGATAGCACCGTAATCAATACGGCAACCCCAAGCGTCAGACCAATCATTGAAATCAGGGATATAAAGGAGATAAAGCCATTACTACGCTCTGCTCGGGTATATCGTAAGCCGATAAATAACGCTAAAGGACGAAACATATTCAAACTCTTTATCTTATCTACGTGCGACTTTATATAGGTTGCATCACGAGCAGTAGTAAATGCATCATACAGCTGCTACTACTCACATATAAATCAAACACAAAACAGGGAGATCAGACGAGCCGAGGACAGCCGTCAAAGGGAGCTAGTTTGACACAATTTAGCCAATATGTGCCAGTCATTAGCCGATACTAAGAGTATTTTTTACCAAAAAACTGGGTTTTGTTATTATTTTTTATAGAGGCCTTGCTATTAGATATGTCAATACCTATATATTATATGCTAAAGACAATTGTCATTAACCCTCATTGTGGTTTGTTCACACTTTGCTGGTAATGTCGCTGACATCATAAACCAGTTATTTGAAATACTGAATGGTACGTAAGTAACCGTCGCACTACAGTATTAGACACAAACCCCACGCTGACTTAATTTTGAGTATTTTCATGACCATAAATTATCAATATAAAAACATTCAAACTCCTACCAAGATCACACTGACCGATGAACAGTCTGCAGGTCATGGCGATCATTGGCGTATTTTGACCGATGATATGAGCAATGATGTGCCAGAGTGGCTACAAAAATGATCGAAGTGGCGGCAATGCCTAAAGGTCTGAACAACAACGTCAGTGCAAAAGACAGCTGTTTGTTGTTATCAGAAGACAAGCCCTGCCATATCAATCAAGTACTTGCAATGAAAGACGGTAAGCCTGAGCGCTTCATCAATGCTTATCCTTGTGTTGATAGTCCTTATGGGCTTGACTGTAAAATCGAGCGCGTCATTGTCAATGACAACTTACACGATGCGGTATTACGCTTACGCACGGCTGATGGCAGCATTATTTATGCGTTTGATCAGCTCTATACCACCAACCGTCACTTGTATCAGCGCGATACGTCTTATTTCGTTAACTTTAGCGCATGGGCGCACGAGATTAAGCTCAGTGAGCAAAACGAAGTCATCATGGTAGAAGACCAAGAATCTATCCGCTATCACCGTGCGTTTAACGATATCGTCGCGGCTAATGACGGAAAAATTCCAGACGATCTGCAAGCGCAAATCAGTGAATGGAAACCTGAAACCGAAGAACAAATGGCACCGGTCGAAATCAACTTAGGACACATGTGTGCTTATTTATTTGGCGATACTTTAGGGCAAGAAGATGAGGCTTGGTGTCAAGGTCAAGTGCTTGGCAAACAAGAAACGATATTTAACGATAAATCTGTCATTTTGTTTGATGTAGTGACATTACGTGAGCAGGATGCAGATCCCTTTGTCGTACGTATTGGTGCGCTTAATACGCCAGAGACCGCCAGCATTAAAGTGCATGACTATGTACAAGCCAATGTCTGGTTGCAGGCAGCGATATATAAAGAGAATCAGCAAGCGTCGGCGCAGTCTAAAGCCAGCTAGTTACTGAATATAACAGCCTATTGTATTACGTGTTATGCCTAGTTTTTTACACAATAAAAAGCCCCTAAATAGGGGCTTTTGTATATCTGAGTGAATTGTATATCAATGGCTTGAGTACAAACCATTCAATATAAGATCTACGCCATCGTCGTCATTGATTTGATACGCTTATACAACTCTTTTGCTCAGCGCTTGGACGAGCAGTCTGTACTGCCATCAATTGTGACATATCCCCTTCAACGCGAATTTTACCGCTCATAAAAGCACCCATAATTTGATTGGTGTCAAAATCAGTGATGATAGACTGTAGAATGCTACGATCTAATAATAAAGTCGTCGTGCCGTTACTATTTAGACCACGATGTAATAAACCATCGGCAAAGTTGGCTTCGATATCTTTGTCAGTATCAGACACTTTTAGGTTAACAATCATATTAGCAAGTGCTGGTGGCAAGTTTAACTCACCCGCCTCACTGCCCATTTTCTCCACTTGCTCAAACCATTCATCTGTCAAAAAACTGCCATATTATTATCCTTAACGGGTGTTTTGTTGGGTTAACGCTGCTATTTTACGCATTAACCTGACTAGCAAATTATTAAAATGCCTGTTATTAATAGCCCACAAGTATACGGGCATTAAATATGTTCAGGCTCATTATAAGGGGCGACTTGATGAGAAGTAAAACCTATTTGTGCCGCTAGTGGTACGATTGTTACAAAATTCCTTTCGAATATCACAATTATATTTAGCAACGTTTGTCTTAGTTTGATGCAAACACGCATCTAGAATAGTGACAAAATTGGGTATAAAATAAGCAAGTAGCGCAATAATAATAAGTTGCTCGCTATCATTTATACCAAAGAGTTTGTATTTTGCCGCATAGTTCTGATGATATTTAATTAGGATTGCGTTACAATACCCTTAAACAGAGTCGGGAGTTTTAACCAAACATTACATAAACATGTTTTTGTCAGCCGCCGCTAGCATACATCTATGGTCAGTGCGTTTTTATAGCCCTATAGATATGGGTATCTATCTTCATTAGTACAGATTTTTTCGTAATAATTAAGATATATATTTAGCCTCATAAGATGTTTGATGCTCAAAAACGGCGCGTCTTTTTATTTATCTTGATGATGTATTAACAATCCTACTATCGATTGGCTGTAAACAAGGTGCACGAAGCGCCTCATTTTATCCATCAGTATCAACTGACATAAAAATCAAAGCCTAAATTGATAGTTAATAAGATTATGGTGATAAAAGGTCAAAAAACATTATGTACCGTAGCTATTGTAGGTTTATAAGTTTTTATAATATCTATAATGCGGACTGTTGGTTAATTCTGTTGATAATTCGGGCTGTAAAGGAATCATCCAATGAGTTTACAAAACACAGCAGTCGCCCCAGTTGACCGTGAGTATGAAATTACTATCGTAAGATTTTTTTACGATCATGGCTGTCGTTTGGGGCATCGTCGGCATGAGTCTTGGTGTGTTCATTGCTTCACAGTTAGCATGGCCATCACTAAACTTTGACATTCCATGGCTGACCTTTAGTCATTTAAGACCACTGCACACCAATGCGGTGATTTTTGCGTTCGGTGGCTGTGCCTTGTTCGCAACGTCTTACTATATCGTTCAGCGTACCTGCAAGACGCGCTTATTTGCGCCATATTTGGCTTGGTTTACCTTTTGGGGTTGGCAAGCAGTGATTGTTTCTGCTGTTATTACCCTTCCTCTAGGTTTGACGTCAAGTAAAGAGTACGCTGAGCTTGAGTGGCCTATCGATATCTTAATTGCTTTGGTATGGATCTCTTATGCCATCGTATTTTTTGGTACACTCATCAAACGCAAAACCTCACATATTTATGTGGCTAACTGGTTCTTTGCCGCCTTCATTATTACGATTGCACTACTACACATCGTAAACAGCATGGCTATTCCTGTTAGTGCGTTCAAATCTTACTCGCTATTTGGCGGTGCAACTGATGCCATGGTCCAGTGGTGGTACGGGCATAACGCGGTAGGTTTTTACTTAACGGCAGCTTTCCTTGGCATGATGTATTACTTCGTTCCAGTACAGATTGGTCGTCCTATCTACTCTTATCGCTTGTCTATCGTTCACTTTTGGGCATTGATTGCTTCCTATATGTGGGCTGGTGGTCACCATTTGCATTATTCAGCGCTTCCTGATTGGACGCAGTCATTGGCAATGGTATTCTCCATCATTCTATTTGCACCCTCTTGGGGTGGTATGATTAACGGTGTACTCACGCTATCAGGTAGTTGGGATAAGCTACGTACCGATCCGATCATTCGCTTTATGATTGTGGCGTTGTCGTTCTACGCGATGTCGACGTTCGAAGGCCCAATGATGTCAATCAAGACAGTAAATGCTTTATCGCATAACACTGACTGGACAGTTGGTCACGTACACTCAGGCGCACTTGGCTGGGTTGGTATGATTACGATTGGTTCGCTATATGTGCTGTTACCACGTGTCTATAACAAACCCAAAATGTACTCTATCAGCTTAATCACCACGCATTTTTGGCTGGCGACTGCAGGAACGATTTTCTATATCGTGTCTATGTGGATCTCAGGTATCGGCCAAGGCATGATGTGGCTTGCTACTAACCCAGACGGTACTTTGGTATATAGCTTCGTTGATACTGTTGAATTCTCGCATTTCCCATATATTGGCCGAGCTTTTGGTGGCTTCTTATATGTATCGGGTATGTTTGTTATGGCTTATAACTGCTATAAAACACTCAAAATGCCAGAAGGTAAGCCTGTAGATGTCGCTGATCCAACGGATCATGAACCTAGTGTCGAAAAACCTTCGACAGCTAACGTATAAGGAGCGATCATGGCTGGTACACCGCATGAAATTATTGAAAAAAATACAGGCTTGTTAGTCATTGGCATCGTCATTGCTATCAGTTTTGCAACGCTAGTTGAAATCGTGCCTTTGATTTATAACAACGACAGTCCTGAAGAAGGCGGTTTGAACAAGCCCCTTCCCGCTATGGAGCCTTGGACTGCGCTTGAATTTGAAGGTCGTGATATTTATATCCGTGAAGGATGTCACGTTTGTCATACGCAAATGGTTCGCCCACTACGTGCAGAAGTTGAACGTTATGGACCATACTCACGTGCCGCTGAGTCTACGTGGGATCACCCGTTTTTATGGGGATCGAAACGTACTGGACCAGACTTAGCACGTGTTGGTGGCCGTTATTCTGAAGATTGGCAAAAGCAGCATCTAATCAATCCACGTTCGCTAGTGCCTGAGTCAGTCATGCCAGGTTTCCCGTGGTTGGCCGAGAACGAAGTCGATGGTGAGAACATTCAAGCTAAAATGCGTCTATTCCGTGATCGCTTCGGTGTGCCTTATACTGAAGAAGATATCGAAGGTGCTCCAGATGCCGTACTTGGCGCCACTGAGCTTGATGCTTTGGTTGCCTATCTACAGCAGTTAGGTACCGCAATGGAAGGACAGCGCTAATGGGTATTGGTGAATTACAAACAATTGCGACCGTTTCTGCCTTTATTGCCTTCGTAGGCGTTGCATGGTGGGCGTATTCGCCAAAAAACAAAAAACGCTTCGAAGAAGATGCACAACTTGCGCTTGATGACGAGGATATTAGATCTCTGTCTGAAGAGCAGCGCAATAAGGATAAATGATGACATTTTTTGGAGTTCTTGGATTACGCTAATCAGTTTTGGTTGTTGGGCGTTCATTCTTGGCGTTCTGCTGTTTGTATTAAAATACAAGCCAGAGGTTGAAGAAGACGGTACCACTGGTCATGAATACGATGGTATCCGAGAATACGATAAACCACTTCCCTAAATGGTGGTTAGTGATATTTTTGGCTCAATCGTCTGGGGCGTGGTTTACTGGGTGTTTTTCCCAGCCATGCTTCCGGGAAACTGGAACGGTCTTGCAACCATAAAAGTCGATGGTGAAGATGTACCATGGACTTCTAAAAACGAGCTGTTCAGTGAGCTTGAGAGCAACAACAAAGTATTTACAGATAACTTTGAAAAGAATATCTTGGTTAAAGCAGATGCAGCAGGCGCAACCGCGACACTAGCGACGCTAAACGAGCTACAAGCGACCATGCGTCGCAGTGACAATCCACCAGCGGATCTACAGGCACAAATCGATGAGAAGGTCACAGAACTTGCGCCTTATGTCGAAAAACTGTCTGAAAATCCAAATGCTTTAAAAGTTGGTAGCCGTTTGTTCTTACAGAACTGTGCAGTATGTCATGGCTCGAATGCTAAGGGTGCCCCAGGCTATCCTAATTTGACTGACAATGATTGGTTGTATGGTGGTAAAGCCGGTAACATCTTGACCACGCTACACAATGGTCGTGTTGGTGGTATGGCAGCATGGCGTGATCAGCTTGGTGAAGACGGCATACGTGCGGTCGCTGAATATGTCTTATCACTATCAGGCAACCAAAATGACTATGATCTTGATCAAACGAAAGTTGCTCAAGGTAAAGTTATTTTTCATGAGCCGACCAACTGCGTTCTTTGTCATGGACCAGATGGTAAAGGTATGATTTCAGCTGGCGCACCGAATTTGACGGATAATATCTGGTTATATGGTGGTGATCGCGAGACCATTCGTGAAACGCTACGTTATGGCCGCGCAGGTGTAATGCCTCAGTGGGAAACGAAGCTAGGTAATGAGCGTATCATGCTACTTGCCGCTTACGTCTACTCACTATCGGACAAAACTGGCAAAGCACCTGAAACTGCGATGGCAAATACTGCAGCGACTCAGCCAGTAGCGACCAAAGAAGCTACTGCTAACTAAGACACTATTGCCGTACTGTACATGGATGAGATTTAATAAAGGGAGGACTGTCAGTACAGTTCTCCTTTTTCGTTTATTTTTGCAGAATTTACCTAATAGTCGCTATCACAGATACTTCTCAGTAGACATTATTATGATCTATAGTGATTGCTTTTTACGATTATTACCCCATTGTTAGTATGGAGAATGTTAGAATAGCTGTTTTCCAATGGCTAACGAGCCAGACTGATGATGTCTTAGCTCGATCTAATTACCCACTTATAATCAATTATTTAGTAAGTGTACTAGAGGACTTTTATTCAAGTCGCTATCCATTATTTACTGACATTGATAACATCATACATTCATATACTTCACGACGAGAGGTATTTGTTCATCATGCCAGCAGACTGATTCTTTTTTAAAGAGGCACGTTTATGTCAGCACAGCAATCATCCAATAAAATTCCCGTACGACAAGTCGATCTTGATGCCACCAAGCATCGGGTACATCCGAGGTTTGTGACAGGGTTTTATCAAAATATTCGTGTCATCACGATGTATGCCCTTTGGCCGCTTTTTTAATTTTACCGTGGCTGCGTTATAATGGCAGACAAGCAATATGGTTTGATGTTCCCTCACAGCATTACTATATTTTTGGTTTGACTTTTTGACTCAAGATTTTTATTTTATTGCCGCATTTGCCATTATTGCAGCGTTTACTTTGTTTATGGTGACTGTATATGCTGGCCGCGTTTGGTGTGGTTATGCTTGTCCACAAACCATCTGGACGCATCTCTACCAGTACGTTGAAAAATGGGTCATTGGTGATCGCAATAAGCGCATGAAGTTTGATAAATCGCCTATGAGCGCGAGTAAAGTGTTCAAGCGAACGGTAGTCTATGCGATTTGGTTTGTACTTTCTGTGATTACAGCAGCAACCTTTGTCAGTTATGTGGCAGGTACAGATTCGCTTTATCATAGCTGGCAGACCGTGGGACTGATTCCTTTTCCTGACTGGCCAACATGGGTATGGATATCGATGTTTATCTTTACCTTTGCCACTTATGCCAATGCAGGTTATATGCGTGAGCAGATGTGTACAGATTTGTCCTTATGGCCGCTTCCAAAGTGTGATGTTTGATAAAGATACGCTGATTGTCTCTTACGACTATGAGCGTGGTGAGCCACGCGGCGCGCGTAAAAAAGGCACACACCCTGAAGAGCTGGGTGACTGTATCGAATGTACCATGTGTGCAGGTCTGCCCCACTGGTATCGATATTCGTGATGGCTTGCAAGTTGCCTGTATTCAGTGCGCCGCCTGTATTGATGCCTGCAACGAAATCATGGACAAAGTCGGCTATCCACGCGGGCTGATTCGTTATACAACCGAGCGTCAGCTGGTCGAAAAAGAACCGAGCCGTGTATTTCGTCCACGATTATTTGCTTATTTGGCGCTATTGGCAGTGCTATGTGGCGGGGTTATCTATGCGTTGACAGACCGCGTGCCGCTAGAGATTGATATCCGCCGTGATCGTAACCAGTTATCATCTATCAATACCCAAGGCATGATTGAGAACAGCTATATCGTCAAGCTAACCAACAAAACCCAAGAGCCACACAATTATAAAATAACGCTCGCACCGCAAGAGGGTCTGAGTTTAGAGCTGCGCTTCAACGATGTACCCTTAGAAGCAGGCGAAAGCTTCGATATGCCTGTCAGTATTTACGGTGACCCTGATGTGATTGAATTTGGTCAAACGCCAGTGACGTTAAATGTGACCAGTGAAGACGGTAAGTACAAAGTCAGTAAGCAAAACGTCTTTACGACTCAAGGTCAGTAATTCATCACTGAACTGATTATTTAGTTTCCTTTATGTCATTCGGTAGTCAGCGACTTTGAGAGTCAAAGGCTATCGGGTGAATGATTTATGGTTAAACTGGCAGCAGGTAGCCGTCAAATTGTCCGTTGATACCATTTGTCGATATCTGATAAGCAGATCTTTGATAAATAAGTATCTGATAAATAGGTATTTTATGTCTAATCCAGCACCGAATTTTAAACATCAAGATACTCAGCCATGGTACAAGAATTACATGGTTATGATTTTTGTGATTGGCATGCCAGCTGCGGTCGTGATCGCTTGTATCTGGTTTGTCTACTACTCTTACCAGATCCGCGACAGCGTGGTACGTGACGACTGGTATATGGATGGCAAGACGCTCTATCACGACGTATCACGTGACAAGCTTGCTTATGACTTGGACTTGCATGGCAAAATGCAATTTGCGGATAATGGCGATGTTGTGTTTTATCTCAATTATCCTGAGCAAAGTGTGCAGTCAGGCAAGCTATTGAACGGCCAGCCACTTACTTATCCCGATACGCTTAATCTTTCAATCTCGCATGCCACCGATATCAAAAAAGACCGTGACGTCGTGCTAAAGCATGTTGAAGGCAATAAATACAGCGCCCAAGTAAATCTTGATTCGGTAAAAGCCAAATATTACCTGCAAGTGAATAACGATGGCAAGGGACGATTGGCGTATGCAAGATGTCGCCAAGCTTCCGCGCTCAGAGGTTAGCTTTAAACCTTTACCTGTCTTTGCTAAAAGTTAATATTATTAAGCTATGCCCTAATATCTACATTTAAAAAACCAGCCTTTTCTTTATGAATGGCTGGTTTTTTATGGGTTACTCGATCAGTATTCGCTCATGAGATGCTAAATAAGTGGGTTAATTGTTGGAATTTTCTGAGGTGTAGTTCTACTTGTTACAGCATTGTCTGATTCTGTTGCATACGGCTTATCGCTAGCAAACTTAGGATTGAACGTTTGCGTCTTTGGTGATACCGGCAAACCAATCTCAGCCAGACTGTCGGTCTGCCCTGATTGAATATTATCCCCTTCAAACAAACGCTCGTCGTTATCACGATCAAGACTGAGTGTCTCAAAGTCAAACAACTCACGATCCGCTAACTGTGATGGCGCTACGTTTTGCATTGCCTTAAAGATAGACGCCAAACGCTGCGGATGAGCGTCATCCCATTCGCGTAGCATGTCATTGATAATGGCACGTTGTAGATTGGTCTGGCTGCCACACAGATTACAAGGAATAATCGGGAATTCTTTTAATTTGGCATACTCGATGATGTCTTTTTCTTCGACATACGCCAATGGACGAATCAGCAGGTTTTGCTTGTCATCACTCAGCAGTTTAGGCGGCATTGATTTGAGCGCGCCGCCATGAAATAAATTCAAGAAGAAAGTCGCCAGCATGTCATCGCGATGATGACCCAAGGCGATTTTGGTCGCACCAATCTGCTTAGCAAAACCATACAACGAACCACGGCGCAGACGTGAACACGCTGAGCAATAGGTCTTGCCTTCTGGCACCACACTTTTGACAATACTATACGTGTCTTTTTCCAAGATATAATGGGCAATGCCCTGCTCGTTTAGATAAGCAGGCAGAATATCTTCAGGATAGCCGGGCTGCTTTTGGTCAAGATTGACTGCGACGATATCGAAATGAATGGGGGCGATACGTTTTAGTAGGGAGCAAAATATCCAGCAAGGTATAGCTGTCTTTACCGCCCGAGACACAGACCATCACCACATCACCGTCTTCAATCATATTAAAATCACGAATGGCCCAAGAGACTTGGCGACGAAGCTTCTTTGTAGCTTACGAAAAGCCGCAGATTCAGTAGGCGATTGTGAGTCAGTAGACTGTTCATCAACGATATCTTCATTGCTACCCTCTTCAGCATCAGCCTCTAAAACATAACGATTAAAGTCTGATTCATTAGATATATCGTCAGAGTGAGAAGGGATGTTTGGCGTAAATAAGGTTGCTGCGGTCATAAGTTACTCAATATCTTTATAAGGATGATTTTACTATAAAGTAGTTTGCGATAAAGCAAGATCAATGAGGTAGGGTTATCGATGCTTTAAAAGCGGCAATTATAACAAATATTGCTAACAGATTGAAAAGATGACAGTAATACGCACTTTATTTTTATTGCAATACTGCTTAGCATGGCTTTGTCACTTTAGTGATACGTGATTGGTCGCTTCGTGGTTCTGTAATAGCCGTATTTTTGCTAAAATAGCCGTTTTCGTAAACCAATAATAGATAACACTATGACTAACGTTACTTTGCAGAATCCCTCAATGAATCAAGCGTCCAACAGCAACGATACTCCCTCACAAAAACCAAAATGCCGTGGTGCTTTTATCAGGTGGTCTCGATTCGGTGACGTGTTTGTATTGGGCAAAGGCGCGCTATGCCTCGGTGACAGCGGTTAGCTTTGACTATGGGCAACGTCATAATAGTGAGCTTGTTGCAGCAAAGACTATCGCTGAGACAGCAGGCGTCAACCACAGAATTATCGACATTGATATCGCCCAGCTTGGTGGCTCATCACTCACCGATCACAGCATGATTGTACCAGACGGCGATACCGACAAATTCCCCTAGCAAGAAGCACGATGAGATCGATAACGATGCCATTCCGAATACTTATGTGCCTGCGCGCAATACGATCTTTTTGTCTTATGCGCTAGCCGTCGCTGAAGTGACTGATGCCAATCATATCGTCATTGGGGTCAGCTCAGTCGATTACTCTGGCTATCCCGATTGCCGTCCAGAGTATATCGAAGCATTTGAGCACATGGCCAATCTGGCGACAAAAGCGGGCGTTACCGGTCATCGCTTGTCTATCCAAACCCCACTACAAAAGCTGTCCAAAGCTCAAACTATTGAGCTTGGTCTATCATTGGGCGTTGATTATGGACAAACGATTTCTTGTTATCGTGCCGATGCAAACGGACTTGCTTGCGGCGTTTGTGATAGCTGTGCGCTACGTCGCCAAGGCTTTGCTCAAGCTGGCGTCACTGACCCTACTCATTACCAAGCTGGATAGAGATACTGACTTTTTTATCAAACAGCGGCATCAATCAACATTAGCGAAACATTCGCTTGCATTAACACAGCACGTCGACATTGTATTTTAATCAATATACTTGCTATGGTATGGACAATCATTTTTGCCAATTGAATAGATTACATGTGATATAGGTTACATGAGATATCACCAATGATTCAGTCACTCACATATCAGTGATCCAGCTGTCTGTTGATTATAAAATCACATTGAATACCATAGTCAAAAATTGACACTACCTGTAAGAGGATATTTATGAAGTTATTGCCATTACTCCCCCTAGCCTTAGCGGCCGCGTTCGCAATGCCGCAGGCGAATGCTACTGATATTAAGCAAAGTAATATCAACTCATGCGTCGATGGCGCAGTTAAATATAAAGTCGCTAGTAAAAGTGATGCGACAAAGTTATGTAAGTGCACTATCGGTGTGCGTAGCAACATGACGATTGGTCAGATGTGGGAGATCGAAAGCTACGCAAAAGACAAAAAGACCCCTTCAAGCTTGCCTTATGTCAAAACCATGCAAAAGACCTGCAGCAGTGCACAGTCGGCTTAGACTTGAAGCAGCCGCAAAAGCCTGCTTAATTACTATTCGTTTGATATACAAAAGACTGGCCATTGCCAGTCTTTTTTGTTACCAATGGATAAGCAAAGTGTAAAACTGATTATTTATTGCTACCAATCTGCCTATAATAAGAAGACGATAAATAAAACCCTATCTAAACCATCAAAAAACCAATATACATAACCAAAATCAATAAGGATTTTACCATGGCAAAACCAACAACAGAAACGATCAACCTACCCGACTTTCCAGTGACCATCGTACGCAAACTTGCCGGAAACTTTATCCATGCTGAGATTAGTCTCAAAGAGATGGTTGCCAATACCGACAAAGGTCTTATTCTCTATTTTTATCCTAAAGACAATACACCAGGCTGTACCACACAAGCGACGGAGTTCACGGCGCATATCCACGACTTTGACGACTTAGGCTATGACATCGTTGGCGTCTCTCGTGACAGCGTTGAGTCACATGAGAAGTTCATCGATAAATACGACTTACAGATCCCACTTGTCAGTGACACTGATGAAAAACTATGCCAGTATTTTGAAGTCATTAAAGAGAAAAACATGTACGGCAATATTACTTTGGGACTGGTGAGATCAGCATTTGTATTTGATAAAGAAGGCAAGCTGACCCACGCACAGCGTAACCTACGTGCCAAAGATTACACCAGTCGTCTACTCAGCATATTGGCACCATAACCTGATCGTTATAACAGAGTACATTTTTGCCGCAAAAACGATAAAACGCGCGAATATAAGGCTCTGAGTCACCGGTCAACACATACGCTTATAATCCCTTCTTACTAGAGAATCATATGAATAAACAGTCTGGTACTACTACTGATAAGGCACCGCAAAAATCACGCGCAACGTCTCTGTTGCCGTTATCGGTGCAGGCACGGCTGGTCAAAATGCCTTTCGCCAAGCAAGTAAAACTAAAGACGATGTCGTCATTATCAACGAAGGGTTTTGGACCACTACCTGTGTCGCTGTCGGCTGTATGCCTAGCAAACTGCTGATTGCAGCCGCTGATCGTGCACATGATACCAATCATTCGGCTGAGTTTGGGGTTCATGCAACTGCGCAAATAGATGGCAAGCAAGTGATGCAGCGCGTGCGTGATGAGCGCAGTCATTTTGCAAGCTACATAAAAAAACAAGTAGATAGCTGGCCTGATCACAAAAAAAATCGATGGGCGTGCTCATATCAATGAGCAAGGGTTAATCGAGGTTAATGATGAGCTCATTGCCGCAGAGCAAATCATTGTGGCAACTGGCAGCTCACCTTTTATACCTGACGGTTGGGCTGACAAACTGGGTGACACGATGCTCACCTCTGATAACGTGTTTGAGCTTACAGACTTACCCAACTCTATGGCCGTCGTCGGTGCTGGCGCCATTGGTCTAGAACTTGCACAAGCATTTACGCGCTTGGGCGTAGAGGTTACGCTACTCAACCGAGTCAAACAAGTTGCTGGTCTCAAGGATAATGACATCAACCAAAAAGCCATCGAGTGCTTAAGTCATGAGCTTACCATGCACTTGGGAAGCAAGATTACTGATGTGGGTCAAAAAGTAAATAAAGACACTCAAACTGCGTTTATTGAATATGAAGACAGTGCTGGTGAGTCAAGACAATGGCAAGGCGACTGTGTCTTGGTCGCGACTGGTCGCCGCAACAACATCAAGCAGTTGGGTGTCGAACACTTAGGCGTTGAGCTTGATGACAAAAACCGCCCGAAAAACTTGAGTAAAAAAAACAGGGCAAATTGGCGATTCAGATATCTATATCGTTGGAGACGCCAATGCTCACATTCCCTCTACTGCATGTAGCGAGTGATGAGGGCTATAGTGCTGGCAACATGGTCTGTGAAAATACCGAAGATGCTTATATTCGCCCGCCCGCCACCCCATTTTCTATCGTATTTTGTTCACCGCAAATCGTCAATGTCGGAATGTCTCTACCCGAGATTCAAGAAGACCCTGAGCTGGAATTTGTGATTGGTCGCGTCAGTTTTGACAACCAAGGGCGCAGCCGTGTGATGGGCGTTAATTGTGGTCTGCTACATATCTATGCCTGCAAAAAAACCGACAGAATATTAGGCGCGAGCATGGTGGGCCCTGATGCTGAGTATATCGGTCATATATTAGCCACAGCGATTACCAATGACTTGAGCATTAAAGAGATGCTTGACACGCCTTTTTATCATCCTACGATATTAGAAGGACTGCGTACAGCACTCCGTGATGTGCAGGACAAAATGGAGATACCCTATCAATCTCAAGACGCGCAAGAAGACAATTTTTAATTTACAGTTAGGCCTTGCTCTAAAAAATAGAGTTAGGCTTAGTCATCACTCATGCTATATTTGATTGACTAGACAACTTGAGGTGACGCTTAACCAGACACCTTATTTATCAAACCTTGTATAAACACACCCTGCATGGACGAAAAAATGCCAATCGCTAGTGTTACCGACTTTTTTAAAGAAATCATTCGTGACCTGCATACTAGCCTCTACCTTGCGCTTGGCGGCTCTATCGATGAAGAGACACTCAACTGGTCTTCTCAAGCAGTAGAGCTTGCTAGCACTGGCATAAAGATCCTAATACTGCTTGCGGTATTGGGATTTTTTTATTGGTTGGCCAATTATATTCTTAGACAAAGTAAAACTAAGATTCGCTTAAACGATCGCCGTACCAAGATTGCCCGCTCAACGCTACGTTACGTTTGGATTGTCGCCAGTCTGATAGCGATCATGAGTCAAATAAATTTTGAACCAGAAACCATCAAGGCGACAGCAAAAGCAAGTACGTGGGCTGGTATCTACTACGTACTGTGGGCGTCGTCTGGTCAGATTATTCATAAAGTCCTACAGCATTATGGACTCAATGCCTCGATAGAGCAGCTGCTCAAAAATATCTTGTCGGTGCTCCTATTGGTACTTGGGCTTGCCAGCGTGATGGCACAATTTGGTTTTGATATCGTATCGTTAGTTGCAGGTTTGGGTATTGTCGGCTTAGCTGTCGGTTTCGCTGCTCAATCGACGCTTGCCAACTTTATCGCCGGTATCACTATTTTGCTGGAGCAGTCGTTTCAAGTTGGGGACTGGATTCATATCAATGATAATGAGGGACGCGTGGTGCTTATTGCCTTGCGCACTACCCATATCCCTAACTCGAGACAATATTACTGTTATTATTCCAAACTCTAATGTCGCCTCCTCAGAAGTGATTAACTTAACCTCCAAAAACTTTATACGTTTTGATATTCGCGTGCGTATTGCCTTCGAAAATGATATTGAGCTTGCACGCAAAGAGATTTTGCAAGTACTCAGCAATACCGATGCAGTACTCAATCGTCCTGAGACCTCAGCGACCGTGGCCGAAATCGGAGAGTATGGCGTATTTTTTATCGTGCGTTTTTGGGTCAAGCCAGCAGCCGTGGCACGTATACCCAAAATCAAAGAAGTGCTACAAGAAGAGATAAAAATTGCCTTTGATGCGGCCAATATCTCAACGCCTTATCCACATATGCGCCTGCTCATGCCAAAAGACGTCGACTACCCTATCGCGACTAAACCTTTTGCAACCACCACTCAAGTTGTATCAGGAAAGGGATCATTGGCAAAGAATGAGTAGCTGACTTATGTTCATGTATTTAGTAGACTTCTTGCATAAGTCATCGTCAGCCCTTGTAACTCCGTCAGTGGAAGTCAATGAACTGGTACTTTTGCAAGAGATCTAGTTATCGCACCTTAAACCTATCGCACCTTAAACATAGCCACTTTGAACCATCCTACCGTGAATTATGGTAAAATTACTGGTTAAAACATCTATTTTATTATTTGCCTCTTTTGTCAATTTAGCCCACAGGTACCCGTATGACCGAACAAACCGCAGCTGCACCTCTTCCACATTGTCGCTTGATCTTATCATTACTTGTGCCGATGGGCTTGAGGCACCGCTGCAGACTGAGCTGACAAGTTTCGGTATTGATAGCGAAATCAAGAGTACTGGTCGTCTTGCCGTCACGGGTGATTTACGCGACTTGTATACCATCTGCCTTTGGTCACGTGTGGCTTCGCGGGTATTGATGCTCATCAAACGCAAAAACATCAATGCAGAATACGATATTGCAGAGCAGCTATATGGTTTGGCAAAATCCGTCAATTGGACTGAGCAGTTTAGCTTAGAGCAAACCTTTGCCATCCGTCTGTCTGTCGATAAGCGCGTTGCCGTCAGCCAGCAGTTTGCCATGTTACGGGTCAAAGACGCCATTGCGGACACCTTCAACGAAGTGTACGACAGCCGTCCGAATGTCGATAGCAAAAACCCAGATTTTTCTATCTTTGCGACCGTCAATGACAAACAGGCCGAGCTGTATTTAGATTTATCAGGGACCAGTTTGCATCGCCGTGGTTATCGCGTGGCTATGACAGAAGCCCCATTAAAAGAAAACTTGGCAGCTGCCCTACTCTATAGCGCTGGTTGGCACAAGAAAAACGAAGCAGGCGATGCACCTTACTATAATGCGTTAATAGACCCAATGTGTGGCTCTGGTACCTTCCTTATCGAAGCTCTACTCATGCACTGTGATTATGCTGTAGGTATCGACAAAGCGGCCAATCAATTTGGCTTCTATGAGTGGCAGCATCATGACGAGACGCTATGGCAGGAGATGATTGAGGATGCACAGACACGTTTTCGCGAAGCATTAGAGATTGCCAATGAGCAACCAGATACGCTGCCGCTTGTGTTGGGTTTTGATGCTGATAATGGCGCGATTATCGCAACCGAAAAAACCCTCATCGCGGCAGGACTTCAAGATTTGCTTCCGCTACTAGACATCGAACAGCGTGCGCTTGATCAACTTGGTAGCGCCCTAAAACCGCTCGTGGATGACGGTCGCTTGAGTAATCCTTTAATCATTACCAACCCGCCTTATGGTGAGCGTTTGGGTGATGAAGAAATGATTAAGCCACTGTATCAAACCATTGGCCTGATTATACAAGACAGCTTCGCTGGCAGCGGTATCGATCCAATGCTTGGCATATTGGCCGCTCGTGTCGAGCAAGTAGATATCCTACCGATTAAAGAACCAAAAACGTTACGCTGTCATAATGGCGCGATCACCGTCTATTTCCGCTACGGAACGCTTATCGCTGGACAGACAGGCAATCTTGTCAGCCGTTTTGAAAAGCGTGAGATCGACGTAGAAGACGGACAAGACTTTATTAATCGTCTACAAAAAAATCTAAGCAAACTCAAAAAACTGGCCAAAAAGACAATGTCAGTAACATTCGTGTCTACGATGCCGACTTGCCTGACTTTAAGGTTGCTATCGATTTATACGGCGATTATGCCCACGTGCAAGAGTATGCACCGCCTAAGACTATTCCACCTGAAACAGCCAAAAACGCTTTAATCTCGCACTGATGGGTATCCGTGAAGTGTTTGATATTAACCGTGAGCAAATCTTTATCAAAACGCGTGCCCGTCAGTCTGGCAATGATCAGTATAGTAAACAGAGCACCACAGAAAAACGCGGCAAGTTTCATGTCGCCCGCGAAGATGGGGCGTATTTTTATGTCAACTTTACCGACTATCTCGATACGGGGCTTTTCATTGATCACCGTAATATGCGCGCACGGATCAAAAGCAACAGCCACGGCAAATCTGTACTTAACCTGTTTGCTTATACTTGTACCGCCAGTGTGCATGCAGCGCTTGCTGGTGCCAAAAAAGTCACGAGCGTTGATTTGTCACAGAACTACCTAGATTGGGGCAAACAAAACTTTGCCTTGAACGGTCTAGACGTCAGCCGCAATAAATATCAGTTCGTTGCTGCCGATATTTTTGAGTGGATCAAGGACAATACCGAGCAGTTTGATATTATCTTTATTGATCCACCGACGTTCTCAAACTCGAAGAAGTTCCAAGGCACCTTTGATGTGCAGCGTGATCATGCAGCTCTGATCAATCGGGCCATGAACCGCTTAACCTCTGATGGCGTCTTGTATTTTTCTAATAACTTCACTCGCTTTGAGCTAGATGAGCAGTTAGTCGAGCGCTACGATATTATTCATATCACCCAAAAGACGATCGGCTTTGATTTTAATATCAAAAACCTATTCATCAAAGCTTTGAGATTCGTCATCGTCAGAGTCTATAGATAAGCATTTATGAGTGAGCAATGCTGCTATACTGGCAAATGCCATGAACAAGGTAGCTATAATGAGTAACGTAACTGCCTGAAACTTAAGTTTTTTGCCCAATGTATATAAAATATAACCATGACCCAATCGGCTTTGATTGGGTCATTTTTGTTGTTATGATAGAGCATTACTAGGCGATGGATTTGCGCAGTGATAGCGTAAGCATCGCCTTTTATGTCATTAAATCTCTAACGTCTAATAATAAGGATAACACTATGGCTCTATCACTTAACAAAGGCGGTAACTTATCGCTAACGAAAACTGATCCAAATTTGACCAAGCTACTAATCGGTCTAGGCTGGGATGAGCGCGCCACCTCTGGTGCTGAGTTCGATCTTGATGCCAGCGTATTTTTGCTAAATGGTGCAGGTAAAGTGCGCGGCGACCATGATTTTATCTTCTATAATCAGCTGAAATCTGATAATGGCGCGGTCGAGCACACAGGTGACAACCGTACTGGCGAAGGCGATGGTGATGATGAAGTTATCAAAGTAAACTTAACCCAAGTACCTGCTGACGTTGATAAAGTAGTCGTGACGGTGACTATCCATGACGCTGCTACTCGCAACCAAAACTTCGGTCAGGTAGCCAATGCCTTTATCCGCGTTGTTAACGAAGAAACCGGTACTGAAGTGGTACGTTTTGATCTAGCAGAAGATTACTCTGTTGAGACAGCCATGGTATTCGGTGAAGTATATCGCCATAACGGTGAATGGAAGTTCCGCGCGGTAGGTCAAGGTTATTCAGGTGGCTTACAGGCGATGTGTCATCAGTACGGCGTTGATATCTAGAGCCTTATTTTTATTGGCATTTGGGCTATCAGCCATTCCGATTATCACGTCCAAGATATCAAGCGAGCATCGTTGCAAATAGTCACAATTTTTAATGCCCCAATGACTAGTAATGCTTTACGTTTCGTTTAAAATTATGCATAAAAAGTGGTTAGCAATAACCACTTTTTTGCGGCTTGTGTCTATAATAGACCAGCTTTACGCAACCAGATAGGATGTGTCATGAGACATTTTTATTTAGATATTATCTTCACAATCATTGCCTTAGCAATAGCGGCATGGTGGGGATATTCACATGGCGGTATGGGTGGGATGATAACCACGCTATCGATTACCGCTATTTTGGCCGTCATGGAGATTTCGTTATCTTTTGATAACGCGGTGGTCAACGCTTCAGTCCTTAAGGGCTGGGACGAATTTTGGAAAAGATATTTTTAACCGTGGGTATTTTAATTGCGGTATTCGGTATGCGCTTGGTCTTCCCTATTGTCATCGTTGCGGTTACCGCTGACCTTGGTATGATGCAAGTGATCGATTTGGCCTTGAACAATCCCTCAAGAATACTCAGCCAGATTGATGGCGCACCATGCTGAAATCTCAGCCTTTGGTGGTATTTTCTTACTATTGGTTTTCTTGAACTTTATTTTTGATGACAAAGATGTCCATTGGTTTGACTGGCTTGAGAGCCGTTTGGTCAAGCTAGGCAAAGTCGATGCGATGAGCGTATTTGTTGCGCTTATCGTCTTAATGATTGCGGTATCATGGGCCAGTGCAGAGCAGTCAAGTGCTGTGCTCATTGCTGGCGTTTGGGGCATTCTAGTATACCTTGGTGTACAGGTTGTCTCTGGTATGCTAGAAGGTGATCTCGAAGAAGACTTAGAAAACGAAGGAAGTGGCGCAGCCGCAACCAGCGCTATCATGAAAGGCGGTATCATTGGTTTCTTATACTTAGAAATCCTCGATGCTTCATTCAGTTTCGATGGTGTGATTGGCGCATTTGCCATTACCAATGATGTCATTGTTATCATGCTTGGTCTTGCCATTGGTGCGATGTTCGTACGTTCGATGACTATCTTCTTGGTAGACAAAGGCACGCTTGATGAGTTTATTTATCTTGAGCATGGCGCACATTACGCCATCGGTGCCTTAGCCATCATTATGCTGTTGTCAGTGAAGTTCCATGTACCAGAAATTATTACTGGTCTTATCGGTATTGCCTTTATTGGTTTTGCATTATGGGCGTCGCTGAAACATCGTAAAGCGGAAGCAGCAAGGCTTAATTAGCACCTGTTGTTCGCATGATGCTGTATAGCTTTGAGCAGGTCGTATCATCAGATATGGCCTGCTTTTTTGCGTTATAATGGCAGGCAAACAGGCTGGTCGGTTTTTGCCGAATAAAACCTTTATCTAAATACTTTTATTAATGGATTATTCAGTACAATATTACGTTTAAATTTTATTGAGTTGTCATAGTATAGCGGGTCGTACCAACATATCTGGTACGACCCGCTTTTTGGTTATGTCTTTGCAACCTAGGGTAGGTTTCTCTTCATTCTATGGCTTAATCCAAAGGAAACAGTCATTAAATAATTTACCTTTGCATAACAATACGTTAACCACTATTGCTAAGATGATTAAAAAGTATCAAAAATGCAGGGTTATTATGTCGCTTAGTAAGCATATAGTAAGCGCACAAAATACGCCTTGCTTAGTGAGCAAACGCTTAGTATAGTAAAACGTAATGATATGCAGGACGTGGTATACAACTAGGTTCTTTACCAGTTGTCCTTTCACATCAGTCACTGCACAACCTTTAATTTATTTTTTCGACCCAATCCACTTAATTATTAATCCAAAGGGTATTTGTATGGCTATTAGCTTAACAAAAGGCGGCAACGTAAACTTATCAAAAGAAGCACCAGGTTTAACCAACATCACAGTTGGTTTAGGCTGGGATCCACGCGCAACTGACGGTCAAGAGTTTGACTTGGACGCTATTGCCTTCTTAATCAACGAAGCAGGCAAAGTCCGTAACGATCAAGATTTTATCTTTTTAATAATCTAAAGTCAGACAATGGCGCCGTTGAGCACACTGGTGATAACCGTACTGGCGAAGGCGATGGCGATGACGAAAAAATCAAAATAAATCTTGCGAGCATCCCAGCTGATGTAAACAAAGTTGCCATTTGTGCCATCATCTATGAAGGCCAAGCACGTAACCAAAACTTCGGTCAAGTTGGCGATGCTTATATCCGTGTTGTAAACGATAATGGTCAATCTGAAATCGCCCGTTACGACCTATCAGAAGATGGCAGCACTGAAACAGCTATGATCTTTGGTGAGCTATATCGCCACAGCGGCGATTGGAAATTCCGTGCCGTCGGTCAAGGTTTCAGCGGTGGTCTTGGACCATTAGCAGCGTCTTACGGCGTAAACGTGTAACGTTAAATTGACGTAAATATCTAGCGAGCCAAGCGTTGCTATCAGTTTTCTGATAGCAACGCCTATGAGCCATCAAGTGTGCCCTTTTAACGCATTTGATGGCTTTAAATTTAATAGGCTCATCAATATAAAAACGCTAAAACACATAGGTCTATCCCCCCACATTAAGAGCACCTATCAAAGATATTAGAATAAGGATTTGCACCCCATGGCCGCAACATTCAGTTTAATCGGTACTATTGAGCCTTTTTTGCATTGTAATCTCAAAAAGGTGATTCAATTTATTGTGAAGCCAATGCAATGGTAATGATGGAGTCTAACCTTGAGCTAAAAGGTAAGCTACAAGGTGGACTGATGCAATCGCTTATGCGCCGCTTTGCCAATGATGAATCGTTATTTCAACAGCAGATTGAAGCAGTCCATGGCGAAGGCGACTGTTTGCTTGCCCCCACACTAGATGGCGATATGCAAATCATCGAGGTGGGATCACAGCAATATACCTTGAGTGATGGTGCTTTTGTCGCGGCGCAAACTGGCGTTGATATCAGAGCCAATATTCAGCGTAATCTAGGCGGCGCGGTATTCGGTGATAATGGTGGCTTTATGGTCATGCAGACGCAAGGAAAAGGTCAGGTTGTGGTATCTGGTTTTGGCTCATTGTTTGAGATTGAGGTCACCCCAGACAAAGATGTCATTATTGATAATGGTCATGTGGTTTGCTGGGATTCGAACCTCGACTATAAGCTGTCTGTCTCGACCAGCAAGAAAAAAGGCATCATGAGCAATATCATCAATTCCGTCACCAGTGGCGAAGGTATGGTTCTGAACTTTTCAGGAAGCGGTAAAGTCATTATTTGCTCGCGCAATCGCGACAGCTATCAAGGTTGGCTGCAGAGTGTCTTAGGAACGAGCTCAGGCGGTCGCGGCGGCGGCGGTGGTTTTTTAGATAATATCTTATAGCGTTTTTTAGAACTATGTTTAAGCAGTTTTACTCACAATTATTATAAGGATACTCACATGGCAGTTAGTCTACAAAGGGACAGAAAATCTCCCTAAGCAAAGAAGCAGGCGGCGAGCTGACTCAAGTCAAATTAGGTCTAGGTTGGGATGTCGCTCAAAATCCACAAGACAAAAAAGGTGGCTTTTTAGGTAAATTATTCGGCGGTGGTAGCGGCGGCGATTCTATCGATTTGGATGCTTCGTGCATTATGTTTGACGCAAACAAACAAGCGGTCGATGCTATCTGGTTCAGTCAGCTTAAATCAAAAGATGGCAGTATCGTCCATACAGGCGACAACCGTACTGGCGACGGCGATGGCGATGATGAAGTCATCGACGTTGATCTCTCAAGAGTCCCAGCCAACGTGACTTCATTAGTGTTTACGGTCAATAGCTTTACCGGCCAGACGTTTGAGACGGTAGAAAACGCGTTTTGCCGTATCGTTAATGCCAATAACAACAGCGAAGTAGCTCGCTACAACTTATCGGCACAAGGTGGACATACTGCTATGGTGATGGCAAAAGTCTATCGGCATAACAATGAATGGAAAATGCACGCTATTGGCGAGACTGCGTCTGGTCGCACTTTCCATGATTTAATGCCTGCAATTACGCCGCACGCATAACTGAGTTGAGCCTTTAACTGGAGTATTACTAATCCAGTTGAATAATTTATTTCAAAAGAGCGGCCCATCTATCAATAGATGGGCCGCTCTTTTATCAATGGGCTTTTACACTATAGTCAATCCTAAATAAAACAGATACATTATATATTAAGGTGGAACTGGTCTAAATTTTCCTTGCGTGCTGTACCTACGCTGCTCGATGCTGCGAAAAATTTATCCCAGTCCCGCTGTATCGTTTTTATACTGAATTCACTATAAAAAAGTATTATTAACGCTGTTATTTACGACCACGCTTCCAGCTAAACCCCCAGTTAAAGGCCTTATCCATTTCCTGATGCCCTTTAAAATACTGATTGATACGCTCGACATTGATACTGCCTTGCTGATTGACCAAACGCGCGATGGCACACATCGGCAAGTTACTAGCCCCTTCTGTTAAACGGGTCTCAATCGGTGACTGATCGGGTACATGAATGGTCACGACGCCATCGGTTTTTTCCCAGTTTGGCGCGCCCTCATAAATAAAGGCAAAGATAAATACCTCCTCAATCTGTGACCACTGCTTACCATTGATATCAAGCCACTCACCGCCACTCACCTGCCCCGTTCTATCATCGGCTCGCAGGCATACATAAGGCGCTGATTGCAGGCTACCAAAGCGATTACCCAGTGCTTGAATCAGGGTTTTTTCGCCGTTTTTTAGATGAATCATCGCGCCAACATCTAGATCTATACCGCTTGATTGATGCTGTTTGAACAGATCACCCAATAGGCCTTCCTTGGGTGCTGACTTATTACTCTCTGGACGTTGGTTCCAGTCTAAGTTCACTGAGATTTTGCCAAAATCATCGCGCTTTTTCAGATTGATGCTGGACTGATTTTTGGTTAAAGTGATTTTGTTTAGGTTGACCGACGGGGTCGCAGGAATCGGTGGCGGAGTACTCGCTTGAGAGGTATTGTCTGCTTTTTGCGTATTAATCAGCTGAGCCTGATTTTGCGTTGTATTTTGGGGTGCTGGCGCATCATCAGCAATCTCAACGCCAAAGTGCTCCGACAACGGTTTTAGGCCGCCATTAAATCCTTGCGCGATAAAGCGAAACTTCCAGTTGCCTTGTCTGCGATAACACTCCGCCAAAATAATGGCTTTTTCATTACGCCCAGCACTGCTCAGCTGACAAGTCATCAATACCTGACTGCCTTGTAGTACCTGAATATCGACATCGCCGACTTGTGCCAGCGTTTGCTCGCTAGAGAATGCCAAAGCGATTTTTTCAATACTCGCAGGCTGCGCGGGCAAATTGATATCAAAAAATCCGTCACTGTCGTGACCACGAAAACTAACATTGCCATCATCGCTACGTTTCTGACCATAAAATATCATGTCACCATCGCCGCGTACTTTGCCATCAGTCGTCAGACGATAAGCGGCGCAATCAATGGCGTTTTGGCTTAAGATGCGGACACTAATATTATCAGTTGGTAATGGTGCATTGGCACCTGCGATCAGTTGCTGAGGTTGATTCATCATACGTCCTTTAGATTCTTTATTATGTTGTCGTTGTTGTCATTGGCATGCTCACTATCGTCATATAGTAGCATGAATATTATGAACATTTTAAACCGACCAACCGCGCTACTAGCTACAAGATCACTCTTACAAATCCTTTTGCCTATTTCATCAGGGGCATTTATAACCTGTGCCATTTGTATATAATATATGCTGCTGAATGATCAAATTTTGACTATACTGCCGCCAGTTTTCAATAACCGTATCCACTCATCCAACTCCCTACATATGATAATAACGCTGAGAGAATTATGACTAACCTTGCTAACGATAGCGTCCACTCCACATCAATAGCTGCTTGGTTAGCTGAGGGTCAATCCAGCCAGCGCGATATGTTAGAGAGCTTACAGAACTTAAAAAAGCAAATCTAGCACCCCTTTTAATATTATTGCCTCACACCGTCATAACCGACCTGAGATTTTTGAATTTGCTGATAGGGTCTATCGCGAACCATATCCAGAAAAAGCAGCCATAGAGGATGAGGCACAAGAGACAACTGAGCCTGTTATACCTCGCTGGCAATTCGTCTTGGAACACGCCAAAGAGCACAACGTCAAAGTATTATTAACGGGGCGCAATGGGGTCGATTATGAAGCGCATCGTGAGGCGTTTGATGCCGCTGGTATTCGTTTGCTTACAGGCGCAACCAGCGTAGCAGCACTAGAGTCGATCGAAGATAAGTTTGCCTTTATGCAGCAGTGTCACCAACACAATATCCCTGTCGCTGATGCTTGGCGCTTTGATAATGTGACAGAGCTGGAAGCATTACTTGCCGAACACGGTCATCAGCCCCTATGTGTCAAACCAGTTGTTGGTATTTTTGCTCAAGGATTTTGGCGCTTGGACTCAGGTAAAGAACCTGATGAACACTACGATAGTTTTGAGCATTTGTACTTTACCGAAGAGAAAAAAATCAATACCGCGCAGTTTATCAATGCGTATACCAACAGTCTAATGGTACGTGAGCGCCCTATTCCTATGCTGCTTATGCCTTATCTATCAGGGCAGGAATACTCTATCGATGTGGTCTGCGAATACGGTGAGGTCTTGGCCGCCGTCACGCGTTATAAAACCGGCAAAATCCAGCATATTGGCTATGAGCAATCCGTCATGGATGTGGTGATTCCATTGATTAAAGCCTTTGGCTGTGACGGTATCGTCAGTGTGCAGACCAAAGCTGATGATGACGGTCAGCACCGTGTGCTTGAGATCAATAGCCGCCCGTCTGGTGGTATTGGTTACACAACGCATAGCGATGTGGATTTGACACAGGTCGGATTTGGCTATTGGCTTGGCTTGACCGATAAGCCACAATTGACTGATATCATACAGCAAATAACGCCCTGTCAAGTACGCTCCATTATGGTAGGCGTAAAAATTGAAGATACTGCTGAATAAGTAAAAATAAGCAGGCAACATAAAGAACGACTGACAACCGAGTATATATCCAATAAAAGGTAGACGATGACAGCACAGACCACACTCGTGTTAGGCGCTAATGCTGTTATCGCAGACGTGCGCTGCTCGGTCGCATTTTCTAGCACTTCTCCGCTTAAGTTTGGACAGCAGCTTGGGCTACTTTGGTTGCCATTAGATGCCAATCGTCAGGCTGTTTGTAGCCCTGCTTATTTACATGAGCCCAAAGACTGGGCAACGATAGATGATGCCAATAACCCAAGCAAATGGCAGCTTAATCTACCCAAATTGTTTGAGCAACAAGGTGTGCATTTTTTACAGCTGATTGCTTATGCTTACGATGAGCCTAGCCTGAACTTGCCTGCGGTTGAGCTAAGCAATGTTTGCTTAACACTGAATGATGGCGCACTTCGCTACGACTTTACAGCGCGCGAACGCCACGTCAAAGCTGCGATTATACTAGAGATATATCAGCGGAATGGACAGTTTAAATGTCGGGCGCTTGACGAAGCTTCGACCCAAGGTTTGACGAGTCTTGAGCAGCGAGTACAAGTCAGTCTTGATGTTCGTCCACCCAACACACATGCACGTATCCAAGCAGCACAGCAACAGCAAGCCTGCCCTCACAATGAAATGCGTCCGCCTCGTCACGTGCAGGCAGGTGAGACATGGACAGGGACGGCGTTTGCCATTGATCCGCACCACTTGCTCACCTGCTATCATGTGATTGAGTCCGCTCAAATGATTGGCATACGCCAGCAAGGTCAGCCTGATCGCGAGGCACAAGTCGTGCTCAGTGATATCGGTAGCGACTCCGCTATTATCAGAGTCAGTGACCCCCTGCCCAATATACCATTGGCACAGCAATGCAGTGACATATTGGGTGAGACCATTACTACATTAGGATTTCCATTATCAGGGCTAAGCAGTCAACTACAAGTCACACAAGGCTGTATCTCAGGGCTAACGGGCTTAAACGATGATATTCGTTATCTTCAGTTTACCGCACCCATTCAGCCTGGCTCTAGTGGTAGTCCTTTACTACTACCAACCGGTGAGGTCATCGGCATGGTGACTGCCAGTCTCGTTCATGAACACGCCCAAAACATGAACTATGCGGTGAAATTTCAGTTATTATCTGCCTTAATTGCGAGCGCTGGGATCAGTTTGGAGAGTAAGGCTGATTCGTCAAGCGCCACGCTTCTGACCACGCCGCAACTGAGCAAGCAAAGTCGCAGTGCATTATGGCTGGTAGGCTGTCAGGGTTAACGACATACTACAATGATAAGATCAAAAGAAAAACGGTATTAATCAAGGACTGTTATATCAATGAAACTCAACAACATAGCCGTTCTTATCGATGCCGATAATGCTTCAGCTAATAACATTAATTATATTTTACGTAAGATAGAGAGTATCGGTAATGTTACTTGCAAAAAAGTCTATGGTGACTGGGGCAATGTACATATTCAAGGTTGGCAAGAAGCACTCTTAAAACACGCTATCGACCCAATACAACATTTCGCCTATGCTAAAGGTAAAAATACGACTGATATTGGTCTAGTTATTGAAGCTATGGACTTATTACATAGTGGTCATTATGACGGTTTTTGCTTAGTATCTAGTGATAGTGACTTCACTGCTTTGGCGTTACGCATACGAAAAAATGGTATCAAAGTCTTTGGTTTCGGTAAAAAGCAGACCGTTAAAGCATTCACACAAGCCTGTGACAGTTTTTACTACGTGGAGGATCTAGTACCTTTACCAAAAGCACTGCCCATTAGCGAGCACAAAGACACGCCTAGCTTTGATACTAAGACAAAACCATTGCTGCCTGTCGCCGAATCCAAAACATCACCCGAAAAATGGACAACCAAAGCACTTCAAAAGCAGACACATCTTATTAGCATATTAAACAAGCTGATAAAAGAAGACCCAAATTCTGCCAAAGGCTGGTCAAATTTATCTTATCTTGCCAGCCAGATTAAACAACACCATACAAATATCAAGTTAGATAGATATGGCTATGCAAAGTTTTCAGAATTAATTATAGCAATGGCGTTATATGACATCCGTACTGTGAACAAAAGTCATTTCTATTAAACTAAAAATGGTACATTGCCAATGTCCAGTGTAGCACCAAACGGCAATGTCACGTCAACATGGAATGAGAGTCGCCTAAAATGTGATACAAAATTATTAAATAGTCTGCGTGCTTCCATTATCGATCACCCGAAAGCCGACCACGAGCGCTGGGTGAATTTCGGTTTGATTGGCAACGCCATAAAAACACACCACCCAAATTTCGATCCTAAAAATTACGGTTATGCCAGACTCTCTAGCATGATTAGAAATATCGGAATATTTGAAACCAAAACGGTAAACTCTACGCTCTATGTACGTCATAAAGCTAAGTAAACACTAGCAACAAACAAAATCTGATAATACATAGGACAACAAGAAATAATGAATGATACAAATCAAGATATAACTTCTAACAAAACCTATAAACGCAGCATCACCCTACCTCGCGGCACCCTTGATCTGACCTATCAGACCAACTCAATGGCTAACAAAAATAGCCTGAAACAAAACGACAGTTATCAATTAGAAGATCTGCTTGGTTTTGCTCAGCGTATTAATCCAAAACGGGCGTTTTTGTTTGTATCCAAAGTATTGGGCCGTCATATCCCCGTGGCACCCAGCACGATGCGAGATGCGTTTACTGATTTAGCCAATTTAGTTCCTAGCGATTTGCCCAAGCCAATTTTAGTTATTGGTATGGCAGAGACAGCAGTGGGTCTATCCGCTGGCGTGCATCAAGCACTACAAACACGTTATCCAAATGCGTTATTGCTAAACTCTACGCGTCACACGCAGCATAGTGACAATAACTCCGAAGCGTTATTAACAACGTTTAATGAAGATCATAGTCATGCCAGCCAGCATTTAATTTATCAAAGTACAGATAGCGTCACGCAAGAGCAGCTACTCGCTAGCAAAACGCTGATTATGGTCGATGATGAAGCATCAACAGGCAATACTTGTGTCAATGTCGTCACGGCCTTACGTGATGCAGGGCTCACTCAGCTAGAGCAAGTACATCTAACGACTTTGGTTGATTGGTCATTGGATCAAGAAAATACAAACCAGCAGACAGATGATATTATGCCTGCGCGTATGGCAGATCGCTTAACTGGTATTGAGTTTCATCGCCATCACTTACTGTCAGGCGCATGGCAATGGACAGACGCGCCCAACCCAGAGCCTATCACCATGCCATCGGTTGATACCACTGCCGCTGGTAGTCAAGCGCTTGGATTTACAGGTAACTGGGGACGTTTTCCCACATTAAATAGCACAGATGGCTTTAATAACTATCTTTCGAGCTTTCAGGCTGCATTTGCAAGCTTCCATAATCAAGACAGCTTTGATGTCACTCAATTGCCCAAAAAAATATTGGTGTTGGGTAGCAATGAGTTTGTTTGGTTGCCGTTTTTGTTGGCGGAATGGCTTGAGACAACATCTCAAAACCCTCAAAGCTGACACAAATGCTATCGTGAAATTTAGTGCATTAACTCGCTCACCGATTGCGCTTGGCGGCGCCATTACTACGATGCTGAGCTTTCATGATAATTATGGGCTTGGCATGACCAACTTTGCTTATAATGTTGACCCTGACGAGTGGGACTTGATTGTGTTGTGTGTGGAGACAGCTGCTGATAGCGTCGATGCGATGTGGCGCGGTTTGAATAATGTGTTGGTGGTAAGTCCGACAATTTAAACCATTCTTTAACTTTCATACTAACTGTTTATGGACGACGTCATGACTATCCCATTTTTCAAGCCCAGCGCCGATATTATCAAACCCTATGCCTTAATGGATTTGGACGATACACTTTTTCAAACCCAGCGCAAGATTGATGCTTGGCAAGTCCCGACTGCAGAGCCAGAACACTTGGTTTGTGCGACGGTCAATAAGCAAAATGAGCCACTAAGCTTTATGAGTCAGCGCCAAGCGACTTTTTTTTAATTGGCTACTCAATAGCACTGAATTAATCGTAGTAACAGCACGTGACCGCAGTGAGATCAAACGCGTGAAACTGCCATTCGACAGTTGGTAAGTATTGACCCATGGCGCCATTATTTTAACGGCTGATGGGCAGTTACTAAGCGCGTGGCAGCAACATATGCATAGCAAGCTTGCACCGTTGCAAGATAAGTTAAACCAACTAAGCGAGCTGTTTGCTAGTCATAGCAAAAGTGAGCAGAGTCATTTGGTATTTACGCCGCATGTCGATAGCTTTAATAATGGGTCTGTAAATGAAGAATTAACGATTTATCTAGCGATCAAACACGCGCAAAAAGACCATCAAGCATTAGTTGAACTGGCCAAAAACTGCCCACGTTAATACGCGATTTTGAGCAAGATTTTTATGTGCATGTGAATGCCAACAATCTAGCGATATTACCGCACGCGGTACACAAGCGCCATGCTGTACAGTTTTTATTAGACAATCATTTAGACCATCAGCGTCCCAGTTTTGGTTTTGGTGATAGCTTGGCAGACTTGCCTTTTTGCAGCTGCTTGACTGGTACGGTATGCCAAGCCGCGGTCAGATGCATGAGCAGTATCAGCCTTAGCCATCTGTCTAATTATTTGGGCTAGAACATCAGCCCAGAAAATCAGCCAAAAAGCAGACACAGAACCTCTCTTTTATCATCACGAGTGCTATTATTCATACTATGACTTTACCTAACATACAGACCAACAGAGCCAATCTAAACAATTACGGCTCAGGTAGCTACCTTGCCAGTGATGTGACCGTACTGCTCGATATCGTCGATAAAGACGCTGTTGCTGATGTGCCCGTCAGTCAAAAAGAGGCACTCATTCAAAGTGGGCAACGTCACTACTCTGATATGTTGACCTTGGAGCAAGCGCCTACCGCGATGCATGAAGAGCTATACCAACAGGCACTAGCGCAAGGTGGCAAGAGAGCCGCAACTGATATCGCACGCTTAGCGCATACCCTACATCATGTCTTTTGTCATGATGTCAGTGACGAGCATCCGCTAGTCTTGATTAGCTTGGTACGGGCAGGTCTACCGATTGGTGTGCTATTGCAGCGTGCGTTATCTGACACAGATAGCAGCTATCATTTGCCAAGTATACATTATGGCATCAGTATCATTCGTGATCGCGGGCTAGATCCTGTGGCGCTGCAAATGCTGCTTGACGCTTACCCAAACAGTCCGATTGTATTTGTCGATGGCTGGACAGGTAAAGGCGCGATTTATAAGGAGCTTGCTCGTAGCTTAGAGACATTTAGCGATCCCATTCACACCAGCTTTGCCAATATTTTTCATCAAGGTGCTGATGTCATTCCACTACTGACCCTTGCCGATCCGGCGGGCGTTGCTTGGCTCGCCGCGAGCGCGGAAGATTGGTTAATTCCATCGGGTTTGTTAAATAGTACCGTATCAGGACTGATTTCACGCAGCTTATACACCGAGCCGTCATCTGGTCTACACCGCAGTGTCTTTTATGAGGATTTGATAGACGCAGATCATAGTTTGGCATTTATCGATCATGTTGATGCAGCCAGACGCTCATTGACTATGCTGCCAGAGCATTTGCCAACCTATCAGCAGCCGCGCTACCAGACGGCAGCATTAATAGATGCGCTCGCCACGGACTATGACATTACCAATCGCAACCGTATTAAGCCGACTATCGCCGAGGCGACGCGCGCGATACTACGCCGCGATCCAGAGCGTATATTGCTCGCGACCGCGGCGCATCCCGATACCGCACTACTGCGTCATTTATGTGCGCAGCGAGGCATCACTATTGAGGTATTAGGTGATAAAATACACCCTTATCAAGCCATCACCCTTATCAAGCAACGAGCCAAAGACAGTTAATGCTTTTGGCTTGAGCACCACTAGCGCGATTGAACGCTTGCCCTTTACACTCTATTTATGATGCCAACTATGTCAGATATAACAAACAACGAGTCAGCGACTTACCTTGACACTCAGTCCTATGATACCCTGTCTTATGCGCATCTGATTACTGAGCGTCATGCGATGGTCAGACCGCACACGCACCATCCCTACCAACTAGGGGCGAGCCTCTATATGCCTGCCACTCGCCAAGACATCTGGCAAGTGATTAAGCGCGACAAGCTACCAACGATCAATAGTATTATTATCTGTTTAGAAGATGCCGTCAGTCATGAGGGATGTGGAGTTGGCGCTTGAGCGTTTGCGCACGCTGCTGGGTACGTGGGCTGAGCATGTCAATAGCATCAATGATCCATCCCGAGCCGCTGCTATTCACGCACAGCACCCAACGCGTCCACTGGTTTTTATACGTCCGCGTAGCCCAATGATGCTACAGCAATTGGCTGATTATGCGCATATTGATCTCATTGATGGTTTTGTCATGCCAAAAGTCGATATGTATAGCTTATCCAATTGGCGCATGGCCTGTCAGAACCTCAATGCTGATCATCTGCTGATGCCGACGCTCGAAACGGCTGCATTATTCAATCCGCATCATAATCAAGAGCTGGCGATTGCCTTTAAAGAAGCGTTTAGTCAGCCAGTATTTGCGCTACGTATCGGGGGTAATGACTTATTTGCCGCATTGCGCCTGCGTCGTCCAAAGAATAGCATTGTCTATGATACGCCTATCGGCACCCCTTGCCTATCAGCTGCTTGGCTGCTTTGTACCGCATGGTTTTTATCTCACCGCACCTGTATTTGAGTATTTAGATCAGCCAACCCCTTTTTATGCAGGAGCTAAATCATGATGTCAGTTTGGGACTGGTCGGTAAAACGGTCATTCACCCAAGCCAAATTGCACTGGTGCAGCAAGCCTACTGTGTGCCGCTAAGTACATTGGATGAAGCACAAGCGATTCTACATAGTGAGGCCAAGGCCGTATTTAAGTACAACAATACCATGCTAGAACCTGCGACCCACCGGGCATGGGCAACCGAAATCGTCAATCGTGCAGAAGCATTTGGCACTATCGATGATGGCCACAGCCAATATAGCTCACGGATGTAATCGTCAGTATTGAGCATAATAGGGATAAAAAAAAGCCGCTATCAATGACTGGTAGCGGCTTTTCTATGAATTGTTATAACCTACTGCCAAAACAGTCTGACTTTATGCGAATTTGCCTCAGCAGCTTAGCATTACACACAGCTTGTCAAAAACTGACTGAGCACTCGGTTCACTTGATCAGGCTCTTCCACTGTCGACGTATGGCCAGCGCCTTTAATAATAGCAAGCTTCGACCCAGCGATAGCAAAATGCATACGCTCAGACTTTGCGTAAGGCGTTGCGGCATCTTCATCACCCACGACAATAAGTGTCGGTGTCGTGATATCACCCAGTTGCTCATAAGTGCCAGTGCGATCGATGACCCCCATTGTCGCCTTAACGACACCACCCTTACGATTACTTTGTAGCATCGTCAGCCACTGTTTGCGATCAGATTTGCGCAGCTTGTCGGCCAAAAAAGTACTGCCAAACATAATGGGCATGACTTTTTTGCTCACACGCTTCATCCCCTAGCCAACGAATGGCTTTGACCAGTTTGCGGTACTCAGGAATGTTTTTTGGGTCTTCAGGATCAGCTGATGTCTCAAGTAGCGCGAGTGATAACAGCAAATCCGGTCGCTTAAGCGCAATACGTTGAGCGACAAACCCGCCCATGGATAACCCAACAAAATGACATTTAGCAATAGCGAGTGCGTCAATTAGGCCAAGTGTATCCTCAGTCAATGTCTCCATATCATAGCCAGATTTGGTAATCTGTGACTGACCCTGCCCTCGAAAATCAAACGCAATGCAGCGATAATCGGTTTGAAAATACTCTACTTGCTTGTCATACATCTGCGAGCTCCACAGCAGACCATGGGCAAACACGATAACGGGTTTTTGCGTGTCATTGGGCGCGCTGTCTTCATAATAGATATCGACATCGTTGACTTTTATCGTTGGCATAATCACTTCCTTGTTTGGTGAAAACTTTGATTAATCAGTTGGGCTGCGCATGACCTAACGCGCTACCTGCATAGTAGCATAATCTATTAATAAGTCAGGAACTCACCTTTTTATGAACCATGCGTATTATCTGTATCTTATTCATACACTCTTTTTGTTCATACAGGCATGGCAGTTTATACGAGCAACTCAAAGAGCCAACCGCCATGTAGATGTGTCTTAAGCGCCCACAAAACCTGCTTTTATAATGCGCGCAAGCTGCTATAGTAATCAGCATTGCGTTATTTATTACCATCAATTTGTCCCGCTGTCTTTTTATACGGGTACCAAAAATCGCTGCTTAACACAGTCACTGAAAATAAGGAAATCTCAAATGTCACAGTCTATCGTTGATTATCAAGTGAATAATCACATTGCCACCATTACGTTTAACGATCCAAAAAGCTTAAATGCGTTTGGCACGCCACTAAAAAACAACGTGTTAATAGCGCTAGATAAAGCAGCGGCTGATGATCAAGTACGAGTCATTATCTTGCAAGGCGCTGGTGGTAATTTTTCAAGTGGCGGCGATATCAAAGAGATGTTATCTGAAGGATTGGACAAGGACATTGTTTCAAACAAACTAAAGGGCATGGTAGAAGGCGCAGGCGAAGTCAGCTTAAAGCTACGTAATGTCCATAAACCAATCATTGCCAAATTAGAAGGTGCCGTAGCAGGGGCTGGCATGAACTTAGCGCTTACCTGTGATTTTCGTATCGCAGCGGATAATGCAAAGTTTGTCCAAGCCTTTGTCAATATTGGTTTAGTGCCAGATGCAGGCGGTATTTATTTATTGAATCAATTGGTTGGTACAGCAAAAGCCACTGAGCTTGTGATGCTGGGTGATAAGCTAAAAGCAGAAGATATGGCACGCTTAAATCTGGTCAATCAAGTGGTTAGTGCAGAAGAGCTAGACGCCACCGTTCAAGCATTGGCTCTAAGATTGAGCCAGCTGCCAGGTAAAGCCCTAGCCTCTATGAAACATATGTTCAATGTGCACGCGTTTATGGGTTTGAACGAAGCATTAGATATGGAAGTGGAGCAGCAGACCATGATGGCAAAAACCGATGACTTTATCGAAGGCGTCAGCGCCTTTATTGAAAAGCGCAAACCAGTTTATCAAGGTAAATGATTGAGTAGTAAGCGGGTTGATTTGACGGCTAAATTTATTCATAACCAAATAACTCGCTATTTATAGTATCAAAAAAAAGGGCTGCCAATATGGTAGCCCTCTTTTCGTTTATGTCTGCGGTTAAGAAGCAGATACTGACTTATAGTGATACGGTAAGGTAAATATCTTGTCAAAAATAAAGGTGAATACGAAATTATAAATTAAGAAAAACACTAGCAAGGCAGCTTCCATCATAAACGCTTGGAGCAAGCCAACGTGATACCAAACCATATATAGTGGCAAGCAGATCAACACCAGCCCACCTTCAAAACCAAACGCATGAGCACTACGTATCCATAACGTACGACACGCAATATGCCTGCGACGCTCCCATGCTTCAAAAGCAGTATTATATAGAAAGTTCCAAATAACGGCTGCTAGAGAGACCATCATCGCAACGGGCAATGATTCTGACGCCTTGCTATTGCTCAGCTTCATCAATACAAAGGTAGAGGAGATAATTGCGACAATCTCGAACACAGTTACGTAGACAATACGACGTCTAAACGGTGATAATGTAATCATCAACCAAAACTCCAAAGCACCTGTATTTAAACAAAAAGTGCATATCAAAGTATCGGTCCGTCCCGAGATAGAAAAGATAAAAAAGAGGTAAGCGAAGTGCAGAGCCACGGTTTCCGCCTGCCCTTATATTATACAGAAGATAGTGAGAGAAATCAGCTGGTGCCTTCATAACAAAAACCCCGCATCATGACGATACGGGGTTTTTGTTTACTAAAACGGCTAACTCAATTTTTAACCAAAATTAGGTCAACTGAGCAACGTTAATTTTATCCGCTTCTTCAGTGTACTCTTCCATACGGTCGAAGTTCATGTATTGATAGACTTCATCACCCATGCTGTTGAGCATGCCAGCATACTGCTGATACTCATCGTTAGTCGGCAATTTACCAAGTACCGCGGCAACTGCGGCAAGCTCTGCAGATGCTAGGTATACGTTAGCGCCTTGACCCAGACGGTTCGGGAAGTTACGCGTTGATGTTGATACCGCAGTCGATTTCGGTGCGATACGTGCTTGGTTACCCATACATAGTGAACAACCTGGCATTTCAGTACGAGCGCCGGCTTGTGCGTAGACGTTGTAATAACCTTCTTCCATCAACTGGCGTGCATCCATCTTAGTAGGCGGTGCAATCCATAGACGCGTCTTGAGGCTACCTGCTGGTACGTCTTGTAGCAATTTACCAGCGGCACGGAAGTGACCGATGTTGGTCATGCACGAACCAATGAATACTTCATCAATGGTATCACCAGCCACGTCTGCCAAGGTCTTGGCATCATCTGGATCGTTCGGGCAGCAAAGGATAGGCTCTTTGATCTCGCTCATATCGATAGTGATGTCGATAGCATATTCAGCATCATCATCCGCACGCATGAGGCTTGGGTTCGCAAGCCACTCTTGCATGGCTTCGATACGGCGGCTGATGGTACGCGCATCGCCATAGCCTTCTGAAATCATCCACTTAAGTAGCGTGATGTTTGAGTTTAGGTACTCAGTTACCGATTCTTCAGATAGCGTGATGGTACAGCCAGCCGCACTACGCTCCGCAGACGCATCAGACAGCTCGAACGCCTGCTCAGCGGTCAAATCTTCTAGACCTTCGATTTCAAGGATACGGCCGTTGAACTCGTTGATTTTACTTTTCTTATCAACCGTCAAGTAACCTTCTTTGATCGCTTGATAAGGAATCGCATGGACGAGGTCACGCAAGGTAATACCAGGCTGACGCTCACCAACGAAACGAACACGAACAGATTCGGGCATATCTAGTGGCATCACACCAGTTGCCGCTGCGAAAGCAACCAGACCAGAACCTGCTGGGAACGAGATACCCATTGGGAAACGAGTATGTGAGTCACCACCAGTACCAACGGTATCTGGCAGTAGCATACGGTTCAACCATGAGTGAATGATACCATCACCTGGACGTAAGCTGACGCCACCACGGTTCATGATAAAGTCAGGTAGTGTGTGCTGAGTCTCAACGTCAACTGGTTTTGGATAAGCCGCAGTATGACAGAATGACTGCATCACGAGATCCGCTTGGAAACCCAAACATGCCAAGTCTTTTAGCTCGTCACGTGTCATTGGGCCAGTCGTATCCTGAGAGCCGACCGTAGTCATCTTAGGCTCACAGTACATACCTGGACGTACGCCTTCTAGGCCACACGCTTTACCAACCATTTTCTGCGCTAGCGTAAAGCCTTTACCCGTATCGGCTGGCTCTTCAGGTTTCGCAAACACGTCTGAGTGACCAAGACCCATGTATTCACGCGCACGGTTGGTCAAACCACGACCAACGATCAATGGAATACGGCCACCAGCACGCACTTCATCAAGCAATGTTGGCGAGCTTAGCGTAAACGTTGATAGCACTTCATCAGAGTCATGCTTGGTGATTTTGCCGTCATGTGGATAGATGTCAAACACATCGCCCATGTTTAGCTTATCGACAGCTACTTTTTCGATTGGCAAGGCGCCAGAATCTTCCATCGTATTAAAGAAGATCGGTGCGATGTTGTTACCTAGTACTAGACCGCCACCACGTTTGTTTGGCACGTTAGGAATGTCTTCACCCATCAGCCATAGCACTGAGTTGGTCGCAGACTTACGGCTAGAGCCGGTACCGACAACGTCACCAACGTACGCAAGTGGGTGGCCTTTTTCTTTTAGCTCATCAATAAGTTTCATTGGACCACGCACGCCCTCTTCGTCAGCAGTAATGCCGTCACGAGAGTTTTTGTGCATGGCTAATGAATGCAGTGGGATATCAGGACGGCTCCATGCGTCTTGCGCTGGTGACAAGTCATCCGTGTTGGTCTCGCCAGTGACTTTGAACGTCGTGTAAGTGGTTTTCTTTGGTACTTCAGGGCGATTCAAGAACCATTCTGCGTCAGCCCAAGATTGAACGACTTCTTTAGCAATGGTGTTGCCCGCTTCGGCTTTTTCAGTCACGTCATTGAACGCGTCAAATACGAGCAAAGTTTTCTTTAATGCTTCAGCAGCGTCTTGTGCGACTTCGCTGTCATCTAGTGCCGCAACCAATGGCTGTACATTGTAGCCACCTTGCATCGTACCTAGGATTTCAACCGCTTTTTGCTTGCTGATCAATGGTGATGACGTCTCACCTTTTAAGATAGCTGCCAAAAATGCCGCTTTGACGTAGGCTGCTTGGTCTACACCAGCAGGGATACGGTTTTCTAGCAAGTTCATCAAAAATGCTTCTTCGCCCGCTGGCGGGTTCTTTAGTAATTCAACCAACTCTGCTACTTGTTTTTCGTTCAATGGTAGCGGAACCGTTCCTAGCTCAGCACGTTCTTCGACATGTTTACGATAAGCTTCTAACACAATAGTCGTCCTCGTCAGTTGGGATTTAGCACATTACGTGGGTAGTCAGCATGACCGCCTGCGTCTATATACTATAGAAAATAATTATCCGTGCAATCATAGCTTAAAACGCTCTAAATGTTAATGGCTGAGCCTTCAAAAGGCTCATAGTAAGGCCATATCCAACATTTATTATAAAAATAGTCCCATCAATAATATGATTGCACACCTTATAATCGCTCGTATTTACGTACCTGCACTGATTGATAAAAACTTGCTTTATGAGTGCGCAGACACCATATGACGATTATAGATTTTTATAACAGGATTAGGGAGGATGCAATATGAATGATAGTAATGCCAACTATCAGGCAGGTCTAAAAGTCCGCACAGAAGTGATGGGTGAAGCACATGTAAAACGCTCACTCGATGCGGCGACTGGATTTACTCAGCCGCTGCAAGACTGGATTATAGAGCACGCGTGGGGCAGCACATGGCAAGATGAGTCAGTACTACCACGCAAATATCGCTCACTGATTACCATTGCCTTTTTAATTGCGCAAAAAAGCCCAAATGAGTTAAAAGGACATATCCGAGGTGCCATCAACAATGGCGCTAGCGTCGCCGAGATTCGAGAGGTCTTGATGCATAGCCTACCATACTGCGGCGCACCTGCCACGCAAGAAGCGTTTCGCGCGGCTATCGAAGTGTTTAATGAGATGGGTATAGATATTGACAACTTAAACAAAAAGCCATAGCACAAAGGGGTTGAATAATAAACCCTGAGCGCAATATCTGTTATAATAAAGACACCTATAAAGCATGCTGATAATTCCATAAACCCTTATACTATAAAGGGGTTAAGAGATCATTGATTATGACTACTGCCGTACAAACCCATATTCCTGCGCCAAGAGTAAAACCCAAAAAAGCCATTCAAGGTGAAAAGCTGCGTGGCTACGATAAAGTCGCCCGCATCCCGATTAAAGTCATCCCGACAGTCGAAGCGAAGAAAAAGCCGGATTGGATTCGAGTAAAAATGTCCTCACCTGCCGAGGTGGCGCGTATCAAAGCCAAACTACGCGAACAAAAGCTCTATACTGTTTGTGAAGAAGCCGCTTGCCCGAATCTTGCGCAGTGCTTTGGTGACGGCACCGCCACCTTTATGATTATGGGTGATATCTGTACTCGCCGCTGTCCGTTCTGTGATGTCGGTCATGGTCGCCCGAACGAGCTTGATAAAGATGAGCCGCGCCACACTGCTGAGACCATTCAAGGCTTGGGTCTTAAATATGCGGTGATTACGTCTGTTGATCGCGATGATCTAAAAGATGGCGGTGCTGGACATTTTGTAGAAGTGCTAAACGAGTCAAGAGCGCTTAGCCCAAACTGCTTAATTGAAATCCTAGTACCCGATTTCCGTGGTCGTATGGATATTGCGTTAGACTTACTGACAGAGACTGCGCCAGATGTGTTTAACCACAATATTGAAACCGTGCCACGTCTATACAAAGCCTTCCGTCCAGGTTCTGACTATCAGCATTCACTCGACTTGCTCAAGATTTATAAAGAGCGCCGTCCTGATATCGCGACCAAATGCGGCTTTATGGTTGGCCTCGGCGAGACCGAAGAAGAGGTCTATGCGCTACTTGATGATCTAAAAGCGCATGATGTCGATATGATCACGATTGGTCAGTATCTACAGCCTAGTAAGAACCATGCACCTGTTGACCGTTATGTCCATCCAGACGAGTTCCAACGCTATATGGACTACGGCAAAAGATTGGCTTCTTTAGCATTTGGGCAGGCCCAATGGTACGCTCAAGCTACTTTGCCGATCGTCAGTACTATGGCGAAGATTGCCCAGCACCTATCCGCAGCAAAAAAAGCATTAGAAGCGGAAGGCAAACTTGGCTGCTAATTTAGCCATACGGTGATATAAAACCGCCGCTAACCACTATTGCTACACGCTATCGTTAATACAGTTGTTAAAACACAAAAGGGTGAATAACAAATCTGTTATTCACCCTTTTTATGACTTACTCTAATATCAGTGGCTAAAACTAAACACTCACTGTCGGCGTTGGTGCCGCACTTGTCTTTATATTGAATACCGCAATACTAAGTACAATCACACCGCCTACGATACCTGTCATCAACTCAGGATAAATCAATAACAAGGCACCAATCGCTAAGATGATACGGGTTATGGTATTCATCTCACCTCTGAAGTACCCCTCAAGCGCTGAGCTTAATGCAATCACACCTGTCACTGAGGTCACAACGACTGTGATAATATCCAAAATAGGCGGTAGCGGGAAGTCTTTCGCCGTAACTGCCAGACCAGTTGGATCTATCATGAGCATCGTCGGACTATAAATAAACATAAACGGTACGATAAATCCGGCAAGTGCCAGTTTGAGCGACAAGAACCCTGTTTTCATCGGATCACCACCGGATATACCTGCACCAGCGAAGGCTGCTAGACACACAGGCGGGGTAATATTAGCAAAGATACCAAAGTAGAAGACAAACATGTGCGCTGACAAGATGGGAATATCAAACCCTGCCAATGCCGGGGCTGCCATGGTCGCGGTAATGATATAGGCAGGGATAGAAGGTAGCCCCATGCCCAAGACCATTGATGCGAGCATCGTCAAAATAAGCGTAAAGAACAATGACCCTGCGCCTAAGGTCACGATAGAAGATGTCATTACCGTACCAAAGCTGGTCAGACTGACCACGCCAATGATAATACCGACGACTGCACAAGCCGCCATAACCGCGAGCGACTGGCGCGCACCGTCTTCTAATGCACCCAAAATATCAGAGAAGCTCATACGTGTTTCAGCACGTAGCATACTGATTACCACGGTAAAACCAATCGTATAAGCAGCTGCATATCCCACAGGTACATTTCTGATTAATAAGAAAATCAAGAAGACAATCGGTAATAGCATGTGACCGCGAGCTTTTAACACTTCTTTTACCGCGGGTAAGCTCTCTTTGGCGATACCTTTTAGGTCACGACGTCCAGCGCGGAAGTGCACTTGTGCAATGACCCCTAAGTAGTACAATATCGCAGGCAACAAAGCGGCAAGCGCAATCGTACTATACGGCAGACCAGTGGTCTCCCGCCATAATGAACGCACTGGCTCCCATAATCGGTGGCAAAATCTGTCCGCCAACCGAGGCACTGGCCTCAACCGCGCCTGCAAAATCTTTATGATAACCAACCTTTTTCATCAATGGAATGGTAAAGGCACCCGTACTTACCACGTTTGATAATGCAGAACCATTAATACTGCCCATAAAGCCACTAGAAATCACCGCGACTTTTGCAGGTCCTCCTTTTTGTGACCTGCGATGGCTAATGCCAAATCATTAAACAGCTGTCCCATTCCTGAGCGTGCCAAGAATGCACCAAAGAGAATGAACAAAAGATAAAGGTCACTGACGCGCCAATCGCAACAGAATAAAGACCTTCGGTTTTTAGGAATAATTGACCAAAAATATCGCCCATGTCATAAGGGCGAGTCAGCAATCTATCAGGCATGAAATCCATGTGACTGACAAACGGATAGGCCAAAAATATCCCTGCCAATATTGGCAAAATCCAACCGGTGATACGGCGACTGCCTTCTAGCACACAGACCACAGTGATCAGCGAAAATATCACGTCAAGCGGATTGGCCATGCCACCACGTGAGGTCACAATGTCTTGATATTCGTAGATCAAATAGCTCATACCAGATAAAGACAATAAAAACCAAATCCAGTCATACCAAGCGACTCGACTGCGGCTGCTATTTTTTACTGGCGGGGAAAATCAAGAAAATTAAGGCAAAACCAACACCGACGTGTACAGAGCGCTGTAGCAATGCAGGCATCGGGTTAAAGGTAATATAAAGATGAAAAAGTGAATAGAGTATACAAATACCAGCAATGAAATACTTTACTGGTCCTTGCGTAATATGACGTGTGATTGATTCTCGGTCATATTTTTCCAGTACTGCTTTGTTGATCGCATCTGCATCAGCATCTTTATCAACGTCAGCATCTGGCGTGGTATTCACGCTACCGTGATCCGTCACTTGGGAGTTCATGACACAAGTCCTTTTTAAATCTATCAATTAAACCATACGTCTTAGGCATGATCACCACTTCAGAATAATCTGGCACCCACTGATGAATCAAAAACGATGACCAGTATAATCGATCTCGCCTTTGGTCAGTCTAGAGACTACCCAATTTAGGCTAGGTAGTTTTTCATTGACTTGATAACCCAGATAGCCAGGTTTTTGTATGGGCGCAAGGGGTTCGGTCGAAGGCGTACCAGCACCAAATGCTTCAAAGTATGTGGTGGTGAGGAGTAGCATAGCCTCTTCTGTGCTGCTTTTTTCTATGCGTTGGTACTGCTCTTCCCACCACTGCTTTTCTACAGAATGTATCCAGCGCAGCTGAAAGTCAGGGTCAGTGAAATAACATACCTTGTCATCGCTACCCTCTATTGCAACGCGAACCTCGACCACAGACTGACGCGCGACACCTATCCATAGGGTCAAAAAAACCAGCGCGGCAAGTCCTGCAGCGCCAGTCGATAACCATAATAAATTATTTGGCTGCTTGTTCGTCATAGTACTTTTTAGCGCCAGGATGAATTGGAGCGACCATACCGTCACTAGCCGTCTCTAGACTGATATCGTTGGCTGCTTGGTGTGCTGTTTTTAGACCGTCCAGATTATCAAATAACGCCTTAGTCAATTTGTAGCCATCAGATTCAGACAGATCAGAGTTCACCAATAATGCATTCATGATTGCAGCAGTTGGCACACCTGCCCTCATTGCCATAAGTACCAGCAGGAATCTCAAAGGTATTGAAATAAGGCTTGGTTGCAATGATTTCTTTTAGCTTGTCTTGGTCGATAGAAACCAACTGCAAATCCACGCCTTGCTCAAGCTCCATAAGCGATGAGTTTGGTAAGCCACTACTAAAGAATGCGGCTTCAATCTTGCCCGCTTTCATACCATCAGCTGCTTCAGCAAAGCCCAAGTAATCAACAGTGATGTCATCATAAGTGATGCCAAACCCTTCTAGTAGTGTTCGCGCATTGACTTCGGTACCAGAGCCTTGATCACCAACTGCGATGCGCTTGCCTCTTAAATCTTCGATGGTTTTGATACCCGTGTCTTTCGTGGTCACGATTTGCACGACGTTAGGATACAAAACGGCAATTTGCTGGATGTTGTCAATAGGCTTATCGAAGTTGTTTTTGCCTTCGACAGCATCGGTGACCACGTCACTGAGTGCCAAGACCATGTCCACTTTGCCTTGGGTCAATAGATTGACGTTTTCAACGGACGCACCTGTCGTTTGTGTTTTTGAGTTAACGCCAAAGTTTTTTACATAGACTTCGGACAATGCAGTGCCGATGATGTTATAAGGGCCAGACGCACCGCCTGTGGCAATGGTTAGGAACTTAGTATCGAGTGTATCGGTAGCCGCATCAGCTGACGTACTATCCGCAGCAGCCGTCTCATTGCCTTCTGAGCTTGGCGATGAGCAGGCGGTTAAGCCTAGCATGGCGCTTAATATCGCTGAAAAAAGTAAGGGAGATTTTAGAGAAGTGAGCATTGAGTTCATCCTTGAAATAATCGATTTAATACAATAAACGGCATTAATATATAGGTATTAATCCGTTACACCTGAGTAATAATATAGCAATTTTTGTGATAAATAAACCAAAGACTGTTTTCTCTTTTGCTTTCAATGCCTTATATTTCAGGCTTTTTGAGAAAATACTTGCATCTTTTATCATAGCCAAAACTTATATTGTTTCGCTATGTGAAACTTAGTTTCAACTTTATTTAACCAAATTTCGATGCTGTTGTAAACCTTTATCACGGTTTATGTGCATGCATTACGCTGTATATAGTCAATCCACTATAAAAGCGTTACAGCGTTAACCTCGCTTGAAGTATGACATAGATATTAAGTTCTAGTAATATAGGTTTCAGTCTTGTCCAGTGTTCATCTTTGAGCATGGTGCGAGGCATAGCGAACGATATCTTTTTGCCATCAATTTATACCCAATGTTCAACACTACTAAGATTATCTACGCCATTTTCGATTATTTTCATAATCCAGTATTCACTTTATAAAAAAATAAGGCCACGAATGGCCTTATTTTTCAATAGCTACTTTTGATAATAAGGATAATCGCTATAGCCTATTTCCGTGCCTCCATACATTGTGGCTGGATCTACCTCATTGAGCGACCAATGATGAGCTATGCGCTCTGGTAAATCAGGATTAGCAATAAAAGGACGACCAAAAGCAAATAAATCACCATAACCTTTAGATAACATATTGAGCGATTTCTCTACAGTGTATTTTCCCGCATAAATAATACGTCCTGAAAACTCAGCTCTAACCGCTTGATAAAAGGGCTCTGGTAAATCAGGTGCATTATCCCAATCAGCTTCTGCAATGGACAAATAAGCGATGCCCGCTTTCTCAAGTACTTTAACCGCTTCAATATAAGTATGATGAGGATCTGATTCTACCAGCCCTAAGTACACGATCCTCACCGGTACTAGCAAACAAAGGCGCAAAACGGACGCCTAAACGATCAGCACCGACCACATCACTCACAGCAGCAACCACTTCTTTTAGGAACCGCAAACGATTCTCTAGCGAGCCACCATACTGGTCATCACGTTTATTGCTATGCTCAGAGATAAACTGGTTCACTAAATAACCATTGGCACAGTGCAGCTCTACCCCATCAAAACCCGCTTCTAAGGCGTTGCGAGCGGCTTGAGCGTACATCGTTACCAACTCGCTCACCTCTTCTGTGCTCAGTGCCCGCGGCTCACTTGGATCAGCTAAAGCACCTTCGCCTGGACCTGTTTCAATGAATACTTTGACATTATCAGCAGTAATAGCAGAGGGCGCTACAGGCTGATTTTGGTTGGGTTGTAAGCTAGTATGAGACACACGGCCAACGTGCCATAGCTGAGCAAAGATAATACCGCCCTTGGCATGTACCGCTTGCGTGATTTTTTTCCAGCCTTCAATTTGTGCTTGCGTATGAATACCTGGCGTCCATGCATAACCTTGGCCTCTAGGTTCGATCTGTGTCCCCTCCGTCACCATAAAGCCTGCAGAAGCACGCTGGGCATAATAACTTGCCATTAAATCATTAGGAATATTGCCAGGTTGCGTGCTACGAGAGCGCGTCAATGGTGGCATCACAATACGATTTTTAAGCGTATAAGGCCCAAGTTTTACAGGCGAAAACAGTGCACTGGTATTAGGAATAGTTTGTTTCATGACATTCTCTTTTATAGCAAACAGATAGGCTTATTACTTGAAATTTATCCGTTGTTTTAAGGTTTGATTGATCACTTAAGTAATATGAGTAAGCATAAAGTTTTAGAGGTACAATTAGAAACAACGTTTTCTTGTTGAAGATACAATTATTAATGGTACAGATGATGAATGGTATAAATCGGCTTGATATCAAACAGCTCAGAGTGCTACAGGCATTGCTTGATCTAAAGAACCTATCAAAAGTTGCACGTAAAATGGGCTTAACCCAACAAGCTATCAGTGAGCAGCTGCGTAAGCTACGTGATCTATTTGATGATCGTCTGTTTATTCGTCAAGGAAATAGCATGGTGCCCACACCAAAAGCACTATCGATGCAGCAACCTATTAACGATATATTAGACCTCTTGCAAAAGTAGCAGAGGGAATTAAAATAAGAAGAACATTCATCGTTGTCTAAGAACCATGCCAAACATAGATAAGCTACTCAAACAAAGTGACGCTGGTTTTAAACGCTACACTGGCATTCATAAAGCCACCTTTTATGACATGCTTGAGGCCATGCAAGAGCATGAAGCATCTAAGACCAAATCAGGCAGACCAAGTGTGCTCAGTCTTAAGGAGCAGATACTACTAGCCCTGACTTATTGGCGTGAATACCGCACGCTTTATCATATCAGTATGGACTTTGGTATTCATGAGTCTTCTGCTAGCCGTATCATTCGTAAAGTAGAAGACACACTGATTGACTCTGGCAAGTTTGAATTGCCTAAAAAGCTGCCTAGTCGTGTCGATGAGGACATCAATTGGAGCGTCGTCATTGTCGATGCCACCGAAACCCCAATTGAGCGTCCAAAAAAACCAAAGAGACTACTACAGCGGTAAGAAAAACAACACACCTTAAAAGCGCAGGTTATCGTTCATTGGCAAACCGGTTTGATACTTGATGTGCAAACCTGTAAAGGGTCAATCCACGATTTTAAGCTGTATAAAGATACTTGTCCTGATTGGTTACCTGAGAACACTAACTATCTAGCAGACAGTGGTTATCAAGGGTTAGCAAAGCTACATAACCAAACTTTCACACCATTTAAGAAACCTCGTGGTGGTCAGTTATTGGAGATATGCAAACAGGCCAATCACTATCTGGCAAAGTTCCGTATTGTGGTTGAGCACAAAATAGGCTTAATCAAGTTGTTTAAAATCGTGGCTCATAAATATCGCAACCGTCGTCAGCGCTATGATCTTAGAATGAAGCTGTTTGCTGGTATCATTAATTCCGAGCTTAAATTATGACTTTTGCAAGAGGTCTATTAAGACAGTTAGAGGTGCTCTTGGAGCCGGATGTGTTTATGCCGCAAACCTATAAAGGTGTTTTTACGATTAGTGTGACCGATTATGCGACGCAGGCATTATTACCGCAGTTGTTTAATCTAACGCGCCGTGAAGCGCCTAACTTAAAATTGATAGTGCGAGATTTTGCCTCAGACAATATCAATCAGCTTATTGCGGCAGGCGAACTTGATTTACTACTTACCTTTCCAGAGTTTATCCCTGATAATTTATCTTATGTCACTTTGTTTGAAGAACAACATTTATGCATTACAGGTTATAAAAACGAGTTCGCAACAAAGGTGTTAACACTGGCACAAATTGCAGCACACCCGCAGCTGGTGGTATCGCCTTCGCGTGCCAACTTGCGCGGTTCTCATGATCAGTGGTTTGCCGAAAAAGGGCTTAAGCGAAACATTGTGATGTCAGTGCCTAGCTTTTCAGCTGTGCCAGATATTTTGCATACCACTGACATGATTGCCTTTTATCCCGCGCGACTACTGCCAAACAGTAAAGTTAAAACGCTTAAAGTAGAAGCCCTACCGCCTACCTTTAAGATAATAGCCGCTTGGCATCCACGTACCAATGACAGTGGCATTCACCGCTGGCTAATCGAGCAATTACGAGATTTATAATGGATAGGAGTAGTTAGTATAGTCAATCCCACTTAAAAATGGCGTAGAGAATATTGATCACATTCATTTTTGTCGTTAAATGGTGCTAGCAAATATAGATTTCATTACCCTGTCACGTAACACAAAAAAATAAGGTAAAATGCTCGACCAATCAGCGCCTAGTAAAATAAAAATCATAACGACGCCACCTAACTGATCGACATTTTTGAAATAACGATCCATAAAAAATATATAGTTGATCCAATTTAAGAGCGGTACAAGGCAATCGAGTGCAGATGTATCTGTCATACTTCAAGCAAGGTTAACGCTGTAACGCTTTTATAGTGGATTGACTATAGACCATTAAAACCTGTCAAGGAAGCTTATATGAGTAACACTCTCGATACCAGTAATGATAACATTCTCTCCTCCGACAACACTCACTACTTACACCACAACTTTTTTGAGCCAAGTGACAAAAATGTTGCCATCAGCGCGACGCTATTGATTGTGCATGGGATGGCAGAGCACAGTGGTCGCTATGCAGATTTTGCACAGTTCTTGGCGGACAATGGCATCGCTGTCGCAACCTATGATCATCTTGGTCATGGTCAAACCATCAAAACCAAAAGCAGATTTAGGGTTTTTTGGTGAAGAGCATCCCGTGCAGTCGCTGCTAAAAGATGTGATTGTCATGGCAGATAGCCTAAAAGTACGTCACCCCGATGTACCGCATTTTTTGATGGGCCACTCCATGGGCTCGTTTATCGTGCGTAACGTACTTAAGCATCATGCGCATAATTTTGCAGGCGCGATATTGATGGGTTCAGCAGACGTCAATCCATTGACCAAAGTTTTGCTACCTATTAATAAAGTATTGGCAAAAGTAGCACCTAGACAGCCGAACACCGTCCTTGCCAATACCATGAATAAGGTGTTGAACAGTCAACTAAAGGATCGCACCGCATCATCGAAGTTTGCTTGGTTGAGTGAAAATACTGCAAATATTGAAGCCTATGAAGCTGATCCAAAGACTGGTTTTGACTTTACCAATAATGGCTTTATGACATTATTTACTTTGATGGATACTGGACTAAACAAAGGCTGGGCTACCACCATTGCCAAAAACTTCCCAATGCTATTTATCAGCGGTGAAGATGATCCTATTGGTAACATGGGACGCGGTATTCGCCGCGTGGTCAAACGCCTACATAAACAAAAATTTAACCACGTTGACATTCAACTGTATCCCAATATGCGCCATGAAGTATTGCACGAAACAGACAATCAAACGGTTTACCAAGACATTTTAGCGTGGATAAAAAATACCACACCAGGCGCTTAAAGCACGATAAACAATTCATCTTGAGCAGTCTTGTGAGCGCTTCTTCTCGAGCACTGCCATAATGACATACTGAACTTGTTTGCTAAAAGTGGTCAAATTAGCGACAATATAGCAAGCAAGTTTTTTGGCCCAGTTATCTTGTACAATCGTCCATATTTTACAAGTATTGTATTTTAAGCCGGTCCGCCCAAGTTATGTCACTATAAATACGAGTCACCTCTCCCTTTTACTTATTTTAGGAATCTTTATGTCATTACAACAAACCATCGAACAAGCTTTTGAAAACCGCAACGAATACAGCCCAAGCAACATGCCACAAGACGTGCGTGACGCGATTGAGCAAGTACTCGAGCAGCTAGATAATGGCAGCCTACGCGTGGCCGAAAAGAAAGATGGCGAATGGGTCGTCAATCAGTGGGCCAAAAAAGCGGTACTACTATCGTTCCGTTTGAACGACAACTACGTTCAAGCAGCGGGCGAGCATGTGCAGTTCTATGACAAAGTGCCAACGAAATTTGCTAACTGGACTGAAGCACAGTTCAAAGAAGCAGGCGTCCGTGTGGTACCACCAGCCGTTGCTCGCAAAGGTTCATATATCGCAGCGGGTGCGGTATTGATGCCTTCTTATGTCAACATTGGCGCGTACGTCGATCAAGGCGCGATGGTTGATACGTGGGCGACCGTTGGCTCATGTGCGCAAATCGGCAAAAACGTGCATCTATCAGGCGGTGTTGGCATCGGCGGTGTTTTAGAGCCATTACAAGCCAACCCAACCATCATCGAAGACAACTGCTTTATCGGTGCGCGCTCTGAAATCGTTGAAGGCGTGATCGTCGAAGAAGGCGCTGTCATCTCTATGGGTGTCTATATCGGTCAATCTACACGCATCTATGACCGTGAGACTGGCGAGATCCATCGCGGCCGTGTACCAGCAGGCTCTGTTGTCGTACCAGGCAGCTTGCCATCAGAAGACGGCACTCACAGCTTGTACGCTGCAATCATCGTGAAAAAGGTAGACGCGCAAACTCGTGCAAAAACCGCTGTGAATGAGCTATTACGTTTAGACTAGTATTTTAATATTTATAGCCTCGTACCCGAACGGTACGGACGTCGATAAATCATAGTTACTAAAGACGCTGAAGAAAACTTCAGCGTCTTTTTTGCACCCTAATGCAGAGCGTTGCGTTATAATCCGTTTTTTGGTTTTGTTTTATCCAAACATAAAACGACAAATACCACACAGCCTGCCTTCTTCTTTATTACGATTGATAACCGCTCCATCGCCTTATCAACCTTTAACTGTATTTGACATATTATGAGTGAATCACTATTGCGCACCGCCGCTATCCCCGTCACTGACCCTGAAGCGGGGTTACGTTTGACTGAGATTTTCTATTCCCTACAAGGTGAGGCCCTGACTTCTGGCTTGCCGACGATATTTGTACGTCTAACGGGCTGTCCGCTGCGCTGCGTCTACTGTGATACCGAATATGCCTTTACGGGCGGCGAGCGTCAGTCATTAGAAACCATCATAGACACGATCAAAAGCTATCCATGTAAGCGCATTTGTCTGACTGGCGGTGAGCCATTAGCACAGCCAAATGCGATTGAGTTGATGAAACGCTTGCTCAGCGATGGCTATGAGATATCCCTTGAGACAGCGGGCGCGCTCTCGGTGCAAAATGTACCACCAGCCGTCAGCAAAGTGATGGATATCAAAACACCAAGCTCAGGCGAAGTGGACAAAAACTTATGGTCAAATCTCGAACATCTCACCGAGCACGATCAGATCAAGTTTGTCATCATGAACCGCACAGATTATGACTGGGCAAAAGAAAAATTAGTCGAGCATAAGTTAAATGAATTGGTCGGTACCGTTTGGTTTTCGCCGATGTTCAACGTGGCAGATGATGTCGATGAAGCGCTCAGCCCTGAGGTACCTGTGTTGGCAAGAGAGCTTGCTGAATGGATGCTGGCAGATGCCTTGCCCGTTCGTTTTCAGCTGCAACTACACAAAATTATTTGGGCAGATGCCAAAGGCAAATAAAAAGACAAACCATACGCTAGTCACTGATAGAACATCCATTTAGAACAATAAATATAAATACAAATACAGGCACGTACTTTCAAGGAGGAAACATGATTCGGCTGATCTTGCTAGGACTACTGTCAGGTGCGTTTTTTAGCTCAACCTTTGTATTAAATGAGCTGATGAGCGCTGCTGGTGGGCATTGGTTTTGGTCAGCGAGCTTGCGCTACGTATTTGTGCTACTACTACTGACGGCAATGATTGCTGTTCAACACGGTATGGGACGCATCGAAGAGCTTTGGGCGATTTTTAGTCAACATATAGGTTTCTGGTGCATTACTGGTAGTATTGGCTTCGGCGTGTTTTATACTGGCATCTGTTATGCAGGTGATCACGCCAGTGGTTGGGTTGTGGCGGCGACCTTTATGTTTACCGTCGTGACCAGTTTGCTTGTCTTACTGGCATTCGGACAACGCTTTGATAAAAAATTCATTTTTTATGCCCTGATTGTTTTTGTTGGCGTGGTACTGGTCAACGTCAGTGAAGGTTTGCACGCGCCTAGTGATGCCAATGCCATACCACTGACGCAAATGCTACTGTATGGCGCGCTGCCAGCACTGATCGCGGCGTTTAGCTATCCTATTGGCAATCAGTTGGTTTGGCAGGCCTCTTACAATGCGAAACAGCCTAAAGCTAGACACCAAGATAGGCATCAAGATAGTGAGCACCACTCGCAGCTGATGCGCGCCGAAACAGCATTATTGGCCAGCGCGCATGATACTGCTGATACGCATAGCGCTGACCGTGATACTGCGAACAACTCCACACTGCAAACCCTGATCAGACGTATTCCTGTTATCGAGACGGATCTGTTACAGAACGCCTTTAACAAAGTGTGGTTGATGACCGTCGGGAGTTTGCCATTTTGGCTCGTTTTAGGCATCATGGTGCGCCCTGAGTTACCTGGCAGCGCGCAGGTATTTAACACGCTACTGGTCGCCTTGTTATCAGGGGTGGCCGCGACCAGTCTGTTTTTATATGCGCGTGAGCACGCGGTGACCTCAAGTGAGGTCGCGGGCGTTGACTCGACCCAAGCCAGTGAAATCATTTTTGCTTTGATTGGTGGTATGATCCTGCTGGGAAATCCACTACCCTCAGCCTTAGGTCTGGTCGGTATTGTACTGATTATCATTGGCTTGATACTGTTTGCAAAGATGGCTAAATGACGCTCTAACGATGCGCTGAGTTTTTTACATCAGCCAAAAATTCATTATTCAAAACAAAAACTCCATCATTTTGATGTTCAATATTTGGCAATATAACCATGGTTAATGATTTAATTTTTCCTGATATTCTATTATATTTATTGGACATGGTGGGTATCATCGCCTGCGCAATTGCAGGGACATTGCTCGCTCAGCACAAAGGCTTTGATATTGCTGGCTGCATCTTGGTTTCGATGGTCAATGCCATCGGCGGCGGTACGCTACGTGACATGGCACTAGATCGTCACCCACTATTTTGGATGATGGATCTCAACTATGTGATCGTCATTACCGTGACATCCCTTGTATTACAAATATTCTTTCATCTATATCACAAGATCGACAATGCGCTTAAGCTTTTCGATGCCATTGGTCTCGCGGCATTTAGCGTGATTGGCTTTAAGGTCGCATTGACCCAAGACATGTCACCTCTTATTGCTATCATGATGGGCGTCTGGACAGCCATTATTGGTGGGATGCTCCGTGATATTATCTGCAATGAGATACCATTAGTATTGCAGCGTGAGATTTATATCACGGCCAGTATCGCAGGATCTGTGACATATTTATGCCTGCAGTATGTCGGTGTCAGCGCTGGCATCAATGAGTTTATTATGTTGTTTGTCATCTTTGCGGTACGCATGCTGGCGCTCAGATTCGACTGGCATTTGCCCTCTATCCGTTTGGTTGCTTAAATAGCTGATCAAAAATGCAATGCTTTTTGTACATAAAAGCTGACAATCATCAAAAATAGTGAGAATGGCTTATGTTGGCTATCGTATTAGATCCTGCTGTCCTAATCACTACTTTTGATCCGCGCTCTTTGATCTATTTTTTTGATATGATTGGGATTATCGCCTGTAGCGTTTCAGGGACGATACTAGCCAAGCATAAGAACTTTGATGTCTTTGGTTGCTTGCTGGTGTCTATTGTCACAGCCATCGGTGGCGGCACCGTACGCGATGTGATTTTGGATCGTCATCCGCTGTTTTGGATGGTAGATATGAGCTATCTGACACTCATTACGATCTCTTCCCCTAGCCATGCAGATATTTTTTCATCCAAACTCAAGACGCGTTGATAAGTTCCTCAAACTGTCCGATACCATCGGTCTATCCGCCTTTACGCTCATCGGTATCAAGGTCGCTGATAGTATGGGTACCAATGTGCCAGTGGCACTGTTGTTGGGGGTGATTACCATCATCGTTGGTGGCATCATTCGCGATATGATTTGTAATGAGATTCCACTGGTATTGCAGCAAGAGATTTATATCACTGCGGCGTTAACTGGGGGTATTCTATATTTTGCTCTAAAGAACTTAGGCGTTACCGATTGGGTTGCTGATATCTCTGCGATGAGTACGATTTTTACCTTGCGTATGCTGGCTATTCGTTATGATTGGCAGTTCCCCACTCTTGAGTGGAAGTACTGATGTTAAGTCAAAAGTAGCAAATGCTATCAGCACACTCAAACTTGACTGTACTGATAGCATTTAAGCCTTAACCTTGCTCTACCACAGCCAAGTCTTTTACCATCAGCTGTAAGCTTTGTTTGCCATTCCATTCATTGATATCTAGCTGAAATAGTAAATGCACTTTTTTGGCACGGTAATCCCAAGCGTCATTGTCAAAGTTAAAACAGATTGCCTCGATTGGATATTGGACGTCTGGATAACGCAGCGATAGTTTAAGATGCTTGTCTTTTAATATCTTAAAACTCAATACCTCAAACACACCGTCAAATATCGGCGGTGCAAATCCATGACCCCAAATGCTAGCATCTGCTAAATGTTCAGCAAACCACAAGCTAAAATCTCCCGCTTGCAAAGGTCCATCAGTGAATTTCTGCTCTGCAAACACGTCATCATCCATTTGTGCCATCACCTCATTAAAGGCGTCGACAAATGGCTCAAAATTACGACGCTTTAGGGTCAGACCTGCTGCCATCGCGTGACCACCAAAATGACTGATGAGATCAGGCTGACGCTCGGCGACTTGCTCAATCGCATCACGAATATGCACGCCAGCAATTGACCGTGCTGATCCCTTAATCGCATCGTCTTCACCAGTCTGCTCTGTATCTGCTGGCGCAAAAACAATGCTAGGTAGGTAATGACTTTCTTTTAAACGTCCAGCGACAATACCAATCACGCCTTGATGCCAATCATCCTGATACAGAATGATACTACGAGTGTCTGTATGGCTTGTCTTATGAGTAGTGGCGAATTGAGTATTAACTTCTTGAGTAATGAGGTCATCGCCACTGTCGCTTGTATTTTCATCGACCTCAATATCAGTTTCAGTAGCCAATGTCTGTACGATACTATCTGCCTGCGCACGCATCTCGCCTTCTACGTGACGGCGTGTACGGTTTAGTTGCTCAAGCTCTTGCGCCAAACGCTGGGCGGTACTCCAGTCTTCGGTCAATAGGCACTCAATCCCGATACACATATTATCCATACGTCCAGCCGCATTGATACGTGGCCCTAACACAAAGCCAAAATCCTGTGCGTGTAATTGCTTTGGGGTCACGGCCTGCTTGCTCAAGTAGCGCCAATATACCCATACAACAGCGACCTTGACGAATAGCAGATAGCCCGTGATGGACCAAGATACGATTGTTTTTATCGAGTACGCCGACATCTGCGATCGTACCAAGCGCTACCAAATCTAAATACTGACTGACCTGCACCGTAGACTTGCCAGCGTCGCGGCGCAGCTTTGCCAATCGTCCGAGCACATAAAACGCGACCCCTACCCCGACCAGTGCTTTACTGGTGAAATTGCAATCAAGCTGATTGGGATTGACGACGGCTTCAGCAGGTGGTGTCTCTTTAGTCGTGAGATGATGGTCGGTGATAATTACCGTAATACCATCCGCTTGGGCACGCGCCACACCTTCATGACTGGAGATACCGTTATCGACCGTCACGATCATGTCCGGCTGAAAGGTTTCGATGCCCAATTCGACAATCTCTGGCGTTAGCCCATAACCGTATTTGAAGCGATCGGGCACCAAAAAATCGACGACTGCCCCCATCTTTGTGAGTGCGCGCATCATCAGCGCGGTACTGGTTGCGCCATCACAGTCAAAGTCACCAACGATCAGGATACGCTGACCGTCATCGATAGCGATGTCCAATAGACGCACGGCTTCAGTGATACCGTGCAGCATGTCAGCAGGCAACAGACCAGACAAACCAGTCTCCAGCTCATCAGGTGCAGTGATACCTCGGCCTGCATATAAGCGAGCAAGCGTCAATGATTGGGCGGCAAGTGGTTGCAACGCGGCGGGCAACTCGTCAATGCGAGTGCTGGTATTACGGGGAGTTAAATTTAGCATGAGCGTATTTTACTGCCTTTAAGGCAGGGTCACAACGACAATTTATAACGTCTCTTTATAGCGTCTCTGTACACTAGCTAATATTGCATTTATTTACCAAAGATGTTGGCTTAAATGGTAATTTGGAAAAGGATTTATTCAGTGAACACGTATCGCATGTGACTCTTCATTTACAAAAAGGATGCATAGTGACCGTAGTTTTCTGCATTTTGCTACAAAGCAATGATTGTATGGCACCTATAAATTCATAGAATAGTAGACAACTGAGAGACTTGCTAATTATTGACGGTTACATCATCAATATTTTAACTATTTATAAGGATACTTTATGAAAACCACACCAGCTGCTGAAAAATTACCAAATACGATCGATCCTAGCTTAGATCTTGATAAAGTCAAAAAAGAATGCCTCGACATGGTAAAAAAACGCGCCAGAATATCTGCTGGTGTTGCCATTGTTCCTGTACCGTTCTTTGATGTGGCGGTTGATGCTGGCATGCTGACGCAATTGATTCCTGAGATCAGCGAACGTTTTGGTTTGATTGAAGACCGTCAGTCAGCAATCGATCTTCAGTCACGCGAAGTGCATTGGAGCGCTGTCAAAGATCGCACTGTAGATTTTGCAGGATTGATGGCAACACGTGGTATCGTTAAGAAAACCATTCAAGGTTTTGGTGGTCGTATCGCAGCCAAACAAGTCACCAAATTTGTCCCATTAGGCGGTCAACTGGTTGCTGCGACCATGGGTTATACAATTTTTAAGAAAATCGCTACTGACCATATCAACGAATGCTATAAGCTTGCCAAAGACATTCAGCAAAAGAACATGGTAAAAATGTTTAATAAACATTAGGCAACGCCATATTTACAAAGCCAGCTATGAGATTTTTTAGCTGGCTTTTTTGTGAGTAAGCGCATTGTAGACTGTCTCAGGCGACGGGTTAATGATGCCATTACTATATTTTACTGATAATATACCACTTTAGAGATTATCAAACACTTTCAAGGATTCACTTATGAAAAAACTTTTGGCATCGACCGTTATGCTGGCTACTGTCGCGCTAGCAGGCTGCACCACGACAGGTGCTACAAATGACGGCACAGGCACAGCAATTGGTACCGCAAATGAGATTGGCATGAATGTCTTTAAAGCGGCGATCGACAACCAATGCCGTAGCCAAATTGAAAAACAAACCGCTTGGCGTGTTGCAAGCGTCGCCATGACGGAAGCGCAGCAAGAGTCTGTTAAAAGTAACGTTTGTGGTTGCGTGAGTGAGCAAGCCCCGCAGCAAGTGACCATCGTTGAATTGGGTAATGCCGCTATCGATTCTCAGTATCGCGCTCAACTGGTCACTAGAGTTGTCGCCAAATCGCTTCAAAGCTGCTATGCCAGTTTTGTCAAATAGAGCACAATATTAATAAATAAAACGTCACAAAAAAGGGGTGCGCTACCAATAGCACACCCCTTTTTTTGACGGTTTATACTATCTACCTACTTACCACCTACTTACGTTATCGCATTTGCCTAAAATTTGTTTGAATCAGCTGGGTTTTGGGATAGAGCAGCTGTAAAGGCAATGTCTGGCTGCGCCGGAAATACTTAGAGGAGCCATCAATAATTTTATCCACCTCTTTTACTAATTCGGTAATAACATCATCATAAACACCATGATACAGCTCTTTTTCAAATGCGGTAAAGGATGCTTGCGTGACGCTGAACCAACCTCAGTTACCCCTTCCTTGCTATAAAAAAATATCTACACGCCCATCACTATTTAACACACAGTTTAATTGACCACCTTCAAGCTCCATCTCTACCCGCTCAGGCATAAAAATATAATCGTCCACGTTGATAAGCTTTTTTTCTACTTCCCGCTTAAAAAACGACTTGATATCAAACATAAGTACTTCCCTAACTTTATAATTATAAAATACAAGAGCATGCCTACTTCTATTGCTGTAATAAAGCTTTTATGTATATGCTGAGTAGATCATGCTTTATGAGGCTATTCTATAAGATAGAGAGCGATTTTTTAAGGTGCGATATGTAAAACTGCGTTTGATGTTGGTAAAAATAAAGAGCTTGCCTCAAGTCTTATCAAGACACTATCCTATTTATAGTGATTAAACCCAACCTTGTTCACGAAATGATTTGAGCACCTCAACGAATACTGCCATCTCATCAGGTCTGCCAAGCGTTATACGATTGAAACCTGTGATGGGCGCAAACTCGCGACCAACCGCAATACCATGCTCGTGCATTCTGTTGACATAGGTTTGTACGTCCCCCTTTACCTCATGAAATATAAAGCTGGCTTGTGAGGGTAGATATTGGTAAGCACCATAAACAATACGCCTAAATTGTGTCGATTCCAAAAACTCCGCTGCATATGGCAAACTACCGAACCCATCATGAGCCAATGCTTTGGAATGCTGTATGAATTATAAGATTGATACCGATATGGTAAGTGGCACTGGGTTCTATTCCAATCTTTGTCAGCGCCCTCTTATCGAATAGACCAAAAATGAGGTGCTCAGTGCGCACCCCATTTTTTATATTATTTAATACAGACAATCAGCTCAAATGTGCTTTAAGCTCCAGCACTTTATCGCGGGTCTTCGCCGCCTCTTCAAATTTCAAATCACGCGACATTTGCTGCATTTGCTTCTCAAGACGTTTGATTTCTTTGGCCAATAAATCAGGACTACGCAAGATATTGATATCGACATCAGGCAAATTGCTCTTGACTGGGATAGCCTGATTGTCATTGGCATCTAGGCTTTCGCCTGTATCAATCTTATCAGTGATGCTACGGCGCGCGCCTTTTGGCGTAATATTATGCTCAAGGTTAAAAGCAATCTGTTTGTCGCGGCGACGTTCTGTCTCATCTATCGCCTTCTGCATACTTGGAGTAATGCGATCTGCATAGAGAATGGCCTTGCCGTTCAAATGACGTGCTGCACGACCAATGGTCTGAATAAGTGAACGCTCAGAACGCAAAAACCCTTCTTTATCTGCGTCGAATATCGCCACCAATGAGACCTCAGGCATATCCAAACCTTCGCGCAGCAAGTTAATGCCGACCAACACATCATACTTACCAGTACGTAGCTCATGAATGATCTCCATACGCTCTACCGTGTCGATATCTGAATGCAGATAAGCGACCTTGACACCATATTCTTTTAGATAGCTGGTCAAGTCCTCTGACATGCGCTTAGTCAGGGTGGTAATCAATACGCGCTCGTCTTTTTCACGGCGTTTGGTAATCTCAGACAGCACATCATCGACCTGTGTCAAGACCGGACGTATCTCGATCTCAGGATCAATCAGACCCGTTGGACGTACAACCTGCTCTACCACCTGCTCACTATGTTCAAGCTCATACAGCGCTGGCGTGGCACTGACATAAATGGTTTTGGGCTTAATGCGCTCCCATTCTTCAAACTTCATCGGGCGGTTGTTCATCGCACTTGGCAGACGAAAGCCATAGTTGACCAAGTTCTCTTTGCGTGATCTATCCCCTTTATACATTGCACCGATCTGAGAGACGGTCACGTGTGACTCGTCGATGAACAGCAGAGCATCTTCTGGAATGTAATCAAACAACGTCGGCGGCGCTTCCCCCTGATGGACGACCAGAGAGATGCTGTGAGTAGTTTTCGATACCATTACAGTAGCCAAGCTGCTGAATCATCTCAAGATCATACTGGGTACGCTCTTTGAGACGCTGTGCTTCAATCAGCTTGTTGTTTTCGCGAAAATACTCCAAACGCGACTCAAGCTCAGCGCGTATGGTTTCACTGGCCGCTTCTAACTTATTGCGCGGCGTCACATAATGTGATTTTGGATAAATGGTAATACGCGGCACACTACGTACGGTCTTGCCCGTTAACGGATCAAACCACGTGATTTTCTCCACTTCATTGTCAAACAAATGCACACGTACCGCCAGTTGCTCAGACTCAGCAGGATAGATATCTAGCAGTTCACCACGCAAACGATAAGTACCACGGCCAAAATCTAACTCGTTACGGGTGTATTGCATTTCAACCAAACGCTTAATAGTTGCGGTACGGTCTATCTGATCACCAACCACCACATGCAATAGCATTTTTAAATAACTTTCTGGATCACCCAAGCCATAAATACACGATACCGATGCAACGATAATCGCATCACGACGCTCAAGTAGTGCACGAGTGGCAGACAAACGCATCTGATCAATGTGATCATTGATGGCGCTGTCCTTTTCGATAAAGGTATCGCTAGCAGCGACATAGGCCTCTGGCTGATAGTAGTCATAATAACTGACAAAATACTCAACCGCATTGTTTGGGAAAAACGACTTAAACTCGCCATATAGCTGCGCGGCAGGGGTCTTATTATGCGCCATGATGATGGTTGGGCGCTGACATTCAGAGATGACCTTAGCCATGGTATAAGTTTTACCAGAGCCCGTCACACCTAGCAATAGCTGTTCATCCATACCAGAGTCAATACCTTTGACCAGCTTTTCGATGGCTTGCGGCTGATCGCCTGCTGGCTCAAAATCGGTGACCATCTCAAAGGCACGGCTGGATATTTTCGTTCCAGACGCATTGACACCACTGATTTCAGCTTCGCCTTGGAGCTGAGCGGCCAATTGGTTTAACTGACGCGATGAGCGCGGTTCAGGCATTCTCATAGTAATTTTCTTCTTATTAAAGTTTATAACAATATGGAGTCTGAGCAGCGGTTTTTAAAGGCTTTTTAACGGATAATGACGAGTCTTATCTTATACATATTGCCATATCGCGCTACACAAAATATAAGTCTGTAAAGATACTATTTATCGATAAATAAACCTGCCGTTGTTATAAAAAACGCACATAGACTTTGATAAATTTACAAAGATTTTCACGGTTAACAAACCCGTTACACGACCACCTAACAAAGCCTAACACTGAGGGGTTCCAACATCGATTCAAGCTGCTATTATCGATCATGAATTAACAAGCAGGTGACTTATCAGCCGGCAGATAGAGATATTTCTGATATTTATTTTGGATTGATTGTCATCAGGTAAGAGTAAAAGACTAATAACAATACATTGAGATTTTCATTCAATATAATAATTTTAAATAAATAACGGAGTAAAATATGAGAGAACGTTACGCAAGTGGAATTTCAGACGATACCGCAAAACAAATGATTGATTTGTTAAATGCTAACTTGGCAAACGTTATTGATCTAACCCTAGATGGCAAACAGTGTCATTGGAACCTACAAGGTACTGGTTTCATCGGTGTGCATCAGTTGTTAGACGAAACGTCAGATCGTATCCTTGAAGTATCAGATACTATTGCTGAGCGTATTGTGATTTTGGGTGGTCAACCAAACGGTCTGGCAAGTCGTGTGGTAAAAGAGTCTATTCTAGATGACTACCCAACTGATATTACTGAAGTAGATCAACACGTACGCGAGCTAACTAGCCGCTACAAAAAGTAGCAGAGACATTAAGAGAAGCTATTGCTACTGCTGGCGACGCTGGTGATGAAGATACCGCTGACCTATTCACTGAAGCTAGTCGCATCGTCGATAAAGATGCTTGGTTCATCGGTGCGAATGCGCCAAAGAAATAAGTATCCGTGAATTAATGGGTATTTTAGACTCATAATTGCGAATAAAAAAAGCCGTCATTATTGACGGCTTTTTTGTGTCTTACACTTTTTGTGTCTTACACAATGAATGACGTATCGAATATTTAACAATCTACCTGCTGCCAATAAATCCGTCCACTGTATTCTCTTTTATTGACTTGCTTTATAGCTCAAATATCTTCTAATTTCAGAATATCAGCATTCGGTGCCGATAGTGTCAAAATTGCCTCTTGGAATACAGGGTTATCTCGGAACAAGTTTTCAATCTCCTCAAACTTTTGAGCGACATGTTCTTCTTTCTGATTGCCTGCGATATCCACTGCGGCGACCATAAAGATCTTTTTAGGACCAACCCACTCTAGGTGTAGATAGGACACACTATCGATATCTGGATGATTGAGCAGTTCGCTCAACACATACTCGTGCATACGGTCAGTGACTCTATACCCCACCAAAAAATCACGGTTACGGCTAATCAAAAATATCGCGACCACCCCCAGTAATAAGCCTACAATGATAGAACCAAGCGCATCCCAATAAGCCTCTCCAGTATAGGCATGCATGCCCATAGCGGCGGCGGCAACCACCAAGCCAATAACGGCAGCTAAATCCTCAAAAAACACACCACGCAAAGTCGGATTAGAGGTATCTACCACATAGCCAAGCGCACTCACATCTAATGCTTCGCCGTGCTTTTTACTCTGTCTATAAGCCTGAACCAGCGAAAACCCCTCAAGCACAAAGGCGACTGCTAAAACGATAAAAGCAATCGTATAATTGGTCTCAGATTCAGTAGCGTTCCACTCCTTAATACCCGTATAAATAGACACAATCGAGCCTGCCGTAAATACACCAAAAGCAGCAATCATTGACCAGACATAGGATTCTTTGCCATAGCCTAATGGATGGCTCTTATCAGCAGGTTTAACAGATTTTTTTCGGCGACAATGAGCAACGTACCATTGCACGCATCCGCCCATGAATGAGCTGCTTCAGCAATCATGGAAGCAGATCCTGTCAAAAAGGCAGCCACGGTTTTTGCAATCGCGATAATGACATTGGCACCAACGGCAATCAACACCGTAATGAGCGAGCCTGAGTGCTCATCGTTGGTTTCAGGACTTTGGTTAAGGGTATGCTTTAATTTAGGATCATTGAAGGTTGTCAGGTTGCCACCTCCACGCGCACGATGACTCGGCACTTTAGAAGAAGCTGACGAATGATGTTGGGGATTACCAACGGATGGCTTTAGACTCATACTAAACTCACTGGAATAACATGTTGATAGTGAATATATTCACCATGGACGAATGGCTTGAAATACCTATCAGCTTAAAGTAAGCGCTTTACAATATCAGTGTCTTTTTAGTGAGTCGTTGTAGCGTAAGGCCGTTATATCATCAACATCTGATAACCAGATCTAGTGACTCTATTTGGCAATATCTTCAGGCTCGCCAAAATTTTGATTCAAGCTTTCAATATCACAACTGGGACGATGTGCGCTTTCCATACGCAGTTTTTTTCGCTCTATCGCTGCATCTGCTCGGCATTGCTGTAATTTATTTTTGATGACAAGCGGAGGGACAGGAGTTGGCTTGCCATTATCATCGATAGCAACCATTGTAAAATAGCAGCTATTGGTATGGCGCACGGTACGAGCACGCACATCTTCTGCCTCAACACGAATGCCAATCTCCATTGAGGTATTTCCCACATGATTGACACTGGCTGCAAGGTTACTAATTCGCCCACATAAATAGGCTCACGAAACATAACTTGGTCCACGGACAATGTCACGACATAGCTACCACTATAACGACTGGCACAAGCGTAAGCGACCTGATCGAGCATCTTTAGCAAATCACCGCCATGGACATTACCGATAAAATTTGCCATATCAGGCGTCATCAATATCGACATATATAGTTCATGATTCAGTGGGGCTTTTTTGGCAGTCGAGCTGGTATTGTATTGCGGCATAACGTTCCTTAAATGGTTTGACACTTATTTGTTGTGCCTACCATTTATACAGTAGGACACCAAATAGCGCAAACAGCCCTATGTCTCTAATCGGTCTAGGTTATGTAAATCAAAGCTATATAGGGCCAGCTTTTATGAATAAGGGCGATCTTGGTTAGCTCAACCAATGAAAACGATAAGCCAGCCAAGCGACAATCGCGCTGACTGACCCCGTTAAAACACCGCCCCATACAAAGTCAACGAGCGCTGTATCTAGCGTAAAGCCCTTATATAGTGCCAAGTTAGTAAAGTCATATGTACCGTAGGCCATTAGACCAATCAAACCACCAAGTAAGAAAATATGACCAACTGATGCACCTGCTTTGATTTGTGGATATAGAATCAATATGCAGAGTGCCAAGATATAAAACATATAAAAGATACCAGCTGCCATCATGTTAGGCTCATCCGCCAATAGATGACCGATGCGCGACTCATAAAAAGCCCCTTTCATGGTCGTCAGCCAAACAGCATCCACTCCTAGAAAGATAACCACCGCGGCAAGATAAATAAAAACGTAACCCATGATAATACCCCTTATAAAAATGAATAAAAACGGATAAAACTTATAATGTCAGTCGTGGCTGAATAAAATCTAAAAATGCTAAAATACGCGATGATACGGCACTGTTTTTGTAATAGACCGCCTGTATGGATTCGCGATTGTTTGGTGTTACTATAGCCTCAGGCAACACCTCAACCAATCGTCCAGATTTCAAATCGTCACCAATCATAAAATTTGACAGTAAAGCGATACCTTGATGATTTAAACACAGCTGACGCAAAGTCTCGCCGCTACTGCCAGTCATATGAAAGTTCAGTTTCACTGGTGTTTTTAGTGGCCAGCTATTTAGCTTTGACGCATCGTTAAAGCCAATTAATTTATGAGTGCTTAAATCATTAATATGAGCTACTTCATTATGCTGATATAAATATTCAGGACTGACTACTAGCCGCAGCTGACTTTTACCCAATAGACGCGCATGCAAGTTTGAGTCTTTTAAATCGCCAATTCTGATAGCCAGATCCGTCTTATGCTCAAGCAAGTCGATGATATTGTCATGCGAGGTCAAATCAAGCGTAATATGCGGATACTGCTGCACAAACTCACCAACCAAAGGCGTCAGCTGATGCAATACAAACGGACTCGCAGCGTCAATTCGTAGATGCCCACTCGGCGCTTGTTTTAACAGCTTAATTGCCTCTTCACCGGTATATAACGTATTTAAACTCTCACGCGCATATCTAATAAAGACATGTCCTTCCTCCGTCAGCTCTAAGCGCCGTGTCGTTCTATTTAATAGCGTGCATTGCAGCGTATCTTCGAGTCTGGACACCGCACGAGACACTTTAGCGACTTGCTGATTCAGCAAGTTGGCAGCGCCAGTAAAACTGCCCGTATCCACTACGGTCAAAAATATCTCTATATCTTCTGTTTTAGCATGTCCCATCATCATGATGACCTTTACAAAATTAACAAAGGTATTTTGTCATTTGTGCTGTTTTTGCAAACTATAAATCGGTCAAACTACGCGCATTATTTAATTATTAGGATGTCGTTATGCCACTCGCTTTATGGGCGCTTACTCTAAGCGCATTTGCAATTGGGACAACCGAATTTGTCATTGTTGGATTGGTACCAACTATTGCCACCGATTTGGGCGTGAGCTTGCCTTCAGCAGGGTTGCTCGTCAGCCTATATGCCGTTGGTGTCGCTATCGGTGCCCCTATCCTTACTGCACTCACTGGTCGCTGGAATCGTAAAATAGTACTGATGAGCCTAATGGGTCTGTTTGTCATCGGCAACTTGCTGGCTTGGCAAGCACCCAGTTATGAAACCTTAATACTTGCCCGTATCTTGACTGGTCTGGCACATGGTGTGTTTTTCTCTATTGGTTCCATGATAGCTACTAGCCTTGTCAGTAAAGAAAAAGAAGCCAGTGCAATTGCCATTATGTTTGCCGGACTCACTGTGGCGCTCGTCACTGGCGTCCCCCTTGGTACATGGATTGGACAGCATTTCGGTTGGCGCGCTACGTTTTTGGTCGTCTCAGCACTGGGTTTAATCGCTTTAATTGGTAGCGCGATATTAGTACCAAAAAACCTAAAAAAATCTATCCCTGCAACCTTCAAAGAGCAATTACAAGTCATTGTAAAACCGCAATTACTACTGGTCTATTTAATGACTATTCTCGGCTATGGCGGTACGTTTACGGCATTTACCTACCTAGCACCTATCTTAGAACAACAAACCAAATTTGCGCCATCAGCCATCGGTATTATCATGCTCGTATATGGCGTGTCCGTTGCTATCGGTAATATCTGGGGCGGCAAACTTGCAGATAAACGTGGCCCTATTAGTGCGCTTAGCATTATATTTAGCGCCTTAAGCATTATTCTTTTATTATTCACCTTTACTATGCAATCCAAGATCGCTGCTGTACTCACTATTTTGGTATGGGGTGCGTTTGCCTTTGGTAATGTACCGGGCCTACAAATCTACGTGGTCAAACAAGCTGAAAAATATACACCGAACGCTGTCGATGTCGCTTCTGGATTGAACATTGCTGCATTTAATATCGGTATTGCACTGGGCTCAGTCATCGGTGGTAGCGTGGTTGAAAATATGTCACTGCAAGATACAGCTTGGATCGGTGCTGTTATCTCTTTAATGGCATTAGCGGTAACACGCTATTCAGGTCTACTTGATAAGCGTGCCCTGCAAACATCATAGAACCTTTCAATGTAAAACTTTTCAATATACAACCTCTCAACATAAGGGTCTCAAACTGTCTATACAGTATGAGACCATATAAGTGTTATGAAAAGCCGTATCTATATCACTTAACTTATACTGTCGCTGTGTTTGCCATATCTGCGTCATTAAAGGCCGTCTCATCGTTCGAAACCGTTTCGTTTTTTAAGACCGCACTTGGTAAATCGGAAAAATGCAGCGTGTCAATATTGTTAGGCTTCACCGCAGTGACTTGAACCACACCGATGGTACGCTCCAAGAATCCCCCCTTCGCAGTAACAGAAATAAAACGCCCATAGGCGGATAAAGGCATCGTCATAGCCAAGCGCCTGAATCTCTGCACGCTGTGCCATAAATGCAGCACGCCAATCACGCAGCGTGTATGCATAATCAAAGCCATAATCATGTAGTTGCTTGATGACCATGTCCGTCTGCTCAGTAAACTGTGTCGTCAGCTCTTGATTGGATAGCAGACAGCCCCCTGGAAAAATATGCGTTTGGATAAAATCGACCGAATCGATATAGTCTTGATAATTCTGATCATTAAAAGTGATGGCCTGCAATACCATAAGACCTGTCGGTTTGAGCAAGCTATTACATTTAGCAAAGAACGTCGGTAAGTACTCATGTCCCACCGCCTCAATCATCTCGATACTGACTAGCTTGTCATATTGACCTGTCAACTCGCGGTAATCTTGTTTGAGTAGCGTGATCTTATCAGACAATCCTGCCGCTTCGACTCGTCGCTTCGCTTCATCATACTGAGCATCAGAGATAGTCGTGGTGGTCACATGGCAGCCATAATGAGTAGCTGCATAAATCGCAAAACCACCCCAGCCTGTACCAATCTCAATGACACTATCATCAGCACTCAGCTGTAAACGTTGGCATATGAGCGACAGTTTGTGCTGCTGAGCATCGCTAAGCGTCACGTCAGGCGTAGGATAGACTGCCGATGAGTACATCATCGTATCATCCAAAAAACGCTGATACATATCATTGCCCAAGTCATAATGCGCTAGGATATTGGATTTAGAACCAGATTTGTCATTACTACGTAGCTGATGCTTTGCTTTCTCAAATGCTTTACTAACGCCCGCAAAACGATTTTCTAATTTATTAAGCACTTCCAAATTACGCGCCGCCAAACGGATCAGGCCCGTCAAATCATCCGTGTCCCATTCGCCATCGATATACCTGTCTGCCAAAGCGATAGAGCCACCAAGCAGCAGTTGACGATAAACCGCACTATCATGAATCTCTAACGTGACGTTTAGAGAATGTCGACCTACTGCTGAACTACTTGCTACCTGAGGAGTGACTTTGCCAAAGCTAGTTGTCTTTGCTGTTTGCTCACCAAAGGTCTCAATCAAAGTAAGACTGCCAAACTGGATATGCTGTAATGCGCGAAATATAAGCTTTCTAGCTAAATGATTCATCCCATCGCTGACGGGTTGTAGTACGGCACTTTCGTTAACCACTTTACTCATGCGAGCGGTTAATTTCTCTAATTTTGTCACTGGTGCTCGGTCGGTCGGTCGTACTGACATCGTATGGTTGTCCTTGTCTAGGTTCTTTTGTTTTGAAATTGACTATATAAAATGTGTTGCTGATTTTTGGATTTCTAGATTATCAATCGTTTAAAGTTTCGCTTTTTAAAGAGGCAGATGTTTTCTGATTACTGTCGGCTAGCTTTTCATCATAATTGATATAAGGCACCTTTTTGATCGCATAGAGTTTAAAGGCTTGCCCATAAATACGTGCTAACGAGGTCATGTTCATCAGTGGGTTTTTTCGCAAGCTATTGCGAACGGTGGTTTCTGTCAGCGGCACCCCTGATATCTTTATACCCGTTTTTAGGACCTCACCGCGCTTATCACTGATATCAATAGCGATACGAACTTGCAAGCCTGTGCTTGGCTGCTTATCTACCGTATGTTGTTGTGTACGTTTTACCGTCACCTGCCAGCGGTATAGCTGATCGATAGGATTAAAAGGTGACACATGAAAGTCCTTGTCATGACAAAACTCAGTCTCTTCTCCTTCTAACAAAAACCCATAGTAATGACGCTTGTCCCAAGGTGTATTGGATACTTCAGCCAATAAGTGCGTCGGCGTCTGCTGCTCATTAAACCCTAAGTAAAAATTGACTGGGCTAAAATACATACCCGCATTACGGCATACGAGTAATCCCACCATATCTCCTGTAGGACTGCTACCTGCATGTTTGATAAATGCTTGGCTCAGACGCTGCTCTAGCGCTTGATTAGATGGTAAGTTGATATCAATATCTTTATTGTCACTTATGTTCTCATTGTCATTTAGGCTCTCATTGTCATTTAGGCTCTCATTACTACTTAGGCTATTGAAACCCTCTAGATAATCATTAGGGCAAAATTGTTGCAGCGCTTTTGTCTTAGCTGAAAATAAAGGCAATCCCTTTGCCAATAACTTCTTTGGTAATATCTTGCTCAGGTGTGATACGCCTAAAACCTTATGCTCACCAAAAGCTGCCGTGTCTATTTCTGGAAGATCCTGTCCTGCCGCCAATGCACTGATATTGATGCCCCAATAGCGATACGGATAAACAAAATTATTCACATTAGGTAGCAACCGACTATGCCATGTCGTGCCCTCAAGCAATTGATGCGCTAATGCAGTAGTATCACAAGCTAGCTCATGACGTAACATATCATTAGTAGGTTTGGTGGACACGGTCATAGACACTCTCTTCGGTAAAGGCACATGATGATAGAAAAATTTGCAATATTGCTCGCAAGGCTATTTGGCTTTACGGCGAGCAAATAAACCACGTTTTTTATTTTGGGAACTATCATGATCCTCACTCTGTAAGCGCTCAGCATAATCAACCAGCTCCTGGTTGGTGGTCGCAGTGTTAATCTGACTCTTATCAAGGGTGCGTGCTTTTGTGTCAGCTTTTACTGGCAAGTCTTTATAACGAAACGGCGTATGTGCGCTATCCGCATTAGGCAAATACGCTGGATCAACCTCGTCTTTTATATCCATATCATGACCGAGCGCCTGACACACACGTAGACCGCTGCGTACGCCATCTTCATGAAAGCCATTAAACCAATATGCTCCGCAAAATGCGTATGCAACCCTGTGCCAGAGATACTTGACCATTTGGTTTGCGCCTCAATCATCTTTAGATCGAACACTGGATGGCTATAATCAATGCTTTTGACGATTTGCTGATCATCGACTTCATGGTTAAGCGTAACCAAATAATTATGCTTCTTGGTCAGACGCTGCAAGATATTCATATGATACGTTAGCACGGGTTTTGCAGGTGCTTGTGTATTTACGCTAGCTTGATTCTTGTCTGTCACATTGTCTGAAGTCTTTCTATCAATAAGGTAGTTCCAGCTTGCCCATGCCAGTGGCTTCTTGGGTAAGACGCTCGTATCGGTATGCAATATCGCCGTGTTTTCGGTGAAGCGGAAGTGACTCAGCACCTCAGTTTCAGTGGTACTGGCATCTGTTAGAATCTTCAGTGCGGTGTCTGCATGACAGGCAAAAACAACCTCGTCAAATACAAGGTTCTCGATGTTGTTAGCATTACCTTTGTTCTGAACCGTCAACAGCACTTTCTCACCATCACGTGTCACAGACTGTACTGGACTATTGACTCGCACTTTGCCACCCGCTTTGATAAAGCGTGGAATCAGTTTATTAACGTATTGTTTTGAGCCGCCTTTAATCGTGAACCACTGCGGACGATTGACCACATCGAGCAAGCCATGATTGTCAAAAAATTGCGCAAAAAAACACCAGTGGGAAATCTTGCACCTCATCCAGACTGGTTGACCAAATGGCAGATACCATGGGCAGCAGATAGTTATCAGTAAACAGCTGACCATAGTTTTGTTGAGCCAAGTAATTACCTAGCGTCTGCTCAGTAAATCCGCTAATGTCTTGCCCCGCAGCACGCGCACTATCATACTCTTGACGGAGCTGCTTAATGTGTTTATTAAACTGCAAGATATCTTTGATAAACTGCCAGAACTTTGGATTGAGTACGTTTTTGCGCTGCGATAATAAGGTGTTGAGCGTATGCCCATTGTATTCAAAACGACGTGCGGTATTTTTGACCGAAAAGCTCATATCCGTCGCCTGAAATGGCACTTGCAGATCGTGGAGCAAACGGAAGAAATTGGGATAAGTACGCTCATTAAAAACAATAAAACCGGTATCTATGGCGCTACTCTCTACGTTACTAGTCTTTGCTTTTTGCCGTCCTGTAGTGCCACATCAATGGTATTTACATGCCCGCCGATATAATCATTGGCCTCAAAAACGGTCACCTCATGTTGCGCGCCTAAATAATGCGCACAGGTCAGTCCTGACACACCCGAGCCAATAATGGCGATACGTTTTTGCGCTGCCTGATGGTCAGCATTTTTGGCATCATTGCTGTCCGTAGTTTTTTGGTTATTTGCACGCTTGAAACGAATAAACGGCATAAAAGCATTCCCTGTTATATTTTTGCGGTTGTTATCGTGGATGATCTGCTTATCAGTAAGTTATTTCTTATTGAGTTTCTCACTCACTTGCTGCCAGACCAAATCAGGCAATGTGCCCAATGCTTTTAGTGGCATCGTTAATTTTTTGGGGAACTCAATAACCTCGTGCCCGCTTTCTATGCCATCACGGATGGCTTGACTGGCCTGCTTTGGCGTCTGGATAAACGGCATAGGAAAATCATTTTGCTCAGTCATTGGCGTTTCAACAAAACCCGGTACGACCAAGCTCACCGACACATCGTGTGGTGCGAGGCTAATCTGTAATGTTTTCATCAGATAATGGATAGCAGCTTTTGAGCTACCATAAGCTTCAGCACGGGCAAACGGCACGTAAGCAGACGCTGAACCGATACCGACTAGGCGACCTTTAGACGCAATGAGCTTTGGCAATACGCCTTCGATGGCATGAGACAACGTACCCATATTGACTGACATCACTTTCATAAATACTTCGCTATCAAAGTTTGGCATATCTAAATACTCACACATGCCAGCACCGCAAATCGCCAAATCAATGGTGTCGACTTTTTCAAACGCTGCAATGACTTTTCACGATCCATCAGGTCCAAATCAATCGTCTCTGCGCCGAGCGATTTTAGCTCAGCCAGCGCCTCGTCATCACGGCCGACAGCATACACGGTATGGCCCTCTAGCAGATAATCCTTGGTCAATTGATTGCCAATACCAGAGGTCGCACCAGTAATAAGAATGTGTTGTTTTTCAGCAGAATCTGTCATCGTGAATATCCTTTTAAATGTTCTTATAATATGAAAAGCGTATCGCTCAACAAAGAGCTGAATAGAGCTGTTTTTAAATTCGGATGCAAGCTTTCATCTGAGCGTATTTGTGCTCTGTTATATGGCTTGTTTTTATTAACCTATACGCCATCTTATTTAACAAACCTAAATAGTTATAGTAGTCGGCTATAGGTTTATTGTTGTGTCTTCGCAATTGCCACAACGAAACCATCTTATCTTTGCTGTGGTCTTCATATTTATACAGTGAGTCATGCTAAAAGACAGTCCGCAATGTTTTGTTATCGGGGTAATAAGACAGCGCTATATCAGCATGCTACAATATTAAAATAGCCGCGCAGACATGGATGAGCGTCTCATTTATGATCGAATTGTGGCTATCTTCACGACAAGATGAGGTGATTGTCTAAACTGCCCGATATCTTGTCCTGATAGTGATAAAAGCGTTATATAATTAATATCGATTTTTACCAATCCCACTCCCCATATAAAAAGGATCTCTCATGAGCGAGTTGCAACTGTCTGACCGCGTCAATAGCATCAAACCCTCTCCTACGCTAGCGATTACTAATAAAGCAAAAGAACTAAAAGCAGCTGGCAAAGACATTATCGGTTTGGGTGCAGGCGAGCCTGATTTTGATACCCCTGACCACATCAAAAAAGCAGCAATCGATGCCATCAATAATGGCTTCACCAAATACACCGCTGTTGATGGTACGCCAGAACTCAAAAAAGCCATCATAGAGAAATTCAAGCGCGACAATGACATCAGCTATGAGCCAAACGAAATCCTAGTATCGGTCGGTGGTAAGCAGTCATTCTTTAACCTTGCCCAAGCGTTTATCAATCCTGGCGACGAAGTCATCATCCCAGCACCATACTGGGTGAGCTATCCTGATATGGTTATCATCGCAGAAGGCGTACCAGTCATCGTAAAATGCCCCGCTGAGCAAGATTTCAAAATCACCGCTGAGCAGCTAGAAGACGCCATCACTGAAAAAACCAAACTGTTGGTATTGAACAGCCCTTCTAACCCGACTGGTATGATTTATACCTTGGATGAGCTAAAAGCCATCGCTGAAGTATTGAAAAAGCATCCACACGTGTATGTGGCATCAGACGACATGTACGAGCACATCCGCTGGACGGGTGATAAGTTCTACAATATCCTCAATGCCGCGCCTGAGCTAAAAGACCGTGCCATTATCCTAAACGGTGTGTCTAAAGCCTATGCGATGACAGGCTGGCGTATTGGCTATGCTGGTGGCCCTGCCAAACTCATCGGCGCGATGAAAAAAGTACAGTCACAGTCTACTTCATGCCCAACCTCCATCAGCCAAGTGGCTGCAGAAGCAGCCATCAGTGGCGATCAGAGCGTACTTGAGCCAATGGTAGCGGCATTTGAGAAGCGCTGCGACCTAGTCGTTAATGGTCTAAACGCCATCAAAGGGATCACTTGCTTGCGCCCTGACGGTGCGTTCTACGTGTATCCTGAAATCAAGCCACTCATCAAAGCCGCTGGCCTATCATCATGTACTGAGTTTTCAGCATGGTTACTAGAAAAAGTCGGTGTCGCGGTCGTACCTGGTGATGCTTTCGGTCTTGGTGGCTATATGCGTATCTCTTACGCGACTGATGAAGCCACATTGCAAGATGCCTTGTCACGTATCGAAAAAGCCATTGCTGACTTGGACGTTGCCGAATAAGTCACAAAGCATCGTTAGCCTTACAAGTGCTTTAACAAAAAAGACGCCGCGTCGTTTCTATGCGGCGTCTTTTTTATGGTTATTTTGCTATTTATCCGTAAAAGCCCTCTCCCTCATCATTAAAGTGATATTTTTTACGAGTTATGAAAAAAACGCTTGACGTATTTTTTATCTTTGCTAGAATACGCCCCACTTAGCAAGAACTCGTTAGAGACTTCTAAGGCTCGTTGTAAGCGATTAGTTACTTACAACCTATTCTCCAATAGCTCAGTTGGTAGAGCAACGGACTGTTAATCCGTGTGTCCCTGGTTCGAGCCCAGGTTGGAGAGCCACATTTTAGTAGTAAACCTTTTGAGTCACTATAGATTCAATTATGGCATTTGCCAAAACCCCCATCAGTTTGATGGGGGTTTTTTATGGCTTGTATTTGAAAGCAACTCTGCACTGACTCTACTGTCTTAATTAGCTTGGCAGCATAGGCAGCCAAACAACCAAGGCCAAAAGCGTCACTAGTAACACAGGAGGCGTAATCAGCAGGCCTATTTTTATATATTGTCCCCAGCTAATTTTGTAGTTTTTTTCTGCCAATACATGCAACCATAATAACGTCGCAAGACTGCCAATCGGTGTAAACTTAGGGCCCAAATCGTTGCCGATTACATTGGCATAAATCATCAGTTCTCGCGTCGCAGCGGGCACTTGCGCCTGATCAATCGCGAGCGCACCGACCAAAGTCGCTGGCATATTATTCATGATAGACGCGACAATGGCAGATAAAAACCCAGTCCCTACTGTGGCAATGACTGCGCCCTGCCCTCCTAGCCAGTTAAGCACGCGCGCGCCATAGGCGGTAAGACCTGCATTGCCCAAGCCATACACCACCAAATACATACCAATCGAAAACAGGACGATTTGCCAAGGAGCTTTGCGTACGACATCACTGACAGAAATCACCGCGCCGCGTCCGCCTTGCCACAAACGACCAGCGATGGCCATTAGCAACAATGCGATAGCGCCAGTGACAAGTGAAATAGGTAACCCTAGCGGCTCGGTCGCAAAATAAGCAACCAGTAGCAAACCCAACAATGGAAAAGCGGCGCGAAAGACCAATGGATCGGTAATAGCGGATGCAGGGGCACTTAGATTATCGACTGGATAGTGCTTAGGAATATGACGGGCATAGACCATCCACAATACCAGTAGCGTCGCCAATACGGACACAATATTCACGGGCACCATAACTGCCGCATAACGCCCAAAACCAATATCAAAATAATTGGCGCTAACGATATTAACTAAATTTGAGGTGACCAAGGGCAGACTTGCTGTATCAGCGATAAAACCCGTCGCGATGATAAAAGCTAAAGCGGAAGGTGGTGCAAAATTTAGGCGCAGCAAGATCGCAATCACAATGGGCGTCAGTAATAGCGCCGCCCCATCATTGGCAAAAAACGCAGAAATAAACGCACCCAATATAACAATCATCGGAAACAGCAGTCGCCCTTGCCCATTGCCAAGGCGTGCCACATGCAGCGCTGCCCAACCAAAAAATCCTGCTCTATCCAAGATAAGCGAGATGATGATCAGCGCCACAAAAGTAAAGGTCGCATCCCAAACAATATCCCACACGATACCGACATCTGATAGCTGCACGACGCCAAGCGCTAACGCGACCAAGGCGCCGCCCATCGCACTCAACCGATACCCAACCCCTTTCGGTTGCCATATTACCAGCACCAGAGTGACAACAAAAATAGCGAACGCAAGCATGGCACAGCCTTACTTAAATAATAATGTTAATGTGATTGTATTGGGGTAACAGTCTTAGCGTATCCGTATCAAAGCGACTTTTGATTGACGCGGTTCGATACTTCTTCAGCGCTCTCGACGCGTTCTGAATAGCGATCGGTAAGATACGCTGAGCGTCCGCGGGTAAGCCAAGTAAATTTCACCAACTCTTCGCAGACATCGACAAGACGCAGATATAACGGCGACATATCCATGCGATTGTTATCGTTAAATTCTAAAAAGGCTTTGGGTATAGAGGGACTGATTAGGGATAGTGATCATCCGCATCCAACGTCCAAGAATACGCATCTGATTGACCGTATTAAAGCTTTGACTGCCGCCACTGACTTGCATTAGTGCTAAGGTTTTACCCTGTGTTGGACGCACGCCACCCAAAGACAGCGGAATCCAATCGATTTGCGCTTTCATGATACTGGTGATACTGCCATGACGCTCTGGACTCACCCAAAGCATCCCTTCTGACCACTGCGCCAACTCGCGCAATTCTTGCACTTTGGGATGATCTGAATCTACATCGTCAGGCAGTGGCAAGCCTGATGGGTCAAACATCCGCACCTCACAACCATACCAGCGTAACAGTCGGCTCGACTCTTCCGCGGCCAATCTAGAGAATGAGCGCGCGCGGACAGAGCCGTACAACACCAATATTTTGGGCGCATGACGTGGGTCATTAGGCGCGATCAACGACTCAATGTCGATTGGTTGAATATTGTCGACATCGATATTGGGTAAATCGTCAAAGCTAGAATTTGCTGAAGCAGTAGACTCCGTTATTGATGCTGGTTCGGCCTTAGTGTTTGCCATGATAAATGACCTCTCCATCTTCTTTTGTGAAGCTACTGACAGGGTTTGCTAGCAGTTCAAACACGCGCTCTGAAGGACGACATAAGGCCGCACCTTTATCAGTCACCACGATCGGACGATTGATCAAAATAGGATGCGCGATCATGGCATCGATGATGTGATCATCAGAGAGCTCAGGATTGTCTAGGCCAAGCTCATCATTAATCGCCTCTTTGCTTCTTAGCAACTCTCTTGGAGAGATTTGCATTTGGGCTAATAACTCAACTAAGCGTGCTCGTGTTGGTGGGTTTTTTAGATATTCCACCACTTCTGGCGTCTCTCCTGATGCTTTCATAATGGCAAGTGTGTTGCGAGAGGTTCCACAATTAGGGTTATGAAAAATTAAAGGTTTCATCGTCATCTTACCTATTTTATCAGTATGTTTATTGAATCGATTATTGGTTTAATGATTATCTTGCTCAGCAGATTCACTTACCCTGCAGCCACTTAAACTGTCGATGAGTGAGGCACACAATTCTGGATGGCCTGCACAGCAGTCTTGTAGTAAAAACTGAATGACGCTATCCATATGTGAGAGCGACGCCCGATAGATAATTTGCCGACTCTGTCGCTGTGAGACCACCCACCCTGCTCGTGCCAGCACTGCTAGATGCGCCGACATGGTATTGTGCGGCACAGAGAGCTGACGGGCTATTTCACCCGCAGGGAGTCCTTCAGGCTCGTGGCTGACCAACAACCTAAAAGCCTTTAGACGAGTGTCTTGAGAAAGTGCTGCAAAGCTTGCAGTAGTAGTTATTTCCATATGTCCAATTATATAGACATATGGAAATAATTCAATGATTTTGGATGAAATTTTTTCTTTTGGAAGTATCAAAGAACACTCACCATCGTTCAATGAACCAAACTACTTCTAGCACTAATAGCTATTATCCTTAGGAGTAATACTGGATAAATTGATTGTATTTGTATTTATAGTTACAGCTTATGGGTTATAACAAGCGCGGTATTACCTAACGCTATAACTTACCGCTGATTTGATAGGTTGTATACTCGACCGACATGAATCAAGCTGATCAGCTTGATCAGTGGCTTTATAAGTAGCTGTGCACTACCAAGAATAAACAGCCACGTCCCATCTGTGGTGAGCGACTCTTTTAAAAAGAAAGACCTACCAATCAAAAACTAAATAGCGATAAGTAAATCATTGACTGCGCCCAACGCATCGTAACGTCGCTGTATCACAATATGATCTTGTCCAACCCCTAAATCTAGCTTTTTACTATCACTCAAAATGCATCCCTTATATATCTATATTTATTAGGCAAACAGATATATCAGGCTGCAAATGCCGCTGTCAACAGAAGGCGCTGTAAGGCGTACGAAAATAAAGAGATTAATACCTGCTATGGCTTATTTATCCAATAATTTTAAGACTAATTTTTACTTATATTACATATTACTGAAAATAGTGGCAAAAGGATTTTCGATTGATGATCGTGCTATCGTGGGTGGCTCATCTGCAATATACCAAAATATGATGACATTAAGCAAAAACACCTAAACACAAAAAAACCCCAAGTAAACTAATACTTGAGGCGAAACTTGCTTAAACTTTACAGTCTAAATTCGTTTTAAATATGGCGCAGCGGACGGGACTCGAACCCGCGACCCCCGGCGTGACAGGCCGGTATTCTAACCAACTGAACTACCGCTGCTTAGGTCGTCTTAGCTTCTTGCTCTTATTTAAAGAGCCCACTTGCTAAAAAGTGGTGGGTGATGACGGATTCGAACCGCCGACATTCTGCGTGTAAGGCAGACGCTCTACCAACTGAGCTAATCACCCTGAGAACCGTTAAAAATTGCACTGCAATTTTAGGTTCGCAAGAGAAAAATTCCTTAAAGGGAATTTTCTGAAGCTTTAAAGCAATCAAGCTTTTCAACTTCTAAAGCTATCATCAGCTGTCACACTCAATGTTAACTTAATCAGCTGGGCTTATCTAAGTAAGTCCCTCTTGCTGTGGGTGTGTATTATATAGATTTACACTTGGCTGTCAAACGCTATTTTTCAATTTTTTAAATATTTTTCAATTTTATATCGAAATTTTTAGCAAGCATATGTTTTTATTGATTTTATATTTTCATAAAAAATCATTTTTTTTAGACTCGATACTTACTTATTGGTTAATGCTTGCTCAATGTCTTTTTTGATGGCATCTGGCTTGGTCGTTGGCGCATAACGATCGATGACCTGCCCTTTGCTATCGATTAAAAACTTGGTGAAATTCCATTTGATGCCATCTGTCAGTAGGCCACCTTTTGGTCTTTAAGCCAGTCATAGATAGGGATGAGCGTCTGCACCATTGACATCAATTTTCGCCATCATAGGAAAGCTGACACCATAGTTTTTTTGACAAAACGCGCCGATCTCGTCATTGCTACCGGGATCTTGGCTGCCAAATTGATTACAAGGAAAGCCGATAACGACTAGCCCTTGATCTTTGTATTGTTGATATAACGATTCTAACCCTTCGAACTGCGGAGTGAATCCACATTTGCTTGCCGTATTAACGATTAGCAATACTTTATCTTTATACTCAGAAAACGCTTGCGAGCTGCCGTCCATACGCTCAGCGGTGAAGTCATAAATAGTACTCATCATCTATCCTTAAATTGAGAATTTTATTATTTGTTTCAATAACGCCGTTTTCTTTATCACATGAATATTAGAAACCCTTGAAAAGGAAGCACTCTGTACTTCCCCTCACACTTCTAAAATCAGATAAAGGACTTACTTCTCAGATTTATCCAAATCAATAGATACTGAGTTGATACAATAGCGCATACCTGTCGTCTCACGTGGACCATCAGGGAACACGTGCCCTAAATGTGCACCGCAGTTGCTACAGGTGACTTCGGTACGAATCATACCCAATGAGTTGTCAACATGCTCGTCTATCGCGCTGTTATCAATCCCTTGATCGAAACTTGGCCAACCACAACCCGCATCAAACTTGTTGCTTGAATCAAACAAACTGGCACCGCAGCCTTTGCAGCGATAAACACCATCATCAGTTGCATCGTTATAAACGCCTGTAAATGGACGCTCTGTGCCCTTTTCACGCATCACATGATACTCGTCAGCGCTCAAACGCTCTTTCCAGTCAGCTTCGGTCAATTGGCTGATTTCTTCTTTACTCAATTGATTGTCTTGCATAATGTACCCTTATTCGATTATTTATTATTGATAACTATTTTATCGCCATATTATTATAAAAACGATGAGTTATATGTGAAGGTTCACAACTCACTATTCAAGGCATATTTAAAAAGAGTACTGCCAACGCTATGTGATTTACAGTGCTTTGGGCAGCACCCTTTGAATAAAATACAGTCAATAATATTCGCTTATCTATAGATGTGAGCAAGATATGAGCATCCAGGAAAGGGGGAAAAGACACAATATTGCAAGTTATTCTTGCATTTTATAAAAAGCGTTTCTATCTCTTGCAATATGTTTTGCAATGCAATAATATCTTGCATTGGTAAGTTATGAAAACAATATTCAATTTTGTATCATCTATACACGTTCACTGATTGATAAAGGCTCAAATAACAATGTCCGATAGCAATAGTAAAAGCACGCAAGCAGAGCGGCTAGTACAGCTACGCCGAGACAAAGGATTTACCGCAGAGCAGCTAGCACAGGCAATGACAGCCGCTGGTGCAAAGGTCAGTCGCGGCGCTATCTCCAACTGGGAGCGCGGCACTAATGGTATTGTCTCATCCAAGCTACCGACACTGGCTCGTATTTTAGGTTGTAGCGAAGGCTATCTCTTGCGCGGTGATCTTCAAAGTGAAGATACTAATATGTTTTTATCCGAAGACAACTATTTATCTCAAAGTATGGATTTAGAGACAGCTCCCGCTTCAGCTAGCTCATCAGACAATGGGGCAGCTAAGACTCAGCTTGAGACTTTTCCCGACACCGATAAACATTCACAAACCTACCCGACAAAGGGTCACGCTATGAACACCATAAAAAAATCCGATAAATTACAAAACGTCTGCTACGACATTCGCGGCCCCCTACTCCAAACTGCCAATAGAATGGAAGCAGAGGGTAAGCGCATACTGAAGCTAAATGTAGGCAATCCAGCGCCGTTTGGTTTAGAAGCGCCTCATGAAATCTTGCGTGACGTGGCAATGAATTTATCTGAGGCAACGGGTTATTCGGACTCACAAGGGATTTTTTCGGCGCGCAAAGCCATTTTGCAATATTACCAGTCTAAAGGCCTCTTATCAGCAGTTGATGTGCGTGACGTCTATCTGGGTAATGGTGTCTCTGAGTTGATTGTGATGACCATGCAAGCATTAATGAACGATGGCGATGAAGTGCTGATTCCGATGCCAGATTACCCACTTTGGACAGCAGCGGCTAACCTCGCTGGCGGCACCGCTGTGCATTATCGCTGTAATGAAGCGGACAACTGGCATCCTGATGTTGAGGATATTAAATCTAAAATCACTAGCAAAACAAAGGGCATCGTGGTTATCAACCCCAATAACCCGACAGGCTCCCTTTATAGCGATGAGTTATTAAAACAAATTATCGAAGTTGCTAAAGAGCACAACTTAATCATCATGGCGGACGAGATTTACGATCGTATTCTCTATGATGATAATGTACATACACCGATGAGCACCTTGACCGATGAAGTACTGGTACTCTCATACAATGGCTTGTCAAAATCACACCGTATTGCCGGATTTCGCTCAGGCTGGATGATGGTGTCTGGACGCAAGCAACACGCGACTGACTTTATTGAAGGCTTGGATATGCTGGCATCCATGCGCCTTTGCTCGAATGTTCAAGGACAGTATGCCATCCAAACAGCGATGGGCGGTCATCAGAGTATGCAAGACTTGACCTCCGAAACAGGTCGCCTATATAAACAGCGCGAAATGGCGGTTTCACGTCTCAATGCGATTAAAGGCATTTCTTGTACCATGCCGCAAGGTGCGTTTTACTGTTTTCCAAAAATGGATCCAGAGGTTTACCCTATCACGGATGATATGGACTTTATGATGGACTTACTCGTCGAAGAAAACGTGTTGATGGTGCAAGGCACAGGCTTCAACTGGGACAAACCCGATCATTTTCGTTTGGTCTTTTGCCTAACTTGCTTGATTTAGAAAATGCGATGGATAGATTGGACCGATTTTTTGCAAAAAAACGCCAGCAGTTTGGCACTGAGTAAATATTCATATGACATTAAAAACGCTTATCGGCATCATGCTGATAAGCGTTTTTATGGCTCTAGAATAAGCTTTAGTGCAGAGCTCTAGCGCCTTAAGATTAAAAAAATATTGCTCAATACAATATAGCTGATTGCTGATAGACCAGCAGCAACTGGCAAGGTGATGACCCATGCCAAACCGATTGGTTTCATGAGCGCCCAATTGGTATCTTTATTGACCATACCAATACCCAATACAGCCCCAACCAAGGTATGCGTGCTTGATACAGGAAGACCCATCGTTGATGCGCCCATAACGACAGCAGCAGCGGCCAGCTCAGCTGAGAATCCAGAAGCTGGATGCATCTTCGCTAGATTGGTACCGACAGTTTGAATGACTTCTTTACCGATAAACCAAAGACCAACAATCAGTGCCACACCAAAAGTCAGCATAACAGCAGGTGGTACAGCCGCTTCGGTCGAGATGCTATTGGTACGAATGACATCCATAATCGCAGCAAAGGACCAACCGCGTTGGCAATATCGTTTGAGCCGTGACTAAAAGCAAATGCTGACGCGGTAAAGACCTGCATCCAGCTAAACATAATAAAGGTGGCTTTGGTCAGATCCTCTTTGTGCTTGCCGCGGATACTCTTAGTATAAATATAAGTCGCAAGCCATACTAACGCTGCTATCATCCCCATGATTAAAAAGCCTTGCAGCGTCGTCATACCGTTATTGACGTTTTTCAAACCTTTAAAGATAACCAAGGAGGCCATCACTGCACCGCCCGCAGCCGCAATAATAGGCACCCATTGCTTCAATGCTTTTAAGGTATCGAGGTTGCTGCGCTCGTTTTCAAGCTTATAAAGTTCTTTGTAATAATCCGTCTCTAAATCTTCAACCAAGCAATCATCATCTTTATAGATTTCTTGATCTCGTAGCATCGCTGACGTATAAGCCAACTGCTCTGACTCGGTTAGACCATCCAAAAACTCTTTATGGTTTTGCTTTAATACTTTTTTATTGGCTTTTAGCTCAGCAATATGCGCTTCTGTTCTATCATTATATTCAATGATATTTTTATTGATTTGGCCATATAGTAGATAAGACAAAACGCCGCCTAGTAACGGTGATAGAACCCAAGAGATAGCGATAGTGCCAATCTTGCTCCAACTTACCGTTGATAACGCCATTTCAGTACCACCTAACGTGATACCCAACACGATGGAGCTACCCACCACGCCGCCAATAATCGCATGGGTGGTCGACACTGGCAGACCTTTTTGGTAGCAAATAACAACCAAAACGCAGCAGCAAACAACGCTGAGAGCATGACATAAATAAACTGGTTGGGCTCGACTGAGAGGCCGTCTAAATCGACAATACCGCTTCGGATGGTATCGGTTACTTCACCACCTGCCAGTACGGCGCCCGACACCTCAAATATCGCTGCGATACCCAATGCTTGCGGGATAGTCAGCGTTCCTGCACCCACTGAAGTACCAAAGGAGTTGGCGACATCGTTACCACCGATATTGAATGCCATAAAGACACCAAACGCGGTCGCTATAATAAACAGCGTCGTTTGCTGACGCATGGTGTAATCTAAACCCCACCACAAAAAAGTAGATGGTCATCGCAATCAATAAAATGGCAAAAATAGATTTACTTTCGTAGAGCCGACTGATTGGGTTGGCCCTGTAGAACTGTTGCTAATACCCATACGTTAATACGTCCTGCGTAAGCTGATTGAAATTATATGCGATTAGTAACATTGCGCAGCCATACATGTGAGTTTTAAAACCACACACTAAAGTAGCATGATGATAAATGCGCAACGTGCTTTTTAAACAATGAATGCTAAACGATAATGTTTAGCGGATTTTGCTGCCGTACCTTAGAATCATTCATCTATGCTTGATTCAGGGCGTTGATAGGCTTCTCTGTAAAAACACATCACATATCAAAAAGCCGCAAAGTATATTGCCCAATCATTTGATTACAGCATCTTGCGGCTTATCTTTCTGGTGATGTTACGGTCTTTATCAGTACATTTTTTATCAATAAAGTGTTTATCAATACTTAGATACGGCGATAATGTCTTTTAAATATCTGTACCCATCATAAAATATGCATCTGTCAGCACATTTTATGACAGGGTAAAGACAATTGCGGCCCTATTATATTAAATATAATCACATAATGCATAATGATATTGCAAGATTTGTAACTGTGAGCGTGTCCACAGAACTCATCCCTTATCAATGACAGATTAAATTTCGTATGTTTCCCTAAGCAAAATTGGGAAAAAATGGTTTTTTAAAAGTATAAATAACCTGTAAATCTTAGTTATTTTGTGATAGCTATTTGCCATCAGATGCTTCCGATAACTGCTGTATCGCATGATCTAAGACGTCTAAACGCGCTTGTCGCTTTTCATTGGTCGCGATAATACACCATGGCGCTGTTTTTGTATCGGTGCGTGCCAGCATATCTGCTGCAGATTGCACGTAATCTGACCATTTATCACGATTGCGCCAATCATCATCAGTGAGTTTGAATTGCTTGTGCGGTGTGTCTTTACGAGCTTCAAAACGCTTGAGTTGCTCTTTTTTATCAATCGCCAACCAGTATTTAATGACCAACGTTCCAGCTGTTGTTAAGTCGGATTCAAAACGGTTGATTTCATCATACGCGCGTTGCCACTCCTCATCGGTGGCAAACCCCTCAACACGCTCAACCAATACTCTGCCATACCAAGTGCGATCGAAGATAGCGATACGGCTAACACGGTTGGTTTGTTCATTGGGCAGTTTGGTCCAAAAGCGCCATAAATAAGGGTGCTGAGTCTCGTATAACATTGGTGCGCCAATATTGTAAATTTGATATTCACGTGGATCGAGTGCGGCAACTAGCCTTTTGATTGCGCCTCCTTTCCCAGCCGCATCCATGCCCTCAAAGGCAAAGACAACATGACGACCTTGACGCGCCCGTAGTAATTCAGCGAGACGTGTTTGCTTCTTTGCCAAAGCATCATTATATTCAGACTTACTGATCTTTGAATCATCAATATTGGTCAAGCTTTTCGGTATCTTTACCGGTTCAAACGGCGCCTGTTCAACTTTTGGTTTGGATTTTTTTGTCTTGGACGGTGGTTTTTTTCTGCAGATTCAGTTGTACTGGTACGACTACTAACGAGCGCCATTTGCATCGCATGTAAGACTTCATGACAAAAATCATCAGCCGCTGCCGATTTATCATCACCATCAATGATGATCCAGTCATCTTGTTGCCGTAAGAGAGTGGCTGCAACCTCATTAAATTTTTCGATCACTGTTTTGCTGTTCCAGTCAATTTGATACAAAAACTGCGGATCAGCCTTACTATCTTGTAGACGGCTATGCAGTGTTTCCATATCCACATGGAACCAGCATTTCAGTAGCCGAGTGTGATTGGCTATAAGATCCTGCTCAAATGCTTTGAGCTCAGCTAACTGCTGCTGTAAATAGGCTTGCCATTTCGCAATAGGAAGCGCATTTTTATCGATATGTTTTTGATTTTTTGACTGCTTCTTTTTATCTTCTTTATCTTCATTATTTGATGTTGCTATGCGCATGACGTTGTATAACAAGTCAGCATACCAATTACCAAAATAAACCATCACATCGCCATGGCGCGGCATCGCGCCGGTATGAACTTGCCAAATAGGCTGATAGCTTAGCGGCGCATGGCCGACGGTTGCCTCAACTTTAAGCAATCTTGGATCGACCCATTGCCTCAATTGCTTAACAGCGGTACCCTTGCCTGCCTGCTCCATCCCATTAACGAGTACCAGCAGCCCCGTTGGTTTATTGAGCGTTGGCGGTGTCTGTTGCCGGTGGCTCTTAGCGCATACTGCGCCGTAACCAAGGCGAGCCTAAGGGCATCCTTGTCCATAGAAAACTGACTCAAAGGATTGGGCGTTAGGCGCTCCTCGACGACTTGCTCACTAAACTGCGAACTGACCGCTTGTGGTGCCTCTGGTTCAGTAGTATCATTTTTTTGGGACATGATTGGACTCACTGTTATTGTTATTGAATGATATTGTTATTACACTGCTTTGCCATTGAACAATATTAGATACTCTCGCTCGGCAGACTCTTTTGACACTGCGTTTTATGCTAGAGTAATTTCATAAAGCTATTTCATCATAGCATTGCGCCAATCGAGTAAATAATATTGCTATGTAACAGTTTGGCATTTGTATTCTCATTTATTTTCTTTTATGGTGAACACAATTTTTAATACTTGCTAAAATAGCTATTCAAAAGCCTATGCGGTTAAACAACCACAATAACGCTGCCTCAAATTTTCAATATTATCTATTTTTATTATAGGATTTACTGCCATGACCGCTCTAGCCGACTTGCAACAGCATTTGACACGTTTTTGGGCTCTGCCTCACCATGAAAATGACGTATTGAGAGCCAAGCTCAACGAAGTACAAACATGGCAACAAGTACGTATCCGTCACACCCATCGTGCTCTGTTTGAACAACCCAAAAACCAGCTAATGGCAGATTATTTTTTAACGAAGCTATATGGTGGTGATGAGTTCGAGATACTAGCAAAACAACTGGCCCGTATCCTGCCAAAAGCCAAAAAACTAGAACGTCTTGCCAAAGAGTCTGCATTAGAGGCTGGCAGCATGGGTATTCAAGCAGCAATTTTGGCCATTGAGCTGGATCTACATTTGGCTGAGTGGCTACTCGATCAAAACTTACCAGTGAACGCAGACAATATGCTAGCTGCCTACCGTGCGGTTGATGAGGAAGCTGAACGCCGAGTACAGATTGCCAACCTAAAAGACGTTTGTTACCGCACTGACAAACACTTAAATACCTTTATGCTCAAAAAGGCCTTTGCATTGGCAAAAGTGCTGCTTATCGCAGCAATTACCAGCCACTTTATGATTTCATCGACGCAGGCTTCAAAGCTATGAAACCTTTAAGTAGTGTAAGCAGTTTTATTGAACCGTTTTGTGAACGTGAACTGCTAATTGTTGATGAAGTACATAATGGCGGTAAGCCAGTAGGGTTTGGTGTATCATAGAATCAATACGCTAAATAGCCAATTAATTCTTGGCATATCTCAGGCTGTACATAGCCTAATAAAAACAAATCTTAGGATAATGTGATGACCGACACATCAAGTAATAACAACGCTCATTTGCAGAACAAATTGGTAAAAGACAGTATCGATCACAACCAAGATATCAGCGCGCAAATATTACGCGCGCAGACAGCTGCATCTAATAAAGATAACAGCAATAATGACTTTACTAAAGTCCAAGACCTACCAACTGGAACGCCACAAGGCCAACAAACGACTATGCCAAATACCGAAAAACCAACCAGCACGGATACTTCAGTACGCACAGAAAGGCAAGCGCTTTTCAATCAGCGTGATGATATCAATAACCCACATACGCCTGAAACTGATGGCAATGAGCAAACTCACTTTGGCTATAAGACGGTCAACAAAGCCGAAAAACAAGCACGTGTGGCTGATGTATTCACCTCTGTCGCCAAAAATACGACATCATGAATGATTTCATGTCATTTGGTATTCATCGTCTATGGAAGCGCTACGCCATTAGCCTATCAGGGGTTCGTGCCGGTCAGCATGTACTCGATATCGCGGGCGGTACAGGCGACTTAGCCAAAGTATTCAGCCGTGAAGTCGGTAGAAATGGCCATGTTGTATTATCTGATATCAATGCTGCCATGCTAGAAGTGGGCCGCGAGCGCTTAATCAATGCTGGCTGCAATAACGTTGATTTTATATTGGCGAACGCTGAGACGTTGGCACCATTTGATGACAACAGCTTTGATTTGGTCACCATCAGCTTTGGTTTACGTAATGTCACCGACAAAGATGCAGCGCTGCGTGCGATGTACCGTGTCCTAAAGCCGGGTGGTCGCTTATTGATTTTAGAATTCTCAAAGCCCGTGTTTGAGCCATTATCTAAAGCATATGACTTGTATTCATTCACAGCGCTGCCAATGATGGGCAAGCTGATTGCTAATGATTCTGAAAGCTATCAATACTTGGCAGAGTCGATTCGCATGCATCCTGATCAGCAGACGCTCAAACAGATGATGCAACAAGCAGGATTTGAGAACTGTGATTATCATAACTTGACTGCTGGCATTGTCGCTGTACATCGTGGCTTTAAAGCGTAAAGTACGATTAGCAATACTATATTAAACCAAACATACTACGCGCTGACTCAAAGGCGCTCACTTAATGATGCGAGAGCCTTATGCTGACTGTCTTACTATTGGCTGGTGCCGAAAAGCTGATTAACATTGCTATTGCGAGTGACGAGATTACCAAGGCAGGGTTAGCGCCGCTTGCTGGTAAAGTACTGCGTCTCAACATGGGTATGCCTGACATTCATTTGGACGTGTTGTTCACTCATGAACGGTTGCGTTTTGAGCCAGTCACGACAGACAGTGTCTTTGAGCCAAGTGGTCAGATGAATGAGCGCCAAAAAGCCAGTATGGAGCGCGCCCGTTTTGGTCATAGCCGTCCGGACTGTACCATTACAGTCGATAATCCAGCGCAGCTACTCAATCTGATGCGCGGCGCGGAGGGTAACTTACCAATCGCGGGCGATTACAAAATACTGATGCAGCTCAAACAGCTGGTGGCTGGCTTCGATCCTGATTTGGTTGGGCAGCTTGAGCCATTAATCGGCAAACCAATGGCCAGTCAATTACATCTTCTTATCTCTCAGCTTAAAGGTAGCTGGCGTCATAGTGCCAAACGTGCATTTGATGATGTCAGCGATTGGGCTAATGATGTGGCAGGCAATAGCGCGCCTGACCCTATTGAGGTCGCTGAAGTCAACGATCTCAAACAGCAGATTCTAAAGTTGCGTGCTGATGTCGAACGTGAAGAGGCCAAACTTGCGGCTATCAAAGCAGAGCAAGCACTTTCCCACAATAACTCGTTTCACCAGTAGTTTGTTTTATTAGTAGCTTGTCTTATCAATGATGAGCACACGCTATTACTGATAGCATTGTCTATAATGACGCATAGCGCCTACCCTATTTTCGTTTTTGTCCAGAGTACCCAATCCCATGCTATTATCTCACCGCGCCCGTCTACTAGAGCTTTGGCGTATCGCCGCAACTTATCGCCTTGATACCCATTTATCTGTCGAAGAAGCGCCGCAACTGCAACCTTTAGCACGCTTAATTCGTACGCATCCAGCAGCATGGGGTAAAAAAGCATCAGCCAAATGGAATCAAGTACGCGCTTGAAGAGATGGGTACACTGTTTCTCAAATTGGGTCAATTACTCTCAACGCGTCGCGACTTGGTACCGCCTGAGATTATCGCTCAGTTAGTACAGCTACAGGATAAAGTTAAACCTTTCGACGCTGATATTGCTGTCGCTCAAATTGAGCATCCAAAACATGGCCTCGGTCAGTCCATCGATACATTGTTTGCACGATTTGATATTAAACCACTAGCGGCAGCCTCTATCGCCCAAGTCCATACTGCAGCTCTGCATGATGGGCGTGAAGTGGTGGTTAAAGTCGTGCGTCCTGATATTCGCACGGTGATTGTCTCTGATTTTGAATTATTGCGAGAACTGGCAAGTTGGGCATCGGCGCGTATCGAAGCGGCGCGTGCTGTTCATATCATCGATATTGTTGAAGACTATCGACAAGTAATGCTCAATGAGCTGGATTTGACCCTTGAGGCGGACAACACTACCCAGATGCGCAATAACTTCTTGGGTTCAGCATTGATGTATGTGCCTGAAGTATATGATGCTGCCAAAAACGTGATGGTCATGGAGCGTATCCAAGGCGTTCCCATCTCACAAGTTGAGGTGTTTGATCAGTTGGGTTATGACCGTGCCGCGCTTGCAGAGAAAGGCTTGACGATATTTTTCACCCAAGTCTTTCGGGATAACTTTTTCATGCTGATATGCATCCGGGCAATGTGTTTGTTGAGACGCCACCTGTCAAAACATTACATGCAGATATGGCAGCGGTTGATTTGGGTCATCAGCCACGCTATATCGGGCTTGATTGTGCCATCATGGGTACCCTGTCAAAAGATGATCAGCTTATCGTGGCACGTATGTTACTTGCAGTCATGAATAACAACTTTACCGCGGTCGTCGACATCGTTAGCCGTGCAGGTTGGATACCACCAAATGCTGATAAACATGCGCTGATGCGTGATATGAAGCGTACCGTAGGCCCCATGCTACAAAAAATCAATCAACGATATCGATTTTGCTGGTGTGCTGATGCAGATTTTAGACATTGCTCGTCGCCATCATATGAGTATCCCGCCGCAGCTGATGCTATTACTCAAAACCTTGGTACATGTAGAAGGGCTCGGTCGTGACCTCTATCCTGATCTTGATATCTGGTCACTTGCCAAACCAATCTTGAGTAGCTGGATTAAAGAGCAGTTAGACCCGATGCGTAACTTACAACAGTTGCGCCAACAGTTACCTGAGCTACTCTTGTCTACCACCGACATTCCAAAGCTACTGGATCAAGGGCTACAAAGCCTTGCCTCACAAGGCTCACGGCAAGACAGCCAACTGCGTGAAATACAACAAATACGCGCCGATATGCTCAACGACCGTCGCCGCGACTGGTTGGCATTGGCAGGATTCGGAATCAATATTGGCATTGCGACTCAAGTAGGCTGGTTTGCACCTTTCTTTTATTTGTTAGCTATTGTGGTGGTCATTTGGCGTATCCTAGCTTAATTACCATAGGACAAATTCCTGTCAATGACACATATTAAATAGATATTGAATATGCTTTAATGCTAAATAGTCGCATTATCTATAGGATTCATCATGTCATCACTACCATTGTCACAGACTCATAATACTATCAAGCCAGATCATAGCTTGGCTATTACAGCCTTACAGGAACGTTTTGGCAAACAACTGAGTGTGAATTCGACAGTGCGTGAGCAGCATGGCCATACAATGACGTGGCTCACCAATCAGCCACCAGATGCAGTATTAACGGTACAGGACAAACAGGAAGTAGCAGCGGCGGTCGAGATTTGTAATCAGTATGAGATGCCAGTGATTGCTTTTGGTATCGGTTCATCTTTGGAAGGCCAGCTCAATGCACCTTATGGTGAGTTATGCATCGACATGCACGCAATGAATGCCATTTTGCAGGTTCATAATGAAGATTTGACCGTTACCGTTCAGCCTGGCGTGACGCGTGAGCAACTGAACCATTATCTGCGCGATGCAGGGCTGTTTTTTCCGATAGATCCCGGCGCCAATGCCAGTATCGTTGGTATGGTCGCCACTCGTGCGTCGGGCACCAATGCGGTACGCTACGGTACCATGAAAGATGTGGTACTCGCACTAGAAGTCGTGACCGCAAGTGGCGATATCGTAAGAACAGGCACACGAGCCAAAAAATCTGCCGCAGGCTATGATTTAACACGGCTGAAATCAAAACATACATAGAGTCAAAGCAATAATCAAAAAAATGCGCCTGCTTTTAATTAGAAGCAGGCGCATTTTTAATGCTCATTGTCATAACATTTGATCAATTGCCATCTGTGTTAGCACCCGTCCACGAGCAGTACGCAATACATACCCTTGTTGAATAAGGTAAGGCTCAATCACGTCCTCAAGCGTACCTCTATCCTCAGCCATTGCCGCTGCCACGGCTTCGACCCCAGCAGGACCACCATCAAAGCGCTCGTGTAATATCTCTATATAGCGTCTGTCTAGATGATCGAGTCCTCGTCTGTCCACTGCCAACATATCTAGCGCACTACCTGCAATCGCACCATTGATACTACCATCGCCTTTTACCTCAGCATAATCACGCACACGGCGTAACAGGCGGTTAGCAATCCTTGGTGTACCGCGTGCACGGCGGGCAATCTCTATAGCGCCATCCTCACTCATTGGTACACGCATCAAACGTGCTGCTCGGCTCACAATTGTTGTGAGATCCGCAATATTATAGAACTCTAAACGCTGGACAATACCAAAACGATCACGCAGCGGTGAGGTCAATAGCCCTGCTCTGGTAGTTGCTGCCACCAATGTAAACGGTGGCAGGTCAAGTTTAATAGAACGTGCGGCAGGCCCTTCACCAATCATAATATCCAGCTGAAAATCTTCCATCGCTGGATAGAGTATCTCTTCAATGACCGAGCTCAAACGGTGGATCTCATCAATAAATAATACATCACCCTCTTCCAGATTGGTCAGCATAGCAGCCAAATCCCCTGGACGTTCAAGCACAGGCCCTGAGGTAGAGCGCAGATTACCCCCATTTCACGAGCAATGATATTGGCAAGGGTCGTTTTACCCAGCCCTGGTGGACCAAATATCAGCGTATGATCTAAGGCTTCATCACGGCCTCTCGCCGCACCGATGAACACCTCCATTTGCTCACGTACCACTGGCTGACCAATATACTCAGCCAATAATGCTGGTCGAATATTGGCATCAGGTGCATCATTTGCGCCTTCTAGCGGATTAATTAAGCGATCTTGCATCATAGAATTTATCATTATATTAAAAAATTAGGTAATAAATAGCATAACCAAACGCTGCGCATAAGTCATGCAAAACCTCATAAAGTAGAGGCCAAAACGAAAATAAGCGACACTCAATGTCGCTTATCTGTTAAATGCACTATTTTGTTATTATCGATAGATAACTTTGGAACGTGAGCTTAAAAACCAGATAGCTGTTGCAATGTGGCTTTTAACAACCCCTGAGTGTCTACAAAGGTGTCACCCTTACTTTTAGCCGCTTTGATGGCGAGCTGAGCTTCTTTTCTTTGTAGCCCAAGCTAATCAGTGCCCCTTCTACTTCAGCAATGATACTGCCGTCGTGAGAAACAGCGGTTTGCTGAGGCATGAGCTCAAACGAACCGTTGTCCACTTCGATATTCTTTAGCTTATCTTTTAGCTCGATAAGTAAACGTTGCGCCGTCTTTTTACCAATACCCGGTATGCGCGTCAATGCCGCCTCTGACTCTTGCTCAACATGCATTTTTAGCTCAGCCGCTGACATTGCAGACAGCATCGCTAGCGCCATTTTTGCCCCAACGCCATTGATCTTAATCAATTGGCGAAAGACATCGCGCTCTTTACGGTCAATAAAACCATAGAGCAGTTGCGCATCCTCACGTACATGAAAATGTGTCCAAATACTCGCCTGCTCGTTAAGGTGCAATTGACAAAATGACGGCAATGGCAGCTCGATATCATAACCCACACCAGCGGTTGTCATGATACAAGCCGTTGGCGCCATTAAGTATTGCACCTGTCCGGTAATCAATCCAATCATCACTCACCTCTGTTGGTTATTATAAAGTTAAGTCCGCTGCCATTCATTATGCAAGACCACCTTTCACTAGCATATTCTATTGATTATATACGCCTAGCCTTATTGGTAAAAAATCGACCATGCCTTCGAGGCTAATTGGACGAATTTTATGCGCTTGACCAGCGGAACCAAACGCTTCAAAACGATTGGTGCAGATGTCTGACATCGCGACCATAGAGGCTTTGAAGTATTTACGTGGATCGAATTCGCTTGGATTATTTGCCAAGAACTCACGGATAGCGCCTGTTGATGCTAGACGCAGATCGGTATCGATATTTACTTTACGCACACCATGCTTGATCGCTTCTACGATCTGCTCAACCGGTACACCATACGTTTCGCCAATATCACCGCCGTTTTCATTGATGACTTTTAGCCATTCTTGCGGCACTGATGAAGAGCCATGCATGACAAGATGGGTGTTAGGGATACGGGCATGAATCTCTTTTACACGCTCAATCGACAAAATATCGCCTGTCGGTGGACGCGTGAATTTGTAAGCACCGTGACTCGTACCGATAGCAATCGCTAGCGCGTCAACATTGGTGTCTTTTACAAATTGCTCAGCTTCATCAGCACTGGTCAAAAGCTGCTCGTGATCTAATACGCCTTCTGCGCCAGAGCCATCTTCTTCGCCTGCCATACCGGTCTCAAGGCTACCTAGGCAACCGATTTCGCCTTCTACAGAGACACCGCACGCATGTGCCATTTTGACCACTTCACGAGTGACGCTGGCATTGTAATCATAATCCATTGGCGTTTTGCCATCTTCACCAAGTGAGCCGTCCATCATAACTGATGAGAAACCAAGCTGAATCGAGCGCTGGCAGATAGCTGGTGACATACCGTGATCTTGATGCATCACCACTGGAATGTGTGGCCATTCTTCGATAGCAGCAATAATCAAATGACGCAAAAATGCCGACCCTGCATAGTTACGTGCGCCCGCACTGGCTTGAACAATAACAGGTGAATCACAAGCATCCGCAGCCATCATGATTGCGCGCATTTGCTCTAAGTTATTGACGTTAAAGGCAGGAACACCGTAGTTGTGTTCAGCGGCATGATCTAGAAGTTGACGTAAGGATATTAGGGCCATAAGACGCTCTCTGATTGGATTTTGAATAGTATTTTAAATGCAGCTTTGTAACAATCATTCCGCTATCTGCTCGACCATACTGACTGTATATATATCAGTCAAAGTCTGACTCATTTGGGATATGATTATCACGCGGTGATTATAGCAAAAATTGTGCTGTCTTCGTAGCAGTTGCCTGACTATTTGTCAGTCTAATCAGTCTCTTTCTCTCATTGGTGTCTACGACAACTGAACCATTTTATCTATCATACTCATAGCACAGAACGCAAAAAGCCTTGGCAATCACCAAGGCTTTTCTAGTATTTCGAGGCTTATAGAGCAATGACTATGATAGTGGATGACTTATAATAGTATCCAAAAAGTCAGTCATTTAATTGCTTAGTACTGTTGCTCTGCATCAACTGCAACATCGTTAGCACCATCAGCAACAGCATTGGCACCATCGGCAACTGCTTCAGCAGTATTTTCAACTGCTGTGTTAGTACCTTCAGCGATAGCATCACCAGTGTTCTCTAGAGCCTCTGTTGCAGCTGCACCCGCAGTGTCTGCACTTTCAGCAACTTCAGCACCAGCGTCTTGTGCAGCAGCTTCAGCTTCGGCAGCAGCAGCGTCTACTTCAGCAGCAGCAGCATCAGCGTTTGCAGCAGCATCATCGCCAGCTGACTCAACAGCAGCTTCAGTGTTCTCTTCTGTTTGTTGGCTACATGCAGTAACTGCAAAAGTACCAGCAAGTATGCTAGCAAGTAACAAATGACGTTTTAACATAATAAACCTCTCGTAAATAATGCATGTCAAGATACATGGTCGCGCTATTTTATAGAGTGCGAATGAGACATGCAATAATAATTTTCAGTGTAGAAACAAATAATTACTGCTTAATAATCGATGACTATAAATTTTAGCTATACCGATATAAATAAGCCAAATGAAAGTCAAAATATTATTTTCACAGACTACCTTAGATGTTTACCGTTAGTTGTACGTCTAGTGTTACGAAAATACTGAGTAACGTTAATTAGTTAAGCGTTAATTTGCAACGCAGCAACTGCTGGAAGCACTTTACCTTCTACAAATTCTAAAAATGCACCGCCGCCCGTTGACATATAACTGACGCCATCAGCGACTTGATATTTATCAATAGCCGCCAAGGTATCACCACCACCCGCAATTGAAAAACCGTCGCTGTCTCTTACAGCTGTTGCTAGTATTTGTGTCCCTTGACCAAAAGCATCAACTTCAAAAACACCGACTGGACCATTCCACAAGATGGTTTTTGCATTGATAATAGCATCGGCAAGTTCCTTCGCGCTTTCTGGCGCGATATCCAATATCATGTCGTTATCACCAATAGCATCAACAGACTTGATTGTCGCAATTGCCTTTTGCAATGAACCAGTAAAGTCAGCAAAATCGATGTCGTCTTTATCAGCAACGACCACATACTCAGGTAGTAGTATCTCAGTCTTGGTCATGATATCGCGCGCAGTATCGATCAAATCTGCTTCGTATAGCGACGCGCCCACACTATGCCCTTGCGCCGCTAAGAAAGTATTGGCAATACCGCCACCAACGATAATTTGTGTACAGACTTCAGCTAAGCTATGTAGCACTTCTAACTTGGTAGACACTTTTGAGCCGCCAACAATGGCAAGCATAGGCAGAGCTGGTGTTTCAAGCGCCAGGCTCAAGGCATCAAGCTCAGCTGCCAACAAAGGCCCTGCACAAACAGTTTTTTCTGCTTGACGCATCGCTTGCGTCACGCCTTCTGTTGATGCTTGCGCACGGTGCGCGGTACCAAAGGCATCCATAACAAAGACATCACATAAATCTGCGTACTTCTTCGCTAACGTCGCATCGTTTTTCTTTTCACCATCGTTAAAGCGCACATTCTCTAGTAATACGACTTCGCCAGGTTTTACAGCAGCGCCTTGAGTCAGGTAATCATTATTCAGGCGCACTGGTGACGCTAATTGCGAGCCCAATTTGTCTGTCAAATAATCAGCAACTGGTGCCAATGAATAAATAGACTCAGGATTGCCTTCTGTTGGGCGTCCCAGATGTGAACAAACAATAACAGCAGCACCCTTCTCTAGCGCCATCTCAATAGTAGGTAGACTTGCTTGTAAGCGAGCATCACTGGTGACTTTACCGTCTTTAATAGGGACATTTAAATCTTCTCGGATCAATACCACTTTGTCGGTTAAGTTCAGCTCGCTCATACGCAAAAAATTCATTACCTGCTCCTATGCATCAATATATCTATTAATTTACGATTACTATCATGATTGATATGACGGATAATTTTTTAACTATCATCTACTATATATGCTCTAACAATGAGCCTCATTAGACTGCACACTTGCTATCTTTCTCTGTCTTCATCACTGAGTCTTTATACTAACTATCACACCAAGTTACTGGAACCGATAAGTGAGTAGAAATCAGTGGCGGTGTATTCTATCAGTTTTCTATGAGATGCTCACAAGCAAACTTTCACGATTTTTAAAAACATGAAAATATTGAGTAGGCAATTTTACTCCAGCATTGATAGGAAACGGTTGTAACTGCTAGCTTTGAACTCATTCAATAATCAGTAACATTTCGTGGTGGTACTCAGCAGTCAGGCTCTTTATGATAGAAGCGTTGACAATAACAATAACTTTTTAGGAGAACACAATGAGTATCGACTTAGACACTGCAAAGCAAAATCTATTAAAACTAAAAGATGAGTACGAGTCTCGCATTGACAAAATCGAAGATCATATCCAAAACCCACAAGATGATCTCAATGAGCACTGGGAAGATCAGGCTATATCCTATCGTCAAAATGATATGCGCAAAATTTAATGAGCGAGGCACGTCAGAGCCTCATCTATGTCGAAAATGCCTTAAGTCGTATCGAAAATGGTACTTATGGCGAGTGCGAGGTTTGCGGTGAACCGATTGAAGAGCAACGTTTAGAAGCGCTGCCCTACGCTACTTTGTGTATGGAACATGCTGAATAGCTAATAAATTTCATCTAGAACACATTTTATACAGCAGGTGTTTTCCATTTAGAAAGTGCCTGCTGCCATTGATAGCAACGCTCGGCGATTTTTTCTACAGGCAAATCCATAATATCGCCTACTACCGCCACAAGCGCAATTGGTATGCCTGCCAGCTCTGAAATATTTTCTGCAGTTAATCCGCCTATCACACATATAGGTATGTCTTGTTGACAGCCTTCAATCAACTTCTGACGCGAGATAATATCAGCATTCGGTTTTGTGGTAGAATTAAATATGGCACCCATCGCAGCGTAGCTTGCGCCATCATCCCTTGCCTCTTTGACTAATTCAATATTCCCATGGCAAGTTCGACCAATTATTTGAGTCGATTCAAGAGACTGCAAAGCATCACCAATTTTGCCATCTGTTTGCCCAAGGTGTACACCAATACCAAGCTTGGCTGCTATTGCAATATCATCATTCATAACGACTGGAACGTCATGTGCTTTGGCCAGCTTAACAATCTGTTTGGCTTCTTCATAAAGCGTTATGTGACCATCTGGCAGACTAAGTGTTTGCTTGCGCCGAATCTGCAACAATGCGATTAGCCCTGTTGATAAGGCGGCATCTAACTTTTGATACAACAATTCAAATTCATCATCATTGGTCAGCAAATATAGCTTGGGTATCGCAGATGAGGTTGATGACTGGTTCATAAGGCAGATCCTTAATCTTAAACTCAACACAATAAAAAGGCTGTTATATGGTATAACAGCCTTTTTTATATATTTAAAACAGCGCGTCTATACGGTACGACGTGTCGCCAAGCTGTTTAGAATGTTTTTAGCATCGCCCCAACGTGTTGCTGAGCTGTTTGCCCCTAGGATGACGATAATTGCAGGGCGATTATTGACTCGCGTTTCCATCACAACACAGCGCCCAGCTTCGTTAATAAAACCTGTTTTTGAGATACCGATTGGGTAATCACCTGCACGAACCAAGCTACTAGTGTTGTTGGCTTTATAAGTGCGATTACCACTTGAGTAGTTTGAAACAAAGAAGTCATAGCTCTTGGTGGTAGAGAAGCGACGAATCACATCGTAGTTGCCAGCAGCACGAACCATTTTTACCAAATCATTCGATGAAGCAACGTTACGCTTATCAAGACCCGTTGGATCACCGAAAAATGCAGTAGTCATACCTAGATCTTGTGCTTTTCTGTTCATCGCACGGATAAAGGCATTGTAGCCGCCTGGATAGTTACGTGCCAAGCTCTTTGCGGCTGGGTTTTCAGACTTCATCAAAGCCATCAATAGCAACTCGGCACGGTTTAAACGATCGCCTGACTTTAAGCGTGAGCTGGCGCGCTTAGGCCCTACAAAGTCTTCTGGATCAAGCGTGATTTCTTCACGCATATCGAGACCTGCATCTAGCACAACCATGGCTGTCATTATTTTAGTAATACTGGCCATAGGACGCGCGATGTCAGCGTCTTTTTCGTAGATAGATTCGCCCGTTTCAGCATCAATCACCGCGACACTGCGCGAGTCTGTACTGATTGGGATCATATCACTGCTACCAAATGCGCCGCGATAAGTCGTATTGTATCGAGCGGTATTGTTACTGCTAGCAAAACTGCTGCTATTTGTAATATTGGTCGTACCATAGCCGTTGTCGACTTTTTTGATAGCAGAGCCACTAGACTTGTACATGATGTTACGCGCTTCAGACAAGCTATCAGCACCGCCCCAACTCAAGCGTGCACTAGAAGCTGTCTCAGTGCTACCATTAATTGTAAGTGCGGCTTGTGCAACACTGCCCAAACTCAATGAAATCATAGCAGCGATCAATTGCTGTTTGGTTAATAGTAGTTGCTTCATTATGCCTCCTGCTGTCGCTATCACGCCAGTTACATACTGCCTGACGCCAAGAACGTACGTAGCGTTTATAGATGTGTTTGTAAGTACTCACATAGAGCTTTTGTATTTTTAGTGTATCATGGTTTACATTTAAGTTTAATCTATCAAACTGATTTAATGATTTTTTTTAGCTTCATTCAAACTTTGATACAACTGATTTATATTTTAGAAACACTGATTAACAATACAGCAATATAACTTAACTTAGAATGTTATGATTCTTTGTACTTTATTATATTAAATGAAGATATTGATACAGCATATTAGCCGTATCCTATGTATTTAAAATAAAAAACTGTATTTAGAATCAAAAACGGCTGATGCTAACGTTGTTTTTTCTGTTATTTAATCGTTGTAAAAACATTCATTCTGACAAACGATAAAGAGTATGGTTATGATTAAAGTGTTGGTGGTCGATGATCATGATTTAGTACGGATGGGTATTAGCCGTATGTTGTCAGACAGCCCCGATATCGAAGTAGTGGGGAAGCAGATAGCGGTGATATGGCAATCAAGCAGGCCAAGCAGTTACGTCCTGACGTGGTATTGCTAGATGTCAACATGCCCAATATTGGTGGTCTTGAAGCGACCAAACGCTTGATTCAGCTCGATATGGGTATCAAGATTTTAGCTGTTAGTAGTATGTCTGCACAGCCCTACCCCTCAATGCTCATCAAAGCTGGTGTCAATGGTTATATCACAAAAGGTACGCCGCTTGATGAGATGATACGCGCGGTCAAAAAAATCTATCAAGGTGGTCGCTATTTTAGCCAAGACGTTGCTGAGCAATTGGCGGACGTCTTATTGTCTGATAATGCCAGCTCGCCTTTTGATTTGTTAAGTGATAGAGAAAAGCAAGTGGCTATGATGGTGGTCAATTGCCAAAGCCCGCAGCAGATTGCTGACCAATTATTTGTCAGCGTCAAAACCATCAATACGTATCGCTATCGTATTTATGAAAAAGTTGGCGTTGATAGTGATGTAAAATTAACGCATTTGGCCATTCGCCATGGTTTGATTCAACCATAAGTTGCTTAGTATCTCCTTTGTCATCATGGTCAATTTATGAAACCTGCTGCCACCACCATCATTTCTGCCATCAGTCGCTATTTACACCACGATGATACACTTCCTTTGCCGCAGCTGCGCAGACTAGGCATTATTTACAGCAGTTATCGTTTTGTCGTCAGTATATTTTCTATGTTGATGGTATATATATCTGCACGCGCCGGTGATAGCGCCTCTCTCCCAGTTTTTTACAGCAAACAGCCCTGAGCTTTTATGTGATGCTGAGCTTGATTTTGCTCGGGCTGTTTTACGTTGTCACAAAGCAGATGCGCCGACAGTTAGCGTTTGGGCTCGTATTAGACGTTATTATATTAAGCTTATTGCTGTATACAGCAGGTGAGCCGGACTTACAACTGACCATGCTCTATATGGTCGTTGTCGCCGCTAGCTTTATGCTATTGCATGGTTCACAAGCGCTAGTTATCACCTTGTTGGCTATTATTTTTGTTATCTATCAGCAGTTTTTTTATGCCATTGCCAATAGTATGAATTTGGCCAATTTGGGTGATGCTTTGCTGATGTCAGCAAGCTTCTTGGCAGTAGGGGGTTTGAGTTGGTCTATCTCACAACGTTTGGTACAGCTTGAGAAAGTTGCACAAAGTCATGCCAAAGAGGTTGAACGACTCAATGTCATCAATCAAGAAGTTATTACACAAATGGTCAATGGTGTGATTGTCATCGATAAACAGAATATCGTCCTTGCAAATCTTGCGGCCCACCAACTGCTCAGTATCACACAAGATTCATCATTGCCTGCATCTAGCACTTCAACCAATATAAAAGAAATGAGAGGCGATACGCCTCATGCCATTCTATCTAACTTTAAACAACAACTTAGCAAACAGCATTCTCAGCTACTCCAAGCTTGCTTGTCAGTGGCAACAGGACAATCGCGTACGTTTACGTACGATGTGCCTAGAGGTGGCAAACGCTTCGATATTTGGTAAGCTACGCGTACAAATCATCCCGCTAAAAGATGATAGCAAATTAATCCTATTGGAAGACTTACGCCGTGAGCAGGCCAGCGCCCAACAATTAAAACTGGCGTCGTTAGGACAACTCACTGCCAGTATTGCTCATGAAATTAGAAACCCTCTAGCCGCCATCTCACAAGCCAGCCAACTACTGATGGAAGACTTGACCGAAATTGAGGCAAATGCATCAAATGTCAACATGACGGGCAATCATGAGCTCTATGAAATGATATTTTCACAAACCAAACGCGTCAACCGTATTATTGAAGATATTTTAAAACTGTCTCGTCAGCAAGCGGCCTCTCAGCAAGCCATTGTTTTGGCTGAGTGGATGCCAGTATTTTTGGATAATTATTTTCAAGGGCACGACATTTTTCTGCATCTAAAAACCCAACCAACCATATCATTTGATCCTCACCAGTTAGAACAAATTTTGATTAATTTGATCAACAATGGCTTGCGTTATAGCAGCTATAGCCATCCCTCACGCTTACGTAGAAATCGAGATTTACTGTGCAGACAGCGATGTTATAATTGACATATTGGATGATGGTGATGGTATTAAAACTGAGGATTTAAAACATTTGTTTAATCCATTTTTTACAACAGACAAAGCTGGCACGGGCTTGGGACTATATTTATCGCAAGCCTTTTGTGAAGCCAATCAGGCACGTTTGCTCTATATTCCTGAACATGAAAAACGTGTTTTCGTTTTATTTCGCCTGCTATTGACTCTGAAAATATCTTGCAAGCCGTGGAAGAAAATCTTTATTAATCCCAGTCATAAATCAAAATACTACTTAATCACAAATGTTTGAACATTACCTATTGGTAGCTAATAGCCACCGTACATGATTGATTTACAATTTTTTTTGTAAAAGAAGTTTACCCCTATTTAGACCTAGCTATTAATACTTTGCAGCCATTGAATTTGACGAGATAATGTATGACAACAAGCGCGCTAGTCGTTGATGACGAAGTGGATCTATGCCGATTGATGCAAATCACTTTGACTAAAATGGGCATCAAAAGTGATGTGGCCTATACTTTGGCGCAAGCAAGATCATACTGGCAAGACAATACTTATGATTTTTGCCTCACTGACTTGAAACTACCTGACGGCTCAGGGTTGGAGCTGGTCAAAGAAATCAGCAACAGCTCGAATACACCGATAGCCGTCATCACTGCTCATGGAAGTATGGATCTGGCCATTGAAGCACTGAAGCTTGGTGCTTTTGACTTTGTCAATAAACCACTTGAGCTACCAAGATTACGTCAATTGGTAGAAAACGCTCTAAAGGTTATTCATCAGGATAATGGGGCACAAGCCACGCCTGAATCCCTCACCTGAGCAAAAGATGCTGGACGCTAGGCTAATCGGTGATTCTGCGGTCATGCACCCTCTTAAAAACACCATATTAAAATTGGCACGCTCACAAGCGCCTGTTTTTTTATCTGGTGCGTCTGGTACAGGTAAAGAGGTCGTCGCTAGACTGATTCATGATTTAAGTCCGCGACGAGATGGCAGCTTTGTACCAGTAAACTGCGGTGCAATACCTTCTGAGCTGATGGAGTCAGAGTTTTTTGGTCATAAAAAGGCAGTTTTACAGGGGCTGTGGCTGACAAGCAGGGATTGTTTCAGCAAGCCAATGGCGGTACTTTATTTTTAGATGAGGTGGCAGACTTACCATTAGCGATGCAGGTGAAGCTGTTGCGTGCTATTCAAGAAAAGACCGTGAGGGCTATTGGTGACACCAAAGAAGTACCAGTAGACATCCGCATTTTATCCGCTACTCATAAAGATTTGAGCCGCTTGGTACAGGATGGCGCATTTCGACAAGATTTGTATTATCGTATCAATGTGATTGAGCTTAAGCTACCGACATTGAATGATCGACGTGATGACATCCCTGTATTAGCAGAGCATTTTTAGCCATGATTTCTGCTGAGTGGCAGCTAGAAATACCCCCATCTCTCACGCGTGAAGCCAGCGAACGTTTGCAGCGTCATGACTTTGCCGGTAACGTTCGTGAACTACGTAATTTACTTGAGCGTGCGGTGACGTTGGCGGAAACTTCGGACATTGATATCAGTCATTTAGGCCTACCTGATGTTAGTCACGACCTTAAAGATACGCAAGCTCACAGCAATGCGCAACAATCTAACCATTACGCAAATGAGCAAAACCAATCTCAACCAACTACCAAAACAATGTCTAAAGCAATAGAAAACCGTGAACAGACTCTTCAATCTGACAGTGAGATAACGGCTGTAAAGCACAAGCAAGAAACAACCAACTTGCACCCTTATCGTACTAATACCCAACACTACCCTTCAATGATACAGCGCTCAGTGCCCAATAATACAGAACCATCAACCAGCTCAAGTGATACGAATGAGAAAGTACCCTCCATCGTCCTATTCAACCAAAAGAGAATGAGACTACAAGCCTGCAAGAACCGCTTGATGATCAATTGCCAGCCCAAGGGTTGGAGCATTATCTACAGGAACAAGAAAAGCAATTAATCATCACAGCCCTCAAACAAACTGGCTGGAACAAAACCCAAGCAGCAGAACTACTTGGGACGACTTTTCGCTCATTACGTTATCGTATGAAAAAGCTAGAAATTGCAGAAGATCAATCTGAGTAAGTCTTCTATCGGGCCATTGGATTTTTATTTCAGAGATTCAATGGCTGTCTGACGGTATATTGTTAAATCTATCAACAATATACTAATTTGCAGTAGTTTTTCGAATGAAGCGGATGCCAGAATCGAGCGCGCGGGGTTTTAATAAATCCAGCGCCTGCTCCCATGAGCTCTCACTTCCTGACAAAGTAATGTCAGGCTCAACGCCGATGACATCGATCTGCCTGCCTGATGCTGTCATATAGTTAGCTACTGTCAACTTGACTGCTTGCTCGTCATTGAGTGGTATGACTGACTGTACTGAGCCTTTACCATAGCTTACTTCACCGATGATAGTAGCGCGTTTTTGTGCCTGTAAACTACTGGCCAAAACCTCTGCCGCTGATGCCGAGTAGCGATTTTGTAGAACAACCATAGGTAGAGGCTTAAGTATCGCATCCCCTTGGGTGGTTAGTACGCGCGATTCGTCTTGACGTGCTTGTACTTGTACCACATCGGTATCATTCATAAATAAACTGGCAACGCTCACCGCCGATGTAAGAACACCGCCCGGATTGTCACGCAAATCAAGTAAAATACCTGAGATAGGTGCATCTAAATTAATCAAACCTTCCAACAGCTTTTCACGGCTATTGTTCTGGAATGCAGGTAGTTTAACAATCGCAATGCCATCGACGAGTTTTGTCTCGACAATTTGAGGGTGACTGTTATTCCGCTGCAATGTCGTTGTATGCTTACGGCGACCCGCTTTAGAAGTGATGATATCTACTTGGGTACCAGCAATCCCTGTTAATAGCTGCTCAACGTCATTACTTTGCCGATTTTCGTCAAGTTTGAATTCACCAACTTGGTGTAAATAATCGCCCACTGCGATGCCTTTTTTATCTGCAGGCGAATCATCAATAACTTCTGTGATGATCCAATAGCCTACCTCTGGCTCATAAGTAACTTGGATACCGATATCACCTACGTCCCCTTCGGTAAAAGCACGTAGGTTTTCATAGGCCTCCGCATCCAAAAACTCAGCATGGCTATCGAGCTTAGTTAACATACCGCTCATTGCATTATTAAATAACTCCTCATCATTGACCGCGTCAACATACTGACGGCGCACTAAATCAACAACAGCAACAAAGGTCTTTAATGTCTGAGGAGAAATTGCATTCAATGATACTTGCGCAACCTCTGATGGAATACTGGTATCGATATTATCATCATCGTCCATTACCGCACTCTCGTCTGGCATACTGTCTATTGAGTCATATGATTCGTCGGCAGCATTCAGCATCTCAGTATCATCTTCAGCCACTATATCATCGGCATTCAAACTGATAAGCTGTAGGCTTGATGTCGGACTAGCATCATCGACTGAGGGCACTGCTGCTTGCGCGTCCATACTGACAACACACAATCCAAGCAAACCTATTGCTAGACTGAGCTTAAAGCCTATAAACTTGAAGTATACGGGTTTGGACATAATGGTCGCTAGCGACGACTTCATCACTCGTTGGCCTAATTGTTTAGACAAAGATGCGCACACAAAAGAGATAGGATGCATAAAAAACTCATTTAAATAATAGAATGTATAAAGTTATTGTTATGTATTACCGTATAAGTTAACACCAAAGGCCTCTCTCAAACTAGGGCAGTTTTGCAACTCATCAAGCAAAATCCATCATAAAAAAAGGGAAAGGTAATAGCTACCCCTCCCTTTTCTAGTTTATATCATTCATCTAACAAGCCATGTCTTTACAGATTATCCGATGTACGGATAATCTGAGACAACTGGCTTAAGATGCTGAAACCAATAAACTCTCACCAGTCATTTCGGTGGGTGCATCAACATTCATTAGTGCCAAAATAGTCGGTGCCACATCACTGAGCTTACCGCCACGACGTACCTGTAGTTTTTGTGTGCCTACGTAAATCAGCGGTACATGCTCTGTCGTATGCTGAGTATGTACTTGACCACTTTCGTAGTCTTGCATTTGCTCACAGTTACCGTGATCAGCTGTGATCAGCATATCGCCGCCAGCCGCTTTTACTGCCGACTCGACACGGCCTACACAGACATCCAACGCTTCGACCGCCTTTACCGCAGCATCGAAAACCCCTGTATGACCTACCATATCTCCATTGGCATAATTGACAACGAGCACATCATATTGGCCAGATTCAATCGCTTCTACTAATTTATCCGTCACTTCAGGCGCGCTCATCTCAGGCTTCAAATCATAAGTGGCAACATCTGGAGAAGGTACTAGGATACGCGTTTCGCCTTCATACTCTTCTTCACGGCCACCACTGAAGAAAAACGTCACATGCGCATACTTCTCAGTTTCCGCGATACGTAGCTGTGTTTTACCTTGATCCTGCAGATACTCTCCCAAGGTATTGGCCAAAGACGTTGGATAGTAAGCGATGCTGGTTTTTGGATTATCCGCCAATACATCAGAATACTTGGTCAACATCACAAAGGCGGCAAGTTTTGGCTGCTTTTGACGGGCAAAACCTGAAAACTCATGATCAGGTAAAACAAAGGCTTGGGCAAGCTCACGGGCACGGTCGGCACGGAAGTTCATAAATATCAGCGCATCATTGTCTTCGACGGTATAAGGCACCTCATCACGTCCGATGACAGTCGTCGGGCTGATAAATTCGTCAGTCTCACGTGCCTTATAAGCCGCTTGGACAGCACCGTCCGCACGTGTCGACAAGCGATCTGCCTTACCTTCAGTGATCAGCTCATAAGCTTTTTGTACGCGATCCCAGCGGTTATCGCGATCCATTGCATAGTAGCGACCAATAATGCTGGCAATCTGTACGCGCCCGCCTTCATAATGAGCATTCAATTTATCGATATAATCGCGCAAACGATTGATGTATTTATCTGCAGATTTAGGCGGGGTATCACGGCCGTCTAAGAAGCAATGGATAAAGACGTTTTTGGCACCATGAACCAATGCTGAATGACACATACCCTCGATATGGTCTTGATGTGAGTGAACACCGCCATCAGAGAGCAGACCCATAATATGTACGTTGCCGCCAAGCTCATTGGCCGCTTTTACTGCGTCAACCAATGCTTCGTTTTTGTAGAATTCGCGATTGGCAAGCTCATTTGAGATGCGAGTCGAGTCTTGATAAAGAACACGGCCAGCACCCAAATTCATGTGGCCAACTTCTGAGTTACCAAACTGACCATCTGGCAGACCCACATCTTCTCCTGAAGCAGAAATCAGTCCATGAGGGTATTTTTGGTAAATCCTATCTAGATTTGGCATATTTGCCGCAGCAATGGCGTTATCTTTATCTTCTTCACGATAACCAAAGCCGTCTAATATCATTAAGACATGCGGCGTTTTTTTATTCTGTGCGCCGTCTTCTTGCTTACTGCTGAGCTGCTGCGCCTGATTGTCGCCAATAGATTCTGATGCTTGCTGGGTACTGGTCATATATTACCGCTCCTCGAGTGAATGAACGCCTTCAATGCTATGTTAGGGTATGGAAAGCCCTATATATTAACACATATCTTAAAATAGCTGAAAAACTGACAATTTTTCACTAAAAAATGATGGGGTTTGTATCGTTATCAAAAGCTCAAAACCTACCACAGATACTAGGTAACAATACTGCGTATCAATCTGTAAATCCTACTTGCAATCATTCATCTCATTGGTTAAGATGAGTCTATTCTGAAGTGTTGGCTAGTAGATGTTTATTCCCTGAGCCGATAATGCTTTACCAGGATGTGGTACCTATCGTCTCATTGTGTATGCCTGCACCGCTTGCGGTGTATCAGGAAAACCTGCAGAGAGGATGACGCATCCGCCCTGAACTTCACGGTTCATGGGTCACCATCTTACAGCGGCACTTCGGTTGTTTTATTCGGTTTGTAAATATGTTCTTTATAATTAATGTATTTACTGCCACCAAAAAGCCCCTTTCGTTATTAGCGAAAGGGGCTTTTTCTATGCCTAATGAATGACTAAATCATCGTTACTCGTCATTAGCAGATTTGGTAATTTTTTTCACATCTTTAGGGATGTTTTTGGCCGTACCATCAACAGTCGTATGCTGTTTAAATACGTCACCAAACGGGTTTTGCTGTTGCTGACCAAATGGATTTTGGTTATTCATACCGCCTACGCCACCGAATGGATTCTGACCACCCATTCCACCAAATGGATTTTGGCCGCCCATTTGACCACCCATCTGTTTTGCCATCATTTCCATCATTTTTTGCTGATTGTTCATGACATAGTTATTGGCAAAGTCCTTGAGTTTCTTTTGTACTGGTGGCAAGATCACGAGTAGTGCGAGCACATCACTCAACACACCTGGAATAAGTAGCAAGATACCCGCGACTGCCATGGCTATGCTCTTAATCATGGTAGACTCTGGTGGACGCATTGCAGGATTCATCATACCACCTGCTTTCATCTGCTGAGCCATTGGATTCAAAGAAGCCATACCTTTACGCACAAGAGAAATACCGATCACTGCTGCGACAATAAACCACATGAATACCCACCAGCCGCTCATGAATTGAGCAAGCAAATACCACAGTAGCATCTCGATAATAAACCAAACGATGGCTATACCAACTATCTGACCCATAAAGTGTCGTCCTATAAAATAAAAACCAATAAATTGAGCGCCATGCAAATTAAAATGGCTAACATATGATGTATATGGGGATTGGTTGCTATACTATCAAACTTACGGCTGATTTTTAAGCCATAAAACAAAATGTAAGCAAGACGGAATACTATGGCAATTATTATCGGGATCGACCCAGGGTCACGCATGACGGGTTATGGAATAGTCCAGCAGACGGGTGATAAGCTCACTTATATCGATGCAGGCACGATTCGCACAGATACCAAAGAGATGCCTGAACGCCTTAAGCGTATTTTTAATGGATTGACCCGCATTACGCAGCATCATTTAAAATACGCTGACGAGCCTATCTATACGGCGATTGAACAAGTCTTTATGGCAGAAAACCCTGATTCTGCACTCAAGCTTGGGCAAGCACGAGGCGCGGCTATTGCAGCGATGGTCGCCTTGGATTTAGAAGTGTCAGAGTATACTGCTCGGCAGATCAAACAAGCGGTGTGCGGCTATGGTGCTGCTGCTAAAGAGCAAGTGCAGGAGATGGTTTGCCGCATACTACAGTTAGAAGTCGTACCACAGCAGGATGCAGCCGATGGTCTTGCCTGTGCTATTTGTCATGCGCACTCAAGCCATTCTATGAATAAAATACTACTTAATAGCTCTATGCGAGGACGCGGTGGCTCTAAGAAAAAAGGTCGTTGGCGTTTGACCGAAGAAGATTTGGGTAACTTGCGTTAAAGATAGGCGTTAAAGCAGACAAGCTTTAAAACCAATAGGCATTAAAATAGTGAGACAATAAAAAAACACGCTATTCGATGCGTGTTTTTTTATGAGTACCAGCACTGTCACTTTATCATTTGCAAGACGAAATTATAGCGGACTACTCTACAACTGCACTTTCAATGACAGCATCGAGTACATATGCATACTTTTCATCATCATTATCATTTTCTGTTGTCTCATCTGACTCTATTAATTCGTTAGTCTCTAATCGGTAGCGCTGCAATCTTAGTACTTCTTCGTGCATACCGTCATGCTGGTATCCATCTATTTCTCCCGCAAATACTCTCCACTTCCCTTCACGAACTTTGACACCTTGGTCGTTGTAAGTGACGGGCCTAACTTGGAGACACTGCTTTTCACCATTCATATCACAATTGACTTCTTTGGCATTCACTGCCCAAAATACCGTCTCGCCCTTACTATTGTATTTCGCTTGAGGTGTGAGTTTGCCACTCCATACCAAAGTGACATTATCGTTGGTAAACTGAGTCAATACTGGGCTGTCACCTTGCTCTATTTTTAACTCACTATTTCCTAGCATCAATGCATACAATTTATTTTCTGCCATATCAAGATCGCTACAAGACATTTTGGTGCTCATTCCTTCCTCGATACTCAATGTATGTCCTTGCAGCTGATAAGCAGCGCTTATTGTATTACAACCGACACTATAGATAAGTGTTTCTGGATTAAATACCAGAGTCCCCTGACCATCGATATCTGTAAGCTCACTTATAGGCTGCTCATTGGCATCCGTTGCCCTAACCAAGCTCCAACGATGACGAGACAAAGTATTCATCAGCTTTTCTTCGGGAGTAAATGTCGTCGAGCCAGATTCAGTAGTTGCTGAGTTGGTATCCGAGGCCCTATCCTCAATCGCTAGTGAGTCTATTTTTTCACCGGTATTGGAGATACCTGATCCTTCATTGTCGTGAGCCGTGTTTTCTTTTTGACAAGCGCCTAGTATGAGGCTCACCGCCACAATACTTGGCAATAAAAACGTTGTCAGTGCTGATTTTTTGGCTCTACCTACCATATTACGAACCTCTTAGTAAGCGTATATCAATTTTCTCGATTACTTATTTCTATATACTTTCTGGTCTTGCATGTTTTGAAAAAACATTTAATTAACTGTTCTGGAATATCGTTATTATAATCACGTTAAATTAACCACTATAGACCGAGCATTATTAGCTTATGTAATAAAATGTTGATTTTTATTATGTTTGAAATTCTTTTATTACTCTGCTATCTAATGTCGTTAATTTCATGGACAAAAAAGGATAGCTAATACATATTAGCTATCCCCGATATTATCTTTAATGAGCAAGCATCTAAAAACAATAGAACTTGCGATGTATCTCTTTATCTAATCATTGATTTCCGCAGGCTTAGCTTTAGCCATGTTTTTGATACTAAAGCGCTCGTTCATCATTTGATAAAAACGGGCTAGGTTTTTGCCTTGCTCATTCGGATCAACTTTGAGCACTTTACCAAAATCTAAGCCCAAATATAGCACGATATCTGCAAAGCTTAGCTGCTCACCCACCAGATACTCACGACCTTCTAGGATTGTCTCAAAATACTCCATGGCTTTGACAGCACGGGCAATTGATGGCGCAACAAATTCTGGCACTTGTTCAACACGCTGGGCTTTAGACGGATGACTGTGCTGAAACGCTAGCATTAAATTATACATCACCTCAAACTCAGCAATACGGCGCATCGAGCACACTTGGGCACGCTGTATCACGTCATTGCCCATAACAGAACGCTCACCATAGACGCGATCCAGATACTCGCAGACTGCTTGTGAGTCATTGAGCACGGTGCCATCGTCTAGTGTTAAGACAGGCACTGTCTGCATCGGATTTATTTTGGTAAATTCGTCTGACATCTGCTCATTTTTGGCAAAATCAATATCAATCACATCAATGTCATCCATATCATCAACATCAATCCCTTTTGATGCCAATAAAATAAGGGCTTTGCGCGGGTTGGGTGCTATACGGGTGACGTATAATTTTTCATGATGAACTCCTTGTAAGAATGATTGAATAGAAATTTAGCGCTGATACGCCTTATTATGATGGTGGCACTAATGAGCACCCTATCTATTGATACTCCATACCATAGTTATAGCCTACTCTGACCGTCATGGCAAAGGCTTATTACTCATGAGGTAAAAATAGCAAAAGCCCCATAACTTTAAGTCACGGGGCTTTATTTAATCATATTTATGCAACCAGTCCAGTTATTTATTAGGGGCTGGGGTCGTACGTAGGTACGGCTTGATTTCTTTATGACCTTTTGGGTATTTGGCAGCAATATCTTCGTTTTTGACACTTGGTGGAATGATTACGTCATCACCGTCCTTCCAATCTACAGGCGTCGCGATGTTATATTCATCCGATAGTTGTAGCGCATCAATAACACGGATAATTTCATCGAAGTTACGACCACAGCTGGCCGGATACGTCAGTGTTAGACGCACCTTTTATTTGGATCAATGATAAACACGCTGCGAACTGTCGCGGTGTTATCAGCATTTGGGTGAATCATATCATACAAATCCGCAACCGTGCGATCAGAGTCTGCAATGATAGGGAATTTCACCGCAGCGCCTTGTGTCTCTTCGATGTCGCTGACCCAGCCTTTGTGATCTTCTAAGCCGTCCACTGACAAAGCAATCGGCTTGACATTGCGTTTTTGGAACTCACCGCCCAATGCAGCGGTGCGGCCAAGCTCAGTAGTACAAACTGGCGTATAGTCGGCAGGATGCGAAAACAATACCACCCAGCTATCACCCGCCCAATCATAAAAATTAATATCACCCTCTGTGGTGCTTGCATCAAAGTTTGGTGCGGTGTCGCCTAAACGTAAATGTGCCATACTAAATTCCTTATTTATATGAATGATGAGCGCTGAGCTTACTGTCTTATGCGCACTATTATTATAAACCGATTATTGCAATGTGCGAGACGGTTTGATCATTTGCTTATCCCGTCTAGTGCATCAATAAAACTCACTTTATAGTACCAAACTGGTTATGAATGTCTTGTGAAGGATTGTAATGCGTTTATTCCATTTATCACTAAATAAACCAGTATATAGGTAGCATAGCGCATTAAACTACCATGCCTGTATCCCACAAGCAAAGTTCATAAAAAACCCACCCCTAGCGCACTAGAGATGGGTGAGTATAAAAGAACAATGATTTGACATAATAATTTGACGTTAAGCCCTAAGGGCAAGCTCAAAGGCTATGCATTAAGCTGGCTTATAACTATCGCGCAAGCTAACGATTTGGTTAAAGACTGGCTTATCCGTGCTATGATCTTCACTATCGGTGATAAAGTACCCTTCACGCTCAAACTGGAAACGCGTACCAGCATCAGCATGGGCTAAAGATGGCTCAACGACAGCATCCAGCTCAGTGAGCGAGTCCGGGTTTAGTGCTTGATGGACATCAGCGACGCCACTTGGGTCTTCAGCACTGAATAGCTGCTCATACATGCGCACGGTCGCTGGTACACCTTGACTGGCTGATACCCAATGAATCACCCCTTTCACCTTACGGCCTTCAGGATTGTTGCCTAGCGTTGCGGGATCAATTGTCGCTTTTAACTCAACAACATTGCCATTTTCATCAGTGATATGCTCAGTGACGGCTAGCACGTAAGTGTTACGCAAACGAATCTCTGGCTTTTCTGGAGACAGACGCTTGTAGCCTGCTGGCGGTTCAATCTCGTAATCACCTTGATCGATATACAAAGTCTCGGTAAACGGAATCTCACGCTCACCCATATCGACGTTAGGATGGTTCGGCTGCGTCAACCAAAGGGTCTGCGTGGCATCGTCAAAACGCGCATTAACACTATCGGCTTTTTGCGACTCCCAGCTACTAACCGCCTCGCTAAAGTTAGTAATCGTCACTTTTAATGGCTTTAGTACCGCCATGCCGCGACCAGTAGTCGTCTCTAACGATTGACGAACGCTAAACTCTAGTAAACGGAAATCAACCACGCTATCGGCTTTGGTCACGCCCACACGCTCACAAAAGTCACGCAAGCCCGCTGGCGTATAACCACGGCGGCGCATACCAGCGATAGTCGGCATACGGGGATCGTCCCAACCACTCACGATACCTTCATCAACGAGCTGCTTGAGTTTACGCTTACTGGTCAATGTGTGATCCACGTTTAAGCGGCTAAACTCATATTGGTGTGGCGGTACATCAAAGCCGATCTTGGCGATGACCCAATCATAGAATGGACGATGGTCTTCAAACTCAAGCGTACATAGTGAATGGGTAATACCTTCGAGCGCATCAGAGAGTGGATGCGCAAAGTCATACATCGGATAAATGCACCATTTATCACCAGTCTGATGATGAGATTGATGCATCACGCGGTAAATGACAGGGTCACGCAGGTTCATGTTCGGGCTTGCCATATCTATCTTGGCGCGCAATACCGCCTTACCTTCAGCGTACTTACCGTCTTTCATATCATTAAAAAGGGCTAGGTTTTCCTCGACACTGGCATCACGCTGCGGAGATGGCGTTCCCGCTTCATTGAATGAACCACGGTTATCGCGAATCTGCTCAGGCGTTTGCAAATCGACATAGGCATCGCCTTGCTCGATTAACTGTATTGCCCATGCATGTAGCTGATCAAAATAACTTGACGCGTGATACGCCTCGCCTGCCCACCTCAAAACCGAGCCATTTCACATCATTTTCGATATTGTCAATATAATCTTGTTTTTCTGCAGTTGGGTTGGTGTCATCAAAACGCAGGTTACACACACCGCCGAACTCTTTGGCCACACCAAAGTTTAGGCAGATAGATTTTACGTGACCTAAGTGCAAGTAGCCATTTGGCTCAGGCGGAAAACGTGTGACAATTTGCTGGTATCTTTGCGCATTGACATCGTCACGAATGATATTACGAATAAAGTCGTTTTTTACTTCGTCTTTTTGTGCATTGTTGCTTGAGTGCTCACTCATCGGATATTGCTCCTAACGCAAATTGTCAATTTGTGATACGTGCCATCACGCATCACAAAACGTTCAAAATAAATTATTAAAATAAATTGGGATATAAAAACTCAGATAACGCGTCCGCATTATCACAATTTGTCAAAGCTGATCAAAAATGGCTAAAGTTGCGTTATTCTATCAGCTTTTGCAAACGCATTAACAGCCTGATACATGACACGGGATAAAAAAGCCGTTAGACTACCCGTAACTTTTTAACAACCAACTTTTAACCACCACTTGACAGCGTCATTTAAGGCGCTGCAATCAAAAAGGAATATCCCATGGTAGACATGCCACCAGTAGTAGAACTTGACACCAATATGGGTGCGATCGTTATCGAACTCAACGAAGAAAAAAGCGCCAAAGACCGTAGAAAACTTTTTGAACTACGTAAAATCTGGTCAGTATGACGGTACGATTTTCCATCGCATTATTGATGGTTTCATGATTCAAGGCGGCGGAATGGACGCTGAGATGAATGAAAAACCAACCAACGCGCCTATCGAAAACGAAGCGGACAATGGTTTGAAAAACGACAAAGGTACTATCGCAATGGCGCGTACCCAAGATCCGCATTCAGCGACTAGCCAGTTCTTCATCAACGTAAAAGACAATGATTTCTTAAACCACACTGGCAAAAACATGCAAGGTTGGGGTTACACTGTATTTGGTAAAGTCACCAGCGGTATGGATGTGATCGAAAAATGAAAGGCGTCCCAACTGGTCGTTTCGGCATGCATGCTGATGTGCCAAAAGAGCCAGTTGTTATCAACTCAGCAACCATCATTACTCAGTAATAGTCATTCAATAGCAGCTAGTCAGTAGTCAGTAATAGTTACTTAGCGATAGCTGTGAATGAGCGAGCATTTTCTAGTAGAACTTACTAAGTAATGCTCGCCATACGATAAGTCACGAGGATCAAGATAAATGCAACGTTTTAATCACTTAATCACGACCCGCCCTCATCAAGTGCGGCAAGTATTGATTAGCGATTTGCATTTATCGCCTCAGAGCCTGCCTTAGTGCAGGCTTTTTTGGCGCTGCTCGATGACTGTCTTGCTCTGCCTGCGCTTACACGCCTCTTTATATTGGGCGACTGGTTTGAGGTATGGCTGGGTGATGATATGTATTTGTCCCTATTAAAAGGAAAAAGGTCAGAAGACGAGCAGATGGCGCATTGGCTAACCCCATTGATTGCAAAGCTAAAACAGCTACGTATCAATGGCTGTGAAATATTAGTCATGCACGGCAATCGCGATTTTTTGTTAGGACAGCCGTTTTGCAATCTGTTCGGTGGTGAGCTGATAAGCGAGCCGTATACTTTGACTGTTGGTCAGCAGAATTATCGTTTAGAGCACGGTGACGCACTCTGTACCGATGATAAGAAATATCAACTCTTTCGCAAAATTATGCGCAACCGCCTGACTCAGTGGTATCTGCTTAATAAGTCGTTAGAGAAACGCTTAGCCATCGCAGACAACATGCGCAAAAAAAGCCAGCAGAACAATGCTACTAAAGCGGCTTATATCATGGATGTGAATGATGAGGCCGTACGTCAGGCCATTACTGACAGCGATGCTTTATTGCACGGACATACGCATCGTCCAGATATTCATCAGGCGACTGCTGATAAAAAGCGCTACGTGCTTGGTGATTGGCGCTTGCTAGATAAAGACACTCGCCAGCCGAAAGTAAGCGCTGTAATTGGTGCAGTGACAGACGACGAGTATTCAAATGACCGTTTGAATAGTAATAATTTAAGCAGTGATGATGCTGAGTTTGGATTATTTGAGTTTGAATTTTTTATTCGCTGAATGGCGTTTTAGACAACGTATCTTAAGAAATATCTCTTCAGTTAAAAAAGGGTCTGTTGATAGTTCAACAGACCCTTTTACGTTTACTACAATCTTGAACTGCTTATCGCTCGCTATCTAATCCATCAATTTAAAGAAATGCTGACGATAATGCTTTAGCTCACGAATAGAGTCGCGAATATCATCCAATGCTAAATGACTGCCCCCTTTTTCAAAGTTCTTTAAGATATCAGGACGCCAGCGGAAACACAGCTCTTTAATTGACGATACATCAAGGTTACGATAATGAAAGAAGCGCTCAAGCTCTGGCATTTGGCGCGCCATAAAGCGGCGATCTTGACAGATAGAGTTGCCGCACATTGGCGATTTACCACTATCGACCCATTTACTCAGAAACTTGATGGTTTCAGCTTCCGCTTCCGCCAATGTCATCGTGCTACGACGCACACGGTCGACCAATCCTGACTGACCATGTTGCTTGGTATTCCAGTCATCCATCTTATTTAAGACTTGATCCGATACCTTGATCGCAAACACAGGCCCTTCAGCAAGCACATTCAAATCTTCGTCAGTCACGACAGTGGCAATCTCGATAATCTCATCGTTTAAGGTATCAAGTCCGGTCATTTCTAAATCAATCCACACCAGCCCTTTTTTGCCTTGATTTTTGATTTTAATCTTATTGGGATGGTCACCGGTAGCCATAAAGTATCCTATCATTCATAATTTTGAAAAACAACTTTAAAAAAAACAACTTTAGAAAAACTATTGAAAAACGTATTACACGTAGACACCCGTGCTCAGACAGTATTGCAACACGCTACTTGGTTTAGAAAACCTATAAAGTCGTACAATATTACAAAACCCCTGTCTGCCGCAGACGCTTTAGGCTGTATGTTAGCAAATTTTCACGCTACACTTAGCAATATTTTTATAATAGGTCAAAACCCATGGCATTAATCCGGCAACGCAAACTGACCAAACAACAGATTCGTCGCATCGACAAGCAGCAATTGTTAAGTCAAGACAGCATCGATGACAGCTTGATGGATGGCGTGGTCATGGCGCATTACGGTAAGCAACTAGAAGTACAAGTCACAAGCCTACCTGCGGTGATACCTGAGCAGCCAGAGATTGCGCCTGATGATCCAGAGCCATTTTGGCAAGCGCTTGCGCTCGGCGATATTTGGCGCTGCCATGTACGCACTAACTTGCCGATGCTAGCCGCTGGTGACCAAGTGCGCTGGAGTGCCGACTCCAACACAGGCTTTGGCCGTATCGAAGCCGTCAAACCGCGTACCTCATTGGTCTCTCGCCCTGACCGTTATCATAAGCTCAAACCTGTTGCCGCCAATGTTGATATTCTGGCCATCGTCTTTGCGCCATTGCCTGCCGCCGCTCCTACTTTGATCGATCGCTATCTGGTCGTCTGCCATCACGCGGGCGTCAAACCACTGCTCGTCCTCAACAAAGCCGATCTGTTGGCACAAGAAAACGGCGTCGATACGAGTGAATTATTGGCACAATATGCTGCGCTCGGTTATGAAAGTGTTCTGACGTCGGTCGATTGCCCTGAAAATATCGCCGAGAGTGACGAGCAAGAAGGCCTCGATGAGCTAAAACGCTACATAGACAAAAAGCTGGTCATCTTTGCAGGGCAGTCTGGTGTTGGCAAAAGCAGCCTTATTAACGCCCTACTTCCTGAGTCTGGTCAAAGCGTCAATATCATCTCGCAAAACTCTAAGCTTGGTCAGCACACCACGACAACTAGTAGACTGCTGCCATTTAACCCCGAGGATTTGACGCAAGGTGGTATCGTCGATACACCAGGTATTCGCGAATATGGTATTTGGCACCTCACACCTGACGATATCATCTCAGGCTTTATTGAGCTGGCGCCACTAGCTGGCAGTTGCCAATTCCGTGACTGTCGTCATACCCATAACAGCAAAGGCTGCGCGCTGTGGCAAGCCGTGGCTGACGGTACCGTATTACAGCGCCGCGTTGAAAATCTCGTGACGCTACGAGAGGAAGCTGATACTAAGCTTTATTAAGCTCAATTAACATCATTTCAAAGGCAAAATGATAGATTGATTATTGACCGTGTCATCGCCCGTTTACTATAGATGACCTTATCGGTATAATAGCGCCTTGTTCACTATCATTGGGCTGGCTTCTCAGCTCAATAGAACACCTATTTTTTTGGAGGTATGGTTTGGATCGTGCGCTGGAATTTGTGGGCAACCACCCGTTTTTATTTGGTATATTAGCCGTACTTGCTATCCTGTTTTTTACCATTGAAAACAAACGTAGCGGTAGAAAAATATCGCCCAACACCCCTTGGCATGATGGTCAACTCTCAGAACGCGCAGCTGATCGATATTCGCGCCAAGAAGAAGTTTGAATCAGGCTATATTCAAGGCAGCCGCAACATACCGTTCACTGATCTCAAAGACCGCTTAGCAGAGATTCGTGCGATTGAGCAGCCAGTGATTATTATCTGCGATATGGGTGTGCAAGCAGGCGCTGCGATTCAGATGATTGGTAAAGACAGTGTTTATCGCTTAGAGGGCGGTATTGGCGGCTGGCAAGGCGCTGGTATGCCATTGGTTGGTGTAAAAGACGCTAAATCAAAAAACAAAGCTAAGACCAAGCCTAGTTTAAGCAAATAATAGATTGGCTAAAATATAGCTTCTGACTAAAAAAAGCATCCGATTAACGATAGCAAAATAAAAAGACACCTTAGCAATAGGTGTCTTTTTTTATATCCTGTTTATACTGCTACTGAGGGTTTTAAACTAAGACGGCTTGAATTTGTCATGCTCATCCCCACTGTAGTAATGAGCACAGTTGAATACATGTGCACTTTACTCATTGATAACAGATTCTATCAATACTTAGACTATGATAATTTATCAGGCTATCTATAATAAGTTTGTTATCTCATAAATTTATAAATAAGGATTTACCATGACTGTATCTGTTAAAGTTTATACGACCCCTATCTGCCCATACTGCTCAAACGCCAAACAACTACTAAAAACCAAAGGCGTTGATTACGAAGAAATCAGCATGCATGACATGAGTAGTGAAGATCGTCAAGCGCTGATGAAAAAAACCAATAACTATCGCACTGTGCCACAAATTTTCGTTGGTGAAACCTTTGTAGGTGGCTTTGATGAGCTCAACCAAATGAACCAGCAAGGCAAACTTGACGAGCTATTAGCGGGTTAATCTGCTACCTTGCTTTACTGTCTGTCTTTATTGGTTTGAAGATGGACAGTGGCAGACTCAAAAGCCATAGTGAGACGTAACCATAAAAAACATCGAGATTTGATCTTGGTTTATATTACAATGCTTTTTTTAAAATCGTAGTTTGACCCATTATTTGATTTAATTTTAGAGGATTTATCATGGCTGAAGAACAAGCACAACCACAATTGGCACTAGAGCGTATCTATGTAAAAGATATGTCACTTGAAGTACCAGGCGCAAGCGTATTCACCAAAGAGTGGAACCCAGAGCTTGATATCAATTTGTCTAGCAATGCTGAAAAATTAGATGACGATCATTACCAAATCGTCCTAACCGTTAGCGTCACGGCAAAAAATGCTGAAGAAGCGGCATTTATCGCTGAAGTACATCAAGCAGGTATCTTCTTGTTAAAAGACATCCCAGAAGATCAAATCGGTCAAATCTTGGGTGCATACTGCCCTAACGTGCTGTTTCCATATGCCCGTGAAGTCATCAGCGACATTGTAACGCGCGGTAGCTTCCCGCAATTGCTACTAGCCCCTGTCAACTTTGATCAAGCGTACGCGCAAAGCCAGCAACAAGCACAAGTTGATGCCCAAGGTAATGCGTAAGGGATACTTGAAGGTATATGAGCCTATTGCGTCATATATTTTGATGAGAAAACCGTTTACTTATAATGAGTAAGCGGTTTTTTTGTGGGTGATTTTCAATCATGAGTCAGCAATATGCTGAATGCTTTTTATAGAACTTAGATTAACACACCAAGTGCAACGCTAATTAATATTATAGAACGCCTGCATAGGCGTTTTAAACCCTAATCGTTTTCTTGGTCTGTTGTTTAGTTTGTTCTCAATGTCCTGTATTTCATTATCAGAGACTTGTCTAAAGTCACAACCCTTAGGCAAGTACTCTCTGATAAGGCCATTGGTATTCTCGTTGGTTCCTCGCTGCCATGACGCATAAGCATCGGCAAAGAAGAAAGGGCTAAAGAGCTTTTGTTTCACCTTCTTATGCTGAGCAAACTCTTTACCATTGTCAGAGGTAATGGTCTTAACCTGCAACCTCACTGGCGCTAAGAGTTCTATCATTGCCTCTGATACTTGCTGTGCTGTTTTATGACCCACACGCTTCATCTTCAGCAGCCCCGTTTTACGTTCAACGAGCGTGACAATCGCTTGCTTGTGATGCTGACCGATAACGGTATCCGCTTCCCAATCTCCAATACGTGAGCGTTCTTCAACAATACAAGGGCGCTCATGAATCGAGACTCTGTCATTGATACGGCCTCGAGTCTCAGCGGTTAGACGCTGCCGGTATGGTTTTCCTTTACGTCTGAGACACTGCCACAATGTACCGCCCTGCCTCTTATCACGCCAAATATAGCGATAAATGCTCATATGACTGATACCAGCATGAACGCCAGATATTTGCTCAGGACTCCAGTTCTCTTTAAGCTTGTCTGTCACCCATGCCCAGAGGTCAGTCACAATAGTTGTGGCGTTGTTAGCCCGTCTGTCACAAGCCTTGTTATTAGCATGCTTTGCTCGGTAACCTCGTAGGCTTTTATTACGCCTAAGCTCTCTTGATATGGTACTGGGACTTCTGTTTAACACCCTCGCTATAAAATTAATACTATGTTTTGCCCCTTTAAGGGCATAAATCTGGTATCGTTCACCTAGGCTTAGATGTGTATAGCTCATGGTTGCAATCTCACTTTGGTCGGTGGATAAAAACTTTGATGCTAGCGCATCTAGGTCTTTTTTCACCTTGCATTTGGTATTGCACTTCATGTGTTAATCTAAGGAAGATAAAATTATCCAATATATAAATATTAGCCATAAAAAAACCCTGCTATTAAACAGGGTCTTCAACGACCACATCGACTGGCTAAATTAATTAGCTAAAATCGAACATTAGCCTTTTAACGCAGACAAAATCTGCTGCTTAACCTCTTCGATATCTTGCGTGCCATCAAACTTATCGTAGTTTGGTGAATCTGCGCCCTCGGCGGCTTTTTTCTTGATAAAAACCAACCAATGCAGAGGTTTGCTCATGGTAAGTCGACAGACGGTCGCGAATGGTCGCTTCTTGATCGTCTTCACGCTGGATAAGTGCTTCGCCCGTTACGTCATCTATGCCCTCAACCTTTGGTGGGTTGTGCTGCACATGATATACACGGCCTGAACCTGGATGTTGACGACGACCAGACAGACGATTAACGATCTCATCATCGGGCACACTAATCTCTACCACGTGATCGATGGCAACATCAGCATCGGCAAGGGCTTGCGCTTGAGGAATCGTACGTGGAAAACCATCAAAGATACACCCGTTGGCACAATCAGGCTTTGCAATACGCTCTTTTACGAGATTGATAATGAGGTCATCAGAAACCAGACCACCAGCATTCATGATATCTTTGGCTTTTTTGCCAAGCTCGCTGCCTTCTTTGATAGCAGCACGTAGCATATCACCCGTCGATATCTGCGGAATATCATATTCCTGAGAAATAAACTGGGCTTGAGTACCTTTACCGGCGCCTGGTGGACCTAGCAAAATAATACGCATCATTACACGACTCTCCTGAATTCAATGGGATTTTGGGATTACTACAACTTAGGGATTAACTGATTGCCAAGACACCTTACCTTGTGACCTGACAAACCTCAAGTTTTTTCTAATTAAGGTCATAAGCTGCCATGACTTATCTTTCCATATAACACTGCTAAGCCTTTTGTGGCCAACAGCATTTATATGAAAAATACTCACAATAACTAACCCTAATACTAGGGAATCTGTTGATTGATTTCAACATTAACCTGATTTTGGTCAGCACGAATCACAACAGGATTACCCGATAAGTCGCCTGACTCTGCTATAGCTGTACCGCTATGACTAATGTGCGCAATGACAGCCAACTCAACCTTATCAGAACGGGCTGATCTTAGGGTACGCTCTGGCATCATCGCATCAAGATTGCTTAGGCTAATAGTAGCCTCGCCCTGCTTAATCGCACTAATTGGCAAACGTTTGGCGGCAAATGGCGGGCCACCATTCACATCACGAATCGCCACAAACAACACATCATCCGCTTTGACCAATGGCAGTAGGCTTGAGTTGATCTTAACGGTCACCTCAATGCCCTCAGCGCTTGTTGCTGCTGCATAGTCACATTGGCACTGAGCTCATCTAAACTGGATAGCGCCTGCGTATGGTCACCTGGTTTGGCAGAAATACTGTCACGCAAGCGTTTAATCCAACCTTGCGCTTGATCCAAAGTTATTTGCTCGCGCCTCACCCATTGCCATGAGCATTTGAGCGCCTTCATGCTGTGGGTTTTGGCCAATACAGTTTCTAGCACTCGGCGAATATTTTCGTCTAACTGACCCTTCATTAGCAAAGAAATTAATCTGCGCGTAAGTAATCGCGATTTCTTCATTTTCAGGAGTGACAAACGATAGGCACGAGATAAGGCCTCTAGTGCTGAATCGGTCGCCTCTAATGATAAGAACAACTCTGATAGGCGCATCCAGCGATTGTAATCGTACGCATGGCGATAGACGTTGGTCTGCATGGCACTAATCAACTGATTGACCATCTTCAAACGCCCAAGCAGGTGGCTGGTCAATCTTGCCAGTTAATAAGTCATCAGCCACTTGTCCTACTTTGTCCTCGCTTGCCCAAATCAAACACGGGCGTACGATCTCCGACCATCAAGTACGCCATTGCAGCCAGCACAGGTACCAAAGACAATGATCAAACGGCTTTTGACACCAGGGGTGACCATAGGTGCGACTTCACGCTGAGCATCCAAAGCTGGCGTTCCAGCTCAAGTTTTGATTTTGATAGTGATGCTCATCAATGATGCCACTGTCTTTATCTGTTTCAGCTCAGCTAAGCGCTCGCGAAATACTGCAACGTTGATACCTAATAGCTGATTGTCCAAAGGCTTACTATGCGTACGCGGTGCTCTCAACCATGGTTTGATAGCTATAACAGCAAGCAATAAGGCGGTCAGTAAGCTCAGCGCAATAAATAAGCCAAAAGTAGAAAATATGGTCATTTTGTCCCCAAGGCTTGTAATATCGTGAACGTCTTTATTATCAGCACGTGACAATAGCGCTCAAGCTCCGCTTTTCCGGCAACAGATAGCGCCTCAGCGGTATTATCTGCTGTCATGCCGCTTGCGACCACGGGCAACAACTGACGTCGCTTACTTTGCCAAAACCAACCTACTAACAAGATGACGAGCAATAATGGTGGAAAAACCATAGGATCCATGTTGATGGACGCACTGGTGGCTTGTAGCTAATAAAGTCACCATAACGTTCCTGCATATAGGCACGAATCTCAGCATCGCTACGACCATCTTTGACCAAATCATAGACTTTTTGCTTTAAGTCTTGGGCAATTGGTGCATCAGAGGCTGCAAGGTTTTGGTTCTGGCATTTTGGGCAGCGAAGCTCTTCTGATATTAATCCACGATACTGAGCTTCTTGCTGTACAGGGTGAGTCAAAATCGTAGACGTCAATAGCAGCAAACTGGCCATACTGAATAGACAAGCGATAAGCAAGCTTGCTAACTTTATCGTAACGGATTTTATTTGATATGCTATCATTGACACGCCTCCTCAACCTGACTTGGCTCTAAACTGACGCCATTATTATTGGCATCATTAAGCACCATCAAGCAAGGCGCAATACGGCTTGCCAATTGCTCTCATTGACCTCACCAACAATATGCTGACGAATGATCCCTTCACCATCGACGACAAAGTTTCGGGCGCACCAGTCGTCCCAAGTCTAGAGCAAACTGACCCGATAGATCCTGAATAGACATAGAAAACGGATCACCGCCTTTATTCAAATATCCTAAGGCATCCCCAATATCATCTTTATAGTTGACACCGACCAAATTGACACCGCGCTCTTCAATTTCATTAAGAAACGGATGCTCGATGATGCAAGTTGGGCACCATGAGCCCCAGATATTCATCAAAAACGGCTTATCCGGCAATTATCATTGGTCATGATACGACTGGTATCTGACAATAGCGGCAACTCAAAGCCGGTACTGGGCGCTCAAGTGCTGTGTTCGTCACGATATCCGTCGGTTTGCCTAAGCGCATGTACAGCATGGCAACCAAACCAAAAATCACCAGCGGAATCAAAAACCTAATTTAAGCGACTTTTGCGTTTGGTATTCTTATTGCTTTGCTGAGCCTGTTTATCAGGTGCATTGTTTGAGGTCGTCATATTACTGATCCCTGTCTTGATAGCTTGCGATTCCAAATCTGCCACCGTAGCAAAGCCTGATTTTTGGCAGCGATTTGCGCAGGTGTTCTGTTTTCTTAATACGGTAACGATTGTCTAGCATACTGAGCAATGCACCAAATGCCATAATCAGCGCACCTAACCAAATCCAGCGAATTAGCGGTTTGACATAGATACGAAATGCCCATTGGTTGCTGTTTTCGGCGATCGGCTCACCAAGTGCGACATAAACATCGCGCATAAGACTGGCATCAATCGCCGCCTCAGTCATCGGCATCGTGCTGATAATATAAGTACGTTTTTCGGGATGTAGCGTCGTCACCGTTTGACCGTTTTACTGACCGTAACCTCAGCTTGCGTGGCATCAAAGTTACTACCCTTTATTTCGCTAAAACCTTTACGGTAAAGTCATACCCTTGAACATTGACACTATCATTTGGTCCCAGCGCCACGTCACGCTCAATACTCGAGCTACTAGTAAAGGCTACCCCAATAACTGCAACGATGACCGCCAATATGGGCGATTTGTTGACCCCAATAGCTAAGACGCAGCTGACGCAATCCGTTTAATCGACTCGGTGCATTTTGGTTTTATCTTTAAAATCGATCCCCATCCATAATAGCACCCAAAAGCTCACCGCCAACGTCACGCCAATATTTAGCATCGCAGATGGACTGGTAAAGTAGGCGATAATCGCCGCCAACACCAGACTGCTCACAGCGATAACCATGCCAGCACCTAATAATGGGCGGCTATCTTGTTTCCAGCGAATATTAGAGCCCATACCCATCGCCACGAGCAAAAGCCACGTTAAGGGCACAAACAGCGCATTGAAATAGGAGGGCCAACAGATACCTGACCTAAATTGAAAGAGTCGGCAATAATAGGATATAGAGGTGCCGAGCAACACCACCAAAGTCGAAATCAAAATGATAACGTTATTGATCACCAAGAATGACTCGCGTGAAATCAGTCGATATTGACTTTCAACGGTCAAGCGCCAACCACGTACCGCAAACATCAGCAGACCACCGCCGATAATGACGCCTAGAATGGCTAGAATTACTAGACCACGCGTCGGATCAGCGGCAAACGAATGGACGGAAGTGATCACCCTGAACGTACAAGGAATGTGCCTAGCAAGCTTAAGGCAAAGGCAAAGATTGCCAGCATGATGGTCCATGCTTTAAACACCCCGCGCTTTTCAGTGACTGCAAGTGAGTGTAGCAATGCCGTACCTGCCAGCCATGGCATCAGTGAGGCGTTCTCTACCGGATCCCAAAACCACCAACCGCCCCAGCCAAGCTCGTAATAGGCCCACCACGAGCCCAGTGCAATACCAACCGGTCAAGAAATCCCCAAGCCGCGAGCGCCCATGGACGTGACCAGCGTGTCCACACAGCATCCAAACGCCCTTCCCACAATGCCGCCATACAAAATGCAAATGGCACGACCATGCCTACGTAGCCCATGTAGAGCATCGGCGGATGAATAATCAGACCGAAATCTTGCAAGACAGGGTTTAGATCCGCGCCATCAACTGGCAAATTGGGTAAGGTACGCTCAAATGGCGATGAGGTAAAGATCAACATCGCTAGCATCATCATCTGCACGCCTGCCAATATCACAAGAACACCCGCGCACGCATTGACAGCGGTAACCACGGCTAAAATAAGACACCAGTGCACACCATGTGGCCATGATGGTCATCCATAGCAGCAATGACCCTTCATGACCGCCCCACGTTGCAGATAACTTATAGTACCAAGGCAGCAACGTATTGGGAATGCTGAGTGACGTAACGAGGCTAAAATCATTATAATAAAAACCTGCCATCAAAGCGCAGCAAATGATGTGACCATGGCCGCAAATTGCGCCCATGCAAGACTTGGTGCTAGTCGTTGCCAAGCAACGTGGTCGCGCATGACACCAATAGTTGGCAGGGTACCACCTGCAACGCCAGTACAAAAGCGGCCAGCAAGGCAAAATAGCCCAATTCTGTGATTAACATACGGTCTAACCTTGTTTACCTTGGATACCATTAAGGGTTCACCGATGGCATCGCTAGCCACTGGCAAACGCTAAATAGTCCCTTTATGCGGTCATAGTTTACGGTTAAAAACTGAGGTTTCGATAGCTGTAGAAGCACCTAAAACCCGCTACTATCATTGTGACGTATCAATCTGAATGATTGATACAAAATGCTGACCTATCATTGGCCTTGCATTGTTTTATTGACTCAAACTGTATGAGATATTGCTGTTTTTGACTATTTGAAAATACTGTTTATCGTGTTATTGCTTATGGCATCGAGGGGAAAAATACCAATACCAGATGTAACCACCCTGCCAAAAACCCAGTCAGACCACCCAAGATAATCAGCGTCATCTCATCCTCACGAAAAGCAGGACGCAGCAAATTCTGAAACTCGCTGGGCGTCAGCGCCCTTATTCTATCGCGAAACAGACCAAAAATCTTACTGGCGCGACTTTCATTGAGCTCAGGATCTCGCAGTGGCACCATAGTCGCCACAATCGACTTATCAATAATAGTGTTTTTGAGCTGTCCATAATCACGGCGGCCCAATCCCACACGTAATGTCGTACTAATAACTGGTGACTCAAGCACCGTATATAGATGCGACTTCATCAGCTCACGAGTTTGCGCTGAGCGATCACCATACATCATCTCGTTCATGATGTTCTCAAGGGTAACCAAATCTTTTACCACAATCTCAGCAAAAACTTCAGACACTTCCTCTTGGCGCTTCATAAAGCCGCCCTGCAGACGATACCTTGCGATATGAGGCATGACTGGCTTGATAAAGGGGAAGCGGCTCTGCACCGAAAAAAGCTTTAAATACGGGATAAAATGCGGCTCTATTGGATTAAATACCATCCAAATCGCAATCCAATTGGTCAAAAATCCCCAAATCGCAGCAAAAAATGGCACCGTCCAATGCTGCGGCACCACTAAAAATATAAACATTTGGATAATACCAAACACCAAGCCAATCAAAGCACTGATGTGCCAGATAAAATTGATCTCTTTTGCCCAACCTTCAAGAACATATTGACCATCAGACGACGATCGTTCTCCATCGTATTGACGATCATCTTGCGCATATCGACCAGATCTTCGACATGATACGTCAAATCTGTCACCAGCGACTGCATGATACTAGGCAGTTCTTTGTGGGCTTGAGCATAGACGCGGCGTTTTACCGCATAAGGCAAGTTGCCCCACAGTGCGGGCGAATGATCCAGCATAATCTCATCAATCAATGGCTCAAGGTTTTTGTCCACCGTATCAGTGACAAATAGCGCCATTTGCTCAGGTTCCATCGCTTGGAAAAATTCATCTAATGAGCCGAGCTTTGACAATGTCTGATCAACGATAACCCCTGATATTTTGCCTGCCTTGCGTGGGACGATACCTTGCCAGCCGATACCTGGTAACCCAAAAAATGGAAAATTTGGAATACGAATACCCCAAAACTTAATGGGATAAAACAGCATCTTGAGCGCCATCCATACATGCACCCACGTAACAAATGCCGTCACTGGTGGAATAGTTAGCATGGCAAAAAACTCTGGGTGCTCAGCGATCGTCTGCCACAATGAATTTATGTCCATGACTTTTCTAGTTCCTGACAGGTTGATTGTCGTTGCTAATATGGTCGCGACTGATAACAAGCCGCTAGCAAAATTGAAACGTCTCAAAAAGACGCTCTGTCTCTAACCACTACTATAAAATAAATCGCCTGATTTTAGCATACTTGCCATTTTTTAGCACATGGACACCCTTGGCAAGTTGTGACTAAAGATAACATCTTTTAAATCCTATATTGAGCCATAAATATACTGAGATAGCGCATCGCTTATGCAATATATGACCACAACAAAATAAGCATCTGAGTACTGCGCCTACTCATTTGTTCTGTTATAATTTGTAGTCAAACGATAGACACCATCTACGTACAAATCAATGCGCGTTGATTTTAGATCATATAGCGCTATGTGATTGAAATCCTTTGTATTATCCTTTAGACTCACCGCGTTTTGGTTAACCAACCTGCCCTTTTACCTCTTTATTATTGACTCACTGACCGATTGGGCTCTGATTTTCTATGAATAAACCACTAACTCCCAATACCGAACAGGTCAACAGTACCTTTACCAACCGTATTATTATCTTTGGAATTTTAATATTGCTGGGTTTGGGCGGCCTGATAACGCGTTATGGTTATTTGCAAGTCTATGCCCATGATAAGTACACCACCCAGTCAGACAATAACCGCATTAAACTGATATCTGCACCGCCTAGCCGCGGTTATATTTATGATCGTAACGGGATAATTTTGGCGGATAACCAGCCAGTTTTTACCGCCATGCTAAGCCCTGATGAGGTTGACAACCCTGAGCGCACGCTCAGCTTGCTGGCGCCTATTTTTGATTTGACAGCAGAAGACATCACAGATATTTTGGCGCGCTTGAACAAAAACAAAAACGACCCTGTGACCATCAAAATCGACTTAACAGAGGCACAGCTGGCTCAGTTCAGTGAGCGTAAGCCATTCTTTCGCGGTGTTTCTATCCAAAGTAAGCTGACGCGTGATTATCCTTATGATGAGCTATTTGCTCATGTGATCGGTTACGTTGGTCGTATTAACGATAAAGAGTCTAAGCGTATTGATAAGGACCGCTATGCAGGTACTGATCTGATCGGTAAGATTGGTATTGAAGACTATTACGAAGATATTTTGCTTGGGCAACCAGGCTATCAGTCGGTAGAAACAGATGCTCACGGCAATATCCTACGTCAATTGGACACGAAACCGCCTACCTCTGGTAACGATATCACGTTGAGCTTGGATTATGGGCTGCAAAGGTCGCCCAGCAGCAGCTAGATGGCCGCCGCGGTGCAATCGTCGCAATAGATCCCAAAAATGGCGATGTGCTGGCCTTTGTCAGTAACCCAAGCTATGATCCCAATCCTTTTATCTCAGGGATTTCGTTCAAAGACTATGATGCCCTGCGAGAAGATCTCGATCAGCCCTTGTACAATCGCGCCCTCCAAGGGACATACCCACCTGGCTCGACCATCAAACCATTCGAGGGTCTAGGTGGCATTCACTATGGCTTGCGAGATTGGAACAGCACTATTTATGATCCTGGCTATTTTAGTTTACCAGGAGACAGCCATCGTTTCCGTGACTGGAAGCGCGGGGGTCATGGTACGGTTGATTTAAAGAAATCTATCCAAATGTCGGTTGATACTTACTATTATAAACTGGCCTATGAGATGGGTATTCAGCGTCTACACGACTGGATGGTGCGCTTTGGTTTTGGGGACAAGACTGGTATTGATCTTCCTAACGAAAAATCAGGCATCATGCCATCACCGAAATGGAAAAAAGACACGTATGATAAAGACTGGCTACCGGGTGAAACCATCTCTGTCAGTATTGGACAAGGCTATTTCTTAGCCACGCCACTACAGATTGCTAATGCCACTGCCATGACCGCCAGTAAAGGTAAACATATTACCCCGCATTTGCTCAAGAGCAGTGACGGTGCAGCAGAAGTCAAAATCATCGACAAACCTGATGGTAAAATCGACTATAACGGTCAGCCTTCTGACTGGTTACGTATGCATGATGCAATGGAAAGCGTGGTAGAAAACGGTACTGGACGCGGTATCTATACCCCGCGCTATCGTATCGCTGGCAAGACAGGAACAGCACAGGTAAAGTCTATCGCTCAAGGCAAACGCTATGATAAATCAGCGATTGACAAACGTCACTGGGATCATGCGTGGTTCAATGGTTTTGCCCCTGTCGAAGACCCTCAAATCGCGCTGGCGGTCTTGGTCGAAAACGGTGGCGGTGGTAGTACGACTGCCGCGCCTATCGGCCGTGCCCTATTTGACTACTGGATGCTACAACGCAAAACTGATCCGGTACTGCCGCCGTCCGCTGATGAGCTCAAAGTCATCAAGCGCCAAAAGGCCTTTGAGAAAGCCTTGAAGGATGCCTTGCGTGAAAAAGAAGCAAAAGCGTTAGCAGAACAAGAAGCGGCAGAGGCACAAGCAGCAGCAGCCACCTCTGAATAACGACATTTTGATAGACATCTCTAACCATTACCCGTCATGTCTAATAAGTAGAGATGCCTCAAAAAAAGATAATAAAAGAGACACGAGCATGAAAAAACCCTCACGCGGACGCACAGCGAAAAAGAACCCTAAAGCAAAAAGTGCCGCAGCCGGTGATGTTCGTATCATCGGTGGGCAGTTCAAGCGCCGTATTGTCAGCTTCATCGAGGGCAGATGGCCTGCGCCCAACACCCGACCGCCTGCGAGACATTATTTAACTGGTTATTGGCCGATATTCACGGTGCACGCGTACTCGATAGCTGTGCAGGCAGTGGCGTATTAGGGTTTGAGGCGTTGTCCCGCGGCGCAGCTCACACCACTTTTATTGAAGTTAATACGGCACAAAGCAACATGCTACGTCAAAGTGCTGAGCAATTACGCCTTGATACCGCAGCTTACACGGTTATCACTGGCACGGCTGAGGAAGTACTGAGTCAACACCAGCCGATTGAGCACCCGTTTGACATCGTCTTCATCGATCCCCCCTTATGCTCAGGATCTATGGCAGCCTATTTTGAGTACGCTGATTACCAATGCATTGATTGACCAATCAACGCTAATTTATTTAGAAGCGGATAAAGATTTAACACCTCAGCTTGAGCAGCTAGAAGAGCAGCTTAATGAAAATCGCGACGCCCAACTAGAGACAACTCAGCAAATGATATGCTTTGAATGCGTAAAGCAAACCAAAGTTGGACAAGTTGTCGCTGGACTTTATCGGCTGTCACCGTCATAATTACACCCTAATTGCTAAGCGCATCATTAGCAGTTATTTGTTAAGCAATATTTAGTAAACCCTTCAATACCTGTAAAAATGTTTAAAACCGCTTAAAAACTGGCCAAACGCTGCAGTTTAATGTATAAAGGCGAAAATAAACCCCAATGCAGCTTGCAAGCGTAGGCGCTACTGCTTATAATGTGCAGTCTGTTTTTGAGAGCCCCGTTCCCAGCTAAACTCTCAACGAATTCTAATTTTAAGGTTTTATCATGAAAACACTTAGTGCAAAACCAGCTGAAGTGACCCATGACTGGTATGTCGTAGATGCTGACGGCAAAACCCTTGGTCGCTTAGCCACTCAAATCGCAACTCGCTTACGTGGCAAGCACAAGCCTTCTTATACCCCGCACGTAGATACTGGTGACTTCATTGTTGTCATCAACGCAGAAAAAATCGCAGTAACGGGTAAGAAAGCGCAAGACAAAAAGTACTATCGTCACAGTGGCTACCCAGGTGGTATTAAAGAAACCAACTTCACAAAGCTGATTGCACATAAGCCTGAAGATGTTCTACACAAAGCAGTTAAGGGTATGCTTCCAAAGGGCCCTCTTGGCTATGCGATGATCAAGAAGCTGAAACTATATGCGGGTACTGAACATCCACATACTGCACAGCAACCTAAAGAACTAGACATCTAAGGATATACTTATGGAACGCAATTACGGAACTGGTCGCCGCAAGACGTCTACTGCTCGTGTCTTTTTATCAAAAGGTACTGGTAGTATTGTTGTTAACGGTAAGCCACTAGACGAATACTTCAGCCGTGAAACTTCACGTATGGTTGTTCGTCAGCCATTAGAACTACTAGACTCTGCTAACCAGTATGACTTATATGTCACTGTTGCAGGTGGTGGTATCAGTGGTCAAGCGGGCGCAATCCGCCACGGCATCACACGTGCATTGATCGAAGCTGACGAAACTTTGAAGCCTGCCCTAAAAGCAGCTGGTTTTGTTACTCGTGATTCACGTCAAGTTGAACGTAAGAAACTGGGTCTACGTAAAGCACGTAAACGTCCACAGTTCTCAAAACGTTAATCAAAGCCCGCTCTTATCTTTTTGTTTGCTACTGTTGTCTTTTTCTCGGAGCGATGGTAGCAAACTCAAATAAGAAGCGTTTTGCAAAGCCTTATAAGCTGGTCACAGCTTATAAGGCTTTTATGCCTGCTGATTGGCCTATAGGTAGTGTGGCTATAGTAGAACCTCAATAACATTGATACAGCATAGGAAACGCGCTCGAACGCTACTTTTCTTGCTTGCTGTGACTGCGTCTTTAGAGGCTGCGAAAAATAGCGTTTAATCTTGCTATACCATTTTTATAATGGTTTCACTATATCTCTCATTGCAATAGCTATCGATATACGTACTTTATATTAGCACTGCAAATTAAGAACCTTATAAACATTCTCACTTGCAAAGCATTTGAGCCTACCCCATCATATCAATAACTTTTCATCATTAGCTGCAATGTGATACACGGTGCGGCAGAAGGATATTATGAAAGCGCCAGAACAATACGATCCTAGCAAACCCTCCAACACTAACGGCATACCATTATCCAGTAGGCAGCAATCCAATAAGTCGCCTGCTATACCTGCTGGCACCCCAACGATTACGCAAAATCAAAAGCGTACCGCGCAAGCAGAAAACAAGCCCTTTCAATGGCAGTTTTTATTGCCAACGTATTGGGGTATCTGGTTGTTGTTTTTGGTGATGTTACCCATGATATATTTGCCACTGCGTTGGCAGTTTTGGCTAGGTCGTAAGCTCGGCGTATTGATTTATAAAGCTGCAGGCTCACGTAGGCGTGACACTCTGATTAATCTAAAGCTGGCGTTTCCAGAAAAGCCAGAAGCTGAGCGTGAATTGATGGCAAAGCAAGTCTTTGTCAATCAAGGTATTGGGGTGTTTGAAACCCTATGTGCTTGGTTCCGTCCAAATATATTTACTAGAACGGTATCTATTTCGGGATTACAGCACATCGTTAATGCGCAAAACGAGCAGCGTCCAGTTATTTTGTTAGGTGCGCATTACACGATGCTCGATTTGGGCGGCTTACTGTGTGCGCAGTTCTTCCCTGTCGATTGTATGTACCGTACGCAAAATAACCCTTTACTGGACTGGTTTATCTATAATGGTCGTACCAATATATTCGGTAAGCAAATCTCCAGCCGCGATATGCGAAGCCTAGTCACCTCTATCAAAGCGGGGCATGTGATTTGGTATTCCCCCGATCAGGACTATGGTCTCAAACAAGGGGTCATGGCGCCATTTTTTGGCGTGCCAGCAGCAACGATTACCGCATCACGCCGTATGGCAAAATTAGGCAGCAAAACGCATCCACCCGCCGTGATGGCGCTACATACTTATCGGCAAACCCCAGATAATCTACCACGTGGTAAGCGACCTCATTATCACTTGACCATCACCCCAGAGCTTGACAACTATCCAAGTCGTGATGAAGTCGCTGATGCCACGCGAGTCAATGAAATACTAGAGAGTCTCATTCGTATCGACCCTACTCAGTGGATGTGGTTCCATCGCCGCTTTAAGCATGGGCCAAATGGTCGTACGGATATCTATAAGTAGGCCTTTATTTTCAAAAGGTCTGATAAAATTTGCTATACTTTGTGACTGCTATTTTGCACTTTTAGTCACGCATTATAATAATTTGACAAACAAAACAACGGATTTTTCATGAGCGACAATCACAGTTCTGGACAAGCAGCCCCACATAAACGCATTTTGACAGGGAATCAAACCGACGGGCATTCCGCACCTTGGTAACTACGTTGGTGCAATTCGTCCTGCCATCCAGTCTATTCAAAACAGCGATAGCGACGCTTTTTTCTTTTTAGCGGATTATCACAGTATTATTGGTTGCCATGATCCTGCGATCATTCACGAGTCAACCAAAGCCATTGCCGCGACATGGCTCGCCTGTGGTCTCGATCCTGAGCGCGTGACTTTTTATCGTCAGTCAGATGTGCCTGAGATTTTGGAGTTGTCATGGATTTTGAGCTCCTCATGTGCCAAAGGCCTCATGAACCGCGCTCATGCCTACAAAGCAGCGGTCGATGCTAATATGGAAAAAGAAGACGTTGATCCTGACCAAGGGATTAACATGGGGTTGTTTGGCTACCCTGTGTTGATGGCTGCTGATATTTTGATGTTTAATGCCACGCATGTACCTGTTGGCCGTGACCAAATTCAGCACATTGAAATGGCGCGTGATATAGCAGGTACATTTAATCATCGTTACAAGCCATTGTTCACTGAGCCTGAGGCCCTGGTCGACGACAACACGCCGCTACTCACAGGTCTCGATGGTCGCAAAATGAGCAAAAGCTATAACAACGTGATTCCGTTGTTTGGCGAGTTTAATAGCCAAGCCGATCCTGAAAAAATGATGCGTAAGGCCATCATGCGTATTGTGACCAACTCACAATTGCCAGAAGAGCCAAAAGATCCTGACGCGTCAGCAATTTTTGAGATTTATAAAGCGTTTGCTACGCCTGAAGAAATTGCTAATTTGCGTGCGCAGTATGAATCAGGTATTGGCTGGGGAGACGCCAAAGAGCAGTTGTTCCAACAAATCAATAACGAGATTGCCCCTTTCCGCGCGCGCTATCAAGAATTGATGGCAAATCCAAAAGAGCTGGAAGAAATCTTGCAAATGGGCGCAGATAAAGCCCGTCGTCATAGCCGTAAGCAGCTGGATAAAGCCCGCCGTGCCATTGGTATTCGCCCACTAGCGAAGCTTAAATAAATGACTTCTGATCGTTTATAATGCCGACATTTAATCCAAGCCATTTTTTATCTTACTGTCAGTCTTTATACGAGGCTGACAGTACGTATGACTCTGAACAATCCAATCGGCTGGCTCGTCATCGCCATGTCGAACCAGATGCGGCGCAGTTTTTGGCCAATATTGCCACGATCAGACAGCCCAAAAAGGTACTAGAGGTTGGTACCTCGACGGGCTTTTCGACATTGTGGCTGGCGTATGGTCTGCGGCATCAGGCTGAATGTGACTTTACATCGCTAGACATCGACAAAAACCGCAGTGAAGCTGCTCGCCAGCATCTGCAAAATACGCGGCTGTCTGACTCTGTTCGACTCATCGTACAAGACGCCTTTATTTTTTTCAATAGCAATGAAGACGTCTTTGACTTGGTATTTTTGGATGCAGAGCGGCAATTCTATATCGATTATATCCGAGGTCTGCATAACGCATTGGACGTCGGTAGTGTACTTATTGTCGATAATGTCATCTCTCATCGTGATGAGGTGAGCGAGTTCTTGGCAGAATTCACCAACGACTCTCGTTATCTTTGTCACACGTTAGATGTTGGTGCTGGACTATTTATGGCAGTGCGCCAGGAACATTAAGTATTATGGATACATCCAACACGACTGCGCTGCGCATCTATCAGACGCCAGTACAGCATCTACCAGACGATCTTTATGTTCCGCCACAAGCGTTTGCGATTTGGCTAGAGCAGTTTGCTGGGCCACTAGATTTTTTATTATATTTGGTCAAAAGAACAACGTTGATTTGACCCAAATGCCGATTCTACCCATCACTGAGCAGTATCTTGCCTATATCAGTGAGTTAGATACTGAGCATTTTGAATTGGCAGGTGATTATCTGCTGATGGCGTCGACGCTGATTGCTATTAAAACCGAATTACTATTGCCTACCCCTGACACGCCTACCGATGAGCGCGATCCAAAAGCCGAGCTGATTGAACGCCTAGAAGAGTACGCACAAATCAAAGCCGCCAGTCAGCGCTTAGACAATCTGATACGTTTAGAGCGTGATGTGTTCTTAGCCATGGTAAGTATGCCCAGTCAAGACGTTATGAATGCTGAGCTGCCCAACTACTCGCCTACTCTGCTGATCGATAGCTTGTTTAAAATGCAGCTACAGCCAGACTATCAAATGCATACCATCAAAACTGATATCGTGCCGCTTTCTGATCGTATCGCTAGCATTAGTCGGCAACTGAGTACTGATGGTGCCCGCTCCTTTTATGAGCTACTAGACAAAGCACAGGGGAAAATAGGCGTGGTCGTGAGCTTTGTCGCCGTACTTGAACTGATTAAGCGGCAATTAGTTGGTGTGGTCTATACAGAACCCAATAATGATGCAAGCACGTTAATGAAATATGATACCGATCCATCCGATATAGACAATCAATCCCAAGAACTAACACTACAGTGGTTGGCCTAACCAGCATCAGGTTAGCCGCCAAACCTGCTATTGATCCCATGATATTAAAACAAGAGCACATTTTAGATGGTAGATATTGACGACTCAAAACAGCCTATTGAAGCAAAGCCTACACGTGCCGCTGCTACTGCCTCTATTGAGGAAGATCATACCTCTCTTGAAGATGTGAGCAAGCACATCGAGGTGCTGCTGCATGCATCAGAGGCGCCGCTGACAGCTCACGCGTTAAGAAAACATTTATCATTATCTACTAAGGAATTAAAGCAAGCCTTAGAGGTGCTAGAGCGACGGTTAGAGACCGGTGTGCTGAACCTACATGAGACAGCCAGCGGCTATCGATTGCAAATTTCCGATGATTATAGCGGCTTGATTCAGCAGGTTTTTCCGCAGCGTCAAGAGCGTCTGAGCCAAGCCTTACTTGAAACTTTGAGCGTTATTGCGTATAAGCAACCTGTGACACGTAGTGACATCGAGCAAGTGCGCGGTGTGACGTTATCAAGCAATATACTACGCCAGCTATTTGATAAGGGGTGGATCATTGAAAAAGGCTTTAAGGAGACCTTAGGTCGCCCAGCGCTCCTTCACACCACCGCACAATTTTTGGATGCATTTGGGCTGAGTCATTTAGATGAGCTACCACCAATGCCAGATATGGACTCCATACGAGCTATGTCTTAATTTTTCTGCTGACCAAACTATCATTACGCTCATAAAAAAGGACAGATCATATAAGAGCCGTCCTTTTTATTTGGCTATTACTCTTAGGGGTTGTCACTCTTAGAGGCTCTCAACCTTAGATAAATAGCAAAGCATCATAATCTGCTTCATCAGTTAGCTCGTTCTTATTGATTGATAACATCAACACCTTTTGGTGGAGTAAACTTAAACTGACTGCTGCCGATACTTGGATTCATTTTGATACCACTAAACTTAATAGAGGTCGTTTGACCTAGCGTATCATTCAATACCATCATCACAGGTTTGCCGCCACTAAAGCTCATTGATAAGCTCTTAAAGCTGGCATTATCAGATTTTGGGTACAACACATAGTAGTTCTTATTGCTGTACGGCTGAGTGATTTTAAAGTTTTGATCAATCTTGCTTGGATCACCTGACAACAATAGCGCTGGCGTATTACCGACTTGACTGTCGACGTTCTGCTTAGTCGCTTGCTCTAGATCTTTGTCATAGATCCACATAGAGTTGCCATTGGCAACGATCAATTGCTCTGAGGGCGATTTGGTTTCCCAGCGGAAGTTATTGGGACGTTGGACACTCATAGAGCCTTTAAACGTACCACTGCTCGCGCCTTTGGTTGTCTGGCTAAAGTTGGCAGTCATACTCTTGGTATTGGTCAGCAATTTGTTCAAACGTTTAGCAGCTGTTAGGTTATCAGCAGGAGCTGCTGTGGCTGTTTGAGTCAATGCTATCATTGGCGCTGCGATACCTAACGATGTCATTAATACACCTGCTAAAGCACCACTCATCATCTTCTGTTTGGTTGATTTTTTCGTAGATAAGTTCATCATAAATCCTCTCTAAAAAAGCATAATCGCTTTAAAAATAGTCGCTTAAAAATAGAATAGCTTATTAAAATTTTTTCTGTTGATACCAATCTCAACACTGCAAAACAGGTATCGATCAGCAATGGCAACAGTGTGCCAGTTTTTTTATTACGCGCCTAGTCATGATTTGCAATCTTTACTACGGCTGCCATACACGCTTGTAACCAATGCAGTTACACGGTAAAAGTTTGCATTTATCATGATAAATTATTAACACTGTGCTCATAAAGAGCCAGTGAGCTAAGTGTGACGAGTATTTATGCTATATAAAATTGCTGACCAAACTGCTAACAAAAACCAATCTCTAACAAAAGCCAATATTAATTGATGAGGGTCTTATAAACGTAAAAAGCCCCTACTACCATAAGGCAGTAAGGGCTTTTTTAATTATCCAATCGTTTTATTCAAAGAATAAAATGACCTAAATAGATAATTATGCGTTTTCAACCGTTACATAACGACGGTTAAATTTACCTTTAGTCTCAAACTTTACCACACCATCATTTAATGCAAATAAAGTATGGTCACGACCCATGCCAACGCCTTCGCCTGCGTGGAATTCTGTACCACGTTGACGAACGATGATGTTACCAGCTGTGATAGCTTGGCCACCAAAGATTTTTACGCCTAGCATTTTTGGGTTTGAATCACGACCGTTACGGCTTGAACCGGCAGCTTTTTTATGTGCCATGAGAAAATCTCCTTGTTAATGTGACTTATCGCTTATGCGACAACTCTTAAGCATTTAGTGCGCTATTTAGCAAACATTGCTAAACGGGTAATTAGGCATTAATGGCTTTGATTTTTAACAAGGTGTACCATTGGCGGTGACCTTGCTCTTTGTGATAGTGCTTACGACGGTTGTGCTTGATGATACGGATTTTTTCGCCGCGACCATGCTCAACCACTTCAACTTCTACGCTAGCGCCTTCAACAACAGGCTGACCGATTTTGACGTCATCGCCGTCAACAACCATCAACACGTCTTCAAATTTGATTGTTTCGCCTTTTTCTGCTTTTAGCAATTCAACTTTAAGCAATTCATCGACGACTACACGGTGCTGCTTACCACCAGTTTTAATTACTGCGTACATTGTATGACTCCGTTTAACCCGTGTGCCGTGGTAGATATTATACCTACGCTTCAATAACGAACACGACAGGGAAAAATTAAAGGCAAGATTTTACGGCTTTTTGCTTATAAAAGCAAGCCGCGCGTCTTGTTTTTGCAAGGTGGTTACACGAAATCACCATCATCTGCATTGTTATATACGCTACAGATTATTAGACCGTCGTAGACGACAATACTGATAAAAGCAGCATAACAATGGTTATAAATGATGGTTTGAGCCTAACGGGGGCTATTATAACTTATACAATCAGTTACTTACAGCCTTTTATCTATCATTTATGTGACGACAAAACCTCGTGATAAGTTAACATTCTTACCATCAAATTATTGAACGCTTTCATCAGTTTGCCCTGCCTTCTATGCATGATAATAGGCGCACAAGCGACCTCTGAGCTACCCTTATGGTGTACTTTAACCAACAATTTTCAAAGGCAGCTATGTTATGATAAGCGAAACCATACCTTACCTATAGATAGATAAAGTCAAGGTTATACCAACTCTCTTTATTCTTATTAATATGACTATTTATTATGACTAGTACCTCTTTAAATAATACCGTGCCTGCCTCTCAATCGACGCCTAGCTATGCAGATATTCAAAGTATTGTAGCCAATGATTTTGAGGTAATGGACAAGCAAGTATTTGGTAGTCTCAACTCAAAAGTACAGCTCGTCATGAGCGTCTCTCAGCATGTAATCAATGCCGGTGGTAAGCGTATGCGCCCGCTGATTACGCTATTGTGTGCCCGTATGTTTGACGACAATCCATCAGAAAAAGCGATGCACCTAGCAGCCATTACTGAGATGCTACATACTGCCACCTTAGTGCATGACGATGTGATCGATGAGTCAGGACAGCGCCGCGGTAAACCGACGGCAAACGCCACATGGGACAATGCCACTGCCGTATTGGTCGGTGACTATCTGATTGCCCGTGCTTTTAATCTTTTGGTTGGTTTTCAGAGCTTGCCATTGTTGCAAGTATTCTCAGACGGGACTTGTGATATTGCTGAAGGCGAAGTATTGCAGCTACAACATCAGCATAACCCTGCCGCAACAGAAGAAGACTACTTACGCATTATCGATGGCAAAACCTCTCGCCTGTTTATGATGGCGACTCAAGGCGCGGCTATTTTGCAAGACAAAACTGAGTATATGGCGGCATTAGGCGACTTTGGACAGCACTTTGGTAATGCGTTTCAAATTATTGATGATGTCCTTGATTATAGTGGCGATAGCGACGTAATGGGCAAAAACCTAGGCGACGATCTTGCTGAAGGTAAACCTACTCTGCCAACTATCAAAGCACTCGAACTACTAAAAGACAGTGACAATGAAGGTTATGAGCAGCTACGAATCGCTGTGCAAACGGGTAAAACACCAAATGCTGAGCAACTGATTGAGTTAGTACGTAGCTCAGGCGCATTAGATTATTGCAAGCAACGCGCGTTGGAAGAAACCAAACTGGCGCAACAAGCCCTCAGCACACTGCCTGACAACCGTTATCGTACAGGTCTGTACCAGCTGACTGAGCTTGCTAGCGCACGATTGGTATAATTAAATATGAGTCGTCTGTGTTATCGACTAATTAAGATAATCGGCTAATTAAAACAATCGGCTAATTAAGACGACTCATTTTTTAGCAGCGTTTTTGAGCAACCGAGCCATAAATATTCATTGATCAAAAGCAACAGTCTCTAAAAAGATACCCTCTTAAAACGGGTGTGTCAGCAAATAGTTACCTTTCTTTAAGTTTCATAAATCCTGACGGCACTATAATTGTGTCAGGATTTTTTAATGGTTAAATACTGATTGACCACGCTCATTAGAGGCTACTGACTGGTTTAAGTCGCTATACTTTAAAGGTCATAATTAGGGGTTGATAAATTAGTCAATTTGTTGGCAAAGCAGATTTTTGGCGGTTTTAAAACCTCAATAACACTATGGCTTTACAATTATAACAAAAAATTACAATAAATTTGCATAGCGGGTTGTATGTTTTCTTATTAGCTGCTGGTTGGTGTAGCGGTTACTATGGCGGGATTTTATTTACTCAGCGAGCACAGTGCGGTCAGTTTTTGTCAGCTTTCCTATCGTGAATCACTTGACTGCGGGGTAAACCCTATAGTTTATAATAACGCCTTAAATTTACTTGACGTCCTATAATTAGCTAGCGGTACTGCCCTATTTATCAATTTTATCAATAGCTTCTTATTTTTTGGCTATAAACTTCTATAAAGTTTATTATTGCTCTTCGAAAAATAAGCTATTTTTGATTATGATACGCTCTACCTCTATACCATTTATTCTATATTTTACTACTCTACCGAGGACCTTGATGAAGCATTCTTATCTTGCGCTTGTAATAGCATCTGTACTATCGGCTACAGTACTGGTCGGCTGTGACAATAAAGAAGACGCCGCTGCGGGTGAAAACGCTCAGCAGCAGATGCCGCCCGCTGTCGTCAACGTCCAAACTGTCAGCTTCGATACTGTGCCTCAAGTTCAGACTTTCTCTGGTCGTACTGCCGCTTATCAGACGGCTGATGTACGCCCTCAAGTCAGCGGCGTAATTGACGAAGTACTGTTCCGTGAAGGCAGTAACGTCAAAAAAGGCCAGCCGCTTTATCGTATCAATACTGACAACTACACGACCTCGGTCGCTAGTGGTCAAGCGGCGGTCGCGCAAGCACAGGCTAATCGCCAAACCGCTATCGCCAATAATGCCAATGCTAAAGCAGAGCTAGCCAGTCGCCAAGCCTCATTAGCACAAGCGATAAATGACTTTCAGCGTCTAAAAGGCTTGGTTGAGATTGACGCTATCTCCAAGCAGCAATATGACCAAGCGCAAACTCAAGTGCGTACAGCGCAAGCGGCTCTAGAGAGTGCTCGCGCTGCAGTCGGACAAACTGAAGCGAGCATTAGAAGCGCTGAGGCTGGGATTAAAACCGCGCAATCAAACTTAGATGCTAGCGCTTTGGATCTCAATCGTACTATCGTCCGTGCACCGTTGACTGGTCGTAGTGACCGCTCAAGCGTTACTGCAGGAACCTTAGTTAACGCTAGTCAATCTGAGCCTTTAGTGACGATTTCGCGCTTAGATCCTATCTATGTCGATATCAGTCAGTCATCATCCGAGCTATTGCAGCTTCGTCAGCAGATAGCTGAAGGTAAAGCGCAGGCGGGTATGAATTCTGTCGAGCTGGTCCTAGAAGATGGCTCAGTGTATCCAGTGCGTGGCAAGCTTGCGCTGTCTGAAGCTAAAGTCGATCAATCTACTGGCGCGGTGACTCTACGAGCTATTTTCCCAAATCCTAATAACGTGCTACTGCCAGGTATGTATGTCTCAGCGCGTCTGACTCAAAGCGTCATTCCTAATGCAGCCTTAGTGCCGCAAAGCGCTGTAATGCGTACGCCTAAAGGCGATTCACAAGTCTACATCGTTGATGAAAACAATCAAATCCAAGTCCGTCCCGTTACCATTAATGGTACTTATGATGGTCAATGGGTGGTCACCGATGGCTTAAGTAGTGGCGATAAGCTAGTGGTTATAGGCGGCTCTAAAGTTAAGCCTGAGCAGGAGGTCGTGGTCAAGCCGTTAGAAAACGCTAATGGTGCATCTGCAACGCCTACCGCCAAAACACCACAGCAAGCTGCGAAAACGGTAGCTGATGACACTTCTGAGCAGGACACTGCTACCACCACTAACTAATTCCATTCAAAGATAGGAAGACCTAGGGATATACTATGTCACGTTTTTTTATTGATCGCCCTATTTTTGCATGGGTGTTGGCCATTTTGGTCATGCTTATCGGGGTAATCTCGGTTGTTAATTTGCCGATTGAGCAGTATCCGCGTATCGCACCGCCCACCGTTTCTGTTAGTGCCACTTATCCTGGTGCAAACGCACAAACGGTCGAAAACTCTGTGGTGCAAATCATTGAACAACGTATGAAAGGGCTAGATGGCTTGATGTACATGTCATCATCGAGTTCTTCAAATGGTGGTGCATCGGTCACGCTAACCTTTGAAAATGGCACAGACCCTGATACCGCTCAGGTACAAGTACAAAACAAACTACAAGCAGCGATGAGCTCGTTGCCTGAGGCTGTTCAGCGTCAAGGTGTCAACGTCAATAAATCGTCTAGCAGCTTCTTAATGGTGCAGGCATTTATTTCTGAAGACGGTAGTATGGATCGTGCTGATATTGCCGATTATATCAACTCCAATGTTCTCGATTCGATCAGTCGTGTTGAAGGTGTGGGTGAAGTGCAAGTGTTTGGCTCCTCTTACGCCATGCGTATCTGGCTAGATCCTGCACGCCTACGTAGCTATAACATGGTGCCCTCTGATGTTGTCAATGCCGTACGAGCACAGAACGCTCAGGTATCTGCAGGTCAGCTAGGACAAGCACCTGCTGACACCGATCAACAGGTGATTAACGCCACCGTCACCGTACAGAGCTATCTACAAACTCCTGAAGAGTTTAAAGATATCTTGCTAAAAACAGACACCTCGGGCGCGCAAGTACGCCTCGGCGATGTCGCTGATGTCGAAATCGGTAGTGAAAACTATAGCGAGAGATCCTTGTATAACGGTCAAGAAGCGGCAGGTCTAGGTATCTCATTGGCTGCAGGCGCAAACGCGCTAGAGACCCGTGAGGCGGTCGGCGCACGTATAGCCGAGCTAGAAACCAACTTTCCAGCAGGCCTAAGCTCTGTTGTTCCTTACGATACGACGCCGTTTGTGCGCTTATCTATCGAACAAGTTGTCAAGACTCTACTCGAAGCTATTGCGCTTGTATTCATCGTCATGTTCATTTTCTTACAGAACTGGCGCGCCACCATCATTCCTACTCTTGCCGTTCCTGTGGTCTTGCTAGGTACTTTTGCCGTGCTGTATATCGCAGGCTTTAGTATCAACGTCTTGACGATGTTTGCAATGGTACTCTCCATCGGTCTACTGGTTGATGATGCGATCGTTGTTGTCGAAAACGTCGAGCGAATATTAGAAGAAAACCCTGATATTTCGGTCAAAGATGCAACCGTTCAGTCGATGGGCGAGATCAGTAAGATCGTTATTGGTATTGCGCTGATTTTGTCTGCCGTATTTGTACCGATGGCCTTCTTTGGCGGCTCAACAGGTGTTATTTATCGTCAGTTCTCTATCACCTTGATCACGAGCATGGCGCTGTCAGCCATGGTGGCTCTAATCTTCACCCCTGCCCTATGTGTGACCTTGCTAAAACGTGGTAAGAGCCATGAAAAGGCAGTACTGAACAACAAAAAGGCTTCTTTGGCTGGTTCAACCGCGGGTTCTTTAAGCTAAGCCGCTCTTATGAAAACTTCGTCGGCAAAAGTATTCGTTTTAAGTGGTTGTACCTGATCGGCTATGCCGCCATCATCGGTATTATGGCAGTGGTGTTCTTGCGTATTCCAGGTTCGTTTTTGCCAGAAGAAGACCAAGGTATTATGTTCACCTTAGTCCAGCTTCCTGCAGGCTCTACGCTAGATGAGACGCAGGATGTACTGGATAAAGTCAGAAATTATTACGACACACAAGAGACGGACAATATTGCCTCTGTCTTTACCATTGCTGGTTTTAGTTTTGCAGGTCAAGGCCAAAACATGGGTCTGGCATTCGTTCGACTGTCAGATTGGGAAGAGCGCTCAGGCGATGAAAACACCGCGCAAGCCGTTGCTGGTCGTGCCATGGGTTATTTCTTTACCCAGTTAAATGAAGCGCAAGTTTTTGCTATCGTACCGCCTGCGATTACTGAGCTTGGTAATGCCAGTGGTTTTGATTTGATGCTACAAGATGTGGGTAACCTTGGACACGAAGGGTTACTTGAAGCCCGTAATATGCTGCTAGGTATGGCTGCACAAAACGAAAATGTGGCAGGCGTACGTCCTAATGGTCAAGAAGATGCACCGCAGCTCAAAGTCAATATCAATCAAGAACAAGCCGCCGCTTATGGTCTATCTTTAGGCAGTATCAATAGCGTTATCTCGACCGCCTGGGGCTCAAGCTACGTCAACGACTTTATCGATCGTGGCCGTATCAAGCGTGTCTATGTTCAAGGTGAAGCCAGTAGCCGTACCAATCCTGATGACATCGGCAAGTGGTATGTGCGCGGCGAAACCGGTAACATGGTCTCTTTCGATGCTTTCTCAAGTAGCGAATGGCAGTCAGGCTCACCGCGTTTGACTCGTTATAACAGCTTACCTTCGATGAATATTCAAGGTAATGCGGCACCTGGTCTTAGTACTGGTGAAGCCATGTCAGCTATGGAGAACATGATCAGTCAGCTCCCTGAAGGTATCGGTTACGAATGGACTGGGTTATCACTTGAAGAACAAAAATCAGGCTCGCAAGCTCCTATGCTTTATGCGCTATCGATTCTAGTTGTCTTCTTATGTCTAGCTGCGCTTTATGAGAGCTGGTCTATCCCCTTCTCTGTCCTATTGGTTATTCCACTTGGGGTATTGGGTGCGGTGATATTTACGTGGTTACGCGGTTTTGCTAACGACATCTACTTGCAAGTGGGTCTACTCACCGTCGTTGGTTTGTCCGCCAAAAACGCCATCTTGATTATTGAATTTGCCAAAGAGCACCAAGAAGAAGGCTATAGTCTCAGAGAGGCCGTCATGACCGCAGCGCGACAACGTCTACGTCCAATTATTATGACCTCGCTTGCCTTTGGTATCGGTGTTGTGCCATTAGCCATAGCTACTGGCGCAGGGTCAGGCAGCCAAACTGCTATTGGTACCAGTGTCGTAGGTGGTGTGGTTAGTGCCACTTTACTAGGTATCTTCTTTATTCCGATGTTCTATATTTGGGTGCGTGGTATGTTCCCGTATAAATATAAGAACAACAAGCCAGATGATAAAGATGATGACCCACAGAATCCAACTCCCTCTGAGAGTTATCAGCCTGTAAGCTTTGGAGATAATACACAATGAGTTCTTTATTCTTAACCTCTAACTCAGCCGTAAGAGCGATAAGCTCTAAAGCTTTACTAGCTACTGGTAAATCATCGCGCCTACTTGGCCTGAGCTTTTTGGCTCTGAGTATGGCCGCTTGTAATACTATCCCTAAAGCAGATACAAGCCCCGTTCTCGCTGAGCCTAACCTTCCGATCGAGCAAGCTTATGGCGCTTTTGGTGATGAGACTGTCAGCACCTCTGAGCAGCCAAGTATCGCAGGACAGCGCTGGCAGGACTTTTATAGCGATGAGCGCCTAAAAGCTCTGATTGCGTTAGGACTGGAAAATAACAAAGACTTTGAGAGTGCCCGTTTGGCTATCGAAAAGCGCGCGCGCAGTATCGTATTACTGATATTAATGATTTGCCGACTATCAATGGTCAAGCAGAATACTCACGCCAAAGCCAATCCTCTCCGCGCGTTGAGACGCCTTTTGGCAGTACTGGCGGTAGACAGACGACAGATAGCTACAGTGTCAATCTCGGTTTGGCAAGCTATGAGCTGGACTTTTGGGGCCGAATCGATAGCCTAAAAGATCAAGCGTTGCAGAGATTTTTGTCAACGACGGCAGCCAAAGACTCTATTCAAATTAGTCTGATTAGTAATATCGCGCAGAGCTACGCGAATCTTAGCTATAGCTTAGCGCAGCTCAAACTCGCCGAGGCAACTGTTGAGAGCCGTGAGCGCTCGTTGTTTATTGCGCAAGAGCGCTTTAAAGCCGGTATTGATCCTAAGCTGCCTTCCTTGCAATCTGCAGCAGCTTTAGAGAGTGCAAGACTTGCGGTACTACGTGCGCAAAGCAGTATTTTGACCTCCAGAAATGCTCTGCAGTTCTTATTAGGAGCGCCGGTACCTACTGAGCTTATCCCAGCACCCGCTGTCAGCAATATCACCAATCACGAGGTGTTTAGTGCCGGCTTGCCAAGCGAGCTGCTACGCTATCGCCCTGATGTATTACAAGCGGAATACGATCTAAAAGCCGCGGGCGCAAATATCGCTGTCGCCCGTGCCGCTTATTTCCCAACGATAAGCTTAGCCAGTAGCGTTGGTGTCCGTAGCGATGGCTTGAGCGACTTGTTCGATAATGATGCAGTCGGCTGGTCATTTGGCCCTAATATCAGCGTACCCATCTTTGATGCTGGACGTTTGGATGCAAACTACGATGTCGCACAAATCGAGCGCGAACAAACGCTTGCCAGCTATGAGCGCTCAATTCAAACGGCGTTCCGTGAGGTCTCCGATGTGCTCGCTACTCGCGCAACTCTAGGCGAGCAGCTCGCAGCTCAGTACCGCCTGCAAGATAACTTTGATCAGACTTATGAGATTGCTGATGCGCGCTTTAAAGCTGGTATCTCAAACTATCTCGATGTCCTTGATGCTCAGCGCTCATTGTTTGACACTCAACAAGGCATTCTAGACTTAGAGCTACAAAAATCATCAGTCAAATCGAGCTATATCAAGCGCTTGGCGGCGGTGCCAATCTCGATACACCTGTCGCGATTCCGGTTCCGCAATATACTAACTTGGCCCAAGTTGGTACTTTATTAACCAAAGATGCCGAGTCGCAAGCGGCCTATGCTATCGACGCTGCTAGCTCAGCGCGAGTAGCTGCAGCACCAGAAGCCGCCGCTATCAAACAAGCACAGACGCCTGTGAAGGTTGACTTTAAGCCGACTGCGATTGTCGATATCGATAATGACAACGACGCTGATGCAGCGGTTGGGGTATTGACTGAAGAGACACCTACTGAGCAAGTACCAGTGCCACAGATTGTCACTCCATAAAGATGGTTATATAACATTTGATAACTAGCTAGCGTATTATTTTTATAACAATTAGCTCTACCTTCTTGGTGGGGCTTTTTGTTGTTATGTGCTACCTTTAGTAGTTATATATAAATAGTAGCTATATATAAAAGCTAAAAATTTTAGCTGCATCTGATGCTTTACTTATTTAATGATTACCCCTCAAACTTACTAAAACTAATAATAAGGAAAAACAATGTCTTATACGTTTAATCGTCAATTCCCCGAGACTCGCCTGCGCCGCTTGCGCTACAACGATAATATCCGTGCTATGATTCGTGAAGTCGAGCTTCACCCCAAACATTTCATAGCCCCAGTATTTGTATTAGAAGGTAGTAATCAGCGCGAGGCCATCGCCAGTATGCCGGGCGTTGAGCGCTTATCGATAGACCTATTGATTAATTATGCCAAAGAGCTTTTAAGCGAGGGCGTGACGACTATCGATATTTTCCCTGTTATCGACAACTCGCTAAAAACTCCCTGATGGCAAAGCGGCCTATGATGAGAATGGACTAAGCGCGCGTGCCGTAGCAGCACTAAAAGACGCAGTGCCTGAGATGGTGGTGATGACCGATGTGGCGCTCGACCCTTATACGTCACACGGTCAAGACGGCTTGCTTGATGACAGTGGTTATGTGGTCAATGATGACACCGTTGAGGTGCTGGTCAAGCAAGCACTCGTCCATGCTAGAGCTGGCGCTGATATCATCTCTCCAAGTGATATGATGGATGGCCGTATCAAAGCCATGCGTGATGCCTTTGAAAGCGAAGGTCTTGTCAATACCGCTATCATGGCTTACTCTGCCAAATACGCTTCTGCTTATTATGGGCCGTTCCGTGATGCAGTCGGTAGCGCCGGCAACCTAAAAGGCGGTCATAAAAAACAATATCAGATGGACTTTGGTAACCGCGCTGAAGCTTTGCACGAAGTGGCGATGGACATCAATGAGGGCGCAGATATGGTGATGATTAAGCCTGGTCAGCCCTATCTCGATCTGATCCGTGAAGTCAAAGACACCTTTGGCGTACCGACTTTTGCCTATCAAGTCTCCGGCGAATACGCGATGCACATGGCAGCTATTCAAAACGGCTGGCTGACTGATGCGGTGATCCTAGAATCGCTTATTGGTTTTCGCCGCGCCGGTGCCGATGGTATCTTGACTTACTTTGCACTTGAGGCAGCTCGGCAGTTAAATAATGGTTAATATCAATTAAAATGCCTTTTACATTGTAAAACACCCCAGCTGCTTCCCAGCTGCTTCATAGTCGCTGGGGTGTTTTTTATTGAAATTCTATTTATGCTTAGCCTTTTTGTTCACATGTATAAAGCAAACATGTCTATAGCTGATCACGATGATGGGCTGTCGTAAAATCAATAGCAGGGCCAATAGGGATGATACGAGTGGGGTTGATATTGGCGTGGCTGGTGTAATAGTGCTGCTTGATGTGCTCCATATTTACTGTCTCAGCGATACCAGGCACTTGGTATAGATCACGCAGATAGCCCCACAGGTTTGGATAGTCGATAATGCGGCGTAGGTTGCATTTAAAATGCCCAACATAGACCGCGTCAAAACGAACTAAGGTGGTAAACAGTCGCCAATCCGCTTCGGTGATAGTGCTCCCTGTGAGGTAACGCTTATCTGCTAGGCGCGCTTCCAGTGTATCTAGCGCGGCAAACAGCTCAATCACCGCCTCTTCATAAGCCTCTTGTGTGGTCGAAAATCCAGCCTTGTACACCCCATTATTAATCGTCGTATAGACAAACGCATTGATATCATCGATTTCTGGCAATAACGATGCTGGCGAGAAATCGCCTGCTAGTGCGCCAACGTCGTCAAAAGCTGAATTGAACATCCGAATGATCTCTGATGATTCATTACTCACAATCGTATTGGTCTTTTTGTCCCATAAAATCGGAACAGTAACCCGTCCCGTATAATTGGGTTTTGCTTTAATATAAAGCTCATAAGCATAATCTGCATGGATAAGCGGATCAGGGATTACTCCCTCGCCCTCTGCAAACGTCCAACCATTCTCTCCCATGTAAGGGTTGACCACAGAGATCGGAATGATCTGCTCCAAACCTTTGAGCTTACGATAAATTAAAGTACGGTGTGCCCAAGGACAGGCTAGCGACACGTACAGGTGATAGCGATCAGGCTCAGCCTTAAACCCGCCTACGCCCGTAGGACCTGCACTACCATCTGCGGTGATCCAGTTCCTAAACCCGGCATCTTCACGCTCAAATCGCCCGCCGTTTTCTTCCGTGTCGTACCATTTGTCTTGCCACTTACCATCTACCAATAAGCCCATGTCATCCTCCGACTAGTTCTAATTTTCGTTGAATACCTAGTTGACACAAATGACTTTACATCATTGCTCTTATGACAACCACATTCGTTAGAGGAATATGATATCAGTTATAAGAGCTTACCCATTAAGTTTTACTCTGTTATTAACAATAAAAACTAAACTGGTTAAAATAAATATTTAGAAAATATACATAAAAAACATACTGTAGTATTTGATAATAACGCGTGACATCAAATATTATGATAATAAAATAAGATAATTATAAAAAAGGCTTGCAAAGTCTGAAAAACTTGCTAAAATGCATGGCCTAAATAGGCGTATAGCTCAGTTGGTTAGAGCGCTACCTTGACATGGTAGAGGTCGTTGGTTCGAATCCGATTACGCCTACCAGATTCGAAAAGCCCCAATCTTAAGATTGGGGCTTTTTTTATGCCCGTAATATAAGGGCTGTGGCGGAATAGATAGATTAATATTAATTAGACTTTAGACCTTTCTACATTTAAACAATTAGCACTGAAAAATCTGTGTGCCCAAAATGTGCCCAAGTTGCGCCTTCCCTTAATTTTTCCTATTTATCAATATAGTCTTTTGACCTCTACTCTAGTTGTTCTAAAACCACCCTAAAACTAATTTACTTTTCTTCATCTAGCGACTCGTTAGGTACATAGGTAAATAAGTCGCCTACGCCAATATCTAATGCTTCACAAATCTTATCCATAGTCTCGAAATCGATTCTTGATGTTTGCTCATTATAGATCTTGTGCATAGTCGACTTGCTAATTCCTGTCATTCTTATCAAATCTGCCACTTTCATACGCCGTTCAGCTAGTAGTACCGGTAAATTACATAAAATCATCAATAATTCCTTAATAGACTAAAAAGTACTTGCATTGAATTACTATAACTAGTAAAGTACTTCTATCGAATAACAAATTACTTTTATGAAATTATTTGTTATAGCGATAAAACAATCTAGTTGTCTAATTAACTTACAAGGAATTTATTATGTCACATACCTACCTAACTACCCAAGAGCTTTCTGAGCTCATTAAGTATAACCCTCGTACGATACGTAATGAGCTCAAAGATACTGTGCTTATCGAAGGTATTCATTACATCCGGCCGTTTGGTGGTCGTAAGATTTTGTACATTTGGGAGGAGATTGAAAAGATATGCGTACTGGTATCGCCGGTAGCGTCAACGCCATGGCACTACAATAAGGAGAAATATGATGGCTAGTATCAGAAGGCGCAAAGGGAGCAATATGCTATTTGTCGATTTTTATTATATGGGTATACGCTGTCGGGAGACGACAAACCTAACAGACACACCAGCGAATCGCAAGAAGCTTGAGAAAGTGGCTGAGAAAATGAAAGCAGAAATCATCTTAGGACTGTTCAATTACGCTAAGTACTTTCCAAAAAGTGACAAAGCGGCACAGATGGTAGCGTTAAACGATCGCAAGGAATGTATTAATACCGATACGCCCTCTTTTGAACAGTTTGCAGAATTATGGTTCTCTGAAAAGAAATTGAATGGCGCGATACCTATAAGCGTAAAATAAAGGAGATTATTGATATGTACTTGATTGCTAAGTTTGGGACTAAACCCATTCATCTCATAAAAAAGACAGATGTATTAGCCTTCCGTTCATCGCTCGCCAAAGTAACGTACGGAAAAGCTAACAAACATCTGTCAGCGGCACGCATCAATTCGATCATGGTACCTTTAGGTATGATACTAAAAGAAGCAGCTAAACGCTATAAATTTGATAATCCTTACTACGATATCAATGCGCTCAAACAGCCCAAAACGGATATTCAACCATTCACACTAGATGAGGTTTGGAAATTTATTAATGGTGTAAGAGCAGACTATCGCAATTATTATCTAGTACGTTTTTTTTACAGGGATGCGTACGAGTGAAATTGATGGATTGACTTGGGAGAACATTGACTTTAATCGACGTGAGATTGTGATCAAACAAGCTTATGTTAAAGGCAAAATTGTTCCTCCTAAGACTCAAGAGTCTTACCGTGCGATTCAAATGTCACCTTGGGTCTACGATGCTCTGAAGGAACAGCAGACCATCACTTATAAGCGATCTGACTATGTATTTTGCGCGCATACGGGTGAGCCACTTGATTACAACAACGTGAATAAACGTGTTTGGCACCCCTACTCTTAAGATTTTAGGTCTCAAAAAGCGTAATGCTTATCAGACTCGTCATACCGCAGCGACGCTATGGTTGGCTGCTGGCGAAAGTCCTGAGTGGATTGCCAGTCAAATGGGGCACGCTACGACCAAGATGCTATTCAACACCTATAGTCGTTATGTACCGAATATGACTCGGCAGGATGGTAGTGCATTTGAAGCATTGGTCAATCGCAGTCAGATTGCTCAGGTATCTACAGATAAGGGGCCTCACAATGAAGATGATTGATTACGATATATTGCATGCGACGTTTAAACCTAGTGGCTATGTCAGTAATGGCGCAGATAATATTGCTAACTACCTCATTTGTGAGCTCTGTATTCAGTCAGGTACTGGTTTGGCTAGGTTCCTAAGTATTGATAGTTGCTTTGATAATTATATGGCGCTGCGCATATGGGTTCAGACGCGCTTAGATGTCAATCCTGACTATGTCGTTGATGATATGTGTAGTCAGCTACAGAGTGAGCTCTACGAGCTACTACCACAAACTGGCTATGGATACTAAGGAGGGTATTATGAGCATGAACTTCGTCTTTGATTCAGCTTTTGATGATACAAAAAGCGTTTGTGCCATGAGTATTGGTCCTATGTGTCGCCCAGTGATTATATAGCGCATTTAGAACTGCTTTGTTATGAACACAACACGGAGACTGATGTTTTATTTGCTACACTTGCAAAATGTCAGGTTTATTTAGATGACGTACACTGTGAATACTGTGGTCGTCCCTATCAATTAGATGTCCCAGCAGATATTCCTCATGCAAGGAGATTGAACTCTTGGTTTTGTGAGGGGTGTATTAGCTTTTCTGGTGGCCAGCTTATTGTAGACAGATAGGTTTCTGGAAGTAATTTGTTACCAGACAACTTAGGTTGTCTGGTTTTATTACCTTTAAATCTTTAACGACATTTGTTGTCGCGAATGCTTCAATTATATGTTGTTACCCTTACTAAATTAAGATATTGTTATCCTAAATATTTTAAACAACTTATGTTTGGATAATAGCGCACCAATGAAAAATCTAAATATTCAAAATAAGCAAGCAGACTCTCTTGAGCAGAAGTTTATTGCGCATGTACGGCAAAGTGATGGCGCTGAGCAGCTACTCTATGATCATTTAACAGGAACGGCAGAAATAAGTAGGGCGCTAGCCCTGAAAATCGGGCTGCCATTATCAGGTGAATTGATTGGACTGGTACATGACCTTGGCAAATACAGCGCGGCGTTTCAAGAATATATAAAAGAGTGTGTCATCCATGATAACTATAAAGAACTGGGTTTAGATGAAGATGAAGAGGCTGAAATATTACGTAGAGGGAAACCAACGAAAGGCTCAGTGGACCACTCTACAGCGGGCGCTATTTATCTTAAAGAGCAGTTTGAAAAATTAGGCTCAAGTTATCTAAAAGCACATACACAACAAAAAATCCGCCGCTATGAGGGGGCAACTACTGGCGGATATGATGTTCATTTGCGTGGCATCACATCATAGCGGTCTTGTTAATGTCGTCGGACAAAATGCCCAACCATATTTACTCAACCGCAAAAACAAACCTGAAGAAAAAACCCACTATACCCAAGCCCTAGAGCGTGCCAAGCAAGAGCAGCTGTTTGCGCAATTGGATGACAGCTTTAAAAGACACGCTTAAAGAGTTTCAAGGCATTGTCAAAAAAATCATGGCTGATAGTCGCGCTACGGACAAGCAAAAGACTTTTATTTGGGATTTTTGACTCGTTTACTGTTTAGCTGTCTGATTGATGCTGACCGTAGCAACAGCATCGCCTTCGAACACCCAAATCAAGCCCATCTTTTAGACTATAAGCGACCAAACTGGCAAATCGCGATAGATAAAATCGAAACCCTTTATCAAGGCTTCGCTGATAAAGCAGAGCACAGCCCGCCAAACCCAATCAACGAACAACGTAACCACATCGCTCAAACCTGCCTACACGCGGCGCAGTCTGACCAAGGTATTTTTACTTTGACCGTACCAACAGGTGGCGGCAAAACGCTTGCCAGCCTGCGCTTTGCTGTGCAGCATGCTAAACGCCACAACCTCGACCGCATTATCTATATCATCCCTTTTACCAGCATCATTGAACAAAACGCTGCTGAGGTGCGCAAAATTTTAGAAGAAGAAGGCCCCAAAGGTGTCTTTGATGGTCAATGGGTGTTAGAACAACATTCAAACCTAGAGCCTGACGTACAGACGTGGCAGAGCAAACTGATTATGGATAATTGGAACGCTCCCATTGTATTTACCACCATGGTACAGTTTTTAGAAAGCTGCTTTGGCGGCGGCACCAAAGGCGTCAGACGCTTGCATCAGCTAAGCCGTGCGGTGCTCATTTTTGATGAGATACAGACATTACCAATGAATTGCTACTACCTATTTTGTAGCGCGCTCAATTTTTTGACCACTCACGCCAACTCTAGCGCCGTGCTGTGCACCGCCACCCAGCCCGTACTGGACAATTTACCGATAGCACACAATGGCAGCTTGAACTCTGCTACCGAAATCATTGGCGAGCGCACTCAGCTACATACCCTATTCGATACTTTGCAGCGCGTCGATATTCATGACCATACTAAAAACCCTCAAGATTTAGATGGCTTGACAAATTATGTTAATCATAATTTTGCTCAATTTAGCAGCACCTTGGTTATCGTTAATACTAAGACGTGGGCCAGTCAGCTGTATCAGAAACTATCAGACACCGTGCCTGAAAACGAGCTATATCATTTAAGTACGTCCCAATGCGCTCGCCACCGTAAAGACTTATTAGACCAAATTAGAAACCGTTTAAAACAAGGCTTACCGACTTTGGTTATATCAACCCAACTGATTGAAGCTGGCGTGGATGTGTCATTTCGTTCCGTCGTGCGCTTTTTGGCAGGTCTTGACAGTATTGCGCAGGCGGCGGGACGCTGTAACCGTCATGGTGAGATGCGTGACGACCAAGACAAGCCTGTCAAAGGGCAAGTATTTATCGTACGTCCAGAGAGCGAAAACCTAAGTAAACTGCCTACCATCGCTCAAGGCAAGGCCATCATGAGCAACATTCTGTCCCAATGGGCGCATAACGCGTATGGCGATGTACATTTGCTGCACCCCGACATCATGCAGCAGTTTTTCCATCACTACTATCAGACCGAGCACGGTATAAAAGAAATGGCATATCCCATTAAAGACAGTAAAGGTAAATCTGTAGGTACAGAAACCTTATATAACTGGCTGAGCAGTAACAACACCAATCCATTGACTAATAATAACAATGCGCAGCGGCATCAAGCTGAGCAATTTCCGCAGCTTTGGCAGTCCTTTATGGACGCAGGGCGCACATTTAAAGCCATAGACGCACCAACCAAAGCCATTATTGTGCCGTATCTTGAGGAAGGACGGCATTTGATTAGTGCCCTTTACAATACAAGCGTGAGTGACAGTCACTTTTATCAGCTGGTACACGACGCCCAGCAGTACAGTATCAATGTCTTTCCATTTATGTTGGATAAACTCATGGACGAAAACGCCATTCACCAAGTACGAGACACTGGCATTCTTACTCTATCAGAGACGTTTTATGATGCACAGATGGGGCTGAATATCGCAGGTGATGGCAAGCTGGATTTTATGGATTTTGGAATGTAGTAGGTTAAACAAAAATGGCAACGACTGTGGTAAGACAGACGTTGCCAAGTGCTTTCTAGCCTATTTAGCTTATAGTTTCAATCCACATCATAAAATGATGAATAGTAATTATACCATAAAACAATATCTCTCAAAATTGCCTTTTTAGTTTATAGAACTTGTAATTATAAATTATTAGCTATAGTATGAGTATGTAGTCATTGATTACATTCACTCATCATAGAAGGAAAAGATTTATGGCAGCTCTATTAGTTACTTACGATTTAAATTCGCCCGGACAAAAACATGCCAAAGTTCTGGAAAAATCAAAAGCTTTGGAGGTTGGGCTAGACTTTCCGAGTCAAGTTACGCAATCACCACTTCCTTAACTCCAAGCCAAGTTTACTCACAATTTGAAAATTTAATAGATGCTAATGACACCATTTGGATAATTACACTGAAAAACCTTATTCTGGTTTTGGTTCAAAGGATATTATCGACTGGTTAGATAATAGTCTGACGTATTAGACATATTATTGATGCAAGTTTCTTTTGAGACTTGCATTACTCAATAAAAGGAACTGACATGCTATGAAAGAAAACCAAATTGAATTTTTACTTACAGGGCGTCATGCCCTGTTTACCGACCCCATCACTCGTATTGGTGGCGAAAAAACCAGCTATCATTTGCCGACTTATGAGGGCTTTAAAAGGGGTTTGTAAATCTATTTACTGGAAACCCTCCATCATCTGGTATATCGACAGAGTGCGCGTCATCAATCCTATCCGCACACAAACCAAAGGTGTCAAGCCGATTAAGTTTAATGAAAGCGGTAACGACTTGGCGTATTACACCTATTTGCATGATGTCGCCTATCAAGTGCAAGCGCACTTTGAATGGAACATGCACCGCCCCGAGTTAGCCGCTGACCGCATTGATGGTAAACATTACAGTATTGCCCAGCGCATGCTGAATAAAGGCGGACGCCAAGACATCTTTTAGGTACACGCGAGTGCCAAGGCTATGTTGAGCCTTGCGAATTTGGTAGCGGTAAAGGTGCTTATGATGACGTTGATGAACTGGGTTATGGCTTGATGTTTCATAGTTTTGCCTACCCTGACGAGACTGGCTTGGACGCACTGCACAGTCGATTTTGGCAAGCCGTTATGCACTTTGGCGTTATTGATTTTCCAAAGCCTACTGACAACTTAACGCTAGATGCCCAAAACGGGATGCCAAACCGCTTTGTCCGCAATATGAGCGCCAAAGACTTTGCCCTTGATAATAACATGCAGTCAGTAAGTCAGACGGAGGCCTCGTTATGAGCTGGTTACAACGACTTTACCAAACCTATGAAGCCGCCAGTCAAAACGCCGACCTACAAGCGCAAGACCAGAAGCTGATGCCTTATTATCATGTCAATCAAAACGTGCAAATTGTCATCACGATTAATGACAAAGGTGACTTTGTCCGTGCTGAGGTGTGCCGCGATGACAATGGCAAAGTCAAATCAAAATACCTTGCCATTCCTGCGACCAATGATTCTGCCAATCGTACATCAGGCGCAGTAGCACATCCACTATCCGATAAGTTGCAATATGTCGCTAAAGATTTTTTTGATTACAGTCAGAATAAAAAAGATTTGTATCCATTATATGAAGACATATTATCTACATGGTGCAGCTCAGAACATTCACACCCCAAAGCACAGTCCGTCTTAACTTACGTCAAAAAAGGCACGCTGGTCAAAGATTTAATCGACGCTCATGTTTTGATTGTTGACCCTGATAACAAAAGCAAGCTTGCCTACCCTGAACAAGCCAGCGATTATCCCGATAGCATTTTAGCGGCGCTCAATAAAAACAAAGGCGTCTTTGATCAGGGCGCAGCATTTATTGTGTGGAATGTCATTGCCAGTAGCTTAGACACCCCTACTCAGCACGTCACCGAGACATGGCGTGATGACAACTTGTTTGCCGCATGGCAGCAGTTTTACGCCACTTTAGACAGTACCGATGGCTTTTGTTACATCACTGGCAACACCAGTCCACTCGCCAGCAAGCACCCCAACCGCATCTTACGCAGCTCAACCAATGCCAAACTCATCTCTGCTAATGATGCGACAGGCTACACATTTCGTGGTCGCTTTACCGATACAACAGGTATGCAGGCAGCAGGTATTAGCGCCGTGGTCACCGAAAAGGCGCACGCCGCGCTATCATGGCTGCTGTCGCGACAAGGACGTGAAGAAGCGGGACAAGCCATCGTTGCATGGTCAATATCAGGTATCGAAGTGCCGCAACCAACCAGCGTCGCCGCACCGCTGGACGTACTAGACGCATCTAAGACATCTGACAACGACGGTAATGACTTTGAAGAATATGACGATGACGAAGCATCAGACACAGAACCTACGTTTCAGCACCGTAACGACTTGGGTTATCGCTTTGCCACACATTTACGCAATACCTTACAAGGCTACCGCCAACAACTGCCCGAGCATCAGCAAATCTCTATTATTAGCTTAGAGGCCGCCACTCCTGGACGTATGGCGGTGACGTACTACCATGAAAGTATGCCCAGTGAATATATAGACGCCTTACAAGCGTGGTATACGCAGTTTGCGTGGTATCACACTTATAGAGATGATGACAGCAACCAACAACGACTGGGTATTCAATCGCCTACCCCAAAGCAGATTGCACAGGTTGCCTATGGCGCACGCCTGTCCGATGCGTTAAAGAAACAAGTGGTCGCTCAAGTATTGCCCTGTATCGTTGAAGGAGAAGCACGCCGCTTTCCTAGACAGCTGGTCGAGCTGTGCATCAAACGCGCTTGTAACCCACTGGCCCTTGAGCACTGGGGTGGGAGCAGGCGCTAAGTACAGCGTGCGCCTTATACCGTGGCTATTATTTAAGACAATCAGACGATAAAAAAAGGAGCTATACCGTGGCACTACAACCTGAGCTTACCAGCCGAGACTATCTATACGGACGTTTATTGGCAGTTGCTGAAGACATCGAAAGCCTCGCGCTATATGTCGCTGGAGAAAAGCGCAACACCACCGCCCAGCGCTATATGCAACAGTTCGCCAATCGACCTTTTACCACATGGCGCAACATTGAGCTGGCACTAAAGCCTTATGAAAACCGCCTAAAATCCAATCGTGGCGGCTACTTGGCTAAAAAACAGCAGCTGATTGATGAAATTATGAGTGCATTTACCAGCGACCGTTTTACCGATGATTCAGCATTATCGGGAGAATTTTTATTAGGATATCACAGCCAAAAAATGCAATTTAAATTAGACAAAGAGTACGCGAAAGCCGAAGTAGAAAATGATAGCGATGCTGCATAACCCAATCAGTGTCCAACAACACCCTATTTTTTTAATGACAAATAAGAGGAAACCTCATGAGCGCCAACGAAAATACTTTAAACCATAAAATTGATTTTGCCATCATTATTGAAGTGAATAATGCCAATCCAAACGGCGACCCCCTAAACGGTAACCGTCCTCGTACTGACTTTGCAGGGAATGGCGAGATTACTGATGTGTGTCTAAAACGCAAAATCCGCGATCGACTACAAGAGGCGGGTGAAACTATTTTTGTACAGTCGGATGAGAAAAAACGGATGGCATGACCAGCTTAAAAAATCGTGCTTATGACGAAGACGTTGGTTTAGGTAAAAATGCCTTTGAAGCCAACAAAAAGAAAACATTGAAGCCAAACGTGATGAAACAGCGCAAAAGCTTGTGAAAAATGGTTCGATGTACGTGCCTTTGGTCAAGTGTTTGCCTTTAAAGCAGATGCTAAAAATGCTGATGGTGTCTCTATCCCTATCCGTGGTCCTGTCAGTATTCAATCTGCCTTTAGCTTACAGCCTGTTGATATCACCAGTACCCAAATCACCAAAAGCGTCAGTGGTGAAGGCGATGGTACGAAAAAAGGCAGCGATACGATGGGTATGAAGCACCGCGTGGATAAAGGCATCTATGTGACTTATGGTGCGATTACGCCGCAACTGGCGGAACGTACAGGTTTTAGTGATGCTGATGCCGACAAGATCAAAGAGATACTCCCTAAGCTGTTCGAAGGTGACGCTTCCTCTGCTCGTCCTGAAGGCAGCATGCAGGTCAAAAAGGTCATTTGGTGGGAACATAGCAGCAAATCAGGGCAACACTCATCTGCTAAGGTGCATCGCAGTTTAAAGGAATTGCTTGATAATCACGGCGCATTTGATGAAGACGCGTTAAAGTCAGCTTTAGCAGAATTAGAGCCTAATATTATTGAAGGGTTTTAACCTTTAACTTTTCGTATCGTCATAGATATTGAGCAGGCGTAAACGATAAGCGCTTGCTCACCTTTTTAATTAAAAAGGCGGACACAAATGCAAACCCTCTACCTATCCCGCTTGCAGCATTACTTATTCTGTCCGCGTCAGTTTGCGCTGATTGAGCTTGAGTGCGCGTGGGCGGAGAATGTCTTTACTGCCGAAGGGCAAGTCATGCACGAAAAGGTCAACAGTGGCGGACACGATACGCGTGGCAATATAAAGACCGTGCGCACGCTACCGCTTGGCCATCGCGCACTTGGATTAGAGGGGGTTGCTGATGTGGTCGAATATCACACCGATGATACAGGCGCACAAATTCCGTTTCCTATCGAATACAAACGCGGTAAGCCCAAATCACATCGTGCGGATGAAGTGCAATTGTGCGCGCAAGCACTATGCTTAGAAGATATGCATGATTGCACCGTCAGTGAGGGCGCGCTGTTTTATGGTAAAACCCGTCGCCGTCATACGGTAGGTTTTGATGAGGAGCTGCGGCAAATTACCTTAGATGCGATTAACGAGTGTCGGCATATTATTGAATCTAAGCAGACGCCAAAGCCAAGTTATAGTACCAGTAAATGCCGAAATTGTTCACTCAAAGACATCTGCCATCCTAAGGTTTTTAATAAAAATGCCAAGGCTTGGTTAAACAAAAAAATAGTGACCAGTTTAGAAGAAACGGATCACTAATTTATTAATGTATTTGCATAAAGCAGTGAAGCTATTAATCCTTTTGTTGCGGCTGCGCATCATTCTTCGGCTGTTGTGGATTTAACTGCTTGCCTTTATTACCTTGATTCTGGTCATAGGCTTTGTTAGTACCGTCAGACCCTTTGTTAGGATTTTGCATATCAGCTTCGTTATTGGAGTAACTCATGTTTTATTCCTTGATAATAGTTGAGAAGTAGTCCATTTAACCTAGCACAATAAAGAGCTATATTCAAAAATACACAGCTGAACGCTAGAAAATAATGATTAGGAAACCCTATGCGCTCATTAAAAAATACCTTATTCGTGCAAACCCAAGGCGCATGGCTCAATAAACAGGGCGAAAACGTCGTTATGAATATCGACTATGAGGTCAAAGGTCGCGTCCCTATTCATAAGCTCGATGCGATTGTCTGCTTTGGGCAAGTGTCGATATCACCTGCACTGATGGCGCACTGTACCGAAAACGCCATTACCATCACTCATCTGAATCAATATGGTAAGTTCCAAGCGCGTATCGAAGGTGCGGTCAGTGGCAATGTACTCCTTCGCCGTGAGCAATATCGCATCAGTGACGACCCTAAGCGCGTACAGCCAATCTGTCATAGTATTATCTTAGGTAAAGTCCATAATCAACGCCAAGTCATTCGCCGCTATCTGCGCGATTATAAAAGCCAGCTAGATGAGTCTACAATTAAAAGCTTGGACTCAGCGCAGCAGCGCTTAGAGCGCGGTCTCAATAAAATATTGACTACGCAAAACTTGCCTGACCTGTTAGGTCGTGAGGGTGAGATGGCGAGCGTTTACTTTAGTGTGTTTCCACAATTTATTCGCAACCCTGATTTTAGCTTTGCTAAACGCACTCGCAATCCGCCGACCGACGCCGTCAACGCCCTACTTTCTTTTACTTATACCTTAATGACTCATGACTGCCGTAGTGCACTTGAGACCGTAGGACTTGATCCGTCTTGCGGGGTATTCCATCAACTACGCCCTGGGCGCCCTTCACTTGCATTAGATTTAGTTGAAGAGTTTCGTCCTATCGTCGATCGCTTTGTATTATCACTTATTAATAAAAAGCAGCTGGGTAAATCAGACTTTAAGACTGAAGCGAATGGCGCAGTTTGGCTTAAGGATGAGGCTAGGCAAACCTTTTTTAAGGCATGGCATGACCGTAAGCAGCAAACCATTTATCATGAATGGTTTGAGGAAACCGTACCCTTTGGTTTACTACCGCATTTGCAGGCGACAATTATGGCGCGTCATATTAGGGGCGATATTGATGCTTATATTCCTTTTTTATGGAAATAAATTGCTGCATAAAGAATAAATAAACAAGGAAGGTTATTATGATGGTATTGGTCACTTACGATATCAGCTCAGAGGGTGCATCGAGTGCCAAACGTCTGCGCCACATTGCTAAGCATTGTTTGAACTATGGGCAACGGGTACAATACTCAGTATTTGAAATTGAGGTCAATCCAGCTGAGTGGGCAATGCTTAGAGCCAAGCTTGAAGATATTATCGATCATAGCGTTGATAGTTTGCGCTATTACTATCTTGGTAAAAACTGGCAAAGTAAAGTAGAGCACGTAGGAGCAAAACCTGTGCTAGACTTAAACGATGTATTGCTGTTTTAGCCGCTATCATTATAAATAATCACTTTTAAACCTACTATTTGACTGTCATAAGGTCGATGCGAACCTATAGTGTACATAAAATCTCTAGGAGACTCGCAAAGGGATCGCAATGCTATTTAACAACTTGATTTCACTATCTTTATTTTCTCACATTAAAAACTTGGTAAGCAAGATGTTTGCCAAATTCGCTCATGGTTTAGACGTTCGCATATTCCAAGGTTTTTCCTTAACCTTATTAGCGACTTAAACTAGGGGCTTTCGCACCCATCACGGGTGCGTGGATTGAAACGCCAGTCTCAGCAATCGTTTTAGCTGACGGTTGGTTCGCACCCATCACGGGTGCGTGGATTGAAAACATCGCCATCTCGGTTTTTGAGCCACCAGGCGGCTTCGCACCCATCACGGGTGCGTGGATTGAAAACATGTCTCTTACTCGTAGCATTGCAAAACCATCTACTTCGCACCCATCACGGGTGCGTGGATTGAAACTTAAAAACGGCAACACATACGCTTGTTTGCAGTTTTCGCACCATCACGGGTGCGTGGATTGAAACTCTCGTTGTTCTAGCTCGGTCAACGGCTGTCTGATTTCGCACCCATCACGGGTGCGTGGATTGAAAACAGCAGCTCAGCGCGCCCATCGCGGCATTGCAGCATTCGCACCCATCACGGGTGCGTGGATTGAAACGTGATACCTGAGTTAGAACCCCAACATGACCAGGTTCGCACCCATCACGGGTGCGTGGATTGAAACAGTGGGTCAATGACAAACGAGTAAAGCCAAGTGTTCGCACCCATCACGGGTGCGTGGATTGAAACCAGTGACTAGGGGTATGACTGATGAGGCAGATGTTCGCACCCATCACGGGTGCGTGGATTGAAACCAGTGACTAGGGGTATGACTGATGAGCAGATGTTCGCACCCATCACGGGTGCGTGGATTGAAACTGATCGTTTTTGCTGTGCTTTTTCAATAGCTTCTTTCGCACCCATCACGGGTGCGTGGATTGAAAACACGGTTGAGGTTGACGAGAACGGGCGCGTAGTTTTCGCACCCATCACGGGTGCGTGGATTGAAACTTTCGTTGCATCATCATCTAGCCTTGACGCATTTCGCACCCATCACGGGTGCGTGGATTGAAAACATGTCTCTTACTCGTAGCATTGCAAAACCATCTATTCGCACCCATCACGGGTGCGTGGATTGAAACCAGCGAAAGAAGCAAACTATTTAATACGCCTCTTCGCACCCATCACGGGTGCGTGGATTGAAAACAACAACTAAGCAAGCATAGGAGCTTACAAGGATTCGCACCCATCACGGGTGCGTGGATTGAAACTTTGAATGAAAATCACAAAACTAGACAACTTTTTCGCACCCATCACGGGTGCGTGGATTGAAACGAATTGTCTGCCAATGTCACCGTCCCACTGTGTTCGCACCCATCACGGGTGCGTGGATTGAAAACTCTTTACCGTCGTAAACGTCCTGCAATACCTGACTTCGCACCCATCACGGGTGCGTGGATTGAAAACAACAGCGGGCGGTCTATGTGCGGCTTTTGTCAATTCGCACCCATCACGGGTGCGTGGATTGAAACTCAACCATATTGTCGGCAAACACCATCATCACCGTTCGCACCCATCACGGGTGCGTGGATTGAAACTATGTCACCAACTATTGAAGATGGTCAGGTGCTGTTCGCACCCATCACGGGTGCGTGGATTGAAACGTCAAGTTTGGATATAGCAATCGCCCTAGCAAATTCGCACCCATCACGGGTGCGTGGATTGAAACGCAAGGACGGCAAATCAGGTAATTGCAAGAGTGCTTCGCACCCATCACGGGTGCGTGGATTGAAACTTGGCTCGGTAATCACATACTCATGCAATGCGCTTCGCACCCATCACGGGTGCGTGGATTGAAACTTTTATCACTATTTGGGCAATGCTTGGTGCGTTTCGCACCCATCACGGGTGCGTGGATTGAAACCGACACATGGTTGACCGTATCCTTAAACATACTTCGCACCCATCACGGGTGCGTGGATTGAAAACCATCTGTTGAGCGGTCTTTTCGCTGTAACCTGTTCGCACCCATCACGGGTGCGTGGATTGAAACTTTTATCACTATTTGGGCAATGCTTGGTGCGTTTCGCACCCATCACGGGTGCGTGGATTGAAACGCTAAAACTATCCTCATATATCGGCTCAAATATCTTCGCACCCATCACGGGTGCGTGGATTGAAACTCTATGCTCCCACTCTAAATGCGCCAGCCGTGGTTCGCACCATCACGGGTGCGTGGATTGAAACTATGTCTGTTTTCCACGACCCTTTAGCATCTGTTTCGCACCCATCACGGGTGCGTGGATTGAAACTCAGTGACTAGGGGTATGACTGATGAGCAGATGATTCGCACCCATCACGGGTGCGTGGATTGAAAACGACATAGACGGTCACAAGCGAGGATTGCAAAGCTTCGCACCCATCACGGGTGCGTGGATTGAAAACATGCGAGTCAATCGATTATGGCATGGTCAGTCGTTCGCACCCATCACGGGTGCGTGGATTGAAACGGCCTGCATTGCCTAGTCAGCAAAACAACCATAATTCGCACCCATCACGGGTGCGTGGATTGAAAACGACTTTTGATGGCTATACTCGTGTTATGCCGCCTTCGCACCCATCACGGGTGCGTGGATTGAAAACATCTATACGTCCGTTTGCCAGCAGTGGCTCTGTGTTCGCACCCATCACGGGTGCGTGGATTGAAAACACACTTGCAAATCCAGTCGTGTATTCAGACTTTTTCGCACCCATCACGGGTGCGTGGATTGAAAACGTTGTAATAGATAGGCTCGTTCTCTCTGTGCCATTTCGCACCCATCACGGGTGCGTGGATTGAAAACCGTCCTGTCTGCCTGACTTAAGCCTTCAAACATCCTTCGCACCCATCACGGGTGCGTGGATTGAAACTTTCCACTGCGTTAGCTATGCTAGTAAACCTATCTTCGCACCCATCACGGGTGCGTGGATTGAAAACAATAGATGAAAGTATAAGCATTGATAGTATTGCTTCGCACCCATCACGGGTGCGTGGATTGAAAACTACATTAGTAAGCATATCATCTAATGTTGTCACTTCGCACCCATCACGGGTGCGTGGATTGAAAACTCGGCAGGTGAACGTCCAAACAACACCGTCACTGTTCGCACCCATCACGGGTGCGTGGATTGAAAACACAATTATCCAACGTAGCTGGCACTGACGTCACCCCTTTCGCACCCATCACGGGTGCGTGGATTGAAAACACAAAGTATCGGTACGCCAAAAAACAACTTGCATTCGCACCCATCACGGGTGCGTGGATTGAAAACACTATAGATTGTAGGCCGTCCGCCTTTATCTACTTCGCACCCATCACGGGTGCGTGGATTGAAAACGCAGCGAAAGAAGCAAACTATTTAATACGCCTCTTCGCACCCATCACGGGTGCGTGGATTGAAAACCATTCTAAGGAGCTAATTATGATTAATTGCAAATTTCGCACCCATCACGGGTGCGTGGATTGAAACTCAGCTTATGATGGTGTTTTATTTAAAGACACTATTCGCACCCATCACGGGTGCGTGGATTGAAACTGCGCTCCTGCTGCCAGTCTCTAAAGCCCTTGCTTCGCACCCATCACGGGTGCGTGGATTGAAACTTTGATTACTGCAATGCAGCGCACAAGCAGCAATTCGCACCCATCACGGGTGCGTGGATTGAAACCAGCCTTGCTCTGGTGTCAATTCATGCCCTGTTTTCGCACCCATCACGGGTGCGTGGATTGAAACTTGATGAACCAGATAGAGGTGCTATCGCCCACATTCGCACCCATCACGGGTGCGTGGATTGAAACCTTAGCATCGCCCCATTCATCAGCCGCCTGTGTTCGCACCCATCACGGGTGCGTGGATTGAAACAGCTATCTGTCTATGCAGGTCGCATTGAGAATATTCGCACCCATCACGGGTGCGTGGATTGAAAACGCCGCGAACAGGCTTATGCTCGACCGCAATGTCTTCGCACCCATCACGGGTGCGTGGATTGAAAACTCGATACTCGCCTTGTTCCGACCTTGCGAGCTTTTCGCACCCATCACGGGTGCGTGGATTGAAAACAATGCCCGAGATAACGACACCTACAGAGACCAATTCGCACCCATCACGGGTGCGTGGATTGAAACTTTTGGGTGATTATTGATTACGCATTTAAAGCGTTCGCACCCATCACGGGTGCGTGGATTGAAAACTGCGCCAGCGACCGCTTACGACTCTCAGGCTGTTCGCACCCATCACGGGTGCGTGGATTGAAAACATGGTGTATCTCCTAGATGATGACTGGCTCTATTCGCACCCATCACGGGTGCGTGGATTGAAACTTAGATAGTATTTTACCGGACAGTGGCAACAGCTTCGCACCCATCACGGGTGCGTGGATTGAAAACATATCTCTTGACTTTGCAAATTTACCAATAGCATTCGCACCCATCACGGGTGCGTGGATTGAAACGGAATTTTGGAGTGCAGCCGCAGCCGAAAAGCCGTTCGCACCCATCACGGGTGCGTGGATTGAAAACGCTGCGATAGCATAAGCGTATCACCAATATAGCTTCGCACCCATCACGGGTGCGTGGATTGAAAACTCTATGCTTTCAATGTTTGGCTGCAAACAATCGTTCGCACCCATCACGGGTGCGTGGATTGAAAACTTGGCACTAGGACGCACAGACACAGCCAGTAACTTCGCACCCATCACGGGTGCGTGGATTGAAAACAACAAGGTATCTATGCGATTTGATGCCAAGCTTTCGCACCCATCACGGGTGCGTGGATTGAAAACATCTTTAAGCTCAATACGCAAGCCGTGGTAGCCTTCGCACCCATCACGGGTGCGTGGATTGAAACTTGCACAATGAGCGACTCGATATAACCACAGTATTCGCACCCATCACGGGTGCGTGGATTGAAACTACGATGAGGATAGCAAGCCAAGACCAAAACCATTCGCACCCATCACGGGTGCGTGGATTGAAAACACTCAATCTACGAGGACAGTTTTAGTGAGTATTTCGCACCCATCACGGGTGCGTGGATTGAAACTGCGCCCTGCTTTTGATAACAACATAAACGTATTCGCACCCATCACGGGTGCGTGGATTGAAAACATGGATAAGGCTGTTAATTTTACGAAGCAGTCTTCGCACCCATCACGGGTGCGTGGATTGAAAACTCACGCGCAAGGCAATAGTATGGCGCCGACTATTGTTCGCACCCATCACGGGTGCGTGGATTGAAAACTTGATTGACATTGCAGCGATACGGTAGCTATCTTCGCACCCATCACGGGTGCGTGGATTGAAAACACAGACGAATGAACCATATAGTTATCTCTAACTTCGCACCCATCACGGGTGCGTGGATTGAAACTTTGCAGACTTCTGGATAATGCTTTTGCCAAGATTCGCACCCATCACGGGTGCGTGGATTGAAACCTACAAACACAGAAAACTACCTAATCAGAAGCTTCGCACCCATCACGGGTGCGTGGATTGAAAACCTTTGGCACGGTTCGGTCATCATCGTCATCGTGTTCGCACCCATCACGGGTGCGTGGATTGAAAACACTGTAGCCTGCTTCAATAGCGGCTTCACGGTTTCGCACCCATCACGGGTGCGTGGATTGAAAACGTTCCACGGATGGTCATTTTCTACAAGATTGGCTTCGCACCCATCACGGGTGCGTGGATTGAAACGCCGATACGGTTAATGACAAAGCCCTCTTTTTTTCGCACCCATCACGGGTGCGTGGATTGAAAACTAATTGATACCTCAGCCATGATAACCGTTATTATTCGCACCCATCACGGGTGCGTGGATTGAAACTAACTGCTCATCACGTAAATAGCGATCATTCAATTCGCACCCATCACGGGTGCGTGGATTGAAACTGTCGCATAGGCTTTGTAAGCGCCTTTGTCGTCTTCGCACCCATCACGGGTGCGTGGATTGAAACTAGTGTCATGCTCGATTTGTCGTTATTACACTTTCGCACCCATCACGGGTGCGTGGATTGAAAACATCGAGCAGTGCCAAAAACAACGGCACTCGCTCTTCGCACCCATCACGGGTGCGTGGATTGAAACGCGTGAAAAACATCTACAACAAAAGACCGTTTCGCACCCATCACGGGTGCGTGGATTGAAAACTATGCTATGTCCTTCTTTATGCATCAACGTGCATTCGCACCCATCACGGGTGCGTGGATTGAAAACTCAGCGTTTAGTTGATTGCCCCGTGGGTGCTGTTCGCACCCATCACGGGTGCGTGGATTGAAACGATGTCGTAGGCTAAGAGACAAACTATGCTAATTCGCACCCATCACGGGTGCGTGGATTGAAACCAACACTCGCCGCGTGTGCCATGCTCGCTAATATTCGCACCCATCACGGGTGCGTGGATTGAAAACAGCTCGCACGTTTTTAGCTGTGCCGATTACATGGTTTCGCACCCATCACGGGTGCGTGGATTGAAACGAGTGCCGCTTCGTTGTTGTCGCGGATGTACTTTTCGCACCCATCACGGGTGCGTGGATTGAAAACAGGCCATGCTTTTTATCGCAGCGTGACTAAAGTTCGCACCCATCACGGGTGCGTGGATTGAAAACTTACTAAGTGCGACATATACATCATTAAACGGCGTTCGCACCCATCACGGGTGCGTGGATTGAAACAATAAAGATTGATAAATAGTTTGACAGGTACTTCGCACCCATCACGGGTGCGTGGATTGAAAACAACATAGACGCACAGACGGATAAGCAAGCCAATTCGCACCCATCACGGGTGCGTGGATTGAAACTCTTTTAGTGGTTTTTGTCAAGGCGACTATTATTCGCACCCATCACGGGTGCGTGGATTGAAAACCTGCTGATGTACCTGCTGAGGTCTTTGCCTCGTTCGCACCCATCACGGGTGCGTGGATTGAAAACGTTATTGCTAGGGAATCAAGAGAACTGGCATTCTTCGCACCCATCACGGGTGCGTGGATTGAAAACCTTTTTTTAGTAACGACGTCGCAAGATTACATTGTTTCGCACCCATCACGGGTGCGTGGATTGAAACTTTGCCTAGTTGCCGTCCTAGCGCAATCGCTTTTCGCACCCATCACGGGTGCGTGGATTGAAAACTTTGCTGGCTTGTGCCAGTAGTGCCAGAGCGATTGTTCGCACCCATCACGGGTGCGTGGATTGAAACTTTTGTTTGCTTGATTTGTATTGCTCATGGATATTCGCACCCATCACGGGTGCGTGGATTGAAAACACTTATAACGGCTATGGTCATATGATATCTTTTTCGCACCCATCACGGGTGCGTGGATTGAAAACATTTTGTCAGTAAATTATGATGCTAATATTGGCTTCGCACCCATCACGGGTGCGTGGATTGAAAACACTAAATGCGGCCAACTGTTGAGCGCGATAGGTTCGCACCCATCACGGGTGCGTGGATTGAAAACCTGCCATACCGAACAGTCACGCTCTACCGAACCATTCGCACCCATCACGGGTGCGTGGATTGAAAACAACATAAAAAGCTAAGCAAGCGTTATTTGTTATTCGCACCCATCACGGGTGCGTGGATTGAAAACTAATGCTTCTATATCAATAGGGCTATTGTTATCTAATCTTTCGCACCCATCACGGGTGCGTGGATTGAAAACTAATGCTGCGCTGATAGCATCACGAGTCTCGGTTCGCACCCATCACGGGTGCGTGGATTGAAACCCATGCTTGCAACGAGCTACGGGAAAAACCTGTTCGCACCCATCACGGGTGCGTGGATTGAAACAATCAGCACCCCGCCACACAACCCGTAGACGCATTCGCACCCATCACGGGTGCGTGGATTGAAAACCCCAAAAAAGCCCCAATTAAGGGGCGTGTTTATTCGCACCATCACGGGTGCGTGGATTGAAACTATTTTATTAGCGTTCAATATACGCTGGTGGGACTTCGCACCCATCACGGGTGCGTGGATTGAAAACATCTAGCGACACATACGCAAATGACCGAGCTGATTCGCACCCATCACGGGTGCGTGGATTGAAACTATATTATTAGCGTATACACTATGACTATCTGCGCCTTCGCACCCATCACGGGTGCGTGGATTGAAAACATGGCATGAAGATGACATTGAATGGCTTAACGATTCGCACCCATCACGGGTGCGTGGATTGAAAACGCGGATTGAGTGAAATACCTTGCTCGCGTAGGGCTTCGCACCCATCACGGGTGCGTGGATTGAAAACATGGCATGAAGATGACATTGAATGGCTTAACGATTCGCACCCATCACGGGTGCGTGGATTGAAAACAACAAAGAATAATTAAGTCATTCAACGTAGACACTTCGCACCCATCACGGGTGCGTGGATTGAAAACATTTTTTAGTGGTACGCTTGTAAAATATGCTGATTCGCACCCATCACGGGTGCGTGGATTGAAAACTGGGTCGTGATAGAGGGCGATAGTATGATTAATTCGCACCCATCACGGGTGCGTGGATTGAAACCCAGGTCATAGGGTGTCTCCAGTTGTGATTAACTTCGCACCCATCACGGGTGCGTGGATTGAAACCCACTCTTTGATATGCAATCCGTAGCTGTCATCTTCGCACCCATCACGGGTGCGTGGATTGAAACAGCGGACACCACTCCCTCCACGCACAAAAATTCGCACCCATCACGGGTGCGTGGATTGAAAACTCGCTAAAAATAGAGAGTCATTAAACAATCAATTCGCACCCATCACGGGTGCGTGGATTGAAAACTGCTAGTACGCCTGAGCTACCAACTACTGAGGGTTCGCACCCATCACGGGTGCGTGGATTGAAAACATTAGAACGCCGTTTTAACCCATTTAAAGACTTTATTCGCACCCATCACGGGTGCGTGGATTGAAACTTAAGCTCGCGCGAATAGCGTCCATTTCTTTTGTTCGCACCCATCACGGGTGCGTGGATTGAAACAGTGGTTTCAACTGTTAAGCCGTCCACAATTAATTCGCACCCATCACGGGTGCGTGGATTGAAACTAAGTGCGTCTTTGGCTGGTACATTGACCAGTTTCGCACCCATCACGGGTGCGTGGATTGAAACGCCAGTTTCAGCAATCGTTTTAGCTGACGGCTGTTCGCACCCATCACGGGTGCGTGGATTGAAAACACGAAAGTTTTAGACAATCAGCACTGATAGACTTCGCACCCATCACGGGTGCGTGGATTGAAAACGCAGGTGGTAAAACTTACGAAGTACCAGTTAAGTTCGCACCCATCACGGGTGCGTGGATTGAAACGATGAGCCGCGCCGCTACTGGTTAATGATTATGTTCGCACCCATCACGGGTGCGTGGATTGAAAACGCTGGCAAGTTGTAGGCCGTAATAGCGCTCGTCCAATTCGCACCATCACGGGTGCGTGGATTGAAAACCAGAAGTAGAAATGCCCGACTACTGGAAGGTTTCGCACCCATCACGGGTGCGTGGATTGAAAACACTAATCCGCATTTTGTGAAAGGTAAGCGGATGTTCGCACCCATCACGGGTGCGTGGATTGAAAACTCAGTATAGCGATAGTCTGGACTACCAAAACTTTCGCACCCATCACGGGTGCGTGGATTGAAACACTAATCCGCATTTTGTGAAAGGTAAGCGGATGTTCGCACCCATCACGGGTGCGTGGATTGAAAACCCTGCATTGCTGCGTGTTGCACGGTTGTACGTATTCGCACCCATCACGGGTGCGTGGATTGAAAACACCATTAGATGGTGAATCTAATTCACTACCTATTCGCACCCATCACGGGTGCGTGGATTGAAAACACAACCATGCAGTCGCTATCGCAGGAAACATCTTCGCACCCATCACGGGTGCGTGGATTGAAAACATCATAATGACGAACGGTAATGAATCTAAGAATTTCGCACCCATCACGGGTGCGTGGATTGAAAACGCCATATTCGCCGCGACCCGTACTGGTGAGCTGTTCGCACCATTACGGGTGCGTGGATTGAAACTAACGCCAAGCCTTTATTAATCATCTTTGCGTTTCGCACCCATCACGGGTGCGTGGATTGAAAACCTGGTTGCCGCGATGCGGTAGGGATGTGATCGACGTCGCACCCATCACGGGTGCGTGGATTGAAACTACTATGTCTCCTTAAACCCTCACGACAACCATCGTCGTCTACCCTTTATTCGCTCTTGAATTTTCAAGCACGCTGTCTCTACAATCAAAGGCATCTCTAATCACGTAAATACTCGTGATTGGATATGCCTTTCTTTATGCCATCCATCTACTGAGACAGCCATGTATGCGCTTGTTGATTGCAATAGCTTCTATGCCAACTGTGAGAAGCTCTTTCGCCCTGATCTAAGAGGTAAGGCAGTGGTCGTACTGTCTAACAATGATGGCTGCGTGGTCGCTCGCTCCAGTGAGGCAAAACAGCTCGGTATCAAGATGGGTGTGCCGTACTTTCAGGTTAAAGAGTTCTGCGAGAAGAACGACGTTACCGTCTTTAGTTCAAACTACACTTTATATGCTGATATGTCTCACAGAGTCATGAGCACCCTCGAGAAACTGTGTCCTACCGTTGAAGTCTATTCTATAGATGAAGCCTTTTTATACTTAGCCGATTATCCTACTGCGATGACTGATCTTGATAGCTATGGGCGTAAGCTCAAAAGCATCGTTGAGCAGTACACCGGCATTCCAGTATGTGTGGGTATGGGCAGTACTAAGACCATGGCAAAGCTTGCCAATTATGCTGCTAAAAAGCACCCCGCTACTAAAGGCGTCTGCGTGCTAGATAATCTTCGATGGATCAGACGTATCATGCAGATCACCGATGTCGGTGAGGGTATGGGGCGTGGGTCGTCGTTACAAGGTCAGACTCAATAAGATGGGTATTCATACGGTCTATCAGCTCGCCGTCTGTGAGCCTGCGAAAATAAGGCAGCACTTCGGGGTGGTACTCGAGCGCACCTGCTTAGAGCTTAATGGTCAAAGCTGTCTTGGTATTGAGGCGGTAGAGGCTAAGAAGCAGATCATCTCTTCTCGTTCTTTCTCCTCTCGTATTACTTGCCCTGATGAGCTGAGCCAAGCGGTCTGTAGTCATGCGGCAAAAGCGGCAAGCAAGCTGCGCAAACAAGACAGTGTTTGTCATTACTTAAGCGTCTTTGCTAAGAATAGCTCGTTTAGTCAAACAGAGAGTTATACCTCTATATCCGGACAATGTCAGTTTATAACCCCAACCGCTGATACTAGAGTGATGGTAGCCGCTGCTCGGCAAATACTGACGCAAATATTTAAAAAGATGTTCGCTACGCTAAAGCAGGCGTTATGCTCTTTGATATCTGCCCGCATGATGAGGTACAGCCTGACTTGTTTGCAGACGATAGTAGCGACAATCAAACCAACCAACAAAGTACCTCAAAGAGCGCAGAGGTTATTGCCGTTATGGATCAGCTTAATAAAAGATATGGTCAAAACAGTAATCAGCAGTCTGCTGTGTTTATCGCAAGCGAAGGCATCAAAGACAAGCAGTCATGGCAAATGAGCCGGGATATGCTATCGCCTTGCTATACCACGAATATTAACCAAATACCCAAAGTAGATTAAACCAGAGGTGGACTCAATGACGGTTAAGATAATAGGAAGGCTCACCGATGAAGGTGAGACGGTATTGCTCTCGCTTTATAGCGATAGAGTCAAAGCAGGCTTTCCAAGCCCAGCGACGGACTATGTGCAAAACCGCATTGATCTAAACACACTGCTTATTCACAGTCCAACGACAACCTACTTGGTAGAAGTCGAAGGCGATAGCATGATCGATATGGGTATCTACCCCAATGATATCTTGATTGTAGATCGCTCATTAAGCGCTAGGAATAAAGATATCGTGATTGCACTAGTCGATGACGGCTTTACCGCCAAGCAGCTGATACTCGGTGAGCATATTATCTTACGAGCTCACAATGAGAACTATGCAGATATCGTGGTGAAAGGCTCGCTTGAGCTGTTTGGGGTGGTGGTGAGTAGTGTTAGGCGGTTTAAGAGGTGAGAAATAATAAAAAATTCTTTTTATGTCCTAAGATCAGATATCAATCTGCATCCATGTCATATAAGCTCTTGATCCTAATATTTAAGCAGCACACTGGTAAATCTCTATCTAAGATCCGTAAGCCGTTGTCCTAGAATTCCACTCTGTCTACCCTATCCACGTGCTTGCTAACTCTAGCTCATTTCTAAAGCGCTTCAGAGCAAATTATCATTGCTCTTCTATAAGTAACTCTAAAAGTAAAATGATGCGTCACGTATTGTCGTCTAGTTGACGAGGTGGGATCTAATTGATAGCAAGTAATAGTAAGATAAGAGTAGAGGTCAATAAATGAAGCATATCGACCACATTAGATCATTATCTTAGTGGAGTGTTTATGAATCCATCAAAATCATTAACAGTTGCCAAGCTGCAGACAACTCCTGTGCTCATATTTGAAGGCGTTCTTGAACTATATAATCTTTATACCTGTCATATCAGACCCTTCATTAGTGAAGCCTTTAAACTTAAGCATAGCGCTGCTTGGACTAAAACCACATTATTTATCAAAGAAGACAAAAGATGGTTTTTAGTCAATAATTTTGAGCTTTTTCACTTGATCAAAAGTCCTGATGTTGATTTTAATGTACTCGGACAAAAAGTGTCTGTGAGATATATCCCAAAAGATCAGTTTAATTTCGACATCAGTTTTTACGAGCTTATTGATCTCATCGCAAAATACAATAAAGAAATAGATATCAAGCTCATTTACACGCAGCTAAACGAGATCTTGGATCAAGAGATAAACCAAAAATTATTTGGCAAAAATATTTTTGCTATTACTACATTTTGTCGGCTTATAAATATAAGTGAGCAAACCTATTACAAGCGACCTTCTGAGGGTGTTTTATGACTGAGAATGCTCATGAAGAGCTAGAATGGCTTGATACGCCAGCATTAACAGAAATCATTAAAAAAATTGATAATGACCAGAATTTTATATATCCAGAAGCAGTATCGACTGCCATATCTGAGATCACTTTAGCAGTACACAATAGCTATAGCCAGCCAGATGATAATCCCCAAAATCTACTAAGATTAATATTACAGGTATTACAAAGAAGGCCAGTTCCTCGGCTTTCTATGACTATTAGTAGATCAGAATTAGCAAAAAAACCACTCATCATGCAATTGCTTATTCTCATGCAACATTCTATCAATGAACATCAGCATGACTACCTACAGAAACGGTTAATTTGGCTAGCCATAGCAATGCACACCAGTGTGATACTGATGCAGCATAGTACAAAACAACACACCAAAAATATACTGATGCAATTTAAACAGGCGCAGTTTTCAAGATCTTCTAGACGAACATGGATTTGGCGTGAACTACCTGATTTACCTCAAATGACCATGAGTTTGGAAAGCATACTCACCATTTTCACTGATCTATTAGAGCAGCAAAAAAGTGCATATGAATTGTTAAATGATAAGCAAGCTACTCATGCCGAAGAAAAGAAAGTGGCAAAAGATAAACTGAGCCAAATAGAGAAAATAACGACTGCCTATCAACACGCGCACGTGCCACAGAAGCCAAAACCTAAGCGTAAAAAGCTACCTAAGAACATTAAAGTTAAAGCTATCAACCTAGCAGATAACACATCAAAATATCCTGTAGACACCACTGCAACTAGGCATAACTGGAATACTACGTCCAGCAATGATGCATGGGGTAGCACACGTGACGATATAGAACACAGTGCTATCGCCATAGATCTTGCATTTTTAGACCCTAATACAGAAACCTATGAAGATCTAACTACTAGCTTTGAAGAGCGTATTGATCACCATGAGGCACCCTATGTCAGCTATGGCGAATATCCAAACCCGTTAATCAAATACTCTATACCGCTCCAAACTATAGATTTATCGCTACAGCAAAACTATATGTCTCAGCGCAATCTCGCGCTTAACTCTAACACGCGCTTACTCTCCCTTGCCGGCTACCAAGCGTTATTTGCTGCGCTCAACCAAGATGCAAGCACCTTACCAGAAACAGAGACTGATAAAACCTGTGCTGGTATTTTATTGTTATCTATGATTACTGGGTTGCCAGTTAAATCCTTACTAATACCCGGCTATATCGGTCATCCTAATATTTTCAAAATCAAAGGTAAAAAATACTACATTGAACACAGTTTAGGTATTACTAAAAGATCGACAAGCCAAACATTGCCCGAAAAGGATTATGAAAATACTTCTGATACCATCAAAGTTCCACTACCATCATGGCTTATAGATGATTTACTTGCTTGCGAGTTGCCGTCAAAAGAAGATTTTACGGCTTATCTTGCCGCCTTGCGTAGCAGCCTTGGATTGCCGTACCTGTCCGTCAATCGTATAGAGACCGCACTACATGTCGTGCTCTCTCGTTATACACCTAATTGCCATGCGCATATCGCCGATATCATCTGTCGCACGCCTGCGTCCCATGCTCCTGCGATGTACTATAGTAGCCACACTAGCGAAGCACTTATGGCTCACTATAAATCAGCACTGAACATATTTAATAGCAATAGTAATTTTGACCTGACTTATATCTCCGCCTGGCATAAATATACGGTGGGGTCAGGGTTTGCGTTGAAGATTGAAACAGTTTGCGACATCATAAATGAGATGAAGTACTGGACCGATCAAAGTTCAAACGATGAGGAGCACTTTAACAGAACCAGTATTTTTGTATGGTTTGTCTTTTGCCTTTTAACCGGCGTGCGACCAAACAACGGTCTTGGCAGAATGTACGATATTGATCTTGATATGGGTTGGCTGCTCATCAATGACAAGCCTGTTAAGAAGGTCAAAAGTGATCGTCTCATTCCGCTATGCCCGACACTGATACGCCATCTAACAGACTATAGAGCGTATTTGATTAATTATCAGGCAAAGCATCAAGGTTATCATGACATCAGCGCTATCATTGACAATATCCGTTTGGGTAATGATGAAACACTATTAAAGCTGTTGTATGAACGAGCTCCTAGTGCTAACTCCCCCTACTCTTAAAGACATTAAGCGTGGCGATGCTTATCATATGACCAAACACATCATTGACGCCAACCCCTATTGGACACGCCACTTTGTTCGTACGCAGCTTGAAAATCTTGGCGTTTCCTTATCGCTGATTAACACAGTTATTGGTCATGAAAAAGCTCGTCAAGAAGTATTGGGACGTTTCTCATCAAGTAGTAAAGCAGATATTAAGCGTGTAGCGTCCGTGTTTGAACAGATCGCAGCACAGCTTGGGTTATCAGATATCACAATCAATCATTATCCTAATTCAAATCATGTCGGCACAAGCACTGCAGAGGTTGATCATGCTAATAAATGAAATAAAGCTGCCAAAAATTATTGATGACTTAGCAAAGTTTGATGGTAGAAAAAAGCGCTACGTGCCTTACCCATCTATACTCAAAGACAGTGACACGGCAAGGACACGTGAGATAAAGCTACTCGCCGACTTACAAACCGAATGGGAGTCGTTGAAAAGGGTTCATCCTGGAAGTATCGGATTCATACAGTCTTTTAATAAATACTACCAACAAGCGCTTTGGCCCAATGAGCGCATCTTTTCATTTTCGCCAAGCTCTAGCGATTATTTTGATTTGTCATGGCTATCTTGGAGTCAATCTTTAAGCCAGTTTCAGATAGAGCTTTACAGGCAATTGGAGCCATTGTCCCAAGAGGGATTTGATGAGTTTCAGTCAATCATTGAAAATAAAATAGCAAAAGCTTACGAGTCATCTAGAACACTCAAACATGTTTGGCAAATCATCGTCAAGTTCATTGACTATCAAAATAAGCACTATATGCTTGCTGAGCATCACTATCCTAAGATAATCGCGCCACAGCCTACTAAAATCAATCCACTAATTACAAATACAGCTTGGTTAAAAAGACGGTAAGGCGCTGGTCAAAATCATTCGCGCAGTAGAGCATCATTGGGAGCAGAACACCAATTACAGCCAAGAGCAGATTATAGGCTGGCTGATATTCTCAGGAATTGTGTATGGCGGCATCAACGAGGTACAAATGCTTCAAGGGTGGCTTATCTCATTGCTCACCAAAGAGTATCAGCCATTCATCAAAGAAAGGATAATGGTCTCGCCGCGTTTTGTACAAAAGCACTTTGGTAACGAGCGCGAAGAAGGTAGTGACAAGCTTTATAACACCAAGCAAATCATTGTAGATGTGGTCAGTCAGTGTTGGCTGATGCGTTATCATAAAAACAGCAGTCAAGCAGAAATCAAACATATCATTGCCAAGCTGTCAGAAGATAAGATAAAGCGATACTTGACCGTGGCTTTGTCTGACGTGATCAAGCCTTTAGGTATTAAACCACTTCCCTTTTCAAGGTTTTTATATTACGCCAGTTATTACTGGGAGGATTTCGATGACGCTAGTATCGACCATGCTTCAGTTGGGGTGCTGCGAGGTATGCATAATACTGCAGGATTAAGTACGCAAGACTTTGGTCGGTTCTTGAACCAAAAATATCAGTATAAAGAGGAGCCGTATGATCTAGAACATATTTTGACGCTGTCTATCAGCAAAAGCTCTGTTAATCAAAACGAGTCATCTAGTAGTAGTTCTACCAAAAAGATAGATGTTAGAAAGTCTGATTTAATTATGAATCTGACTAAAGACTTCAAAACGGATGAAAAACAGAAAAAGAAAAAAACCAGCAAAAAGCCGCCTACTCTTATTGAAAGAGTACAAAAACGTTATAAGCAATACGATGACTTAAGTGAAAAAATTTTATTAGATTGGGTGTTGAATTTACTCAATCGAAAAGAATCAAAATCGCTTAGCAATGAGTCTATTTTGAAATATATTAGAACCATAGGCTATGAATGGTTATATTTCACAACGGCTCAGCCGCTTGATATTTGGTCAGAGGAAGAGTTTGAAGAGCTCTATGAAGACATCTTAGAATACAAAGCTGTCGTACGAAACAATACTGACATTGGATACTCTGCCAATTTATTGAAGAGTATGCACAACTTTGCTAAGAGCAAATACAACCTACCCTCCGTGAACTTCCAGCAGTCCAAAAATGGTCGGCGTGTACGTGCGGAGCTGATATCACTGCAAGCGTATCAAGCCATTATTACGCAGATACTGAGTTCTGTAGATATATTGGAGCAGGAGATGTTCGCGCTTTTATTTATCTTAGTCTATCGTACTGGGATGCGCAAAAAGAGCTGTTGGGACTTAAGTATAATGACATCGAAGGCTTAAAAACAGCTGTACCATCAGTGGTAATAAGGCCCAATAGCTACCGTCCAACTAAGACTCAAAGTAGTATTCGCCGCGTTCCCTTATTTGCTCTCCTCAAACCTAATGAGCTAAATTTTTTATTAATTTTGTGCAGAGTAATATTGGCGACAGTTCAAACAAATTTATCTTTACCTTATCATCGGATCAGCGCCCTATTGATGACCATGTTCCGTTGCAGTTACTCAAACGAGTTTTAAAAGACATATCGGTAGATGATAATGTAGCAGAGCATACCTTTCATGGGTTTAGGCATACAGCAGTGAGTAACCTATCTTTAGCGCTAGTAGGCCATTCAGATCTCGTAGAAGCCCTTACCGATTATGACGAAAGTGACGTAATTCGCATCAAACAAGGCATACTCGGAGAGCATACAGATGCACAGGATCGCTGGTATGCTCTCTCAGGTATTATGGGACACTTATCGCCTGAGCGGAGCTTTGAGTATTACAACCATTTTGCCACGCTGATGGCGACCTATGCGCTTAGTAAAGCAGATATAACATTGCCAGAACGTACGCTGTATAACGTAACAGGTTTTACGAACAAAAAGCTTAAGGAGAATAATGCAACTGTTAGTAATAGTAGCGTCAGTATACCTAGTATTCGTACACTTTTATTTAAAAATATTATAGAAGGCAAACGCAAGTCACCGAAGTTTACGGTCGAAAACTGTGATAAGAAACTCCTCTTGAGTACCAATACGCCAGTCACTAATGAGCTGTTTGGTCGTTATGGTCTAAACCGAGTACAACTGCTACTACAGACCTATGATAAAGAGATGCCTTTAAGTAAAGCAGCCCAGTTAGCAAATATCTCTATTCACGATGCAAAGGTTCTAATAGAACGTGCGAGCGAGGTTGCCGCTATCACTACCAAACGCGGCAAACCTCGCTTTGTTAAGCTATCAGATTCAAAGAATTCCGTACTGAGTCCACTGAACATTCAATACCAAAGTGATTTAAGGTTGCTATCGTTTTTGTTAAGTAATGCCTATCGTCTACGAGAAAAATCAGAGACTGATTGGACTTGGTTTATTGAGATATGTCGTGAAAAACTCTCTAGTAGCCGAGCATACCTACCATTTGGAAAAGAGATGAGAAAGAGTTGCAGCGTTTCATTGACATTGGTAAGAAACTGCTGCCTTTGAAACATTGGCTGATGAGCAGCAACGAAGATTTGTTGATGGAAACTATGTCATCTACTGACTATCAAGACATTAAGCAGCAATCTAATGAGTCGAAAAATGCTCTCCATATCGGTATTGCTAGTCAAGACCATAGAGAGCAGATGAACAAATGGCAATACTCACCGCTACTACGGTTTTTTATTCATATGATGCTCATTACAGATGAAAAGCTATCTATTTTGAGTTAAGTTTCTTACATTAAAATCTTTTAAAATGAGCTTGGTTATCGGAATAAATAGATTTGCTAGTTTAAGGGAAAATATGAGCTTGCTGGATAGTGGTGATTTAGAAGAAAAACAGAAATTAGATAAGAAGCTAACACAGCAAAAAAATACTACTGGGTGCTGTTCTTGTAGATGCTTTAGAGAAGGGATTCATTAGACGGTTTAAGGGAATATACAGCCGATAATCTGTTGGATTTTTGAGCAGACAAACGGATAAGGATTTAATGGCAGATTTGGTAAAAGGGCTTGATACTGAGTGAGACACTTAACAAGACGACTGAAGCAATTCAAAGTATTAACATTAACTAGAAAAGTTCAAATAGTCATTCTGCTATTAACTTGGATATCGCTAATAGCTTGGGCAATACTGAGTTGGCAAGGTAGAGACTTCCCTTTAGAGTCTGAGCTTAATTATAGTGAAGGTATTGTAGGTAGTTTGAATGTTGGTGAGGGAAATCACATTTTTATGTTATTAGATCTCAATGACCTTAACCGTAAAGAAGTATATGGGTGCAGCTATTCAGCTTTTGACACTGACTCCTCTTGTTTTGGCAAAAATATTTAGAACCTATTGAAGGTAAAAAAAGCCGTGATAGGGTGGTATATACAGAAAGATTTTCTAGGGTTTCATAATGGAATTAGACAGATGGTAAGTCTTAATGTGGAAGATGTCGAAGCTGAAATTAATGAGGTAATCACTTATCAGGGGACTTTAGACACTATAAAGGGTATGAATACGTATATGAATACGGGTTTTATTATATTTATAGCATTCTTTTATTACTGGGTTTGGCGTTTTATGGATTTTATAGAGTGAAAAGGATACAGTACCCTAGTGAGGACTTGAACCTTTGGCTGTGAGCTAATGGTATTAAGGTTTCAACTTGCTGAGATAGCCACAGTGTACTTCATGATGTACTTACCATAGATATTCTATCTATGATCGGTGCGCTAGTGAGGGACTTGAAGAGACCATCCCAGATTCTGTGTAACTGACGTTTAGATTAAATACTTACACAAAATTTAGGAAGGTCTCCCAGATTCTTATCAAAGACTTCATCATCTATTATTCGCCAAACGGCAACTTGCTGATGGTCTTTGGTGGTGACTAGATTTAAAGTTTGTTCAATCATTGCTTGAGGTCTCATATCCTTATGATGTTTATTTGCTTCAAACCCAGTTACTTTACACTTAGCGGTTTAATTAAGCTACTTACTTGAGCTATTTGCTTCAGTTATTAGGCTTGGCTACTTACTCAACTTCAATATTCTAAAGGCGCCCTGAATAACTACAGCAAATACGATGCTACCAATAATCAAATCAGGCGTACTAGAGTGTAACCAATTAACCAAAATCCCTGCAACAATTACCCCTAAATTGATAATCACATCGTTTGAAGTGAAAATCATACTGGCTTGCATATGGGCTTCTTCTTTTTGCTTTTCGATTTTTGTAGTAAATAGAGGCAAATCGAGTTTGCAATTAGCGCAAGAATCGATATGACTATCATGGTAGAAAAGTCAGGTAACTGCTCATTGCCAAAGAAACGTCTTAGCACTTCTAAAAAACCAAGAATCGCTAGCGTAATTTGAAAATATCCGGCAATTCTGGCAATTCGTTTTTTCTTAATGACCGTTCCACCGACCGCAAATAAGCTAATTCCGTACACGAAGCTATCTGCTAACATATCTAAGCTGTCGGCGACCAACCCCATCGAACGAGAAATCAGTCCCGTGCTCATTTCAATAATAAAGAAAGCAAAGTTAATGACCAGCACTATCCATAGTAGCTTTCTTTGCTCAGCATCTTTTTGTGACTAGAGTCAGCATCAATTTTAAAATTATTGTTGGGATCAGAGGGGTCAATGGTTTCGGTCGAGAGTAGGGTGTCTCCTAATTTTAGGTCATGAATAGCAGTCTCTATCCCTTCTATATTGTCATGATGAAACACAGTTAATTGACGGTTAGGAATGTCGAACTCAAGATGTTCAATATTCGAGTGGCCCTCTAATTTCATTCGGATTAGGTTTTCCTCCGAAGGGCAGTCCATCTTCGATATTTTAAAAGTTGTTTTATTCATAGCTACATTTATATCCGGGTGGTGGTTCAAAAAGTAGGCTGGAAAAAACAGGCTGAGAAATTGATAAATAGTGAAATGCAAATGACACTATACATCAAATGTCCAGCCTGTCTAAGTGACAATATAAAGAAAAATGGTTTCAAAAGCTATGCTCCAAGGGAACCAGCTATTTAACCCTTTGAACCTATTAATAGACTACTTAAAACAGACTGGTATAATGGAACCACTTATACCAGTCTGCTGAACTAACTCTTAATGTATCCAAAGTCATCGTACCTTGCATCATACTCTTTTTATTACATCGTCTACTTTTTACATGCGTTTTAGTATTTTGTAGTAGTCATTACCCTGTTTAAGTGTTTGCGCTGACATACTATATTTGCGCTGACATACTATAAAAGTGCTAAGCACTATTATCGCTTGGCACTAGTATGCTTCTATCCTACGTGACAACCTCCAAATTACTGACTAAATCATGACTGCTAACAACGTTTTGAACGTCAATAAAGGTACTTGTGCCTAACGCACCAAGGTTGTAGTTTGCAAACTCATGATATAAATTAACCACATCACCCATAATCAATAGCGCAGGTGTTGGTAATTTTGCCTCAGCTTGCTGCTCCGCGATATTACCAAGCGTACCGATAAGAAGCTGCTGCGTTGGCAAACTGGCATGACTAATCACAGCAAAAGGTGTATTACTGTCGCGCCCTGCGGCAATTAGCCCTTGAGTCATCTCATCTAGTCGATTCAACCCCATATAAAAGACAACCGTTTGCGTACTGTCTAAGAGTTCATCGTAGTCATTATTAGGTGCGCCCAACTTTTGCAAGCGGTCACAAATTTTACGGCTTGCGCATGATCACGGTGTGTCAAGGGAATACCTGCTCTACTTGCGGCCGCACTAGCAGCAGTGATACCAGGAATAGATTCAAAATGAATACCATGACGCACCACTTCTTGCAGCTCCTCTCCGCCGCGTCCAAATATAAAGGGGTCGCCACCTTTGAGCCTAACGACCGTTTTGCCTGCTAGCGCGTGTTTGACCAGTAGCTCATTGATACCTTCTTGTGGTAGTGCGTGATTGGCACGGCGCTTACCGACAAATATCTTCTCTGCCGTCAGCGCACACATATCTAAGATATCCTCTGAAACTAAACTATCATAGAGTACGACCTCTGCTTTTTGCATTACTCGTAATGCTTTTAACGTGAGTAGCTCAGGATCGCCAGAACCTGCACCAACCAAATGTACCGTGCCCGTTTTCACATTTTTTCTATACCTGATGGCTCATCGCTCACTCTAATATGACAATTTATATTGGGTAAATTTTGTGAAGTTAATGCGGCAATAAAGGTAGATGAATCAGTCATGGTAATAACTCCTAATAACACTGTTAATAACGCGCAACTCTGCACCTAACAATGGCATACCTAAGAAAAGAAGAGCATATAAAATACGGTGCAAGCCCTATGCCATATTAACGATCAAACTTTGCAACAAGCACTACTTAAGACGCATACCTATCGATCAAGGCATTAATTTGACTCACACATGAACCGCAGTTAGTCCCTGCTCGGCATGCCTTTCCAACCGCGTGGGCACTCATACACTGCTGCTTGGTAATTGTTTCGATAATAATATTCTCTCCAACAGCCATACATGAACATACTAATGCACCTGGATCAACATACCCTGTCGCTGGACGACCTGCCAGCAACCACTTATAGCGTTGATTCTCTGGTATCGCATCAGTACTGGCAAAGCAATTGTTAAGCCAATGCATACTGGGTAGCTGCGCCACTTGCGGCGCAAAACAAATGCTGAGCAGTAGCTGATCGCTTGGTATGTCAGACTTTGACGTACTAATCGATGCCCGATCTATCACTTTAGTATTTGCCTCTACCTGCGTCGAGACGAAGCGAAGCTGCTTTGCTTGCTTGCTGCAAGTAAAGGCACTATTGATCGATTTATCGGTGAGAGATGCTTGATAAGTATTGATAAAGTGCTGCCAATAATCAGGATCAAGCAGTTTACTGATGACTTTGTCTACAGGACTGGCTAAAGTAATCAAGACGCTATTGGTTTGACGACTTAAACTCCATGTCAATGCGGGTAATGAGTTTGATCTTTCAGAAGCTGTATTTGTATCAGAAGAAGGTATCAGCACTCCTTGATCCTCAGGCTCTTTCTCAAAATCCATTAAAGTCTCACGCAGATGCACTATTATGGTGTCTTGTAGATCAGGATGCACCAAAATCTTGCCATAAGTTTTCATCGGCACAGGCATCACGCTGATTGCAGAATTTTTTAATTCAGGCTGTCCTGAATGCGGATCAACGACTGTTGGGATCAGCGTGCCTACGCGAGCAAAACGAGCAAAGGCGTTGCTCCAATGCATCGGCATAAAGGCATCACCTGCACTCATACTGTCGCTGATAGCAACTTGCGCGAGCACCTGACTGTTTGTAGTGGTGCTCGCGACCGTACGCGGCGGCTGGCTATTTATTGATAAGTTTTTCTCATAGCAGGGACGTAGCTGTACATAATCGCCTTGGTCAACACCGAGCTGCTTGGCATCATTTGGATGCACGGTGAGCGTTGGTACAGACTCGTGTTGGTTGAGCTGCGGTGCAAGTCCTGTGCGCGTCATCGTATGCCATTGATCGCGAAGCCTACCTGTAATCAGCCGTAGATTTAATGCTCCTGAGCTATCCTGATGAAACGTATGACTGCTGTTATTTTTTTTTACTATCAGCGCTTTTCGAGCTCAATCGTTGCGTATGCCTATTGGGTATACTGGCGTGACTGGGAGGCGTAATGGCAATAAATTTCGTTTTGCTAGGTGTAATACGTGCGCCGCCCCACTGAAACGGTGTCATGACATCATATGCGTCGTGACTGAAAGAGAATACGTTTTTATTTTGCTGCTTAAGATGGTTTAGGCTTTCCTCTATCGATGCTATCGCCCCTACCACCATTGGCGAAAGATCTTTTGCTAAATTAAGATGGCGCGGTTGATTGTTTTCTGATACATCTTGGCTGGTATCATTTCTATAAGCTGTCAGAGCGATATGCTCATTAAATATATCCCTAGCATGCTGATAATCAAACCCTGCCAAACCCATGCGTTTAGCGACTTGCGACAGTATCCACCAGTCAGGCTTTGCTTGTCCGAGTGCAGGCATTAACGCCCGCTGGCGCGAGATGCGGCGCTCCGAATTGGTCACTGTGCCTGATTTCTCCCCCCAACCCTGTGCAGGCAAAACAATATCTGCACACTTAACCGTATCGCTGTCGACGGAGCAGTCAGATACAATCACCAAATCACAGGTAGCCAATGCGCGGCGAAACTTATCAGCCTCAGGCAAGCTGACGACAGGGTTGGTCGCCATAATCCAGATGGCTTTGATACGGCCATCTAGTATGGCATCAGCAGCATCGCAAGCTTTTACCCCAACTTCTGCGGCAAGCGGTTGCGGCGCTTGCCAAAAATCAGCCACCAAATGACGATGCTGCTCGTTGTCTAGGTCTAGATGCGCGGCAAGCAGGTTAGCTAATGCACCGACTTCGCGCCCGCCCATCGCATTTGGCTGACCGGTGAGTGAAAACGGACTTGCACCTACTCGGCCCACTCGCCCAGTATACAAGTGAGTATTGATAATGGCATTGACCTTGTCGGTACCACTTGCAGATTGGTTGACACCCATGCTAAATGCCGTGACGGTTTTATCATTTGCAGCAACCAGCGCATAAAACTCCTGTACCAGATCCGCACTGATACCACATGCCGTCGCCACTTTATCAATCGTCCATGTTTTTGCGGCCTCTAAGGCGGGCTTAACATCATGACACTGCTTAAGATAGTCTTTATCACCACAGCCTTCTTGCTCAAGATAATGCAGCAGTCCGTTATATAAGTGCGTATCCGTGCCAACAGCGATGGGTAAATGCAAATCAGCAAATTCACAAGAATCAGTACGACGCGGATCAATCACGATTAGTTTTTTATTAGGATCACGCTTTTTGGCGGCTAAAAACCGTCCGAATAAGATAGGATGACACCACGCCATATTGGAGCCCACCAGCACCAATAAATCACAAGACTCTAAATCTTCATAATTACTAGGCACTAAGTCTGCACCAAAAGCACGCTTATGCCCTGCAACCGCTGAGGACATACAAAGACGCGAATTGGAATCGATATTATTATTACCAATAAAGCCTTTAATGAACTTATTGGCAACGTAGTAATCCTCAGTAAGCAGCTGCCCTGACACATAAAACATTACGCTGTCACGCCCGTGTGTCACGATAGTGTTATTCAAACGACTGGCAATATCATCCAATACTGCCTCCCACGCGGCAGGCTGCGTATCTGTCGGTTGTCCTTTTGCTATTGTTCGCTGTTTGTTTTGATAATAAGGCTGAGTCAACCTGCGTTCAGTGCCCAATGTTTGTGCCAATGCACTGCCTTTTGAGCAGAGTTTCCCGAAGTTTGCTGGATGCTCAGGATCGCCTGTCACGCTGACTACACCTGCCTCATCGATGTTTGCTAGTACGCCGCAGCCTACGCCGCAGTAAGGACAAGTGGTACGAATAGGACTGATCAAATCCTCAGTGTAAGTTGTAATGCGAGAGGACGGTACGACACTGAGGGCTTGATCGTCATTTAAGATGGTGCTGCTCATGAGGCCTCTCCTATTAGGTGTGCGTCACTTGGCACGGCAGATTCGGGCTCAGCTGCTTCTATTTTCTCTACATCGCAATAGGCTTCGCCAAAGATAAGGTCTTCTTTTATCGAGGATATGTCACTGCCATCAGTGATCAGCTGACTATAAAACCCGCTTTCACTCACATCACCGTATAGTACCGTGCCAATAAGTTTGCTTGCTTTAATATAGAGACAAAGATAATGATCGAGGCTCGTTTGCTGATAAACCACGCGCTCTATCTGTGCCATTTCAATATCATCAAAAGCAATCTGACCTGCTGAAAAAGCGGCGATGCCAGATACTTTTAATTTTAAAGATAAAGGCTTGCTGATAAAGGGACGCCAGTGGTTTTTGTATTCGGTTATTCGTGAGTCACTACTAAGTCTCCTACTACTTGAGACGCTCGACTCTTTTAGGACAGAAACCAAAGTATCCACCTGTTGGTTGACAGGGGCTACCATACCGAACAGCTCACCATCCAGTTCTATACACTCACCAATCGCATAGACATGAGGACAGCTCGTATGCATAAAGTTATCTACGAGGATACCTCGGTTAACCTCAAGACCACTTTGCTGGGCCAGTGTCGTATTGGGGATGACGCCAACGGCCATGACAATAAAGTCTGCTGGCAGTGTGCGGCCATCCTTTAACAACAGACCATTAACCTCGTGTTGATCATTGACCGTAATACATTCTGTGTTGGCTAACACCTCCAGCTTGACACTTCGACTGAAGAGCTCTGCTTGTAGCAGATGAGCGGCGGGCATATCAAGCTGTCGGTTGAGAACATGACTATCGACATGAACCACTGTCATATCTGCCCCTTGAGATGCCAAAGCACAAGCGGCTTCCAGACCCAGCACCCCGCCACCAATGACAAGACCCTTTTTGCTTGGCGCGCGTACTCCGTCAATACCTGCACATCAGCAATCTCTCGAAATACATGAACCCCCTTAGCATCATGATTGGCAAAGGGATGACGCGAGCTTGTGAGCCAGTAGCAAGCACCAGCTCGGTATAATCCAGGGTTTGTCCATCACTCAATTTGACACACTGCTGATTGGTTTCGACTGCATCTACCGACGTGCCAGCCAATACCGTGATACCCAATTGCTCATATTCTGCTAGCTCGTATAAATATGTCTCTTCAAAAACCGACTCTCCTGAGAGTACGGGTGACAGCATGATACGGTTGTAGCCCACTTGCGGTTCTTTGCTAATCAGCGTGATGGGTAAATGAGCTGCGCCTTTTTCTTGGCTGCTTTGCTGCTGGGCACGTGCCAGCTCAATGGCAAAACGACTGCCTGCCATCCCAGCGCCTATAATAACGATGCCCGCAGTAGTCTGACGTCTAGAAGAAGCATTGGTAGAGAAAGCAGTATGGTTTGGTTCTGGTGAATCAAGTGACATAGGAAAATCATTCCTTAGCCGCAACACGCAGCGTTGAGTAAAATGGCTTGTCGTACTATTTACGTTTAACAAGGTTTTATGAAAAATAAATCAGCAACGATATGATAATGACAAATTGAATAAAGCAAATGCTGTGCCAAACCAATAAGGGGATGACGTATGATCAGCGGTTCAGGGTCTCTGGTATTGTTACTATTATCGGGATTAAAGTCTTGTAAGAACTCGCCAATCGCTTGATACCTTGCCTGCGTACTAGAGTGTAGTGCACGCATCAACGCTTGCTGGCTGGTAGCGGGCACTCGGTTTTGACGCAGGCGCTCGGCAGGTACGATCAGTGAGGCGGATGGGTTCATCAACTCTTGCGAGCTAAATGGTAGCTCACCTGTAAGTAACTCATAACCAATCACGGCAATGGAAAACAAATCAGAATGCACGCCTTTTGGGGCATCGGTGTAATATTCTGGTGCAGCGTAGTGCAAATCGCCATTAGGAGGACGCGTACTGTCCTTTAGTATGGAGGAGCTAGCAGAGCCAAAGTCGATTAACTTGACCGCACCTGATTGAGTTAATAATATATTTTCAGGCTTGATATCTTGATGCAGTAGGTAGTTTCGATGCATCACACGGACCGCCATGCCGATCTTAGTGAGTAAATCGTAAGTTTGCCAAATATCACAAGGGGCTTGACGATCCATAAAAACTCGTAGGCTCTTCCCTTCGATATATTCCGTTAAATGATATAAATAAGTGCTACTGGCAGGCACTGGGTAGTAGCGCAAAAGCCCCGACGCATTAGACGCATTGAAAGTAGCATTCAGTTTTTAGAGACATCACTGGTTAACAGCGGATCATGGGAGGATACGCTATTGGGGTTCACTTGATTGTAAGCGGGCTCACCAATACGTTTGTGCTTGGACAGGCTCAAACCGATTTTACGTTCCTTTAAAAACTCACGTAGATAATGCCCATCAGCAATGACATTGAGACTTGGCGATTTCAAAACAAATGCATGCTGGTCGTTATCCTCTACTAAATACACCTCACTGCGAGCCGTACGCGCGATGATTTTTTTGACCACAAAATTATCAATCTGTGCCCCTACTGCCAAGCCCGTTGGTAAGCGATAGTGATTGATATCCTGAGCGTGACTACTGTCGCTATCCACACCCTGATCAAGCGCAATGCCGTTATCTGTTTCTCGGTGCGTTTTACTCTTTATGATTTCATCGTTCATACCGAGCATGATTACACTGAGATTATCGTGGCTACCCTCGCTAAAGGCGTGCTCACATAAACGCTGGCTCATCTGAAGATGGTCGATGATTTGATTGGGACATGCCACTGATTGGTGCATGGCCTGTACCGCAGCACACAGCTCAAACTGTAACTCTGCTGGCGTAATTGACTCATAAACCCCATCGGTCATGAGCGCCAAACACTCGTTTTGGTGCAAAGTGAACACAGATTGTTGCAGCTCCACTCGTGTGTCAGCACCGATAGCAGCAGACAGGGCTCCTTTATCCCGTCCGTGGTGGATATGATGGTCTTTGGTCAATAGCACCATACTGTCGATACCGATACGATAGATACGAGAATCGCCCGTATGAAACAGATGAATACGGTCGCCTATGCAGAGCAATCCTGATAAAGTCGATAATAAAGCTGGCAGGCGCTCATACGCTTGCGGGAAATAAAGCGCATCATTGGCTTGGTGCACCGCCTCCTTAATCACGATGGCAACTTGATCGTCATCAAAGCGGTGTAGTAGATTTGGCGATTGCTCTTGAGATTCGTTTGATATCTCATTTGCTTGCACCCTATCTGTCTGTACCATCTCTGCAAGTTTTGAGGTGATATGGTGTGTCACCGTGTTTATCACTGACTGACTGGCTTGTTTGGGAAACTGGCAAGCACTGACTCCATCAGCCATCAGCACCAATAAAGGCGCTGTAAAAGAGGGATGAGCCCCATGAAACGCTGACGATGATAACGATGGAAACCCATAAGGTAGGCAGGTCGTTATGAGTAGGCTATCTTGATTATCAGCTTTGCGTCCTGCCATCGTAAAAAAATCAGGCAGCCACAATGCAACGTCCGCATCATGGCTGCTTACTTGATTTGTTTGTTTAGGCGCTTGTTTGACGCTCTCATGCATAATTTAGCTCACTTGTATTTGAGCAAAGCTGCCATCTGGCATCTCTTCAATGATGACGCCTTCAGGCTCTTTTAATAAAAACAGCGCCAAGAAGCCAACCACAGCCGTTGCAGCAATCACAAAGAAAAACACCTGATACGATACCAGACTTAGTACGGTCAAATAGATCACTGACCCGACGTTACCGTAGGCGCCTGTCATCCCTGCAAACTGCCCGGTCATACTACGTTTAATCAAAGGAATCACAGCAAACACCGCACCCTCACCCGCCTGTACAAAGAAAGAGCAGAACATAGTAATCAACAGCGCAAGCGCGATCGGCCATGAAGAGTCAACGATACCCATCAACAGATAACCAACAGCCAAACCTGCGGTGAGAATCAAAAGAGTGATTTTACGACCGAATTTATCACTCAACCAGCCACCGCCAGGACGCGACATCAGATTCATAAAGGCGTAGCTTGATGCCAAGACACCTGCCATGACAATCGATAAGTTAAAAGTCTCTTGATAAAAAAGCGGCAACATAGATACCACGGCCAACTCTGAGCCAAAAGTCGCAAAGTATAAAATATTCAAAATACCGACTTGCTTAAAGTCATATCGGTGAGCTTTTGGCACAGGTGTGGTAAATACTTCCTTATTAAAACGATAACTACTGATAAATTCATAAACATATAACACCACCAACGCAATATAGACAATGTTGACACTTGCCTGACTCAGCAAACTCACACCAGCTGGTGATAATTTCCACGCCAATAAGCCCAATGCCAAATACATAGGCAGTTTAAATACCATCATGAGCCAGAAGTCACCTGATGAAGTCACCATCATGGCACCAGATTTTTTAGGTTTGAAATATGTGGCGCCCTTAGGGGTATCACGTACCATCTTATAAAAAATCACACTATAGAGCAGCATAACCATCCCTGAGGTAGCCGTTGCATAACGCCAACCTTCCTCACCGCCAAAGACGGCAGCGGCCGCAATAGCGACTGTCGGTAGTAGCAGTGCCGCGGCGGCAGAGCCGAAATTTCCCCAGCCCCATAGATACCTTCAGCTGTACCCAGCTCATTGGCAGGGAACCAGTCACTCATGAGACGAATGCCAACCACAAACCCTGCACCAACAAAACCCAATAAAAAAGCGTGATAGGGCTAGCGTATTGTAGTCTTGTGCAAAAGCGAAGGTGAAACAGGGAATTGCCCCAATGGCTAAAATTGCAGTGTAAACAAGCCGAGGACCAAAGCGATCGGTCAACATGCCAATGATGACCCGAGCTGGGATAGTCAAGGCAACATTTAATATCAATAAAGTTTTTACCTGGTCTTTGGTGAGGTTCAAACTCTCTCCAATCGCAGATAAGAATGGCGCATGGTTAAACCACACAAAAAGGTGAAAAAAAACGCCATCCACCCAAGATGGAGAATTTTGTTTTTACCGCTAAAAGAAAAGATATTCAGGTTGTTTTTATTTGGCACATCAGGTTTCGATAAAGGCATAGACGATTTCCTCAAATGGCTAACATTAAAGTTATAAAAAACACGTTATGAGTCAGGAACTTATCAGTTGCGACCATTAAGAGAGTGCAATGGATGTGCCAGCTGCAAATATAAAATTGACATAGATATAAAACATCATCTTTTTTAATAGGGCTACGCTTTGTACCAGATGGCTCTAAAGGCATCCCAATTAAATAATATTGCTTAGATAAAACTAAGTTACCTCTCGACTAAGTAAAGTAAGCGATGCACCTTTAAAGTGACAATCGAAACCAATTTGGTGCATTTTCGCAACTATTTTGGTGCATAGAATATAAATGATAGTTGCTAAAAAGATTATGTTAAGCAACTACTTATAACAGAAAATAGTATCGCCAAAAGTACTGGCATGACCTTATAAACTGGTAAGGCTACATATTTTTTAACTATATAAGGGTTCGATAATTGAATGTCATTAATTGTGTTTGGCACGATTATTGAGGGCTTAATAGTTATAGGCATCTAAGTATTAACGACTATCTATCATTGAACCATCTAAAAATTAACTTGCGACTTTTGGATGGGACATTAGATGAAAGTATTTAAGCAAACCCATTACTGAGGATAGGCATATGAGTAGCACTATAGTAAGTACGATGAATAAAGCTAAATTAGTGGTGATTGGTAACGGTATGGTGGGACATCACTTTATCGAGCGAGCCATAGAGCAAGGCTTACACGATCAGTTTGAGATTCACGTATTTGCTGAAGAGGATCGCCCAGCTTATGACCGGGTGTATCTATCGAGCTATTTTGAACATAAAGATGTGAGTAAACTAAACTTAGTGGACTTGAGCAGGTATGAGGATGCGCAGATTCAGTTGCATCTCAATCAGCGAATCACAAACATCGATGCCGCCAATCAATGTATCAGCACGGAAGACGGTACCCAGATAGACTATGCTGAATTGGTATTAGCAACAGGCTCCTATCCGTTTGTGCCGCCAATTCCAGGGCGCGAGCATCCGCACTGTCATGTCTATCGTACGATTAAAGATTTGGATGATATTCTCAGTACTGCTGAGAAGCCAAAAGTCAAAAAAGGTGTTGTGGTCGGGGGTGGCCTGCTTGGCCTTGAGGCAGCCAAGGCCCTAGTCACACTAGGATTAGAGACTTACGTAGTCGAGTTTGCGCCTCAGCTGATGGGTGTACAGCTCGATGCTGCTGGCGGTGATATTTTAAAGCGTAAAATTGAAGGCCTTGGCGTCAAAGTACTAACAGGTAAAAATACTAAGGCCATTATCGACAATACCCTATCGGATGAAGCATCGTGTCATTTAACCATGCAGTTCGCTGATGATACCTCATTAGATACCGACATGATCGTCTTTAGTGCGGGTATTCGTCCGCAAGATGGCATTATCAAAAGCAACCCTGAATGCGGTATTGAAATCGGCACCCGTGGCGGTATTCTGATTGATGAAGCCTGCCGTACCAATGCCCCGAATGTATATGCCATTGGAGAGTGCGCCGTATGGGACAACACCGTTTTTGGCTTGGTCGCGCCAGGTTATAGCATGGCCAGTATTTGCGCCGCTCAAATTGCAGGCGATCACGCTCAGACCTTTACAGGCGCTGACATGAGCACCAAGCTCAAATTGATGGGTGTAGATGTGGGCAGTATCGGCGATGCGCACGGTGCAACAGAAAACAGTTTGAGCTATTTATACCAAAACCCTGCTGAGGGTATCTATAAAAAACTGGTAACCACAGCGGATAATAAGCGGCTACTGGGCGCTGTATTGGTAGGTGACACTGAGGATTACAACAATCTCTTGCAGCTATTTCTAAACGATATTGACCTGCCTACCCATCCTGAAAGCCTGATCCTACCCAACGTAGAAAAACCCACCATGGGTATCGAGAACCTGCCCGATAGCGCCACGATTTGCTCTTGTTACAACGTCACCAAAGGTGCTATTTGTGCCGCCGTTGAAGACGGTGCCTATACCATGGCAGAGGTAAAATCATGTACCAGTGCCGGTACAGGCTGTGGTGGCTGTGCGCCCATGGTGAAAGACACATTAGGTTATCAACTAACCGCGCTTGGTTTTGAAGTCAATAATGATCTGTGTGAGCATTTTGCTTACTCGCGTCAGGAGTTGTATAGTTTGATTCGAGTACAAGGCATTAAGACATTTGATGCGCTATTAGATGAGCACGGTAGTGGTCATGGCTGCGAGATTTGCAAACCAACCGTTGCCTCTATTTTGGCCTCTTGCTGGAATGATTATGTACTCAAACCCGAACTCACGCCACTGCAAGACAGCAACGATTACTATCTAGGCAATATTCAAAAGATGGCACTTATTCGGTCGTGCCGCGCGTACCTGGCGGTGAAATCACTGCGGATAAACTCATCATACTCGGACAAGTCGCCAAAGAGTTCAATCTATATACCAAAATCACTGGCGGTCAGCGCGTCGACTTATTTGGCGCACGTTTAGACCAACTGCCCGATATCTGGACACAACTGGTAGATGCTGGATTTGAGACGGGCCATGCTTATGGTAAATCTCTGCGTACAGTGAAATCTTGTGTGGGCAACAACTGGTGTCGCTACGGTGTCGATGACAGTGTGGGTTTAGCACTTAGACTAGAAGACCGCTACAAAGGCGTACGCTCACCACACAAAATAAAAATGGGCGTATCTGGATGTACCCGTGAGTGCGCTGAAGCGCAAAGCAAAGATTTTGGAATTATTGCCACTGAAAAGGCTGGAATCTCTTTGTCTGCGGTAATGGTGGCATGACCCCGCGTCATGGCGAGCTATTCGCAACGGATCTTGATACGGATACAGTTGTCAAATATATCGACCGTATTATCATGTTTTATATCAAGACCGCAGATAAGCTTCAGCGTACATCCAAATGGCGCGAGAGCCTTGAAGGTGGACTTGAGTATCTACAGGCAGTCATTATTGAGGACAGTTTAGGTATCGCTGAGGAGCTAGAGTCACAGATGCAATTACTCATCGACAACTATGTTTGTGAATGGAAAGCCACCATTACTGATAGCGAAAAACTCAAACGTTTCCGTCATTTTGTTAATAGTGAGCAAGGCGATGACAATGTGGTATTCGTCACTGAGCGAGAGCAGATTCGCCCTGCAACCGACATGGAAAAGACGCAAATAAAAGTGACCGAATTGGCGTAATCTTAACGTGTCGGCGTCTATTAATATTAGACGCTAAATAATATTTTTGTTATTGGTCTCATTTATATTTTACTATTAAGGATCTTCTGATGGCTCAGCTCACTGTGTGCAAAATCAATGATATTATTCCCGAAACAGGTGTCTGTGCGCTCGTAAACGGAAAACAAGTGGCTATTTTTTGTACCAAGCAGACACAGTTATTTGCGCTTGATAATTATGATCCGTTCAGTCAAGCCAACGTCTTGTCTAGAGGTCTGATTGGCGGCACGACTATTACCAACGAGGATGGCTCTGCTGAAAATGTGCTATATGTCGCCTCACCTATTTATAAGCAGCGCTTTAATCTTGTCACAGGTCAATGCTTAGATGATGAAAACATTATACTCGACACGTATAAAGTCGAGCTTGAGGGGGAGCGATGTCATCGTAAAATATAACTAGGTATTTGTGTGTCTAGCACATACTACCTTCTAGACTATTTAAGCAGCCTTCGGCTTTAAGAGTCGAAGGCCGTTTTATTCTTCATCAAACCTTTTGTCATTCCCTAATAAATTAATAAAACTGATATCTGCTAGGAAGTTATCGATATTAAACAAGACTAGAAAAGCTATTTGTGACCATTTATAAATAAACACTAAAATGATAATGCACATTTATCACATAGGAGTAAGATATCTTGCTTTATTTTCTACAACCAATAACTGCACAGTAGATGTATAACAAAGTCTAAGCGCTTTTATCATCTTGAGCAATCAGCTTGAGCTCTATGTTGGTCCCCTGTACATACAAAGAAGATCTTGTAGATGCAACCCTCTCATAAAGTTAAGACTTCCTTATCGTATCGAATATTTTAGACCTTCATAATGGAACCACTCATATTATGTCACTGAATGGGTTGTCTCTATTACCGCTTATTTGTATACTTTATTGCTGCCATAGCAGACTTGAACAATATAGTTTTTATCATAAAACCAACTCATAACTCGTACTGCGTCCCGATGCCCCAGATTTTTGCATCATACCCTTCTCTATTAAATCATTAATATCTCTTAGTGCCGTGTCTATAGAACACTTGGTCATGGTCGCCCATTTTTTAGTGGTGAGTTTTTCCTAATAAATGGCCTTGTAATATCCGCACACGACTGACGAATGGCAATAGCTTCTTGTCCGACCATTGCCATTCAGCCCAATTTGATTGCTCATGAATATAAGTAGTATGCTTCATACGTTCCCCAGAGATATGCAGAGATTAGAACAGCAATCTCCTTATATCATGCAGAGAATAAGCAGTAGAAACAATACGTAGAAATTCAAAAACGATAATAGCAGCGTAATAAGAATAGACTCTCAACGAACAAACATAGTTTTTTTGTTCTGAGAAGGGCTTGAGTAGAGGTAAAAACACTATAAAAATATAGTGCCCAAATACGAGTTAGATTTTATTAAACTATAACTTACATCGCGATTATTTAATCACACAATACCTACAGGCTATACATATTAGTACATGTAAAACACCGTCATAATCTGTACTTTGGTCGACCTACCTTGACATGGTAGAGAGTGCTGCCTTTCATTCAAAATTTCAGGCAGCACCCTCATACATTTAAGCGTCGGTATGACCTGGTAGTTTACTAGCCAAAACATCTACTTTTTCAATAGACGGTGGCTCTGAAAATAGCTCATCGGCCTGATCCATCAAAGCAGCTGCAACCTTGCCAGATAAATGTGCTTGGCGACCCGCCTCATCAGGAAATGCATCAAAAATACCAAATGTTGTAGGTCCAAGACGTAGGCCAAACCACGCAACTGTCGCAGGTTCTTCCATTACAATAGGTAAACCGCCTTTAAGGAAAGCTTCCACTTCGTCCTCTTTACCCGGTTTAGCTTCAAGACGGACATATAAAGCTGTTTTAAGCATAACTAAAACTCCATAATTATTAGAATTAAAACTGATTCTGACATTCCTAATATATGCATGTTAGACAGTTTTGTTATATAAAAGTTAAAAAAATTTCCCATAGCTGAGCCAAAATCTGGGTTTTTATTTCGACATAATGCTATTGTTGCAGAATTGCACCATATTCCACATTGTCTTCTAACGCTTTCTCAATCGCTTGCGTCGGACCTTTGATCTTTCTGACGCGTAGAAGAATCTTTTTGTCTTCAACCTCATTAGGCATCAGACCTCCTTATTTCTAGCATTAATACTAATGTACCCCATAGTATAAAAAAGGAATATTTTTTATAAACCTTAAAAATTTAGGTAGTGTTTCAAATGCAGTGATAAAATTATCCCATTGATTACTTGAAATTCGGGTATAGTGATTAACTGTTTCAACTAACTACAAACCTGTTGCACTTGTGTTTTGAATCTACTTTCTATATTTGAAGTGTCAACAAACTCTATACAAAATCTGAGAAATATATGAGTGCAGAAGCCACATCTATCAACCTTCTATCCCCTGTCATACTGCTCACAGCGGCAGTGATTTCAGTCCCCCTTAATCAAGCGCCTAGGATTAAGCTCGGTATTGGGATATTTAATTGCAGGATTAATTATTGGTCCATTTGGATTAGCGTTTTTCTACGATTCTGCGTCCATTCTGCATGTTGCTGAGCTTGGTATTGTGATGTATCTGTTTGTGATTGGACTAGAAATGCGTCCATCGTATTTATAGAGTTTAAGAAAAGAAATTTTTGGATTAGGCACATTACAGATTAGTGCCGGTTCATTGGGGCTAATGGCGGTAGGCTTGGCCTATGGCTATTCTTGGCAGGTGAGTTTTGTATGTGCTGCAGGCTTTGTACTCACCTCGACTGCAATTGTGATGCAACTTTTGGGAGATCGTGGAGACATTGCTCAACCACGAGGACAAAAATTGTCTCGATCCTGCTGTTTGAAGATTTATTGATTGTCCCTTTATTGGCAATTGTCGCTTTTATCGCACCGAATCAAGTTGTTGAAAGTACTTCTGCGCGTTTGCAGAGCATTGGGATTGGTTTAATATCAATTGCAGGTTTAATCGCTGCAGGCTATTGGTTGCTTAACCCTTTATTTCGTTTATTAGCCGCAGCCAAAGCCCGTGAAGTCATGACTGCAGCAGCACTCTTAGTGGTACTCGGCGCAGCATTACTGATGCAAGTTAGTGGCTTATCGATGGCAATGGGGCATTCCTTGCAGGGGTATTACTCTCCGAATCCACTTTTCGCCATGAGATTGAAGCAGATATTGAACCGTTTCGTGGCATATTGCTCGGATTATTTTTTCTAGGTGTCGGCATGTCATTAGACCTTAACGTCATAAAAAATAACTGGGCGTTAATTTTAAGTGCTGTAATTCTGCTGATGTTTGTCAAAGCATCCATCATTTATCTGACTGCACGCCTGGCCGAAAGTTCACACTCTGAAGCACTCGATCGCGCATTACTAATGGCTCAAGGGGGGAGTTTGCTTTTGTACTCTTTGCTGCCGCCTTGAGTGCCCAAATCATTAGTGCTGAGGAAAGCTCAAACCTGACTGCAATTGTAATCTTGTCGATGATTTTGACCCCGATTGTTGGCATTCTGTTTGAACGTTTTATCCAAACTAAAGAACAAACTTCTTTAGAAAATGTCCGTGTTGCTGAAGGACTTTCTGGAAAAGTACTGATGATTGGTTTCGGTCGTTTTGGACAAGTCTCCAGTCAATTATTGCTTGCTCGAGGCATTGATGTGTCCATCATTGATAATGATATCGACATGATTCAAAACGCTGAAAGATTTGGATTTAAAATTTATTATGGCGATGGTTCTCGTTTAGATATTTTACATGCCTCTGGAGCAGATACGGCTGAAGCCATTGTTGTTTGCGTAGACCACAAAGAAACGACGAATAAGATTGTAGAGTTGGTGCAACATGAATTTCCTATGGCCAAGTTACTGGTTCGCTCTTATGACCGTGAGCATGCGCTGCATTTAGTAAAACAAAATGTGGATTACATGATACGCGAAACCTTCGAGTCGGCAATGCTATTTGGCGGTGCAATTTTAGAAGAGCTGGGTGTTGACCAGAGTAATATTGAAGAAATTAGCCAAGAAATCCGAGAACTAGACAAAAACGTTTTGGAACTGAAATTGCAGCAGATGATGTCTATGCTGGTATCGGCTTGCAATATACAGGACCGCGTCCGACTGCACCTTTAATTAAACCAAAGCACACAGGGAAAATTCTAAATGAAGATGGCACTCAACAATAATTTCACGTATTAAACCCAAATAAAAAAGAGGTCTGTGTAGATCTCTTTTTTTTTGGTAAGCATCTGCTGAACCCCACTTCTTTAGTGAGCAGATAATATTTATTATTCATTATTTAGGAATTATTAAATCCTATAAATATCATTTATTGGATTAATTTACTTTGGTATTGTGCATATCATTCCCCAGTTAAAAATAAGGAACAACTATGAGTAAGATGATGAATGCGCTTATCCTAGAAAATTTCGGTGATCATGAATTTAAACGTGTAGAACTCCCTATACCTCAACCAGAGGCTGGGCAAGTTCTAGTACGTATTCATGCCAGTGGTGTAAACCCTATTGATTATAAAATTCGTCTTGGTGAAGCACCATATGCTATGCCAGAGCTTCCTGCCGTGTTAGGCACGGATATGGCTGGAGTTGTAACTGCTGTTGGTGAAGGTGTCACTCACTTCAACGTCGGAGATGAAGTTTACGGTCTGATTGGTGGCGTTCGTGGTCTTCAAGGATCTTTAGCAGAATATGTTGCGGTAGATGCTGATCTGATCGCATTAAAGCCACGGAATATCTCTATGCGCGAGGCAGCAGTACTACCATTGACGTTCCTCACCGCTTGGGAAGGTTTAGTGGATAGTGCGAAGGTCCAACCAGGGCAAACTGTACTTGTTCAAGGTGGTGCTGGTGGCGTTGGTTATATGGCGGTTCAGCTTGCAAAAGCACTTGATGCAAATGTTTGGGCGACTGGTCGTACAGCTGATCAATCACTGATTTCAGAACTCGGTGCAACACCTCTCGATTACACAACAGCATCTTCCGATGACATTATTGCTGCAAGCCCTGAGGGTCAAGGTTTTAACATTGTTTACGACACTGTGGGTGGTCCAGTACTCGAAGCGTCACTTTCCATGACGACTCACTATGGCCACATCACCAGCTGTGCTGCATTTGGCAATCATAATTTAGCGAATTCATCTCTACGGAGTGCCACAGTGTCTGGCGTATTCGTCCTAATGCCGACGTTAACAGGCAATCGCCGTGCTCATCATGGTGATGTCCTTAAGACCGCGACTCGTCTCGTTGAGGAAGGTAAACTGCGTGCTATTGTTGATCCTCGTCATTTTACTCTAGACCAAGCGATTGAGGCTCATGATGCTGTTCAAGATCGCTCTGCCAATATTAAGGTAGTTATCGATGTCATTTAACGCACTTCAGGCCAAGACTTGGCGCTTCAATTGTATTGGAGATACAGATGTTCTGACATTAGAAACACTTCCTGTTGCTTTACCAGCCGCAGGAGAAGTTCTAATACAGATGAAAACGATCGGACTCAACCGAGCTGATGTAATGTTTCGGCGTGGTACTTATATTCAAAAGGCAGTATTCCCTTCTCGTCTGGGATATGAGGGAGCAGGCATAGTTCTTGCGGTAGGTGAAGGTGTACGCCAATTTTCTCCAGGAGATGCAGTATCGATTCTTCCTACTGACAATCTCGCCAAATATGGGACATATGCGGACAAGCTTCTGATTCCAGAAAATTTTTAGTTCACAAACCCGATAGCTTAAGCTGGGAAGAAGCTTCTTCAATCTGGATGCAGTATTTGACGGCTTGGGGTGGTGTAATCCATGCCGGTGGATTATCGAAAGGAAAAACGATCTTGATCACAGCAGCTTCAAGTAGCGTAGGACTGGCTGCGATACAGATAGCTGAAGCAGCGGGTGCTAAGGTCATTGCAAGTACACAGACGATAGAGAAAAAGCAACGTTTGCTGGATCTCGGTGTTAAAGATGTTATAGCCAGTGAAGATGAACCAGATTTGTATGAGGCGCTTGTTTTACGTTTGGGTGGAGAACATCTTGATGTCGCCTTCGATGCTGTAGGAGGGCCACATATCGAACAGATTGCAAAAGCGATGTCTGTGGCAGGAACTATGGTTATGCATGGTGCACTTAGCCCGGAGAATACACCATTTCCCCTTAAAATTGCATTACGCAAGAGCTTAACCATGCGAGGTTTTTTGTTCCTTGAGGTTCTCCATGACCCTGTTCTAAGGGGAGCAAGCCAGACGATTTATTCTGAGCAGTATAGGTGCAGGATATCTTCGTCCAGTGATCGACCGTTGCTTTAACTTTGAGGACATGCATGACGCTCAGCGCTATCTTGAATCAAATCAGCAAATAGGAAAAATTGTAGTTACTCTAGGGCGTGTTGAACATTCGCAAATAGGCACTGCTGATTGCTAAAATTGTTCCAGACAAGGCACAAAGCGACGATAATGCAGATGCCTTAGCGAGATTTGTAACGCAGTATGGGGCAATTTTAGCATCAGCCCCAACGATAAAAGCAGGGGGACAGGACTCTTTTTGCCGCTTCATCGTTAAAAATAAGCGCTTAGAATGACTAAACTTATTATTTTTAACCTCGAATCGCCTAAAAATAGTCGCTGTCAGTGCCATGGTCGAATGTTCTACACGCCCTAGATACATGATGGTCTTATCTGATTTAGGTTTCTATATGGCCCAGCACTTCCACTAAGTAATCAAACAATGCTCGGATTCGCAAAGGTGTCGGGCCCCGCTGTGGACGATATAAATACAGACGCCAAACGGGAGAGGTTTCCTCATGAAGTATATGAATGAGCTTACCACTCCTAAGCCACGGCAAAACTAGAAATCCAGGCATGTGTCCGAATCCAACTCCAGCGAGAATAGCTTGAAATTCAGCTTCTAGATCATCTGTAATAAAACGGGGCTTTGATGGCGTAAAGCTTCGACTTTCGGTGAATGTCCATGGCCAGTAACGCCCTGTTTTATGATCGAATAGTGCTGTTAGAGGGTATTTATCAAGGTCAATAATTTTTTGGGCATTCCAACCTTATCAATTAACTCTGGCGTACCCACAGAATAAAATTTCACTTTAGCCAATTCCCTTGCCACATATCGATTGTCCGGCAAAAATCCAAATCTGATCCCGATATCTATCCGCTCATCGATCACATCCGAGTGTGAGTCTGTTAGCACACAATCCACGACAATATCTGGATAACGTGTGGCAAATTCTGCTAGTGCAGGTACTACCAATTTACGCCCTAACACAGACGACACAGTAAGGCGGACAGTCCCACGCATTTCATCTCGTTTTTCCTTGGTGTCTTTTACAAGCAAAGCATCAATCGATTCCACTGCAAGACGTGCTTGCTTTGCCAGACGCTCACCATCAGCGGTAATTTTAATTTGTCGAGTACTCCTGTAAAACAGAATCTCTCCGCGCTGCTCTTCTAGCTCTTTTATTGCCCGTGTCACTACCTGAGGGGAAATACCCAACTGAGTTGCTGCCTCTTTAAAATTTCGAGACTCTGCTGCGACACAAAAGATACGCATCATTTCTAATTTGTTCTGCATGTCCAAACCTGTGTTATGGTAATTATTCCGTAAATAGGAATTCTGAAAGATAATATTATTCATTTATTATACCTAACAAGGCTGCAATACTTAACCCTCCAATATAATTGACAGATAGGTTAAAGGTTACTTGTATGAATAATATAGAAAATAAAGTTATTGTTATCACTGGTGCAAGTAGTGGTTTAGGTGAAGCTACTGCTCGCTTACTTGCTAAAAAAAGGTGCAAAGGTTGTCATTGGTGCTAGACGTACTGAAAAATTAGAGGCTATTGTTCAAGACATTCGTGCTGAAGGTGGTCAAGCTGAATTTATTGGTGTGGATGTAACCAAGCCAAATGAAGTGCAAGCACTTATTGAAAAGGCATTAAGCGCATTTGGTCAAATCGATGTATTGGTAAACAATGCTGGATTGATGTCTATTGCACCATTAAGTGAGTTAAAAGTTGATGAATGGGATCGTATGATCGACATTAATATTAAAGGTGTTCTTTATGGTATAGCAGCTACCCTACCTGTTTTCCAAAAACAAAACTTTGGACACTTTATTAACCTCTCATCTGTTGCAGGGGTAAAAGTATTTAGTCCAGGAGGTACTGTTTATAGCGGTACTAAGTTTGCTGTAAGAGCCATCTCAGAAGGCCTTCGTCATGAAGTTGGAGAAACAATTAGAACGACTACTATTGAGCCTGGTGCAATTGAGTCAGAACTAAAATTCGGTTCTTCTCATAAAGAGAGTTCAGAGTTTGTTACTGATTTCTACAAACAAGCCATACCATCTGACTCAGTCGCTCGAGCAATTGCTTATGCAATTGAACAGCCTGCGGATGTAGATATTAATGAGATTGTTTTGCGCCCAACGAGCCAAGAGTTTTAATGATTGAATAACATAAAATGGGAGCACTTCGCTCCCATTTTTACCTATTTTTTAAAGCTGAGGACAAATCTATGAAAGCCGTATCTTATGTTATAAACAACCATGATGATTTTAAAAATTCATTGGTAGATATTGAAAAAGCGAAGCCTACGCTTAAAGAGCGTGATGTACTGGTAAAAGTTCAGACAATCTCTGTGAATCCAGTTGATACCAAAGTGAGAAAAAATTCGTCTGAAGCAAATAATCGTATTTTAGGTTGGGGATGCCGTTGGGGAAATTATTGAAGTTGGCTCAAAAGTTACCTCGTTTAAAGTAGGAGATTCTGTTTGGTATGCTGGCGATTTAACCCGAGATGGTAGTAATGCTGAGTATCAAGCAGTCGATGAACGAATTATCAGTCTTAAACCAACTACAGTATCTAATGCAGAAGCAGCAGCATTGCCATTAACTGCCATAACGGCGTGGGAAATGCTGTTTGATCGGCTTCAAATTTCAGAAACAGAAGTTGGCAGTATTTTAATTATTGGTGGTGCAGGCGGTGTAGGATCAATCGCTATCCAACTCCTAAAAGCAAAAACAAATCTAACTGTTATAGCAACAGCGTCACGTGAAGAAACGAAATCTTGGGTGGAATCACTTGGTGCCGACCATGTCATTGATCATAGCAAAGATTTAAATGCACAAATCGAGACACTAGGCATTGCAAAACCAAAATACGTATTCTCTACAAATCATACAGAAACCTATATCGAGCAAATAGTTTCTCTGATTGCACCACAAGGCAAGCTTGGATTGATCGATGATCCACAAACCTTTGATATTATGCCGTTTAAGACTAAATCTATTTCTATCCATTGGGAGTTGATGTTCACCCGTTCAATGTATGAAACCGATGATATTGAAAAGCAAGGTGATCTTGTAACTATCCCCTAAAATAACACAGCTCAAACGTAGAATTTCTTATAAAATACCCATAAGGAGTTTTGATATGAGCAAACGAATGACTGAGACCCAAATAGTATCCATTTTAAAAGAAGCAGAAGCTGGAATACCTGCTAAAGAGCTGTGCCGTAAATACGGGATTGCTAGCTCGACTTTCTATAAATGGCGCTCCAAGTACGGTGGTATGGAAGCTTCTGATGTTAAGCGATTAAAAGAGCTTGAAGAAGAAAACCGTAGGCTCAAACAGATGTATGCTGATTTAAGCCTCAAAGCGCAAATGCAGGAAGAGATCATAAAAGCTATAGCGCCTGTACCCGAGCGCAAAGTCTGGGCGCAAGAATTACAGGCGCAGTATGATGTCAGCATTGCAGTGAGTTGTCAGGTGGTCTGCATGAGTCGAACCGCTTACTACTATAAGCCTAAGCTATTTGATGATAGTGAGATTGTTGATGTCTTAAATGAGCTTACTGACAAGCACAATCGCTGGGGCTTTCCAAAGTGCTTTAAACGTATACGTAAGCTTGGCTATTCATGGAATCATAAGCGCGTACATCGAGTTTATACAGCGTTAAACTTAAACCTACGCCGCAAGTCTAAAAAACGCTTACCAACACGTAACCCTCAGCCGCTAAGTGTGCCAAATGCATTGGGGCATACATGGTCAATGGACTTCATGAGCGACAGACTACACAACAATATTCGCTTTCGAACCTTTAATGTGATTGATGATTATAACCGTGAGGTATTAGGCATTGATATTGGTACCAGTATTCCCTCACTCCGAGTGATTCGCTACCTTGATCAGCTGGCTGAGTGGCATGGTTATCCTAAGCAAATTCGTGTGGATAACGGCAGTGAGTTTACATCCAGGGTATTCACTGATTGGGCATCAGCTCATGGCATCTATATTGATTATATCGAGCCTGGCTGTCCTTATCAGAACGCTTATATTGAACGGTTTAATCGCAGTTATCGCAATGAGGTTTTAGATTGCTACCTTTTCAACAATTTAAACGAGGTCAATATGCTGACTGAAGACTGGATCAAGGTTTATAACAACGAAAGACCCCATGATTCACTTAATGATATGACACCTGCTGAGTACAGGCAGGTGGCTTAATAATTCTACGATGATGTTGTGTTAAGAATGGGGTATTTACAATCTATTGCAACAGGTTGCCCAATTGGTTGACCAGCAAAAATTAGAAGTACGCTTAACCAAAATCTAGGCAATATTAACGCTGCAAACTTGGAAAAAGCACATAAGTTACTTGAATCAGGCAAGTCAAAAGGCAAAATTGTACTAGAAAACTTCTAAAACAAATTCAAGGTGAAATGATGACTATTTCAATAATTGCGAACTTTAAGGCAAAATCAGATCAAAAGAGACGTTAGAAGCACTTTTAAAAAGTGTAATAGAGCCTACGCTTCAAGAAGAAGGGTGCTTGAAATATGAGCTTTATATTAGCGAAAATGACTCGAGTAGATATTTTTCTTAGAAGAATGGCGTAGCAGGGAGGATTTAGATATCCATATGGCCACTGATTATATTCAAAGTTTATTTAGTAATATCCAATCGCTCATTGAATCAAGTGATATTGTAGAAATCAAAAATATAGCTGTATAGTCAATCCACTATAAAAGCGTTACAGCGTTAACCTTGCTTGAAGTATGACAGATACATCTGCACTCGGCTGCCTTGTACCACTCTCAAATTGGATTAACTATATTTGGACATTATGATGAAGTATTCTTCAAATTAACATAGAAACTTAGAAAGCTAACAAAAAATGGGAGCTATAAGCTCCTATTTTTTGAGTGAAACGCCCCGACTATATCGGAGAGGGATTGCTTGAGTCAGTCAGCTTTGTCTGACTCACTAAGACTATCATAGTATCGTCTCTCAAACTAAAAGGCGACACATAACCCATTTTACTATGCAAACGGGTTTTGTTAAACCAATCGACCCATTCAAGGGTTGCCAGTTCAACATCGTTCCCACCAGTCCAGTTTTGCTTTAAATAATGAATCACCTCGGTTTTATACAGCCCGTTAACCTTTTCAGCCAACGCATTGTCGTATGAATCACCTTTGGTACCAACAGAGGCAATGACGCCAGAATCCGTCATCCTAGAAGTATAGAGAATGGATAAGTACTGAGTCCCGCGATCACTATGATGAATGATATCTTTGGGATGGTTTCTATCTGCTATTGCTTGGTTCAATGCCGCCATTACCATATCAGTATTCATACGATTAGAGACTTTCCAGCCCACAATAGCGCGGGCAAACACATCAATGATAAAGGCGGTATAGACCCAGCCGCACGTTGTTTTGATATAAGTAAAGTCAGCAACCCACAACTAGTTAAGACGATAAGCGCTAAAGTTGCGATTGACTAAGTCATCAGCGCGCTTTTGGTCGTCAAGGCTGTTGTTGGTAATCTTGCCTTGCCACGCCAAACGCCTTGTAGGCCATACTGCTTCATTAATCGCTCTACGGTACACCGAGCAACCTTTAACTCGTCAGCTTTCATCTGCTGCCAGACTTTACACGCACCGTAACGGCATTTGCTGTCCTGCCAAATACGTTTAGTCTCATTAAGGTAGAAATCGTCATGCTGACTACGCAGTGAGCGTTTTTCAGGGTAGCTCTCCAAGTCTTTAGCACGCTAATAGATAGGTTTGTCTGCGTCCACCGATACTACTGCTGACATATAAAAGGGAAACCAGCTCGATGCTGGCATAACGGACAAGCCATGCTGCGCCAATAGGATCTGAGATAGGGGTATTCATTATGTGTGGCTCAATCGATTATAGATAAGCCATTTTGCGTAAAAACAATTATGAATGCAATATAATGATTATTATCACGCCTTACTGCATTAAAACGATTTTTATATGACGTTGTGATGCCTTTAGATAAAGCCCAAAGGTCACGTTGAGTCGATATTTAAAACACCTCAGCTATTAACCTGCTTTAAGACACGATAAACGGTAGCTACGCCAACACCAACCGCCTTAGCGATCTCTTCTTTGTCATATTGTTTTGACTGGCCAATGCTTTAATACGATTGTGTTTTGCGGTATTGGCTTTCTTACCAGTGGGTTTATAGCCACTGTTGGCCAATCCTTGTTTAATGCGCTCTCTACGCTTGTCATTATCAAGCTTTGCCATGGTCGCTAATAAATCGATCAGCATATCGTTAATCACTTTTAGGATCTCACCTGTCATACCGTCACTCATCGTATGAGTGGTTGGTAGATCAGCCACCACCAATCGTAAACCCTTATCTTTAATACGCTGCTTTAGAATCGCAAAATCATCTTGAGATAGCCTGCTTAACCTATCCACGCTTTCAACCAATAAAATATCGCCTTGCTCGGCGTCCTTTAGCAACTTAGCTAATACTGGTCTATCGAGCTTTGTACCACTGAAGTGCTCAACGTAATCAACATAGCTATCACCATAGCGGCTACTGAAGGCAACCAAATCTATTAATGCTCTGGTCGCGTCTTGGTCCTTAGTGCTGGCTCTCACATAAATACGAACGGACATAATGCCCCTCTATTACTTAGACTTAATAATTGATGTTCATTGATAATAGCAAGATATTACTATCATTTAATATCAAAAAGTCAAATGATAGATAGGTTATCGTTTAGAGGTTTTATGTTTTGGGTGTAGTGCAATGGGAAGATAGAACTAAGACAATTAAAGAGCTGACTAAAGAACTCCAAAGTTTTGGGGATCAAAACTTGATTGTTATGATAACTAATGATGAAGGTGAAACATTTAACTCGGTAAAGTTGGTTAGCAAAGGGTTTGTAGCTAATAAAGATGATCCCGATAAATATAAGAAAGTTTATTTTGCTTTACACTTCTAAGCTTTAAGACCATCTAAGACAGTTAGTTAGTTTTTTTAATCCCTAAACCCATGAAAATCGGTTGGGGGATGATTTTTTTGCCGTGTGCAGAGAAAAGCAAGTCAAAGATTTTTTTACTAGCTGCTTTAGCGATAACCATTATTTAAGACAATCTCGCTAAAGCAGCTATGACCTAACCTTTAAATGTTAAAAGTAAAGGGTAAATTTGAAAAATTAAGGAGTTAAAATGACTTTACGACATTCTTCTTCACGCTTTTCGAAAATTTCATAACCTTTAGCAGCGTCAGACAAATTCATACGGTGAGTAATAATAGCTTCAGGTGATAAATCACCATTTTCAATATACTCTAATAATTGTGGTAAATACTTATGTACATGGGTTTGGCCCATTTTGAAAGTAAGCCCTTTATCAAAAGCGTCACCAAATAAGAAACCATGAATGGGTCCTGCATACACACCAGGAACACTAACGACCCCGCCACGACGCACAGCTGCAATACATTGACGTAAAGCTGCACCACTTGACCCTTCAATTTTCAAATTGGTCATTATTGTTTCTAGCATACTGCCCTTGGCTTCAAAGCCAATCGCATCAATAACGCCGTCAACGCCGCGATGTCCTTTGGTCTGTTCAATGATGAATTCAGCAGCATCTACCTTATCGAAATTAACCGGAATAGCCCCGTACGTATCTTTGGCATACTGCAAACGATAGTCATTATGATCTACCACGAAGATCTGCTCAGCGCCTAACATTTTGGCACAAGCGGCTGATAACAACCCCACAGGACCCGCACCATAAATAGCTACGGTTGAACCTTTAGTAATATTGGCATTAGTCACGGCCTGCCAAGCAGTTGGTAAAATATCTGATAAAAATAAAACCTTCTCATCTGACAGTGAGCCATTTACTTTGAACGGATTAAAATTACCTTTAGGAACCCGTACAAATTCTGCTTGTCCACCAGGAATCCCACCATATAAATGGCTAAAACCAAATAAAGCAGCCGGTGGCGGAATTATTTTTTTATTAATAGCAGCGCCTGGGCCTGTATTTGTAGTCTCACAAGCGGACATTAGGTCATGCTGACAGAAAAAGCAGTTACCACATGCAATAACAAAAGGAATAACAACTCTATCGCCTTTTTTAACAGCAGTGACTTCAGAGCCTACTTCTTCAACCACACCCATAAACTCATGACCGAAGATATCGCCTTCCTCGGTTGCAGGCATTTTGCCACGATATAAGTGTAAATCTGAGCCACAAATTGCAGTTGCAGTCACACGTAAAATAACATCATCTTTTTCTTGCAGTTTAGGTTCTGGGACATTGTCCACTCGCACATCTTTAGCACCGTGGTAAGTTAAAGCACGCATAATTTCTCCAGTTAAGTAAAGCTTGCAAAATCTCGATAAACAATAATCTGTGATAATACAAAGTGAAAGTCATTAGAATCAATGGTTTATGTTATATAAGTTAAGTATTGCTCAATTATATTAGCACCTTAAAAAAAAAGATTTATAATCAACGTGTGTTAAAAAGGTTGCGTGTTGTAAGTAAAAAATTGTAGTGGTGAACTAATTTAGGACACTAATAAAATTCAAACATACATCGCCATTCCTTATAACCCTGAGTCGAGAACGGATAATAATTATAAGCGTTGGGCAACTTTTATGACCGCCAAGATCTTGTAGTGGCATAATTAAATCGGCCCATGTTTAAGAGGTTATACTACCCCAAAGAGGATAATTAGTATGACGACCAAACGCCGCGCATATACCCGAGAATTCAAGTTATAGTAGAACCTCAATAAAATTGATACAGCATAGGGGAAACGCGCTCGATTCAACGCTACTTTTCTTGCTTGCTGTGACTGCGTCTCCAGAGGCTGCGAAAAATAACGTTGAATCTTATTGTATCGATTTTATAGTAATCTAACTATATGGTATACGATCTAAGCCTATAGATATAAACTCGTTAAGTTAAAAGCCCTGATACGCCAGATATTCAACGATTCAAAGCAATCGGCTGGCGCTCGTACCATTATCGCCATACTGTGGAATGAACATGGATTCGGTTGACGCGCTACCTAGCGTCTAAGTTTATGAAAGGCATGGGACTAATGAGCTGTCAGCTCAAGACGCATAAATAACAGCAAGCTGATCAAGAACACAAAACCCATGACAATATCTTAGATCGCAACTTTAGCCCAAAAGCGCCTAATCAAGTCTGGACAGGTGATGAACCTATGTCGGTATCAAAGGCGGTTGGTGTTACTTGGCTGTCGTTCTAGACCTGTTTGCACGGCGCGTGGTGGGCTTTAGTGTCTCAGACTCTCCTGATAGCTTTTTGACTGCCAAAGCGCTACAGATGGCGTATCAGACTAGACTCAAGCCTAATGGAGTGCTGTTTCACTCTGATCAAGGCACGCATTATACCAGTCAGAAATTCGCTGAGTCAGTCGCAAGTTGTCATGGCATGGTTCAAAGTATGAGCCGAAAGGGAAATTGTTGGGATAACGCCCCAACTGAACGCTTCTTTAGAAGCTTTAAGACGCAGTGGATGCTAAAGGGCGGCTACGAAGAGATTGCTGAAGCATCAAGTGCTATCACTAACTATATTTGGGGCTATTATCAAGCTGTGAGACCGCACAGCTTCAACAACTCGCTAACACCATTAGAGACAGAGAGACGCTACTTTAATCAAAACCTCTTATTAGGTTTCCTAAATTAGTTGACCACTACAGTCTATATCCAAGAAATAGATTTAGAACGGCTTAAAAGTATATTTCCCTAGTATCGACTATATTTATAAACATTTTTATCCCCTCGTTTTGTGTACTTATAGGTATACTTTGCGAGCGTCATTCGAGGTTTTCAATGCTTAAACAACATAGACAAGCACTGGTAGTTGAAGGCGGCGGCATGCGTGGCGCATTTAGCAGCGGTTTCTTAGACGCCTTTTACAACAACAATTCAATCCTTTTGATCTGTGTGTGGGCGTCTCTTCAGGTTCAACTAACGTTGCTAACTATTTGGCCGCACAACAAGGCCGCACCCTGCATATTTACTTGGATCATTCCCTTCGATCTGAATTTATTCATTATGGCCGTTTCCTTAGAGGCGGTGACTTACTGGATCTAAAGTGGATGTGGGATATAGTGGAGCAAGAATATCCACTGGATCAGGCACAGTTATTTGCCAATCATGCTGAATTTTACATGGTGTTAACACATGCTATTTCAGGACAAGCAACCTACATCAAAGCGGCTAAAGACAATATTTTGGATGGATTAAGGGCATCAAGCTCTATCCCAGTGCTGACCCGCCAAGCGGTCGAGATATTTGGTGAGCCTTATTTTGATGGTGGTGTGGCAGATGCTTTGCCCGTACAGTGGGCGGCTGGGCAAGAGAGTATTGATAAGCTCATGGTCATACGTACTCGCCCGCAAAACTACGCTAAAGCAAGCAGTAAAGGCGATCAGCTATTGGCTAAATATTATACTAAGCAACGATATGGTTTTGCCCAAAGCTTGTTGACGCGAACCCAACGCTACAACGACTCGGTACAATTTTTACAGACGCCATCATCACAGAAAATTTTAGAGATTTGTCCACCCGACTTAAAAAAACATGGCGAGTCGATTGTCCAAAAATAAAGCCAAAAATCCGTTATAGCTATGATGTGGGACTAGAAATTGGACACAAGGCGATTGAAGATTGGCATCAGCTTTAACCTTTTATTTTGTAAAGAAGAGATATTAAATAGAAAACACGGGCTTCAAATATAAGAAATTGGCTTAAATAATCTTAGATAACCTTTGAATCACAAAGGTTAGTAACTAAGCTAAAATAAGATAAGTAATGATATAATGACCCGATAATTGATACTCTATGAAAGGTTTATACGATGGCTCGTACCGCTAGCGCATTGCACATTTTAGTCAAACAAAAAGAGTTGGCAGAAGATATTATGGCCAAGCTCAAAAAGGCGCAGCATTTGATGTGCTGGCCAAACGATACCTCAACCTGTCCATCAGGCAAAAAAGGCGGTCATTTAGGTGAGTTCAAAAAAGGCCAAATGGTAGGACCTTTTGATAAAATCTGCTTCAACGGTGAGCTTTTCACCCCTCATTTGGTAAAAACCAAATTTGGCTGGCATGTGGTCAAAGTGCTTTACAGAACGTAAGCGTTAGACTGTAAAAACGCAAGTCGCCGCTTTAATGACAAGACGACTGAACCATTCAATTTAGGCTTTTTTCTTAGCAAAAAAGCTTTTTATCAGGTAAAACGGTGCTTTATGTATAACAATTCCTCGACTCGTCTCAATAAATACATCAGCGAAAGTGGGATTTGTTCCAGACGCGATGCTGACCGCTTTGTTGAACAAGGTAATGTATACATCAATGGCAAGCGTGCATCGGTGGGTGATCAAGTGGCTGCTGGAGACGTAGTAAAAGTCAACGGACAGCTGATTGAGCCACGCGAGCCTGATGATTTTATTTTTATTGCCTTAAATAAGCCAGTGGGCATTGTCAGCACCACGGAAAGCTCTGAAAAAAACAACATTGTCGATTTTGTGAGACACTCGGTACGTATCTTTCCGATTGGGCGTTTGGACAAAGACTCTCAAGGATTAATTTTTTGACCAATAATGGTGATCTGGTCAATAAAGTATTGCGTGCTGGCAATAACCACGAAAAAGAGTATCTGGTCACAGTAAATAAGCCAATCACGGATAGCTTTATTGAGGGTATGGCGAGTGGCGTGCCAATGCTGGGCAAGATGACAAAAAATGTCCCGTTACTAAGGTAGCACCCAACGTCTTTAACATCACACTCATTCAAGGTTTGAACCGTCAAATCCGCCGTATGTGTGAGCATTTTGGTTATGAGGTCGTCAAGCTTGAGCGTACGCGGATTATGAATGTAAGCCTTAAGGGGCTTCCTGTCGGCGACTGGCGAGACCTGACACCAACAGAGCTGTCTGTCCTGCTTAAAGCTGTCGAAAAATCCTCGTCGCAAGACAATCATTCGGGCAAAAAATCGCGCAATGCACCACGAAAAAACCGCATACTGACGCTCAATCAAAGTCAAAATCCTCTGCAAAATCAGCAGGTGCTGCAAAGGGGCGCAATAAGTACGCCAAGGATGATGCCAGAAAACCAGCAGGTTCTAAAGGTAGAGATGGGCGTCCTGCCAGTCGTGGCAAGAATGCTGCAGGCAATGGTAAACCTGCCACAAACGGCAGACGTCCTTCAAAAGGTCGAGGGTCTAAGCGATAATAATTGTCTAATTTCATCACATCGCTGTCATAGTGATCAAAACGATGAAGATACGACACTTTAAAGAATTAGGGCGATATCCGTTGATAGATATCGCTCTTTTTTTCTTTGTTCAATCCAGTTTATGTGCACAAATCTATATACTACTGACCATCGTGTCAGGTGATAAAATCGCTGCAAGTTCCTCATCATTGAGCAGCTTTTCTTGTTTGACCAGCTCCGCCACGCCTGACCCACTCAGCAACGCATTTCCTGCGATACGACTGGCATTTTCATAACCGATATGTGGTACCAGTGCTGTCACGATACCGATACTGTTTTCGACATGCTGCGCACAGCGAGCTTTATTGGCGGTTATACCTTGAATACAGCGCCCATCGAGCATACGAATCGATTTTTCTAACAGGCGCGCATTGTTTAGTAGGTTATAAACAATCAGCGGCTCCATTGCATTGAGCTGCAGTTGCCCTGCTTCTGCTGCCATGGTAATCGTCATGTCCGTCCCCATTACCTGAAACGCAGCTTGGTTCATGGCCTCAGGAATCACAGGATTGACTTTACCCGGTATAATAGACGAGCCAGGTTGCATCGCTGGCAAGTTAATCTCGCCCAAGCCCGTACGCGGTCCACTCGACAGTAGACGTAAATCGTTGCTCAATTTAGACAGCTTAATAGCTAGGCGTTTGAGCGCACTCGAAAACGTAATAAACGCACCCATATCGGCACTGGCGGCGATCAAATCCTCAGAGAGCGTCACTGGCAGACCACTGATATCCGCGAGCTCACTAATCGCTAAGCGGGCATAACCTTTGGGCGCATTGATGCCCGTACCAATCGCCGTACCGCCCAAGTTCAACTCACATAACTGTAAACAAGCATCTTCGATTCGCGCCGTTTCACTGCCTAGATCACTGGCGAAAGCGTTAAACTCTTGCCCCAACGTCATCGGTACTGCGTCTTGCAATTGAGTACGACCCATTTTTAGAATGCTGCTAAATTCTTTACCTTTGATAGCTAAGCTGTTTTGTAGCTTGATAATGGCCTATTGCAGTGGTTTTGCCGCAAATACCATCGCCAAACGTGCCGCGCTTGGATAGACATCATTGGTCGACTGAGAGCGATTGACGTCATTGTTGGGATGGAGATGACTATACTGACCATACTCAAACCCCATCTTTTTTAAGCCAATATTGGCAATCACTTCATTGGCATTCATGTTGGTTGACGTGCCCGCCCCGCCTTGGATGAGATCAACAATAAACTGCTCATGATGCTCGCCTTGTATCAGATCGCTACACGCATCAGTGATGGCGCTAAGCTTCTCTTCACTGAGTAGACCGTGTTGATAATTGGCTTTGGCAGCAGCCGCTTTCACCATTGCCAGTGCTTTGATCAAATCAGGAAAATGGCTAATTGGCATGCCAGTAATATCAAAATTTTGCGCGGCGCGTTGGGTTTGGATTCCGTATAGTGCGGTTGCAGGAACGGCTTGCTCACCCAATAAATCTTTTTCAATGCGAGTATGGGCTTTATTATCGATAAGGTTATCTGTATTTTCCATATTTTTATAACTTCTTAGACATAAGAGAGATTTAAGAAGTAGGCCGACAAAAATGACTCTGTTAAGTGTTTTGTCTTGGCGCTACTCAATATGAGCGCCATCGTAACCGAGAATTTAGTACAAGAAAAACGCAAATATTTCGCTCTCAGCCCCAAAAATTTTGCTGCTTAATAAAAAATATGACAGATTAGGTTGTTCTATAAAAAAGAATGAGCACTTTTACAGTAGTTCTTTTGGAAAAAATTTATATGGCAAGAAAGATTTTATGAGAAAGCTTATTGGTTGAAAAAGTGGATTAATCGCTAATTATACGTGCCGAAAGTAAAAACCTAGCTTCAGTGACAAAGGTTTATAAGACTCTTGACTCACTTACAGCCCCAACACCTGCTTTAGAGCATTGATTTGTGGCTGCTGACGATCGGTATAACGATATGCCAATACAACCTCGCGCACCAAACTGTTATCCCCTAAATGGTGAATTTGAACGGGCGGCGTACTTCTAATCCATAGCCCAGCATACGGAATCAAAGCCACCCCCAGCCCCGACTCCACCATCCGAACGATCGCATCCAGATCATTAATCTCCATGATCGTATTTACCTTGATGTCCTGTTGTTTAAAGAACTTGTTTATCTTTGCGCCTGCTGAGGACTGTAAGGTGTAATGGATAAAAGGATGCTGCTCAAGCGTTTGTCTGAGGCTATGAAAGGGCCATTTTTAGGGCTAATGAGCACGTAGGGTTCGGTCATAATGGACTGCGTCACAATATCTTTTGGCAAGGCAAATGCTGGCTGTATGGTAATTGCCGCATCTATCTCCCCAACTTCTAGTTTCTCAAATAACTCTACAGCACGCCCGGGGACAATTTCCGTCTGCATTAAGGGGGCAAGTAACGTAATCGCTTTTAGTGCCTCTGGCAAGATACCCACTTGCACGGAATTGATCGAGCCAATCCTAAGCTGCCCGTAATAGCTGGCAATATCGGTATCTGTGGACAACTGCATTGTTGAATAAAGCGCCAAAATCTCTTTGGCGATCGGTAATACGCGCGTGCCTTGCGGATTGAGCGTAATGGCACGAGCAGAGCGGGTAAATAAAGATAACCCTAGATTGTCTTCCGGGTTTTTATTTGGGCGCTGACCGCAGACTGGGTCAAGTTGATGTGCCGAGCAGCGGCAGCAAAGCTGTCTAACTCGCAAACGGCCACAAAGGTTTTAAGCTCTCTTATCATTGATATCACCACACTTATAAGTTATGTCTGACATTTGAATACGGTCTAATTTATCTCAAAGTGGTTAGTATCTCTTCATTAAAAATGGACCATTACACCAGTACCGTGACTCTCAAGGTCTACTAGTTGACCTTTGTTTACTCCTCTGTTAGATTTTAAAATGATACATAATGTATCATTTTATTTGACCTAAGTTTGATTTAAGTAAGCCGTTATCTCTACGTGATTACCCTATCACTATACTTTTCTCATCACTCTTTTCATCGTTGGACTGGTGATATTGAGTTCATGCTAAGGATAGCTATTATGAACAACCGTCTATTAGATTTTTCGTGGAGCAGGAGTTACCATCCAAAAACCACTATGAAAAGCATGGACTGTTAAAGGCCTAATTCTATCACCCAAATAAAGATTACAAAAACAGCCCATCGTTTTCATCGATGGATCAATACCTTTTATAAAATGTCTTTTTATAAGAAGAATAATGAGCCGCAACCATTATAGTTCACCGCCTATTTTCCATGGAAGGAAATCAAAATCATGAGCATTTTTGCTATTTTGTTGTCTTTGTCCCTCTTAATGTATTTTGCCTATCGAGGCGTGAGCGTCTTAGTTTTGGCACCTCTACTCGCTATCTTGGCAGTGGTATTAAGTGGGCAGAGCAGCCAAACGATGGTGATCTATACTGAAGTCTTTATGCAAGGTCTTGGCGGCTTTGCTGTCAAATACTTCCCCCTATTTATCTTGGGGGCTATTTTTGGCAAATTGATGGAAGATTCTGGTTACGCCTGTAGCGTCGCCCGCAATTCTTAACGCACTAGAAAATTACTGGTTGTTATAGTGATGTAATAATAGAAGGTCTAGGATGGTTAGCAGATGTCATTGCTAAAAAATTCGATTATAGTAGATATTCCTTATAATAACTGCTACTTACAGTAGCTACTAATAGCATTCATCCACATAGACTGAGGGATTAAATCATGAAAACATTAGGATTATGTATTGCCGCAGGACTGGGCTTAAGCGCTTGTGCGAGCGGTGGAACGATGGGTAACACCAACCCAAACAACATAGTGACCGAGTACCCTGTTGAGACCGCCATGCTCAATATCTATACCAAACAACGTAGTGAAAATTTGGTTGCCACTATCGGCAATCAAACGGCCTCAGCAGATATTCAAGTCACGCCTAAAGGCAACATGGTTTTCAATAATAAAAAGGTACAAGGTACTGAGATCAACACGATCAATAAAGTGAACAATCAAATCACTAACCATTCAGTCGCTATCAATTACTTCACCTTGAACCCTTTGGTATTTCACGGTTTTACAGACAGCACAGGCAAATACTCAGTCTCAAATCAAACGACCACTATCCCCAAAATGGCGACGGTGGGCGACTCAAACAAATTGATTACTGAAAATGTCTATACGGACAGTCGTATGCGCCAAAAAATCGGCACCTATAACCAAAACTGGTCCCTAACGCGAGACAGCAATCAGACCGCATGGTTCTGTATCGAAACCTCAGACAACATGCTTGCTGGTGGCACCTCTGAAGGCAGCTCAAAAGAATGCTACAAAATCAATGCCAAAGGCGACATACTTGCGAGCAAAGTCACTATCGTACCGCCAGCTGGTAATGGCGGACAGACGATTACGTTTAACAGCCAGTAAGCAGTTCTATGTATCAACCATTTCTTTCATTGGTCGTTCATAGAGTCAGGTGATAAAAGTATGAAAAAAGGAGCTGAATTATCAGCTCCTTTTTATAGCTTATTGAGCATAACTTAACCACTGCCCTCGCTAATGGTGAAATGGCCAATGGTTAAATAATATTGACCTCATAACTAAATTTTTCTGCCAATCCATAAGATTCTCTATATTCGATAGGGTCCCCTTCTAGGTTTTTAGCAACGCGGCATACTTTTACCAAGTTTTCTTGTTCGGTATTGTCCAGATAAGGGTCTATATGATTGGAGATAAAAAACAGCATTTCTACGGCAGATGAGACAAACTGACCGCACTTTTTGTAATAAAAAGGATCCTGTGGGCTTTTTCATTGCCTTTATGAGCACGTTGGTGGGTGGCCTAGGTCCCATTCTTAACCCTTTTATATGAACGCAGGTCTAGAAAAAGAGAATCTTATTGCGACCAAAACGGCGAATTCTTTTTTTGTCGGTATTGTGCAAGTCGTCAGCTACGCCTTTTTTGGCATACTCACAGTCAAGATCTGTGTGTATGGTCTGGTATTAGGACTGGGTGCCGTTATTGGCAACGTCATTGGCAAACACTTTTTGGCTGGCATCAGTATTAGTCAGTTTAGAATAATGCTGCTGATACTAATGGTGATGAGTGGTCTAATAATGATTATAAGAAACATAAACGTACTGTTTTAATAAGCCTATCACTCGATACCGTAATTATGTCACGCAAATTCTTATAAATACGGCTATTTATTCTTTATTAAAGATAATGCTCAATCATATGCTGACTTGATATAGCATCTTAATCAGAATACTTTACATCATCATGCGCCAGCCTCTAAACTTGGCAAAGAAACCCTTCAATCTTTCAGAAAAATTAAAAGTCTCAGCTTCTGGTACTTCTTCAACATGATGACGCGTTGCTAATATCGGCTGCTGTACCAGTCTTTCGTGATGCTCAAACGCGCGGTCCAGACTGATACTCATAATAGAGAAGTTGGTAGGACGTGGCAGACAGCGATATACCTGCCCTTTATTGATGAGATCAATCACCATGTGAGCGTCTTTAAATTCAGTCAACATCAGCACCATCAGATCGGGCTGGATATTTTTTAGAGCGTAGACAATAGGAGTAATATTTTCTTCGTTGAGCGTCGCATCCGTGATGGTGACACCAAACTTCTTTTTTTGTAGTAACTTCGCAGCCTGCTCGAGGTTGCTTGCCCAGCTCACTGTATAAGTACTTTTAAACTGATTTTTTATTTCTTGATAAATACTCTCATCATCATCTAATACCAGTATATTCCTTTTGCTACTAGCATTCATAAAACTCTGAGATTCATCACCTTGCTTCATATTTTGGGTAATATCTTGCGTTTGCTGAGCAATCTCTGTGGCTTTATTTACGATCTTTTTGAGCTCATCATTTTGCCAAGGCTTGGTGATATAACGGTAAATCTCTCCGTCATTGACCGAGTCAATCACCGCATTGAGATCCGCATAGCCTGTTAGCAAGATACGAATGGTATTGGGTGACGCTTCTTTAATATCACGCAAGACTTCCGTCCCTTGCTTATCAGGCATACGTTGGTCACTGATGACCACTTGTACATCGTGCTCGCTGACATATTTCATAAGCTCAGTGGCATCGGTGGTGGTAAATACATCGTGCGACTGGCGAAAATGCATTTTTAGACTGCGTAAAATGCGCGGCTCATCATCGATAAAGGCAATTTTTGGTTTTTGCATGAGGCTCTCTTTAGGTGAGTGGTGAGAAGTATTTCAACCTTCAAATAAGGCTTTGGAGGGTTTATTTTCATAAGTTTTTGACTGTATTGGCAGCATAATGGTAAAAGTTGTGCCCTCGCCGACGATTGAGCTCGCTGCAATACTGCCGCCATGCTGCTCAATAATTTGCGTGCTGATCGCCAGCCCTAAACCCGTTCCATCGCCTGCTTTTTTGGTGGTAAAAAACGGCTCAAAGATACGCTCTAAAGCCTGCTCGTTGATACCGATACCATTATCTGTGACCTGCACCACTACCTGCGACTGCGTCTCATCGACAGCTGATGTGATATGCAACTCGCCTTTTTGATCAGGCGCTATGGCTTGAGCGGCATTATTGAATAAATTTAATAGCACTTGATTGATTTGCGAGGGGTTACATTGAGTCAGCGGCAGTGTCGCTAGGTTGGTCGTAATATCTAGGGTTTTGAGGTTATTGCGCGCCATGACCAGCGAGGTGGTGATACAGTCATTGATATCGACGTCTTTTACTTTTGATTCATCAATTCTAGAAAAGTCGCGCAAACTTACCACCAACTCAGCTATCTGATCGACCCCGTACAAGCTGTCTTTGATCAAATCGGCCAAGTCCTCACTGACTTCATCTTCTTTGATCTCTTCACAGCATTGTAGAGTTTGAGCCGTCAATTGTGCTACTTGCGCTTGGTCAGCACTAGAGTCTTTTAGCGCCTGCAATAGCTGGTCAGTCTGGCTGATCAGCTCATCGAAACGCGTCAAGTTATCACCGACCAGTTCGATATTACTGCGTACATAGCCCAGTGGTGTGTTGACCTCGTGCGCCACGCCTGCCACCATTTGACCCAAGGTTGCCATTTTTCGGAGCGCACTAATTGTACTTGTGAGGCTTTTAGCTCATCCATCGCTTGCTGTAGATCTTGGGTACGGGCAGCAACTTGTTTTTCTAGATGGACGTTGATCTCGGCAAGCGCGCCTTCGTTTTCGACGACACGATCAATCAGTTGGTTGGTCTGCTCACTGATGATCTGAATTTCGCTCACGCTTGAGCTGGGCAGCTTATGTGCGAGCAGTTTCTGATATTGTTTTTGTTCAATCAAAGCGCCCATCTCAGCCACCAAAAGCGACATACGTTGTAATGGACGAGTAAAATACTGACGGAACACCCATGCCGTTAATAATAAAATAGGGATAAAGCCCAGTAGCATGGCTTGAATCAGCTGGTTCGATAGCGCATTGGCAACACTGAGCAGATCACTATTGGTTTGACGATCACCATTTTCCAGTAAGTAAATGGCATGCGAAAGACGAAGGCTGTGGCTGGCTGCTGCAAGACAAAATCATTGGGTACGTCGATGGTATCGACCAGATGGCTGTCGACTAAATTGAAAGTTTGATCGATATTTAATAACAGCAACGCCGAGAGTAGCTCAGACTCTTGCTCACTTATTTTGCCCAGATTGGTCGTACTCAAAATACTACGCGCCGCCAAGGTAAAACGGCTTTCATCTTTGGCAGTAGCATCATCAATGAGCGTATCGTTAATGCGACCCAAACTGTCCGCGATAGGCGCAAAACTCGGATTGATAGCCGCCAACTGACTGGCGTTCATCATCTCACCTTGTGGATTGTTGGCGGTGGTTTGAGTGACGAGCGACTGATCAGGAAAAGTTAGGAATCGATTGTCCAAGTCAACCAAAAAGACATAGCCGCCTATTTTTTCTTGCCACCTCTTCATGGCGGCATCAAGATTGTCCAATAATAAGTTAAAACTCACCACGCCATCAAACGCTTGATTAGTACTGTTGTACAATGCTTTAGCACAAGTCATCATCGGCTGATTGCTGGTGGGATCGATGTATGCCCGACTCCAGACGCAGTGATCATGATTGGCGTACAACGCTGGAATATACCACCAGTCTCGATAATAAGCATTGGGCGTTTGACTTACTTGGTCATAGCGCGTCACTGACTGCATGCTGCCTGTCTCATCGCGCGCCCATACAAACGACTGACGCTCTTGACCTTGGGCATACATATTTGGGTCAAACCATACCCCGCCACCCACGATTCTTTGATCCATTTGTTGCATGAGATTGCCAAAGGTTTCTTGGTAAAGTGCATCCTCTTTAGGTAGACCGCCCGCCATCGTACTGCTTGCTTTTGCCAGCCCATCGACATGGTTGATACTCACCATGATACTGTTGATGACTTCGTTACCTGTTTCAACCACAGTCTCTGATGTCATCTCCATAATGCGCGGCTTGCCTTGGGTTTCCAATGACCAAGTACACCATGAGGATAATCAGCAAAAAAGCCAACGCTAAAATAATCAGCATACGGGTAGAGATACTACCAAGCCTGCCAGCAACGCTCATACACACACCTTTTATCTACGCATCAACTGCTATCAATGAATCTCTTAATGGATATCAATCTCTGTGACACACAGCAACTATTTATAATGGGCATAAGAATACGGCTCATTTATGAACATATGATGACAAAAAAAATACAAGTTGATAGAGGCGGATTAATTTAAAAACCGGTGATAGCACACAAAGGGAATGAGGAGTCAAAATAAGACCCTGACAGATAGAATGCTTATAGGGAGGTAAAAACAGGAAACAAAAAGCAGCGCATCAAACGATGTGCTGCTTTTTTTTGGTGCGACGGTTGTTGATGGCGTATAGATTGCAAACACTAGATAATAAACCTTACCTGAGCGTCTTTTATATACTCATACTGACCACGCTCTTGATGGTAATACTCACCTAACGCTGCCCATATGTAATCACTCCTCAAACGATGGGTCAGTACGGCGTAGCTTTCTTAATAAGGCAGGCCATGCGATATCACCATTCGCTCCTCTGGTCACCTGCTTCGATGCCGCTTGAATACCAGCCAATATTTGTGCTGGTATCGGCGTCAATGCGCTGCCACCGCTTTGCGCCTTGATTTGAATCTCGCAGGCGTTTTGTAAAATATACATATTCAAAAACGCATCAGCGACGGTGTCGGCACAAGTGAGCAGACCGTGATTGCGCAAGATCATAAAGTTAGCCTTGCCTAAATCAGCGACCAAGCGGACTTTTTCTTCTGGGTTAAGTGCAACGCCCTCGTAATCGTGATATGCCAAGTTAGATAACGGAAATAATGACTGCTGCGAGATGGGTGGTAGGCCTTGCTCTTGCGCCGAGACCGCTACGCCATCGCTAGTATGCAGATGAATCACGCAGTGCGCATCATCACGGGCTTCGTGTACGGCACTATGAATAATAAACCCGGCTGGATTGACATTGAACGCTGATGGCGAGACCTTTTCGCCCGCTTTGTTGACTTTGACTAGGCTGGAAGCGGTGATCTCTTCAAATAGCATGCCATAAGGATTGATTAAAAACTCATCTTCTGTCCCTGGTACGCGGGCTGAGATATGGGTAAATACCAGATCATCCCAGCCATAGGACGCAATCAAGCGATAACAAGCAGCAAGATTTACTCGCATCTGCCACTCTTGTTCGCTCATATTATGGTGTACACTCGATGTTGAATCAGTTTGTGTGGTCGTTTTTATCGCTGTTTGCATTGTATAGTCCTTTACAGTTGTGAATAGTCCGAATAATTACTCTACACCATTCTTCAAACCCAAATCTGTCAAAAACATGACACTTATGAATATCAATCATCATTTAAATAACGACCCTTGGTTTGCTGACTTGCCAACCGACGTGCAAGCGCTACTAGCGTATAACGCTGTGCTAAAGGTATACCAAAAAAGCCAAATGATTCATGCTATTGGTGACAATGATGATGCGGCGCTGCACTTTGTCGTATCGGGTACGATTAGAGTCTGCAATGTGAGCACTAGCGGCAATGCCATGACCCTCGCTCACCTATCTAGTGGCGAGTGGTTTGGTGAGATCTCTATCATAGATGATAATCCTCGCACCCACGATGCATGGACGATTAATAAGGTTACGTTGATTTCTATCCCCAGAAAGGTGGTAATTCAAACGGCGCAACAGTATCCAATTTTATACAAGCACCTCGCGCTCATCACTTGTGCGCGTATTCGTAGAGCCTTTGACTGGATTGATGACGCTACCTCGTTGAGTACATCGGCAAGACTGGCGAGTATGCTTGTAGGGCTGATTGGTAATTATGGCAAGCAGATGGATGGCGATATAAAGATAGATTTGCGCTTATTACAAGAAGAGCTTGGCTTTATGCTCGGTACCACCCGACAAACCATCAATAAAATCATTCAGTCTTGGCAAAAACAGGAATTCATAGATATGCACTATGGTTTTATTACTATAAAGAATCAGTCTGAGTTAAAAGCAATCATGAATCCTGAATAATTTGAATATCTATAAAATCTGTCCGTAAAATTTTATATAAACCACTCAACACCTCGCAAACTAGCATCAGCATCAAAGCTGCCACCTTAACATCTTCTTAACAGCACACTTGTTATGGTAAGGAATGACGTTTCCTACCATTCTGTTGAGAAGTATTTATATGTCCATATCTCAAACCGCCAAAATCGATGCGCCTAAAACCAATAAAAAAAACAGCTATCTGAGTAAGCTCTACGATCATGAGGTAAATCTCAATTATCTTATTATCATTGTTGCCTTATATTTGGTGGTGACTGCCAATATTGGCTTTTTTGAGCAGGTGCTAGATGTCTATCCATTTAGCAAAAACGTCGGCTTTATACTGTCTATTACTGGCTTGTTGTTTGGACTGATGTGGCTGGTATTACAACTGCTTTGCTATCGTCCGATTGCCAAACCAGTATTGATTGCGCTACTGATCACTGCTGCCATCTGCGGTTATTTTACCGATGCTTACGGGACGATATTTGACACCAACATGCTGATCAATAGTCTGGAGACCGATCAAGCAGAGGCGATGGGATTGTTTGCCCCTAGTATGGTCATTCGGGTGCTGCTACTGAGCGTGTTGCCAGCAGTTATCATTAGCAAAATTCGTCTAAAGCGCTTTACTTGGCAACGCAGTATTCTACAAAAGACAGCTACCTTGATATTGTCTATCGCAGTTATCGCGGCGTGTCTTTTACCCTTTGGTGACCAGTACGCCAGCTTCTTTCGTCAGCATAAAGAGGTGCGCTCTTATGCCAACCCAATCACGCCTATTTACTCTACGATCAAACTTGTCGAAAACTATGTCAATGAGCTGCGCCGTCCTGATACTTTCACCCCTACATGCGACAGATGCAAAGCGCGTCGCTCCTACCAGTAGCACTACAAACAGCAGCACTGCAAAACCCAAGCTCATGGTGTTCGTCGTTGGTGAAACGGCTCGCGCTGATCACTTTGGTTTAAATGGCTATACACGCAATACCACGCCACTACTCGCAAAACAGTCCAACCTTTATAGTTTTAAAGATGCCGTCTCTTGTGGCACTTCGACTGCCTACTCAGTGCCCTGCATGTTCAGTTATGCAAATCGAGAAAAATATGATATCGATACCGCCAAGTACAATGAAAACGTACTCGATACGCTCAGCAAGCAAGGGGTCAATGTCGTTTGGCGAGACAACAACTCTAGCTCTAAAGGCGTAGCTGATCGTGTCACTTTTGAGGACTTCAAAACGGCTGATACCAATCCGAACTGCGATGTTGAATGCCGAGATATTGGTATGCTTGATGGTTTTGATAAACTGGTTAAGTCAGGCAGCTCACCGAAAGAGACGCCTAAAGACACGCTTATTTTGTTACACCAAATGGGTAATCATGGCCCCGCTTATTACCAGCGCTACCCTAAAGAATTTGAAACGTACAAACCTGTCTGTATGACCAATGAGCTGTCAAAATGTGATACCCAGTCTGTGATCAATGGCTATGACAATGCGATTCTGTACACCGACTACTTTTTGGATAACGTGATCGATACCCTAAAGACTTACGAACAAGATTATGATGTAGTCATGGTGTATATGAGCGATCATGGCGAGAGTCTGGGAGAAAACAATATTTACTTGCATGGTCTGCCCTATAAGTTTGCACCAGATACCCAAAAACACGTACCTGCAGTCATTTGGTCACCAGACAGTAATCACATCGATGCGGACAGTCTCTCTATTATGAGCAGTCAGCCCGTATCACACGATTTTATTACGCCGACGTTGCTTAGCTTTTTTTGGCATCACAACCGATGAAGTCAAAGGCGCGCCAACCTTTTTAAAGTGAATAACTAAATCTGTTTTTATATTGCTCCATCTTTTAGGTAGCCACTATTTTTAGGTCAACACCATGTATAAGATACTCGTTATTGAAGACAACCCCGATATCGTGGCCAATATTTATGCGTTTTTTGAGCCAAAAGGCTTTGAGCTGGACAACGCACATAATGGCTATAGTGGGCTAACGCTCGCCGCAAGCAATCATTATGACGTCATATTGCTCGATGTCATGCTACCAGGTATGGATGGCACCAAGCTGTGTAAGAAACTCAGAGAAGAACTGCATGACAAAACGCCTGTGCTGATGCTCACTGCGCGCGATACGATTTTGGATAAAGTGGCAGGCTTTGATAGCGGTGCTGATGATTATTTGGTCAAGCCATTTTCATTGATTGAGCTAGAGTGCCGTATCAAAGCACTTATACGTCGTCATGAGGACGATCATTTTGTACACAGTATCGCTGTGGGCGCGCTATCGCTAAATAATAGTGAACATACTATTATGCGCGAAGGAAAGTCGATTAAGCTCACCCCAACTGGATTTAAGATATTACATATCCTGATGAGTGCCGCACCGCGAGTCGTCAGCAAGACAGAACTTGAAGAAAAGGTTTGGGGTCTGGATATACCCAGCAGTGATGCGCTACGCACTCATATTCATAGCGTGCGGGCGCAGGTCGACAAGCCTTTTGACAAAACCATGATAGTAACAGTGCCTGGTGTGGGTTACCAAATTATCGATCCCAATAAATCAGAACACGCGGTAGTATAACTGAGAGAGTAGCACCTCATACTGTCTATCATCGCTCACTATATCAATTACCTCCTTTGATTAAGCATCTCCATATTATGTTCAATATAGACTCGATAGCCAATAAGTTTCGATTATCCTACTTTATATTCGCGCTGTTATTATGCGGGGCTTTTGTCAGTATTTTTCTATACGCGGAGAGCAGAATAGAACAGGAGTTGGTTAAGGGTCGGCTGTTGCAGCAGCTTGATATCAGCCAAGAAAAGTACGGCGATCGCTCTATTTATACTGCCGACCCAGGCATCAAGATCTATCGCTACGATAGTGCCCCTACCAACCTGCAAACAACAGCAACGGCAACGGTGCAAGAGAAGTCTGTCACTATAGACGGTGAGTCTGGCAAAACCCACGGTAACCTTCATTTTTCGCCTATCAACAAGGCAATCAGACTTACATTTTGACGTACTTGGAAGGGGTTGAGATGGTGATGAGCCACTACCCTGTACTAGAAATCTTCGAAAACTTAGAAGATATCTTTGCAGACACACTAAGAGTGGCGGTCATTTTGAGTTTGCTTATTGCCGCCATATTCTCTCATTTATCCTCTAAACAAATCATCAAGCCTTTACTCGATTTAAAAAAAGCCGTCGAAACGGATCATAGCAACCTAACGGAACTCACGCACTTGCCCTCTGAGGTGGGCGTATTGGCGCGAGCTATCGATGAAAAAAACCATAAACTTGAGCAGTATCTAAAGCGCGAGCAACTGTTTACTGGTGATGTCAGCCATGAGCTGCGCACGCCCTTAACCATCATCATGGGTGCCTTCGAAGTGCTAGCTTCGCAATTACCAGCAGACAGTCATCTAAACGAGTTTACCAATCGGATTGGCACTACCGCCCGTGAGACCTCTGAGATTATCACCGCCCTGCTCTTACTTTCGCGCGCCCCTGAAAAGCTAGATGCACCGCAAACTTCTATCAATAGCATTGCCTTAGCCGAGGTGCAGCGATTGACCTATTTGCTGCGCTATAAAACGGTCACGTGTGAAATAGTCGCTGAGCAAGAATATAGCGCCTATGTGCGTCCTGAGCTATTAAAAATGGCACTGGGCAATTTGATAAAAAATGCGTTTCAGTATACCGATGATGGCGAAGTCACCATCACTATCGATGACGAAAAAATCATGGTAACTGATACTGGTCTTGGTATTCCTGAGGCGATGATGCCGCTGCTGTATGAGCGCTTTGAGCGCCTAACTCATGACTATCAAGACGAGGGTACAGGCATAGCCTTGTCACCAGAAAATGATATCAATCACAAGGTTGAAGGCTCAGGTTTGGGACTGAGTATCGTACAACGCATCATGTCTCATATGGGCTGGCAGCTGACTCATCAAGCCAATCCGTCTGGCGGCAGCACTTTTATTATTTATTATAAATAACCGTACTTTGCTTACTATCACCACAATTTCTATTTAACCATTGCCCACTGAACTGGCGGGCAATGCCATTTGTGCCATTTGTCCGAATCATTCTTTATTCTCATTCCTGCTTACGCTCTTAACGTTTTCTTAATCTCGCTCGTCTTATACTTAGGATATATCGACTTTGCTTGACTGTTTTTTTGGTCACGCAAAACCGAAAGCGCATCTTGATATTAATAGATCATTAAGAATTCTATATGAATAAAATTACTCCTATTAATCTTGAAGACGAGTCAGCCGAGCATTGCTCTATCAAGCAGGCAGCACATCACAGTGCGCTCACGCCTGATAGCTTTGCAGAAAGCGCAAAAGGCAAAACGGGCTTTTACCGAATTATAAAAGCTGCTGGCTATTCAATGGACGGATTTAAGGCAGCATACAAATTTGAGGCGGCTTTTCGACAAGTCGTGTGGCTCAATGTTGTCCTGCTTGCCGCTGTCATTATGATGCCTTTTACGCTTGGTATAAAAATGATGCTAGTGCTCGCGTCTTTTTATCTTTAATTGTTGAGCTGATTAACACGGGTATCGAAGCTTGCGTCGACCACACATCAACCGCCAAGCATCCACTCGCAAAAATCGCAAAGATGTTGGCTCGGCGGCGCAGTTCGTGTCGTTATGTCTATTAACAATTTTATGGCTCATGGCGTTGTCTGTCTTTTTATAAAGACATCTATCACAGGCACTGATCAATAATCAAGCTAGAAGCTATCCTATTTATTATACGTTCTTACTTACTATACATTGCCAGAGGTATCCATGACTTTAGAAAACCACTCAATGGCTTGGGACTGGCTAAAATTACTGTGTTTGACCATCCTCGCTACGTTGGTGTTTGAACATAGTCAGTTAGACATACGCATCAGTGAGCTTTTTTATAGCCATGGACACTGGCTACTAGAAAAAGGTGCGCAGCCTTATGCGTTTATCTTTTATGATTTGCCCAAAGCCCTACTGATCCTACTGGCGGTCTACCCTCATAGCAGTGTTAATTATAAAATATAGACAGCCTTTGCCGGATCTTGCCTCACAGCATCGCTGTAAATTCGATAAATTTCTGTTTCCTTTACCAATTCGGGAGATCGGCTATCTACTGCTGGTATTAGCGATTGTACCGGCTACCATTACCACATTAAAAGGCGTCACCCATGTGAGCTGCCCGAATGACTTGGCAATTTTTGGCGGTGAGTTGCCTTATCTAAATCTGTGGCAAAACATGGTTGCCGCAACGCCTGCCAGATGCTTCCCAGCGGCTCACGCCAGCGCAGGATTCTCCTTATATGGATTGGCTTTTTGCCAACACTCAAAAAAGCACCGTTATCAAATACTAAAAATAGTTACGCTCTTAGGCTGGAGCATGGGGCTGTATAAGATGCTATTTGGCGATCATTTTTTTAGTCATACTTTGGTCTCGATGCTGCTATCACTGACGATAGCGTGTGCGCTTGCGACGCTATTCTTTAAAGATTCGATAAAGGCAAAAGCCAAAAGCGCCAGTAAAAAATATGCCGACACAGCCACTAGCTTGCTTGGTACTGAAACCTCAAGCACTTAGAATGATAGTTATCACGTTGCGTTATTTTGCTAGACACGACTGGCGAACTGCAGGCATATTAGGATGAGGGATTAAGGATGATTTATCAGCACTATAAGGACGTTATGAAACCACTTTGTGCCGTTATGCCAGCATTGACATTGACATTGATATTTGGACTTAGCGTACTCTCTACCGCTGCGATGGCAGAGACGGTCAGTTTGCCAATGGACACTTTGCCTAACAGAATAACCCTACCAAATGTCAGCCCAGTCAATAGTGCGCTTGCCAACCGCGGCGCGTACCGCCGACTGTATGGCCTGCCACCGTGAAGACTATAGTGGCGGCATGCCGATTGATACGCCGATTGGCAATATCTACTCGACCAATATCACACCATCGACGCGCTATGGTATTGGCAACTATACTGAGGCCGATTTTAAAAAAGCCTTGCGCAAAGGTCGTGCGCCAAATCATCAGATCTATCCTGCGATGCCTTACCCGTCCTATCATGGCCTGACAGATGACGATGTCAGTGCATTATTTGCTTATTTTCAGACCGTCCCTATCGTAGACAAACCCCCTGAAAAAAACTACTCATTTGCCTTTCCCGTTGAATATCCGTAGCTTAATGCTGGCGTGGAATGTCATCAACGTGCCCTCTACTGAAAACCGCGCAGGACTCAAAAAACTCTATGACGACTCTTGTGCAGGTTGCTATATGCAAAAGGTGACGGTGCATACGGCGCTGGCTACTATCCGCCGCTGGCCAACAACAGTAAAATGCAATTGAAGTACTATATTATTAGCGTAATAATCAATGGCCTGCGCGGGATGCCATCGTTCCATAGCATGATGAATGATGCGCAAATAGGCGCTGTCACCCAATACGTGCATAGTGATTTGAACAATTTCACTGACACGGTCACGACTGCTAATGTGGCGCAGCTACGCCATGACTTTCCACCAGGGTCAGACCCGAGCGAGTAGAAGACGCTCGCTATCTTATAACGTACCCAAGCGCTTACATAGCGTTTTAGATACGCTTGGGCGGTACAGAATAGGTGCCGACGACATGAGCCACGACATCGTCTGAGCCTTCTGAATACAGAGATACCTCGCCCACTATCAAGGCTCGCCCTACTTTGAGTAAGGTGCATTCAGCGATAATACGTGCATCTGCTGATGGTTTACGCAAAAAATTGATAGTCAGACTCGTCGTCACTGTCAATGGCACGATACCGATTTTCCCGAGTATCGCAACATAGATGGCGACGTCAGCGACGGCCATCATGACAGGTCCTGACACTGTGCCACCAGGGCGTAGCTCATCGATGCCAATCTCGTGTGATAAAGTCGCACCATTTTCACTGACTGCTTCGACGATACATTTGGTTTGTGGAAACTCTAACGCCATAAAGGCGCTGATTTCTTCTTTGGTTGCAGACATAACGCTTCCTTGAATTAAATTAAACTTTCCTTGTTATTTATTACTTCACTGAATACATTCCTTTAATGTATTACTGGCGTACCTTCTGTACTAAAGGCAAATCCTTTATTACTAAAATTCCCAATCATGACCGCTTCGATAACTGGTCTGACAGTTTCATCGACACCTTCGACCTCGATAATGAAGTTAGCACCCGACCCGCCTTTATCTTCTTCTTTTCGACGATGTAGTTGAGCGTGGCCATCGCTGATAGCTCGATGGGTTTGCTTAGGTACGACTTTACCAATGCCCCATCCGTATCATAATAATCAATTTTATTAATATACAGTGATTTTTTCAGCGTGGTATTGCGCACACTCAGCGTTGCTGACAGTAGTACTTTGCGATTGTCTTTATCGGTATAGATGTCAGAGTAAATCGGTACATAAAAGGTTTCTTTATAGCTGAACTGACTGCGATCTACATCGGAGGTCACCTCTAACGCTTCAATCGGATCTTGTTGGTGCTCGGACAAGGTGACGTTTGGATCTTGCGCAGACGGATCACAGCCTGACAGCAACACGATAACAGCGACCAATAGAACGGATATACTACGCTTATTCATAAACTTCCCCTGTCCCTTTTCATGTCACTGCGATTGCAAGCCGTTATTTGATTTTCACACCCACACTACGTAAGAACTGGTTGATGTGTTTGTTTGCGCCATAAATGACCAATACATCACGGTCTTGCAATATTTGATCAGGCGTGGCCAGACCTTGCACGCTAGGTTTGGTCTGGGTACGACCAAAGCTGTCTTCATAATACTCATAGCGCAAGGTACTAAGCAATCGGATATTGAATTTTTGCTCCAACCGCAACTCCTCAACCGTCTTGCCGATCAACACATTTGGAATTTTAATCTCAACCATACTAAAGTTATCGCTTAACTCAAACGAATCAACAAAATGGCTTAGTGACAGTCGTTTGGCCCAGCGATTGGCTGCTTCTTTTCAGGATAAATAATGTCATCGACACCAATGGCCTGCAAAACTTTTTTTATGCAGCGGATTGATGCTACGGCTGATCAAACGTTTTGCTTTTAACGTCTTGAACAGCGCCGTTGCCATCACGTTGGCGCCTTGATCCTCTCCAATAGCGACAATGACGGTGTCGGTATCGACAATCGGCAATCCGCTCACGGTATACTCATCCGTGGCATCCATACAGAGCGTATGAGAGATGACCTCCTTATAGGCTTCTACTCGTTGCATGCTGCTGTCAATGGCAATCACTTCGTGACCTTGGCGGGTCAATGCTGCTCCCAGTGACGCACCAAAATTCCCCAACCCTACGATGATATATTTCATAACCTTAATGACCTTTTTTAGTATCTTTTACTCTAAGTTTCCCTGTTTTTGCACATAAAACCGTCTATTTATCACAAGTTAGTTAATCGTGATTTCCTCAGTCGGATAGCGATAATTGCGTTGGCGCATGTTTTTGAGTAGCGCAATAAATATCGTCAGCATACTGACCCGTCCAACAAACATGATGACCGACACCACCACTTTACTAAAAATCCGATAAGTCTGCTGTCAGGTTTAAACTTAGCCCCACCGTGCTATAAGCTGAGAAACATTCAAATACCACTTTGATCAAATCAAGCTCTGGCTGATCATAACTAATCAGCGTCACACCCGTACCGATGACCAATAATGACAACCACATAATAGAGAACGCGCGGCGGACTGAAATCTCCGCAATCTGACGCTTGAAGACTTCTATCTTTGTTTGCCCACGGGCTAGACTCAGTGTATTTAATAGCGCAATCGCAAAGGTACTGGTCTTGATACCACCACCCGTTGAGTTGGGCGACGCCCCAATCCACATCAAAAATATCGTTAGCATGACCGTTGGAAAAGTCAGCTCACCCATATCAATGACATTGAACCCTGCGGTTCGCGGCGTGGCAGCCGTAAAAAACCCTGTGATAAGCTTGTCAAAGAAACCGGTATGGTCAGCGAGTACATTGTTGTATTCAAATACCATCACCCCAACCAGACCAGTCAACAATAACGCCCCAGTCGTAATCAAGGTAATACGGCTGTTGATATTCAGCAACCAAGGCTGATAAATATGGTGCCGGTCATTGCGATATATCAGTCGCTCAGCGCGATGACGCAAATACCGCAGCACATTGACCACAATGGTGAAGCCCATACCGCCAAAGATAAAGGTCATCGCAATGATAAGCTGCAATGGATAATTAAAACGTAGCGAATCGTCATACATGCCAGCACTAAAGGTAGAAAACCCAGCATTACAAAAAAGCGGATATCGCATGAAAGACCGAAAAAACAATTGCTCAGACCAGTTCATATCAGGCATATCATAAATGCTGATATAAATGAGTGCCGCCGCCACCGCCTCAACGGCGAATGTCACATATAAAATAGACTTAAGTGTCGACACCACATCACCCATGCCGCGCATATAAGACATCTCGCTAATACTCGCTTGCGTCTCGTAGCTGACGCCGCCCTTAAAGAAGTAACTAAAATAGGTCACGAACGTCAAAATACCTAGGCCGCCGATTTGTATCAGTCCCATAATAATGACTTGGCCAAACGTCGTAAAATAGGTTGCCGTATCCACGACAATAAGCCCAGTCACACAAACGGCACTAGTCGCGGTAAAGAGCGCATCAATAAAGGACAGCGGCTGCGTTGTCGCATTGGGCATCATTAGGAGCAAAGCACCAACCAGCACAACGGCTAAGAAACTTAAAATAAAAAACTGTGCAGGATGCAAAAGGTGCGATTGAGATTGAAATTATGATCAGAGAGTTCACGGATAAAGGTGACAAACACGGCGATTTTTATCGCGACAAAACCATCAACGGCGGCGTCCAAGCCAGAACGCACCAAATCAGTGAAATGCGCGGTAAGTAAAATGACAATCGCGATACTGGTAAAAGCATCAAAAATAGCAACTTTATTGAGCGTTCGCGGTTTGTTTGTGTAGAGATAACGGCCAACCGTCACCACAAAGCTGAGCAAAATAACGACCAAGTAAAAAATATGAAACACTTGTTGCAGCCAAATGGGCAACGTAAAGCCACTATCCAATAAGACAATAGCTACCGCGATGACACTAATCAGAATCGTAACATTATTCAATAATCGATAACGTGCGGCTGCATTCATAGCTTGAACCCATGACAACAATAACCACGATACTTATACTCCTTTTTGCCCTATTCACAAAAAACTGATTTGAGAGAATCGTAACCAATTATTGAATCAATATAGATCCTAAGAGTCATTCAGATGAGATATCAAATACTTGCAAGATCATACAATACTGACTGACGTACTGACTCCTTTTCCCACTTGCTAAGCCCCCACTTGCTAAGCTGTCTCTCATTCTTCTTTTGTTATTATTATCGCCATTTTTACGCCGCCCCATGTCACCAGCACCACGCCGATAGCTATCAAAGATGCCCCCAAAAACAACCCCTCAGGTGGACGCTCTCCCTGCAAAAATATCGCAATCGGTACACCAACGACAGCCCCAACCGCCCCTAGCAAACTGAGCAATACAGGCCCACCTGTTTTTTGCAAAAGAAATAATAAGAAAAACTGACCAGCAAACACCCACGCTTGTACGACTATCAATCCTAGCAGCAGCCAAGCATCCAAAGATATCGCGACAGAAAAATCAGAGAACGCACTAAACAAACCTAACAACAGCGCCGCCGCAACTAGGCATGCCGGGTGCAATCGCACTAGATGAAGCATTGTCAGGCCAGCGTAATGTCCGATAGATATTACCAATGGCGAGTAGCACTGGCCCGCACAGCGCGATTAAAATCCAGAAGACACTAGATTCTGGTGCAGAAAGCTTATGAATAGCCAACACCCCTGCGCCAAGAAGCGCCGCCACTACGCCAAGCGCACGAATGAGATAAAAACGCTCCATACGTAGCAGCAGTGCGCCAAGATACGTTAGCAGTGGGGGTAAGGGAAATAATGAGGGCAACAAACCCTGCCCCAACATGAGGAATGGCCGAAAAGAGCAGTAAATTGGCAGCCGCCACGCTAACAAAGGCGGCAACAAAATAATACTCGATACTACGGGCACTAATAGGCGGTATCTCTTGTTTGATAAGAGCAACGATTAGTAAAATAATGGCCGCGCCAGTGATCGACCAAAACAAAAACGCGAGTGGTGTTAGACCGATATTGACAGCATATTTTGCCAAGTTGGTCGAGATACCAGTAAGCGCACCCCCTGCTAATAGGCAAGCAACAGGCACTATCCACGTGTTTTTGTGAGTATTTTTATTGAGTAAGTCATTCATCCATTATCCTATTGGACAAGGTCGATCATTCAGTCACCAGTTTCGCAAGCAGCTCATCTATCTCAACCTTAAATTCTTTGTCTTCGATTTTGTTGGCTGCAACTTTGGCATTTTGTAGATGTTGGCGCTTAGAGTGACTAAACTTATTATTTTTAACATCGAATCGCCTAAAAAATAGTCGCTGTCAGTGCCATGGTCGAATATTCAACACGCCCTAGTATTGATCATTTTTTTCTCTATTTTTCGTGAGATAACAAAAAAATTGTGTCTCAATTTATGATTTGGCAGTTAAATTTTTAGTAGAGGCAAGCTTAGCACGGTTAGCGATAACGTTGAGCGTTTTCAGACGGTGGCAAAGAGATGTTTTGACTTTATATTGCTGTCCAATCATTGCTCTTGCCAGTGCAACCATAAACGCATATCTAATTCGAGCTGATGATACTCAGGTTCCATATGACAACACAGTTGATAAAACGCCTTGTTATGATCATGTTCTTTAAAATGCGCCAGCTCATGTACCACAATCATCCGTAAAAACTCTGGCGGTGCGTCTTTGAATAGACTGGCAACCGTGATACTGTTATGGGATTTAAGCTTGCTGCCTTGCACGCGAGACTGGGTAGTATGGATACCTAGCGCATGCTTTAGTACCTTTAACTTACTGCTATAGCTGACGCTTGATAGCGGGCCAATCTTGCGCATGTATTGGTTTTTTATCTCATTGACATAGTGATAAAGCGCCTTATCACTTTGCACTTGGTGCTGGGTGGGATATTTTTTATCCAAATACTCACCCATCCGACCGTCGCTTATCATTTGCGCCGCTTGCGTTTGAATCTGCTCTGAGTAATGCGCTATGTATTTTAATCTGCTCACAACGATATCCTTTGTCTATGTGTTAAAAGCTGTCCGCTTGTTTGATGGATTTTACCTTATATTGGCTATATGTTATCTCAGGCTTGTTCTACTTCCCATTTACCTTATTTGCCACAAAAAACCCCATAAGCGGTAGTCAACTTATGGGGTCATTGCTATAACACTTTCTTATAAAGACGGTCACTTATCGGCTATCGTACATATAGATTGATAGCGCGATATAGCACGATAATCTAGACCATTAACGCTCTAAATGTAGATACTGCAAATGGCGCTCATACTGATGCAGAATATCGACCAGCACTTGCTCTTTGGTGTAGCCCACCAAGTCGTACTCCTGCGAGCCATCGCTTAAAAACACCCTCAGCACGGTAGTAAAACTCAGCATGCTTGGTTGAGGTGTTTAAGGTAAAGTTTGGACGTTCAGCTTTGATCAAGTTAACTTCATAAACAAAGTCATCTTCATCACCATGACCGACGCGCAGTTTTAGACCGTCGACCTGAGCACTGTCTTGGCCCATGCCTGCATCGATATCTTCACCGATACTGGCAAGATTATGCGCATCTAAAGAGGTTTTGAGACCACCTGCTTTGAACTCTTTTTCGACCTCAGTCATCGCTGGCATCACCACCGTTTTTAAGAACTTTTCGACTTGCGCGTGACCTGGGAAGCTCACAATACGCTGCAAACGTGCTCTCCAGCTCTTACCGCTGTCGAGCACATTGGCAGTACCAATCGTGCTGGCTTTGCGCTTATTGCCCTCTTCTTTCAGTGACTTCCACATGGACATCATGTAGAGCACCAGAATCAAAGAGAACGGCAAACCTGCAATCACAGAGACCGATTGTAATGAGGCAAAACCGCCCGCAAACAATAATCCTAGTGTGATAAGACCTGTTGCCACCGCCCAAAACAAACGCAACCAAACCGGTGCATCCGTGTCATTAGTCATGCCTTTTGAGCTCAGATTGGCAAGTACCAACGCGCCTGAGTCCGCAGAGGTGACAAAGAACACCAGACCAATGATCACACCTGCAAATGAAAGCACTTCGCTATAGGGGAAATATTCAAATAGCGCAAACATGCCCATGGCGGCATCATTGACGGCAGTTTCACCAAGCGCCGTTGCGCCATTGGCAACCAGATCTATCGCAGTGTTACCAAAGATAGAGAACCATGCAAAAATAAAGCCCAATGGAATGAACATCACGCCAAAGACAAATTCACGTAGCGTACGGCCACGGCTGATACGCGCGATAAACAGACCAACAAACGGTGCCCAAGCCACCCACCATGCCCAGAAAAATATCGTCCAACCTGATTTCCAGTCGGCACCGGCAGTACCGTCATAGGCATAAACATCAAAGGTTTTATAGATAATGGTTTGGAAATATTGACCAATATTTTGCGTAAAGGTGTTTAATAAATAGACGGTATTACCCATCACGAGGATGGCAAGCAATAGCAATATTGACGACAACATATTGAATTCAGACAGACGACGTACGCCTTTTTCAACACCTGTCATCGCAGAGACAGCGGCAGCGACGACCACACCGACAATGATCAGCGCCTGAACCATCTTGCTAGATTCAATACCAAAGACATGGGTCAAGCCAGCATTGGCTTGTAGCACCCCAATACCTAGGCTCGTCGCAATACCCATCAACGTACAGACAACACCGAAAGTATCAATCCCATCACCTAGCCAGCCTTTGATCAAGCGTTCACCAAATATTGGCGTGAGCGGTGAGCGTAGCGCAAGTGGCATGTTTTTGCGGTAAGCAAAGTAAGCCAGTGCCATACCAATCAGCGCATAAATACCCCAGCCATGCAGACCCCAATGCAAAAAAGTCTGAGCAAGCGCTTGACGCATGGCCTCGGCGCTCGCAGGCTCTAGGCCAGTATGCGGCGTTAAATAATGCATCAATGGCTCTGATGCCCCAAAAAATAGCAGATCAATACCAATACCCGCTGAAAACAGCATGGCCGCCCACGCTAAAAACGGAAACTGCGCTTTTTCGTGGTCTTGACCCAGCTTAATATCGCCATATTTAGAAAAACCAACGAACAAAGCAAAAATACTATAAGCAGCAACCACCAACATATAGTACCAGCCAAACTTGTCTGATACCCACGCCATACTTGCACCAAGTAAGGTCTCACTATAATCTGGAAAAGCAATGGTCCAGATGATCAATAAAATAGAAATAATAGCCGAACCTAAAAACACAGTTTTGTTTAGGCTCAACGGTTTCGTCACCTCTTTTGATGGCGAACTGTACATAAAAGACCTCAAATAAGTAAATTAAACAGTGTCCGATATTGCTTTGTCCGGCATAGTATTATGACTTTTGACCACATAACGTATACTTAACCGCATGACGCACAAAGCAGTACCAATGAATAAAAGCGAATAAAATGATAAATAGCACCCATATATGACATACATTGCGCTCATATATTGACGCTGATAAAAAAGGCCTTTACGTTGAAAGGCCATTATTTTGGAGTTATCTGATATCGTTCTTTATTTAGCAGCATATTTTATGCTGACTTGTCATTTACACCGTTGAGAGATAATCGCGCATTGGCTCAGCGCGTAGCGGCGCTCCATTGGCCACATAATAATCTGCCGTAGAGCGCGGCAATTGTACGCCTTTCATTTTATCAACGATTTTTTCGGCCAGCATGATGGTGGTGGCGTTGAGATTACCACTAATGATATTTGGCATGATAGATGCATCGACGACTCGCAAGCCATCAATACCATGTACCAGCCCTTGACCATTGACGACCGAATCATTATCTTCGCCCATCGCACAGGTACATGAGGGATGGTAAGCCGTCTCGCCATGCTCGCGCACATAGTCATCTAGCTGCTGATCGGTCACCAAGTCTTCGGTGGGTGAGATGGCAGCACCGCGATAAGGGTCCAGCGCAGGTTGATGCATAATCTCACGAGTGATACGCATCGCCGCGCGGAACTCCCGCCAATCTTGCTCATGTGACATATAGTTAAATAAAATACTTGGATGCGCACTGGGGTCTTTTGAGGTCAGCTTGACGCGACCACGACTTGGCGAACGCAATGAACCGACGTGGGCTTGAAAACTGTGCGAATCACTGGCACTACGGCCATCGTAACGCACGGCAAGCGGTAAGAAATGATACTGGATATTTGGGTGAGTGAATGTCTCATCCGTACGGATAAAACCGCCACCTTCAAACTGGTTGGAGGCGCCAAGGCCTGTGCCATTGAACAACCACTCAGCTCCAATAGCAGGTTTATTCCACCACTTATTGGCAGGCGCAATCGAGACTGGCAGCTTACATTCGTACTGCATATACAGCTCTAAATGATCCTGCAAGTTATTGCCCACACCCGGTAAATCTAGTATTTCTGTCACGCCAGCGTCTTTTAGCCACTGACCAGGGCCAATACCTGAGCGCTGCAATAATTGCGGCGAAGCGATAGCACCTGATGAGACGATCACTTCACGAGCGGCATAGAATTTTTGGTTTGACCCTCGTGCTCGACCTTGACCCCGACGGCACGCTTGCCATCAAATAAGATCACATCGGTGAGTGCCCCTGTCAAAATCGTGATATTGTCACGCGGCTTGGCACGATCTAGATAGCCTCGAGCCGTAGATGCGCGGCGACCATTAGGCGTCACAAAACGATCCATCGGACCAAAACCTTCTTGCTGATAGCCGTTCAAATCTTCGGTACGCGGATAGCCTGCTTGTACCCCAGCTTCAATCATGGCTTGAAACAGCGGATTCACCCCTGGTTTTGAGGTGGTCATCTCGACAGGACCACCGACGCCATGATAGTCGTTTTCGCCAACATCGCGGTTTTCTGACTTTTTAAAGTACGGCAAGCAGTCGAGATACGTCCAGTCTTCTAAGCCTTTTATCTTTGCCCAGTCGTCAAAATCGAGCGCATTGCCACGTATATAGCACATACCGTTGATAAGCGATGAACCGCCCAGCCCTTTACCGCGACCACAGTCCATGACACGGTTGTTCATATATGGCTCAGGATCTGTCTTGTAGCCCCAGTTATAGGTCGTTCCTTGCAGCGGCATTGCAAGCGCCGCTGGCATTTGGGTACGAAAATCCAATCGATAGTCTGGACGACCAGCTTCTAGTAGCAATACTTTTATATTGGCGTCTTCGGTCAGACGCGTGGCCAGCACATTACCTGCTGACCCTGCACCAACAATAATATAATCGTACTCAGGGGTGGTTGATGTCATAACATGCTCCATAATATGGAAAAATATAAATCACTTGGTAGCAGCAAGGTCAAATGCACAGCGTTATCAGGCCCAAACTGCGCTCACTTTCTCAATACCACTCGTTAAAAGACCGATTCAAACGCACCCAACTCTACTTGGATAGATTTGGTCTGAGTATAATGCTCAAGCGCCTCGATACCATTTTCACGGCCAACGCCTGAGTGCTTGTAGCCACCCACTGGCATCTGTGCCGCTGACTCACCCCACGTGTTCAACCAGCAAATACCCGCTTCGATCTGAGCAATGACGCGATGCGCACGCTTTAAATCAGTCGTCACCACTCCAGCTGCTAAGCCATAATCGGTGTCATTGGCGCGGCGGATGACTTCTTCTTCGCTCTCATAAGTCAATATTGACATGACTGGACCAAAGATTTCCTCACGGACGATGGTCATATCATCGCTACAATCTGTAAATACGGTCGGCTCAACAAAAGCACCATTAGCCAATGCGTCTGTTGTGACGCGTGCGCCGCCCGTTAGCAGACGCGCGCCACTCTCTTCCCTTGCTCGATATAGCCAAGTACGCGCTCCATATGCGGGAAGCTGACCAATGGACCCATGTTGATGTTCTCGTCCATTGGATCACCCAGTTTGATACGATTAACACGCGTTAAGATGGCTTGCTCAAACTTGGCTTGTAGCGCTTTTGGGACAAATACTCTCGTGCCGTTGGTACATACCTGACCGGTACTATAAAAATTCGCCATCATAGCGATATCAGCCGCGGTATCAATATCAGCATCATCAAATATGATCAATGGTGACTTACCGCCAAGCTCTAAGGTCACATCTTTTAGCGATGAGCTTGCCGCGCTCGACATGACCTTTTTACCCGTCGGCACACCACCAGTGAATGATACCTTGGCGATATCTGGATGATTGGTCAGTGCTTGACCCACTTCGTAGTTGCCTTGCACGACATTGAACACACCATCTGGTAGTCCCGCTTCTGTCAGGATTTCTGCCAGTTTTAAGGCAGTCAACGGCGTGACTTCTGATGGTTTAAAGATCATCGCATTACCAGCAGCCAATGCAGGCGCGGCTTTCCACATCGCAATCTGAATCGGATAGTTCCATGCGCCAATACCTGCGACCACACCCAGCGGCTCGCGGCGAGTATAGACAAAGCTCGTGTCACGCAGTGGAATCTGACGACCTTCAATCATGGGCGCAAGTCCTGCATAGTACTCAACCACATCAGCACCCGTGACGATATCGACATACTTAGTCTCAGACAGCGCTTTGCCGGTGTCTTTGGTCTCAAGTAATGCGAGCACATCGTTGCGCGCGCGTAATATCTCAACAGCTTTTGAGAGAATACGACCACGCTCAACGGTGGTCATCGCCGCCCAGATTTTTTGACCTTTATGAGCCGCTTTGACCGCATCATCAATCTGCTCATTGGTGGTTTGCTGAATGGTTGCCAGCACTTCACCTGTCGCTGGATTGATATCTTCAAAAGTGGCGAGCGTGTCATCGACCGCTAAGTAGCGACCATTAATATAGGCAGTTTGCACTTGTTCTAAATCGATAATGTCTGTCAAATTGTTGATATTTGTCATAAATACTCCTTGAGAGGGATTGATAAAAGCGGCAATAAAACGCCCTTTACCAAATCATATCGTCATTGTTAAAATTCTAAAGTTGGATGGTTAGCAATCCGGATATTTATTGACCCGAACGATTGTCAAAGTCAGGTTGCGTCATTTTTATCAATCGATCATGTAGCGATTTTTTATCTGATATGTTGATACCTGAAAAGTCGGAGAGCCAAATTCCATCAGCGACCAGACGAGCCATACATAGGGTTTCAGTATCGTCAGTGGCGGCATGTTTTTCTAACTGCGTGTTGGCCCATTTGGCCCACAGCTCACGTAGCTCACTATCACCTAGCATCAATACATATAAGGTGGCTTGGTTGTCGTATTCTTCTTGCGCTTTTTCGCCCAGACTGATGGTGGCATCGATATAAGCACGGGTAAAAGCGCCATGACTCACAGGATCTTTTGCCATAGCGGCCTCGACTTCTGCCTCAAATTTCGCCATGGCATCATCGAACACTTCAAGCACAAGGGCATTTTTTGTTGCAAAATGATGCATCACACCGCCCTTTGTCACGCCTGCCGCATCAGCGACTGCCTGAAACGTCACTTTAGATAGCCCTTGCTCAAGCGTGATCCGTGCTGCTTGATCGAGCAGAGCACGGCGAACCACTTCTGGCTGTTTTTTACGCTTATAAGGATTTTCTATTTCTACACTCATATCAATGCACCACAGAATTAGACAATAAATTCATTACAACGACACCGCCAACGATCATGGCAATGCCAACCACTGCTGCCGTATCAAGGGTCTGCTTAAATAGCACCAAACCTGCAAGCGATGTGAGCACAATGCCCAACCCGCCCCATAACGCATAAGCAATGCCTAGCGGTATCACCTTGAGTGTCTGTGCCAATAAATAAAATGAGAGTGCATACAGCGCCCCCATCATCAGCGTCGGCCCTAAACGGGTAAACTGCTCTGATTTCACCAAAAATGTCGTCCCTACCACCCTCACATATAATGGCAATGGTTAGGCAACCGTAGGCAATCGTCGTAGAACTCATCTTTTGCGCACCGCCTTTATTTAAGCAACTGCTAATAAAACATAGCAAAGAAACCACATGGTCGGTATTTTATAGAGTTCTGTTACCAATGTGAAGGGCTGTCCTGCAACTTTATTGTGTCAAAGCATGTCGTAATGGCTTTTATTTCAAGATAGAACTGTTTTTATTACCTGCTGTGTCTTACGATCTAAATACTCGCGTGCGCTTTTTGCGCATTCTTCTACGTAACGTCTTTTATTTTTATAAGTGTACGTATCATTGTGAGCAAATCGGCCTATTTACGCCCCTATTGAACGAGCAGAGGCGCTGAAACGTCCTATCTGATAAGGGATAAACGCCTATTTATAATAATTGCGATAATATTTATAATTTATCTCAGAATAAGGTTGACAGCCTTTAACGACTTGGCTAAAATGTGCCCCACATAACGCGAACAAGCCAAGTAATGACTGTTTTATAAAGCTTGAAACACTTGCAGTTATGACAGCTTATTCTCCAATAGCTCAGTTGGTAGAGCAACGGACTGTTAATCCGTGTGTCCCTGGTTCGAGCCCAGGTTGGAGAGCCATATACTAAAAACCTTCATCACTATTTGATGAAGGTTTTTTTATTGTTGCCGTTTTCATATTGACTGATCATAATATTCGCATGGCAGCGGTGTTCTTTTGGCATTTTTGTTGTATGGTAAGATTAGTTTTGATTGGGTTCGTTTTTGTCTGAGTGTTTTACCCCTACTCACTAAAAATAATGGTTTATTATGATACCTGCACGTGTAAAAAATAAGTTCTCTGATCATCCGCAAAAAATCATGCGCCCGATCAGTATTCGGTTGTCTGAAGAAATGATTGCCCTATTAGAAACAACCTCCTCAGAATTGGGTTTTAAGCGCATTCAAGGGCTTATCCGTCTTTATATTCGTCAAGGACTCGATCGTGACCATCAAGATTATACGCTCGCTCATGACGAAGTATTTATTGAGACGTTACGTAAGCGCGGTGTGAGCCAGCGCATCATCGATGAGGCAATCGTTGTGACCTATAACAACAATATCTCTCACTCTTTATCTGAATTGCAAGACAGCGATCAATAATATCCTTCATCAGTCGTATTAATCATAACGATCTGGCTGAGATTGACTGAGACTCTAAAACGTTGTCACTATTTTTTATCAAAAAGACCAAGTCTGCTCACGCAAGCTTGGTCTTTTTTGTGGCTATGATAAAAGTGAGATTGCAATTTGTAGATTAACCTTGCTCTCTGAACTCTTTTTTGCCTCATACCGATACGCATTTACTCTTTGACCTTATCGTACGTTTGCGACTGTGGTTAGCGATAACTAAACAAAACCTGCTCCCAAACACGGTATATTAAGAAAATAGTCGCAATGATTGGGGTGCATCCTCAATTTCAATATGAGGATGAAAATGTATAAGGAGAGGTACGATGATGGGGTTACAGCAGCATTTTTATAAAACGTTGTGTCTGACTATGGCAGTCGCCATGCTAGCGATAGCACCGGGTTGCTCGTCGCCGCAAACGGATCCAGACCAAAAACCATACCGACTGACTCTGATCAATGGCAAAAAAAACTGGGACAGACTTTTGAGCAATTACCTGCCGACGATCAGCAGCTACTTAGTCGATATATGCTACGCATGAAGCTTAGCGATGCGTATGAATCGGGCGCCATGCCGCGTACCACTATCAAGCAGGCCCTCATACAACAGCGTGAGTACGAGCGGCTGCATCCTAATAATCCAACAGGCAAGAAAAGTCCTATTGTGACAGGTCAAACAGCAAATGCGACGGCACAGACGTATCCTGTCGCTCTCCTACCGATTAAGACCAGTGATAGCGATAGCTTAAACCAAGTCAAAATGCAGTTTATGCTATCCAACCATGGAGACGTTGCAATACAAAGTTTTAAAGGCACACTAACGATGAAAGACGCCAACCTGAAACAAGGCAAAGACTTCAATGTTCCTCTCATACAATTTGATCCAGCCATCGAGCCAGAACAATCTGGCAAGATCATTATCGAGAGTAGTATTGAAGACATCAATGTCATGCGTGCCATTAAAAACACGAAGGATATGACGATCGAGATTAAAGAAGGCACACTTATATTGGCAGATGATCAAAGCATTGAGTTTGGCAATTCATTAGCTAAATAGTGGGACTGCGCATCATTTGATCTTTTATGAGGTTTATTGTGAGTTAGTACTTTATATTGCACTAGATAAGTAGTGGGACTAGATGGGATGAGTTGGGTTGAAGTGGGATAGAAGCTATTAGTTATGGGGCATTCAGTCGCAGCTGGTTAGGTTTTATCTGATGATCTGAATTGAGAGCGTTTATAAGTTATTCTGCACTAAATAGGTGGTGCGAATTAAGTTACGATGATAATTGTAAGTTATTCTGCACTAAATGGGCACTACGACAATATAGTATAGACTTACCTATTAGGATTATTGTGTATCTACACTATATTGCGTTATTGCTTTGAGTGATTATCTATTTAAGAAGGCTATGGCGAGGTCTAACAGTTCAGCGGCATTGGCAGTATTGCAGTTTATACTCACCGTTTTACCCGTCGCATCAGTCAAGGTAACACTGGTAGATGGGTTGGGATGGACATGGTTGCTTAATAACGCGGCTATGTCCTTTTTTTGTGCCTGTAGATCCCTTGTATCACCCCTGCTGGCTTGGCTTTGGGAATGCTAAAGTCTTCATATATTCCTGCTCCTTATCGTTGATGGCAGGGCTATCTTACGCGCTAGCATGACTATCGACAATAGTATTTTAAAACCAAAGCGACAATATATGTCGCGCTATACAGCAAGCTTTAGCATGGCGGTAATGGTACTACCTGCCTCTGGGCTTTTACACAGTAAATCGTAAATACTGACGACTAATTCGGCCTTTTTGTCGCTGTCCATACGCTTGTTATGCTCTGCCAGATAGCTATCTACGATGGTCAGGGCTTCTATCATTATTGCCATATCAATATTGGCAGCGTCTGCTGTTTCTTTAATCTGCTCTCTCTCCTTCTCTGTACTTACCTGCTGCTCTGCGACACTGTACGGCTCACCAATCCCTTTATGTAACCAGTCGACGTCTACTCCTGTGGCGTCGGCTATTTTTGGCTGTACTTCGGTGAATGCTAGTACTGCCTTTTGTCCATATGCCGTGGAAAGTCGAGCTACTTATCCCAGCGCGAGTGGCAAATGAGAATGGTTGTTCTTTTTCTTCATCGGTCATTAATTGTGAGAGTCGTTTTTTAAGTGGCGTATCCACTGCCATATTATTTTTGGTTGATTGCGCAGTCATGCCAGAACCTCCTTTAAATTGCGTAATTTATAAGTTGTTGATATTTATGAATAAAATAAAATACTTCAGTTTTATTGCGCAATTTTTATTGCGAAGCCTTTACAACTCGTAAATTACGAATTATGATGTTTACAAATCAAGTTTACGAAGTCTAAACTTAAACGATTAAAAATAAACCAGCAGGGCTGATTGGAGTTACTACTATGTTGAGCTTTGAGCATTATCCGCTGTTTCGTCAGCTTGAGCGTCTGCCTGATGGTAGCTGGCACACCGAAGATATCAAGTCTGTTATCCGTAAGCGCGGTGTGACGTTGGCCGAGCTATGCACGCAGATGGGTGTGCCAAAAAGTTCTGCTAGTAAAGCCTTAGCTGAGCCATTTACGCAAGGGGAGCTGGCTATTGCTCAATATCTTGATGTACCTGTGCAGCTACTATTCCCTACCCGCTGGACGGTGGACAAAAGCGCGTTAGACCACGGTATGCCGCTAAATATACCACGGTTGCGGAGCTATTGTCATGAAAAATCAATTCGCAATTTCGGAAATTACGAAGCTATCTATAGAAGGACTTCCTAAATCGCGCCGTGCTATTGAGATGTATGTGGCAAGGAATGGTTGGCAGTACGTAGAAGTTCCTAGCTCAGGTCGTGGCGGTGTACGCCGTGAGTATGTTTTACCTGAGGCTTTATTTGAAGATGTGAAACTACAAGCGTTGGCGACACTAGCTCACGATGCGGATATTAGCGATGTGGCTCAAACCTCATCTACTGAATTGGCGACCACTAATAATAACGTCGTTGCTAGCGCGGCAGTGCTTGCCGACTGGCAACGGGATTGTGCTATTGCCCGTATCGCTGTGGTGCGCTATGTACTAAAAGCCGCTGAGCTGACGGGTAAAACCAAAGCCATAGAGGCGTTTGCAAAAGCCAGTAAAGAGAAGCGTTTAGACGAGACGCTTATCGCCACTATTAAACGTGCCAATTCTAAAAGTGGGGCTAAAAGCGGCGTTAAAGAGGGTCGCGGTAATGTGAGTCGTCGTACCTTGTTTGATTGGGTAAAAGCGTTTGAGACTAGCGAGGCGGATGCCAATGCCAGCGCTGTCGCATTACTAGCGCCAAAAGCCCGCACGACTGAAATACCGCCGTGGGCTGGGATACTGCTAAAACTGTGGAGCGACCCTGCTAAGCCTGAGCTTGCCGAAGTCATGCGCCGTATTGAAACGGCTTACGCTGATAGTGATGTCGAGATGCCAAGCTATCATCAGGCACGATACTTTTTAGAAACACATATCGGTAATGTCGAGCGTGAGCGCGGGCGTATGGGTAGTCGTGAGATTAAGAATATCAAGCCGTTTGTGCGCCGTGACGCCAGTGTGTTGCTGCCCACCGATGTGTATACCGCTGATGGCCATACGTTCGATGCTGAGGTGGCACACCCTGATACTGGCAAGCCGTTTCGCCCTGAGATCACCACTGTATTGGATGTACATACTCGTATGGTGGTGGGCTATAGCATTGATTTGGTAGAATCTGGCCTTGCCGTACTGGACGCGATATCCAGCGCAGCAAGTGATTACGGTATACCTGCCATATTCTATGTGGACAACGGATCAGGCTATAAAAATACGATGATGAAAGATGAGTCAACGGGTCTGATGACACGTATGGGTGTCGAGGTTAAACACTCTATCGCCTATAACTCACAAGCACGCGGGACTATCGAGCGTGTGCATCAAACAATTTGGATACGGCTTGCCAAAAAACTGCCTACTTATATAGGTGACGATATGGACAGCCAAGCTAAGCAAGCGGTGTTTAAGAAAACACGCAAAGATATTAAGACGTTTGGTGAGTCAAAAGCCTTAATCGGCTGGAATGAGTTTTTGCAAATCGCAAGTGATGCAGTCATGGCTTATAACAATGAGCCGCACACTGGTCTGCCCCGCCGCTACAACCAAACCACAGGACGCCGTGAGCACCTGACGCCACAAAAAATGTGGGATGAGCAAGTTGACGCTATGACCAAAGCTGGCACTGGGTTGGTTGTGGTATCAGATGCTGAGCGCGACGACTTGTATCGACCTTATGTACAGCGTAAATGTCTGCGCGGTGAGATCAATTTGTTTAGTAATAAGTACTTTAGTACGGACTTAACACAATATCACGGCGAGACCATGCTGGTCGGTTATGACATCCATGACGGCTCTAAGGTCTGGTACGTGACCTCACCCATCGACTGATCTGTATCGCTGAGTTTGAGGCGAATAAGAAAGGCTACTTTGCTCAATCTGCGCTGGGCGATGCGAGAGAAAAACGTGCTCAAGGTCAAGTGAAACGGGCGAAAGTGCATGTTGATGCGGCGCTTGAAAATATGAGACCGCACCGCGTACTAGAGCATGTGCAAGATCAGATGATGCCAAGTGCTGATATTAAGCGGGCGCAAAACTTACTCAATGAGCGGTTGGCTAAAGATGCAGTCACAGTGGAGAGTCAAGCGACTGATATGACTGCTATGCAAGCCACGTTTGACAAGCTAAATAGCATAAATAATGACAATAAAGAACTAAGGACTTTCGCATCGCCGCAAGCGGTCGTCATCCCACAGCCTAAAAGCAATACGGATATGACACAAGATGAGAAGTTTGAGCGATGGCTGGGTCTGTATGAGCAAGTCAAAGCTGGCAATGAGCTGGACGCTGGCGACCAAGATTTTTATGAGCTGTACCCAGAGTCGAAAATATTTGGAATAAAAATGAAGGCGTATCAAGCCGCTCATGAGGAGCAGCACGGTACTAAAGTATTTTTTAAGTGGGGTTAGCTACTTAGGTAGCCCTAAAAGGTGGCGGTAGTCACTGCGATGACTACCGCCTGATCAAGTACGCATACTCAATCATAGGAGATTAAATCATGCGTGAAGTAATGAACAATGTCAATACGCCTACGGCGGTGGGGAGTGGCGCAAGTCACGAACGTGGCGGTGTGCTTTGAGGCAATAGAACGCATACAGAGCCGCCATCCAAGCTTGCCAGGAATCGGGGTTTTTTATGGTCGAAGCGGCGATGGTAAGTCCTCGGCTGCCAGCTATATCGCTAACAGACTCAATGCCTATTACGTGCAGGCGACTAGTATTGCGACGAAAAAGAGCTTCCTTGAGTCGGTGCTACGTGAGATGACCATCCCAGCTTACAAAACGGCTGCTGAGATGCTCGGTCAAATCGCGGAGGAGCTGGCAAAAAGTGGCCGCCCGTTAATCGTTGATGAAGCAGATCATCTGGTAAAAGGGAACAAAATCGAGATGATACGGGATATCTACGAGTCATCACAAGGGACGATACTGATCATCGGCGAGGAGATGCTACCCAAAAAACTTGAACGCTGGGAGCGTTTTCATGGTCGGGTACATAGCTGGGTGCCCGCGCAGCCTGCGACGGCGAATGATGCAGCACTACTGGCAAAAGTCTATGCGCCAAAAATCACTATTGAGGATCAAGTACTTAAGCAGTTGGTCGGTGCAGTACGTGGCTCAACACGCCGTACTTGCACAAACATTGAGATGCTAGGACAGCGCGCTCTGGAATGCGGTATGCGCTCTGTGACGATGGATGATCTCGAGCAGCTACTACCTAATGGCTTTATCACTGGTCAATCACCCAAACCACGTTCATTTTAGGAGATATTTTATGTGTTGTCGTTGTCAAAACTCACTCGAAAGTAACTGTCAAAACCATACGTGTCAAAACAGCCACTCTAAAAAAAGTAACTGTCAAAACGGTATGACTATCCATTCAAACCCACTACTCTCTGTCTCAAATCCGCGTCCTATCGTGCGCAGCGATTATGAACAACTATGGGACATGCTGCGCGCATCCACTGATGGTGTGACCATCCGTGATGTGCCACGCACGATACCTAGTATCAATTATGGTAAAGCTAAGGCATGGCTTGGTGCGTTAAACAGCGCAGGCTATGTCTCACGTGAGCAAATTAGCCTCACGCGCAATCTACCAACCTACCGCTATCAGCTAATACGTGATATCGGTCAAAAGCCACCACGTATTGACAGTAAAGGCGCACCAAAGCCACCCTCTGTCAATGAGGCCATCTGGCGTACCATCCGCATCCTAAGAACATTTAATGCTAATCAAATCATTGCTAGTGGTTCAACACCTGAGCTGGTACTGAATGTCGCCAGTGTGCGCCAGTACCTGCGTCATCTGCATAGCGCGGGGTATTTACAAGTACGCCAAGCGGGACAAATAAGCAACTGGCTATTTATCAGCTCATACATAATACGGGACCAAAAGCGCCTGAAATACAACGTGGCAAAAAGTCTATGACGGTAATTTGGGGTTGGTCGTATACGACCCCGCCAAGCCATTACCGCCCTCACATGAAGCCGAAAAAAATAACTCTAAACACGCTAAAAAGGGGAGCGAGTCATGTCTAATCAATCACTGTTTGATACCGTCAAAGCCGATGCCGTCGCGGCAGACAAAACCGCTGCTCACTATCTGACGCAAGCACGTCAACGCGCTGCTCTGACTCGTTTGCCGACTTTTGAGAAAACGACTACTGATGACATAGAGCAGTTGCGTAAAGCAGTTGGTAGCTTACACCGCCTTATATTGCTTGTCATGGTAATCCTACTCGCTATCGCAGTACTAGGAGGTGCGCTATGTCTACTATAAAGACTACAACCATTGATACCGCTGCTGACGCTCAAAATCCGCAAGACTGGAAACATTATCCAGTGACGGCTGCTAACTGGATCGATGCCTGTCACGAGGAAAAGAAAAGCTCGGTATCTCGTACGCTGAAATTGCAAGGCGTATCAAATACGCGCGCCCTAGCCTGTCACTGGCACTCTCGGGCAACTATACGGGTAATACAAAGACTATCGCTGATGCGTATGTCACGTACCGCAAGCAGGTCGCGTGTCCTTATGCCGCTGAGACAGTCAGCCGCCAGTACTGCACGGAGCACGCTCTTGCTGATGCCCCGACGCATAACCCTGCGGCTCTGCGCCACTGGCGCGCTTGTCAAGGCTGCGCGTATAAGCCTGATAGTGAGAAAGGAGGACAGCCGTGAAGTCAGCTAATACTGAGGCAATCGCAAAAGAGCTACGCGAAATAGATTTGAGTGTTGATAGCTCAAATGATGTGCCACCAGATGACACCCTAAAACAGCAATATCAGAAAAATATGCTTGAGCGCTATCCAGACTTTGAAGCGCAAACGGCGTCTGATATTGCTGAGCTAAAACACGAGGTCAGCCGTCTTTCTGATATGAATAAGGTGATGGTGTGGCTGGTGTTAGGTCTGATAGTGATGCTAACAATTACTCAAACAAACTGATTAAAAAAGGACTAATGGTTATGACAAAAAATAAAAATAGTAAGACTTTAGGCGCTGTCATGGGTGGGCGCAGTGCAGATCAAATATCGCCAGACGAGGCCATGATTTTTGCGCTAGCGTCAAACATGATGGCAATTGCGCTTGCTGATGTACCTGATGCCAAAGAGCGTGTCATGCGCGCTCGACATCAGCTACTACTTAGACAATCAAACATCACTATAGGTAAGAGACGACAAATAGAAGATGTGGAGAGCTATGTGCTCGATGCTATTAAGCACATGCAATCAAACGCTCCGACTGTTCACTAAATACAAGACAAATAATCAAAAGGAATCTAATTATGAGTAATCAAACCCAAACCATTACCGATTGTACCGTACCTGAAGGCTATGTCCAAAACGCGAAAGGTCATCTAATCCCCATCGACAAAGTTAAACCCGTCGATAAATTGCGTGACGAAGTTGTCAAAGACATGATCGCTACTGCTTGCGATGTCCGTGCTGTCATGCGTACGGCTAAAAATAAGCTATTTGATAGCTTTAATGATTTTGTCGCACTGTCTGCTCAAGAGTATGACGTGCAGCTGGGCGGAAAAAAAGGTAATACGACTTTGATGAGCTACGACGGCAAATATAAAGTACAAGTCGCCGTCTCTGAAAATATTGTGTTTGATGAGCGTCTACAAGTAGCCAAAAAGCTGATTGATGAATGTCTCACAGATTGGACACAAGATAGCAACGCCAACATCAAAGCGCTGATTAATCAAGCGTTTCAGGTCGATAAAGAAGGTAAGGTTTCGACTGGCCGCGTGCTTGCTCTGCGTAGTCTAGATATCAACGATGCGAAATGGGATCGTGCGATGGATGCCATCAGTGACGCTATTCAAGTGACGGACACCAAAGAGTATATCCGCTTTTATGAGCGTGATGAAAAAGGCGCTTATCATCAAATCTCGCTTGATTTTAGTAATGTCTAGGAGGGCAAAGATTATGGGTAAGTTAAATAAAGAGCAGATTAAGACGTTGAGTAATAAGGAGTTTGTATTAGGTTGTCTCAAGCTTAAATGCGATGGCTACATCATCACTTTGCGAGACGGAATATACAAACGGAGAGTTAGAACAGAACTGTCGGTTAATGGATGGCTTAAGGGGGGAATGGCTTATTGAGCCAGATGTACACCCTGAAAGTAAGTTTTATATGCCTTTTGTTCGATACGTGAAAAAAAGTCCACGCAGTAAGAAGAAAGAGAAAGTCGATCTAGGTATGCGTAGACCTGACTTTGCTAGTATCGGTCAAGCACTGCGTCATCTAAACAAAGTCTGTGACAATGTGAGTATAGTTGAAGAAGACTAGAGCACTTAGCCCAATGTATTAAAACCCGCTAATAGATGACTATTAGCGGGTTTTTTATTGCGTCTCATTGTTTAAACTGTGTTCTCAGTATGTGCAATAATACTAGTCAACTATTAGGGGATGCTTATGCAAGAGTTACTACAGTTACCACTACAAGTACAAGCCACGCTTGTTGCTGGTTATATAGGCTATGCCTTACTTAGGCGCGACCATAGGAAAACTGAAAAGCTAGTCGATGTGTGGATGCTTATACTAGTACTGGGTCTGCCAACTGCTCTAACAATTCAGCTATGGGATTCACCATACGCTTATTTTGTCATACCTTCAGGGCTGTTGATTGCATACTTATGGCTGACATGGGGTGAAGAAAAGTGGAGAGATTTTTTATATAAAAGAAATTTGAGTAACACTCTAAGTTTAGGAGACGTATGGAAAACGCTATCTTCACATAAAAAAGTAGGGGCTCTACAAATCAAGCTATACCATAAAGATGGCACTTGTTATGCCTGTAACAACACAGTTGATTTTTCAGGTGAGCCATTTGCACCCCTTTACTATGGATGACGATGGAATTGCCTTTTATGTAACGCATATTGCAAAAAAAGATGAAGATTGGGTAGAAGAGGATGATGTCAAGCTAGCAGATGATCTTGGTAGTATGGTTACTTACTTCCCTAGAGAGGACATCAAACTCTTAGAAATGCGCTATGTTAAAACAGCTTAAAAGTATTATTTTTTTGGTTTTTTAAGGGGTGGTAGCGCGCTGGTTGGCGGGGCTGGTCTTTGTCCAATCGCCGCATCCCCTAAAGGTCTGCCAATAGAACCTCCCTCGATCAGATTTTATTTTGCGGTCTGAATCAGAACTATTATTACTTGAATTGCCCATAGTTTTGTCCTATTAGTTTTAATGAGTTTATAATAATAGCTAAGTTTACTACTAGTAATGTAAGTACCCTATTTTTTAGGTTTTTTAAGTTTTGGCATTTCACTAGAAGGGAGGCGGTGGTTGCTGTCCCTTATTGCTTAATGGCCACGAACCTTTGTCAGATCTAATCTCACGATTTGGGTTATTTTTGTTTTCATCACTCATAGTAAGTCCTATTGGTCAATAAAATTAAATGTTAGCCATGCGAGACACTTCATACTTAATTTAGGTTATAAGCTACTGAATGTAAAGACTTAACTTACGCCTACTACATAAACATAAGCACCCGCTATCACGCACCTGATAGCGGTTTTTTTGTGTTTAGAACTAATGTTTAAAATAATTTTGCCTCATAACTCTAAACACGCCCTTTTGGATATAATGACAAATATCTAATAAATCATGTGCTTATGTGAGGTCTGCGATGGCATACTCTCCCCAAAAAAAGAAGATGATGCAGCTCGTGCATATCGGTAAAAATAAGCTGGGGCTGGATGACGGCACATATCGCGAGATGCTGTATCAAGTGACAGGTAAAAATTCAAGCAAAGACTGCACAGCAGCGGCGCTACGTAAGGTCGTTGATCACATGGAGCAGCACGGCTTTACCGTGACACCCGCCAAAAAACATCAGGCCAAAAAGCCAGACGCAGCAGCTGCCAAAAAAAGCATTGGTAGATAAGATTGAAGCGTTACTGACAGATGGCGCTAAACCGTGGGAATATGCTGAGTCAATGGCAAAACATATGTACAAAGTTGATGCGCTGACGTTTTGTACACCCCGTCAGCTGCGCGGTATCATCACGGCTTTGACCAAGCACAATCAAAAAATGGCTAAGCTTACGGAGGTGCAAGCTGATGCCTGATCGTCATCATACTAAAACTTATCAGGAACTAGCAATGCTGCTCGGCCAAGAGACTGCTGATCAACTGGTGACAGCGTACCGTGGTCAAGAGTTGCATATTCCTCCCATAAAAAAACTAACAAATAATCATAGGTTAGTGCTGCTGCTAGGTGATGATGTTGCTCGCCGCTTATGCCATTACTGGGGTAACACTACTTTAACGCTACCGATGCAGCTAACGAAAAAATTAAGCAGCGCAATGCAAGCATTGTAGAGAAGTATAAAGCAGGAGCAACTAGTAATCAGTTGGCGGCAAGGTATTCTATTACAAGTCGTCATGTACGTAAGATTGTGCAACAGCATAATGATGCGCAAGCTAAAGAAGCGTATGCCCGTAGGCAGTACAAGCTGTTTGATTGCTAATATAAGTTACTACCCTGCCGTTAGGGCTGCTATGCAGAGAAGACGGACAGCGTCAGACCAGCGGTGCGCTGCATATAAAAAACACTGGCAGTCGTTGCGTGACAAGCTTCCAAGCTGATCTCCATCACGTGAGATGACCGAGTAGAGCACGAGACGCTTAGAAAAAGCCGTTAGATATTGGCGTATCTAACGGCTTTTTTGTGTCTGCAAATAATTAAAAAACTCGGAACTATTACCCCCGTGTTTTGGGCACTGGCTTTGAGATGATAGGGATATTGCATAACTTTATCTATTATTAATCTGATGAGCTGACTATGACTGAGACTAGACTAACCGAAAAAGCGTTCTTTGATTGGATGCGCTCGCAACAAGATGATGGGCGCTTGAGTCAAACCGAAGTTAATGGTGCTAATGAGTTGCTCGCACTGATCGAACCTGATGAGTTAAAAGCGGTGCTAATCAAAGTTAATGGCTGGTCAGATGGCAAAGAGATGCAGCTATCTGAGGCAGGTATGGCGCTGCTCAATGAGTTTGAGGGTTTTCGGTCTAAGCCGTACCGCGACTCTGTCGGTAAACCAACTATCGGTTGGGGCACGACTTATTACCCCGATGGTACGCCTGTGCGCATGAGTGATAAGCCTGTGACTCGTAAAGAGGCTGCACGTATCAAGCAGGCGGTACTTAACCAAGACTTTAGCCCGGCGGTGAATATGATGTTTGCTGATGAGATTGAGCGCGGGGAAATCACGCAAAATATGTTCGATGCGCTTATCTCACTGGTCTATAACATCGGGGTGATGGGACTAAAAGCCTCAAGCATCTATCGCAATATCAAAGCGGGTCGATTTGAGGCGGCGGCTGATAGCTTCCTCTTGTATAACAAAGGTCGTATCAATGGCAAGTTGGAATATATCCCCGGACTGCATGCCCGTCGTCATAAAGAGCGGGCGCGGTTTTTGGCGTAATACTATGAGCTGTTTTAAGAAACTTAAAAATGTGCTGGCGGTGATTAAGTGGTTTATCAAGCTGCTGGTGCGTTTGGTCAAACTAAATAGAGATAAATCATGATTGATAACTACGAGCAGTATCCGCCGCGCCACTTTGGGACAGATGAGGCAAGCGGCGCAGATGAGAGCCATGTATTAACTATCGATGATCTGCCTAAGCATGATAATGGCTACAAGTCTTTTGATATGACTAAGTTTTTGTCAGATTCGGATTACGGCTCGACCCCGCCAGAAAAGCACTGGTACGAATCAAAGGTCATTTGGTTTAACGCCATTGTCATCGCGGTGGGGCTAGCAACCTCGGCAACGCCTGCGCTTGAACAGTATATGAGTGCTGAGATGTACGGCGTGATTGCTACGTTTGTCGCTTTTATCAATGCGGTGCTAAGGCTAGTCACTGGGCAGCCTATTAAGTCAGGCGGTGTGTAAGTGGGCGATATCATAGACCATGCCAACAAAGCGGCGGCGGTGCATCTGAACGCGGCGCTATCGCATATTAAGACTAAAGCGGCTAATAGCATTACGGTCTGTATCGACTGCGGCGATGCTATCGGCGCCGTGCGTAAAAGGCTGCGCCGTACGCTATGCGCTGCGCTGAGTGCCAAGGCTACTATGATAAGGACAAAAGATGATAATCGAACTAGAAGCTTATCAAGCGATTGGGCTATTGCTAACGGTGGTAGGGTCAATTTGGGGCGCGGGAAAGGCGTTTTTTGCCCGTTTTGATGCGGCCTTACGTGAGCGTGATGACTCGTTAGAATTATCAATCAGTAATGTGGCAAAACAGGTGCAGCAACAAACCAATGAAGTGCGGCAGATTGAAAGAGACTTTTTGATGTTAAAAGCGGAGCTGCCTGAAAAGTATCTGACCCGCATGGATTTTAACCGTACCTTTACGGTTATCGATGCCAAGCTTGATCGACTATACGCGCTGAACAATCAGCAAAAATAAGGAATAACAATGCCTATTGATATTGAAAAGAGCCGCCGCGAAGGTATGCGCTGGTATCTGTTGGTTGCTATGAACCGTGCTGAACCGCTCGGCTGTGCTGATGCGATGCTAAAGACCATCATGGATGATATCTATGGTGAGGTAACACCAAGCGAGCTACACCAGCAGCTTAGCTATTTAGAAAAGCGCAAGATGGTAGAAATTACTAAAAAACCTGATGGGCATTGGCACGGGCGCTGTACAGCACTTGGTATCGATATCGTTGACTATACCGTGGAATGCCGCGCTGGTATCGCTCGCCCTACTAAATACTGGAGCTAAGCTATGGCACGTGAAAGCGCAGTAGATCAGCTAAGTCCTGAGCATTTGGAACTATTAAAAGTACGCCTTGAGGATTCAGGATTTCAAGACTATCAGCAGCTAACAGACTGGCTGACAGAGCTTGGCTATCAGATCAGCAAATCGTCTGTGCACCGCTTTGGCAAAAGCATGAGCAAAAGATGCAAGCCGTGTCACTGTCTACGCAAGCCGCCATCTATATGGCTGAGCGCAATCCTGATGATGCGGGAGCGCTATCGTCTACCGTTATTACCATGATGCAGTCAGAGTTTTTAACGCATTGGTACAACTGCAAAGTTTAGATGATACCGATACTGACCCGATGGTGCGCATGGGTATGTTGTCTAAAATTAGTAAAGGTGTCGCTGAGCTGTCCAAAGCAACGGTCAATCAAAAAAAGCATCAGATTGAAGTACGTGACAAAGCCAATGCTGCTGCTGACAAGGTTGAGCAGCTAGCAAGTAAAGGTGGTCTGAGTGGCAAGGCGGTACAAGAAATACGTAAAGCGATACTAGGGATTGCAGACTGATGACCAAAAAAGAGACGCCGCCATTACTTGATGCCAATACTGATCTGGAAGCACCAGCAGTACTGCTACCGTATCAGCAAAAATGGATAGCAGACGAGTCACAACTTAAGATCGCTGAGAAATCACGGCGTATTGGCCTTACGTGGGCAGAGGCTGCGGACTGTGCTTTGGTTGCGGCATCTGATAAAAAAGTCTGGTGGGCAAAATGTCTACTATGTCGGCTATAACCAAGACATGACGATGGAGTTTGTCGAAGCCTGTGCGATGTGGGCGCGCTCGTTTAACTATGCTGCAAGCGAAATTGAGGAAGGTATCTTTGTCGATGAAGATGGCGATAAAGAAATCAAAACTTATACGATCCGATTCCCAAAAGCCAAAAACCGCATCACTGCCCTATCCTCTCGCCCATCTAACTTACGTGGTAAGCAAGGCGTGGTTGTCATCGATGAGGCAGCATTCCATGAAGACTTGGCAGGACTCATCAAAGCGGCACTGGCACTACTCATCTGGGGCGGTAAGGTTCGCATTATCTCAACACATAACGGTGATGAGAATGCTTTTAATGATCTAATCCAAGAAGTACGTGCGCTCAAACGTAGCGGTACGGTGCATAAGACCACGTTTGCGGAGGCGGTCGAGCAAGGGCTGTATAAGCGCGTGTGTCTGCGCTTGGGTCGTGAGTATGATGCTGCTGAGGAAGCCGCGTGGGTAAGCGAGGTCTATAAATTCTATGGCGACGATGCCGAGGGAAGAGCTGGACGTTATCCCAGCGCAAGGCTCAGGTCGTTGGCTAACCATGGGACAGCTTGAGAAGCTACAAAATAAAGACAGTAAGGTCATCCGCTTTATCGCGCCTAAAGGCTTTGAGCTGTGGACTGAGGACGCCCGCAACACCCATGTAGATAAGTGGTTAGAAGAAGTTGCCGACCCTGTATTGCTAACGCTTGATAAGACACACCCGCATTACTATGGACTTGATTTTGCGCGTAAACGCGATGCCAGCTCGATGTGGTGGCAGGCGGAGCGCTTGAATATGAGCCGCTACTGTCCGTACGTACTTGAGATGGAAAAGACGCCATACAATCAACAAAACGCATCTGCATCCATGTGATTGAGCGCACGCCGCGATTTAGCAAGGGCGCTAATGATGCGACGGGTAACGGTGGCTTCTTAGCTGAACAGCTACAAATCAAATTTGGGGCGCATCGTATTGATGCTGTCAATATGTCTGAAGGTTGGTACGCCGAGCATACGCCGCATTTCGGTAAGTGCTTAACGGATGGGACGATTGAGGATATGCCCGCTGATCGTGATATCCGTGACGATCATTTATTGTTTAAGAAAATCAAAGGCGTGGCACGGATACCAGCGGAGCGTACCACCAGTAGTACAGGCAGTAAGCGCCACGGTGATAGTGGTATTGCTCATTTACTCTGTGACTATGCCAGTAAATTTCCTACGCCTGAGCTGGATTGGACACCAGTGCCAATTGATAAATCAGATATGCCACGCGGAATGCGTGACGTGTTTGACAAGCTTGCATCGCTTAGTGGGTTTTTAAGTGCTGGTGGCTGGTAGGTTTTGGTTAACAATATTATTTTAAGGACTTTTAATGTCATTTTATTCAGCACTAAAACAAGCCGCGCCCATCGCCCAAAAGCAGATCAAGCGGCTGCTCGGCTCACAAGTGCAAGCAGCTGACGACCGCGCCCATGTATGGGAGCGTCCAGAGTTGACGCACCCAGCGGTGGGACTAACGCCTGCTAAGTTGCATCAACTATTGACTGGTGCAGAGTCAGGCAATATGAATGATATGTTGGCGCTGTTTGAAGATATGGAAGAGCGTGACGCTCATATCTTTGCTGAGTTGGATAAGCGTAAGCGTAGCCTCCTGTCGCTTGATTGGTACATCAAACCGCCTGAAGGTGCAACGACAGCGGAAAAGAGCAAGCGGCGACTATTCAGACGCTTATGAGTGCCATTGATAATTTTGATGATGTGATTAAAGATGCACTTGACGCTATCGGTAAGGGTTTCTCCGGTCAAGAGATCAATTGGGTGCGTGATGGGTCAACATGGTACGCCGAGTCCTTGGACTTTGTAATCCCGCAAAAGTTTGTCATCGGTGCAGATCAAAAAACCATCATGCTCGGTAACGGTATCAATGACCCTGAGCCGCTGTGGGATCATGCGTTTTTGATGCACACGCACAAAGCTAAGAGCGGTTATCTGGTACGTGGTGGACTGCATCGAATACTTGCGTGGCCATATGTATTTAAAAATTACTCAGTGCGTGATTTGGCTGAATTTTTAGAAATTTACGGACTGCCAATGCGTCTGGGAACGTATCCTGCTGGCGCTACCGAATCTGAGAAGTTTACCTTGTTACGCGCAGTAATGGAGATCGGACACCGCGCGGCAGGTATCGTGCCAGAAGGTATGAAGATCGACTTTAAAGAAGCCGCGAAAGGCAATAGTGATCCGTTTGAGTCAATGATTAAGTGGTGTGAGCTGTCACAGTCTAAAGCGATCCTGGGCGGTACGCTGACCACTCAAAGCGATGGTAAATCTAGCACCAATGCACTTGGCAATATTCACGAAGTGGCGCGAATTGAAATACGAGATAGTGATGCTAAGCAGCTCGCAGCGTCTATCAGCCGCGATATCGTAGCATCAATGATGCGGTTAAATTATCCGAGCGTCCATCCACGCCGCTACCCTAAGTTTGCGTTTGATCTATCTGAGCCTGAAGATATCACAACATTCAGTGAAGCAATCCCTAAACTGGCTGGTATTAACGGTATGCGGATTGGTGCTGAATGGCTGCACACTAAGCTAAGTATCCCGATGGCTGGTGATGATGAGGCGATCTTAAGCGTGGGTAGTAATGCCACCCCTACCGCCCTTACTGCTGCACTAGCTGCGCATCGAGCTGTACTAGCTGCGCAAGCTGACCCTGTCAAACGTGAGCACGCAAATATTGATACAGCAGAGCGCGGGATCGATAAGGCCACTACGGGTGACGACTGGGACAATAATATTGCTGATATGAGTGCCAAGCTGGGACAAGCGATGGTCGATAAACTATCGGCTGCAACAAGTTATGACGAAGCGCTGGCGCTACTGTCCAATGCTGAGCCAAATCAGGCGGTCGATGAGTTGGCAGCCAATCTTGAACAATACCTATGTGCCGCTGGTCTCTGGGGTAAGTTGCACGCGCAGCCGTTAGAATTGCCCGCTGGGGATGTATAAATGCCTGATTCTAACGCTGCCTCTAATAATATTAATCTGCAAAGCCTGTTTAATCGCCGTCCTGATGATGCTATCCAGTATCTACAAGACAAAAGCCTCGTGCCAGTATTGATTATCTAGAAGTACAGGGGCGTGCGCACGATCACGCCTTTGTCGTTGCTAAGATGACTGACATGGATATGCTAAAGCAAGTGCAGCAGTCACTGGTCGAAGCCATGGAAGGTGATATGTCATTTAAGCAATGGCAAGCATCTATCGAGCCGATGCTTAAGGAAAAAGGCTGGTGGGGTAAAAGATATGACGCTACCTGATGGTAGTGTCAAACCTGTACAGCTGGGTAGTGACTACCGTCTAAAGCGTATTTATGAAACCAATATCAATCAAGCGTATCACAAAGCACGCCGCCACGATGGTGACTACGATATATACCCCTATGCGATGTGGGTATCACGTGGCGATAACCGCGTGCGTCCAAGTCATCAATCACTCAATGGGCAAATATTTCGCCGCGATGACCCTTACTATCAGTCTATTCGTCCGCGCTGTGCTTACGGCTGCCGCTGTGATGAGATATTACTGACTGCTGAGCAAGCCGCGCAGTACGGTGCGCTTGACGGCTATACGATATACGACGATATCAGCCAGTATGTGACCACTGAATCTGTCATCGTACAGGGTACTTATGGGGCTTACACTGCCCCTGTCAATGTCATGCGCTTGCCTAATATGCCTGTATACCGCACAGACGCGGGCTGGGTACATACAGGTGATGCGCTACCGATGCAGCCAATGCTCGATAAAGCAGGTCAAGTACCTGCTTTGCTGGGCGCTAACAGTATGCAAGCTGTACTTGGACGCGCGTCAGTGCTTAGCCGATTTAATGACGATGTAAAAACATGGGTCGATAGTGTTGACCCGACTAGACCAAAGGGTGAGTTTCGACACGTTGGCGTAGTACGTCCTGAGTTTGTACAAAAACTGGCATTTGATAAAGGATTGGCGCTAGAAAACGCGGTTATTACTCTGCATGATCGTATTACGTTGCAGCATTTGGATCGGGCACATAAACGGCATGATCCCAGCTGGGTTGCTAATATTGTGCAGCACTTAAACGCGCCGCATAGCCTCTATTGGGACAATAACAAGCAATCGCCTGTACTGGTCTTTGATGTCGCGCTGGACAAGTACAAGTTGATTGTACATTTGAATGAGCGCATTAAAGGGCGCGACGTGATTGATGCTAAGCAAAACTTTGTGGGCAATGTCATACGCACAATCACTGTAGATACAGCCAATAACCTCAATAATGGCAATAACTATACAAAGCTATTAGACACTGTACTAAATGATTAGGGGCATTGGGTGGGAATTGAACCCACTACACACGGCTTGGTGATTATGCTGATAATCACTAATGCAACCGTCCTCGTACCATTATGAGTACCAATGCTATTGCTAGCGTAACGTCAATCGCTGTCAATATCAACAACTTAGAGCGATATATGACAATATCAACGATATTAATTACAGATGAGCTACAACGGGTACTCAACCAAGCAGCTCGGCAAACCAGCAATACTGCACCGCTGATGCGGACTATACGCGCGCAAATGCTCAGTCAGACGCAGCAAAACTTTCGGATGCAAGGGCGACCAAAGTGGCCTGCCCTATCTCAGGTAACAATTAAAAACTATGAGCGCTTGGGTATTAGTACAGCGGGACTACTTAGGCGCTCTGATTCGCTATACAACAGCATACAGACTTTTAGCGATGCAACGAGCGCGACGATCAGTGCGGGCGGTGGTAACCAATCAGGCGCGTATGCTGCTATACAGCAATGGGGTGGCATGGCAGGCCGTGGCCGCAAAGTTAAGATACCAGCACGTCCTTACATACCGATTGATATCAATGGCTACTTGCAGCCTGAAGCAGAAACGGGCGTCAATCAGGTGCTGATGGCACATTTACGTCGTAGTTTCAGATAGTGCATCAAACATATAGCAATTGAATAGCGTTAGAGGGTCGTTAGATTTACGACTGTCAGGCGCAAAGGATAAAACGCGGTGATTGCTCTACTTATAAATTGAACGCTCCTAAGAGGGCGTTTTTTTGTGCCCACTCAAAAACTCGGAACTGTATCCCCTGAGAAATCAGATATTAATTTGCGATGATAAGACTTTAAGACAACGGCGCTAAAAAAGTAGTACTTTTTTAAACGCGCCTCAGGAGGCGTTATGTAGTGCCGTCATCATCTAAAAACGACTGAGATTAATTAAGACAAACAAAGAATGGAACACTATGTCAAAAACAGCCCCGCCATATATCGCCGCACTATCACTGACTATTGCCAGCGCTACTGGTACGCCTGATGGTTACTTTTTAGTATTCCCTGAAGGGGGAGACGAGAAGCGGCGATGGCAGCGGGCGACCACACGAGTGTGATAGCTGGAAATTGAACAGCACGTCTGGTCGCGTTTTGGCACAGATGCTAAACGCGCGCCCGACTGATATGGTCATCGACTATGAGCATCAGACGTTATACACCGAAAAAATGGTCAGCCAGCACCTGCTGCTGGGTGGTTGGCTGCGGGACAGTTTGAATATGTGGATGGCGTTGGACTGTGCAACCGCGCACCAAATTGGACGACCAGAGCGACACAAGCGATCGCTGGTCGTGAGTACCGCTATAAATCACCAGTCATTGCTTACGATACGGACGGTAATGTCACAAACGTAATGAACGTCGCTATCACCAATCAACCCGCACTGTTAACACTCGATGAGCTGACTGCACTGTCTGCCAAATTTACCCCAAAAACAAGATCAGGACAAACCTATGAACCCTTTACTTGCTTATGTTATTGCTGCGCTTGGACTCAAAGAGTCAACGACTGAAGATGAAGCCGTGACTGCCCTATCCGCGCAAGTCGACGACTTTAAAAATAAAGCGACTGATGCCAAAGTCACCATCGATGCGGACAAGCCACTCGCGGCATTGTCTAGTGTGTTTACTAACGTTGCTGAGCCTGACCCAGCTAAGTATGTGCCAGTTAAGACGATGACTGAAACCGTCGCAGCGCTCAATGCACAAATTACCGAGCTGCAAGGTAATCAAGTTGACCCTACTGCTGAGCTATTGACCGCTGCGCTGTCTGATGGGCGTTTATTGCCTGCACAAGAAAAATGGGCACAGTCATATGCCGCATCTGATCCTGCTGGCTTTAAAGCGTTTTTAGATAACGCGCCTGTCATCGCTGCACTTAATCAAAAGCAAACAACTGGCAAACCTGATCCTGTCGCGGGTGGCAAGATCACGGCACTATCCGCTGAGCAAATCGAAGTTGCAAACGGTATGGGTATCTCGCACGCCGATATGATTGCGGAGCTTAACGCTTAAGTAGTTATTCCAAATTGCTAACTTAATTTATTAAAAGGACAAATCATGCTAAATACACCATACCGCGATGGTATCTCATTGCCCTTAATGATTGCTGCTATCACCACTATCACTGAGGGTGAGCTGGTAGCGGTTAATAGTACGGGAGAGGCAGTGCCTGCGACTGATGCAGATGCCAAATACTTGATGGGTCGATCTGAAACGACTGCTAGCCCTGAAGCACCAGCGTCCAATAATACAATCGTGATCACGCGTAATCGTCAGTTTTTACTAAGTAACGATGCGACAAATCCAGTCACTGCCGCTGATATCGGTACTACTGTGGTGCTGACCGCAAAAAATACCGTTGGCAAATTTACTGATGGTGATCCTGCGGCATTGGGTGTCGGTACGCTGATGGGTGTCGATTATAGCGGTAAGGCGTGGGTCGAGATTGGCGGTGCGCCTGTGGGTATACTCGGCGCTTAATCCACACCGCGATACGAATGAATCAAATTAATACTAACATCAAGGACACACTATGAACGTCAATGCACAAACGCTAAATGCTATCGCGGCTGGGCTTAAGAAAGTCTATAACGATACGTTTAATAAGACTGAGAGCTTTCACAAGAAAGTGGCAATGGTCGTGCCAAGCTCTAACTCACAAGAGACCTATGCGTGGCTACAAAATATGCCGCGTATGCGTAAATGGGTCGGCGACAAAGTCATCAATAAATTGTCCAAGCAAGGCTATAGCATCGTCAATGATGACTTTGAAGTAACAGTCGAAGTCAAACGTAATGATATCGAAGACGACAATATTGGTCAGTATAACAATATGAGCCAGCAAGCAGGCTGGTCTGCCAAGCAGTTGCCTGATGAGCTAACCTCTGAGTTAATCAATCAAGGTCAAACCAGTCTATGTTATGACGGCAAGCCGTTCTTTTCGAGTGCTCATCCTGTCACTGTAAACGGTCAAGAAAAAACCATGAGTAACGTACATAACAAAGCGCTGTCTGCTGAGTCTGCTGCTGCTGCAAAAGCCAGCTATGGTATTGGTCGTACTAAGATGCGTTCGCTTACAGATTATGAAGGCCGCAATTTAAAGGTTAAACCAAACCTGCTGATTGTCGGACCTGACCTTGAAGATACTGCGCGCACCTTGCTCACTGCCGATAAATTAGAAAACGGTGATCAAAATATCTACAAAAACACGGCTGAATTGCTGGTCATTGATGATTTAAAAGCTGGTACTTGGTATTTAGAAGACACTTCTATGCCCGTCAAGGCTCTGATTATTCAAGAGCGTAAGAAGCCTGTATTTGTTTCTCAAACTGATTTGAACGCGCCTGATGTATTTTCGCGTGCTGTCTATAAGTTTGGGGCTGAGGCTCGCTACGGCGCGGGTTATGGTTTTTGGCAGCTGATGTTAAAAGGCTACGCGTAAACGCCGAATGTAAAAATCTAACGCCGCTATACAAGGGCTGGCGTTAGACATCGGTATTAATCTAATAACAGGTGATGTAATGGGCAGTTATGCAACGATAGACGCGATGGTTACGCGCTTTGGGCGTGAGGACTTGGTAGAGATTACCGATACCGAAGTGCCCTACACGGGCGAAATCAATGAGTCAAAGCTACAAGCGGCCATTGTCTCTGCCAATTCAGAAGTAGATGCCTACCTTGCTAAGCAAATGAACGTACCTACGGTGCTAGGCTCACCCTTTGTCCAAATGATGGCGTGCGATGTCGCGCGCTATCACGTGGCACTAGGTAATGCACGGGTCAGCGAGCGCGATGAAAAGCGTTATGACTTGGCGGTAAAAAACCTAAAAGCCGTCAACGACGGCAAGATTGGTATTGGCGCTAGCACAAACGAGGTCAACGCAGCACCGAGTATTAATCTTGCACAGATGACCAGCGGACGTCCAAGTGTGTTTGGTAATGGTCTGTACTAAGGAAAATTATGCTGTCTCCAAATAGAACAGGCGATCAAAGACACGCTACACGCCTATAACAAGGCGCATGGCGGTGGGTTTGTGCGTGGTATTAAGAGCTACGCGGGCGATTTTGATGCTGAGTCACCTGATGAGTTTGCGCAAGTCGTTGCCTCGTTCCCTGCGATCTGGGTAACGTTCAAATCCTCATCCAAACCTAAAAAGCTGGGCGCAAAAAAGCGAGAGCGTGATTATGTCTTTACGGTGCTTGTCGCTGCTAATTCTGGACGACGTGAGGAAACGAGTCGTCAGGGCGCATTTAAGGCTGATGGGACAATGCTTAATATTGGCAGCTATCAACTTATTGAGCTGGTCGAAAATGCGCTGCTGGGCAACCGTATGGGGCTGGCTATTGATCCGCTGGATGGTGGCGAAATTACGTCACTGTTTAATGCTAAGACCAGTAATCAAGTGGTTAGTGTCTTGGCGTATGACTGGCATACGAGCACCACCGTCTCAGACCCAGACCGTGATGCCGATGTGCCATACATAGAAACGATCAATATGGACTACATTTATTTTGATAAGAACGGCAATGCAGCTGATGACCCTCGTGTACTAGCGTCTGACCAAATTGATTTAACCCCTTTAAATTTAAGAGCTTAAGGAATAACTATGAAAACGCCTGGTATCTATACCGACATCAATACGCAGACGCAGCGGACGGGTCTGCCAACGCAAGATCATCGCATTGTTTTTGTCACTGGCGACACTGCTGCGCCTTCAAATCCCACACCTATTTACGATACAGCATCAGCGGATATTGTGAGCGGTGCTGACTCTAAAGCGGGTCGTATGATGGCGGCTGCTTTGAGTATATCGCAGGGGGTGCGTGTTGAGACGGTGGGAAAGTAACACGGCGGCTATGGGCAAGTAAGCCATACCCAGCTTTGGTTGAAAAAGAAGATGCTTATCAGCCCACAGTTAAGCCGTTAAACATCTCGATTAGACGGATATTAAAAGACACAACGATTGGCAGTGATGCGTATGAATCAACCGTCAAGCCATTAGATATTACCTTTAGAGCACTGTTGCAGAGTAAATTTTTGACGGTAAAGAATCTTATATAAGTAATGCAAAGCCTTTAAGCGTAGAAATGAAGTCATTGTTAAGAAGCCTTATTATAGAAGATAACAGCACCTACGAAGCCATTGTTAAACCTTTAACGATTAATATCAAAAAAACTTTAATCAGTTACAGCACTGAAAAAGATACCGTTTATACAACTGAAGCTAAACCTCTAAGCATTAAATTAAATTAAGGAGTTATAAATGTTAGCTCAAATGGCAGGTGAGTTTCGCTGCATTGTTAAAAACGCTGATGGGACTACAAAAGTTAGACACAGGTTTTCAAAAAAACTTAATACTCAACCAAGGATTAGATTACTTTGGGGGTGGAAATGGCACTGATATGCGTGCTCATTGTTTATTGGGTTCTGGGAATAGTATCCCTGCACCAACTCAAACCTCTTTGGATGATTTCATTGCTGCAAACAATAGTATATTGGCTGTTACTAACTCTCACGACTACGATGCCGATAGAGATGGTGACTTATATAAAAACAGCTCTACTTACACTTATCAATTTTTGAATTTAGAAAGTGTAAATATCTCAGAGATTGGTCTTGCTAGTCAATATGGCAGTGCTACTGAATATTATCTATGCACAAGAGCTTTGATAAAAGATGCAAATGGCGCACCGACTACCATATCAATAAATGAAGGTGAAACTTTACAAGTCCAATATAAAATATGGCGAGTGTTTTCTCTTATTGATAAAACTGGAAAAATCAATCTCACCGATGGGGACGGGGTTTCTACTGAGTACAACTATACAGTTAGGATGGCAGGTGTTGGTGGCACCAGCTTAGGTGGTAGTAATTCATATAAAAATGATGTTGGTCAAGTCATGCGTACCAATGCAGGCAATGCTGGACATGCAATATACAACGGGTCATTAGGTGATTTCACAGCTGGACCTAATGGGTCAAGTATTTGGTATGCAGGCGACTCACGAACGCTGCCAATAGATAACTATGTACAAGGCAGTTATAAGGCCGTTATACGTTGCGCCTTACCTCTTGATGCCGCAAACGGGATTATAAAGACGTTTCTACTGTTAACCAGCATGGGATTCTTCCAAATTGAATACAGTAAAGTCTCAGATAATTCGGGAATTTCAAAAACAACACTCAAGTTGCTGAGTTGGTATTTGAAGTTAGCTGGGGTCGTTACGAGGGCGAATTGTAATGTTGCCCGACAACACACTGACTGAGCTTGATAGTGCCTCGTTTTTGCCACCTCGCAATAAGTCACAGACAGCGACAAAGTGTTGGGAGCTTGGCGGTATCGCACTATCTGATACCAGTGAACCTATGCAGTACTACTGGTATGGCTATGTCAAAGGCAAAGGTATCTATCTACAGCGTAGCGGTGCTGAGCCAGTCGCAGTCTTAGCGTTTGCAGGTGATGTCACTGAGATGAGCTTTAGCTTTGATCAGAACATGCGTCCAACGATTGCATACGTCGAAAATGGCGTAGCTAAGCTGTATTGGTACGACGCAAGCGCTGCTAAAAACGTGCTGACACTATACCCGAATATCACCAATCCGCGCTTGTCGCTTGATGATAAGCGTAAATTTAATATCGGTAACAGCGACATTATTTTTGCTTATGTGACTGATCACAATCGTCTGTGCTACCGCTTACAGCGCGAGCGTTATGGTGCTGAGCATGTACTTTTAACTGACACAACAAAGTCAGATGATGAACCTTTAAAGCTGAACGTAATCGGTATGAGCACTGCAAATCGATTTTTATTCCTAACCAATTAATAAGGGAAAATTATGGCTGCAATAGAAAACCTAGCCCCACACGGGCACTCAATCATTGCGTTAGATAGCCCAATCATAGACGAAGCGACAGCAAATGCATGGGTTGAACACTTAGATTTTGTATCATCAAAAACTGAGCAAAACGATGCCATTCTTATCGTGCCGTTTGATGATGTAGACGCGGCCACCGCTTTTGCGGCTTATCCTGCGGTTGCGAGCTGCTACCGCATCATTGCAGTCTGCTATCACGGTGCGATTGGCTTTGAGCCTGAGCTGGCAGCCAGTATCGCTGCGACTATCGCAAGCGAGGCTGATCCCGCCCTCCCCCTTTAACGGCTGCAAACTGCCCGCGCTGCCTGTGGTCGATGGCAGTCTACGTTTAACCAAAACGCGCATCGAGCAAGCTTTAAATGACGGTGTGGCGATGGTCAACGTCGGTCATGACAGCAAGCCTGAGATTGTGCGATTAATCAGTACGTACCGCACCAATCCAGTGACTGGTCAAGCGGATGATCTCCTGCTGGATATTAATGGTGCGTTGGTGCTGCGCTACGTACGCCGTGACCTACGTGCAGCAGTAGCAGCAAATCCACGCCGCAAAAATACTGATGCGTCTCGTCGGGATTTACGCAGCCTATTTCTTGACCGTTGTCTAAAGATGGATGATGCTGAAATACTTGAGCACGTGGCCGCTACCAAAAATGAGCTGACTGTTATGCAAAGCACTACTGATAAAACAGCGGTAGATGCTCGTATTCCGTCGCATTGGGTGCGCGGTATGCACGTTATTAACACGACATTGGACGTGTACTAAATTCACGCGCTTGGAAATCCTATTTAAAGGATTTCCCTTGCGGAGCTAAAAAGCAATGCTTTTTTTAAACGCTCCTCAGGTACGCGGTATGCACGTTATTAACACTACGCTAGACGTTTATTAATTTAAGGATAACCCATGAGTGAAGCAGATGTAGTCGGCACAATCGTGCTCACAGTCGACGGTAGAGAGTTTGACTGTGCGAGTGTCAGCCCTAAGTTTGTGACGGGTAAGAAGCCTGTCGCAACAATGAACCGTCAAGGCCGCACCCGCAAAAAAACCAAAACGACAAGCTCTATCACGCTATCAGTAGAAGTCATCATCCCCGAATCAGGTGATATCAATTGGGCAAATATTGAAGACGGTCGTATCACGATTGAGTCGCTGGACGGTGGTCACCGCACGACTTACACAGGCTGTGAGGCAACGGACGTATCAGAGAGTTATAAGCTTGACGGTGAAGCAATGCGCTCAATTGAGATGTTCGCGATGGATAAAATCACTGAGGGCGCGGCGTAAGCGCTGGTCTAAACGTTAATAAAATCAAGGATAAATCATGTCAGCAGAAAAAGAAACTCAGTCCGCGACCACTTTGTGTGAGTTTGTCAAACTGCCTGTCGGCATCCTAGTCGATGGCAAGCGTTATCACGATATTGAGCTAACACCTATCACCGTCGGACAAAGCTATGCGGCGTCTATGAATGCTCGTGAGACAGACTTACAAGTGCTGGTCGATCTCGCCACAATGACACACGTACCTGCGCTGGGTCGTGCGCTCACATATGATGAGCTGGATAGCGCCAGCCGTCAAGACGGACAGCGATTGGAAATTGCGCGCATAGCACTGGAAAAAAAAGAGCGCGAGCAAGCAACCAAGTCCGCCTAGTCGGGCTACTGGTCAAAATGGGCGTGCCCTACGATCAAGCGTGGGGTATGCCCGTCGATATGGCGTTAGATATGCTCGGATTATCGCCTAATGTCACTAAGTCTAAACAACCAGCAAACAATCTAGCGAATCCTGTGTCCACACCACCACCGCCTCCTGCATCCAATGCCGCACCACGTAAATTGGTTGCTGCTCGTCGTAAATCAAAAACCACTACATAGGGCGTTTTTATGTCTACTCAAACCGTTAGTTTACGATTATTGCTGACTGGTAATGCGGCGGGTGAGCTGGGGCGTATTGCCGCGCAGCAGCGCCGTGACACGCGCACGATTAATGATATGCAGCGCATGGGATTGCGTACACAGCAACAAATACGCGATGAGATACGCAATCAAGAGCGCGCTTATCGGCGCTTGCGCACGTCGGGCACAGCATCAGCTAATGACATTCGCCGAGCACACCAACGGATGCGCGAGGAAGTGCGCAGGCTTAATGGTGAGCTGCGCACGTCATCGACATTGATGGGTAAGATGCAGACAGCAGGCGCGGTGGTCGGCGGTGCTGTCGCGGCGGGCGCTATCGTTAATAGTCAAATTAAGCCTGCACGCACGTATGATGAGCAGCTTGCACGTACCTCAGGTACTGCTACCTATGGCAAAGGTATGACGGTGGCAGATCGCAAGCTGGTCAAGGTTGAGCTGGACAAAACCGTGATGTCCGCCGTACGCAGCGGTGGTGGTACACGTGAGGGCGCACTTGAGGCGGCAGATACGCTTATCGCAAGCGGTGCGTATGATTTGGCATCAGTCAAACAAGTGCTGGGTGTCACACAACGTGCGTCGTTTGTATCGGGTGCGACCGCGCCAGACGCTGCCGCTGTGACTTTACAGCTCAAAAACTTTGGATTAGACCCTAATCAGATATCGCTTGGACAAGATATCGCTGTGGCTGGTGGACAATTGGGTGGGTTTGAGTATGACACTATGGCGCAGTACCTCAGCCGCCAATTACCGCTTGCTAAGGCTGCGGGTTATGGGGGAGTTGATGGTCTAAAAAAGATTGTAGCGCTTAATCAGGTTGCTATCAATACGGCTGGTAATCAAGATGAGGCAGGTAACAATGTCGTTAATCTATTGCAGAAAATAAGCTCGCGTGAATTTAGTAAGCAAATAAATAAGCAAATTGAACCACAGGCTGGTGACCCACAACTACCAAAAATCACAAGGCGGAGGACTCGACTGGTCGGCGTACGCACGCCAGCAAAAATTACAAGGTGTGGACCAGATTGATGCGTTTGTCAGCTTACTTGAACGCCAACTGGCTGGCGACTCGCAATATCAAGCGCTTAAGAAGCAAGCGGGTAATGCAAAGGGCAAGAAGCTAAAGCGCTCTATGAACAGATGAGCACAATGCTGGAAGGCTCAAATTTAGGTGAGGTCATCGCTGATAGACAGGCACTAATGGCAGCGCTTGCGATCAGTACTAACGGCTCAGAGAATGAACGTATTAAGTCTGGCTTAGATAACGCAGGTGGTACAGTTGATGGGCTTCATGAACTGTTTAAAGGTGATGAGTGGGCAACGGCAATGGATCGCCAGCAAGAGCAGCTTAATATCAACTATGGTTTATATAAACAGGTCAATGAGCAGCTAAGCGGTTTTAACCAATTGCTTGGCGGCTTTATGGAAAAGCATGAAGGACTAGCGACAGCCGCCTATGGTGCAGGTCTTGCACTAGCGGCGATTGGGGCTGCTGGTACGGTAGGCGGTGCATTGGGAATGGCAGGCGGTGGTGGCGTGGCTGGTGGCCTTGCTGGAGCGGCTAAATTTGCAAAAGTCGGCGGAGCTGTTGCTGCCGCTGGGGCTGTGGGTTATGCGGCTGGCACGGGTATCAATGAGACATTCATTGAGGGCACTGTCGTCGCTGATAAAATAGGAGCGGCTATCGCTCATGTATTAGCAGCAGCTGGTAATAACGAGGCACAGGCGGCTATTGATGCCAATGCTAAATACGATCAGATGATCGCTGAGCAGCAGCAGACAAAACAAAAGCAAGAGCAAATGGTCAATGAGCAAGCACAAACTAAGCAAATACAATCGCAAATGTCTACGCAGCTAGGAATTATGACTGCTCATTTATCTAACATCGCCGCTAAACCTGTACCGACCTTTAACCCAACGATCACTATTGGTGGGCACAGCACCGCCATGAATATGATGGATGAGATTGGTAAGCAAACCAAGCGCGGTAAGTTTGGACCTTATCGTTAAAGCTCTGAGCTGGATTGGATGTTATCTTCACACAAGCCTAACCAGTATTCATAGTCTTTTTCATGGTTTGCTATCGTCTCTAAATTATGACCGTCTTGATGTATAGATTCGCCTCGGTAGTAATGATTTAGAGAAACTAAAGACTGGTAAGCTTGGTCACAACCCATAAAATAGCGCATCTCAGAAGGGTATTCATATTCATTGGCATTCATAGCGTCTATTAACTCACCGCGAATACTAAGTAAGCCTTGAGCGTCTTTATCTTGATAAAGCGCTGCATTTTTGGCGTAATCACTCTTCAAACTAACTAAACGATTATTTGCATAATTGAGTGCCATTTTTGGGTCTGTATGGATGGTGGGGATTGTAGCGGGCGCAGGTTCTTTCGCCACAGACTCTACGACTGCTGCGCTAACTGGCTCTACTGGTAACGTTTGTTCTGTTTGAAAATATCCTGCAACTAACATCCAAACTATCAGAAAAGGCAAACTGATTAACCAACCCATACCTATCGGCTGTTTAGCCTTAATTTTATTTTTTGCTATCCACCATCCACCGATCCAAAGTACCAACCAAATTCCTAAAAGTACATATATGTTCATCTTTAATCCTATTTAGGTGCTGATAAATCATCTAGCTTTTGAAAAATTTGAGCTGCCATGCTCTTTCCCTAACTCAGTATCAGCACCTTGGACTCTACCACCATTGCTAATTTTTTCTGCAAAATTGCCAAGTTTATCAGCGTGTTTCTTATTCCATTGAAATTCATACTGGGCAATATAAGACACTTCATCAGCTGAATAAATCACGCCTCGCTCTACCATAGCTTTTAGTAAACCTTTGGCGCTAGCTTCGTCTAAGGGATGACTCAAACCAGCTCTATCAGCGCCCTTCGCTAAGCGCAAAGATAATTTAGCTACAGTCTGTCTTACTACTTCTTGATGATCGTATTGTTCAATTGACATATTTACGCTCTCTTTAACAGATAATTGTTTATCCTACCGCATCAACCCCAAACTATAAAACAAAAAACTAGGTTTCTCGGAACTTTGTCACCTATAAGCCCCTGCTCCGTTGTTCCATAATAAACTTACTTTCTGACAAGTATTGCGAGCGCATAAATGGCATGGCAAGAAAATTTATATGACGCATCCTTTCGCGGTGTCGAGTTTGAATATTTTGGCGTTGATGACAGCCAAGATAAGGCGCTGGCGACTCATCAAGCACCGTATGCCAATGATGCCGATATTTTTGATATGGGTAATAACCCTAAAAACGTAAGTATGACTGCCATCATAGACGGCACGGACTATGAGCAAGCGTTAGAAAACTTACTCAACGCGCTGGATGCCAAAGGCAACGGTGAACTAATACATCCAGTATTTGGCGCACAAGAGGCTATTTGCGCAAGTTATAGAGTCAAGCACGATAGTGACATCGTAGACGGCTGTACGATTGAGCTACAGTTTATTGTAAGTGGCTCAAAACGGAATATTCAGCACTTCACCCCTGAACCAATGCCCGCCCCTAGCCAAGCAGCGGACAGTATTATCTTGTCAGCGCCAGCGGAGGAGCTGGCTATTTATCAAGAGCAGCTTGATGCTATTGGCACTGAGGCGGCTATTGCGCAATCTCGTAGTATCCCTGAAACCATACGTAGCAAACTGCGTGAGGTACGGACGAATCTTGGCACAAATCTGGTACGTGTAGATGATTTACTTAATCCGCCAGTATGGCTAGGCGGTATCGTAGGTGATGTGGACGGTATCGTTAAGATGTTACCGCTGGACTATGATCCAATGAATAACTGGCGTCGTCTGTTTAACCGTATCAAAGCTATTGGCGATGTGTTTGGTGACAGTGATGTGCCACCGCTACGCAGAACAGGGCAAGTACTACCAGCTGCAATGACTAGTCGCGGTGTCATTGAAATACTAAAGGAAGAACAGCGCAACCCTACCCTAACGCCAAGTGATTTGATTGCAATCAATGATGAGGCGCGCCAACAGATACAAGAGGCAATCGATCAGGTGCGCGCTGATGATAGTACACAAAATGACCAATCGTTGCCTGTCGTTAATAAAGATATTACACCTATCATTCGTGACTTAAAAAAAGCAGCCGCCCAACTGCAAGCATTGACTGACGCTACGATTAATAGTCGTCCGCCACTAACTAAGCACACAGTCACAGTGCCGTGTACTTGGCGTCTATTGGCTCATCTACTATACGCTGACCATACGCGCGCGGATGAGCTGTCGCGGCTCAATCGTGGACTGGTTGATGCATCTGTCATTGACGCAGGCATACAGGTGTCATGCTATGCCCGATAACGACACAGAAAAATGGCACTACATATCGACGGCGTGGTGTGTTCGACATGGGACGATCTAAGTGTCGATAGTGATATTGGTGTGCCTGCTGATGCGTTTAGTTTTAGTTGGTTTGATGCTGAGCAAGACGTACTACCTGACTATGTCAAAGGTGGGTCTAACTGCACGGTGAGCTGTAACGGTGAAACGGTATTAACAGGCATCTTAGACCGAATTGGTCAGCGTATTGGTCGTAATGGACTTAGCACAAATCTATCAGGGCGTGACCTAGCAGGACAGCTGATTGATTGTCACGCACCCATCGATGCCGCTGCTAATCTTAGTCTGTCAGAGCTAATAAAACGCTATGTGACAGGCGGTGATTTGGCAAATTTGCCTATCACTATTGGCAAGGTGCAACAGGACTGGCTCAAAGGTAAAACAGGTGTGGATATTGGCGAGTCTGTATGGGACGTGCTAACAGCGGCGGCACAAGCAAGTGGTCAGTATGTTTGGCTATCAGCTGATGGTCAGTTGATGATCGGCAATCCATTTGATGTGCCACAGCCAGCCGTTAAGCCTAAATTTTATCTGTACAACGACGATAGATACGAGCAAAACAACGTACTCGATGCTGACTATCAATATGACATCTCAAACGCATTCAGCACAATTGAGATCGTAGGTCAAAATGACAAGGGCAAAAACTTTAAAGCAAAAGTGACAAGTGACCGCATGGCGCTCAAACGCCACCGCATCATTAACGATAGTCGCTCAGACACACAAGCCGAAGCGGAGAAATTCGCTGCTAAAGCAATGGCTGATGCTTGGCTGGATGCGACGGACTTAACGCTACCAGTATCAGGTTGGACGCACAACGGTCAGCCGTGGCAAACAGGGTGGGAAGTAAGCTTTGATAGTAATGTTCTGACGCGCGCTGTTGGCGACTGGGTAATTTATGGGCGTACATTACAGTTGTCACGCGCCAATGGCAAAACTACTGAGCTGCGGCTCAAACGCACGGATGACTGGATGCAACCAGTCAAGTACGCTGATCTGATTAAAAAAGTGAGTAAGGCATGAACCCATTTAAACAAGCACCAATCGTCCGTCAGGCAATTATTGGTACGATCAAGCGTACTGGTAATAAAGCGTTGCAGGTGCTTGGCCGAGCGGTGAACTGGTCGATGATGTACCGCTGTATCAGCAGGTAGGGTTTGCCAGTTGGCTACCTGAAGATGCTGAGGTGGTCATGCTACCAATGCAAGGTCGCGCGCGTAATTTTGTGATTGTTGCTGGCAATGATGCTGTGGCGATTGAGCTGAATGATGGCGAAACAGTAGTCTATAACCAGCACGGCGTGGAACTAAGACTGCTTAAAGACAAAATAAAAAGTAATGTCAGCCTAGAAGTTGATGGCGATATCAAAGCCACAGGCGATGTATCAGACAAAGCTGGCTCTATGCAAATCATGCGCGGGGCATACAATATACACGGTCATACAGCTGAAGGCACATCACCGCCAACTGTACTAATGGGAGCTGCTGATGCGATTTGACCAAATCACTAATGACTACACACTGGATGGTATTAACGCGCCACCATTTACAGGTACTCAAGCACTAGCAGAAGCGGCCTATTTGCGCTTATTAACGCCAAAAGGGTCGTATTTTGGTGATAGTACGCTAGGTAGTGAATTGCACAAGCTTAGGCGTAGCAAAGATATACCACGTATGCGTAGGCAAGCACTAGCATGGGCAAAACAAGCGTTAGAACCATTACGAGCGCCTTACTATCTAAACAATATTATTGTGACTGCGGGCAATGTTGAGTCAGGCCATTTATTAATAAAAGCTGAATTGGTACAAGCGGACGGTAGTGCCACTAATACATCTATTAACGTACAGGTAGCTGGATAATGTATCAAACCCCTAAATATAGCAATATCAAAGCCGTCATCATGCAAGAGTATGTCAATCAAACTGGCATACTGCCCCAGCGTGATTCCGATGCAGACGTGCGCGCATCAGCCACAGCGGCAGTTGCTGAGGGCTTATACAGTCATCAAGAGTATATTTTAAAACAGCTTTTTATTCAGACGGCAGATGAGCCTTACCTCTATATACACGCCGATGAGCTGGATTTGCCCCGTCTTGGTGGCTCGACAGCAACGGGTCAGGTATGGGCTTCAGGTAACACTGATGGGATCATCTTGCCCGTTGGTAGCAAATTGACAGATGGTTTTGGGCGCTATTGGCAGACCACTACAAATGCCACTTTGTCTGCTAAAAAACAGGTGGCTGTACCAGTGCAAGCAAGCAATAACGGCGCGGCCTTTAATGTCACTGGCACGTTGAGATGGGTATCACCAGTCGCGGGACTACAAAGTATAGCAGGTGTAGATATAATCAGCGGTGGATCAGACGGAGAAAGCCTTGAGCGATGGCGCTCAAGGCTCTGGAACAAGAAAAAGCTGGGTAAAAGTTTGTCACGCACTGAAGACTTACGTCAGGCAGTATTGGGTGTGTCTGGTGTCGCTAATGCTTACGTTTATCCCTTACGTCGCGGCGCTGGTAGCGTTGATGTCGCCATCACCGCACAAGGTGCGGATGGGGCAACTTTACCAAGCGACAGCTTACTGGCTCAATCTGAGCAAGTTTTAAAAGACACTACCGCATTTTGGGAAGACGTCCGTACATTTAAACCTACCATTATTGCGTTTGATGTGACCGCCAAAATCACAGGCGTTAATGTTAATACGGGTGAGATTAGCGCAATCATCAATGACTATCTAAAAGCAATGATACCCGCTGAGAGCTACAAAGCAGCGGTGCTGTATAGTCTTATTATGGCTGTAGAAGGCATGATTGATGTGCAGTTAACGCCAAATGTCAATGTCAACCCCACCGTCAGTATGGAGCAAGTAGGCTGGATACGCCCTGCCAATGTCATGGTGACCTCATGAGTGAGACAAACAAAATAGCAGATGCGCTCATGCAACACCTACCATATGGGGCATATGACCATAGCCATAAGACAGTTATATATAAAGATATAGTAGCACATAGCAAAGCGTTAGAGTTGGTCAAGGTGTCAGCTGCGCGTATTTTTGCGGTATTAAATGGCATACCAGATGAGCTGATTGATGAGTTTGAGCGTGAGTACGGATTGCCATTATTGTGTGGTCAAAGTGATGTCGGCAATACAATCGATGATCGACGCGCCGAGATTGAGCGTGTCAAACGTGAAGGGCACGTACTGCTTAATTTAGCGGGTCTCTACAAGCTGTTTGCTCGCTACAATCAGACCGTGCTTGCAGTGCAAACTTACGTGCCTATGCAATGTTTAGGGTCGTGTGTCGATCCGCTTAATACGGCGCGATTGCGCTTTCGCGTGACGCTCACCCTTGCCAAACCTATCAAAGCTGATATGGACTGCTTATCTAAAAACTACCTACCGGCATCGCTCCGGCTTGATATAAAATAAGGACACACTATGCATCGTATAGATTCGGCTACCGCCCGCGCTGACGCCAACGGCGAGGGTAAAACGGGCTTCAGTGATAATAGCGATCTGCCCAATCAGGACGCGACTTATTTCACACCTGAATGGTCTAATGCGCTTCAGGAGGAGGTCGCAGGAGTCATTGAGGGTTTGGGGTTGACGCTTGATAAATCAGATAACGGTCAGTTACTTAAAGCGCTAGTACAGAATTTTGGCGAAAAGAAAGTGCTCCAAGATGCTATTAATGAGTATAAAGAAATGATTAAGGCGGATCGTAGGCGTTTAGAAGATCTTGAGTTACGCACATACGAGGACACACAAGTAGGGGGAGCTGTTTTGGACGACAGAGCACTTTGAGACTGCCGATCAGGTTGCTATATATAAAGGCTATGGCACATGGGAGCGAGCACTACAGGGCCGTGTGGCGGTTGGTTTTTCAGATGATCCTGAGGATCATATAGATTTTAGGACACATGGTAAAGAGTACGGCGAGCATGAGCATATTTTGACTGTAGAAGAAATGCCAAGTCATGGTCATACCGCTGATATTCATTCGGGCAATATCGACGGCAATATACGTGCTGGTACACAGAATACGAGCGGTATGGAAGCTAATGTCGTTACAAGTAATACTGGTGGTGGTCAGGCTCACAATAACATGCAACCATCTAAGACACTTGATTGCTGGGAACGGATTGAATAAAGAAAACGGAGCGGTAATAAAATGTTGGAGCATTATATTACCACTCTTTGACAGACAGTACCTGTCGCAAAGCCGAGGCTCCGCCGCCGTGTACACAGCGAGCGGAGTTTAACACAGAATCTAACGCGATTCTAACGCTAAGCACAGGAAAAATTATGCAGTTTATTTCATGCCAAGAGTGTGGCAAAAAACTACTCAAAATCGGCAATTTTGACAAACTATCTATCAAATGTAGCCGTTGTAAAACTATTAATCTCTTGAGCGTCGAGAACGCCGCTAATTTCAGCAAAACAGAAGACCACGAGTCTCAAACTAAACAAGGAATATCTCGTGGCCACACGCAAAAAGACTCAAAAGGTCGACCCAAAAGCACCTGCTAAAAATGGCTTTAAATATAAGCCTAAGTTTGGTGTCATCGTAAATTGTGATGATGAATCTCATCAAAAATATGTGTACGATCAACTTAACACGCAAGGCTATAGCCTTAAGGTGGTGGTCGTATGAAGATTGATATCCATCATCAGTGTACTGATCACGATAGCTATCGAGCCGCTCGTATTAAAAGCCTGTTCAATGTTGAGCAAGGCGCAAACGTCCATATCACTGCCGACCTACCCATTGAAGACAATGATTGGCAGATTGGCGTCATTGTCGGTGGCTCAGGCACTGGTAAAACGAGTATCGGTAAGAAGCTATGGCGCGGTACTCCTATCCATAGCCCCAAATGGGATAAGACAAAACCCATCATTGATCAGATAGCCGTCGATGGCAGTATTGATGATGCCACCGCGTGTCTTTCAGCAGTCGGTCTAGGTACAGTACCCGCATGGCTACGACCATATCATGTGCTGAGTAATGGTGAGCAATTCCGTGCCAATCTTGCTCGTGCTTTAGCCGATGAGCCTGAACGACTAATCATAGATGAATTTAGTAGTGTCGTTGATCGTCAGATTGCTTGTATCGGGGCTAATGCCTTTGCAAAGTCTTGGCGTCGTACAAAAGGTAAGCAGGCGGTACTTTTAACCTGCCATTATGATGTGCTTGATTGGCTACAGCCAGATTGGGTGTATGACACCTCCAAAGGTGAATTTACACGGGGGCGTCTTTGGCAACGCCCACCTATTACATTCGAAATCTATCAAACCAACTGGCAGTTTTGGCACTTGTTTGAGCCGCATCACTATCTAAAAATGCCACTTATGATTGCTGCTACCAACTATGTGGCTGTAGTCGATGGAGAGCTAGTCGCTCATCTTGCAGTCTCAACGCGCCCTGGTCTCATCGAAGCACGAGCATGTCGACTGGTAGTAATGCCTGAGTGGCAAGGTGCAGGCATCGGTATGCGTTTTCTTAATCAGGTATGTGAACACTGGTTAAATGCTGAAAATCGTTATAACAAGCCATTGCGTACTATATTTCACACTAGCCATCCAAACTTGGCGACTGCTCTAAGACGCAATCCGAAATGGACGCAGATTAGCGGGCAGCTACATGGTGGTAGAGCTTCCCGCGCGCTCACTGCTGGTGGTAAATACGGCGGCCACTTTCGCGCCGTACAAGGATTTCGTTATTTAGGGGCTGACTATGATTAAAGTGATGATAGTCGGTCAAAAATGGTTAGCTGAGCAACTGCTTAAGCGTTGCACTGATATAGATAGTATTGAGGTCATATTAGTATCAGTACCGTGTATTGATGATAGAACGGCGATACTGGCTGATAGGTTAGCTATCCCCGTGACTACTCATAGTAAAACGTTGATGACAAACGCAGTACCAGATGGCATCGACGTGATATTGATGGCACATGCTTACTGCTTTGTGGATGCTGATGCTCGAGCTAAGGCTAGACTTGGTGCTGTAGGCTATCATCCAAGTCTCTTGCCAGCTTATAAAGGGAAAAATGCTATCGCCGATGCCTTTAATGCAGGTGAAGTTGTGACAGGTGGCTCTTTATACCAGTTAGATGATGGGTGGGACACGGGTGTGGTTGTTGATCAAGCTAGTGTAAAGATAGATAATAACGATACTATCAAATCACTTTGGCAGGATAAATTAGCGCCGTTGGGTTTGCTGCTTTTTGAGAATTATTTAAAGAGTATCAGGCATGAGCTATAGTTATTAACTATATAGTAGTGGTGCGAGGCATTTATGTCATCGCACTATTTTTTGAATGGAACACCTAGTGCAGAATAATTTATAAAAACTTAGTGCAGAATGAACTACAAATTAGTGCAAAATAAATTCGCAAATTACATTTATAGAGCCTGTCGTCCAGTATTTATAAAATATACCATAAAAAAAGCCCCAATCATCACTGATTGGGGCTTTTTAGCATTGGCGGAGACGGAGAGATTCGAACTCTCGAAGGGCTATGAACCCTTGCCGGTTTTCAAGACCGGTGCATTCAACCGCTCTGCCACGTCTCCATTGGTGCATCATTATATAGATATACTTTTATAATGCAAGCCCCTAATCTAAAAAAAATTCAATTAATTTGCAAATACCTTTGAACCACTGGTTTATCGCTTGCTTGAGGCCAGATGCAGGCACATATCGAGCAGTCTGTTGGCATAACCCCATTCATTATCGTACCACGCAAAAACCTTGTACTGCTCGCCTACCTGCATGAGCTGCTGACCATCTATGATAAGCGATTCAGTTTGATGAATAAAATCACTAGAGACCAATGGCTCATCCGTATAAGCCATGATGTCACGTAAATGCGTCTGACTGGCAGATTGAAGGGACGTCACGGATAATATCAACGCTGACCTCTGGCGTATCAAATACAAAGGTCACATCAATCGCTGCCACATCGATGGTGGGCACCCGTATTGAATGTCCATTTATTTTGCCCGCCATCGCTGGCAATACCCGCTCCGTCGCAGCAATACTACTCGAGGTCGTTGGGATAATATTGTAGCCAGAAGCACGCGCCCGTCTGGGATCTCGATGCGCTTGATCGAGCACCGTCTGATCGGCGGTAACCGCATGAATCTCTGTCATCATAGCGGACTTGACGCCGAACGCTTTATCCAATGTGTCAATCAGCGGCACCAATGCCTGCGTGGTACAAGAAACGCTGGAGATAATCGGTAAATCAAGCATGAGCGCATCTGTATTGACCCCCATAACGATACAAGCATCCACATTATCGAATGGCGCTGCACCGATGATCACCTGCTGTGCGCCTGCATGGATGTGCAGCATCGCTTGCTCATACGAGCGAAAGTGACCGGTGCACTCTAGTACCACATCGACCCCTAGCGACTGCCAAGGTAGGTTTTGTGGATTGGGTTCTGAAAGCATATTGATACAATAAGTCAAAGTGTTTTTGGTGAGACAGAGCTGAGTTTTATGCTCATTATCGGCCCCGCTCTCGATAATATCAGCACTGACCCCCAAGCGGCTTAAGCGACCATGCGTGCTATCAAATTTTAATAAATGCAACAAAATATCTGCTGGTGCCAAGTCATTAATCGCGACGACATGGATTGCACGTCCTAATACTTCAAAGCGCTCTAGCAAGGCACGCAGTACATTGCGCCCGATACGACCAAAACCATTAATAGCCACTCTCAATGGCTGTGAGTGCTCACCAGTGGTACGATAGGTCGCCGCTATTGGGTCAGAGGTCAATTGATAAGTGGCGCTAGAAAAATCAGGCATAAAAGATATCGCTATAAAGGGATATAAAGAATGGGCGTTGTCGCTTTAGACGTGCTCTAACAGTTGGTTCAATATTTTTTGTTCAAAAAACCGACAGTGTCGTAAAATCTATCTTGTCATAACAAACTATCTTGTCATAACAAACTATGGCGTGATAAAAATCAATGCCAAACGAATGGTGTTGTAGTCAATGCTTTGCTTGAGATGATCGAATATCGGACGCAGTTTGATACTGCCATCATCATTAAAATCGTTTGGGTTATTGGCAACTTTGATGGCGACATAAGCGTTGCCAACCGCTGTCATGACCTCATCCTCTGGACGCAGATGATCGCAGGCAAGGCTTGGATCTTGTGATTTTAGCTCGCCGATGTGGCGCATGATGGTGGACTGCGATAGTTGACGCGCTTGCGAGATTTCCGCAATAGTCAAGCTCTCTTCTAATAGCACTCTGGTTGCAAGCAAAGTGCTCTCTGATTTGTCAGAGACTTGATTGCCTAATTTCTGTTTTTTATCGATTTGCGCTTGTTGCTGTTCGCGGCGCTTTTTTTGCAGCGCGGCATAGGCGTCAATCACGGATTGACTGAGCGTACCACCTGACTTTAAAACAAACTTCTCATGCGCCTGCTGCATACTTTCTTCATCCAGCATCGCATAGTTGGCATCAGCCTCTTCAGACAGGACCAAAAACCGCTTGTCTGCGCCGCGTGCCAGTGGATCAAGTTGCAAGCTCATATCATTCATACCCAGTAGCTGCAATCCTGCCAGCGATTTGAGACGTGATAAGGCCACATAACCTTGTCCCAACTCAAAGGTACGCGATAAATCAATCTCAGCGGCATCGAGGGTCATGCCTTGCGACTTGTGAATGGTGATCGCCCATGCCAGACACAGCGGTACTTGTAAGTAACTTGCTAGCACCTCACCCGTCTCATCTTCGATGATCCACTCCTCAGGCTCAGCGATGACTTCTCGTCCTGAATTAAGCCGCACGACAGGCATTTTCTGGGTCGTTGGTTTCTTCGACTTTGGCTTTTCTTTGTCTTTTTTAGCAGCGGACTTCTTAGCTTTTGCCGTTTTTTCGCCAGCAGCTTCCTCATCAATGTCATCGCTGCTATCGTCTTCGATTAACGCGTCACTACTTTCCTTATCCTCTATTTTGACCGCAGCAAAACCAATCAGCTCACCCATCGTCCCGTTGGACACCCCAAGCTCGGCATTGTTTTTGATAAACATGACCTTGGCGCCCACCTTGAGAACCAACTCGTCTTGAGTACGTACGGTCTTTTTTAAGGTTTCAACCAGCTTACTATCGCCCGTGGTTGTGGCTTCAAAACGCATCATCTCACCGTCTAACAGTGCCAGCTCCTTGTCATTAATCTTATTGACATTGAGATTGTGCGTGTACAGGCGAGTACGCTTGATATCGACGCTTTGATCGTAAGTATTCTCTAAAGCGGCAATCGCCTCAAAGGTCACTTCCTGACGACGGATTTGGTTGAGAATATCATCTAAGTCTAAACCGCCATTTGCCGCTTCGCTAACCTGTCGATGCTGCTCTGACAGATAGCAAATATGAAATTTGGCATCGAGCCACGCCTCAGACATAAAGGCGAACTTTTCACGATTGCTCTCGCCTTTACTACCAATCGGTGGCAACTGAAAAAATCTCCTGCGACGACGACTTGGATGCCGCCAAAGGCTTTGTCGTTTTTGCGGACATGCTTGAGTACTTGATTGACTAAGTTGAGCTGCTTGGCATGTAGCATCGATATCTCATCGATGACCAGTACTGCCGTGTCTTTTAATCTGTCTGCCAAAAACTGCTTACGAGATAAATTGGTCAAATCTCGGTCGCTCAGCTCATCTTTGATACCAATACCCGACCAACTATGAATCGTCGTGCCGTTCATGTGGGTAGCAGCGATACCGGTACTGGCTGTGACTGCAACCGGTACACGGCGAGCGCGCAGATAATCGATGTATTGATTGAGGGTATACGTCTTACCTGAACCTGCTGAGCCAGTCAAAAGACGTTTTGACCTGTTTTTAGAATATCAAGAGCAGAAGATTGACGCATAGACCCAAACCAACCAATATTATGAAAAGAAATAGTATAAAAAAGAAAGCCGCTCTGGTTAATTAATTGACCACAGCAAGCCAAAGTAGATGCTCACAATTATAACAGCTGCATCCGCTTTGCGAACCACTTTAACCGCCCTATATCGTATAACCGAAAGTTTTGTGATACAAATTATATCATTAGAAAAAGTCATTATCGTCCTGTACAAAAGTTCAGTACGATAGAATAATAAATTGGTTAGGAATACCAAGGGTTTATTTTTCAATGGCTATCTCTAAAATGGCTATCTCTAAATAGTCATATTTTAAATAACCAACATACACAACAAGGAGTGGTTAATGTTATACGCTTATCCCAACACTGAAAACAGTCCGGTCCAATTCCGCGAAAAATACGATAACTTTATTAATGGTGAGTGGACCGCTCCTGTCGATGGAGAGTATTTTGATAACACAAGCCCCATCGATGGTAAAACTATTTGCCAAGTCGCCCGCTCAAAAGAAGCCGATATCGAAAAAGCCCTAGACGCGGCGCATGCTGCCAAAGACGCATGGGGCAAAACCAGTGTTACTGAACGTGCCAACTTGTTACTCAAAATAGCTGACAGCATGGAAGCCAACCTAGAAGCGATTGCGATTGCCGAATGTTACGAAAACGGCAAACCTGTTCGTGAGACACTCGCAGCCGACATCCCTCTAGCCATTGATCACTTCCGTTATTTTGCCAGCGCCATTCGCGCACAAGAAGGCGGTATCAGTCAGATTGACGAAGACACTGTGGCTTATCATTTTCATGAGCCACTTGGTGTCGTCGGTCAAATCATTCCTTGGAACTTTCCTATCCTAATGGCCGTATGGAAGCTAGCACCTGCCCTTGCTGCTGGTAACTGTGTCGTTCTAAAGCCAGCCGAACAAACGCCAGTTTCTATTCTGTTCATGTTAGAGACCATCGGCATCGCTGATATCTTGCCAAAAGGCGTGCTAAACGTCGTCAATGGCTTTGGTGTCGAAGCGGGTAAACCACTTGCCTCAAACCCTCGTATCAATAAAGTTGCCTTTACAGGTGAGACTACCACTGGCCGCCTCATTATGCAGTACGCGAGCGAAAACATCATTCCAGTGACGTTAGAGCTTGGTGGCAAAAGCCCTAACATCTTCTTTGCCGATGTTATGGATGAGGACGATGACTTCTTGGACAAAGCTGTCGAAGGTCTAGTGATGTTTGCACTGAACCAAGGTGAAATCTGCACCTGTCCATCGCGGGCACTCGTTCATGAGAGCATCTATGATGAATTCATCAAACGCTGTATCGCCCGCGTTGAAGCCATCAAGATGGGTAACCCATTAGATACCGACACCATGATTGGCGCGCAAGCCAGCTCAGATCAATTAGAGAAAATCCTATCTTATCTTGATATCGGTAAAAAGAAGGCGCAAAAGTGCTCGTCGGCGGCGAACAGGCTAAGCACGATGGCGATTTGACCGACGGTTACTACGTCAAACCAACGATCTTTGAAGGCACCAACGATATGCGCGTGTTCCAAGAAGAGATCTTTGGACCTGTCCTTGCCGTGACTACTTTTAAAGACGATGACGAAGCCATGCAGATTGCCAATGACACCTTGTATGGTTTAGGCGCGGGCGTATGGACACGTAGCGTACACAAAGCTTACCGCTTCGGACGTGGTATTCAAGCTGGACGCGTATGGACCAACTGCTATCACATCTACCCTGCGCATTCTGCATTCGGCGGTTATAAGCAATCCGGTATTGGACGCGAAAACCACTTAATGATGCTCGACCATTATCAGCAAACCAAAAACATGCTGGTGTCGTACAGCCCTAAAAAATGGGCTTCTTCTAAACCATCATTTCTAATCATGGAGCGGGTTATCACAAGTGTTACATAGCCCGCTCGCTACAACGATCTAAATAAAAAAAACTGAAACGAATTTTTATATCCTCTAATGCGCTTAGGCGCACAGCAGGAAAAATTTGTAGCAGTCTTGCGTTCAAAATAAGGTGTTTGCATATTTTGAATGCAACATCGCAACAACTTTTTATATCGACATCTATCAATCACCCATAAAAGAGAACTTATCATGACTAACAAAATGAAAGCCGCTGTATTACATGAGTTCGGTCAAGACTTAAAAATCGAAGAAGTCGACATCCCAACCGTAGGTGCCGGTCAGATTTTAGTAAAAATGGAGGCCTCAGGCGTCTGTCATACTGATTTACATGCGGTTGAGGGGGGACTGGCCTGTTAAGCCAAACCCGCCATTCATCCCAGGCCATGAAGGTGTTGGCGTAATCACGGCGGTCGGTGACAACGTCCATCACGTCAAAGAAGGCGACCGAGTCGGTGTGCCCTGGCTCTATTCTGCTTGTGGTCACTGTACGCATTGTCTGGGTGGCTGGGAAACCTTATGTAAAAAGCAAGAAAACTCTGGTTACTCAGTGAACGGTAGCTTTGCAGAATACGTCCTTGCAGATGCCGACTATGTCGGTATCATCCCTGAAGGCGTCGACTCTATCGAGATTGCCCCTGTTTTATGTGCGGGCGTCACGGTATATAAAGGACTTAAAATGACCGACACCAAGCCAGGCGACTGGGTTGTTATTTCAGGTATCGGCGGCCTTGGTCACATGGCTGTACAATATGCCATTGCCATGGGGCTCAATGTTGCTGCTGTTGATATTGATGACGAAAAACTTGAATTCGCCAAAAAGCTGGGGGCAACAGTGACGGTAAATGCCAAAAATACAGACCCAGGCGAGTTGCTACAAGAAAAAATCGGTGGCGCTCATGGCGTGTTAGTCACTGCAGTATCATCAAAAGCTTTTGATCAAGCCTTAAGCATGTTACGTCGCGGTGGTACTTTAGTATGTAACGGGCTCCCCACTGGCGACTTCCCGGTGTCAATCTTTGATACTGTACTCAATGGTATCACTATACGCGGCTCTATCGTTGGCACACGTCTTGACTTACAAGAGTCGTTAGATATGGCAGCGGCTGGCAAAGTCAAAGCGACCGTCAAAGCTGAGCCGCTTGAGAACATCAATGATATTTTTGAGCGGATGCGTAATGGCAAAATCGAAGGTCGTATCGTCATCGACTATAATCAATAACGGATAGCAAAATGACAGTGTTATAAGCTTCTTATTACATAGTTATTCCAACTGTCAATTATCAGCCGAAGGTCGTATCTTTTTAGTCATATGCCAGTTGTGATGTGTCTGAAGATGATGCGACCTTTTGATTTGACTGTGGCATACTGATACTAGAGAGCAATTATATAAACCATGGATGGGCCATAAGAAGGAGTACGATATGAAACTGGCAGCAACAGAGTCGTGTAAGGCGTTGATTGAGCTACTAAAGTCCAAGCATGGAAAGCTGATGTTTCATCAGTCAGGTGGCTGCTGTGATGGTAGCTCGCCGATGTGCTATCCATTAGGAGAGTTTAAGGTAGGCGGTCAGGATGTGCTGGTTGGTGAGCTTGTTGGCTGTCCATTTTATATGGGACGCGCACAATACAATCTATGGCAGCATACCGATTTGACCATTGATGTCGTCAATGGTCGCGGTGCGAGTTTTTCGTTAGAAATCCCTGAAGGCAAACGCTTTATCGTACGCTCAGAAATCTGTACGATATAAGGACGTTTGACGCAAAACTAGGTAGCATTAATCTTAAATAATGTACCCCATATGACAGTCTTAGCTTGTCCTATGATATTGGGGAAAAACTGGCTGATTTAATAAAAACAAATCATAGCAGCACTTAATAACCACAGCATCTAATAGCTACCGCACCAAATAGTCAGCAGCTGCTCAATAATTCACTGATTTTTACAAATCATTGTCATTTATACGTTTGTCTATCATCACAACAATAAAAATATTTGTATCCGAAAAGTAACTAATTTATTAATATATATGTATATTAATAACTTTTTATTATGAATTTTACTGTCAAAATTCGTAAAAGTTACCTTTTTGGGTGTATTAGCTCTCTAAAATAATAGAAATCGTCTTTTTTATTAAATTATTTCAAAGATTTCTTGCATTATCGCTATTTATGAGAGTATATTCAAACGACTTATTTATAACGATATGTTCTACATTATATAAATTAAATCTTTCTCAACTTTATATATGTATCTTTTGTAAAGAATATATCTTCAAAATAAATATACCAAAAGCAGTTGAAAGTTTGCTAATTCTTTAAACAGGCATAGCACTTTATAAGCAACTACCTATCATTACATGGGACGTAATAATGCAAAAATCATTCTTTAAACTGACGCTGTTGACCACGCTTATCTTGGGTATGAGTGCTTGTAGTGGCGACAATAAAACCACTGACGAGTCTGCTGCCAGCTCAGATGCAAAAGCCGCTAAAACCCTACTTTATTGTTCAGAAGGCAGCCCAGCTGGTTTCGATCCCGCACAGTACACCGCCGGCACCGATTTTGATGCGAGTGCTTATCCTATCTATAACGGTTTGGTACAGTTTAAAAGAGATGGGACTGAAATTCAGCCAGGACTCGCTGAAAGCTGGGATATTAGCGAAGATGGTAAGACTTACACCTTTAATCTACGTAAAGGCGTCAAGTTCGGTAAAACCGATTATTTCACACCAAGTCGCGATTTCAACGCAGACGATCTGATTTTTACATTAAAACGTCTCACCAACCCAGACTTTGAATTTAACAAAGCTTACCCTGCAGAGTTTCCCTATTCAGTTGGCATGGGATTACCTGATATCATCTCAAATATCGAAAAGGTCGACGACTATACTGTCAAAGTCACGCTTAACGAAGTCAATGCCCCATTTTTACAAAAACCTAGCGATGCCATTTGCTTATATCAACTCTGCTGAATATGCAGATCAGTTGATGGCCTCTGGTAATGAGCCAGATATCAATAACAAACCTGTTGGTACTGGGCCTTTCGTCTTTACGTCCTATCAAAAGACGCGCAAATCCGTTATACCAAAAACCCAGACTATTGGGACAAAGACAACATCTACATCGACAACCTTGTGTTTGTTATTACTAAAGATTCAGCCGTTCGTGCGCAAAAAGTTCAAGCGGGTGAATGTCATGTATCGGCATATCCAAAACCTGCCGAAATTGAATCGGTCAAAAAATCTGGTAAAGCCACCGTTCTTGATCAACCAGGTTTTAACGTCGGTTATGTGGGCTACAACGTTGAAAAGCCGAAGCTAAGTGATCTTAAAGTACGTCAAGCATTGGATATGGCGATCAATAAAGACGCGATCATCAATGCTGTCTATCAAAGCGAAGGTCTCAAGGCAACCAACCCAATGCCGCCTACGCAGTGGGGTTATGACGACTCTTTAAAAGATGCACCTTATGATGTTGAAAAAGCAAAAGCGCTAATTAAAGAAGCTGGCGCGGACAATATGAACATCGACTTATGGTACATGCCTGTTCAACGTCCATATAACCCTAATGCCAAACTCATGGCTGAAATGCTCCAAGCAGATTGGGCGAAGATTGGCGTCAATGCCAAACTGGTTACTTATGAGTGGGGCGAATACCTAAAACGCGCGGCAAAAGGCGAGCCTGATGTGATCTTGGCAGGTTGGACGGGTGATAATGGTGATCCAGATAACTGGTTGGGCTCATTACTGTCTTGTGACGCGGTCGGTGGTAATAACTACTCACGTTGGTGTAATAAAGACTTTGATAATTTAGTCATGAAAGGACGTCAGGTCACCAATCAAGATGAGCGTGTGGATGACTATGTACAAGCTCAGCAGATCTTCAAAGAGCAGCTTCCTTGGACGACTATGGCGCATTCGGTAGTCACCGTATTCACTGCACCAAACGTTGTGGATTTCAAAATCAGTCCACTTGGTGCTGTACGCTTCGATGGCGTGAACGTTGAATAACCTTAGCTAATTACGTCCGGTACGACATGCACTATTATTTGATTTGTATTCGGCTGGCTCAGAACCTCTGTTCCAGCCGTATTTATATGAGTTGATTGCTTTTTGACCCACATACTTTTCATTTGAGCACCTTTCACCTGAGTACTTTTGATTTAAGTACTTTTGATTTAAGGGCATGGTCACGGACGACCTCATTCATTGCTACTACTCCACTCATTGAATCACAACTATTGAGCAGCCTATGCTACTTTATATTCTGCGCCGTATCGCCATTCTTATTCCTGTCTATCTTGGCCTCACGCTATCGACTTTTACTCTAATCCGTCTCGTACCAGGCGATGCAGTCGAAATCATGATGGGTGAGCGTATGGTGGATCCAGAGCTACATGCTCGCGCCCTAGAAAGACTGGGATTAGACAAACCCCTTATCGTTCAGTACTGGGATTACTTGACGGGTATATTGACGGGTGACTTTGGTCAATCCTTTCGTACTCGCTCTCCTGTGTTACAAGACTTTTTTGCGCACTTCGTTCCAACGTTAGAGTTGGCGCTATGTGCGATTGTCATTGCTAGTGTGATTGGTGTGAGCTTGGGTATCTTTGCCGCACTACGCCGTGGTACTTGGATTGACTATACTCTGATGTCAGGGGCGCTGGCAGGATACTCGATGCCGATCTACTTACTAGGCCCTATTCTGACAGGTATATTCGCTCACTATCTTGGCCTTTTACCCGTTGCTGGTGTGATCTCTGTCGCACAGTTCTTGGATGTCCATCCCTTGTACGGCTCATGGTTGCTTGGCTCTCTCACCTCAGGGGAACCGGGCGCTTTTTGGAATGTGGTCAAACACTTTATCTTGCCATCGATTGCCTTATCGACCATTCCACTCGCGATGATCGCGCGGATGACACGCTCTGCGATGTTGGAAGTGTTGGATGAAGACTATGTGCGTACGGCTCGCGCCAAGGGTTTATCGCCACGCCGCGTGATCATGGTACACGTGATGCGTAACGCGCTAATCACTGTCGTCACTGTGGTTGGCTTACAAATGGCAACCTTGCTTGCAGGCGCGATTATTACCGAGACTATCTTTAGCTGGCCGGGTGTTGGTAATTGGCTTCTCGATGGCTTTTTCACTCGTCATTACCCCATTGTGCAAAACGGCATTTTGTTGGTCGCCACTGCCTTGATTTTGGTCAGTTTATTTATTGATATTTTGTATGGTCTGATCAATCCGCGTATTCGACATACCTCTTAATGTTGCAATGTCACATTGATAAATACTCATATGATAAATAGTGATGATTGGCGCTGAAGTGATGTTTTAGCAATGCTTAGTACTTTTTAGGAACAAAATTCTAAAAAATGTCACTGCGCTAGCCACTATAGGAACTGCTCATGAAGCCTTCTGTTCTCCCCCTCTGATGTCAATCTGATGGCTGCCACACCGCCATCGTCTTGGCAGCTATTTTTATCGACCTTTGCCGAAACAAGGGCGCGGTGTTGGGTTTTATTATTCTCATGCTAATGGTTATTGTTGCCATACTCGCGCCCGCAATTGCCCCCTATGACCCCTTACGAGTTGTTTACGGGTCAAGAGCAGCTGCCGCCAGCCTTTTTAAGTGGTGGTGATGCGATGTTTTGGCTAGGCACGGATGATGCTGGACGAGATACCTTGTCTCGGGTGATGTATGGCGCGCGTTACTCTCTGTTTATCGGTCTGAGCGCGACGACCCTTGCGATGTTGGTCGGCATCTCTTTAGGACTTAGTGCTGCCTTTTGGCCCAAAGTTTGGGGCAAAGCGGTCATGCTGGTCAATGATATTTTGATGTCATACCCAAGCTTACTACTAGCGATCATCATTGCCGCTATCTTAGGGCCCTCTATGACCAATACGATTATTACGATTGCACTGGTCTGTACGCCGCCTTTTATTCGTCTGACTCGCGCCACCGCGATGGTGGAGTTGCAACGTGAGTACTTTATCGCTTCGCAGGTGATGGGTGCTGGTGTGCTGCGTTTATTATTTATCACGATTCTACCCAACTGCATGGCACCGCTCATCGTACAAGCAACGATGATTTTTTCCTCTGCTATTTTAGAAGCGGGTGCGATTGGTTTCTTAGGCTTTGGGGTACAGCCACCTGATGCTGAATGGGGCGCGATGCTCGGTACGGCTCGTCAATACATTCAAAGTAACGTTTGGCTCGCTATTTGGCCAGGTGTCGCTATCTTCTTGGCTGCATTGTCGATTAACTTGACGGGTGATGGCCTGCGTGACGCGCTCGATCCCAAATTAAAGCAGGTGACCTAAGATGACTGATACTTTAATTAAAACGCCTACCGCTCATACTTCTATGAATGGTGCATCAACAACAGACGCGCCGCTGTTATTGGACATCGAAAATCTGTCGGTCACTTTTGGTCAAGGAAAGCGTGCCTTTCGTGCTGTCGATGATGTGTCTTTAAAAATCACACAAGGTGAAGTCATCGCTGTCGTTGGTGAATCCGGCTCAGGTAAGTCAGTCACGATGATGGCGCTAATGGGGCTACTGCCGCCGTCTGCCACCGTCCGCGCAAAGCGTGTGATGTTTGATAATAAAGATATGATCAGTATGCCTGCCAAAGAAAAACGCGGCATCATTGGCAAAGACATCTCCATGATCTTTCAAAACGCGATGTCTTGCCTCAATCCAAGCTTTACCGTTGAGATGCAGTTAGGTGAAGTACTGCGCAAGCATTTAGGCTTGCGCGGTTCGGCAGTACAGGCACGCATATTAGAGCTGTTAGAGTTGGTCGAAATGCCTGACGCCAAAAACCGACTCAAAGTGTATCCACATCAACTCTCAGGCGGTATGAGCCAGCGCGTTATGATTGCGATGGCGCTTGCGTGTGAACCAAAACTGCTCATCGCCGATGAACCGACCACCGCACTTGATGTCACCGTACAAGCGCAGATTATGGACTTGCTCGGTCGATTGCAACGCGAAAAACAAATGGCGATGGTTTTGATTACCCATGATTTGGGCCTTGTTGCACAAAACTCGCGTGATGTCGCGGTCATGTATGCTGGACAAGTGGTTGAAACCAGTACCGTGCCAGAGGTTTTCCAACATCCTGCACACCCTTATACAGAGGCCCTTTACAAGCCATTCCTGAGCTGGCTATCGGACAAGAACGATTAAATAGCTTGCCTGGGGTCGTACCAAGTCAATATGATCGCCCAAGCGGGTGCTTATTATCTCCTCGCTGCCCATATAAAGAGCCTGCTTGTGACGTGCCGCCGCCTATTTTGGACACACCAAATGGCAAAGTGCGCTGCATTTATGCCGATCCTACTGCTCGCACCCCTATCTCTCACGCTGCTATTTTGGAGTCACAAGTATGAGTAATAAAGTGGTTTTAAAAGCAGACAATCTACATAAGCACTATCCGGTATCACAAGGATTGGGCAAACCAAAAGCGCACGTCAAAGCGCTGAACGGTATCTCTTTTGAGCTTGAGGCTGGCAAGACATTGGCAGTCGTTGGTGAATCTGGCTGCGGCAAATCTACCCTTGCCCGCCAGCTGACACTCATTGAGCAGCCGACGCAGGGCGAGCTTTTTATCAACGATGAAGGCACCACTGGCTATAGTAGAAAGGCGCTCAAAAACTTACGTACCGAAATTCAAATGGTCTTCCAAAACCCTTATGGTAGCTTGAATCCGCGCCATACTATCGCCTATCAATTGACAGAGCCGTTGAATATTCATACCAACCTGTCGAAAGAAGAAAAGCGTGACAAAATCAATGAGATGATGAGAAACGTGGGTCTACGTCCTGAACATGCTGGGCGTTTCCCACATATGTTTTCGGGTGGTCAGCGCCAGCGGATTGCCCTTGCCCGTGCCATGATGCTCAATCCAAAAATTGTCGTCGCTGATGAGCCGACCTCCGCGCTCGACGTATCGATTCAGGCGCAGGTCTTAAATCTGTTTATGGATTTGCAGGATGAGTATCGTACCGCTTACGTCTTTATCTCACACAACTTGTCAGTCGTACGTCATGTCGCTGATGATGTGATGGTGATGTATTTGGGTCAAGCGGTCGAGCACGGGCCCAAAGAAGCGATCTATAATGCGCCAAAACATCCGTATACCATCGCATTACTGGCGGCCGCACCAACAGTAAATGGCCAAAAGAAAGATTTGACGCTACAAGGTGAGCTACCAAGCCCGCTTAATCCGCCAAGCGGGTGCGCTCTACATAAACGCTGTCCATATGCGACCTCGCAGTGCAGCGAAATCGAGCCACAACTGCGCGAATGGGATGGTCGATTGGTGGCTTGTCTGCGCTTGGAAGAGATATACGGGTAATGTGACTAGTAGTTAATCAATATTTACTACGCCGCGGCATTTAGGAAATTGGATACAACCAAAAAGGTCTGACTTTGATTCTGGCCTTTTTTTGCTACTCTCTTAATCATCTCGCCGTTGCATCTTGGGCAGATTGGCGCTTGATCGATATTAGCGTCATGATCTGTCGCTTTAAGTATCTCAGGTTTATTCACTTTTGGCTCAGATTCTACAATCTCAAACGGCGTCATAAACAGTTTATTGGCCATGTCATGCGACATACTGGTAGGCGGTGTGATGGTCTGCTGAGTATTCAAACTATCGATCGGTAACTCGCTAGATTCAATCTCAGTTTGACCAGACCATCGATGCACTTCTCTACTCTTTAGGATAGTTCTATCAACGGTTTCTTTTATTATAGACTCAGGTGTAGGGTTATCAGTATTCTTGCTAGCATTGCTATGCTTGTCTTTTAGATAGGCTTTGTGTTGGCGATTGGTGCGCCATGACTTGCTAAATTTATTGCTCTCGATCTGCTCGACGATAGATGTGACCTCGTCTTCGGTGAGTATTTTATCTTGCTTCTTCTTCACATAAGATACCATACCACCTGTTAACACGTGTTCGGGTAGCTCATCACGGGTTTTTAGCTCGCACTCACCGATAAAAGCAATCATCGAATGAAAGTAGCTCAGCTCCAAGTCTAATAAATCAGCGAGCGTCTTTATGTGCAAGTAGTTCTGACGCAATGGATTTTGGAATTTGAATTTACTTCCATTTTGGAAAACTTGTGTCCACTGCTTTTGCTTCTCGCTACCGTATATCCAACCTTTATAGTTTTTGGTTTCAATCACAAAGATGCCGTATACGGAGACGATAACATGATCGATTTGCGTACTACCACCATTGGCTAATGGCAAAGTGACATTGTTTAGACGGTGATAGATGTCTTTTTCAAGCTTGAGCCACATGGCGACGTTGATGACGGTTTCACCGAGGAAACCTTTAAAGCTAGATTTTAGGGACATGGTGGATTTCTCAAAGCATGGCTTATTAGGTTGACATCTACTAAACAAAAGATTTAAGCCCATATAAGATATTTATAAATATGATTACACCAATGACAATTTTCATGAAGCTTGTACTTTCTTGTTTTGCTTCTGCAAAATTCTGCTGAATTGAAGCTGTAACGAAGGCTATATCGGTTGAAGTAGGCTTATAGCTGTTGAAGGTGACTTCATTAGCTAAGCTTGGAATGTCATCAATAAGCTCAGTCACTTGTGGCCGAAGGTGCTTCTCATATCCTTTCCAAGGATTATCACTCTCATAAAGTTTTCGTACGCCATAATACATATCTTCTTCAAAATAACTGTCTTGAATCCATTGATCGTAATAAGCTGGGTCCCAAAATTTGGCAGGAAGTACAGTAACCTCAGCTGTTTCATCACTGATTAAAATAGGGAATGAGCTTTGTAAAATACCATTGGGTAAATGTAACCGCCAAACGAATATACTGGTAGACTTTAATGGTAAAGGCGTGATGCTATTAGGAATGTCAAAACCATGCATTCTAGTATGTTCGTCAGTTATGTGCTCGGCATACTTTGATATTTCTATATCATCCGTATCAGGAATGGTATTTTTAAAAGTATAAAGTTCATGTGCAATTTCTGCTAGATAAGAAACTGGTGTTCGCCCTGTTGGATCGTATAAGACTTCAGCAGGACAAGAATATGTCTGATCAAAAGACCATAGCATTTTATTTGCTTGGACGACATGAGCCCATACTACTTTGCCTGTTTTATATAGCTTAGCCAATTGATTCATTTGTTCATACAAGACGTCGTCTTTCATCCATTTTGGAGGCATCATTTGTAAGTAAGCTAAATCCGCTCGATCTAAATTAGCAAATTCAATCTCCCTGTCAAACTTCAACTCCATAGTGGATACGGGTGGCAAAGGCTGGTTGAAATCAGTATTGCTTAATATAGTAGATGGAACTAGCTCCAACACACTTTGCCAAATTGTTTGGTCTTGTAATGCCCCATCGTCACTAGCTATTATCAATGCTTGGTAAATCACTTGCTTAGGAACGAAAAAATCACACAAATCTTGGATATCACTATCAAAATCGACAAACATGTTTTCAGCCAGTGCGGCCTGATCTCCCTATACAATGATCGCTTGCATCAGAGTACCAAACTGGGACTTCTCTACGAGCTCGCCCAATGACTTCACCTAAATAATAGCTCAATATCTCAATAGTCGAGCTATTGTGCAGCGGGTATTCTAAAGAAAAGATTCGATGTTCTGTAAATTCAGGCAGTCTATTTTTAACCGTTAGCAACCAATCATCAACTCGCTTAAGACTGTTTATCGAATAATCAAGATTACAGTTACGAAGCTCTCTTTCATATTTAAAGTCCTGATGTCTGGTCAAACCATCTAACTCATCAGGATTCGCCTGTTCTGACCTATCGGAGAAAAAATCATCTAACGTTAAGAGCACGTTTACCGTTTCAACAGTCGGTTGATTAGACGTAAGGAATGGCTTTTGCGAGTTAATAGAAGTCGTGCAACTTGTCATGATTTTATCATCTTAGAAAATATTGAATTTTAGTTTATGTCGTTTAATAGTTAGCTACCGATGACTACCTGTCTACTAAATGTTTCTTCTTCCATTGCACATAATTAAAGTTGTCTTTAGCAATGTCTATATGCCAATCATAAGGAAATAAGTCTGATTGTATTTCTTGTGGAATACTATTTTTATGTATAAAACACCGATTAACTAATAACTCTTTCGCAGCTGGTACCGATACTGGTATTTCATCATTATATTGCTGATAATGTTGTTTATAGCTTTCAGCACTTGAAAGATCTTCTTCTCCATCTACGTTGAATTTCCATTCTTTTCTGTCTCGTAGTTTCTAACAAAGTCTGTTCGCCAGCGCGAATTATGTCCCCAGCCATGAGATAAGTCATGACATAATCGGTTATCTCTATGATTGGTGAAATACATATCACTTTTTCAGCCAAGCTTTTATCTACGCATGGATGATTGTAGATAATTACTCCACCCCTCGAAAACTGTAATGCACCAAACATAATAGTCGGATACAGCTGCTCTTTGATAATTATTTGCTCATGCTCACCTACTCTTACTACGTCATCAACATAATATATTTCATGGTAAAAAGGGATGATAGTAAGGTTGGTCTATAGATGACACTTGCATCCCTATCTCTGTAAAAAAAGAACGATATTCAGCTACTGTTAATTCCCCCTCGATTCAATAACCACAATAGATGATCATTACAAACGCTGAGAGCAAAAAGACTCCATAGTTTAGATGTCAGCCTTTCATGGATGTCAACCTCGTTACATTCTTCTATACGCTCTTTTACGAAAGTAAAGTTTAGCTTATTATTCTTAATACTTAATTTAGTAAATACTGATTTGAGTAGACCATCTTCTGTATTCTTTATAGGCTCTTCTATGTCTGTAGATATTACTTTAGTTAAATTAGCATCATAATTTTTTAAAGCCTCGCAGTCTTTTAGTATGCGTCTAATATCCTCAATATGTGCAGCTAAGACTTCTTGATAGACATCTTTCCCTTCATAATTTGCTAAGTCGAGATATAGAGCTACACTCATAATTTTACCCAAAAAAGATAGACTGAACGCATTCAGTCTATCTTATATGTGCTGTCTTACAAACGGTTTTTAGTTCAAAATTACACCAAACTATTTACCGCATCAACCACCGCGTCAGTTGTAATACCAAACTCTTTATACAAATCACTGGCAGGTGCAGATTCGCCGTAAGTGGTCATACCAATGACTTTGCCATCTAGACCAACGAACTTATACCAGTAGTCCACATGCGCGGCTTCCACTGCGACGCGAGCACGGATATTGGCAGGCAATACCGCTTCGCGATAGCTCGCCTCTTGCTCAACGAAAATCTCAGCACATGGCATAGACACCACACGGACGCCAACACCATTTTCGCTAAGCGTCTTGTGCGCTTCCATCGCTAGGCCAACTTCTGAACCGGTGGCGATAATGATGGCTTGTAGCTCGCCTTGTTCTTTTGCCAGTACATAACCACCTTTGGTGATGTTCGCGACTTGCTCGCTATCACGTGCTTGATGTGGCAAGCTTTGACGGCTAAAGATCAATGCGGATGGGTTGCTTTCTGATTTGATTGCTTCTACCCAAGCGCTTGCAGATTCAGTCGCATCACAAGGACGCCATGTACGTAGGTTTGGCGTGGTACGTAGGCTCGTCAATTGCTCAACTGGCTGATGCGTTGGGCCGTCTTCACCAGACCGATAGAGTCATGCGTATAGACGTGGATGACGCGCTGCTTCATCAGTGCGCCCATGCGTACCGCGTTACGTGCGTATTCCATAAACATCAGGAACGTCGCTACGTAAGGGATAAAGCCGCCATGCAATGCAATACCATTGGCAATCGCGGTCATACCGAACTCGCGCACACCATAATAGATATAGTTGCCGTCAGCGTCTTTCTCGATGCCTTTAGCGCCTTTGAATAACGTGAGGTTTGAGCCCGCTAAATCTGCTGAGCCGCCTAGTAGTTCTGGCAGTAATGGCTGCAAGCTGTTGATCGCGTTTTGGCTGGCTTTACGACTAGCAACATCACCGCCCGCTTCTTGCGTTTGCTGAATGTAGGCTCTCGCTTGGCTAGCAAAGTCAGCAGGCAACTCACCATTTAGACGACGTGATAGTTCTGCTGCAAGCTCTGGATAGGCTTTTTGTACGCTTCAAATTCAGCATCCCAGTTCTTTTGCTGCACATCGCCTTTGGCTTTGGCATCCCACGCTTCATAGATTTCGTCATCTAATTCAAATGGGGCATGCTTCCAAGACAGCGCATCACGCGTCAAGGCGATTTCGTCATCACCAAGTGGCGCGCCATGACTTGCCGCAAGGCCTTGTTTGTTTGGGCTACCAGCACCGATAGTCGTTTTGCAAATAATTAGGCTTGGCTTAGCAGTTTCTGCAATTGCTTGCTCAGTTGCCTGCGTGATCGCATCAGTATCATGACCATCGACTTTGATCACTTGCCAGCCGTACGACTCAAAGCGCGCTTCGGTATCATCAGTGAACCAACCTTCAACATTACCATCGATTGAGATGCCATTGTCATCATAGAAGAATACCAATTTGCCAAGACCTAATGTGCCAGCGAGCGAGCACACTTCATGACTGATGCCTTCCATCAAGCAGCCATCGCCTAAGAACGCATAGGTATGATGATCAACGATATTATGACCGTCGCGGTTGAACTGCGCTGCGAGTGTCTTCTCTGCAATCGCAAAACCAACAGCATTGGCAATACCTTGGCCTAGAGGACCAGTCGTCGTCTCAACACCAGGGGTATAGCCATACTCAGGGTGACCTGGGGTTTTTGAATGCAGCTGACGGAAACCTTTGAGGTCATCAACGCTGACATCATAACCTGATAAATGTAGCAATGAATAAATAAGCATCGAGCCATGACCGTTTGACAGTACAAAGCGGTCACGGTTGTGCCAATTAGGATCAGCTGGATTGTGCTTCAAAAATTTGCGCCACAAAACTTCGGCAATATCAGCCATACCCATTGGCGCACCCGGATGTCCAGAGTTGGCTTTTTGAACCGCGTCAAACGACAGTACACGGATGGCATTGGCTAGTTTACGTTCGCTAATTGGAGCTGGCATAGAGTGTCCTAATATTCGAATGAGTCGTATAAAGATAAGAGGAGAGTTTACTCAGAGGATGATCCATCAAAAACGCGGCGTGCGTCCTCAGTGGATAGGCTATAAAATAAAAATGCAATATTAACATATTTGCTATGAGCCTAGCCAAAAATGCGGTGACAATACCGTTTCTATTTAGCAATGACTCACATCAGTTTTGTTAAACGATAGACAGTCATAGATTTTAATTTAAGCTATCAGTAACAAGCTACAAGTGACCTAAGTGACAAGCAGCTCATTACTTATAGTCCATTTATTAAACTGAAATAGTCTCAGCACCGCCCATAAATGGACGCAATACTTCTGGAATCGTAATGCTACCATCAGCGTTTTGATGATTTTCCATCACTGCTAGTAGCGTACGACCAACCGCCAATCCTGAACCGTTCAAAGTATGAGCTAAGCTAGTTTGCTTGCCATCTTTGACGCGCGTACCATACGGCGCGCTTGGAAATCGCCACAGTTAGAGCAGCTAGAGATTTCGCGGTAGGTATCTTGGCTTGGTAGCCATACTTCGATGTCATAGGTTTTTTGTGCGGCAAAACCCATATCGCCCGTACATAGCTGTACCGTGCGGTATGGCAACTCAAGCTGCTGCAAGATATATTCGGCCTGCCCTGTCATTGCCTCTAGCAAGTCATCAGACTGATCGCTGGTGCCAACATTGACCATTTCGACTTTTTCAAACTGATGCTGGCGGATCAGACCACGGGTATCACGGCCATGCGAGCCCGCTTCACTACGGAAGCATGGCGTATGGGCGGTGAATTTTAGCGGTAGCTCTTTGATATCCAAACGCTCTCCGCGTACCAAGTTGGTCATTGGCACTTCTGCTGTTGGAATCAGATAAAAATCCATCTCATCGTTATTCGTGTGATTGCTTAGCTTAAACAAATCCTCTTCAAACTTAGGCAACTGACCCGTCCCTTTTAGACTATCGCTATTGACAATATAAGGCACATAGGTCTCAAGATAGCCGTATTTTATGGTATGGGTGTTGAGCATAAACTGGATCAGTGCACGATGCAGCTGCGCCAATTGGCCTTTTAGCACGTTAAAACGGCTGCCTGTCAGTTTGGTTGCGGCCTCAAAGTCGAGCATACCAAGCGTCTCACCGATATGCGTGTGATCTTGAATTTCAAAAATCAAACGTACGCGGCGTGCCCCACTTACGCACTTCTACGTTATCGTCTTCTGACGTACCCACTGGTACATCTGCCGCTGGAATATTTGGAATCTGCAGCGCTGCTTGAGTCAGCCGCTCTTGCAGAGTACGTAGCTCGTCTTCAGCAGCTTTAATCTCACCGCTAACGCTTTGCATTTCAGCCAATAGCTCACTGGCATCTTCGCCTGATTTTTTTAGAGCACCGACTTGCTTAGCCCCAGCGTTACGACGCGATTGCAATTCTTCTGTTTTGACTTGTAGAGACTTACGCTCGGATTCAATCGACTGCCAAAACTCCATATCAAGCGTATAGCCACGAGTGGCCAGTCGTTGCTGTAAATCGCTTAAATCGCCGCGTAAGAGTTTTGGATCAATCATAATCGTTGCCTGTAACACTAAAAGTGAATAAGAAGTTTAAACATTATTAGTATGATTATTGGTCAGCTTATACTTATTGCAAAGCTTCATAACTCAATAACTACCTTGCCATGCTGCCATATTTTTTATCAAACTATATGGGTGCCGCTATCATACCAAGACCCAGCAGATTTGACCATGCTTTGAGCTTTTTTGAGCGCTTTTAGCGTGATTTTGGGCTACTACTTTCATTATTCATAGCCAGTCATACTTACCCGAAATGCATATCCTATATGTTCAACTTACTTTAATAAGGATCATCTACCTTTATTAAAGCCATTAATATCGCCGCTATCAGTGAACAGATCCGCTTATATGTTTCATTTAAGAGTACTTTTCGGTAAGATAAGCGCATACCTTTATTTACCTACAGCCAAGTAGTACATCATGACTTGGCTTTGGCGATGTAAACCCAAAACTTTTAACATAAGCATCTGAGAAACCTTTATGGCCCTGTATCCTTACACGCTCCAACCTGTCGCCTTAAACCTAACTGAAGCTGAATTCCTTCAAGCCCAATATGAACTGTTTGCCAGTGCCAGCCCCTCTTTTGGTCTGTCAAGCTTTAAGACCAAAGAATGGATCATTATGGCTGTGGTTGTGGTACTCGCTATTGCAGGACTGATCTTTGTAACAGGCTACTCAACCATCATTTTTTGGTTGATGCTCGTTGGTGTGGTGATTTATCTATTGGCGCGTACTTTAGGCTTTAGATGGTATGTAAAAAGAGAGTTTGAAAAACAAATTGCTGATCAAGAGATGCCAGATGAAATGCGTCAAATGAAGCTTGGTGTACAAAAACATGGTCTGGTCATGGCAATGCCAAGCAACCAGCCTGAGATGATGAAAAACTCGCAAATGCGCGGTATGCAAATGCGTGCAGGTGCGACCAGCAAGCGGTTATTCCGTGGACTGCTATCAAGAGCTGGGACGAGACTAACGACTATATCTTTATGATGTTTGAGATGAAAGGCCAGCAAGGTAGCCAAATTCTTCCGAAACGTTTGCAAGCGCAAAAATTCCCTATCGATACGGTACGTCAACATCTACAAGAAGTGGTTCCGGTCAAAGGCTTAAATCCTGAAAACTTGCAGCCGCCAGCATAAAGGTTATCAGCTCTCTCTATCGTTTAGAAAAGCGATAGAGAGACTCAATTATAGTTTTATAAAACCAATTGTAAAAGTAAATTTATTATCTTTAACTTACTAATGATAGTTTGCTATTATTATAAGCATCAAAGGAAGAGCTAGAGCTTATATAGATATTAATAAAAGTTAAGATATTTTTATTTTTATGCTAATTAACTACTACTCGTCTTTCTTCAATTTTATATAACAACACTCACACTATAAGGACAATATTATGAGTAATACTAATAACGCTACTAACCAGATCGGTTTAGAAAAAGCTGACATGAGCGAAGTTATCGCTCAATTAAACAATCTGCTATCAACGTACCATGTGTTTTACTTAAATGTACGTGGCTATCATTGGAATGTAAAGGTGAGCACTTCTTTACTTTGCATCCAAAGTTTGAAGAATTATACACATCGCTACAGTTACAGATTGATGAGATCGCTGAGCGTATTTTAACGCTGGGTGGTACACCACTTCACGCTTACAGCGATTTTGCACAACACACGAGCATCAGCGAAGACAAAAACGTCAAAGATGGTACATCTTGCGTTAAAGGCGTAGTAACTGGTTTACAAGCGCTCATTGCCGAGCAGCGTCAAGTATCGTCATTAGCAGCAGAAAGCGACGATCAGGGTACCGCTGATCTGGTTGATGAATACGTACAAGAGCAAGAAAAGCTGGTATGGATGTACAATGCCTTTTTGGGTTAATACTTTACTAAGCTGATCACACTTAGCTTAAATAAATCCAAATAACAGTAAAACTTAGAACCATAAAAAAGCACCCAGCTGGGTGCTTTTTTATGCTCAGCGATCTGTAACAGATTGATTTACTGTTGAATCCATTGACGCATCTTTTCACGCTCAGCAGGTGTTGCTTGTAGCCAAATCTGCATAAATGAATCTAAGGTATTGGTAGAGGTATTCACACTCGTGGTTTGCTTGATATTGGTCGTACCAACATTAGTATTGTTTGGCATTGCTGCTGGTTGATCTAATGCTGCTATCGCACGTTGGTTTTGTAATTCTGCATCGCCCGCCCCACCAAACACACCACCTAGCGCCTTACCAAGTCCTGAAAGCAGTCCACCTTGATTACCAGCCATACCCTGTTGACTTGCGATAACTGTATTGTTCTGCTGAATAGCGAGTGTTGGCTGCTTAGCATAATCTTTAGCGGCTTCGTAATCTTCTGGCTGGTTCGGCATCGTCAAACGATACGTTTGGTTATCTGCCAATTCCGCCGTCACGCTGACGTTACCTGAACGCAGGTAATCATGCTCATCACGCTGCAAGTTATATAAGCGGTCATACTTAGCAGTGATAGCGTGTTGACCTGGCTCAAGGGTAAACTTTTTAGTTAGTGGTTGAAATAGACTTTGCTGAACTTCTTGTCCATTGATGGCAGTCACTTTGATATGGTCATCAACCAATAGCGTCACAGCGGCTTGTGACATCACAGAGACTGAGGTCGCACCCACAAACAACAGTCCAATAGTCAATTTTTTTAGCAAAGAAGCATTCGATTTCATAGGTTATTCCATTAATAGTGAAAGCAGGTTGGATAAAAAGTTCGTATTCTTACTGTTATTTGTATTTTTGCTGCTAAAAGTCTTACAATTAAAAATTTTACGACTAAAAATCAAGTGGCATCGTATGTTGGTCTTGATCCGTCGTCACATTGTCTACTTGCGTCTCTTGGGCTATATCAGCCAGCTCTGCTGCAAGCGTTTGCTCATCAATGGTACGCAGCGCGTCACTGATCACCGCTTTTGATATATTACTGCGGCCAAGGTTAGAAAACATTGGCTGTATATAATTGAGCACTTCCATCATTGCACCGATACGATGTGGCCCTTCAGTCAATAAATGATTAATAATTCGATCATCAAACTGCCAGCCGCGCCGACGCAAAATGGACTGAAGCAGTGCTTGACGGTCTGCTAAATCATGACCAGTAGGCACCTTAAAAGCTGGTGCTTGTGCTAGGCGCGTTAATAAATCTCTCAATTGAAACGGTAAGTCGCCAGCCGGCTTATTGGCTGCAAATAAAAGCTGGCGCTGCCCTTCGCGGCTACGATTGATTAGATGAAACAGCGCTTCTTGCCACTGACTACTTTGCTCAAGCACTTCTAAATCATCGATAGCGATCAGATCAAAGTTTTCTAAAGAAGATAATACATGGACGTCGGTATGGATCAATTCATTGAGCGACAAGCAAATGGCTGATTTGTCCATTTCAATAAATGACTCACAAATAGCGGAGAGCAAGTGAGACTTACCCGTCGCAGGGCTACCAAACAGGTATAACTGACCAATCAGGCCGACATGTAATTGCCGCACTGCATCAATAATAGACATCCAACCAGGACCGGCAAAGTCACTAAGACTTGCATCATGCTTAATGTCCAGATTGAGACTTAGCTGTGCTTCTGCCATGGATCATCAACTCGTGTTGCGTAGTGCAATATAAAAGTGCAGTAGAAAAAGGAATAAATTGCTATTCAGTACTATCCATACTACCTGATAAAAATATGTGCAGTGGATATATAGCTTTTTTATGATGGATGAATTGCCCTAATTAGGCTAATCTTGATAAAAAATATAGCAACGGCTGATACGATCAACACTGCGACTATATATAACATATTTGCAAAATGACTGACAAGTCTTTTACCTACTAAGCCTGATCAACCATTTGCTTTTTTCTTCCCATTTGTACGCTATCCGCTCACTATATTCAATAATAAAATATTTACTTCTTCTCAAACAGTAGCAATTGCTTACGACCTTTATAAAAATCTGTCGTAAGATAATACGCATATAGGTGGCGGAACAATACATTTAAGACAGCAGAGACTGGTAGCGCAATTAACATACCCACAAAACCCAATAGACTGGCGCCTGCTAATACCGCAAAGATAACCCATAATGGTGATAAACCAATTTTATCACCTAATAGTAGCGGCTGCAGAATATAACCTTCTGCAGCTTGCCCGACCAAAAACGCCCCAACAACCAATAACAAATAGGTCCAATCCAACCCAAACTGAAACAAGCAAGCGATGATAGCGGCCACAAATCCAATGCCAAAACCCAAGTAAGGTACAAAGCTTGCAATACCCGCTACCATACCGATGATAAGTCCAAGCTCTAGACCAATAAGCTGCAGCTGTATTGCATAAATAGCACCCAGTAGCACCATCACCAACAGCTGGCCTTTAATAAACGCCATTAAAGCCTGATCGCACTCTTTGGCGATGCCAATGACTTGTTTGCAGTATGCTCCTGGTATCGCCATCTTCCACGTCTGTAAACGCTGATCCCAATTGAACAAAAAAATAAAACGTTAAAATTGGCACCAACACGATCAGTCCTGCACTGTTAATAAAGTTCATACTTGAAGTCAGTACTTGGCTCATCATGGTACTGGCATCAGCAAACTTATAATTCGTTTGCATATACTCGACCAGCGTCTCAGAAAAATCCTTCGACTCTAAGACAGGCAATTGAAAACGAGTATTACTGTTGAACCACTCTCGTACCACTTGATTATACCAACTAGATATCTTAGGTAGATACTCCCAAGCGGCTTGCAGCTGATGCCACAATGTCGGTACCAACCACCAGAGCAACAGCGCCATCCCTACAGTGATGGTAGAGTACACAATAATAATTGCGATCCAACGTTTGAGATGTTTTGACAATCGCTTTACCAAAGGATTGAACAAGTAGGCCAGCATAAAAGCAAATATAAACGGCACAATGACTGGTATCATCAGGTAGAGAAGGAATAGCGCCACAACCAAAACGACGACGATAAATAAACGTCTGAAAAAGGGTCGATTGGTTGGTTTATCATGATAAGTAATCCTATATGTGGGCTGATTTGAGATAGTGACAAAAATTGCGGTACTTGAGCCGTCAGGAGTCGTAAATCTAGTGTTTTATTATCGCAGAGTACAACAAAAAATCAGTCATTTTTGTTTCTTAATCGCTTATTTGCCATTTAATGCAAAACTTAGCCAAATATCGGTAAGTTGCTTTGCGAGTGTGGTCAGTTTTTGGGTATAATGCGCGCACTATCTTTAAACTTTGCCTTTAAACTTTATCTCGCTGATTGTAGCGTGATTGACTCCCCTTACTTTTTAATTCCAATTATCTATCCCCAACTGTGAGATGACTATGAGTGACAAGCCTTCTTTAAGCTACAAAGACGCCGGCGTTGATATCGATGCAGGCGATGCTTTGGTTCAGCGAATCAAGTCCGTTGCAAAAGCCACTACTCGTCCTGAAGTCGTGGGTGGACTTGGCGGTTTTGGTGCGTTATGCCGTATCCCAACAGGCTACACTTCTCCGTTATTGGTGTCTGGTACTGATGGTGTGGGCACCAAACTAAAATTGGCATTACAGCTCAATCGTCACGATACCATCGGTATTGATTTGGTCGCGATGTGTGTCAATGATTTGTTGGTTTGCGGTGCAGAGCCACTATTTTTCTTAGATTATTACGCAACAGGCAAGCTTGATGTTGATGTAGCTGCGACTGTGGTCACTGGTATCGGCGATGGTTGTAAACTTGCCAACTGCGCGCTTATCGGTGGTGAAACTGCTGAAATGCCAGGTATGTATCAAGACGACGATTATGACCTCGCTGGATTCTGCGTGGGCGTGGTTGAAGAAAGCGAGGTCGTGACTGGTGACAACGTTACCGAAGGCGATGTTCTGATTGCACTTGCCTCAAGTGGGGCACACTCAAACGGCTACTCACTAGTGCGTAAAGTCATCGAAGTTAGCGGTGTTGACGTGGCTACTAGCGATGAGCAACTAGATGGTCAACCTATTCAAGATGCCTTGATGGCCCCTACTCGTATCTATGTCAAAGCAATCAAGGCATTGCAGGATACCCTTGGTAGCTCAGCGCTTCATGCCATGTCACACATCACAGGTGGCGGTCTCACTGACAACTTGCCACGAGTGCTCCCTGATGACCTAGCGGCTAGCATCGATACCAGCAGCTGGCAGTTCTCAGAGTTATTCACTTGGTTACAGACCCAAGGCAATATTGAGCAAAGTGAGATGTACCGCACCTTTAACTGCGGCGTTGGTTTTGTCATCGTGGTGCCTAAAGACAAAGCTGAAGCAACGATCAAGACGTTGACTGACGCTGGTGAAAACGCTTGGCAACTTGGCGAAATGGTCAAACGTGAAGCCGATGCCGTGGTATACCGTTAATGTCAATTGATCAGACAAGCCAACCTGTCAAACCATTACGCATTGCGGTTTTGGTATCAGGAAGTGGCAGTAATCTACAAGTCCTCATAGACGCCATGCAAGCAGGTGCGCTACCGATTGAAATCGTTGGTGTCATTAGTAATCGCGACGACGCTTATGCCGTCACCCGCGCCAAAGACTCAGGCATCGAGGTCGCCGTACTCTCGCACGTAGAGAGCGGCAAGCGCATGGGCATCAAAACCTTTGAAAAGCACGCCACCGCACAGCTTGAAGCGTGGCAGCCTGACTTGGTCGTTTTGGCAGGCTTTATGCGGGTATTGAGTGCAGACTTTATTGATAACGCGCCTGCACCGATGATTAACCTGCACCCATCGCTACTTCCCGCTTATAAAGGGCTAGATACGCATACCCGTGTACTCTGCTCAGGTGAGCGTGAGCACGGCTGTAGTATCCATGTGGTCACCGCCGAGCTGGATGCAGGACAAGTGTTAAGCCAAGGGGTCTTGCTTATTCGTCATACCGACACGCCTGATAGTTTGCAAAAGCGCGTACAAGTGCTGGAGCATCAACTATTGCCGTGGACGATATTACAAATCGCTATTGGCGGCGTGTCATTAACGCCAAGTGAGCAAGCCTCTAGCATCTTGCCGGCCCTGCCCTTACGTCTATTGATTGACGCTTAGTTGTTTTAAGATATTAGAGCGTGCGCCTAATTCAAGTGTTTATGACTAAATGGGCTAAAAATGGCTAAATCTTTGGCAAACGGTGTCAAATAGCTGGTCAATATCTTGATATTACCTGCGTTATTTTCCTTGTTTGCCTATGATTTATCTCATTTTTATCACCATTTTTAAAATAGGGACACGCCCTATTTTCAACCGCACAAAAAACCCAGCTATTAAGTAGCTGGGTTTTTCTTTAGTCTTTAACAGTTTTACGTATTATTCTCTGTTATTTTCCAAATACGTGTACTGCTTTGATGTTGACAAACTCTTTAATACCAAAGCCGCCGTGCTCGCGACCATAGCCTGAGTTCTTCACACCACCAAATGGCAGTGCAGGATTGGCAAGACCGTAACCATTGATATAGACCATACCAGTATCGAATTGCTCACTGGCTAAGCGAATGGCTTTTTCTTCATCTTTTGAGAAGATAGCGCCGCCTAGGCCGTAACGACTGTCATTTGCAATGCGCATTGCATCGTCGTCATCTTTGGCGCGAATCAATGACGCCACTGGGCCAAACAATTCATCGTCGTAGGCAGGTTGACCTTTCTCGACATTTTCTAAGATAGTTGCTGGATAGAAACTGCCTTTACCTTCTGGTACTTTACCGCCAACAGCAATCGTTGCACCTTTTGCTACGCTTTGTTCTACTTGCTCATGCAACTGATCTCGTAAGTCTGCACGCGCCAATGGACCGATGTCTGAGCTGTCATCCATTGGGTCGCCAGATTTTGTACCTTCAAATTTTTCTACGATACGCTTGCGGAATTCATCATACACGCTATCGACCACGATGAAGCGTTTCGCTGCTACGCAAGTTTCACCGTTATTGACTAAACGGGCTTGGGTACAGGTCTCTACAGCGGTTTCTATATCGGCGTCTTCTAGTACGATAAAGGCGTCATTTGAACCGAGCTCTAGTACTGATTTTTTGATTGCTTTGGCCGCTTGTTGACCAACGATACGACCAGCAGCATCACTACCTGTGAGCGTTACGCCACGTACTTTGTCATTTTCAATCAATTTTTCTGATTGGTCATGGTCAATCAAAATTGTACGGAATAAATCATTTGGCAGTTCAGACTCGTGGAATATTTTTTCGATCAATAAGCCAGAACCTGTGACGTTTGCTGCATGCTTAAGTAGCACGCTGTTACCTGCCATCAAGTTAGCAATGGCATAGCGAAAGACTTGGTACGCTGGGAAATTCCATGGCTGCATACCATAGATAACACCGATTGGCTGATAAGTCACGATACCTTTTTCATGCTTTCGATATCTCGCTCATCATCGGCAAGCGCAGCAACACCATTTTCAGCAGTGTAATCACAAATTGCTTTACATAGATCAACTTCTTGCTGGCTTTGCCCATAGAGCTTACCGCGCTCTTCGGTCATAAGGCGAGAAAGCTCTTCTTTATATTCCATCAGCTTGTCACCGATAGATTGAATGATACGGCCACGCTCTTCATGGCTCACCGTACGCCACTCTAAAAATGCATTATGTGACGCATCAACGATTTTGTTAACTTCGTCGTTGGTCATATAGTCATAATTTTTAATGTCTTCACCCGTTGCTGGGTTAACAGTAGTAATATCTGACATGTAGATGTCCTTATTATTTGATTTTATATATTCAGTATTATTGGCACTTTTAATTGTTTGGTATTGCGTTGATAGGATAACTCAATAAATGAATCGATAAGTCGTTTTCTATCTGTGCTTATCATAACAAGGTATTTGGCGAAGAGTTTTACAATATATTGTGAAGTGTGTTGAAGATGTTAACAGTGTAACCCTCTTATTAAGAATAGCTAAATATTGAATAAGACTACATAGCAACACTAAACAAAAAAACCAGCCTAGTGGCTGGTTTGGTTCGTTGAATATACCAAATATAGGTTAAACAATAATATTCAAAGTGAGTTGATTACTTACTATAAGATACTTACTACTTTGTAAAAAGTCTCATTAAAACAAGTGATTAATGACAGGTATTTCTTGTGGTGGATTTTCTTCCTCAGCCACTACTTGCCGTGCCACATGCATGATTAATTGACGCAACCAACGGTGAGCAGGGATGGTGCTGTAGCAATGGTGACCATGCCATGGTCAGCTCAAACTCAGGAATAAAAAACGGCGGTTCTTCCATAATAATACTGTCGTTATTAGCCTGCATACGAGCCACACGGGTTGGCAATGTCGCTATCAAGTCTTTATTTGCGGCAAGCATGGCTGGCATCTGATAATGACGAGTGAAGACACTAATTTGGCGTTTTTGGCCCAAACGTTGCAATGCCTGATCAATAGATCCTAGGCCACCTGATTTTTCTGGATTAACCCCAAATCCCACGCCCATCCCTGTTTTAGATACCCAAACATGTTGCGCTTTTAGGTAGTTTTTCAGATTAAAGCGGTTGGCATAAGGACTTTCAGACGATAGCAAGCAACTAAACGTATCACGCCATACCAATACCTGATGAAAGCTCTGTGGTATCTCATTAAAACGATTAATCGCCAAATCAACACGCCCCTGCTCCATATCGCGATAAGAGACATCTGAGGGTGTCAAAAAATCCAAAATGACATTGGGTGCTTCCGAACGTAGTGCCTTCACTAGCCTCGGTACCAAAGTCGCTTCGGCATAATCTGATGTCATGATTCGAAAAACACGAGAGGTACTATAAGGACGGAATTCGGTACGCGGCTCTAGTACTTGAGTCAAATCTGCAAGTATCTCACGGATGCGTGGCTGCAACTCAAGGGCGCGCTCAGTCGGTGTCATCCCTTCAGAGGAGCGCACCAGCAATGGATCATTAAATAACTTACGCAAACGGCGCAAGATATTGCTCATGGCAGGCTGGGTGATACCAAGCTGCTCAGCTGCGCGAGTGACGTTTTTTTCTCGTAGCAACACATCTAGATGGACTAATAAATTTAAATCAACCCGCTGCAAATTCATATGTATTTCTCTTAGCTTTTAAAAGACAAGCACCACGGCATGCTTGGTGTTATCAGTACTGAAATGGTGATTTTCGATCTAGGACCGCATAATTTTGCGAATTTTTATTGGTTTTACCGCAAAAGATACTCAGCATAACTCAATTTCATCACCATAAGATACTGTTATGACTACATTATAACCTATAAAAATACTAAAGATAAGTATCATAAATTAGATAAATCTTGGTAAGGCAGTTATAGTGAGTTCCATAAAGGATTTGCGGTACAGACCACAAACCTGAGTTTTACGAACGGGTTATCGTCCAAAAAACAACATAGTTAAATAGCATAGTAACGGTTTATCTCGACAGTGAAACACTACCAAGTGTCAGTATAATTGTAACATCTCTTGTTGCTAATTATGACAACGCTGTTTATTAAATGCTCAAACACCTTTGATAGACATGGACAAGCTGAATCAACACTATACATCAGTAATTATTTGTCAACTGCTGAGTTCAGCAATCTTCTTGTATTCATGCACAGGTTTGTTTAGGGTAAAGAAGACCTTTACGAGGTATTGATAGCATCACTACCAAATTTATTGATAACGCAAATTATTACTTTAACGCTCAATTTATTATTTTTTACACCCCTACCAAGGAGACTATAGATGTCAACTGCATATAAATCAGCGATCGACCTAGTACGTGAATTAAAAGCAAAAGCACGGCAACTGGCAGAACATTAGCGAGACTGATGCCGCACGTATGATGTCACAAAACCGTTTTAAAACGGGCTTGGATATCGCAAAGTATACTGCAAAAATCATGCGTCAAGACATGGAAGATTATGACAATGATACATCTCAGTATACACAGTCTCTAGGTGCATGGCATGGTTTTGTGGCACAGCAAACCATGTATGCTAAGAAAAAGTACTTCGGTACGACCTCTAAAACTTATATCTATCTTTCAGGTTGGATGGTAGCGGCGTTACGCTCTGAGTTTGGTCCATTACCTGACCAATCTATGCACGAAAAACATCAGTACCTAAGCTAATCGAAGAAATCTACACGTTTTTGCGTCAAGCTGACGCTAAAGTATTGAACGACTACTTCCGTGAGCTAAATGCTGCTGAAGAAGCGGGTCAAGACACCTCAGCTATCCTAGAAAAAATCGAAAACTTTGATTCACATGTTGTGCCAATCATCGCTGATATCGATGCAGGTTTCGGTAACGAAGAAGCGACTTACCTATTGACTAAGCAAATGATCGAAGCTGGTGCTTGTGCCATTCAGATCGAAAACCAAGTATCTGATGTGAAGCAGTGTGGTCACCAAGCGGGTAAAGTGACTGTACCGCACGAAGACTTTATCGCCAAACTAAACGCCATCCGCTATGCATTCTTAGAGCTTGGTGTCGAAGACGGTGTTATCGTTGCTCGTACTGACTCTGAAGGCGCATCGTTGACGCAAAAAATCCCAGTATCAAACGAACCAGGTGATCTTGCTTCTAAGTACATCGATTTCCTTGAAGTTGAAGAGATTGAAATCGACGAAGCAAAAGAAAATGACATGCTGCTCAAACGTGATGGCAAATTGGTACGCCCAGTACGCCTAGCAAACGGTCTATACCAATTCCGCGAAGACACCAACATCGACCGCGTGGTTCTAGATTGTGTAACTGCTCTAGAAAATGGTGCTGACCTACTATGGATTGAGACGCCAACGCCAGATGTTGCGCACATCAAATCAATGGTTGACCGTATCAAAGAGCAACAGCCTAAAGCCAAGCTTGTATACAACAACAGCCCATCATTCAACTGGACGCTTAACTTCCGTAAGCAAGTCATCGCGAAATGGGAAGAAGAAGGTAAAGACATCTCTGCATACAATAAAGATGACTTGATGAGTGCTGACTACGACGGTACTGAGCTTGATGCAGCAGCTGACGTTGCCGCTAAGAACTTCCAACGTGATGCGTCACGTGAAGCTGGTGTATTCCATCATCTAATCACGCTACCGACTTACCACACGACTGCTCTTAGCGTTCATGAACTTGCTAAAGGTTACTTCGGTGAAGAAGGCATGCTTGCTTATGCAGCTGGCGTACAACGTAAAGAAATCCGCGAAGGCATCTCTTGTGTTAAGCACCAAGCAATGGCTGGTTCTGACCTTGGCGATGACCACAAAGAAATCTTCTCTGGTGATAACGCACTAAAAGCTGGTGGTGGCAAGAACACGATGAACCAGTTCTAATAAACCCTAGACTAGCAGTACGTACTTAAAAAACCGCCCTATATCATGTAGGGCGGTTTTTTATTGCGGTTTAAATAATCAGAGAGTGGTAGACTAATAATTATCAAGCAAAACCGTCAATCAAAGCCATCAGTCAGAATTATTAGGAGCCAATATGCAAGAGATAGAGCTGAAGTTTTTGGTACCAGAGTCACGTCTAAAGGGTTTAATGCGGCAAGTAAAAGTTAAATCTTCCCAAGTGACGCAACTGGCTGCACATTACTACGATACTCCTGACCAGCAGCTTGCACAGGCAGGTATCGGTCTGCGTATTCGCAAAGAAGGCGATACTTGGGTACAAACCATCAAAGCTGGTGGCGATGGCATTGCCACTCGTTTGGAGCACAACGCTGTGTTAGATGACAAGCAAGTGCAGGAAATGCTTCATAATAATGGGCTGATGCCTGATTTGACGATATATGCAGAAACTCCTGTCGCCTCTGCATTGGCTGACTTCAAACTCAAAAAGTTAGCAAAAAACCTAACACGACTGTATGTCACCAACGTCGAGCGCACCACGCGCTTACTGATAGAAGATAGTAGTGACGAAACTGATAGTTGTATCGAGATGGCTTACGATCATGGAGAAATTGTCCATGGTACTGATGACTCTCAGCGAAAAACCATTCAGGAGATAGAGTTCGAGTTGGTGTCAGGAGATTTAGATTTTTGTTTACGACAGCCAAAACATGGTGCAAACGTTACAAGCTGTGTCTATCTACCGTGACCAAAGCTGAGAACGGTGGCTTGCTCATCAACGGACAGAACCACAGTCCAGCAGTTGGCGCTGACCTAAGCCAACTAGATTTGAACAAAGACAGTAGCATGCCCGCCTTTATACGAGCAGCCGTACATAACTGTCTATTACAGATACTGCCAAATAGCAGTGCTATCGTCGCTGGAAGCATTGATGACGAGCATGTTTTGCAGGTAAGCATTGGTCTTGAGCGCTTGCAGGCTGCGTTAACAGCATTTGATAGCTTTTCTGACGAGATCAATCCTGACTGGCTACCGATACTAAAGCAAACCTCGTCGTTGCTGGACAATTATTACCAACTCACTCATATCAATACCTATATCGAGCCTGAGCTACAGGCACTCGGAGCCCCTGCTGTTGATTGGACGACAGATATCGAGAACATAAAAATCACACCGATCAATACACTGCAAGCCAATGACTTTCAGCTCACCTTGCTAGAGCTGATTGCCTTTACCATGAGTGACCCTAGTATTGAGCCTCAAACGGATAAACTTGCTCTCGACAAGCTAGCAAAAATTCTATCGAAACAATATAACAAGTGCCTCAAAGCAGATAAAGAAACTGATGAAGTAAGCAGTACCGATCTTGTGAGCGATGATGTAAATGTTGATATGGATATCTCTGAGGATAATCAAGACGAAGCGCTACTATGCGATCACCTAAAAGCGTTACGCTACATAAGTGAGTTCTCTGCGCCTTTGTTAAGTAAGAAAAAAGCCAAGAAGAAAACCAAACGTTGGTTAAAGCGTCTGATAAAAGCGTACATAGCGCTAGAGCAACGCAATGATGACAATCAATATCAACAGTTCTATGCCCTAAAATCAGCGAAAGATACCAATGCTCTATATGGTGCAGGTTGGTTTGCTGCCATGCTCACCGATGACCCAATTTATATCGAAACGCGTTTGGCTAAATTTAAAGACAGCTCAACATTTTGGTAAAACGTCTTACTCGGTAAAGATACCTCGATAAAGATACATTGCTTAGTAAAAGGACAGCTTTTATCAATGAAGCTGTCCTTTTTATAGATAAACCATTTTATTTTTCGCTTCGATCTTATCGTTCAATATTTATACCTTTCACTACCATCCTTAGCCGTCATCGGATTTTTTGGCTCAAATACTGATAAGTAAATATGCTATAGAAATGTAGAAATAATAAGCACAATTAATCTTCGTTAATCTGCAACGATCATTACCGGCATACCCTCTTCGACTTGCTCAAATAATTCCACGATATCTGTATTACGCATACGTATACAGCCATGTGAAAGCGGTATACCCATCGGCTCAGTATCTGGTGTGCCGTGGATATAGATGTAGCGCTCATAAGTATCACAGCCACCTTGACTGTTGCTACCTTTATTCGAGCCTTCTTCCAAACCGCTCAACCAAAGAATACGGCTCAGTATCCAATCACGCTTGGGATGTAACGTGCTAAGAGCGGCATCATACACCTCGCCAGTCGGCACACGGCCCACAAACACAGCATTCATAGGCTCACTGCCGCCTATTTTTTTTGCAATGATATGCTGACCAAGTGGCGTGCAACCACTATCTTGCTGACTACCGATGCCATTTTTTGCCGTAGAGACGGTATATTCAGTGACCTCAGCTTGCTGCTTATGCATTGTTAATGTCTGCTTAGCAATATTAATCACTAGATGTTTATTAAAAGTTTCATTATTCGTCATAAATGCTTCCCGCTATCAATCATCCATAAGATAACTGTTAAGGTAATTAGTAAAACTGATTCAAAATTTCTATTATCAAGGGATTGTGTCAATGCTTTTGGCACCGTAATATAGAGGCACACTTTTTGATGCTAGCAGATTATGACGACTATTTCACCGACACGTGTGTCGATGTATGATTTTTATATCATGATACCAAGCCTATGCTGCCACTTTTGGCTGATGCCGCACAGCTCTCATTGCCACAAGCGAGGCTGGCAATGGATGCCAGTCTACAAGCTATTGTGAGCGCGCTTCTTGCCTATCAGCAGCAACATCAAGAACAAGCACTCAGCAAAAGACTATTTGGACGTGCTGCTGTCAAAGAGTTACGACAATATAACTCCATGAATTTTGCGACTCTTAAGGCGACGTTATATCACCGAAACGATGCAGCAGATGCCGTTTTTAATAACAGCGCCCGTGTGATAAAAAATCAGTGATCATATTGCTGAAGATATTCAAGCAAAAACGCAGCAAGTTCAAATCTTACTCACCTCTTTATGCGTGATTGTCCTTCGAGAACTGGCCATCTTGGCAGAATACAGTCAACTCGATAGTGACGAGATGAATAAATGGTTTGCCCTACAGCCACAGTTTTTGTCCGCAGCACGCTTTAACAATGTACAAACGCAAGCAGTGCCTACTCTTGAGTCAGAGCGTGCTAACAGCGAGCCGGCCACACTGACAGAGTCTGTAGAAGACAAAGAGTCTTTGGAAAATCATGCGCAGAGTGTAGAACTCAAACTATTACACGCTGAGCAGCTATCAAGCACCCCGCCACCTTTTGATAGCCACTGGTACGAGTTGACAGGGTTCGAGCCTAAAAACCATGAACCTGTACAAGACATGCAATTGGCAACGGGTAATTACCTAAAAGCTATTGGACGCTCACCGGAGAACTTGCCGCAGGGTCGTCACAACGACATGCTGGTATTTGAAGAGATGCATGCTATTGCTTTGCCACATCAGCGCTGGTTACTGCAGTTGGCGAAAATCTCTGATATTTATCTTATTCGAAACCGACTGCGCATCAACTCTGAACCCGCCAATCCACCAAAGCCACCTTTGGTAAGCTTAGGATTGATCGGTGGCAATAATGACAACACGCCAGCGACAACGAGCGAAAAGCCGATAGAATATGACGCTTCCACACCGCTTTGGAAAAACCCTGTCATTCTTATTATTATACTTGTCATCGGTGTACTGGGGGCGCTCGCTACACTCAAATATCAATCGCAAAAGTCTGATGGCGTCGTGCTCGCCACCGAAGAAATATTAGCACAAGATATCACTGATGAGCGGCAGCAACAAGATGTCGCTATTGTGAGAGTGGACGATGAAGAGTCTGATACGGCAGAGACAGCACAAGCTCAATAAAGACATGTGCTTTTAATAAACTGATGTTCAAAACAGAGTCTTGATATAGTCACTGCACTACAAAAGAGTTATGTTTTGGATGAATATCATAAAACAATTTAGATAAGTCATTTTCCATCCAATCTTGGCGTAAAAACTTCACTTGAGCCCACTTTTTCTCGATGGGATTTAAGTCAGGGACTATAAGGTGGTAAGAATAGAAGCCTGTGACCATGCCTGTTAAGCAGCTTTTGAACGCGCTTATGAAAGGCTGCATTATCCATAACGATCACACATTTTCTCTTAAGCTTTGGTATCAGCGTGAACTTGCACCAGTGATAGAAAATCTTTTTATTAATGTTGGTCTTTAAGCAATCGAGTGCAAACAGCGTTTTGCCATATAGTGCACCAATGACGTTGGTTCGATCTTTGGCTTGCCAATTGTAACTGCCAATGCAGGGGCTACCAATGGGTGCATAACCACAAGGACGCATCGTTTCACTCTCAAACCCACTTTCGTCCATATAGACAATAGCAAAGCCTTGAGCAATGTAGTGGTTAAGCTTGGCTAGATAAGTCGCTCTTTTCACAGGACAGGCTTTGGGATGCTCAAGTGTCTTTTTTTTTGCTAACACCAATACGCTTTAAGGCTTTACTGATGCCTGTTGGGCTACAATTAAAACGCTGTGCTCGCTCATAGTGATAATCGTCAGGGTGGTCTTTGACATCTTGAGCTAAGGCTTCATCCCTCTATTTTGTAGGGCTTAATATATCGAGTGGTTTTACTATGAAGACGCTTTTTCCACTTCTGGATAGTCGTTGGACTGATATCATAGAAAACAGCAGCTTCAGCAAAGGTCATGCCCTCATCTAAGCTTTTTAAGACTTGTTTGCGATAATCTAGGGAGTAAGTCATGGTTATTTATTGTGGTAATCGTTTAGTTGATTTATTTTATAACATTTTTGTGGTCATCTGACTATAGAAACGCATCAGCCATAAAAAAAGAGGCGCTATTTATATAGGCCTCTTTTTTATTGCTGTTGAGCTAAATACTTAGTTAACTATGTATAATCGAAACGCTTATTTAGACAAATCGCGACCACGGCTAGCTTCGATAGCCAAACGCAGACCATTTAGACGGATAAAACCTTCTGCGTCTTTTTTGATCGTAAGCACCTGCATCATCTTCGAAAGTTGCAATTTTTTCGTCAAATAACGAATCATCTGACTTGCGACCGACGACGCTCACAGCACCTTTGTATAATTTTACACGTACCGTACCGTTGACGTATTCTTGTGATTTGTCAATCAATGCCTGTAGCATCATACGCTCAGGGCTGAACCAATAGCCATTGTAGATGATTTTTGCATAGCGTGGCATGAGCTCATCTTTTAGGTGGGCAGCTTCACGATCAAGCGTTAGTGACTCGATACCGCGATGGGCTTTTAGCATAATTGTGCCAGCTGGCGTCTCGTAGCAACCACGTGACTTCATGCCAACATAACGGTTCTCAACGATATCTAAACGGCCGATACCATGTTTACCGCCGATTTCATTCAGCTTAATCATGACTTCATAAGGCTTTAGGGCTTCGCCATCGATAGCAACGATATCGCCTTTCTTGTATTCTAGTTCTAGATATTGCGCTTCATCAGGCGCGTCTTCTGGACTGACAGACCAGCGCCACATGTCTTCTTCTGCTTCAGTGTACGGCTCTTCTAGAACGCCACCTTCATAAGAGATATGTAGCAAGTTGGCATCCATTGAATAAGGAGATTTTTTCTTATTGCCTGCATAATCAATAGCGATGTCATGCTCTTTGGCATATTGCATTAAGCTTTCACGGCTTGATAAATCCCACTCACGCCAAGGAGCAATCGTTACCACGTCTGGTGACAAAGCGACAGCACCTAGCTCAAAACGAACTTGGTCATTCCCTTTACCAGTTGCGCCATGACTGATGGCATCGGCATTGTGTTCTTTAGCAATCTCAACCAAACGCTTGGCAATCAGTGGACGTGCAATCGATGTGCCAAGTAAGTACTCACCTTCATAAATGGCATTGGCACGGAACATCGGGAATACGTAATCACGGGCAAACTCTTCGCGCAAATCTTCGATATGGATGTGCTTGATACCCATTGCTTGAGCTTTGGCTCTTGCTGGCTCAACTTCTTCGCCTTGACCGATATCAGCGGTAAAGGTGATCACTTCCGCATCATAGGTTTCTTGCAGCCATTTAGCGATGATTGAGGTATCAAGACCACCTGAGTATGCCAATACGATTTTATTAATATTTTTTGGATCAAGTTGAGCCATGAAAAACTCCCTGTTATGAGAATTTAGTTTTAGTAAACGCGCTAAGATCAAATCGTAAGCAAGTTAAAAAGAAATTACCTGCTCAGTGTACATCATATTTACTATAGGCAAAAGTCTAACTGCCATAAGGCGTGTGCTTTTGGCTTAAATCTTAAAAAGGGTTAAATAGTACTCAATGAATTATGTACAGATATTTCGCCTTATATTTAGTCAACTGGGTAAATCTGTTATGATAGTCGCACAGTATTATCCTCTTTTTTTCCTTTATTTGACGATATAGAGCGCTTTGACACTATGACTGATTCGATTAGAGAATTAACCATCCTTCAGCCAGATGATTGGCATATTCACTTGCGCGACGATCAGGCTTTGAGCACCACTGTGCCACACGCAGCAGGTAGCTTTAACCGTGTGATCTGTATGCCAAACCTTGTGCCACCAGTCAAAAATGCACATGATGCGCAGGCCTATCGCGCGCGTATCATGAAAACTTTGGCAGCAAGCGATTTAAGTCTTGAGCGAAAATCAGCCTTTGATCCACGTATGACTCTGTACTTAACGGACAATACCACCGCTCAAGATATCGAATTGGCCGCTCAGTCAGGCATCGTACAAGCGGTCAAACTTTATCCTGCTGGAGCGACCACCAACTCTGCCGATGGTGTTACCAATATCAATGCCTGTGTCGATGTATTTGAAGCACTAGAAAAGCACAATTTACCACTATTGATACATGGTGAAGTGACGCAAGACCATATAGATATCTTTGATCGCGAAAAACGCTTTTTTAGATGAAGTGCTGGCGCAAATCATCGTCAAATTTCCAACATTAAAAATCGTGGTAGAGCATATAACGACCAGCGATGCAGCAGATTTTGTATTGGCTCAAGGCAACCATGTTGCTGCTACTATTACGCCGCAGCATTTAATGTTTAATCGCAACCATCTATTAGTTGGTGGTATCAAACCGCACTTTTATTGCTTACCTATCTTGAAGCGTGAAAGCCATCAAAAGTCCTGTTGGATGTGGCCACGAGTGGTAATCCAAAATTCTTCTTGGGTACCGACTCTGCGCCACATGCTACCGACAAGAAAGAAGCCGCTTGCGGCTGTGCTGGTTGCTATAGTTCAGCAACTGCCCTGCCGTTATATGCCACTGCGTTTGATAGCGTTGGCAAAATAGATAAGCTAGAAGGCTTTGCCAGTCGCTTTGGCGCGCAGTTCTACGGTCTACCTCTAAACGAGAGTACCATTACGCTTGTCAACACGCCTATGCAAGTACCAAACGACTACCCTTACTTTGATGGTGCATCATTAACGCCGCTCATGGCAGGTGAAACGTTACCTTGGTCGCTTAAGATTTAGTAGCCACACAGCCTAGCACTAACAAAGCAACCTATTATTTTTTCTATAATGCCAATGATACCTTTGTACTAAACCTCATTAGTGCAAAGGCGTTATCGATGTTATGAAATAATGATGTGCAATTCCATATACCAGCACGACTGATAAAAGTGATTGAACTTGATATGACCAATCAAAATACAGCAACCTTGCCTGACGCAGATGTCTCAAATTCCACGGATGACGACCTGAACGTAATTCCAAGTGCTGCTACTGAAGACAAGGGCGACGATGAGCAAACACCCTTGAGTCTAAAAGACCGATTTCGTAAGTTTTTGCCTGTCGTCGTCGATGTCGAGACAGCGGGTTTTAACTCTCAGACTGATGCGCTATTAGAAATCGCCTGTATCCCTGTACTACTTGATGAGCATGGCGTATTTTACCCAGGTGAGGCATTCAATGCGCATATTGAACCGTTTGAAGGGGCGAATTTAGAGCCCAGTGCCCTTGCCTTTACTGGCATCGATCCTAACAACCCAATGCGCAAAGCCATTGCTGAAGATGAAAAAACGGCCCTTCGCCGTATCTTCAAAGGCTTAAAAGAAGTACGCCGCGAAGAAGAGTGCCGTCAATGTGTTCTGATTGGACACAACGCGCATTTCGATTTGGCATTTCTAAATGCAGCTGTGCTACGTACCAATAGTAAGAATCACAATCCTTTTCACAATTTTTCAGTGTTTGATACCGTGACTTTGTCTGCACTGGCATTTGGACAAACTGTACTAGCACGGGCATGTAAGGCAGCAGGACTCGAGTTTGATGGTAAAAATGCTCACTCAGCACTGTATGACACTCAAAAGACAGCCGAGCTGTTCTGTCACATACTCAATAATTATCCTATGCTCGCTAATGCGATGCACAATGAAGAAGCTACAGAAGCATCAGCTGATAACGATAGTGAATAAGTCACATATCATATATTGCCAATCATACATAATAGTGCTATTTGTAATATTTGATGACTTTGACATCTTGATTTGATAATCAATAGGGATATGATTGATATCACGATAAGCAGATGGAATTATTTTGTATAATAATAAATGTCATATTTTTGGACGACTAATATGACTACTTATGATGAATGTCGCGCCTAAGCGATGCAGTTATATCCTATAGATAGTTCAAGTTGCTCACTTTGCCTTGTTAGCGAATACTATCGAGGCCTAATAGGAGGGACTTTATTATGGATCCACAACTTAAGTTATGGGGAACCATCCTAGGCTATATGTTGCTCGCTTTAACTATTAGTGTTTGTACTTCCCTATGGATTCGGTATCATTTAAAGCGCAATGATCTCCATCCTCGCCGTGCAATTAAAAAAAGATATTTAATTTTAAAAAGACGTAGAAAAAGGCTTGACAGGAAACGCAGACGCTACTAAAATACGCACCACTTCAGCATAAATGGTGAAAGCAGTTGAAGTGTTGTTACTAGTCCCCATCGTCTAGAGGCCTAGGACACCGCCCTTTCACGGCGGTAACGGGGGTTCGAATCCCCCTGGGGACGCCACTATTTGGCGTCACTTGTTAGCATCCAATAAGACTAACAATGGTACCACCGAAACCCCAACTCATAATATGTTATGAGTTGGGGTTTTTATGTCTGCTCTTTCTTAATATCCAAGCTAGTTGTTTAATTAGAAAAAGCCAGCATTGAATCAATGCTGGCTTTTTCTTGTTTGTCTGCTCAACTAGATATAATTAGTATTTAGCTCGATGAGCAATCGTATGAACATACTTAAAATCATAAGAGAATTAACGCCTATAACTATATTATTTATCGATTACAGTATTAGCCATAGCAATGTGGCAGCTATCATCAAGCCGAGTACCGTCTGAATTAAAAAGAATGCTTGGTGTTGACCAACGACCTTACTCAACGTCACCCCTAGCGTACTGTATTTGACAGGAGGCGTATCAACGTTACCTGTTCTCGTTTGCTCTTCATAGTAGCCCTGCAATATGTCCAAGAACTTCTGCCACTCATTAGAATCCCACTCATACGGCTTAAATGGCATTAACTTTTTAAGTTCAGGCTCTTTAGTCATCCAACGCTCAAGGGTAATTGAACGTAATGACCAACTGGCAAAACGACGTTTGGTAATCTCAGAAAAATCTAAAACCTTCAATTCTTTATGTCGATCATCTATCAACAAACGATTTTTTTAGGTTGGTTAGTGCCTGCTCTGAGCCTTCGACACACTGCAAAAAGTAGCCATTGCCATAGCAAAGAATACCCGTGATATTATCTATTTGATTGCGTTCGACCGAGGTCTCTGAGATGTCATTAAGCGTGCTAGGACTTGAAAGACCAGTAGAGGTAATCCGGCTTATATATACAAGCTGGCAGAGATCTGTCGTTACTGGATTTGTTGAATCGTTGATTGTTGACAATCAGCTTCTCCCTATTATCAGGTAAATGTCGCTAAAACAATCATACTAACTTCAGAAAATATAGAGACAACATAACTAAGCGTAATAAATCGGCCTGATATATTATTGATTTTATAAGTTTTTATATTAATTGTATTAAGTTAGTTACATCATAGTTTAGATTGGTCATCAAAGCAACCTTTTATTAATTAATAGTCTTGCTTATATACAAAAACATGTTTTAAATATATATTAAATTAATATATATTAACTTTTATTGAATCTAAAACTTGCCGTGAAATTGATGCGATATTGACAGTCATTACCTTGAGCTATCTGATATAAATACGAAGCAAATCTATAAATTTGATTAATGTGAGAATTGGATATCAAGAATTGCTGCCAGTAATATAGCATCATCAGGATACGTAAGCTTGATGTTTTGTCGACTACCCGGCACCAAACGTATAGGTAGCTCTAAGTGCTCAAAAGCACTGGCTTCGTCTGTAATACTGAGCTGATGTTCAGATACATAGCGTAGGACGCGTTTCAGCTGACCTAAACGAAAAACTTGCGGGGTTTGGGCTTGCCATATGTTGCTACGGTCAATAGTGCATTTCGCATAAGGAATGAGTCTATCTTCCTCAGTAGGTGTGATTTTCTGATAGGAGCTCTTCAACGTATCGGCCACCGGTGTCGCTAAGATAGCACCATAAGGCTCCCCTCATCGCCGCTTTAATAACTTGATCGATATCCACACTCGGTACAGCGGGACGTGCCGCATCATGAATGAGTACTAAATCCGTATCATCGGCGCCTGACTCACTGATGGCCTCTACCCCTGCCTGCACTGATTGCCAACGCTCGGCCCCACCAACTGCGTAATATATAGGAAGCTCAAACTCTAGCTCCTGCGCTGTGCTGTCGTCTGCTGCTACGACCAATAGGCATTTATTAATATAATCGCTATGACCAAGCCTAGCCACGCTGTGCTGCAACAAAGTCTGCTCTTGTAGCGTTGTGTACTGTTTGGCAATGGATGCACCAAAACGGCTGCCGCGACCAGCTGCGACGATCATGGCGTGTATATTAGGGGTTTTATTCATAGTGTGATACTCATGGTTGAACCCATGACGATATATTTAAAGAGAGATAGTGAAAATGATAAGAATGACGGATGGCTTTATAATAAATGATAATGCTTGATATCACATCATACAGACCGATAGCTATAGCTTAATAGCTACTATGCGTCGTTGGTGCAGTTGATACTTGGACAAAAGTTTCATTTGGTTTGATTAAGCCCAAATCTAAGCGAGCGTGCTCTTCTACCGCCCTCAAGTCCAGTTTTTAGATCTTGCACATCGGTACGTAATAGATTGTTTGCTGCCACTTGGTTATCATTTAAGCGTTGTTGCTCTTCAATTTGAGCCGTCAACTTGTTATGTTCAAAATGGCCATTTTCCCCAGCCAATACTGATATTGCAATCCCAAAAGCACTGCAACGGCTAGAGCAAGTAGTATAAATTGGCTAAAATATTTCATAAGGTGACAACGCCAAACAACATAGAAAAAATGATATAAGAGTTTTAAGATGATTAGGCGATACACAAATGATTATATATCGCCTAGATTCAATGATAAGTTCGGCTTTTGAGCTTAGACTTTTTGACGTATATTACGCGTTAAAAAGCCAAGTCAGTCTGTTAACCACGTAGACCGATAAACTCTTCACGGCCACGGTAGCTTGCACGTACTTGCTGCTCGATGCGTAGCAATTGGTTGTACTTAGCAACGCGGTCTGAGCGGCATAGTGAGCCTGTTTTGATCTGACCGGCAGCGGTACCAACTGCTAAATCTGCAATGGTGCTGTCTTCGGTTTCGCCTGAACGATGCGAGATGATGGTTGCATAGCCATTTTTCTTCGCCATATAAATCGCATCTAGCGTTTCTGACAATGTACCGATTTGGTTGAACTTAATCAAAATGGCATTGGCAATATGCTTATCGATACCTTCTTGCAAGATTGTAGGATTGGTCACAAATAGATCATCACCGACCAACTGGACTTTATCACCAATCTGCTCGGTCAGATACTTCCAACCATCCCAATCTGACTCATCAAGACCGTCTTCGATAGAGATAATAGGATACTGACGCGTGAGCCCAACGAGATAGTCTGAGAACCCTTGGCTATCGAAAGCTTTGTTGCCTTCGCCTGCCAATACGTATTGACCGTTCTTGTAAAACTCACTAGCCGCACAGTCTAGCGCAAGATGAATATCTTCACCCGCTTTGTAGCCGACTTGTTCGATCGCCTGCATAATAACCGTGATGGCTTCTTCGTTGCTACGTAGATTTGGTGCAAAACCACCTTCATCACCAACAGCGGTATTTAAGCCTTGTGATTTCAATACAGACTTTAAGCTGTGGAAAATCTCTGTACCAGCACGTAGCGCTTCTGAAAAGCTGGTAAAGCCAACTGGCTCAATCATAAACTCTTGAATATCAACGGTATTGTCCGCGTGCTCGCCACCATTTAGGATGTTCATCATTGGCACAGGCATGGTCAATGACGTCTGATTACGCAAGTTAGCAATATACTGATGCAATGGCAGATTCTGTGACTTGGCAGCCGCTTTGGCCGTCGCAAGTGACACCGCTAGCATGGCATTCGCACCAAGGCTCTCTTTGTTTTCTGTGCCGTCTAGCGCAATCATGGCATCATCAATACCCTGCTGCTCAGTCACATCTTTATCAATCAAAGCACTGCGAATCTGACTGTTGACGTTGGAAACGGCTTTTTTGACGCCTTTACCCATATAGCGAGATTTGTCGCCATCACGTAACTCAAGCGCTTCACGTGAGCCTGTGGATGCGCCACTTGGCGCCGCAGCACGGCCGACAGTGCCATCAGCTAAGATCACATCAGCTTCGATAGTTGGGTTGCCGCGCGAGTCTAAAAATTTCACGAGCGCGAATGTCTTTAATTGCGGTGACGTTGTTGGTTTCTTCAGCGTACATAATGTCTGTTAATTCCTTTGGTCATGCCAAGTTTGTGAGATAAATAACGGCAGCTAGCATACAAAAAAGATAAAGCAAAATATCGTATAGCTCATATACCTAGAATCCCTTCAAGCCTTTCTGCCATATGGCTGTATTTGCATATGAAGAAAGGCTTATTGAACAGATTAACGGTTGGCTATCGTGCTTGGCATCATAGCATATATTTTATCAAACTTCCCTTATCTTACACTGACTTGCGGTCATAAATATCATCATAGATAGGTATATCTCAAATACTCGTTTGGTCTGCGTTGATGAAATATCATTGCTAATACAGCAATTATTATTTCGCTAAACGCGTTTCATTGGTGTGCGGGGCAGATACCGTATTCTCAAGCGCAGCCTCTGTCTTAAATCGTGTCAAGCGTAATGCATTCATCAAAACTGAGATAGAGCTGAGTGCCATCGCTGCTGCTGCAATCATCGGATTTAAGAAGCCCAAAGCGGCAAGCGGGATACCAAGGCAGTTATAAATGAAAGCAAAAAACAGATTTTGTTTAATATTGCGTAGCGTTGCTTGGGCAATCTTCTGCGCCGCATCAATATGCATGAGCGACTCGCCCATTAGACGGGCAGAAGCGCTGTGCTGCGCGACATCTGTTCCCTCAAACATTGCAAAGCTGGCATCGGCAGTGGCCATCGCTGGCGCATCATTGACCCCGTCTCCTGCCATCGCCACCTTATGACCAGCAGTTTGCAGCCGTGCAATTTGACTGGCCTTATCGCGTGGACTCATTTTGCCGTAAGCTTTTTCAATACCCAGCTGCCCTGCCACATGATCGACGACCGACTGCTTATCACCACTCATCAAGATCACATTAATACCCGCATTTTGTAGCGCAGTGATTGCTTGCGGGGTATCCGCTTTCAAGTCATCTGCTAAGGCAAATGCGCCTAGTGGCTCATCATTGATACTAATGGCAACGGTACTGGCAATTTGCCATACTTTTGGCATCAGCTTAGGTAACGTCATATTAGCAAATTCAGCCGTCCCGACGTTTACTCGTCCAAGTCCTTCGATGTTTGCCTGTATACCAGATCCTTTTATCACACTGATATCAGTCACATCGAACAAAGACAGCTGACGCTCTTTAGCCGCGTTGGTCAAAGCAGTTGCCAATGGATGACTGGCATGTGCTTCGACACTGGCGGCGATCTGCAAGACATCATTAACAGCGATCGACTTATCCATCATGACATGATCGACGATAGTGGGTCTGCCAATGGTCAGCGTGCCTGTCTTATCGAGCACCACCGTGTCAATATTCCCTGCCGCCTCGAGACTTTGCGCGTCTTTGAACCACACGCCATGACGCGCCGCAACCCCCATACCCGCCATGATAGCTGCTGGCGTGGCCAAACCAAGGGCACAAGGGCATGCAATGACCAATACTGATACGGCGTGCATCAAGGCAGTATCGACCATACCAGTCAGCCACCATGTTAGGCCAAAAGTAACCAACGCAATAGTGACCACGATTGGCACAAACACAGCAGTCACTCTATCCGCCAATCTTGCCAAGTTAGCTTTTGAGCCTTGCGCATCACTCAATGCTTGTACCATATCGCCCAGCTTGGTGTCACTACCCTTGGCACTGACGCGATAGAGCAAACTACCATTCTCCACCAAAGCACCTGCCAGTAATCCATCGCCCACTTCTTTTTTAAGGGCAATTGACTCACCTGTTAAGTGACTCTCCACGCACCAGCCGCTACCATCTGTGACGATGCCATCGGTCGCGATACGGCTACCTTGCTTGGCACGTAGGATGTCACCTACTTGTACATCAGACAGTGCAATAGAGTGAAAATCACCATTTGGCTGCTGCTGCTCGACTTCATCAGGCGTTAATGACAATAATAAATCAATGCTGTTGAGGCTATGCTTCTTGGTACGTTCCTCTAAGTATTTACCAGTCCGCACAAACGCAATGACCATCACCCCTGCTTCAAAATATACGGCTGGGCTATTACTAGCACCGTGTCCGCCCATGTGTCCACTTTGCAAGAGGCTCCCCAAAGTGCCATCGCCATGAGTAAGCCACAGATAAGCCGAATATGCCCATATCGTCACGGTACCAATCACCACCAGTACATCCATATTGGCAAGACCGCCTTTGATGGATGCCCATGCGCTCTTATAGAATGGTAACGCAAAGCCAAACTGTACAATCGTCGCTAAAATAAACTGAATCCAAATGGGCGGCATCCACGCCATCCCAGCACCCACCAACATGCCTGCCATACCCACCAAAAATGGCACCAAACACAACCATAAACCAATCAATCGCCATGGATATTGGGTGGCTGTGTCTTCATCTGTTTTTGCAAATAAACTGTCGCTGGCCTGTAGATTGGCAACAAAACCCGTCTTGTTTACCCATTCTGTGACCTGTTCTGGCGTCGTTTGCGTCGGATCATAATCTACATTTGCCGTCTCACCAGCAAAATTCACACTCACTTCATACACCGAAGGCTTTTTATTCAGCACCTTTTCGATTCGTGAAGCACAGGCCTGACACGTCATGCCATCAATCGCCAATTGCAGATGCGCACGTTGCGGTGCAAGTGGCGTATTTGATTGAATGTCAGTCTCGACATCGTAGGATCCATCACTAGTGGTACGGGTAGTATCATTCATAAAAATAACTCTTTATAGCGTCTATATACTCATAGAAGCCATAATAAAATATCAGTGGATTGACAAAAAAATCAAATGAAACAAGTAAAACACGATAACAATCAGTATGAATACGCTGTTTAGGCTACCCAGTTATTATAGACAGACATATTGCAATATATTCAGGTAGCACCTATTAGATGGTCACAACCATCATCTATTCAAGTAAGCCTCAATCATTTAGTAAATAGCAGCAAACTAGGACAGCCATGGACGTAATCTATAGTCAGAATTTTTAACCATTAAAAAACCAGCTAACATGCCAGTAATAACATGGTAGCTGGTTTTGTAGATAGATGACGACATTTATGAATTAGCGACAGTCGCCTCAAATCCAGCCTCATCAATGGCCGAAGCAATCGCTTCTGCACTGGTTTTGCTATCATCAAAGGTGACCGTCGCTAGATTGTCAGCTAGATCAACGGTGATCGTATCTAAACCGTCGATGTCGGCAGTAGCAGTATGTACACTTGCCACACAGCCGCTGCAAGTCATGCCATCAATTTGAATAATACGTGTTTGGCTTGCCATGGTTAGCTCCTTATTTTTATTAGTGAAAAGTAGCCTTGATAGCTGTTCTTCAATATTTACTTCTCAAAACCTATCAAAGTACCACTAAACAAGCATAAGCCCTATCATCAGCGACAGCAAGACACTTTGGTTGTTACTTTATTAACGAGATGCTATTAACAAGACAGGAACTTCTTAATAAAAACCTGAACGCTACTCATTGCTTATGTAGCATTCAGATCGTCCATATATCTTAGTCTCTATGATGCGGATTTTGCGGCGCATCGATAGGAAATGGCTGAGTCACATAATCAACCATACTAATCGCCGCCGTCAAAGCATGAATACTCGTATCCGTATCATCATAACTGACCGTTGCAACATCATGCACAGGATCTAGATCGATAGCAGTCACGCCTGAGATATTCTTAAGAGCGGTCATTACACTATCTAGACCATCTTCATCGTCGATATTTTCTATACTGACTTGTGCGGTTTGAATCGCCATTGCATCACCCTCTTATCATTTATAATATCAATGAGTATCTAATGTCTCAAAGCCTTTGACCAAATCATCAATTTGCTTAAGCTGACGCAAAAACGGCTCTAGCTGGCTCATGCGCAGCGCACATGGCCCATCACATTTCGCCGTTTCTGGATTTGGGTGCGCCTCTAAGAAAAGCCCTGCCAATCCTGTCGCCATACCAGCACGTGCCAGTGTCGTAATCTGCTCACGGCGCCCACCTGCACTGTCACTACGCGCGCCTGGCTGCTGCAAGCTATGTGTCACGTCAAAGAATACGGGGATATCCATCTGCTTCATGGTATCAAATCCGAGCATATCAACGACTAAGTTGTTATAACCAAAGGCGCTGCCACGCTCACAAAGTATCAGCTTATCATTACCGCCTTCTAGACACTTATTGACAATATGTCGCATCTCATGCGGCGCCAAAAACTGTGCCTTTTTGATATTAATAATCGCGTTTGTCTTTGCCATCGCATGAACCAAGTCCGTCTGACGTGACAAAAAGCTGGCAACTGGATAATATCAGCAACTTCAGCGACTGGTGCTGCTTGATGAGGTTCATGTACATCAGTGATAATCGGTACTTGGAATTTTTCTTTGATTTGCCCGAGCCAATCGATACCTTGCGCGAGTCCCGGCCCTCGGTATGAATGCAGGCTTGAGCGGTTGGCTTTATCAAAACTCGCTTTAAACACATAGCCGATACCCAAGCGCTCACATATCTCAACGTATTGCTCAGCAATCTCAAACGCCAACTCTTTAGATTCTAAGACGTTCATCCCACCAAATAATACAAAGGGTTGATCATTACCAATGTTGATCGTCTTATTATTAGGCGTGTTAAGTGCAATGTGTGATTGCGCCGTTAATAGGTTTTCCATTTAGCCACTACCTCTTATTTTGTTATTAATATCTCCATCCCATATTGTAACCGATAGCCTGATTAAAAAAAAGTATGCAAGCGTAATTAGAGATTATTAATGAGGATATTGACTCGTTAATAACAACAAACAACCTGAGTTGAGCAAAAAAAAGACCAATCCGAAGATCAGTCTTTTTTATAATAAATACTTTTACTTTACACTACATTATATAGAGTTACTCTATTATGAAGACTATTTTGCTTCGCTATGGTTCTTCGCCGCTTTGACAAAACTATTAAACAGTGGATGACCACCGCGTGGTGAGCTAGTAAATTCAGGATGGAACTGTACAGCAACAAACCATGGATGCTCGCTAATCTCTACCGACTCTACCAAATGCTGCTTGGCAGAATAACCAGATATAGTCATACCCGCTTGCTCTAATGGCTCAATATAACGGTTATTCATCTCATAACGATGGCGATGGCGCTCAGTGATATTGTTAGCACCATAAATCTGAGCAAGCTTGCTACCAGAAACCAGCTCTGCTTGCTGCGCGCCTAGGCGCATGGTACCGCCGAGGTCTGAGTCATCGCTACGAATCTGTAGCTCGCCGCGCTCATCTAACCATTCGGTGATAAGCCCAATGATAGGCTCAGCTGTCTTACGATCAAACTCAGAAGAGTTGGCATTGATATTCAGTACATTGCGCGCATACTCTATCACGGCCAGCTGCATACCAAGGCAAATACCTAGATACGGCACATTATTTTCACGAGCATAGGTGATGGCTTTTATTTTACCCATCGTACCGCGCTCACCAAAACCGCCTGGTACTAAGATAGCATTGGCTTCTTTTAGCTGCGCTAGTAGAGTGTCGTCATCTTCTAAACGCTCAGCATCGATGTAGTCGATTTTGACATCGACTTTATGCGTGATACCTGCGTGTAGCAATGCTTCGTTGATCGACTTATAAGCATCTGGTAGCTCAACGTATTTGCCAACCATCGCAACTGTCACTGTTCCTTCAGGATTTAGCTGGGCTTCAACCACTTTATCCCAATCGCTCAAATCCGCTTCGGGCACATCAAGACCGAAACGCTCACAGATGAGATCATCAAGGTCTTGCTCATGTAGCGTGCGCGGGATCTGATAGATACTTTGTGCATCTTCACACATGATAACGGCACGCTCTTCGACATTGGTAAACAGCGCAATCTTGCGGCGGTTGTCTTGCGAGATATGGTGGTCAGAGCGGCAGATCAAGATATCTGGCTGCAGACCGATAGAACGTAACTCTTTTACCGAATGCTGGGTAGGTTTGGTTTTGGTTTCACCTGCACTAGCGATATAAGGCACCAGCGTTAGATGCATGAGCATAGCGCGATTGCGCCCCAGCTCTACTTGCATCTGACGGACAGCTTCCATAAAAGGAAGGGATTCGATATCACCGACGGTACCGCCAATCTCAATAATAGCAATATCATATCCTTCGCCGCTCGCGAGGATTTTTGTTTTTGATTTCATCGGTAATATGCGGAATAACCTGTACCGTACCGCCAAGGTATTCACCGCGACGTTCTTTATTTAAAACATTTTGATAAATACGGCCACTGGTGAAGTTATTACTTTTACTCATTTTTGAGTGACGTAAAAAACGCTCATAATAACCCAAATCCAAATCTGTCTCTGCGCCATCTTCGGTGACGAACACCTCACCATGCTGAAACGGACTCATCGTACCTGGATCGACGTTGATATACGGATCCATTTTGGTCATCGTCACGCTCACGCCACGTGCTTCAAGGACTGCGGCAAGAGGGCTGCGGTAATACCTTTTCCTAGTGAGGACACTACCCCACCGGTCACAAATATAAACTTGGTCATAGTACTCTGTCGGTAATTGGTAAAGAAGGATTTTACTAAAAATACGCTACAAAATATAGGGCAAAAGCGCAAACTCTTTAAAACACTCAGTTTTTAACGCTTAATTGTCATAAGTGCGTAATCATCGTAAATACGTAGCTATTATAACCCACTGCGGCTTTAAAAGGTCACAACAAAAAAACTCACCCCGAAGGATGAGTTTTTTATAATACGTTTTCTAATGTTTAGATTAGAATTTGTATTCAATACCCGTACCTACAATCAAGTCATCTTTGTTATTGTCACGGCTGATTTGCCCTGCATAAATATGACCCGTGGTCGCTTTATTGAATGCATATTCTCCACCAACTGCGATTTCATTTACATCAGCATCTTTTACGCCTTTTTCGTCAGTGGTATTAACATACTGTGCTTTAACTGCCCAAGGTGTTGCACCAACTTTATATTTACCACTAATTAGCCAAGATTTTTCATCTTCACTGGCTTTGTTAACGCGGTTGTTGTTAACGATGCTATAATTATCGTAGTATTGGCTTTGTTGGTATAGAGCACCTAAAGTTAAGCCCGAAACCATATTCATTTTGCCCATATCTAAACCAGCAACCAAACGCCACGTATTATCAATCACGCCAGTATTTACATTGTTAGCACCCATGTCTTTGTCATAAGCACCGGCTAGATAAACACCATTTTTGTCATAGGCTAATAAAGCAGAATAACCGTTATCTTTTACTTTTCTATCACGATAGACTGCAGGCTTCGTACCAGATTCTGCGGAAACGAGAATATCACCGTCGGCATCAGTTTCTGATAATGCGGTAGCTGCCATAAAACTCACTGGCATACCGACAATAACAGGTGATTGATAGGCCACCATATTGTTAGCACGGTATTCACCTGAAACACCCGCATTTTTAATATCAAATAAGCTATCATTAAACACGTCAACTTTGTTTTGTGCAAGTTTCAATGGGGTATCATGGCGTCCCGCTAGTACAGTACCTAAAGTGTTGTGGGCTAAGCCTACATAAGTATTACGTGATCTAAACTGTTGGCTATCGTCATCAACATCAATACCATATTCCAATTGATAGACTAATTTAGTGGTATCAGTAAGATCATCTTCACCTTTAAAACCAATACGTGATTGATTAGAGTTAAGTTTAAATGTATCTTCATCTGTCTTGTTAGCTGCATCGTAGTCTGTACTAACATAATCTAAGGTTAAAAATGCTTTACCATATACAGTTGGCGCAGCATGGGCAGCAGAAACTGAAAGTGCAGCGACGGCTGTGGCTAAAAGTAATTTTTTCAAAGGATATCTCCACTTTACGATTTGAGTGATAAATGGTCTAAGATCATTAGATATATAATGGCAAGGTCCTATACCTTCGAAACCATATATATAGCGAGCCATAAGAACTGCTTAGACATAACTTTACCAAGCAAATATTACAGTAAGATGAAAAAACCAAAGTTTACACAAATGTTATTATTAATTTTACGGATTCTGTTATTTAAGACACGCTGTTGTTCAAGACACAGTATTGATTACAAAACAAAAAAACCCACCCCGAAGGATGAGTTTTTTATTTAGATTCTAATGGTTAGATTAGAATAAGTACTCTAGACCACCACCGATAGCGAGTACGTCAATATCACCACGTAAGTCGATTTCATTAACATTGCCGTCTTCGTCTCTCGAACCAAAACGACCATTGTTTAATTCCGCTGAATTTAGACCAGCATAGGCATGAGCGATCATATTATTTTTAAACGCATATTTGCCACCTACAACGACTTGATTTGAGTCATTATTCTCAAGACCACTGATATTGTCGGTTTTGTCATACTGAATATAAACAGAGGCTGGACGGGCAAAATTCGAAAGACCCATTTCAGCACTCACCACTAAACCGTCCTCTGTTGCAGTAGTAGTACCGGCATAGTCAGCTTCTTGATATAGAACGCCTAACTTTACAGGAGCTGCGATATATTTACCTAAATCGACGCTAGCACTGCCACGGATAATATCACCACTAACACTCATGTCTTGCTCATAAGCAATACCAGCGGTAATGCCTGTACCTGGATCAAACATCAATGAGGCACCATAGCCTGCGTCACGACCACTCTCAGATATAAAGTCTTCATCAGCACCATACATCAGCGCAAGCGCTAATGGTAGATCGTTGTATTTAGGAGCAAACCAGATGATAGAGTTGTTGATACGGTTACCAACGGTCGGGGTCAAAATATTAGCAAAGCTGTCGTTGTTGTTCAGAGTACTAGAGCCAAGATTATCCCAATAACCTTCATTAACTGATACGTTATTGATATAGTCAATGACTGTGTAGTTACGACCAAAACGGAACTGACCGAAATCTTTGTTGACTAGACCAAGATAAGTGTCACGGCTTTTGAAGCCAATGTTATCGCTACCACTATCATCAACTTTAACGCCGTACTCTAATTGGTAAATTACGTCAGTGTTGGCCGTTATCGCTTCAGAGCCTCTGAAGCCTAAACGTGAAATATTAGAATTAACTTGTAATGAACCGTTGTCTTCATTAATTCTGTTATTATTATCCATATTCTGACCATCAATTTCAGCATTAACGTAATCAGTAGTAACGAATACTTTACCATAAACGGTAGGTGCTGCCTGTGCGGCAGATACAGATAGGGCTGCGATTGCTGTAGCTAAAAGTAACTTTTTCATGGGGTATCTCCACTTTACAATTGTAGTAATGAGCAAGCCATTATTAGCTGGCGCCCATAATGGTATCGTCACAAATCCTCAAAGATATAATGTGTAACTGGCTACCAAGTTTAGTCAGAAACAAGTATGGCGAATTTCTATTACAGTTAAGATAAAAACCATGACTCACATAACTGGGATTAAAAACGTAACTGCCATGTAAACTTAAGTCTTATGCGTCCTACTGCGTAACATCCGTTACCAAACTCATACTTCGAGTACAAGCATAACAACTTTGACATAATTTGCAACATATTTTTTCGCTTTTCGATACCCCCAGTATCAAATGACAAGTCACCTATAAAATCCAAATAGCTACAAAAAAAAGCACTATCTACTCAAGCAGATAGCGCTTTTATTGATTAATATCATTACTTATAGTATTAAAATATTTTAATAAAAACAAAATAATTGCCCAAATAGCGCTATCCATTGATAAATAAATAGCGCTTATGAAGAATCGACCAACGTATTTATGACATATTTAGCGTTACAAACGAGCAAGATTAGATACTACACCTTAGACTTCAGCATACGCTAAAATACCCATTGCTAAGCCGGCCTCTCTAAGCATTGGCTTTTTAGATCAAGGCGCGCTTGATGCAACAATGGTTCAGTATAGCCGCTAGGTTGCGCGCGTCCTTTAAAGACCAAATCACAGGCTGCTTTAAATGCATAAGAGTTATCAAAGTTATCTGCCATTGGCTGGTAATCACTATCGCCTGCATTTTGCTCATCGACGACTTTTGCCATACGTTTCATTGTGTCCATCACTTGCTGCTCGCTTACCACATCATGATGTAACCAATTGGCAATATGCTGGCTAGAGATACGTAAGGTAGCACGATCTTCCATCAAGCCAACATCATTGATATCAGGTACTTTGGAACAGCCTACGCCTTGGTTTACCCAACGTACCACATACCCTAAGATACCTTGAGCATTATTTTCAAGCTCTTGCTGCTTCTCTTCTTCTGTCCAATTGGTATTTTTTGCCAATGGAATGGTCAAAATATCATCTAAGCTCGCACGCTCACGTGATTTAAGCGTATCTTGTACATCGGCCACGCTAACTTGATGATAGTGTATGCTGTGCAAGGTAGCGCCCGTTGGTGAGGGTACCCAAGCCGTACTGGCACCAGATTTCGGATGAGCCGCTTTGGTGTCCATCATCTCTTTCATCTCATCAGGTTTTGCCCACATACCTTTACCAATTTGAGCATGACCTTGCAGACCAGTCTCTAGACCGATATCAACGTTCCACTGCTCATACGCAGGTAGCCATGCTTGCGACTTCATGTCGCCTTTTGGCACGAACGGACCGGCATTCATACTGGTATGCATCTCATCACCCGTACGATCTAAGAAACCTGTATTAATAAAGATAACACGCTCTTTTGCTTGGCGAATCGCTTCTTTCAGATTGACTGTGGTACGGCGCTCTTCGTCCATGATACCGATTTTGAGCGTATTACGCTCTAGACCCAATAAGTCCTCTGATGCGTTGAACAAATCATTGGCCATTTTAACTTCTTCAGGGCCATGCATTTTTGGCTTCACAATATACATAGAGCCTTGGCGTGAGTTTGATAGCTCGTTTTTGCCTTTGATATCATTGAGTGATAATAATGGTGTGATTAAACCATCCATTAAGCCTTCAAATATTTGCTCTTGGCCATTGCCTAAATCAACCAAAATTGCGGGGTTCTGCATGAGATGACCCACGTTACGAATCAAGAGTAGCGAACGACCTGGCAAAATCAGCTTACCGCCATCAGGTGTATTATATTCACGATCTGGGTTTTGTTTGCGAGTACGGGTTTTGCCACCTTTTCAAAGGTCTCTTGTAGATCGCCGTTCATCAAGCCAAGCCAATTGCGATAGACTTCCACTTTTTCTTCTGCATCTACAGCAGCGACCGAATCTTCACAATCTTGAATCGCAGTCATGGCTGACTCAAGTAGCACGTCTTTGATATTTGCTGGGTCATCTTTGCCAACTGGATGATTACTATCGATCTGAATCTCAGCATGCAAGCCATTGTTTTTGAGCAAAATACCAGAGGGGCTATCTGCCTCGCCGACATAACCGACGAACTTAGCCGTATCTTTTAGCTCGGTACTGCTATCACCCTGTACGACTTCAAGCTTGCCATCGATCACTTTAAAACTGGTCACATCATTGTAAGAGCCTGATGCTAGTGTGAAATGCTCATCTAAAAATGCTTTGGCATAAGCGACAACAGCAGCACCGCGAGTAGGATTATAGCTACCACCCGCTTCTTGACCATTGTCACTACTGATAACATCGGTGCCATACAACGCATCATATAGGCTACCCCAACGTGCGTTGGTCGCATTTAATGCATAACGAGCGTTACGTACTGGTACGACCAGCTGCGGCCCTGCGATGTGCGCGATTTCGTCATCGACATTTTCTGTACTGACCGTAAAGTCATCACCTTCTGGCAGCAGATAACCAATCTCTTGCAAGAATGTCTTATAAGCTGGATAATCGATTTCGCCATCTTTTGCAGGGTGTTGTAGGTGCCACTCATCAATCTGTGCTTGAATCTTGTCTCGAGTTTCTAGCAACGCTTTATTACGTGGCGTAAATTCCTTGATAACCTTCTCAAAACCTGACCAATAACTGTCTGAATCAACACCAACTTTTGGCAGCACTTCGTTTTCAATAAAGTCATACAACTGTTGGTCGATGGCAAGAATGCCTTTTGAATGCGATTGGCGTTAGAAGACTGGCCCATGTCGTTATCCTTATCTATTGGTGAGTATTGGTAATACTAAATTGCTACAGCGACTATTTGAGACTCGTTATTTTTATCAACAATTATTTATACAATGAAAGATATCATTGCTACCTACGACAACCTATGGTATTTAATGCTGATAAATAATTATTCATTAAAGAGTTTTTCATCAGCCCTAAAATAGACTGTATAAATCTTCTGTTTTGATACAAGAATTGTCATTGGTATAATGCTTGCCATTCTCTACTAAGTGCTATTGATAGCAAGACACTGTGACTAAAGAGCAAAATCCCATCCTACTATCAAATAATAAAATAAACAAGCAAACGCCATTTAGAAAATAAATATTGGGGTTGTATAATAATGATATCGTATAAGATGTAAGCCTCACAGACCATGAATACTATCTAGAAATTAATGAATGCTCAGTTGAGACTAAACTGTAAGTAATCATTACCATCTATAGTTATATAGTGAAACCATTATAAAAATGGTATAGCAAGATTAAACGCTATTTTTCGTAGCCTCTGGAGACGCAGTCACAGCAAGCAAGAAAAGTAGCATTTAATCGAGCGCGTTTTCTATGCTGTATCAATTTTATTGAGGTTCTACTATACTTAAATACTGTCCATGATCTAGACAACTTACTTAGCCGTAGTAACTGTAGCCCATTATTTTGAAAGCATCTATAAATTAGCTGCTTTAAACTCTCATTTATAAAAAAGCCCTTTTAGATTATGACTATAAACCAGCCCGACCTCTCGTCCTTACAATCATCAGCGCATGGTACTGATCACTACGATATTCATAAGGATAACCTCGAAAAGAAGCGCCCCTTTCACCAGTAAATGTCGTTGACGAAAGCAGTATGGACGTAGGGGAAGACAGTGTCGATATCACTCACCTGCGCACACCTATAAAAGTTGATCTATCCCCTATTTATAATTTTTTTGGGGGCGCGCACGACGCAAGCTTGGGTCGATGCGGCTATAGATAACCTACCATTTATCATTCAGGATCATGCCAATTGCGAAAAAAAAGCCGCTGGCACTGCGATGAATTTGATATTTCGGTATGAGTTCTCTTATGATTTGCAACGTAAATTGGCACAGCTCATACGTGAAGAGATGCTACATTACGAGCAGGTGCTTGGCATCATGAACGAACGCGGCCAGGACTGGAAGTATTTGAGTGCAGGTCGCTATGCCAAGGGTATGCTGAAACATAAGCGTACTTATGAGCCAGCAGCGATGGTCGATGTACTGATCATTGGGGCGTTCATTGAAGCGCGCTCTTGTGAACGTTTTGCAGCGTTGGCGGAAGTCATTGATGATGCGCGTTTAGCAAAATACTATCGCTATCTACTAAAGTCAGAGAGCCGCCATTTTGAAGATTACCTTGCGCTTGCCCAGTCATTATCAGATGATAATATCGATGAGCGCGTTGCGTTTTTTAAAGAAGTAGAAGCAGAATTAATAGACAGTCCTGATGCGGAGCTACGCTTTCATAGTGGTACGCCTGCTTAATAGACAGGCATCATTCATTTGTACTTTGAAATCTATAGGTTATAGACACAAAAAGGCATTACCGTTATTCGGGTTATATTTGAACAACGGTAATGCCTCTTTATTTATGCTGATTATTTTCTGACGATCAGCGATACTTTTATGGATCAGAGATACTGGTATATAAATAGTATTACTTATCATCTTCCATCAATGGGCTGTCGTACTGCTTGGCACTCTTAGCCACATTATGCGGATCATGATCGCCTGCTGCTTTGTCTGCTGCCGCTGGATTTACTTTTTGTAGAGCGTCGTCTGGTACGATACCGTTGTTGTCATCTGCATCTTTTAGACTATACTCATCAGTGACGGGCTTGTCATTTGGCATATTTGTCTTACTCCCTATTATAACTATTCATCCAATATTGTAAGCGCCTTTAACTGTTATCTAAATAATATAGATATCAGTCGATAATTACGCAAATATCATAGTCTTCTGCTCAGCTTTCTATTGTCGGTCTAATCTTTATCATCAGGGATTTAAGGTGCGAGTCTGAGCATTATCAACATTAGCATAGCGATTCATGTTGTTAATTTTTTTGGCTATCAGGCCCTTCGCTTGCAACGGTGCTTTCATTGATATTATCATCAAAACCATTACCTGGTTGATCGCGGCGGTCGGGCTGGCGCGCTGGGTTGTCACCATCATTGACGTGCTCAGACTCCACTACACCCTCTTCAAAAGTGTCGGTACCTTTATTTTCATTGACGTTTTCTTCGAGCTCCTCATGGTTTTTCACCGTTTGAGCACTGTCTAAAGTTTCATGCGTGTCCGTTTCTGCGATTCGAGTTTTACTTAAAGCAGGATCTCTGGTTTCCATTGTTTTGTCCTTATTATAATTATTGTTCGTATCGATAACATATTGTGCTTATCATTTGTTAGTCGTCTCGACTTAGATCATAAGCATTTAGGTCCGATACGTTTTTGCCACCCGCAGGCAGATTTTCTTCTTTGCGCGGGTCGACATAGACCTCGTCTGTCTCCTGTGAGGCTTGTTCCGGCCCATCTATATTTGGCTGGTACTTTCGGCCTTCGTAGCTGCCTTGAGGATTTTCTTGCGTCGTAACGGCGGGATCCTCTACAAGGAATTTTTCTTCAGTATTGTTTTTTTCTGGCATGGTCATGGCGTCTCCCTCGCATTATTTATTATCGTTATCTGATTAGTGCTTTGGACGTATGCTGCAAACACACTCTTATTTGTCAGTGCGTAGGTCATCCTCAATGAACGCTGTTTGCTCTTCTTCACTTAGTGATTCAGGCGCATCGACTTTTTTATTGTCTTTTAGATTTTTCTCAATCTCTTGACCGTTTGCTTGCTCTGCTGCTTTTTTGATGTCTGAGGTATCATTGTTCGTCGTACTCATGATGTATTTCCTATTTTTATTGTTGACTGAATTTAGAATTTCTCCGGTGCGGCATCATTATGTACTCAGCCACTTTTAGTCAGTTGCTTTTGTTCAGTTACTTTTAGATAGATGAGTGATGAGGTTTTTGATAAAAATAATAAACTGCACCAGAACTGATGTTAATTATAGGTGGGATACTGTGAGATTCACCAGTGTACTGCCGTATCAATATGTGAATAAATGTGAGGTTACAACACAGTTTGTAACTTTTACAGCGCATTAACCAGAAAAACCAAGCACTGGTATGTACCAATACTTGGTTAAATAGTGTTTGACTAAATAGTGCTTGGTCAAATGATGAAGATAGCACTCAATCAGTTAGCTGGACTCTTCAACACCATTAATCACTTTCAATAAGTGTTCTTGAGCAACGTGTGGCGTCTCCCCCTGCTGCTGGCTGAAGCTGCTGCCAAACGCCTGTGCCATCCAGTGTCCACGCTTGCGTGTTGTCTTGTAAGTAATTGATCAAACCATCTTGATATATCTGCTTAAAAAGCTTCTTATTTTCGATTGGAAAGGCCACCTCAACGCGGTGGAACAGGTTACGATCCATCCAGTCTGCGCTGCCACAATACAAACGCTCATCCCCATTATTATAGAAATAATAAATACGGGTATGCTCCAAAAATCGGCCAATAATAGAGCGTACAGTGATGTTTTCAGATAGGCCTTTTACTTGCGGACGCAAGCAACACATAGAGCGCAGGATCAGCTCAATTTTGACGCCTACCTGCGACGCATCATACAATTTGTCAATCAGGCGACGCTCAGTGAGCGCATTGGCTTTGACGATAATATGAGCGCGCTTGCCTGTTTTAGCATGGGCAATCTCATCATCGATAAAGCTCATTAGTTTTTCGTGCAACGTAAAAGGGGCATGTAGCAGTTTTTTGAGATTGGCAGGTTTGCCCATACCAGTGAGCTCTTGAAATATCTTATGCACATCTTCTGAGATATCAGGATCGGCACTGAATAAACCATAATCTGTATAGACCTTGGCATTGGCCGCATGATAGTTGCCTGTGCCTAGGTGGACATAGCGGCGGATTCGATCTTCTTCACGGCGCACGATGAGCATGAGCTTGGCATGGGTCTTGTAGCCGACGATGCCATAAACCACAACCGCACCTGCTTCTTGTAAATAGTTGGCGACAGCAATATTGGAAGCTTCATCGAAACGCGCACGCAACTCAATGACGGCAGTGACTTCTTTGCCATTTCGAGCGGCAGCGGCAAGCGCTTTGACGATCTCTGAGTTGGTACCTGAGCGGTATAATGTCTGCTTGATCGCCAACACTTTGGGATCGCTAGCTGCCTGCCAAAGCAGATTAATAATGGGTAAAAATGCATGAAACGGATGATGCACCAGTACATCGCTTTTACGCATAGCGGCAAACATACTGGATGATTTATCTGATTTATCCATATCTCGGCGAAAGGCTTTTGGCACGGCATAAGTAAATGGCTGATAACGCAGTCCCGGAATATTAAAATCAAACAATAAGCGCGTCAGATTCACAGGGCCATTGACACGATACAGCTGATTGTCATGCAACTCAAACTCATTGAGCAGATACTCACTGATGTGCGCTGGGCAGTCGGTTGTGACCTCAAGACGGACTTTGTCACCGAAACGGCGGTTTTCAAGCTCGCCCTCGAGTGCCTTGGCGATATCTTCTACATCATCCGCCAGATCTAAATCTGCATTACGCGTGAGCCTGAACTGATGACAACCCGTCACACTCATACCAGGGAACAGCTCACCGATATGCTCATGAATGATGGCTGATAGCATCACATGATGCTCTTTACCACCCGTTAGCTCATCTGGCAGACGAATCACACGCGGCAGACTGCGCGGCGCTGGTACAATCGCCAAGTTGATGTCGCGACCAAAAGCATCTTTGCCTTCTAATGTGGCAATAAAGTTCAGGCTTTTATTGACCAATCGCGGGAATGGATGCGCAGGATCAATGCTTATCGGCGTCAATACTGGCACGACTTGCTCGGTAAAATAACGCTTCATCCAAGCAGACTGCTCGGCATTGAGCTCATCACGTTTTAGGTAGCGGATATCCTCGAGCGCAAGAGCGGGCAAAATATCTTCATTCAGAATGCGATATTGCTCATTGATAGCGTCGTGAGTGATCGCAGAGATCTCGTTTAACACCTCGCTTGGGCGCATACCATGCGCACTGGTCGATACGTCACCGATATTGAGCTTTTGCATGATACCTGCAACACGAATCTCAAAGAATTCATCGAGATTCGATGAAAAATAATGAGAAAAAACAAGCGCTCAAGCAGTGGGTGACGAGGACTGGCTGCCTGCGCCAATACACGCAGATGAAACTGTAATAAAGACAAATCTCGATTGATATAACTGCTGGGTGAATAGCTGCCGTCTTCTGAGCGTTGCCAGTCGATGTCGGTCAGATCATTATAGTTACTGCTTACGCTCATATTTTTATCAACGTTTTCGTTGCCATCTTCACTCACACTATTAACGTCGATAATCTCGTTCATATCACCGCTGTTCTGATTATTATTTATCTCTACCACGTTACTACTCCTTTTGCGTTATCGATGCGCCGTCGTCTTTATACTATCGTCTTAAAGGTTATTAACTATAGTCGGTTCACTATAAAATCGATACAATAAGATTAAACGCTATTTTTCTTGCTTGCTGTGACTATGTCTCCAGAGGCTGCGAAAAATAGCGTTTAATCAAATGAATTTATTATCCTGTATCGTTTTTATTTAGACTTAACTATATTATTCTTTCCCGTTATTCTTGTTGTTAAGGCTTCTTTTAAAAGATTAAGACGCTTGCGGTAATACGGCGTTTTTCATGCGTTTTTTGATAATACGTTGCTTGTTGCGCAAGCCTCTGTCACCTTGATTGTCTTCGTAATACTTCGGATTGGTAAGCATCCCAATGAGGAGCGCTGATTCGTCTCGGTTCAGATTGGCCGCAGATTTATCAAAATAATGGTGCGCGGCGGCATCGATACCATAGATACCATTACCAAATTCTGCCACATTAAGATAAGCGGTCAAGATACGCTCCTTGTCCCACAGTGTTTCTATCATGACAGTAATGACAGCTTCTTCTGCCTTACGTACATAAGAGCGATGCGAGGTCAAAAACAGGTTTTTTGCCAGCTGTTGGGTGATGGTTGAACCACCAGCGGACATTTTGCCCGTTTCTTCATTTTTCTTTTGTGCCGCTTTGATACCGTCGATATCGAAGCCATTGTGCTGGCTAAACGTGGAATCTTCACTCACGATCGCTGCTTGTTTGACAGACTTGGCGATGGCATCGTACTCAGCCCATGTCTGCGTAACGGTACCGCCCGTTAGACGATGGGTTAACATAAACATGCTATTGTTGATTGGCTGTGTTTTCCAAATTAACAGTAGTCCGGTGACTAGAATATGAAATGCCACAACCAATAATACAATTGCCAACAACAGACGTTTTATGAACTTACCAAAACTTGTCATGCGTGATATCCGAGTGATTAAAAAAGTAATAAGCTGAGAGAAAATGAATAATCTTAGACAGGAACTCATCTTACCTAATCTCACAATCGCTGTCATTATTTACACCACTTCTTTATGATGTAATAATGAACCAACTATTTTTACTTTTTATCAAAATAGCCTAATAATCAGCATTTTTTGGCATACTTTAAGCTCAGAGATCTCACCATGCATAATAATAGTATAGAAGTATTACGAGCGCGTGTTATTGCCGCAAGCCCAAACCTCAATACTACTGAGAATAGCAATCAATGGTGGCTACTAGGGACCTCTGGCTGTCATTTATGTGATATCGCTGAGCAAATACTTGCACAGTTTCAGTCGGTACAACCAATCACTTACCAAAATGTCGATATTGCAGACTTTGATGAGGCGCTTATGATGGATTTTGCCACGTCTATCCCTGTGATTTTGACTCCATCACAGCGATTAAATTATCCGTTTTCAGTGATGGATTTGCAGCAACTGCTTACGTCATAACATCAAACCGTCTATACATTATTTGTAGTGAGGATCCTATGATAAATCTAGAAAAAATGACCGATATTGAAGATCTGCGCCGTGTCGCTGAGCGTAAAGTGCCGCGTATGTTCTATGACTATGTCGATTCAGGCTCGTGGACTGAGACCACCTATCGTAATAACGAGACTGACTTTGACCGTATCAAGCTGCGCCAGCGCGTATTGGTCGATATGGATAACCGCAGTCTGGCAACGAGTATGATCGGTGAGCCAGTCAAGATGCCTGTAGCCATCGCCCCAACGGGATTTACCGGCATGATGTGGGCAGATGGTGAGATACATGCCGCACGCGCCGCTGAAAAATTCGGCGTGCCCTTTTCACTCTCAACCATGAGCATTTGCTCTATCGAAGATGTCGCCACTCATACTAGTAAGCCGTTTTGGTTTCAGCTCTATGTCATGCGCGATCAAGACTTTATGGCCAATCTGATTCGCCGTGCCAGAGATGCCAATTGCTCAGCACTTATCTTGACCGCCGACTTACAAGTGCTTGGACAACGTCACAAAGACATCAAAATGGTCTATCCGCACCGCCCAAACCCACATTAACCAATATCATCAACCTCATGACCAAGCCGCAATGGTGTATGAATATGCTGGGCACCAAACGTCGCACGTTTGGTAATATCGTCGGTCATGCACAAAATGTTGAGGATCTGTCATCACTCTCTGCTTGGACGGCAGAGCAATTCGATCCACGTCTGAGCTGGGACGATGTAGCGCGTATCAAAGACATGTGGGGCGGTAAACTTATCATAAAAGGTATCATGGAGCCTGAAGATGCTATTATGGCGGCTCGCAGTGGCGCGGATGCCCTAGTCGTCTCAAACCATGGCGGTCGTCAGTTGGATGGCGCGTTATCTTCTATCTCTGCCCTCGCAGACATCGTACAGGCAGTCCATGCCGAAAACAGCGACATCGAGGTGTGGCTCGATAGCGGGATTCGCTCAGGTCAAGATGTACTAAAGGCTATCGCATTGGGCGCAAAAGGCACGATGATCGGTCGCGCTTTTCTCTACGGATTGGGAGCGTATGGTGAAGACGGGGTGCGCCGCGCGCTTGAGATTATCTATAAAGAGTGTGATATATCTATGGCATTCTGTGGTCATACCGATATCAATACTGTCACGGATAATATCTTGGTAAAAGGCACGTATGAAAACCTCAAAGTGGGTCGTTTTTAGAGCGGCTTAATGTCTAGCGATCGACGTTTAAAACTGGCTATACATAACATAATTTGCTCATACCCTTTATACTGTCTCTATAACTTTTTGATGACAGTTAGCCTTTATGACCATTCAACAATTATTAAAAACAGCGCCCGTCACTACCCTGCTATTAGCCAGCTTTATCGGGCTATTTGTCATGCAGCTAGTCACGGGCGTCGATGCCAATAACCCGTCAACTGAAGCGTTAGTTAAATGGGGTGCCAACGCCTTACCCTTAACGATGATGGATGATCCATGGCGCTTGGTGAGTAGTGCGTTTTTGCACATTGGTCTCATGCATCTCCTATTTAACGGCTTTGCCATGTATTTTTTTGGGCAGATTGCCGAGCCGATATTTGGCTCAGCCAAGTTTTTGGCATTGTTTTTACTAGCAGCCATCGGTGGTAACTTGCTCAATAACTATGTCACATGGCAAAGTATCATAGAAGGAACAGGACAGCCCGGCCTATCAGCGGGAGCTTCTGGTGGTATCATGGGTATCGGTGCGGCGTTACTGATCGCTGCCCTGTTTAAAATATCGGTCAATGGCATGGTACTCAATCTCAAGAGCTTGATCATCATCATGGCGATTAATTTGGTTTATGGCTTTGCCGTACCGGGTATCGATAATGCCGGTCACATCGGCGGCGCGATTACTGGCTTGCTTATCGCCTTGCCTATTGCTCTCGTTTATCGTAAGCGAGAGCTGGCACAGCAAGCAGCTATGGCGCAAGCTCAGCAAGCTTATCAAAACGCGGTCCAAGCGAGCTATGCAAGCAATCATCAGCCAAGCTATCAAACGAGCTTACACGATAATCAGCGCGGTAATCCGCCGCTTACCAATATATTTGCTGATAATAATATCCAACCCCCTGTAGACTTAAACAACACCGCGGATACTGCCGATTTCGACCAAAGTGGTGGCTATATAAATAACTACCCCATAAATAACTACCCCACTTATATTGATCCCAAGAAATTTGCGCCAGGGCCTGTTAACGTGAGCATAATCTGGCAACTATTGCCATGGCTTGCGATGCTGATTATTAGTATTGGCTTTGTCTGGTGGTGGCAAGATATTCATCAGCAAATCCTACAAGTGCTAAAAGCCATTGAGTAAATGCGCGTATTTATCTATCATTGCTAAATAACTACCAATAACAGCCGAATTATTTAGACCATTTATTCTTATTCGCTTTTTGCTCGTTTTTTACCTGATCTTACTACCCCGTTATTTATACTCACTTACGAGACCCAATTATGTTAAAACTTGCAGCGCAACCTCACTTCTCTACGCGAGCCATGCTGAGCACGTTAACTGCTACGGCATTACTCAGTGTGTCTAGCCTGTCTAGTGCCATCCCTTTTCTTAATAAAAACCTACCGACTGACAAAGACGCCGAATTGAGCGTTGGGGTCAATGTCATGGCGGTAAAATCCGCCTATGATCTCGAAGACAGCACTGAAGTGCGTGTGCTACCGGGCATTTTTTATGACAATAATAGGATCTATGCGCGCGGTGCTCAAGCGGGTGCGTACTTGATCAATGATGGTGTCAATCAGCTCTCTGCTTACGCGCAGCTCGCAGGGAATTCGTTTGATCCTGATGATGCTAATGGTGCCCTGCAAGGTCTCGATGAGCGTAAACTATCTGCAGAAGCAGGTATAAGCTACCAGCGTCGCACGCCTATCGGTGCGTTTCGTGGTCAGTTTGCGACCGATGTGTTGGACGAAAGTGGCGGTAATACTGGTCGCTTAACTTACCTTGCCAAAATTACTAGAAACAAGCTGACGGTCTATCCAAGCATCGGCTTTGAGTATCATGACGCGGCCTACAATGAATACTACTATGGCGTCAGTGAAGAAGAGTCAGCGGAGACAGGCGTTGCCGCTTATAAATCTAACTCGAGCTTGAATCCGTATGTCAGCGTTAGTGCCAACTACGACTTTAACGATAAATGGGCAGGGTTTGCCAATCAAAGCGTGAGCTATGTACCTAATGAGCAATACGATAGCCCAATGGTTGACTCGCGTACTGATGCTACGACCACGCTTGGATTGCTTTATAAGTTTTAATTGAGATTAGATTTTTGATATGAAAAAGCCGAGCATTTTGCTTGGCTTTTTTGTAGGTAGTTTAGATAAAAACATATTTTGAGTTTTAAGAAATCAGAGAAATTTAGTTTAGTTGTTCGAATAAGATTACTTTTACTGACTCTAGCTAGCCTTTGCGGATCGACATTTTATAAAAATCACTTCGCCCTGTTTTTTTTACTACTGCTTGACGAACAAAATCATCATACGTGTCATTTGTCATTATAAACCCATTTGGCTTCCAATTTATTACTCTAGGCCATATTGGTGGTGCAGCGTAAACAGTTTGAGAGACTTTGAAGAATTTTTGGTTCACTTTAATTTCAGAAACGTCAATTCGATTTTCATCTTTTATCTTGCCATCAGAATTATCTGAAATGTAAAATTCTGTTTTATGACCTTGCAAAGATTTTGAATACTCTACTTCGTTATGAAGACTCTCTATATATAGGGCACTATCTGGATTTGCTGTGTATATATTAGCTCGACAATTCAGTAACTGAAGATAGTTAAAAGCATCTATATCATACCTATTTTTAAGCTGAACCCACCCTTTTATATTAGCAATACTATAAACATCTTTATCATAGGCCAACATAAGAATTCTAGGAGTAAGAGGTAAAATAAATAGTGCTCCTGATGACTGTAATCCAAAAGACCTAAATTGCACTTTTTTATTGAGAAAATACCATCGATTTGTGAGTACTGCTGGATGGTCTGAGGTTATGAAATCAGTTTTAGTATTGTTCTTTAAAATACAAACCTTTAAGTCATGAATTAAATGCCTATTTTTTAAGATCGACTGTATTACTTTGTGAACAACTTTTTTAACTTCCATTTTAATGTCAATAGAAAGCAAGGTTTTTATATCTTGTTCAGTTGATTCAGCAGTAGACTTAGCGAACTCCTCAGTTCTTGCACGTTGAAGTAGCCAAAATTCTATGAGAAATAGCTTGTCATTGTCTGTCAGAACGTGATTTATGTTTTCAAGATTGCGAACTATTTCAGAGAACTGACCTTCAATCGGCTGTAACGCTTTTTCCAATGCAAGATCTTCACCATAGAAATAGTTCCTCGAACATTGATTTTTTATAGGTGCATTTTTAATTAGCTTTTTCTGTCCAAGTTATAAACACAGATGGCCGCTTTTGATTCATCTATGGAGAAATTTTTAGATAACACTGAGGTACATAATGTTGGTTCTTATTGGAAGCCATTTTTGCCTCATTGAATGTAATTTTGATATTGAGAGTAAACTTAATACGATAATAAGTAAATCGTATTATCTCTATAGCAAATGAAACAACTAATAGTTAAAAGTAGTATCAGATCCAAAATCGAAAACAAAAAAAGACCTTGCCATACGACAAGGTCTTTTTACTATTCTAAAAACTATTAGATAGCTTACTTAGGATGTACCATATCAGCAGGAATGACCCACTCATCAAACTGCGCTTCAGTTAATAGCTCCAGCTCAACCGCCACCTGCTTCAACGTTTTGTTTTCTTTATAAGCCGTCTTAGCGATTTTTGCCGCGTTTTCATAACCAACATGACGGTTCAATGACGTCACTAGCATCAATGAGTTATGCAAGAAGTCATCGATTTTTTCTTTGACTGGCTCGATACCAACCGCACAGTTTTCGTTGAAACTGTTGCACGCATCGCCCAGTAGCTTGATAGACTGTAATAGGTTAAAGGCGATCACTGGCTTATACACGTTTAGCTCAAAGTTACCTGACGCGCCCGCCATGCTGATAGTCGTATCGTTACCCATGACCTGAGCGACAACCATAGTCATTGCTTCTGACTGCGTTGGGTTTACTTTGCCTGGCATGATAGAAGAGCCTGGCTCATTTTCAGGAATCGTCAACTCACCCAAACCACAACGAGGACCTGATGCCAACCAACGTACGTCGTTAGCGATTTTGTTTAAGCTAGCGGCTAGTGTTTTGAGTGCGCCTGATGCAAATACTTCTGCATCACGAGCGGCTAGTGCTTCAAATTTATTTGGGGATGTGACAAATGGCAAGCCCGTCAAAGTCGCTAGTTGCTCAGCTGCTTTTACTGCATAGTCAGGATGGGCGTTTAGACCAGTACCAACCGCAGTACCGCCTAGTGGCAATTCATATAGACCTTGTAGCGCATTGTCGATGCGAGTCAATGCATGGTCAAGTTGGCTGACATAACCGCTGAACTCTTGACCTAAGGTCAAAGGTGTAGCGTCCTGCAAATGTGTACGACCAATTTTAACAATGCTATCGAATTCTTTGGACTTTTTATCTAAGGTATCGCGTAGTGCTTTTACCGCTGGAATCAATAAGCTGTTGATTTGACGCGCAGCCGCCACACGAATCGCCGTTGGGAAGCTGTCGTTGGTAGACTGTGCATGGTTCACATGGTCATTTGGGTGAATTGGCGTGTAGCTGCCACGCTCAGAACCCGCGATTTCGTTAGCACGGTTGGCCAGCACTTCGTTCATGTTCATGTTTGACTGCGTACCAGAACCGGTCTGCCATACCACGAGCGGGAACTGATCGGTAAGACCACCATTGATGATTTCATCTGCCGCTTGTACGATAAGGTCGCGCTTGTCGCCTTCGATACGCTCTAGGCTTGCATTGGTAATCGCAGCGGCTTTTTTGACCAGTGCCATCGCTTCAATCATTGGACGCGGCAATGTCTCGCCACCGATTTTGAAGTTTTCGCGGCTACGCTGTGTTTGCGCTCCCCAATAGGCATCAGCTGGGACTTCTACGTTACCCATGGTGTCTTTCTCAAGTCGTGTTGCCTGATTCTGTGTCGACATAACTACCCTCTTTGATGGTTTGTTGTTTTATGACTGCTCTAAAAAATGCAACATCCGCTGCACATAAAGGAGAATACGATATAAAGTGGCGTTATGATAGCATGACTAGGACGTGTTGAATATTCACAAATCGCTTTGGTCAATGCCTAAAAACGAATCTCTAAAAGCGCCCCTCATCAATCTGATATGTCATTGGATAAGATACCTATGCACTCTGGAAACCATGCCCACTGAGTCAAAAATGCTTAACTCACAAGAACCTACGCTAAGTAATCCACCCAGACGGCACTTTACTCGCCAGCGTCGTCAATTAAGTGATGGCGCGCGTAGAAATTTGGCGCAAGCAGCGAGCTTGCATTTGAGCAAATTACAGCAGCGGCTATCAAAAAATGCGCGTATTGGGCTATATTATGATGGATTTGGCGAGCTACCCACTCAGCCACTGCTGGATTGGTGCATATGCTTAGGCTATTCTCCTTATTTACCTGTCGTTGGTTCTCTCGGACGTACTAGTAATGGCAGTGATAATAAACGGTTGCGTTTTGTGCCTGTTTACCACTCAAAACTCGTCAACCTCCCCACTCGCATTCATCAGCTCGGAATGAAACAAAATCATAGCCGCGCTCTATTATGGGCGTCAGAATTAGACGTTATTATCTGTCCTTTAGTCGCGGTAGATAAACACGGTAATCGTATGGGCATGGGTGGCGGTTTTTATGATACGACGCTTGGCAAAAGCTATCGCTCAGGGGTCAAGAAACCATTAAAAATTGGCTGGTGTTATGACTTTCAAGTGGTTGAACAATTAGCGCGTCAGCCGTGGGATGTGCCATTAGATGGCTTAATTACGCCAAACGGCATAAGGTGGTTTTAATGAAAGACGATAAACAATTTGAAAAAGTCTCTAGCGCTGCTGATTCCAGTGCAGACCGTGTGGATGAATATTTGCAAAGGTTAGGTAGCGATGACGCTAGAGAGCAACGTTACTACAGTCAAGAGCAACCGTTTAGCGCTGATGAGATGACACGATTAGTCAATGAAGTACGCTTAAATGAGCTGCTCGCGCAAAGTGATGCGTTTTTGAGCAGTTTGAATGGTGAGATTAAGGATTTTGATGAAGATTGTTAAAAATATAGGCAGTTTGAGCAATTAATAGAAACGAAAAAAGGCGAGTATAGTAACTCTTTATGCTAGTTGCTATACCCACCTTTTATATCAAACCAATCATTCAAATCATTTACTAAAGCACCATCGCCGCAATCCAGCCAAATGCCAGTAGCGGAATATTGTAGTGAATAAAGGTTGGCACCACACTGTCTTTGATATGGTCGTGCTGTCCATCGATGTTAAGACCCGATGTGGGACCCAATGTCGAATCTGACGCAGGAGAACCGGCATCACCCAGCGCGCCAGCTGTACCGATAATTGCAACCGTTGCTAATGGCGAAAACTCTAAAGAGATACATAGCGGCACATAGATCGCGGCCAAAATAGGAATGGTCGAGAAGGACGAGCCGATACCCATAGTCACAATCAAACCGATCAAGAGCATGATAAATGCTGCCATCGCTTTATTACCACCGAACAGTGACGCCGCCCCATCAACGAGTGGCTGAATCTGCTCTGTCGCTTTCATGACTTCAGCAAAACCTTGCGCGGTAATCATAATAAAGCCAATCATCGCCATCAATTTGATACCATCATTAAAGACACCATCAGCATCACGCCATTTCACCACGCCTGTCGCCATAAACACGCCAAAGCCAAACATCGAGCCAAGTAGTAGCGAATCAGTGTATAGCTGCACGACGAAAGCCGTCACGATAGCAGCCAATGCAACCAGCGTCTTTAGCTTGCTTTGCGACTGAGCGCCAGCGGCTGTTTTACTTAATGCATCGCCTTCTACGACGGCATCATGCGCTTGCTGATCTATCGCAATCTGCTGATACTCGCGCGGCTTACGGTAACTGATAAATACCGCGACCAGCAGACCAATGAGCATGCCAAGCGCAGGAATTGCCATGGCTTTCACCACAGAAATATTGGCAACATCAATGCCCGCTTCACCGACGTTTTTTAGCATAATTTGATTGAGGTAAATATCACCGAACCCATACGGTATAAACATATAAGTGGTGACAAGGCCAAAGGTAATCAGACAGGCAATCAGGCGGCGATCTATCTGCATACGGTTGAACGCCAAAAGCAGCGGCGGTACCAGCAGTGGAATAAAGGCAATATGAATAGGGATTAGGTTTTGGCTAAAGCAGCTCATGGTAATGAGGCCTGCAAACAGCATATATTTAATCATGCCACTCGTGCCCGCAGCATCAATGCGTCTAATCACCGCCCCTGCCAATGACTGCGGCAATCCCGAGTGCGCGATCGCCACGGCAAACGCCCCTAGCAAGGCATACGATAGCGCAATCTGTGCGCCATTACGGATACCTTCTTGAAAAGCATTGAGCGTATCGGTAATACCCAGACCTGCTAACAATCCACCTGCTAGCGCCCCGATTAATAAACTGAGCACCACGTGCACGCGCGAAAGTGACAGTCCTAGCATAATAATAACTGCCAGCAGTACCGCATTGATGGCCATGTATTGCCCCCTTGCTCTTTATAACTTGGTCTCATTGAGACCGATGAATAGTAACACTGATGAATATCGCTGTGCTGTCTAAAACGTCTTAATGTCGGCTCGTTTCTCAGACGCGTTTTTAGACGGGCGCCAGTTTACCTTATTTTGGATATAAAGCCCATGCATAGAACCGAATTAGACACCCGCATCTCACACACGCTCGCTATCTAATGGTGAGATTTTACTTATTTAATGCAGACACAGCATTTTTAATCCAACTTTTTAATCCAATAACCGCATTGAAACGTCGGTGTTTGTCGCACTATTTAACAAAGATAACTGTGCATCTTTGCCAATGAGACTTGCAATTTTATCTGTGGACACCATTTATCTAGACATGAACCACGAACTTGACTTTACAAGTCCGGGGAAAGAGGAAAAATATATGAGTGAACATAAAATTACCCAAGACAATATCGACATTGATGTCGACGCTTCATCTACTGCTACAAACAACAATGAGGCAGAGGCCTTGTCGAATGCAGCACAAAAAGCGGCGTCAACCAATGAGACAGACACTGGTCTTGATAACACTGACTCTAATAATAAAGATGTAAACGACAACCAAGATGAAAGCTACTTGCCACTCTTGGCATTGCGAGATGTGGTTGTCTACCCGCACATGCAGATTGCCTTGTTTGTGGGACGTGCGCCATCGGTGAAAGCCGTTGAGCTGGCACAAGCTGAGTATGGCAACAAAGTACTGGTCGTCGCCCAAAAAGACTCATTGACCGAAGACATTGATCAAGACAACTTGTATCAATACGGTACGGTGTGCCGCATCGTCAGCACCATGCCGCACGATAGCGATGAGAACTGCATCAAAGTACTCATCGAAGGTCAATATCGCGCCCGTGTCGACAATATCGAAAGTCATGACGACTTATTGATGGCGAGATTTGAGCGTGCTGATCTTGATGTCAGCATGGATGAGAGCCAGAAGAAAAACACTATTCAGGCGTTGACCACCCTGTTTGAAGGCTATGCGGATGCGCGTCTGCGTAATGCCCGTGAGCTAACTCGCGTGGCCAAACGCATCGATGATTTGCTTGAACTGGTTTATTTCATCTCAACCCGCGTGTCAATGGATTTGGATGTTAAACAGTCGTTCTTAGAAGAAAATAATATCAAAACGCATATCAACACCTTGACGGAATATCTGGTCAAGCAAAGTGCTGAGCAAAATATCGAGCAAGATATTCAAGATGCGGTCCGTCAGCAGATGGAAGACAATCAGCGCGAGTACTTCTTAAATGAGAAGATGAAAGCGATCAAAAACGAGCTATCAGATCTCAATGATGGCGCGTTTGATGGCGAAGATGATGTCGCTGAGCTAGAGCAGCGTCTAGAAGATGCTGACTTGCCAGACGATGTGCGCAAAAAAGCGGAGCAAGAGTTTAAAAGCTTAAAATGATGCCACCTGCATCAAGCGAATCGTCAGTGGTACGCAACTACATTGAGTGGATTTTGGATACGCCGTGGAATGCGACGACCAAAGTCTCAATCAATCTAGACAAGGCAAAAACGGTCTTAGACGAAGATCACTATGGCTTACAAGATGTCAAAGATCGCATCTTAGAATATCTCGCCGTACAATCACGCGTGAAAAAACTGCGTGGCCCGATTCTATGTCTCGTCGGTCCTCCAGGTGTTGGTAAAACCTCGTTGGGTGAGTCGATTGCGCGCGCAACGGGTCGTAAATTTGTCCGTATGGCACTAGGCGGCGTACGTGATGAAGCGGAAATCCGCGGTCATCGCCGTACTTATATCGGTGCGATGCCGGGTAAAATCGTGCAGTCACTGGCAAAAGTCGAAGTGAAAAACCCACTATTCTTATTGGATGAAATCGATAAGATGGCGCAAGACTTCCGCGGCGATCCAGCATCAGCATTGCTTGAAGTATTAGACCCATCACAGAACGACACCTTTAACGACCATTATTTAGATATGGACTTAGATTTGTCGCAAGTGATGTTTATCTGTACGGCTAACAGCATGGATATTCCACCTGCGCTACTTGACCGTATGGAAGTCATTCGTCTGCCGGGTTATACCGAAGAAGAAAAGGTCAACATCGCACAGAAATACCTCGTACCAAAAGCGATCAAGAATAACGGTCTCCAAAGAAGGCGAGATTGAGATTGTTGAAGCGGCCCTACACAGTATCGTACGAAGCTATACCCGTGAAGCAGGTGTACGTAACCTTGAGCGTGAAGTCAATAAAATCTGCCGCAAAGTCGTTCGCGATTCGGTTGAAACTCATGGCGCGCGCGCTCCGAAAAAAAGCGGAACGTCAGCTAGTGACCGTCGATGACAAGAACATCGATGATTATCTAGGTGTGCACCAGTATGACTACGGTCTGGCGGAAGAAGAGCCTGAGATTGGTCGTGTCACTGGTCTTGCGTGGACACAAGTGGGCGGCGAGCTGCTTACTATTGAAGCGGTCGCTATGAAAGGTAAAGGTGAGCTTAGCTTCACCGGCTCACTTGGCGATGTGATGAAAGAGTCGATTCGTGCGGCGATGAGTGTGGTGCGTGCTCGCGGTGACAGTCTTGGCATTGACTATGAGACAGTCAAAACCACAGATATCCATGTGCACATGCCAGAAGGCGCCACGCCAAAAGACGGTCCTTCTGCTGGTGGTGCATTGACGACTGCACTGGTCTCTGCCTTGACAGGTATTGCCATTCGTCCAGATATCGCCATGACAGGTGAGATTACCTTGCGCGGCAAAATCCTACGTATCGGTGGTCTCAAAGAGAAGCTACTGGCAGCGCATCGCGGCGGCATCAAGCATGTCCTGATTCCAGAGAGTAACGAGCGCGACCTAGCTGATATCCCCGACAATGTCAAAGAAGGCTTGACTATTCAGCCAGTTGCGACGATTGAAGAGATTTTAAAGGTTGCTTTGGTAGATATGCCAAAACCGCTCAAGCCTGCAAAAGTGACGGTTGATAAAACGGCAGGCAAAGCGCTACACAACTAATTGAGTATTCGTTAGTCAATGCTTAAAATAAGAGCCGCTCATCACTATGATGGGCGGCTTTTTTTGGCAATAATAAACAACAATCTCTCTAGAACCTTGTGATATATTTTAGACAAATGTCTATTTATTGGAAATTATAATGTCAAATAATTTACGGATGCCTTTAGCGATAATAAGCGCCTTATTACCTCTCCGCCCTACTAGGTTGCCAAACAAACAGCTTCAATCATTCAGCGCAAACCAGTACCGTCATTGACGATAAAAACTGGTCAGCGGCTACCCTCAAACCCAGACTGTTTCAAACCATCACAGGCTATAACTGGCAATTAACACAGGTTAGTAATGATAAAGGCAAACTCACACGCCTCAACCTTCAGCCGCCCCTAACGATGGACGTTCGCCCAGACCTGTTAACTTTTGATGACGGCTGTTATCGATACATCGTGTCCTTTGATATGTGGCTGCCTCTACCTTATCCTTATACACAAGCATCAATACAAGATACAACTAAATCACCAGTCACGGCTGCTGACTGCACTGCGATATATCAAGCAACTACCCAAGATTGGCGCGGTAATACAATCATCCCTAGCGATACAGCATATCTATTAAACGCAACTTTTAAGCCTTATGCAGGAACGAATTTTACATTTGTTCCCGCGCTGCCTCAGTCAGTACGTGCTACCAAAACCTTAGAAAAACAGCTGGCTTTAAGAACGGATAAGGGCAAAACCCTAATCTTTACGGGCACGCCTAAACCTGAACGCCCCGTAGCTGGCATACTACTCACCAATGAATTATTAGAGGGCTATCGTTGGCAACTATTACAAGTGACGGACCAAACAGGCGCCGTCATGAGCGAATTTACGCAGACAGAAAAGCCCATCACCCCTTTCCTACGGTTTGGATAACTATGGTGACGATGAAAGTGACGAAAAAAATGGTTTTGAGTCAGGTATATATGGTCAAAGCTTTGGTATCTCTGTTGGCTGCAACGGCGTTAGTGGGCCTTACACCCTCTCTATCAATCAAAATTTACTCACTGGCGGTTTTCCTTCCACAATGATGAGCTGCGGTGACACTATTGATGACATTGAGTCACGGCTTCGACATATGATGGCCTATAGCACGAGTCGACTGATCTTAACGCACGCGGATAATAAGGCAACTATAGCGCAGTCAGAGCAAAGCTATTTACTCACCCAAACGCTAGATTCTGGCGAGACATTAATTTGGAAAAATGAGCCAAAGAAAATCCCTTAATACACTTTCAAACCCATACGTTACTTACATTTATTAACCGATTGTTGCGCATTTAATGAATAACTATAGGGTTTGCTTGGCTATACTGACGATGATGTTAACGAATATCGATACGCGCTCTAACAGAACAATAAATACAGATATTTGTAACTTTAACTACGTTCTAAATAATGAATAAAATAACTGGAGATAATAATGAATAAGACAATGCTTGCAAGTGCCCTACTATGCGGATCAGCGTTAGCCATGACTGGTTGCCAAACGGTCGAAGGTCAAATGCAAACAGGCAATCCTGTCAATCAGCCAGCACTAAAATCTACCATCAAAGCAGTGAGCGGTGATAAGAACGAAGTCGGACAGATGTTCCTGCGTCCTGTCGATGGCGGTGTACAAGTCTACGGTAAGCTCATGAATCTACAGCCGGGCCAAACGGTTGCACTACATATTCATGAGACAGGTAGCTGTGCTGATATGGGTAAAGCGGCAGGCGGTCACTTCAATCCTGACAACAAACCACATTCTAATCCCGATGATATGAATGGTCATGCAGGTGACCTACCTAACCTGACAGCCAATGAAGATGGCGTCGCTACTATCAACTATGTGAACAAAAAAATCACGGCCGATAAAGCAGGTAAGTATAGCGTGAATCGCCGCGCCTTTATCGTACATTCTGGCGCTGACGATTACACCAGCCAACCATCAGGCGCATCAGGTGACCGTGTTGCTTGCGGTATTATCGAGATGAACTAATACTATATATATTAGCCATAAAAAACCTCTTAACTATTGTATACGGTTAAGAGGTTTTTTATGACCGGTAGAAAAGTGGTTACTCTTCTACCCACTCGCCTTTACGCCAGTACACACCCCAACGGGTGGCCTTGCCGTTTTTCTCTCAGAGCCGATGTACTGCTCTTTTTTCTTACGTGACCAACGTAATATAGTTGGGTTACCCTCAGGATCTTCATCTGGCCCTGCAAACAGATATTGGAACTTGTCTTCCATCTTGTCTTTTATTTCACGTAGCTCAGCGAGCTTGGGCGCACGAGTCTCGCGCACCTTTGGAAATTTAGAGGCCGCAAGGAACATGCCAGCCGCCCCTTCACGCAAGATGAAGTAATCATCATGCTTGGTCGATTTTAGCTCTGGTAGATGAATAGGATCCATACGCGGCGGTGCTGCTTCGCCTGTTTTTAGCACCTTGCGGGTGTTGTCGCAGTTCTGACAAGCAAAGTATGGGCCAAAGCGACCTGTCTTTAGCTCCATCTGACCATCACACTTGTCACAGTCGATGGTTGGCGCATCTGAGCCTGGTACTTCAAACTTACCTTCTTCTAGAATATAACCGTCACAATCAGGGTTATTACCGCAGATGTGTAGCTTGAGACCACCATCGACGATATAACCATTCATGGCGGTGCCGCATTTCGGACAGCGTTTTTTCTCCATCAAATCTTTGACTTCTGCCGCTTCGTCATCACCTTCTGCATCATCTAAGTTGGCAAACGCTTCGACTGGCATTAGATTTTTGGTGCCTTTACAGCGCTCTTTCGGCGGCAAGTTATAGCCAGTACAACCCAAAAATACGCCTGTTGACCCTGTACGCAGCTGCATCGGACGATCACAGATATCACAATGGACATCTGGCACGTCGGTTGGATCATTCGGACGCATGCCATCTTTGCCTTTGGCATGCTCAAGGGTGGTTTTGAACTCACCATAGAAATTATCGAGCACGTCTTTCCAATCTTGCTCACCCTCGGCGACATGATCGAGCTTGTCTTCAAGCGCAGCAGTAAAGGTATAATCCATCAAATCTGGGAAGCTTGCGGTCAATCTATCGGTGACGATATCGCCCATTTTTTCGGCAAACAAGCGCTTGTTTTCGAGCTTGACATAGCCGCGGTCTTGAATGGTGGAGATAATTGAGGCATAAGTCGAGGGACGACCAATACCTTTTTTCTCAAGCTCTTTGACAAGGCTTGCCTCAGTATAGCGCGGTGGCGGCTTGGTAAAGTGTTGGCTCGGATCGAGCTTATCTAGGGTGAGCTTATCGCCTTTTTTGACATCAGGGAGCAGCGTATCATCAGTTTTGGCCGGCGGCATAACACGAGTATAGCCATCAAAAGTCATCGTACGGCCGCGCGCTTTTAGCTCGACATTACCCGCCTCTACCAAAAGATTGACTGATAGATATTTGGCAGGCAACATCTGACACGCCACAAACTGCCGCCAGATTAGCTCGTATAGACGTATGGCATCACGCTCAACGCCTTTCATTTGCGTTGACTTTAAGTTGACATTAGAAGGACGAATCGCTTCATGCGCCTCTTGTGCGCCTTGCTTATTGCCATAAAAATTTGGCTTTTCTGGTACGTATTTTGCGCCATAGCTGTCTTCGATATGACCACGGACAGCCGCGAGCGCATCACCAGACAAGAACGTCGAGTCGGTACGCATATAAGTGATGTGACCCGCCTCATATAGACGCTGCGCCAAAATCATGGTCTTTTTAACAGAAAATCCCAAACGTGTACTGGCGGCTTGCTGCAAAGTCGAGGTGATAAAAGGCGCACTTGGACGTGACTGGGTTGGCTTCTCTTCACGCTCTTTAACGATAAAATCGCTTGCCTTGAGTATCTCAAGCACTTTATCGGTTTGCTCTTTATTGCCAAGCTTTAGCGTTTTACCGCCTTGTTTGGTCGCCTCTAAACGGATACCGATTTGCTCCGCATCTGAGGCTTTTTTGGTTTTATCATGAGCGACATGTGTATCTGCATGGATTTGCCAGTATTCTTCTGGAATGAACGCGCGAATTTCATGCTCACGCTCAACGACCAAGCGCATAGCGACTGACTGCACACGGCCTGCTGATAGTCCGCGAGCAATCTTTGCCATAATAGTGGCGATATCATAAAGCCAACGACACGGTCCAAGAATCTGCGCGCTTGCTGAGCATTGACGCGATCGATATCAAGCTTTGAGGGGTTGTTTAAAGGCATTTTGGATGGCTGATTTGGTAATCTCATTAAAGACCACACGTTGATACTTGCTATCAGGGCCGCCGATAACTTCTTTTAGATGCCAAGCGATCGCCTCCCCTTCTCTATCCATATCCGTTGCCAGATAGATTTTGTCAGCGTCTTTGGCCAGTGCTTTGAGCTCTTTGATGACCTTGGTTTTGTTTGGCAATACTTCATAGACCGCCGCCCAGTCGTGTTCTGGATCTACGCCCATACGGCGTACCAGTGCTTGCTGTGCTTTTTTCTTCTTTTGTCAGGTTGTCATCTTTTTTGGTCGTGGTTGCTTTTTTTTGCGCTTTTATTTGCACTAACTGGTAAATCACGGACATGACCGATGCTCGAGCGTACGATAAAATCATCGCCAAGATATTTATTAATGGTTTTTGCTTTGGCTGGTGATTCTACAATCACCAAAGACTTGCCCTTTGGGCTGTCAGCAGCTGATGCTGCGGTTTTTTTGGTTGTGGTTTTTGCCATATTTGACGACACCATAATATAAGTGATTAAAAGTATAAGTAGATTGAAAGTAACATTACAGTCAGCAGCGGAGTAATTTATGGGTGCTGATGATCAGGGGTTAGCCATGACCCAGCTATTTATAGTAATAGTAGCTGCTGATAAAAAGGTTATAAAACAAATTATAACCATAAAATAAAGATATAGTTATAAAGACGTTACACTGCTAAGCGTTAAACTGTCAACTTTAAATAAATTGAATATAAAAAACTGCTTGTATATAGGCTGTTAATGGAGACAAAAAAGCGCTTTACTAGCCTTTCACGTCTTTTTGCATTTGTATCGCCCATTTCTCAAGATTGGCTTTGAGCACTAACAGATCTGCCTCAATCCGTTGCTGATGATACGTGGGATTAGAGTTTGGGCGCACGTAAGCAATGTCTTCCCAATAGATGATAATGCTATTTGCCTTGGTCATCAGCCCTTTAACAAACGGCTCAATGCTCACTGGTAGCTCTAATGGCGCTTTGTCCAAGCTAAAATCGGTTTTTTTCACCGTCACATTATTGCTGCTTTGCGTAGAGCGAATGGCACTTGGAATATGGAGTGTTTTTGCATCATCGCTGGTATCAACAAAACTACTATCTGGTCGCCATTGTCCATCGATCACTTGATAGCGTGTGTGCGGCAGTTTGGTCTCTTCTAATATCAGACAATACTGTCCAAGCATACCGCGGCCATATTCATTATCACGACCTTTGATCCAATCAGGGCAAGCAACGAGCTTTGGATTAAGCTGCAAACGGCGTGCGGTCATACGCAGCTTGTCTAAACGCTGATCGATACCATTCGGTTTGAGCGCCATCATACTCCCTAAGACGAATAGTACAATGATAACGCCAATCAATGTTCCCATGATGCTCTGGCCTTTTAACTAAATAAAAATGATGCTAAACAATATCAATATAACTGCCACGGCTGATAACCGCTGTCTACGCTAACAGTAAAAATAACGGCTTTATAAATAACTATCCTATAAATCGTTAACGTGAACTGGCTGCTACTCACATGACAGATAACGATATAGCAAGACTTATAATGAGCTCGAACCCGCAAAAAATCAAGCACTGCCACTCAACTACTATTCAAAAACTGGCTATATGGCTCACTCTTTATTTGTCAGTTATACTGTTAAATCAGACATTTAGCGTGCCTAATCATCAGTAGCATAGCCACATACAAAAACCAGATACAAAAAGTGGTCGGCGTAAAAAAGTGCTATGATAAACCATAATTTTAAACGCGCGCAGGTTTATTATGAATTATCTTATTAAGTCAAACTCGTCAAGCGCTTATATCGCTAGCAAGCTGACAGGTAAACTCCTGAGCAACACTGTCATAAGCTTATCATTACTTGGCGCAATCGTGCTAACAGTGTCAGGCTGTGCCACCACCCAAAGCCTGACCCCGCAGCAATGTCAAAGCAGTAACTGGCAAGAAGTCGGTTATGCCGATGGTCTACAAGGTCGTTCAGGGGCTTACTTCGGGCATTATACCAACAGCTGCGCCAGTGTTGGCGGCGCAAGTCCCAATCGCATACAGTGGGAGCAAGGACGACAGCAAGGTCTCAAAAACTACTGTACCGAACTGAATGCTTATAAGCTCGGTCGCGAAGGCTATGACTGGCAGCCAGTCTGTCCATTAGAAGGTATTGAGAAATTAGAAGAAGCTTACTCTCAAGGACGCTACTACTATATCCGTCAGCGCGATCTGGATTACTTGCGCTCGCCTTATCCGTTTGGTTACGGACATCTGGGCTTTGGCTACCGTCCATTTGGCTATGGCTGGTAAAGAAAACCTCAGTGATGACTTAATTTGAGGTTTAAGTCGTCACTGAGGTCGGAGAGAAGCTTATTATTTTGATCGTTCTTATTATTGTTATGGCGCTCGTGCTATTCATTGGCTTGTTGATTTATATCGCCAATTTTTTGCTGTAACGGACGTTGCATTTCGCTGCTTATTACTACTTACTACCGTTTATCGCTGCTATTATTCATTGACAAAGGCAATCTTGGTAAGTCCTGCTTGACTGGCAGCCGCCAAGACCTGAGCAACCGTATCATACTTACCTTCTTTATCGGCGCGCAGTTGTACTGAAGGATCTTTGCCGGTTGCGCCTTGCTCTTGCAGACGCGCCTCTAGCGCTTCCATGCTGATGGGATCGCTGTCCCAAAATATTCCCGCGTCTTTATCAATACTGATTTGAATGGCTTCTGGCGGCGTTTGATTGACCTCAGCACTGGTCTTTGGCAAATCTAAAGGAACCGTCGGATTCAGCACGGTCGCTGTCAATAAAAAGATAATCATCAATACCAGCATGATATCGATAAGCGGAATGAGGTTCATCTCATTCATACCTTGAACGTCATTATCACCCAGTTGAAATGCCATAATTATTCTCAATATTTGTGTTTATTGTCATGCCGCCAAGAGGTGCTTTTTTATTCTGCCACAGAGCTGCTGTAGTGGCGCGCTTGCTGCGTGTCTACTGCTGCATCGATAGTATTTAAGCGATTGCCTTTAACCGCCTGCACCGATGTTGCGCCCGCATTCGGGCTAGTAGACGATGGCACAGGCTCAGCAGACCCGGACAACAGATCATGTGCTCTATCATTGGCTTGATACATCACACGGCGATTGATACGTACTGCTAGGTTGTAAAACACCACAGCTGGAATAGCCACAGCGATACCAAGACCCGTCATAATTAGTGCCTCACCAACGGGGCCTGCCACTTGTCCCAATCCTGCCTGTCCACTCATACCAATATTATGCAGCGCGTGGAAAATGCCCCACACCGTGCCAAATAAGCCGATAAATGGCGCGATCGCTGCCGTCGTGCCAAGAATAGGTAAGCCGCGCTCGCTCGCAAAACGGTAGCGCCCTATGTGCTTGAGTAACGTCTGTTCAGTGACCAAACGATGAGCGGCAGCATCGGAGCCGACCAAATCGGCCTGCTTTGCTTGTAGTTGTTGACTCAAGTCATCTGCCACACTGGTCGCCAGTTTGCGACTTTGCAATACGCGGACGATACCTGTCACCCAAGAGAGAATAGATAACGCAAGTAACAAAAAGAATAACGTCTTTGTCACCATGTCGCTGATCTGCCAGTATTGCATAAAGTCCATATCAGACTCCTTAATGTTTTATGCCATCACATGCTACTAAAATGAGTATCATGCCTTGTCTTATTATGAAAAATTATCAATAAATACGTTGTTATATAATATAAATACTTAAGGAACTACATAGCTGATCGGCAGGTCACATTGCCCACCACTGGTGCGCCATTCTTGGTAAAGGGTTTGAACTTGCCAAAGCGTACTTGACGCTGGGCTTCTTTATCCAGCAAAGTATTGCCTGAAGACTGCGCCACTCGCACGCTATCGATACCACCTTGTTTATTGACACGCAATACCAATACCACGTTGAGCGTATCACCTGAACGCGCTCTACGTGCCGCACGATCAGGAAAGCTAAAGTTTGGCGCAGAGGCCCAATTGGCAGCGCTCGCAGTAAAGCTTACAGGCTCATTACTCTGTGCTCGAGCAGCAGCTTCTGCAGCTGCCTCAGCTGCTTCTCTAGCGGCTTGTGCTTGGGCGGCGGCTTCTGCTTCTCTAGCAGCTTTTGCTTGTGCCGCAGCCTTAGCATCCGCGACTCTTTTAGCTTCTTGCGCTGCTCTGTCTTGTGCTTCTTGAGCGGCTTTTTTGGCTCGAGCAGCAGCCTCTTTGCGCTGTTCATCAGCAGCCGATGTATCGACTATCGGTTCTGGGCTGATCTTTTTGGGTGCTGCTTCTTTTGGTACAGGCTTTTGACTACTCTCAGTAGATGTTTTTTCGGTTGCGATGATTGGCGGTGTTTCAGATACTTTTTTTCACCACAGGCTTCGCTGGTTCTATAGGTGTTTCGACACGCTTCTTAGGCGGTGGCTCTGCTTTTGGCTTTTGTACAGGCTTAGGTTGCACTTCTTTTTGACGGTGACCTTTTGACCTGCTGCACAGGTTCTTTCGTTTCTACTTTCGCTACTGCATTATTAGCAGGTAACGTCACAAACTCTATTTCGACAGGCGTGATATCTTTTTTTGGCGCAGGCTGTGGTTTGGGCGTTTTCATCACCGCCAAGGCGACTGCGGTGAGTACATGCAACCCTACCACTACGAGAAGAGATAGCAGTATCAATCTGGTTGGTGGTGTCTCTAAATCCGTTGAACTCATAACAGCCTAATGTTTATTATCCGAGGTGGAATGGCGTTGATAATAATGCAAACGATAATTATTATCAATAATAATTTATAATATTTTTTTTGCTTTGTGAACTCATTGCCTCTTATCTCTGACAGATACCCTATAACTATTGAGCATTACTGCCATCTCGCCCGTATTTAGCTCGCTTTTTTAATAAGTCTTTTAGATAAGTACTTATCGCCAATAAAAATCATTATCATTATTATTGATAATGAGTCTCAACTACTTTATCATAACGGCTGTTTGGTTTTTTCGTATCATGATCAAAAACTGATGCGCATAAAAATATCCAAACCATAAAACGCTCAACCCAAAAGAATAAGGCTAGAGAGTAAAACTGACAGGCGCTCTATCGGCACCCCTTTGATATGAGCATTACTCTGCTCAGCTGCTCTCATCATTTTCTATTTTTATTGTGCTACCTGTGCAGTTATCTTATTAACAGACTGCTTAAACATCCTGATATACCGAGTCCCTTATGTCTACTACCCCATTATCACACCGTCGTACTATTCCTATTTTTAAACGTCCATTATTGATGATGACAGCTTTAATCGCTGCTATCAGTGTGACAGGTTGTAGCTCGCCTGAGACTGAATCAGCTGATGCGACAGCTACCAATCAAACGGCCAATGAATCGTCAAACGTGGCCAACCATGATGCCGTCTCTGCTGAAAAAATCACGGTGAATACGGTTAAGGGTGATGTTGAATTGGCAATGAGTCCCTCACCGCTGGTGGTTTATGACATGACCTTGATGCAAGACTTGGCAGCACTAGACGTGGCTGTTGACGGTATGCCAGGCAGTTTGCTGTTAGACAATTTACACTCAAAAACGCAGCCTGAACCAAAAGCGGTCGGCACTGTGTTTGAGCCAGATCTTGAGGCATTGAATGCCATGCAACCACAAGCAATATTGGTGGGCTCACGCATGGCAGAAAAGTATAATGAGCTGTCAAACATCGCGCCGACGTTGGATATGTCTATCGACACGGCTAATATTTATGAGTCGAGTAAGCAGCGTTTGCATGATTTGGGTGCGTTGTTTGGCAAAAGCGATCAGGCCGCTAGATTGCAACAAGACATAGATACGCTTATTGACGAGGACAAAGGGGTGTCACTAAAGATAAAGGCACTGGTCTGGTCGTTATGGTTAATGGCAATAAAATGTCAGCATATGGCGATAAATCTCGTTACGGGTTTATCCATACGGTGCTAGATGTGCCAATGGCAGATAAGCAAATTGCCGATGCCCCTCATGGACAGCCGGTCTCTTTTGAATATATTCAAAAAGCCAACCCAGACTGGTTGTTTGTTATCGATCGCAGCGCCGCGATTGGTGAAGATGGTATCGGTGCCAAAGCCGTATTGGACAATCCGCTGGTCGCGCAAACCAACGCTTGGAGCAAGCAGCAAGTGGTTTATCTAAGCCCAGACTCTTACCTAGCGTTTGGTGGCTATTACCAATGGATGCAGGATCTCACAACGATTAAAGATGCTTTTGCTAACGCTAAATAACGTCGTTCTCTATACAAGCGATTATTGCACAAGTAGGTAATTATTACCGTTAACCTTGCTCATTTTTAAGCCAATAAAGATTATGTCGTTATTTTCACACCGTGCTCGTGCTAGGCTCAAACCTAACGCTTCTCTGCCAGTATCAAATTGGCAAGGAAGCGCTAGCCATACTTTAGGCTCGAAATATCGACGTGCTGCCATGCCACCGTGGTTAATCAACACCGCAAGCCTCATTATCATGGGGCTTTTGGTGTTATTGAGCTTATCTATTGGTGTGGCTGACTTTTCGTGGTCGGGTATCTTACAAAGTATCATTAGTCATAGTGCAAACTCTGATAGCTCGCTACTACTGGTCAGCCGTATCCCGCGCACCGTTGCGATTATTTTGACGGGCATTGCGATGGCAGTGGCAGGAATGATCATCCAAGTGGTGCTAAAAAACCGCTTTGTAGAGCCGTCCATGGTCGGTGCGACCCAAAGCGCCGCGCTCGGTTTGCTGGTGGTCAGTCTGCTATTTCCTGCCAGTGCGCTCATTGTGAAGATGAGCGTAGCGACCATCGCCGCTGTATTCGGCATGATGCTATTTATGCTATTGATTCACCGTATTCCGCCGACTGATTTTTTGATGGTTCCACTGATTGGTATTGTCTTCGGCGGCATTATCGAAGCAGTCACTACCTTTATCGCCTATCAAACCGAATCGCTACAGATGCTCAGCGTGTGGCAGTTTGGGGATTTCTCAGGCGTCTTAGCAGGTCGTTATGAGCTGCTGTGGCTCACGGGCGCGCTGTGTGTACTCGCCTATATCATCGCAGATAAGCTAACCATCGTTGGTTTGGGTGACAATATCGCCTTGAACTTAGGTATTAGTAAACGCCAAGTGACGTGGATTGGTGTGGGGATGGTGGCGATGATGAGTGCCGTTGTCGTCGTGACGGTCGGTATGATTCCTTTTATTGGCCTCGTCGTGCCAAACATTGTGAGCCGACTGATGGGAGATAAGTTGCGTCGTAGCTTGCCTGCAGTCGCGCTACTGGGCGCTTCAGCAGTATTGCTGTGCGATATTATCGGTCGCTCGATTCGCTATCCATTTGAAGTGCCTGTTGCCACCATATTTGGCGTGGTCGGTACAGTGCTGTTTTTATGGCTATTACTGCGCGCGCCAGCTGAGCAATAAGACTAAGCAGTAAAGCTGAATAATAAAACAGCAATCTTTAATCGATTAACCACTCACTTACCGTCGTTCATTTTTTGCCTTATTTAGATAAGCTTGGCATCATAGGATTTATTTATGTTCTCATCAACTAAGCTTACTGCCACAAAGGCTCGTTCTACGGAAACCAACACAGCGATAGATAACTCATCTGCAGCAGATGGTCAGTATTCAGCTGCTGCCCAAGGTCAGTTGGCAAAGCTTTGGGCATGGATAGCAGCGCATCCGAAATCCATTGCAGCTATTATTCTACTGATCTCGATGACCTTGTTTATGACACTCAATGTCAATGGCTATTGGGACTTTGCGCTACCGCTACGCGGCAAAAAAACTGCTGGCACTGATGGTGGTTGGCTATGCGATAGGCGTGTCGACGTTATTGTTTCAAACGTTGACTCACAATCCAATTCTAACGCCCTCCCTACTCGGATTTGATTCGCTCTATATTTTGCTACAAAGCTTACTGGTTTTCTTTTTAGGGGCGATTAGTTTTACCAGTCTCGATCCTATTGCCAAGTTCACGCTAGAGATTGTCCTGATGTTTGGGGCATCTTTATTATTATTTAAGCTATTATTTTCTAAAAGCAGTCAGGATCTGACACGCTTGATATTGGTGGGCGTTATCTTTGGTGTGTTGTTCCGCAGTTTATCAGCACTCATTGCACGGCTGATTAACCCCGATGATTTTGTGGTCGTACAGTCCGCTAGCTACGCGCAGTTCAATACTGTCAATCCTCAGCTATTAGGCATTAGCCTATTTATCTGTATCATCACTGCGGTGTTTGTCTGGCGCTGGCGCTACCAATGCGATGTGCTGATGCTCGGACAAGCCCAAGCCATTAACCTTGGTATCCATTATCAACGTCTGGCATTTGGCCTATTAACTGTTATCGCAGTGCTAGTCGCCACAGCCACGGCACTGGTCGGTCCAGTGACTTTCTTTGGTCTATTGGTTTGTGCATTGACCAATCGTATCGCTCGACACATGTATCATACTGAGCGGCTGATATTGGTCAGTTTGGTCGCTATGATTTGCTTGGTGTTGGGTCAGACACTCTTTGAGCAAGTGCTAGATATGGCAGGCGTATTGTCCGTTGTGATAGAGCTCGCAGGTGGCCTCGTGTTCTTGGCATTGATATTTATGTCCCAGCGCCGTTCGTTATAACGACTTAGCCGACATTGTTTATTTAGCTGATGCTGTTGATAAAGAAAGCCCTAAGACTTTTTTAAATAAGACGATTATGATTAAACTGAATAATATCTCTCACCATATTGGCAAACAACAAATCTTGCATGACATTACGTTGTCCCTACCAACGGCGCAGGTCATTGCTTTGATTAGACCTAACGGCGCTGGAAAATCGACGTTGTTTTCTGTCATGGCTCGCTTGCAGCCGCTACAATCTGGACAAATAAGCTTCGCTGTAGATAATGAGGAACGTGATATTGTCAGTTGTCAGGCGCGCACACTTGCCAAGACGGTCGCGATGCTCGGACAAGACAACCATGTACAAGGACGACTACGCGTGCATGAGCTGCTGATGTTTGGTCGTTACCCTTATCATCAAGGACAACCAACCGCAGAAGATCAGCAAAAGTACAAGAAATCCTTGAACGCTTTGAGCTGGAGCCACTTGCCGAGCGTTTCTTGTCAACGCTATCAGGTGGACAGCGTCAGCGCGTGCTGATTGCGATGATTGTCTGCCAAGATACGCCCTTTCTATTGCTTGATGAGCCACTCAATAACCTAGATATGTATCATGCTGGTCGACTCATGCGTGAGCTACGTACGCTTAGCCACAGCCAGCAAAAAACCGTGGTGATCGTCCTACATGATATCAATCAAGCAGCACAATTTGCCGATACGGTCGTTACAATGAAAGCAGGAGAAGTGATGGCTGTTGGTCGCCCTGCTGATGTTATTACTCAAGAGACAATGAAAGATTTATACAATGTCGATGTGACTGTGCTCAATCATCAGGGTCGTCCTGTGATTGTTGATACGGTGTAAAACCCCACTTCTTCTTGTAAAAAGCTCAATATAATGCTAGTACATTGGTACTAGCACTATATTGAGCACATCAATTCTCATGTTTTAATATCTATTTGAGCTTTTGCAACGCCTTTAAACGCTGCTGTCGGCCTTTCCACCATAGATACACACCTGTCCCTGATAGCACCGCAACTGCCAGTCCAATCATTGCCAAAAATGCTTGATACAGTCGATGGCTCCAACCTTGACCGACATGTCCCATATGCAGCGTTGACAGCCATTGGTCTACTTTGTTACCAAAACCGCTTTGATAACCAAAACTAACACGCGCAACCTCTCCTGTGGCAGCATCAACCGTAATAGATGACGCGCCGCTGTGTGTACCAATATCTCTATCTGTTTTGAAACGCATTTGCCATTGCTCGTCCTCTGCAACCCAGCGGATACCCAATAACTGCTGTACAGCCGTGCCATTCTGCCGCGCCGCAATATCGGCTTGGGCACTCAGATAGGCAATGCTGTTGCTCTTATTGACTGCTTGAGCAATGGCATCCGCTGTATTGCGGCTATCGTTAACAGTCGTATTTGAATTTATAGACTTATCTGCCCTACCCTGATTTTCTACTGTTTTATTCGGTTCAGGCTTGGTTGGCGGTCGCCCTCTTTCTCTTGGCATCAGTCCGACCACTGCCTGCATCACAGGCTGATAAACGGGTTTTAGATTAAACCCAACGCTCGACCAAGCGATGACAAACAGCATCACCCATAGCCACAGACCAAAAGCATGATGCAAATCATAGTTAAGCTTAAAGGTATTGGTCTTAGTACGGATTTTCCATGCAGGTAGCCAGCGCTTAAACAGCGAGGCGCGTTTTTGCTAGAGACTTGTTTTGACTGACTCGATTTGACTGCTCGAGGAAACGTTAAGTAAAAGCCAATAAAGCAATTAATCGTCCAAACTAGCGAGACAATACCCAAGACCCATTTACCAATATCACCAAGCAATAAGTCGCGGTGCAACCAAAACACCTTCCACATGGTATTATGCCATGCCCATGCCTCCTTATCACGCGTACCGATAATCGCGCCGGTATAAGGGTTGACATAAACCTCATTAAAAGCAGGCTCAGGCGTGGTAGGCTTGCCGCCGCGCCATCTATCTACCGAAAACACCGCTGACTTGCCCGCCTCAATGGTCGTCGGCAAACTTGAAAAACCATACTGTGGATAGGTACGGATCACACTATCATGCAGCGCAGCGACAGACTGTATCGGCGTGTTTTGTGCCTCGACACGCGCCAGTTTATGGTTAAACAAGTCATCTAACTCATGATGAAAAGCGAGCAGCGCACCCGTGAGACTGGCAATGATTAAAAAGGCTGCCATAGCAAGCCCAGTATAACGGTGAATCCACAAGCAGGCTTGACGAGGATTGAATGTAATCATTGGTCTTGGTTCTTTATTATATGTTGTTTGGGTAGGTATTTATCCGTTAGCGTCATTGCTGCTATAGCCAATCCAAAAGCCAGTAGGCAATAAAAAGCCAGCTCCCATGTACAGACAGCTGACTCTATAAGTACGATTAGACTCAAACCAGATAAGCTATAGTCGAACCACTATTAAAGTGTTACAGCGTTAGACTCGTTTAGCCTACTACTGTAGTACTTGCAATCGTCTGCCTTGTACCACTTTTAATATTGATTGACTATATATTAGAACTGATACGTTAAAGACGTTTTGATATTACGTCCCATTTCAAAGTCAGTATAGTCATCATCTATAGAGTTACGTGATGCGTGGCTGGCATAGGTCTCATCAAAGATATTGTATACCCCAAGCGTGGCTTTTAAGCCTTCAACTTGAGTTGGTGTATAGCTCATAAAGATATCATGCACGTCATAGTTTGGTTTTTCGTTGTCATCGCCCGCGGTGTCCGGCGTCACTGAGGCGACGTAAGTGCTGCGCCAGCCAAGCTCGGTAGTGTTGGTTGGAGCGTAACCCAAGTTGACCATATACTTGTCGCCAGACTCAGATCCACCACCACTGACAGAAGATATATTATAACCCGTATCCTCGCCTTTGCTGCGCGCGAGCATAGCTTAGACCCATGTTGAAGTTATCTGCGCGATAATCGGCTGATAGCTCAACACCTTTGATTTTATAATCTTCATCCTTATTGACCGCCCCTTGACAATCATTTCCAAGACTTGGTCCACAACTCAAGCCTGACCGTACAAACTCGATATAGTTTTCGATATTGGTTTCCAAAGTATTTAGCACTTAATTTTAAAGAGTCATCAGCCATAGTCAGACCACGCAGCGTTGTAGCAATACCGACTTCTGCATTGTCACCTTCTTCTGCTTTTAGGTCATTGTTCACATACGTATCAACACCATCGGAATTAAAAATCGTTTGGCTAAGATCTGGACCATTAAATAACTGAGTATAGCTTGCAAATAGTTGGGTGCGCGGTGCAATTTCATAGCTAGCAGCCAATGCGCCAACGACATTGTCGTAAGTCTTGCCAGCAGATACATACTCTGGAGACTCATAACGATCATAACGTACACCAGGCGTCAAGCTAAACTTGCCCATTTGCCATTGATCTTCTAGATATACAGACGTATTGGTTGCTTCATCGGTGCTCGCATTACCAAAGTCGCGTGTCATCTCAGATTCTTTTTTGTAATGCTCAACTCCAGCGATGAACTTATGAACCCCTGGCACACCATTGATGATACTGCTATCGATGATACTAGTGTTTTGTACTTTTGCGCCTGTGGTTTGGACTTCTGCATCAAACTCAAACCCAGGTTCGCCATCAGAGTTACGCAAAATCTGTGTGCTGGTCTGATATACATTGGCATCTACATTGACCAATTGGTTGGCAGGGTTGTAAGCATAGTCAAGCGCATAGGTATCACGTTTGACTTCCTGCGGGATGATTGGGTTCCAGCCGCCAGCAGGAAAATCTGGACGTAATGGGAACTTGCCTTTGTTTTCGGTACGGCTAAAGCTAGCGCCTACATGATGATCACTACCGACATAAGCACCAGCTTTTAATAAGATGTTTTCGCCTTCGCTGTCTTCCGTTTGGATTTTACGGCCTTTACCGTCTTCACCAGCGTCCGCATTGCGTTTGCCATAATAAGCCAGTAAATCAATATTTTCTGTTGGCGCACCATATACAGTGGCAGAAGTTAGCAGTTCATCATTGTTGCTAGCATAACCTGTATGCAGCTTAGCACCTACTTTTTGACCTGGCTTGAGTAAATCTGCCGCGTCGACTGTCTCAAAAGCAACCGCACCGCCGATAGCATCATTGCCTAGCGTCACTGAGTTATTGCCGACTGATACTTCTGCTTGTTTTAGCAGATCTGGATCAATAGTGACATCACCCATATGGTAGAACAATGCGCCTTCTTGACGTGCGCCATCAATTGTTACTTTTAGGTTGGTATCATCAAGACCACGTACACGAATACGTTGGTTGACCGATGAGGTACCGCCTACGCTTACCCTGGTACAACGTCCAGAAAATCACTCAAATGGCTGGCTTGTGCAGCTGGGGTGTAGTCATCTATATAGACAGAGTCTTCTTGTACAGCGTCACGTACTGAGCTATTTGCTGTTACAGTGATCGTCTGTAATGTCGTGTTTGGCATATCTGCTGCTGTTGCAGCGCTGGCAGCTGCGTCCACAATACAGCGGCAACACCGATAGACAATACTGTCAATTGACTAGATAACTTTACTTCGCGCATAACACATTTACTCACTTTGTTTACTGTCAGAAATTAGAATTTTTAGAATTATTTTTAAAGGCTATCGTCAAACAACCTTTAAAATAGTGCCCACCAGAAGATTAAATACCTTAAAACACTTAACTCATCGTGCGAATAACATGATTAATGTTAATGATAATAATTAGCGTTTAAATAATGAGAGGCATAATAACGAAGTATTAACAATTTGGCAATAATTAATATAATAAATCCTCAATTTTAGCTTTTAATATGCTGACAAAGCGCAAAAATGCTTCGATACTAACTGTAAATATGTTATTCAGCATGAGTCTGAATAACTATTAAGGCTATATGCGATAAGGCGTAGAAACTCATCACGTCTATAGCAGGCTGCTATTAACTTAGCTCATGACTTGTTTTTCTTGTACTACTGTACTAGAATACTGAAACAAGATAGTTCTCAGCGAAAAATCGCTCGATGAGCGACTTATCTATTTTCTTTGGCTAAGATTACCTATTATGACTACCGATCCTTATCAGAGCTTAGTGAAACATTTGACCAACTGTACTGATAGCACAGATATCGAAAAGCTGCTCAGTGCCCTGCTGACGGATAAAGAACAGCATGACATCGCCAATCGTATTCGGATTTTTGACTTGCTAGATCGTGGCATCACCCAACGTGATATCTCTGAGCAACTAGGCGTTGGTATCGCCACTGTCTCTCGCGGTGCCAAGGCCAAGCAAAGCCATGATGTCAGCGCGTTACTGGCTACTCATAGAGATCACTCTTAGCCTCTAACGACGATACTATCTAACTTTTTACTGACGAAACTTATACTTATTAATCGACACTTATTAATCGACACTTATTAATCAACACATATTTGAACCATTTCGGACTTTGTTATGACCTCTAGCACTCGCACACAGACCAAACCTGCTCCTATCGATATCCCGAGCAAACCACAACGCATCAAACTGACGCAAGATATCGATTTTTTTGCATTATTCAAACGTATTGAAAGCGCGTTTGATACCTGCTATTTGCTCGAATCATTAGGTGAAGACAGCCACATCTCGCGCCATCATGCGATTGGCTTTGATCCTGTGACGACTATCGCCGCATTAGACCGCAATACGCTTGCGATTACCGATAATAAAACTGCTGAAACCAACCATTATCAGACCGACAACCCTTATCAGCTACTGCGTGATATAACGCCGCAGCATGTCATCGCTCGTGATCAAAGCGGTGGTCTGGTCGGGTATTTGGGTTATGACTGCGTGAACTTCTTTGAACCTAGCCTTAATGCAAAAGCCAGTGAAGACTTTGAGCCATTTAAGTTTGGCGTGTATTTAGATGGGTTGACCCTAGATAAGATGACTGGGGAAATCTTTTATTTTTATTACCCAACTGCTCAACAAGAAAACCGCATCGAGCAAATCAAAGCCCTACTCGATGAGCCAACGCCTAGCTATGAAGCGCCTAAAGTTGAATTTTTAGGTGATGGTATGAGCCAAGAAGAGCATGCCAATGTCGTCATGCAAGTCAAAGAAGACATCATCGCTGGGCGTATTTTTCAGTGCGAGGTAGGCTTTAAATCTAAATATCGTATTGCCGGTGACAAAATGCCGATTTATGAAAAGCTACGTGCCGTCAATCCATCACCGCATATGTATTTTATGAAATTTGCTCAGCAGTGCATCATTGGCGCTTCTCCTGAGCTGCTATTCCGCTTGCGTCAGGGTGAAATGGAAACCTATCCGCTCGCAGGGACTGCCAAGCGCGGTGCGGACGTAATCGAAGACCGTAAGCTTGCCCGCGCCTTGCTCAACGATGACAAAGAGATTGCCGAGCACAACATGCTAGTCGATTTGCATCGCAATGATATTGGCCGTGTGGCACGATTTGGTACGGTAAAAGTACGTAGCTTGATGGACATCAAACGCTTCTCTCACGTACAGCATATCTCTTCTGAAATCGTTGGTATCCTGCATCCTAACGAAGATATGTTTAGTGCCCTTGCCAGTAACTTCCCTGCTGGGACACTATCAGGCGCGCCCAAGGTAGAAGCCATCAAAGTCATCAACGAGCTAGAGCCTGATGGTCGCGGTGCTTATGGCGGTGCATTAGGCTCGTTCAATTTCAATGGTGATTGTATCTTTGCCATTCCTATTCGCAGTCTGTTTATCAATGGCGAGTCTGCCTACGCCCAAACTTGCGGCGGTAACGTTTACGACTCAAACCCAGCCGATGAGTACTTAGAGATTCAGCGTAAACTGTCGGCGATGAAAGTCGTATTAGATAGCTTTATGCAATCATAACGGATACCAAACGTACTGCATAAATTGACCATATTTTACCTAGCACTATTTTTTACAAAAGAGTTTATGACCCATGAATGTTTTAATTATCGATAACTACGACTCGTTTACCTTCAATCTCTACCAATATGTGGGTGAGATTTTGCAAACCTTAGACAGTGATAAAGAGGCCAGCGTCATCGTTAAACGCAATAACGAAATCACCCTAGCAGATGTGCAAGCGATGAATCTTGATAGAATTATCATTTCACCTGGCCCTGGCTCCCCCTGATGATCCCGCTTACTTTGGTATCTGTAGCGAGGTCATTGAGACACTGGGCAAAACTGTGCCGCTACTAGGTGTCTGCTTGGGTATGCAAGGCATTGCTCATGTATTTGGCGGTGATGTGGTACGCGCCAGTGTGCCGATGCATGGCAAAGTCTCATCAATTCGCCATGATAACTCAGGTATTTATCAAGGCTTACCACAAGAGCTTGAGATCATGCGCTATCACTCTCTGGTGGTAAAAGCCGACACCATCCCAAGCTGTCTGACGATTACCTCAGTAGTCGCCAATGATAGCTGTGCTGAATTGAGCTTTGCTGAGTCAGCATTGACTGGTGATGAGATTATGGGACTGGCGCACAAAGAGTATCCAATCCAAGGCGTACAGTTTCATCCTGAGTCATTTGCTACTGAAGGCGCCAAGCGATTGCTAAGTAACTTTTTGCTGCAGGTGTAAATGCTACTATCCCGCCACGTCTTCCATTTTAAATGACAGTCGATTAAATTTACACCACGCCCTAGTAGCAGTTTATAATCTTTTAATGATAGACTGAAATAACAAACAAAAGACAGCCCTTGAACCGGTTGTCTTTTCTTATTGCAGTATGGCTTGGTGCCTTTACATCACAGGCGCTTTAGCAATATAGTCGAACCACTATTAAAATGTTACAGCGTTAGACTCGTTTAGCCTACTACTGTAGCACTTGCACTCGTCCGCCTTGTACCACTTTTAATATTGATTGACTATAGCCCAATGTCATTTAGATCGTAAGAAGAAACCATTATGGCAAATATCGACAGTACAGCGGCGATACACTCGCATCAGTCATGGATGGGCATTGTCCAAATCATCACCGCGGCAACCTGCTGGGGGACGCTTGGGATATTCTCAACCTACCTCAATCAAATGGGCTTTAGTGGTTGGCAAGTCACGATATTACGCATTGTGACGGCAGCAGTGATTATCTTAGCCATGCTACCGACCCTATGGCCACAGCTGATCAAACTACGACCCAAGCAGTGGTTTGGGCTAGCACTTCAGTCCTTGATTGGTGTGCTGGGGATGTCCGTCTGCTATTTTTTTGCTGTCAGTTATGTTGGCGCGGGCCCTGCGGTGGCTTTGCTTTATACCGCGCCTGTGTTTAGCTTGTTATTCTCAAAGTTTTTGCTCAGTGAGTCCATTACGCGAAAATCTATCGCGCTGGCATTCATGGCGGTTTTTGGGGTTGGGTTGACGATGCTGGGTGAGCAAGCGGAGGTCAATTGGGGTGTTTTGCTCGGATTGGCAGCAGGGATGTGCTACTCACTATACGGCGTACTCGGTAAGCGCGCGATGCATGACGCGCATCCAGCTCCTTTGGTGTTTTTTTACCTCTGTGGTCATCAGCGCGTGCGGGCTGCTACTACTGCCTGAAACGTATCAGACGTACGCGCAGCTAGTTACCTTGCCGTTATCGACTTGGGGTTATGTATTAGGACTATCGCTCTTGGGTACTGTCGTGCCCTTTGGCCTTTATATGAAAGCATTAGAGAAGCTGCCCGCCTCTCGTGCGTCTGTTTTTACGATTTTTGAGCCGTTGACGGCGATTGCGCTGGCAATGATACTGCTACATCAAGCTTTGTCTTGGATTCAATATCTGGGCGTGACACTGATTTTGCTGGCGGCGTTGTTAAATGCAGTGGTCAATGGCACGACCACGCGCGTTCCTCGCTGGCTTAAAAGACGGCAAACGGTCTAGCCTTATTATTTGGTTGTCTGGCAGGGTGCGATAGCCAAATTTGGATTAAAAAACGACGCAATAGATAGGCTTGATTAATGGTATAAACTTCAAGTTAAATTAAAATGATCATTTATAATCTATGAATTAGAACTATTTATCATGCAACGCTCTTCCATCTGGCAATCCAAATAAAACTAAGATCTTATCCAAGTTGCACTTATCTGAAGGTGTGGTTTTTAAGCCTTTTAGAATATAGCCGTTAGGATTATCTTTAGAAGTTAGAGTCCCTCCAGCGCTTATAGTATCGCCTACTTGGTAAATGACATTAAAATATTTTAAAGTCTGATTCTTTTTATCCCAGCTCGAAACCCCGTATGGTAGCAGCGGTACGGCTTTGTGTGGGCCATACTGGAAATAAATACATTCATTTTCGTATTTAAGCTGTACATTTACACCTTGTAAAATTTCACTCTCATTGAGATCGGAAAAATTGAAAGGGTAAGTATAAAATAAACCCTGACCACTAGTAGAAGAGTAATGAACTAAAGGCATAGTACTTTGAGAATAGTCCTTTGCTACTTTCATGTCTTTCGAAGGAGAGGTTGTAACTTGACAAGCAGTCAACAAAACGCAAAAGAAAATTGATACGTTACGAATATTCAAACCAGCTCCTTTAAGCACTAGGTTAAGAGTGTTTTTAACTTTATTAAAACATCAATATAAATAAAAAAAAGTTTTAATATATTACTATTTTGTTAAGGTGGCTATGATGCTTAGAATAGTCAAGTATGAGTATATGTATTCTTAACCTTACCGACTTGGCTTTTAAAAAGGTATTTTTCTCGCTTGCTGTATCTACGCTAACAGAGGCTATATAAAATTTATCCAAAACCGTCAAACTAAAATTATAAACACAAAAAAAACCCTCAATGGGCTTCTTTCTAACTAAACATATTGCAACGATATAAATCGCTTACTGCTCGATACGCTGCAAAAATGCCTGCGTACGCGGATGCGTTGAGTCTTCAAACAGCTGCTTAGCGCTGCCCTCTTCGACTACAACGCCGTCTTCGATCAAGACCACATGATCGGCAACGTCACGGGCAAAGTTAATTTCGTGAGTGACCACGACCATCGTCCAGCCCTCAGAGGCAAGCTGCTTCATCGTCTCAAGGACATCCTGTACCAGCTCTGGATCTAGTGCAGACGTTGGCTCATCAAACAATAACAATGAAGGCTCAATCGCGAGCGCACGAGCAATCCCAATACGCTGCTGCTGACCACCAGATAGCTGGAACGGGTACAGCTCAGCTTTGTCCGCCAGTCCGACTTTTTCAAGCAATACCAGCGCGTCTTTACGCATCTCAGCCTTGTTTTTACCTTGTACCACTGTCGGGCCGAGCATGAGATTTTCGATCGCAGTCTTGTGCGGAAACAAATTATAAGACTGAAATACCATACCTGATTTACGCTGCAAGGCAAGCAGCGTTTTTTTGCTTGGCTTAGTTGCAAAGTCAACTTTTAAGCTGTCATCATCAAATGCAATGACACCTTTATCAGGAATCTCCAGCGCATTGAGACAGCGCAAAAACGTGGTTTTACCCGAGCCTGAAGGTCCTAATATGACGACCACTTTACCTTTATGAATGGTCAAGTCGATGCCTTTTAGCACCTGATTGCCACCAAAGGCTTTATGAATATTAGTGACTTTGATCATAAAAATTCCTATTGTACTGGTCTATATGTACGATGGTCGGTTGCTAAGCGCTCTTGTCAAGCAGCTCAGCTATGACTTACTTTGCCACGTAACGGTCTAATCGAGTCTCAAGCTTGCCTTGGATAAAGGTCAAGAACAGACAGATACCCCAATAAATAATCGCCGCTTCGGTATACACCAGCATAAATTCATAGTTACGAGCTGTGATGATCTGCGCTTGTTTAAACAGCTCAGTGACCAATACCAGTGATGCAAGTGAAGTGTCTTTTACCAAGCTGATAAAGGTATTAGACAATGGCGGCACTGACACGCGCAGCGCTTGCGGTAAAATCACATGACGGAAAGTCTGTAAATACGTCAAGCCGACAGTTGAACCCGCTTCCCATTGCCCTTTTGGAATCGACAAAATCGAGGCGCGCACCGTCTCTGATGCATAAGCACCAATATTGAGCGAGAATGCAATGATCGCTGAGGGAAACGGGTCGAGCTTGACGCCCACACTTGGTAAACCGTAGAAAATAATAAACAGCTGAACCAGCATCGGTGTACCCCGAATCGCGGATACATAGATACGAGCCAAGCGATAAATGATCTCATGGAACCAACCAGTACGCGGTACAATTCGAATCAAAGCAACGGTCAGGGCAATCGCCATACCGATAGAAAACGAGATCAATGCCAGCGGTATCGAATAATAGATACCGCCTTTGAGCATTGGCCAAAACGACGAGATGACGATCTGCGCCCGATCAGGGACTCATAAATGGCAATAATGCCAATAGTTCTGCGAGCACAGATGTGATAGAAGCCAACATTACTTTTGTTGACTTACATCAGCACCAAAGAACTCTTTACTAAGTTTGGTGAGTGTACCATCAGCGGCGAGTGCGGCCATTGCTTCATCCAGTTTTGCCACCACTTCATCGTTGCCTTTGATGAGCACGAGACCTGAGCCTGTTTGTTCACTTGGTGGGGCTGTCAATTTGATCTCAAGATCAGAATCTGGGAATTTTTTGAGATAATCAAGCACGGCTAGATTGTCATTCATCGTGAAGTCAGCGCGGTCTTGCTTGACCAATTGGATCGCTTGTGCCATACCATCGACAGGGACGATTTCTGCGCCGTATTTTTCTGCCAGCTCGCCGTAGTTACTGCTGAGTGATTGAGCCGTACGTAAACCTTTTAGGTCATCCCAAGAGCTATAACGGTTGTCATCAGTCGGTGCCAATGCAACCGCGCCTGACCAGCTATAAGCCATAGATTTGTCATATTTGGCTTGACGCTCAGGCGTCGTTAAGCTGACTTGGTTGGCCACCATATCAAAGCGTTTTGAATCCAAACCTGCTAGCATCGCATCCCACTGAGTCTCTTTAAACTCAACATCAACGCCTAGCTTGTCAGCGACCGCACGAGTCACTTCGACGTCATAGCCTGTCAGCTTGCCACTCTCATCATGATAGGTAAATGGAGGGTACGTACCCTCTGTACCGACGTTAATCGTACCACCGTTATTGATACGTTGCAGCAAATCAGAACCGCCAGTCGAGGTGGTGTCAGTGGCAGTAGTGTCAGCTTCATTAGTATTAGACTGACCACAAGCAGCAAGTAACACAGTACTAGCAGCAAGGGCTAAAAGAGTACGACGTTTCATAAGACGTCCTTATAAAATATAAAAGTAGATAAATGAGATAAAAGGGTTTACATGAAAACAGTTAGCGCCAATAAATAGGGAAAAGCTGATACAAGAGGGCAATATAATAATCGCCCTGCAAAATTCGGCTTTGGTTGCTCGATTTGAGGTTAGTCAGCATATTTTTCAATGCGGCGACCCTATTATTTTCGAATTTTTATAGCGTATGATCATTCAATAGGCAGCCGATCAAACGTTCATAGTTGCTACTGGATCAATCGCTGCTCATAAATATAATATCTTACTTTAGATAAAAAAGCGTACAAACTCCGTGAGCGTGCGTCAGGTAATGACCGCCATTAGCGCAAAACTACAGCTCACCCGAGAATTGATAGCGATCTCCTGCATGCCACATCTTCACAAAAGTGACGACTTGACCAGCTGAATAAGTCTGGCGACGCAATACCAATGTCGGCGACTGCGGCGCAATCTGCAACGCATCTGCCACCTCGTTTGGCGCCGCTAGCGCACGTATGGTGTAGCTGCCACTCTCTAGCGGTATTTTGGCGACCAGATAATCACTGGTATTAACCACGGTAAAATCCTGATCAATAAAATGTGGCACTTTTTTGGCATCGACCCAGCGCTCTTCAAATTGTATGGGCTGACCATCTGCAACGTGAATGATTTTCACCTCATATAAAACGGGCGTATCACTGCGGTTATCTAGCGTTGTATCGGGCGTATTGGTCGTCTCTTCAATACCAAACTTGCGGCGTAGCTCATCATCGAGCAGCGAGGCTGTGACCGCGCGCTTACTCACCACTTTTGCTTCATAATCGCGATTGGCAGATTTGAGATCCTCTGCGATATTACGCACTTCTACAAAGGTATGGTTGAATTGCTGCTGCGCGACAAAGGTTCCTGAGCCTTGACGCCGCTCCAATACACGCTCTTCGCTTAGCTCTTTGAGCGCGCGATTCACCGTCATCCGTGAGACACCAAACTCTGTCGCCAGTGCCATTTCTGTAGTGATCGCACTGCCCGCTTGCCATTTGCCAGAGTGAATATTGTCTAATATCGCATTTTTAATCCGCTGATACGCCGGAATCGTTTTTGTCATATTTGTTTTAAACCGTCAGTTCCGCTAATAAGAGTAGCGCCATAATATCACGACAATCATGCGAACTTTTATTCATATCATTCTATCAGTTATGCTCTTTTTTTCATTAATTCTAATTTTTATCAAAAATCCTTGCATGAAAAAAAGCATCTTTGATAATTTGTATATACAATTTATAGCAAGTCTAAAAATCTTGATCTAGCTACTCTATATTTCGATGCCTTTATAGACTGCCTATAAAACACTTACTCTTATTATTTTATCGCCCTATGAGCTACCACAAGGATATGACCATGACTACTGAAAACGGAACCAACAAAAACTTACCCGCCGTGATGAGTCTCGCGATATCGCCGCCCCTACTGGCAGCACGTTGCACTGTAAAAGCTGGCTGACCGAAGCGCCGTATCGCATGCTACAAAACAATCTACATCCTGATGTGGCAGAAAACCCAAAAAGTCTTGTGGTATACGGTGGTATTGGACGCGCCGCGCGTAACTGGGAGAGCTATGATCAAATCCTAGAGTCGCTCAAAGAATTAGAAGATGACGAAACCTTACTCGTACAATCAGGCAAGCCTGTGGGCGTGTTTCAAACTCATGAGAACGCACCGCGCGTATTGATTGCCAACTCAAACCTTGTGCCACGCTGGGCAACGTGGGAGCACTTCAATGAGCTCGATCGCAAAGACTTATTTATGTACGGACAGATGACCGCAGGTAGCTGGATTTATATCGGTACGCAAGGCATCGTGCAAGGCACATACGAGACTTTTGTTGAAGCAGGTCGTCAGCATTATAATGGCAGCTGGGCGGGTCGTTGGATTTTGACCGCAGGTCTTGGCGGTATGGGTGGGGCGCAGCCACTGGCCGCAACCTTTGCAGGCGCAACCTCATTGAACATCGAATGCCAGCAGTCTAGTATCGATTTCCGTTTGCGCACGGGTTATGTCGATAAGCAAGCGCGCGATCTTGACCATGCTTATGAATTGATTGAGCAGCATACCAAAGCAGGCGAGGGCGATCTCTATCGCGCTACTTGGTAACGCTGCAGATATCTTGCCTGAAATCGTTAAGCGCGCTCGTGAAGGAGACATCAAACCTGATTTGGTGACCGATCAAACCTCAGCGCATGACCTGATCAATGGCTATCTACCAAGCGGCTGGACGGTCGAAGAATGGAGGTCCGCTCAAGAAGATCCAGAGCAACATGCAGCTCTCACCAAAGCCGCTGCTCAATCTTGTGCCGTACACGTCCAAGCGATTTTAGACTTGCAAGCGATGGATATTCCAGCGACCGATTACGGTAATAATATCCGTCAGGTGGCGTTTGATGAAGGCGTCAAAGATGCCTTTAATTTCCCCGGTTTTGTCCCTGCTTATATTCGTCCGCTGTTTTGCCAAGGCAAAGGCCCATTCCGCTGGGTAGCGCTCTCAGGTGATCCAGAAGACATCTATAAGACCGATCAAAAAATCAAAGAGCTGTTCCCAGAAAACACCCACGTCCACCGCTGGCTCGATATGGCAAAAGAGCGTATTCAGTTCCAAGGCTTGCCTGCACGTATCTGCTGGTTGGGTCTTGGCGAACGTGATAAAGCAGGTTTGGCATTTAATGAAATGGTCAAAAACGGTGAGCTAAAAGGCCCAATCGTTATCGGTCGTGACCACCTCGACACGGGCTCGGTCGCCAGCCCCAACCGCGAGACCGAAAGCATGAAAGACGGCTCAGATGCGGTATCTGATTGGGCACTGTTGAACGGTATGCTAAACGTAGCAGGCGGCGCAACGTGGGTATCACTACATCATGGCGGCGGTGTCGGCATGGGCTACTCGCAGCATTCAGGCATGGTCATCGTGGCGGACGGTACAGATGCCGCAGCCAAACGCTTGTCACGCGTACTGGTCAATGACTGCGGCTCAGGCGTCATGCGTCATGCCGATGCAGGTTATGAGTTGGCGATTAAGACAGCGCAAGATTATGGTTTAAATCTGCCAATGATCAAATAGTTTGAACTACCTTAATATTATAAAGACAAACACTTATATGTCTATGCAACTAGGATTACCCTTATGAGCAACATCAAACAACTTACCCTACATCCACGCCAGCTTAGCTTCAAGATGCTACGCGACATCTACGATCAGCCCGTGGTATTGAGCTTGCCTGAGAGTGCGTATGAGGCGATTGACGCCTCGCATAACAATGTCAAAACCATTATTGAGCGTGATAAGAGCGCCTACGGCATTAACACCGGCTTTGGTCTGCTTGCCAAAACCCGCATCAGTGATGACCAGCTTGAGCTGCTACAGCGTAACCTAATCATTTCTCACTCGGTAGGTACAGGTGACGCGCTACCAGAGGGCGTGGTGCGCCTGATTATGGTGATGAAAGTTGCTAGCCTAGCACAAGGTGTGTCTGGCGTACGTCGCGAGGTGGTAGATAGTTTACTTGGTTTAATCAACAATCAAATCACCCCAAATATCCCAGCCAAAGGCTCAGTTGGTGCCTCTGGTGACTTAGCGCCACTATCACATATGACACTTGCGATGATGGGTGAAGGTGATGTGTTTGTCGCTGGTAAAAAAGTGCCAGCTGCTGATGCCCTAGCAAAGCATGGACTTGAGCCAATCACATTGGCAGCCAAAGAAGGCCTTGCGCTTATCAACGGTACGCAAGTCTCAACTGCGCTAGCATTACGTGGTTATTTCTTAGCGCGTGATTTACTTGAGACTGCTACTATCGTCGGCTCACTGTCAATTGATGCCGCCAAAGGCTCAGATTCACCATTTGATGCGCGTATTCACGAAGTACGCGGTCATCATGGTCAGATAGAGATCGCCAAAGCACACCGTCAACTGATCAAAGGCAGTGCTATCCGTGCCTCGCACGATGGCGAACAAGATGATCGCGTTCAAGACCCTTATTGCTTACGCTGTCAGCCACAAGTCATGGGTGCTTGTCTTGATATTATCAACCAAGCAGGGAAAACGCTGCTCATCGAATCTAATGCGGTAACAGACAATCCGCTTATCTTTAATAATGAAGATGGTCCGGTCGCCATATCAGGTGGTAACTTCCATGCTGAGCCAGTCGCTTTTGCCGCGGATATTTTAGCATTGGCTATCGCTGAGATTGGCTCGATGTCTGAGCGCCGTGTCGCTTTGCTGATCGATGCAACTTTGTCAGGTGGTCTGCCACCATTCCTAGTCGATAACGCTGGGGTCAACTCAGGCTTTATGATTGCGCATGTGACCGCTGCTGCACTGGCTTCAGAAAACAAATCTATCGCCCATCCAGGTAGCGTCGATAGCATCCCAACCTCTGCCAACCAAGAAGACCATGTATCCATGGCTACCTATTGCGCACGCCGCCTATATGAGATGGCGCAAAACACTGCGACTATCATAGGTATTGAGCTACTGGCTGCTGGTCAAGGTATTGATTTTCATCGAGGACTCGAGACATCAGAGCCGTTGACTGTGGCACATCAAAAACTACGTGAGAAAGTGACGTTCTATGATAAAGATCGCTACCTCGCCCCTGATATCGAAGCGGCCAAGCAGTTAGTACTAGACGGTACACTTGCTGAGCATTGGCAAGAACTACGTCAGAACTGGTACGAGTCTAAATAAGCATTGGCTGGTAAAAGGAGAGCCATGATGGCAGTCACAAACATGACCACACCCATTTGCCATACACCTGCTGATATGACTCAGTGGACAGGACGCGCAGAGCCGTTTGAGACTGCACGCGCCCGTTATTGGTATCAGCTTGCTCAGCCTTATGAGGCTCAACATATTGGGCTAATTGGCTTTGCCTGTGATCAAGGCGTCAGACGCAATCAAGGACGCGTGGGTGCTAGAGCTGCCCCGCCATTGATTCGTCGAGCTTTTGCTACGCTGCCAGTCATCGCTGATTTGCAACAACGCTTTGATAGTCAATTATCAACCTTATTGGGTGATGCTGGCGACATTCATTGTGATGACAATGATGGCTTTGCCGACAGTATTCTTGAGCAAGCTCAGATCAAATATGCCGATGCAGTGAGCACTATCGTCAAGCAAGGTGGATTACCCATCGGGCTTGGCGGTGGTCATGCCATTGCTTATGGTAGCTTTTTGGGATTATGGCAGGCCTTAGAAAAGGCAAACGATACAACTATCAGCACAAACACAGCGCCTACTATCGGGATTATTAATTTCGATGCCCATCTTGATATTCGTCAGTCTGATGTGGCGACTTCTGGTACACCGTTTCGCCAGATTGCCGAGCATCTTGACGCACACGATCAGCCCTTTCATTATTGCTGTATTGGCGTCAGTCGCTTTTCTAATACCGCCGCGCTCTTTGATCGCGCTGAGCAACTTGGCGTACAGGTTATTAGTGATGAAGACTGTCATTATAAGCCTTGGGACACCATTGCCGAGCAGGTCAAAAGCTTCATAGATCAGGTTGATATTATTTATCTCACTATTGATATGGACTGTCTCCCCTCTAGTATCGTTCCGGGTGTCAGTGCGCCTGCTGCTTTTGGTATTGAGCTTGGTTTTGTTGAGCGTATGGTCAAGCTGATTGTGTCATCAGGCAAAGTAAAAATGGCAGATATTGCTGAGATCAACCCAACCTTTGATGTGGATAGTCGTAGCTGCAAAGTCGCTGCTCGATTGCTGGCAACGATTGTAGAACAGCACTTACTTGTCACTTAGATCTTACAAGCAAAGGTCTTGCAAACAAAGATCGCTCGCCTCCCAATTATTAGGGAGCATACTATGAATGAATCAGAAAATTTTAAAGAGCAGACGCTCGACGAATCTACTATGACATCGTTTGACCACCTTATTATCAATGCCAATATTGCGACGTTTTCAGCGCACTATGGTTTTAATCTTTATGAAAATTCAGATACTAATAACGTCCCATACGGTCAGCTAGAGAGCGCGGCTATCGGTATTAAAGACGGCAAGATTGCATGGATTGGGGCACAAGAGCAAATCACGACGCATCTGCCACATTATCACGAGAACCAAATCACAGACGCCGATGGCAAATGGCTAACGCCTGGGCTTATCGATTGTCATACGCACATTGTCTATGGTGGCAACCGCAGCAATGAATTCGAAGCGCGTTTGCAAGGGGCCAGTTACCAAGACATCGCAGCACAAGGCGGCGGTATTGTCGCAACCGTGAGTGCCACCCGCACGGCCAGTATTGAATCGCTATTTACCCAAAGTGAAAAGCGCCTACTTGCGCTGATGAAAGAAGGCGTCACCAGCATCGAAATCAAATCAGGTTATGGTCTTGACTTAGATACTGAGCGCAAAATGCTCACCGTCGCACGCCAGCTTGGCGAAAAATACGACATCCACGTCAGCACCACGTATCTTGCAGCGCACGCCTTACCACCTGAATATAAGTCCCATATGCAGGACCGTGCGGACGACTATATCGAGCAAGTCTGTGAGTGGCTACCAATCCTGCATGCAGAAGGCTTGGTTGATGCGGTCGATGGCTTTTGTGAAAACATTGCGTTTAGTAGCGATCAGATTAGACACGTTTTTGAGGTTGCACGCTCCTTAGACCTGCCGGTCAAACTACACGCTGAGCAGTTATCTGACATCGGCGGTAGCGCTTTAGTTGCCGAATACAAAGGGCTATCTAGCGACCATTTAGAACATTTATCAGAAACTGACATAGAGAAATGGCTGCTAGCAACACGGTTGCGGTGATATTGCCCGGAGCGTTTTATACCTTGCGTGACACCAAGCTGCCACCGATTGAGGCACTTCGCAAGCATCAAGTTCCTATAGCGATTTCAACCGATTGCAACCCCGGTACATCACCTTTGACATCGCTGTTGTTGGCAATGAATATGGGCTGTACGCTGTTTTACCTCACGCCTGAAGAGGTATTGGCAGGATCAACCGTTTATGCAGCCAAGGCTTTGGGTCTATCTAATAAAGGCAAAATAGAAGTGGGCTGTGATGCTGATTTAGCACTATGGGACATCGCCCGCCCTGCTGATTTGGCCTATCAGATGGGACTGAACCCTATTGCAGGCACTATGTTTCAAGGTCAATGGCGTAATAAAGCTTAACGAATACGCCTTGATTTATCGTCACTAAAAAAGCCCCTATCATTGAATGATGGGGGCTTTTTGGTCGTTACATTGCAAGTTTTATGAAATAGCAGAAAAAACTTATCATAACCTTAGTTTAAATAGGGATTTACTATATCAATATTTTTAGTAAGGATTTATAATACCCTTTTTCAAACAGGGTTATTTTTGGCTAACTATAGTTCATAAATAAAAATTAACACACAGTATAGAGAAAGCGATATGCGTACAGATTCATTTCAACAGATATTGGAAGACTTAAACAGCTCATCAGCAGATGTTGAAGCATCTGCCCTAATCTCTAACGATGGTCTGATGATTGCCTCAGCTCTACCAACTGGCGTTGATGAAGATCGTGTGGGTGCGATGTCAGCAGCACTGCTATCATTAGGCGACCGTGCAGGCCGCGAATTGGCACGCGGTAGTATCGATCGCATCATGATTCAAGGCGAGATGGGCTACGTAATCATGACGTCATCAGGCGATGAAGCGGTACTCACTATCATGGCAAAACCCAATGCCAAGCTTGGTTTGATATTCTTGGACATCAAGCGCGCCTCAGAAGCCCTAGCAAAACTCATTTGATTGGTGGCTTTGGCTTTTGACGAGTGCCCTATGTACTCGATTTTACTCATTATAAATATAACGACCAACGAAGGAGATGACCATGGGTTCTCCAATCCCTGATGCACACAAGCCTGACCTGCCTGCTGAGCAAATCACCCTGACCTATCATGATGGCACCTCTCGAACTGTCTATGATACAGGTGTAGAGCGTCCCTACCCAGATGGTAAGCTCATTGTCTCGCGTACCGATTTAGACGGTATTATCACTCACGTCAACGACGCCTTTGTTGAGATTAGTGGCTACCACGTCGATGAGCTCATCGGTCAACAGCACTATATTCTGCGTCATCCTGATATGCCAAAAGCGGCTTATCAAGACTTGTGGGACACAGCAAAAGCTGGAAAGAAGTGGCATGGCTATGTCAAAAATTTATGCAAAGACGGCAGTCACTACTGGGTATATGCCACGGTCGTGCCCAATGTTCGCCGCGGCGAAACTGTAGGATACACTTCAGTACGCCGTAAGCCATCACGCAGTAAAATCGAAGCGGCAATGGCTCAGTACGCCCAAATGAAACAAGATGAGGAAGGCTAAATCATGACGACACACAATATGTTAATCGCCCCTGATTTTTCGCCTGAGCGCTTTGCTGGCTGGCACATGTTCAATACGCTGATTCAAAAACGTGCCAACCTAAACATGCACCTCAATATCCCAGCCTCACATGCTGAGCAAGAGACCTTGATTGAGGCAGGTGTTATTCAAATTATCTACGCCAACCCTTTTGATGCCGCTGCCCTCATCCGTGAGCAAGGCTACCGTGCAGTTGCTCGTCCCATTGGCAAATCTGATGAGATGGTCATTGCCGCGGCGGCCAATAGCGACATCAATCACTTAGAAGATATCCATAAAGGCGCAACCGTTGCGATGGCAGACAATCGAGACGTCAAGCTGATCGGTTTGCGTTTGCTCGAAGCTGTCGATATAGAAGAATCTGACCTCAACTGGGATATCACTGAGACCTATCAAGCAGCTGCTCGCAAAGTCATCAAAGGCGATGCCCAAGCGGCGTTTTTCTTGGCGGAGATCTTTCACAGCTTCTCACGCTTGACCAAAGCTCAGCTCTCAGTATTGATTGAAAGTGATCTGGCAGACATAAGCCACGTCCTTCTCATCAAAGACGACTTTCCAGATGCGCAAATTTTTATAGAAGCCATCCTGGATTTGCATAGCGATGATGATGGAAAAGAAGCCTTAACTGAGCTTGGTATGCCTGAAGGGTTTGAGGCAATGAGTGAAGAGGATGCTGAATTTATGATTGATTTGATGCAGACATTGCTGGATTGATGACTCATTGACACTCATATTATCAGAGGTTGTTTTGCTGAATGAGCTCATAGCCTGAGGCACTGGTTGTCGTCACGGCTATGACACAAGGGAGACCATTATGTCTGACTCAGACCTGATCAAAGAAAACGAGAAAGTGGCGCACCGAGTCTTTCGGTTTTATTCACGCAAAGTGTTTTTGGCACCCAACAACCGTCACTTTCATGAGCAGCGCATCAACGCCGCCTTATTACTCACCGAAAAAGAACCCCTACAGGGCGCGGTAGCAGATTTTTTCTATGGGTGCTGGTTTGACATTCCATACGATGTCAATAATTTGTTTACGCGTATCAAAGACCGTTTGACCCCTGAGGCCAAGCAAGGGTTTCGCGATTGTATTGATAAAAAAAGCTATATTCAGCGCAACAGTATGCTCGCCACTCGCTGGAGCGTTTTGGTATCACCGTCGCTCAATGAGCAAAAACAACGCTTGCGTATCAGTAGTGATGACGCCAGAGAGATCGCAAGAGACATCACCGCTGAGCTGCTGCAAGCACGTGCTAGCCAAGACTGGGGCACGCTTGAGCAAATTGAAAATGAGTTTTTTGCCTATTGTACTGTGCGTAATGATCGTCTGGCATTTTCCTTAGTATGGTTTAGCTTGGGCAAAAGTGATTGGCAATTTGATCAACGCTGGGATAACTGCCAACAGCATTTGGATCAGACCATCAAGCCTACCACGCCACCATAAACTGTCATGCGTTTATAACTTAACTTCTATCACTTTTTACCACTTTTTCATCGCTAAGGTAGCCGCTATGTCTTCTTATTTGAATGCCGATAAGACCTATCTAACATTAACGCCTGCTGGTATTTTTGAGGCGTTTTCACAGAATGAGCCGACTGACGAGCAGTTGGCGCTACAAGATTTATTGTCTTATGGGCAGACACTACTCGCCGCTGATTGGTTACAGCGTTATTCTGATATATGGCTACAAAGCTTTATAGAACACGGCTGGATCGAAAAACTGTCTTTGCTTTTGCCAGCGCCCAATCTACCATTGGATCAGTTTTTGCCTTACGTAGTCGCGAGCTTATCTGGCAAACGCCGTGCCGCGATTGGCTCTGATGAAGGGTTTTGTCTGGCTCGGATTGGTTATAGTCAAGAAGAAGCGGACATGCTCAGTGTTGCCGCCGCTGACTTTTCCGGCTTTATGCTGCGCCAAAAGCAGCGCGGCTGGGCAGTAGAAAGCCAAGCGATCTCGTTTTTTCAGCAAGTTGACTTGCTCATACCTGAAACCAGCTTTGTGTTTTTATGGATCGATGGCGCAGGTTATGTACTCATCATCGATGGCGAACCCTTAACCAACAGTCGCGCCTTTGTAGAGCTGGTCTGGGCGCTCAAGACCTCTGGACTCAAATTTCTAAATTGATTCAGCAGCACACGCCAGCCTTAATCCTCTCTTGTATGGGCTTGTCAAAATAAACGACAAGCCTATCATGCCAGCATAAAAGCCATTCAACATCTCTCATACGCTTCTTTTACCGTCCGCTTTCACCAGCCCTTTTATCCAGCAATAACAATACCTTCAGAATTAACAATAACTTGTCATCATTTAGGTCATACTCTTTTGCACCTTTAAGAGTACTGTTTTGACAACATGTGTTTTTGTCAAATAACAACCTCTACCAAATCACAGTCAATACTATATCCAAGATGCACGCCCACCTTTGTATGCCCTACCTCACCGAAAGCGGCAATCTTTGCCAACCTTTGCACTTTTGCTTGTTTTTTAGGACAGTTTATGACTTCGCTGACCACTGTGCGCGTGCACTATCAAACGATCGAAATTGGCAACACCGACGTTTGCACCCTGCGTGACAATCAGCAATTTAGCGATCCTGATGATGAGGCATTAAACTTGGGCATTTGCTCTGCTTCTTGGCCGATGTTTGAGGGTGATATGGCCATCAAGCTTGGTGCTGGCCAATCACATGCTTGATTACGATATTAAGGACAAACGAATTTTGGAGGTGGGCTGCGGCATGGCGCTATCGAGTCTATTGCTCAATCATAGACAAGCAGACATCACAGCGACCGACTATCATCCGACCGTTGAGTATTTCCTTGATAGAAATACCACGCTAAATAATAACAGAGGCATCAATTTTGAGCGTTTAGACTGGTCAGAGGATAACAGCCATCTTGGTAGGTTTGATATCATTATCGGCAGTGACTTGCTCTACGTAGACCAACATATTGGGATATTGGCTGGGTTTATCGAACGTCATGCGCTGCCAACCTGTGAAGTCATCGTCGTTGACCCTGGACGCGGGCGTAAAAACAAGCTAACCAATAAGATGATTGAGTTTGGCTTTAGCAGTCAGCACGTCAAACCTCAAAACACCGCTTATCTAGCGTTGCCGTTTGTTTAAGGGGGCATATTTTGACGCTTTCAAGATCGGCCGTATGATATAAATAGAGTCCGTTATACTATAAGGGCTTGCCACTGCTGACGCGTGATTTTATATAGAACATGCTCAGCCAGTCGATGATCAGCATCGAGCATCGGATGAGAGAAGTTGTCCTGCGTATCAGTCATACCAAGACGCTGCATAAGCTTTTGCGAGCGCTGATTGATGACCGCCGTAAATGACACCACGTCCTCAAGTGCCAGCTCGGTAAACGCAAAATCCAGCGCTGCACGCGCCGCCTCGGTGGCATAGCCTAGCCCCCAATAATCCTTGTGCAAACGCCAACCAATCTCGACAGCAGGGGCAAGGGCATATCAGCATGCGCGTTATTTAACCCAACCATACCGATAAAGTCATCACTTTTATCTGCGCCATCTTTACGAGCCACCACCCAAAATCCCCAGCCATGCTCTTCAATTAATTTTTGACACTTATTGGCAATGGTATTACTCAATGCAGGGGTTAATAGTTTAGGAAAATATGCCATCACTTTAGGATCAGCATTCATCTCGGCAAACCGCGCACGATCACTTGCTTGCCACTGTCTTAGGTAGAGACGCTTGGTTGCTATCATGCTTGTCATGTCAGTCGCTTACTATTCATATTCGTTCAGAGTGCTGATCAAGCCAGCCTTTTTTTTGAGCAAACGCTAGCTGTGCTGGTGTATCGATATCATAACTGAGCTGCTTATTGATCACTGTATGTATTTGGCTTGGCGGTAATGCTCTGATTAAATGACGCAAGCCTTTATCACCTGTCAATTCAGTTTGCCATTGTCTGAGTAAACCTGTATCAATCACTAGCGGTAAGCCGATGATATTTTTTTGCTCTGTAGCGCTTAATTCATCTGAATACGTCCAGCTATGATAACTGCTGGCTACCACAGACTGTTCACCAGCCAGCAAAGCCATTAAATGCGACTGATCTAATAGAACCTGATCAACCCCTATGATAAGCACGCGCTCGATTGACGAATTTCCAAGACTCGCAATACTCTCAATACCCAAACGCAAACTGTCCGCCATACCAGTTTCAGGTTTTGGGTTTACTACCGCTTGAACCGCTGGATATTGCACAGCCAACTCTGTAACTACACTAGCAACTGCAGGATGCTTATCAGGAATCACAACGATAACGGCTTGCGGATTGGTGCTCACTGCCGATCGGATCATGTGCACGATTAATAGCTCGCCATTCTTAACGAGCAGCTGCTTAGGTTGGCCAAGGCGCTGACTGAGGCCACTTGCCAATATGATGACCGCATGATTTTGCACCTGTCTGTCCTTGTCTTCTAAGACGATACTACTCATACGGTACTCGGCACAATATCAGCATCCGTATTACCAACGCTTGCTTCTGAATTCGAGACCCTACTGTAGGAGCCTTCTACTGATGCAGTTTGATCGTGCATGACTGCATTTATCTGTGCCATGATACCCAGTGCGAGTGCCTCTGGACCATCTCCTCCTAGCTTATAGCCAATCGGATAATGCAGTTTTTGAACGCCAGTATCCAAGATAGCAGGATGATCCATGTTAGCGCTTATCTCATTGATTAAGCGTTCGGTACGATAGCGCGGCCCTAACTGTCCTAAGTATCTATAGTTTTGCGCATGTGCTAGCAATATCGCCAAGCGAGCGCGGTCTTGGGTCAGACTATGTGACATAAGAGCGACCGCTGCGTTATTACTCAGCTTTAGCAGGGTATCACTATCCTCTAAAGATAATGACATCACTGCATCTGCCTGAGGAAAGCGCATACGAGTCGCATATTGCGCGCGACTGTCTATGACCGTGACATGCCAATCTTGTAGCTTGGCCATGGTCACCAATGGCATCACATCATTACCTGCCCCGCAAACGAGCAGGCGCACTTGTGGTTGCAGGCGTTGTACGAGCCACTCGGTGGTTGCCTCGTCCGTTTTTATGGTCACGTATTCAGTATTGCTCTCAGACAGCTCGTACTCTGCTAACTTTTCTACAATATCGGCAATTATATTCGAAGGGTTTATTATCTCTTGTTCTAGTGAATTTTCCGAATTGTGATATTCGTCTAGATTGATACGCAGGCCAACTTGCAACTCGGTATTCTGACAACCGTTGTTGCGAATCAAAGTAGCGACCATAACTGGCTGCTGATGACGTCGCACCTGACGAACTGACTCTAAAAATGGTGCGGCTGTTGCCAGACGCTCAAACAGCACATGCACACGTCCATTACAGCCAAGCCCAAAATTCAACTCATCAAAGTCCATGTCATCTAGGCCATCCAAGTCGTCTAGATCGTCTGTATCGCCAGCTTCTTTGTTGATCGCTACCTGCGCTTGACCATTATCAGCGTACTCAATGTCATCACCTGTCTGATAAACCTGCACATTGGCACCGTCACGCGTGAGCCAAAAGGCACGTTTGATGATGTGAGGCTCCAAGCAGCCACCGCTGATCATTCCGACCGAACGACCATCTTCACAGATGAGCATCATGGCACCAGCGCGGCGATACGCTGAGCCTTCTGTATGAACGACAGTGGCCAATACAGCATCAACACCTTGCTGCTGAGCCTCGCTTGCCAGCTTCAGAATGTCAGCGACTTGATTCATAATGCCTCTTATTTAATAATTGTTTTTTGTTAGTGAATTTTTTGCTAGTAATAAAATATACTACCGACTCAGTTACAAAAACCCGCTCAGTAAGCGGGTTCTTGTCATACATAAGCTGATAAAACTACTCTGGCATCTCATAAAGCAGCTTGTCGAGGGTAATCGGGAAGTCATAAACACGCACACCGACCGCATTATAGATAGCATTGGCAATCGCGGCAGCAGCACCTGAAATAGCCGTCTCACCGATACCTTTGATGTGCATTGGATTGGTATAAGGATCATCTTCTTCTACCAATATGACATCTAACTGCGGTACGTCCGCATTAACTGGCACATGATACTCGGCAAGGTCATGGTTACAGAGACGACCGTCACGTTTGTCATGAATCACTTGTTCCATCAACGCTGAGCCAATACCGAACACCATACCGCCATAGCATTGCGACGTTGCAGTTTTGTGGTTCAAAATACGACCAGCGGCAAATGCACCTGTCATACGTCTCACCCGAATCTCACCAGTGACTTTATGAACCGCCACTTCAGCGAAGTTCGCACCAAAAGAGGCTTGGCGATGGCTCTTACCGTTCTTACCCGGTTTTATCTGGCCTTTGGCAGTGATTTTTTGCTCGTCATAGTCAGCGACCACATCCGCAAGCGCATAAGACTCTGTATTATCAAAATCATACTTTTGTGATGCTGACTGTCCTGATAGTGAAAGCCCTGTGGTTTGCGATAGCTTATCAATAGTGCTGTCAGCAAATGATTGGCCGCTCTTTTGGCAGCTTCCATTGCCGTTAAAGCATGCTCGCCTGTTTTCTTGATTTGACCATTGTCTAACTGAATGTTGTCAGGATACAGACCAACTTTTTCTGCTAGCATTTCACGCAGCTGCTCACAAGCAAGATAGACACCACTACCCCCACTCGCAGCACCCCAACTGCCACCTGAGCCTGATGCTGGTGGCGATGCAGTGTCACCTAGTTTCATCTCAACATGGTCGATAGGCAGTCCTAACAGGTCTGCCGCTACCTGAGAAAACACCGTATAAGACCCTGTACCGATGTCTGTCATGTCTGTCTCGATAACTGCTTTGATACCAAGTGCTTTTGACTCATCTACCTGTAGGGTTGCACGTGCTTCAGATGGCTGTAGTTGGTTACCACGGGCAGCAGCCGCCATGCCTGTACCTATCCACCAGTCACCTTCTAATTGACTGGCAGGCTTGGCGTTTCGCTCACTCCAACCAAAATGCTCAGCACCTTGTTCCATACAGGCAATCAATTGGCGCGTCGAGAAAGGAATATCTTTACTCGGATCTTGCTCTGGCTCATTACGACGGCGTAGTTCAACCGGATCAATATCCAACTGTGTGGCAAGCTCATCCATGGCACATTCAAGCGCGATCATACCTACCGCTTCGCCAGGCGCACGCATAGAACCTGACAACACTTGGTTCATGTCTACCATCTCATAATTCACACGGCGGTTTTTGCCCCTATATAGATGGTGCGTAGATAGAGCAGTTGGCTCAAAGAAAGCCTCACCTGGCAAATTACTAGAGATCGTATCGTGTATCAATGTATCGATCACGCCGTCATTGTTCGCGCCGATTGCGATACGCTGACGCGTGTTTGAGCGTCTGACCGTTGTTTCCATCACTTGTGAACGCGTCATAGTGATTAATACAGGACGACCCAGATCTTTCGCAGCAATCGCCGCTGCAATAGATTCAGGAGCAATACCGAGCTTACTACCGAACCCACCACCGACATAGTGTGCGATCAGTTGTACTTGATCTTCATTTAGGTCCAGAGCATCCATGACTTGCTGTTTGCAAGAAGCGAGCATCTGATTGGAAGTATACAGAACGAGCTTATCGCCTTCCCAATGAGCCAACGTTGCATGGGGCTCCATTGGAGAGTTGCTTTGACTTGGGGTATGATAAAAGCGATCAACGGTCACTGCCGCATCAGCTAAGCCTTGGTCTGGATCGCCTTGGACATTATTTTTATCAGAGCCTTTTTTTCATCTACCGCATGGGCGTTAGAGAGCTCTTGAGTAAAGTTCAGTGCCGCTTGGTCAGTCTCATCCTTATAAGTCACTTTCAGCGCTTTAGCGCCTTCTCTGCCGCCTCAAAAGTCTCAGCAACCACGACAGCAATAGGCTGACCATGATAAAAAATCTCGCTAACCCCTTGCTTGGGTGCTTTAGTTTTTGTCCCTTGTTGAGAGTTACGCAAAAAGTGCTCAGGATCGGTCACGACTTTAATAATATTAGAATGCCTTTTAGAGAGTCACTATCGATACTCTCAACTTGACCTTTCGCAATGGTCGCGCCTACCAATACACCATAGGCTTGATTGTCCAAGTGTATTTCGGCACTGTATTTCGCTTGACCGCTAACCTTTAGGGAACCATCAACACGGTTGATTGGCTTACCAACTAGCTTGCTGTTGTGCTAAATAGCGTTTCAACAGGCTCATCCATGGTCAGTTTTTTGGTTGGTTCTGACTGGGTGATTGATTCTAATAGTGCCATGATTATGCTCCCTCGCCCGCTAATGCGCGCTGAATAACTTGTTTTAGTAGGCGACGCGTCAATGGTATTTTAAAGTCGTTCTGACCATTACCTTTGGCATCCTGCAATAATAGATCAGCGGCCTGCGTGATAACGTCGCTATTGCCATCGGTATCCGTTAATAGTGCCTCAACCTCTTCATTACGCCATGGCTTGGTACCGATGCCGCCGAACGCCAATCGTACTGTCTTTAGGTTGCCATTGTCGTCAGCATCGACGACTGCGGCACAAGATACCAGTGCAAAGGCGTAAGAAGCGCGATCGCGCACTTTGTCATAGGTATGCATGCCCTTAATAGGGGCAGGTAATACAACATGAGTAATCAGCTCGCCTGCTTCTAGCACATTTTCGATATGCGGCGTGTCTTTCGGCAAACAATAAAAATCTTTGACATCGATAGCGCGAGTCGAGCCATCTGCTTTAACTGTCTCTATCGTGGCATCCAGTAAGCGCATTGCCACTGCCATATCGGATGGGTGCTGAGCAATACATGAATCACTGGTACCTAAGACAGCTAGGGTACGGTTCTCCCCGTTGATAGCAGGACATCCTGTGCCCGGTTCACGTTTATTACAAGCGCTGTCTGTTTGATAAAAATAATAGCAACGAGTACGCTGCAAAAAGTTGCCGCCCGTTGTCGCTCTGTTACGTAGCTGACCAGTCGCTCCTGCCAAGATAGCTCGGGACAATACCGGATAGTTTGCAATCACCTCAGGATGCGCGGCCAAATCGCTATTGGTCACAAGCGTACCAATACGTAAACCACCATCGGCAGTCGTTTCCACTTGCTCTAATTCTAAACGAGTGATATCGACCAGTTTGATTGGGGTTTCGATCTCTAGTTTCATGAGATCTAATAAGTTAGTACCACCTGCAATAAAAGAAGCGTCTTTGCTGCTAGCAGAGGTTGCGGCTTGCTTAGGTGCATCAGCGCGGCTATATTCAAAACGTTTCATGAGTGGTCTCCTGCCTTGCCTGTTATTGTTTTGTTATTCGCTGATGCTTTATGGAACTGAGTCTCGCTTGACGGCGGTGACCAAATACCTGTTACGCTTGAGTTTTGCGCAGCGTTGTCAACTGTTTTAGAAGTAGACGCTGATGCTTCATTCTCAAGCACTTGTGAGATGGCTTTGATGATATTGGGATAAGCGGAGCAGCGACAGACATTACCACTCATGCGCTCAGCGATTTCTTGTACTAGAAGGCTATCAGGATGTTGTAAGTCTGTGCTCACATGGCTTGGCCAATTTTGTTTTACTTCTTCTATTAAGGCAGTCGCTGAACAAATTTGACCTGGGGTGCAATATCCGCACTGAAAGGCATCGTTATCTTTAAAGGCTTGTTGCAGCGCCGATAGTGAGTCCGGCATACCGATGCCTTCGATGGTCGTAATCTCATCACCATCATGCATGATAGCAAGTGTGAGACAAGAGTTGACTCGGCGACCATTGATGAGCATGGTACAAGCGCCGCATTGGCCGTGGTCGCAGCCTTTTTGGGTCCAGTAATTTGTAAATGTTGACGACAGACGTCGAGCAGTGTCGTACGGGCGTCAAGATTCTCGAGCTGATAATCCTGCTTATTAATTGTTAACGTCAAGGTAGACATGCTGGCTTCTCGCTGGCAGATGAATATAATGGGTGAAAAAGCGCCTTATAGCTACATAGCTACATAGCTACATAGCTACATAGCTACATAGCTACATAGCTACATAGCTACGGCGGCAATAAATCCATTATTGCGTACCAAAAAACTTGTTTTGTTTTTATTTTGTAGTTATTACAGTGTAGTTTTTAATCTGAGACAGTACCTGAAAGTGTGTACTACCAATCGCTTTAATCTAACTGATAATCATTTACCTCAATTAGCCTAACCATCCGCTGCTAGCTAGTATTAATTGGTTTTAATTTATCAGCACTCAAATTCAGGCCATATGATTTAGCAATATATTATGCGAAGTGGGCAATCTATTTTTTAGAAAAAGGTAGTATATTAAATAGTCTTCAATAAAGAAAAGCCCCACAAACGAAAGCTTATAGGACTATTATGAGGCTACTTTAGAATAATCATTTCAAATCAAACACCTAAAACTAGGCTTTAGTGATGATTGTTTTTCGTCAAATCGAGACTTAGGCATCAGCATTAAAATCATCTTCACTACGATAGCCAAGCGATATCACGGCAACAGCGGTATAGCCCTTACTACGTAACTCAAACTCTTCATCAAGTGCTTTTAAATCTGCGCCTTCCATCGGCACAGTATCAATACTCAAAGTAGCAGCGCCTAGGAGCAACAAAGCGCCCATATTGAGATACAACTGCTCTATCAACTAATGCGCCTCGTCTTTTTGCTCGTAACGACGAATGTCCAAGAATATTTTGCGCGTTTGATGCATTTGCTCTTTGAGTTTTGGTTCTGCAAAGCGACCATCGGCATCTTCTTTGTCGAGCAAGCCTTCTAAAAACTCGTCATCGGCATAGACACGACTACAGAATACAATGACATGCGAGGCATCTTTTACTTTGGCATCATTGAATTCATACATGCCCTCAGTGCCTTTTGCAATTCGAGCTTTACCCGCTTCATCATCAGCAATCACAAAATGCCAAGGTTGAATATTGGTGCTCGACGGACTGAGACGTAAGATATTTTTTAGACTCTGAAAGTCTTCTGCTGATATTTTTTGTTGGTGTCAAAGTCTTTGGTGCTGTAACGCCATTTCATTGCTTCAGTAATATTTTTCATATATGACACCATAGTGAGTGTTAAGTTCTTATTGTTTATTGAATTATTATTAGCGTTATTTATAAATAATCATCGCTAATTTCAATGGAGCAACTTTAAATAAAACCTGTTTTGTGACCACGGCAGATTGGTTAAGTAGTCATGGGTTTTGTTATCAGTGCGTCAGTTGTTAGACCGTTTTTGCAAAAATTTCGGCTATCCTACTGATAATAGTTACAATTGAGCTACCTAAGTGATAACGCAGACTGTGCAGACTACATTGTAATCGCTCCCTCATTCTCTTAATATTGACTGAGTGATATTATCCAAAGCTGATTCAACCAAGTCGCTTTGGCTGATATGTCTAGCTATAAAATACCGTCATAAAAAATAAACAATAATGCCTGCGAGGATATATGAGCACATCAGAAAAACCACTCCGAATAGACATCGTCTCAGACGTTGTATGCCCTTGGTGCGTCATCGGCTATCGCCAACTGGCAGCAGCACTTGAGCAAACCAATACCGCACACACCATTCATTGGCATCCGTTTGAGTTAAACCCCAATATGCCAAGCGAGGGACAAAACTTGCGTGAGCACATTATCGAAAAGTATGGCTCGACTAAAGAAGAGTCAGATGCTAGCCGAGTCAGAATGACTGAAGCTGGACAGGAAGTTGGCTTTGAATTTAATTTCAATGATGACACTCGCATGCACAATACATTTAATCTGCATCAGCTGCTGCATTTTTGCAGACCAGCAAGGATATATGCATGAGTTAAAACAAGCGTTATTTGCGGCACATTTTACCGATAACAGAAACATCTCCGATATCAATGTGCTTGCTGACATTGCAGCTGAGACTGGACTGGATCGTAGTGAGGCACTGGCAGTGCTAGAGGGTCAGTTCTTTGCAAAAGAAGTGCGAGCAGAAGAACAGCATTGGCAGCAGCAAGGGCATTCAAAGTGTGCCGGCGATTATCTTCAACGAGCGTCATTTGGTCAGCGGTGCGCAAGGGGTTGAAAATTACGTCAGCATATTAGAACAATTGGCGAATATGACTAACTAAACCGTCTGTTATTGTAAAATAAAATAAAAAAAGCTGCTTTAAAATTGAAGCAGCTTTTTTATTGTAGCGTCATCAGGTTAAAACTGTGATTTTGATATTACTGTCAGTAACGACGCTTAGAAATTGACAACCGTACGAATGCTCTCGCCTTTGTGCATTAAGTCAAACGCTTCGTTCACGTCTTCTATTGGCATCGTGTGGGTGATAAAGTCTTGTAAAGGAATCTCACCTGCCAGATAGCGCTCGACATAACCTGGTAGCTCCGTACGGCCTTTTACACCACCAAATGCTGAACCTTTCCAGACGCGACCCGTCACTAACTGGAATGGACGAGTTGAGATTTCTTGTCCAGCACCAGCGACACCGATGATGACTGACTCGCCCCAACCTTTGTGGCAGCACTCTAGCGCTGAACGCATGACGTCAACGTTACCGATACATTCAAACGAATAATCCACACCGCCATCGGTTAGCTCAACAATAACTTCTTGAATCGGTTTGTCGTAGTCTTTTGGATTGATGCAATCGGTTGCACCTAGTTTTTTAGCCAACTCAAACTTGCTCTCGTTAATATCAATCACAATGATACGTTGGGCTTTTGCCATCGCAGCGCCAATCACTGCTGACAGGCCGATACCGCCTAGACCAAAGATGGCAACGGTAGCGCCCTCTTCGACTTTAGCCGTATTCATGACCGCACCCATGCCTGTGGTAACACCGCAACCAAGCAAACAAACTTCTTCTAGTGGGGCCTCTTTATTGACTTTAGCCAAAGAAATCTCTGGTAAAACCGTGTACTCAGAAAACGTTGAGCAACCCATATAGTGATAGATAGGCTCGCCGTCTTTGTAAAAACGTGTCGTGCCATCTGGCATCAAGCCTTTACCTTGCGTCTCGCGTACTGCTGAGCAAAGATTGGTTTTGCCTGAGCGGCACATTTTACAAACGCCGCACTCTGCCGTGTATAACGGAATGACATGATCACCGACCTGAACGCTGGTTACGCCTTCGCCGACTTGCTCAACGATACCGCCACCTTCATGACCCAAAATCGCTGGGAATACGCCTTCTGGGTCTTCACCAGATAAGGTAAACGCATCTGTGTGACAGACACCACTGGCCACGATTTTTACCAGTACTTCGCCTTTACGTGGTAGCATGACGTCTACTTCTTCGATAGACAATGGCTGCTTTGGGCCCCAAGCGACGGCGGCTTTTGATTTGATAAATTTATCTGACATAGGAATCTCTCTTTTGATTGTTATTGATGGACTGTAACGTAGCGTAAACTTAAAACGTCATTCACGCCCAATCATTATTTTTGTTCAATAAGGCTATCTGCTCGTTTTAATCGTCACGATTTCTGTGACTAAAACAGATAAAGACAGACTGAGCTTATCTTGCCTGCCCTATATAGGCAAGCATCGATGACAGTAAAACACCGTCTATTTACATTGATACTAACCATTATATTTATTTCTGAGAAGATAACAATATGCTATATTTGCAAATATCTTTTACATATTGGTAATAATCATGCGCTGGGAAGGGATTAGTGAGTTTGTCTGTGTGGCAGAGTACGGGAGCTTTACGCGCGCTGCAAAAGCGCTTGGTATCTCGACTGCGCAAGTCAGCCGTCAGATTAGTGCGTTAGAGCAGCGACTGAAGATCAAGCTGCTATATCGTACAACGCGTAAAGTCTCACTCACCGAAGAGGGCCGCGTGTTTTATCAGCATTGCCGCAGTGTGCTCGATGGTTTGAACGCGGCTGAGCAAGCGGTGAGCAATTTGCAATCAAAACCTCAAGGCAGAATCAAACTGACTGCGCCTGTGACTTATGGCGAGCAACAATTGCTGCCCTTAATCAATGATTTTATGGTGCAATATCGGGACATTGAGGTAACCGCTTTTTGAGTAACCAAAAATTGATTTAATCGAGGGTGGCTACGATTTGGCCATTCGTATTGGTAAGTTGCGCGACTCTACGATGATGGCAAAAAGCTTAGCCTGCGCACCAATTTTGTCTGTGCGACACCAGCTTATCTCAATCAATACGGGGTACCGCGCACGCTTGACGATCTCAGCCAGCACAACTGCTTACTAGGTACACGCGACTATTGGCATTTTGTCGAAAAAGGCATAGAAAAAAACCTGCGCGTCTCTGGTTCCATACAGTACAACAGCGGCTATAGTCTGGTTGATGCGGCGCTAAAAGGGCTGGGTATCGTACAACTGCCCGATTACTACGTACAAAAACATCTGGCATCGGGTGCGTTGGTGAGCGTACTCGACAACTATAGAGAACCCAAAGAAAGCATTTGGGCCATCTACCCACACAACCGTCAACTATCGCCAAAAATCAGACTACTGGTCGACTATTTGGCAGAGCGCTTGGTGTAACGATCGATTGGAATATATTGCCATCCCCCTGCCTGATGACGCACAATGGATATTCGCCATGACTCACTAATGAATCGCTCAAGGATATCGCCATAATTAAGATCGTCTCTGATGAATTGCGAGCAAACCGTCGCCATTGATTTACCACAAAAAATCCTCATTAGCGAAGATGCCAATAAAAAGGTATGGCTCTCATACAACAATCCTGAATATCTAAAAACACGCCATAATATCAAAGGTTGCGATACCGTTATTGATAATGTCTCAAAAGCGCTCAACGCAATCAGCACGGCGGCAGTTGCCAAATAATACCAAACGAGAAAAGTATCATCTAAGCAAAAAAAAGGTGGGTGAGCAAAATCTCTACCCACCTTTTTCTTTGTGTAACTTATAAGCTGCATCAGTCACTATCAGATAACGACATTTCAGACTGCAACTCTACTTTTAACTTCTTGGCACATTCAATAATTTTTTTCCTGTCGGCAGGCAGCGCCCCATTCTCAAGGGCTGTTTCGCGCATTTGCACGGTAATATCATAATGCGGGTAGCTTGCGGTGCGGTGGAATAAACGTGGATCTACCTCAATCAATGCTGCAAAATCATGCAGCTCTTGCAAACTATCCGCAAGCATATGACACCATTTATAGCCTTTGAATTTTATCTGCACAAAATCTACATATACCGCCATGAGACACTCTCTTACTTATCTTCTCAAAACAACCTTTACTGATATTTGCTACATATCCATGCGTCAGCATCTTTAATCTCACTCAAATTATCAACGCCATCCATTAAAACGTTACAATAATTCGCGCACATTCTTTTCAGCTGCTTAAGTAGTTTTTGATATTCACTATGGTTAGTATCCAAGTTACTCAGGCGCCCATAACGTAACTGACGGTAGTTTTGCTTAATTTCAATCAGTTTTGTCTGAATCGCTATCGGGTTTTCACTGTCTGTTAAATGACTTGCATGACGGCGAGTATCGTCATTTAGGCGACTATCGATAGCAGATGCTAAGCGTTCTAGCCAAGCTAACTGTCCTTCATGATCCTCTCGAGCCAATAATTTATCGCGCTTGCCGACATGTTTCGAGAGCTGGGCAAGCGGCAAATCTGCTGGGTGCCAGCGTTTGCGCCGGCGGCGCCAAATGATGAATACTAAGGTAGTCATAACGATAATAGCACTGGCCGCCAACCAAATCACTTGCTGCATAATGGAGCTGATGTTGAACCATTTTAGGAGCGAATCTGCTTGTTTGTCTTGGTCATAACCGACCACATCTTTTTGCCAGTAATAGCTGGCTTGGTCAGACAAGCGACGTAGTGTTTGTAGCATTTGATACTGCTGATAGCTGATTTGCGCGCTGGCACCACTGCCAAACATGGCTGCGCCTTGCTGCTGGGTCATCGCATTCATACCCTGCTCAACCCGCTCAGGCGCCACAAACGACGTGGGATCGACGCGTACCCAGCCTTGGCCTTCGAGCCAAACTTCAGTCCATGCATGCGCATCTTTTTGACGCACTTCCCAAACATCACCACCTTGACTCAGCTCACCACCTTGATAGCCTGCTACTACCCGCGCTGGAATACCAGCTGCGCGCATCATAAAAGTAAAGCTTGAAGAGTAATGCTCACAAAATCCTGCTTTGGTCTGGAAACAAAAACTCATCGATACGATCAGTATTGAGTCGTGGCGGTGACAACGTATAGCGAAACTCTGTTTGATTGATCCAGCGCTCGATAGCAGCCATGTAGCGCACGGGATCTGAGCCTGATTGTACAAATAACTGCTGAGCAAGCGCGCGTGCTTGCGGATTACCCTCTGCTGGTAGTGCCAGATTTAGGCGTCTTGATGCCTCTGTCAGCACAGTATCAATACGCATCGGCGCAAACTGCAATACATCATAACGCAGCTGCTGCGTAACAGGCTGATCTTTTGATAATGTAAAGTTGGAAGTAATGTTGATATCTGGCTGCTGAGAAAAAGAATAATCGAGCCCGAATAACCAGTTCTGCTGAGTAGGTTCTAGGATAATTTGATAGCGAGTAGGTGCGGCTTGCACTTGCTCAGGAACGGTAGCAAAGGCATTTTGAATCCATGTAGGGGCTTGCGATCTAGTCGGCCATTGGCTTACCTGATTGCTTGGTCGCCAGGTAACTCCGTCAAAATCACTAAACACGAGTCCGCGCCAATATAGTTGCTGTTGCGGTGGACGCTCATCGCCAAACTCTACGCGAAAAGCCAGCTGAGTTGACTGGCCTAAATTGGCAAAATCACCGGGTGACATACTATCGGACACACCTGTGGTCGCTTGCTGAGCTGATAGTTGTACAGACCACAGTGGCGGCAGTCTTGGGAAAAATAGAAACAGCACCACCAACAATGGCAGTGCCCCAATCCCTAACACCCCTAAAGTACGCAGGCGTCCATCACCGTCATCATTACTATCGTCGTTTAGGGCAATAAACGCCAGCAGGACAATAACAGCGCCCAGTACCACCTCTAAAGTTGTCAGCAACCCTTGATCCATTAAAAACAATGCAGCAAGTACAAATAACGATAGATTCAATACCACATAAGCATCGCGCCGCTTGTACAGCTCCCAAAGCTTACTAGCGAGACATAGCACCAAAAATGCCACGCCCATGTCCAGCCCAAATGCTGTGTTATACGTTAGCCACAGACCTACTAGGCCTAATAAAAAACCCAGCATCTGCATGCTTTGATAGACACGTTTTAAATGCGAGAGTTTTTTTAGCCGACTCTTGAGACGCGGTAGTTGGGCAATAATACTAATCGCCGCAAACCCGATTAACCATATTGGCAAGTGAGCAGCATGTGGCAACACGACTGCTATTTGAGCAATTAGCACCCAGTAGTAAGCTGGTAGAGCCAGTAGTCGCCGATACCATTTATTATCAGCTGCTATGCCACTTTTCGCTTGTATATTTTGACCGAGTGCTAACTGCTCAAATCTTGCCGTTTTTGTGGCATCGGTTGCAGAAAACTGTTTGGGTTCATTCATGGTGCTTTCGCCAGCCTTAGCAAGCACGCTTGCGCAAAAGTCTCGCCATCACCCACCGCTGCGCTAGTAGGCGTATCATTGGGTAAACGCATTTGAAAGGGCACGTCTAATTGACCCAATGTCAACGCCCCATGAGCCAATTGCGCAAGCTTCTGTTCATGATGAGCACCTGGCATATCTGCATAATCAAGCGTTTGCTCATGACCGACAGGGTCTGCAAAGTGCTTGGTAAACATGCCTTGACCCCGTGCCACATGGCCCCAAGAGACACGGGCCAGCGACTCCCCCTTCGACATAATTATCCAGTCGCTCAAAGTCGTCTTGCCCTTGTCGATATTGTCCGCCAATTGGCAGATCCTCCGAGCTTGCAACTGAATACTGCACCTGCCAGTCAAATGCTTCAGGTTTGGGATACACCCAAGTCTTACGCGCAAAATAGACATAAGACCAAGCACGCATAATACCCAAAGGATAAACGGTTTTAATTATTAGTCGTGGCAGCTCAAGAGGACCGCGATTGTAGGTTTGAACAGGTAAGCGAATAGTTTGCTCACTTTGTAGACTCGTCACGAGTATGGAGCTTTGCCGATTCGTGCCACTTTTATCCCTTCTTGTCAGCTACTTGCTCAAACTCAAATAATAACTGCCGCCGTGGCTGACGGCTCTCACTTTTGAGTTGCAGTGTCACCCAAGCAGGAGTACCGGCCTCTGTCATAGTCACTTCTAGCAGACGCATTTGCAGACCCGATATGTGCGCAAAAGTCACATGAAAACTAATCAACCAAACGCTGACCAGATAAAAGCACAAGCCAAGTACCAAGTTATTGCCATAATTGATACCCGCGATAAAGGTAATCACTAATAGCACAGCAAATAGCATACCCTCACGACTAAAAAAAAATATAGACGTTGCGTAGATTGAGCGTCGCGCTATCATTTTTGGGTGCGCGCGAGGCAAACCAACGGCTCATTGCTGACCTGATTGACGCGGTTAAGGCTTTTGGTAAAAAGCTCATGACTACCCTATTCTTACCATGTAATTGACTCTAGTCGCTAGTCCTCAGACTAACGGACTCGATGATATAGCCATGTATTATTAAACCTGCTCGTACTTCAATATAGATAACTAAAAATATAGACAGCTAAACGATGACAGGCACGTCTGCTAAAATGCGTTGGGCGATGGTCTGCGGTGCTTGCCCACCTACCACTTGTGCAGGGGCAAAACGCTGCCCGAGACGATGATCAGCCACGGCAGCGAAGACCGCTTGGATATCTTCAGGCGTCACCTCCATATGCCCCGACACATAAGCATAAGCCTGTGCAGCACGCTGTAGCGATAGCACGCCACGTGGTGATAACCCATGATACTCTTGGCTTGCTCGAGTCTTTGCAACGAGTCTTTGTAGATAATCCAATACCACGTCCGCCACATAAACTTGTTTTACGCCTTGTTGTGCCAATAGCACAGCCTCAGTATCAAGCACCGTATCTAGATCCTTTAATAGCTCACGGCGATCTTGACCTTTTAGTAGTTCACGCTCTGCCATAGGTGATGGATAGCCCAATGACAGACACAGCAAGAACCTATCTAACTGTGATTCAGGTAACGGATAGACGCCAGCTTGTTGCAGTGGGTTTTGGGTTGCAATAACAAAGAACGGCTGCGGCAAAGAATAAGTTTGTCCATCTTGCGTCACTTGTCGCTCTTCCATTGCTTCAAGGAGTGCGCTTTGCGTCTTGGGGCTGGAGCGGTTGATTTCGTCAGCAAGTAGCAGTTGAGTAAAAATAGGACCGGGACGAAATTCAAAACGCAGTTTACTTTGGTCATAGATACTCATGCCTAAGATATCGGCAGGGAGCATGTCATTGGTGAACTGCACTCGGCTAAAACTCAGGCCTAACAGCTTAGCCAAACCTTGAGCCAGAGTTGTCTTACCCATACCAGGTAAATCTTGTAGCAATAAATGCCCACCTGCTAGTATGCCACTGAGTGCCAATTTAACTGCTTGCGGTTTGTCCAATACAATTTGGTTCAATTGCGCCATCAATTGTGCAATTTTCTGCTGATTGCGTTGCAAATCGGTGCCACTGGGAGCGGATTGACCAAGCGTTTTGGATATTTTTTTGATATGTAGGTGATGGTGCTCTATCGTTAGGGGCATGGGTCATAGTAAATTATCGGCTCATTTTTTGGGTCATAACGATCAACCAGTAAGGTCAGTTCGCATCCTCTACGACGATCGGCGCATCAGCGCGGAGGGTTGATAAATACGCAATAACATCCGCGCGCTCTTTAGCATCTGGCATAGGGTCTGATAGCATCTTTGAATCTGGCATGGCTTTTTGTGCATCCGCGATATAGGGATCGAGTGTTTTGGCGTCCCATACCCATCCTGACTTTGTGAGCCCCTTCGCTATAAGTGTAATCTTTTAGCTCAGCAGCTGGTGCGCCGTATATATTCATTAATTGCGGGCCCTTTTTATTGAGACCAGCGTTGAGCTGGTGGCATTGACTGCAAGCATCTTGATAAATTAACGAGCCATTATCTGCATCTCCATTGACATATAGTGGTAGTGTCACAGGGTCGCGATGATCAGGCGGGGTATGCTCACAAGCAGTGAGCAATAAAACAGCGGCAAAAAGACTGCTTATTTGATATTTACTAATAATAGACATTTTGGCAATCTTTGGTTGGTGAGCATTAGCGATAAAGATTTTGTAGCATCGCAATATGTTAACTGGCGATCTTTAGCGTTTTGCTAGGCTTTTCTAAATAGTATCCTTGCAGATAGCGCGCCCCCACACTCCATGCGACTGACATAGTCGCTGCATCTTCAATATACGGCATTAGCACATCAACATTTACCTCATTGATGCGCATGATAAGTGATTTAACCGTGTCTAAGTTATCTGCTGAATTGATATCTTGTACATAGTTACGCGCCAAACGCACGATATCCGGCTGCACTAAATTGGCAATTTCGATAGATTTGGCAGAAGAACCAAAATTAGTAATGCCCATTTGACAGTTGACTTCGTTAAGGGCCGAAAACTGAGATTTTGCCACAGTTAAATGATCCGAGATGTCTTTTTCGTTAAATTGCAACGTTAAGACACCAGCAGCGCCGCCTACTGCCTTGATCAGTTGGCTTGCCACATTGGGCAGTTTCTTGTCAATTAATGAGGCACTGGTTAGCTGCACCAATAGTCTGGCTTCAGGATGCTCTTTACGGACATCATTGATTTTTTTGCACGCATTAATGAGTACCCAGCGATCTATCTTTTCAAGTAGCTTGTGTTTTCTGGCCACAGCCATAAACTGATCAGGGAGTCAATACCGTGTTATCGGCATCGGCCAATGGCAGACGTAGATACACTTCAAAAAAGTCACTACGATCTTGATTGATATCATATATTGGTTGAAATGACAGCTCAAATCGACTGTTTGTAATAGCATCAATCAGAGACTCAGCAAGCGCATGATCATCACTATTGGCATGCTCACTCGGATCATATAGATGATAAGTACCACCATGGTTAGAGGTTTCGACCATGATCTGGCTAATAGCATCCATAGCACGCTCTATTATTATAGCGGGCTCTGCGGTATTTTTTCGATTTTGACGATTGCGATACTTACCGTGGTACTCGTCGTACGCTTATCTACCTCAATGAGCATCTCACTGATACGCGAACCTATGTTCTCAGCCAGCTCTTCGAGCTCTGAGGTAGTTTTGTTTTTGACAAGTATCATAAATGCGGTATCACTAAAGCGGCTGACATGTCCATCCGATACCAGTTCATCTAGTGCATAGGCAACCTGTTTGACAGTCGTATCTACTCCTTGCAGACCGAGGCTACTTCTTATTTTTCCAATGTTATCGAGCTGTACATAGAGCAATGCTGCTGTCAGCACGCCTTGAGTTGCTTGCTGGTGCACTATCGCCATTTGCTCCTCAAAGCCGTGGCGATTATTCACACCTGTCAGGTTATCTTTACGCTCTGCTTCAGCCAAGCGTTTGGCAACCTCTGCGCTGTTGCTAGCATTTTGTTGTATGATAATCTGAGTAACGGGTTCGCCATCTAAAGTCGCAGATGCCAACTGTAATTTTGCCTCAAAAGTACTGCCATCCGTGCGCACGCTTTCAAAGTTAAACTCGACTTCGTCACGGCTACCTTTATCGAACTGACGTAGAAATTGCTTGAAGTCCTTGACACTATCGCCACCTGAAATCAAATCAATCACAGGTACCCCTATGACATCATTCATTGACCGAAAGCCAAACAGTTGAAGATAGGGATCATTGGCAAAGATATGGATACCTTCATCGATATAGGCAACTGCACTTTTCGAGTTTTTAATCAGCACATTGGCACGTTGCTCTGCTTCTGATAGGACATGGCGTAGTTTCTTGAGCTCACGGCGACTACGCAAGCTGTCATGCTGTAAGCAGATAGCCATAACGATAGCCATCTCTTGATCAGCCTTGAGTGCTTTGACCATGGTTCCGCTCATCACCGCAGGCAACCCCTCATCATTACACGCGGTCGATATTGCCTCACCCTTCATCAAATAAATCATCGGCAAATCAATGCTCTGCTCTTGAATGATGCCAACCACATCCGTAAAGCTCATATCATAAGCACTAACAAATACCAGCACATCCCACGACTGGCGCAGTACTTTTAGTAGCTCTTCTTTATCATCCAAAAATCCTAAATTCACGCTGTCATAATAATCACTCAGTAGATGTACAAGACGCTCAGCATAGAGCTGATCATCGTTAATCACTAATAGATTTAAGGTGGACTGAATGCGCATAGGTGGCCTTTTAATCTTATGGTTGTATCTTTATCTCTTATTTTTGACACCTTATACTGTTTCCAAAAATTAATCTGGCTTAGAAAACATTATAGAGAATATGCTCAGTGATTATTGTGATAGTAGCTGAGTTTTAGTTGGCGTAATATATTCTAGCGCCCGAGGCATCTTATAAATTAGAGTAACAATATCGCTCATTATAGACAATAATTTGATTGACTGCAGGTTAACTTATGACCTTGTTTGTTTAATATCATTATCAAAAAAAACATCAGCCTTTTTTCTTATACGGTGCAACCCCTCTTTCTTTCAATATAGTAGAACCTCAATAAAATTGATACAGCATAGAAAACGCGCTCGATTAAATGCTACTTTTCTTGCTTGCTGTGACTGCGTCTCCAGAGGCTGCGAAAAATAGCGTTTAATCTTGCTATACCATTTTTATAATGGTTTCACTATAAATACATAAATAGACATTATTTTGCTATTTCGTATTGACTAAACCCTTCAGTTATCATCAATCTACGACCCAAACGTAGATGGGTTTGTTTGCTGCTGATACGCATGATGACTCTATCATCAGGCTGAAAGTAAGACGAAGGTACAATCAGCGAACTCATGGTTTGCAGCTGCTCATCCTTACCCAGAATCAGCGCTGGCACAAAACAATGCTTCTGTGGGTCCCTCCCTTCCAAGCGCAACCCGCATGCCACAATCTGATGACCAAGCAATTGCCATTCAACCTCTTTGTCTTTGGTATCAAAATGTCGCCAGCGCACCACCCCTATTGACCGATCAGGCTGCTCTGTCACATCAGGTTGACAGAGTAAGAACAAACTCATGATATGTAATGATGGCGGTGTGGTTGCAACAAGCTCGCCATCTATCATATCCATATCAAGAGCCTCCTCTTCAACATGCTCTTCATTCAACACATCTACTGTTGGCACCAATCGCAGTGTACGAAATAGTGACAAACTGTCATGGCTGTCAAACACCTCTATGTCTAATACGCTATTACTGTTTTGCTCTGCATTAAACGTGTCATAACGAGGGCGCTCATCTATGGATAACTCATCTATTGCTATCAAGCTAGCAAAGCTGCTTGAGTCACTAACATGGTGATGGATACTGTTAAAACCAGCGATTAAACTCGCACGATGTTTGAGACTATATTTAGTAGGCAGCGTGAGCTGTGGTTGTAGATAACGATAACTGACTGTCATTGATATTGTATTCAACAGACCGTGTCCTATCCCCACATTACTGCTCTCAGTGGATAGCTGCCTACGTGAATTAAAATACTGCACCATAGGAGTCAGCTCTAAAAACAAACAGTCATAGCGATCTTCATAGGGATTTATCTCAGAGTTGGGCGTTAGATACGTTGGTGGTTTATCACTCTGTAAATCTACGAACACGCGTGTTTCCGTCTTTGGTTCTATTGTCGCAACAATATAATGAGACCATTCAGGCAATAAACGTTGTACCAATAGAACATTAGGACGACGCATGGCACATACATTCAATAAACTATGCAAACATATTTGGCAATAAAGCTGATGAATACTATTTGTGTAGGGTGTCACTGTTTCTCGATTCAACTCGAGATGAGACACACGCTGTTGATAAGCGAGGTGGTACAACTGATTAATTCTGAACCAGAGATAATCTGATGGCTTGCGATAGCAAAGTGCCTCTTCACACAATAGCTTGTGGTACCTCAGCAGCGACTGATAAATGGCAACCGTAAGCGTATTGGCGCGCTTTTTATTGGTATTAAAATAGCGCGGAAAACCTTTCTTTAAAATATTTTTTGGCGGACTGTTTGATATTAATTCTTGACGACGTACAACCTTGTCATAAGCCAAAATAATTAAATAATGCAAGGATTTTACTTGAGCCACATAACCCAACTGCACCTCACTCAGCGCGCCTGTTTCATAAATATACTGCTGTCGTAACGTGGCAATCAACCGATCTGAAGCATCGCTCACAGCCGTCATCAGTTTAAGGCATTGAAGCTCATCTATATTGGCCTCGCATAATACGGAGAGAACTTTTTCTAAGTGCTCAGCTTGCTGCTCTTGGGTTTGTGAAGATAGCGTTGTCAATAGTTTGAGCAAATGATGCTCTTGGCCGCTCACTGATTGGTTTGGCGTTGTTAGTGGCTCTTTGGAAGAAAGGGCTTCTTGAAACTTAGATAAAGTTATCATCAGTATTCCTACTCACTGTTGGTCACTCTGAGTAAGTTGACAAGAGGCAAGTATGCAACCACACAAAGTAGAGCAATATCAGGTAAAAAGCATGCAAACTGTGTATTGTTTTAAAGAGACTATGGGTATGAACGATAGACGTTTTATTGTTAGACAATATATTTTAGGCGTTCTATCAATATAATGTCTGATACCGTGACCCCCTTCTTATAAAAAAATCAGTCACTGACCAATTTTTATCAACAATCGTCTCTTTTTAACAGGTTTTTTCTGCACCCCTATATTGCCTGCATTAAATATGTTTGTAAATATCAATCGGCACCTTAAATGGCCTATTCGGCAGTTCTCTGACCAACTTGGGTACCAAATATCCCGGTAATGCTGCCAATAACGACCAGTAAAGCTCAATTGACGACCGCTCGTCATTATCAAAGTGTGCGGCACCAGCCACCTTATCTAAAACATATAGATAATACGGTAGTACGCCACAAGCAAACAAACGCTGGCTTAATTCTGTCTGAGCATCGATATTATCGTTAACATCTTTTAATAGTACTGCTTGATTTAGCATCGTCACGCCAGCTGCGCGAGCACGTTGAAGGTACTCTGCTGTCAGATCATCAATCTCGTTGGCATGATTACAATGAATGACCATCACGATACGGCAACGACTTTGAGACAGTCTGTCTAATAGTGCGTCATCCAATCGGGCTGGAATAACCAGCGGTAGACGAGTATGCAGTCGAATTGTCGTCAGCTGCGGAATAGATTCCAAAGTATCTAACCATGCAAACAGACGTCTATTGGTCACATTTAAAGGATCACCCCCGCTCAAAATCACTTCATTGATTTCAGGATGCGCGCTGATATAGTTGATGATATTTTCTTTTGCATCAGCAGTTGGCATATTGGCGCTATAGTCGAAATGCTGACGGAAACAGTAGCGACAATGAATCGCGCACGCCCCAGTAATCGTCAGTAATACTCTTGATTGGTACTTGTGCAGCATTCCTTTGACAGGGTTTTGGCTGTTTTCGCTTAAAGGATCTGCTACATAGCCTGTGACGTTGATTTGCTCTTGTTGGTCTGGCAGTATTTGTCTTAATAGCGGATCATCACGGTCGCCCACAGTCATTTTTGCCACAAAGCCGCGCGGCACACGCAGCTCAAAATGCTTCGGCACATAGACCTCTGCACGTAGTGAGTCGAGTTTTAGGAGACTGAGCAACTCGTCAACAGAGGTAATGGCTTCCGATAATTGCGTTTGCCAGTTTTTTTGTGTGATTAAATGGTTTATCATGACAGCCTACTACCTGTGCCCAAAATCGGATATTATACGCCCTTAGTGTCTACCCTATCAAAGTATATCGCTAATACGTAAGCACTTGGCTTGGCAGCAACTTTTGGTACAGTCAGCCTCATATCTATCTACTACCATATCTACAACCCCTAGGAGTCTCTTGTGGCAAGTTTTTCTACTAATGAATTTAAAGCTGGTCTAAAAGTCATGCTGGATGGCAACCCTTGTGCCATTCTTGAAAACGAATTTGTCAAACCCGGTAAAGGTCAAGCCTTTAACCGCGTTAAGCTGCGTAATCTTCGTAGTGGTAAAGTACTGGAGCAAACATTCAAATCAGGCGACAGCTTAGAAGCGGCTGATGTGATGGATACGGAAATGAACTATCTATACAATGATGGTGAGTTTTGGCACTTTATGCACCCTGAAAGCTTTGAGCAAATTCAAGCTGACAAAAACGCGATGGGCGACGCGATACAGTGGTTAAAAGAGAACAGCAATGCTCTATGCACCATTACTTTGTTCAATGGCACACCTTTATCAGTAACGCCGCCTAACTTTGTTGAATTACAAATCACAGAAACCGATCCTGGTGTACGCGGTGACACCTCAGGTGGCGGCGGCAAGCCGGCTAAGCTAGAAACTGGTGCCGTGGTACGTGTACCGCTATTTGTACAGCAAGGTGAAATCGTCCGTGTTGATACGCGTACGGGTGACTACCAAACTCGTGTAAACTAATAGCGCAATAAGCATGATTGATCGCTGAGATTGTTGTGTTGATCACTAATAAAAAAGCTTAACCGCTATATAAACGGTTAAGCTTTTTTGTGTTTACAGCGGCTGTATTCATTGTCGCATAGTCGCCTTTAACGTTTGGTAGCGCCTAGTATTTAGTTAGTCGCGCCTAATATTTAATAGTCATTGTCATGGCAATTATCATGATAACGACCTGTGACTTACTCCTCTTCTGATAGCTGCTTTTGTATCAACCAATATTGTACTAAAGCATTTAGCTGCTCCTTTTTAAAAGGTTTGGTGCAATAATCTTGCATACCCACTTTTAAGTACTTTTCGCGCTCTCCATCCATGGCATTGGCAGTCAAAGCGATAATAGGTGGTAGGTCTTGAGGGTCATAAAGCTCATGCAGCTTAATAGTGGCCTGTACACCATCCAAAATCGGCATGTGATGATCCATCAAGATGACATCATAACGTTTGGGAAACAAGGCAAAAGCTTCAATCGCTTGTTGACCATCAGTCACATGAGTGACGGTATGACCGCTATTGGTCAATGCCTTTCTGGCAATAATGGCATTGACGGTATCATCTTCTACCAATAAGATATGACCTGCACGCTCGTGGCTAGGCTCTGCCATTGTGAGATCATGAGAGTCTTGCCATGTTTCGTATTTCTCTTCATCAATAGTCGGTAGCGGCAATAACACTCGAAATGTAGTACCAACGCCTACGGTACTATCGACACAAATATACCCACCCATCAGATCGACAAGAGATTTGCAGACGGAGAGCCCAAGACCTGTACCACCATAAAGGCGATGCGTGAATTTATTGGCTTGATCATAAGCATCAAATATTGCCTCTAATGACTCAGCTTTTATACCGACACCTGTATCTGTGACCTCAATACATAAGGTCATATTTTTATCCGCCTTACGTTCTAACGTCTCCTGCCTCATGCTATTTTTGTCAATATTTTCGCGATAGCAATTATTCATATGCTTGACATCAATACTCACTCTCCCGCCTTCACGGGTAAACTTAATCGCGTTATTCACAAGATTTGCGATGATTTGTTTGAGGCGTACTGGATCCCCCTTTCACATAAGGTGATAATGACTCGGTATAATGATAATCTAGCGTCAAACCTCGTTGACGTGCCTTAATAGAAAATAGGCTGACCACTTCATTACATAATGTAGATAAATTGAGTGGGATAGAATCGATAGTCATTTTCCAGACTCAACTTTCGATAAGTCCAAAATCCCATTAATAATCACCATCAAATGCTCATTAGAGACTTTGATGTTATCTACATACTCTCGCTGTTCAGCGCTAAGCTCGGTGTCACCTAGCATCTCTACCATACCAATGATACCGTTCATTGGTGTTCGTATTCGTGACTCATATTGGCCAAAAAGTTAGATTTCATCTCATTGGCGTGTTTGGCATCACGTTCTTTATCCTGTAGCTTCAACGCATCTGCTGCCATCATCGCAAACTGCGCCAATACCTCTTTTGTTGGTCACTAAAGCTATGGTTGGGCTTGGTATCCATCAGGCATAATGAACCTAACCGGTAACTTTTATTGCCCTCATGCAAAATGATCGGTGCACCCGCATAAAACCGCAAATGAGACAAGCCAGTAACTAATGGGTTCTGACGAAAGCGACTGTCCTCCAATGCATCTGGCACCACAAAGACTTCGTTAGATAAAACCGTATAATTACAAAAGGCTACTTCACGTGTTGTGGTACGTACACTCTCAGTCTCACTGTTGAATTTGCAGGCTGTTTTTAAATATTGCGTTTCCTCATCCATAAAAGTGATCGTTACCACCGGCACATCAAAAAACAGCTTTACGAGTGCAACGAGTCGATCAAATGCAGGCTCCTCATCTTCATTGAGTACCTGATATTTTTTCAACTTGTTGATACGCTCTACTTCATCTACCGCTACTGGGTAGCTGCTTTTAGGTGAGTTAGATATAGACAAGATCGACTCCATTAAATAATATCAGACGCTCGATTGGTGACTCGTCTGCTTTATCAATAATTGTAACGCTTCATTGACCATAATCATTGCGACCACCGATGTGACGACCACTGCCGACCCATAACCACCACATTGTAATCCGCCTGCTTGGCAGCTCTTATCCACATGTGGTGGCTCGGTAGAATAAACACATTTGATACCGAACTTCTCTTTTAGCGCGCTATTGATGCCTTTTTCGTGGCGCAGCTTGTTACGCAATTTGGCAAGCAATGGATCTTGATAGCTATCACGCAAGTCGCTCACTCTTATTTGACTTGGATCTATCTTACCACCTGCACCACCTGCACAGACCAGCTTTAATTTATTAAAACGGCAATGTAGGGCAATCGCCAGCTTGGCATTCATATCATCCACGCAATCTAAAATTACAGTAGGCCTACCTTGATCGGCAGCTGCTTTCGCTTCGTGGCGACTCGGCAGTAGCGCTGCGACGTTTTCGACGGTCAAGAAATCATCAACGAGATTTAAGGTGACTTGAGGGTTGATCTCCTTAATACGTGCCGCCATTGCCTCAATTTTGCTTTGACCAAACGTACTGTCTAACGCCGGTAGCTGCCGATTGACATTAGAGGCCACCAAAACGTCCAAATCAATCAAGGTAATCATACCGACTGCCGTACGTGCCAGCGCTTCTGCCGCCCAAGAACCAACACCGCCTACCCCAATGATATAAACATGCGACGCTGCAAACGTATTGACAGCTGATGTGCCATAAAGCGTACGCGTACCTTGGAAGCGGCGGTCATACTGCTCATTTTTTCATCTACGCTAGCTTGTACATTATCATATTCGGTAGTGACTGGCTCTACGACTGGGTGCTCAATTTGTCTGGTTTCATTCATAGCTTTTTAAATACTCTTTTTAAATATTTTGACTGTGCTTACTTCATCTTTTAAGTATAAGTTTAATAATTATGTTGGGTAGGCCCAGTTTACTTTTAGAGCATCGCAGCTATTTTGCCATAACTGCTTAGCAAGTTTATCCTGTGAGACACCCAATAATTCACTTAAACTCGACAATACCCAAGGCAAATTAGCAGGAATATTCCTATCATGTGCGTGGGCTGCCTCCCATTCATTGTCTAGGCTTTGTCCAACGGCTGAATGCTGACTATTTGAATTTTGACACATAATCGGCGTCATATCCGGACAGTCTGTCTCAATCACCAAGCACTCAATACCATATGTATCCACAGCGGCCTGAATAGCACGGCGCAGTTTTTTGGCGTTCGGATTGGTCACCTGACCTGTAACACCCAGCTTAAACCCTAGTTTCACAAATGCCTTGGCTTCTTGTTCACCACCACTAAAACTATGCGCAATACCGCCCAATGTATGAGCATCGTATTCATGCGCTTTTAATATAGCAAGCGCTTCGGCATGCGCCTTACGAATATGAAGCATCACTGGCAACTGATAGGTCACAGCGATATCTAGCTGCGCCTTAAAGAACCGCTTTTGTTTATCAAAAACATCAGGCTCTTTCATTGCGTCAGTAAAGGTATCCAAGCCAATTTCACCAATGGCTAATGGTCGACAGGCAGCAACCATTTGTGCCAATTCTGTCAAATGAGCATCAGTATGCTGCTCGATATAAAAAGGATGTAAGCCTAGCGCAATATGGGTACAGAAATCAGACTCGTTATGCTCGCCAGTGTCTATGCCAAAACGCTTTGATAACTTATCGATCAACTGCTTAGTGTCATACATACGCTCAAAATGCTGATAAAGATAACCAACCAGCACAAGATGACGTATACCTTGATGGTAAGCTTTTTGCACCTGTTGCTCTCGATCATTATCAAATACTGGCGCATCAAAATGTGTATGGGTATCAATGAGCGGATAACAATTGCTCAAGGCTTGATTTACCCTATTTGATGACTCAGGACCAGACATAAATACACTCCAAAAACAACGTGTTTAGCAAAATACCTTATCAACCATCATATTATACACATGGTTGTAGTAACAGCCTATTCAAGCGATGCCGCGTTCACTATAAAGCGCTATGCGCCCCTACTGGGTATCCTTATCCCCGTGATGAGCATTCTTATTTTTTAAATTTGCGATATTAGTGTCAGTCACCTTATCGGATTTTCGACTACTACGCCGAGGAATAATCAATAAGGCGGTGGCCACAGCACCCAAGACCAGCCAACTTTTACCCCTTTTATGATTTGCCATGATTGTCTCTACCTATTGATACAGCACCAATTTTATGGATATAAATGTGCATACCTATTTTTATCTCACTAAAGTTTAGTATACGTAAAATACGACGGTCGCTCTGTTTAGCTGTGTTACGAATACGCAAGCCAATGTATGATGTAATTTTTGTTTATTACATCGTACATTGGCTTGTGCTGATTTAATATATCAGTTGTTTAAAGTGGTGGTTAATAGCTGCTTTAACGATTGAGAGGATATGTCGTTATACCATCGTTGGGACTATCTACCTTAGTGAAACCTTGAGGGGTTGACCGCGGGGTTTGATCGCGCTTAGGAATAAGGGGGTTGAGCGGCATCAATTCATAGTCTGCATCGACATTACCATCCCAGCCCTGTGTTCCGCTCAACGGGAGCTGTTTGATCGTACCATTTTTATCGATGACCAATTGCAGTACACGCATCTGGTTAAATTTACGCTCGGTCACACTGGCAACCGCGCCACCATCACGTAAGATGGTTGGTTGTAAAAATATAATCAAGTTACTCTTTTGAGTACTGTCATTGTCAGAGCGGAACAACCTGCCAATCACTGGTACATTTCCTAAGCCCGGAACTTTTTGCTGGCGTGTGGTGCTATTGTCACGCATCAAACCACCTAGGGCAATGGTCTGCTGATCATCGGCTAAAATCGTTGTATTAATGAGACTTTTATTGGTAGTCAAACCACTAGCATTGCCAGTAGTACCTGGTACGACGGAAGATACTTCTTGTGAGACCTCCAAACGTACGGTGCCATTATCACCAATATGAGGGGATAACGTTAAGATTGATACCAATATCTTGACGATCAATGGTCTGAAAAGGGTTGTTTGAGTTGTTACCACTGGTAGTATAAGAACCTGTGACAAAAGGTACGTTTTGACCAACCAAGATACTGGCCTTTTCATTATCCAATGTCAAAATAGACGGCATGGACAATAGATTGGCACTGGTAGAAGAGTCGAGTGCCTGCAAAATGGCACCATAAAATTCCGTATTACCCTGACTGTCTTTTCGGCTATCGCCAATCCCAACCAAAGCACCAACGATAGAGCTGGCAGCGGAGCTAATACCTGCGGCGCCCGCAGCAGCACTACCACCAATGCGGCAGCGGCCAAGGTGGTCGCACTAGCACCGACATTATTGAAGTTGACGACACCATAGCCACTATTGGCATTACCAAGCGCCCACTGAACGCCTAGCTGGGTTGCATCATCACCTGAGACTTCAACGATAGCAGCTTGAATTAAGACTTGTGCGCGGCGACTGTCCAATTGATTGACCGCATCTTCAATCTCAAACATCAGTTCAGGATCTGCATTGACGATGACGGCATTTTGTGTCTCGTCAGCGATGATACTAAAGGGTTTTCCACCAACGCCTGTACCGCTTCCACTTGTATTGCTAGTAGGCACAACTGATGTACTACTGCTACTGCCAATACTCTCACTCGCCGCACTGTTAATGGTTGCCCCTGTACTGCTTGCATCATTTAAAGAAGCGGACTCTAACGTTGAGGTGGCTCCAGCGCTATTAATCGATTGATTGGCCAAAAGGCCTCGTAGCATATCAGCAATATGACTGGCGCTGGCATACTTTAGGCGAAAGACACGTAAACCGCTCAGTCTTCTTGTCGGTGTGGTATCTAGTTGATTAACCATCTCCTGAACTTTGGCAATCATCTCAGGGCTGCCTTTGACCAGCAATCGATCACTTGATGAATCAGCGATCACTTTGAGTTGATTATTACCACCTTGTGCTTGTCCGCTACCAGCGCTTGCCACCAAGGCACTGATTAGCTCCATCATACGTTCGGCATCGACGTGGCGTAGTGGTATCACTTGCAGACTATCATTAATATTGCTATCCAAGTCACGGATAAGGGCCGTGAGTTGGTTCAGGCTATCCGCGCGATCTGATAGCACCAGCGCGTTCACACCAGGCACAGCGGCGGCATGTGCAGACTGCGGCATTAAAGGTCTTATAACGCCCAATACTTCTGCTGCTTGAGTATTCGTCAAATAAATCACTCGGGTTGCAAGCGACTCACCGACACTATTGCCGCGCAAATCAACGGCGACACCAGACTGCTTGGCGACATTATCTGGCACCAGTTTGATTGTCGTACCTGCCTCTATCGCTGCAATCCCATTGACCTGCATGACACTTAAGAACAGCTGATAAATCTCATCACGCGATAAGGCTTTGTTTGAGATGACCGTCACATTGCCATTGATACGAGGATCAAGGACAAAGTTTTGATCAGTGATGGTTGCCACCTCATTAATAAAAGCTTTGATATCGGCATCTTGTAGGTTTACCTTCCAGCTCTCAGCACTCGCTAGGCCCATGCTAGCAGCCCATAAGGGTACCGCTAGGCAAAGAGGACGACACAGGCGCATCAAACGCGGCAGGATACGGTGTAACGGTGTGGCTGAAAATTGATGAAAACTTACCATATTGATAATTACCTACAGTGATATTGCGTCATATGTACTGAGTGTTTAACGAGCACTCTTTGCTAAAAGTCCGTCTTATTAGAACTGCTGGCGGATAGTAATAACTTGCTCACCACGTTGAACCTCGATTTGTGCTTCGCCTGCTTGCTGTACTTGCTGCAATACGCTTGCATCCTGAGCAGGATTATTGCCCACGTTTTGTCCGTTTACTGTCAACACTTTGTCGCCTGGCTCCAGTCCGAGTCGATTGCGCAACTTCGATGGCATCGCTGCGGTGACTTGATAGCTTTCACCTGAGGCCATCACCCCATTCTACTCAAATAACTGGCAGGATTTTCTTGCAGCGCGGTGACCGCCTCTTCAATCGCCGTTTGCGGACTGCTTTCACCATTCGTCTCTGTCGGTTCAGGCGGCGTATCTTGTAGTGTCTGAGGCGCAGTCGGTAACATACTATTGTCTGGCAGACGCTGATTACTGACGCCGCCTGCCAGCATATCACTTTGATCTAGCGACATAGCATCTGGCATGCTAATCACTGTTTCTTTATCATTGGCATCCGCGATAATAACCGAATTCCAGTCAACAGCGACAAGAATATAGTCGCTGTCTTTTAGTCCATCACCAATTCGGTAATTTTTCACCTCACCATTAATGTTAAGCAACGCTGAAGACATGCTCTCCGGTATAGCGAGTAGTACGCCTTTAAGCTCAACATTGGGTGGTGGCTGGACTGCCGCTGCAATAGGGTCAGGGTCCGCAAATATCGCAAACAAACCACTATAGTCATTGGCAGACTTTGTATTGTTTTTGCAAAGGGGCTAGCGGCAATGCTGGTGCTAAGGGCGCTGCTAATAGTAACCACAAAAGACGCGCCGCTGTCCAACATAGCCAAGCAATTGCCAGTAGCAACAACCACCCTGAAAAACGATTGAGAGTATTTACGACAGGCTTTAAGCTGGCAGCAATATTTGACATTTAGGGCGCCCCCAGACCAGCTAGCAGCGGCTGGCGCAAACTAACGACTGGTGTATCCTGCGGTGCTTGCCCTTTATATTCAGGCATGTTTTCTAGTAAGCGCTGAGTCAGACTGACATCTAGCATGTTATCCCCGTCTATATACAGATCGCCTAAGCGCTTATCTTGATTATTCAATAGATTGATATGCAGCAGATTTTTATTGTTCTTTTGCTCAGCACTCAGCTCAGCTCGCAATGCAGGCATAGTGATATAAAAAACCTTACCACCACTCGGATAACCGACTTCACCGCCAACCCAGGTCAACTGACCATCAGCTTCACTAAATCCCGCCGCATTTTTAGCAGACTCATTCTCAGCGGATTCCGATGATGCATTGTCGCTAGACTGACGCTTTAACGAAACGCCATTGACTTGAATGGGTGTGTTAGGCAGTTGCCAATCAACCACACTTGCCAAAGTCTCAGGAGCAATCTTTCCGCTCATATCATCAACTTGCCATGAGTTTAAACCCAGCTTTACCTGTCCGTTCAACCTCGTTTGCTCTGAGTTGATAGTCACATCGGCACCAAGCTTGCCTGTGAGCAGTTGCCATGGCTGCCATGACCATTTGGCCATCCCTGTGAGCGGTGTCGATGATAGAGGAATTTGCCAAATGGCAGAGCCCTGCCATACATTGCCAGACACATGCTGCACATAAGGCGTATTGGGTGCATACTTTTGGATTAGCCATGCCGCTGGCATTTGCAATAGGGCAAATAAGGCAAACAATACAAATCCGATCAGCCACCAAAGCTTGCGGGGACGCTTATGAGACAACTCAGATACTTGGGCCACGGTTGCACAACTCTTATATAAGACAAAAACGTCATTATCATAACAAACAATGACCTATAGATGACAGAAAAAAGCCAGTATCTTTTTACCAAAATATTGGCAATAAAGATACTGGCTTTTTTATTTTGTAAAGCCTCAGTGCTTATGACTAAATGATTGTAAATAAACCATTATCCATAAGACTGATAAGCTCCGTCCCGTACTGTGTTACGACTCGAAACTATCTAATTGGATAGCCTAATTAGATAGCAAAATCTTCAAGGCCACGACCTGCTGCTAGTGCTTCAACCAACCACGTTGGTTTACGTCCACGACCAGTCCAAGTTTCTTCCTTGTTATCAGTATTGCGATACTTAATACTGCGTTTTTTCTCTAGTTTTTCACCAGCTTTTAAGATCTCTTCAATCGTAGCGTTGCTGTCTTCTGCAATTTGCTCAAACTGAATATAAGCATCATACAAACGCTGATGCTGTTTTTTGGCAATAAGCTGCTGGGCATTTTCGCTGATGGCACGTAGTTCATCTACGTTTAAGTTATCTAAATCAATTGCGTTATTTTTACTCATAGTAAGTCCAACTGTCGGATAAAAAATATCACCTCAATAGAGACATTGTGCCTATTGGGATACCTGAATGATGACTCATTCATTATTCAAAAATTAATAGTTTTTAAGGGTTAATTTGATTTTTGATTAATCAAAGATTATTCATAATTATTTTAATAAACATGAATAATAAAAATATTGCTGGCAAACACAAGCATTCATTATACCTTATATAGCAAATGGCTATCGACAATAATTACTTATCGAAACTTAGCTCAACAAATTTCTATTTTCTATAGTGTTTCTTAAATGCGGTATTCCCTGAATATTAGTACTTTTTCATTTTTTAATAAAATAATATTCATTAATACACTATATTAATAAATCTGATTTATTAGCATCTGATAACTAGGCGCTGTAGCAAAAGCATATGAGCTTGCGAACGAATGCTTGTCTAAACCCTAACGACTTTTATTTAGCCTTTTTGTGCATTCAGCTCATTCATCAACCCATGAGCAGATTCAGCATTTAGCAGGTAAGGGTTAAAACCAATAGTCGTAGAGTACTTTAAATAGATTGCGGCGTTCTCTTCGGTCGGAGACGCATAGTTCATTGACCATTTCGCCCACTCCCTATGCTTTAGCTCACGTGTGTCAATAATCTGTAGGTCGTGATGACGCTCATCGGAAATGAGACTGTATAGCAATCGATTAATTTGCGCTCTTGGGCCTTCTATCGTCTGCAAAAATAATCTTTATTGAACGTTAGCATCCCAGTGATACTATTAGCAGCGTTATTTATCTGTGCTTGCTGTAATATTTCATTGAAATCGGTCGCTGATACATTTGGGTTTGCGCGGCTGGCATAGGTCATGCTCACTAAGATATGGGCATCTGCGTGTGTTGATGTCATGTTTGTTCTCTTATACAAATATTATGAAAGCGGATCGCATTTATAGACATTACTCAATTAACCAAGGGCATACCACGGTTTTTTCTTTTGAGAGGCACGCTGCTCTTCTTGCTCTTGAAGCTCTGATAAGGTGTCAATCAACATCATAATCTGATTGGTGCTCATCAAATAAGGATTGAATTCGTTACCTGTCGAAAACTTCAGTGCAAGCCCCTTGTTCTCATCGCTTGGAATCAAATACTTCATTGACCATTTGTTCCAATGACGCTGCTCAACCTCACAGCATTCTATGACTTGCAGGGAATGATGACGCTCATCTGCACAAGCTTTCTAAGCAAGCCATTGATAACCGGCCTAGCCCCTTCGATACTTTGTAAAAAGTAGTTATGGTTAAACACCAACGCACCAGTGATACCATTGCGCTCGTTATTTTGCTGAGCTTGCTCAAGGATACGAGTTACCTCACCGTTGAGGTTATCGTTGTTATAACGACTGATATAAGTCAGACGCAAAATGATATGCTCACCCTGCCGCATTTTTAGACTATTTGACTCTGAGAGATCGACTGACTCCATAATTTTTTCCAATTAATTTGCTAGATTTATAAAAAAGGCGGTGCAGGTATTGCTAATCACTCATCAATGGCCGTACTAACGTGACTGTTGAATTTTTTTGATAAATTTGCTCATACCACGTGCTAGATTCGCGTTACTGCTCTTTTGTACTTCTTGTGCCAACAGTAATAATTGCGCGCTGTCCTCACACTGCTCTAGACTCAGTAAATAGCCCCAAGCTTCTGCAGGTAGTGCATTTTTTTCAATGTAGGTCGCCAAGTCAGATTTAAGGGTTCCATAGTTGGCACCAGCAACTTTTGCCTTAAACATAATACCGATAGACTTTTTGCCAGTCTCTGCAATTTTGCTTGGCGGTTTGCTATTAAAAGTACGATCGAACTCTATCTCAGTACTGATATCAAATGAGTTGTCTGTAGATTGAGGTTGCTTAGCGACTGGTACTTGAGGAACAGTAGGTGCTTCGTTTACAGTAGATACCTGAGGCGCTGTTTGGATTTGCGAACTAGCGTTAGCAGCACCAATCAGTTCAATACACTCAAGCTCTAAAAGTAATTCAAATAAAGGCCCAACACCGCCAAAATCAGCAAACATTTTGCTATTATCAAGCGTATCAAGGTAGTTTTGATACGTGCGCTTGCCATCAATCATAATCAGCAATGTTCTCGCTTCTCGCGGCAATATACCGAGACTTTGAGATTTTATTTCTGCTCTACCTAAATCGCTTTTGCGAAACACGTCACCGTAGTTCATGCTTTATACTCAGTATTGACAGCAAGATAGGCATCTTACCGATAAGACGCCGACCCAGTTAATTTTTGTTCTTTTCAGCCATGAATGGCCAAACTCTGATAGATTTGAATTTATTGTTAACTGATGCTTTACATGCAACCTTGGCGCTTAAAATCAGCTATACTATTTAATTAAATAGAGTATATCAATGTCATTAATAGACTGTTAGCACTAATTGAATTGGATAGCACAAACGGTTTATATAAGGTATGGAAGGTGGTTTTTATAAATTTCAATATAAAAATTGAAACTTAGATTAACACACCAAGTGCAACGCTAATTAATATTATAGAACGCCTGCATAGGCGTTTTAAACCCTAATCGTTTTCTTGGTCTGTTGTTTAGTTTGTTCTCAATGTCCTGTATTTCATTATCAGAGACTTGTCTAAAGTCACAACCCTTAGGCAAGTACTCTCTGATAAGGCCATTGGTATTCTCGTTGGTTCCTCGCTGCCATGACGCATAAGCATCGGCAAAGAAGAAAGGGCTAAAGAGCTTTTGTTTCACCTTCTTATGCTGAGCAAACTCTTTACCATTGTCAGAGGTAATGGTCTTAACCTGCAACCTCACTGGCGCTAAGAGTTCTATCATTGCCTCTGATACTTGCTGTGCTGTTTTATGACCCACACGCTTCATCTTCAGCAGCCCCGTTTTACGTTCAACGAGCGTGACAATCGCTTGCTTGTGATGCTGACCGATAACGGTATCCGCTTCCCAATCTCCAATACGTGAGCGTTCTTCAACAATACAAGGGCGCTCATGAATCGAGACTCTGTCATTGATACGGCCTCGAGTCTCAGCGGTTAGACGCTGCCGGTATGGTTTTCCTTTACGTCTGAGACACTGCCACAATGTACCGCCCTGCCTCTTATCACGCCAAATATAGCGATAAATGCTCATATGACTGATACCAGCATGAACGCCAGATATTTGCTCAGGACTCCAGTTCTCTTTAAGCTTGTCTGTCACCCATGCCCAGAGGTCAGTCACAATAGTTGTGGCGTTGTTAGCCCGTCTGTCACAAGCCTTGTTATTAGCATGCTTTGCTCGGTAACCTCGTAGGCTTTTATTACGCCTAAGCTCTCTTGATATGGTACTGGGACTTCTGTTTAACACCCTCGCTATAAAATTAATACTATGTTTTGCCCCTTTAAGGGCATAAATCTGGTATCGTTCACCTAGGCTTAGATGTGTATAGCTCATGGTTGCAATCTCACTTTGGTCGGTGGATAAAAACTTTGATGCTAGCGCATCTAGGTCTTTTTTCACCTTGCATTTGGTATTGCACTTCATGTGTTAATCTAAGAAAATAAAAATAATGGCAACAACGCTTTTAAAAAATAACGGTTATAGTCAATCCTAAATAAAACAGATACATTATATATCAAGGTGGAACTGGTCTAAATTTTCCTCGCGTGCTGTGCCTACGCAGACAGAGGCTGCGAAAAATTTATCCCAGTCCCACTGTATCGTTTTTATACTGAATTCACTATATATACAACAGTGAATAACCACACTTCCTTGATAAACCACTCAATAGTAATCGCATATATTTCCAGCCTTTAATAGCAGAATGAAAAATAAACATAAGTTTTGTTTTTTATTAGCAAAATAACAATAAGCAAGTCTATTATTTGATACTTAATCTCTGATATCGCGTGAATATAAACATATAGGTAATTTTCTAATAATTTATTCATAAAAACTAAAAAACCCCGCTATTAACGGGATTTTTTAATTCAAAGATACTTGTTCAAATCTTTATCTTTTAAACAAAAAAGAGCCTATAAATATAGGCTCTAATGACTTTTCTCTACACTATCAGGTTATTGTATTCCTAAAACGGGATATCATCGTCTACAGGGCCATCTGACATTGCCGTAGGCTTAGATTGCGCGGGTTGATTAAACTGATTTTGCGGCGCAGGTGCATTTTGGTTATTAAAGCTGTTCTGACCGCCACTCGGTTGGTTATTGTAGCCGCCTCGCTGTGCTGGCTGGCCACCTGCTTGCTGACCGAAATTATTTTGGTTGCTTTGACCGCCTTGGTTGCCGTAACTGTTTGAGTTCTGGCCACCTTGATTGTTACTAAAGCCTCCATTATCGCTTTGGCCACCACTCATACCATCAAGCATCTGCATTTGCTCAGCTCGAATCTCCGTAATATAACGATCTTGACCGTTCTGGTCTTGGTACTTACGCGTACGCAAGCTACCTTCAATATAGACCTTGCTGCCTTTACGCAGATACTGTGCAGCGATTTCACCCAAACGATTAAACAGTGAGATACGATGCCACTCTGTCGCTTCTCTTTTTTCACCGCTTTGTTTATCCGTCCACTGCTCAGATGTCGCAACCGAGATATTAGTCACGCTACCGCCATTATTGAACTGGCGTGCCTCAGGATCTGCTCCAAGGTTACCGATGATGATAACTTTATTAACTCCGCGCATGATACCGTCCTTTTACTTATGAATAATTATTCGATAGAAAAATGATTCCTATCAATGATATGATTTTACTTTAACCAATTTTTGTTTAAATATCTAGTGGGCTTTGTGCCAGATGCGACAGTGCTTGTCGCGAATCATCCGTCAGTTGGGTCTTGTCTAATTTTAAATAAGCGACTTGCTCCTTTGCCATAACGACCAGTTCATCCACGCCATCGACTGCTAGCATCTGCCGAGACCAATCTTGGATATTGATGTTTTTAGGAATGGTTACTGTCGTGCTCGACAGATAAGGTGGCTGGGCAATGGGTGTAATCAGCAGCAATGCGATGCCCATGACAAGTGACAACAGCCCCATGCCAGCAAGTTAGACTGATTCAATAGCAGCCCGCCCATCGCGCCACCAACGAACGCACCTAAAAACTGGCTCGATGAATTAAGCCCCATCGCGGTTGCTTTATTGGCGACTGGTGCACGCTTAGATATCCAAGATGGAATCGTCGCCTCAAGCAAATTAAAACCCATAAAGTACAGTAGCAATCCAAAAATAATACCAACACCAACCTGACTACCAAAAGCAAGAAATGCCAAGGCTGCAGTCATTAAGGCGATAGCAGCTAGAAAGACTTGGCGCATTTTACGCTTCTTTTCAGCGATGATAATAAAGGGAATGGCGACGGCAAAGCCGACAAACAATAGCGGCAAGTAGACCAAGCCTTGCTGACGTACCGATAGACCCATCACCTCTGTGAGCTGATGCGGCAAGATTACAAATATCGCTGTCATGGTCAAATGCAGCGCAAAAATTCCAAAGTGCAAACGGTTTAAGTCGCCGATTTTGAGCACAGTAGCGAGTTGCTCACCGATCGATTTGTTATCCAGATTGTGCTTGAGCACGCGCATTGGCGTGGGTACGACAAAAAGTAGCAGCATCGCTAAAATAGCAAATGCTGCCGTCAGCCAAAACAATCCTGAGATACCAAGCGAGCCTACTAATAACGGCCCAAAGGCAAAGGCCAACATAATAGAGGTGGCAATGGTCAAGCCCATCGTCGCCATTGCCTTGGTGCGCATCTCCTCGCGGGTGACGTCGGCAAGCAATGCCATGAGCACCGCAGAAACCGCACCGCTTCCTGCCAGCGCGCGCCCGATGATGACCTGATAAATATCCGTCGCATTTGCTGCAATCATGCCGCCGACTGCAAACAGTATCAATCCCAAAAATATAATCGGTTTACGTGGGAATTTATCAGCGGCAAGGCTCATCGGTATCTGAAAGATCGCTTGTCCTAGTCCATAAATACCAACTGCCAGACCAATCAAAAACGGCGTCGCGTGTGCATAATTGTCACCATAAACAGAAAACACCGGCACAATCATAAACAAGCCAATCATACGCAAGGCAAAGATGCCACCGACTCCGAGGATTGCCCGTTTCTCTACGCTATTCATACTTGCCTCACTGATTGATCATTGCTGTTTTTTCACTGCTGGTACTTGTACTGCACCATGATTTATCACTACTGGTTTATCAAGACACTGGCCTATAAATCAAGCCCTCTAGTATAAGACATTCGCCGTTTGGTTGCCGAGACTTTTGTCTTACTGACGCCCCCGCCTATAGCGCATCAACCCAAGCCATTCATACTACGCAATTATTTTGTTACCAACTGCGTCAGATGCGCAATCACACCTTGAATAATGCGGTCGCCATAACAATAAAGTAAGGCATTATAAACATTATTATTCATTAGCTCGAACGACAGTTCAAACGACAAACTCCTCTGTAAAATGACATTTTTGGTCAAAACCATAACAAACGATGCCTGTTACTTATCAGGGGATTTGATTTAGATTTGCTTAGTCGAACAGAAATCAATCGCATCAAAGACTGCAAAATAAGCAAACAGTAAATTGGCATGTATAGCCCTTACTTCACGAACGTATGAACACTTTATAAAAGCACTATTTATAACCATATTTTTTATAACAGAGCTATTTATAACGACATTATAAATTTAGAAATCATTCGCGTTTTTAACCCATAATTTTACTGATCTGTATTTACCTTTTCATTTGAGATATTTCCCAATACTCTTTTAGCAAATAGGAAACCCATAAACGATGGCACATGACCATATCGCAATACGCGGCGCACGTACTCATAATTTAAAAAACATTGATTTAGACATTCCACGAGATAAATTCGTGGTAATCACTGGTTTATCCGGTTCTGGTAAATCGTCCTTGGCTTTTGATACGCTATATGCTGAAGGGCAACGTCGCTATGTCGAGAGTTTGTCAGCATATGCGCGCCAGTTCTTATCGCAGATGGAAAAGCCGGAAGTCGATAGCATCGAAGGCTTGTCACCGGCAATTGCTATTGAGCAAAAATCGACCAACCATAATCCACGCTCAACGGTCGGTACGATCACTGAGATTTATGATTACCTGCGTCTATTATACGCGCGTATCGGTACGCCTTATTGCCCAGAGCATGGCGAACCTATGGTGGCGCAGTCGGTGACCGAGATGGTTGATCAGGTTATGGCACTCCCCGATGAGACCAAGCTTATGATTCTTGCGCCAGTAGTGCGTGAGCGTAAAGGAGAGCATACAGTGCTGCTTGAGCAATTGATCGGTCAAGGGTTTGTACGCGTACGCGTCGATGGTCATGTCTATGATACTGACGAGCTACCGACACTCGATAAAAGAAAAAACACACCATCGAAGTGGTGGTTGATCGCTTTAAAGTACGTGATGACTTGGGCAACCGTGTCGCTGAGAGCTTGGAGACCGCGCTACGTTTGGGACAAGGTCTAGTGACGCTGCACTTTATGGATGGTAACCCTACTGAGGGCGGCTCTGATAATCAAGTGATGTCTGCCAAGCACAGCTGTCCGATTTGTGATCGCGCTGTACCTGAGCTTGAGCCGCGCATGTTTAGTTTTAACAACCCCTACGGTGCTTGCCCAACTTGTGATGGACTCGGTAAGCGTCAGTATTTCGCTGCTGAAAAGCTCATTACTCATGTTGATAAGACGCTCAATCAAGGCGCGATTAACGGTTGGGATAAGCGCCACTCGTACTATTTTGGGCTGCTAACTACCGTTTGTAAGCATTTTAAAATCGATATGGATACACCGTGGACGGAGCTGCCCAAAAAGCAGCAAGAGCTGATCATGCACGGCTCAGGTAAAGAAAAGCTCACCTTTAACTTTACCGATGAGCGCGGACGTAAAACCAATAAAACCGTTCCTTTTGAAGGCGTACTACCCTATCTTGAGCGCCGTTATGCCAAAACGCAAAGTAACCTCGTCCGCGATGAGCTGGCTAAATACTTAGCTGATACCACGTGTAATGTCTGTGATGGCGCGCGTCTGAACGAGATTTCGCGCAATGTGCGTGTCGATGAACAAACCATCGCTGACATCGTCAAGCTCTCTATTGGCGACGCGGCGGACTATTATAAGACTCTAAAGATTGACGGTCATAAAGGTGAAGTGGCAGAGAAGATCTTTAAAGAGATTAACGAGCGCTTAAACTTCCTCGTTAGCGTTGGCCTCGATTATCTAACCCTAGCACGCTCTGCCGAAACCCTATCCGGCGGTGAAGCGCAGCGTATTCGTTTGGCCAGTCAAATTGGTGCCGGTCTGATGGGCGTCATGTATGTCCTTGATGAGCCGTCCATTGGCTTGCATCAGCGTGATAACGACCGCTTGCTTAAAACTTTAACACGCTTGCGTGATTTAGGTAATACCGTACTGGTCGTTGAGCACGATGAAGATGCGATTCGTCAAGCGGATCACGTCATCGATATCGGTATTGGGGCTGGCGTACACGGTGGTCATATCATCGCCGAGGGCACGGTGGATGAAGTGATGGCAACGCCAGACTCGCTCACCGGACAATATATGTCGGGCGAAAAACGCATTGAGATACCAAAAGTGCGGCATAAAGCCAAAACCGTAGAGGTCGAGGTTAAAGGTAAAGCGAAAGCCAAAACAAAAAGGTACCGATGACTATCGAGCTCAAAGGCGCCTCAGGCAACAACCTAAAAGACGTCGATCTGAGCCTGCCCGTTGGGGTGATGACTTGTGTCACGGGTGTATCGGGTTCTGGTAAATCAACGCTGATTAACCGTACGCTTATGCCTATCGCCGCCACACAATTAAACAATGCCTCAACGCTAATCGCGGATAAGCATGACAGCATTAGCGGTCTTGAGCATTTGGATAAAATGGTCGATATCGATCAAAGCCCAATTGGTCGTACCCCGCGCTCCAATCCTGCGACTTATACTGGCGTCTTCACTCCCGTGCGTGAGATGTTCGCCCAGACACCAGAAGCCCGCGCACGTGGTTATAAAGCTGGGCGCTTTAGCTTCAACGTCAAAGGCGGACGCTGTGAGATGTGCCAAGGCGATGGTCTCATCAAAGTTGAGATGCATTTTTTACCGGATATGTATGTGCCGTGTGACACCTGTGAAGGCAAGCGTTATAACCGCGAGACCTTAGAGATTCACTATAAAGGCAAAACCATCGCTGACGTGCTCGAGATGACGGTAGAGGACGCCACTGAGTTCTTCTCGGCGATTCCAGCGATCTATCGTCGCCTGCAAGCGTTGATGGATGTGGGGCTGAGCTACATTCGCTTGGGTCAGTCTGCATCGACACTATCTGGCGGTGAAGCGCAGCGGGTGAAACTGGCACGCGAGCTTGCCAAACGCGACACGGGACAGACGCTTTATATCTTGGATGAGCCAACCACAGGTTTGCATTTCCATGATATCGATAAGCTGCTCAACATCTTGCATGCGCTACGCGATAAAGGTAACACCATCGTGGTCATTGAGCATAACTTGGATGTTATCAAAACCGCGGATTGGGTGATTGATCTTGGCCCTGAAGGCGGTAAAGGCGGCGGTATGATCATCGCTGAGGGTACGCCAGAAGAGGTCGCAGAGGTCGAAGGCTCACACACGGGTGAGTTTTTAAAGCCGATGCTTAAGCAAGCGATGAAAGAAGTGAGTTAGTAGAACTTAGGTAATAATTGATGAAAAGGCTACTCTTTAGGGGGTGGCTTTTTTTGTTTTTATATGGATTGAAAGTATTTATAGAAAACACTATAATCTTTCGAGCTAAAAAAATACTCAGAGCAAACTCTTAGGAGACGATGAGTTATCATAATTAATTAGTAGGATAACTAATAATGACTCAAGACACTACGCAACTAATAATTAAAGATGATAACGCATATAAATTGGCACAAGCTCTATATAATACCGTAACTGGAAAAACTGAAAGCTTATCAAGGAGTTACTCTGATAATTACGAGGTGAATAATGAATCTATAGTTCAACTATATAATAAAATGGTTCAAACTTATGCTCAATGGGAGTAATAGACCTCTTGCAAAAGTAGCAGAGGGAATTAAAATAAGAAGAACATTCATCGTTGTCTAAGAACCATGCCAAACATAGATAAGCTACTCAAACAAAGTGACGCTGGTTTTAAACGCTACACTGGCATTCATAAAGCCACCTTTTATGACATGCTTGAGGCCATGCAAGAGCATGAAGCATCTAAGACCAAATCAGGCAGACCAAGTGTGCTCAGTCTTAAGGAGCAGATACTACTAGCCCTGACTTATTGGCGTGAATACCGCACGCTTTATCATATCAGTATGGACTTTGGTATTCATGAGTCTTCTGCTAGCCGTATCATTCGTAAAGTAGAAGACACACTGATTGACTCTGGCAAGTTTGAATTGCCTAAAAAGCTGCCTAGTCGTGTCGATGAGGACATCAATTGGAGCGTCGTCATTGTCGATGCCACCGAAACCCCAATTGAGCGTCCAAAAAAACCAAAGAGACTACTACAGCGGTAAGAAAAAACAACACACCTTAAAAGCGCAGGTTATCGTTCATTGGCAAACCGGTTTGATACTTGATGTGCAAACCTGTAAAGGGTCAATCCACGATTTTAAGCTGTATAAAGATACTTGTCCTGATTGGTTACCTGAGAACACTAACTATCTAGCAGACAGTGGTTATCAAGGGTTAGCAAAGCTACATAACCAAACTTTCACACCATTTAAGAAACCTCGTGGTGGTCAGTTATTGGAGATATGCAAACAGGCCAATCACTATCTGGCAAAGTTCCGTATTGTGGTTGAGCACAAAATAGGCTTAATCAAGTTGTTTAAAATCGTGGCTCATAAATATCGCAACCGTCGTCAGCGCTATGATCTTAGAATGAAGCTGTTTGCTGGTATCATTAATTCCGAGCTTAAATTATGACTTTTGCAAGAGGTCTATTAAATTTACAAGCTATAAGGAAGCAGAAGAATGGCAGAATGAATTTTATAAATTCTTAGCGGACAATAGAGCTTTGGAAATGTTTTTGAGATTGAAGGATTTGGCTGAAGTTTTTATAAGTCGCATAAAGACTCTTGATAATATAAATGTTGACTTAGGTTTTGACTTCTATAAGATGCAGAAAGAGTTGAGCTTTAGAAATAATAAACTAGCATTCATTGATTCTAGTCAAGCGAATATAGCACCTGAACTAATAGTTGCTCACTATGTCTGGAACTATATTTATTTAGAAGATAACGATTTAAACCAAAACCTATCTCATTCATCAAAAGTTCCTCTAGTCTTGAAGCATTTTAAAGATTTGCCTAAAGACCAAAGGTTTATAGACAGAATTACAGCTATTACCACACCTAGAGAGCAGAAAAACTATAACTGGAGTGGTTTTTTAAATAGCAATTTGCTTGCCTATTATCCCATACTGATAAGATGACACCTCAACGTGTCACCCTAATTTAAAATTGGCTTCAAACCTTTATCGTTTGGAGGTGACACCACTACCGACACCATTTTATTGAGGTGACACCCTTTTCTGACACCTATGCTTACCCCCTAACATAGACCATGTAAGCCGTAGCGTCCGTTACGGCTCAATACACTACATGGAGCTATACACAATGACACACCCAACCCAAGACACCCCAGTAATTCCTTTTACTGACAACACCCCTCACGACACCGAACCAACCAGCGCAAACAGTCCAGCTATGCAACTGCCTACTACTGGCATGGGCAGAGCTAAGGACATTTTGCCGTTCCTACCTTTAGCAAAACCACCTTGTTTGAATGGTCAAAGATGGACGTTTCCCAGCTGGCAGAAAGCTATCACCAACTATGACAGCATGGAGCTATGCAGACGTTCACGAATGGCTTAACTCTCACACCTCAACCACTAGCGAGATATAGAGCCATGATGACCACAGCCACCAGTAACGCCCCAGTGACCGACCAGCCAGCACCTAAGACACAGATTGACACTGTTAGAGAGCACCTGATGACAGGGGCAACTATCACCACATGGGACGCATACCGCCTTTATCAAATCACATGCCTAGCACAGCGCATACATGACCTAAGAACCGCAGGGCTAACCATTCAAAGCGAAATAGTTACGCACAATGACAAGCGTTTTTCTGTCTATTGGCTTGATGAGCAGACTTTGCTTGAAAGCGAACTATCTAACAGTGAGGGTGAACTAAGTGAGCCAATCAAACGACATATTAGAACCGCGCCTAGTGGCGGTAGATAGCTATTATCTGTCTGTCATTAATGACCGCATACAAGACCTATCAAACGATGCTGAGAGCCTAGCAATGGCGCTTAGTGCGATCAGTACCGATGATGATACCAGTAAGGGCGTAATAGTCGCTGTAAGGTCTGCCCTACTCGCTAATAGTGAGCTGGCAACCATTTTAAGCGAACAGATGGACGGGCTTATCTTACTGCCTGAGCTGGAGGTAACAGATCATGAGTGATAACCATACCAAACCCAATCTAAAAGCCCAACACGGGGCGCACAATCGCAAACAGACGGGTAAACGTGGCTTACTGCTAAGATTTACTATCTTTATGGCATGGGTGGCAGGTATTGGCTTGCTACTCTCACTGGTAGCTTGCCAGCAAGTACAACCAAAACAGATTGCAACCGATGATAGCAGCGGTTACTATATAGGCCTCTCAAAATCTACAAGCGGACAAGCCAGCCGTGGCATTTTGGCTTTTTTGTGCCTGATAATAGCGCAGCCTCTCAAGCTGTTACTATACAATCTAGCACAGCCTCACAAGCGCACACATGCGCCACAAGGGGGCAAACCATCATATCTAAGGTGAACACCTCACCGACCGACTATGACGGGTTGACGCTGCAAAATAAAACAGCCGTAAGGCGAATATGCGGGGCGGTTTCTTGTAGAACCGAGAGTAAGACCCGTCACCCTATACTTTTACCGTATAGCGTGGCATACACTCAAAAACTACAAGGAGTTATCCATCATGGGTAAATCAATCAGCACGACTTCAAACACTACAACACTAGCTAATCAAGCCCCTGAGGGCTTAGATGACGGCTTGTCTATTGCCCAAATTAACCAGCGTAAAGTTATCGACTTAACTAGTCCTAACGATACCGATGTCATTATCATATCGTCACATGATTTATCAAACCTTGCTTGTGATATTAGCGGTGCAGCTGGCGCTCTACATGATGTTGGTCAGTTACTGGCACTTATTCACTATGACAAGATACAGGCTCATACAGCCGAAGCATTAGCGCGTTTAGCACATGATGCTACTTGCACATGGGCAGAGATACTGCACACGCAATTAGACACCCTCAACGAATCCCCTAGTGATGAATGGCCATAGCAAGGTAGGTGCAGAATGAAAACCTACCCACCAAAGCAGAGCCGTAAGCACGCCAAGCGCAAAAGCTACTACAAGAAATATAGAGCCGAGCGCAAGCCGAACCACACGCAGGCAAGGGGGGAACAGATGACCACCACACCAACAAACAGCCAAGAAAAAGCCCATGCGGACAACATGGGCGCTCATACTCTTACAAGATTGCAAGCCAGCTACAGAGGAACAGCTGGCAAACGATCCGTTTTTAATCAAACTTAATGACATGCTAGAACCTGAACGGCTGCTATTCGTTACAGGTAATACTACTATATATTATGGTGAACAAATTGGCAAAACCGAACCAACAGCCAACACTATAGGCTTAGCATTGACCGATAAACAAGGCGATATTGTAGGCGCGGTATTCTACACACCAAACAGCAAAGCAAAGCCCATTGTCATTGATCCTACAGGTTATGGCGCTATCGTCATTGGTGAGCCAAACAAAGCCCATGAGGTCATAGCTTTTAATGACCTTGATAGCGGTATTGATGTTTACAGCTACCTGATGAGCAGTGATAAAACAATCATTGTCAGCCCTCACAAAACAAAGCAATGCCTTAAAAAGATGGTGCAGCACTGGAGCAGCGGTTCACTTGTTACCGTACCTATGACGCTTGATGACAAGGGCTTAATAAACCTATTAGCAGGTGTAAAGGCTCAAGCATTGGTTACTGTGGCTCATATCGTCACTATGCTGCAGCATGACAGCTACAAAGCGATACTAGCAGCTGATGACACCCAGCTAATCAACTTACAAGATACTGCCTATTATCCTGAATGGCGCGATGATCCCCAGCTGAATGAACCGATGATCTATAGTGATGGGCGTTTTGAGCTATATCACGATGGATTGTTTTTCGTAAAGTATAACGATGATGACCCAGCAAACATTACCTTTAAGTCTAAGGCGTTTGTTTGTTCACCTATAGAAGTTATCGCTAAGACACGGGACACAGGCAGCACTACATGGGGGCGGTTACTGCAATGGCGCGATGATGACAGCGTATTGCATACGTGGTCAATGCCGTTATCGCTACTGCAAGGTGATGCAAGGGAATACCGCAAGGAGCTTGCCAGTCAAGGACTAAACATTACCACCAACCCCAAACAGCGCAGCTACTTAGACACCTATATTCAAAAATACCCTATTCACAAACGGGCGTTATGCGTGGATAAGTTAGGCTGGCACGATAAGCAATATATATTACCTGACAGAGCCATAGGCAGCGATGGTAAGCAGCTTATTGTCTATCAGTCTGCAAACAGTATCAACAGCACCCTAACCCAGCAAGGAGAGCTAGCACAGTGGCGCGATAACTTATGCAAGCCACTAGCAGAGCAAAGCCGTTTTGTGTTCTCTATTGCTTGCGCGTTCGCAGGTCAATTACTGGAGCTATTAGAGTATGACGGGGCGGTTTTCACCTTTTAGGATCATCAAGCATGGGTAAGTCATTATCGCTCAAGGTGGCTGCTAGTGTATGGGGCAATCCTGACAGGTACGTTAAGACATGGCGCAGCACTGATAACGCTCTAGAAGGCACAGCAAGCGAGCACAACGACAGTTTTTTACCACTTGATGAGATCAGCGAATGTGATCCCAAAATAGTAGGCAAAACCGTTTATATGCTGGCTAATGGTCAAGGTAAAGGACGTAGTACCACCACGGGACACAATCGTATAGCCAAAACATGGCGCATTATCTTTTGTCTAATGGTGAGGAGTCGCTACAAAACTTCATGGCGCAAGCAGGACAAAAAAACCAATGTAGGTATCGAGGTTCGAGTAGCGCATATTGATGCTGATGCTGGCAAAGGGTTAAAAACCTTTGATAGTTTGGTACTGGCAGAAACAAGCGAAGCACAAGCCGATAGGATTAAAGAGCTATCACACGCTTACTATGGATCAGCTGGCATTGCATGGCTAGAACATATCACCAGTGACAAGGCAGCGACCACCGCCACCGCTAAGCAGCTTGTAGATGACTTCATGAGTCAGTACAGCGACCTGACAGCACAGGCGCATAGAGTTGCTAAACGGTTCGCTATCGTGAGCGCAGCTGGAGAACTGGCAACACAGGCAGGTATAACGGGCTGGCAAGTAGGACAAGCAACTACAGCTGTAATGATTTGCTTAGATAACTGGCTCGATAACTACGGGCGTGATGGTGAGCATGAGCAGCGCCAAATCATAGAGCATATTAAGGCATTTATTGAACAGCACGGATCAAGCCGTTTTCAGCCTTGCCATATTCACACGTACCAAGACTTTGAAACTAAGATAACAAACCGTGCTGGCTATCATAACTACGACACAGGGGGAATATTATTTCTCTACCAGTACCTTTGATGAAGTCTGTTCACCATTTAACAAAAGCAAAGTCTTACAAGTGTTAGATGAAGCAGGATTTTTAAATGTGACTGAGAGTAATCGTAAAACGTGCAAAGTGCCTTTACCATTCAAAAAGAACCGCCAGCGTGTTTATGCGGTCAAAGGTGAGATATTAAGTTGTGAAACTACAAAAAGCACTGGGACAGCTGGGACAACCCATACACAGCAAGGGTTAGAGCCTGTCCCAAGCGTTAAAACACCATTGGGACAGCTGGGACAAAATAGCGCAATCTGTTAATCTGTCCCAAGTGTCCCAAAGGCTAAAAAGGGCTGGGACAGCTGAAAGCCAGTAAGTACGGGCGCTGTCCCGTTGTCCCAAGTGTCCCAAGCAAAAAAAGTAGATGCAGGCAAAAATAATATAAGGTAGGCGTTAGCGTCTGCCTTTTTTATGGCTGATACTTTCATTTTTATAGTAGTAGGCTAAAGCCAATAGCTCAAAACCCGACAAAATATAACTGTATTGTTGTATTATGAGGGAATATAAAAACCGAGGTTTAATCTATGACACATTTTAGCGCACTAAATGACTATGTAGCAGACTTGCCAGCCGATAGACAACAAGCGATCAATAATAAATCTAAGATATTAAGCCAGTCTATTGAGCTTGCCAAAATACGCAAAAGCAAACAGCTAAAGCAGACTGAGCTTGCCGTCATTATGGGTGTGTCACAAGCCAGCATATCAAAGGTAGAAAGCGGTAAAGACATTCAGCTATCGACTTTGCAAAACTATGTTAGAGCGTTAGGTGGTGAGGTAAGCATTATCGCTAAGATGCCAAACAGTGACGTTATATTGATATAGCACCCGCGCCCTATAGGCGAACCCTCACAACTTTCATACCTTATTTTAAATTTTATAATCCAGCCCATTTATTCATCAATACCACTTAGGGATATCTATGTCAGATAGCAATCATCAATACGTTAGCGATTACGTCAATAAAGTAGCCTCAAGAGTTAAGTTAGGTCATAGCTCAGAACATACTTTCCGTAAAGATTTAGAGGATTTGATAAACAACCTAGTGCCTGATGTGATGGTCACCAATGAACCAAGCCAAGTAACGGACTGCGGTAACCCTGATTTTTTTAATAAGTAAAAAGAGATTCCGATTGGCTTTATCGAAGCTAAAGACGTAGGCAAGGATTTAAGCTCTAAACTTTATAAAGAACAGTTTGATAGATATAAAGCAGCCTTAGACAACCTGATTATTACGGACTATCTACGCTTTGAGTTTTATGTCAATGGCGAGCGCGTTCATCAGGTCTGTGTCGGTGAGTTGATCGCTGGCACGGTGAAGACACACGACAGTGAGTTTAAGCGCTTAGCTGAGCTATTGCGTGATTTCTGCGTGTATGTCGGACAAACGATTAAATCTGCTCAACGTCTTGCAGTCTTGATGGCGGGTAAAGCGCGATTACTTGAACATACGCTTTATCAGGCACTAATCAGCGATGAACATTCAGACGATAATTCAGACCTACGTGCCCAGTTTGAAACTTTTAAGGGCGTACTTATACATGACTTAACCCCAGCAGACTTTGCTGATATTTACGCGCAAACACTCGCCTATGGTATGTTTGCCGCACGTTTGCATGATGACACCCTAGATACTTTTAGTCGTCAAGAGGCAGCTGAGCTTATCCCTAAAACCAATCCATTTTTAAGAAAGCTGTTCTCTCATGTGGCTGGTATTGATATTGACCCACGTATCAAGACTACGGTAGATAACCTTGCTGATGTATTTCGCGCCACCGATGTAGCAGCTATCCTCAAAAACTTCGGTAAGACTACTCAAACACAAGACCCTATCATTCACTTCTACGAGACTTTCCTTGCAGAGTACAACCCTAAACTTCGTAAGCAGCGCGGTGTATGGTACACCCCTGAGCCAGTGGTTAAGTTTATTGTCCGCGCTGTAGATGATATTTTGAAGTCTGAATTCGATTTAGCAGACGGTATAGCAGATACCAGTAAGATAGAAATAGAAAAACAGACACAAACCCCTGATAGTCGTACTAAGACGGGCTATAAGATGGTTAAAGAGTTGGTACATAAGGTGCAAATTCTTGATCCAGCGACTGGTACAGGGACATTCCTTGCCGCCATTATTCAGCATATATTTCACAGTCAGTTTGAAAATATGGGCGGCATTTGGAGCAGCTACGTTGAGCAAGACCTATTGCCACGCTTGCACGGTTTTGAGCTATTGATGGCAAGCTATGCAATGGCGCACTTAAAGCTTGATATGCTACTTGCTGATACAGGCTATGAGCCGATCAAACCTAAACGTATGCAAGTCTATCTGACTAACTCACTAGAAGAACATAACCCCGATACAGGAACGCTATTTGCTGGCTGGCTGTCTGCTGAGGCAAACGAGGCTAACGCCATTAAGCGTGATGCACCAGTGATGGTAGTAATCGGTAATCCACCTTATGCGGTGAGTAGCACGAATAAAGGGGATTGGATTCAAGACTTAATAGCAGATTATAAAAAGATTTGAATGAGCGTAATATTCAGCCACTATCAGATGACTATATTAAATTCATTAGATATGGTCAGCACTATATTGAAAAAAACGGTGAGGGTATTTTAGCGTTTATTACTAACAACAGCTTTGTTGATGGTGTTATTCATCGGCAGATGCGTAAAAGTTTGCTAGAGAGTTTTGATAAGGTTTACATTCTTGATTTACATGGCAATTCTCGTAAACAGGAAACTGCGCCAGACGGTGGTAAAGATGAAAACGTTTTTGATATTATGGCAGGTGTTTCCATTAATATCTTTATAAAAACGAACAAGAAAAAAGCAAGTGAATTAGGCAAGGTTTTTGTACATAGCTTGTTTGGTACAAGGAAGTCTAAGTATGAATTTTTAGAACAGCACAATTTAAACAAAGTATTTTGGGATGAATTAAAGCCTAGCTTACCAAATTTTGAGTTTATTAGAATTGATTATAGTAATAAGGTGAAATACGATGCTTATTTTTCACTAAACGAAATTTTTCAGGCTAGTAATACTGGTATAGAAACTGGTAGAGACGCACTATTTATAGACTGGAATAATGAGAAGCTAGGGGACAAAATAAAAGAGTTTTGGATAATAAACATGAACCTAGTGTTCTAAACGAATATAAGATAAAGAATACTAGCAGTTTTAAGTTATTAGATAATCTAGTCGTAAGTGAGTTTTCAGAAGAATATTTTAAGAATATTCTGTATCGTCCTTTGACATGAGAGCAACATATTATGATACCTCGCTACAGAGAAGACCAAGCTGGAACACTATTAAACACTTAAACGAAGATAATATTTCGCTTATCACTTGCCGCCAGCAAAGCACATTTGACTTTCAACATATATTTTTATCTAAAGCTATTATTGAGAGATGTACTGTTTCTCTACAAACAAAGGAAACTGGATATATCTTCCCACTTTACCTATACCCTGAACAAGACACCCAAACCAATCTATTAGAATCAAAAGATGAAGACAAGCCAGCCCGAACACCAAACCTTGACACCGAAATCGTGACAGACATTGCCAAAGCGATTGGATTAACCTTTACCAATGAAAGGAAGATACGGCTGGCACGTTTGCGCCGATAGATATTCTTGATTATATCTATGCCGTATTGCACAGCCCGACATATCGTGAGACTTATAAAGAGTTCTTAAAAATCGACTTCCCACGCGTGCCCTATCCCAGCGATGCCGATGCTTTTTGGCAGTTGGTGACGCTAGGTGGAGAGCTACGTCAAATTCACTTATTAGAGTCACCAAAGATTGCCGCACAAACTAAAGCGCTTGGTATAGGTTATCCCGTAGGAGGTGATAATGCCGTTACTCGTAAAATGACCAAAAACAGCGTTGGCTTTGAGCCTGACGAAGTAGATAGCAGCATTGGTAAAGTTTGGCTTAACGATACTCAGTATTTTACCAATGTACCGCTAATCGCATGGGAGTTCTATATCGGTGGATATCAGCCCGCGCAAAAGTGGCTTAAAGATCGTCAAGGTCGAACGCTAGATCATAGCGATATCAAGCACTATATGAATATCATCGCAGCGCTTAGCCTAACCAATGAGCTGATGCAGCAGATTGATGACATCAACGTGGTGGGTTAAGTCCGCACAATCACATTAAGACAAAACAATAAAAGGTGGGCGTTAAACGTCTGCCTTTTTGTTTTGCCTACACTCTATATATGCCACATACAATCGTAACTTGTTATCTATTATCCAAAAGTTTACAATTAATTATAAGTATTCTTATAATTTACCCCTATGATTGATATTAACCAAACCGAACAATTTAGACGCTGGTTGCACAAGCTCAAAGACCCGTTAGGCAAAGTAGGCATACTGGCACGTATCAAGCGAGCGCAAGGCGGCAATTTTGGTGACCATAAGCCATTAGCCAATACAAACGGTATCTATGAGATGCGAATATTCAAAGGCAATGGTTACCGTGTCTATTATGCCAAGCAAGGCGATACCCTCTATCTATTATTGATAGGAGGCAGTAAAGACAGCCAAGCAAGCGACATTGATAAGGCTTGCACCCTATGGCAGCAGGTTAAGGAACAAGAAAAGGAGCACCCCCAATGACCGATATTAAGATCAGCCGTTTTGACGTAGCAGAGTACCTAACAGATGAAACCCTTATTAATGCTTACTTGAATGAAGCATTGAGCGATGGCACACCTAGTGACTTTATCCAAGCATTAAACGATGTTGCACGCGCAAAGGGCATGAATGAGCTGGCAGAAAAGACAGGCATAAGACGTGAAAGTCTTTATAAAACCCTACAGTCCGAAAAGCCCCGCTTTGACACCATGCTAAAAATTATTGATGGTATGGGCTTGCAAGTCACTCTGACTCCTAAAGCCGAACCTTTTTTAGAGGCTTAATGTTTAATGATTGTTATTCTGAGAGGGTGAACGTTATGCGTTTGCCTTTTTTATGGGCTGCACAAAACCTAATAAAACCTGATATTCAAAACCTAATGAGCAGATGCCCCAAAATGGAAGCAAAAAGCGAGGAAGCAAGGAAAATAGGAAGCAAAACAGCGAATTTTCTATTATTCCTATTCATCGCCAAGTCAGGACAGCAAACGGCTAAGAGTGGAAGCAAATATTTTTTAGGAAGCAAAAAATTGGAATAATTCCCAACGGGCTAAATAGTACAGATGCAATAAAACGCATTAAAAACGCACGCATTTAAGTGCCATTACCGAGCGCGTGCAGTGATTAATTCAACCCCATGCAAACAAAAAGCAACCCCCTAAACTTTTAATTTCGCGGTCGTAAAAATATGCAGATGGCTGCGGTCACCGCTTGCAAAGTCCTGAACAATGACACCGCCCTATCATGTTGAGAAATGTTGAAACGGTAAACAGTAAAAATAATTACAAAATAATATTGAGTGAAGCAGCAAACAGCCAAAAAAGGGCATTATTAAAAACGATTGTTGGTATTATTGTTGGTATCGTTGATATTAAAAATAATAAAACCTATATATTAAAAGGCATACAGCCTTTACTTTACTTCCTGCCGTTCCGACCAAACATAGCAGTAAGAGAAAAGCCAATCATTGTTTTCAATGGTTGGCTTTTTTTGTGCTAAATTTTACTGATATCAGTATTCATATCCATCACATTAATATCATGTTTTGAAGCCAAAAAGCTTAGCACTGCCATCGCCGATACTCGTATCCTATAGACTTTTATAGAGCGAGCCGTTAGGGTAAATGCCTCACCACAATGATGGTTTATCCTATGTCCGAGCCTATCAATAAACCCACACATAATCGCCTCATAGATGATGTACCTTGGGAGCGTTTCCGCCGGCCTTACGTGCGCGATTTGGCTTATGTACTGGCATGTCCCAATGTCTTGACCACGTGGCTAGACTTTGCACCGCATCAGAGCACACATACCGTTGCTGTGCATAGTGCACAATTTTGGCAGACACAGTTTGAAGCGTATGAGCAACGATTAACAGAGCTAGACACCACTGCCACCTATCAAGAGCTGACTCGCTATTTACTCAAACGCCCTAGTCCCAATCGATTGGGGTTTCACTTTGAGGGACTACTATCGTTTTGGTTAGAGGATGGGTTTGCGCGTAATCTGCATCCGTACGAGACACTAGCTAATAATGTACAGCTGTACAATGGTAAGCAGACTGTCGGTGAGCTTGATTTGATTTTGTATAATCATGAAGAGAGGCTGGTGGAGCATTGGGAACTAGCCATTAAATTTTTTATGGGATCAGCACCTTTTGAGCCTGTGAACTGGGTAGGGATTAACTCCAATGATAATCTACAGCGTAAGATGACGCACATGCAAACCAAGCAGTTTCGAGCCGTCTGGGTAGATACGGAAGATCACGGGCAGGTCAAAATAGACAAACGCTATGGTGTAATCAAAGGGCGATTCTTTTTACCGATTAACACAACCAACCTTGGTGATTATGATTGGCCTCATTGGCTAACACCCAGCTTTCCGATACATGAATGGTGTGATAAGAGAGATAAAGCCGCTCTTGCGACGATTGACACCACTTCATTGCGAGCCGCGCATTATATTGAATGGTTCACTAAGCGCGACTTTTATGACCGCTATGGTCGGTGTCAGCCGCCCCTTACCTACCCTGACACGCCAAACCTCAGAACAGGATTGTACTTCGAAGGTGAGCGACTGATTGTCATTTATCCAAGGCAGTTAAGCCAAATAAAAGAATAGTCTAAGCTAGATAGTTTGAATAACTGTCTCATTTTAACAACCAAAGAAGCTTAGTGAACCATTTAATAACTCTCAATCACCTGCATTAGCTCGTATCTCAGCATATCGGCACTAGGCATACGCTCAGCGTGAAAACGAACGATGGCGATGCCTGCACTAGCTAGGGCTTTGTCTTTTTATCATCAGCCTTTTGCCGCGCTTTGCTGCTATGTGTCCAGTCATCAAGCTCGATGGCAACTAGCGTGGTCTGAGCGTCAACATCCACGATTACATAATCAACGCTCTGGCGACAGATACGATTAAACCAAAAGCTGCGCTCGGATGTCTCGTCACTATTGGCTTCAATGATTCGTGACAGCTGAACTTGCACAAAGATATGATACTCTGGCAGCGCATTTTTTAATTTATTAAAAAATATCACTTCAGTGTCGGTCATGATTGGCATTGGGGCAAATGGCCAGATAGCCAGCTCATCACCGCGCACAGGCTTTGACTCAGGCTCTGCGACTGGACGTTTCGCCAATAGCTTTGGTAACGTAATCAGTCCTAAAAACCCAACGGCCAAGATTAAAAATATAGCGCCAAATGACATGGTTTTACCTTATACAATATAACAGTGACCGGCTAGCGTTCAAGACTCTGAAGAGTCAATGATCGGCTGATCACCACAGGGCAACCTTTATAGGCTGACAGGTTATACAAAAATGAGTAATAAAAATGTGCTCATCGTAACCAAGCTTGCGCCAATCGGCAAACGATAAAACAAAAAACACGACAGTGGTTGTCGTGTTTAAAAATAATCATGGTCTAAATCGATAAGATGACAGCTAAGCCATATATCAGCGTGTAGGTCGTGATAAGGGATACCCCACTGATGTCTTATTTAACGCCAATAAAGCACCCAAGCACCGGTCGTATTGACGTTAGAATCACTATTGATCTTATCTTTTAGTGCCAATGCGGCAACCTTTCCACGTTCAGGACCAACAATGACGCGTACACCGCGACTGGTCGGACTGGTCTTCACTTGATATCCAGCCTCTTTGAATTTTTTCGCTAGTTGATCCGCTTTGGCCTGATTATCTGCGAGCGCTACTTGCACCCCAAAGCTGCCTTTCGCATCGGTTTCTTTGACTTTTTGACGAGCCTCACGAAGCTTTTGCTGAGCGTCTCGCTTAGCCTCAGCCGCTTTTTTGGCGGCGGCCGCTTCTCGCTCCAGACGTTGCACTTGACTGCGCGAAGGTATGGTAATGTTTTGACCTAACTGTAATGAAGTCGATGGTGAAATGTTATTTGCTTGAGCCAAGACTTCGACAGGCATGTTGTATTGTCTTGCAAGCTTAATCAACCCATCGCCTTTTTTGACTTGATACTCAGAGGGCGATTTTGGTGGTTCATTTTTAGCCGCTTCAGCTGCCTCTCTCTTTTTTCGGCCGCAGCTTGAGCGTCCGCTTGTCTTTTCGCTTCTGCTTCTTTTTTACTTTCTGCTAGTTTTTCAGCAGCGGCTTTTTCTTGTTTTGCTTTGGCTTGTTGCTGCTCATCTTCCGCCTGCTTTTTTGCTTTGGCTTCATTCACTGCATCATCGGCTGCCTTGACCAATTTTTCAGCATCTTGCACTTCCTTACTTTTGACACTTTTTTCTGTGTCTTTTACGTCTTCTGAACTCTCACTCTGTTCATTTGTCGCCGCGATATTTTTGACATACTGCTGGCTTTCAGCACGGGCTTTGGCCAACGCTTCTGCTTCAGCCACTTCTTGTTCTGTCAAAAACTCCTGTGCGCGTCTCTCCTGCTCGGCAACACGAGCAGCACGTTCTTTTGCTTTTGCGCAAGGATACGTTTTTCTGTCTCAATGTCAGTCGTTAGCGGTTGCGGAGATTCTTGCTCGGTCGTTGGTTTCTCTATCATCGCTGATGTTGGCTGTGGCTGGTTGCTCTCGCCAATCTGCTGCACCATGGCGTATAACATCACGCTACCGCCTAGAATCATCCCAATGCCCAATAAGGCTTGTCTCGAAAAGTTCATCCGTTTACGTCTCTTAGTTGGTGATAAGGTTGATTGAGCGGCGCAGGGACTGTCTTACAGCAATATAGATAATTGCGCTAATAAATACCTCGTACCGCCAGTTACTGCCATCAGTGTTCAAAATCTATGCCGACCCATTTATGCCAGTCTTGCAAATCATTTTGATTATAAAGCATATTTTTCGTGCTGTCTGCCATCAGGCAAGTACTAAGATTAACACTAAACAGGCGCCACCTTAACTTAAATGATCATACGGCAAGTGCAGCAAGCGCTTCGCCAATCGTATGAAACGAACCACATACGACGATCAAATCTTGTGGTTGGCTTGCCTGTATGACCGCCTCCGTCGCTGCTTGTAAACCATCAAAATCATGGACATGGCGAGTATCTATGTATTTGGCTAAGACGCCTTGTAGCTGCTCGGTACTCGCGGCACGAGGATAATCAATCTCAGCAATGAACCAATCACTAATCGGCAAGCCTGCTTGAGTCAGACGTTGTACTACTTTGTCGATATCTTTATCACCCAACATAGAGAACAACATTTTGATTTTTGGAAGGTCTCTATCAGCTTGGCTGCCGTGTTTACTCAAATGCTGATGCCAAAATGGCAATAACTGCGCTAATAAAAATTCCACACCTTGCTCGTTGTGCGCCACATCAAACAACCAATGGCGATGATGGCTTTCACGATAATCAAAGCGCCCTGCCAGTTTGACAGTTTGCAATGCCTGCTCGATGGCACTTACATCGACTTTCAACGGGCTTGCAAGTACCGCCGATAGTGCATTAGCAGTATTGGTCAAGGATAGCGCAGGGCATGGTAGTTGCAAGGTAACTGCCGCATTACTGTATTGCCAAATCATTGAGTCAATATCGCGGTAGCTAAAATCTTGCCCAATTTGATAACAAGTCGCTTGCTTATTATCGATAGCGTGCTGCACGCTAGATGGCATTTCAATAGCACCATAAACTAAAGAAATACCTTGGCGCAATATACCTGCTTTCTCGCGACCGATGTCCTCAACATTGTCACCGAGCCAGTCGACATGATCGATACCAATATTAGTAATCACTGCCATATCAGGATCAATAATATTGACCACATCTAACCGTCCGCCTAATCCAACTTCTAACACCCATACATCACAGTCTGCCTCAGCAAATATGAGTAATGCGGCCAGCGTTGTCATCTCAAAGAATGACAAGGTCAAATCGCACTCTAAACGTGCTGCTTCGACTTTGCTAAAAGCATCAATCAGCGTCTCATCGCTGACCATTTCGCCATTGATACGCACGCGCTCATTAAATACGCTCAAGTGTGGCGATTGATATAGTGCCGTCTTATAACCTGCGGCTTTACACATTTCGGCGATAACAGCGGTCGTAGAGCCTTTACCATTGGTGCCTGCCACAGTGAAGACATAAGCGTCATCTTTAGCTGACTTTACTACTCCTAGCGCTTCGGCAACAGGCAATACACGCGATAGTCCCATATCTATCGCAGACACATGTATTTGCTGCATATAATTTAGCCATTCGGTCAAGCTGACCAAACCAACGTTGTCGTTAGGGCTACTAGAGTTGGGCGCTACAAGATCAGACATGGATAAAACCTATAGGAAATTTAATAAGAAACAGAAATATATTTGTTGGCTAAAACCAAAAATAGCATTTACCGTGCAATGACGATAAATGCTATTAGAGGGTCTTGCATATGCAGTAGATGTTAGCACGCGGCTAGGCGTTTATGCACTCAATAATTGACTCATGATACTGAGCCATACATCTTATTAAGCATCTACATTAGGTACGTGGCACAGTTTTGCGAGCAAACGATAGATCGTATCAATCAGTTGATGACGATGCACCACTTCATCTACGACGCCATGCTCTAATAAGAACTCTGCACGTTGGAACGGCTCTTCTAACGTCTCACGCACGGTCTGCTCGATTACACGCTTACCCGCAAAGCCAATCATCGCTTTTGGTTCTGCCAAATGAATATCACCCAGCATGGCCAATGACGCAGTCACACCGCCGTAGACAGGATTGGTCAATACCACAATATACGGAATACCAGCGATTTTTAGACGTTCAATCGCTGCCGCCGTGCGTGCCATTTGCATCAATGACAACAGACCTTCTTGCATACGTGCACCGCCTGACGCGGCAAAGCAGACTAATGGGATTTTTTGCTCAAGCGCTCTTTCAGCGGCTTGTACAAAACGATCGCCAACCACTGAACCCATCGAGCCGCCCATAAAACGGAAATCAAAGGCACAAGCGACAATATCAAGGTTACGCAGCTTGCCGTACATGGCAACCAGCGCTTCACTCTCGCCCGTTTTTTCTTGTGCTTCGCTCATACGCGCAGGATATGGCTTGCTATCCACAAAGCTCAGCGGATCTTTGGCAGTGAATTCTTGCCCTGTCTCACCGTCTATTTGATCAAGCAACCAATTTAAGCGCTCACGAGCACTCATCGGTAAATGATGATCACAGTGCGGACACACATAGCAGTTAAAAAATCAGTGCGGTGTTGGTAATCACAGAATGACAATTGCTACATTTGGTCGACGGTTCAGTCTCTACCGCGGTCAATTGCGCAGTTAATTGCTGCTTGATACCTGGTATAGGACGGTTAAACCATGACTGCCTATCCGCGTTGCTGTTTGGCTCGGCTTTAGCAGTATTATTATCGAGTTTTGTTGCTGTATCAGTCATATTATTTGCCATCATAAAAGGCTTATTGACAAGTTGGCTCATTCGCTTGTCATTGAGAGTTTAATGGTTGTCTAAACAAAGCGTCAAACCCAGTCATAACATGAGCAATTATGCGACACGCTAATGTATCAATCTTACGTGTCGATCATTTGGTTAGGTGCTTGTTGATAGATGATGTGCTTGTTGAGACTTTTTGGCAAATGCTTTTTGGCAGATGCTTTTTGAAACTAGTCACTGACAAATCACGGCTATCAGACGCCATATAATAGTCATGTTAGTTTACACTCGTAAACTAAATTTAGCAAAGTCATTTAACGTCATCTTTCAGTAACGTTTTTGAGTCATTGATTCCCATTATTTAACTTCGCGATTCAAGGACAACTACTCAAAATAACCCCTTCAAACCAGCTATTACCTTTATCAAATTGCCTCAATGAGATACTTAAAACATCTTGCCGCTGTTAGATTAATAAAAGCGATACTAGGATAATGAATATTAAGCACTCAGACTGTCTAATGCCGCACGCAGCTCATCCATTTTTGCCATAATGTTTTGCTGAGCCTTGGCCACAGCCGCGGTGTCATTGGCATCAATATCTGCAAAATTCTGTACCAATGCACTACCCACGATAACACCATCCGCATGAGTACCAATTGCTTTTGCAGAAGCGCCATCACGGATACCAAAGCCGACGCATACTGGCAAGTCTGTTTCTGCTTTGATTGCTTGCACTTGAGTTGCTACATCGTCAGTATCTAGCGTGGCTGAGCCCGTCACACCTTTTAGCGATACATAGTAAATATAACCACCGCAATGGGTCAATACTTGCTCACGGCGCTCAGGCAAAGTGGTCGGCGACAGCAAAAAAATCTCATTCATTGAATGGTCGGTCAAATGCTGCGTAAAGCTACCCGCCTCGGCTGGTGGCAAATCTACCATCAATAAACCATCAACGCCTGACTGCTCGCATAGCGTGACAAAATTGTCATAGCCGATAATCTCTACAGGATTAAGATAGCCCATCAAGATGATTGGCGTTTGCGTGTCGGTTTGGCGAAACTCTGCCACCATCTTGAGCGCATCACGCGTACTGGTACCTGCAGCTAATGCACGCTCACCCGCTAGCGATACGGTTGGGCCATCTGCCATTGGATCAGAGAACGGTAAGCCCACTTCAATCATATCTGCGCCGTGCTTGACTAAGTCGTGCAATAGACCAACGGTCGTTGCAGGATTAGGATCGCCTGCCATCACATAAGGAATCAGGGCTTTTTTGTTTTGTGATTTTAAAGTTTCAAAAGTGCTTTCAATTCGGGTCATAGTGGTCTCTTAATTATTATAAACTGGCTTACTTAACCCTTTATCTAACAAGCTATATTAGGTAAAGGGCATTAGGCAATTTTCTTTATGAAGGAGAGTTTAGCAACTTATAAATTGATCATTCATCAAATGACTTGTTACTACATCTCAATCCCTTCTGCCTTCATTACTGAATGCAAATCTTTGTCACCGCGACCTGACATATTAACGATGATTGTCTGATCAGGCGTCATGGTTTTCGCCAGTTTTAAGGCATAAGCGATAGCATGAGAAGTCTCAAGCGCAGGGATGATACCTTCTTTGCGCGTGGCTTCATGGAAACCTTCTAGCGCCTCTTTGTCAGTACAGCCGACATACTCAACGCGTTTCATGTCTTTTAAGAAGCTATGCTCCGGACCAACACCTGGGTAATCAAGACCGGCTGAGATAGAATGCGTCTCTTGAATCTGACCATCATCATCTGCCATGAGGTAAGTACGGTTACCATGCAGCACGCCGATACGACCAGCCGCCAATGGTGCAGAATGACGACCTGACTCGATACCATCACCCGTGGCTTCGACGCCATACATCTTAACGTCGGTATCATTGAGGAAATCAAAGAACAAGCCAATCGCGTTTGAGCCACCACCGACACAAGCAACCAACGCATCTGGCATTTTGCCTGTTTTTTCTAAATGCTGAATGCGCGCTTCTTTTCCAATAATCGCTTGGAAATCACGAACCAATAGCGGATAAGGATGCGGCCCTGCAACGGTACCAATAATATAATACGTGCTATCAACATTGGTCACCCAATCACGCATCGCCTCGTTCATCGCGTCTTTTAGCGTGCGTGAGCCAGACGTTACTGGCACCACTGTCGCACCAAGCAAACGCATACGATAGACGTTCATTTTTTGACGTTCAACATCGTCAGCACCCATATAGACGATACATTCTAGGCCCAAGCGCGCAGCAATCGTTGCGGTCGCGACACCATGCTGTCCTGCGCCAGTTTCGGCGATGATACGTTTTTTGCCACACATCTTGGCAAGCAATGCTTGTCCAATGGTGTTGTTTACTTTGTGCGCGCCAGTATGGTTCAGGTCTTCACGCTTAAAGTAAATTTGCGCGCCGCCGATCTCATCACTCAAGCGTTTGGCATGATACAGCGGCGTTGGACGACCGACATAATTAACCAAATCGTTATGATACTCTTCCCAAAACGCTGGATCTGCTTTGACTTTGGTATAAAGCGTCTCAAGCTCTTCTAATGCGGCCATCAGCGTCTCAGAGACAAAGCGTCCACCATGTACACCGAAATGGCCACGTGCATCAGGGTATTGGTTAAAATCTTGCACGTTTTCAGGATTGGTAAAGGTGTTTACAGATTGTGCTGTAGTAGATAAATCTTTGTTCGCGACATGACTCATGGTAATTCCTACTGTAATAAGTGGTATTTTTTAGAATAAATATAAAGAGAAAAATGAAATAAGATTGGAACGGAAAAATCGGAATAACGACCAAATAAGCCTATTATATATAGAAAATAACCTACGATAACAAACTTAAATGGCGTCAGTGACCGTAGCGTTTTGCCATCGGTCGCGCTTGACCGCTTTCATAAAGGCACGCATCTTGGCAGCATCTTTTTGCCTTTATCAACCTCGATACCACCACTGACATCGACGCCGTAGATGGGCAGATTTGATGTCTCTGCGACATTTTGCGCATCAAGACCACCAGCCAATACAATTGGTAGCGCGCTGTCATGGGGAATGAGACTCCAGTCAAAGCGCTGCCCTGTCCCGCCATATGCCGCTTGATGATACGCATCCAGCAAAATACTACTGGCACCTGCGTCAGCAAACTGTGCAATCTGAGCACGAACGCTATCTGGCGTGTCTTGCTCTGCATTGATACGCAATGCTTTGATCCAGCGTTTATTGACACGGCTTGCCAGCTGCTCGCATTGTTCAGGCATTTCATCACCGTGAAACTGAAGGGATATCAAAAGGTACATCGTTTGCTAATTTGACCAGCTCTTCTTTAGGCATATTGACCACTAACGCCACTACGCTCACAAAAGCAGGTACCGCAGCACTCAATGTCTGTGCTTGCTCTATCGTGACCGCACGCGGACTTGGCGGATAAAACACCAAACCGACTGCGTCTGCACCTAACTGTGCCGCAGTCTGTATATCACTAAGCTGAGTAAATCCGCAAAACTTAACGTGCATTTTGTGACCTTGGATTTTATATTCATAAATCTGACATCGATTCTAGCGACATCAGATAGCGTCAGACTAAAGATAAATCGAGAGATATGATGAGAGTTTGTTACGCAAACGGCAAAGCCATTGCATCCAAAAACTTATCCTAGCATACTTTTATGCCGAGTTTTGTTTATGATTGCGATTGATTCATATAGGGATACTTTGATGTCAAAGACTACTAACAACAATGGTAGCAATAATAAAAACAATGACAGTAGCGATAGCGACAGTCCGTTGCATTACTTGATGTGGTTTCGTCGAGATTTGCGTATTCATGACAATACTGCATTGGCAGCACTGTGCGAGCGGGCTAATGAAGACAATGCATCGGTATCCGCCATATTCTTTTTGACGCCCGAGCAGTGGCAACAGCATGACACCTCTCTGGTGCAAGTCGACCATATTGCCCGTACGTTACCTATACTAGCAAAGGATTTGAAATCACAACTGAATATCACTTTAATGGTACAGCTCTGTCCAAGCTTTTCTGACTGTATAGAGTCTCTGACGAGCTTATGTAAGGACAACGACATCAGCTGCGTCATGGCTAACCATGAATACGAAGGCAATGAGATTGGTCGTGATGAGCAATTGTGTGAGCAGCTTGCAAAAGACGACATCGAGTTTGTCCGCTGGCATGACCAATGTATCTTGCCACCGCTGAGTATCACGACAAATGACGGCGATAGTATGTATAAAGTCTTCACGCCGTTTTATAAGAAATGGCGACATACGCTAGACGTTAGCACCATTCAAATGCATGACGCACCAGCAGTCGACTGCGATGATAAAATCGAGCTAAAATCATCGAAAAATAGTGCCCATACAGCTGACGATATCAAAGCCCTCAGTGAAGAAATGCTTGGCGATTATCAAAAGACGCTGCAAAAGAGGACTCGTTACAGCATATCGATATAAAAGCCCAACTCACTGCCGCAAGGGACGCCTATCCTGCAGGGAGTCTGCTGCTTGCCAGCGCTTAGATGAGTTTGTCGCTGATGATATCAATGACTATGATGTCAGCCGTGATGTGCCGCACCTGCATGCCACCAGTCAGCTATCCGCTTATCTCACTATAGGCACCATCAGCCCGCGGCTCTGCTATTTACAAGCCAGCAAAGTACAAGAAAAGCTACACGGTAATGATGGCGATAATGAAGATATCGACCGCTGGATAAGCGAGCTTGCTTGGCGAGATTTTTTATCGTCATGTGCTGGTCGATAAGCCAAACCTGATTCGCCATAAAGCGTATAAAGAGGACACTGACACCAAAGTCAGCTGGTCATACGATGACGATGATTTTCAAGCATGGTGCACGGGCAAAACAGGCGTACCACTCGTTGATGCGGCGATGCGCTGTCTGAACGCTACTGGATTTATGCACAATCGACTGCGCATGGTCACAGCAATGTTTTTGACCAAAGACTTGTTGATTGATTGGCGCTTGGGTGAGCGTTACTTTATGCAGCAGCTCATCGATGGGGATTTTGCCTCCAATAATGGCGGCTGGCAATGGAGCGCATCAACAGGTACTGACTCAGCGCCCTACTTCCGTATTATGAACCCCTTTAGCCAAGGCAGCACTCATGATAAAAAAGCGATATTTATCAAAACGTGGCTACCAGAACTAAAAGACATCCCCGCGAGCACTTTGCATAGTGAGGGATAAAATGCGTAAAGCACTGGCGAAGGGTGGAGACTTTGCAAATGCTGACTACCCTGCGCCGATAGTCGAACATAAATCAGCACGTAAGCTCGCCATTGCTGAATTTAAAAAAGAGTAAACTAGCTGTTAGTGACTGCTGGCAACTGACATGCGCCTGCACCCTGCGTGTTGACCGTCACGACAGCACCCGTTAAAGCAAACAGCTGCTGCAATTGCGTTTGAGCATTTTGCAGCGCCATATTCATGACATCTCCTCGGCAGGCACGCTCTAGCACTTCTTTTTTTGCCATGGTTTGTGCTTGCGCCAATATCTTAGGATCAACTTGCATCATGCCAAAAGCGCCTGTCTGCCAGTCATAAATCTCGATATCATCTAAATATACTGAAAATATCTCTGTAGGTGGTAAGGTAATATTGATTTGTGGCATGGCTGAGGCAGGTGCATTATTCGCTGCTTGCTCATCCTCTGCATCAGTTATAGTTTGAGTAGGCTGAATGACCTGCACCATCTCAGGCGTCAAAGCACTCAGATCAACCCCTGCTTCGACGCGGCCATGAGCGATGAACAGCGCTTTTTGTTCATCTTGCCACAACTTCATCCAACTCCCCGGACGCTCACTCGTAATCACCGTATCAACACTAAACGCGACGGTATGGAGTCTGTTTAATTGCTGGATTTGCGTGACCACGCCTTCTCGAGTAATGGTTTCTATCGGTTCTTCTTCTGTGATTTTTTGCGCGCTATAAATAGCAAAAACGATGGCTGCTAAGCCGATGAGTAATATTACCCAAGACATTGTGGCAATAGGCTGCTTCGCTGGCTTGTGGGTGCCATTGGTATTGTTCATATCAGGACTACTCATAGAAGTTACCTTTATAAAGGTGCATCGTTATAAGAGTGCATCGTTTTTCAGATGACCAACGGTTTTATACAATTAAAACAAATACTTAACCTGTAACTGCGACTATTGTGCAGTAAATTCAAGTAATGGCTACCAATCTTCTACATAATACGTAAATCAGGCAATCTCCAAAACATACATTACCTTTGGCTTAAAAGCTTATAAACAACTCAATTATTCGAGCCTCATCTCAGCCTTTGTATAACGTTCGGTCTGAAAAGATAAAAAGTCATTGCGTCTTAGGCGAACTTTACCTAACATAGTCAGATTGTATGTATAAAATGTCAGTCTTTTAGCATTATCAGGCTCTTGCCCTGAATATCTTGCATTTCGGCATATTCATACCTTAAATCAAATTTGCCTCTCTTGTTTACTCTTATAAGAGTGGTTCTTACTGATGTGCTTTTTTATACCAGCATGTGAGTAACTAGGAAATACCCTAGAATATTGCTAAGTGATAAAGGTAAGCTTGCGGCGGCAATGAAACGATTAGCCATACGCTCAACATCCTACTATTTCTTATTTTTTTATCAAAGATAAGGTTACGCTTTATTTATGAAAGCCAGTCAATTTTTATTTGCCACACTAAAAGAAACCCCAAGTGATGCCGACATCGCCTCAAGCCAATTGATGGTGCGTGCTGGTCTTATCCGCAAGATCGCTTCTGGATTGTATATTTGGTTGCCCATGGGTCTGCGTATTTTGCAAAGGTTGAGCGCATCGTTCGTGAAGAGATGCAAAACATCGGCGCACAAGAGTTGCTGATGCCGATGACGCAGCCTGCTGAGCTATGGCAGACCAGCGGACGCTTTGAAGACTACGGCCCTGAGCTACTGCGTTTCAAAGACCGTCATGATCGTGACTTTGTGCTGGGTCCAACGCATGAAGAAGTCATCACCAATCTGGCAAAAGGCGAGCTACGTAGTTATAAGCAACTACCGATTACTTTCTTTCAGATTCAAAGCAAATTCCGTGACGAGATTCGTCCACGCTTTGGTGTGATGCGCGCACGCGAATTTACCATGAAAGATGCTTACTCGTTCCATATCGATCAAGCCTCACTTGCTGAGACTTATCGAGATATGTACGACGCCTATACTCGTATCTTTAGCCGTTTGGGTTTTGACTTTCGCGCGGTACAAGCGGATTCAGGCTCTATCGGCGGCTTTGCCTCACATGAGTTTCATGTTTTGGCAGACAGTGGCGAAGATGACATTGCCTTCTCCACCATCTCTGACTACGCAGCCAATATTGAGCTTGCTGAAGCCATTAGCACAGGCGAGCGTCAGCCTGCGACCCAAGAGCTAACCAACGTTGATACCGTTAATATGCCAACCTGCGAAGCAGTTGCTGAGCATTTAGACATTCCACTTGCCACCACCGTGAAAACCTTGATTGTCAAGGTCATACGCCAGAAGGCGAAGAGCAGTTGGTTGCGTTGGTACTGCGTGGCGATCATACGCTCAACGACATCAAAGCGGAAAAAATCGAAGAAGTAAACACGCCGCTGACTATGGCGAGCGAAGAGGAGCTAAAAGCCGCAGGACTGCTCAAAGGCTATATCGGTGTCGATCTAGATATCCCTGTGTTCGTCGATCGCGCAGCGCATATTCTCTCTGACTTTGTCGCTGGTGCCAACGAAGTCAACAAACACGCAACCGGAGTCAATTGGGATCGTGACGCGCACATCACACGCATCGTTGATATCCGCAACGTACTCGAAGGCGACGCCTCACCTGATGGTCAGGGAACCCTACAAATCAAACGCGGTATCGAAGTTGGTCATATCTTCCAGTTGGGTGATAAGTACTCACAAGCACTTGGCTGCAGCGTCTCAGGCGAAGCTGGCAAGCCTGTAACCTTGATGATGGGCTGCTATGGTATCGGCGTCAGCCGTATCATCGCGGCTGCCATCGAGCAAAACCACGATGATAACGGTATCATATGGCCACAAACGCCTGATGTAAAAGACTCACTTGCGCCTTTTGAAGTGGCTATCGTACCGATGAAGTCAAAAGAAGAGACGGTCATGCAGACTGCCACTGAGCTTTATGAGATGCTAAAGGCCAAAGGTGTCAACATCCTACTGGACGATCGTAACGAACGCCCAGGGGTGAAGTTTGCTGATTTAGAATTGATTGGTATTCCACACCGTATCGTCGTGTCTGATCGTAACATCGCTGAAGACAAATACGAATATGTCAATCGTCGTGACGGTGAAAAGAGTTGCTTAGCCGTGACGAGCTACTGGCAAAATTGGGCTGTGAATAAATCGTAGTCCAAGCATACAGCGTCAGTAAATTGAACGTCAGATATGTTTGATTTGAGACACAGAAAAGCGCCTATCCCATTAAATGAGATAGGCGCTTTTTTGTACGACTTATAAATTATTGGCGAATCAGGCGACTCGGCGCAGGCAATAGTGCCATATCGCTAACACGGCAAGGATTGATATCGATACCGCCGCGGCGCGTGTACCATGCGCGTACCATCAACTCACTTGGCTGATAATGCTCGCTCAAATCTGCAAATATCTGCTCAACACACTGCTCATGAAAGCCGTTATGCTGACGAAAACTTAATATATAACGTAGCATATTTGCGTTGTTAAAAGTCTTGTCAGTCGTTATCGACACGGCTAGTGTGCCCCAATCTGGCTGATTGGTCACAGGGCAATTACTACGCAGCAGATTAGAATAAAAAACATAAGGCTGATTGCTGTTATTTGCCACACGTTCACTGCTCGCTTCTGTTACATCATTACTCAACAGTGATGCATCAGGATGCTCAGTTAACGCGATTTTTCCCGTGCTACCTGCCAATGTGTCATCAATACAAATACCTGTTGGCTGGGCAACCAGCAGGCTTGCTGCATCATTCAGCGTAAATAACTCCACCTGTACTTCCGCTTGCAAACAGGCTGACAGGTCTTTAGCGATCAACGCTTGAACGTCATTCCAACTGGCGAACTCAGTAAAATTGATACTGTTCAAATATAGCTTGAGCGATTTTGACTCGACAATAAAGGGCGAGCTGGCAGGAATACTAAACCGCGCCATCGCCACTTGCGAAATACCTTGTAGATTTAACCAAGAGATCTCGAATGCCTGCCACCAATCTACGCCGACCGTTAATTTGTCAGCGTGCCAGCCAATCACATCACGTCCCATACTACGTGCAATAGGATATAGCGTCTCTGGGCTATACTCAGTCGGATAATCGGTGGTTTGTTCTCCTAAAATACCATGAATACTCATTTACTTTCCTACTATTTAATCGTTAAACCCTAACTGCTCAACCGACAGCGCTTTGGGCATCGCTATCGCTTCACACGCTGACCATCACAAGCGCACGCGCGAACCGTTACTGAGCAAGCGATAAGCAATGGTATAAAATATTGCACAGAACACAAAAATCGCTGCCATCGAATACCAAACGTTGACATCAGAGTAGCCAAGAATACCGTAACGGAATGAGTTGACCATATACACGATAGGATTTAATAGCGAGATGTTTTGCCAAAATGGTGATAAATTTTCCATCGAATAGAACACGCCGCCAAGATAGGTCAGCGGCGTCAATACAAAGCTTGGAATGATAGAGATATCATCAAATGATCGCGCAAACACCGCATTGATAAAACCGCCTAATGAAAACAAGGTAGACGTGCCAAGTACCGTAAATACAGTGACAAATAAATGCTCAATACCAAGGTCAGTAAAGAATAACGCGACAATCGAAACAATGACACCGATGGCCAGTCCACGGAAGATACCACCGCTGACATAACCCATCAAAATTGCATGCTTGGAGACGGGTGAAACGAGCAGCTCCTCGATACTAGACGTGAATTTGGCACTAAAAAAGCTCGAAACCACGTTCGAGTAACTGTTGGTAATGATCGACATCATGATCAAACCTGGTACGATGAATTGCATGTAGGGCACGCCGCCCATCTCACCTACGCGCGAGCCAATCATCTTACCAAAAATGACAAAGTACAAGCTCATCGTAATCACTGGCGGTAATAGCGTCTGCGGCCAAATACGCAGAATACGGCGCACTTCTTTGAACCAAATAGTACGAAACGCAATCCACTTTTTACTCAGTGACATCGTTTTATTATGATCGATTAGTTCCTGACTCATAATCCCGCCTCCTTCATGCTGTTTGCACTTTCAATATTTTTGTCAACCAAGCGCATAAACAACTCTTCTAGACGGTTGGCTTTATTACGCATACTGCCGACTTTGATGCCTTTATCGGATAACTGATCAAAGACACCATTTAATGACTCGCCTTCTGTCAGGGTGACTTCTAGCGTCTGCTTATCTGGCTGGGAGATGTCTGTCACTCCAGTCAGAGCCAATTGCTCATTGAGCGGCGTCTCTAAATCAAAGACAAACGTCTCTACAGATAACTGCGCCAATAAATCTTTCATTTCTGTATTGATACGAATCTCACCGTGATCCAAGATCGCAATACGTTTACACAACTGCTCGGCTTCTTCGAGATAATGGGTGGTCAATATAATCGTGGTGTTTTCTTCGATATTGATCTGCTGCATAAACTCCCACATCGAGCGGCGCAGCTCAATATCCACCCTGCTGTGGGCTCATCGAGAATCAGTAATTTTGGTTTATGAATCAAGGCGCGCGCGATCATCAGACGGCGTTTCATACCGCCAGATAAATCACGCGATTTGCTGTCACGCTTGTCCCATAGCCCCAGTGCTGTCAGCAGGCTTTTTGCGCGAGGTCTGGCTTCTTTTGCTGGAATACCAAAGTAACCTGCTTGCGTAATCAAGATATCTTCGACTTTCTCAAACATATTGAAATTAAATTCTTGCGGTACTACGCCAAGGTACTGTTTGGCAATCGAAGGGTTCTCTAATAAATCTGTCCCAAAAATATGGACACTACCCGTTGTTGGCTTAAATAGTGAACTGATAATGCCAATCATGGTGGACTTACCTGCGCCATTTGGGCCAAGCAGTGCAAAGAACCCACCTTGTGGTACGGTTAAATCAACCCCTTTTAACGCCGAAAACCCATTGTCATAGGTTTTGGATAAGCCTTGGATAGAAAGTGCTGGTACATCAGACATGAAGACCTCTTATTTTTTATCAATTTGTATAAAACACGATTTTTAGAATAATAGGCCGTGTTGAACATTCGACTGTCATTATCATACTGACCGAGGCCATATAAAAATGTTCAACACGCTCTACTATCTAGAAGACACGGTGTAATCTCATAAAATGAGGCTGCTAATCGCAAATTTCAACTGCTTTATATTTGAAGTACCGTATTAATAATACTTATTATAAAAAAGCGCCTATCTCATTACTGAAATAGGCGCTTTATCGATAACTGTTGTAAGAGCCAGCAAAGCCGCTAGCAAAAATTAGCTGGCTTCTGCAACCATATAGTCTACAGCGTTTTGGACTTCTTCATCAGGAATGTCCGCGCCGCCTTTGGCAGGCATCGCATTGAAACCATTGATAGCATGGGTATATAGCGTATCTTTACCTTTCGCGATACGTGGTCCCCAAGCGCCAGCATCACCAAAGATAGGTGAACCTAACAAACCAGAGGCGTGACAAGTATGGCATACCGCATTGTATACTGCTTTACCATCACGAGGACCGTCACCAGCAGATGGGCCAGATGAGCGTGCTGTTACATCACACACTTCATCGTCTTCAAAACATACAGTTGCAACAGGTTGAATACGGGCAATCAGATTAGGATACAAAGCAATCAGCTTTTGTACTTGCGGCGTATCTTGCGGAATCGGCTCTTCGTCAGCGGCAGGCGCTGCAGCGGCGGTCTCTTCACCTTCTGCTGGAGCGGCACCATCAGCAGGTGCAGCGCCATCTGTTGTGTCTGCAGCAGCTTGGGGCTCACCACCTAGCGTTTGAGGTGCCTCTTCTACGACTTCTTGGCCTTCTGCGACGTCAGTCACAGTTACAGGCGTGTCGACAATATCTTCAGCTTGGCTCACCGCGATACTAGCGATTCCTAGAATGGCAGCTGCCGATAACATAACTACTTTTCTCATTCGTCACGTTCTCTTATTACGTATACAAGGGACTAGCACGGCGCGGACATTCTGTCTGTCCTCCTTTGACGACCTCTAAGTCCTCAATAGCAGACAGCCATCCCGCGTGCCAGCGCACTTGCAATCGGTGATTATAAATATGAATTCTCCCCAACATTATAAGGGAAAAGGCAGGTAAATTGCCATGCTTGTTTAATGACTTGGCTGTTTTTTCTTAAAAAACCTCAATCACGACTGTCATTTATTGGCTTTATGCGTTTTATTTGTTAGACTAAGCGGTCTTTATTTCTAGGCATCTTATGCTGGTTATCATGCGCATCTAAGCGTGACAGTCAGACATATCGTTATCATATGCGCTCGTAGCTCAGTTGGATAGAGTATCGGTTTCCGAAGCCGAGGGTCGTGGGTTCGATTCCCGCCGGGCGCACCAATCATCGTATTTCACCCTTCCTCAGCATTACCTAAAACCTCTAAAGCCCTTTAATATCAAAAATTCAAGTCTTTCAATATTACTTGTCATTACCTAGTAGCCTCTATCAAGTGTTGTTAAATTTACTCGCAGCCTCTGACTTGTTATTCGTCACGTGACTATTTAATTGAGCCGCTTCTTTTAAACGGCCAGCTTGTTAAATGACCAGCTCTAAAAAAACTTTCTCTTAAAATACCCACTTGCTCTTTATCCACTGATACAAGCACCGCCTACTCTGCCTCTTGCAAATGAGTAGCAAGCTGGGCGCGGCTGGGCACGCGGTGATAATTGATCACAGAAATATCGCCCAAACGGCGCTGACCGGCTGCCAGTGTTTTATCGATGGTAATCATCGCCACTTTTTTATTGTGTTTACAGATGAGCAAATGCTTGGCTTTACGCATGACTTGATAATCAGGAAAATACTGCTTTAATAATGCGGATGTTTTTGCAGGGCATCATTCGGTACTGTATTTTTTGACTTGGCACTACCGTGCTTTTCGCCTGCTTTTGCCCCGCGCGATTTCGCTACCAACCATAAAATTACGATGATGGCGATTAATATGACAAGCCACCAAATTCCGTCTATCATAAGTAAAAATATCCATTACTAACAAAGGTTGGCTCATGTTAGCAGAATTATCACCAGCGGTAATAGCAGAAGTAAAACTTGCGGCAACATTGTTGGCATCGAAAGAGCGCATTTGCATTTTGACAGGGGCAGGTATTTCTGCAGAAAGCGGCATCCCAACGTTTCGAGATAAGCAAACAGGGTTATGGGAAAACTACGGCGTCGAGGATTTGGCAACCCCTGAGGCCTTTACTCGTGATCCAAAGCTTGTATGGTCGTGGTATCAGTGGCGCAGGCAGATGGTCGCAGATAAAGTACCAAATCCAGCCCATCATGCATTGGCTCAGTGGCAGTATCATGCGCAAACCTCCGATCAAACAGTGACACTCATCACGCAAAATGTCGATGACCTACATGAGCAGGCTGGAAGCGCAGTGACTCATTTGCACGGTCAACTGTGGCGTGATCGCTGTGGTCAGTGTGAGATACCTTATCCAGAACAATCAAGAGCCGCCTATATTAAGCAAGATACGATACGTTTTGATGATAAGCTGATTACTTGTCCGCATTGCGACGGTTACATCAGACCAGATATTGTATGGTTTGGCGAAGCACTACCTGTACAAGCGTGGCAGACTGCCGAAGAGGCTGCGGCTAACTGTGATGTGTTTATCAGTATCGGTACCTCAAGCTTGGTTTACCCTGCTGCTGGACTCTCACAATTAGCCAAGCAAAATGGTGCGCAAGTTATCGAGATAAACCCTGACCCAACACCCGATACAATTGTTGATATCACATTAGCAGAGAAAGCTGGCGTAGTCTTGCCGCTACTCGTACAAGAGATCACTGATTTATAGCCTTGATGTTATAACAGATAGAGTAGATTGTAATTCGACTGTTTCATTGAGAAATCTATCTTTCACATCGTAAAAAGGCTTAACGATTGATAGCAATCGTTAAGCCTTCGCGATCAAAGTAATCCGCCTTTATTACAATGCCGCGTCCACTTTCGCTAAGTAAGCTTCTTTTAGCTCGTCACTGATAAATGCCGATCTAAATGAGTTTTTTACTAACGTAATAATATCCTCTTCTGTTATCGGTAGATTCTCATATAAGTTGATAAAATTTTGGTTCACATAGCCCTTGAAATAGGCAGGATCGTCTGAATTGACGCTGATATTAAGCCCATAGTCTAAAAGCGCTTTGATATTATGCTCTTTGTAATTATCAAAAACTCGCAGTTCGATATTTGAGTTCGGGCAAACGGTTAGTGGCATTTGCTCGTCTTTGAGTCTCTGCATCAGCTCTGGGCTTTTTATAGACTGCACACCATGATCGATTCGATTGATATTCAGTAAGTCTAGCGCTTCGTAGATATATGAAAAGTCCGCTTCTTCGCCTGCATGAGCGACCAGTTTAAAGCCTGCTTCTTTGGCCTTTTTGAATACGTCTTTGAACTTCGATGGTGGGTTACCAAGCTCTGATGAGTCCAGACCAACACCGATGATGTCATCTTTAAATGCCATTGCTTGCTCTAATGTTTCAAACGCTGCTTCTTGCGATAAATGGCGTAAAAAACACATGATGATACAAGAGGTGATGCCGTACTTTTCTTTGGCATCGGCAAGCGCATCTTTGATACCTGTGATGACCGCTTCAAAAGCCACGCCGCGTTCGGTATGCGTCTGCGGGTCGAAGAATATTTCTGTGTGGATGACATTGTCTTCAACACACTTCAGAATATATTCCCACGTCAAATCATAAAAGTCGTCTTGGGTGAGTAAGACATTTGCGCCAGCATAGTAGATATCTAAAAAACTTTGCAGATTATTAAAGTTATAGGCGGCGCGCACGTCTTCTACGCTGTCATAAGGGATCTCTACGTTGTTCTTTCTTGCCAGTCTAAACATCAGCTCAGGCTCTAATGACCCTTCGATATGTAAATGAAGTTCCGCTTTTGGTAGTTTCTGTATTAAATCAATCATAGTATTCCAATAATGGTGTCATCGAGACGAGCCGTGGACAATTTATATATTTGTACCGTCTTTAAACGGTACGAACATTTTGCGTGCGATATTTTAGCATCAAAACCCTAGAGACGAGAACAGTCACCTTCGACTCTATCAATAATGCGCTTCAAGAGGCCGTATTACTATTTTAAAAATACCACGGTATCAGACAGCTCATTGCCTGCTGGATTGTGCTCAAGCTGATAGTACTGGCGCAGCACTTGTCCCACTTCATCCAACAATTGGGCCAAGCTCTCTTCTGTCTTCTTGTTGCTGATACCTGATACTGCTTTTTTCGCACATAGCACGCCAGACGGTTGGGCTTACATGCGTGCTGATACCGCGATCCGCCACAATCTCTAACTGATGCTCGCAGATATTGACATAGATGAGAACGCCTGTGTTCTCTTCGGTATCCCAAACTCGATATTCACTAAACAGATCAATTGCTCGCTCGCGGCAATCCATATGATAAGCGTCTTGAATCGGTAAATGATTCTCTACAATCAAAAACACTTCACCACGATGTCCACGCTCAGCACGTGTCACTTGATCTGTTAGACGCGCGCGAGCGTCTGCCGTCAGCCACTTGCTATGCAGCAAAGGGACAAACAAGACCTGACGCCACCATCGAGCAAAGCTAGAAGTTGAAGCATGGTTTTCTGCCATTATTTTGTTTCCTAAAATACGTCATTGTTGATGATTACTGGTGTTTGGATAGTTGCAAACGTTCTTATTAAGACTCTAAGCTTTTACGAAGTAGACCGTTACCACGAGCCACCAGCACCGCCACCACCAAAACCGCCGCCACCACCACCAAAGCCGCCGCCACCGAAACCACCACCGCCAAAGCCGCCACCACTACCCCCACCCATACCGGGTAAGAAAATCATGCCACCGCCTCTACGCCCACCTTTACCGCCGCCGCCTTTGCCACCACCGCCGCCACGGGAAATCAAGAACATCCATATAAATATCGCCATGATCAATGTCATAAAAAAGCCGCCGCCAAGCGCTAATGAACCGGCGAAAAAGCCGCCTGCCGTGATAATAGAACCAAATACTCGGCCTAAGATGTTGGTAATAAAACTGCCAAATATCATCGCCATAATAAATAAGAAAATAGGTGATGGTAGCTCATCTGAGCCTTGCACGGCACTACGCTCAGCAGCTTGGGCATCAGCACGTGCCAATACCTCAGGATCAGCCGTTAGGCGTGTCTTAAGTGCATCCACGCCAGCCAGTATTCCAGCACCATAGTTGTTTTGCTTAAATAATGGTGTGATGTCCTCACGGATAATACGATTGACCGCAGCATCTGGCAATACACCCTCTAACCCATAGCCTGTGAGGGATATACATGTCACGGTCATTGACTGCTACGACGATGAGCAGACCATCGTCAATATCTTTGTCACCCAATTGCCATTTTTCTGCAACCTGTAAAGCATAGTCAAATATAGGCAAACCATTGGTTGTTGGTACGATGACCACTGCTGCTTGTGCCAAACCCTGCTGATAAATATTTCTTAGCTGCGCCTCTAGACGCTGTTTTTCTTGCGGATTTAAGATATTGGCTTGATCAACGACTGGTTCATTCAGTATGAGTTTGTCAGCATCAACGCTCTGGGCACTTGAGGTTACTGGTGGCTGAGCTGGCGCTTGCGCACTAGCGGTTGCCTCATCATTTGCTGCGCTTTGATTAATAGCGTCATTACCAAGCACCGCGCCATTGATGGCATCATTATTTAATACCGCATCATTGATCGCTTCATTGGATTCACCAGCTTTGGCAATGGCTACCAAGTCTTCAACACTACGATTTTGCAGATTTGAGGGGCTATCTGTCGCTACAGCCGTGCCAACATCGTCACCAGGCGCAGCATGCAGCACTGATGCACCGCTGACGCTCAGTGTAAACAGTAATGCTGATAAGATTGCTTTTGAATTATTCATCTAATCTCTACCACCTCAAATGACATCTTTATAAATTAATAGACATTAACTAATAGTCATCAGCTAAATAAATAGAGCGGCATACACCGCTCTATTTTTGTATATTCTAATACTTCCTACTCTGCTTTTGCAGAATCGCCAAAATCAACACTTGGCGCTGTCGAAATTGCATCTTCATTAGCAACGGTAAAGTTTGGTTTGGCATCCATGCCAAATACTTTTGCGGTGATATTGGTTGGGAACTGGCGCACGGTGGTGTTGTAGCCTTGCACTTCTTGGATATAGCGGTTACGAGCGACCGCAATACGGTTTTCGGTGCCTTCTAGCTGCGCTTGCAGATCTTGGAACAGCGCATCTGATTTTAGCTCAGGGTAACGCTCAGACACTGCCATCAGGCGTGATAATGCGCCTGTCATCTGATCTTGCGCAGCAGCATAACGCTCCATTGCTTCTGGGTCATTGAGCACTTCAGGCGTCACCGTGATGCCGCCCGCACGCGAGCGCGCTTGTGCCACTTGGGTGAACACCTCTTGCTCTTGTTCAGCATACTGCTGTACGACTTTGACCAAGTTTGGTACCAAATCGCTGCGGCGCTGATATTGGTTGACCACTTCTGACCACGAAGCCGTTACTTGCTCGTCTTGCGCCTGCAGATTGTTATAACCACAGCCGCTCAGACCGACAGTAGAAGTCGTCAATAGTGCTGCTAGCAACATCGGCTTCATAATAGATTTACGCGTCATCGTTGTTTCTCCTAATAATGATAAATAACAAATATCTGGTAACACGTTTTTTAATAATTTTTTTGCGTTTATGCCTTCACAATCATCTAACGGTCATATGCGTTCTATATTTTGTATAAAGGCACGTGCTTGTAGCTTTTATATCTACAGACACAACATGAAAAACCACTCATGCATATTGCTCAGTCTTATAAGCTACAAGATATACTGCTCATAATGACGCTATCATGATGCTTTTACAATTGACCGTTACCAAAACACAACCGCAATAACTGGGTGTCATTTTTTGGTTATACCTTTATGTGATGCTATTACTTTTTAGATAGACTAAAGTTTATTAAATGGATTGCCAGTTCATAAATTCGCTTCTTTATCAAGGCTAATGATGCATAAATCGATGGTCCAAAAATAAAACTCATCCGTCCATACACAAAGAAATTTCTAGTAATTAGGACAAAAATATGGCAAATTGCAGTTACGTAGCCGTATGGTTTGAATACATTTGGTAGTGGACTTATAGCTTGATACGTATTAGCGAGTTGATCGATGTGTAAAGAAGACATTATTCAACTTACGAATACTCCACCAATACCATCAATTCGCCCTACCAACAGTGTAGCCAATCGGGACGGCTCATAGCAAATTAAATACCCTTATCATGAAGAGTATTTAATTATATAACCGCCTGTTTTATCCGCGGACTTATAATTCATCTCATTCATAACGTGATGATAGGACACCGCAGTAGTTGAGGCTGTAGAACAATCAAACACACAGCTGATATTAATGCTATCAATGACAAGCGCTATAAAAATAGTCTGTGTCACTGATAAAGCCAAGCGGATAAATACAGACAACTACAGTCCATTCTTGGTGGCTAAGCACGTATGAGACTTAAACTAATATAGATATGAGTCGATGCAGATAATTTAACTGCTTAACTTAAATAAGTAAGTTAACCAGTTAATTTACTCCTAGCATACAGAGCCACCTTGAGACAGTACTAGGAATATACATATGGAAGGTTTAGTTAACTTGGTAAACGGAATTATCTGGAGCCCAGCACTGATCTATCTGTGCTTGGGCGCTGGTCTGTTCTATTCCATCATGACGCGCTTCGTACAAGTACGTCTATTCGGTGAAATGATCAAACTACTATTCACTGGTAAGTCCAGTACTGATGGTATTTCGTCATTTCAGGCACTAGCCGTTTCCCTCGCAGGACGTGTGGGTATGGGTAACATCGCTGGGGTAGCTGCTGCTATCGGCTTCGGTGGTCCAGGTGCTGTATTTTGGATGTGGATCGTGGCGTTCTTAGGCGCGTCTACTGCCTATGTCGAGTCTACCCTTGCACAGATTTACAAAGAAAAGATGTGGTAACTGGCGAATATCGCGGTGGCCCTGCTTATTACTTTGAGCGTGCCCTTGGTCAAAAATGGTACGGCATCCTCTTCGCCATCGCTTCTATTTTATCATGCGGTATGTTCTTACCTGGCGTACAGGCCAACGGTGTTATCAGTGCATTCGCACAGTTAATGGGCGAAGGTACAATCATGAACGTTGCAGGCCTAGAAGTTGGCTCTATGCGCTTGGTTGGCTTGGCCATTATCTTAGTCGTCTTAGGTGTCATCATTTTCGGTGGTATTAAGCGTATTGCAACCTTTACTGAGTTTGCCGTTCCATTTATGGCACTTGGTTACATCGTCCTCGCCTTAATCATCATGCTCAGCAACTTCAGCCTGATTCCAGATGTGTTTGGCATGATCATTGGCGATGCATTCACTGCACAAGCAGGTTTTGGTGCAGCAATCGGTTGGGGTGTTAAGCGTGGTATTTACTCTAACGAAGCCGGTCAGGGTACAGGTCCTCACGCTGCCGCAGCTGCTGAAGTTGAGCATCCATCACAGCAAGGTCTTGTTCAGGCATTCTCAGTATATGTTGATACATTGTTGGTTTGTTCTGCGACTGCATTCATGATCTTATCTACTGGCATGTACAACATCCAAGGTACACTACCAGATGGTCAGTTCATCGTTCAGAACGTTGCCGCTACGACTGAAATCAATGCGCCTGCGTTTACGCAGATGGCAATGGAATCGGTATACGGTACATTTGGTAACGCGTTTATCGCAATTGCTGTATTCTTCTTTGCCTTTACAACTATCTTAGCGTATTACTACATCGCTGAAGTAAACGTCGCTTACTTGACACGCTTCCTTGGTCGTAACGCAAACAAAACTGGTCTATTCCTCGTTAAAGTATTGATCATGGCGATGGTTGCTTATGGTGGTCTTAACTCAGCTGGTTATATCTGGGCCATCGGCGATATCGGTGTTGGTCTTATGGCTTGGCTCAACATTGTTGGTATCCTTGTTATCTTTATCGTGGCTCGTCCAACGCTTACCATGCTTAAAGACTACGAAGCACAACGTAAAGCTGGTGTGGCACGCTATAGTTTTGATCCGGCAAAATTCGGTATCAAAAACGCACCTTATTGGGAAGAGCGTCATCTAGCAGACCAAAAAAGAACGAATGTAGACCCACTACGTAAGTAATATAGATAATATGCGCTAACGTAGCTACTGCTCAATCTTATTCAGTCTTCCTAAAAGCCCGAGGCAATGGTCTCGGGCTTTTTTAATACAAATAAATAACGCAGATTTTTAAGATACCGCTGCTACGCGCCACCATCTTATAGACACAAAAAGCCCAGCATTATAGCTAGGCTCTTTTACTCTTGTTAAGTCTCAGAGTGACTTAACTAACTATTAATCTTACTCAGGCATCAATACTGTGTCGATTGTATGAATCACGCCGTTGCTTGCCATGATATCAGTACCTGTGATGTTGGCTGTGTTACCAGCCGCATCAGTAATAACATTGTCTTCGCTGATTGAGATGGTTTTGCCGTTCGCCGTTTCGATATCGGTACCATAAGGGATATCAGCTGCTTTCACTTCCATTGGAACAACATGATAAGGCAATACGGTTTTTAATAAGTCTTTATTAGCCAATAGCTCGTCTTTGGTCACGCCTAATTTTTCTAATACAGGGGCAAATGCATCATCAGTTGGTGCAAATACAGTGTATTTGGTGTCTTCCATCAACATGGTGTCAAGACCCGCTGATTTTAGTGCCGCTGTCAGAATAGTGAGATTGTCGTTGTTTGCAGCGATTTCTGCGATGGTTTGTGTCGCTTCCATATTCATGTCATCTGCCATTGGCTCGGCTTCAACCATTGGCTCGGCTTCGGTCTCTGCTACTGGCTCAACCACCACTTCTTCAGTAGTAGCCTCAGGCTCAGCTGGGTCTGCGACTGTTTCAGTATCGTTACATGCTGCTAATGACATCGCTGCTGTTACTACTGCGATCGATAATAAATTCTTCTTTAACATGGGTCATTCCTTTTAATAATTGGATGTCTGGTTTGTCTAGCGAATAACTGTCTTTACTACATGAATAGCTGACGCTAATACGTATATCAATAATTGACATTTTTTAGCTATAGACAATTTGCTGTAAGTAATTATTCGCTATATCAATAGTTTCAATTCTAAATGTTTAATTTTTAATTGATACTTACTTAAGTAGTAGCACTGTATCAATCACGTATATACCATTGTTCACTTGTATATCGGTTATTGTGATGTATGAAGGATCGCGCTTATTGGTCATGCTCACTCATTAAAATAGGCGTTATTTATATCTAAATCATGCCAATTAAATAGTAAAACAGCCGTTATCTAATGAAAAATTCATCAAATAATGGCTGCTCACTAAATCTTCATAATATAAAAAATAATTATTTTTTAATGAATCTTATTTAGGTAGTAGCACTCTATCGATGACATGGACAACGCCATTGGTCGCTGAGATATCTGTTTTTACGATATTGGCAGTGCGACCGTTTTCGTCCATCAACTTACCTTGATTCGTCACCATTAGCGTGTCTTTGCTTGCGGTCATGACATTACCAGGTTTGACATCTTTGGCATACATGGCCATGTCGCCACTGATGACATGATAACCTAGTACTTTTCTTAGCATTGCTTTATCAGCAAACAGTTGCGCTTTAGTCATGCCAGTCTCTTTCATTGCCTGCATAAACGCCTCATTGGTTGGGGCAAATATGGTGTAGTGAGCGTTAGGATCAGACAGCATACCCGTTAGACCTGCTGCTTGTACCGCTTCTACTAAGACTGAAAAATCAGAATTACTTTGAGCAACTTGTACCACGTTCATTTTTGCCATTTGTTGGCTATGCATTGGCGGCTTCATATCTGCGCTTTTGCTGGCATCATATTGTTACAAGCACTTAAGCCAGCGATAGAGATAGCTAGCGTGCCGATAGTCGCAATTTTAGTCAGTTTCATAACATTATCCTTAATGATTGAGTATGTATTCGCTTATTGTCTTATAGGTTATATTGTCTTCTGATATCAGTTGCTCGTGCTATTCAAACGCTTATTTCTTGATAAGCAAAATCTAGATAGACCAACAGAACAATAATAAATTTTTGCCCATAAGTTATTTATAAGAAAAACTTAACAAATGAATGATTGTCATTAAATAAAATTAACATGTATAAAACCTTTATCAACCTGCCTTTACGCAACTTTTTGTAGTACCGGTGTAAACTCTGTTGGACTTTTAAGCACAAGCGTTGGCTTTCATTTGCATAAGCAAAGCTTTATGTAATCCATAAACGAAATGATATTCATTTGTGCACATATTCTTTACGAAACAGAATTTAATGCTATGCTCAGCAGTTCAATGAATAGGTATCTGCTTGTCTATGGTAAAAGTAGAATGAACAGTATCCATGTGTGCTATATTTTTCATGCTAAAATAATTCAAATTTGATGTTTTCCTTTATAAGACTTTTGTACTCTATTGGTTTGTTATTCCTTCCTTTTATAATATTGACGATATAAGCAGCGCACCTATGACTCAAACGATGACCTCACCGACCTCTTCTCAATCTGATACTACTTCTGATGCATCATCCGCTGATGACTTTATTTTGACGCCACCTGCTGTCTTTCCTTATAAGGAACAGCAGCTCACCGCGCGCGCCCGTATCACTGAGCAGATGGCTTCACGCATCTTGATGTTGGACGGTGCAATGGGTACGCAGATTCAGACCTATAAACTAGAAGAGTCAGATTATCGTGGTGAGCGTTTTGCCGATATCGACCAAGATGTGCGCGGCAATAACGATCTGCTCGTGCTCACGCAGCCGCAGATGATTACCGATATCCATCATGACCACCTAGCCGCTGGCGCTGATATTATTGAGACCAATAGCTTTAACGGTACGCGGCTATCGATGGCTGACTATGACATGCAGTACTTGGTGCCTGAGCTCAATAAGACAGCAGCCAAGATTGCGCGCGAGGCGGCCGATGAATTTACCGCCAAGACGCCTGAGAAACCGCGCTTTGTCGCCGGTGTGGTGGGGCCAACCTCACGCACGTGCTCGATATCACCTGATGTCAATGATCCTGCCTTTCGTAATATTACCTTTGATGAGTTGGTCCTAAACTACCGTGAAGCAACCTTGTGCTTGATAGAAGGCGGCGTCGATCTTATTTTTGATTGAGACAATCTTTGATACGCTCAATGCCAAGGCAGCGATATTTGCCATCACGGGTGTGTTTGATGATATTGGCTTTGAGCTGCCTATTATGATTTCGGGTACGATTACTGATGCCTCAGGTCGCACGCTATCTGGTCAAACGGCAGAGGCGTTTTATAACTCGATCCGCCATGCCAAGCCATTATCCGTTGGCTTTAACTGTGCGCTTGGCGCGGATGCGCTGCGTCCGCACATCCAAACGCTATCGAACATTGCTGATACTTACGTCTCTGCGCATCCAAACGCGGGGCTGCCCAATGAGTTTGGTGAATATGACGAAACCGCTGAAGAGACCGCCGCCCTACTCGAAGGCTTTGCCAAAGCGGGAATCTTAAACATCGTTGGTGGCTGCTGTGGTACCACCCCTGAGCATATCCGCCACATTGCAGATATGGTGGCGAACTATCCGCCGCGCGCCATCCCAGAGATTGCGCCTGCCTGCCGCCTCTCAGGGCTTGAGCCGTTTAACATCACGCCTGATAGCTTGTTCGTCAACGTCGGTGAGCGTACCAACGTCACAGGCTCCAAGAAGTTTTTGCGCCTAATTAAGACCGAAGCCTATACCGAGGCGCTCGATGTCGCGCGTGATCAAGTCGAGGGCGGTGCGCAGATCGTCGATATCAATATGGACGAAGGCATGCTCGACTCGAAGCAAGCCATGATTCACTTCGTCAACCTCGTCTCAGGCGAGCCAGATATCAGCCGTGTGCCCCTCATGATTGACTCGTCCAAATGGGACATCATCGAAGAAGGCCTCAAACGTACGCAAGGTAAATCTGTCGTCAACTCCATCTCGCTAAAAGAAGGTCATGCTGAGTTCGTTGAGCGCGCCAAATTATGCATGCGCTACGGCGCTGCCATTATCGTCATGGCATTCGATGAAGACGGTCAAGCCGATACCTACGAGCGCAAAATCGAGATATCTAAACGCAGCTACGATGTATTGGTCAACGAAGTAGGCTTCCCTAGCGAGGACATTATTTTTGACCCCAATATCTTTGCGGTCGCCACGGGTATCATCGAGCACAACAACTACGGCGCGGACTTTATCAATGCCACGCGCTGGATCACAGACAACCTGCCCAATGCGATGGTATCAGGCGGCGTGTCCAACGTTTCGTTTAGTTTCCGTGGTAATCCGATTCGTGAAGCGATCAACTCTGTGTTCCTATTTCACGCGATCAAAATGGCCTGACCATGGGTATCGTCAACCCGTCGATGCTTGAAGTCTATGACGACATCCCTGTCGAGGCGCGCGAGGCGATTGAGGACGTCATGCTCAACCGCAATCAAGGCGAAACTGGTCAGGATGCGACTGAGCGTCTGATGACGGTTGCTGAAAACTACCAGGATGGCGGCAAGAAAAAGACAGCACCGTCGATATGAGCTGGCGCGAGGGCACGGTAGAAGAGCGCATTGCCCATGCACTGGTCAAAGGTATCACCACCTTTATCGAAGAAGATACAAAAGAAGCGTGGGAGAAATACCCCAAACCGCTAGAAGTTATCGAAGGGCCACTCATGGACGGTATGAATATCGTCGGTGATTTATTTGGCTCGGGTAAAATGTTTTTGCCGCAAGTGGTCAAGTCGGCGCGCGTCATGAAACAATCGGTCGCGTGGCTCAACCCGTATATCGAAGCGGAAAAAATCGAAGGCGAAGTCAAAGGTAAAGTCCTGATGGCAACCGTCAAAGGCGACGTCCATGATATCGGCAAAAACATCGTCGGCGTGGTCCTCGGCTGTAACGGCTACGATATTGTCGATCTGGGCGTGATGGTGCCATGCGAGACCATTCTCGATACCGCTATCAGAGAGAAAGTCGATATCATCGGCCTATCAGGACTGATTACCCCGAGTCTCGATGAGATGGTCTATGTCGCCAAGCAAATGCAAGAGCGCGGCATGACCCTGCCACTGATGATCGGTGGTGCCACCACATCTAAAGCGCATACGGCCGTCAAGGTCGAACCGCAGTATCAAAACGATGCGGTCATCTATGTCTCTGATGCCTCGCGCTCAGTCGGCGTGGTAACCAAGCTGCTATCCAAAGAGCACCGTACCGCCCTCATCGATGAGACCCGCGAAGAGTATGTCAAAGTCCGCGAGCGTCTGGCAAAGCGTCAACCAAAAGCGGCGAAGCTGACTTATGCTGAATCAGTTGAGGGTGGTTTTCAATACGATTGGGACAACTATACCCCGCCTGTACCGAATCAGCTCGGTCAGGTGATATTGGACGACTACCCTATCGATAAGATGCTGCCCTATATCGACTGGACGCCGTTCTTTATCTCGTGGGGTCTGGCAGGTAAGTATCCAAAAATCTTGCAAGATGAGGTCGTTGGTGAAGCGGCGCGTGATCTGTTCGATAATGCGCAAAACCTGATGCAAAAAATGATTGATGAAAAGTTAATCATCGCTAAAGGGGTGTTTAAAATTGCTCCAGCCAAACGCACCGGCGCAGATACGATTAGCGTTTATGACAAATCGCCTACAGATGGTGGCCAACCTACGCATACCTTTGAGCATCTGCGCCAGCAATCGGATAAAGCCAGCGGTAAGCCAAACTTTAGCTTGGCCGACTTTATCTCACCATCAGAGCAGCACACTGACTATCTAGGCGGCTTTACCGTCTCCATCATCGGTACTGAAGATCTCGCTGAAAAGTATAAAGCGGCAGGCGACGATTATAACGCCATTATGGTACAAGCACTATCTGATCGCCTAGCCGAAGCCTTTGCCGAGCATTTGCATGAGCGCGTCCGTAAAGACTACTGGGGCTATCAGGCTGATGAGACTCTAACCAACGATGAGCTGATTAAAGAAAAATACGTTGGCATCCGCCCAGCGCCTGGCTACCCTGCCTGTCCTGAGCATACCGAAAAAGGCAAATTGTTTGATTGGCTCGGTACGGTCGAGGCAATTGGCACGACTTTGACCGAAAGCTATGCGATGTGGCCTGCGTCATCGGTCAGCGGCTTCTATTACTCGCATCCTGAGAGTGAGTACTTTAACGTCGGTAAAATAGGCCGAGATCAGTTAGAGGATTATGCCGAGCGGAAAGATTGGGATATAAAGACGGCTGAGAAGTGGTTGAATCCGAATTTGTAGGAATATTTAGGTTTTAGATATGGAAGAAACTATAAAGCTTTGGTTTAAAGAAGGATATACAGATTTCGATTCAAGCGAAGGTTTGAATCGAGACCGTCCTTTTGAGTTAAAACGCCTGAACGTTATTGTAGGAGCCAATAACTCGGGTAAAAGTCGTTTTATGCGATATTTTGCTTATTCCACCAGCAACGAATTACAGATTATATATAAGACACCTAATTCTATTCTAGAAGTTTTGAATAATACTGAGCAGTTTTTAGAGGTTTAAATAAAGATATTGATATCGGAACAAACATTACAGATTTTCAAACGTACCACAATCTTGAAAGCAACTACCAAAGCCTAATCAGCAGAGTAAGAGGGGTAAAAAATAGGCTTGAAAATACTTCCACAAACTCATTAAACTCATATCCACATGATTACGAAAGAAATATATTAGATAAATTTCCAAGGCAGAAGCTTAACTTCCCCCCAATAGATGATTTAGAAGATATTTTAGAAAGTCTCGAGTCTAAAAAAAATAGGATTTACACATTAAAATTACATAGAAATATTTTCTTTTACATAGATACTTTGAGAAGCCTCAAAAACTTAAAGTCTATAGAAAACACTAAAAATTTAGTATCTCCTCTATTATTACGTACTCATCAGGACTACAGGTTTTCAAAGGAGCAAATTATTTCGGGTGAAGACTTCTTTGATTTTTTAACAGATTCATTACTAGGTATGCCTGAAGAACGCCAAAGAATTTATGATTATCAAGTCCAGCTTTCTCATTATTTCTTCAACAATGAAATTATTACCCTTATTCCTCATCGTAAAGAGGAAAGTTTACATATCAAAATAGGAGAAGCAAAACAGTTCCCTATTTCACAATTAGGTGATGGTCTACAGCAAGTTATTATTCTTACTTATAAGGCTTTCTTAACAACTGAACCCTCCTTCTTTTTTTATTGAAGAACCAGAAATGCATTTGCATGCAGGCTATGTCAAACAACTGATGAAGTTCTTGCTAAATGAAACTGATCATTACTATATGGCAACCAGTCATTCTAATTATCTACTTGATATGATTAACGAAGATAATCGCATTGCTTTATATCGTGTAGATAAAAAACAAATGAATGACGAAGAGAACAAATACGAGACGGTAATCAAACGTTGTGATGGTGACCGTACTGTATTGCAAACACTTGGCGTATCGCCTTCCTCAGTATTTTTAGCCAATTGTACAATTTGGGTAGAAGGCATCACTGACCGTCTATACTTTGTTCAATACTTAAAGAAATATCTAGAAGAGCTAAAAGAGATTGATAAAACTAAATGGGAAGACTACTCACGCTTTATCGATGGTTATCATTATGCGTTTGTGGAGTATCAAGGCTCAAACTTAGAGCACTGGGATTTCGAGGTTGACTCTTTAGAAGCGGTCGATAGCAGTAAGAATAAGGGTCTGAATGCAATACTTATCACTTCTAATGCCTTAGTGATCGCAGACGCTGATTTAACGAAAAAGCCTAGATTCAATGAACTTGAAAAACAGCTAGGAGATAAAATAGCTATCACTCAAGGCAAAGAGACTGAAAACTCATTGCCTAAGAAATTTCTCATAAAGAAGTTTTTGAGATGTGTCCTGATAATGGATTAGCTAAACAAGGGAATAAAAAAAAGCTCGACTATAGCGATGATTATGAAAAGTATTTTACTGACAGTTATCAGACATCAACTAAAGGAGTAGGCAAATATTTTGATAATGTTTTAAGTAAAATGCGTAAGGATGGGGTCATACCTAAGCTAGAAAATAATGAAAAATCTTTTACTTTTTCAAATGGTAAGCAAGGCACTATTAAAAGTAAGACAGGTTTTTGTCGAGATATAGTTGAACTGATGCAAAGTGAGTCATGGAAACTAACACCATCAGCAACAGAGTTGTGCGAATCAATATTTCAGCATATAAAGGCTAACAACTATTAATTTATAATTTTGGAATGAACAACACATCGTACAAAGCTTCTATACTGTCGTATTTAGTGAACTGTCCCTTGTTAATTGTCCGTATGTTAGGTCGCTCAGCCTTCACCCCTCCGCATTACCTTTTGTATGCTTCGCTACTTTAGTATTTTCTAATCCAGTTAATGGCTGTCCAGCTTCAGACCCAAAAAAATAAAACGAGCACAATTCTAAAGTATGTTCATCGAATTCTATCCAAACAATACATCCTGAAGGTTTATTAGCTAAGCGTATATTAACGTTTTGACCTGATTTTTTAGCACCAAATTTTGAGGTTTTCAGTTGAATATGGCGAACAACACTGTTTTCTTCGAGAACAATATCGCAACCTGCGTTATCGACTTCAGGTTTCATGACCTCCAATTGACAGTCATCTTTTGCCACGAAAGTTTAAGCATTTCACCAATAAATAGACGTTCAATAAGTTTTTCTCGGAAACTTGAATGTTCAAAATGCTTGCTCATAATTTACCTTAATACTTTGTAATAACTCAATCCGCTTTACCCTTCCCCCGCCGACACCGCTCAGAACAATACACGACCTGCTCCCAATCTTTCTCCCACTTCTTACGCCAGGTAAAAGGGCGTTGGCACACGGGGCAGGTTTTTTGTGGTAGGTTTTGTTTTTTATGTGCCATGATGACCCTTACCGATTACTCATAACCGTCAAATATTTTATTGAGGCGATTGAGACTGTTGACAATAAGCTTACCAGATTGATCGGTGCTGCTGTCAATCGCCAGCTTCTCATCCATACGCATCGTTAGCGGTGCAAGCGCATCTTTGAGAGCGTGTGCTATCAGCGCGGCCTGCTCTGTGACATCGGTGGTAGATGCTTGATCGTCAGCACGGCTCGATAGACTCTGAGCCATCTGCTGTGCCAATTGCTCGAGCGCGCCCACCAGTTGCACCATCAGTGCTTTTTGCACGTCTTGGTTTTGCTTGAGGTACTCGCCCTCGGCTTTATGATCATGCTTATATATTTGTAGCAATTGGCTCACGCTTTTCTCAAAGCCATTATCGATGCTATCGCTGACAACTTTGGCATTATTGATCACGCACGCTATCCGCGAGGGATTTTTTGTGAGGCGAGCTGCACCTCCATCTGAGTTTCTAACCGGGCCTGACGCTCCGCCTCTCGTAAGCGCGCGATGTGCTCTGGACCATTTTTGGTTTTTAATCACTCAGTTACATAGTTTGGTATGACATGAATGACGATTGCTCGACTTGATGCCGTTATATTTCTATTTTTAGAATAGACTTATGTTTGTTTATTAATGATTATATATACATTTCATTACATAATATATAGCTGTGGCTATTAACGACCCCATATCGGTGAGCGTACGACGCCACCATTTTGGCTATTAATGGCGTAACTTGTGTTCCCTAAGAGCGAATGAATGACCAAATCGCCACCTTTTTGACGTCCTAAACTTTGACCGCCTACTTGCCCGCTGACTTTTGAAAAACGCGTTGGGTAGACCGCATAATTTCCAGAAGGAGATAGACGTGCCGGTTCATCGAGTCCAGTTTCTGCCAGACTAACTACTTGTCCAGTCGCTAGTGTCATGACAGCCGCCTTACGACCATTTAGGTAAGCCATGCGCTGACCATCTACACTGAGCTGAGGACTGGCGACATAGCCATTTGTCGGTACAGGTACGGCTTTACCAGTCGCGAAGTGATAACGATAGATACGTGGGCGCCCAGCACGGACTTTGTCACTGGTATAAACAAAGCTTTTGCCGTCAGCGGCATAGCTGGGCTGTACCTCAGTGCTCGGTAGTGTCGTTAATTGCTCAGTTTTCCCATCACTTAGGCGCATCTTATAAATATCAGCATTGCCGCCGACCGTAGAGCTATAGAGCAGATATTGACCATCAGGTGAAAATGACGCTGACATATTACTGCCTTCAGCATTGACGACCAGATTGCGCGTTTTGCTGCTTTTATCATAAATATATATTTTAGGATGCTCGCGCGGGGCTTGTTTGCTATAAGCAAGCAATTGACCATCAGCCGACCACGCTGGCGCATAGATATAGCCTGTGATCTGATCGATGAGCTGACGATCACTGCCATCAGGACGGATGCTATAGAGTGTCGATACTTTTGCGCTCCCTGACCCTTGCTCTTCCACATAAGCAATGTGTCCTTGACGATCAATGGCAGGCATAGCAGCGGTCAGTGGATTGCTATCCACTGTGCTGGTCGGCTTTTTCATTTCAGCACTAGGCAGTGTCTGACAGCCAGTGAGAGCCACCAATATAGCGATCGTCGTCGCCCCTTTCATCGTGATGTTATTCGTGGTTGGTTTTGACATGATAGGTTTAAACATAAAATAGTATCCAATAAAATCGCTAAGGTGTAACAGCAGCTTTACGCTAGTGTAGCGCAAAATTCGACAAACTTTGGACGAAAAAAAGCCCCACATATTAGTGAGACCTTATCAAATCTAACCAGAATGTCTATATCGCTTTACTCAATCACCAAGTTATTTAGAGACAGCTTTAAAGTAAGCCACTTGATTGTCATTTTTGATGGTTAAGACAGGGACATTTTTGGCATTTTTACTGAGGCTGTATTTGCCTTGTACGGTTGCTAATGCAGCTTTATCAAAACTGGCTTTCGGCTCAGGACAGGCCATCATTGTGCTGATGCCGTTTTTGATCTGCACATCACCATTGACGACACTGTAGCCCGCGCTCATATTGTTGCACGTGTTCATAAATGCCACGTAGTTTCTACCATTGTCGTTCATGAAGCTCAAAGTGAGCGGCTTGGTTGGATCAAAGAACAGCTGAGACACCTGTTCACCGTTGCTACGTTTGGCATCAACCAATTGCCAATTGTGCGCTTGTAATGCCTCTACAGTGACGGGCTGACTGACTGGCGCAGGCAAGGTAGCCGTTGTCTGGCAACCAGCGGCAAGAGCACTAACTGAAAAGGTAGCTGCCATCATCACTTTAGTCATATTTTTCATATACATTCCTTTTTTATTGAATCCAAAAACCTTGCCGAGCATAAGGTCATACTTGACACAAGACCCAACAAGCGCATTCAGAATTTTGATTTATTATGGTAATTGTCTTATTCACTGTTTCCAGACAGTAGCGATATTTTGTTTGACTCACCAGTGACTGTCATTATCAATTGAGTAAGTATTTAGCGGATATTTTTGCCTCATACATACTACTGACTACTGATATTTACTATTGACGCTATTTCCCAGTGATAATGTCACTTTTCTTGATGAGGTTTTATTTAAACCTTCTCTTGGCAGATGTCAGCTGATACAAAAACACTCCACTAAATAGTGAAGTGTGTTTATCGTGCGACTATCGCATCTGATGACTGATATCGTTTATCGAAACCTTAAGTAATACATATAGGTCTCAGTACACGTATTAGCAACTGCTTTAGATCACATCTGTACCAGTAATATTTGGCTCTTCAGTCGCAGGCACTGTCATACTTGACATCGACTGGCAACCGACGAGTACCGTTACCATGACAATACCAGTCATCAATGCTTTGGTTAAGTTTTTCATATAAGCTCCTAGAATCGTTTTAATAGACTGTTGGTTCAATTGAAAGATTACTGTCATTTTACTAAGGCTATAAATATCAGGCCGTACTTCTCCCAATGATCATAGCTTATTCACACTTTTAGCATACCCATCTCTCATATTGCTGTAAGTTAATTAATGTTAAGGAAATATGCTTACTGGGTTTTGGTTTCCTGCAACGCTGCATAACCGGATAAACGCTTGCGCTCAGCAGCATCAAACAACTGCTGCTCAAGTTGGTCTATCTGAATTTGCGCCTCTGCTGGATTGGCACTTTGACTCAATAGCTGCCCCTTTTGTGCTTCATACTGAGTAAAGCGCTGATCAAAATTGGCATCTTCTTGATCGACTTGGGCTAGCCTCGCCGCTGCGGCCTCGCCAACAAGTTCACGACGCATGTTATACAAGGCTTCAGGTGACGCTCCTTGCGCTTTCATCTGTTCAGTACGAGCCATAAGCTCATTAAGATTGGCTTGCTGCATGATATTGGTTTTGATCGCACCATCTGGTAGACGGCTCACATAATCTTGTCTGGCAGCCTGTTTCTGTGCCTCACTCATTTGCTCATTTTGATTGATTCTGACCATCTCCATACTATAGTCATCATAACTATCGCTAGCACCAAAGAAGGCTTCGATGGTGGTTTTGTCAAAATACTGCTGACGTAAACTCGCCACATCCTGCTTTTTGCTGAGCAATGGCATTCAAATCTAGCTCACCATTTTTGGTCGCTTGCAGTTGCAGATTGCCATAACGCTTTTCTATCTCAGGAAGCGCTTTGAGATACGCCACATATTTGCCAAAGATAGCGACCGCTTGGCTGGCAGCTGGCTCTGGCGTGTGGTGACGGATATAACTCTCGACACGCGCAAAAATAACGGCTTCGTCCTCCTCTCCTATTGCTGATAAAAAATAATCGAATAAACGCCGCAGACCTTCAGTGACGACCAACTGCTTGTTTTCATCGATGATGATTTCGCCATCCACTTGCGTGCCCTTTAATGAGGCTGGCAAACGCTCCAATCCAGTGACAAATAAAGCATCGCTTTGAGCAAATGGTGCCTCAGCTTGAGTATTGCTTTGCGCCGTGGACAGTGTACTCTCAGACTTATCAGTGGGTGAAGCAGATAGCGACTGCTGAGTCGCCATCGGTTTATTATCTGGTTTAAACCACACAATCACCGCCGCCGCGATGACTATGATGACCACAGCGATGATAGCGATTGGTAAATAGGCTGGACGACGATTATTCGACATAGATGAGAGTTCTTTTACAAGTCAGCTTAAAGGTTGGCGTTTTTTAGGCGATTGACCTGAGTACGATAGATAGATTTTGGCTCAGACTCGCCCCATGCGGTCAAACCTAATACCTGATCGGCTGAATCTAGATGGTTCATGATGTAGTTGTCACGAATCACATACCCAAGTCGGCTTGAGCAGACAGAGACCAGACCATCATTGGCATCAGATAAAAACGGTACGCCTGTTACTGCAAGCAGATAATCACTAGGGTCAAGGACGCTTGTGACTTGCCCAACGCCACTAAATGAATAATATTTGATACCGTTTGCAGAGGTACTGGTTGGCTGACCACAGTAACTTGTTGGCATTGCTGCGGGGAATTTGGCATTGAATTTGGCCGCACCATCGGTTGATAGCGCCATGAGTGCTTGCCAGCCATCTTGCGCTTGTATCTCTTTAAAACTGATGCCTGATCCCACATCTGTAAAGCCGCCAATCAAATTAAACACCCCTGATACTAGCTGTGTCGTAACGTTTGATGGCTCACCTGTGTCATTGTTTGGTTCAAGGACGTTTTTGACAAAATCGGCTGTTTTTGAGCCTTGCTCTGGGCTTGATACGGCGGTGACCGAGGCGACGTATTTTGGCGCAACGCCAGCGACATAGCGGATGTCTATACCGCCCTTGACTGTGCCCAAACAAATTGACTTTTGGATCGCCTGAAATGGCAGTGATGGTTTTGACTTGCTGTAATAGCTGCTCGCCGCGGACTTCACTATTATTCACCGCTGATGTTTTGGTGGTGTACACCTCTGATCCACCTTTCATCAGCTCACTAGGAATCCCGTTGAAATAATCAATGACGCCAAATAATTTGGTAAAGCCGAAAAGTCCATGCGCCATGACCACTGGATACTGAGTTTTGGTATAATTAGAGGTAAAATACTTGCTGTCGACTAGCGTACAGCCATTGGCGTTGGCACAATTATAGTATTGGCCTGCCGCTTGCGCTGAGGTGGTTTGCATTGTCATTAACAGTACACCAGTACTGATAGAACCCAGTATTGGTAAAAATGCTCTTGGCGTGAGCGCGGCGCGAATAGATGAGGAAAGCGTCATAACAACATCCTTGTTATCATTAATTGTGATTATCTTTACCTCATAGTATCGGCAAAGATGGCAGCTAATCCCTTTAGCATGCAAAATTACATTACTTATATATTCTGCAAGATTCAACTAAATTTTCAAAATATGAATATATTATCGTGACTAAAGAGTCACAACCGTCTCTACCACGCGGTAAAGCAATTATTATCAATAATAATGATAGGTTCACTATCACTTAACATGAAACTGCCATTCATCCATTTATGGTATAATCTATCCACATTAAACTCATAATTATAAGACAGATGATGATGACTAAAAAATCCCTTATCCAGTCCCCAGAGGCCATAGAAAAATGCGTGTGGCCGGCAAACTTGCCAGCGACGTCCTTGTCATGCTCGACGAACATGTCAAAGTTGGCGTCAGTACCGAAGCCCTCAACCAAATCGCTCATGACTATATCGTCAATGTGCAAAAGCCATTCCTGCGCCGCTGAACTACAATGGCTTTCCTAAGTCTATTTGTACATCCGTCAACCACGTGGTCTGTCACGGCATCCCAACCGAAAGCAAGCTACTCAAAGATGGTGATATCATCAATATTGATGTGACCGTGATCAAAGACGGCTACTACGGCGACACCCTCAAAAATGTGGATCGTTGGTAACGGCTCTATCATGGCGCAGCGTATCTGCAAAGTCGCACAAGACGCGCTTTATGCGGGTATGAGCGTGGTCAAAAACGGCGCGCGTCTCGGCGATGTCGGTGCAGCGATTCAAGCAGTGGTCGAGCCTGAGCGCTTTAGTATCGTTCGTGAGTTTTGTGGTCATGGCATCAGTGATGAATTCCACCACGAGCCACAAGTCATGCACTACGGCAAAAAAGGCACAGGCTTTGAGCTAAAAACGGGCATGACCTTTACCATTGAGCCGATGATTAACCAAGGCACGTGGCAGACTAAGATTTTGCCAGATGAGTGGACAGCGATTACCAAAGACCGCAAACTGTCCGCTCAGTGGGAGCATACGATGGTCGTAACCGACAATGGCTGTGAAGTATTTACCACGCGCCCTGAAGAAGATTTGAGTTTTTTGACACAGTAAGACCATAAAAGATCGCCTAGGCGGTCTTTTTTTTGGCCGATGGTTAGCGTGTATCGAGTTAGGACAGATTGAGTATTGTGCTTACTGGCTTTTTTGTCTTTATACTCGATGATGTAATCCCTTATTGTGGTGCCTTTATTCATGCATGCTATTTGAGACTTTTATCAGCATTCAGTATGCTGTTGGTGCGCCGCTTTTTAGCCCAAACGTTTTATTTTTAAACTCTTAACTGGATAACACTCATGTTTACTTGTGATGTCGCTTCTATTGATCTAACGCCCCTACCGCTACTATCAAATGATACGGCGACAGATAACTCGCTGTTGTCAGAGCAAAATACGACAGATAAAGCGCTGCTTGGCATTCCTGAATGGCTGGCACAAATCAATGAGGATATCAGCCGTGCCCTTGAGCGTGGTGCCAATATCCGTCAATTGGTCGAAGCACGTGCCTGCGCGATTGATAGCTTACTCATTGCGCTATTCAAATGGTTTGAGCTAGATAAGACGGATTTGGCATTGTTTGCAACGGGTGGCTATGGACGCGGTGAGCTGTCGCTTTATTCAGATATTGATATCCTGCTGTTATCTCCCTGACGAAATTGGCGCTGATGCCAGTAGTAAGATTGATAAATTGGTCGCATTGCTGTGGGATATCGGGTTGGAGCCTGCGCTGTCTGTACGTAGCGTCAACGATGCGTTAGAAGCTGCACTTGACCATACGATAGCCAGTGCCCAGCTCGAAGCTCGATTGTTAATCGGCAATGAAGCACTGCGAGATATGCCCATCCAAATCGTTAACAAGCAGTGGTCTCCTCGTGCCTTTTTTGATGTAAAAATGGAAGAGTCCAAGGCCCGTTATCTACAACATAATGCAACTGAGTATAATCTTGAACCCAATATCAAAACGGCCCCAGGTGGTTTGCGTGACATTCATATCATCGGCTGGGTGACCAAACGCTATTTTCGTGTGGGCAAGCTCTATGACTTGGTACAACAAAACTTTTTGACCGAAAAAGAGTTTGATGAGTTAAGCTTTGCAGAAGGCTATCTATGGCAGATACGGCATTATCTGCATGTGCTGACCGGACGTAACGAAAACAAGCTGTTGTTTGATTATCAGCGTGAGATTGCTCAATTAATGGGTTACGAGACCCAGCCAGATGACCAGCCCAATGCGGCCGTTGAACGCTTTATGCGTGATTACTATCGCTGTGCCATGCAAATATCAACGCTGTCTGAGATGCTGACCAACCACTATTATGAGACCATCATAGAGCCCAGCCTGCCTGATGATGAGCGCCCCAAAAAACAGCCGATCAATGCAAGATTCAACCGTGTTGGTGATCATATTGCTATAGCGCACCATCGGGTTTTTGCTCAGCATCCTGAATCTATTTTAGAGATGTTCTTATTAATGGGTCAGCACGGTATCGACAAGGTTCGCACCCATACCTTGCGGGCGCTAAAAATTGCAGCACGCGGCATTGACCAGACCTATAGAGACAACCCTGTTCACAAAGCTTTATTTTTATCTAATCTAAAAGAGCAAAACTATCTGTTCCATCGTTTGCGCACCATGAATCGCTATGGGGTATTGGGCAACTATATTCCTGCTTTTGCGCAAGTCACGGGTCTGATGCAATATGATTTGTTCCATCGCTATACGGTGGACGCGCATACGTTATTTTTGATTCGAATTTTGCACCGCTTTACCGATCCTATGTTTTCTGAAGAGTTTCCACTGGTCAGCACTATTTTTCAGCGCATCGAACGCAAAGAAATTTTGGTACTGGCCGCGATGTTCCATGATATCGCCAAAGGTCGTGGCGGCGACCATAGCGAGCTTGGTCAGACAGAGTCCATTGAGTTTTGTCTGTCACATGGCATGAGCTTAGCCGACGCCAATTTGGTTGGCTGGCTGACTCGCTACCATCTATTAATGTCGATTACCGCACAGAAAAAAGACATCTCAGACCCTGAGGTGGTGACTGTCTTTGCAGACCTTATCGGTAATGTGACGCACTTGAATCATCTGTACGTACTCACCGTTGCTGATATGAATGCAACCAACCCACAGCTATGGAACAGCTGGCGGGCAACGCTGATGAAACAACTCTACTCGCAGACACGGCGCATTTTGCGCGCCGATATTGATGCGCCGACCAATCGCCAAGATATGATCAGCGCCACTCGTGCGCAGGCGCTCGCGATGCTAGACAATGTCAATAATCAGCACATGAATCGCGAGGAAGTATTGCGACTATGGGACGATTTGGGCGATGAGTACTTTTTACGAGAGATTGCAGAAGACATCTTGTGGCACACCGAAGCCATCTTAAACCATCCACCGATTGGGCTTGCTTCTAATGCGGATAGTCCGCCACTGGTGGTTTTGCGTGAGCATCGCGAGCTGGCACTGGATGCCGTACAGGTATTTGTCTATACCCAAGATCAGATGAATCTGTTTGCCGTTACGATGGCGGTGTTCGATCAGATGAATCTTGATGTATTAGATGCCCGTATTATTACTGCTACCCGCGACTTTGCCTTGGATTCTTATGTGCTGCTAGATCCTAGTGGTACGCTGTTGGTCGATGAAGACAGTCAACAAGAACTTAAACAGCGCCTGATTGATGCCTTTAAAGATCCAACAGTACTAAAGCTCACCAACAAACGTATGCCACGTCAGCTCAGGCATTTTGAAGTGGCTACGGTGATTAACTTTGAGTTTAATGAGGCATCTGACCAGCATATCATGAGCTTAGAGACATTGGATCAGCCAGGACTCTTGGCTCGGGTTGGACAGATATTTTTGCAGGAGCAAATTGAGGTTCATGCGGCTCGTATTACGACCTTAGGCGAGCGCGCAGAAGATATGTTTTATATCAGTGACCAAAATGATAAGCCCTTATCTGCTGAACGACTTGATGCGTTAAAATCAGCACTGCTCGCCAGCCTAGCGACCAAAAGAGAAAACAACGTGGTTTATAGCTATTAATTGAATGACAACATCTTTGATGACAAGAGCGCGCTTTACAGCGTGCTCTTGTATATTATATTGTCAGCATGTTCTATCAGCTCTACATCAGCAAGCTCTGGTGGTAAAACACCTACTTCAAGTAGCTGCTGCTCCATGATTAATCGTCCAGCCTTGATTTCTTTTTGTAATAAGCAATGCAAGCTTGATAAATGAAACTCGCCATTAAGATAGTCACCCAGCTGCCTCAAGGAAATGGGCGACTTGGCATGCACGTCAGGATACAGACTATCCTCTGCCAAAATAATCATTTCATTGAACGTCTCTTCACGCATCAGTTCATCATTGTCTATCTCATCCTGCAACTTATTCGCCAGACGGCCTTTCGCTGCAAGAATACCAACAAAAAATATAGTCTGTAAGATAAATAAAGCAATGTATTGCCACAAAGATAACGATAGATTCAACATATTATTTAGCAGCATCAGCGCCATGGCGACAACCACGTAACCAACCAACTGCCATAGTAACCACATGATTAAGCTATTTTCGCCATACCAAAAGATTTTCTTCTCTTGATGCTCAATCAATTGCTGCCTCGCCTGCCACCAGCACGCTTCACGTTCTTTTAGCAGCGCATATACGTTAATAGGATGCGCACCTGCATCAGGAGTGTCATTATTGATATTTTTAGCGATGAAGTTATTATGATTTAGTACACTAGGCATATCAAACTGTCCTTAAAATGATCTGTCTCTGGCACTGACAGTCATCTTTTATATTGTTATAAGTTATCAGACGCGAAGCGTTCAATGCGCTTTGTAAGTACGACTGAATGGGCTATGATAAGGTCAGCCGTTCAAGCACAATAAATTCGCATTCACGTTATGAGAAGAAAAAGGCAAAAGAGGTATTACACTGCTCTAATGTAAATTTTCTTTATAACTTTATTATTAATTGTCTATTATAGTTATCACACTTATGAATCACAACTTAAAGCATCTACATCCTTATCCCTTTGCCAAGATGGCAACCTTACTCGCTGACAGTATACCTGCCGACGGTTACAGCGAAATCAAGCTGGGTATTGGTGAGCCAAAACATGAGCCACCAGCATTTGTACTGGACGTACTACGCGAAAACTTGGACAAAATAAGTCGTTATCCGACCACCAATGGTATGTTTGAGTTACGTCAGACGATTGCGCACTGGTTAGAGAAGCGTTTTTTTCTTAGCCATGTCGATGCCAACACCCAAGTTTTGCCAGTAATGGGTACTCGCGAGGCCATTTTTAGCTTTGTACAAGCCGTCATAAATCATGATACCGCTGATAACGAAAGCACGTCCTCTTCAGCCTCTAATGCGTCGTCTTTGGTTGTTATGCCCAATCCGTTCTATCAGATATATGAAGGTGCAGCAATATTGGCACAAGCGACGCCCCATTTTGTTCCCCTGTACGTTAGACAATGACTTTAAGGGATTATCGCGCGGTGCCAAAAGACGTTTGGGCACGCACGCAGCTTGTATTTGTCTGTAGTCCGAATAACCCAACGGGTTCGGTTATGACTATGGAGGATTGGGAATATCTCATTCGTTTATCAGACCAATACGGTTTTGTTATTGCCAGCGACGAGTGCTATAGCGAGCTGTATTTTGATACTGCTCCGATTGGCTTACTGCAAGCTTGCGCGAATCTGGGTCGCCGTAATTTCAAAAACTGTATCGTATTCCATTCGTTATCCAAACGCTCGAACCTACCTGGTTTACGCTCTGGGTTTGTGGCGGGCGATGCCAAGATTTTGCAGTCTTATTTGCAATATCGTACTTACCAAGGCTGTGCGATGCCGATACCGCATCAGCTTGCCTCTATCGCTGCGTGGCAAGATGAAAAGCATGTCGCACACAATCGCGCCCTTTATCAAGAAAAGTTCGCGCTATGGATGTCAGAGCTTGGCGAGTTGCTAGATTTGCGCATGCCAGAAGCTGGATTTTATTTTTGGATAAAAGTACCTGAACCGTTCGATGGCGATGATGAAGTATTTGTCAAAGCATTATACGAGCAGGCCAATATCCACGCATTGGCAGGACGCTACTTGTCACGCGAGGTTGATGGGAATAATCCTGGAAAAGGCTATGTCCGTGTTGCTTTGGTCGCGAGTGTCGAGGAGAGCCGCGAAGCAATCAGTCGTATTCGAAAGTTGCTGGCGGCATAAACAGCCACTCAAAAAGCTTTTATCTTGAGCTAATAAAGCAGCCTCTAATAACCACAATATAAATAGGGTTATTAGAGGCTTTTTGCATGAATAGTGCTATAGTAAAGTCTCTACTGCAAAATATACCATCAAGGATGATGCCATGCCCCATCTTGACTTTACCCAGCCGCCCTTTGACGTACTGAGTCTAGCTGAACGTCAAAGCATCAGAAAAAACACGAAGATCCGCTATCTTGCTAGAGATGAGATCCTACCCGCAGCAGACTTGCAGTATCTATATGTGGTCATCAAAGGACAAATTGAGCAATCACTGGGTGGTGAATTTGTCGCCTCTTATTTGGGCAGCAACCATTCTGATGAGCCAAACAATAATGACTGGTTTGATAGTCGCCGCTTACCTGAGTCACTCATAAAAAATGGTGTGCCAGAAAGTAAAAACACGCCTATACAGCCGTACCAGTTTCGGGCCAGTGAGGAGACATTGCTGCTACAAGTCGATGGTGCCACTGTCGATAAAATCAGCGCGCAAAATCATCTGGTACGCCAAATGCTATCAGACAAGCTACCCGAAAGACTAAAGGCATTGCGACAGCGCCGTAGCAACAAAGCCCTAAACCCTGCTGGCTATACCCATCAACAAGAAGTGCAGCAAATCATGCTGCAACCTGTCATCGACGTCCATTTATTGCCAGTACATATTGTCGATGCCAATAACAGCTTGTACGAAGCTGCGCGTATCATGACCGAGGCTGGGCTAAAACACGTACTGGTACGACCGCTGAACTATGTAGAAAATATACGAGACACTGAGCAGCCAAAACTGCTGTTAGGCATTCTCACCGATACGGATATTTGTCGCGCTGTGAGTGACAGACAAGATCCCGCTATTACGCTTTGCCAGCGCTATACCAATTTTAACCTGCGTACGATCAAGGCCACTGACGAGATTGGCGATGCGTTGCTCACTATGACTCGCTATCGCATTCACAGGCTGCCAGTCATTGATAGCAGTGGTGATGTCGTCGGCGTGCTTGGACAAAACGATATGCTCGCCCACATTGGTCATCACTCACAGCTCATTAGTATTCAAATCGAGCAAGCAACCGATCTATCAAGCCTAGATACCGCAGTCGAGCTTATCGGTCGCTATATTCGTGCGCAGCATCAAAACGGTGTCAAAATCGGTAATATCAGCCGCATGGTACAGACGTTGAATGCGCAAGTATTTACCAAGCTCTGGCAGCTGATCATACCTGATGAAGTGATAAGCAATACTTGTCTCATCGTCATGGGCTCAGAAGGTCGCGGCGAGCAAATCATGCGTACCGATCAAGATAACGCACTAATCATTCGTGATGGCTATACGCATCCGGATTTGGCACAGTTTGCCGATACCTTTAATACTCGTTTGGCGATGCTTGGCTATCCGCTGTGTGATGGCAATATTATGATGACCAATCCTATGTGGCGACAACCGCTCAAGCAGTTTACCGCGCAGATTGGCTCATGGTTTAAAAACACTGACCCCATGCATGGCATCTACTTGTCCGCCATAATGGATGGTGAATACGTCTGCGGTGATGAAACCCTACTTACACAGGTACGTCAGCATTTAAGAATGGCTCACAGACAAGCCGATCCAATGTTTGTCCGGCAATTTGCCCGTGCAGCATTGCAGTTTGGCGATGTCAATCAGTGGTGGCAAAAGTTTGTGCCTTTGATAGGGGGTAAATCTATATCAGCAGATATCGATCTAAAAAAAGCAGGCATCTTCCCATTGGTTCATGGTATTCGTACGTTGGCATTAGAAAATGATGTGCTCGATGTGCCTAGCAGTAAAGATCGCCTAAAGGCATTGGTGCAGTCTCATGCCCTGACCCAAGAGCGCGCCGATACATTATTGGAGGCGCTAGAGTTTTTTATGGCGCAGCGTTTATCAGTCGCACTGTCAACCGATGACAAACAGGCAAGGCAAGTCGATCCAACGACACTAACCGCACTAGAACGCGACCTGCTCAAAGAATGTCTGGCCGTGGTAAAAAGTTTTAAAAATCAGCTGCGTCAACACTATCAGTTAGAAATAGCATAAATATAGCAATAGAATAAATAAATGGATGATCAACATGAGCTGGTTACAGCAGTTATCTTGCGCTTGGCAAAAGACGCAGCTACAGCGTCCGGAGCTGGCATCAATGTTCACCACACCGTCGGCTGAGCAGTGGGTAGCGATTGACTGTGAAATGACTGGCCTGAACCCCAAAAAGCACCATTTATTATCCGTGGCAGCGATACATATCAATGGCAATACGATCGATACGGGTAATGGCATGCACTTAGTTTGCAGACCGCCTGTAATGCCAGATCGGGATACAATTGTCATTCATGGTCTGCGTACTGCTGATGTCGAGCATGGCATGAGTTATGACGAGATGCTGGCTCTCTTGTTACCTTTTATTGATAACCGACCCATCGTCGGGTTCTGCACACAGCTCGACATGGTATTTTTAAACCCCTTTGGTCAAACGCTATATGGGAACGACCCTGCCCAACAAAGTCATCGATGTGCGTCAATTATACAGTCGACGTATGGGCGACCGTACGCAAGGTATTCCCAATCAAACGCAGCATTTGACTAATATTCTGGCGCATTATGGTATTCCTGAGCTTGGCGCGCATGACGCTTATAACGATGCAATAATGACGGCGATGGCATTTTTGCATGTACGCTAGCCTTTATTATTGACGATAAAATTGAGCTTCTGAGAGCATATGCGAAAACAGCAACTCATGTTACCATAAGCAGTTTTTGCCACCTGATGAAAGATGCTCATGCGATACCGTTCAAAGCGCGACCATCAGTCGCCCATTACTGCCAAAACTGCCGCAATCTGTAGCCGTGTATTACCCTTTCACTTATCTAATAAACGTCTGGCTACCCTCACGCTATTCGCCACGATGATCATAGCGCCTGCTTATGCACAGGCGGCTCTACCAGCCCCATTGAAGCATCATTGTCACGTGCCAATCTGACAGCGTCTGATATCAGTCTTATCGTAACGCCTGTGGGTAACAAAAATGCCAGTCGACTGCCCGCGTCTGTGCAAGTGATTGATAGCCGTGATACAGATCGCCAATCGACGCGACCCTCTGACTATAACGCTGTGACTGCTAATGAAAACAATAGCAGCCAAAATGTGACAAAGACAGATAACCTAGCGACCAACATCACCACTCATACTGACTCACAAAGCGCGCTAATCACTATTGAACAGCGTACGATTGAACAGCATGAGCGAAAAATACATACGTATACTAATGATCCTTATACGTATCAGAGTGTAGAGAGCATACCGACGGTTGTACCTGATGAGAACCCCTCCCTTACTAATGATGACAATAGCGCAGTGAGCACGGATAATGCCTCGGTAAAAATCTCCTTTTCACCACTATTGAATCATCAGCCTGATGTACCGCGCACGCCTGCCAGTACCATGAAGTTGGTACCCACTTTTATCGCGCTTGATACATTGGGGGCAGGTTTTGTATGGCACACGCGGGTTTATCATACGGGTATACAAGTCGGTGATACCTTGATGGGCGACTTGATCATTCAAGGCAGCGGCGACCCTAAGATGACTCATGAGCGATTAAAGCAGCTCCTTTATCAAGTGCAAGCGGCGGGTATTCGCCATATCAATGGCGATATCATCGTTGATAGCAGCATTTTTGAGTCGGTGAGCAAAGATCCTGCCGCCTTTGACAATGCGCCACTGCGTCCTTACAACGCCAGTCCAGATGGGTTTTTGGTGAACTTTAGCACCGTCGGTATCAAGACTCACCCTTTGGACAACGACCACGCAAGCTTGACTTATAAGCCGCGACTGGCTAACTATCAACTCCCCTAATAAGATCCGCACACGCGACGCGGCTTGCGGACAGGTAAGCTACAGCCTATCGCCGCAGTGGCAAGCGGAGCGGCTAGCACTCAATGCTAGCCTGCCAAAAAAGCTGCGGTGAGCATGTGTTTTATGTGGCGTATCCTGATGCCAAAACGTTTGCCGCACACGTCATTGCTGCAAAATGGCAAGCACTAGGCAATACACTGAGCGGACAAGTGATCTCACAAGAAACCCCTTACGATGCCAAAAATACTTCAAAATTAGTACATGGTCTCACGGCTATTACCATGTCGCCTTTGCCTATGGTCAGCTATCCTTCATTGGACTTAACGCAGCAAATTTATGACATCAATCATTTTTCAAACAATGTCATGACAGAGCAAGTTGCCTTATCCATCGGCGCTTATGACACAACTGAGCGCGCCAATATGCCTGCTAAAAACAGCACGCAAAAGGCCGCCAGCTTGTACCAGTATCAGCCGATGCATACTGACTATCTTGCAGCGCTAACACACATCAGCCAATGGTGGCAAACCAACCTAAGCACACCGCCACCTTATTTGACCAATGGCTCGGGACTCTGCCGCGACTGCACCATCACCGCTGCCAATCTAAGCGAGCTGTTGACTTACGCTTATAATCACCCAAGCTTTGATGCGTATGTAGACTCGTTAGGTATCGCTGGAGTCAGTGGCACCATTGCCGCTCATAGTGAGCGACTACCTGACTCAGCAGCGATTGGCCGAGCGTGGATAAAAACAGGCACACTAAATAATGTCACATCGATGGCAGGTTATGTCAAAGGATTATCAGGTCAAGACTATGTGGTTGTCGGACTCATCAATACCGAGCAAGCGCTCAATCCTTATACGGCAAGACCTGTATTAGATGCAGTACTTGACTGGACCGCTCAGCGCTAATGGTTTTGCTAAAGCGATGCTTAGTGAGCAGTAGTAAAGCAGCAGCAGATATTTTGACGCCCGTGGTATGATTATTTGCACAGCAATTATGACTGCTATGTTTATGAATACATTTTTAAAACTTTTATTTTTACCTTTATAAAGGCAAGCTTATGTCACGCCAGACAACCAATCTCAGTAAGCCTCGCACGCTTGCGTCAAGTCAGCCTAAACTGGCGCAATATATTGGGTTTTTCGCCATTGGTTACATCCTTGCCAGCGCCATATTTATGATGATTCAGACCAAGATTGCGCTTAATTCGCAACTGGTCATGGTCGTCTCTATCATCGTCGGTGCCTATATTGCTGTCAGCAAATTCATCAAGCATCAGCAGCGCGCTTTGGCTAAAAATGAAATCAACCGGCTCATGTTTGGCGGTGTTGCGGTGGTTTGGTTATTGACGGTCCTTTATTTTTTAGCCATATGGTTTTTGTTATTTGATGGGGTTAGCCGTGAGGTATTACTCGAGATGGCTATGGCGCGGCCTTTGCCCTTGCTTTCTTCATTGGTGCTGATGCTGGTATTCACCTTGGTCAGTACGCGTATCAGCCTATGGGCCATCAACCATTTCTTGAACCCTGCTCCCAAAACAGTATGAGCACACCAGACCATCTACAACGAGCATAACCGACCACCTACAAGGTAATACAAAGTTTTCTCCCTAATCATAGGTAAAATCCGTTAGGCTAACTTTGAGCAGTCAAATTTTAGCGATTATTTGTTTTACTTTATAATAGGAGCAGACATCATGGAAATGGTTTTTTTTGACAACATAGATAAGCTCGGTCGCATTGTTTTAACGACCTTTATGGTCTACGTGTTGATCGTGTTGGTGACCAAAGCCTCTGGTAAACGATCGACGTCACAGCTCAATAACTTTGACTGGATCGTGACCGTCATGATTGGCTCATTGGGTGCCAGTACCATTTTGCTCAAAAGCATCCCTTTCATCGAAGGGGCTTCGTCGATACTCGTACTGTATCTCTTACAGTTTTTGATAACCAAATACGCCTCTATCTCACCGCAATTTAGAAGTGTTATTCTGTCTGATCCACGTATTGTCTTTTATCAAGGGCAGTTTTTGCCAGAAGCGATGCGTGCCGAGCGCCTGACTCGTCAAGAAATCGAATGTGCGATGCGCGCTGAAGGGGTCAATAATTTTGATGATATCGAAGCCATTGTCTTCGAGTCTGATGCCAAACTCAGCGTGATTCCAAAACAACGCCAAGCCGATACGAGTGATGATGAGCAGGATGTAGATCATAGCGTGTCAGAGACCATTACCCCTTTGATGTAGTGATTAGATACTTGAGCACTGATAGCCATCAATACTCAGATTCAGTGCTCGAATGTAAAAATTTTTCAATTTAAAAAATGGTACGTACTATGAAGGTAAGAATTTTGACCGTTGGCAATAAGATGCCTAGCTGGGTGCAAACAGGTTTTGATGAGTATTTTAAGCGTATTCAGCCCATGCTGAGCACAGAGATTGTAGAGATTGCCGCTGCAAAACGGGCAAAAAACCCATCAGATGCCAATCTAGCACAGTACCGTGAGCAAGAAGGTCAAGCGATATTGGCCGCTCATAATGCCGCGAGCCGTGAGCAATTATGGGTACTAGACGTCAAAGGTAAGATGATTTCAACGGAAGGGATTGGCTGATAAACTCGCTGATGGCATGCAGCAAGGTGATGATATTGCGTTGGTCATCGGCGGTGCAGATGGCGTATCACCAGCAGTGTTAGCAAAAGCCGACGCAAAGTTATCATTATCAGCACTGACATTGCCGCATCCGCTGGTACGCGTGGTACTAATGGAGCAGCTATACCGCGCGATGAGTATCAACAATAACCACCCTTATCATCGCGGTAATTAACCAAACCCCAAGCTTTTTTTGATTTAAAACGTCAATCCCAAAATAGATTGAAAAACTGGCGTACGCCCTAATAAATGGAACATGACATATCCAAAACGCGCGACATCCAAAGCCTCTCAGACTACGCATCAGCGTGACCATCATCACGACACTGTACAGACACCTATTACCTCTGCTGCGGCATGGGAAAGTGCGTCTGCTATAATGCCTAATGCATCCAAACTACCTGCGTTGTTTATCTCGCACGGGGCACCCACGCTTGCGATTGAGCAATCTGCCACGACCAGTGCATTGGCACGTATCGGGCAAAACTTACCTAAGCCACGTGCTATCGTCATTATGTCGGCGCATTGGCAATCAGCAAAGCTTGAGATTAGCAGTAACCCGCAGCCAAAAACGTGGCATGATTTTTCGGGTTTTGCGCCTGAGCTTTACGATCTTCAGTATCCTGCATCAGGTCAACCAGCGCTGGCTGAGACACTTGCTCAGCAGCTCACCGCACGCGGTATCACATGTAGCGTCAATCCTGTACGTGTCTGTGATCATGGCGTTTGGGCACCGCTCAGACACCTGTACCCAGAGGCAGATGTGCCTATCGTTCAAGTGTCACTGCCGCAGCATTACGATAGCATTGCTTGCTATCAATTGGGCGCGCAGCTCGCGCATCTACGTGATGAGAAAATTCTTGTTATTGGCTCAGGCAATATCACCCACAACTTGCAAGCGCTACGCTGGGATGCCGATAGCATTGACCAAGCTGCCAAATCCTTTAAACAGTGGTTGCTCCAGCAGCTTAAGATAGACATACCCACTGCCCTCGACTGGCAACAATATCCAGAGTACAAAGACATTCATCCAAGTGACGAGCATTTGCTGCCATTGTTTTTTTGCGTTAGGTGCCGGTCAGCGCGTCTCGGTTGTTCACCAGAGTATGGCCCATCATAGTTTGGGTATGGATATTTACCGCTTTGATTAGCTTCTATTTACTATTTCCTACTTATCTAATTAAAGCACACAAACCAAACCTACTTCTCAAAGGCAGGTTTGGTAAATAAACCCGCACGCTCCATCTCACCTGCCAGACTAAATAGCGTCGCCTCATCATTCATACGCCCAATCAGCTGCATGCCAATTGGTAAGCCTTTTTTACTCATACCGACCGGCACTGACATTGCTGGCAATCCTGTGACATTGCCCAATAACGTAAAGCCCATTTTTCCTAGCACAGGGGCGCTTAGCTTTTCGATCATGCCTGACTTAAAGGCATATCTACCCATGTCAAACCCTTTATTAATTACCCCAGCGCTACGCATCATCATCTCATCCATGCGGCTGGGTGGTAGCACGCCGTGTTTGACCGCAGGCGTCGGTACCGTCGGGGACAAAATCATATCGTAGGTTTCTAATAACAGTCCCGTTTGATACTGACTGTTATGCCAACCGTGTTTGGCATGAACCAAGTCCACTGCTGATAGCGAACGTCCGAGTAGCGCCATATTGTAGGTTTGCGGCTCTAGGTTTTTGATATGGGCAGTGCCAAACTCGCGCTCGATATTATCAATCGTAAAAGCGGTATGCGCGCAGACCACGACGATAAAGTCATGCCAAAACTGCTCGATATTAATATTTGGCTCAGCGGGTATTACTTGATGCCCCATCGATTCTAGCTGCTTAGCGGTTTGCTCTAGTACAGCAAGTACTTCTTTGTCTACTACGGTATTGGCAATCAGCGGCTGCTGCTGTAACGCGATTTTCAATGGCCTTGGTGCACGCATCGCCGCCTGCAAAAACGTGCCGTCTGGCGGCGCAATGACATAAGGCGCGCCAATCTCTGCACCACTGGTGGCATCGAGCATCGCGGCACTATCACGTACCGAGCGCGTAATCACATGATCGGCCACTGCCCCATCCCAACCTTCACCAAGATTAGGGCCAAGTGGATTGCGGCCACGGCTTGGTTTTAAGCCAAACGCACCGCACCAGGCAGATGGAAACCGTATCGAACCGCCACCATCACCGCCGCCTGCCATCGGTACGATACCGCTCGCCACTGCCGCGGCACTACCACCTGACGAGCCACCAGAGCTATAGCCTTTTTTAAACGGGTTGTGAGTGGCGCCATGGGCTTTGGCTCAGTGGTGATAATCAAGCCAAACTCTGGCGTATTGGTTTTGCCAAAGGTATTGACGCCTGTCGCTTTCATGCGTTTGACGATTTCGCTGTCTTTTTCTGAGAGGGATAGTGACGCTGCGGCTGCCCATCGTAATAGGCTCACCTGCGAAGCTAAATGAGAGATCTTTGAGCAAATACGGCACGCCAGTAAATACGCCAGAAGGCAGTCCTGCCTGCGCCGCGTTGTAAGCGCGCTCATCGAAACGGTGAATAATGGCATTTAGCTTGGGATTGAGTTTATTGGCCTGATAAACGGCGGCGTCTAATAGCTCCTTTGCACTGAGCTCACCTGAGTTAACCAGTGCCGCTAAGGCGAGTGCATCGTACTGGGTATATTCTTTAAACATAACCAACCTTCCTTGGAGAGTAATTGTAGTAAGAATTTTTAAATATCTTAGATTAACACATGAAGTGCAATACCAAATGCAAGGGTGAAAAAAGACCTAGATGCGCTAGCATCAAAGTTTTTATCCACCGACCAAAGTGAGATTGCAACCATGAGCTATACACATCTAAGCCTAGGTGAACGATACCAGATTTATGCCCTTAAAGGGGCAAAACATAGTATTAATTTTATAGCGAGGGTGTTAAACAGAAGTCCCAGTACCATATCAAGAGAGCTTAGGCGTAATAAAAGCCTACGAGGTTACCGAGCAAAGCATGCTAATAACAAGGCTTGTGACAGACGGGCTAACAACGCCACAACTATTGTGACTGACCTCTGGGCATGGGTGACAGACAAGCTTAAAGAGAACTGGAGTCCTGAGCAAATATCTGGCGTTCATGCTGGTATCAGTCATATGAGCATTTATCGCTATATTTGGCGTGATAAGAGGCAGGGCGGTACATTGTGGCAGTGTCTCAGACGTAAAGGAAAACCATACCGGCAGCGTCTAACCGCTGAGACTCGAGGCCGTATCAATGACAGAGTCTCGATTCATGAGCGCCCTTGTATTGTTGAAGAACGCTCACGTATTGGAGATTGGGAAGCGGATACCGTTATCGGTCAGCATCACAAGCAAGCGATTGTCACGCTCGTTGAACGTAAAACGGGGCTGCTGAAGATGAAGCGTGTGGGTCATAAAACAGCACAGCAAGTATCAGAGGCAATGATAGAACTCTTAGCGCCAGTGAGGTTGCAGGTTAAGACCATTACCTCTGACAATGGTAAAGAGTTTGCTCAGCATAAGAAGGTGAAACAAAAGCTCTTTAGCCCTTTCTTCTTTGCCGATGCTTATGCGTCATGGCAGCGAGGAACCAACGAGAATACCAATGGCCTTATCAGAGAGTACTTGCCTAAGGGTTGTGACTTTAGACAAGTCTCTGATAATGAAATACAGGACATTGAGAACAAACTAAACAACAGACCAAGAAAACGATTAGGGTTTAAAACGCCTATGCAGGCGTTCTATAATATTAATTAGCGTTGCACTTGGTGTGTTAATCTAAGTATCTATTTCATCAGTAACTGTCAGTTTATTATAAAAAACCACGACTTATGGTTGATAAACAAACTCACTAGTCATTTGAAAGTTTTGGTAGCTTATTCGCTTATGAGTGAATTAATCTTGAATCTCTTTCACAAAAAAAACGAGCCATTGTCATGACTCGTTTTTTCATTATTCATTCAATACTAAGCACTACATTAACAGTTCGCGCTTACCACTTTTGCCCATCGAGCTGACCAGTCCAGCGTCTTCCATTGAGTCGACAATACGGGCTGCACGGTTATATCCGATACTGAACTTACGCTGGATACTAGAAGCTGAGACCTTACGCGTTTCCATAATAAAGGCGACGGCGTCATTATATAGATCATCATCTTCACCAGAGGCATTAGCCGTGCTACCACCGCCCGGACTAGATAGCTCAAAATTTCCTGCCATGTTGTCAATATAATCGGGCGCACCGCGCTCACGCCATGCGTCACAGACACGGTTGACCTCTTCATCACTGACATAAGCACCATGCACACGATCTGGTTCAATCTGACCTGGTCCCAAGAACAACATATCACCGTTACCGAGCATGTCCTCAGCACCGCCACTATCCAGAATCGTACGCGAATCGACTTTTGAGTTGACTCGTAGTGCTGCACGCACTGGGATATTGGCTTTAATCAAACCCGTAATGACATCGACTGATGGGCGCTGAGTAGCTAGCATTAAGTGAATACCAGCCGCACGTGATTTTTGTGCCAAGCGCGTGATAAGCTCTTCGGCTTGCTTGCCCACCTGCATAATCATATCGGCAAACTCATCTGCGACGATGACAATCATGGGCAGAGTTTTGAGCTTTGGCGCTTGGCTGATACTTACGCTGTCGTTTGGTCGCCATAACGGATCGAGCATTGGATTGCCTGATTTCTCTGCCGCGATGACTTTTTTATTAAACTCATTGAGCTTACGAACCTTTAGCAAGCTCATCAACTGATAGCGGCGCTCCATCTCGGCCACACACCATGACAAGCTGCTAGCGGCCTCGGTCATGTCAGTGACAACTGGGGTAAGTAGATGCGGAATGTCATTATAGTTGGCAAGCTCCAGCTGCTTTGGATCAATCAAGATGAGTCGCAATTGATTGGGCGTGTACTTGAGTAACATCGACAATAGCATTGAGTTGACCAATACCGATTTACCAGAGCCTGTGGTACCAGCAACCAGCATATGCGGGGCACGCGCCAGATCAGTAATAATGGGGTTACCGCCAATGTCTTTACCCATCGCCATGCTGATTTGTGCTTTAGGGTCTTTGAACATCTCGGTACTAAGTAGCTCGATTAAGCGCACCATTTCACGTTTTTTATTGGGCACTTCGATACCAATATACGGCTTACCAGGGATGACCTCAACCACACGCAAAGAAGCCATCGATAGTGAACGCGCCAAGTCACGTGAAATACCAGTAACTTTGCTGGCCTTTACGCCAGCAGCCAGCTCCACTTCAAAACGAGTCACCACAGGCCCTGGGATAGCGTTGACGACGTTGGCTTTTACATTAAACTCTTGTAGTTTGATCTCAAGCAGCTCAGATAATTGTTCAAGCTCAGCGACGGTATAGCTAGGCTTACGGTCAGGATCTGGCTTGTCCAATATAGACACTTCTGGAATAGGGGTTAGGCTACTGCGATAGGCAGCCGTCTGCATCGAGCGTGATTTTTTGCTGAATGCTTCGTCATCGCTGATATGCGGCATAACGGGTGCACTATCGTCAGTACTATCCTCCTCCGGCATCATGTCAGTGATATGGTTGCTACTATCACCTTCTGGTACCGCAAAGCTGACAGAAGGTTTAGCTGGGGCTACAGGCTGCGTATTTGAGGCCGAACTGACCGCTTCCACAGTTGGCGCCGCTTTTGGGTTGGCAGGCGGCGTATTGGTCGGTGTCATATCCGAAATTTCTGATACTGATGCGGCCACTTCTACTGATGGCTGAGCCACTGTGACCTCAGGTATAGGCGATGACTCATCACGTTGTAGTAGTTCGGACTGTGCAGCAGAGAGCCCATAAGAGTCGTCACTTAGAATGCTATTAGTGGCGTCTGACGTAGGCATTGATAGCTCTTCTTGCGGAGTTTGATTAGTGACATTAGTTTCCTCAGCAGTAGCAACCGACGATTTTGCAACAGGTTCTGATATATTGCCATGCTCCGCCAACCATGCTTCTGCCAACTTATCGACATTCTCCGTTATATCATCTGGGTGAGAGTCTTCCGGCTCAGTAATAACCTGATTGACAGCTTGAGCATTCGTTGATTCATCCATTGAGGGATTGAGTAGCTAGCTCTTGATTAGATAAATCTGATTGAGTTTCTGTTTCTACCATCGGTGCTGCCACAGAGGTTTGTACTGCTTCTTCTAATGACACGTCAGTGACGACTTCACTCTGTGCATAGTTAGGCACAGTAGAGTTATCTATGCTGTTAGTGCTATAAGCCATCTGTTCACGTGCGAGCAGATCATCAACCGTATTTGCATCATTCCATGCAAAGCTTGGCTCGACTTTGCGAGCAGGCGCTACGATAGGGTTTGGTATCGTTGATGTGTTGGTGTCACTGACTGTACTGCCAACCGTAGCATTAGCAGTCGCTGCGACCGCGTATGGTGAGTCACTTTTTCATCGCTAGACGTTGCTGCTGCTTTTGCTGTCGCCATAGATGCTTTCACACTATCAGCCAATCCTGAGGTCAATAAAAAATCTGATAATACATTACTGAATCTGCCACTATTATCTACTGCGTGAGCACTATTCGCATCGTCAGCTGATTGCAACTCAAGTGGCAGCTGCTCATACTCGGCTGTTTGATTGGGATTTCCCTCTTTGATACTGTCACGGTCTTGCGACACCTCACTTTGCTCATCCAACTCGGCAGCATCTTCTTTATTTTTTAACCCTGAGCCAAGCCAAGATAATGCTGTAATCTTCTGATATATAGCGAGCCAATGGATGTTAAAGGCAAAGGTCACGGTAATCACAACGAACACCGCCAAGAAAACCACACTGCCCCACTGCGATAGCAACTGTGCCAAACGTTCCTGCAACTCAAGACCGATGATACCACCAGCCACGCCTTCAAGTCCCATTGATGCAGGATTGGCTACTTGCTGAATTAAGGCAACCAGTTGTGCAAATAATGCACTGGCGCTCAACAGCAAAAACACATAAGCGACCAGTCGCATGAGCCAAAACGTCGGCTTATTGTCCCACCAAATAAGGATAGACTCATAAACCACAAACGCTAAAAACCACCATGCACCATAGCCAAAAAAGCTATAGAGCAAGTCGGACAACCAAGCGCCCGTCTGGCCACCCATATTGTTAATAGTCGTCATATCACTACTGATGTGCGACCAGCTAGAGATCATTGCCTGTGTAAGTCATTAAAATAACAAACAAATAAACAGCCAGTATTAACCCAAGGAGGGTAAATATTCCCTTTTTAAATACTCAATAAGCGGTGCTGATATCACGTAAAATCTGCCTTGTTGTTAATACTAAATGGTCGCCAGTGCATGACTAAGTCTAATCATGCTGACATAAAGTGCTGACATATAAAGGTACCTAGCAAAGTGTTTGGTTGAGATTCACCTCTCAAAAGGCCTGAGCATAGCAGTCATCGCTTAAGCTCTATCACACTTGGCATAACTTCTTATAATAACAAATACATAGGTACAGTGGCGACACTCTTATAAAGAAAGCGTGCAAGAAAGTAAATCAATATACGATTTGCGCAAAAAATCTGCGAATAATCCAAAAGTTACTAGGGCGTGTTGAACATTCGACCATGGCACTGACAGCGACTATTTTTTAGGCGATTCGATGTTAAAAATAATAAGTTTAGTCACTCTAAGCGCTTATTTTTAACGATGAAGCGGCAAAAAGAGTCCTGTCCCCTGCTTTTATCGTTGGGGCTGATGCTAAAATTGCCCCATACTGCGTTACAAATCTCGCTAAGGCATCTGCATTATCGTCGCTTTGTGCCTTGTCTGGAACCATTTTAGCGATCAGCAGTGCCTATTTGCGAATGTTCAACACGCCCTAACATAATACTGCTAACAATTTTGTATAGACCCTATAAAATACCAGCTGTTTCTAGCACGAGTATTTCAAGGTTATCATGCTTTGATTCTAATGATAGCTGTGTTTGTTTTAGCAAACTTGCACTTTTGCTATCTACCCTTATGTTATTATCACACAGCAATTAGAAAAACCATATTAGTAGCAACGCTTGACGTTTTTTTATTAGATTTATAACTCATATTTTTCATGCGTATATTTAGAAAGGAACCACTTATGGCAACTGACACTACTGCTCCACGTCACGAAAAGCTCATCATTTTAGGCTCAGGTCCTGCCGGTTATTCGGCTGCGGTCTATGCGGCACGCGCCAACCTTAAACCTGTTATGGTAACGGGTATGGAAGTAGGTGGTCAATTAACCACCACTACTGAGGTTGATAACTGGCCAGGCGATGCGCATGATTTGACCGGTCCTGCATTGATGGAGCGTATGAAAGCACATGCTGAGCGTTTCGGTACAGAATTGGTTTATGATCATATCAATGATGTTAACTTGAATGTACGACCTTTTGAGCTGTCAGGTAACAACGGTACCTATACTTGTGATGCCCTGATTATCTCAACAGGTGCCTCTGCTCAGTATTTAGGTCTAGAATCAGAAACCAAATTTAAAGGGCTTGGCGTATCCGCTTGTGCCACTTGTGACGGTTTCTTTTATAAAGATCAAAAAGTCGCTGTGATTGGCGGTGGTAATACAGCCGTTGAAGAAGCCTTATACCTCTCTAACATTGCTTCTGAAGTGACTTTAGTGCATCGCCGTGATAGCCTGCGCTCTGAAAAAATCCTACAAGACAAGCTGTTTGAAAAAGCCAAAAACGGTAATGTTAAAATTGAATGGAATCATCAAGTCAAAGAAGTTGTCGGTGATGACATGGGCGTCAATGGTGTCGTTATCGAATCAATGATTGATGGCAGCACCAAACAACTGGATGCAATGGGTATGTTTGTCGCCATCGGTCATAAGCCTAATACCGACCTATTCAAAGGTCAATTGGATATGAAAGATGGCTATCTGGTCGTCAATAGTGGCTTGAATGGTAATGCCACGCAGACCAGTATCGAAGGGGTGTTTGCCGCAGGTGACGTGGCTGATCATGTCTATCGTCAAGCCATTACCTCTGCTGGTACTGGCTGTATGGCAGCGCTGGATGCTGAGAAATATTTGGATGCTATCGGTGAGACAACGGCGAAAGACCATACCTATGCGTCAACGCTGACTGCTGATTAAGAAGACTAAATGAATAACTTTGCGCAGCACGGCGATCATGATCAATACATCACGCCTGAGACTTTACAAAGTCTTGGGCGTTATGACTTCTCCTGATCCTATCTCTATCGATCCTGAGGGCATTGGTATTGTCGCGATGGGTGGCGATCTTGCACCCGATACATTAATATCTGCTTATGCACAAGGACTGTTTCCATGGTTCAATGAAGATGAGCCTATCGCTTGGTGGTGTCCTGAGCCGCGTTGTGTGATCGTCCCATCTGATTATCAACCGAGTAAGTCACTGCGCAAGCAAGCAAATCGCACGCGTTGGCAACTAACACTCAATCAAGCTTTTGATGACGTCATACATGCCTGTAGTCTGCCGCGTAGCGATGGTCTTAATAATGACCTGCCCGAAGGCGAACACACTTGGATTCATGAAGAGATGATTGAGGCTTATACCAAACTGCATGCGCAAGGATTTGCCCATAGCATTGAGGGTGTGGGACGAGACAGGTCAACTCATTGGTGGACTGTACGGCCTAAAAATAAATGGCATCTACTTTGGCGAATCCATGTTTCATCGTGCCTCTAATGCGTCAAAACTCGCGTTTTGGGGGTTGATGCGCTTATGTGAGCAAAGTCATGTTGCACTTGTCGACTGCCAGTTACCTAATGATCATCTCATGAGCTTGGGTGCCACTACTCTACCGCGTCCTGACTTTCTTGCTCAATTAGATCGCTTAATAAGCAGTCGCTCCATCAATTGGCACAATAATTTTCATCAGCCATTGGCCGTATCCCTTCTCGATACAGCAAATCCTTGGCAGCATCAATCATGAAATCTACAAAAGCTAAAGAGTTAAGAGAATTTTATGGCGCTTGATACCTCATTTCTGCTAATCGGAGAGCTGGCAGCAAAAGCCAATACAACCAAAGACACCGTGCGTCACTATGAACAGTTGGGCCTATTAAGGTCGCGTAAGCGTCAAGCAGGCTCACGTTTATATACTGAGTTTCATCCCGAGTGCGTCGAGCGTATTGAGCTAATCAAAAGCGCGCAAGCCATTGGTTTCACCCTTACTGAAATCAAAAACAGCTTAAACGATTACTATGATGGCCAATTGGATATTGATTTGCAGCTCATGCTGACTCAGCAAAAGCTAGAACAAGTCAGGAAACAGCAAGCCAATATAAGCGTGATGGTAGAATTATTGAGCGAGCGTATAGATGTTCTTGCACGGATGAAAGCAGACAGCAATTATCAGTTAGACACTAATATCTGTAAGAAGAAAATACCATCAAGTTAAACACGATAACGTTGGTTGAGATAAATAATTTATCTTTAAAGAAACCACGCTTATAACTCCTAATGAGAATTTACTCTCTTCACTCACCATAGACATGTTGCATGATTAACGCATCAATTGCGGACTGATTCGGTGACTTATAATAGCCTTTGCGTCTATGAATGATTGCAAATGCTTGCTTTTCATATAACGCTATCGCAGCATGATTGTCTGCTCGTACTTCTAATAACAAATTTTCCACCTGATTACTCTGCAATACTTCATGCAACTTATCAATAATTTGTGAAGCAATGCCTTGTCGTTGATAATCAGGATGCGTGCCAATACGCAAAATCTCTGCTTGCTCAAAAATCACTTGATAGAGGCAGTAGCCAATGACTTTATTATTATCGGCTTTATCTTCTTGTTTATAAACTATGAGCATATGCATACTATCTTGCGCGAGCATCTCAGCCAACGACTGCTCAGTCCATGCGTCGTGCGGCTGTACGAGCGCTTCGATATTTGCAACGGCTTGAAGCGCTTGTTGCCGCTCTGATGTATTGATTGCTAATTTCTTTATAATAAACACCGCTTCTCCCTTTATTTTTCTTATGCAATAAACGCTATCTTATCGTCATTTTTATAATTACTCAGAAATGACATTATTTATGTCATAAATACCCGCTTTCGCGCCTCATATTTAACACTATCTTAGGTATTTCTTTTAATATTGCCAAAGTTTTTGTAGAAAACATAAAAAAACTGCTTAGCCCTTATACTTAAGGATTAAGCAGTTCAACAGTATTTGAGCTTCAGCATTCAAGTATTTATCGACGCCTGATGATACCAGTCAAACGTCAACACACTTAAGAATTGTGATTAAGCATTACTTTTCAGATATTCTAACATGGTATCTGCATCTGACACTTCAAATGGGTCTGTTGAGCAGTTGTCACCGAAGTTAGGTTCTTTGAACACCTTTTTGATTTCTTTATTATCCACATACATCGAATATCGCCATGAACGCATGCCAAAGCCAAGATTGCTCTTATCCACCAGCATACCCATCTTACGAGTGAACTCACCGTTACCGTCAGGAAGTAAGAAAACGTTTTCACGGTTTTGCTTCAGGCCCCACTGGTACATAACAAAGGCATCGTTAACAGAAACACAAACAACTTCATCAACACCTAGCGCTTTAAACTCATTGTAAAGCTCTTCATAGCGAGGCAAATGACTGGTTGAACAGGTTGGTGTAAAGGCGCCAGGTAGTGAGAATACCACTACTTTTTTATTGGCAAATAACTCGTCTGTGGTTAGATCATACCATTTGAATGGGTTTTCACCACCGATAGATTCATCACGAACACGAGTTTTAAAAGTTACATCAGGTACATGGGTAATCATTATTTACTCCGATTTAAGTTATTGTGTTTTTATTTTTAAAATCCTGCCATTATATAATAAGGGTTATAGCTATCTATAAGCAAATCTTTAATCTACTGTATATGAAGCAGTCCTTGTAACTTATAGCTTTAGAATTTATTTTTTCAAATGAGAGAAAAACCCTAGTATTTAACTCCTTCTCCTCATTCACACCCCCAAAAAAAAAGCCACCCTAGATAGGGTGGCTTTTTTATGACTAATTCATAATCTCATTACTGAGACTTAAGTCTTAGTTCAATACGTTAGCAACAACACCAGCGCCTACAGTACGGCCACCTTCACGAATAGCGAAGCGTAGACCTTTGTCCATAGCAATTGGGTGGATAAGCTCTACGCCCATCTCAACGTTATCACCAGGCATGACCATTTCAGTACCGTCTTGTAATTGGATTGCGCCAGTTACGTCAGTGGTACGGAAGTAGAACTGTGGACGATAGCCGTTTAGGAATGGTGTGTGACGACCACCCTCTTCTTTTGACAGTACATATACTTCAGCGTCAAATTTGGTGTGAGGCGTGATTGAACCTGGCTTCGCTAGTACTTGGCCACGTTGTACGTCTTCACGCTTAGTACCACGTAGTAGTACGCCACAGTTTTCGCCAGCACGACCTTCGTCAAGCATTTTACGGAACATCTCTACACCAGTACAGGTGGTTTTTTGAGTGTCACGGATACCAACGATTTCGATTTCGTCACCAACTTTTACGATACCAGATTCAACACGGCCAGTTACTACGGTACCACGACCTGAGATTGAGAATACGTCTTCGATTGGCATTAGGAATGCTTTGTCAACGTCACGCTCTGGCTCTGGGATGTAGGTGTCTAGTACGTTTAGTAGTTCTACAACGGCTGGTTGGCCGTATTTTTCTTGTGAGCCTTTTAGGGCTTCAGTAGCAGAACCGTGGATGATTGGGGTGTCATCACCTGGGAAGTCATAGTCGTTCAATAGTTCACGAACTTCCATTTCTACTAGTTCTAGTAGTTCTTCGTCATCTACCATGTCACATTTGTTCATGAATACGATGATGTATGGTACGCCAACCTGACGTGATAGCAAGATGTGCTCACGAGTCTGTGGCATTGGGCCGTCAGTTGCTGATACAACTAAGATTGCGCCGTCCATCTGAGCGGCACCTGTGATCATGTTTTTAACATAATCGGCGTGACCTGGGCAGTCTACGTGTGCGTAGTGACGTGTGTCTGTGTCATATTCTACGTGTGAGGTGTTGATGGTGATACCACGTGCTTTTTTCTTCTGGTGCTGAGTCAATAGACGCGTAGTCTTTTGCTTCGCCACCAGAAGTGATTGCAGCTACGGTTGCGATTGCAGCGGTAAGGGTGGTTTTACCATGGTCAACGTGTCCGATGGTACCGACGTTGACGTGTGGCTTGCTACGTTCAAACTTGGCCTTTGCCATGGGTATTTCCTCTTTTTTGGTGAATGATCAATAAAAAGCTGTTTAATGGCTCATAATAAAACTAACTCATCATAAACCTAGCTATCAACCGCACGAACCACTGCTTCTTATCAAACAGCACTTCGAACTAATTTTTGTATCCGTTATTATACGCCGGCTTATCCTCAATAGTCATACATCTCTTGCTCGAAACCTATTTTTCTATTATCTAAAGAGGTCTTAAATATGCTACTGCTTATAACCGTTTAACGGCTCGATGTGCAAAGCTATTATATCAGCTAGATGACATCATCAAACAATCCGTAAAATCCGTTAACATATGAAAAAGCAATCCAATCCCAATGATGTTAAAAGGCTTACGAAAAAGAGCAAAGCAACATATACCAGCATCGCATAATACGTATGTAGCGGATGAAAATTAATGCTACATCTATTAGCCTGAAAGATCGGGTCTGCTACTAAGTGATCCAAATCAACTAACATAGTCGCAAGCAATATCAGATATGCTTTTTTCCACTCTTTCTTAAAAAATACAACTGCGATAACGAGAGGGAAACCAAAATGCAAAAAGTAATGTATAAACGTTTGCATACTCGTTTACCAGTTTTAATTCTGTTGATATCGAATCATCAAAAGCAATATTTATTAATATGCTGACAGCACTAAAAGGCAACACCTCAGTGTCACCTTTAAATCGTTACCTGTCGTACTAATTTTATATGTTTCAATATTTTATATTTTCGATATCGACGCAAAGCTATATATAAATAGCAAAACAAGCATAGAGGATTTACATAATAAATGGAGCTCATATCGAGAATTGAACTCGAGACCTCTCCCTTACCAAGGGAGTGCTCTACCGCTGAGCTATATGAGCGTATAGTGTAAACCTTTGAGCTGCACTAAAAAAAATATCACGATACAGTAGTAATAACTGATGTCGTGATGAATAATTAATAGGCTTTGCGATGGTGTATATATGGAGCGGGTGGCGGGAATCGAACCCGCGTCATTAGCTTGGAAGGCTAAGGTGTTACCATTATACCACACCCGCATTTACTCTAATCTTAATAACTCTAGTTGAGAGTTAGAAACTATATAGAGCATGCTTGGCGCTATAACAAACTTTTAAAAAAATATGGTGGTGGGAGAAGGATTCGAACCTTCGAAGCTTTCGCGACAGATTTACAGTCTGTTGGGTTTGACCGCTCCCCAATCCCACCTAAGGGTGCTTTGAACAAAAATGACTCTCATTTAAGACAAATTCATAAAAAGCTACTTTAAAAGAGATGGTGCCGACTGCCGGGATCGAACTGGCGACCTACTGATTACAAGTCAGTTGCTCTACCAACTGAGCTAAGTCGGCTTGTTCTCTCTAAAGTGGTGGCTATTCTATCAAATATTTTGAGATGCGCAAGCCCTTTTTTATCTTTTTTTTTATTATTTTAATAATAATATTCAAGCTACTGATTACGTTGTTATTTTTTTGATAGAAAAATAACAACGTAATTGCTCTTCTGATCTGTTGTGATTATATGCGCTGCATAGCTGGCTATATAACTAGCGAATGCGTAGTCCATTACAGGCCATTTTTACCGCTTTGACCAACGCCAATGCTTTTTTATTGGTTTCATCCCACTCCGCTTCTGGCACAGAATCAGCAACAACACCTGCGCCTGCTTGGATATGGATTTCACCGCGGCGCATCACTGCTGTACGAATAGCAATGGCGGTATCCATATTGCCATTCCAACCTAGATAGCCCACTGAACCACCAAATACTGTCCGACGTACTGGCTCTATCTCATCAATGATTTGCATCGCGCGAATCTTGGGCGCGCCTGATAGTGTACCCGCTGGAAACGTGGCACAAAATACATCTAGCGCGTCTTTATCAGACCTTATCATACCCTCCACATTGGACGCGATGTGCATGACTTGTGAGTAGCGCTCAATAAACATCTTGTCTGTAACTTTGACACTGCCATATTCACAAACACGGCCGATATCATTGCGACCCAAATCAATAAGCATTAAGTGCTCGGCAGTCTCTTTTTCATCAGTGAGCAGCTCTTGTTCAAGTGCCAGATCCTCCGCTTCATTCTGACCACGCTTGCGCGTCCCTGCTAGTGGCCGTACGGTGACTTTACCGTTTTCGATACGGGACAGGATTTCAGGAGAAGCGCCAATGATATCAAAGCGTTTGTGATCATCAAGCGTATAGCCATGCACCAAAAACAGATACGGCGATGGATTTAGATAGCGTAATGCACGATAGACGGCTAGAGAGTCGCCTGTGTAATCTGCCGTCAACCGCTGTGCTGGAACCACCTGCATGACGTCGCCTGCTGCGATATAGTCTTTTATTTTCTTAACGTCGCTGCAGTACTTTTCCATACCGGTTTGCGAGATAAATTTTGGTGTGGGCATCACTGGCGCGGACAAATTGGACGGTTCTGCCAACTTCTCTTCGATTTTTTCCAACTCACGGATAGCTAAGCTGTAGCCCTCCTCGGTTTGACAGTCAGCATAGACGATGATCGATAAGGTATTTTCTAAATTATCAAAAACAATGACACTCATGGAAAGCATCAGCCACATATCTGGCATTGACATTGGATTGGGTGCGTCAGATAGGCCCACACTAGGCTCAATGATACGTACCATGTCGTAACCAAAGTAACCGACTAGGCCGCCGCTAAAACTTGGCATGGTGGGCACATCTTCAGAAGTCGGCATTCGATACTGCACCATCAACTGACGGATATAATCAAAAGGATTCTCTACTGCTGCTGTATCGATATGATCGTTCCGCTTGGTAGTCATATTGCCATCAGCGTACTGTAAAATAAGATCACTACCCAAGCCGATCATCGAGTATCTTGCCCAGCGCTCACCGCCTACCACAGACTCAAACAAATATGCAGAGCCGTTTAAATCACGTACTTTGGAAAACACAGACACTGGCGTCTGTGCATCCATCAAACGTTTTTTGACTAAGGGTGCATGACTAAAACCCCGATCTTTAAACGCTTGATATTCTTGGAAAGTCATCATAGTAACGCTCTCTTAGCAGCAGAATGGCAAAAAATAAAACAGTGGACTGAACCATAAAATATAGCGCCAACACCGTATTTGAATGTTAGCGCTATAAAAAGCAGTTTGTCTGAATGACGATTCATACAGCAGTTAAGTTCAGGCCTCAACCTTCATAAACTAACTGAGCTAACGGACTGCTTATCAATCAGGATAGCTATGGATAAACGCTCGTATTCAAACTACGGATCGATGTCCCTACATAACGCCCATGTTAAATAGCCATAATGCCAAGCCAATAATCAAAATGACAGCAAATACCCATATAAACCAACCACCGCTAGATTTTTTCTCTACTTGTCCTGTATGAGCTGGATTACTGATTTCTTGATCCATGGCATTATTGCCTTGGGTGCCAAGATCATGATCCCGCCCTAAATTTGCCGTACCCGAAAACTGCGCGGTCGCTGCTTGCTTGGCTTTTAAGACATCAGGATCGGCTTCTTCTTGTAATTCAGTCTTTGTCGTTTTGTCGTGCTCTTCACTTACTACTGGTTTTTCATTTACTACAGGTTCTTCACTTACTGTTGGCTGCGATACTGATGGTTCATCATCAGTAGATACTGTTGGGGTCAACGGCTCTGCAGTCGTCACAGCTTCTGACTCCGTTACAGTTGACTCAGTCGCCGCTGATACAGGCGTTTCAGATACAGGCGTTTCAGATACAGGCGTTTCAGATACAGGCTCTGACTCTTCTGGTGCTGTTTCAATCGATGCAGGCGTAGCACTTTGTGCAGCCGACAAGACATCCCTCAATACCAGTCTCTTTAACTACTGGCTCTTGAGGCGCTGGTTCAGCCACTTCCGCTCTGTCAACTACAGGCGCACTTGCTGAATCTACTACGGTGTTTGAAGTAGTATCGACAGATGGACTCTCTGCATCCTCTGCAGTGGGTAAAATCTCTTCAATATTCGTTTGCTTTACGATTGGCTCGCTGACGATATGCTCTTCGATGATATATTCATCATGCAAATTCTCAGTAGTTTCTGCTGGGGCAGTCTCATCACTGACACTACTTACTGTATCGTCCTTTATGACTGGCTCTAGTGTCCCATCTGCTGTAGCAGCGACAGGCGCTTGTACCTGAAAGCTAAAGCTTGCAAATCCAAGCGTATCCTCAGCCTGTAGAAGGTTTGATTCGTTGCCCGCGATACGTCGATCATTGATAAAGGTACCGTTAGAAGAGTCTAAGTCTTTTACGTATAACTGACCATCAAGTATGCTTAGAATGGCATGATTGCGAGATACTTGCTTGCTGCCGAGTACCACATCATTGTCACCGCCGCGACCTACAGACAAGCTATCCTCGACTGTCAGTGTCAGATCGCCCAGTGCCTCTGTTAATGCATTTAATTGCCATGTGCTGGCTTGTGCTGCCGTGCTCACACTATCTGTATTATCCGTCATCTTGTTACTCCTTATTTTTTCTATTAATTTTCAAACGATTTTAAGCAAATTACTGTCAATTTTTATTCACTGATCACTCTATGATAGAGAGCATAATTAGTGGTCATGTGCTTGATCTATTTTGGTATAAAGTGAGGCTTGATGACCTTATCAAGCTGGCTATACGGAATGCTCAATACCGGCATACCGTAGGCGTATGGACCGATAGAATAGTGCTGATACCGAATGTTAATCCCTGTCTCTGTCAAGGTCACATTGTCGCTCAACATAAACGGCCAGCTTTTCTCATAGCTACTGACATCATCAGCGACGGTCTTTACCCATGCTTTATACGCATCATGCGCGAGTGCTTCAAAACGAGGCTTTTTGCCTTTGATCAGCATGTCATCAAGAGTGACTTGTTTTTTGGTGGTCAGATCAAACGTTAGATACTCGCTATAAGGCATGCCGTGTGCACCACCAGTAAAGACGTAGGAGTTGATTTCGAACAGCTCAAAGTTATTGACGTGACCCAAGTAATCAGGCGTCACCATCAAGCTATAAGCCCACGAAACCTCTTCAGGCATATCTTGAAACTGCGATGTCGCAAAGTCATTAATCGCAGCAGTTACGTCTTCCTGGCTGCTTTTCGTCTTAATAGGTGCTGACTCAGTTGGCTTGCTATTCACCACCAAATTATCAATACGTGCATTGACTGTCTTATCTATCCAACCATGATTTGTCTTAAGGTATTTAATCTCAATTTCTGGGCAATTATCACGCTCAGTACACATCTTTTGAATTTTTTCTGGTAACTGATAATCGAGATACTCTGCTGAGCTGATAAGGCTACCTGCATTTGCGGACAGACTAGCGGCACCCATCAGTAAACCGCTTGCTAAGAGACCAATTCGCCGTGTACGCCCTACTCTGCCTAAAGAAATATGCGTCAGCGTGAACCTATTAAGATGAGATTGAACCATAGCTTTCATGCATCCTCTTTTATAAATATAAAATGTTGTAATACATTCTACCGTAACAATGACGCTGTATTGTAGGAACACTGTTTGTGTTTTTGAAGTGTTGCTATAGTCGGTTCACTATAAAATCGATACAATAAGATTACACGCTATTTTGCGCAGCCTCTGGAGACGTAGTCACAGCAAGCAAGAAAAATAGCGTTTAATCAAATGAATTTATTATCCTGTATCGTTTTTATTTAGACTTAACTATAATCACTCAAAACCTCTCTTGACTCATTTGCCGCATAAATAACGGACAATAAAAAAGACACGGCTAGCGTGTCTTAATCATTGAACAATAAGCGATGCAGGTATATTTGATACAAATAATCTTAATGCTCACGCGTGCTGCTAAAGGTGATCTCTGGATAACGATCTTGCATCAATTGTAAGTTGACCCGTGATGGCGCAAGATAAGTCAGATAACCACCACCATCGATTGATAACTGGTCATGGGCTTTTTTCTTGAACTTTGCCAAAGCCACGTCATCATCGCAGTGAATCCAGCGTACAGTGGCAATCGATACTGGCTCAAAGGTACATTGCACTTTGTATTCTTCTTTGAGACGATGCGCGACCACTTCAAACTGTAGCACCCCAACCGCGCCCAAGACCAAATCATTATTGATTTGCGGCATAAATACCTGCGTGGCACCCTCTTCACTTAATTGCTGTAGTCCTTTTGCAGGGCTTTTGATTTAAGCGGATCTTTTAGTACCACGCGGCGGAACAATTCAGGAGCAAAATGAGGAATACCGGTAAAGCTCAGCTCCTCGCCTTCAGTGAAGCTATCACCGATAGAGATCGTTCCGTGGTTATGCAAACCAATAATATCGCCCGGATACGCCTCTTCTAATGCTTCACGGTCGCCTGCCAAAAAGGTCAAGGCATCGGCAATACGAACGTCTTTACCCAGACGCACGTGCTTCATTTTCATGCCCTTCTCGTACTTGCCAGAGCACACGCGCAAGAAGGCGATGCGGTCACGGTGACGTGGATCCATATTTGCCTGGATCTTAAAAACAAAACCTGTGAAATCGGTCTCGGTTGCTGATACTTTACGCTCAGTCGTTGGATGGGCTTTTGGTGGTGGCGCGTATTTGACCAAGGTATCGAGTACCATATTGACACCAAAGTTACCCAATGCCGTGCCAAATAAAACTGGCGTCATCTCACCTGCCAAAAACGCCTCTACATCGAACTCTTCTAGCGCCATCTGTACCAGCTCGAGTGACTCCTCAAAAGCATCAAACATCAGCTGACCTAGACGCTCGCGTATATCAGGATAATCATAGCCTTCGCGGGTCTCAGAGACGGTCATCTTGCCGCCATTGCCTTTCTCGTATAAGTAGGTTTTGTTTTCTGCAAGGTGATACACTCCAACAAAATCCTGTCCCATACCAATCGGCCACGTGACGGGCACGCATTTAATCTTTAGTACCGCTTCGATTTCACTCAGTAGCTCAAGCGGCTCACGAATCTGGCGATCGAGCTTGTTGACGAACGAAATGATTGGCGTATCGCGCATGCGACAAACTTCCATCAGCTTGATGGTTCGTTCTTCGACACCTTTGCGCCATCGACCATCATCAGTGCGCTATCCACGGCAGTCAACGTACGATAGGTATCTTCACTAAAGTCGGCGTGACCTGGGGTGTCTAGTAGGTTGACCATGTGGTCTTTGTACGGAAACTGCATGACAGACGTGGTGATTGAGATACCACGCTCTTGCTCCATACTCATCCAATCTGAGGTGGCATGACGATCGGTCTTACGGCCTTTGACTTCGCCTACGACCTGAATCGCTTGTCCCCATAACAACAGCTTTTCAGTCATGGTGGTTTTACCAGCATCGGGATGCGAGATAATGGCAAAGGTGCGGCGCTTGGCCACTTCTTTGGTTAGTTTTTTTGGATCTACGCTCATAGTTTTCAGCTTCAACAGTTGTGTCATTTAGAAGTTAATCTAAATAAATAAAATCAATAATGAGCGTATTGTAGCCGATTTCGCGTTAGGGTGCAGAGTTCACGCACAAAAAACACGCTCTATCAGTCAGACAAAGCGTGTTAACAAAATTTTTAACCGTCAGCGTAGGGCTTGCTTGATTTTAATAATAGCGCTTGATTTGCTCCGTTATAAAGTCTCCTGCGACCTCATTGACAAGCGTACAATCTACCACGCCAAAGCGGCTATCTATATTTGGATCGGTGCTACCTTTGGCAACATAATTTGCCTCATAAATATCCTTCCCATATTCAACACCACTATATTCATAGGCAGGTTGATTTTTGTATTCAAAGAACATCACTTGCGCCGCTTTTTGCTTATTTGCTATACCAACACCAAACTGAGAGGTCATATGATCTCTGTCGTCACTAAAGCGTTGTTTAGCAGCTTCGATCCATTTCTCCAATGACGAATAGCCTGTCTTATTTTTGTCATTGAAAGCCAAAAATGAGCGCTCGCTTGTCACGACTGGAATGTAACAAACGGAGCCTTCAGGGAAAGCAACATCGGATGGAATTTCTGAGTAGTTGCTCAAATCGGTGAGAATACCGCGGCGCTCTTCAATACTCGTGCCCGCGCTATAACTGCGGGTCGTTAAGCCCGACAAGTTCAGTGTTTGATAGGTGGTTTGATAGTCCAGTTTGTTATTACTGTTTTTTTCATAAATAGGACGCTTGACCGTGCGACCATTGACTTCGATGTCTTTGTTTTCGAGTCGACCTTCGAAATTATCTGCCAATATGGTTCTGTCTAAATCATTGAGACTCTGGTTGCTATAACTGTTGATGAGATTGGTGGTTTTGATCTCGCGTGCGCCTGTACGATAGGTCTCATCGATGCGTGCAATGGCAGTATCGTTGGCCTTACTATCGTAACTATTGGCAAAGCTCGTCAACGTAATATTGTCGCTATCAGAACCATAACTGGCGTCATCTACTTCACAGCCTATGAGCGCAAGCATTGTCCAGAAGAAAACACCAGATATCGCAACCACTCTATTCATCGAACAATGTCCTTATGATTTAGATTTTTTATCACCCAATTTGATGATATTAATATGACCAACCACATGGCTTTGGTCATTTTGTTTATTAGCACCAGCAGGTATTGCTACTGTAGAGAGCTCCAAAAGTCATATTTACAAACTTGTCGTAAAGATTTACTACCGACTTACTGAGCTGTTTTAATGATTTGTTATCCTAGGTTGGTTATTTGGCTTTACCACGAAAATCTAAAAACCAAAACAAAGGATGTGTTATGAAAACTTTATATTCAACCAAAGCGACTGTTACTGGCGGCCGTGCAGGTTCAGCAAGCTTAAGTGACAATGACCTGACTATAAACATGGTACCACCAGGCTCTGGAAAAGAGGGCAATAACCCAGAACAGCTATTTGCCATGGGATACAGTGCCTGCTTTGATGGCGCCCTTGCAGCTGTTAAGCAAATGGAAAAAGCAAAGTTTGATTCAACCACTTCAATTGAAGTAGATTTGCTTCAAGGCGAAGGCCATGACTATAAACTGGCTGCTAAAATTCATGTCATTGGTGAAAATACAGAATTGTCAGCTGACGAGTTTCAACAGTTGGTCGAGAAAGCGCACCAAGTGTGCCCATATTCTAAAGCCACACGCGGCAATATCGATGTTGAAGTCACCTCAGAAGTAAAGTAACGCATTATGAGACTCATTATCAATGATTAATTAAGAAAGTAGTTAATTAAAAATACGTTAATTATAGAAGAACTCAGCTGGTCTGGGTTCTTTTTTTGTTTGAAATTTTGGTGTAAAAATAAAACTGCCAGAACATCTCGTAACGGTTAAGCAGTTCGGCACGCACTGTTTTTATCGTTATAATAAGGACATATTTTTATCTAATAGCTGATAAGTGACTTTTATGACTGATAATATAGCTGACAATACCGCCGATCACGACCACAACTCCCATCAAGCACTCGATCCTAAAACCTTACCGAATTTTGACGACATGCCTAACGTCGCGCTGATGGATACCAGTCATGTAGACAAAGATCAGCCGCCCTTTATCTTAGTCGACGGCTCGTATTATCTGTTTCGCACCTATCATGCCCTCCCAAAGACCATGCAAAACTCGCAGGGTCTAATCACCAATGCGATACGCGGTACCTTGAATGCGCTGCTAAAACTCATGCGTCGTTATCACCCGACCCACATGGCTGTCTGCTTCGATACCAAATCACCAACTTTTCGCCATCATATGTCGTCTGACTATAAGGCCGCTCGTCCGCCTATCGATATAGAATTGGTAGAGCAAATCCCTTATATCCATCGTTTGGTCAGCGCCTTGGGTATTCCGCTATTACGTATTGAGGGTGCAGAAGCCGATGACATCATCGGTACGCTCGCCTACCGCGCTGTTGAGCAGGGTCATCATGTGGTCATCTCAACGGGCGATAAAGACATGATGCAGTTGGTCAATGACGGCGTGATATTAGAAGATAGCTTCACCGGCAAAATCACCGATACCCAAGCTGTCATTGATAAGTTTGGCATTAACCCAAACCAAATGATTGATTTCTTAACGCTCATGGGCGACAGCTCTGACGGGATCAAAGGCGTGCCAGGTATCGGTAAAAAGACCGCCAAAGACTTGTTGGTTGAGTATGGTGACATCGACAACATGCTCAAGCATATTGGCTTTATCAAAGGTCGCGGTGCTAAAGGCTTGATCGAGCACGCCGATGATATTCCGTTTAATAGAAAGCTTGCCACCATCATTACCAATCTAGAAATCGGCCAAGACTGGAACGATTTAAAAATCAATACCGACCCTTGTGCGCATATAGATGAGCTGCGCGAATTGTATACTGAGCTTGAGTTCAGAAACGAGCTGGCATCTCTTGATCACCCAAACCATCCGGCTAACGGCTCGCAAAGTGTCGCTGATAGCCAAGCAAACGCGGAGTCACAAGCGCAAGTTGCCAAATCGCTGCAATCTGCCAATATTGATAATATGACGGGCAGTAACCATCAAGATAAAGCGTGGCATACTGTACTCGATGAGCCAGCGTTTGATAGCTTGGTCAAATTACTAGAGGCGGCTCCGCACTTCGTCATTGATACCGAAACCACCAGTGTTCATTGGCGCGAGGCGCAAATCGTCGGGCTGTCTTTTGCGGTGCAAGCGCATGAAGCCTATTATATTCCGCTCACTCACCGCTTAGAAGGCGATGAGCTAACAGCGAAACAACTCGACCGCGATACCGTACTGGCGCGCCTGAAACCGATACTAGAAAATCCTAATATCGGTAAAATCGGTCAGCATCTAAAGTATGATGCGCATATCCTTGCGCACTATGATATTGACTTAGTCGGCGCCATACATGAGCAGCCAAATAACTGGGCGATGGACACCATGCTGGCAAGCTACGTCATCAATGCGGCTGCCACTCGCCATGGTATGGACGATTTGGCACGCCATTATCTGCAAACGCAGACGATTAGCTTTGAAGAAGTCGCAGGCAAAGGCGCGAAGCAAGTTACATTTGACCAAGTGGCTATCGATATCGCCAGTGACTACGCGTGTGAAGACGCTGATATTACTTATCAGTTATTTGACGTGTTCAGCGTTGAGTTGGCTAACGATGCCAATAATGCCAAATTGCTACACGAGTTAGAGATTCCAACAGCAGAGATACTTTGCCAGATGGAAGCAAACGGCATTCTCATCAAACGCTCTTTCTTAAACGAGCTATCAAAACGCTTTGATGAAGAGATTGTCGCCCTAGAAAAACGGGCTTATGAAGTCGCTGGTGAAGAGTTCAACTTAGGATCACCGAAGCAGCTTGGTGAGATGCTGTTTGACAAGCTGGGCGTGCCGGGCGGTAAAAAAACCAAGTCTGGTCAATACTCGACTGGTGAAGCCGTCCTATCGAAAATAGATCATCCCTTAGTCGATATTACCTTAGAGTATCGCGGGCTGTCTAAGCTAAAAAGCACCTATACCGATGCGCTAGATAATGTTGCAGATAGCGAGACGGATCGCGTGCATACCAGCTATCATCAGGCATTGACCAGCACAGGTCGTCTGTCATCGACTGATCCTAATTTACAGAATATTCCGATTCGTACGGCGACGGGTCGTCTGATTCGCCAAGCCTTTATCGCCCCAGAGGGTCGCGTGATCCTAGCGGCCGATTATTCACAAATCGAACTTCGTCTCATGGCGCATTTCTCAGGCGATAAGCACTTGACGCATGCCTTTAACGAAGGCCTAGATATTCATGCTTCGACTGCTGCTGAAGTGCTTGGCAAGGGATGTTGCGGACGTTACCCCAACTGAACGCCGTAATGCCAAAGCCATTAACTTTGGTCTGCTATACGGGATGAGTGCCTTTGGACTTGCCAAGCAATTACAGATGAGCCGCGGTGAAGCGCAAGACTATATCGATATGTACTTTGAGCGCTATCCGGGTGTCAAAAACTATATGATTAATACGCGTGCTAGCGCGTACGAGCAAGGCTATGTCGAGACGATATTAGGCCGTAAACTCTATACCCCTGATATCAATCATAGCAATCGTATGGTCAAGCAAGGCGCTGAGCGTGCCGCAATCAACGCGCCGCTACAAGGATCTGCCGCTGATTTGATTAAGCTTGCCATGATTGCCGTTGATAAGGTATTGCCAAAAGATCAAGCCAAAATGCTGCTGCAAGTCCATGATGAACTGGTGTTTGAAGTGGATGCCGATAAGGTAGACGCGGTTAGCCAATTGATTACCGATGCCATGCAAGATGTCTTGACGACTACGGCCGTAGATAAAGGCTGGCATGTCGACTTTGCTGTACCGTTACTGGTTGAGACTGATAGCGGTCAAAACTGGGATGAGGCGCATTAATCATTGATTTGGTCAACTTAGAACGCTAGCGAGCTTAAAGATATTATGGGTTATGATGGGTTTTGAAACCCACTGTATCATCTATATAAACAACCACTTATGACTACTTGGTTATATTCTATGACGTTATTATTACCATATTGGGTTATAATAGCGTCATATTAACTGTCTTTGTTAGATAGTTTTTGGTTTAGAGTGAGCCTACGGGCTCACTTTTTTGTTTTGACACATTTTTTTGATACGCAGGAGCCAGTTATTTTGAGTTCAGATGGCATTATTGAAATTCCTGGTATGATCTTGCTATTTGTCTGTTTACTGCGTTGCACACAGTACATGATAAAAAGTCATATCAAACACATTCAGGCCTTTTGGTTGGCAGCCGCACTTTGTATTTTTTACCGTCATTCGTCGCGAGCTAAACTATCTACCAGATTTGTTGGTTCCGAGCGATTTCTCGTTTTTAAATCACTCTTATGATTGGTGGGAAGACAGTGTGCTGACCGTTATCTATCTCGTCGCGCTTGGCCTATTAGCTTATTCGAGGCACTACCTATGGGCGGTATTAAAGAATGTGCCGGTCTCGCTCTACCCTCATCGTTACCGCGCTGGCAATCATTCAATATATGGGCGAGAACGCCATTATGTTCCCGCCTACATTTGGTGAAGTTGTCGAAGAGTTGGCTGAGACTGTCATCTATGGTATTGCCTTGACGTATTTATGGCGATTCAAACTGGCTGATTATGAATCATGTCTTGTGCAGAAATTAAACTATGAGCTCAAGCATGTCAATCATTAGTACAATCATTATCATGCTCTCTATACTGACATCATAAGAAAACTATAAACGACCTTATAATGACAAGCGGCTGCTCCATATGAGTGGCCGTTTTGCATTTTGGCAATCGCCTTACATTTTTGAACATCCTGTCACACCTTACTACTAGTGAAAATCCCGATAACCGTACAAACTTATGGACAGATTATCAATGTCGCTATAAGCAGCGCTTTTATAAGCCCTTATAATGACTTTACTGCTAATAATTACAACAAGGAATGACTTATGGAAAACACAAAGAATCCACTACCAGAAGAGATGGATCATATCGATGGCAATCGCCGCGACAATAATGACAGCACCGATAACCAAGACAATCAGTTGGTCGATTTAGACAATCCGATGCTGCACACTATCGACAATGATGATGTGATTGATAATAGTGCAGGGTTTGATAATTCAGAAGTCGGTAGTGCTGCTACGCAAGGATTAACACCTATGCATCGTCAAAACCTTGATGAGTCGCGTGTGGATGAGATTTTGGTGCAAGACAATCTTGATGATAATGATTATCCAGATACAATGGATATTGCTGATAGAGATGCCGCAGAACGCAGCAATGACGATGATTTTTAGAAATTAGCACCGCGGCTAATATAGCCCTTTAGAGCGAAAAAGCACGCTTAATATCGTTAAGCGTGCTTTTTTATGACTTATCATTTAACTAACAGTAATAGATATTTTCAGCCGATTAAACCCATCCATCAAGTGTGCCAGCCCAGCCTTTTACAAGAGGCAAGCTCAACGCTTCGAGCAATTCAATGTGTGTCTCATCGAGGTTTAGCGCAGGGATATAGTGATACTCTTGCCCGCCTGCCTCCAAAAAATTATCGCGGTTTTCAATGGCCAACTCCTCTAGCGTCTCAAGACAATCCGCTGAGAATGCAGGGCTAATCACTTGTACTGAGCGCACACCAGATTTGCCCCAATCTTCTAATACCACATCAGTATACGGCTTTACCCACTCTTGCTTACCAAAGCGCGACTGGAAGCTGATGATCCATTCATCGTCTTTTTAAACCAAGTGCATGTGCCACTTGCGCAGCGGTACATTTGCAACGCTTAGGATAGGGGTCGCCTTTATCTGCATAAGGCTGCGGAATGCCGTGAAAGCTGAACATTAACTTCTCAGGCTTACCATGTTTCTCTTGGAAACGGCGGATAGAATTGGCTAGCGCCTGAATGTATAGCGGATGGGCAAAGTAGTCTTTAACAATGGTATAGTTTGGCAAGTTGCGCTGCTTAAGTGTCCATTTTGTCAGCGCATCATATACCGCGCCACCTGAAGAGGCTGAGTACTGCGGGAACAAAGGCAGAATGACAAAGTGATCCACGCCTTCTGCGCGCAGTGCATCCATCACATCAGGCAATCCAGGATTACCATAGCTCATCGCAGGATGCACAGAGACGCGAAATGGCGCCACGCTATTGGCCAAACGCGGCTCTAATAGCTCAACTTGGCTTTTTAATATCTTACGAATCGGTGAATCCCCTTCCCAAATGCTCGCGTAAGCCTTTGCCACGCGCTTAGGACGACTTGGCAGGACAAACAAATTTAAGATAATGGCCCACAAAAACTTGGGAATCTCGATCACTCGCGGATCTGACAAAAACTGTTTGAGATAACGTCGTACGGCAGGTGCCGTCGGCTCATCTGGCGTACCAAGGTTGACTAACAGGACAGCAATACGTGGAGGCAATTCAGGTTTCATAGCAGCACTATTTATCAGCAGTAAGTTATTAGAAGTCGTGTCATCATAAAGGTACCAGATTGCTCATACACCTTTGTGCAAACACCGCATTAGTGTAGCATTTTATCCATGAATCACGCATGGCAAAAGCGCACTTGTACAATTTGCTACGCAGTCGCCAGCCTTCTATCATTTACCCTTTATTATTTAACGCGATAAAACGGCGTTTAAAAGACCTGCTCGGCGGTTGTACTCCTACGCGCATCACCATACAATAGGCAAGCCCAGTTTATAAAAATGGTGTAAGTAAAGTAGCCCATTAAAATTTTGCCATTTTACTTTTATTTTATTGATGATTGTTGTCTTGCGAGGTAGCTTTGAACGCACGCTCTGATAATACCAGTGACCAGTCCCCTAATTCTCAAACTCACGTAAACAGCTCAGCCAATACTGCTGCTGGATCTGTGGGTGTGGTTACGCCACAGAAATTCCATTTTGCCGAGCCATTGACCTTGGAATGTAACCGTACTCTGCCCTCGTTTGACTTGATGGTAGAGACTTACGGCACGCTCAATAGCGATAAATCAAATGCGATTTTGATTTGTCATGCGTTATCGGGTAACCATCACGCGGCAGGGTTTCATAGCGTTGATGACAAAAAAGCGGGCTGGTGGGACAATATGATTGGTCCGAACAAAGCCATCGATACCAATCGCTTTTATGTGGTGTGCGTCAACAATATCGGTAGCTGTTTTGGCTCAACAGGGCCAACAACTATTAATCCCGATAGCATTAGTTCGGATGACAGTATCGATTCAAGCGATAGCAGTGCAAATAACAGTAATGAGCCACAAGTCTATGGCCCTGACTTTCCGCTCATCACGATTAAAGACTGGGTAAAAACCCAAGCCATGCTCTCAGATCGTCTGGGCATTGACGTATGGCATGCTATCGTTGGCGGCTCGATGGGCGGTATGCAAGCGCTGCAATGGTCTGTCGATTATCCAGACAGGCTAAAACGCTGTGTGGTGATTGCGAGTACACCGAAGCTATCTGCGCAAAATATTGCTTTTAACGAAGTCGCACGCCAATCGATATTGTCCGATCCTGATTTTAAGGATGGACGCTACATACAAGCTGGTACCTACCCTCGTCGCGGCCTGATCTTGGCACGGATGGTCGGTCATATTACCTATTTGACTGATGACGCGATGAAAGCCAAGTTTGGTCGTGACTTAAAATCTGGCAAGTTTATGTACGGCTACGATGTCGAGTTTCAGGTTGAGAGCTATCTGCGCTATCAAGGTGAGCGCTTTAGTGAAAACTTTGATGCCAATACTTATCTGCTCATGACCAAGGCATTAGATTATTTCGACCCGACACGTGACTACTCATCAGCGGTAGCAAAAGACAATACAGAGTCGGCCGTCCCATTAGAAAACTCTATCGCGGCGTCAGTCGAGTCTAGCAAAGCCAATGCGCAGAACGAGTTAGAAGATGCGGTAGCGACGATTGAAGACATTGAGTCTGATCGACAGCAAGAGCTTTCTGCGTTCAAAGCGGCATTCGCCCATACACAATGCCAGTACTTGGTTGTGTCATTCACCACCGATTGGCGCTTTGCACCAGAACGCTCGCAAGAAATTGTCGATGCGCTGATGGCTACTGGCAAACCTGTTAGCTATATTAATATTGATGCGCCGCATGGCCATGACTCTTTTTATTTGACATTCCCTCGCTACATGGGTGCTGTTAGAGGATTTTTGACAGCGCCATTTATTAACCCTAGCCGCCCAGCCACAGGAGAGCGCTCATGAGAATGGATCACCAACTGGCAGAGCGCTGGATCGCACCGCAAGCACATGTACTTGATTTGGGCTGCGGTAATGGCGAGCTGCTCGCGCACTTACAGCAGAAGTTAGGCGTCACTGGATACGGGCTTGAAATTGATGAAGACAAAATCAACGAAGCCATTGGCAACGGCTTATCGATTGTTGAGCAAGACCTAAACGATGGCTTAGCACGCTTTGCCGATAACAGCTTTGATACCGTGGTTATGGCGCGTGCGCTACAAGCGGTAAAAGCGCCTGATGTGCTGCTGCTCGATATGCTACGCGTCGCCCGAGAGGCGATCATCACATTCTAACTTTGCCCATTGGCAAAACCGTCTTCATTTAGGGCTTAAAGGGATGATGCCGGTGTCTGAAGCACTGCCTTATGAATGGTACAACACCCCAATATTCATCTATGTACGTTTAAAGACTTTGAGCAACTGTGTGCGCAGCATGATATTCATATCGTTAATCGCTTTGCGGTAAGCGACTCTGATAAAGGTCATTCCCCACTGATGACGGCATTAATTAGACAGGCACCCAATCTACTCGCAGATGTCGCTATCTATCGAGTGACAAAGAAAAAACGAAGTAATGTCAGATATTTAATTTTTGCTCAAAAGGGATAAAATGACCGTTATTGCTGAACCTTTTATCTTAGCAAATTGTTAACTAATGATTGTCTTATAGTAACTCTATGATTTTACTGAGGACAATCAGGTACAAGCAGCTATTAAATCTTGTAATTAGTATTTGAGTTTCGTAAGTTTGGGTGTTAAGCTAGCAAAATGTTGTCAGTTATCCCACTATTACGACCGTTTGTCTAATTAGTTGGGTTAAATCGATGATACAAAATTAAAAACTCTATTGCTGATGATTAGGTAATTCATCTCGCAAGATGTCACCTAATTGTTATCGCCGTCTAACTGTCTTTAGCGAGACGATGTTTAGCGGTACAATTTTCTTGCGTATTAACTGCCTAATTTTGGAGCTGCTATGAAATTATTAAAAGCCGCATTGTTTACTGCCTTATTTTCTTGTGCTGGTTTGGCCAATGCTGAGTTAATATCAAACGTACCGCTTGATACTTCACGCTTTGAGCTGATGCCTGTGAGCGAGCTGTCTAGTCGTGCTGCCCAAGGTAACGATCATGCTCAGTTTTATCTAGCCAAGCGCTTGCAAAAAGGCGAAGGTATTGCTCAAAACACCCAGCAAGCTATCCAGTGGTACACCAAAGCCGCTCAGCAAGGCGTTGCTCCTGCTCAGTTAAACCTTGCTATCATGTATTTACGCGGTGAAGGCGTACAACCTAACTTGCAGCAAGCGCGTCTTTGGCTAGAGAAAGCCGCGATGCGTGGCGACAACCGTGCCAGCTATACACTTGCATTGTTAGATGAAAAACAAAAAAATCTGGTAGATGCCTATAAATGGTATGACTTGGCTGCCCGTGATGGCATGCTCGACGAAAAAGTCCGTAACAAAGCGCGCGGCAAAATTGGACAGTTGGCATTGAACTTATCAAGCTCAGACATCGCCAATGCACGTAACCAAGCGGATCGCTGGTTCCAGAGTAAGTAAACTCTAAACGAACCTCAAAAAAGATTAAGTTGATAATAAGAAATCCAGCCTTTGAGCTGGATTTTTTGTTTTATCTTATAATCAAAACATTTATTATTTCAGCTCCTATCAAGCTGAGCGACCTAAACTATTCAAAACCCTGCCAAAATTTGCTACACTACGCGCGCATTCATCAATCCCACAATTTTGTTAATGCTTTAAATTGAAAAGATACTTTAAACCCAACGCACTAGGTTTGCGACCTAGCCAGCAGGAGAAACACATGAGCACCACTCAAGATAGTAATATCAAAGAAACCGTGGTAACTGACAATCAATCAGCCCCCGCCTACGATAGCCTCACTAACAATATCGTTGTTGCCGCACTTTATAAATTCACACGCTTTACTGACTTTGAGCAGTATCGCGAGCCGATTTTGAATACCATGCTAGATAACGATGTCAAAGGCACTTTATTGCTGGCAAGCGAAGGCATTAACGGTACGATTTCTGGTACGCGTCAGGGTATCGATACCATCCTTGACTATCTGCGCAATATCGAAGCGATTGGTACGTTTACTTTCAAAGAGTCTTATACCGATGCGCAGCCGTTTTATCGCACTAAGGTAAAGCTCAAAAAGAAATCGTCACCATGGGCGTAGAAAACATCGACCCACTACAATCGGTCGGTCGCTATGTAAAGCCTAGCGAATGGAATGCACTGATCTCAGATCCTGAAGTGACTCTCATCGATACACGTAACGATTATGAAGTGCAAATCGGTACGTTCCAAAATGCCGTCAATCCAAACACTGAAACCTTCCGCGAGTTTCCAGAATACGTATCAAAAGAGCTCGATCCAGCCAAGCATAAAAAAGTGGCCATGTTTTGTACAGGTGGTATCCGCTGCGAGAAGTCAACTGCCTATTTGCGAGAGCAAGGGTTTGAAGAGGTCTACCATTTAGAAGGTGGTATCCTAAAATACCTAGAAGAAATCCCAGCCAGTGACTCTATGTGGCAAGGTGATTGCTTTGTCTTTGACAACCGTGTATCGGTCAATCACAACTTAAAAAAAGGTAATTATGAGCAGTGTTTTGCCTGCCGTATGCCCATCACTAGCGATGACATGCAGAGCCCAGCCTATATCAAAGGCGAGTCATGCCCGCATTGTATTGACAAAGCCACAGATGAGCAAAAAGCGCGTTTCCGTGAGCGCGAGCACCAAATGCAACTGGCCAAAAAACGCGGTGAAGCCCATATCGGTAGTGACGTGATGGATGTCATAGAAAAACGCAAAGCGGCCAAGATTGAAGCGCGTCTGCAAGCAGAAGCGGTAAACAACGCTAAAGCCAATTAAACCTAGCATTAGTACAATAAAACAGAGTAAAAAGAGAGGCTCTAATCAATAGAGCCTCTCTTTTTGTGATAAATCTTCAATGCGTATCAAAACTATTAGCACTGATATAGTTAATCCAATTTAAAAGCAGATTGACTATATTAGAATAAGATACGTACGCGGATAGTCTCTTCTACATCTTTTAATTGATCGAGTGCAGCAGTCGAATCGTTGTAGTCAACGTCCATGACTAGATAACCGACATCGCCTTCTGTCATCAGGCTCTGTGCTAGGATGTTGATACCTGCTTCAGCAAACAGACGGTTGATCTGAGACAGTACGCCTGGCACGTTTCTATGAATGTGTAGCAGACGATGCGAGTTTTCTTTGAACGGAATAGAAACTTCTGGGAAGTTCACCGCCGTCGCCGTATCACCTTGGTCAGAATATCTGACAAACTTATCAGCGACTTCAAGGCCGATATTAGCTTGCGCTTCTTGTGTTGACCCACCGATATGCGGCGTCAAAATCACATTATCAAACTTACGTAGTGGTGATTCAAACTCTTCGTCAGCTGATTTTGGCTCTTTTGGGAACACATCGATAGCCGCGCCCAAAATTTTACCAGACTCAATTGCTGCCGCCAGATCATCAATCTCAACACACGTACCGCGAGCCGCATTGATAAAGTAGCTGCCTTCTTTCATCTGAGCGAACTGCTCAGCTTTCATCATATAGCGCGTGCTTGGCACATCAGGCACATGCAATGTCACGATATCAGCCATTGATAGTAACTCTTCTAGGCTACCAACTTGTACCGCATTACCTAGTGGCAATTTGGTCACAGCATCATGATAGATGACTTTCATACCAAAGCTTTCTGCTAGCACAGACAACTGCGAGCCGATAGAACCATAACCGACGATACCGATAGTCTTGCCGCGCACTTCATGTGAGTTAGTCGCAGACTTACCCCAGCCGCCGCGATGTACGGTTGCGTTCTTTTCAGGAATACCGCGATACAGCATAATCGCTTCAGCCAATACCAGCTCAGCTACCGAACGGGTGTTCGAGAATGGCGCGTTAAAGACAGGAATACCTAAGTCACGAGCGGCATCTAGATCGACTTGGTTGGTACCAATACAAAAGCACCCAATGCCGATAAGTTTGTTTGCATGCTCAAGTACATCGCGCGTCAATTGAGTACGCGAACGAATACCGATAAAGTGAGCATCTTTGATCTTTTCGATCAGCTCTTCTTTGTCTAACGCGTGACTGATATTCTCGATGTTGTGATAACCAGCACCCTCCAATACTTTTAGGGCATTGTCATGTAGACCTTCAAGCAATAAAAACCGGATTTTGTCTTTTTGTAGTGATAACGCCATATGAGAACTGTCCTATATTTGTTTTATAAGATTATCTGTCGGATAATCTGTGATGGATGAAACGAAAACAGTCCCGATATCTTACACAAAATTTGACGCCGATGTTAGCAGATTAGATGAATTATTGATTATCAAGCCTGAAAAATTTTTATGCTATAGTGAATCATTCGGTTTGAAATCAAACAAACCACTTTTTATTATTTGTCTCATTTTTTATTTAGAAACTATCACCCACTTATTGCCATCACGAGCCGACTCCTCACTGAATTTATAGTCATTTCGCTATATAATAAACAGTCCCAACATCGTGCTTACGCTAATATTGAGATTTGACCATGACGCTAACTACCGAACAGTCCACCTCCCAAGCCCATACCAACGCTGTGCAAACGATCCTAAGCTCACTGACTGACACCCATCAATTCGACCCCAGCCAAATAAAGACCGACGCAGAGAGCTTAGAGCACTGGGGCAAAGACTGGACCAAACACTTCGCCCCCGCCGCCGCCGCCATCGCCTTCCCAAAGACCACCGAACAAGTCCAAGCCATCGTCCTACTGGCTAATGAGCATAACGTCGTCCTCACCCCTAGTGGTGGTCGTACCGGACTCTCAGCAGGCGCCGTCGCCGCCAATGGCGAGATCGTTGTCAGCATGGATAAAATGAACCAGATTGGACAGTTCTATCCAGCGGACCGCATGGTCGAGATTGAAGCGGGCGTTGTCACCGAACAGCTACAACAGTTCGCCGAATCAAAAGATCTCTACTATCCTGTCGACTTTGCCTCAGCAGGCTCTAGTCAAATGGGTGGTAACATCGGTACCAATGCGGGCGGCATCAAAGTCATCCGCTATGGCATGACCCGTCAATGGATCATGGGACTAACGGTTGTTACGGGTAAAGGGGATATCTTGCACCTCAACCGAGGCATGGTGAAAAACGCCACTGGTTACGACTTGCGTCAACTGTTTATCGGTGCTGAAGGTACCCTTGGTCTTGTCACTCACGCGCAAATCAAACTTGAGCGTCAGCCACAAGACTTAAATGTCATGGTTCTGGGTATGGACAACTTTAGTGACGTCATGAATGTGCTCTCTGCCTTTCAAGCCCAGATTGATTTGACTGCGTTTGAATTCTTTGATGATGTAGCGGTTGATAAGCTCATGGCACATGGTCAAGTACAAGAGCCGTTTGAATCACGTACCAAGTTTTATACTTTATTAGAGTTTGAAGCCCCTATGAGCCAATCATGGAAAAAGCCATGGCCATCTTTGAGCAGTGCATGGAAGAGGGCTGGGTGGTTGATGGGGTGATGAGTCAAAGCCTTAGTCAGGCGGCAGAGCTGTGGAAGCTGCGCGAATATATCTCTGAGACGATCTCTGTGTTCACCCCTTATAAGAACGACGTGTCGGTACTCATCAGCTATGTACCGGAGTTTATCGCTGAGATTGATCATATCGTCGCCAGCAACTATCCAGACTTTGAGGTGTGCTGGTTTGGTCATATCGGTGATGGTAATTTGCATTTGAATATCTTAAAGCCTGATAACATGAGTAAGGATGATTTTTTTAGTGAGTGTCAAATTGTCAATAAATACGTGTTTGAGACGGTACAAAAATATGGCGGGTCGGTCTCTGCTGAGCATGGCGTGGGTATGACGAAGAAGCCGTATCTGCAATACAGCCGCAGCGAGACTGAGATTGATTATTTGCGTAAGGTGAAAAGGTGTTTGATCCAAACAACATCATGAATCGTGGTAAGATTTTTGATATGTGATTGGTAGGCCAACGATTTATCTCAAAAAAAGACGCTAACCCATAGGCTAGCGTCTTTTTTTATTCATCAGATCATCGTTTGTAAAGGTACATGGTTTACCAGTATAGCAACATCAACCCCACTACCAGCAAGATACTAAGAAACCCTTGGACAATCAAAAAGGCTTGATGCGGTGCCGCCATATGGCGGAACATATTGCCTAGCGCATTGTAAGTAATGCCCGCTGCCTTGATATGTGGCTGGGTATCGAAATTTTTGATAATTTGCAAAAATTGCTCAGTACGATCAGGTGACCAACCGTGCGGCGCAAATGGTAGAAATGGTGACAACTGCGCTGCTTGCTCTTTGGTTGCAGGCGACCATAGCCAGCGCTCCAAAAACAGCAGACGCATGCGCCAGTCTGAGAAGCTGCGATGATTAATCTCTTGTAGTAAAAGCACTTCGATATTTTTGTGACGACTATCAGCAAAGATACGTTCTTGTAGCGCAAAGACATGTCTTTTTTCGCCTTCGATGCACTGCAAAAACTGACCATTGCCATAACATAATGTACCAGTAATACCATGCTGCTCATTATAATCGCGAGCATGGGCCTCTATATCCTCAAATATAGAGGTATTTAGGCGTGAACCGAGCGTTAGCGTACTGACATAGACCAATTGAACCAGTACTGATTCTTGTATTGCATCCCATTGCTTGATTCTATTGCTACGAGTTAAGGGCATAATAAAATAATCCTAAAAGCCGATAACGCCGGCCAAATGAAACAAGCAAAACGATACTATGCCTGAAGTAGATAAAGCTGCAGACTCACAAAAACGTAGCAAATAGTTACTACGTGAGACTATTATTACTTATATAGCTTGCTATCATAGCAAGCAAAATGAATGATACTGATAGATATTACTTAGATTTTATATTTAGATAATAAATAGCAAAACAGTCGCCGTTGTAAAGGCATTGGACAACCCTGTATTTCGTTATTAACAATCCAATAAAAAACCAAGTGATACGGCAGGCAATGATTACTAAGGTTTATTCCTCTATATCAGTCAGAATAAACCTCAAATACACTGAGCAACATGTCATAAAATATTGCTATAACCCATTGTAAATAGGGTAATAATTATTGTAAAGGCTATATCTGACTACTGGAATATTCTTATTGGTTTTTTCATAAAAATTGACAAAATCGAGTGCTTAGGATCATTGCATTACGCATACTCAAATTTAGTAGAGATTTAATATAGGAATATCATGAGTAAAATCGAAAAAACAGATGACTTTCATCTCACGATCGCTGAGATCAAGAAAAAAGACTACCCCCAACCAAAAGCCTTGATGGATCGCGTCTACGTCAACCTAGGCGGCGCGTGGTCAAAAAACACCATTCATACGCTCATAGACGCCTTTCCTGAAGGGCAGATTGCGCTGTTTGACCATGATCAATTAATTGGTATTGTACTGTCCATGCGTGTTGATTATGCCAAATTTTCTAACCCGCATACCTATGATGATTTGATCGGGCAAAAGAAATCATTAGAGACAACCCTGAGGGTGATGCTATTTATGGTTTGGATGCGCTGATTGACCCTGATTATCGTGGCTACCGTCTCGGTCGCCGTCTCTATGACGCACGCAAAGAGCTGTGTCGTCAGCTCAACTTCCGCGCTATTTTGGCGGGTGGCCGCATTCTAACTACCATAACCACCAAGACTTAAGCCCAGGCGAATATATTGACGCTGTTGAGAGCCGCGAAATTCACGACCCTGCATTGTCTTTTCAGTTGTCAAACGGGTTTATCGTCAAGCGTATCTTGACCGCTTACCTACCAGATGACAAACAATCGAAAGGGTTTGCCACCTTGCTTGAGTGGTCAAATATCTATTATGAGCCAAAAGATTATAAGCCCAATACGCGTAAATCTGAGGTGCGTATCGGTGGTATTCAGTGGCAGATGCGTGAGGTCGAGTCGCCAGAAGAACTGCTCCAGCAAGTGGAGTTCTTTGTCGATGTGATGGCCGATTATAACTCTGACTTTGCTTGTTTGCCTGAGTTCTTTAATGCGCCGCTGATGGGCTTGTGCGAGTCTACTGACCAAAACATCGCCATTCGCTTTTTGGCCGATTATACCGAATGGTTTAAAAATGAAATTTCGCATTTGGCCGTCAGTTACAACGTCAATGTCATTACAGGCTCTATGCCTTTATTAGACGAAGACGATACCTTGTACAATGTCAGTTATCTGTGCCGCCGTGATGGTACGGTTGAAGAGCAACGCAAAATTCATATCACCCCGCATGAGCGTAGCGCGTGGGTCATTGAAGGTGGCGATAAAGTACAGGTCTTTGACACCGATGCGGGGCGTATTGGTATTTTGGTCTGTTATGACGTTGAGTTCCCTGAACTTGCACGCCTGTTAGCACTTGATGATATGGATATTTTGTTCGTGCCTTTCTGGACAGATACCAAAAACGGCTATTTGCGTGTACGCCATTGTGCCCAAGCACGTGCCATTGAAAACGAATGCTATGTCATGATCTGCGGCTCGGTAGGTAACTTGCCACAAGTCGAAAGCTTGGATATTCAGTACGCACAGTCGTCTATCTTCTCACCGTCAGATTTTGCATTCCCACATGATGCCATCATGGCAGAGACCACGCCCAATACCGAGATGATTTTCTTCTCTGATGTCAACTTAGATAAGTTGACTCACGTGCGTCACGAAGGCTCAGTGCACAACCTGATCGACCGCCGTGATGACTTATTTAGTTTAAAATGGAAACGTAAATCCAAAGTTCCTGCAAGCAAATTAAGTGACGAAGAACGCCGCGAAAACTCAGGCAGTGTGCTTACTGGTGATCCATTGCAGAATCGTGCGCAAAAGCCATAATAACGTATCTGCTATAACTCCCTACTGACTTTTTAATCCAATAAACGGCTGCATCATCAGCCGTTTATTTTTATCTATCAACACATAAAAGTATAAAAGCAGCCCCTATGACGACTGATATTGGCATCGACAAAACCCTCGAAAAACCGAAAAAAACACCCAAACAGCGCATCCTGTCTGTGCTTAAGACAGCACTGCTCTATGGGGTGATATTTTTGGTGATTTATAGTGTGGTCAACTGGTGGCGACAGCCTGTCATGCCAGCCGATCCGCAATTGCAATTAATGGACTATCAAGGGCAACCGGTGGATTTGGCCGAGCTGAGTCGCCAGCAGCCAACACTGATATATTTTTGGGGGACATGGTGCTCGGTCTGTAGCGTCACATCGCCAACGATAAATAGGCTAGCAGCGACAAACGATCATGCTGTCATCACTATCGCTGTGCAGTCAGGCTCAAATCAAGAGCTACGCAGCTACCTCGATCAGCATCAGTTTGACTTCACCGCGATAAATGACCAAGAAGGTGATATCTTTGCGGATTGGCAAGGACAAGTCACACCATCCTATGTGGTATTAGAGAATGGCAAGATGACACAAGGGCTAACAGGTATTCAGCCACTATGGTCGTTAAAACTGCGCTTATGGTTAGCATCGGTTTTTTAGCGGCTGAACCTGACTTTATTTTTTAATAAATTATCTTGCGAAGAGGTCATCGTTATACTTTCATCAACGACATGCAACGTAGATAAACAGTTGATATTGATCAAAATGAGGATGCAATTGCTCAGCTCTTTTTACCCCTACTCTTTTTGTCATATAATAGCTGCCGATCTAAATATTTTTTTGAATTATTTTTACTAGCATATTTTATGTTGCAATCGTCTCGTTACCATTTATTATTGACGTAACTATTTGTGGACTAATGAGCAACAATGGGTATTTATTGACATGACGGTTGATAAACCGACTATGATGAGCAATATACCTACTATTATTAGTAATTAAGTATTATCGACACAGCATTAACCTCAGCACTATATTGAAATACGTTGAACATCGAGCCTTGTAGCCGGTTTTAACCGACACACAAACCTACCTTTTAAAAAGATACCTTCTATGACTGATAAAAGCACTGACACACCAAGCCAAGATTACAAAGACACGCTGAACCTTGCGGATACGCCATTTGCGATGCGCGCAAACCTTGCCAAGCGCGAGCCAGATTGGTTAGCTGCTTGGGAAGCAGATGACGTGTACGGTAAAATTCGTCAGGCGCGTGCTGGTGCGACTAAGTATATTTTGCACGATGGCCCTCCATACGCCAACGGTCAGATTCACTTGGGTCACGCGGTCAATAAAGTACTAAAAGACATTATTGTCAAATCAAAAACCTTGTCAGGGTTTGATGCGCCTTATGTCCCTGGTTGGGATTGTCATGGTCTGCCAATCGAACAAAAAGTCGAAGCCAAAGTCGGCAAAGTCGGTCAAAAAGTGTCTGCTACCGAATTCCGTGGTCTATGCCGCGAATACGCCAACACTCAGATTGAACTACAAAAGGCAGATTTCAAGCGTCTAGGCGTATTCGGTGATTGGGACAATCCTTATCTGACTATGAACTTTGCGCAGGAAGCCAACATCGTGCGCGCGCTTGCCAAAATCTATGACAATGGTCATGTGACTCGTGGTATGAAGCCAGTCAACTGGTGCTTGGACTGTAGCTCAGCTCTCGCGGAAGCTGAAGTAGAGTATCAAGACAAAGTCTCTGACGCGATCTATGTCAGCTTTGATGTACTTGGCACGGATAAAGTGACCGCATTGGCAGGTATCGCAGACAACATCGCTGCGGTTATCTGGACGACCACGCCGTGGACACTGCCTGCTAACCAAGCCATCTCAGTCCATCCTGAGCATAACTATAGCGTGGTTGCGACCAAAAAGGCAACCTGCTACTAGCAGCTGATCTTATTGAAACTGCGCTAAGTGAACTCAAACTTGAGAATAAAGGCGTCCTCGCGACCGTATCAGGCAGTGAGCTTGAAGGATTGAGCGCTCAGCATCCATTGATTGAAGACCGCCAAGTGCCGCTCATCTTGGGCGATCATGTGACCACCGATAGTGGTACTGGTTTGGTACATACTGCACCCGGTCATGGTCTCGACGATTATATCGTTGGTCTAAAATACAACTTACCAGTGGAAAACCCAGTGAGCGGTACGGGCGTTTATCTAGATAGCGCGGCAGTATTTGCAGGCGAGCACATATATAAAGCCAATCCAAAAATCATCGCTGCCCTACATGACAATGGCCATCTAATCAGCCATACCAAAATTGAACACAGCTATCCACATTGCTGGCGTCACAAGTCACCGATTATTTTCCGTGCGACCCCGCAGTGGTTTATCAATATGGAAACCCAAGGTCTACGTGCTCGCGCCCTTGCTGATATTCCATCGGTCAACTGGACACCTGCATGGGGCAGAATAGAATCGAAGCGATGATGAATGGTCGCCCTGACTGGTGTATCTCACGTCAGCGTACGTGGGGCGTGCCGATTACGTTCTTTACGCACAAAGAAACAGGCGAGCTGCATCCAAATACGCTTGAGCTGATGGAAACTGCGGCGCAAAAAAATCGCTGAGGGCGGTGTTGAAGCGTGGTTTGACGCCAGCTGCGAGGACTTCTTAGGTAGCGAAGCGGCTGATTATGACAAAGCAACGGACACATTGGACGTGTGGTTTGACTCAGGCACGACGCATTTCGCCGTACTTGAGCAACGCGATGAATTGACCAACCCAGCTGACATGTATTTAGAAGGTTCTGATCAACATCGCGGCTGGTTCCAAACGTCATTACTGACGTCAGAGGCCATGTATGAGCGCCCACCGTTTAAGCAAGTACTGACCCATGGTTTTGTGGTCGATGAAAACGGTCGTAAGATGAGTAAGTCATTGGGTAATATCATCACGCCGCAAGAAGAGATCAACAAAACGGGCGCGGACATGTTGCGTCTGTGGATTGCGTCTAGCGACTATCGTTATGAGATGAGCGCAGGTAAGACGGTGTTTAAAGGCGCGATCGATATGTATCGCCGTATTCGTAACACCTTGCGCTTCTTACTGGCCAATACTGATGACTTCAATCCTGCAACCGACAGTGTACCGATGGACGAGCTGGTCAGTCTTGATAAATTCATCATTGAGCGCGCGCAAACCGTACAAGCGCAAATCATCAGTGCCTATGATGCAATGGACTTTCACCAAGTCACCCAGCACGTGACCGCGTTTTGCTCGCAAGACTTGGGCAGTTTTTATTTAGACATCATCAAAGACCGTCAGTACACCACCCAAAAAGACGGTCAGCCGCGCCGCTCTGCCCAGACGGCAATCTACCATATTGCTCATGCGCTGATTCGCTGGATCACACCGATCTTATCATTCACGGCGCAAGAAGCGTGGGAAGTGCTGAACCAACGTGAGGCTGATAAAGGCGGCTACGTGTTTACCCAAGAGTGGTACGAGTTCCCAGCGTTTGAGCTAAGTGCTATCAGCAATGATGACTGGCAGCGTATTATGTTTGCCAAAGACATGGTAAACAAGCACATCGAAACCGCACGTGGTGAAAAAATTATCAATGCCAACTTATCTGCCGATGTGAGCCTATACGCTGACGGTGCCATGTATGAAAGTCTAGCCAAGCTTGATGAAGAGCTTCGTTTTGTACTCATCACTAGCAACGCAGAACTAAAGCCAATGAGCGAAGCACCTACTGATAGCATCGTACAGGTAGATGAAGCAACCGAAACGAATACAGAAGAGGCTGTAGATCTAGTGGTACAAGTTAGCGCTGCCACTGGTACTAAATGCGTACGTTGCTGGCACATCCGTGATGATATCGGCACAGATAGCGCACACCCTGAACTATGCGCGCGCTGCGTGACCAACGTCAGTGGTGACGGCGAGGTACGTCATTATGCCTAACCCAACGGATTCATCTGAAAGCCCGCATGACTCGCAGGTTGAGGGTTGATCATTCGCCTAAGCCTGCTCATGCGACCACAGGTAGCTCAACCACGCCTAGAGGCCGCCTGAGCAAGTCAATAAATAGGACACCAAAACTGGTGGCTAACGGTACTCGTGCTTTTATTTGGTATGCACTGGCGCTGATTATCATTGTCATAGATCAGTGGACCAAGTGGCTGGCAGAAACCAAGCTGACCTTTCATGATCCAGTGCCCGTGATTGAGCCATTTCTCAACTGGACACTTGCTTATAATTACGGCGCAGCATTTAGCTTTTGGCAGATGCTGGCGGTTGGCAGAAGTGGTTTTTTCAGGACTGGCATTACTCATGTCACTGTTTCTGATCATCTATTTACTCAAAGCACCTCGCAAAGCCACGCTACTCTCGCTTGGACTTGCCATGGTACTAGGCGGTGCGCTTGGTAATTTGATCGACCGCTTACTACATGGTCATGTGATTGACTTTATCCATGTGCACTATGCTGATGTTTGGCATTATCCGATTTTTAATATTGCAGATATTGGGATTTCTCTCGGTGTTGTACTGATTGTCATCGATATGCTGTTTTTGGAAAAGAAGCGTGAAATGCCACGATCATAACCGTCTATAGCTAAAGATATTAATTTAATTGATAAATAAAAAAGGTGGGTTACGCAGTCGTGACCCACCTTTTTTTGTCTGTTTTTGACGATTGAATATATATGTTAATTTGACCTATCTGCACAATCTCTATTCATGCACCCACAACCCCTGCTCACCGACAAAGTAAGTATGAGTATCTGCTACCTCAATGTTATATACCGTCATAGTAAGAGGACCTTCGCCCTCTACCCAATCTATAGTATCAGGATCTTTCCATTCACCCTTGACGAAAACCAAAGAACTTAGCATGTTCACGTTTATCTTTAGGTGTTTGTTCTAATAGGCGTTGCTCCCATTCTGAGTCAGCTTGCCACAATTTATTTATCCATGTTGGTGCTGGATCCGTATAAAGTTCATACCTTCCTGTTAATAAATTAACGTATGATCCTTTGAGTTCGCCTGTTTCATCACCAAAGCTTACCTGATAAGCATATCCTTTTTATTTGCATGATACATAGGTATTATGCCTTCATATCTATAGTCATACCCACCTCCACTATCAGTTGTAAAATAAGTATTATCCTTAGTCACTAAGATATCTTGAGCGTTCAATTTATCTGCTCTCACCCAACCTCTGTTTTGTGTCCAAAAGGGATGATCTGCTGTCATTAATAGAGGTTCAGGCAATATCTGTTGTTTCTTTAACTTACGTCTTAGATTAACTCTATCTGCCAAATTCAATTGTGGATTTACATAAGTATTAAAATACATCATGAAAATTGATGCATCATTAGTTGTCGTCCGAGTTATCCTCTTGTAAACCAGATCACCCAAACCATCAGCTGCCTTAGACAACACTTTATCGCCAATTTTTAGTTGTTCTATTGGTGCTAAACCTTTTTCAGTATGTACTAAGGTGCCACCAACGAAGCCTGACGTATTCATAATCACGTTATCCATATGTGTGTCTTAGTTCTCATTTATAGCAACGCTGATAATACATCAGTTAAAGCCCCTAACCCACCACCTGCCAATAAAAACAGCAACCCTGCCATATTAATGACAACGGTCAAATAATAAGTCACTCGAAACTCAGGCTTTTGTGATTTGTGCCGCAGATACGTCTGAGCCAATAACGCCCCTACCCAACCGCCAAGCGCACTCAGCACGTGTAATGTAAACTCAGGTGTACGCCAGTCGCCACTTTGAGCAGCAGCTTTGTCTTTGGCATACATGGCGTAAGTGATCACGCCCAACGCTGCGTACCAAACCACCACCAGCCAGCTTAGTTTACCTGTCGCTGCTAATAGAGCTAAAACACCATAAAAGCCAGTCCAAGAAACGAGCGTTTCTTTTGTTCTGCTTCAAACTCTGCTTGCTGACTGCGTTTTTGGTTGCGCTGACGGATTTGCTGATTTTTTTGTGCCATTTTTTGTTGTACAAAGTGCAACTCTTGTACTTCTGTTGCCCGCAAGCGCCCTTGATCGTCTTGTCCGATACTAAAGACGACTTGCTCGCCAACATTGGGACGGCGCTTTGCTCTAAACTCACTCACGTGAAAGAAGATTGAATCCCCTGCTTCGGTTTCGATAAAGCCAAACCCTTTATCGTCCTGCCATTTTTGACAGTGCCTTGTTGTTTATTCACCACCGACACCTCATATCTTTTAGAATTGCCAATTATAGTACCTCATCTACGTTACATTATTGACGCTTACATCTGGCCTTAGATGGCTTATTATTTCTTACACTATAATACGGCATCCAGATTCCTTATTCTTTTATTCCAGCAACCGATGGCTTTTTTATTATGACTCAATCTCAATTTATTAATCCAAATGAAGACACGCGCATCACCTTTGGTAGCCTTGTTAGCCTACACTTTGAAGTATCACTAGAAAACGGCACGGTCATTGACTCAACGTTTAGTCGTGATGCGCCCGTCTCTTGACTATCGGCGATGAAAGCTTGTTGCCAGGGTTTGAGCAGGTACTTATGAATCTACGCGCAGGCGACACGCGCACAGCTCACCTTGAGCCAGAGCAAGCATTTGGTGACTGGAATCCTGAAAACATCCAACATTTTAGCCGTACTCAATTTGCGCTCGTCGCTGACAATCCAGAAGTCGGTATGATGGTTGAATTCGAAGACAAAGGCAAAAATACCTTGCCCGGTACGATCAGCGCCATTGATGATGACCAAGTCGAAGTGGACTTCAATCATCCGCTGGCTGGGCAAGACGTATTATTTAAAGTAAAAATCTTTAAGGTCACACCACCTGGCGTCACTGGTATACAACTTATGTAGTTGTCCAAACGCACAATCCACAATAAAAAACGAGAAAGGACAATCGAATGCAATATACAACGTTACCGCAATTCGATGAAAAAGTATCTAAGATCTGTCTAGGTACGATGACTTGGGGACAGCAAAACACCAAGGCTGAGGCACACGCCCAGATGGATATGGCACTGAGTGAAGGCGTCAACTTTTGGGATACAGCAGAGATGTATCCATCACCACCAGATAAAGACAGACAAGGTGATACCGAACGATTCATGGGTACTTGGTTTGATAAAACCAAACAGCGTGACAAAGTCATCCTTGCCAGCAAAATATCACCAATGGATTTTTTTGCGTGATGGTCAAACACGCTTTAACGCGCAGCATATCAGCAGCGCTATTGACGGCAATCTTGAGCGCTTGCAAACCGATTATATCGATATTTATCAGCTGCATTGGCCTGAACGTCAAGCGAACTTTTTTGGTCAGCGCGGCTATACAGAGGACATGGCAGCACAGTCATTAGATGACTTAACGCCATTTTTAGAGACCATTCAAGCATTAAATGATGAAATCAAAAAGGTCGCATTCGTGCTTATGGTTTATCAAACGATACGGCATGGGGACTCATGCGCTATCTATGGGAAGCGGACAAAAATGGCTTGATCGCGCCTATCACGGTGCAAAACCCATATAGCCTATTAAACCGTTTATACGAAGTTGGTATGGCTGAGATTGCCCATCGCGAAAACGTGGGGCTACTTGCTTACTCGCCACTTGGTTTTGGCGTATTGTCTGGTAAATATCTCGATGGCAAGCGTCCAGATGGCGCACGCTTGACGATGTATGATCGCTATGCCCGTTATACCAATGAGCAAGCGGTATCAGCGACCGAGCAATATGCAAAGATCGCCGCTGATGCTGGGTTGGACATGGCGCAAATGTCATTGGCTTTTGTCAATTCACGTCACTTTGTCACCAGCAATATCATTGGCGCGACGACAACCGAACAGCTCAAATCAAACATTGATAGTGTCAATGTGGAGCTAACAGCAGATGTATTGGAAGCGATTGAAGCGGTACACGCGCAGCATCCCAATCCATCCCCTTAGTTCGATCTAGATCAGCGGTCTATAAATTGCTACACCTGCATTTATTATAGACACAAAAGGCGCAAATCGCAGTCATATATATAACTCGCGATTTGCGCCTTTTTATTAACTAAGCTAGTTTAGCTATAAATAATCAATCTTCAACGGGTACACGAAGTACTCGTGAATGCAGTTCTGCCAACCCTTCTTGCATACGTGCTTGCAACAAATTGGTCAGCTCGCTTTTGGTACAGCCTTTTGGATCTATCGGTGCCAATGGCAATACATACGCGGTGACATCTTTGCTATCGAGCACTTTTTTCATGCTGTCGGTCATTGTCATCTTGCCATAGTATGGCAGCGCGTCGCTAAGCGTGCCATCTTTATCGACATAAGCGATAACAATGGGTCTGATAGGCACATCAGCATCTATCGCTGACTGGAGCAATGTCCCATGAATACGCTTGATTTTTTTTGCCACTGGTGGTGGTCGCCTCAGGGAAGAAAATCACCGAAAAACCTTTGGCTAAAAAATCAGCAATCTGTGATGACACTGAGCCTGCATCACCGGAGCCGCGCTCGATGAAAAGCGTGCCTGCCGCATGCGCGAGCTTACCGAACACAGGCCACTCACCAATCTCAGCTTTGGATAAAAGAATGCTGGACTCACGGTACCAACGATAGGAATATCCATCCATGATACATGATTCGATACCCACAGGCCGTGATGCTGCTTTACTGGTTCGACTTCAACGACCTTTACCCCAAATGAGCCTGCCATCTTGCGACAAAACGTCTGAATATAGCGTGGCAGTTTTTCGCGTGGTGGCTGCTTGAATGCCCCAATGCGTTGAGCGGCACGCATACCACCAGCGATGGTGGTGGTCATGCCAGCAATTTGCTTACCGCGTCCCAACTGTCGTCTGAGTGAAAAGCTTGATTTAGCTTGGCTCATCTTCGCCCCTCATGATTAAATAACGGGTGTTTAATAGTCAAAAAACGAGCCCAGTATAACAAAGTTCATACGCTCAGTGATAGGGTGTCCATTCAGTGGGTGCTCACTTTTATACAAACGGGCAATAAAGCAGATTTATAAAAAATTAATCCCAGTCATCGCTGTAACATAAAACCATCGCTAATTGTGCTCATACCCTTTAATATCAAGTGATAAGACCACATATAGATACTCATATGAACGCTATGCCAAGCCTTATTGAGCTGCTGATAGCGAGACATTTACTTTATTAAATAGGTGATACTCTTTGGATTATTTTGAAAGACATGAAGGTGGCGAGCGCGCCATTATTGTACATTTAGACATTCGCCAAATTCAAGATCCTGACGATCTAGGCGAGTTTGAACTACTAGCAGATTCAGCAGGTGCCGATCGCTTGGCACTGGTCACAGGCTCACGTGCACGCCCTGACGCCAAGTATTTCGTTGGTAGCGGTAAAGCGGAGGAAATTGCAGAACTGGTGCGCGAGCATGATGCGGATATTGTACTGTTCAACCATAATTTATCGCCCTCACAAGAGCGTAATATCGAAGCTTTGGTGAAATGCCGTGTACTGGATCGTACTGGTTTGATTTTAGACATTTTCGCTCAGCGTGCTCGTACTTACGAAGGTAAGCTACAAGTAGAGCTGGCGCAGCTGAACCATTTATCGACACGTTTGGTCCGTGGTTGGACGCATTTGGAACGTCAAAAAGGGGGTATTGGCTTACGTGGCCCCGGCGAAACCCAGCTTGAGACCGATCGTCGCTTGCTACAAGTGCGCGTCATGCAGCTCAAAAGTAGAATTGAGAAGGTCAGACAGACTCGTGCTCAGGGCCGGGCACGTCGCCAAAAATCAGACGTACCCACTATCTCACTGGTTGGTTATACCAATGCGGGCAAATCCACTTTATTTAATCGCTTAGTCGATGAAAATATCTACGCAGCTGATAAGCTATTTGCGACACTCGATCCAACGCTACGCCGCTTAGACTGGCAAGGTGTGGGACGTGTAGTCTTGGTTGATACGGTAGGTTTTGTCCGTCATTTGCCGCATGAATTGGTTGAATCCTTTCATGCAACGCTAGAAGAGACGCTAGAGGCGGACTTATTATTACACGTCATCGATTCTTCTAGTGAAGATATGCATGAGCAAATTCAGGCGGTCAAAGAGGTACTGGCTGAGATTGATAACGATGTGCCGGTACTCAATGTTTATAATAAGATTGATTTGACTGACGAGCCTGCACGTATTGGTTATGCTAGCGAAGGTCAACCTAATCGTGTCTATGTGTCTTCTAGAGAGAACTTAGGCATAGAAGAGTTGTCATTAGCCGTGCAGCAGCTACTAACTGGCACATTGACCACTTTTGATTTGACGCTACCCTATCATGCAGGACAGTTAAAAAATACCTTGTACGAGCTTGGTGTTATTGAAGAAGAAAGCTATGATGATAGCGGCCATGAGTGCTTGACGATTCGCTTGCCAAGCGATAGACTAAGACAACTACTCGGACAAGCCAATCTCAAGCCCACCGATGTATTACCGCTTGCACAAGCAACATTGCTGATGCCAGTACTTGAGGAATTTGAGCAGCCCGACGAACATGAAGTTGAAGAGCCGACGATGACAGCAGAAGAAGAAAGAGCATTTGACGAATTTAATGCGCTCAATTCACAAACCGCTGATTCTGAAAAATAGTCGCTGCTGAAAAACGATTGTTGACGTCAATAGATAAGTAAACCTTTGATTCATACTGTTAGACAGCAATCTTTTTATACAGTAGGTTAAAATAGCATAGACGATATCAATCGATATCGTCTATTTTTTTGAATGTGTCTACAAGCTTTATTAGTAAGCTTATTCTCTATATAATCAACGGTTATACATTCAACAAATATTGATAGGTAATACTCGCCACTCAAAAGTTGAAATGTCACTACTGTCTATTATCAGCGTTCATAATATTATTTTTCACGTTATATTATTGATACTATCGCCCGCTCGTTTTTATAAACTCATCACCTATATCTGACTTGGCCACACTGCTTATGAAGCCTGCCCACCTCCCATCTCCCGCTATGGATTTCGTTAATTTTAACGTTGATTATGGTTATCGTTGTCCGAGAGACGGCTGTGGTTCTTTGTCAGTTGGCGGGTATCGAAAAAGCCGCCAATATTGTCGGCTTGGTGGCAATGTTTGTTATCTTGATGATATGGCGATTGCTCAAAGGGTTGCCTAACTGGCTCACTCAAGCCAGTAACACCCTCCCTCGTCGATAGTGGTTTTGCATTTCTGCCCGTCTCAGCGGGTGCAGGCTTACTGCTATTCGCGCTAGGAGATGAGCTGTTGGGCGTGATGGTCACAATGATAGTAAGCACGCTCATACCGATGTGGGGACTCGCGCTACTGGCCAATCGCTGGTTGAATCAAGATGCCAATGCCGACAGCGGCACGACTAATCAGCAAAAGGAACAGCCGTGAGCTGCGGAGAGATATTATGACTTTTGACAGCGTATTTATGGCGACCTTAGCAGCCGTACTCCTAACCTTGGTGGCACACGTCATTGCACGTGTGTTAGCGCGTAAATTATCATGGTTACCAATGGTAATTACCGCGCTCGTTTTGGTACTGGTCTTCTTATTTTTATTGCAATGGGATTATGACAACTACTACAGCGCGGCCAAGCCTATATTCGATCATCTATTAGGATATGTCACAGTACTTTTGGCGGTGCCACTAGCCGCAATGAACTTTAAAGGACTGCCTGTCAAAAAGCTCTCGTTGATCGTTGCTATTGCTAGTGTCATTGGCGCCCTACCGCCCATGTCATTGGCTTATCTATTTTCATTGAGTCACGACAGCATACTTGCTTTTGCTACCCGTTCTGTGACTACTCCCATTGGCCTCAGTGTTGCAGACTTAATCAATGCGCCATTAGCACTGGCGAACCTGATCATCATCGTCTCAGGTCTCATTGGCGGCGCTGTCGCCCGTTTTTTGTTTCGCGGTATCAATGATGATCGAGCTAAAGGTCTTGCACTTGGACTGGCTGCTCACGCATTTGGTACAGTAGAAGCGTGGCAAATCAGTCACACAGCGGGACGTTATGCAGCATTTGGCTTGGCAGTGAACGGGTTGGTTACTGCAGTTTGGGTACCTATCTTTATCAGTGCTGTCGGTATCTAGACTGATTTTGCTTACCGCTTTGACAGATGACTGAGCACTGTTTCATCATTTCAATCATTATTTTTATTGTTATTGCTTACTCAGTAACGAGACTAATAGACATGACATTTGGCTCATCCAACCATTGTCATCACCTTTGCATTTTAGAGAATTAAAATAAGGTATGCATCAAAAAAGTGCTTGCCTATAATCCAATATAAACAGATATTTAACAATCTTCAAAAATATAGCACTTTGATTTATTTAAGTTTGTTTAACGATAAAAATTTGATTTTACAACTTATTTTGTCAATCTGATGCGGTAAAAAGTTATTATATGTTATAGTAAGCAACTATTATTTTTTGTATCTATTGCAAGTGGTTCTTGTTAAACGTGGTATTTGCTAGGTGGCTATATCGATGACGAGCTATAAAAATCCTGCAACCCCGATGACCGCTTAAGCGCGTAAAATGACGTGTCTATAGGCAAAACAATTTGCTATTATTCGATAAAAAGTGATAACACTATGATAAATACTGCTACTTTGATTATTCGCTGTTTGTCTCCTATTTTATTAAGTGCGATTGCCCTCTCTACTTTTTTCTACTGCTGCCAACGCTGGCAATATGTATATCTATAAAGACAAAGCTGGGCAAGTACTACTGACCAACGTCAATCCTAGTGGCAATTTTGATAAATTCACTAAGAAAGTTAAAGTCACTTATTATAAAGACTCTAAAATGTATGACGGCATTAATAGTAGCAATGGCTATGGTAGCAGTGCCGCTAGCAAGAGTGGTAGCCGCAATGCTTACGACAGCTACATTCGCGCCTCTGCTGAACGTAATGGCGTAGATCCTGCCCTTATGAAAGCAATGATGCATACCGAATCCGCTTTTAATCCCAATGCTCGCTCACCTGTCGGTGCGCAAGGCCTCATGCAGTTAATGCCAGCGACGGCTCGTCGCTTTAATGTAAGTAACCCTTGGAACCCTGCAGACAATATTGAAGGCTCAGCCAAATATATCGCTTGGCTCATGCGCCGTTTCAACAACAATGTCGAACATGCAGTAGCTGGCTACAACGCTGGGGAAGGTAATGTCGATAAATACGGCGGTATCCCTCCTTTTAAAGAAACCCGTAACTATGTGCAAAGAGTCATGAGCCGTTATCATAGCTTGTATAAGAATGATGCTGGGCTATCTGGCGCCAGTATGAGTGTCAGCAATCAAACGAGTAGCACCATTAACAGTGGATTGCGCAATGTCAGTTACGGCACTAGCAATAATGTAAATAGTGCCAGCTATGCTAACTCAGCTTATGATGCTTTACGCTAAGCCAGAGCTAAGCTAGAAATGAAATAGACCGGTGACCTAAAGCCAGACACAAAAAAGCCCGTTAAGAAATTAACGGGCTTTTTTTGTGCTTGGACGCTTTATATCTTGATAGGTCATCAGTTATAAAGATAAACTGTGAGCGCTGAATCAGCACTCACAGTTTTTCCAATATGACTTAGTTCTTACTTGGTGCTTACTTGTTAGCAGCCTGAGTTGCAGCAACTTCAGCAGCGAAGTCTTCTTGCTTCTTCTCAATACCTTCACCAACTTCTAGACGTTTGAAACCAAGTACTTTTACGCCTTCAGCTTTTAGGACATCACCAACTTTTTTGTCGTTGTCCATAACGTATGGCTGACGTAGCAAAGTTACTTCGTCTAGGTACTTACGTAGGCCACCTTCGATCATTTTTTCAACGATGTTGTCAGGCTTGCCAGACTCTTTTGCTTTGGCTTCGATGATGTCTTTTTCGCGTGCCAATACATCAGCAGCAACGTCTTCATCATCGACAGCAACAGGGTTGAATGCTGCAATGTGCATGGCAAGATTTTTGCCAGTGTCAGCGTCGCCACCTTCATAAGAAACCACTACACCGATACGTAGACCATGACGGTATGCAGCGATGTTAGCGCCTTCAAGTACTTCAACACGGCGAACCTGAATGTTCTCACCGATTTTTTGTACCAAAGATACACGTGCTTCTTCAACAGTCTGACCATCACTATAAGGCAATTCAGAGATAGCAGCAACATCAGTGACGTTGTTTTCTAGTGCAACGTTAGCCACTTTTTCTGCAAATGCTGTGAAGCTGTCGTCTTTTGCAACGAAGTCAGTTTGGCAGTTAACTTCTAACAAGAACGCTTTGCTGTCGTCTTGAGCGATGATGATAGCGCCATCAGCTGCGATGTTACCCGCTTTTTTAGCTGCTTTTGCTTGACCAGATTTACGTAGGTTATCAATGGCAACCTCAACATCACCGTTTGATTCTTCTAACGCTTTTTTACATTCCATCATGCCAAGACCAGTACGGTCACGCAATTCTTTTACCATTTTGGCAGATACTTTTACTTCTGTCATAAGAGTCACCTTAGTATAGTTATGTATAAGAGGAATTAATGTCTATTCGATATCTTAATGTTGCTTTAAATCTAGCAAGACCGCTCATTTTGAGTCATTACTAATATAGCCATCAATGATGTCAAAAGATAAAATCTTAAAAACATAGCGCTATAGCCAGTACGAACGATAATACTCGCCCATTAGCTACTCAGTTATGTATAACGGCCTCATTAATAATGCTCTATTCAATAACAAGGCATGACGAGTAAAACTACATCATGCCTATTATGAGCTTATACGCTGTTCATAACATTATATGGATGCTGATAGCTACACTATCAAGACATCCTTACAAAGTTAAACTTTTTAACTCAGCTATTTACTCTGCTGGAGTTGCAGCTTCTTCTGCAGCTGGTGCTTCTTCAGTAGCAGGTGCTTGCTCAGCTTTACCGCCAGCTTGAGTTTGTGCGTATTCTTTACCAGCGATGATAGCATCAGCCATAGAAGTTACGTACAAAGTCACAGCACGGATAGCATCATCGTTAGCTGGGATGATGTAGTCAACGTTGTCTGGGCTAGAGTTAGTATCAACGATACCGATAACTGGGATACCTAGGTTTTTAGCTTCTTTAATAGCGATTGCTTCGTGATCTACGTCTACAACAAAAATAGCATCAGGTAGGCCGCCCATGTCTTTGATACCGCCTAGTGAACGCTCAAGTTTTTCCATATCGCGGGTACGCTCTAGCGCTTCACGCTTGGTTAACTTCGCAAAAGTACCGTCTTCTGATTGCTTCTCTAGCTCTTTTAGACGGTTGATTGACTGGCGTAGTGTTTTCCAGTTAGTCAACATACCACCTAACCAGCGATGGTCAACGTATGGCATACCAGCACGAGCTGCCTGCTCACGTACGATACCGCTTGCAGCACGTTTAGTACCAACAAATAATACTTTGTTTTTCTTAGCAGCTAGGCCGTTTACGTAAGTCAACGCTTCGTTGAACGCTTTTACGGTGTGCTCTAAGTTGATGATATGGATTTTGTTACGTGCGCCAAAGATGTATGGACCCATTTTTGGGTTCCAAAAACGTGTTTGGTGACCAAAGTGAGCGCCAGCTTGTAGTAAGTCGCGCATTTCGATTTTGGTTGGATTCTTTGTAGCCATGAGAATATATCCTATTGGTTGGTTATGCCTCCACATCACAAAAACAGCCTATTTGGCGACACGCATCTGCTACTGACTAGTCTTTATTACTAAAGCCCTAATGGTTCGCAAATTAATCAAGTCGCCAAACACCCAGCAATTTTTTTGCCATGATGTGTGTGTCATTGGTTGGTTTCAAAAATAAGCCATTGTACGTTTAAACTAATTATATCTAAACTGTAAAAATAGCTGCGCTGTATTTTATCACATAATACCTTAAAGTCTCCAGCAGTTTATTCATAGTGCCTCAATGCGTTACAGACACAGTAGATCGGTGGTGCAATAAAAAAAGCGACACATTCGTATCGCTTTTTTATTTCTGGCTTTAGACTTTATATGAATGGTTCCATATTAGATTATGCAATACAGATACCAATCACAGCCTTGTAACCGCGCCATGTGAATGGCGTGATATAGCTTTGGCGATCTCTAGGTAAGTAAGACACACTTGGTGCGCTTTCAACAATCTGTGGCGTAGAGATAATGAATTCAGAACCAAATTCTGTACGGGCATTACCAGAGATAGTATTGGCCATTTCACCCAGCAAGTCTTTCATCATCGTGATCGAAGAGTCAGGCTCACCCATCACATTTATCACTTCTCGCAACATTACGCTTGGTGCGCTGACATAGACACAGCCTTCAAGAGGCCCTGATATCTTAATGACACCACTATAATCAAAACCAATCGCCGTTTTATTGTTGTTCAAATAAGGGGTATCGATAGACACCTCTGAGCCGTCGATCTGCGCAAAGAACGCATTGATCGAGCTTAGAAACACACCCAACTTTTCTACTTTAAACATAATATATTAATATCCATCTGTATTACGTGGCAGCAGCATTAGTCCTGCAAACAAACCACAATCTCGCCAACTTGTGAGTGCCAAGTGATGGGAATGATAAAAGAACGCTCATCGTTCGGCAACACAATACTTTGCGGTGCGCCTTTGAACACAAACGGCACAGAGATATGAAACTCAGAGCCGAACTCTTTACGCGCATTACCCGAAATCGTGTTGGCAACTTCACCAGCCAAATCGATGTAGTTTTCCTCATTCTTATCGGTCTCGCCCATGCTGTCCAATATTGAAGACAGTAATTGACGAGTTGCCGAAAAATATACCACGCCTTTTTGTCCACCTGATATACCAATAACGCCTGTATAATCGTGGACTTTTGGCTGTTTGTTTTCTAATAAGTAAGGAGTGTCAGCAATTAGCTCTTCTCCACCAAACTGATTAAAATAGTTACTAATAATACTCAAAAAAATCTGTAGCTTTTGTTCTTTCATAATGGCATCTGCTTTAATCGATGAATGGTATTAGTCTTGCATCAGCTCATACAAAGACTCCACGAGCTCCTCTTCTGAGAAAGGCTTGCACAAGAAACCGCTGGCACCTAGTGATAAAGCTTCGATACCAGTGGCCTTATCAGACAACGCTGATACGACCAAAATACGTACATCAGGATCAATCGCAATGATTTTTTCGATACACTCAAGTCCGTCCATTTGTGGCATGGTCAAGTCCATGGTGATCACGTTAGGACGATGAATGTTAAATTTTTCAATGGCTTGAACGCCGCTAGTCGCTGTTGCAACCAGCATAAACTTTCCTGAGTCGTATGCGCGCTGAATACGGTTTCTGATAATATTTGAATCATCAACAATCATTAATTTATGCATAACTTGTCTATTACCTTTAATGAAATGCTTGTCGTCCCTGACAATATGTTTACTGTTTTTAATTAAGCTTTTGGTAACGTAATGACAAACCGTGTCATTTGACCCAGCTCACTATTTACGTTCAGCTTACCATTGTAGTCTTTTACTTGCGCTTTGATGATATCCAGTCCAACGCCGCGTCCACCATCTTCATCTGCGTTTTCTTTGGTTGAGAAGCCAGAAGAAAATAACTGCTTGAGTAAATCGCCTTGACTGAGCTGGCTTGCTTCTTCCTCACTAAAGCGACCTTCTTTGCTTAGCTTATTACGGATGCTGTCATAATCGATACCTTGGCCATCATCTTGCACTACTAGTATGAAATCTGAACCGTTATCTTGTACTTCTAAGTCAATCGTACCGACTTCAGGCTTACCAGCCGAATGACGAACACTTGGTGCTTCGATACCGTGCACAACTGCGTTTCGTAGTAACTGGATACTGATTTCTTTAATTGGCTTGGCAAGATGCTCTGGTATGTGAGTTTGCGCCAGTGTCGTGCTTTTTAGCTGTACTTGCTTGCCTTGTCTAGCGGCAATCTCTTTTGCAAAGTCATTGTAAAAAGACAGTCGATCATCATTGCTTTCACCGTCTAGATCAATATCTAAACCGCCATCAGTGCTGATGCTACTCGCTGGCTGACTATTTACCGCAGCTGTTTTTGCCACGCTGTCTTTTAAAGCAGAATCGCTTAATGGGGCTTGCGTATTGGCTGTCGCCGCTTTAGGCGGTGCTGAGCGGTTAATACGTTCACCCAAGGTCGCAATGGTATTTGATAGACTTAGTAAGTCATCTAAGTGTACTGCCAACTGTAAGAAATCATTACCCGATAGCTGGCCTTGATTTTGCAAGGCATGCAATTTGTCTTCTGCTTCTGACGCAATTTTAGTAAAGCTATGCAGTTTTAGTGCCGATGCCTCACCTTTCAAGCTGTGCATTTCACGATAGATCGCATTTAGTTTGCCTTCAAGCTCGTATTGTGAGCTACCAGGATTTTTCAAGATGTTGTTCATACGCTCGATATGCGCTTGGGTGTTGCTAATGAACTCATTAATGATCTTTGGATTTACATTCAAGATAGTGGTTAACATCTCAATCTGCATATCGTTTTGCGAGCGTTCTTTTCTAAACGCTGCTCTAAGTAAACAGCATCTGACACGTCATTGACGTTGACCAAGATACGTGCGATGTCTTTGTCTTCATAAACACGTGAGAATTTAAAGTCTAAGAAGCGATTGTTAAGTCCTTTATCATCAGAGCTGTTATGTAGCATCACTTTGTGCAAAGGATTTAGAGAATCTACCAATTTTTCTTTAACTCGAGGATTATAAAGCTGCTCAATGAACTGCTGAGTGGTCTTAAGATCTTTGTCAGAAATACGACCACGCAAGACGTTGGTAAAGTTTTCTCCTGCTAGCCTATCAGAACCAACGATACTGTTTAGCGCGCGCGAGTGCTGCTGACCAATATTTAAGTCTTTGTCCAGTAGGAATAGGCCCGTATTTACCGTTTCCATAATCTCTTGCGTTTCGCGACGAGCAGCAAATGCCTCAGCATCGGTCTCACGTAAGCGGCGTACAAAGAAGAATACGAAGATCAAGAAGTAAGCAAAAATCGCAACAACCCCAAGTGCCTGAATTAGACGAATGGTATTGGCTTGGCGCTCTGCATTACTAAATACGTCGCGTGTCAGATTATCTAGCGAGTCGTTGATCAGCAAACTGGAGGTTTTGGCTTGCTCATAAGCTAATGCCAGCTCATCTGAAGAATCAATCCGGATATCACCAGCAGTTTCTAAATAATTGACAATTAGTGGTTTTAGAGTATTCCACTCTTCCCGTGCCTCTTCTAAAGCTGCCAACTCACCCGCTGTCTTGATACTAGGAATATTATAAACAGTACCTGCGGCATCGGTATATTTCGAACCCTCACGCATACTGATAAGCAATTGATCGATTTCTTGAGTGTTACTCTCCAACCTTTCCCTAACACGCTTTTGATGGGGGAGTTAATATGCTCCCCACACTACTTTGCAAGTCAAACAGATCCTTAATAATCGCTTGAGCATTATTAGCTGTTTTATTAGATATATTTACAAGTGTTGTATTACGTTCAAGAACACTTGATGTATAAAACGTAAAGGCGAGCAACACCCCAATCAATGCCAAGAAGGCAGCGATGGACAGAATCAAACCTCGGTAACGGGAGCTACCATTTTGAGTTGATACAGTCATAGCATATTCCTTTTAATATAGATAAATTCATATTTATTATTTATTTAAAAATAATACGTTCCATCACTATTACGCTTAAGACTACTGCAACATTTGTTGTTGCTGTAAAGACGTCTTTGTCAGATCTGTACCAAACCATTTAGTGGTTAATTTGGCATAGGTGCCATCTTCTTGAAGCTCTTTAAGGCCAGTATTTACTTTTTTAAGTAAGTCAGGGTGGCTTTTATCAATCAAAAATACTTTTCGAGCACCCTCTGCTTTGATACTTTCATAATCAAAGTATAGTGGCTGGAGGCTTGGTAAGTCGTTTAGGGTATAGCGAAGTACACCCGAATCATCTACTACAGCATCAACTTTGTCTTGCGCCATGGCTTCTACTGCTGCAAACGTGGTTGGGTACTGTTCTACAGATTCAGTTTTGTACTCTCCCTTAGCAAAATATTCATAAGGCTCTGAGTTACTCAAAACACCTAGTCTGACGTTACCTAAATCGTTTAAAGACTGGATATTTAATGATTTATCTAGATATACAATACTAGTAGGGAGCGGTGCATAGGGATTTGAAAGTAGATACTTACTAGCTCTTTCATTACTATAGGTCAAACCTGCCGCAATCATATCTCGGCTTTTGTTATCCAAGTTATTGAATAACCCTTCCCAAGGATCGTTATAAACCTCGATTTTAAACCCTTGATTTTCGCCAATATGTTGCATTAGCTCGATATCGAATCCAGTTACATTTCCATATTCATCCTTAAACTCATAAGGCGCATAATTGGCTTCAGTACCCACTTTGATGACTGGAGCAGTATCCGGTAAGTTACTTACAAAACTGTCTTCATTTTTTGTCACTGGTGTGCCAGCTGTATTGGTATTTTCTGTGGTAGAAGAATTACCACAACCAAATAAACCGACGCTTAATATAACTGGTAATACTCGATATAACTGCATCATGTTTTGTCCTTAAAGTTGCAACGCTTGTTGTCTTAACATCACTGTATGGTAACTGTCAGTTTCAAAAAACCTTACATTGTAAACATAAAGTTACAATCTACACTAATTTTTTCTAATTGAAATATTTCTGATAAATTTGTTTGGTGACAACAAACTATTTATTTTCAATCAACTACGATTAAACATGACACCTCAGTCATTATAAGGCGTGTCTTATAAAAGCATCAGGCTCTGCATTACCACGCGTAGCGCTCATGTATCAGAACCCTTTTATTAAGACAAAAAAACACCAATATTGGGTGTCTCAAAAACTTGCAGCCGCTACTCTGCGTCATCGAGGTCTAAATTACGATCTATCTGCCAGATTAAAAACGCACCCAAGCTCATCAGTACAAAAAGTGCAATACCGATTTTTAACACTGGATTGAGAGGGAATAAGTTTAATAATAAACCACCAAAAATACCCACTGAAAACATCAGCGAGCCTTGCAGCGCGCTTGCCATACCCGCACGCTGCTTTTGAAAAGCCAGCGCAATCGCTGAGGCGTTTGGCTGGGTCAATCCCAAGCCTGCAATACAAAAGAAAATACACGCCAGCACCAGTGGCAACCAAGCATCGGTCCCCAAAAATATACCGACAACAAACAATGTGCCTGCAGAGAGCACCTGCATCATCGTCCCAAAGCGTAATATGCTCAAGATACGAAAGCGATTGGTCAACCACTGATTCAGCTGAGTCAAACCCACAAAGCCCGCCGCATTCATCCCAAACAACCAGCCAAAGTGCGTGGCCGAGACGCCATAAGTGTCCATGATTAATTCAGAAGCTGAGCTGATATAGACAAACATCGCACCCATCAACAACCCGCCACCAATCGCTGGATAGTTGAAGGTTGGATCTTTTAATAAATCCCAATACTGACTAAGCACTTCTTTTGCAGGACGCACATTACGATTTTCTTCGGTCAATGTCTCAAAAAAGAAAAACTTAGTAAGCAATAAATTTAGGGCACCAAAAGCGGCCAAAAACCAGAAAATGGAATGCCAATCAAAAAACTGTAAAAATAGTGCACCAAGCGACGGCGCTAGTATGGGTGCCAGACCCATGACCAAAATCATAATCGAAAAAGCTTTTGCGGTTTGCTTGGCGGTTAGGCGATCTCTAATAGCAGCGCGAGTCACCACTGCCCCTACACAAGCGCCTAATGCCTGCATCGTTCGCCCTACAAATAATACATATTCATTGTCAGTGGTCGCACAAAGAATGGACGCAATCACATATAGTGTCATGCCTATGTATAAAGGCTTAACACGGCCGACACGATCACTAAAAGGGCCATAAAATAACTGCCCGAATACCAAACCCAAAAAATACGCTGGCACAGAGTTGGCCATAAATGCCGTAGATACGCCAAAATCATCTGCCATTGATGGTAGCGCAGGCAGATACATATCAATGGATAAAGGCCCTACCGCAACCATTAATCCTAGCATCATAATCCATGCAACAGGCAGATCAGCAGAACGTACTCGTTCAGAGGCGATAGGTTTATTTGGTAGAGAGGACTTTGGGGCAGACATAGTTAGACCATTTATATAGTGATGATTACTTAAGCGCTTGTAAGATGCATGAAATAGATATTTTTAACGACAATAGTGCATCTTTATCTAAATCTGTGCAAGCAAACAGTGTTATATCGTGCTGTCCACTCGGATTTCAATAGCCATAAGGGACTAATGAAACAAGCCTTAACAACTAAAAACAATCAACGTAATTTATCAAAATATGTCTGGCGTACTTTTAATCTAAGTACTGAGGCCGAAATTGTCTCAGATAAAATCCTTAAGACAATATCTACCAAAATTAAAGAACGTTAGCGGAACTGACGTTTGCTAAACACCGTGCTAGCTTGCTTTGCTTTTCTCAGAGCAAGTTTACGATTGCGTCCAAGCATCATCTTAATTTGCCAGATTTTTTCTTTATATAAGGTAGTTGCAGGCTGCTCATACATCGCATTGATTACGCGTTTGCTCGCTAGCACAGCATCAGGAGAACGCTCAGCAAACTCAGCCGCCAGCTGCTGTGCTTGCTCAAGCGGCGTCTCACTACAATGACTGATTAATCCTAATTCTTTGCCGTCATTGGCATTGATGATGCGCGCCGTCATGGCAAGCTCTTTGAGAACGTCTTCTCGTACCACCCCAAATGCCGATTGCGTCAATCCCATGTCCGGTACCAAACCCCATTTGGCTTCCATAATAGACAGCTGGCAATCCGGATGACTAATACGCACATCGCAAGCCAATGCTAGCTGTAGCCCAGCGCCAATACAGTAGCCTTCTAGTACCGCGATGACAGGTACTGGTAGATCACGCCACACCAAGCAGACACGTTGGAATGAGCTTTGCCAAGGCTTAATCAGCTCCCAAATAGCAAAGGCTTGGTTTTTGGGATGGTTTAAATCCCCTAAATCAATACCTGCACAGAATGTGCCTTCTGCACCATTTAAAATAACCGCGCGTATCGTTTTGTCTTTGCTAATGCGCTCTGCCACCATAATCAGCTCATCTATGACTTGAAAGCTCATGGCATTTTTTTTTATTTGGACGATTTAAGGTGACCGTTAATATATTGTCTACGACATGCACTTGTAATGTTTCATACTGGTAACTGGCAACCACGTTCATAATAATCCTTATTAATGAATAAAATAACTATAGGGCGTGTTGAACATTCGACCATGGCACTGACAGCGACTATTTTTTAGGCGATTCGATGTTAAAAATAATAAGTTTAGTCATTCTAAGCGCTTATTTTTAACGATGAAACGGCAAAAAGAGTCCTGTCCCCTGCTTTTATCGTTGGGGCTGATGCTAAAATTGCCCCATACTGCGTTGCAAATCTCGCTAAGGCATCTGCATTATCGTCGCTTTGTGCCTTGTCTGGAACCATTTTAGCGATCAGCAGTGCCTATTTGCGAATGTTCAACACGCCCTAGTAATGATGGTCACAATATTAGCAGGCTTAACCCTACTCTACCGTAGCAATAACTGACTGCTACGATACTGTATCAAGCGTCTGCCTTTTAATATTCGCACATTATCTGACCGCTAGTGATCGGTATCGTATGCAATTCACTTATTACATCGCATAATAACGGTCCGATTACCTGCTCTAAATCATTTTCCACGTCATGTCATTTTCGCTCAAACGATGATAATTAAGCTGCGGATAAGATGATAAATCTACCTTTTGCAGGTTGTCTAGCGCCGTTAATAATGCCTCATAATAAGGCTCAATCATTGCAAATTGCACAGGTGTCGTATGCTGTACATTCAGCAGACACTTATCTTCCAAATCTTGGCTGGCCTGACGTAGCTGCGGCACTCCTGTATAACGGCTGCCGCCCAATATGCGATGGGCGATTTGTGCCAATAAGTTACGATCACGAGCTTCCCATGCTTGAGTCAGTGCTTGCTTTTCCTCGTTAATCGTATCGAGCATCATAATGATGAGCTTGGCTGCTAAATCAGGTTTGTTTGCTGAGCGAGTAAGCGCATCTTGCCAGTCTAAAATATCAGACGTATCCATTGTACTGAGGTTTTTTTGATGGAGGTTGTGATCCGTTTGCTCATATAGCCTTTTGTCCATATTCGCTGTTATGTCTTCAGCAGAATTATCTGTCGGTTCTTTTGGTGGATATAATAATGATTCTTGCCCTTGCTTGTATAAACGTAGGCTCTCATAGCGAGGCTGGTTCTCACGGGTGGTCTCTCGTCTATAATCGTCACGTGGCTGACTGTCACGCAAGTAGTCATCACGGATTTTTTTCAGTGATAATGGTCGAGTGACTTTTGGCGGTTCTGTGATTTCAGTCCTATTACGAACGCGTTCGTTGTCTTTGACCATCGGATAAATTGGGGTCTTTTGATCCGAGAGCGGCGTCGATTGTTCTGTGAGGTGTATATTTTCGGAGTCGGTATTTTGTAAATCGATGCTTTGCAAATTAGAAGCTTGCAGATCAGTATCAGCCAATGCCGTTATTTGCGGTGTGATGCTTTTCCGGCCTAGCCACTTTTGGAGTACTTGCAATAACTGAGGTTGGCTAATTGGTTTGCCAACGTAGTCATTGATACCGCTGGCGATCAGCTTGTCGCGCTCATCCGCTAAGCCATGTGCGGTGAGAGCAATAATAGGAATACGGCTATCAGCCGCTTCAATGCTCCGAATTTGCTTCGCTGCTTCATGACCTGACATACGCGGCATTTGGATATCCATAAATATCAAATCGATATGATTTTTATCTTGAGTAGCTGTTTTATCGTCATTTGCACTCTCTTCAGCATACAGGGAGGTGCTGGATTTTTTATTGACATCATCGCGTGTCTCGGCTTTTGAGAGTTGCGTTTTATTCGACAGACTCTGCTTATCGTTTTTAGCAGATTTGACATTTTTGGTTTGCTGTTTACTGATAATTTCTATGGCATCAAAGCCGCTACTCGCTGTAATGACTTGTATGCCAAGCTCGCTCAATAGCGCATCAAGCACCAACAAATTTGGTAGATGATCATCAACTGCCAGCACGGTAATCCCTTTCCAGCGCGGCTCTTGTAAGCTCTTTGGCATGCTACGGTTTTGTGTATCAAGCATTGCATATAGCTGTCTTTTGTCCAATGGCTCATACAAGATATTGGCTTGATAGCGGTTTAGCAGTGTTTGGTCAGCTGCCACTTGATAGCCAAACACAGCAAGTTTGCCTTGATAATGGAGACGGATTTGCTTGAGTAACGCCATCATATCGTCTTGCGTGTCATCATCGACGATGACCCAATCCCAAAAGTTGCCATGCTCTTTGAGTGACTCAAGCACCCCCGGTAATGAATTGGCTTGGGTGAGCTTAATCGGCAAGTACTGCAAGCTGGCCTTCAACACTTGTATTGAGGCCGTATGACTGATCCAAACCAAGACGTTGAACTCATCTGTCTCGCTCGCAAGCGGTGCCAATACTGGCAGCTCAATGGTCTGACCAGTTGGTGCCTCTAGCACATCGACATGGGCTGGCATACGGAACCAAAACGTCGCGCCTTGGTTGGCGATGTTCTCTTGAGCATTGTCATGAAAGCCGATATCGCCGCCCATCAGACGCGTTAATTGCTTGGAGATAACCAGACCCAACCCCGTACCACCATACTGGCGCGTGATTGACGGATCGCCTTGGCTAAAGCTCTGAAACAGCATTTTTGATCAGCAAGCGAGATGCCTTTACCACTGTCTTGCACGCTAATCATTAGATAGTTATCACGGTGATCATCCAAGCTGACCCGTACGACCACATCGCCACTATCTGTGAACTTGATGGCATTACCAACGATATTGGTCAATACCTGCTTGAGGCGCAGCGCATCGCCATTGATACGCATTGGCACATCGTTATAGAACAAGACAGCCATGCGCAGCCCTTTCTCGGCAGAGACAGGAGAGAGCATATCAACCACATCATAAATGGTGTCATACAAATCAAACTCATGACGATCAAGCACCAACTTGCCCGCCTCAATCTTAGAAAAATCCAAAACATCATTGACCAAAGCAAGTAGGTGAGCTGAGGATTTGCGGATAGTCTGTACGTATAAATCCTGTTCAGGATTGAGCTCACCGTGACGCGCTAATAAGTTAATAAAGCCATCGATACTGTTCAACGGCGTGCGCAGCTCGTGGCTGATGTTGGCCAAAAATGCGGATTTGGCTTGGCTGGTTGAGATGGCAGCATCACGCGCATTTCGAATAGAGATGTTTTGCATTTCCATCTCATCAAATGCCAAACGCAGATCGTCTTCGGTTTGCTCGGCATGATCCTTGAGCTCCTGAAAACTTCTATGGAGGCGACGAAATGTCTTGACCAAATCTTGCTGTAATAAATTAAGCTCACCATCTGACTCTACTGGTACAGGCTGATATAAGTTATCAACATGGGTACGTTGTAATTGCAAACGCAGCTCATAGATAGGTGCAATCCAACGCTTTGAGTAAATATTTAAGCTGAGTAATAAAATCAGAATGGTAAACAGACCGGTAATCACCAGCGCCATCGCGATACGATAACGGGCGATATAAAGTGGCTCGTTGTCCATATCGACCAGTAGCCACAACGTCTGCCCTCAAACTCACCCAACACGCTGCCATATGCCGTGCCTACAGGCGTTGGTTTTTGCGATAAAAACTTTGCTGAGTCACTGATTAGCGGCCATTTCTCGTTCAGACCATAGCCTACGGTCGCCAATACTTGATTGCCTTCATTGATAACAGCAATACGCTGTACATGCTGCTCAGACTGCATACGCCCGAGTTTATCCTGTATGCTTTCGAGCGTTGTCATCGCACTCTGTGATGCCTCATCTGTGCTGCTTTTTGATTGCTGACGTTCTTGCTCCAACAAATCAGGAATCAGCTCTGCAATGACTGGTGTATAACGAATCAATACCGCCTCAGCCAGTGCCTCTTGCTCTGAATCGCTCGCACGCATGGTTTCGTGAAATACCAAAATCCCCCTACCGCCGCCAACACGCAGATGGGTAAAAAACACCAATAGGATCAGCTGACCATAAGCGCTACTGGTATTAAAACGTTTTTTATATGCCATGCTCGCTCTACTCTCTACGAAAATGCTGTCTGTGAATTTTGTTACGGTCTCTACGCTACCATAAAAAATGCTTAAGCTTGCTAGCTTGTTTTTTAAAGATACGCCTTTTATGGTTCAAGATTATCTTAACAGGATTCTATAAATCGCGTTTACCCATTCAAGGTGAATGAAACACAAACTTTGACCAATATGGCTTTAAGCAAACCTAACAAATATACATACGTTACTAAACGGCATGGTTGCGGCACCATAAAACCTGCTTTTGTCCCTAAAAAAATTGCCAGTAAAAGGCGCTTTCATCAAGTATTATTCTTTTATGCAATAAGCGCAACTAGCAACAAAATGATATAATGACGCAACTTTTTATTTGCCACACTAGATGGTTTACCCTCATGATGAATGAGAGCGTACGCTACTGCCGTTAAGTTTTGGTTTATCTGTCACTATAAGCCAATACACAAAACGCTTGTCTCAAATGATGATCAGACAATAAAAAATAGTGATTCGATCACAGCCTATCGCCCAAAAAATATTTTAGAAAATAAATAAGGATTTCTTATGTCCGCAACGGCCATGTCAAACGCTAACTTTATCACTCAAGTCACCACGCTTGCCGATTGTGTCGGTCAAACGCCATTGGTTAAATTGCAGCGCCTACCTGAACAAGAGCATATCGAAAATGGCGCCACATTATTAGCCAAATTAGAAGGCAATAACCCTGCTGGCTCTGTAAAGGATCGCCCTGCTTTTAATATGATTTATCAAGCAGAGCAGCGCGGTGATATCAAACCCGGCGATACATTGATTGAAGCCACTAGCGGCAATACTGGCATTGCATTAGCTATGGTCGCGGCGATGCGCGGTTATCCAATGACATTACTGATGCCAACCAACTCTACTCAAGAGCGTAAAGATGCCATGATTGCTTACGGCGCGACGTTGATTGAAGTCGATGAAGGCATGGAAGCGGCGCGTGATTTGGCATTACAGATGCAAGCCGATGGTAAAGGCATCGTACTGGATCAGTTTAACAATCCTGACAACAGTCAAGCGCATTATCTCACCACAGGGCCTGAGTTGTGGGCGCAAACTGACGGTAAGATCACCCACTTTATTAGCTCAATGGGTACCACTGGCACCATCACTGGTGTCTCACGTTATCTAAAAGAACAAAATCCAGACGTCAAAATCATTGGTTTGCAGCCTGATGAAGACGCTTCTATTGCTGGCATCCGCCGTTGGCCTGCTGCATATATGCCGGGTATTTTTGATGCAGACTTGGTCGATGAGATCATGGATGTCGATCAGCGTATCGCTGAAGTCTACATGCGCAAACTGGCAAAAACTGAAGGTATTTTTGCTGGAGTGTCCTCAGGTGCAGCGGCATGGGCAGCAACGCAAGTCGCCAAAAATAATCCTGATGCCGTCATTGCCTTTATCGTCTGTGATCGTGGAGACCGTTATTTATCGACAGGTTTATACAATGTTGATGACAGTCATATCGATAATGATGCAGATAACGCAGCATAGTAAGCTTATAAAAATGCAGGATTCTTTATGTCACAAGCTCTACCGTCCGACCCTATACTAGTTTTCGATATCGAGACGGTCGCCGATATCGATGGCGCACGGCGTATTTATCCGCAGTTGGCTGCACTGAATGATGAAGACACCTTAAGCGCACTGACAGCCATCCGCATGCAGGAGGCAGGACATGATTTTATGCGCTTGCCATTGCAGCGCATTGTCTGTATCTCGGCACTGTATATCAAGGATGGTAAGTTATCGTTGTTTTCATTGACCGCGGATAAGTTTAGCGAAAAAGACATTCTTGCCAAGTTTTTTCGGGCATTCAGTGATCTTGAGACCTTGCCACAGCTCATCAGTTGGAATGGTTCAGGTTTTGACATACCTGTACTGATATATCGCGCTATGCAATATGATTTATCAGCGCCATGGCTGTTTGAAGAAGGTGAACGTATCAAAAATATGCGCTTTGATAACTACGTCAATCGCTTCCATACACGTCATCTTGATTTGATGGACAGATTTAGTCAGTACGGTGCCAGTCGCCGCGAGGCCATGGATATCGTCGCCAGTTTATATGGATTACCAGGCAAAACTGACGTTGATGGTAGCATGGTGGGCGCGCTCGTCAGTAGTGGTGATTGGCAGACACTCTCCATCTATTGTGAGTCTGATGTGATGAACACTTGGCTCATCTATCTTCGTTGGCTACGTCTGACAGGAAAGCTGTCCTCACCAGATTTTGATGCGTGGCAACAGCAGAGCTACGACTATCTAGCACAATATACCCAAGCCGATGGTAGTCCACGACATCAAGAGTTTATTGCTGACTGGTCATCGGCACCCAAATTATAGAAACCGTATTATTAGCAGTTTATTATTCTCCTCTTATAGTTATTTATTATTAAGGCAGGTTTATGCAACCCACCGACTCCAAAACCTCAATAGCCAATTCTGCTCCGCAGAACGGTGTTACTCAAACGAATGATAGCCAAAAGATTGCCATTCCACCCAGCAAGAAAAAATCTAAGCCATCATCAAAAACGCGCCGTCGTCTAAAAGATGCAGAGCCGATTCCATTTAACATTGATGGTTTGTCACATGATGGTCGCGGTGTTGCCATCTATGGCAATGGTTTTGGGGTTGATGATGGCCATGCTGAAGATAAGCATGGCAAAAAAATATTTGTAAGCTTTGCCCTACCGGGTGAAAGCGCACTGGTAAAAATCACCAATAGCCGTGCCAGTTTTGAGGAAGGCGATGCAATCAGCATCACTGCCAATCCAAATCCTGAGCGTGCTGTGCCGCCTTGCCCACATTTTGGTGTTTGCGGTGGCTGCAACTTACAACACTGGCAGCCCGATGGGCAGATAAATTTTAAGCAGTCCGTACTTGCTGAGATGCTCATGCATCAAGCCAATGTAGAACCTGATAACTGGCTAGCACCTGTCGTAGGTGATCGTCTTGGCTATCGCACCAAGGCTCGTCTAGGCGTGCGCTATGTCGTCAAAAAGAAACCGCGCTGGTCGGCTTTCGTGAGCGCTCAAGTAACTTTTTGGCAGAGCTCAATGAATGCCATATCTTAGACCCACGCATCGGTTTTGAGATTGAGAACTTAAAGACGCTCATCAGCACGCTAGAGAGCCGTGACAAGATTGCTCAGCTTGAGCTTGCGATGGGTGAGCAATTGCCAGAATTGCCTGACGGCAATCAACCTGTTGCACTAATCGTGCGTCACTTAGAGCCGCTGTCAGAGGCTGATATAGACAAATTAAAAGCATTCTTTGCAGCGCGCAATTGGCAGCTATATCTACAGTCAAAAGGTGCTGATAGTATTGAACGTATCGCTTTGACAGAGGCAGATGATCTAAGCGAGCAGTTTGGTCGCCTATATTATCAACTGCCAGAATATGATTTGACCTTTGAATTTATTCCTACTGACTTTACCCAAGTCAATTTATCTGTCAATCGCCAAATGACCAAGCTGGCTTGCGACTTATTAGATTTAAAAGCAGGTGAGCGAGTACTGGATCTGTTTAGTGGTTTGGGTAATTTTAGCCTGCCGCTAGCACGTCTCGTTGGTGAAACAGGTTCTGTGGTGGGTGTCGAAGGTAGTGAGGCCATGACCAAGCGTGCGGCTGACAATGCTCGTCGTAACGGTATCAGCAATACTGAATTTTATAGTCAAGATTTGACAAAAGATTGCACTGACAAACCTTGGGCCAATCAGGGTTTTGACGCCTTACTCATCGACCCCCCGCGCTCTGGTGCTTGGGAGATTATGCAGTATTTGCCAAAATTCAACGCTGAGCGTATCGTCTACGTTTCTTGTAATCCAGCAACCCTCGCCCGCGATACCAAAGCATTACTAGAGCAAGGGTATCGCTTGACGCATGCGGGTGTCATGGATATGTTCTGCCATACTGGACACGTCGAGTCTATCGCTCGTTTTGAAAAAGTAGACAGCTGATTTTTATACGTATCTTATGATTCGTAATAACCTCTTAAGTAGCCGTATTATGACCGCAACACTGAATCCAAGCTTGGATAATATTTTGCCCATAGCTCACGACTATTTCACATAATTAACCAAAGTCATTACAGAGCCTAGCTTGATTTGTCCTTTCAAAGTGAGATAATAGTAAACAATCTTCTTATACTGTATATCGCCGTATAAGCAGCACTTGTACTCGTAGCTTTATATATTTTACGCGCATTTTATGGCTGCTAAAAATCAGATTTTTAGCAGTTGTATTGGTTTATAGCTGGCACTTTATGAATCGTTCATTCGGAGTGTGTGCATAGTAGATGAGGTTATAATCAATTCAAAATAGCTAAGAGGAGTCGGCTATGGTAAAAATTCGTGAGGGGTTGCCGTTGGTGGATGGACAAACCACGCAGGCCGACAGTGCCACACTGGCGGCGCAATTGGTAGCGAGCCAACGCTCTCACCAATCTGCCAACAGCTACGCCCAGATTCCTCTCGATATCAAATACCAGCTGTCAACTCACAAGCTACATACTACTTTTGATCGATCAGCGGCACATACTTATGATGGCCTCGACCCCGCGCTTGAAAACGAGTATCTGGACAACACCTATACGCTCTCAGATGAAGAGCTCGAATCCATTGATTTAGATCAAGCCAATATCGATGTACCCACTTGGCTCGACAATGTGGCGAAGCGTATCGGACAAGAGTCTGTACCTCATCTGAGTGCTGCTTGTGAGTTTATCCGCAGTCACATGAATACTAGCGAATCTGAGCGCTCAGGTGCTTACGTCACTGGTATTGGCATGACAGACATATTGACCTATCTCTATCAAGATGAAGACGCGCTTGTTGCTGCCATGCTATATCGCAGTGCCCGCAAATCCATCATTAGTCTTGCTGAAGTTGAGAAAAATTTTGGTGCGGATATCCTAGCCCTTGTTAAAGACACTTTAGCAATGGGGAAACTCTCAGAGATTATTGAGAGCAATAAACGCTTAGAAGATCATTTCGTCAATAATCAGCGTGACCAGCTATCAAATATTTATAGCATGCTCATTTCTGTCACCAACGACGTGCGTGTGGTACTCATTAAGTTGGCAGAGCGTACCTTTGCCATGCGTGAGTTGACGTTTTCTAGGCCAGAGCGTCAAACTCGTGTCGCGCGCGAGGTCATGACTATTTATGCGCCATTGGCCCATCGCTTAGGTATTGCACAGCTCAAGTGGGAGCTTGAGGATCTGGCGTTTCGCTACCTTGCGCCCGATAGGTACAAAGAGATTGCCAAGCTACTGTCCGAAAAGCGAAGCGAACGCGAGTCTTATATTCAGCGTGAAGAGAAGCTCAATGAGGCATTAGCGAATGCTGGCATTGAGGGCGAAGTATCCGGACGCGTCAAGCATATCTATTCTATTTACCGCAAAATGAAACTCAAAGGTTTATCCTTTGACCAGCTGTATGACATCCGAGCATTGCGAGTATTGGTCAATAATCCTTCAGACTGTTATCACGTCTTAGGCTTGGTACATGGTTTGTGGCGTTATATTCCTGAGCAATTTGACGATTATATTACCAACCCAAAGTCAAACGGCTACCGCTCACTACATACCGCCGTCATTGCCGAAAACAAATCGCTTGAAGTGCAGATTCGTACTCAGGAGATGCATTTTGAGGGCGGAGCTTGGCATGTGCGCACATGTCAATTACAAAGAAGGCCTGAAGAATAAAAAAGACAATTACTTAAATCAAAGAATCAGCTCGCTACGTCAGCTACTGTCTATTAACAACGAGACCCGTAACCAGCCGCGCTCATCTGTCATGACAGGCGAAGAGCTAGATGACATGGAGCTTGACGAAGAAGAACAACTCGTTGATTTTGATGAGCTCGAGCGTATCTATATTTTCAGCCGTGACGGCGACATCACCGAGCTACCAAAAGGTGCAACCGTTCTCGATTTTGCCTATTATGTGCATACCCAAGTTGGTAACCGTGCACAGGCAGCCCGAGTTAATCAGCGCTATGTGCCATTGACTTATCAGCTAAAAACAGGGGGAACAAGTTGAGATCATCACTAAGGCATCGCGTGAGCCCAATCGTGATTGGCTAGTCGCCTCACTGGGCTATATTCATACCAATCGCGCACGCTCAAAACTGCGTCAATGGTTCAACAAACAAGACCGTGATAAGAATATTGAAATAGGTCGTCAGATGCTTAGCAAAGAGCTTGAGCGCCTATCTGTGCATCCCAATAGCATTGACTTAAATGACTATATCCAGCATTTCCACGTCAATACGACCGATGATATTATCGTGGGGCTCGTCACAGGTGATATCGGTCTCAATCAGCTAACCAGCCATATTTCTCGGCAGCTGCATTTAGAACCCGAGATACCACCAGAGAACTTTGCACCGCACGTCGATACTAGAGATGCGAGCAAGCTCGATGCCTACAAAATCCGTATCGACGGTCTGGATAATATTGAAATCAATTTAGCAGGCTGCTGCCATCCTGTACATGGTGAGCCAATTGCCGGATACATTACCTTATCGCGAGGTGTCAGCGTTCATAACCGCGGTTGCCCTGAGTATCTGCGTTTGGTCGAGCGTGATCCTGAGCGCAAAATAGAGGCAGCTTGGCAAGTACAATCTGGTCGCTATCAGCCAGTTGATATCCACGTAGAGGCGTATGACAGACGCGGCCTGTTGCGTGATTTGACACAGATTATTGATAAAGAGAACGTCAATATCCGCAAAGTTGAAACGCTTAGTAACGATGACAATATCGCCTTTTTGAAATTTCATATCGAAGTTTCAGGGCTAGCGCATCTATCTAAGTTACTGGCGAAACTAGAGCAACAGCACGGTGTCTTACATGCTCGTCGCGCTGTGGCTTAGTTGACATGCTAAGCTACCAATTATTCACTCAAAAATAGAGTTGTCATAAAACATCATGCCCGAATTGCCAGAAGTAGAAACCACCAAGACTAGCCTTGCACCATTATTAGGACAACAGGTGATTGACATAAAGGTCTTTCAACCCAAACTACGTTGGGCGATGCCAGATGACTTAAGTAGTCTGGCTGACTACACGTTAGATAGCGTTGAACGCCGAGCAAAATATCTTGTTCTTAAATTTTTGCCCACAGTGCTTAATGATAATGATGCCATGGTAGCACCACTTAAGCTTTTGATTCATTTAGGCATGTCAGGTAGTTTACAGCAGCACAGTTATGGCACTGACAAACGTAAACATGATCATCTAATAGTAGTATTTAGGGGATTCTGAAAATGCAAAGTCTCAGCTACATTATTACGATCCAAGACGATTTGGCTCAGTATTATGGTATGAAGATTACGGTAGCAAATTACTGGACCACTTGGGCCCTGAGCCACTCTCGGAAGATTTTACCGCAGAATATCTTTATAACGTTATTCAACGTAATAACTTATCCGATAAAGATCATAACAATACAGGCTCTAACAAAAAACCATCGACCAAACGAACACAGTCCATCGCACGAGCTATCAAATCTGTCATTATGGAACAAAAAGTCGTGGTAGGTGTCGGTAATATCTATGCGACGGAAAGCCTCTACCTATCAGGTATTCACCCTGCTACCCCAGCCAATCAACTGTCACTTGAGCAGCTGATAATTTTAGTTGACAATATTAAAGATATATTAAAAAAGGCTATCAAACTTGGCGGCTCAACGCTACGAGATTTTACAGTCGCGAGTGGTCAAACGGGTTATTTTCAGCAGACTTTAAATGTTTATGGTAGGCAAGGAGAGCATTGCCTAAAATGCGATACCATTCTAGAAAATGTTAAGCTCAATGGTAGAGCCAGCGTTTATTGTCCAAATTGTCAGCCGTTAGCTTAAGCTTAATTAGTGCTCATATGATTTCTTACCTTGACTAAAGACAAATCTGCTACTATTTTCAAAATAAATACAATCTAGTTTGATATATTTTTTTACTCACATAAGAATATCCCATGTATTCTTGTTGCTTATTGGCGTACATCTTGCTTTAATAGTGCTAGCGCTTACAAAAATAGTGCGCACTATTTATTCTTCTGTAATACTTACCCTACCTGTCGTTGCCGCGATATTCCTATATGGAGACAGCAGCAGCCATTAATCATACTAATTGTAAATTTTAGGATATCGTTATGACGGTTAAAGCCACAAACAAACGCGCAGTTAAGCAAAAGTTGTTTCCTGTCTTTACTTCCTTAGCGTTAATGGCTGCTAGTATGCAACCTACTCTTGCAGCCATAGAAATAGACGAAACTGACTTTGGCCCTTCGTATGAGACGATGGTAGTAGATACGATTGTTGGTAAACCATTACAACTGGTCAATGCTGTGGCTGGTACCGCCGCCTATATCGTGAGCCTACCCTTCTCTCTTATCGGTGGAAATGCCGATCAAGCGCAGCAAAAATTATTTGTTGAGCCTTGGGATGCTATGGGAAGATGTTTAGGCTGTACAGTTGCTGAAGACAACTATTATAAATCACAAGTTATTGACAATAATACTGTGCGTATTGTCGTTGACCAACCATCAGAGATTTTGATTAATACTAACGATTACGTGGTTGTCACGCCATAAGCTACTGTGTTTGATCGTTTTTAGCATAAATCAAAAATATGACTTTATGAATAGACAATAGAAAAGGCTAACATAAAGTTAGCCTTTTTGTTACCACTAAACCGTACGTTATTATTTTACAATATGAGTATTACTTAATTTAGCACTGATTTCACGCAGTAACTGTACTTCTTCTGATGGCTCTACTACAGCTTCCTCTACAGCTTCCGTACGACGCATTTTATTTACTACTCTCACCATCATAAAAATAATAAAAGCTAAAATTAGAAAATTAATGAGTACAGTGATGAAGCTACCATATGCTAATACAGGAACGCCAGCTTCTTTGAGTGCATCGTAGGTCATAGCAACCCCATTAGGCACATCACCCAATACCAAAAGCATATTTTTAAAGTTAATCTCGCCCCCTACAATGAAAGCGACAATTGGCATAATGATATCATCTACCAATGATTTAGTGATGGTAGCAAAAGCCCCACCAATGATAACACCAACTGCTAAGTCCATCACATTGCCTTTTAGAGCAAATTCTTTAAATTCTGAAACCATACTCATTGTATTCTCCTCAAAAATTATCTATAGGCGTATAGATATTTTATATAATCAGTATCATACTTCACTCTAACGTTAATCATTGAACACATCAAAACTAATGTTCATTTTGTATTTATTTCTTCAAAATTACAACAAAAAAAAAGCAGTATAAAGTGAACCACTATAGCTCACCCTATACTGCTAATTCTTTAACTACTCCGATGTCTAAAAGACATTAAATTTTGGTGTTGAAAATCAACGCTCTAAAAGATTGAATAGTTTATACTGTCGATATTATGCATTTTTCTTACTACGGCTGTGACGCTTACGCTCACTTTCAGTCAAATAACGTTTACGTAGACGAATCGCTTTTGGCGTGACTTCAACCAACTCATCATCTTGAATGAACTCAAGCGCTTGCTCAAGCGTGAACTTAACTGCTGGCGTCAACGTCAACGCTTCATCAGTACCACTAGCACGTACGTTGGTTAACTGCTTACCGGTTGTTGGGTTAACCGTCATATCATCGTTACGAGAGTTAAGACCAATAATCATACCTTCATAAACTTCAAGCTGTGGCTCAGCAAATAACTTACCACGTTTTTGTAGGTTAAACAGTGCAAAGCCTAGGCAAGTACCGTTTGCCATAGAAACCAATACGCCGTTTGAACGACCACCCACATCACCGATTTTTTGTGGACCGTAATGCGAGAAGCTTGACGTCATGATACCACTACCTGAAGTCAATGTTAAAAACTCAGAACGGAAACCGATCAAACCACGAGCTGGTACTGTCGCTTCAATACGCATACGACCTTTACCATCAAGCTCCATATTGGTCATCTCGCCTTTGCGTAGACCAACCTGCTCCATAATAGAACCCTGATGCTCTTCTTCGATATCGAAGACAACGTTTTCATACGGCTCTTGTAGCTCACCATCAACTTCTTTTACGATAACCTCTGGGCCTGAAACACCCATCTCAAAGCCTTCACGGCGCATGTTCTCGATAAGTACAGATAGATGAAGCTCACCACGACCAGAGACTTTAAATTTATCTGGAGATTCAGTGTCTTCTACACGTAGTGCAACGTTATGAATCAATTCACGCTCAAGACGCTCACGAATATTACGTGAAGTGACAAACTTACCCTCACGACCAGCAAATGGTGAGTTATTTACTTGGAAATTCATTGATACGGTAGGCTGATCAACTGTTAATGCTGGTAATGCTTCAACTTTATTAGGATCACAAATCGTATCTGAGATATTAAGCGCATCGATACCTGTGATACAAACGATATCACCAGCCTGTGCCTCTTCAACATCAATACGATCAAGGCCATGGTAGCCCATAATTTTTAAGATACGGCCGTTACGTGTCTTACCATGTTTATCAATGACAGTAACTGGTGTATTGGTTTTAACCTTACCACGCTGGATACGACCAATACCAATCACACCAACGAAGCTATTGTAATCAAGGCTTGAGATCTGCATACGGAATGGTGCGTCTGCATCAACTTGCGGCGCCTGTACAACATCAACAATAGTTTTAAATAGTGGCGTCATGTCATCAGCTAAATCATCTGCTTCCAAACCTGCAATACCATTTAACGCTGATGCATAAACCACTGGAAAATCAAGCTGCTCATCAGTTGCACCTAGATTATCGAACAAATCAAAAATTTGATCCATTACCCAATCAGGGCGTGAGCCAGGACGGTCAATTTTATTGATAACAACAATCGGCTTTAGACCTTGTTCAAATGCTTTTTGCGTTACAAAACGAGTCTGAGGCATCGGACCATCGACAGCATCAACAACCAAAAGTACGCAATCAACCATTGACATCACACGCTCAACTTCACCACCGAAATCGGCGTGACCTGGGGTATCAACGATATTAATACGGTATTCAGTTCCTGAAGTCTGATCTGTCCAACGAATGGCTGTATTTTTAGCCAAAATAGTAATACCACGTTCTTGCTCAATATCACCTGAATCCATTGCACGTTCAGCAATATTTGCACGATCGCCAAAAGTACCAGATTGATGTAATAATTTATCAACCAAAGTTGTTTTACCGTGGTCAACGTGGGCAATAATTGCAATGTTACGCAGGTGTTTGATATCGTTCGCCATATAAAATGCTCGTGTCGTCTTAAAAAAATGCAGTAGCAATAAGCGCCGCTGGATAAACTTTTATCATCAATAAGATAAATATTGAATTTTAGATGATACACAATAAATGCTATCACTCAGAAAATCTCAATATAATCAAATATCTATGCCGATAAATTCATCGTACAGATAGCTATGCTAATGTACATTCTGTCAATTTACAGAATGTTTGGGTGGCTAGTATAACATTATTGATTCATAAATTTATGAAATAACTTACTTTTCTCAATACATAAATAAAAAAAGCCACCCGATTGGGTGGCTTTTTTGTAACCATATATCTAACTATACGATTATTTATCTAATACTTACTGAACAACCATATCTTTAGTTTGTTCAACAGTCATAGTTTTGTCACCAGTGATGATGGCATAAACACGACGGTTCATAGCACGACCTTCTTCAGTATCGTTTGATGCGATTGGTTGGTCATAACCATAACCAACAGTTGATAGACGGTTTGGAGCAATACCGAATTCGTTAGTTAGCATAGATTTAACAGCAACGGCACGAGCTTCAGATAGACGTTGGTTATAACGTGCTGAAGGACCAGTTTTAGATGCATGACCTTCTACACGAGCTGTAGAGTTTGGATACTCACGCATTTTTTCTGCTACTTTAGCGATTTCTGGCTTGTATTGGTTTTTGATAGCTGATTTATCGTTATCAAAGAATACACGTAGTTCCATTTTTAGCTCATCAGTAATATCTACTGGTACTGGGCAACCACGCTCATCAACCACCACATTCATTGGAGTGCCTGGGCATGCATCCATGCTATCAGGTACGCCATCACCGTCAGAATCAAGGTCAGCTTCAACAACAACTACTGGAGTGTTGTCAACCATTGGCTCTTCCATTGGTGGTACTGCTACTGTAGGTGCTAGATGGCCACCAAGTACAACTTCTAGACCGGCCAAGGCCATGCCTTCCCACCAGTTGTTATCAAAGTTATGAATCGCACGAGCTTCACCACGTAGGCTTAGTGCATCGTTGATACGATACATAGCACCTAGACCTAGGTTACCGATAGTATCTTTAGTGCCTGAAACTTTGTCACCTGAAGAGTCTTTAATCTCAAGTTTAGATTGGCCAGCACCAACTAACACATATGGCTTAAGAGCGCTATCAGTATAACCAGTGAACTCTTCGGTACCAACTAAGAAGTTACCAGAGATCATTTCTTGCTCTGCATCGAAGTTATCAGAACCGTCTTGGCGGATAGCATCAGTATCTGATACACCATACTCTACTTGGAACTGAGTAGAAGGAGTAAGTTCGATACCTAAAGCGGCACCAGTATATAGACCGTCTTCTTTATAGTAGCTATCACCACTACCACTATAGTCGCCTAGTAATTCAGCTTGATCATCATCAGCGCCTTCGCTGTAGTGATAACCTAATAATAGTGGGCTAATAGTAACACCAGCATTAGCTGCTAGAGGTGCAGCTGTTACAGCGAACAGTGCTAAAGCAATTTTATTCAGTTTCATGGACTTCCTCCAAAGGATAATTTTAGTGATGCATTAAGCAAAACCGATTTTCAAGACGCTCTAAATTAGACATCTTTTACGCATTTTAGGTACAAAGCAAAACCAATTAAGAAGTAGCTTAGCGATTATCCATTCAGTTTACAACTTTTTTCGTTAACGAGCTACACATTATTACACGATAATGTTGTAACTAAAACACAATAGCCATTCTAAGTTACTTAGAACTAACACACCTTACGCTTTTTTATCTTTTGTATGTCAGTTCACGATAGATGCTAAATCAACTAGCACCTATCGTTTGAACATATTTTATTACAATTAATAATTTTTCTCTATTCCTAATGCACATTATTCACTAATTGGAAACATTTTTTGACAATAGACATATATTCTGTTTATATTAAAATAGTCGACTTTATTTGATATTCGAAGTAACTTATAAAAAAGTAATAATTTTGTATACTGCCAACAAACCAAAATACTAGGGCGTGTTGAACATTTGCAAATAGGCACTGCTGATCGCTAAAATGGTTCCAGACAAGGCACAAAGCGACGATAATGCAGATGCCTTAGCGAGATTTGTAACGCAGTATGGGGTAATTTTAGCATCAGCCCCAACGATAAAAGCAGGGGGACAGGACTCTTTTTGCCGCTTCATCGTTAAAAATAAGCGCTTAGAGTGACTAAACTTATTATTTTTAACATCGAATCGCCTAAAAAATAGTCGCTGTCAGTGCCATGGTCGAATGTTCAACACGCCCTAATCTTCATCAAGTATTTTTTCTACATAATGGATTAGCTAGATGTTGCAAATAGGCGCGATTATTCTATTTGGAAAGTCTGAAGCCATAGGATGTAGCAATCTATGAAATCGCTTTATAAAACATCATCAAATTATCGCAGATTACTGATAGTGGTTTTACCTGTATCTACTTTGATGAAGGGAATGCTTAGTCATGATAGGCTAATATTTCGAATAAATCAGTTGTACGCTCCACTACACCAGTTAACTATATGTAATAAACGTTCTGCAATGCATTTGCAAGCTTTAAGAGCTAAAGGTAGGAATGGCTTCACTCTTGTCGAGCTGATTGTTACTGTAACGGTGCTTGCTATCATAGTAGCGATTGCAACGCCAAGCATATTGACGCAATTAACGCGTATGGAAGCCAAACGCGTCAAAACCCAATTAGAGAACGCCCTCGCTTTGGCAAAAGCTGAAAGCTATATCACTAGACAAGATGTATTGGTTTGTTTATCGAATGACGGTATACAATGCGACCGCAATAGTGACAACATGCTTATATTATTCGTAGACAAAAACGGTAACAAAAACTTCGATACAAATGCTGATACTCTAGTACTCAATCAATATTTTAATTTAAAATATAGTACACTGAAACTCAGAGTCGGAGCGGGTCGCCATTACATCAAATTTTGGGGTGATAGTGGCAAACCTCGGGGGCATTTTGGCCATATCAAGTACTGCCCCACATCTACCTATAATGATGCAATGTACCAAATTTCTTTCAATCAAAACGGTCGAGTCAGTCAGAAGCTTAATCAAGACCACCCTACCGATTGTGATGGGTAATTGAATGCGGACAAAGTAGCAAGTACATTACCTTTAAGCATTTTAATACATCGCATTTTTTACCATAACAACAGCTTGCTATAATCCTAAATCATAGCGTGTTCTATATTTAACTCATCAACACCATCGGCCTAGGCAACAGTATCGATATTCCCACAAGTCAAGCCATGGCCTAAACTCAATAGATTTAAAAATGATAATCTCTTTATTGATAACGTTGTTGCTGTTGCCATAGCAGCCGACTTTGTAATGGTTGATAATCAAGTAGATGATCTATCAGATGCCGATGTAGCTTTGACCAATTATTCAGCGTTGCTTTAGTGATACCTAGGTAGGCCATCTCGATAATATCGATACCCTTAAATATAGTCTGTCCGGTACTACTCTCTAAATGCTCGGACTCTATAGCATTCTGCATGATTGGCAGTAACCCCACATCAGGTAAAAAAGCGATATACACAATTAGGTTCGATAGTATGTTCGATGTTATCATGCGTTAGCGTTAAGGTGAAACCTAACTCATTGAATAGGTGCTGCTCAAATTGGCGCAAACATAAACGAAGCTCAGTGTTATCTAAAGGTTGCTTCAGCTGCTGTAAACTGTCCTGATAATGTTGCCACAATACCGGCATTGGATCTTCGGTCGGTAACAATCGCCACAGTATCTCATTAAGGTACAACGCCGCATATTGGTGCTGTCCATTGATATTACTATAAGGTACAGTAGATAGTGTGGCAGAGGTACCTTCTTTTGCTCGTTACTTGTTTGGAGAGTGGTTTGCGAAGTAATCTGGATTTGAGTGAATGTCTTTAAGTCGCGTTTGCCAGTGGCAAATAGCTGTAAAGGCATAAATAACGGTGCACCTTTTTCCCAACACCATGTATCACACCATGCTGCTGAGAAAAAAGATAATACAACGCACGCTTTTCTTGATAAGGACGCTGATGTAATAAATAGCCAATTAACGCTTCGTTACGCATCGTTTATTACCTCAGCATTTAACATATGGATAGCAATATTACCGTACTATGCGTGATTGCTATCAATATCCCAAACTGGTTAATGCACGTTCGTCATCAGACCAGCCACGTTTGACTTTTGACCCATAGCGTTAGCATAATCTTTTGTCAAACAGTTGCTCCATGTCTTTACGAGCATCCATACCGACTTGCTTGATGCGCTGGCCTTTATCACCAATAACAATGGCTTTTTGACCACTGCGCTCAACATAGATAGTTGCATCAATAAAGGTACAGGCTTTACGTGGACGCCCTGTCTTTGGATCTGTATGCGCAGGCTCGTCTTTAAACGCGTCGATCTGTACAGTCAAGTCGTATGGCACTTCATCACCAGCACTACGCATGATTTTTTCACGAATGATTTCGCTCGCTAAGAATCGCTCTGAACGGTCAGTGATTTGCTCTGTATCATAAATAGGTGCAGCAACTGGTAAATGTGAGGCAATCACTTCTTGCAAACGATCTAAGTTTTGGTTCTTGAGCGCCGATACTGGCACGATATCAGCAAAGTCAAAACTTTCATTAAAGGTTTCAATAAGCGGCAATACGCTGCCTTTATCTTTTAAAGTATCTGATTTATTAATGACCAGTACGATCGTTAAATCGGTCTCACCAAGCTTTTGCAGCGTCAATAGATCATCATCACGCCATTGATCTGAGTCAACAACGAACAATACCAGATCAACATCTACTAGAGCGGATACTGCCGCTTTATTCATACGCTCATTAATAGCCCGTACTTCATTGCGATGGATGCCTGGCGTATCGACAAACACCGCCTGCATCTCGTGATTGGACAAAATGCCATGAATACGGTGGCGCGTCGTTTGCGGCTTACGTGAGGTAATTGATAATTTTTGACCCAATAAGTGGTTCATCAACGTTGACTTACCGACGTTTGGGCGTCCAACGATAGCCACATAGCCTGATCTAAAATCATCAGCCAACTGGGCACTACCACTTGGTGCAAAAAACTCTTCAATCGCCAGATCGTTTTCTAGTGTGATATCTTCTACGCTATCTGCATTCGTATCGACATCTGTATTTTCAATCATATTTTGAGTACTATCTTCATTATTCGATGGCACATCAGGGTGATTGCTCATAAGTTGATCCTATAGGGTTTATATCCAGCCAAATATGACTTAATAGTTTGTCGGTGTAGTTACTATTGGATATCAGCTGGTAATATTTGAAATAAGTAGTATACAAGGTAAATTAGGTCTATGCCGCTTCAGGTCTTATCACGCAAAAGCGGCATTGTTGACTCAGAAATATGCCTATAATCACCTGCGAATATTCGCTAAGAGCGTTTTTTAGCGGATCCTGGAAGTTTGTGCAGCTGATTAATCATAAGTTCTGCTGCTTTTTGCTCAGCGATGCGGCGACTTTCACCAGATTCAGTAATATCAGAGCAGTTTTGAATATTCACGTGACAGCGTACTACGAAAATTTGATGGGGAGCGTTGCCACGTGTTTCCATAAGCTCGTAGCTTGGCAAATCAAATTGCTTAGACTGTAACCACTCTTGCAAACGGCTCTTCGCATCTTTTAGTGCTTTTTGGTCATTGACGTTGTCAATCAAGTCTCCATACCAAGAGAGTACGCAATGACGAGTAATCTCCATATCTTGACTGTCTAAATAGATGGCTCCAATCAAAGACTCTACCGCATCCGCCAATATAGAAGCACGATTACGGCCGCCACCCTTACGCTCACCCACGCCTAATATCAGATGGTTAGACAGCTCTAGATTTTGCGCGATAATAACCAATGATTCTTGGCGGACCAAAGTTGCACGCATACGGGTTAGACGCCCTTCGTTTTGATTAGGATAACGATGGTATAAAGCCTCACCCACAATCATGCCCAAAAGCGCATCACCCAAAAACTCTAGACGCTCATAGTTTTTTTTGCTGTCAAATGAGCGGTGCGTCAATGCAAGCTTTGGCAGGCTCAAATCATTAAATACATAGCCTAACTTGCGCGTTAAGACTGCTAAGCGCTGAGTAAATTCTGAGCTAACAACAAGCGTGTCGACAGACGTGCTATTTTTTTTGGAAGTAAGAACCGCTTGGGAATGTTGCGAAGTTGGTTTCATGCGTGGCTTGTGGTTATCCCTTCTGTTTTACAGATTCAGTTTAATAAGAGTCTATATTGGATTTTGTTGAGGACACTAAAGCGCTGTCCTATCTTATAATTATTTATTCTGCTGTAGCCATATCGATGTCTCCTTCGAAACGATTCACAATATCGACATTGCTAAAGAACGTATTGGTTACTGCATATTCTTTATGAATGGCCAATTGGCCCGTTTTTTTATTGGTAAAAGTGAATACATCTTCTGCCTTGGTGTCATAGTCAGCATTGATGGATAGCTGTTTATTAACACGCTCAACGAATTGCTTGGCTGTCTCGTTATTGTCATTGGCTACTTTAAGCTCTGCACTCAAAAGTTTCGTGAGCTGATAGTCACCAATTTGAGCAGGCACAATGGCCACTAGGAGTTTAACCGCGATCCCCAACATCATAATAATGAGAACGATGTTTGTCACACTAGCACCGCGCTGCGTGGCAAGACCAGATAACTGCTGCATTATGATATCCCTCTACAGATAGATGACTATTTTTAATAGCGTTCTATACCTATGACTTAGATAGTAAAACGCTATTTATTGAATAGTAACGATATTAGCATAAAACTATTATCGATAACTCAATCAATAGAGTACTCATGGTATTAATCAATGGTACCATTACGCTCGAAAGTTGGTAAGTTTAATCCTGGTGGTTTATGCATCCAAATATAGACCGCTTTACCCGCTAAATTTTCATCAGGAACAAATCCCCAGAACCTGCCATCTGCACTGCGATCACGGTTGTCACCCATCACAAAATAATGACCTTCTGGTACTTTAATGCGCCACTCTGTCCCCTCTGAGCTTACCACTTCTGGCGACTCTTGCTGTAAAAAAGGCGCATATTGGGCACTGTTCATCCCTTTTAGATAGCGAACCAAGTGCTGGTTCTCACCCTGCGTTTCTTGGAAGTACTGCGCGGCGCCTTCTTCTTGCTGACCCATCGCAGCCGCGCTTTCTGTCAGCACCTCGCCTGGACCCATCTGTCCTGGCAGATAAAGCTGTGATGTCAATTCAGCATTGGCTGAAAAATCGATAGGCGTTGTTTTTACGGGTACATCGTTAATAGAGAGCTTGCCTTGACTGTAGCTCACCGTATCGCCTGGCAAGCCAATCAAGCGTTTAATATAGTAAATGCTTGGGTTTTCAGGATAGCGAAATACCACCACATCACCAGGCTCAGGTGATCCTGTATCCAACACCTTATTGTAAGTCAGCGGTAAGCGGACGCCATAAGCATATTTATTGACTGCAATGAAATCGCCCGTATATAGCGTTGGCACCATGGAAGAAGATGGAATATTGAAAGGCTCAATCAAAAACGAGCGTACGATCAATACGACAGCCAACACAGGAAAAAAATCATAGGCCCATCGCACTAGCAGACTTTCTTGACCTCGACCGCGAGTTTTGCGCTGCTTGAGTGCCAGCTTATCTAGCAGCCAGACAATTCCTAAGCCTATGGTCAACGGCACTAAAATTAAATTGAAATCAAAATCCATACCAAATTGCCTATTAACGTGCTGTTTGTCTAGTTGCTTTAATCAAAAAACTGACGATATTCAACTGTTATGTACCAGAACTTTCTCAGATAAAGCGATGTATTAACTGTCCACTTGTAAAACAGCCAAGAAGGCTTCTTGTGGAATCTCCACACTACCCACTTGTTTCATACGTTTTTTACCTGCTTTTTGCTTAGACAAGAGCTTTTTCTTACGCGATACGTCACCGCCATAGCATTTGGCCAAGACATCTTTACGCATGGCTTTTACCGTACTACGTCCAATGATCTGACTACCAATTGCGGCTTGAATCGCCACATCGAACATTTGACGTGGAATCAGCTCTTTCATCTTGGTCACTAGCTGATTACCGCGGAAACGTGCTTGGTCTTGATGCACAATCATTGCCAAGGCATCCACCTTTTCACCGTTGATTAGCACGTCGACTTTAACCAATTTGTCCACTTGATAACGATCAAAATTATAGTCCAGTGATGCAAAACCACGCGAGACTGATTTTAGACGGTCAAAGAAATCCATGACCACCTCACCCATCGGAATATCAAAGATAACCTGAACTTGCTTACCCATAAAGCGCATATCAACCTGCACACCGCGGCGCTCAATACATAGGGTCATGACGTTACCCAAGTAATCTTGCGGTACTAAAATCTGACAGCGGGCAATTGGCTCACGGAACTCTTCAATATTGTTAGGCTCAGGCAGTCTTGATGGATTATCAACATAGATGACTTCACCGCCTTTCTTTTCAATCTCATAGATAACTGAAGGCGCAGTGGTGATCAAATCCAAGTCATACTCACGCTCTAAGCGCTCTTGGATAATCTCCATGTGTAGCATGCCTAAGAAGCCACAACGAAAGCCAAAGCCTAACGCGTCTGAAGTATCAGGCTCAAAAAATAATGACGCATCGTTGATTTGCAATTTCTGCAGCGCTTCACGGAATTTTTCAAAATCACTCGAATCGACTGGGAACATTCCTGCATATACTTGTGGCGTGATCTGTTTAAAACCTGGAATACGTTCAACATCAGGCGTACTGGCATGCGTAATCGTATCGCCAACTGGCGCGCCTGCAATATCTTTGATACCAGCGATAACAAAGCCTACTTCACCCGCTTCTAAAATACCCGTATCGACAGGTTTTGGCGTGAATACACCGATAGAGCTTACTGGATGAGCATCGCCCGTTGATTTGATATAGATCTTATCGCCTTTTTTTACCGTCCCTTCACGTACGCGAACCAGTGAGACCACACCCAGATAACTGTCAAACCATGAATCAATGATAAGTGCTTGTAAGGGTGCTTCACGGTCGCCAGTCGGTGCTGGAATGAATTCAACCAACGCTTCCAACAATTTATCGACACCCAGACCAGATTTCGCTGAAACACGAGGGGCATCAATGGCTTCTATTCCGATAATATCTTCAATCTCTTGAATGACGCGCTCAGGCTCCACTTGCGGTAGATCAATCTTGTTAAGGACAGCCATGACTTCTAGGCCCTGATCGACTGCGGTATAACAGTTGGCAACCGACTGTGCTTCTACGCCTTGCGCGGCATCGACCACCAATAGCGCGCCTTCGCAAGCGGCCAATGAGCGTGACACCTCATACGAGAAATCAACGTGACCTGGCGTATCAATAAAGTTAAGCTGATAGCGCTCACCATTAGGATGGTCATAATATAGCGTGACCGACTGCGCTTTAATAGTGATACCGCGCTCACGCTCAATATCCATCGAGTCGAGCACCTGCGCCTGCATCTCGCGATCTTGCAAGGCACCGCACATCTGAATAAAACGATCGGCAAGGGTCGACTTACCATGATCAATGTGGGCAATGATTGAAAAGTTACGAATATTGGCTAATGCAGTCACAAAGCGCCTACTAAATTAAAGGTGATAGAATAAAGATAAGAGATAAATATGGTCAAGTACACTTGATAAGATAGGTATGCTTCGTTAAAACGTATGCTACAGGTCAGCTGTTGTGTCGATCGTAATCCTTAGAATGGATAACCTCGCCTAAAGCCCAGTACTTAGTACGGTAACTCTGCTGCGCTTTTGTACGCACATACCAAAGAGTATTCTAGCAGTTTTCTACTGCAAAGTAAGGCGATTTTAGTAGCAGAGAAAGTATTTATCAAGTAAGCGAGACTGACAGACATCTAACAAGGAGTATTTGACTAAGCAATAGCACATACAAACCTTGTAAATGAAAGATTATTTCAGGTAAAAAAAAGCCAATCCCAGAGAGATTGGCTTTTTAATACTGCTATATATGGTGGCGATGGAGAGACTTGAACTCTCGACCTCACGATTATGAGTCGTGCGCTCTAACCAGCTGAGCTACATCGCCGTTTTAGGCTGCACATTATGCCCAAGCTGCTGACCGCCGTCAACCCCTAATGGGCATTTTTTGCAAAAAAATGAATGTCATTCAAATTAACTGCACTTACTTACTACAACAAATGATAAAAAAGGTTTGGTAAACCGATAAGCCGGGTTCTGTCGTGGACGATCATTCCTCTAGGCGTATCATCGCTGATACGCTCAAGCAACCTACCCGCATCGAACGCGGGCCGCGCCATGCCGATGCCTATTTGGTCTTGCTACGCGTGGAGTTTACCATGCCGTGAGATGTTGCCATTCACGCGGTGCGCTCTTACCGCACCCTTTCACCCCTTACCGATGACATTGGTGTCTTGCGACAATCAACTAAGTCAAAGGCGGTCTACTCTCTGCTGCACTGGTCGTCAGATTACTCTGCCCAGCCGTTAGCTGGCACGCTGCCCTATGTAGCCCGGACTTTCCTCCCTGCTCATCTGTTGCCAGTGTACAGCGGCGATCGCCTAGTCTACCAAGCGCGCTAGTATAGCAAAACTAACGCCTGTATGGGAATGTCTTTTCGGCTTATTTTTAGAATGACTATGACTACCTAAAAGACACCTTAAAAACTTAGATAAACGCTGTTGGCAAGGCTATGTCAGCATCATCTGAATGTTCATTTGCTTGTTTGGCTAAGACCAGCCAGTGCGCTTTTGGGGTAATGGCAAGCCAAATACGCCTGCAAAAAAATCAATGGTACTATTTGCAATCTCAGCATCCGTTTGTTCAGCATCATCATGGATATGGTTGTAAATCACACTATGGATCATTAAGCCGCGCGATTTTATCGCCTCCAAACTAAGCAACGTATGATTGATGCTGCCCAGTCGGCCAGAGGTGACCAAGACGATAGGATAGCCTTGCTTGGCAATATAGTCCAAGGTTAATAGTTGCTCATTTATCGGTACCAGTAGCCCGCCTGCCCCTTCAAGCAACACCAACTCATAATCGGCTTGCAATGCGTTGGTGGCATCGGTAATCACATTGATGTTAAGAGGCTGATTGGCCAATGCTGCGGACAGATGCGGTGACGCAGGCTTCTCATAGCGATAAGGACAGGTGGTAAAGTCCAAATCGCATGGCTGTAGTGGCATCTGCATCAATTGACGGTGACTTAAAATATCATCCGCAATGCCTAGTTCGCCATCTGCTTGTTTACTGATGCCTGTTTGTACCAACTTTTGCGTGATAACGTTGACGCCTTGCTGCATTAATGATTTGGCAAGCAGACCCGTGGCATAGGTTTTGCCAATATCGGTATCAATGCCGGATACAAATAGCACGCTCATGGTTAACCTCGATGTTCTAAATATTTACGTACTACTTTTAGCAGCGCTTGGCATAAGGTGGTCAGCTCATCATCAGTAATAATGTAAGGCGGCATGATATACACCAACTTACCAAAGGGTCTGACCCAGATACCATTATCAATCAATAAGGATTGAAAAATGGGCATATCAACCGCTTCATACAACTCAATCACCGCCACTGCCCCCAAACAACGTACCTCGGCTACACCTGCCAGCTGCGCAGCTGGCGTCAGGGCTTGCTCCATCGTACGTTGCATACTGGCAGTACGCGTTTCGATATCATAAGACAGGATCAAATCAATCGATGCACAGGCGACCGCACAGGCGAGCGGATTACCCATAAAGGTCGGACCATGCATCAGCGCTGGATAGTCGCTATTGTGAATGGTATCGGCAATTTTGCGGGTACATAGCGTTGCGGCAAAGTCATGTAGCCGCCGGTCAGCGCCTTGCCAATGGTCATGATATCAGGGCTGATGCCAGCATGTTCACACGCAAATAGTTTGCCACTACGCCCAAACCCAGTAGCAATCTCATCCGCTATCAAGAGTACATCGTACTTATCACAAAGTGCGCGTAATAGCCGCAAGTATTCAGGGTTATAAAAACGCATACCACCTGCGCCCTGAATAATCGGCTCGATAATAAATCCTGCCAGCTGCGCGCCATACTCTGCAAAAAACTGAGCTAATGTTTCACGATCATCTACTGTCAATACGCGATCAAACCCAAGTGGCGGCGCAGGAACGAAATGTTGCATCGGTAATTGCTTGCCATACAGACTGTGCATGCCATTGATAGGATCACAGACACTCATGGCATGCCAAGTATCTCCGTAATAGCCTGAATGGGTCGAGGCAAACTGTTGCTTGTTTGGGCGCTTGGCAGCCACTTGATATTGCAGCGCCATTTTTAGTGCCACTTCTACGGCGATACTGCCACTGTCCGCATAAAAAATCGCATCGAGACCAAAAGGCACAATGCCAAGCAATTTTTTGCCCAAATCTATTGCTGGCTGGTGGGTCAAGCCACCAAACATCACATGCGCCATTTTACCTAGCTGCTGAGTCAGCGCGTCGTTTAACTTAGGATGATTGTAGCCATGGACGCTCGCCCACCATGACGACATACCATCAATTAAGCGCGTGCCGTCTTCAGTAATGATATAAATCCCTTCAGCGCGATCGATAACGATATTGGAATAGGTGGGCGGCAGGCTGGCATATGGATGCCATAAGTGCCGTTGATCGAACTCACTGGCTACTTGCATGGATTTGGTTGTCATTGTATTGCTGGTCATTATATTGTCCCTAAAACGTTGTAAACCCAAACGTCATCAATCGCTTATCAAGATTTTATTGACCTGTAATACGCTTGTATTTGGCTAATAAATCATTTTCTGTCTCGACATGGTTGGGGTCATGAGGGATACAGTCGACTGGACAAATCACCACGCATTGTGGCTCGTCAAAATGCCCGACACATTCTGTGCATAGATCTGGATCAATGACATAAATATCATCGCCTTCTGAGATGGCCTCATTGGGGCAAGCAGGCTCACACACATCACAGTTAATGCACTCATCAGTGATTAATAGCGCCATAAACTGCTCCTTATATTTTTGCTCATATTAGCCCCTATCTGGCTGCGCTTGACTGTTTTAGCAAGTGCTAGCAGAGTATTTTTGATGCAGCATCTTTTAGTTACTATTTAACTTTTTGTCAAAAGCTTGCAACACACCAGGTGGGACAAATTTACTGACATCGCCACCGAGTTTGGCAATTTCACGAATCATGGTCGATGAGATGAATGAATAGTTCTGAGAGGGGGTCAAAAATACGGCTTCAAAGTTTTCATCAAGCTCGCGGTTCATATTGGCCAGTTGAAACTCGTACTCAAAATCGGACATCGCTCGCAGCCCGCGCAGCACGGCGGTGGCGTGTTTTTCGCGCATAAAATCAACGAGCAACCCTTCAAAGCCAATCACCGAGACTTGCGGCAAATCGGCAAATACGGTTTCGACTAAAGCAACGCGCTCTTCAAAATTAAATAGAGGTTTTTTATGATGCCCCGAGGCAACCGCAATCACAACCTCATCAAAGAGCTTGGTTGCGCGTGTCACCAAATCCACATGACCATTGGTAATGGGATCAAACGTACCAGGATATAGAATTTTGGTGTGTAGCTTTGAGGAATTAGGGAGAAATAGAATGGCTCATAGCATGGCTAATATAATCGGTAATATTAGGCCATATGCTAGCAAATTTTGCTCAAACTTAATACTTATCTGCTACATTTGTCCTAACAGCCGATTTACCTTTTCACCAGAGGCTTTGATACAATAGGCGGTTCGACTCATCTGACTTATAATCCAAATAAAATTCAATACCATTGAATGGGTTAAGATGAGGAATTAGTAGGACTGGTCAAATAAGGCGCCTGTGTTTTTAGGCAATCCTTATGGAGAAATTATGTCAAAAAAATCAAAAAAACCTGATAATCAGATTTGCGCCAATAAAAAAGCGCGTCATGAATATTTTATCGAAGAAACCTTTGAAGCGGGATTGGCATTGCAAGGCTGGGAAGTCAAAGCCATTCGTGCAGGAAAAATGACCATCACTGAAGCGTACGTCATATTTCGCAATAACGAAGCTTTCTTATTTGGTGCGCACATTCAGCCATTACTATCGAGCTCTACGCACGTTAGTCCAGACAGTATTCGTACCCGTAAACTGCTGCTCAATCGTCGTGAAATCGAAAAACTGTCTGGAGCAATCAATCAAAAAGGCTACGCTTGCGTACCGCTGTCTTGCTACTGGAAAAACTCGCTGGTGAAATGCCAAATTGGCCTCGCATTAGGTAAAAAGCTGCATGACAAACGTAAGACGTTAAAAGATCGCGATTGGGAACGTGATAAGCAGCGTGGCTTTAAACAACACTTAGATTAAGTGTTATTTAATCTAAATGTCAAAAAAGGACGGCTCAGTAAATATAGAGCCGTCCTTTTTTGTACCTTATTAATGCTTATATAGTCAGTTCAAAACAAAACTGTCATAAGTTCCAAAGCGCTACTGGATGAATTTTTCACAGCCTCTGTATATACAGCACGCAAGGAAAATTTATACCAGTAACGCTATAACATTTTTAAATTGGTTCCACTATACTTATCAACTGTTAATACCCGTGACTGACAATACTCATTAACTACCCTACTAGCCGCTTACGCGACCTGCCCCTTGATTGATGACGGCACACTTTTACGAGTGCGAAGCTGCTTTATCCCATGAGCAATCAAACAAGCAATACCTAACCAGATCAACCCATAACTATAGATCATCGCTGATTCAAACGGATTACCGAGCACCGTCACCGCCAATATAAATAGCAAAGCAGGTTCTATATAACTCATCATGCCATAGACATTGACGGGTAGCATTTGGCTGGCATCAATATTGGTTTTCATTGCTAAGATGCTCAAAACGCCAAGACCAACTAACATCATGATCAAAAATCCAGACCCTGCTACCATCACCAAATTGCTAGATGCAAAAAAGTACAAGTAACCAAGCGCAAATGGGGCAAACAATGTCAGATCGACCAGCATACCAGTGATGGCGTCAATGCCTTGGAGTCTACGCACGATATAATATATCGGATAAGTACCACACACCCACAATGTCGCCCAAGAAACACTCTGCGTACGAATGATTTCACTAAACACCCCTACCGCCGCAAATGCGACCGCAAGCCACTGTAGACGACTGAGCTTTTCGCCAAACAGCAGGCAACCGAACACCACCATCATGAGTGGAAACAAAAAATAGCCCATGGCGGTTTGTACACCTTGCCCATTGACCGGTGCCCACATAAATAGCCAAAGCTGACTCAAAAATATCGGCGTAGGTAGTAGCAGCCAAACCCACTGTTTGATCGAGTGCAAAGCACGCAATTTATCGATGTGCATGCCTAGCCGTCCACTTATCAATAAGTAGCCAACCAACACCGCCCACATTGACAGCATACGCCAGATAAACACTTGTGTGCCTGACAAAGGCGTCAGAAAGCTGCTATACGCATAGAGTACACCAAACAAAATATTGGATAAGATGGCAAATGACACTCCCAACATCAGCGTGCGCTGCTGCGTGTTACCAGTCGTCCAAATCGCAGGCAATGGCAAACGTGAAGTAGTGGTTGCTAGCGCATTAGCGAATACATTGGAGAGCATTGAGATAGACATGATAAGCACCGTAGTTATTAGTAGATGATAAAAAAACAATTACTCGCTCTTTTTTTAAAGCAGCTCTGATTGGTACGGTCTATTTTACTAGAGTGCTTTGATATATTATCTCTATAAAAATGTATTTATGGATAAATTTATCAAAATAATGTCATATAAATAACTATTTTCTTAAATTTAAATTATTAGTGATAATATTTATAATCGAAAACCTAATAATCATAATTAATGAGGGTACATTATCATGAGCCATATCCTAGACAGCACTGATAAAGCTATTTTGAATTTATTGCAAGACGATGCGACATTACCGCTTAAAACTGTCGCAGAACGAGTGCATGTGTCTGTTGCGACGGCTCAGCGTCGCATTCAAGCATTGATAGATAGCGGCGTGATTACCAAGCAAGTCGCCATCGTTAATCCTAATAAAGTGGGTTACGGTCTGACCGCAGTGGTGATGATAGAAATGGAGCGCTCCAACACATCAATGCAGCGCCGGTTTGAGCGTTTGATGGATTCGCAAACACAGGTGATGAGCTGTTATGAAGTCTCGGGCGATTTTGATTTTATGCTGATGGTCAATGCCAAAAACATGAGCGACTACCACCAGTTCACCCGTAGCTTGCTGACTTACGAAAATAATGTACGCAATTTTAAAAGTCAGTTTGTGATGAACTTTACCAAGAGTGGAACCAAGATTACCTTAGACTAAATACATCTACCTGTATTAGTTGAGTTGGTATCAGCTTTTTTATTAATAATTAGTGTTTAAACTGCATTCAAAACTTGTAAAAAACTAACATAAGTTGGATAATATTAGCAATTTTTATTCATCGAAGTAGACAAGGAAGCCTGATCATGACCTATCAACCAGACTACCCTCATAAAATAAACAGCAGGTATAACATACTAAAGCATATAAGCCCAAAAGCTTTGGTAAAGGGACTTTGCTGACTTCTTCAATGCTTGCAATATCAGGCTGCGCGACCAGCTCATTGCTAGAAAGTAATGACCATATCATCACGACCAAGCAGACATTGTCAGAAGATCAAGTGATCGCTTTTGGCCGTCCGGCGCAGGCATTACCAAAAACGCCAAATGCGACGATGGTTATCGTTGGTGAAAAAAACAGCTACGTACTTACCCAAGGTGGGACTGAGATGATCAGTTTGCTCAGCAATCTGACACAAAAAAGACATCCACGTTGACAATGACATGAGTTTTTATGTCCCCAATAACGATGGATATTTCCAAGGGGGAGATGAAGCTTTCTTACGCCAAATTAAAAGACGAGTTTGGACGCTCAGATTATCAGTTCTTTTTACAAAATAATGCCCGAGAGTGTACCTCAGCCAGTGATCAACGTATTGGTGCCCAGCGTTTTTGTTTTAATGTCCCCGTGAAAGGTGCCATATATCCGCAAGTGAGTAATTTAAGCTTGATTCAGTCAAATTATCGCGCTCTAACCAAGCCTTATACGGTAAGCTTTTATACTCAAACGCAGCAAAAAAACACAAACCGTCATGGACCAAATAGCGCACAAAAACTGGTGCTGCTGCCCTTTGCCCTTGCATTTGATGTGGTGACTTTCCCGCTTCAATTATTAGATAATTAAAAGCTATCAGACAGCGCACTGACTCACCTGAAACCATAAGGTACGTTACGAGGCGATATCCGTACTTGCTCGTAACGTGCTCACTTGATAGGTTAAAATAACTTTTCAACAATGGCTTTTGGATAACTTTGCTTGGCCGTTTGTGCCGCTTGAAACAGTATCTCATCTGCCTCTACAGGACCAGTAATATCGCACAAGCACACGTAGGCAAGCTGCATCAGATTATTTAACAGGTGCTCATTGTCCGGTACAGGTGGACGATTACCTTCCAAAAATTGATTGATATTGATGTGGTGCCCTTTGAAGGTGCGTTCTTGCGAAACAGTTTGGTGCATACTATGAAAAAAGCTGCGACTGTCTGCTACCGTTAGCTGACTGCGCAGCGCTTCTATCACGGTATAAAATGCGAGAACGGGCTCAGAGATAGGTACGGGTGCATTGATTGTCTCGTTATGGCCATTGTGACTGTCAGACTCCACTGACTGCTGACTATCCACTTGCAACGTAGCCCAAAAGCCTTTACGAATTTTAGATTTGTGATCTTGTAGTTCAGGATAGCGCCTTGTCGCATCCAACACACACTGCTGCATCATTTTGACAGAGACAGTTGAGTACTGTTGCCACTGCCTCTTGAGCAGGCGCACCTCTTCAGGATGTAAATACTCTGACAGCACCTCTGCCATCGCAGACACGGTTTGGTCGACGGATTGAGTATCAATATTCATCAGTTCTCTCCTATAAATGCCGCTCTGTTAGGCTTTTCGCATCGAACATCTGCTTTTGAAATTCAGGATAGCCGAGCTCGGCATGCTCGGTATAATCAAGGCCACGCTGCTCATGTAAGCGGCTGGCCTTTAACCCAAAAGCTTAGATCAATCAGCTTATACATCACAAGACCCAACCCCAGTCCCCAAGCTAACGCCACGCCCACGCCTAGCGCTTGTACGCCCAGCCGTGATAAGTTAAATAAGTCCCCTGTATAAAACAATCCAGCCGCGAGTGTACCCCATGCACCGCCGAATCCATGCACTGCCACCGCTGATACCACGTCGTCTATTTTGAGCTTCAATAATGCTTGCGTGGATAAAATATAGACCACAGAGGCGATGGCACCGATGACAACGGCGAAAACAGGCGTTGTTGTGGCACATCCTGCCGTGATAGACACCAGACCAATCAAACTGGCATTGACACTATCACTGAGCAAAATGGCTTTGCTCATTGTCCGAGCAATCAGCATGTAGCTCACCACCGCACTGACCGCAGCGATAAAAGTATTGACGGCAATCAAGCCAATATTTCCAGTGATAGATAATGTCGATCCAGCATTGAAGCCAAACCAACCAAACCATAAGATAAACCCGCCAAGCGCCAATAGCGTCATGTTGTGACCTGCGATGAGTCTTGGCGTACCATCAGGGGCAAAGCGGCCCAGTCTTGGCCCAATGATTAAGATGCCTGCCAGTGCCAACCAGCCCCCGATAGAATGCACCACGGTCGACCCAGCAAAATCGATAAAACCAAGCTCAGCTAGCCAGCCTGACCCGCCGAAATACCCACCCCAGACCCAACTGGCAAACACAGGATAGATAAATAAACAGATCAAGCAAGCGGCGACTGCATAGCCGATAAACGAGACACGCTCTGCCATGGCACCACTCGCGATGGTCACCGCTGTCGCCGCAAACATCATCTGAAAGAACATCAGTGCCCAGTCCATATTGGACAGATTGACTGGCATAAAATGATCGGTACCGACAAACCCCGAATGATTAGTACCCATCATTAGCCCAAAACCTACCAAATAAAACGCTAGGCCCCCTATACACATATCGGTATAGTTTTTCATCATTACGTTTACCGCGTTCTTGGCACGCACGGAGCCGCTCTCAAGTAGCGCAAAACCTGCCTGCATAAAGAACACCAAAACCCCGCCCCAAATAATCCAAGCGATGTTTTGATATTCGAGTAGCTGTGCCACCGTCAATGTGTCTGCCTCCGCAGCTTGTGCACTGGCGATCGTGCCAAACAATAGCGTCCCCAGCATAAGTATCTTGTGCAGTAATGTTCTTAGTAGCCCTTTTATCGCATCCAGCCCAACAGATGATGTTCTCATTTTATCTCCAAACACTTATCTATCCGTTCAATTTTTATCGGTGCACCATTTTCACTCATGAATGCACACAAATAAGCCCTAACGGGGTTGGAGCAAAAGCTATGCCAAAAGTTATGGATGAAAATCAGAACGGCTAACAAACATGAGAAAACAAATGATTAGTACTGACCGAACCCATACTTTGATAACTGCACTTTAACAACCATGCTTGCGACAATGTGACGGTTCTGCTGAAACCATTTTTACCATTGTTTGGCTGGGCTAGTCGCTCACTTTGCATAAGCAGTTTATCTCGCGCTATCAATAACTTATCGGCAATCGCCACCCATAGAATAGGTCGCATAGTGAAGATGATTCATGTTAAAATGAGCGCTTTTAAATCAGCCTTTATCATCAATAATGAATAAAGGTTGTATTTCTAGTACCATTTTCTAATTAACAGGTCCGCCCATGTCTGCCGATACCATCGCCCGCACTGCCTTTAAACAAGGCACCAAGCCACTTTATGATTATGACAAACACTGGGCGAGGCTGCTACGAGCCTGCGCCTTATCTGCCGATGAGCCGCAAAGAAATGGACGATTTGGGCTGGGATGCTTGCGATGTTATCATCGTCTCAGGCGATGCCTATGTCGATCACCCAAGCTTTGGTATGGCGATTATCGGTCGCTTGCTTGAGTCACAAGGCTTTCGCGTCGGTATTATCGCGCAGCCTGATTGGAAGAGCAAAGACGCCTTTATGGAGCTTGGCAAACCTGTCTATGCGTACGGCGTGACCGCTGGCAATATGGATAGTATGATCAACCGCTATACCGCCGATCGTAAAATCCGTAGTGATGATGCCTACTCTCCTGGCAACGTCGCTAATAAGCGCCCTGACCGCGCGGCTATCGTCTATAGCCAGCGCTGCCGTGAAGCCTATCCTGATGTCCCGATTATCTTGGGCGGTATTGAGGGCAGCTTACGCCGTATCGCGCATTATGACTATTGGTCAGACAAAGTGCGCCGTAGTATTTTGCTCGATGCGCGTGCGGATGTCTTATTGTATGGTAATGCTGAGCGCGCCATCGTCGATGTGGTACATGGTCTGTCGAAAGGCTATAGCTTTGAGCAAATGAGTAAGCTACGTGGTACAGCGTATTTATTGACCCCAACGCGTCGTCATTGGCAAGCGGATATGACTGAGGTCGCCAGTAACGATGTCGATACCGTTGGCCGTGTCGATCCGATCATCAACCCGTATGTCATGACCGAAGACGTTGATAGCTGCTCAATTGAGCAGAACAAACCATCGGACTCGCCTGTCGGGCAAGCCATGCCGTCATCTATGTCATCACAATATCAGGGTTTTGTCGCTGAGCCAGTCACTGACAAAATCATTAATGCCGACCAAGTGGATACTGATACCCAAGTGGTACAGATGCGCGGCTTTGACAATGCGTTTAATAAGCCAAAAACCGCCCGCAAGCATAAAATCAAAATGCCCCCACGTGAGCAAACGGTGATTCGTCTGCCTGACTATGAGCATGTCAAATCTGACCCTGTGCTTTATGCGCATGCCAACCGTATCTTACATTTAGAGACCAATCCGGGTAACGCTCGCGCGCTGGTGCAGCGTCATAGTAGCGGTGCAGGTAACTCGCATACTTCTATCGATGTCTGGCTGAACCCACCACCGATTCCACTCTCGACTGAAGAGATGGATTATGTGTTTGACCTGCCCTATGCGCGTCTGCCGCACCCAAGCTATGGCGATGCGCGCATCCCTGCTTATGACATGATCAAGTTTTCGGTCAATATCATGCGCGGCTGTTTTGGTGGTTGCACCTTCTGCTCGATCACTGAGCACGAAGGCCGTATTATCCAAAACCGTTCAGAAGACTCAATCTTGCGTGAAGTCGAAGCCATTCGTGATACTGCACCCAACTACACTGGCGTGATCTCTGATCTTGGTGGGCCAACGGCCAATATGTATCGTCTGAGCTGTAAAGACGAGACGATTGAGAAAAACTGCCGTAAACCGTCTTGCGTCTATCCTGATGTCTGCGAAAACCTGCTGACCGATCACAGTAATTTGACCAAACTGTATCGCAAAGCCCGTGATATCAAAGGCGTGAAAAAAATCCTTATCGCCTCTGGTTTGCGTTATGATTTGGCGGTTAAAGATCCTGAATACGTCAAAGAGCTGGTCACGCACCACGTCGGTGGCTATCTAAAAATCGCCCCTGAACACTCAGAAGACAACGTATTGTCAAAAATGATGAAGCCTGGCATGGGCAGCTACGATCAATTCAAAGCGATGTTTGAGCAGTACAGCGCCGAGGCGGGCAAAGAGCAGTACCTCATCCCTTACTTTATCGCCGCGCACCCTGGCACCACCGATGAAGATATGATGAACCTTGCGCTGTGGCTCAAACGCAATGGCTTTCGCGCTGACCAAGTACAGGCGTTTTATCCAAGCCCGATGGCGACCGCGACCACCATGTATCACACCCACAAAGACCCACTACATAAGATCAGCCGTAGTGAAGGTGATATGGATATTGTCAAATCTGGCAAGCAGCGCAAACTGCACAAAGCGTTCCTGCGTTATCATGATCCAAAAAACTGGGCACTACTACGTAAAGCGCTACAAGACATGGGCCGTAGTGATCTGATTGGCAAAAACCGTGGCTGCTTGATTCCGCCATTCAATGCACACTTAGAGGGGCGTGATGCGGCGCAAGACAGCTATCAGTCAGCACGCAAAAAGAACAGTCGCCTAGGAAATGACTCAGTGAAGCGTAGCAACAACTCGTCAAAAAACAACGCTGCAAACCGTGCTGGCACAAGCAAAAATACGGTCGGCAAAAATACCAAGAAAAAAAGTCAGCAAAGGCAATTTCCAAACTCAGCATACAGGTCTGCCACCGCGCAAAACCAAATAGCTTGATAAGAAGTAGTTTTAATAATATGAATAGTATAGAAACATGAACTAAACGTAGGCCGTATTAAACTCATAAAAAAAGCACCTATCAGCGCTCAGTTGATGGGTGCTTTTTCTGTCTCACTCATTAGTGAATAAATAGTCAAATGATTATCGTTTATCTTTCAATAGGCTGGCGATGGTAAGTTACATTAGTCAGCGATTGGGTAACGAAGCTAATAGGTAATGAACAATTTCTAACACGGCAATACTTCGTTTTCGCTACTATAAGCCTCATATGCTAAACGCATTATTAAGAACAAGTAAATGACACCAGTAATACTTTGGAGAGAATGATGAATACCATCACTAAAATTGCAACTGCCCTACCTGCACTTGCCTTACTGAGCGCTTGTGCCACGACTACTCCCCACCACGCCAGAGACGACTGATACCCCTGCGCCAGAAAAAGTCACTGCCGCTTATGACCGTATGGCAGCAGCCCCATATACCTGTACCGATGGCAGCACCATCATGGCAAAACAGTCTATTAACAAAAACAAGTCATACTCAATGCCACCTTACCTAAAGTAAAATGGACAGAGCAAAAGCTCGTCTTAAACGGCGATGTAAAAGGCGACGTCGCAAGCTATGTCAACGACTCAAATCCAAAAGCGGTCTATGCGTGGCACATGAAAGGTGACAAAGGAATCTTTGCAATGAAATGGGCAAGCGGTCAAGAATATAAAGTAAACTGCCAACTCTAATCAATCAAAGATAAGCAGAGATTTATCAAAAATAAAACAGTCGCCCTTGAGCGGCTGTTTTTTATGCGTGTTCTTTTACACATCTTCTCTCTGATGATTATGAATATCATCAGTGCTGGTTTGTTTTGCTAGAGAACTATCAGGAAAGCTGTCAAAATAGCCTTTAGTACACATTAATGATGATCAATAGTAAAAGGATAACCCGATGGCGACGCGTCTGATAACGATGATGGTAATGGCAGCTGCGAGTGTATGGACGCTAACAGGCTGCGATAATAACACCGAAACCCCTAACCAAGCATCTAAAACAGCGGCGACCGCATCAGACTCGTCAATACCAGCAGCCGATGAGATAGACTGGTCGCTAGTCGATAGCGGGACAAAGCCTGCCGATCCCACCAACTATAAGTATCCATTTGCAATCGATAGTCAAAACGTCCGTGACTATGCAGAGTACTTCGATGTGGACGCGGCGACAGCGCAGCACAACCTCACTATCAGTATGGCAAGTAACGAAGCGCTATCCAAAGCCTTGGATCAGCTGAGCGAAACCTATGTCTCACATGAACTGACCGATGGTAACGAGATGACACTGGTCATTCATACCACACCCAATGTCGCTGCCAGTCGCTATGACTATGTGTTATCAGACGACTTTGCCAAAGGGTTGATATTACCTATCGTGATCAAACCAGATGGCAAAAAGGGGATGCTAAGGCGCATGGGGAAATGACGGAGTAGCTCGATGTATTTATTATGCATCATCAAACCATTTGATTATAATAAAGCGCGAATCAGCATATAACCACCCATACCGAACATCATGACGTTTTCGGTTAAAGAGATCGCGCCCAGTGGGACATTACTATCGCCGCCGACGCAGGCGCATTTTAGCTCACGCTTATCGATATAGACGGCTTTAATAACTGATACCCCGCCTATCAAACCAATGATAAAAGCGACCAGACCCGCAATCGGATTGAGCCAAGGCTGATCGGCAAGCATAGCGATACCGGCAAACGCTTCTAAAAACGGATACACGTAGGCGTAGCGTACCACGCGGCGTGCTATCAAATCATAACCCAAAAACCCAGTGGTAAACCCTTCTAAATCCTCAAGCTTTTTAATCGCCAATACACACATGGAGAGCGCGACAAACCACATAAGCGCTTGTATCGAAAAGACACTAACAGCAAAAGCCCAGCATAATGCCAGTGTCATGAGTGCGGTAACAGCAAATATCGCAATAATGGGCGCGTAAGTGGTGTCGTCTGTCTCGGGTTCGTGATTACCCAAAAATACTTGCAGATCATCATTGCCGCCAACACTCTTGCCATCGATAAAGGTCTGCGGCGTGGTCTTGACCCCAAGCGTGTCTTTGACCAATGTATTCTCATCTTGGGTCGTGATATGGCGATCGATGATATCGTAGCCTGCGTGCTTGAGCGCATCGATTGATTTGAGGCCAAACGGACATAGGTGGTCTGGCATCACCATCCGAAAGATGACGGCAGACTGCCCGCCTTCTTTGCCGATATGCTCGCCTTGTAGAGTGTCGATGAGATGCTGTACTTGCGGACTTTGGCTACTATCTATAGTGTCGGTATTAGATTTATTATTAGTATTGTCTGCCATAACGCGCTCCTTACGTTTTGCTTATTCGCTGCTTGATCATAGTTCTTTTATGACTGTGACTATTATCTTATAAGCATCGGTAAGCGCGATCTGAATCAGTCTTGTTAACTTTGTTAGGTTTAATGATAAGTGGTGGGTTTTTCGGAGGTAGGCTGGTGTTCAGACTATAGTTGAATACTGACTTTGCCAAAGGACTGGTATTACCCATTGAGATCAAGCCTGATGGTAAGAAAGGTGAGTCTAAAGTTAATCCGCATGAGGAATTGGTGGAGTAGGTTTTTAAGTATATGAGATTATGGGTGTGGAAAATTAGTAATTTGTAGGGTGCGCCTCGCGCACCAAAGCATAAATAGGAAACAATAGATTAAAAACCTTTATCTATGCAAATGATTTAACGTTCAGCGATTTATTGAATAATACTTTTAATTCCTAAATAAAGTTCTTAAATGGTACGCGGAGTGCACCCTACTCGACTGTTTTGATCTCTTTACCTATGGCTTTTGCCCAGTAAATAATAGCAAGCTGTTCAATATCTGCTGCACTATAGCAAACATCATAAATATCAAATGAATACTCTCCATAGTTTGATTTAATTCCACTACTCTCTTCGTTCACTACTATCTTCAATAGAGCATGTGAAAGTGTCCGTTTTTCATGAATATCTTCAATCGACTGCCATGGTATATCTAACGTTTGATTGGATTTAATAATTTGTAGTTTTTCTGGTAAAAACCTAAGAGTAGATATTGATACTAATGGTATTTTGTTTTTTCTTCATCTTTGCCTACTAGATAGCTGAGTATTGCTATGCCAATCGGTATCACTGTCCATATAATGTCAGAAGGAGCAAATGGTTGATTTGTGAACAAGGGCATTAGCCATGCGATAATTAGTTTTGTGCTCAACCATATCATCGATGCAAAGATAGCTATCGTCAATAAAAGTCCAGAGTTGTACTTTTTCGCTACAAATTCGAAACTTGGTAATCTCGATTCAGCCTGAGTATTAGCACTTTTTAAGTGTTGCATGCTAGCACTGATGTCTATTTTTTGAGAGTTGACTGACTTAAATATACCTAACCATTTCAAATAACTCATGACTAAGATAAGTAGTGGTAAAAACGATAAGCTAATACTTCCGGTTAAATATTCGACGCCCACACTTATGCAGGCGATGACAGCTATGTGACGCATTAATTGAGTATAAGTGTAGTATGTCATGGCCTTCCGAAATTTTGATAAAGGTGTTAGTAATTTAAGTCGTAGGGTACGCCTTTCGCACCAACGCATAAATAGGAAACAATATATTGAAAAACACTTATCTATGAAAATGATTCAACGTTCAGCTATTTATTGAATAATACTTTTAATTCCTAAATCAAATTTTTAAATGGTGCGCTGGGCGCACCCTACCGCTAACCTCAGCCCTCAACCAACGCCAAAAACTCTTCCTCACCCACTATCTTAATGCCTAGTTTCTCTGCTTTGGTTAGCTTAGAGCCTGCCTTATCACCTGCCAGTAGCGCAGTGGTTTTTGCCGAGATGCTGCCTGAGACTTTTGCGCCTAGTGCTTGCAGTTTGGCTTTGGCTTCATCACGCGCCATGCTATCGAGCGCACCCGTGATGACCCATGTTTGCCCATCGAGTGGTAGCCCTTCTGAGGCGACCTGCTCGACTTTATCCCAATGCACGCCAGCCGCGCGTAATGCGGTGATGACTTCGATATTGTGCGGCGCGCGGAAGAACTCATAGGTCAGCTCAGCGGTGATTTCGCCAACATCGGGCGTTTTTATCAAGGTCTCAATACTGGCGGCCATCAGACTATCTAAATCACCAAATTGCTGCGCAAAGTTCTGTGCTGTGCCTTCACCCACACCGCGAATACCCAGCGCATAGATAAAGCGCGCCAATGTCGTGTGCTTGCTGGCTTCGATAGCATTAATGATATTCTGGACCGATTTTTCACCCAGTTTTTCAAAGGTGACCATCTCATCCGCATGATTGTGCAACTGATAGATATCAGCAACCGTTTTGATAAGGCCATGCTCAAAGAAGCTAATCAGCCAGCGCTCACCAAGCCCATCAATATCCATAGCACGACGTGAGACAAAGTGAATCAGCGCCTCAGTCTGCTGCGCTGGGCAATACAGTCCGCCTGTGCAGCGTGCCAATGCCTCATCTTCTGGTAGGGATGACAGGCGAATCACAGACAGGACAAGTCGAAGGTAGGGTCACAGGTTCAGAGTCGGCTGGGCGCTGCTCGTGCCAAACGCGGGTGACCTTGGGGATGACATCACCTGCACGGTGCACGCTAACCATATCGCCTGCGCGCACGTCCAGACGCTGAATCTCACCAAAGTTATGCAAGGTGACATTGCTGACGGTGACGCCGCCGACTTTGACGGGTTCGAGCTTACCGACTGGGGTGATTTGCCCTGTCCGTCCGACTTGCCATTCGATATCGTTGAGACGCGTCATGACGGTTTCAGCAGGAAATTTATAGGCCGTCGCCCAGCGCGGCTCACGGGATAAAAAGCCGAGCTGCTGCTGCAAGGCAAGGCTATTCACCTTAATCACCATACCATCGATTTCAAATGGCAAATCGGCACGACTTTCTATCACTGACTCATAATAAGTCTGCGCGGCGCGTGGATTGGCGACCACTTCTACAGCGCTGACGGTGAAGCCAAGCTCGGTGAGCCATGCCAGCGCCCCCTGACTGGGTGTCTATACTTTCAGGCAGTCCTTGATTGACCGAATAGCCATAAAATGCGAGTGGACGACTAGCGGCTATGGCGGGATCAAGCTGACGTAAGCTACCAGCAGCGGCATTGCGTGGATTGGCAAAGGTTTTACCTTCGCTCGCCTCGCTAAGTCGATTGAGACGCTCAAACCCTGCTTTTGGCATCAGCACTTCACCGCGCACTTCTAACAGCTCGATATCAGCCGCATCGGCGATCCATAGTGGTAAATTGCGAATGGTTTTGGCATTTTGGGTAATGTCCTCACCCGTCTGCCCATCACCGCGCGTGACCGCTTGGACAAATTTGCCATGCTCATATTTTAATGAAACGGCCAATCCATCAAGCTTTAGCTCCATCTCGTATTCAGGGTTTTGCTGCGAGTCGCTCAGGCGATCATTGACGCGGCGCATAAAATCGCGCAAATCATCATACTCAAAGACATTACCCAAGGACAACATTGGAATATCATGCGTGACTTGGGTAAAGGCCGATAGCGGCATATCGCCGACTTGATTGATTGGGCTATCTGGCTGCACTAAGTCCGGATATTCTTCTTCAATCTCAAGCAACGAGCGGCGCAATTGATCGTATTCACTGTCTTCTAAGATTGGATTATCTAGCACATAGTAGGCGTAGTTGTGCTGTTTGAGAGACTCGATAAGCGTGCGCATTTGCGAGACAATTTCTGCATTATTATTGGTGCCGTCATTGGCCGAACTGGCTATATTAGATGTTGCACTTTGCACTTGAGCAGATAGGTTTTTAGAATTATTTGATAAGGTAGCGTCAGTCATAGTCGGGGTCTTTTTTGTCATTCAAGATGACGATATGATAACAAGTTTACAGGATACTCGGATATAGCCAATCCTATATAAATCAGCTACTGTGTCAGGCTCGCTCAGTCTACTATGTGTAGTACTTTCCCCGCCTTCCTTGTATCTAAATTATCTTGAACCGACTCTAAATTTTTTCAGAAACTATAGCCCATTAAAAAAGGCAAATAACATGAATCGCTATTTGCCTTTTTAACACTCTATAATTGTTTTTAGCAGTTGATTTACTTAGCCTTCGAGCTATTCGCCTTTAAGCTTTTAGCCTTCATAATCACGAACTTGATTACGTAGCTGCTGCTTGTATTCAGACGTGATTGGTTGGTTCTCTTCATCGAGCATAATCGCGTCAAGATCGCTTGCCATCATATAAGCAATGCTCATCATGCTATCGAAGCTGCGCACGGCTTGAGGATGTGGCAATGATAAAAACATAACGATGCCGTTATACGTGTTGGTCGCGACACTATGCGGATCAAAGGGCGCGATACCACTGTCGGTGATACCCATCATACTAAACCACAGCATACCCGTGCCGTCTTTTTTGCTCGTAGCGATGGAACATATTCATCGCGCCATAGCGTAGACCATATTTATCAATCAATGCTAGCAGATCATGACCACGGATAATCGCGGTTGGACGATCGCGATATTGGTGCGGCAAGATGGTGATATTGATGTTGTCTTTGGCATTGATCAAGGGGGCCGTTTTGCGCATCATCGCCTGACTCTGATAAATGCTGATCCAGTATCGGGCTGTTGTTGTCGAAGCTTGGCTCTTCTGCCGTGTCAATCGATGGCATCAAGCTATCTGTTGCCGACATGAGGCTAGAGAATGCATCAGGCTCTTGCTCGATATGCATCTGCTCAGCCGCCTCTAAAAACTCAGCGTTATCAGCGCGACGTTGCTCTTCTTGCCAGCGCGCATAGTCCTCATTGTCGACGACGTCATGATCTTCATCTGCCATAGTGTCACGCTCAGCAGTCAGCTGGGGATCGACGTTAGTATGAGTCTGCGTCAATGGCTCTTCTTCAACGACCGCATTCAGATAAGTGCGGTCAGGGCCAATGCTCGTCTCGCCAGCAACCGTATCATCAAAGTCTGGCTGATCAACGATATTGCGCTCATGACGCGGTATGATGGGAATACCGTTTTTATCATAATTGACCGCAGCAGCTTCAGCACCATTACGGCGCTTAAAACTGCGAATGACCATAAACAGCCCTGCGAGCACGATAAACGCGGCAATGGCAATCAATACAAACTGAATAGCGGTCATGATAAATACATCCTAGTATATATAACAAAAGGGAATACACAAACGAGCATAAATGGCAATATTCTAGCATGGCTGACCCATGTCGTCACCACATTGTGTACTTTATAACCAGTATGCTGGACTGAGGTCAAGCTTATTTGTATTTATGCCGATGGATTGATTATATTTGCATCGCTTTGATTCTCATAGCGCTTTTAATTTTGGCTTTTTTGGTCTTAGCTCTCTACATAACGCGCGGCTTCATCAAGCGACACACTGACTAGGGTAGAAATACCTGCGCTTGGCATGGTGATGCCTTTTAGCTCATCGGCAATCTGCATCGTCAGTTTATTATGACTGATAAAGATAAACTGCAAGTCATCTGCCAACTCATGAATGAGGCTAGTAAAACGCGCAACATTGGCATCATCGAGCGGCGCATCGACCTCATCAAGCACACAAAACGGTGCGGGATGCTGCTTAAATATCGCAAAAATCAAACTCAATGCGGTCAGCGTTTTTCACCGCCCGAGAGTACGGCTAGGCGGCTATTGCGCTTGCCTTTTGGCTGCGCCATCAAGGTAAGCCCTGCCCGCCATTGCTCCGACTTTGGCGTATTGGCTGGCATCTCGTCTGTGTTCAGTGTCAGACTGGCTTGCCCGCCGCCAAATACTTTAGCAAACAAATTGGCCAGCTCATTATTGACCGCATCGAGCGTCTGCATAAATAGCGTCTTGGTCGTCTCATCGATCGAAGCAATCGCTTCAGTCAATGTCTGCATACTGGCGGCGATATCAGTGGTCTGCTGCGCAAGTGGCTCCAAGCGCTCATTGACCTCGGCCAACTCCGCGACAGCAGCAAGATTGACAGCGCCAATCTTACTTAATTGCTGCGCAAGCTTGGCGCGCTCGGACGCAAGCTCAGCGATTTTGTCTGGGCGCACACGGCGATCATGAGCGATAAAGTCTGCCAGCAAGTTTGAGACACTCATGGTTTGTTGAGGCTGTTCTGCTTTCGTTTTGTACTTCTCACTCACTTGAGTATAAGCATCTAGAGCGCTTTGTGTATGTGAACTGGCATCCTCCAAACGCGCGGCACTTAATGCTAACTCAGTTGCATGCTGTGCAAGTTCGCTTTGCTGCGTCTGCAAGGTATTTTGCAACGTATCAAATGCCGTCTGCTGCTCAGCATACGCTTGTTTTAGTGCCGTGAGCGCGCTATCACGCTCACTCAATAACGCTTGCTGCTCATCGCGCGTTGTCTGTGCGCTATGCAATGCGGCTTGCAACGTTGGTAATGTGCTCTGCTGCTTATCATGGCGCGCCTGTAGACTCTGCTCATTCTCTAATGACTTGTCATATTGCTCGGTTGCACGAGCCAGACTGCTAACGCTATGCTCTAGGCGCATCTCATGCTGCTGAATACGTAGCTGCAGTGCCTGCCAAGCCTCATCATCGGCTTGACGTGCGCGGTGTAGCTCGCTGCGCTCAGATTGTAATTGCTGATTGGTCGCTCGTGCTTCTACTATTTGCGGCGTGAGTGTGGCGATCTCGCGTTCGATATCCTGCTGCTCATGAAGAAGTGTCTGCGCCTCATGCGCAAGCTCTTGCTTTTCTTGCTCAAGCGTCACTTTGTCAGCATTTAGGCGTTGGCTGTCTGCTTGCAAGCGCTCAGCGTTGGCGCGATCGGTCGTCAGTTGCTGCTGGTATTTATGCTTATCACGGGTTAATTGCTCAGCTTGGGCGCGCGTTTCTTCCAAACTGACTATCAACGCATCATAATCGCGCTGGTGTTTTGCGATGGATTTTTGCTGATTGTCGATGCTCAACTCTAGCTCACCGAGCAGGTCCTCTAGCGTTTGCAAACGCGTGCGCTGCGCCAAACGCTGGGTGAGAAACTGACTGCTGCCCTCGCTTTGATCGTCTTGCGCGCCCGCAAGTTTGCTCAAGTTTAATGTGCCTTGACAACTAATGACCCAACCATCAGCAGTCAGTAGAAGCGCTGATGACGGTAATGACTTTAAGACATCGGCAAACACGTTAATATCATGCTCACTAGTAGACTCAAACTGTGCTGTGTATAGATAACACTGCTGCCAAAGCACAAGCGCAGGCTGCGCAATCAGCTGTGATAATGGCAACACTTTATCAGTTAAGCTCTCTGGTAAGTCGCTGATAAAGGCACTGTCTCTGGTTTTATTTTGCTTCGCAGCCAACCATAGGCTATGACCCGTTGCTAGTGTTTTGTCTTTTGTACTGGCTGAGGTGTTTTGTATGGTTTGATAAGTCAGTAAATCAGTAACATCATCTTCAAGTGTTTGCCACAAACTCAAACTATTGGCTTTTTGATCCGCATCATTCACATGATCAGCACGTGCTGAATTGGTGTGGCTTGCAATTAATACATGGCTATCTAGCCATAACGCTAAAACACTATCGAGCAGCTGTGCGTGCGCTTGCCCCTTCGCGCTCAGTTCAATCTGTTCACGCAGCGTCGTAATAGCCAATTGCTGTGTATTTACAGCGCCACTATCGGTGTTATTTGTTGCAGCTGCTTTGTTTTGAGAGTTTGATATAGGTTTTGGATGCAATATCTGATGCAAAGTGTCGTATTCACCTGCGAGTAGTGCATGACGTTTTTCATCATCGCTCAGCTCGCGTTGCTGCGTGTTCAGTCGCTGCTGCAAATGATGCGCTTGCGGCTGTATCTCAGACAGACGTTCATCCACCCCTTCTTGCTGACGCTCAATCTGCTGTAGCTGTTTGCTCAGCTTAGCGACTTGCTCTTCTAGCACCTGATGCAAGTCTTGCTCGTCTGCTGCCTGACTTGCATCAGCACTGGCACTAACAGCATTAGTATTATCAGATGGCGCTATAGACTGCTGCAATTGCTGCCAGAGGTTTTGCCAATTTTGCTCGCGGCGTTGCCACTTATCATCGCTTTGCTGGTGACGCTTTTGTGCTTGAGTATTAATCGCCTGCTGCTGCTCAAGCGTACGTGCCTTGTCTTGCAGACGCGACAGCTGGTTTTGTGCGTCATGCCATGCGCGCTGCAATGGCTGCTCATGACGCTTGTGGTTATCACGCTTGTCGCTCAGCTCAGCGAGCTGTGGGCGTAACCTCTCTAATGCTTGCTGCTGCTCAGCTTGTTCAGTGTTAAGCCGCTCAATATCAGCGAGTGATTGCTGGCGCTGCTGCGCCAAGTGAGACAGTTGCTGCTCAATGGCTGCCAGCTGTGCAGTGGCATCACTCAGTTGATGCTCAGCGTTTTGGTAGCCCAGCTGCTGCTCGTAATGCGCGCTTTGGGCATCATCTTTGAGCCATTGCTCTTGGTTAATACGAGCGGTGAGCTTGTCTTGTTGTGCCTTTAGCGTGTCATAATCCGCTTGCAATGTTGACACTTCAGCCGTACTGCGCTCATGTATGATTTTTTGCTGCTGATGCTGCTGCTTGGCCTGATAGAGCTGCTGAATAGCAAGCTGCTGCTCAATATCAGCCAAGCTGAGAGATCTCCTCGTAACGCTGCGCGCTCGCTGCCTGTTTAGACAGTGCCTTTTGTTGGCGCAGCAGCTCGCTTTGCATATCGTGCAGACGCGCCAAATTATCTCTTGTCTTTTCAAGCTTTTTTTGTGTCTCTTCGCGGCGAGCCTGATAGCGCGAAACCCCAGCCGCCTCTTCGATAAACTCACGCAGCTGCAAAGGGACTTGACTCAACAATCCGCCCAATCATGCCTTGCTCAATGACCGCATAACTACGCGCACCCAGCCCTGTTCCCAAGAACACATCGACCACATCGCGGCGACGACAGCGCGTACCATTGATAAAGTAATCCGAGCGCCCGTCTTTATTGACCTGACGGCGAACGGACAGTTCTTGGTACAAGTTAAGCTCATGGCGAATGCCCGTTTGCTCATCTTGGGTATGCTCAAAGGTCAGCTCGACACTCGCCACACTCTTGGCCGCTTTGTCTTGAGTACCAGCAAAGATGACATCGCTCATCGCCCCGCCACGCAGCTGCTTGGCAGAGGTCTCACCAGCACCCAGCGTATGGCATCAATCACATTGGATTTGCCGCAGCCGTTTGGCCCGACGATGGCAGTGATGCCATGACGAAAGGTAAAGGTCGTTGGGTTGGCAAAGGACTTAAAACCTGCCAGCTTTAGAGATTTTAAACGCATGAATAGTCAATAGATGTGGCGAAAACAGGCGGCTATTCTACCTGAAATTGTCGTGAGTTTTTAGGATTAAACGTCTAAGTGCATAAACGATTTTGCCTTCAGGCTTTGATGAAACCCTCGTAATAGTTTTTGCTCCACTTGGCTGACATTGTTTTCTGTTAGATAGCGATCATTGAACGCAATCAATGCTGACCACGTGATACTGGCCACTTGTAGATGATCAACAATATCTAACAGCTCTGGTCTTAAGAGATGCTGATATTTCTTGGGTCTTTTGTGACACAGTGCCAGCTCTCGGTCGGCTAAGCGCTGTTTATTGTGCTCTAGCTCACTGCCACCGATGAACAGCAGTAAAAACTTGGCACCTTTATTGATAAAGCCTTTTTCGAGTAAATGCTCATACATCACACAGTACTTGAGCAGCTGATCTGGGTTTTTTCGACCATTAAATTTCAATTCGTTTGCTACCAGCACATTCGCCTGATGGTTGTAGGCCAAGTTGTCCATATACATCGCTTTTAGCTCGGTGCTTGCCTCAAACAATCCACTATTGCCATGTGTCGACCACGACCCATTTGGCTCAAAGGTGATGAATTGCTGATAAAATAAATCTAAATAGGCGTCGCTACATAAACTTAAAAAGATATCGAACTCTTTATTTAGATACTCTTCAGAAAAGAATTTTACGCGGCGCACAGCTTCTCTAGGATGACAGATGCCAACTCTTTGGGATGAATAGGTTTCTAATTGCTCCGTGTCATGCATTTTTGCGTTGAGCTTTTTGATAATGGCGTGTTCAATCTCTTCTACACTTTTGCCTGCTAGCTCAGGCTGGGTAGCCCACTCAATGATTTGGCGTACATATTGCTTTTTGGTGATTCCAAGAATTTGCTTGGGCTCCCACGCCAAAAATTCTACCATATTGGTAAGACCAGTTGTCCATGATATCTGGTCTTTTAAATGACTCACCGAGCCAAAGACACGGCGATATTTTTCTGCTGCTTTCATACTAATAATGTCTCATGGTTTACATACTAGGTTTATTCTATTTAACCTTTCTTCTGCTTTGATTAAAAATACAATCGTAGACGCTGTCATGTGTAGCACATACTGAATAAGGTGTTCAGGAACTTCTATCTCATCATTACCTTTGCCATGACCACTAAGTTTATTTCGAGGTGTACCTATGCTTGAGATAAGCATATTACCTAATGAATTAAAATGATCAGTCCAAAATTTTGGTATCAGTTCATTAGCTAGACAACAATCAATAAGCCTCTTTGAAGTATCTTTTTGCCATATTCCCAATCATGTTTATCTAGTATGATTTTCATGGTACTTTCAAATGCTTTAAGACAATCTGTTAGAGCGGCATCGTAACGACCATGACGATAATGTTCGTGGGCGTTTAAAAACTCTTCTTGAGCACCTCTGTATGTAGGGTTACTTAATAACTGTAAAGCGGGTTTGACCGCTTCAGCATGAATAAACTCAGAGTCCACTCTAACGATTTGACCGTTTTCATATTGATAACCTACACCGTTTTCAAGAAATCTATGATTTAATTCATTTATAGTGTCATCTAAATTTATGTTGACTTCACGTCTATTTTCTTTAGAGAATTTTGATATTGTTTTCATCATCAGTTCTACTACACTTAATGCCTTTTCCGCACACTCTTCCTCCAAAAAATATTTATAAATACTTTCAAAATAAATAATCAGCCCTTCTACGTTGCTATCATCTTCATTCAACTTAAAAACACCAGTTTCCTTGCATAATATTTTGTAGCAATTTTTTAAGTATTCACGATTTAGGGTTAATTGACTCCAATTAATACCAGATTGATCTTGACCTATTGTTTCGTTCCAAATATGAACAATTTGTATAGTCAATTCCACCTAAAAGTGTTATAAACTAATTATCAAATTCAATTGTTATTATAAAGACCATGACTTACTCACTAGATTTTCGTATGCAAGTACTAAAAAGCTTAGACGAGGGTATGACCTTTGCCGAGGCGGCTGAGTTTTATAATCTGAGCCCAACCACCATACAGAACTGGAAGCGGCGTATTCATAGCAAAACAACCAGGCAAACCAAACCCTATAAAATACCAGATGACGTGCTACTTAATGATGTCAAAGAACATCCCGACGATTACCAGTATGAGCGAGCACGTCGTTTGAACTGTAGTAAAACAGGCATTCATCATGCCCTAAAACGGCTTGGTATCAGTCAAAAAAAGACCTTAGAACATCCAAAAGCCTGTCCGATTAAAAGAGCGATATATCACAGTAAGCTTGATATCTTTAAACAACAAGGCTATCCCATTGTTTACATGGATGAAAGCGGCTTTGAGTACGAGACTATTCGCTCTCATGGGTACACATTAATTGGTACACCTTGTATTGATAGCTACAATTGGCAAGGTAAAAAGCGAACCAACGTTATCGGTGCTCTCTATGAAAAGATGCTGTTTGCACTAGATTACTTTAAGCACAACATTAACAGCAGCATATTCTACAACTGGTGCAAACAAACCCTAATCCCAAGTCTTAAAACCAAATGCGTGATTGTGATGGATAACGCTCGATTTCATAAGAAGAAGCGCATTCAAAAGCTACTGAATAGGCATGGTCATCGTATTCTATGGCTGCCACCGTACAGCCCTGATTTGAACCCTATTGAAAAGAAATGGGCACAAGTAAAGTTTCTACGCCAAGGCTGGTTGGAAAACGACTTATCCAAGTTGTTTTATGATGTTTGTCCTAACCATAACAATTTTATTTTGAACTGACTATACTTTTTAATTTGTTAGGCAATTCTTCGTACTGGTAAACGTCAGGATATTCGCCTCGAATTCTTTTCTGTCTTTTATGGAATAATTCGGTAATAGCCATATTGAACCCTCAATTTATTATTAGTAACTAATTCACTACACCAAAACTAAATCACACCCAATCCACTTAATAACAACTGCCCTCCTGCAAATATCAATAATACGCCAAACGCGCGCTTGAGCATCAAGGCAGGCAATACATGAGCAAGTTTGGCACCCACTTTTGCCATTGCAAAGCTCGCCACCGAAATACACAAAAATCCTATGACATGGACAAATCCGATGGTGCCCTCAGGCAGATTGACCACATCTTGACCAAACCAGGCAAATCCAGCCGCGCCAGCCAGAGCAATAGGCAGACCACACGCCGCCGACGTACCGACCGATTGCTTCATCGGCAGCCCCGCCCAGTTCAAAAACGGTACGGTCAAACTACCACCGCCAATCCCAAAGATAGAGGACGCCATGCCAATGCCCGTACCAGCGCCAAACTGTACCCCAGCAGGTGGCAGCGGTTTGCCCACTTGCTCTTTGTTAGAAAAGAACAGCATTTTTAGCGCAACCAATAGCGCGCCAACACCGATGATGGCTTGTAGCGCCTGACCATCAATCATATCTGCGATACCAGCGCCGACCAAACTCCCCGCCACCAAGCCGAGCGCCATCTTGCGCCACACTTCCCAGCGGACACCGCCGCGTTTATTGTGAGCCGTCAGTGAGCTGATCGAGGTCACAACAATGGTCGCAAGAGACGTACCAATAGCTAGGTGTGTCACCACCTCTGGCGAAAAGTCATAGGCGGTAAAAATCCAGACCAGGGCGGGGACGATAATCATGCCGCCGCCCACGCCAAACAAGCCTGCACTGACACCTGCAAACGCCCCTGCAATCACAAACCACACATATAACATCATAGAACAAACCTTTTATAATACTGGCCTAGGGCGTGTTGAACATTCGACCATGGCACTGACAGCGACTATTTTTTAGGCGATTCGATGTTAAAAATAATAAGTTTAGTCACTCTAAGCGCTTATTTTTAACAATGAAGCGGCAAAAAAGAGTCCCCTACTTTATCGTTGGGGCTGATGCTAAAATTGCCCCATACTGCGTTACAAATCTCGCTTAGGCATCTGCATTATCGTCGCTTTGTGCCTTGTCTGGAACAATTTTAGCAATCAGCAGTGCCTATTTGCGAATGTTCAACACGCCCTAGTATTAATTTTATTGCCTACTTACTGGTTTCTTAGCGCACTTAACTGTATTTGCCAAATCTCAACGTGACCTTTATTCTGTCTTTGGTATGCTGTCTTTGGTAACCGCTTAGTATATCAAAGTTTCCTTTAACCACATCGATTAAACTTATGTCACCACTCACCAATTTTTCTCCCGCTTTATCCGAGCTTAACCACCGTCACGTTGCCAGTAGCACCTCGACCAATAGCGAGCTGATCGCAGCACTGCAAGATGGCACGCTAGATGCTGCTACCGTACACGTCTTGACCGCAGAGACGCAGAGCGCGGGACGTGGACAACATGGGCGCTCGTGGCAGTCACCACGCGGCAATGTCTACCTGTCGTTGTACCATCCGGTGCATATGCCAGTTAGTGGGCTACTGTCTTTGATTATTGGTCTTGAGCTGGCAAAAATGCCTGTTATCCAAACCGTAAATGAACAACTACAAGCGCAAGGTCTGACGCCAATTGGGGTGAAATGGGCAAATGATTTGGGGTTTTATCAGAGTCAAGCCAGTCATCATTCTGAATTGGCGCACTCTGCACCCGACGGTTCAGCTTTAGACAGCGCCATCTCACTTCAGCGCACATTGCCCTTTCAAAAACTCGCTGGCATCTTGATAGAACCCGTGACCAAATCTGGCAAGCTGGTTGGTGTGGTACTAGGCATTGGGTTGAATGTAAAAGCTGCGCCAACGCTCACCGCGCAAACCTCTGAGGGGATGAGTTATCAAGCGATCAGCTTACAGGACATCCATGAGTTGCTACATCCAGAAGTGGCAGCTGCCACGAGCCTGCCAGACTTACAAACATTGTATCAGCAGATGAGCAAAGCACTGATGGCAGCGATGATTCGCTTTGAGCATTTGGCCATCGAAAAACCAACGGGGCATACCTATTATTTAGATGGATTTTTTGCAGCAGTTTGCAGCGATGGATGCGCTAGCCGGTCTGCGTTTACGTGTTACCCAAGACTATAATAATGAGAAAAAAGTCATGACGGGAGTCGCTTGCGGTGTCGACACTCATGGGTGTTTGCAATTACAGCAAGATAACGGTAAGATTTCTACGCTTTTTACTGGGCGTATTGACGTTATTTATTAGGGACACGCCCTAGGCTTAATCATAACACTGACGAGCACCATCATTAACGAGCGCTATATAAAGGGATTTTTATGCTCTGGCTTGATCTTGGCAATACCCGCCTAAAATACTGGCTGACCGACGATATCGGGCAGATAGTCTCACATGATGCCAAGCAGCATCTGCAAGCACCCGCTGAATTACTCATGGGTCTGACTGACCGCTTTGAGCGTTATGCGCCCGATTTTATTGGTATCTCATCCGTACTGGGCGATGCGCTCAATGCCCAAGTATCAGAGACGCTCAGTCGTTTGAACATTCCATTTGAGTTTGTCCATGTTGATGCCGCGCATGCGCTATGAAAAGTGCTTATAATGACCAGCAGCTCGGCTGTGATCGCTGGCTACAGATGCTAGGAGCCGTCGATAAGAAAAAACGCCAATGCGTGATCGGCTGCGGTACGGCAGTGACCATTGACTTGATTGATCACGCTGAGCATTTGGGTGGTTATATCTTCCCCAGTATTTACCTACAACGCGAGTCTCTGTTTTCTGGAACCAAGCAAATCACCATCTCTAACGGCACGTTTGATAGTGTTAGCCAAGGCATGACCACCCAAGACGCGGTGCACCGTGGCATCTTGCTCTCTATCGTTGGTGCAATCAATGAGATTAGTCGTCGTCACCCAAACTTTGAAGTGATCATGACAGGCGGCGATGCGGCCACTATCTCGCAGCATGTCAATCGCCCCGTACGCTTGCGCGATGATTTATTATTAAATGGTCTGGCACGGTATTTTTGATTATCGTAATAAGTCATAATCCGTCATAGATAAGCCAATATCATACTGTCACACTGACAAAAAAAGCAGCACGTTTAAAGCGTGCTGCTTTTTTATTAGATACTTTTCTCTTTTATAAGGTCAAAGCTTTGCTAGCTACTGTTCTAACCCTTTTTATTTGGTCTCGTTAAACAGCTCACGACCGACCAGCATACGACGAATCTCGCTAGTACCTGCGCCAATCTCATACAGCTTAGCATCGCGCCAGTAGCGACCGAGTGGATACTCGTTGGTATACCCATTACCGCCAAATATCTGAATGCCCTCACCTGCCATCCATGTGGCTTTTTCGGCACACCATAAAATCACACTAGCACAGTCTTTTCGCACTTCTCGGCTGTGTCCTGCGCCGTGCGCGTCTAGCATATCGAGGTTTTTACCAACGGTGTATAAGAAGCTACGACCTGCCTGCAAAATAGTATACATATCAGCCGCTTTGCCTTGGATTAATTGAAACTCACCAATTGCTTGACCAAACTGCTTGCGCTCATGGATATAAGGGACGACATTGTCCATCACCGCCTGCATGATGCCAATAGGACCTGCGGCTAATACGGCACGCTCATAATCTAGGCCACTCATGAGTACCTTAACGCCTTCATTGAGACCGCCCAAGATATTGTCGCTTGGTACGATGACATTGTTAAAAGTCATCTCACCCGTATGGCTACCACGCATGCCAAGCTTATCGAGCTTTTGCGCGGTACCAAACCCTTCCATACCTTTTTCTACGATAAAGGCGGTCATACCTTTGGCACCCATTTCAGGATTGGTCTTGGCATAGACCACCATCACATCCGCATCAGGGCCATTGGTGATCCACATTTTGCTACCGTTCAAGATGTAATTACCGTCTTTTTCTTCGGCTTTGAGCTTCATGCTGACGACATCTGAACCAGCACCGGTCTCACTCATTGCTAATGCACCGATGAACTCGCCGCTGATGAGTTTTGGCAAATATTTTTGTTTCTGTGCTTCAGAGCCGTTGCGTTTGATTTGGTTAATGCACAAGTTAGAATGCGCACCATAGCTAAGCGCCACCGATGCCGACGCTCGGCTAATCTCTTCCATCGCCACCATATGAGCGACATAGCCCATGTTGGAGCCGCCATACTCTTCAGGGACGGTAATGCCATGTAGACCCAGATCGCCCATCTTTTGCCACAGATCCATAGGGAACTCATCACTGCTGTCGATCTCGCTTGCACGCGGGGCAATCTCATTGGCCGCAAACTGCTGTACGACAGCACGTAGCGCGTCAATATCTTCGCCAAGCTGAAAATTCAATCCAGGTAAACTCATGACCATTCCTTGTTTTTTAGTATAGTCAATCAATATTAAAAGTGGTACAAGGCAGACGAGTGTAAGTACTACAGTAGTAGGCTAAACGAGTCTAACGCTGTAACACTTTAATAGTGGTTCGACTATATTTCATTTTACGATAATTTTTTAAGACTGACATTTATTAATCAAAGCCCGTGCCACGTTTGAGCCATTTGGACGCTTTAAAAACCCACTAATACGCTCGCCTGCCACGACCAATTTTTCCAAATCGATACCCGTGCTGATACCCATGCCATGCAGCATATATACCACATCTTCGGTCGCGACATTGCCCGTTGCGCCTTTGGCATACGGACAGCCACCGAGGCCTGCGACTGAGGTATCAAATTCGCTGACACCCATTTGTAATGCCGCTAGGGTATTGCTGAGTGCTTGACCGTAAGTATCATGAAAGTGACCTGATAACATGGCAATATCAGCATACTCAAGCGCTGCTTGTAGGGCACGCTGTACTTTGAGCGGCGTACCCACACCGATCGTATCGGCAATGCCAATCTGCTCTGAACCAATCTCAATCAACCGCTTGGTCACGTAAGCGACTTGGCTAGGGTCAATCTCGCCTTCATAAGGACAACCAACGGTACAAGAGATAACGCCGCGTACTTTGATACCTTGCGCTTTTGCCGCAGCGGCAACGGGCGTGAAACGCTCAATACTCTCATCGATACTGCAATTGATATTTTTTTGGCTAAAGGTTTCGCTGGCTGAACCAAAAATAACAATTTCATCAGGACGGTAGGCAATCGCATTGTCAAAGCCGCGCATATTGGGCACGAGTACTGAGTAACAAACGTCCTTCTGCCGCGTTGGCGCAAGCGCATCAAGCAATGCGCTGTTATCGCCCATTTGTGGCACCCACTTTGGCGAGACAAAACTGGTCACCTCCAGTTTTTTAATCCCTGCGTCAATTAAATCATTGATTAAGGCTTGTTTAACCTCGGTCGGTACCGTCATGGATTCGTTTTGCAATCCATCACGCGGACTGACATCGACGATGGTGACATGGCTTGGATACGAGTGGCTCATGCTTATTGTCCTTTTCTATTCGCTTTCACTATCGATACGCAGTAGCTCATCACCATCAGCGACCAAATCACCTGCTGCAAATAATAGTTCTGCTACCACACCATCATTTGGTGCGGTAATGGTATGTTCGATCTTCATGGCTTCGATGACCGCAAGTGGTTCGCCTTTTTCACAGTATCGCCAACAGCTACTTTGAATGCAACGACTTGCCCTGGCATCGGTGATTTTAGGCTGCCGACTGCTGCTGTGTCTTCACCCACATGCGCCATCACATCAATTAAGGTAATCTCATCGCATCCGCTATCTGTGAACACATAAACTGTCTCATTACTAACCCAGCTCTGCGCACTGATACGTGCACCCTCTAACCATAAGGTATGATTGTGCGCATCACTGCTATCATAGCTGACTTGGCCTTCATAAACCGTTTCAGTCTGAGCGGCGACATTGATATTGCTATCATCCTGCGTGTTCGCGACTTCTTTACCAATGACAAGCGCAAAGCTACTGAGATTGTCACCGCCCTTTTGCGTTCAGCGCCACTCACATTGTGCCAGTTACTGATACGAGCATAATAGGACTGCTCATTATAAATGAGGCTAAATGAGCGAGTGTAATCGCTATAAGCACGGAATCCTGTCGGTTTGCTAAAGGGGTCGTTGTCGATCTTTTGTAATACGGCTTCACTCGCAAGCTGCTGCGTAATAGCCGTCACCACAAGCGTCGATAATCCAAGCGGATGCTGATCAAATAGCTTGTCCTGCTCGCGCTCTATCAGCGCCGTATCAAGATTGGCGTTGTTAAATGAGTCGGTATTTAAGATATAACGCAAAAATGCCACATTATTTGGTAGACCGACGATACGCGTCTGCGCCAATGCACGATCGAGTCTCGCCAACGCTTGCTCGCGTGTGGGTGCGTGGACGATAAGCTTGGCAATCATAGAATCGTAGAAGGGACTGATGACATCACCCTCGCGTACGCCATCATCGATACGCACATCAGCGCCGTTTTTATCAATGACAAAGGTGCTGTGCTCAGGCTTCTGATAGGTAAACAACGTTCCCGTCGCTGGTAAAAAATTATTGTCAGGGTTTTCAGCACAGATACGCGCTTCGATCGCATGACCATTGATCGTCAAATCGTCTTGCGATTTTGGCAATGGCTGACCCGCAGCGACCAACAGTTGCCACTCGACCAAATCCACACCAGTAATGGCTTCGCTGACCGGATGTTCAACTTGCAAGCGCGTGTTCATCTCCATGAAATAAAAATTCATCGTGCCTTCGCGCTGCTCCACAATAAACTCAACCGTGCCAGCGCCGACATAATTAACCGCACGCGCCGCCTCAATTGCAGCCGTACCCATCGCTTCACGCATGGCCCTATCGACACCCGGTGCTGGCGCTTCTTCCAATACTTTTTGATGGCGACGCTGCACGGAGCAATCCCGCTCAAACAGATGCACATAATTGCCATGCGTATCGCCAAATACTTGGATTTCGATATGGCGTGGTTTGAGCGCATATTTTCGATCAACACTTGATCATTGCCAAAACTGGTAATTGCTTCACGGCGGCACGAGTCAAGCAAGTCAATAAAATCACTGCTTTGCTCAACGATACGCATGCCTTTGCCGCCGCCGCCTGCACTCGCTTTGATTAAGACAGGATAGCCAATATCATCTGCTTGCTGCTGCAAAAACTGGGCGTCTTGATTGTCACCATGATAGCCGGGTATCAGCGGCACGCCAGCGGCCTCCATCAAGCGCTTGGACTCAGATTTGCCGCCCATGGCGCGAATCGCCTCAGCAGAGGGTCCGATAAACACCAAACCAGCCTCTTGGCAGGCCTGTGCAAAATCGGCGTTTTCACTCAAAAACCCATAGCCTGGGTGGATGGCCTCAGCACCTGTTTGCTTGGCGATGGCAATAATGGCATCACCTTTGAGATAGCTGTCTTTCGGTGCCGAACCGCCTAGATAGATCGCTTCATCACAAACCGCCACGTGCTTGGCTTCGCGATCAGCATCAGAATACACCGCGACGGTACTGACGCCAAGACGCTTGGCAGTTGCGGCCACTCGGCAAGCAATTTCACCACGGTTGGCAATTAGAATTTTAGAAAACATAACTATCCCTGTATCTTGTCATTATTATTTGACGTCTTGTCTATTTGTCCGTTTATCTATTCGTTTATCGTTAGTTTGCTGTCAACCAATCAGGCTTGCGCTTTTGCAAAAATGCTTGCACGCCCTCCTTTCCTTGTGTTGATGCGCGAATATCCGCAATACCTTTTACCGTATCAGCAATCAGCTCATCAGTGATGGGCGCGCCAGCAACATCGTGTAATAGCTGCTTGCAGGTTTTGACCGCATCGGGGCTGTTTTTAACCATTTTGGCACAAAGTGTCGTGACCTCATCATCTAACCATTCTTCGCTCACGCGCTCATGGATAAAGCCAAGCTGACGTGCTTTTTTGGCATCAAACACCTCAGCACTTAAGAAGTAACGCTGCGCAGCTCTAGCGCCCATCGCTCGGATGACATAAGGACTGATGGTCGCAGGTGCCAAGCCCAAGCGCACTTCGCTCAGGCAAAAGTTGGCAATCTTCACAGCGATGGCCACATCACAGACGGCAACGAGACCCATACCACCTGCATAGACATCGCCTTGTATTGCCGCAATCGTCGGCTTAGGACACTCATAAATTGTCTTAAGCATTTGCGCCAATTTATCCGCATCCGCTAGATTCTCTTCATAGCTATAATCCGCCATGGCGCGCATCCAATTAAGATCAGCGCCTGCACAGAACGCTTTGCCAGCAGCGGCTAACACAATGACACGTACGTCATCGTCAGCACCAAGCACAGTGAAAGCCTCTGTCAGCTCGGCGATCATCTCGTCATTAAAGGCATTGCGTATCTCGGGACGATTTAACGTCACGGTAGCGACGTGTTGTTTTATATCGACTAATAGACTTTTATAATGATTACTATTTTTTGATTTTGCTTCTTTCATAACTTTCTCTATGTTCCTATTTATATGTCTATGTAAATACTTAGCCCAACGTTTGGGTCATCCATCATAATGCTCATATAAGAAAGTAAGATGTCAAAACCCGATGTTGCGGTAGAATCGTATTTAAAAGATTGTCGCACCACTCTCTCATCACGAGCAGACCTTAGCGCTTACATTCTAAAGACACCAAAAGTCGTCTCTTCAATCGGTGCGTTATAGGCAGCGCTCAGTCCCAATGCCAATACATGACGGGTATCAGCAGGATCAATCACGCCATCGTCCCACAGGCGCGCGGTGGCATAATAGGGATGACCTTGCGCTTCATACATTTCACGAATTGGTGCTTTAAATGCCGCTTCATCTTCCTCACTCCACGCCTCACCCTTGCGATCAAAGTTATCACGTTTGACCGTTGCCAGTACTGACGCTGCTTGCTCACCGCCCATGACAGAGATACGGGCATTTGGCCACATCCACAAAAAGCGCGGACTGTAAGCACGGCCACACATACCGTAGTTACCCGCGCCAAACGAGCCACCAACGATGACGGTGAATTTCGGTACTTTGGCATTGGCAACTGCCATCACCATCTTGGCACCGTGACGAGCAATGCCTTCGTTTTCGTATTTGCGCCCAACCATAAAGCCTGTGATATTCTGCAAAAATACCAATGGAATTTTGCGCTTACAGCACAGCTCGATGAAATGCGTGCCTTTTGCGCCGACTCACTAAATAGAATGCCGTTATTAGCAATGATACCCACAGGCATCCCCTTCGATATGAGCAAATCCACAAACCAATGTCGTGCCAAAGCGCGCTTTGAATTCATCAAAGGCACTGTCATCAACGATACGGGCGATGATTTCTTTGATATCAAATGGCTTGCGCTTGTCCGTTGGAATAACGCCGTACAGCTCTTTGGCGTCATAACGTGGTGGTCGCGGTGTGATTTGATTAGGAATGTGTTTGGCAGGGCGATTCAAATGACTGACGATGTTACGGGCGATTGATAACGCATGCGTGTCGTTTTGCGCTAAGTGATCGACCACGCCTGATAGCCGCGTATGCACATCACCGCCGCCCAAATCCTCTGCACTCACCTCTTCACCCGTTGCAGCTTTTACCAGTGGCGGACCACCCAAAAATATCGTGCCTTGCTCTTTGACAATGATAGATTCATCGCTCATGGCAGGCACGTACGCACCACCAGCCGTACAGCTACCCATGACCACCGCGATTTGCGGAATACCTGCCGCACTGAGGTTTGCTTGGTTAAAAAAGATACGGCCAAAGTGCTCTTTATCAGGGAATACGTCATCTTGGTTGGGTAAATTAGCACCACCTGAATCAACCAAATAAACACACGGCAAATGATTTTCTTGCGCAATCTCTTGAGCGCGCAAATGCTTTTGACTGTCATTGGGTAGTAGGTGCCGCCTTTTACCGTGGCATCATTACAGACAATCATACACTCAATACCATTGATACGACCAATACCGGCAATCACGCCAGCCGCTGGAATCTCTTCGCCATACATGTCATGCGCTGCCATCGGTGCTACTTCCAAAAACGGCGTACCCACATCAAGCAAACGCTCAACTCGCTCGCGTGGTAGTAGCTTGCCACGTGCTAGATGCTTGGCACGGGCGCGCTCTGAGCCACCTTGGGCGACTTTACGCAAGTGTACATACAAATCATCGACGATCGCTTGCATCGCCGCACTGTTTTGCTGAAAGTCGCTTGAGTTTGGACTCAGTTTACTGGTTATGATAGCGCTCATGATGTCCCTTTTCTTTGATACATAGATACGTAAATGCGAGTAGCTTTTATATGAATGATCCAACTGCTATTTTTTAAGTATGACCCACATAGTTCATCTTTAGTGTTTTAGAGCTGATAAATAAGCTTACGACAAACCCAACTCTTCTTTCATTTGCTCAATAATTTTATACTTTTGAATCTTGCCCGTGATGGTCATTGGATACTCAGTGACAAAGCGATAGTAAGCAGGCACTTTATAATGAGCGATGTGCTCGCTGCAGAATTCACGGACTTCCTCTTCCGTCAAGCAGCCCGGCTCTTTAGGAATAATCCATGCTGCGAGCACTTCACCATAACGCTCGTCGGGTATGCCAACGATTTGCACATCGCGAATCTTGGGATGACGATAAAGGTAGTTTTCGATCTCAACCGGATAGATGTTTTCACCACCGCGAATCACCATGTCTTTACTCCGGCCGACGATTTTCACATAGCCGTCTTCATCCATCGTTGCCAAATCACCCGTGTGCATCCAACCATCTTGAATGGCTTCTCGCGTTTTAAAACGGCTACCCCAATAGCCCTTCATCACGGAATAACCACGCGTGAGTAGCTCGCCAGTCTCTCCGATAGGCACAATCTCGCCCGTCTCGGTGTCGATCACTTTTACCTCAAGTGCAGGCTGTACCAATCCTACGGTCGAGACTTGCTTCTCAAGAGGGTGTACTCATTGGTCTGGCAAGAGACTGGACTGGTCTCTGTCATACCATAGGCAATGGTGACTTCACTCATGTGCATCTTGTCGATGACGCGGCGCATGACCTCAATCGGACAACTAGAGCCTGCCATGATACCTGTACGCAAAGTGGATAAATCAAAGTTTTCAAACTCAGGATGATCAAGCTCCGCGATAAACATCGTCGGTACGCCATGTAGACCCGTACATTTCTCTTCTTCAACCGCTTTTAATACCGTCAACGGCTCAAAGCCATCGTTTGGATAGACAATACAACCACCGTGCGTGAGAATCGCGAGGTTACCAAGCACCATGCCAAAGCAATGATACAACGGTACTGGAATGCACAGTCTGTCGGCTTCCGTGAGATTCATGGCCTCACCAATGAAGTAGCCGTTATTAAGAATATTGCGATGGCTTAAGGTTGCGCCTTTTGGTGTGCCTGTCGTGCCACTGGTGAACTGCACGTTGATGGCATCAGTATTTTTGAGCTGGGCTTGACGCTCGGCCACGCGTGGATCGTTGGCGTCGCCTTCCGCCATCCATGCAGAGAACTTTTGCATAAAACCAAAGACCTCATCAGAGTCTGGCTCATCAATCCAAATGATACGTTCAATCGTTGGAATCTCAACCAAATCAAGCTGGGTATAATCTTTATGGTAAATCTCAGGACAGAGCTCACGAATCAAGCTGGCATAGTCACTGGTTTTAAAATGGCGCATAAGCACCAGTGCTGAGCAGCCGAGTTTGTTCAGGGCATATTGCAGCTCAAAGGTACGGTAGGCAGGATTGATATTGACAAGAATAACGCCGACTTTTGCGGTGGCGAGTTGCATCAGCAACCATTCAGCATTGTTGTGTGACCAAATCCCGATGCGATCACCAATCTCAAGCCCCATCTCAATCATGCTACTGGATAGCTGATTGACCTGCTGCTGTAGCTCACGATATGTCCAGCGAATATTTTGATGACAGACGACCAGCGCTTCGCGCTCAGGATATTTGGACACAATAGCATCAAAAAAGTCACCGATGGTCGCTTCAATCAGCGGTACATCAGGACCTTTATCATAGCTTTGGGTGAGCGGCGCATTTGCTGAGCGTGCGCCCATATTGATACTAGGGATATTATCCAAAATAGCGTCAAAATCAACGTGAGTCTCATCGAAATTAGAGTTTTGAGTCATAACGAGTCCTTTCGTTTTACTTTTTATAGTATTTATAGATAGTGCTGATTAATCGCTGGCGAGCAAACCTTCTTCCTTGATTCGGTTTGATATAGCATTCAACTACTATAACGCTATAAATGAAAGCATGTCAACAATATCAATACGGTATGTATCATTTAATTGGATATTCGATATTCATGCTTAGTAAAAAGTAACATAAAATCATGGCAGGTTTTTGACATAAAAAAGCCAGCCCCATCATAAGGAATGGGCTGGCTCAACCAGTAACGTGATCTTTTAAACTTGCTTTTTAAACAAGTCTATCAGGAGGCTTTGGGAGTGGCAGGCGCTTTGATTGTCACGGTCGCGCTCACTGCATCAGTGTCATCTAGCAAGTCCATGATGAGTTCATCATCGCTTTCCGTCTTCACTTGCCAATTACCAGCCGCGTTTGGCACACCCGTTACCATCACCGAAATCGCTTTGTTCTTTAGACGAATCATCGGTGGTTTATGATCATAACCGCTGTGCTCGTGCCCTAAGATATCATCAGCGATGGTCGCAGCCTGTGCGCGTAATGGCGCCACATAACGACAAGCAACCCCATTGATAGACATACAATCACCAATGGCATAGATGTGTGCAGTGTCGGTGCGCAATGTCGATTCATCAACCACAATACCCGTACGACGGTCAAACGTAACGCCCGCCGCTGCTGGCAGCTGCCCATCGACGGTCAGACCTGTACTGGCAATCACATGGTCTACGATCAACGGCTCAGGTTGCTCTACATCTGCATTATCTTCAGTTGAGGCGAGCGCTGCGTAGTCTACTCTTAGCTTTTCGCTATCGCTGCCGTCTTCATTGCCACTCACGCGGGTAACAGCAGAGACTTGAGAGCCGCCCAAAAACTGAATACCTTGTGACTCAATTGCTTTGGCAATACGTGCCGTCGCTTTGGCTGGTAGCATTTGTGATAATGGCGCATCGTTCAAATCAATCAAGGTCACTTGATGACCTGCTTTTAGCAAGTCTTCCGCGATTTCTGTCCCGACCATACCAGCGCCAACGATGGCGACATGCTGGCTACCAGTTGCCAGCTTTTCTTGTAGCTGACCGAACTGCTTGATATGATTGACATGCCAGACCAAATCCTCTGGCAAGCTTTTTGGGGAAAATAGGATGCGCACCCATCGCCAGCACCAACTTACCATAGCTGATCGTCGCATAATCCGTGTGGGCGGGATTTGGCCTATTAGCAGAGATAAGCTGTAACTGCTGGGTGGCTGTATCGATATCTGTGACTTGTGTATTGGCAAGCAAGGTCACGCCTGCGGCTTTTGCCGCGTCGCTACCTGTTGCTCGTACCAAGTCTGATGCGCGCTTGTTTTGGCTGATCGCCATGGTCAGCATCGGCTTGTGATAACGATCGCCACTATCGGAGGTGATCAAGGTAATCGGAATATCTGCATCTTTTGCACGAATCGCATCAATCACATGCCAGCCTGCCAAGCCTGCGCCAATGATGACAACGCCGTTTTTTGATGAGGTTGCCGATGCTACAGATAGATTGTCTACGCTCATAAAAACTCCAATATGGTTTATGAATTATTCTAATTATCAACAAGTATGAGCGCCATTGTATCAGTAAACAGACATGCACTCACCTATCTAACCGTATAACCAATCACATATTCATCTATAGTCGAACCACTATTAAAGCGTTACAGCGTTAGACTCGTTTAGCCTACTACTGTAGTGCTTGCACTCGTCTGCCTTGTACCACTTTTAATATTGATTGACTATAAACCAAATTGCTAGATTAACGCCCATAAAAAAGCGCCTATTAATAGACGCTCTTTATTGATGATTTCATTTATATTTTAAGCACTAGCGTAAATACAGCCAAGATGGTTAATGATTCAAAATCTTCGATAAGAACATCTGCGCACGATCGCTTTTTGCCCCTTCAAAGAATTCGTCTTTACTACAGTTCTCAACGATATGCCCTTCATCCATAAAGATAATGCGATTGGCAACCTGACTGGCAAAACCCATCTCATGGGTCACGCACATCATGGTCATGCCCTCACGCGCCAGCTCGACCATGACGTCAAGCACCTCTTGAATCATCTCAGGATCGAGCGCTGAGGTTGGCTCATCAAACAGCATCGCCACAGGATCCATGGCAAGCGCGCGTGCAATCGCCACACGCTGCTGCTGACCGCCAGAGAGCTCGGCTGGGTATTTTGCCGCTTGTACCGTCAGACCAACGCGGTCTAGATACGCCATGGCCTTTTGCTTCGCCTCACTTTCTTTACGCCCCAATACTTTGATTTGGGCAACCGTTAAATTATCAATAATGGTCAAATGCGGAAATAATTCAAAATGCTGAAACACCATTCCAACACGGCTACGTAGTTTAGGCAGATTTGTCTTTGAATCACCGACAGAGATGCCGTTGACCATGATCTCACCTTTTTGAAAAGGCTCAAGCCCATTAACGGTCTTAATCAGCGTCGATTTACCACTACCTGAAGGGCCACAAACGACGACCACATCCCCCTTTATGCACGTGGGCAGTACAATCAGTTAGTACTTGAAAGTCGCCGTACCATTTGCTGACATTGGACATTTGAATGACCATTTCATCCGTCGCATGGCCATTGTTAGTCACCAGTCCACCAAAGGAATTTATGTATGTATCAGCATTGCTCATCACTGGCTCCCTAACCACATTATTATCGATAACCGTCGTTTAAAAATTAAATCAAAATACCAAACCACAATCTTAACGCTCAAAATCCTAAGCGAGACATCTATTAAAACCGCAAGCGTTTTTGTAGCTGCTGCACGCCCATAGACGCACTTAAGCTAATCACAAAGTAGATAGCACCCGCCCCTAAGATATAAGGGGTAAGTAAGCCCATGAGCTCACCGCGGACGTAGGCGGCGCGGAAAAAATCCGTCAAACCAATAGCAAACACCAACGTCGTATCTTGGAATAAAATAATACACTGCTGCAAAATTAGCGGTAGCATTTTGCGAAAGGCTTACGGCAAGATGACCAGACGCATGGTCTGCCCGTAAGTCATGCCAAGCGCTTTGGCAGCATTGACCTGACCGCTACCGATCGATTGAATACCTGCACGCACCACTTCTGAGAAGTAAGCGGCCTCAAACATCATGAAGGCCACCACACAAGAGGCAAAAGCGGCATTGATTTGTAGATACTTACCTGCTATCCAAAAATAAATCATCGGTACAGCAAAATAAAACCACAGTAGTACCAAGAGCAGCGGCACTGAGCGGAAATAGTTGACGTATAGCCTAGAAGGTACCTCAAGCGCTTTGATACCAGACAAGCGCATCAATGCTAGTATCGTGCCTAGGCTGATACCACCAATAATTGCCAAGAACAGCACTTTTAAGGTGGTGATCATACCGCCCATCAAACCAGGATAGGCTGTTGCCAATTCGGTCATCATACTCATTTCTGACCTCCCGCAATAAGCCCAGGCACACGCAATTTACGCTCGATAAGCCCCATCAGAGCAATCAATGATAAATTGAAAACGAGGTAAATAATCGTCGCGTAGGTATAAATCTCAATACTGTTCTGCGTGTATTCACTGATAGTTTTGGTTTGACTGATCAGTTCCATCACCCCGACCAAGGAAGCCACAGAGGCGTTTTTAAAACAGTTGGTCAGCTCCGAGCTAAGCGGCGGCAAGATAATACGAAAGGCTTGTGGTAGCAGCACTTCTTTGTAGACTTGCGGAATACTAAAACCCAGTGCATATGCGGCATTGGTCTGCCCATCAGGTAGGGATTCAATCCCTGTACGAACTTGCTCAACGATACGAGCAGCAGTAAATAAGCCAAGACCGATACTTGCCGATAGCATTGCTGAGGTATTCGGCGACAAGTCCTTATACCACCACTCCTGTATTGCTGGCGTCAGCCAGCCGGGTGCGATGTAAAACCAAAAAAACAATTGTACTAGCAGTGGAATATTGCGAAAGAATGTCACATAAGCCGTACCAATCGCTCGCGCCGTCTTGCTCGGCAGCGTGCGCATGATGCCTAAGATGGTACCGACGACCATGGCGATGGCCCATGCGATACTGCCGATCAATAGCAGCCAGCCAAGACCTGTAATCATCCAATGGATATAAAGCTCGTTACCGATACCAGTTTGCTCAAAGAGCACACCCCAGTTCCAGCTATAATTCATGGTTGTCTCTCCGAGCAGCGATTCATAAGCCTATAGGTCAGAAACATAATATCTGACCTATAGACAAGCCATATTGAGGGACAAAGAGCTTATTGAGCGGTCGCCGCTTTTGGCTGAGCACCGTCATGCGGATCGGCAATCAACGCTTTTAAGTTGTCAGACATCTCAAAGTTTAGATTGACGTTTTTCGGTGGGACTGGGTTCAAGAACCATTTGTCATAAATGCTATTGATTTCGCCTGAGCTAAAGACATTATTTAACGCTTCATTGACCACAGCTTTGAATTCAGGATCGTCTTTACGCATCATACAGCCATAAATCTCAAACGATTGTGGCTCACCAACGATAACCCATTCATCAGGATTTTTTGCTTTGGCTTTTTCGCCCGCGAGCAACACATCATCCATCATAAAGGCATCAGCACGACCATTTTCTAACATCAAAAGGCTTCGCCGTGGTCTTTTGCTGAGATGATGTTCATATCCATTTTGTTGTCATCATTGTACTGACGGATATAACGCTCTGAGGTCGTACCTGCCGTGGTGACAAGGGTTTTACCTTTTAGGTCTTCAAAATTCTGAATACCAGAGTCTTTGTTGGTCAATAGACGCGTACCAATCTCAAAGAAACCATTAGAGAATGCCACCTGTTTTTGGCGCTCTTCGTTGTTGGTGGTTGAGCCACACTCAAAATCCACCGTGCCGTTTTTGTACCAATGGGATACGCGTTTGTGAGGTGATTAAGTTATAACGGACGTTGAGATCTGGCATGTTTAGCTTTTGCTTAACGGCTTCAACGACTTTCATTTCTAAATCGTGGGCATAGCCGATAGGCTGATTAGGATCATCAGCGATATAAGAAAATGGAATAGAGGAGTCACGGTGACCGACGACGATGGTGCCAGAGTCTTTGATTTTTTGTAGCGTGCCGTTGGTATCCGTGGCAGCAGCTTCTGTCGTGGTGGCATCATCTGCAGCTGGCGCTTCGGCTGTGGTCTGGCTACTGTTGTTACAACCAACTAAGCCCAACGCCATAAAGGCCGCCAAAGTCAACGGTTTAGAAAATAAGTGGGTCATGGAATACATCCTTTTATCACAAGCTTTTAACACAAGATTGAATGAGTGCTTTGAAGACACGAGTCTGATTGACCGATCTCATTGCCCCGCATCCGTACAGTTGTTGCTGTTGTTTGTCACAATGCAACTCAATGTTACTGTACAACAAATTTGTGTTAGATGGTAAGTTTTTTTTGAAGGAGGTGATATTTTGGAATATATTTATTTTTTACCTAAAAGCCGCTGGTTCCCAATTACTGCATCACTATAGAAATAGACAGATAGCTGACTCATTCATACCTAGATTTGTCCCTCATTGGTACATATAATCAAGAAAACATTGTGACCATAATATTGTGGTTGCTACGATTGATAAATTGGCCATAGTCCCCATAAAGCTAACAACTTCTTAATACTACAAATGACTTATGACACAAGATACTCAAGTCCCTAACACGGACAGCCAAACTGCTGGCACTCATAGCGACAACGACATACGCCAACGTTTTTTTATTGAAGACTCGCCCGTGCGCGGCGATGTGGTGCGCCTATCACGCAGTTACGCCAGTACGATTGCGCAAAAGCCCTACCCTGAAGCCATCAAACGCTTATTGGGCGAGATGCTGACGGCAGCGAGTTTACTTATCAGTACCGTCAAAATTAACGGTCGTCTCTCTATCCAATTGCAGTCATCAGACAGCGATAGCTTGCTGAATTGGGCGATGGCAGAATGCGATCAAGACGGTATCATCCGTGCGCTTGCCAGCTGGAAAGGCGAGACGGACGAGCAAGTGCAGGCTTGGGACAATATGATCCATGCCAAAGATGCCTTTGCTGAGCTGGGTGCTATGGGACAAGGGGTATTGTTCATTAATATTCACCCTGAAGGTGGCGAAGCGTACCAAGGTATCGTTGAGCGTAGCCATGACAATCTGGCAGATTGCTTGGCGCATTATCAAAAGCAATCAGCACAGATTCCAACGCTCATTAACCTAGCATCTGATGGCTTGCAAGCGGGTGGTATCTTGGTACAGATGTTACCGCGTACTGCAGAAGAAACGTCTGAAGTTGAGCAAAACCAAGATGCAGGTATCGACGATGATCTATGGACACGTCTAAGCGTGTTGACGCGCACGGTCAAGGCAGAAGAGCTGACGACATTGGATGCCAATGAGATTCTGTATCGCTTGTATCACGAAGAAAACGTTGTCGCCCCTGAGCCTGTTCCCCTAACGTTTGGTTGCACGTGCTCACGCGAGAAATGTGAGATGGCCATCGAACAAATCGGCGAAGCAGAAGCGTTAGATATCGTCGAAGAGCAAGGCGGTACGTTTGAGATGGACTGCGGATTCTGCGGTGAAGTCTATAAATTCAACAAAGACGACGTAGCAGCGGTATTTGCTGAGTAGTTTTGCTTTGTCACCGTAAGCCATTGTTCATAAAAAAACCCTCAAGTGTGATGCTTGGGGGTTTTTTGTTCTATACTAAGTCTTTAAAGTATGGGTAGTTGCTATGAGTAGTTTTTGGCAAGAATTGATTATCAATTTGGGTGGCAATGCTGTTTTAGGTGGGCTTATAATCTACCTCGGTAAAATTTACCTTGAAAGAATTGGACGAAAAGAGCAAGCAGCTATTGATGAGCGTTTAAAACGACTTGAACAAGATCATGAAAAACTACTCACTAAAAATGAGCATTTTCATCAAATATCACAGCAAACATATAGTCAATCCTAAATAAAACAGATACATTATATATCAAGGTGGAACTGGTCTAAATCTTCCTTGCGTGCTGTGCCTACGCTGCTCGATGCTGCGAAAAATTTATCCCAGTCCCACTGTATCGTTTTTATACTGAATTCACTATATTAAAAGTTATTTGATCGAAAAATAGCAGTTTATGATGAACTATTAAGCTTAACTATTACATTTGAAAAGCTAACTCACCCAAAATTTCCTAACTGGAATGAAATGACTACAGAAAGTAAGATAGGTCATTGGTTTTTAATGTCAGGGCTTTATACTGAGTTATCTACAACATATTTGGCTATAGATAAAAGCATTTCAAAAAATATTACGGTCATAAGCCCAGACCTTTCCAAAAAATTTCTAATTTGGCTTGTACATTACAGAACAGAATTTGATTTATATAATAAAGAAAATTTAGACAAAACTCTCAATATTATGGGAGAAGCCTTTTTATCGCAAGCTACCAACAATAATGGGCAAATCAAAAATCTTCTTGCAGAAAGTGAGAAAAATTCATATAAAGAAAAGACAGGGCTGCAAAATATTCAAGGTAACTTGCTTCTAAAGAATATAGACCAGTTAAATGAGGTTTTAGAGCAAATAAAAAGTGACTCCTTAAAGCTTAATAAGAAAATCAACCATACTTACCTTTAAAACTACTAATACATTTAATGCTAAATAACACCAGCTTACACCGCCACAGACAAACTTCTAGGGTAAGAATGTATGCGCGGACGTCCAGCATAGTCGCTTAGACCATTATCGAGCAGCCATTCAACGACTTGCTCACGCACTCGTCTGCTATAGATTAAGTTAAGATGATTGACGCCATAAAACACCGCTTTATGACCATCTGGTACAAACAACGCATGCTCGGCATCATCTTCACCTAACGCGGATGCGACCGATACCAAGCTGTCTCCTAGCAAATCCGTCATCTTAGATTCGTAATGTGTCTCAATCAATGCACTGGCGACAAAGTAAGTTTTGATACCACTTGGCAGGCGCGCAGGATGACGAAAGTCTTGTGGTAATACGCTGCGTCCCTCTAAGGCTTTCCAGTCAGCGTCACGAATACTGCCATGACGCAGATCAATGATACCCGCACTCCTCATATCACCGAGCTTTGCAAGTGAGCCTGCAAATGGCAACTTGGCGATGATGTCTTGCACATAATTACCGATACGCTCAAGCACTGCCCCATGATGCGGTGAACCTAAGGTGATGAGATTGCCCACGCGCTTTATCCAATCTAGGCGCTCTTGCTCACCATAAAACAGCGCACTGCGCGCCACCAAGCCGCCCATGCTATGACCCACCAAATCTATCTGAGTAATATTTGGGTTATTATCGACCACGTCCTGTAGTAATTGAGAGAATTTACGACCACTGCGTGAGATACGTCGACCTGTATTGTAATCTAAGTACAGAACGGTGGTATCAGGCTGGCTGATATGAATCGCCTCGCCCAGATTATTGCCTTCTTGCGACTGCCAGCTTAAGTGACTCATGCACAAGCCATGGCACAAAATGACAATCCGCCCTGATAGCCGCTCATTTTGGGGCTTGCCTTCTTTGGTGTATAACATCATCGGAATTGCGAGCGCATTTTGATTGTTGACCAGATGATCACCCATGACACCATTGATGACGTTGACCAGCTTTTTTAGTGAGTCAGGTAGTGGCTGAGCTGTTTTTTGCACGATGAAGTTTTTGTATATTCGTAGTACCGAGGCCAGATTGTTACCGACCATGAGCATGATATGACGTATCGTACCATAGGTGCGCCCAGTGAAACCGCGCTGCCATTTATTTAGGTGCTTATCATTGAACCGGCCTAAGGGACGCAAGATGACTTCACGATGAATGGACTCGACGATTTCAGTCATCTCAACCACTCCCATGGTCGCAAGCTGCGCCAACCCTTCAAAAAAAATCCGCCAAAGAGACAGGGGTTTTGGTCGCTTCCTCATTGTCTTCTGCGTCTGCCAATAATTTGACCAGCTCATCCATATCGATGGCTTCGAGTTGATCTATCTGCTCATACAAATCACCATGCCGTGGCACGCTATCAGCTGAGAAAAAATGGGCATCAAGCTCATGGCGATTACGCGTATAACTGCTATCATTCTGAGCGCTACTGTCACTAATACGGTTGTTATAAAACAAATTTTGACTGCTCATAGTATTGGCACGTTTAGCGAAAAAGGGTGTTTTTCTATACTATCCTTTAACAGTCGCAAATAGAAGCGAATAATTTAGTTTTAGCGTTCGTTTGTGACCAAAAGAGATGTATGGATGATAAACGGTATCTTTATTATTGTTAAAGCATTAACTACTACATGCATCAAAGAAAAAATCCCAAGCCGAAACTTGGGATTTTTATTTAGTGAATACGCCTTTCTGCCATTTCTACTATTTTGTCATCTAGCGCTTACCGAGCTATGCCGGACTGGCTGCCGACTCAAATGATTCCGCCAATATGACATCGCCGTCTTCTTTGGTAATCATGACTGTTGCTGAGCGCGGAGTACTACCGCCAGCGACCGCACCCCATGTATTACCTGGATGCTGAATGTTGATAAACAGTGTTTTGAAATCTGGTGTCATGGTAATACCGGTGACTTCGCAGCCTTCAGGGCCGACAAAGAAGCGTTTGATATTGTCGTTACTAGCCGGCATGCCAATGCGTGTTTGCTGTCCTGCTGACGTCGTGATGGTAGTACCATCGCTGACTTTGCCCGGTAATGCCGCAAGCAGCATACAGCTGGTAGTGTCGGTATACGCACCATCATCCGTTTGAATCCATAACACACCACGTGGATCAAAATACAAACCATCAGGGAGAAGACAGATCATTGCTAGCACTTAACTGCGATAAATTCTCTGCGGACAAGTTACTTGGTGCACCAAACAGATAGATATCCCACTCAAAACTGGTTGCGGCATGATCGCCGCCCGTCTCTGCCCAGCGAATGATATGACCGTTGTCATTACCACTTGGTTTGCCATTGACTTGATAGCTACGCGGGTTAGCAGCTGATAAAGGTTGGTCCTCACGCACACCGCGATATTTATTGTTGGTCAATGTCACATAGACATCGCCCGTCATAGGACTGACCGATACCCATTCTGGTCGATCCATCTTGGTGGCGCCAGCGGTATCGCCAGCAGCGCGAGCATAGACCAGCACTTCATCTTGGCTATTAAATGGTAACGCACTATTGAAGGCATCTAGTCCATTTTGACCTTGAACAAGTGCTTTCCACTCACCGCTGCCATCTTCATTAAATATGGCAACATATAGCGTACCATCATTCAGGTATTTGTCACCAGCTTTGAGCCCGCCACCGATATCCGCATTTGACCACATCGCTTTGGAGACGAACTTATAAATATACTCGCCTCGAGCGTCATCACCCATATAAAATACCACAGGTTTGCCTTGCTTAACGGGTGCATAGGCACAGTTTTCATGGGCAAATCGACCCATGGCGGTACGTTTTTGCGGTGTAGAGTTTTGGTCAAACGGATCAATCTCAGTGATATAGCCAAAGGTATTGAAACCATTACGATAATCATCAGCAGCACTAGCACCAACAGCGGTCATATCCCAACGTGAAAACTCGTCTGTGATGATGGCGTCTTTGGCGTCAGGCGTGTGCCATAGATATCGAGAGCCTGGAGAGTTTTCTGGTGCACCGTAACGCTCGCGACCATAGTTATCACTGGCGCTTAACTGACTGGCATCTTGTCCGCGCGCAAACACACCCAAGAAGTTCTCTTCTGTGGTCAGGTAAGTGCCCCAAGGTGACAAGCCTGCACCGCAGTTATTATTAATGCCGCGCGTCTGAAAACCTGTTGGGTCAAACTTGGTTTTGACCAAATCAGAACCTGCCACAGGGCCTGCCAACTGTGCGGTCGTACTACTGGTGATGCGTCGATTGTATTTGGAGTTTGGCACCATCTCATAGCCCATGCCATTTGCGCGGCGCTTCATCTCAACCACGGCCACACCATGGCAGTTGACTTCACGGCGCACATCGCTGGCAAGGCGGCGGCGTTGGAATAAAGGCGCAGCATCTTTATCTTCGATGACATAATAGCCAAACGGGCTTAGCTCCTCACTATTGACGTATTCGTGATTCATAACCAGTAGGCCATTCTCTGAGGCTTTGGCATCGTAGGCATTACCGTTTTTGCCAAAAAACCACATGCCATCATGGTTATCGCCCATGCGCCATTCAAATGATTCTGCCGACTGCTCACGATTGTCTTTCCAGTCGTCAAGGCCAGGCATCAGCGGTGTGCCAAGCGGCAGTATCATCTCTGCCTTGTAACCTTCTGCCACCGTCATCGTCTCAGCAGTTGAGTGCGCTACGGCCTTAAACTTTAAGGTTTCAGGACGCTTCAAATCACCCTGCGCAGGAATAGCAGCATCATTGCCATCTTCGATAATAGGACTGCTGATATTGTCATCGTCATCACTACAACCAACCAAAGGTAGCGCGCCAAAAAACGCTGCTGCCGTCAACCCTGTACCACCTTTTAGAATACTACGGCGATTCAGACGGCGGTTGATAACTGTCTGAAAATCAGTATTATTAGTAGGGTTTGAATCTTCAACGATTTCGTGAGCGAGCTCTAGTTCTTTATTCAATAATGTCATTATCAGTCACCTTGCTATTGGGCTAGATTGGCGGAGAGTGGGTCGCGGAGTCACATTACAACCACAAAAATACGAATTCCGCTTAAGTCTACTGACTCTTTATGACAGCACGCTGAACGATAGATGACAAACTGATGACAAATAACTGTACAAACAATTATTGAGAGATATAAGTATTAAAAAATTTTGAAAAAATATATAAAGTCTAAAAAATAAAAGCCCCAAGCAATGGCTCAAGGCTTTTTAATATTTATGACGACTAGTACTGGTTCATTTAGCAAGCTTACTGCACTTGTGTTACCCATTCATGAGCACCCAATGTTAGTTTGAGCTTATCGCCTGCTTGTAGTACACCCACGCCGCTTGGTGTGCCAGTCATAATCACATCACCTGCCTGTAAGCTAAAAGCATGGCTGATGTTGACCAGCAGCTCATAGACAGGGAACAGCATCAAAGCACTATCACCGTCTTGCGCCAGCTTATCATTGATGATGAGCTGATAATGTACATTCTGAAGATTGCCAAAGGCTTGTGGGTCGATCCAGTCAGCAAGCACACAGGCCCCATCAAAACACTTGGCACGCTCCCATGGATGACCTTTTTCTTTAAGGGTGCTCTGCAAATCACGCAAGGTCAAATCCAGCCCCAAGGTCATCCCGCCAATCGCCTGCTGTGCCTCTTCAATCGTTGCCATCGACAGGTCAGATGACAGCTGAATACATAGCTCAGCCTCGTAATGCGTCCCGCCAAATATCTCTGGATTGGGACGGATCACATCATGGCGAGTAGATACCACAGAAGAGGCGGGCTTCATAAACAATATGGGTGATGATGGCACCTCATTGCCAAGCTCTTCTGCATGCGCCGCATAGTTACGCCCCACGCAGACGACTTTGCCAATAGAGCTACGCAGACGCTCATTGTGGTTATCAATGCTTTGTTCTTCACTGACCCCAGCGGTGATGGCATTTGCTAATGACATATGTGGCGATTGGCTCATACTAGACTCTCCCTATAAATGATAAATATTTTTCAGCAATCCCTACTATATTGTCTACCGTCACCTTTATTGTCATCTTGGCGACCATTCATGACCAGTGACTCTCTATGGAATCGTGTTGGTCACCACATCTGGTGGCACATAGCTGGCGTGTCGGTTCATACGTTTTTCAAACAGTCTAAAGCTAAACAAGATAACCCATGACAGCACAAGATAAACGATACCCGCGGCAAAGAACAGCTCCATCAGCGTATAGGTACGCGCACTGATCGTACGAGCCACCCCCGTAATATCCATCAACGCGATGGTCGATGCGAGCGCACTGCCCTTTAGCATAAAGATAACTTCATTACTGTAGGCTGGGATCACAATACCAAACGCACGCGGCAACGTTACACGTGTCAGCTTCTGCCATTTTGACATACCAAGCGCATCGGCCGCCTCAAGCTCACCGACAGGTATCGTCTGAATCGCACCGCGTATAATCTCTGCCAGATATGCACTGGTATTTAGGGTAAAGGCGATGATCGCACACCAGTATGCTTGACTGAGCACCGGCTCCCATAAAAACGACTCACGCACCGCCCCGAACTGACCAAGACCATAGTAAATCAGGAATATCTGCACCAGCAGCGGCGTACCGCGGAAAAGAAAATATAAAGAAATGGCAATATCTGTACTAACCAGCTCTTCGACAAGCGCAGCAGCGCTAGAATCAAACCAAAAAACAATCCGACAATACCTGAGATCACGACCAGCTGTATAGTCAGTACCGCACCGCCCAGTAAATCAGGTATATGATCAAAAATGACCTGCCAATTCCAATCCATAGTATCTCTCCTCTATCCTATGGTCGATTGACTGTGAGTGGATTGACGGCTTATCTTTTTGGCATAGCGTGCCGCTGGATTGGCGCGCCACTCAAGCCACATCATAAAGCCAGTAATCAACATGGTCAGACCCAAATAAATAATCGCTGCTGCCATATAAAAGGTAAACGGCTGCTGTGTTGACTGGGCAGCACGCGACGACTGATACATGATGTCTTTGAGACCCACCACAGACACCAGCGCCGTGTCTTTGAGCAGTACTAAAAATAAATTGCCCAAACCTGGCAATGCAATCTGCCATACTTGCGGCAACGTAATGCGATAAAAGGTCTGAAAAGGACGCATACCAATCGCTTGCGACGCTTCTCGTTGCCCTATCGGAATCTCTTGAATCGACATGCGAAAAATCTCAGTCGCATACGCCCCAAACGCGATCGACAGCGCCATAACACCGCCCCAAAAAGCGCTAATCTCGACATAGTCGTTGTAGCCGAACTTTTTGAGGATGCTCATCAATAAGATTGAGCCGCCATAATAAATAAAGAGCACCAATAGCAACTCAGGAATACCGCGCATCGTCGCAGTATAGACAGTCGCAAGCTTACGCAGCAACCAGATATTGGACATCTTTGCGGTTGCGCCGAGCAAGCCTAAGGCCAGACCAATGATTAAACTGGTCACGGCAAGCTGTATGGTGACGGTAGCGCCGCTTAATAAAAGCGCGCCAAATCCTTGTAAGTCAAACACGATTATCCACTCAGTCTCTTTATATTAGCAATTTGCAAAATATGAGTTAAAAGAATCAGCATCAATAGCTGAACGCAGTCCATCACCGTATTTTATACCACCTTAATACAGATGGTCGTCGTCAAAAAAAATGAAGTCAGAGCAATACGGTTGGCGCTGCGATAATTGACACAGTAGAAATGAGCGCTGATTTTATCATATTCGCTCGCCGTGATGTTAATCCTGACGCGTAAAAGCTGTGCCTAAACCGTACTTAAACAGATACTTGGGCAAATACGCTTGAAACGAACTGACTAAATTTGAGTAAAGCGAATAGTGAATAACGATGACTATGCCACGACCATACGATACGTTTATGGAATAATAAAAAGGACATCACCATCATGGTAATATCCTTTTATTAAGAAACAATCAACTGTTATTGGCTATAAACCTTTCTTATGAAAGCCGTAGCGTGCAGCTGGTAAAATTACTGACCGGCGGTCTCTGCGACTGGCTGCTCAGGCGTGTCTGCATCTGAGGTCTGCATCGCAGATTCTGGTATAGCAAAATACTGTTGATTGATTTTTGTCATACGTACCATTGGCCTTTATATTGGCTAAAGATTGATTGATCTTTGCTTGTAGCGGATCGCCTGGGCGTACTGCTATCGCAAAGTTATCATTGATATCAATCTCGTCACCTTTTAGTGCATATTTACTACCAGCAGGAGAGCTCAGCCACTCTATCGCAGGCAACTTATCAGAGATCATCGCATCGACGCGGTTTGATCCTAGATCCAAAAACGCATTGCTCAGCGTATCATAAAGCTTCATGTCAGCGTTTGGATACTTGTCTTCGAACCACTGTGATGAGATGGTCGAGCGCTGCGCGGCAATCGAGTGAGCGTCGATGTCGCTTTGGTTACTAGGGTCAAAACTGCTGTCTTTTTTGGCCAAAAAACCAAGGTATTGCTAAAGTATGGATCAGTGAAGCTAACCTGCTCTGCACGCTCTGGCGTAACGGACATCGCCGCGACAATCGCATCATACTTACCGGCTTTTAGACCAGGAATAATACCGTCCCAATCTTGCGCCATAATCTCACAAGTTACCTGCATATCGGCACAGATGGCATTGGCTATCTCAACGTCAAAACCACCCAGTGTCCCATCGGCGTTGGTATAGTTAAAAGGTGCATACGCCCCTTCCGTACCAATACGAAGTACGTCATCCTTAGTTGCCTTTGTTTCGGTCGTATCAGAACTGGTATCGGCCGCATTCTCTGGCTATTGCTACAGCCAGAGATGGTAAAAATAGTCGCCAGTGCGAGCAATGACACAGATAGACGACTGCTCGTCATAGCGCTAATAATAGATTTGCCAGTCGTAGCACGGACTGGAACACAGTGATTGCTCATGATCATCCTTGGGTTTTCTTGGGTAAACAACACTTTTCAAAATAACGGTCTATGCAGAAGACGTCGTCTTAGTTCGTTGCCGCTTCAGCTGGTGCGTCTTCTTCAACGACTATGACTTCATCAACGCCATCAGTCACGACTGCTTTTTTGTGCCGCAGCGGTCGAGCTGGTACCAAAGTAACTGCCTGTGATTTGATCATAAGTGCCGTTGTCTTTTAGCTCAGCCAATGCCGCATTGAATTTAGCAACCAATGGATCGCCTTTACGGAATGCAATACCCATTGCATCGTCGTCGCTGCTGATTTCTTGACCTTTAATCTCGTAGCCGCTACCCGCTTCTGTTTTTAGCCAATCAGTGCCAGTGACTTTATCAGACATCATACCGCGCACACGACCTGAGGTTAGATCTAGGTAGGCATTGTCTTGAGTATCATATAGCTTGATATCAGCATCCGCGTGCTCGTCCTGTAGATACTGTGAGGCCACGGTAGAGCGCTGTGAAGCGATTGGCTGACCTTTGAGCGAATCGATGCTGATATCGTCGCCTTTTTACCAATCAAGATGATACCACTATGGAAGTAAGGGTCACTAAAATCCACTACTTCTTTACGTTCAGGGGTGATTGACATACCAGCGATGGCGGCATCAAATTTCTGTGCGTTAAGCCCTGGAATCAAACCATCCCAATCTTGAGATATGACTTCACATTCTGCTTTCATTTGTGCACATAATGCGTCAACCAACTCAATCTCGTAGCCGATCAGTTTGCCATCAGCATCTGTATAGCTAAATGGCTTATAGCTTGATTCTGTTGCGATTTTGATATTCATAGGTGCTTCAGACGCGGTATCAGCTTCAGCATTTTCTGCTGGTGCTGAGCTGTTGTTACAACCTGTTAGCATTAGCATCGCGGCGCTAAGCGGTGCTAGCAACAAGGCTTTTTGCTCATTGATGAGGTCATTAGTGATGTCATTGAAAGTGTCATACTTATTATTCCTTAATATAGTTACCAGCCATATCGTCACTTATTACGTGCTGCTTGATGCCTTATTGAGCGCCACTTACTCAGTACTGGTCAGTGGCGCGCGCGTATTCGCAGCCGTCTTTAGTGAGTCATTATTGACCAAAGTTTTGCTGCTCAAGACGGGCAAGCTCACCGTTGCTACGGATCTCGCTCAATGCTTTATCAAACTCCGCTTTGAGTCCATCACCTTTACGCACGGCAATGGCAATATTGTCATTATTGTCTATCTCATCACCAACGATACCGAAGCCTTCTTTATTGTCAGCGAGCCATGATTTGGCAGAGACTTTTTCGGCCAATACTGCATCGCTACGACCAGACTTTAGATCCAAGTAAGCATTGTCATAGTTGTCATATAGCTGCACGGTATTGCCATCTTTGCCTTCGTAGTTATCTTGTAGATAAGCGCCTGGCGTGGTAGAACGCTGTCCACCAAGCGTGACATTTTGGATCGCCATTGGATCAAAGCTGCCATCAGTGTTGGTGAGCCATACCATCGTATTGGCAAAATACGGTTCGCTGAAATCGACTTTTTCTTGGCGCTCAGCAGTGATTGACATACCTGCGATAACGGCATCATATTTTTGTGCCAATAGACCCGGGATAATACCGTCCCAATCCTGCGCTACGATTTCACAGTTGGCTTGCATCTGCTCACACAAGGCATTGGCAACATCGACATCAAAACCGCTCAAGCTACCATCAGCATTGGTATAGTTAAACGGAGGATAAGCGCCTTCGGTTGCAATGCGGATGGTTTTGCCAGTCGTTTCTGCGGCAGGTGCATCGGCATTGGCTTCGGTAGTTTCATCGGCAGGTTGGCTACAAGCGCTTAGCATGAGCGCAGCAGAGACGGTCATCGATGACCAAAATAGACGAGCGTTCGACATCATATGTTCCTTAAATTCTGATGGGTATGGATATGGGGTTCTGATACTTTGTTCTCTGACGTCCCTGACAGACAAGCAATATAGATAGCAGAATAATGGACAGCCGTTAAAATTGACCGACTATAAACCTTTTGATAATACCTGAGTAAAAAATCAAAAACAAACGTTTTGCATACTCACCGTGACTATTGGGCAATAAAGGATAAACAATAGTTACGGTATAGTGATTTTTATATTTAATAGGATTCGATGGCGGTAAAGTCGGTGGGGCGCTACCACCATCTGATTTATAGCTTGGACAGGATTAGTGCGGACGATGCGAGGCCATAAAATCTTTGACGCGCTCGGAGGTAGGATTGTCAAAGACTTGCTCAGGTGTGCCGATCTCCTCAACCACCCCTTGGTGCAGGAAGACCACTTTGCTTGATACTTCACGGGCAAAGCGCATTTCATGAGTGACGATCAGCATAGTGCGACCCTCTTCTGCCAGCTCTCGCATCACAGCCAGTACTTCATTGACCAACTCAGGGTCTAGCGCCGAGGTTGGCTCATCAAATAATAGCACTTGCGGCTGCATGGCAAGCGCGCGCGCAATGGCAACCCGCTGACGCTGACCACCAGATAAGTTCGCTGGATAAGCGTCTTTTTTATCGAGCAAACCGACTTTGTCGAGCAGTTTTTCGGCATCACTGATCGCTTGGGCTTTTTTGATCTTGAGAACCTGCGTTGGCCCCTCAATAATGTTTTGTAGGATCGTCTTATGTGGCCACAAATTAAAGTTTTGGAAGACGAACCCAACGCGAGCACGCAAGCTCTCTAACTGCTTCACATCCGCCGCTTGCAGCTCACCTGATCTGGCAGGTTTTAGCATCAGCTCTTCGTTACCGATCAGGATACGACCTTGATTGGGATTTTCGAGCAAGTTAATACAGCGCAGCAATGTCGATTTACCTGAGCCAGATGAGCCCAAAATAGAGATGACATCACCATCATAGGCCGTCAGAGACACTCCCTTGAGCACCTCTAATGAGCCATAACTTTTATGGATGTCTTGTAAGTCTAGGGCGATAGGCCGAGTTGGTTTTTTTGCAGTATCAAGCATGGTTCAGCAGACTTCCAATAAATATGAGTGAAAACACGAATAAAAATAAATAAGAGCCGTATATATAGTATAAGTATCTATAGCATTATTATGCTAATGCTACGCCTGAGCAGGCCAAGAGAAAAATGCCATATTGTCTCTTATTACACAGTAAAAAGGCAAATCTTGTGTTTAACCAGTCAGTTAATCAGTACTGGATAACTGACTGGCACAAAAAGCCCAGACCATATTTATCGCTCTGGGCTTTATTTTATCACTTTCGCGTGCCAGGCGTTGTTTTATCTGATAATGCTATATTGACCAACACACTATCATAGCGTTTGGCGCGCCATAAAACTTAGTACGTCGATACATGCTCTGAATCTTCGGTGCCATCCAGTACTTCTGCATCATCTGCGGTTGCCACAGCCACATCATCCCCCTGTACTGACAGCCATACCGTCATCGGCGCTAGCAACGGCGATGTCATCAGAGCTACTCGCAGTTGCGGTTGCATTCTCTTCAACGCTGGTTTGAGCGTCAACGCTTGTATCCGCTTGCGTCTCCATTGGTGTCTCGTCTTTGCTACAAGCACTGAGCGCAAGCACCCCTGCAACCAAGCCAACCGTCATCCAGTTTTTGTATGTCGTGTTTTTAATCGTCATCGTTATTCTCCATTACTTGTCATATGATTCAGCGTCATTTATTGATAGTGCCGTTTTCTTAGTGCCTACTATACTGATGATACATCGCAGCTACCTTAGTATTTACAGCGCAGTTCTGTTAAAGGCACGTAAACACAGCTCACAAAATATTTGAAGCAACCCTTTGTAAAGTCACTTTGATGCTTTGTAAAGCGGGTTCTGTTCACAAAATCATCTTTACTATCGCCGCAATCTCCTCTATGTTAAATAGCATAATGACCTATGGACCGCTAAATAGGCATTCAAAACTGATTTTTTGCTAAATTTTCGCCTTTTTAGGCGCTTTTATTTATATAAAACTGATATCACATAAGGAGAATAATTGATGAGTCAAGCAAATACGACGGATATTACCACCTACATGCAGTCTGTTGGCAAGCAAGCCAGAGCCGCTTCTCGTGCGCTCGCGGCAGCCAACACAGGCGACAAAAACTCAGCACTCATGGCCATTCATGATGAGCTAGTCAATGCCAAGCCAGATATTTTGGCAGCCAATAAAATCGATATGGACAACGGTCACAAAAACGAGCTTGATAGCGCTCTGCTCGATCGCTTGGAATTAAACGAAGCACGATTCAACGCTATGCTCCAAGGCCTAAAAGACGTGGCGAGCCTGCCTGATCCAATCGGCGAAGTGACGGATATGACTTATCAGCCATCAGGGGATTCATTTGGGCAAAATGCGTGTGCCACTGGGCGTCGTTGGCATGATTTATGAATCGCGTCCTAACGTAACCTTAGAAGCTGCTTCACTGGCACTAAAATCAGGCAACGCCATCATCTTACGCGGTGGCTCTGAAGCGTTTGAATCCAATCAAGCGATTGCCAAATGCATCATAAAAGGTCTCAGTCAGACGGATCTCTCTGAGCACAGCGTTCAAGTATTGCAAACGACCGATCGAGCTGCCGTTGGTGAGCTGATCACCATGACTGAATATGTGGACGTCATCGTACCGCGTGGCGGCAAAGGTCTGATTGAGCGTATTAGCAACGACGCCCGCGTCCCTGTGATCAAACATCTAGATGGTAACTGCCATACCTTTATCGATAGCGATGCGGATCCTGAGATTGCGATCAAGGTCAGTGTCAATGCCAAAACCCATCGTTATGGTACGTGCAACACGATGGAGACGCTGCTGATTGATTCCTCTATCGCCAAAGATTTACTGCCCAAGATTGCCACCGCCATTATCGAGGCCGATGATGCCATGCAACTGCGTGTTGACGAAAGTGCTGAGAGTATCTTGGCCGATGTGATCACCTTAAACGGTCACTTGTCTGCTGCTACCTCTGAGGACTGGGATACAGAATATCTTGCCCCTATTCTTGCGGTCAAAGTCGTCGACGGTATCGATGAGGCGATTGAACATATCAATACACATGGCAGCCATCATACCGATGTCATCATCACGGACAACTATACCAAATCGCAACGCTTCATCCGCGAAGTGGACTCAGCGAGCGTCATGATTAACGCCTCTAGCCGTTTTGCTGATGGTTTTGAATATGGTCTTGGTGCTGAGATTGGTATTTCAACGGACAAAATCCATGCGCGTGGCCCAGTCGGTCTTGAGGGACTGACCTCGCAAAAATGGATCGTCTATGGTCATGGTGAAGTACGTGCATAACTAAATCTGTATTCATGATTGAATCGAGCGTTTGAGAACGTCGGCCATTGTGCTGGCGTTTTTTTATGATAATCGTAGTCATTTATATTACGGACATCTAAACAATAAGGAGCGGTGCCACCATGCAAAGCGGCAAGATTAAACATTGGAATCACGAAAAAGGCTATGGCTTTATCGATGTCGATAATCAAGATGAAGACGTGTTTTTCATATTAGCAAAGTAAGTTTGGCGGAGCAGATAGCGGTTGGTCGACGTGTCTATTTCACGAGTAGTCGTAATGATAAAAACCAATTGCGTGCCACCAAAGTGACGTCAGCCGTACTCAGCATTGAACCAGATACTGAACCAAATACACCAAGGCAGATGCCCAATAATAGCAAACGAGATAATCACAGCCGCCTCTCAAATCGCAACCATCAAAACACTCGTCAAAATAGCTCTCGCAACAAGAGAAGCCTAGGCAGTACCCTATTTAGCCTCATTGCCATTATCGCTGTCGCTGTCTACTTCTTTGCTGATTTAGGCTCGACGTTATCTCAGTATACGTCTGACAATACCAGTCAAGTCGCCACAACTGGCACCACGACCACTAGCATCACAGGTGATGCACAAGTCGATAAGACAATTGCGCTGATTCAACAAGGCGGGCCATATCCTTATCCCAATAAAGATGGCACGACGTTTTATAACCGTGAAGGCAGGCTACCCGCCCAGTCGCAAGGCTACTACCGCGAATACACCGTACCCACCCCTGGCGTCTCCCATCGCGGTGCAAGGCGTATCGTCACAGGTGGTCGCCCGCCCACTGTTTATTACTTAACCGTCGATCATTATGACAGTTTTCAAAAGCTTGAGGTGCACTAACATGAAACAAGCGAATATGAATCAAGAAGCCATGAATCAGAAAGATACGAGCCAAGCCATCCACTATGTCAGTCAAGACCCCATTAACCAAAACGGTACAGCGCTACCTGCCGTCATTCCTACTCAGGCTGTTACCATACCTGCGTGTGACACACTGGACAAAACCACGCTATTGACGAGTCTGGCGCGTGCCTGCCACTTCCCCAGCTATTTTTCACACAATTGGGACAGTGCATGGGATTGTCTGACAGACAGCGATGTGCAGCACTTAGTGCTTGATTTGACGGTAATAAAAAGATAAACACCGAAGACTTCAATATTTTTAAAAGCATTATCGAAGATGCTTATAGCGACTTTGGTAAGCCGCAACTATGGATTATTGTGCCCTTTGAGAATGACACTTAGCGGTGAAAAAATGACGAGGAGACTGCAGGGAGTAATAAGGACATCTTTGAGAGACCCGATAGCATGCGCTTTATCACGGCATCCTCTACTATCGAGACATTAGCGCTATTTGCAGGGGCATTGGCTTTTGCCGATGGGATGACGCTCGTGGCTGAGGGCACATGGTTTGAGCTACCGACGTTCGTCTGGGCACTGGCAGGCGGCGTTATCATTCGCAATGTGTTAACGATGGTCTTCAGTTTTGAGATGTTTGATCGCTCGATTGATGTATTTGGTAATGCGTCTTTGATTCTGTTTTTGGCAATGGCGTTACTGTCATTGAAGCTTTGGCAGTTGACGGATTTGGCAGGGCCTGTATTGGTCATATTGATCGTACAGACCATCATCATGATTATCTACGTCTACCTCATTACCTTTAAAGTCATGGGCAAAGACTATGACGCGGCAGTACTCTCAGCAGGACATTGCGGTTTTGGTATGGGAGCTACCCCGACAGCGATTGCCAATATGCAAGCAGTCACGGATCGCTATCTCCCTCGCCGAAAGCCTTCTTAATCGTGCCAATGGTAGGTGCGTTCTTTGTCGATATCGTCAATGCCACGATATTGCAAATATTCACCAAGTTGCCGTTTATGTAATACTGCTTATGTAATACTACGTCTGAGCGTATTTAAACCGTGATTAATCTTGAGGAGATTGCATGAGTCACATCACGTGATAGCATTATTATCAAATACGATGTGATCTCACCGCCATTCGTCGTATCAATAGACATTACTCAGAATTATTAAAACTTATTAAAAGTATCGAGGCATTTTATGTTGGTATTTGCCATTATTCTTGTGGTTTCAGGCGCACTCATTATTGGTGCATTATGGGGTCTATACGGCTATATGCCTGACTGGATACAAGGCAATCTGCTTGCGCTGGCAGGTGGTGCACTCGTGATCTCAGTGGTACTTGAGATGATTCAACCTGCGATTGGCGAGAGTGGTTTGTGGACGACTGTCGCCTTTACCGTGTTAGGCGCAGTGGTCTTTACGGGTATTGACTATCTGATTGATGAAAAATGCAAAACAAAGGCGGGGCAGGTTTGCTTGCTGCTATTACGCTTGATGGTATCCCAGAAAACTTAGCGCTTGGCGTCGCGCTGATTGGTGGTAACGCTTTACAAGTCGCGGCACTAGCAGGGTCTATTTTATTATCAAACCTCCCAGAAGCCGCAGGCGGTGCCAAACAAATGCGCGATGGTGGTAGCAGTCACAAAAAAATACTCATGCTATGGATTGGTGCAGCTATTTTATTATCATTAGCAGCTATTATTGGCAAAATGCTTCTCAAAGATGTCGATGATGCAGTAATTAGTGCAATTGACTGTTTTGCCGCAGGGGCGGTGATTGCTTCATTAGCGACAGAAGTTTTTCCTTCTGCATTTAAAGATGGCAACCATTGGGCGGGTATCAGCACTGCTATTGGTTTGGTGCTGGCATTAGGACTCAATCAACTCGGTGGCTGAGATTATAAATATTCGTAGGGTTTAAATTTGCCCCTTATTGCATGAGCATGCTCTTATCGCACAATTATTTGAATGAATAAAACCGCCCAGCAATAATGTTGGGCGGTTTTTATTTATCTGACATTCGGTTCAAATATGTCTAGGTGCGGCGTCATGCAGCAACATGATCGACTCACTAAAGCGTAAACCCAATCACATTGAGCTTGTTCTCTTCTGCAAACTTAAATAACTCGTGAACGTGATTTAAATTCTCACGAAATGTATTCAAACCTTCTTGACTCTCTGCTTCGTGGTAGCCGATATCGTGTACCAATTTTTTTAAGTCTGTCGCGGCAAACGCTTTGACGATCTCAGGTACGACGGCCACATTGTATAATAAACCGTCATGCTGCTCATGCAGCGGGGTGCTATTGTTTGCCAAAAACAACAAATCGCACAAGGCATAATGCCCCTCTCCCAATAACTCAACCAGTTCTTCCGTATAATGTTCAAGAGACGCTTGTCTCACATCTAAGTATTGGTTGTCGCGATTTTCTCTTAGCTCATCCAGTGTCATATCACCAACAAGTATGCTGGTTAAATTTTCCTCGCGAACACTACAAAAGCAAAATGACATAGTTGTTGAAATAGACATCGTATCTTCCTTAACTGTGATTAAAATAAAACCGCCTAGCAAACGCTAAGCGGTTTTTTGTTATACAACTCTCAAATAGAGTCAGTTAATACTTACTGGTTTTTTCGTACACTGGTAGCTCTTTGCAGATGGCTTCTACTTTACCGCGTACTTCAGCTGCAACCGCTTCATCACCGCGGCTGTCTAGCACGTCACAGATCCAGCCTGCCAAATCACCCGCTTGCGCTTCGTTGAAGCCGCGAGTAGTAATGGCTGGGGTACCGATACGGATACCAGAGGTGACAAATGGTGATTTTGGATCATTTGGTACGGCGTTTTTGTTGACCGTGATATGTGCATCACCAAGCCATTTGTCGGCTTCTTTACCGGTCATTTCTTGCTTCACTAGGCTAATCAGCATGAGATGGTTTTCAGTACCACCAGAGATGATCTCATAGCCACGCTCTTGAATGACTTTTGCCATGGCTTGTGCGTTTTTCACAACTTGCTGCTGATAGGTTTTGAAGTTGTCTTCCAGCGCTTCTTTAAAGCAAACCGCTTTTGCCGCGATGACGTGCATGAGCGGGCCACCTTGGTTGCCTGGGAATACGGCAGAGTTTAGCTTTTTAGCAAGTTTCTCATCACGCGACAAGATCATACCTGAACGCGGGCCACGTAGGGTTTTGTGTGTGGTGGTAGTGGCCACATCAGCAAAAGGTATTGGGCTTGGATAGACGCCGCCCGCAACAAGACCAGCAACGTGTGCCATGTCTACCAATAGATACGCGCCTACCTCGTCAGCGATGTCACGGAAACGCTGCCAATCAACGACTTGTGAATACGCTGAGAAGCCTGCGATGATCATCTTTGGCTTGTGCTCACGCGCTAATGCTTCTACTTGATCATAGTCAATAAGGCCAGTGCCATCGACCAATCCATACTGTACGGCGTTGTAGTTCAGGCCTGAGAAGTTGATGTGCGCGCCATGCGTTAAGTGACCACCAGCGTCTAGACTCATGCCAAGTACCGTGTCATTGGCTTCTAGCAATGCTAAAAATACGGCAGCGTTTGCTTGGCTGCCTGAATGTGGCTGGACGTTGACGTATTCAGCACCGAACAGCTCTTTGCACGGTCAATGGCCAATTGTTCAATGACATCGACATGCTCACAGCCACCATAATAACGCTTACCAGGATAGCCTTCAGCGTATTTATTGGTCAAATCAGTGCCTTGTGCTTCCATCACTGCTTGTGAGCAGTAGTTTTCAGAGGCAATCAACTCGATGTGATTTTTCTTGACGAACGCTTTCTGCGGCCATCGCTTCAGCAAGGGTCGGATCAAACTCTTTGATAGAAATGTCTTTAAACATAATAATGTCCTAAGTAGTGACTGTCATTGAAAAGTATCATTGAAAAGAAGCTGATAGCTTGCCCACAATCAAACGAACACTGCATCGACGTTGCTCAAAGTATGCTAGGTACTTGTGCACGCTGCTCTTTGCCAGCTGTTTTATGGTACGACCATGATTGTAAATGGCGACTATCAGTAAAAATTAACATAAGAATAAACACAGGCAGTTGGCCTGCATTAACTTGACCGATCCGTCAATAAAATCGATATACAGCGGCATCGATAGCATTGCGAAAGCGTAAGTGTAACATGAAAAATTGTGCGATGAGCGCAAAAAAGCCTGCCTGAAGATGAGCAAATTAAATGGCGATATAACACAGATAAATAGCCAATTAAATAGGGCGTGTTGAACATTCGACCATGGCACTGACAGCGACTATTTTTTAGGCGATTCGATGTTAAAAATAATAAGTTTAGTCATTCTAAGTGCTTATTTTTAACGATGAAGCGGCAAAAAGAGTCCTGTCCCCTACTTTTATCGTTGGGGCTGATGCTAAAATTGCCCCATACTGCGTTACAAATCTCGCTAAGGCATCTGCATTATCGTCGCTTTGTGCCTTGTCTGGAACCATTTTAGCGATCAGCAGTGCCTATTTGCGAATGTTCAACACGCCCTAAAGGTTTTACTCAATGCAAATTTTTGACCCTAGTTTTTTCTTTGTGTATATAAGAATAAAACGTTTTTAAGTATCACTGGACAAAAATGCCGGCAAAAGGTTTCGCTGATAAGTAGTAAGCGACCATACCAGTCATAGCGCGTTTGCCGCTGCCAGCCCTCGCTCGTCTGTCGCACAAATCGCTGGTTTGGCACTGTGCGCCGACGTTTAAATAACACATAACCGATGGGCGTACCTTTTAGCTGCTGCAAGCGTCGCGCCTTACCTTTTAGGCTTGATAGCGGAAAGATGCTTTGCGCACCGACCCATGGCTGCTCGTCATTGCCGTATAGCAGTACTTCACGTATCCACGCCAGCAGTGGACGATTCAGCGCTGAGCCTTGCAGACCCAATTGTCGCTTTTGTTGCAGCGTCAATAGCCGATAGCCTTCAAAGGTGCGCTCCACTCGTAACGGCTGCCCTGCCTTCTCTTCTAGCATGGCTGTGAGCGAACCTTCGGCATTGAGCCACGATACGAGTTCAATAGGAGGCAGAGAGGTAGCAATACTAGCAATAGAGTTTGTGGGCATAGTTAACGGCTAATCATGAAATGTGTAAAGTAAAGGCCTGCAGGCTATTATTAATAGTGGATATTAGTGGTGTATATCAATGAAGCGTATCAAAGGCTGGCATATTGTCCGCGTTAAATGGTAGTGCCTCATGGGCTTGCTTGCGATATTGTGCCATATGCATCCGATCTCTGGCACAAAAATCGCCAATCGCAGGGACAAAACGCGGATCATAAATACGGTGAAGCGAGTGCGTGGTCGTTGGGATAAATCCACGAACCAGCTTATGCTCCCCCTTGCGTACCCGGATCAAAGGACGCTAGCCCTTGCTCGATGGCAAACTCAATGCCTTGGTAATAGCACAGCTCAAAATGCAAGCTGTCATACTCACCAAGCGCACCCCAGTATCGACCGTACAAGGTTGCATTATTATCAACATCATTATTAACATCGCCATCAACACTGTCGTCGTTGTTGCTATTACTATCAGGTGTGTCATATAAGAATAGGCTACTGGCGATAATCTCACCACTGGCATCGAGTGCTTGCGCGAGCATAATATGTTCAGACATACTCGCTGCCAATGCCATAAAAAAGTCTATCGTCAGATAAGGCTGCTGTCCGCGTACCGCATAAGTCATCACGTAACAGTGATAAAAAGCCTTCCAATCTGCATCGCTGATAGCATCGCCGATTTTTCGCTGGCAGATGATACCTTGCTCAGCCACTTTACGACGCTCCGCACGGATGGTTTTGCGCTTTTTAGCTTTTAGCGTCATCAAAAACGCATCAAAGTCTGCAAAGGGCTGACTGTCATTGAGCAAATCTTTGTTTTGCCATAAGAACTGACAACCTTGGCGCTCGAATATCGGCATCGCAATCGGCGCGGACTCTACGCCACGCTCTTGTGCTGCTAGCGCACGCTCTATATCAATTTCGGTCGGCATAGACGTGGTCGCAATAGAGGCTAGATTAGGCGTCACAAATAGCCCATGCCAGCTTGAGGCGCCGACTTGCTGAGCGATATCATCGACACCTGCGATGGCTGTTTTGATTATCTCTTCATTGAGCCTTTCCCCTTTTGCCAGCCAAAGCCGCTGACCCGTAATCGGCGTATACGGCACACTAGTGACCAATCTTGGATAATAGTCGAGACCATAGCGCGCATACGCCTCTGCCCATGAATGATCGAACACGAACTCACCGCGATGATGGCTTTTTATAAAGACTGGCAGCACCGCGACTGGTTGCAGAGCGGCATCCTTAGTATCATCATTGACACGATGCACCAAAATAAATATCGGTAGCCACCCTGCCCGCTCGCCAATCGCGCCTGTCTCAGCAAGCGCCTGCCAAAAAGCAAATGACATAAAAGGCGTGTCTGGCGTTTGCCAATCGGTCTGGCTCTGCCAGCTAGTATCATTCATCAGCGCATACTCTAAACTCATACTCACCGTCACTCTTATAATCGCTATATATTTATAGATAACCAATCTGTTGATGACCTAGCCTAGCAAATTTTTGCGGTTTTGCTGTCACAATTTGCAAAGTTTTTTTGAGACGCAATAAAAAACCACCAATCGTGACATTGGTGGTTTTTAGGATTATCCTTATGTCCTCTCAAGAATAATATAAAGGTCAATAAAACACCGTCCATATTATTGAAAAGATGATATCGCAACAAATGACTGTTAGAATAAGGTTACTACCAGCTTAGTATAATTTGGAAACCCTAAGATATGAGCGAAAACAGTATACTTAGTTCATGGTATGTGATTGACATCCTCTCGAATTTATAGTGGGTTTATTATAATATACCGTCAGCGACTTGCTGTCTGGCAGTTTTACGGGGCAGTCAACGTGCCATCTGAGAACGCCCTTGTAGTGAACATCAGTAAAAGAAAATGTTTTATCAAACTTGAATATCTCTAACTTAAATATTGCTAAGCAGCTACATACGACGTACTTGTTCGAACTATATTATTGAGCATTGCATAGTATCATTGACCCATATTCAACATTATATTCGAGCTTTATTATTAACGACAACTAAAGGAAGATTCAAATAAAATGTCAAAAATTATTTATACAAAAACTGACGAAGCCCCAGCGCTTGCGACACTATCTTTTTTACCTATTGTAGAAGCGTTCACTAAGACCGCAGGTGTCGAAGTTGAAACTAGTGACATCTCTGTTGCGGCACGTATATTGGCTGAATTCCCTGAATACTTGACCGAAGAGCAACGTGTTCCTGACAACCTAGCTGAGCTTGGTCGCCTGACTCAAGACCCCAACACCAACATCATCAAACTGCCAAATATCAGTGCCTCTGTACAGCAGCTCAAAGCAGCCATCAAAGAGCTGCAAGGTAAAGGCTATGCCATCCCTGACTTTCCAGATGATCCACAAACGGATGAAGAAAAAGAGCTACGTAAGCGCTATGGTAAGAGCTTAGGCAGTGCCGTAAACCCTGTACTACGTGAAGGTAACTCAGACCGCCGCGCACCAAAAGCCGTCAAAAACTATGCACGCAAGCATCCACATTCAATGGGTGAATGGAAACAATGGTCAAGCACACATGTATCGCACATGCATGGCGGCGACTTCTATGATGGCGAGCAATCTATGACCCTAGATAAGGCGCGCACGGTTCGCATGGAGCTATTGCTAGACGACGGCACCAAAAAGTATTGAAACCTAAAATCGACCTACTAGACAAAGAAGTTATCGATTTGATGGTCATGAGCAAAAAAGCCTTGCTTGAATTCTATGAGCGTGAAATGGAAGATTGCCGCGAAGCGGGTATCTTGTTCTCACTACACGTCAAAGCCACCATGATGAAAGTCTCACACCCCATCGTGTTTGGTCATGCGGTCCGCATTTACTACAAAGATGCGTTTGAAAAACACGGCGAACTCTTTGATGAGCTTGGCATCAACGTCAACAACGGTATGGCAGATTTATACGATAAGATTGCTACTTTGCCAACCTCAACGCGTGAAGAAATTGAGCGCGACCTACATGCTTGTCAGGAGCATCGTCCACGTCTGGCCATGGTTGATTCGGCCAAAGGTATCACCAACTTCCATTCACCAAGTGATGTGATCGTGGATGCCTCAATGCCTGCGATGATTCGTTCAGGCGGTAAAATGTGGGGCGCTGATGGCAAAATGTATGACTGTAAAGCCGTCATGCCAGAGTCTACCTTTGCTCGTATTTATCAAGAAATGATTAACTTCTGCAAATGGCATGGCAACTTTGATCCAACGACCATGGGTACCGTACCAAATGTTGGCCTAATGGCACAAAAAGCAGAAGAATACGGCTCTCATGACAAGACCTTTGAATCTAGCGATGCTGGTATTGCGCGTATCGTCGACGTGGAAACCGATGAAGTCTTGCTCGAAAAACGCGTTGAAAAAGGCGATATCTGGCGCATGTGTCAGACCAAAGATGCCCCGATCCAAGATTGGGTCAAGCTTGCTGTACGCCGTGCCCGTGAATCAAATACGCCTGTTATCTTCTGGCTCGACCCATACCGTCCACATGAGAACGAGCTCATCAAAAAGTTAAAATGTATCTAAAAGATCATGATACTGACGGTTTACACATCGAAATCATGTCTCAGGTTCGCGCCATGCGTTATACCCTAGAGCGTGTCGCTCGTGGCCTCGATACGATCTCTGCGACTGGTAACATCTTACGTGATTACTTAACTGACTTATTCCCAATCCTAGAGCTTGGTACCAGTGCTAAGATGCTATCGGTTGTGCCACTCATGAAAGGCGGCGGCTTGTTCGAGACAGGTGCTGGCGGTTCTGCACCAAAGCATGTCGAGCAGCTCACCGAAGAAAACCATCTACGTTGGGATTCACTTGGTGAGTTCTTGGCCTTGAATGTCTCTTTGGAGCATTTGGCAAGCAACGACAACAATGCTAAAGCTCAAGTCTTGGCGGACACGCTCGATACCGCGACCGAAAAACTGCTGCTGAATGACAAATCACCATCACGTAAAACTGGTGAGCTTGATAACCGTGGTAGTCACTTCTATCTAGCGCTATATTGGGCTGAAGAGCTGGCGGCGCAGGATCAAGATAGCGAGTTAAAAGCACAGTTCACGCCATTGGCGCAAAAGCTGGCAGAAAACGAAGACGCGATTGTCAAAGAACTTAACGACGTTCAAGGTAAGCCAGTCGATATCAAAGGCTACTACTATGCTGATGAGGAGCTTGCGAAAAAAGCCATGCGTCCAAGCGCTTTGTTTAACGAAGCCTTGGCATCGCTATAAGTAATAAGCAATTGATCTTGAAACATTAATCCTAATCGCTCTGGTTTTTATACACAGATCGATTAGGTAAGTTTAAGTATTAGCAAACAAAACACCTCAGCCGTCTTAGAACGTTGAGGGTGTTTTTTTGTGCCTATCTCAAAATGATAATAAACAACTTGCCTATGTCTATCCATTTCAAACACATAAAAAAACCACCTACATCAGTAAGTGGCCTTGAATAAATATAATAGAGTTTAACGCTCTAGGCATTAATGCGATTACGCATCCATGTGCTTGATAATGGCTTTGCCAAACTCAGAAGTACTGAGCAAGATAGCATCTGGCATCAAACGCTCAAAGTCATAAGTAACCGTCTTATTGGCGATCGCGCCTTGGATACCACTGATGATGAGATCCGCCGCCTCACACCAACCCATATCACGCAGCATCATTTCCGCAGACAATATCAATGAGCCTGGGTTTACTTTATTCTGACCAGCATACTTAGGCGCAGTACCGTGCGTCGCTTCATAGACAGCGATTGCGCCGCCTTTGTTGGCACCTGGGGCAATACCGATACCGCCTACTTCCGCCGCTAGCGCGTCAGAGATATAGTCACCGTTCAGGTTGAGTGTTGCCACTACGGAGTAATCTGCCGGACGCATCAAAATCTGCTGCAAGAATGCATCAGCGATCACATCTTTGATGATGATGTCATTACCCGTTTTGGGATTTTTCATCGTCATCCATGGACCACCATCTAATGGCTTAGCATCAAAACGCTCTGCTGCCAGCTCATACCCCCAATCTTTAAACGCGCCTTCCGTAAATTTCATGATATTGCCTTTATGCACGAGGGTCACGTTTGGCAAGTCATTATCGATAGCATGCTGAATGGCTTTACGTACTAGGCGCTGCGAGCCTTCTTTTGAGACAGGCTTGATACCGATGCCGCAGTCTTCAGGGAAGCGAATGCTGGTCACACCCATCTCTTCTCTTAAGAAATTGATGACTTTTTTGGCATCATCACTGCCTGCCTTCCACTCGATACCTGTATAGATATCTTCTGTATTTTCACGAAAGATCACCATATTGGTCAGCTCAGGATGCTGTACTGGGCTTGGCACGCCTTTAAACCAGCGTACTGGTCGCTGACAGACATACAGATCAAGATTTTGACGTACAGCCACATTCAACGAACTAAAGCCACCACCCACCGGCGTGGTCAACGGTCCCTTGATACTGATGACGTAGTCTTTTAAAATCTCTAATGTCTCACTGGGTAAATATTCACCGTCATATATTTTGGCCGCTTTTTCGCCCAAGTAAGCTTCCATCCAGATAATTGATTTTTTTACCGTGGTAGGCTTTATCGACCGCTGCATTGACCACCTTTATCATGACAGGTGTGATATCCACCCCAATACCGTCACCTTCAATGAACGGAATAATCGGATGATTGGGCACATTTAGCGACAAATCAGCATTCACGGTTACTTTTTCGCCGTCTCTTGGTACGATGACCTTATCATATGACATGGATAAAACTCCTTAGTGGTAAGTTATACATCGCAAGCGAACTGAACACGTTGTTATGCTGGCTTTTCTATTATAATGGTTGCGCTCTAGACGCTTATTAGCTAAACAAAGTCTGATGTATGAGATACTTGCGGCATTGGATTGAACGATACTAAAAAATAGCTTCAAATTAAACATATATGCATTGATGTAAATACAAACTAAAACTGTGCATAGAAACTGCTTATCATTAAATTCAGTGTTATTGGCTAATTAATAAGAAATATCACATATACAATTTATAAATTATTAATAAAATGCAGCATCTATAAATTTATAATCTTTAAAGGGTTATAATACATTATCTTGTTGATAGTAATAGAACAAAGAGCTGGACAATCATTTTATCTTGTAGGTGATAGGTTTATTACTATCAAAAATATAAATACCCCTATAAAAATATGGATTTAGAATAGCAGTAAATTTGCGTGGTTGCTGTCCTACTTTTGTAGCAAAATACATCGCACAGCGTATATCAAACACAATACCTCTGTTCTTATTTTTTAGTACTGACTTTGCTTGATTAAACATAAGCCAAGACTGCTAATCACTCATTTACCTTCAGGAAATATCACTTTATGCCGACTTCTAGTCTCATCTTGTTCAATAAGCCTTATGGGGTGCAAAGTCAGTTCAGAGACGATAGTAACAATGACCATGTCACCCTATCGCAGTACTTTACTGATAAGTCTTTGCGAGTTGCTGGTAGGCTTGATGCAACGTCCGAAGGGTTACTTATTCTGACCGATGATGGCCGAGTCAATAAAGCAATTACCCATCCGCCAAAAGCCAATGCTGGACGTAAGCAAGGTAAGACTTATTTGGTACAGGTTGAGGGCATTCCTACTGCTGAGCAACTCAATCAGCTCAAACGTGGCGTGACGCTCAAAGATGGCAAAACTCTGCCTGCTGAGGTTAAACACGTCAGTGAAGATGAGCTACCGATGGCGCTCTGGCAACGTCATCCGCCGATACGTGAGCGTAAAAGCGTACCGGACTCATGGTTGATGCTGACAATTTATGAAGGTAAAAACCGTCAAGTCAGACGAATGACCGCGCATGTTGGTCTGCCCTGCCTACGTTTGATACGTTGGTCGGTGGCAGGGTTTGAATTAGGTGACATAGCAGTTGGCGAGTTTGTGCGCATTCACTTAACTAGTCAGCACTATCAGCAATTGGGTATCAGCTATTAATTTGTCCCGTCTAAACGCTTAGCTATAGTCAATCAATATTAAAAGTGGTACAAGGCAGACGATTGCAAGTACTACAGTAGTAGGCTAAACGAGTCTAACGCTGTAACACTTTAATAGTGGTTCGACTATACCGACATATATTTTCATTTAAAGTAAATATATTACTTCTTGTTAAACATAGCGTCTCGAATGGGTAAGGTTTATCTGTTAAGATTCAGCACGTCATTATTTATGTAAAATAGACCTCATTTATTTATCATTTGGTCTTCTTATAGTAGGGATATATCATGATTGCTTCTCATCGTTTTGTTCTGTTGGCCACCAGCATTTCTACTGCACTGCTATTAGGTGCGTGTCAGCCAGCAGCAGATAGTCAATCAGCGCCTGTAGAAGAAGCCACCCGCCAATGACTGACATGACTCATGCTGAGCATGAGAATATGAGCCACGATACATCGGTAGATAGCGAAAACGCCACAGATGACACTCAGATGACGGATATGCTCAAAGACTACACAAAGTCCATGACCAGTATGCATGATGAGATGATGATCGGTATGGGTTATAACGATCCTGATACCGCGTTTGCCAAAGGCATGCTTGGGCATCATCGCGGCGCGATAGATATGGCAAAAATTCAGCTAAAGTACGGTACAGATGATGCCATGCGCCAGCTTGCTCAAGATATCATCACGGCGCAGCAAGCTGAGATTGATATCCTAAACAAATGGCTTGCCAGCCATCCTGACGCAGCCAAACCTAAGCCCAATACCGCTGCTATGCAACAGGCCTACGCTAAGGGCATGGAAAGCATGCATGGTGAGATGACATTGGGTATTGCTGATCCTATGCCGGATATGGCATTTGCACGTGGCATGCTACCACACCATATTGGCGCCGTAGATATGGCAAAAATCGAGCTCGAATACGGTACTGATGAAGAAATGCGTCAATTGGCACAGCATATCATCGATACTCAGCAAGTAGATATTGAGCTCATGCAAAACTGGATTGTCGCGCTTAAAGCGACGAGCGATGTTGAAAACGATAATGCTGAGGGTTGGCGAGCCTAACGGCGACACTACTGCAAACGAGAAGTCTGCCAGTGAGGACCCTGATACTAAAACCAAGGAAGAGTAGCTAGCCATTCAGCATACCAAAAAACCTTTCAGCTATTACTTGAACCCCCTAATAACCATATTTGCTTATTAGGGGGTTTTGCTTTGCTACTTATATCTCTCGATGTCACTACTATCTCTCGATGTCACTATGCTGACTGACGCTTCATCACATCCAGCCATGGCTCCCAAGCGGATTCTGCTTGCTTAGGATCGCTATGATCTGCTAACGTTGGAGCACCTTTTACTAAGCGCAGACTGACCTTATGAGGAAATGCTTTTTCAGGCATATCACTGTCATCCCCGTCAGCTTGTGGCAGTGCCTCAGGTTGCACTTGCACACATCAGCTCATCGCGGCGAAACAGATGACACTCAACAGTGCGCGCTGCATTACTCAGCGATGCTAGCTGCTTACTATCCGCCTTGATGCCATCAATCGCGATAATGATGTCATGGGCTGAGATACCTGCTTTGGCAGCCACACTACCGCGGTTCACCCGATTGATTTTGAGTCCAGCGGGTGTCTCATTGCAGCGCATACCCCATGGGACATGCTTATCCGCAGTCTCTTTGGTATTGACCTGCATTTTGATACCGTTTGCGAGCAGCAGCGCCTCAATTGGCAGTTCCTCTACGCCGTTGACGTAACGGCGTTCAAAATCCTCCCATTCCGCTATCGGCATAAACTGCCCAATCACGTCGCCCATATCCGCGCTATTGATGCCGATACGCTTGCTGTCATTTTGCTTTGCTTGGGTATAGAACGCTTTGACCACATCGAATAGACGATAGCGATTATTGGTATTTTTTAGCAATATCAAATCCAGACACAAGGCCACCAATGCGCCTTTATTGTAGTAACTGATACCAGCATTGCCCGTATTTTCATCGCTACGGTACAGCTTAATCCACGCATCAAAGCTTGACTCTGCGACACTTTGGTTATCGCGTCCAGGCGTTTGATAGTAGCGATTGATTTGTTCCGCTAGTAACCTGAGATAGTCTGACTTATCGATCACGCCAGATGCTTGCAGCATAAAATCATCGATATAAGACGTAAATCCTTCAAATACCCAAAGCATCGGCGTGAACGCTTCACGGCGTAGATCAACATCAACCATGACATCAGGGCGCACGGTTTTGACCCACCACGAGTGAAAGTACTCATGACTGCACAAGCCCAAAAACCGCTGATAATCCGTGCTCGGTATTTTTGGCTCATCAGCATTTGGTAAGTCACGGCGCGGGGTAATCAGACTAGTAGAATTGATATGCTCAAGTCCGCCGTAATCCCTGACCACTGGCAAACGTCATAAAGGTGTAATCATGAAAGGGTGCATCCCCCAGCCAGTCTAGATAAGTCTGACAAATCTGAGTGACGTCTTGCTGTAGCCTGCCCATATTGGCACTATGCTTGCCTGAGAGATAAAAACTGTGATGAAGCGTCTGATGCTGACTGTCATGAATAATAAAATCAAATTTATTCTGTGCTGCAATCTCAAAAGGGTAATCAATCAGCTCATGATAATTATCTGCCCGTAATTGATAACAGTGCCGTTTATCTTCGCTCTGACCATCAACGCGCAGATGCGTAGATGCCAAACCACATGCCAAGATTACATGACTTTCTTCTTTATCTAACAAAAACGACTCCGGAACAATCAAGCTGACTTGTACAGGAATCTGCTCTTGCCCGTCGACCGCGAGTGCAAGTGAGGTAAAATTACCATACAGACGCTGCTGATCGACATAGGCAGTACGTACCGATAGGTCGTAGCAGTAGACTTCGTATTCGACGACTACCCTTTGTCCTGCTGTGATAGTGGGGAGTTGCCACGTATGTTTATCTACCTTTTGTGCACGATAAGTTTCAGAAAAATCGTCACCTTCTTTTATTTGGCTGTCTGTTACTCGATAATGTACAGCGGTGATATTGCGAGCAAACTCGCGCATCAGATAACTGCCTGGTATCCATGCTGGTAGCCAGAGCTGAGGGGTATTAGCTGTTGCCGTAAAGGACAGTGACACATCCACCAAATGCTCAGAAAAACGGGCAAAATCGAATTGGTAGCTGATATCAGCCGTATTATTGATATCATCATGGCTGATTGAAACGTCGCTCGTTAGCTGGTTATTAGTATTATCGGCAAATGCAGTCATAGTATCTCTCATCCTTATTTTATTGTTATGTTAGGAGTCCTTCCCAAAAACGCAACTCCCAAACCCTGAGTGGCCAGTAGTTATCGATTAACTATAGAAAATAGCAGTTATTATGATAAATTGTGGCATTAATTGGCATTTTTTATGTTTTTTGCCTTGAAACTTATATACGCCATCTCAATTAAAGATGCTAACTGCTAAAGTTACTTTAATAAACTGATGATAATTGACTAATACTGTGGCTATTTGGCTTGCTGATTGGCTTTTTTAGGTTTATTGCAACCGTATTTAATTTTTTACATAGATATACTTAGGATATTTTATGACTACTATCGCAAAAGACACTGCCGTCAAATTCAATTACACATTAAAAAGACGACGAAGGCAATATCCTTGACCAGTCTCCAGAAGGTCAGCCACTTGCTTATCTACACGGTCACAGCAACATCATCCCAGGCCTAGAATCACAATTAGAAGGCAAATCTGCTGGCGAAAAAGTCAACGCAGTGGTTGAGCCTGCTGATGGCTATGGCGAGTATCAAAAGCAAGCGGTACAGCGCGTACCACGCGAAAACTTCCAAGGCGTTGATGATATCCAGCCTGGTATGCAGTTCCAGTCAGAAGCTGGTGGCCAAGTGATGCTAGTGACAGTCACTGACGTAAACGACCAAGAAGTAACTGTTGATGCCAACCATCCGTTGGCTGGGAAGCGTTTGACGTTTGATGTTGAAATTCAAGAAGTACGTGCAGCAACTGAAGACGAACTAAACCACGGCCATATACATGGCGCAGGTGGCGTTGAGCACTAATCTCTCCTAGAGTATCGTGAGACGGTTAGAGAATAGGTTATATTTGAGCTTATCTTCTCATCAAAAAGGCCAGTAGCACTGTCTACTGGCCTTTTTTATGTCTGTCATAAGTGCTGATTGATTAGATGTAGATAAAAGAGCGTTCTAACAATGAAGCATTCATTGCGCTTCTGTGAGCATCCTTAAGCTCAATAGCCATTCTCACAAATCTATCAAAGAAGCGTAAGCTAGCGCCAGAAATAATTCTTAGATCCAGACATAACAAAGCCGCATAACGACAAGCGTCATGCGGCTTTTATTACCAACTCATCCATGTTAGCGTTATGTGATACCTAATCCCGGGGTATCTCATAACTGACAGGCATCCAGCCTTATCATCCCTAATCAGCAAACCACTTATCCCTGATGCGACCTTAAGATACCAATCCCTAGTATCAATGAATCGTGCCGTACAGTTATAATCGCAGATTGTCCTATCACTAGTAAGTGGTCTAAACGTCAATCCATGTAAGCATATGCTTACATGGTAATACTAGCTATCGTATAACCCCTAACCCCTTATAGTTTCTCTTCAGGACTGAGTAAGGTCTTGGGTTCAGCACTTAGCATTAGGTAGGCCGCTTCATTAATAAAGGCTTCATCTTCTGGCAGCTCTGGACGCTCAGCAGCTTTCATACGGCTACGCTCTTCAAACTTTGCATCCATCGCGGCCTGATACGTATTCCAATTAGAATAGGGGCGTTCACCAGTAGCGATCAGACGTCTGTTTTCGGCTTCTAGCGAACGCTTTTCAATCAGCTGCATTTTGGCTCGGCGGCTGTTAATATCTAAACGAACTGGTTTTTTCTCATCATCCATATTACGAATATCATTCAGCGTTGATAGATACACAAACTGCGGATTTTTCTCTTGGCGAATTTTAGACTGCTGATTGAGCGTCGCTAAAGTGTCATTGGTAAACTTCCCTTCAGGCTTATAAGGCGCCGTTCTGATGGTATCCCAAGGCAAGGCTTTTTTTCTGGGCGCGTTCGCCAAAGGTCGCATCATCATAGATATTGACCAATTCAACATCAGGTACCACGCCTTTATTCTGCGTACTACCACCTGTGATACGGTAGAACTTACGCTGAGTTAAAGTTGCAGAGCCTAACGCCAAGCTATCCAGTTGAATCTGCGCAGAGCCTTTACCTGTCGTTGTGCTACCAACCACCAATCCACGACCATAATCCTGAATAGCAGCGGCAAAATTTCACTGGCTGAGGCCGATGCTAGGTTGGTTAGGACGACCATTTTGCCGTCATAGAGCTGCTCGCCGCCATCATTATCGCGGTACACTTGGACATTGCCGCGGTTATCACGAATCTGTACCAATGGACCGCTTTTAATAAAGAATCCTAGCATTTTGGCAACTTCATCTAACGAGCCACCAGGGTTGTTGCGCAAATCCACCACGAGCCCATCGATATTTTCTTCGTTCAATTTTTTTAACGCTTTTTCAGTATCGATACTGACACTACGGTAGTCCTCGCCATTACGGCGGGCACGATAGTTCAGATAAAAGCTCGGTATCTCAAGAACGCCAATGCGTTTTGGTGTTTTGTCGATATTAGGACGCTGCACCTCGACCACTCGCTGAGTCACGCCTGACTCTTCTTGCTGGATAATATCACGCACAACGGTGACTGTACGGGCACTGGCATCTGGCGTATTAGGCTGACGCAGCTTGAGCGTGACAGACGTACCGCGCTTACCGCGAATCAAGCTGACGATCTCACGCGTTGACCAGCCAACCACGTCCGTCATGGTTTCGCCATCTTTTGCGATACCCACGATCAAGTCATTGGGCTTGATTTGGCCAGATTTGGCCGCTGGACCACCATCGACTAAGGTCACGATACGGGTGTAATCTGGATTTTTTACGATCAGGACGGATAGAAACACCGATACCCTCTAGCTGCAAACTCGACTGAATCTGCAGCTCAGTTGCCTGAATCGGCGCATAGTAGTTACTGTGCGGATCATAGGTCAGCATGGCGGTGTTTAGAATCGTCTCCATGATTTCATCATCTTTGAGACGCTTAAACTGCTCTTGCTGACGCGACAAACGATTTTGCAAAATCTCATTTGGCGTACGTTCATCGTTGCGTACCAAGTCCTGTCCACGAGTGATATCTGGATTGCTCAAAAACACTTTTTCTTTGGCTTTTTCGTCTTCTTGTCCCAGCGTAATACTCATCAGCTGAAACTTTAGCTGACGTTCCCAATAGTCACGCTGCTCTTTTTTGGTTTTGAAATGTCCGAGATTTTCACGATCAAGAATGATAGTGTCATCACCGGTCAAATCAATATCTTTCTTGAGCATCTTGGTTGCCATGGCAAAGTATTCGTTTGAGCGTTTGCGATAACGATCAAAGACTTCTACCCTGCAGATAGGTCGCCTTGCTTGAGGCGCGTGCCAAAATCATCGGCGTGCTTTTTCTTCAGCTCATCGACATCAGATTGCAAAAATAAGGTATGGTTTGGATCGAGACTATCAATATACATTGATAAGATTTCGCGACCTTTTTTACTATCTAATGGCTGATTAAGGTAATGACTGCGATCCAGCAAAGCGGCAACTTGGCGAGTAGTGACCTTTTGCTCAGGTGTCTGAACAAAACTTCCCGTATTGGTTTCTGCTACGGCAGTACCGTAGCTTTGTGTCAGGATAATACCGGCGATGCCCACTGACGCTGCACTGAGTAACCACTGTGCTGGTTGTTTTTCATCATATGTACCTAGTTATTTGAAGTTAGTGATATTATTTGTGTTATAAAAATTAAAAACTGCTGAATGTATTATTGCCCATGACTGTCGTCTGTTTTTGCTCAATGTCTGTCTTACTTTGCCTTAGCTTACTTATTACTATGAGCTTACAACGCTATAGCTTTATTATTCCGTCGCCTTTATATATAGATTCTGACGCTTATTATCGAATCCTGATATATAGTCAAAAATCAATATTATCATGTGCATAAATACTGAACTGTCTCAAACTGTATAAGCAATCTTACACGCAACGCCTGCACATACCAAACTTTCTCTCACTTTTATCACACATAGCGACTTAAGGCTATTAGCATTAATTCGCCGACTACCCACAAATTGATTTGATGCCAATAATCTGCCACATTAGGCTCAATTGATAATAACTGTCATAATAAAGTGCATGAGTAATGACTGCTAAGCGATTGGACATCGATGATCGGTCAACCCCATAATATAACAATACACAAAAAAATAAGGATGACGCAATGTACGGCGTTTTAATGATTGATATCGATAATACCGCACTGACCGCAGAAGACGTCAGCTTGATCAAACAAGCACAGATTGGCGGGGTCATATTGTTTGGACGCAACGTCGCTGATGCGGCCCAAGTACGCGCATTATGTGACGATATCCGGTACCACAACCCAGATATATTAATCGGTGTCGATCAAGAAGGCGGACGAGTCGCACGGCTGCGTGAAGGGTTCACACCGCTACCTGCTATGGGTAGGCTTGGTGAGTTATTCAATCACGATCCAAGCCGTGCGCTCAGCTGCGCATACGACTGTGGCTATCTGATGGCAGCCGAAGTGATGGCGGTAGGTATTGATTTGAGCTTTGCGCCCGTGCTGGATAGAGATGGTATCAGCCAAGTTATCGGTGACCGTAGCTTTCATCAGGAGCCACAAGCAATCGTTGCCCTAGCCACGCAGTTTATGCGCGGCATGAAAGCGGCTGGCATGGCCACCACTGGCAAGCATTTCCCTGGTCATGGCGCTATCGCTCCTGACTCTCATGTATCAGAGGCCATCGATACACGTAGCTTGGACGAGATCATCAATAGTGACATGCAACCTTTTGCGCAAACGTTGTCACTGCTTGATGCTTTGATGCCAGCCCATGTGATTTTTTCGCAAGTAGATAACAAACCCGCAGGATTTTCTAAAATTTGGCTAAAAGATATCATTCGTGATCAGCTCGCGTTCGATGGTGTGCTTTTCTCTGATGATTTATCAATGGCAGGGGCAAAGGCCGCTGGCGATGTCAGCGCGCGCGTAAAAGCTGCCATTGAAGCTGGTTGCGATATTGCACTGGTGTGTAACGATCGTGTTGCCGCGCATGAAGCGGCGGCGGCGGCGCAAGAACTACCCTATCCTAACCAGAGGCGTATCAAAACCATGTGCGGCAATATACCAAAGTGGCAAGGTGATCTTGAGTCTACTTGCCAGCAGTTTGATTATTGGCAACAAGCAAAGAACAATGTTACTCAGAGCTTTTTTAACGTTGAGTCTGATACACAAGCTGATAAACCTGCCAATGAATCAAAAGACCCTACTGATTATAAGTAGCCTTGTATTCATACGAAACCGTTGAAAAATTTGGCTGAACCGTCCCCGTAAGTTGGACACAACTTACGGGGGTCGGTCCACGTTAAGGTGCGGTTTTTTAGACTTAACTACTACCAAATTAGATGATTTTTGCTTAATTCGTTGGATCTACCGCAGTACCTTGCGTCGCATCATCACCATCAGATAGCAGATCATCATTATTACTGTCTAGCGGATTCAAATCTGGGTCAAGCGAGTCGCTGTTGATGATCATGCCATCATTTAAATCGACCATCTCATCATTAACCACAAACTCAATTCGGCGATTGCGGAAACGACCTTGCTCGGTTGAGTTATCCGCGATAGGGTCTGACTCGCCCATGCCTTTGGTGCTGAGCTTGCTCGCGTCAACACCTTGACCTACTAGGTACTCTTTGACCGCGTTTGCACGCTCTTGAGACAATTCCATGTTGTAAGAATCAGACGCTTGACTATCAGTATGACCGATGATCATTAGGTTCAAGTCAGGCACATCATCGATAATTTTTGCCGCGCGATCTAAAATGGCTTTATTGACCTCAGGGATGACGGCTTCATCTACTTGGAAATTGATCACCTGAATACTCAAAGCACGTGCAACATCACGTGGGTCTGGATTTTCTCCAAGATTGGTCATTGCAGCATCTGCAGCAGCCACACTCTCGTCAATCTCACCTTGCAGATCGAGCGGCCCTTCAGCTTCTACCATCATCGCTGGTGCAGCGGCTTGTAGATCAGACACCAATTGGGCTAATACCGCATCATCAGGTGCATTGACCGTGATGGTATCTCCTTTAATCACCATGCTAGCATTCGGGTACATTTTTAACGATCGGCAATATCGTAGTAAGCTGTGCAGCAGCTGCCATATCTATGGCAAAATTATCATCGACATCAGCGCGGCACTTATTGGCTTCATCGCCGAATGCACCAGTTAGTGCATTCATTACATTGGTCTGTAGCGTCTCGTTGCCTACGCTCATGCGGCAAGCGTATAGCTCACCATTTTCGCCAGTGGCGATACGGAGTGAGGCAGGCTCGATGTCAGTTGCTACTACTGCTTGCTCATTACCTTGCTCGTCTTGCTGCGCGGTAGCTATCGGCGTAGCAACAGGCTCAGGGTTCTCCTGACAGCCTCTTAATAAAGCCCAAGCCAATGCACCCAAAATAATCAAACCGATAATCGGTAATAGGGCTTTCATAAAGCTGCCTTGTGGCTCTTTTTCTTTCTGTAGTGGCGCGGTACTGACCGTATCGGATATAGGCGCCGCAGCAGGCTTCGCTGCTATCGCGCTCGCAGGTAAGACAGCCCTGCCCATGTAGGGATATGATGCTGATAACTGTTGAGATTGTCATTGAGAAATTGCGGTACAGGGGTAGTACCAGCCAAGCTTTCGATTTCGTGAAAAGCAAGCGGCGCTGCCATAGCAATCAGACCACGAGAAGCTGTCTCATCGACACCATGTGCATTAGCGAGCTCACGAGAGATTTGGTCACGGTGAGCCCCTTCTGTCCATACACGATCATAAAAAGCACTATCATCACGAGCGATATTCTCATTAGCAAAACGGCTATAGGTATCATTATTCGCGAGGCGAGCAGCAAAAATTGCATAAAATTGCTCAAGTAGATTTTGCTTAGCAGGACTATGATCATCTGCTAATACGGCTGGGCTGACTGTGCGTGTCAAATGACTGATAATATCCATAATACAACTCTCCCCTTAATTTTTATTTATATTGTTCGATTCTCTAAAGCATAAAATCATCTAATAACGTGGCGGCTGTTTACTCTGTCAAGTCAGATTTATCAGGCCACTATGATTGATTTTGGATATTATAGAATTGTTAAAGGTGTTTTCACAGTCGATACGTTGTTGTGCAAATGATACGTTAAGTAATGTTTTAATTGGTGCGCGTAACTATACATTCATAACCCAACAGGCATTTGGAGTACAAATTAAGAGAATGCGATACTCAGTTCCGCGAATCTGCTTTTTTTGGTGAAGTAGCACCATTTTTGATGCCCAGATCTTAAATACGTACGCTAAGCAACAGTTAAAATCAAAAAAGCGGTATGACAAATTCATACCGCTCCCTTGCTTAACTTTTGAACTATTTCTAAAAGTTCTGAAAGTACATTCGAACTGAGTCGATTTAAATGTACTTTATACGACTCACTACCTGACTTGTGCTGGTTCAGCAACGATGACACTGCTCGCCATGTCATCTACTTCTGACTCAGAAATAGGGCCTGACGGTCTGCTCGGTCTATTACCAGAAGGGACGCTGCTAGGAATATTACTTGGAACATTGGCAGGTACGTTGTTGGAATTATTATTAAATCCATCATTATTGTTAGGTAGTGGCGCAGGTATCACGCGATCACCTGTGTCATCATCAGCGGCTTGATATTCTCCAGTACCATTGCTCATGCCGTCATTACTGTATTGGTTATTAGCGCCTATTCCATCGCCGAGTTGATTGTTTACGCCATTAGTGCCAGCCATACCATATGTCGTATCACCATTACTGTTGTTAGGCAGTGGCAATGGCGCAGTACTATCGACTGCCATGGTTGGTGCTAAACTACGTACGTTTGTGACCAATTGTTGTAGTAGCATGTCATCCGGCGCCTCTACTGTCAGACGATCGTTTTGTAAGTGTAGACGGGCGAACGGTGTCGATCTGAGCATGGTCAGAACATTGGGCAATATCTCCGCAGGCATGTTTGCGATAGTAGTTGCTATTCCATTCTGTACGGTAAATTCACATATACTCGCCTGCTCGCCAAAGCTCGTATTGAGTGCCTGTTGTAAAGAGCTTTGTAGCGCTGCATCACCGACCGTCGCGCTACAAGTATAGAGGTTGCCACTATCATCTACGCCAACGATGAAATCGATGGGAGTCATCGTTGGTGCTGGTGGCGGTGCTGGAGTAACCACAGGCGCGACAGCAACCGGTTCTACTGGTAGGTCGCTTTTGGGTTTTATTAATAATGCCCAAGCAGCCAGTGCCATCGCAGCCAGTGCTACTATCAATAAAAATACTCGCATCAGTAGGTCGTTTCGCTGATTGCGAGTGCGCACGCGCTCTCGCTTGACGTTGCTATTTTCTGCCAAGTGATGAGCTGCTGGACTGGCATGGATAGCGTCATTACTGTCACCAAAATGCTCATCGTCATTTAATGCGTCAGTAGCGCTTATATTAGCGTTTTCCACATAAGCGGCTGTAGTAGCTGTCGTTGCAGCGACTGCGTCAGTACTTAGATCAGGCTCACTAAATTTATTCGGTAGGGTATCACTTGATGGCGCGATACCATTATCTGCGACATCTGCGACAAAGTTTGACATTGATTCGTGTCCAGCGCCTTGAGTAGCAGTGATAACGGACGCTGACCATATAGGTAAATATGGGCGCAGCGTCGACTGCTCTCCTTGCAAGAATGCTGGCAAAAACTGTCCATTGGCCAAAACCTTTAGCTCACGATAGGCTAAGGATGCTGCATTAATTAGCAATTGAGCAGTGATCGACTCATCAATATGATGCGCGGCTGACAGCTCTTGGATAACCGTTTTTGTAGTACTTGGTCTTGCCATAGCTGCTCAAATAAAGGCCGCTCGGCAATACTGTCATTAGCCATCACCTGATCGTTACGAAGTAGTTGTGAGTAGACCTGTGGCACCGCTAAGCGCGTGGCTAAAATGGCATAAAACTGCTCAAGCAAGCTGATATAAGCCACGCTATCACTGCGATTATGCTCGCCCAATATAGCGGGGGTGACGGTCTGTTCTAATTGATCGATAATACTCATGGATCACTGCCTCTCTCGACTTTTTTGAATCCGCAAAAATTAAGCACTTATTGTTCGTTGTATATACGGCTACTTACCCTGAAACTGTCAAGCGTTCTTTAGCGGCATCGACGTCTATATAGCGGTTTCACTTATCTCACATGATACACTGCTACATTACTCACTATAAAAGCATAAAAATGCATCGTTTTGTCACATAATAGATATTTGTATCAGCATAACTGCTGTTGGTATTAACTAATTACGTTACGAGCAACTTGAACTTAGTATCAATATCTTAACTTAGTATGAATATATTAATTAATGGTCATATTTGTTTTTACTCAGCCCTAACGCTTAGGCTTTGAACATTGTCATTTATCGCATTGCCATTTATTGCATTGTCACCTATCAGGCGCGGCCTAAGGATTTTCCTTTGTTAAACCATACGACCCTTATTATCATCATTACTGTTATTGTCAGCTTATTAGCATGGCAAAACAAGAAATTACTCAACCGTCTTATCTTTTATCCACCCGCTGTAAATAACGGACAATGGGATCGTTTTGTCACGCATGGCTTTATTCATGCCGACAGTATGCATCTGCTATTCAACATGTTTACGTTATACTTTTTTGGCCGAGCTATTGAAGGGCTATATCGTTCATTTTTGTTCGGCTATGGTTTTGTGGTTTTTTATGTGTTGGCTATTGTTGTTGCCATGATTCCAAGCTACCTTAAAAATAAAGACAATGCCAGTTACTTAAGTCTTGGGGCATCAGGCGGTGTGTCGGCAGTCTTATTTGCCTTTATTTTGCTAGCACCGTGGGAGCGAATTTACTTATTTGCCATTGTTCCTATTCCTGCGATACTGTTTGCCGTCGCTTATGTATTTTATAGTATTTACGCGGACAAACGCGGTGGCTCAAAAATCAATCATATGGCACATATGTGGGGCGGCGCATTTGGCGTCATTGCTACGATTATTTTAGAGCCTAAAGTACTACCCCATTTTATAAATGCTTTATTGTCGCCTGGTTTTTAAACTGTTTTCTCAAATAGAAATTCTTTGAATCAGGACAATTAAGCAAGTTGCTTACTTTTACGTTTGAGATTTAATATTTCATTATGATTATAGATATTATCGGTGATATTCATGGTTATGCAGACAAGCTCGTTGGTTTGTTAAACCAATTAGGATACGAGCATAACGGTCAGCATTTTGTGCCACCGGCAGGTCACAGGGCATTATTCATTGGCGATTTGATTGACCGTGGGTCGCAGCAACTGGCCACATTAGAGATTGTCTTTGCGATGTTAGACGCGGACGTGGCCGATGCGGTGATGGGCAATCATGAATATAATGCCTTGGCTTATGCTACGCTCGATCCTGAGGATTCTAGCCAGTATCTGCGCTCACATAATGCGGTACATAAACGCCAACATGAAGCATTCTTGGCAGAGATACCTTTCGGCTCAGAGCAGCACGAATACTGGTTGCAGCGCTTGTACGAGATACCTCTGTGGATTGAGACAGATTATGCCTGTTTCGTCCATGCTTGCTGGGATGTAGATAGCATGGCGGTTCTAGAGCCCCTGCTGACGGATAATAACTGCCTAACCTCTGAAGGTCTAATCGCAACCGCTAAAGAAGATACTATCGCTTTTGATGCCTTAGAGCGTGTACTAAAAGGGGGTCGAGACGGGCTTGCCTGATGGTATTGTGATGGTAGATAAAGAAGGCACTGAACGCAGACGAGTACGGGTGCGTTGGTGGCTTGATGCGTTGAATCAGCGCACGCTTCGTGAGGTCGCTCGTGCACCGTCCTCCGCATTGGCACAAATACCGCCTGATGCACTGGCTGAAAATATTGACTTTGCGATTCAAACACATAAACCTGTTTTTGTCGGTCACTATTGGCTCACTGGTACACCTGAGCCACTCAGTCCACAAGTCGCCTGTACTGATTATTCGGCAGCGGTAGATAGTGGCTACTTGACTTGCTATCAGCTGGATACCGAACAGCCATTACCACTGACAGCTTCTCGCTTTGTGCAGCATTATCACGACAAAAGAATAGAGATAAACCAGTGATATAAATGCTATTAACACCATATCATTATTAAAAGTCAAACTTGGCTTTACGAGTGTAGCAAAATTTTTGTATGATGGTCTTTTGAGGATATCCAATCATGAGCACCACCAATACTGCGGCTAACCAGAACGGTCCAATCACCTCCCCCTGCTGGTCAACCAAAAGTCGGCATTATTATGGGTTCGCAATCTGATTGGGCGACCATGAGTGCCGCAGCACAATTGCTAGCAGACTTTGATGTTGCCTTTGAGTGTGAAGTGGTTTCTGCTCACCGTACACCTGACAGGCTATTTGATTACGCCAAAAGCGCAAAAGACAATGGTCTACAAGTGATTATCGCGGGTGCAGGCGGTGCCGCTCATCTGCCTGGTATGTGTGCGAGCCAAACACCACTACCTGTATTTGGCGTCCCTGTAAAATCCTCTATGCTAAGTGGTTGGGACAGTCTGTTGTCTATCGTGCAAATGCCCAAAGGCGTTGCTGTTGGGACATTGGCGATTGGTACCGCTGGCGCTTATAACGCTGCCCTACTTGCGATTCAAGTCTTAGCCTTGCATGATGAAACGATTGCTACTAAGCTGGATGAGATGCGTCAGACGCAAACCGAGACCATTCTCGCTAGCCCAACACCCGGTATTATTAATTCTTAAATAAATATAGAGTGACTAGCTTTTTTAGCATAGTATTTTGTATTGATCGCCTAAAAACAAGAGCTACCACATTTTATTTTTCAGTACGTCATACTAGATATAAGGTGCCTATAGTGCACCTTTTCCTATTTTCACCCATTGCGTTTTAAATTTTAATACAACACAGACCTCATTCACTTTTATTCAAAGAGCCTTTCATGACTACAGCAAACGCTTATCCTGTTACCCAAACCATTCGTACCATCGGTATTTTAGGCGGTGGTCAGCTTGGTATGATGCTTGCCGAAGCCGCGATGCCACTCGGTTACCAATGCGTGTTTTTAGAAGACAATCCAGAATGCCCTGCCAGCCTATACGGTCACGTGTTTCATAGCGATCAATTAGTCGACTTTATGGCAGCCGCTGATGTCTTTACCTTAGAGTTCGAGAACACACCAACGTCTACGGTCGAGCAATTAACGAGCGTGTCAAAATCTGGCAGCAAGCAAGGTATGTTCCCACCACTGATTGCGCTTGATATCGCCCAAGACCGTCTAAAAGAAAAGCAGATGTTCAATACGCTCGATATTGCCACCGTGCCATTTATGGCTGTTCATTCTGAAGCTGAGTTAAAACAAGCTTGTGAAGCGTTAGGCCTGCCTATCGTTTTGAAAACCAGCCGCGGTGGCTACGATGGCAAAGGTCAGTTTGTTATCAAACAAGAGAGTGACATTAAAACTGCTTGGCTTGCGCTAAAAGACGCTGTTAGTGGCAAAGGGTCACTCACGCCAACACCTGCGCCACTGATTGCTGAAGGTTTCATTAACTTTAATCGTGAAGTCTCTATCATTGCCGCAAGAGCGCAAAATGGTCAGATACGCTGTTATGATTTGGTCGAAAACCATCATCATCACGGTATTTTGGCAAAAACTCAAGCACCTGCGGTCGGTACCAGCCACCTGCTCCAGCAGGCAACAGACGCCATCACAAAGATCATGAACCATCTAGACTATGTGGGCGTCATGGCACTTGAATTGTTTGTCACCAAAGATGCTCGCGGTCATACCACGATACTGGCCAATGAGATTGCCCCGCGTGTACACAACTCTGGCCACTGGAGCATCGAAGGCGCGGTTACTAGCCAGTTTGAAAACCATATCCGTGCTGTGGTCAACTTACCACTCGGTGATACGGACAACGTCCATCCAGCGATTATGGTCAACGTACTCGGCCAATATCCTGATATCAGTGCCGTGCTAAATATCGATGGCGCTCACTATCATAGCTATCATAAAGCTGAGCGTGATGATCGCAAGATTGCTCATATTACCTTGATGCCCAATGACGTGACTGACTTAGAATCCGCTATGGCAAAGCTGGTTGCCGTATTGCCAAATAAAGTAGGTTTGGACAAAGAATACGCGAATATCGATACTCACTCTAATACCGCAGATGCCAAAACTAAAAACGACGTCTTAGAAGATAACAGTGGTGAAGCAGACAGTCTGGCAGAATTGTCGCCAAAGACAGAAAAGGCGAAGAAATAATGCAAATTTGGGTGGATGCCGACTCCGTACCATTGATTGCCAAAGATTTGATTATCAAAACGGCTGAACGTACCAAAACGATGGCGATATTCGTCGCCAACCAGCCAATCAAACTACGCAAATCTCCTCTGCTCGTCATGACGGTTGTGTCATCAGGGTTTGACAAGGCTGATGATTATATCGTCGAGCAAATACAGGCAGGCGACTTGGCGATTACAAGCGACATACCTTTAGCCAATGATATTTTTGGACAAAGGCGGCTTGGTGCTAACCACACGCGGCGTGGTCTATGACAAAAATAACATCAAGCAAAAGCTTAATATGCGCGATTTTATGGACACCATGCGCGGTACTGGTGTCCTAGAGCTGCAAGAGATGAGCGGTCAAAAACCCTACGGCGACCGCGATAAAAAAGCTTTTGCCGACGGTCTGAATCGCTTAGTACGTTAGCGCTGTTACCCTTCTAATCTCATTAAAGTACTATCCTCTAGATAGCGAATCTTGCTTGGCAAATATTGCTTTCTTGCAAACCGTATACACTCTATAACCAACTCTATCCAATCCGCACGCTTTATAACGAAGCGTGCGGATTATTTTGTTACGATACAGTCAGTTTTTGAGATAAACACATTCACTAAATGCCTCAAATAACAGAACTCAAATAAAAATAGGAATGATTATGAAGATTTTAGTCATTGGTGCCAGTGGCCGTGTCGGTGGTGAATTGGTTAAGCAATTATTAGCTGACGAACACCAAGTAATTGGTACGACTCGCCAAGAAAAAAAGCTGTTTGACAATGACAACTATACTCAGCTAGATTTGGATATTACCGCCAGCAAAGAGTCTATCAAGAAACAACTGGATCAAGATATTGATGCTGTCTATTTTGTCGCAGGATCTGGTGGTAAAAATGTACTAGAAGTCGACTTACACGGTGCAGTAAAGACCATGCAAGCCGCGCAAGACAAAGGTATCAAACGCTATATTATGCTTAGCTCTGTCTTTTCGCTAGAGACTGAGAAATGGGATAACAACCCTAACATTGCAGATCTAAAAGACTACTATATCTCTAAGCATTACGCTGATCATTGGCTCGTGAATAATAGCTCACTCGACTATACAATCGTACAGCCGGGTGCACTGAAAGAACGTGACGGTACAGGCAAAATCACTATCAATGATACCAGCTCTGGTGAAAATGCTATTGAAGATGTCGCAACGACGCTGGCGGCTGTCCTAACCGCCGATAATACTATTGGAAAAGTATTCAACTTGCACAATGGTGATATCGACATCAATGAAGCCATTGCTACAGTATAAACTGTCACTATTTAGATAGATCTGACTGCCAAGCTATAACTACGTAATTCAAATCACTGAATCAGATTATAAAAAGGTCGTTATCGATTCGCCAATATTTAATTGGTAAATCGGTAACGACCTTTTTCTGCTGCTATGAATAAAAACTACCTGTTGGTTATGCTTGACCACTCGGAAAAGCAATCACTTCCTCTAAAGTTTTTGCGCCCGTTATCACCATGAGCAATCGATCAACACCGACCGCAATACCACTACAAGGAATCAAATCATCAGATGCAGCAACTAAATGCTCATCAATGGGCATTTTCGGCAACCCATGACGATGACGTAATTGATTGTCTTGCTCAAAACGTGCTCGCAATGCTGGACCATCTGCCAGCTCATCATAAGCGTTGGCAATCTCAATGCCATTGATATAAAGCTCAAAGCGTTTCGCTATTTTATTGCCTTCTTTATCTAGCGCTGTCTTTGCCAATGCAGCTGTCGCAGGTGGATATTCTATGATCAGTGTCGGCAAATCATGTCCCAAATTTGGCTCTACTGCATGACTAAATAGTAAATCTAACCAGTTCTGGCGACGATTTGCTTCGCTATCATCAGCATCATTAAAATCAAATCCTATCAACCCTCTATCTTCTGCTACCGCTTGGAGCGCAGATAGGCTCGCTGTCAGTGGATGTATACCGACAAAATCCATAAAAGCATCGACATAGCGATAATGGCTCATCACCATTGGATGACCATAAAGCGCCGTAAGCAACTCATTAAGCTCACCTGCCATATCATCGAGGCTGTAATTGGGCTGATACCACTCTAGCATCGTAAATTCGATATTATGACGCACGCCTATCTCATTATCCCTAAACACAGGACAAATCTGATAAATAGGCACTTGCCAGCTAGCCAATAAACGCTTCATCGCAAACTCAGGAGACGTATGCAAATAATAGGTACGAGGACGATCTTGATAGGTTACGTGCGCTGCCACTGATTGCAAAAAAGTGTCGGTGTTACCTGCTTGCGATAAAAGCGGCGTCTGTACTTCCAGTACCTGACGACTGATAAAAAACTGGCGAATATCACCGATAAACTTGGCGCGTTGTTGTGCCATTGCCAGTGTTATGGTGGGTGCGTAGTTAGGTTGATGACTAGAGGTACTGCTTGATTGGCTCATGACTGTCTACCGTGATTCATAAATAATAATGCTTCAATGACGTAGATTATTTATGTTTTTAAGAATAGTATTTTTAAGTTGCTAGATTAGGATTGCCACTCACGGCGCAAGTGGTAATCACGCCTCAGACCGTCAAAATCTGCGCCATTCACTTGTTTATCAGAGTTTCCACCAGATATTTTGCTTCGCAATGAGGCATCATCTTGCATAATGTCATAAAATTTTGGCAATCTGTCTGGGTGTGCTTTTAGCTCAGACCACAAAAACAAGTTAAGTGGTAGCAGGTTAGACATCGACTGGGCAGGTATGATCGCTAGCTTCTCACACAAGGCATCATAGATGATTTGCGTACCACGTAGCTTGCCCTCTAATGTATAGCCAGCGATATGCGGTGTGGCGATTGTGAGCTTAGCTAGTAGGCTATCAGCAACCGTTGGCTCATGCTCAAACACATCCAAAACCACTTGCCGCCCAGTATGAGCAATATCGTTCTTGAGATCATTTTCATGAATCACAGGGCCGCGCGCGCTATTAATCAATATGGTATCAGCAGGCATCATGGCCAATGTCTCTGCATTGATGAGATGACGCGTTGGATAGTCACTGCCTTTAGCATCACTATCAACTTTCTCACTTGTCAAAGGCACATGCAAACTCACCGCGTTACTTTGAGAAAGCACCTGCTCAAGGCTGGCATTATTAATAGTAGAGCTTGGTAATAATGGATCGTATCCAAGCACCTGCCAGCCCAAGTCATTGGCATACTGAGCAAGCGTACTGCCAATATTGCCAAGGCCGATGATACCGAGTGTCACAGGCTGCTGCCAGTAGTTTGGACGTATGGTCAAGATAGCCGTCAGTACATACTGAGCCACCGAGTGCTTGCTACAACCAGCGGCATTGGCAAAAGTAATATCGCGCATCGCTAAATAGTCTTGGTCGACATGATCTGTACCGATAGTCGCTGAGCCAACAAATTGCACACTGTGATTTTCAGCCAACAGCGCCTCATTGACTTGCGTGACCGAGCGTATTAACAAAATATCTGGCTGTACTTCAGACAGCAGCTTTGCGTCAATATCACGACCAGCGACCGGTATAATTTTGACTGTTTGCCCAGACATCTGACCTAATGTAGCGTCATTAAAAAAATCATTCAGGCTAGCGATATTGCTATCAGCAACGATCGTGATACCTTTGGCCATCTGGTTTATCTTATTGTCCTTAGTATCTGCAATATCATTGTTTGTCATTGGCAATTTTCTCTATCGATAAGGGTTTTCTATGTAGACTCATTTCCACTGACTGTGTCTTGTGCTGGATTATGTACTGGCGCTATGGCATTTGAGTCAGAGAGCGTGACGTCTTGCGACGCAAATATCTCATTCTTATGCTGCGATATCCACTCGCGCCATACGGCAAGACCGATGGCCAGTACCACAGGGCCGATGAACAATCCAACAAACCCAAATGCGGTTAGACCACCCAACACACCGATAAAAATAATAATAAATGGGATTTTGGTCGCACCACTGATAACAATAGGTCGAATGAGATTATCCACCCAGCTAATAACAAACACGCCCCATAGTGCCAAACCAATCCCTTCTGCAGTATGTCCTTGGCTCAAGAGCCAGACAGACACACCGCCCCAAACAAATGGCGTACCAAAGGGAATCAACGCAATAATAAACGTGACAATGGTCAATAAGATAGGGCTTGGCGCACCAGCGAAGTAATAGCCGATACCAGCCAATAGCGCCTGAGCCAATGCCGTCAGCCCGATGCCGTATACCACCGCACGCGTGGTTGTACCTACAGAGTCAATATAACCGTCGATGCGATTGCCGATGATGTTACGCAGCGCTTGGCGAATCTGACGAACCAGACTGGTGCCATCACGATAAAAAAAGAATAGCGTCATCAGCGCCATACCCAGCTTGGCCAGACCACTGAACACCACGTCAAATGCGACCTTGCCATAATACAAGTGCGACTGAACCCAAAGACGAAACGCTTCTAGCGTGCCTTCTGGGTTTTTATTGATTCGCCACAGTACGTCTTTGATTTGCTGACCGATAATCGGTAAGTCTTTAAATGAGTCAGGCACATCCAAATAGCCCACTTTAATACGATAGACCAAATTACTGATTAAGCTCAACGCTTCTTGCTGCAAAATAAACACACCAATAACCAATGGCACACCTATTATCAAGGAGATGCTCACGGTCATAATGGCAGCGCTAAAATCTGGACTCAGTTTAACTTTTTCGTGAAAAAACTCATAAATAGGGAACGTCACATACGCCAAAATTGCCGCCCACAATGCCGGTACAATAAAAAACTGCACCACTTTAAAGCATAATACGAACAGCGCAACCAGCAAAGTAATCGCAAGCAAGCGCTGGATAATAAATTCTTTGTCCAATTTTCAATCATAGCGTATAAACCAAGAGCGGACAGCAAACGATAACTTTGCTGGCAAGTTTATAAATGTGTGATGAACATCAGCTTATAGACGCTGTCCATAAACTGTATCCATTAGCGAGGATGGTAGATTATAAGTATATAAAGAAAAAACGGTGTCAAACCCATTAAATCACATGGCAATACTGCGTATTTACAAACTATCACTCTGATAAATAACATCGCGAAAAACGCAGCTATTACGCTCCATTATGCAATAGATTATGATAATTATATAACGCTATGTTGTAATCTTTACTTACAACTTTGTCTATGCAAGCTTACTAGATGATGAGCGGAATGACTAGCGCATAATGCATGGATTTACTGTGAAAAACAGTGCCATCGCAGCTGCTTTTATATTCAGCTATTAAACTGCAATCTTATCAGGGGAATTCACTGGTGCGTTCTATTTGTCACGACAATTGATGTTATACTAAAGCAATTATTTTAAGCTTTTCAATATAGTTAAGTGCATTTGTACGCTTTTATTTTTGTCGTTGCATAAACATCGCATCTATCAAAGCAGATTCCAGACCCTCTTGTATCGTCTTCTTCTAGACTATCATAAGATCTCATTTTAGGATGGCACGATCATTTGGGATAGGAGGCATAAGCAATTATGCTTTTAAGCATTGTCTAAGCAATTATGTAGGATTTAGGCTTGTCATATCAACTCAACATTCGAGCTTGATAAGCAAGCACGCAGTTTTGAATGAATTTCGGACTTACTTTGATTTTATTTTAAATCAATACAGACTCACCAAATTTTAATAATATATCGATAGGAACAATAACAATGTCAAAAGACACTGATAATCCCAATCTTAACCCCTCACATGAAGCCAGCAAGACCAACAAACCACAAGATACGGTCACTTTTGCTTTAGCGCAGTCACATTTTTTGGTAGGCGATATCGCAACCAACGTTGAAAAAATGCGCACGCTTGCATTACAAGCACGCGAACAAGGTGCTGACGTTATCGTATTTCCAGAGTTGGCACTACTAGGCTATCCTCCGCAAGATTTATTGCTACGCCCAAGCCTATCAGGCCGTGTCAAAAGCGCCTTATCTACCTTGAGTGATATCGACGATATCGTCATGATTGTCGGCTATCCGCATGTCGATCATCACGGTACTTTTAACTCCGCTGCTATCTTACATAATGGTCATCAAAAGGGCTTCTATCACAAGCAGATGTTGCCAAACTATGGCGTCTTTGATGAGCGCCGTTATTTTGATAAAGGTCGCAATCAAGTCTTATTTGACTATAAAGGCATTACGATTGGTCTGCTCATTTGTGAAGATTTGTGGGACAAAAACCCGATTGCCGAACTCAAAAAACAAGGTGCTGACCTCATTGTTAGCTTAAACGCCTCACCTTTTGAGATTGAAAAACAAAATAACCGCAAAGCCATGCTTGCTAAGCGCAGCCGTGAAAACAACTTGCCTATCGTCTATGTCAATGCAGTTGGCGGTCAAGACGATCTTGTATTTGATGGCGGCTCTATGGCTGTGCAAGCCGATGGCAGCGTGGCTCATGAAGCACCGCGCTTTATGAATCAGTTATTGTTGGCCACTTTAGATGTCAACACAGCCAAATTCAACAATCAAGCCAAAGCGCCGTTGTCTCTAAGCCGTGAGTCTGAGATGTATCAGGCATTGGTCGTCGGTCTACGCGACTATGTCAATCACTCAGGATTCTCTGGCATTATTGTTGGACTATCAGGTGGTATTGATTCAGCACTGACGCTCTGTATCGCGGTCGATGCGTTGGGCGCTGACAAGGTCTATGCCGTCATGATGCCTTATGAATATACCTCTCAAATCAGTCTAGAAGATGCACAGGCTCAGGCACGTCGCTTAAATGTCTCTTATACCGTGTGTCCTATTTTCGACGCCGTCGAAGGTATCCGTCATACGTTAGCGCCTCTATTTAATAAGTCACCAGCGGATACAACCGAAGAGAACATCCAAGCCCGTGCTCGCGGTGTTGTCTTGATGGCACTGTCCAACAAGTTTGGTCATTTGGTCATCACGACAGGTAACAAATCAGAATTAGCGGTTGGTTACTCAACATTGTATGGCGATATGGCTGGCGGCTTTGACGTACTAAAAGATGTGTATAAATCACAAGTGTATAAGTTAGCAAGCTACCGCAATCGCCTAGAAGACACACCTGTCATCCCTGAGCGCGTTATTACTCGTCCGCCATCTGCTGAGCTACGTCCAGATCAAAAAGATCAGGATAGCTTGCCTGATTATGATGTATTGGACGGTATCTTGATGTCTTATATCGATGAAGATATGGGCTATCAGGAAATTATCGATAAAGGCTTTGATGCTGAGATGGTCGCAAAAGTCATCAAGATGGTAGACAATAGCGAGTATAAACGCTTGCAATCGCCCATCGGTACAAAGATCAGCCACAAAGCTTTTGGACGTGAACGCCGCTATCCGTTGGTCAATAAGTGGTCAATTAAAGGCTAAATCGCACTTGCCTTTCAGCTTAGGGCGTGTTGAACATTCGACCATGGCACTGACAGCGACTATTTTTTAGGCGATTCGATGTTAAAAATAATAAGTTTAGTCACTCTAAGCGCTTATTTTTAACGATGAAGCGGCAAAAAAGAGTCCTGTCCCCTGCTTTTATCGTTGGGGCTGATGCTAAAATTGCCCCATACTGCGTTACAAATCTCGCTAAGGCATCTGCATTATCGTCGCTTTGTGCCTTGTCTGGAACCATTTTAGCGATCAGCAGTGCCTATTTGCGAATGTTCAACACGCCCTATATGATTTACGAATTTATGAGTTGAAAGGTGCAAGTCAGATCGTTTGACAAAACGTCGAATTTTTCCCTATTAGCTGGGTGCTTGCCCAGCTTTTTTGGTTTTTATACATGAACAAATTTACCGTCCACCTTCTGATCTTCTCCCTTTACCTACTGACTATTTTTGACCCAATTCCTCTTTACTTCTTTTCGAGTATGTCATGAGCTTGCTAACTGCCAGTGTTTTTCTTCTCCTTCTACTTGCCTTGAGTACCTTTGTCTCTGCTGCTGAAATTGCGATTGCCGCAGGACGCAAAATCAAACTGCAAATCATGGCAAAAGAAGGCGATGTTCGCGCACTTGACGTCCCTCAATATGCAGGATCATCCTGGGAGCTTTATCACGGTCGTACAGATAGTACTCAATGCGGTTGCTATCTCGGCGGGTGCTGTGGGCGAGTCAGCCATCAGTCCTTATCTGGAGCAGATGTTTAATAGTGAAGCGGTGGCTTCAGTGATATCGTTTGCACTCATCACCAGTCTGTTTTCATTACTTGCAGATCTGATGCCCAGACGCTTGGCAATGTCGAGTGCTGAGGCGATAGCGGTGCGACTGGTACGCCCAATGATTCTCTTGATTTTTGTATTAAAACCCATTATCTGGGTGTTCGATGGCGCTGCAAATATCCTTTTTAAATCCTTTGGTATCTCAACCATTCGCCAAGATGATATGACCCCAGAAGATATCTATGCCGTCATGGATGCAGGCGCTGAAGCAGGCGTGCTAAAAAAACAAGAGCATCATCTGATAGAAAATATCTTTGATATGCAGGAGCGTACCGTCACCTCAGTGATGAACCCACGCGAAAATATCGTTTATTTTGATACCAAAACCAGTACCGAAGAAGTCGTAAATATCATGATTGAGCAGCCGCACAATAAGTTTTTGGTCTGCCATGATGACGACCTAGAACATATCGTGGGTTATGTAGAGTCTCGTAGCTTTCTGGCCTTGGTTTTAAATCAGCAAGAGGTCAATCTGACAGACAAATCTCTATTAAAACCGGCACTATTTGTACCGGACACCTTGTCTTTGTTTGAAGTATTAGAGATGTTCAAATCGACTGGCGCAGACTTCGCTGTCATCGTGAATGAATATGGGCTTGTGGTTGGTGTTATCACACTCAAAGACGTGATGAGCATTGTGATGGGCGAGCTGGTGACGCTTGAGGAGCAGCCTATTGTTCAGCGCACAGACAACTCGTGGCTGATCGATGGAATGACCCCTATTGAAGATGTCATTCGTGCATTAGATATCGTCGACTTACCACGCAGTGAGAACTATGAGACCATCAGCGGCTTTATGATGTATATGCTGCGCAAAATTCCTAAGAAGACCGACACCATCGAGTACGCCAATTATCGGTTTGAAATCATTGCAACGGACAATCTAAAAATCACGCAAATGCTAGTGACCAAACGAGAAGATACGGTTTGATTGATTGGCCAATTAATCATTTATTCAATTGGCCTAGTACGCAGCATTCTAGTCTCGCGCACAAAACTAATCTCGCGCACCAAAGATAGCTGTACCAACACGTACCATGGTAGACCCATTGCCTATCGCCTCTGTCATATCGCCACTCATCCCCATGCTAAGTGTATCCCAAGCATCCAACTCTGGGTGGCTGGCTTTTATATCGTCAAACAATGCCTTGGTTCGTGCAAAAGCGTTTGTATCTGCTTTGGCAGGGATAATCATTAACCCGCGCAGTTGCAAGCGCTCATAGCCTTTAATCGCTATGATTAATGCTGGCAGTTCTGCTGGTAGGCAACCTGACTTGCTGTCTTCGTTATCAATATTTACCTGAATTAATACGTTCAATGCTGGGAGCTCATCTGGGCGTTGATCGTTTAAACGTTTGGCAATGATATCGCGCTCAAGGGTTTGCACCCAATCAAAATGCTCGGCAATATCGCGTGTTTTATTACGCTGAATACTGCCGATATAATGCCAGACGATATCCGCGCATGCAGGATTCGATTTTAGCGTATTTATTTTTTCAATGGCTTCTTGTAGATAGTTCTCGCCAAAGTGCTGCTGTCCCTCATTCGCCAAAGTAGCAATCATATTGGCAGGCTTGGTTTTTGACACGGCTAGCAAAATGGTAGTGTTGGCAGATCTACTATCTCGCTCAGATGCCTGTTCATAGGCTTGGGTCATTTGCTCTTTGACTTGCTGCCAATTAGCGAGAAGCGTCTGATTATCAACACTTTGATTTGTCTCTTTCATATCAGTCATATATAAGGCTCTCAAAATTTACTTAATTTTTAATAGGTTTTATAAATAGTTTATGGCTGAGACTGCTTAATTTAAATATTTTTAATAAAAATTATTTATCGCTCATATATAAAATTAGCTGAAAAATGACTAATTTCATATTTTCTTAAAGGAGTAGATGGTTAAATACTCACAGTCTTGTTATGATATTGTTACATGCTTTAACATATGCTACTGAATATGATAGCGGTGGTAAAGACGGCATGCTGGTTCACTCTTCAATATTTTACGCTTGAACAAAGCGATTGATGGATAGTTTACCACGTGCCTTTATGCTCTTTGTCTTACCCTGACTAATTGATAGGAATATCGGATTATGGCTGAAAAAAACACCTTAAGTATCGAAGACTTGCTACGTTTTACGGTCAAACATAAAGCATCGGATTTACATATTTCAGCTGGCATGCCTGCGATGATTCGTACCGATGGTGAGATGACACGCATCAATATGCCTGCGATGACGCACCAAGTGGTTCATCAGCTCATTTATGACATTATGAACGACAAGCAGCGCGCTGATTTTGAAGAGTTCTTTGAGACAGATTTTTCTTTTGAGATTCCAAATTTGGCACGTTTTCGAGTCAATGCATTCAATCAAAATCGCGGCGCAGGCGCGGTATTTCGTACCATCCCTTCTAAAGTATTGACCATGGAAGACTTAGGGATGGGCGACGTGTTCAAACGTGTCTCAGACTTCAAACGTGGCGTGGTGTTAGTTACCGGCCCAACTGGTTCGGGTAAATCGACGACGCTAGCGGCCATGATTAATTATATTAACGAAAGTCGTAAAGAGCATATTTTAACGATTGAAGATCCGATTGAATTTGTCCATGAATCGAAAAAAAGCCTGATTAACCAGCGTGAAGTGCACCGCGATACCTTAGGTTTTGAGCCTGCATTACGTTCGGCATTGCGAGAAGATCCAGATGTCATCTTGGTTGGTGAGTTACGTGACCTTGAGACCATTCGTTTGGCACTGACTGCGGCCGAAACAGGACATTTAGTATTCGGCACTCTGCATACTAGCTCAGCCGCTAAGACGATTGACCGTGTCATCGACGTATTCCCTGCCGCCGAAAAAGATATGATTCGTGCCATGCTATCGGAGTCACTACAAGCCGTTATTTCACAAACCCTATTGCGTCGTCAAGCTGGTGGACGTGTGGCAGCTCATGAAATCATGCTAGGCACACCCGCTATCCGTAACTTAATACGTGAAAACAAAATTGCTCAGATGTATTCTGCCATCCAAACGGGTGCAGGCGAAGGCATGATTACGCTTGATCAAACCTTAAAGAACTTGGTTGCAAAAGGCACCATCAGTAAAGATGTGGCTCGTCCTTATGCCAAGCAACCTGAGGCATTTTTATAGTCTCAGCCAAATCACAAAAAAAGCGTGAATGGTGCTAAATTGTTATTGGTCTCTATGAATGACCTTTAATACACTACTCTAAATAACTTTTAATCGACTTACATCGAATGCAGGTACGATATGGACATTGATAAATTATTGCAGTTGATGATTAATAAAAATGGCTCTGACCTTTTTATTACTGCTGATGTAGCGCCTTCCATGAAAGTAAATGGAAAAATTTTACCTGTCGGTAAAACCCCTTTGACCGCTGATCAAACCATGATGTTAGTCAAAGGAGTGATGACCCCTAGCCAGCAAAAAGAATTTAAAGAGACGAACGAGTGTCAATTTGCTATATCTGATGAAGCACAGCAAGCACGCTTTCGGGTCAGTGCATTCATACAGCGCGATATGGCAGGAATGATTTTACGGAAAATTGAGAATAAGATCCCAACTGTTGAGGGAACTACGCTTGCCGCCAGCGCTCAAAGAACTGGCCATGAAAAAGCGCGGCATTATCTTGCTGGTCGGCGCGACCGGCACAGGTAAATCTTCTACGCTCGCGGCTATGATTGGACATCGTAACCAAAACTCTCATGGGCATATCATTACCATAGAAGACCCTATCGAGTTTGTCCATAAACATCGTGGTTGTATCATCACTCAGCGTGAAGTCGGTATCGACACTCATTCATTTGAAGCAGGACTAAAAAATACGTTGCGCCAAGCACCAGATGTCATTTTGATTGGTGAGATTCGTAACCGTGAGGTCATGAGCTACGCTATCCAGTACGCTGAGACAGGGCATCTGGTATTTGCAACCTTGCATGCCAATAATGCCAACCAAGCGATTGACCGTATTATTCATTTCTTTGAAACCAGTCGTCATAATCAGCTATTTATGGATTTGTCACTGAACTTGCAGGCCATTATCGCTCAGCAGCTCATTCCAACCCCCTGATGGCAAAGGGACGCCGTGCTGCTATTGAGATTTTATTAAACTCACAGCTAATTAGCGACTATATCCGTAAAGGTGAGGTGCATGAAATCAAAGACGTCATGACACGCTCTCGAGACAGCGGTATGCAAACCTTTGATCAAGCGCTTTTTGACTTGTATGAACAAGGAGAGATCACTTATAAAGAGGCAATTTTGCATGCTGACTCCCCTAACGACTTACGCCTAAAAATTAAGCTCAGTAGCAAAAACGGTAAGGCTAATTTAGATGAAGGTGCGGATAGTTTATCTTTAGACATCAGTTAAGCTATTGAGAGTGATGTCAGTACATACTGAAAAATTAAACTCAAAAAAGCCCTCATTATCAATAATGAGGGCTTCTTAATATAAGAGATCTTAGAGTCATTTATAAAAATAAAGCTTTAATTGATAACCAAGGTCTTTACTTGGCACTGTCTCTGCAAGCTTGGTCAGCACAGATACCATATAAGACTAACGAGTGACCCGATAGTTTAAAGCCGTGCTTTTCTGCGACTTTCAGCTGCTCTTCCTCGATCATCTCATTATGGAATTCAATGATTTTGCCACAAACATCACAGACCAGATGGTCGTGATGCTCTTCTTGGGTAATTTCAAACACTGACAAGTTATTTTCAAAGTTATGACGCTCTACAATGCCCGCCTGCTCAAATTGGGTGAGTACACGATAGACCGTGGCAAGACCAACATCTTCACCTTGTTCGATGAGCGCCTTGTATATTTCTTCTGCACTCATGTGGTGTAACTCGGCGCTTTCTAGCAGCTCTAAAATCTTAATACGAGGCAACGTAACTTTCAATCCTGCTCTACGTAAATCTTGATTGGTAAAAGAAGCCATAATATCCCCTTCTGACTGTGACAGTCTTAGCAAATGAAAAACTAAAAATATGAGATAAATAATCGTTGCTGATTATTCTTTATTAAATATAAGTGGTTTTAACACCCTAAAAACAGTGCTGATGAGGGTGACGGACTGCTTTATAATTCCCTGAATAACCGCAGTGCAAGCCTATGAATTTAAAATATAAATAATAAAACCATTCAGGTGGTGTTTGGTAAATAATGTCGTAAGTGGTAGGCAATTGCAAGTAAATGACGTATCATTTGTCCAAGATTGTCGGTCAGACTCGCACCATCTAACTTTGGCCGCGCCTAATTCATTTCTTATGAGTCATCTTACCATGATAAAGACATTAAATTTTCGTCCGTTAAGCCATGCCAGCGTACTACGTAACATTGTTATCACCAGTATGCTGAGCGCTACTGTCGCTATGTCTGGCTGCTCACTATTGAGCGTTTATAAGATTGATTTGCCTCAAGGCACAGCGATTACTCAAACCCAAGCACAAAAACTAAAAGTAGGGATGAATCAGAACCAAGTACTTTATATCCTTGGCAGTCCTGCGATTAGAGATACCCTTGAGCCTAAGCGCTGGGATTACATTTACGATTACCAAGCAGGTACCGAAGGCCGCCGTAAAGGCATTGCTGATGTCAAAAATGCAAGCCAACACTTAGTTGTTTACTTTGATGATAATGGTTTGGTCACTCGCATCGAAGGTATCGAGAGCTTGCCAGCATCGTAATCCGTACGATTTATCAGCTCGAATGACTAACAGTTAAAATTAATAATAACTTAACCGCGAGATTTATTTTTGCGCTGAGACATTGGATCAGCGCTTAAACTGCGATATACCTCGATACGGTCAAAAGGCTGCAATAGATAATTCAGCGGCTGTTTTTGTGCATAGATGCCCACATGCCAACGTTTAGCGGTTGGCGTTGTAACGTTTACTGCTTGCTCACACCATTTTGCCAGCGCTGCAAACCTTTCAAGCCAGCCAGCTTTGCCTAGTGCCTCATACAGACTCGTACCTTGGCTAACCTTTAACGCCAGATAATGCTGGCGCTGCTCATCTTCCGCATACGCCAGATAGACTGTCATTAACTCCGATTGCAGCGCATTGCTATGCTTACCGCCATCACCTGTTAGCTCAACCACTGTATCACCCAACCTATTAACGCCAATAGCAATGCCAGCGGTACGACAAGACGTATCGCAACTCGCCATAAGTTATAGAATGCTTCGCTGCTAAAGTTCAATGATTTGCGTAAATGACTGATCTTCATCTGCCATCCTGCAAATACCGATAATAGTAGTACCGCTATGTTACTCACTATAACTAGAATGCCTACCAGCCAAGTCGTCGGAATCGCAACCACTAGTAGCAATGCTAAAACAAAAGTTATTATCAAGCTAACTAACAGCCCAAACTTATGCGCTAACTGCTGAGTACTGTAATGCAGCAAATAGCTAACGACGAATAGTACGCCAGCCCAATAGAGTAGTTGTCCAATCGGTGGTAACGACATACCACTAATAAATAACGCGACAACCCCTACCAATAGCTGCAACACCCAAATTGGCAATACCGATTTGGTGGCACGATAATTACGAGCAGCCTTATTTTGTGCCTGTTGGCTGCTTGCTTCCACGGCAGTGACCGTCTCCTTACTGACCAAGTTTTGCCCGAACCAGTACAACCCTGTACCCGCACCAACACTGACCAATGCTAGCGCCACTGCCCGCGCCCATTCAACCAAGCTAATATCGGTCATAGCAAAACTAATATTAGGCACACCATTTGCGATGCCCAATATTAATCCAACGACCATCAATCCGAGGCCAATAGGCAAAGGCGCAACGCCAAGCAGACTTAATAGCACAGTAATAACCATCAACCCTGCGGCAACCGCAAAACTTGGTACATCAGGGGTACTATTAAGCTCAGTCAAAGCGGTTAATATCCCTGTACTGGCACCTGATATGATCAATGCTGCAATCACAATAGAAACCAATGCAGCCAGCCAACCAAAGCTTCGCCATATTGGGCTTGCATCTGATTCGCGAGTGAGCTTTTGCATACCGGCCAAAGGTCCCTCGACACTACGATAAGCCAAAGCTATCTCAGCATAAACAACTGGCAACGCGACCAACACCATTGCTAGCAGCCATAATAACCAAAAATCGATCTCACCGATTGAAGCAGGGGCAAACCAGCGAAATAATAACAACGGTAACAATACCGCGATAAAATAAGAAGCATAACGGATCATCATAATCTCAATCCAAACGATCTAATACCATTCACAAAAACGACAGTAGCAAGCAAAACGAGTTCGATACAGCTAATCGCATTTTTGAGTATGGTATAAAGTGAATAACGGTAATTTATAATTATACAGAGCAATGAGTTGCCTCTGTAAAGCAATTCAGCTGTACATTGTCTTTTCAATATAAGGGACAAACAGTTATAAAAAAACCCCGAAATCGGGGTTTAGTAGTTCAGACATGATCAATATGTGCAAGGTGCTCAATAATTCTATCTACAACGTGCGTATCAGATAGTGATCATCAGTGCCGTTTAATTAGTGAATAGCACTCACATAGTCTGACAAGATACGAATGTCACGATCTGATAATTTCGATGCAACGGTTTGCATCATACCCATCTCACCTTCTTTCGCAGCATCATTGACACGTTTTTGATCATCGCTATCGATATCATCAGCACGTCCAGCGGCGCGGAATAGTTTTAGCTGAGTGGCAATGTATTGAGCATGCTGCCCGCCTAATTTTGGAAACGCTGCCCAAGGGTTACCTGCAGCATCCGGACCATGACAACCAGCACAACCAATCACACCGCGTGACTTATCGCCACCCAAGAATAATTTGGTGGCTTCTTGGTTCGTTGCAGGGTTGCCGTATCCAACACCCCAAGGCGCTTGGCTAGAGTAGTAACCTGCCACGTTGGCTAGATCTTGCTGAGACAAGTTAGCAACCTGTGACTGCATGACACCGTTTTTGCGATAGCCTGCTTTAAAGTTAACTAACTGTTTATAAAGATATTTTACATTTTGGCCGCCAAGGTTTGGCTGCGCAGGAACAATACTGACCCCATTAAGACCATGACAAGCAGCACAAACGGTTTCTGCAATTTTCTGACCTGCATCGACGTCATACTCAGGAACAATAATAGCAGCTTGTACGCTGAAACTTGCAACGCATAAGCTGGCAGCAGCGATTAACTTTTCATTGATACAAATCCTACTAGCTCGGCGTAAGCATTATTTAGAGTGATTGCACGGATAAGATACCTAATATAGTCGCCTCTTTAATCATAGGCGTGGCATATATTTTGAGGTCTTGGACACAAGCAGTCTGAAAGTACTTACTAACATCAGGGTTTATTTTCGATTATTATAGCAAGACTTTGTATCATTTGCCTACTTAATCGTAGTATTCATCAGTTTTCTGATGAGCATAGCCTAAAGTATAGGGCAAAAATAAAAAGCGCATTCAGGTTGTAAACCCAGCGCTCTATCTTACTTATCGCTTCAAGCTTCATTTCTAAATGGACTACTTGCTCATATACTCGATAAGCTTACGGTAGTCATCATCACTACAGGTGTTACAAAGACCGCCTGCTGGCATTTGAATCATGCCACTTTTGACAGATTTAATGAGTGTCGGCATGCCCTTTTGCTCAATAAGTTTCTGCCATTTGGCACTATCGCCTTTTTGATAGCATTTAGTGCGCCACTATCATGACAGGCTGCACATGAGTTATCATAAGTAGTAGCAATATCAGCCGCACCTGCGCTACTGATCATGATGCCACTTAGCAATAAGGCAGCACTGCCAACTGTTAGAGCATGATAGCCCTTACTAAGAAGTCTATTGATTGAAAACATAGAGCACCTCCTCGTGAGATTTCACGTATCACATCAATCGTTCTATTAGGGCGTGTCGAACATTCGCAAATAGGCACTGCTGATCGCTAAAATGGTTCCAGACAAGGCACAAAGCGACGATAATGCAGATGCCTTAGCGAGATTTGTAACGCAGTATGGGGCAATTTTAGCATCAGCCCCAAAGATAAAAGCAGGGGACAGGACTCTTTTTTGCCGCTTCATCGTTAAAAATAAGCGCTTAGAGTGACTAAACTTATTATTTTTAACATCGAATCGCCTAAAAAATAGTCGCTGTCAGTGCCATGGTCGAATGTTCAATACGTCCTAAATGTCTTTTATTAAACATTGTAACAATATATGTCATGCAAACATAGATAAATTATATTCAGCTTTGTTAACACTAAAAACTTATTCTAATCAACAATTAACTTTAATGTTATCCTACTATTTATATGATGCTAATCGCAGTTATTTCAATAAGTAAGACAGGTAATAGTATAGAATAGCGGATAATATCAAATCGCTAACTTTACAAGGTGTAAGCGCTGATAAAGAAGAGCCTCTTTCCACTTTTTGCATATTTGCTAAATTGAAGTCATGGCTTAAACCAACCACCAGCTAACCAGAATTTTATACCCGTATCTAATTTTTTAAGATTAATGAGCCATTTATGAATACCCCGTTTACCGATGTTGCTGCCGAACATGCGCTGTTCAACACCAAATCTCGTCAGAAAATTCAGCAGACTGAATTTATGACCTCAGCGCCCACCTTTAAGCTTTGCCCACCTGATATGGGATTAGAAGTTGCCTTTGCAGGACGCTCAAACGCTGGTAAATCCTCAGCTATCAACGCTTTGACCAATCAGCGCCAGCTTGCACGCTCGTCCAAAACGCCTGGGCGCACGCAGATGATTAACTTTTTTAGTATCGGTAACACTGATAGACGACTGGTTGATTTGCCAGGTTACGGCTATGCCGCTGTACCACTTGAGATGAAAAAAGAATGGCAGGTCGAGCTAGAAGAGTATCTAGTATCGCGCTCAAGTCTTGCTGGCCTAGTGCTGATGACGGACATTCGTCACCCACTCAAGTTTTTTGACGAGCAGATGCTGCATTGGGCAAAAGATGGCGAGCTACCTGTCCATATTTTGCTCACCAAAGCTGACAAGCTAAAATATGGCGCGTCCAAAAATGCCCTACTCAATACCCGCAAAAGACTCAAAAAACTCGGCTTAAACTGTACTATCCAGTTATTTTCAGCCTTGAGAAAGAAGGTCTGGATGAGCTGGCTGGTGTCATGGGTAGATGGTACGACTACCAGCTTGATAATGACAAAATCATTGAGAGTAATCTGACACAAAATGATACTGCTAATGATGCTAGTGAACAACTGGTAGCTAACTCAGTGACAGACGCACCAAAAGATGCTGAATAAATATTGTCTTTGCCAGGCATCAAAAAGGGGTTTGTCGATATTAACGATAAACCCTTTTTTTATGTAAGTTAAAAGGCTTTTATTTAAGCACACAATAGCTTAGCCAATGCTTGCGGCGTATCAACCTGATATGTCGGCTGCTGAGCGGCAAGCTCTGCACTTGTTGCTGTGCCATAGTTGACCGCGATACTGGTCATGCCAAGCTTGGTTGCCATTTGAATATCATAGATACTGTCTCCGATAAACACGGCATCAGAAACCTTTTTTTGTGTATACGCCAAAATATCGGTTAACATCTGCGGATCAGGCTTTGAGCCTGACTCATCAGTACAGCGTGTCATGACAAAATAATCGCGACTGTCAGAGGCATCCAATACACGATCGAGCCCTTTTCTTTTTTTTACCAGTTGCAACAGCAAGCTTTTTGCCCTGCACCTGCAGAGTCTGCAACATATCCTCTATCGGCTCAAAGAGTGGCGTGCAGTGGCTATTAGCAATATAGTACTCTGCATAAGTCTGCTGAATGGCGAGCGTCTGCGACTCATCTGCATAAGGATATAAAATCTCGATACCATTCATTAAACTCAGACCAATGATGTCTTTCACCGCTTTATCAGTCGTCTTAAATCCATGTGCCTCTCCAGCCACATGCATAGAATCCACAATTAAGCCGATAGAATCCATCAGCGTACCGTCCCAGTCAAAAATAATTAGTGTCTTATCAGATAGACGGTGCTCATCTGCTAGCTGAGAGTGTTGAGTAAGTTCTGGCGTATCAGTGGTAAATAATGCAGTCATGGATTCACCTTAACGAATAACAATAGTAAGTAGCAGATACGAAAACGTCACGGCGGCTTATTGATTAAATAAGGTATCGTGACGTTTTCATGTTTCTATAAAGGTCTACATTTTTAGACCAAAATGATTATATTTAGACTTATTCAGGCAACTTGGCTGTCTCTGGTAGCCAATCCGCCATGTCGTCTGGCAATGGTGCGGTAATAGCGTCATAACCCGGAATATCTAAGCGCCACGCGTGGAGACACAGACGATGAACGCCTGATTTATCATGCACGTTATACTTATCATCACCCAAAATGGCATGACCAATATGAGCCAAATGCACACGGATTTGATGCGTACGGCCAGTTAGTGGCTTGGCTTCGATGAGGCTAACTGGCTGACTATTAATCATAAAACGCTCATGAATGATAATATCGGTTTGGCTGTCTTTGGCTTGCGGGTCTTGGCTATCTACCTTGACACGGCGCTCACCATTAGCAAGCGTATAGCGTAACAATGGTGCATTGATACGTTGCTCATTCAGCGCAGGCTGTCCTTTGGCCAGACATAGATAGTGCTTTTGAATAGTCTTGTCTACCAAATGCTGCTGCAATACTTTGAGTGTTGAGCGTTTTTTGGAGATCATCAACAGCCCTGAGGTATCTTTGTCGATGCGGTGAATCAGCTCTAGATACTTTTGCCCGTCACTTCACGCATGGCTTCGATGACGCCGAAGTCCAAGCCGCTACCGCCATGCACTGCAATACCAAAAGGCTTGTTTAGTACGATCAAGCCTTCATCTTCATAGACCACGCGAGCGAGCAAGCTTTTGGCAAACTCAGGTACTGATGATAGGTTTGTCACGTGTTGCCAACTCCACAGGTGCGATACGCACGACGTCTTCACGCTGCAATCTATCATGTGCCTTACAGCGTTTATTGTTGACGCGCACTTCATCTGAGCGAATCATTTTATAGATGTGCGATTTTGGCAAACCCTTCAAGCGATTGAGCAAAAAGTTATCCAAACGCTGGTCGTGCTGATGGCGTGTTACTTCAAGGTAGTTTACCTTGCCGAAGTTGCTAATCTCATCGTCAGCGCTTTGTGGGCGGGTTTTACTATTGAAAATAGCAGGCGCTTCATGGGTAGGAGCGTCGTCAGTCATTTTGAGTTTGTCATTTTTAGTTAGGTATTTACACAAAGATTTGTTATAGTTTAGCATGTTGAGCGACAATTAAGCAGAGGCGACAGCAATAATCATTGTTGTTTCAGATAGCTGGTCACTGTTTTATTACTTTCCAGTGTTTACTGATTGTTGGTAAAGAGGTCAATGCTATTTACCCTGCTGCTATGAAACGTTTCATCTAATTGTAGGGCCAGTCGTTTAGAGGCATTAGCATTTAAAGGTATTCGTTACCAAACACAGCCCTATAAATTAAAACACTGTATCGAATTTTACTCGGTACCATAAAACAAATAGTGACACTAAATACCATCGCGTTAATAACTTTGACGATCAGTCTATTTATTAACGGATGACAACACCACATTGACTCACTAACTGCATGACAACGACTTTTTTTGATAACTATTTATTATTTAATGATTACTTATCTGATGGTCATTTATGACAGCATAGTTGAGCAAGTATGGGTCGGTTAGCGTTAGGATCGAAAAATAGTTCGATAGCTGCCTGAGTATTGGTGGTCAAACAGATGACGATAAAGAGGTAAATACGATACCATGCTGACAAGCTGGTCCATTACTCTGTTTGCCAAGTACGCCCCGCTGATAACCAAAGCTGTGATACCTAACCTTGAGACACCCAAGATATTATTGACGATATATAAAGAACGATAAATAAAGAGTAACCAATCGCTTTGCCTGAATAGATAACCGCTGACTGATGACGCTACGATATATAGTAGCAATCACGACCGCGATATTATTGTTAGACTTTGAAGGGATGAATGGCTACCGCAATATGCCTTTTTAATATCAGTATTTTTTAGACCCGTAGCTGTCCGTCGCCCACGCTTACAACGTGCGCCAACATCACTACCAATAGAACGTACTGACATTAAGAGAGTTTTTATTCGCTGACATATTCATATATGTACCAAGTTTATTGATAATAGAATATAAGTATCATAGCCTTACACCCTATTTTATTTATATTAATGTGAGCACCGCTCATAAGTTCAGGTAAAGAGCCATTGAAAAAGCCTACGTGCTTTACGAAACCCACGATTTACGTTCTACTGTTCACTGATATCTACAAATGCTAATGTCATATTAGCCACACTTGCCACTATCTTTTAAAGACTGTCTTATCGTTGTTATGCGTACTCATAGGATATAAATATGAAACGCATTTTGATCAACGCAACTCAAAACGAAGAGATTCGTGTCGCCTTATGTACAGGCAATCATCTATACGATTTCGACCTAGAAAATCGTACCCGCGAGCAAAAAAAATCTAACATTTATAAAGGCCATGTAACCCGTGTTGAGCCATCGCTTGAAGCGGTATTTGTCGAGTACGGCTCTCAGCGCCAAGGATTTTTGCCGATTCGTGAAATCTCTGCCGAATACCTAAGCGGTAACCCACGTGATGAAAACATCAAAAAACTGATTAAAGAAGGCGACGAGCTAATCGTCCAAGTCGAAAAAGAAGAGCGCGGTAACAAAGGCGCTGCCCTATCGACGTATGTCTCTTTGGCTGGTCGCTATCTGGTACTCATGCCAAATAACCCTCGTGGCGGCGGTATCTCACGTCAAATCTCAGGCAAGCTGCGCGAAGACATGAAACGTATGCTGAGCAATCTTGATTTGCCAAAAGGCATGAGTGTTATCATTCGTACCGCGGGTATCGGCAAGACGCAAGAAGACTTGCAACATGACCTTAACCATTTGCTTAATATCTGGCAGGCCATCCAAGAACAAAACCAAAAATATCCGTCACCGCGCCTTGTCCATCAAGAAGCAGGTGTCGTTACCCGTGCTGTCCGTGACTATTTGCGTGATGATATCGCTGAGATTTGGATTGATAACGAAAACGCTTATATTGAAGCAGCAGGCTTTATTGATGCAGTGATGCCAAAACAAGCCGAAAAGCTACGCAAATATACCGATTATGAACCAATGTTTTCGCGCTTTAATATCGAAAAACAAATCGAAACGGCCTATCAGCGTGAGGTACGTCTACCATCAGGTGGCTCAATCGTCATCGACCAAACAGAAGCCTTGGTCTCTATCGACATCAACTCAGCTAAGTCGACTAAAGGTTCAGACGTTGCTGAGACTGCTTATCATACCAACCTAGAAGCGGCCGACGAGATTGCCCGTCAGCTGCGTTTGCGTGATATGGGTGGTTTGATCGTTATTGACTTTATTGACATGAATGACAATAAGCATCAAAAGAAGTCGAAAAGCGTCTAATTGATGCGACCAAATACGATCGTGCTCGCGTCCAGTTTGGTGATATCTCTAAATTTGGTCTGATGGAAATGAGCCGTCAGCGTCTACGTCCATCATTAGAAGAATCAACTGGTTATATCTGCCCACGTTGCCATGGTAACGGTATGATTCGTGACCTGCGTTCATTGTCGCTCTCTATCATGCGTCAAATTGAACAAATTGCGCTCAAAGAACGCCAAGGTGAAGTACAAGCGGAAGTTCCAACCGACATCGCAGCATTTTTGCTAAATGAAAAGCGTGACAGCTTGGTTTATCTTGAGCAAGATAGTGGCACTCGTATCACGATTTTGCCGCACGCCCATTTAGAGTCACCAAACTTTAAGCTGCACTTTAACCGCGACGGATTTGCCCCATCGAGCTACGAGCGTATCACTGATACCCAGCAACAAGAGCACAGTGACCTTGGCTACAATGTCGACTGGCAAACGGCTGAAAAAGAGCGCCCTGAGCAGCAGCCTACTCGCCAGCCTCGTAAACCGTCAAATGATAACAACAAGCAGAGCACAGCCACGCAATCGCAGAACGATACCGTCAATCATAGCAATGATCGCCGTAATCATAAAAATGCTAATGACGCTGCGCCAGCGCGCGCACCACAAGCCAGTCAACCTAAAAACGTTGTAGCGCCAGTCGCAGCGCAAGCTCAAAATGTGGAAGCCACTGCTCAACCAAAAGCAGTCGCTTGGTTATCAAATCTGTTTGCGCAAGCACCGCAAGCCACCACCACACCTAGTGTCAGTAGTCGCGATGCCGCTGAAGCGATCGAGGCCTTGGTAAATACTGGCGCACAAAGCTTAGGCTCATTTGGCCAAGTTGATAGCAATGCATTGAATAGTGGCGCTTCAAATAGTGAGCAGCCAACTCAACAAAACAATCATCAGAAAAACGACAACCAACCATCAGATAGCAACGCTAATCGTCAACAGACACGCCGTACTAACGACAGCGATACTGATGACAGCAATAACGAAGACAGAAGAAGACGTAAGCCGCGTAAGTCAAGAAACTCAAAGCCGCGTCAAAGAAAAGAAGCGACTGACGAGACGACTGACCATACCAATAGCGGTGCTGATGAGAAATCGTCTGACACGCAAGGCCAACAACAGCAAGACAAGCGTCAACAGGAAAACAGACGTACGAACGATCGCAATCGTAATAACCGTCAAGACAACAGCAATCGTCAAGACAATAACCAAAAAGCAAACGATCGTAATGACGCAGACAACGTAACTGGCCAAAAAGCTGATGAGCAAGTGCGCGCTAAGCGTAAATCGCATAGCCAACGTGGCTCACGCGGAAAGCTAGAGCGCGGTGAGACGCTAACGGCTGACGATGTTAAGCAAAACAAGCAGCAAAATGGTAGAAATAGCGACGATGCCAATGGTAAAAACCAATCTGGCACACGTCGTAGTCAGGACCCTAATGAAGTCGTGCTACAAGTCAATGAAGCACCGACCAAGCTAAAGGCGTCAGAAGTTGTACACTTATCTTTAGATGATAGCAAGTCCACGCCTGCTAAGCCTCAATCTAGCGATAAACAACGCTCAACAAACGGCACGGCAAAGAACGAGAGCACAAAAGATCACGCTACTCAGCAAGCTGCCAACAAGCCTAGTAACAGTGAGAAAAATACTGACCAAAAGGTGACAATAAAAGGGTACGGTAGAGACGTCTGAGAATCAGACTCAAAACAACCAAGAGGCGACTACTAACGCTAAGGTGCAAAACAATGCACCTGATCGTAAGCAGAGCACTGATAATAAAAATCAGTCAGAACAAGCGCAACCAACCTCTTCTAGCGACCAACCAGCCTCTGCTGGCGACGTAGACAGTCAGTCAGTTAGTACAAAAACGGCTGATGCAGAACAGGCCAAAACCAAGCCCGAGCATCAGAAAGCTGAGACCACTGATACTGGTACCACTGATAATGTCAGTAAAGCTGAAGAAGCTAAAAAGTTCCAGCTAATGACAGTGGTGCCAATGATAAAGGCATGAGTAACTCAGCACTTGAGTTAACACACGAATCACTGTTTGGTGAACGTTACGTGACTGCTGAGAAGTTTGGTCAAGCTAGCAACGACCCACGTGTGGTACGTGCTCAGCAAGCAAAAGCAACACCTCAGGTCGAAGCTACTACTGTAAGTGTAGCAGCGATACGTGGCACCGTTGGTGAGTTTATTCGTGCGACGCTGCCAGACGCGCAAACTCGCTTAGCAGAAAATGGCGTTATCAGCTGCTTTATCGAGACAATTGCCTTGTATAACGAGCAAGCGCAATCTGCAGATAATAGCACCAACGTTGAGAATGCTGTCGATGACAACCATAGCAACAATATGGCCAGTCAGCGCTTTGACTTTAGCAACTATGGCTACCAGCCATTAGCAGCCGATTACTTGGCACGCTTCGCAGCGATGACTCAAGCAGTCAGTCAATTTGCAGTAGCTCAAGGCAAAACCGCCGTTGAACCACGTGCCATTGGCAAGCGTGCCAGCAATGATCCACGCGGTCAGCATCCTGACTACCAAGAGCCAGCTGTGTTGAGTGTTCCTACAAAGCAGACTTCGAGCAATGAAGCATCGCTAGTAAATACTAAGCAAAACAATAGCGAAGTGGATGCACATAACGTTGAAGCGACAGCACTGGCCAATCAAGCTCAGGCTGACCATGTCAGCGCTGATAGTGAGAAATTGCTAGAAGTCGAGCAAGCGCAATCAGCTGCTAACCGTGTAGAAGCTCAAGCCAGTGAAGCACAAGGAGTCAATACGACGGAAGCTGATGCAACACAGGCAGATGTAGAAAAGTCTGATGCAGAAGAGGCTGAGCAAACAACCGAATCTAAAGTAGAAGAATCTGCTAAAGAGACGAGCAAAGATGACAGTCAAGCAGCTAAATCTAAGACCACCATCGCCAGCTATAAAAACATGATCGAGAATGTGGCTGAGCAATTGCTGCCACAGACCGGCATGTTTAACCTGACGACGCCGAAGGTTCCAAAGGCACGCAGTCGCAAGCCCAAAACGGATCATAAAAAACCGACCCAAGCTGAGAAGCTTGCGTCTGATGATACCGATAGCGAAAGCTAATATATAGAAGCAGAAATATAAAAGCCCCAAAGCTACTAATAGCTTTGGGGCTTTTTGTTTTAATAGGTTTTTGTTTAATTATCTATTTAGAATAAAATTGGACATAAGATAAAACCACAAACCAGCTTAATGAGTAGAAGAAGCCTTATCATCTTTGCCGCGAACTTTATCAATAATGGTAAGCAATGCCACAACTGCCACACCGATAATAAAACCAATAACACCATTTAATACGGTGGTTGTTACTCCTTCAAAAATACCAGTGAGATGTGCGATATCCTCTACACCGTGATGCAAAAAGCCAATACCATGTACTAAGATACCGCCACCCACTAAGAACATAGCCAACGTCCCTGCAATGGATAAAAACTTCATGAGCTTTGGCGCGGCGGCAAACATCACCTTACCTAATTTCTTCTTAAACGTGCTTTCTTGCTCCATCAGATGTAGGCCTGCATCATCTATTTTGACAATACCAGCGACCAAACCATAAATACCAATCGTAATACCAATTGCCAAGATGGACAATACTAAACTGCGTTCTAGCAAAGTAGCACTTGCCGTTGCGCCTAGTGCAATCACGATAATCTCAGCGGATAAGATAAAATCTGTACGTATGGCCCCTTTGATTTTTTCTTTTCAAATGCCACTAAATCGACTGTTTCATCGGCATTGGCTTTTCGGCGAGCATTTTGTTCTTCATCATGTGGCAATGCATGTGGCCAAAACCGATGTATGACTTTTTCAGCCCCCTCATAAACCAAGAACAGACCGCCACACATCAATAAAAACGTGACAAGCGGTGGATAAATCGCACTAATCAATAACGCTGCTGGTACCAAAATGAGCTTATTGATGAACGAGCCCTTAGCAACTGCCCAGACAACAGGTAGTTCGCGGTTGGCTTTGACACCAGTAACTTGCTCAGCATTCAACGCCAAATCATCGCCCAATACCCCAGCGGTTTTTTTGGCAGCGACTTTGGTCATGACGGAGACGTCATCCAATATCACACTGATATCATCAAGTAAGGTTAATAAACTGGCACCTGCCATGTGTGCTCCTTAAAGCAAATTTGTTGAAGTAAGTACTACTGAAATCATTAAAACAAAGTTTTTATTAGAGTTCTTATAAAAACAATTCTTATAATAACAATGCTGTTAGCAGTAGACTACAAGGGCACGTCCATATATTACATAGTACAAATGTATCTTATTTTTTGAATTTGTGTTGTCAGCTATTCTTAAAAGTTGGGATTATTTGCATTTATTAGACAGTGCATTTGAGCTGTCATTATCCATAAATATGCTAATATAGCGATTTTACCGCTTATCTTTACTATCAATCATTTATAAAAACTTCTGTAAAATTAAACCTTTAAAACACTATACAGACACCTTACTATATATTGTAATCCACAACGCTTTGTATATAACGAACTCATGTCTAGGCGCGATGCCTATAGGAAATCCATATGCCGTCATCCATTAGCAAAAATACCACGACGAATAATTTTTTCTCTCGTACTACCCTATCTCGTTTTGTGATGAGTGCCTTGCTAGTAGGTGTTGCTGCTGGCTGCTCAAACAATGCAGCGGATGCAACCGGTAATACCAGTGTTGTCAACGCGGCGCAGACCAAGGATGCACCAGCCAAAGCGTCAGCTGATAATGACTCTGCAGTAGTTAGTGCATTACAAGCAAACCTAAAGGCCTCTGGTATCGAAGAAACGATCGTCTCAGCGGTACCAACAGATATGGACGGTATTTATTGGGTGACTGCTGAAGGGCTACCCTCTTTCTTTACCGATAAGTCGGGTAAGCATATTATCCAAGGACAGATCGTTGCCGTTGGTGGTGATACGCCAGTTGATATCAGTGCTGCTTTGGCGGCCAGTACCGCGCAAGAAGCGTTACAAGCTGTTGATAAAAAAGAGATGATCATTTATCCAGCAAAAGGTGAGACCAAAGCGGTCGTCTATGCCTTTACTGATGCCGACTGTGGCTACTGCCGTAAACTACATTCAGAAATGGATGATATCAATGCGCGCGGTATCGAAGTGCGATATCTCGCATGGCCACGCAGTCAAGAGTCTGTGCCAAAGATGGAAGCGATTTGGTGTAGTCAGGATCGTAACGCAGCGATGGATCAAGCAAAAATGGGTGCCAATGTGCAAGCGCCTAGCTGTGCTACCCTGTGCAAGCGCATATGGCTCTAGGATCAAGACTGGGTGTACGCGGTACCCCTGCCATCTTTACTGAAGCAGGCGAGCAAGTAGGTGGCTATTTACCTGCAGCACAACTGGCGCAAGCTGTCGGTGCAAACTAATACTTAATCCTAACATGTGATATTTTTAATATATTCTAATATCTACCGTTTATATGAATGGATTTAAATATAAGACAGCACCGCTTGAGCAATATCTGAGTATGCCAAGTACAGATGAGCACGATAGTTATTCTATAATCTATACCCTATATAACCTTATCGACATTGTGTAGACGTCACAACTGCTTGTCGGTATGATACGATAAAGCGCGATGCAAAATTAGCAATACCCTTTTATCTGAGCATTTTTTATTCAACTATAATGAAGTATGTATGCAAAGTAGCACTAGAAAATGCCTATAGACTGCCGGTGTTATGCCGCAGACTCATTTGCTATTGCCCCAGCGTTATGCCCGCTTCATTATATTTAACCTCTTGAGGATACTGTGAGCAATTCCATCAAACTAGCGATACTTGGTTTAGGCACCGTCGGAACAGGTGTGATCAACCTAATCAATGACAATTTAGATGAGCTAAAACGCCGTAGTGGACGCGATATTATTATTACCGAAGTGGGTACGCGCCGTCAGCGTGATGATATTGATACCAGCATCATGCAAAACAGTGACTTGATGGCAATTGCGGCAAGCGACAATGTCGATATCGTTATCGAAGTGATTGGTGGTACGACCTTGGCTAAAGACGTCATCATGCAAGCTATTAAAAACGGTAAGCATGTCGTAACTGCAAATAAAGCGCTATTGGCTGAACACGGTAATGAGATTTTTGCCTTTGCTGAAGAAAATAATGTCCATGTTGCTTATGAAGCAGCGGTGGCAGGCGGTATCCCAATTATCAAAGTGATGCGCGAAGCGCTTGCTGCCAATAAAGTTGATTGGCTCGCAGGTATCATTAACGGTACTGGCAACTTTATCATGACCGAAATGCGTGACAAAGGTCGCCCATTTGCCGACGTACTAGAGGAGGCGCAAGAGCTGGGTTATGCAGAAGCAGATCCAACTTTTGATGTGGAAGGCATCGACGCGGCGCACAAACTAGCCTTGCTTGCCTCGATTGCCTTTGGTATCCCGCTACAGTTTGACAAAGTCTACTGTGAAGGCATCACTGGTATCACACTACAAGATGTCAACTACGCCGAAGAGCTTGGCTATCGCATCAAACATTTAGGATTTGCAGTACGCCGTGATGGTCAAGGCAACAGTGATGATGCTGGCGTTGAGTTGCGTGTACATCCAACGCTTATTCCACAAGATGCGTTGCTTGCCAATGTCAACGGCGTAAAAAACGCGGTATTGGTCAACTCACATCCACTTGGGCAAACACTCTACTGCGGTGATGGCGCTGGTGCTGGTGCTACTGCTTCGGCAGTGATGGCCGACGTCATGGATCTCGTCCGTGTATTAGGTAGCAAAAGTGGCGACGAGCAAAACAGCAGCGAGCAAAACAATCGTGGACACCATGTACCGCACTTAGCATTTATCCCTGAGCAACTCTCAGACACACCAATATTACGTGCTGAGCAGATGATTACTGGTTACTACTTACGTGTACATGCTTATGATAGCCCAGGTGTTTTAGCGGACATCACTCGCATCCTAAGCGATGCAGGTATCAATATCGATGCCATTCTACAGAAACCTGCGCATAAAGTTGGTCAAGTACCTGTCATTATCTTAACCCTACCTGTGGTCGAGAGTCAGATGAATCTCGCTATCGAAAAAATTGAAAAATTAGAGACCATTACTGATAAAGTAGTACGCATTCGCTTAGATGAGCTGGCTTAAAACATAATTTTAGCAAGCCACGCTTATCACCCCTTTATCAGTGAACCAGGCAAGTGCTAACTGATAAAGAGTAACAGCGAACCAGCCCTTACCTCTACCTCTCTATGAGGCACTTTCATTTAAAATACGTAAATAAGGAATAATAACGATGTCAAATGATGCAATTGTAATCTTAAACGGCGCACGTACACCAATGGGCGGCTTCCAAGGCATACTAAAAGACATGAGTGCTAGCGATTTGGGCGCTGCTGCAATCAAAGCCGCTGTCGAACGCTCAGGCGTTAGTGTCGATGATATTGATGAAGTAATCATGGGTTGTATCTTGACTGCAGGTTTGGGTCAAGGCCCTGCCCGTCAAGCCATGCGCAAAGCTGGATTGTCTGACGCGACTGGCGCGGTCACCATTAACAAGCTATGCGGCTCAGGTCTAAAAGCCGTCATGCAAGCACATGATGGCATCAAAGCTGGTAGCTTCAATGTTGCTGTAGCTGGTGGTATGGAGTCAATGACCAATGCACCGTATCTGATGCCAGGGTCGCGTGGTGGCTACCGCATGGGTCACAAAGAAGTCAAAGATCATATGTTCTTAGACGGTCTAGAAGATGCTGAGACTGGTAAGCTCATGGGTATGTTCGCTCAAGAAATGGCGGATAAAAAAGGCTATACACGTGAAAAGATGGATGAGTTTGCCATCGAATCACTCAGTCGCGCGCTAACCGCTATCAAAGACAATCACTTCAAAGATGAAATTGAGCCTGTGACGTTTGAAACTCGTAAAGGCGAGCAAACGGTCGATACTGATGAGCAACCAGGCCTAGCGAATGCTGATCGTATCCCAAGCTTACGCCCAGCATTTGCAAAAGACGGTACGATCACTGCAGCCAATGCCAGCTCAATCTCAGACGGTGCTGCTGCTGTCGTCGTCATGAAAGAGTCACAAGCAAAGGCTGAAGGTCTGGATTATCAAGCTCGCATCGTTGCCACTGCTTCAAACTCGTCACCCAAGCGAATTCACCATCGCTCCGATCGGTGCCATCGAAAAAGTACTAGCAAATGCTGGCTGGTCAGTCGCTGATGTGGATCTATGGGAAATTAACGAAGCTTTTGCGATGGTCACTATGGCGGCTATGGACGAGCTAAACATCGACCACGCCAAAGTTAACGTTGAAGGCGGCGCTTGTGCGCTTGGTCATCCAGTAGGCTGTTCAGGTGCACGAATCCTAGTGACACTCATCAATTCTCTCAAGCGTACCGGCGGCAAAAAAGGCGTTGCGACACTTTGTATTGGTGGCGGCGAAGCAGTTGCCGTTGCTATTGAGCTTCCTTAAGTAAAAGCAATACTAGCGTGTCGTTGCTCAGATAGCTCGTAACATTTAACTTCACGCATTTATTGGTATTTATCTTTTGTTCAAGAACCGCATTGCTCATTGCTCTGCGGTTTTTTTGTGTCTATTGATTCAACGTTAACTTCAAACATTTCTTTGTGTTAAGACTCGTTAAGTTGTACCCCACCTATGTTATACCACTTACAGCCTATTACATGTAATTACCCCAAGCGCACATTTTGCTACCTTGCTCATGTATTTCATCCAAAATCATAGTGTTAGGATGGCTACAAGTTGATGCAGAGATGTTGTGATATATCTCTTAACTTACTTATTGAAATTCGATTATTGGAAGTAATTTTTGCCCAGAATTTAAAATAAGTATTCATCAGCAATTTTAAGAATATCCATTTATAAAATAATTTTTACAAATACTAACTCATAAAAAGGAAGACAATAATGAGCCAACTAATCCGTTTAAAAGATATTCAAGCCACTCATCGTGACCTAATCGGTGATGACTATTATGATCCAACAGACAAAACTGCTTACGGCGTTAATGAAGAAAAAATCGGTAAAATTGAAGGTGCGTTAGTAGAAGACACTACTGGCCGTATTCGTTACCTAATCGTTGATGCAGGTGGCTGGTTTAGCTCAAAAGAGGTATTAGTACCAGCGGGTCTTGCTCGTATTGTTGGTGATGATGTTTTCTTCGATAGCTTGACCAAGTCTCAAGTAGAAGCCATGGAAGTATATGACCACGACTATCAGTACAGCTATAAAGAGCAATACGAAAAAGATCGTCAAGCGTTTACTGCTGATACCGTTCCAGCTGAAGAGCGCGTAGACATCGCAGACCATTCTTATGATGCACCAAACACACTAGAGCTTTTAGAAGAGCGTTTAACTGTCAATAAAGACCGTATCGTTGCAGGCCTTGTAAAAGTTGGCAAACATGTTGTGACTGAAGAGCGCAATGTCGAGGTTGAGCTAGAAGAAGAACATGCTGATATTCAGCGCACTAGCGTTGATCGCCCAACAGACCGCCGCATCGGTGATATGGATACTAATGATACCGTTGAAGTTGAGTTAGAAGCAGAACGTGCTCGTGTTGGTAAAGACACTTATGTGTCTGAAGAAGTTAATGTTGGTAAAACAACAGAGCGTCATACTGAAACTATCGTTGAGACTATCCAGCGCGAAGAGCTAGACGTTAATAATGACGGTAATGTGGTCGACCGTGAAGGCAATTTAGTTGACCGTGATGATATCACAGCAGATGATGTACGCCGCGCTCGTGGTATGTAATACCCTGATACTTTGCGTCTTTTAATGTCATTGTGATTTCATTATGAGATGTGATAATAATAGGTAGCTAAGCATTTTGACTTAGCAGATTAAGACCAGAGCATATCTCTGGTCTTTTTTGTATCGATAATATGGGGACGTGAGTTATTATAGTAATGATTAATGATAGTAATAAATTCAATATCATTCGTTAACATTGCATTTTGCCCGATTCATCATTTTATAATTATAAGGAAATAAAAATGACTACTGACCATACAGAAAACTTATACCAAGACGATTTGGAAAACCAAAAAAGCACACTAGCTGATGAAACCGCCAATGTCGTCAATGTTGGGCATTTGGAGCTATTAGAAGAGCGACCTGTCATCAATAAAGAGCGCCTAGACGTTGGTAAAGTGACTGTCACCAAGCATGCCCGAACCAAGACCATTGAAGTGCCTATTGAGCTTATAGAAGAATACATTACCATTCGCACTGAGTATCATGATGCAGAGAGTCAAGAATTACTGTCAGGTAACTATGATGACAGAGATATATTGCGTCATGTTGAACCCTCACTAGATAGTAAAGCCGTGGTGACCGTCAATGGTAAACAAATAGAGGTTGGTAACGAGCCGATTGAAATCGTTTTATCACGCCAAGTAGCAACTATTACTAAAGATACCTACGCCATCCAAGAAATTGAAGTCAATAAGAGCACACATATCCATACCGATAGTATTCAAGTAGAGTTGAAACATGAAGAGCTCGATGTGACTGAAGAAGGGTTTTTGGCACATGAGGCCAATGCTACTCGACCAAAATAAATGAGATACTGGTGATTTAATCATCAGCATAGATAAATCACTGACAAAAAAAAGCAACGCTAATCTCGCGTTGCTTTTTTTTGTGTGGTACGTAGTAATCAAAATTTTATACTTTATTACATTCAAACGTATTTACGGTTGACTCATCTTCTCCAGCTGTACGCATGACACCAGTTTCGCGTTCTTCATGCGCCACACGCCACTGAGTAAACCCTTGACCGCCATCTAACCCTGTGGCAACTTCAAACACTTCTGGATTACTGCCTTCATTGGTCTGATTCAGTGTTACTGTTCCCATATCAGTGGCAACGACCACTTGATTGGCATCTTCTTTATAAGTCGCTTCAACTTTTAGCTCAGGTGAACACAGATACGATACCTGCGTCACACCGCTGTTTACCGATGCGACCGTATCACCTTCTACTTCATTAAGTGAAGCATCTTCAGTATTTACAACGACATCACTTGGCTCAGCAGGCTCGGCTGACATTGGTACAGATTCTTCAGCATTGACACCATCTTCCATACTTGACTCTGGCTCTGATTGTTGCTGACAGGCACTGATCGTTAATGCACCAGCGAGCAACCCCGTCAATGCGACTGAAGTACGCAATTTTTTAATAATTCTAAACTCATAACGCTCTCCCAAATAGGTATACTAAACACTATAGCGTGTCCATAAATTCACGCCTATGCTGAATTTGTAAGCAATCAATACAAAGTGTTCATCTGCTATAGAACGGTAAATTATAGAACAAGCAGCCTTGATAAGATATAAAAAGCCCCTATCTGGTTGAGATAAGGGCTTACTATTTAGCAGTCTACAGACTTTAATCATAATTACTAATGATTAAAAGACCATACTGATTAGATTTTGCCGTGGCACTGTTTGTACTTGAGCCCTGAACCACAAGGACAAGGGGCATTACGGCTAATATTCATACCAGCATACGGGTTTGGCTCATTGGCGTTGCTACCACTGGCTGCCATAGCAGCGCCAGCTGCTGCCGTACCACTAAGGCTGCGGTTTTGTGGTTGCGGCTGAGCGGCTGCACTGTTTACATTGCTATCTAAATTATCTACGTCATCATGTTCAAACTGCATTTGCATATGCGCCGCATTCTCACGTTGCTGAGCTTCCAACGCCTCTAGCTCTTCTTTGGTTGGGATATGAACACGTGATAAATCTTGTACCGTTTCAGACTTAATCGCCCCAAGCATCATTTGGAACAATTCAAATGATTCACGCTTGTATTCCTGCTCAGGGTTTTTCTGCGCATAGCCGCGTAGATGGATACCTTTACGCAGCTGATCCATCTGTGTCAAATGCTCTTTCCAGTGCTTGTCTAGACTCTGTAGCATAAAATGACGCTCAAGCTGGGCGGCGTCTTGCTCACCCATTTGCTCACGGCGGCTGTGATAACGGTCTATGGCTGTTTGGATAATCTTGGCACGCAGTCCTTCTTCATCTAGACGGCGGTCTTCATCTAGCCAATCGTTGATCGGCATCGTGACTTTAAACTCGTCCTCAAGCTCATCTTCTAATCCGTCAATGTTCCACTGATCGTCGATCGAGCCAGGCGGAATGAACTGGTTGATCATGGCGTTATAGACTTCATGATGCATCACTTCAATGGCTTCTAATAAGTCCATTTCGGCAAGCAAATCATCACGCTGACCATAGATAACTTTACGCTGCTCGTTGGCAACATCATCATATTTCAACAGATTCTTACGTGCATCAAAATCGCGGCTCTCAACTTTACCTTGCGCGTTTTCGATCGATTTTGACACCATCTTGTGCTCGATGGCTTCGTCTTCTTTTAGACCCATGGCACGCATCATATTGACCACGCGATCGCCTGCGAAGATACGCATCAAATCATCTTCGAGCGATAAGAAAAAGCGCGACATCCCAGGGTCACCCTGACGACCAGCACGACCACGTAACTGGTTATCGATACGGCGTGATTCATGACGCTCAGAGCCAATGATATGCAAACCACCCGCCGCTACCACTTGGTCATGCTTCACCTGCCACTGAGACTTTAGGCGCTGCATCTCCTCCGGACTGACCGAATCGACATCTTCAATAAACGACTGCCAATTACCACCAAGGATAATATCCGTACCACGACCTGCCATGTTGGTGGCGATCGTCACTGATTTTGGGCTACCAGCCTGTGCGATAATCTCAGCTTCACGCTCATGCTGCTTGGCGTTTAGGACGTTATGCTTCACGCCTTCTTGATCGAGCAAATAAGACAGTTCTTCACTGGCTTCAATGGTCGCTGTACCGACCAGCACAGGTGCACCTTTGGCTTGAATGTCTTTAATCTCGCGGATAATGCCCTTGTATTTGCCTAACTTGGTTAAGAAAATCTGATCATCCATATCGATACGAGCAATCGGCTCATGCGTTGGAATGACGATGACATCTAGATCGTAAGTAGATTTAAATTCTGCCGCTTCAGTATCAGCGGTACCCGTCATACCAGACAGCTTGTCATATAGACGGAAGTAGTTTTGGAATGTGGTGGTTGCAAGTGTTTGGTTTTCTGCTTGGATTTCAACGTTTTCTTTGGCTTCTACTGCTTGATGCAGACCTTCTGACCAGCGGCGACCAGGCATAGTACGGCCTGTGTTTTCATCAACGATGACCACCTCGCCTTCATCGACGATATAGTGGACGTTTTTGACAAATACATGATGCGCACGGATGGCAGCTTGGACGTGAGCCAATAACGGCAAGCGGCTTGGACTATATAAACTTTCGTTTTCACCAAGCTCGCCCACTTCGACTAGGAAGCGCTCGATTTTTTCATAGCCTTTTTCGCTAATCTCAATCTGACGGTTTTTTCATCAATCCAAAAATCTTCATCTTCGTTATTTTTATTGGCTTCTTCGTCTTTTGAGCGCTTAAGCCGTGGAATGATGGTGTTAATCAGCGCATACATGCGCGAAGAGTCTTCGGCTTGCCCTGAGATAATCAGCGGCGTACGTGCCTCATCGATTAAGATTGAGTCAATCTCATCGATAATACAAAAGTTTAGCGGGCGCTGTTTTTTCTCTTTTAGACTAAAGACCATGTTGTCACGCAAATAATCAAAACCGTACTCGTTGTTGGTACCGTACGTGATATCGGCTTGATAGGCGTCGATTTTTTCTTGTGGCGGCTGCTGTGAGTAAATCACGCCGACAGTCATGCCCAAAAAGTTAAAGAGCGGACGGTTGAGCTCCGCATCACGCGCCGCAAGATAGTCGTTGACCGTGACCAAATGCACGCCTTTACCACTGATGGCATTGAGATACATCGCCAAGGTGCCCATTAGGGTTTTACCTTCGCCCGTTTTCATCTCAGCGATTTTGCCTTCGTGCAAGGTGATACCACCGATCAGCTGTACGTCATAATGGCGCATACCATTGACACGCAATGAGGCTTCGCGGCAGACGGCAAACGCCTCTGGCAATAGTGCATCTAAGCTTTCGCCTTTTTGGTGGCGGGCTTTGAACTCTGCCGTTTTTTGTTGTAGTTGCTCATCAGACAGGGCTTGTATTTCAGCCTCTTGTGCGTTGATCTTGCTGACCACTTTACGCATGCGTTTTAGTTCGCGGTCATTTTTGGTGCCAACCACACTGCCTATAATCTTTGATAACATAATTTTTTGACCTATGGAATATTCGATAATTAGTGCGCATTAGCCAAAGCTTAGCTCGTGGCCTTGTCATTACCCGACTAAGTACTACCTAATTTAGTATCGCCCAATTAAGTGTGCCGTCATTATATATGGTTATGGCGCTGATGGATACAAGGGCGGTGAGTAGATATTTGCCAAGGCAAAAACCGAGCAGGACGTGTTAAAATAGCGCTTACTTTATTAAATTTCTTAGCTTTTTTGGCGCCTGTATGTGATAGCTATGAGGTGGCTGTCATATGGCGCTGTCGATATAATCTAGCCTAAATCTAATCGTTATATCCTTCTTCGGTACGTACCAGGCGCATTTGTTATATCAACTCTATCGTACCAAAACAATCTATAAAACTGGCGCTAATCCGAAACCAGCTGCCGCAAATGCTATTTAATAAAAATCTATCGAAACATAATAAGAGACTCTGCATGACCGTAAAGCCGTCCGTCCAAAATCATTCATCTATTTCTACTCAATCAGATAATGCCTTATCAAAACCAAATACATCTGACTGTTTAAGCATCGGCGATACCGTCTATAACTTAGCAGATCATACGCCAATGATGGTGCAATATCTAACCATGAAAGCCAACTATCCACAAGCATTGCTGCTATACCGGATGGGGGATTTTTATGAGCTGTTCTTTGATGATGCTAAGCGGGCGGCGCAAATATTAGACATCACTCTGACGCGTCGTGGTACGGATAAAGCGGGCAACCCGATAGCGATGGCGGGCGTTCCTTTTCATGCAGCCGATAGCTACATGGCACGCCCTCATCGCGGCTGGGCAAACGGTCGTCGTGTGTGAGCAAATTGACGAGTCGACAACGACCAATGCTGGCAGCGCCAACAATAATGCCAATATCCCTGCGATGGGCGACAAGCAAAAAAAAGACAAAAGTAAATCGGCGGCTGGTAGCATCATGCGCCGTGAAGTGGTCAAAACGCTGACAGCAGGTACTATTACTGATGATGCACTCATTGCACCAAACCATACACCGACTGTCGTCGCCATCGATATTGCTCATTTAAAAACGCAAGATAATAGCCAGACGTTACAAGCAGCTGTTAGCCAAATGGATCTAGCTGCAGGTACATTGACTACTCAGACGCTAATAGCAGATAAAAACGATATAGATGGATTGCAAACTCAAATGCTGACGGTACTTGCTCGTTTTGCGCCTAGTGAATGTATCATTAGTGAAGCACTCAGCGATAGCATTGGCGGCACTGATGGCACTGATGCACAGTGGATGCTGTGGTTACGGCAACATCTGGACTGCCCTATTATAGAAGTCGCGGCCAATGACTTTCACCGTACGCACGCGAGCGACACGCTTTGTCAGCAGTTTGAGGTGCAACGTCTCGATGGTTTGGGTATCGCAGATAACCTGCTGGCGCAAACTAGCTGTGCTGCGCTTATTCATTATGCACAGCAAACTCAGCAGCGCCATGTGCCACAAGTCAATCAGCTGATCGTTGAATACAGTGACGATTATTTGATTATTGATGCCAATAGTCAGCAAAACCTTGAGTTATTTAGTCCAGTCAGTAGTAGCGGTACTTCCCTAATATCCGTCCTTAACCATTGTCAAACGCCAATGGGCAAGCGACTGCTCATACAGCAAATGAAGCGTCCACTGCGTCAGCATGCGCGTATCAATATGCGTCTAGATGCGATAACGTCCCTATTGAATGCGGATGGTAATTCGAATCAAAATTCAGAAAATAGCTCACTGGTGACACGTTTACGAGAAACACTGAATACCATTGGCGATATTGAGCGAATCAGTAGTCGCATCGGGCTGATGAGTGCCAAACCTCGTGATTTACGCAAGCTCGCCGATGGTATCGCGAGCAGCGCCCAGATTACCACTCTACTGACAGTGTCAGGTATCAGCCATGAAGACGCTGGTCTATTACCCATGTTGATGCAGCAATTGCCTGCCAGGCTGCCAGCCGTTCAAGCGGTGGCTGAGTTAATCGAGCGTGCCATTGTCATTGAACCACCTGCACATATCCGTGATGGCGGTATGATAGCTGCCGGTTATGATGAAGAGTTCGATCGCCTCACCCATCTTCACGACAATATCCAAGTGACATTGGACGACATGGTAGAGCGAGCGCGTCAAGACAATCAATTACCGAGTCTAAAAGTCGGCTTTAATAAAGTCAGTGGCTTTTACTTTGAATTGCCCAAGATGCAAGCGAAAAATGCCCCTGCCCACTTTATCCGTCGGCAAACGCTCAAGAGTAGTGAGCGTTTTATTACTGATGAATTAAAAGAGGTCGAGACAGAATATCTGAGTGCGCAATCTTTGGCATTGGCTCGTGAGAAAACGCTGTACCAAGCGCTGCTCAACCAACTAAACGAGAACTTGGCTGAGCTACAACAACTGAGCGCTGCTATTGCCCAAATCGATGTCCTCAGTAATTGGGCGCAGCTTGCGACGACTTACCATTGGCAACGCCCAGTTATGGGAGGAGTTTCAGAAAATCAAAATAAATCTATAGCGAAAAATCAGACCCATATTGATATCCGCCAAGGTCGTCATGTCGTGGTCGAAGCGGCGTTAAATCAAGCGAACGCGAACAATCGAAACGGTGCTGCATCAAGTACAAATTATTTTGTCGCCAATGACTGCGTGCTGGGTAGTGCCAATGCTGATGAAGGACATCCTGAAAGACTGCTCCTCATCACTGGCCCTAACATGGGTGGTAAGTCTACCTATATGCGCCAAACAGCGCTGATTGTTTTGCTTGCTCATTGCGGCAGCTTTGTGCCCGCCGAGCATGCACATATTGGTGATATTGACCGTATCTTTACCCGTATCGGCTCAGCGGACGATCTGGCTGGTGGTAAATCTACCTTTATGGTTGAAATGATAGAGACGGCCAATATATTAAATCAAGCAACCCATAAATCACTGGTATTGATGGATGAAGTCGGACGCGGTACCGCCACCACTGATGGTTTGGCAATCGCTCATGCCTGTGTCAACCGTCTAGTCGATATTGGCTGCCTGACGTTATTTGCCACTCATTATTTTGAACTGACGCAATTGGGACAGACAAGTGACGATATTCGTAACGTCCACGTCGCCGCCAGTGAAATCGATGGTCAGCTACTCCTCCTTCATCAGATCTGTGAGGGCGCTGCAAGTTCTAGCTTTGGATTGCATGTCGCGAAGATGGCGGGTATCCCCACTCAAGTATTAAATGACGCCAAACGTTACTTCATAGACAATCTAAAAGCAGAAAATGAAAAAACTATTGATGATAAAAATGACTTAGCTAATTCAGTAACGGATAAACAGCTAGAACATAACAATAACGCTGTTCTAGAACCGCAGACTAGTTACATAGTACAATCACCAAATACAGAGGGATAATCTAAAGCAAAATCAGTTATTTAGCATAGAAGACGAACTAAGCGCCATTGATCCTGATAGCTTGACTCCCAAACAAGCGCACGATTTAATCTATCATTTGAAGAAAATCATTGGTCATTAAAGGGAATTGTCAAATCGTAGTAAAGGCGCTAAAATACGCTTTATTTTCGACTATTCTATTTAGCCAAAAGCCAAATCAATAACAGGTAGACATCACTATGACCTTTGTCGTTACAGATAACTGCATTCTTTGCAAATACACCGACTGTGTAGAAGTCTGTCCTGTGGACTGCTTTTATGAAGGACCAAACTTCCTTGTCATCGACCCTGATGAGTGTATCGACTGCGCGCTATGTGAGCCTGAATGTCCAGCCAATGCGATCTTCTCAGAAGATGAAGTACCCAAAGGGCAAGAGATGTTCACTCAGCTAAACGAAGAGCTGGCGCAAAAATGGCCAAACATCACAGAGATGAAAGAGCAGATGCCAGAAGCCGCCAAATGGGACGGCGTAGAAGGTAAGATTCAGTATTTAGAGAAGTAGGCAGCCTGATCGCACTTTGATGCGTGGATAAACCCGTCAATAAAAAACCACCGAGCGGCAACTGCTGTTCGGTGGTTTTTTATTCTTAAGGTTTTAAATCTACAATATCTATTACACTATTATCACCGATTAACACTATCATATCCTGCTCATAAGCGACCAATGGCAACCATGCAATAATAGATGGATATTTATCGATGACGCCATCCACCCGCGACTTATCGTTGGACTGATATAGCTTGCTGATAGGTTTGGCTTTATCGTTAATCACCGACCACTGTTTATCTAATGGCTCATACAGATGAGGCTGCTTACTTGGCGCGATTCCTGTTTCTAGCTCTTGAAACAAACGAGCACTTTTTTCCTTGTCATTTTTTACCGCGGCGACAGCTACATACGTAGGCGCTCCCCACTCTAAGTGCTGATACGGTGCTTGGGCTTGCTCTAAGCTGGTTTTCGGTATTTCATTAGCTTGAACGACTTCAAAGCGTAGCGTATCAAAAGCAATATAGACAGGCCTGCTATGAGCAATGTTATACATGCCATAGATAAAGGCTGCAAGCTGTAAAATAATAATGACTACCAAATCAAACTTTAATGACTTTTTATCCGGTTTGGCAACGATTAAAGTGAGTAAGGGACCAAGCACAGCGTCAATGACCAGCATCATGATAAATATATGAGTTACACCAACTGCTTTCGCAAGCGGTGCAGGATGCCATACCATAAATACTATATACAAACTCACTAATGCTATAAGAATAGAAATCCCAAGATGAATTCCAAAAGCTTTAAGACGAAAATTTAGAGAGGTATTTAGCATAGATTACATCAATATTTTATTTATAGGTAAAACGCTTATACCAGTTATCACAGTTTCAAATAAAAATATATAAGCCGTTTAACTCTGGCAACTAGTCGGTAGCTTATCTTTACCTATTGTACCACTACATACCCATTGAATGACTTGTTGATTATTCAGTATGTTTATTTCGGGCGTTAATACCAGCGTTTTACCAGCGATATTTCCAGCATCAAAATTGATAATGATAACACCTGTATTTGGTGCGACTTTAACCCCATTCTTAGAAACGTATTTGCCATCAAGTGAATTAGCCTGTCTACCGATAACTCCTGTAACAGCGACCTCTGCTGCATTAGGGAAAGCGTTTGTTTTCCCATACATGTGCCGCTATCTCACTACGCAAACCATTAGAGACAGTAAAACCTTCGACTGTTTGAGATTTACCAATATAATTTAAATAACTGGGTATGGCGATAGCTGCTAGAATACCGATCATAGCGGTGACAATCATCAGCTCTATTAAAGTGAAACCGTTCTGTATTCTCATGATAGATCTTCCTTATTAAAAATTAAAAAAAGCCCTAGCAATTGCTAGGGCTTTTTTATACCTCAGAAGACTAGCAAATACGATCAGCAATTACTGACAGCTAGCAGGTAAGCGTGAAGCATCAATACCAGTAGTAGCAGCAGGCGCACACTTCCAGCCTGATATTTGGCCACCATTATTGGTAGGTTCCAATATCATAGCCTTACCACTATTTGAACCTGCGTCAAATTTCACAGTAATGACGCCTTTATCACCAACTGTAACGCCACCTGGAGCAAAATATTTACCGTCTAAAGCCTTGGCAGCAATTGGTGCAGCAGGTTTACCAGCAGCATAATCGGCAGTAGCTGGAAGAGCACCTTTATCTGCTACATAGACCCCTATATCACTTTGTAGACCAGAAGTCGCTGTGAATCCTTCTGATGCTTGTGCACGAGCTGTATAGTCTTGATAAGCAGGTAGTGCGATCGCAGCTAGAATACCGATAATAGCGATCACGATCATTAGTTCGATTAGGGTAAAACCTTTTTGTACAGTGTTCATAGACTTGTCCTTTTGGATAATATGGCAATAGAATTATTATCTAACTGCCAGCTATAAATATAATGTTTCTCTTGTTATAACTGTTGCAGATACTGTGCCAACTTTTTGTGATACTCTAAAAATACATTAGTCTCTTTAAATTGAAACCTTAGCATTTATTGTCTCTAGATTTCAGCCAATAGCTAGTCATTAATCGATGAATCTTGATATGTTTTACCGATTTCATAACATAAAGGCATCAAGCTAGAAGACGATGTTGCCAACTTATTGCTGAAAATTGTCAGTTTATGTAAATTGCCACTATGTACTATAATTTTAGCTGACAATTTTTGTCACTAGACAAAATTAAACTTATATCAAATATCAATCATTCCACTCATCGTCTGTACCACAATTCCTAATGCCACTAATGATACGGCACTTTATCCCTTGGTAATTAAGGGTTAAGCTACCGTCATTGGCCATTTGCGTCATTGGTATGGGGCTTGCTGTGATAGTCCACTGACTCGTTAGCGGCGTCGGGGTTATTGCCACTGTGTAGAGATCTGTACCTTGCCTAGGATAATTAACTGTTAAGTCTGTCAAAACAATACCTGCATAACGACCTTGCGCTAACTTTCGACTCTCAATCTCTGACGCAATATTGTGCATCTCACTCATCATATCAGTACGCTTGGTCTTGATGACATATTGTTGATAGCTCGGGTAGGCAATCGCAGCGAGTACGCCAAGAATGGCGACGACGATCATCATTTCAATTAAGGTGAAACCGTGTTGCTGTTTAAATACTTTAGTAATCGTAGACATTACCAACTCTCCTTTCCCGCACCGCAGTCCGTAGAAGTTATTTGCACCGTTCTATCTTTGCTCTGGCACCGTAACCCCTTACTACTTAGCATAAAGAGGTGCGCGTCAAAGCTTGTGAGGCTAGGACTAGGCTCAGCAAGCATACGCCATGAGTTTCCCGCGGTAGAAAAGCCAGTAGTGGCAGGCGCTAGAGTACCGTTCGTACTAGCATCAACTAGACTAATCCTATAACTGTAATTACCATTATTGCTACCCGCTGGCACATATATAGTTTGATTAGTAGGTGCGTCATCATAACCGTTACTGACTGTACCATCACTGGCTGTCTTTCTAGGCTGAAATCCTTTGTAAGTTAGAGCAGTGGCACGCCAACGATTAAGTTCTATCTCAAGCTGCTGCAGACGTGCTTGTGCTTGGTGCTCTGAATTGCGAACAACATACTGTCTGTACGACGGAATAGCTATCGCAGCCAGAATAGCGATGATAAAGACCACAACCATTAGCTCAATGAGCGTAAAGCCTGTCTGTTGCCTAAACACTTCTTTCTTCATATTGCTGTCTCATCAGTCTACTTCATACCATGTTTTTGGCTGAAGAGTAAATCGATCATTGAATATCAAGTCAGGAGCAGTACCACTTCCTGCAACAAGATCAGTAGCTGACAGGTTTTGATTTAAACCATACGGCTTTGATATTACGTCAAAAATACCCTTACCTGTATCAGAGCCGAAATTTACTCGATCATTTGCACGTTCTGCCAGAGTTCTGGTTCCGATAAGCAAGCGTTGGTTAGAAAGCGTCGAGCTTCGCGGCCCTAAAGTAAGCTCTTGAATACCCTTACCTGCTCTGACAAATCCGCCTAAGCCATTTTTGGAGGCATCATCAGTGCAAATACCATAAGGCAAACAATATAGTTGTCTCTCTGAACCACCAGTAATCTTAGCAGAACAAGAATCTACCGTTCCATAATTCATATCTGGATTATAGGCAGTCGTATATAAGAAGCTATCGATCACTTCAGACTTACCGACACCTTTGGTATATCTAACATTGCCATAACCGTCAAAGTTCGTTAACGGAATATACCAGCCATTCTTTGTTGTACCTTGTAACACTGAGATAGCAGTATTTTTTTGCGCTACTGTATAGCCCGTAGCGCTCAAAGTGCCGATAGCACTAGGCAACTCGACTAAATTACTACTTGCTGAATTATTGGCTGTCAAATCAGCTATTTTTTGACCGTTAGCATTGCTTGCTGTCGTAAAGTTGCTCGCATAAAAAATATTGTCCGCCTTTGTGACATCGGTATCCATTATGCCATAGAGTCTATCAGACTTACTAAGATCACGTATCTTAGATAAAGGTGAGCTACGATCACCCGATATGACATTTACGAGTGCAAATAAACTGCTGCTAACGGGGTTTCGGTAAAAACTGACGACTGGGCGCTCATAGAAACGATGATTGTACTTGGTATCAGAGCCAGTATAAGCACTTTGAAGAACTCGAGTAACTCGAGTGTTAGTAAAAGAGGTCTCAGGCGATGATGCTGTGGCTGTCGTAGAAGGCTTTACAAATCCTGCATTGGTAAAGTCAGCACGGAAGACTTGACCACCTAAATCTGCAAAATAGATATGATCCATAAAGCCATCATTGTCACGATCTAGCGTGGTCACGCCAGCAACGATACTATTTTTCATAGTAGGTACTGACGTTGTTGCCCCTGAGTCACTAGAAGCTGACCAGATGAGTGCGCCTGTTTTGGCATTAATGATATATACTGCGTTACCTTTGACAGAAGTTTTACCTGAGCATTCTTTTAGTTCTGAGTTAGTCACTCCTAGCTGAAAGCCTTCATATTCATAACACATATCATAACCACCACCGAATACCAGAACATCTGTTCCTTTATCACTAGCAGCTGTGCTCATTTTTATCTTAGCTTTAGTAGGCTTTTCCCAAATTTGGCCCATACGACTAAAACCTGAAGTCGCTGGCGTAATCGCAAACATCATACTTGGACTTTCGTTATTAATAAGGTTCAGGCCATATAAGGCCTCACCACCCATACGTAGGCCACCATAAGCATAGATGCCTTTATTATCTGTCGTGTCAATGTTGACGCGGCGAGCTTCAAAATCATACTTATAGTCCGCACTGACCAGCCAAGGTGCATCAATACCAAAATTAGGTGAACCCGTACTAGTCTTAGTAGCATCTTTCACTAATGCTGCTGATTTTTCGGGATCTATCAGCATCTCTCTTGGAATAATGACAAATTTTTCTTTACCACCATTCCCACTCGTACTGGCATTGTCAGCATTAACCAAATGCAGACCACCTTCCGATGAACCAAATAGTACATAATCATCACGAGTAGTGTTAACTCTACCATCTTCATCTAAGTTTGCTGAGTATGATACTGAAGCAGGAGTCGAGTGTATCGTCGCTCCTAGTACCTTGATAGGCTGAGTTGCATTGGCGCTCGTCAACGTCATATCCTTCACATTGACTGTTGTCGCTGGAAGATTGGCAAAACCTAAAAAATTTAGTAATTTTCTCAACGTCGCTTCATTATAGGTTGCTGTATCCACAAAAGATGTATTTGTTAAAGCAGCATTATTTACCAACACTTTACCTGCAGCATTGACACTCACCTTTTTCAATACTGGCTTTTTGCTAGTACTGTTTTCCCAATCTTCTACATATAAAGTTCTAACAGAGGCAACACCCGTCGATGGTGTACTTAGCTGAGAATAAAAACCACCAGACTCTACTTTGTCATTGGCGCCAGCATAGTTAGTGTCTGACCACAGATCCTGTGCTGCTGGGTTCAACTCCCCTGCTATATTTTTGAAGAGCTTAGTATTACTCTTACCATATAGCGTGCCTTCATTTAAACTATATTTCTTTAGGTTACCTTCCCAAATCACTGAGTTTTCAGCAACTTTGGGCTGTATAGTTGGATAGTAGGCGACAGCAAGCTGACTATCAGCACGATAGGGATCGTCTGGGATAATAATAGTTCCCGACGGTGTGGAAGGTAGAGTTTGATTCAAATCGCTTACGAAGGTTGTAATGCTATTAACGATATCCTCAGTAGACTGTGCTGAAAAGAAACCACCCTCACCAAATCCACCAACCCCTGGCAATGCTGCAGTTGTCTTTTCGCCCCAATTACAGGCATTTCTTGCGTCGATATCTGTGAATTTTGTGCAATTATAGAAATCTCGACTGCCAGTTTTACCTGTTTTTGGATTGGTATAAGGGAGTTTACGAATAATGCGATCTTCTGGATCTTTTTTCTTATCCGCCTCTCTATCAACATCGAATACTGAACCAAACCCAACCACTGCTGTAAATATTTCTCTATCTGTACCTAACGGATTAATCGTAGGGTCGCGCAACGCTTTGGCAAATGCGCCAACTTCAGCCATACCATTTCCATTCTGACTCCCATTCGGCAGCGTGACTGAGGATAGGTTAAATGATGAGGATCCCAAAGCCGATCTCATGAGAGGCAGAGGATTAGGGGAGCTGTTTGGTTCACCATCAGTTAAGAAGTAGATACCGCGTCCATCACAGCTAGAAGGTGAAGAAAGTGGACTGATATAGTTAGATCCAGATTTCGATGCTGTAACAGATTTAGCAAAACCACTGTATCCTAGCTCTGCTGCAGTTTTTACAGTCGTTTTTAATAGACAAGTTAACGAGCTAGCATTTTGGCACTGCGCAGTCGTAAAGCCAGCAGTACTAGTAATAAATGAATTAGTGAAATATTGTGTACAGTCTAAACCACTACTGCCCCATCTTGAGCATTCATAGTATCTATTATTATTGTCTATTCTAATGTATTCTTCCCTAGCGGAAGAATATGAAGCGGAAGTATTTTGCCCAGCATATAAGCACCTGCTTCTGCATAAGCATTAGCTGTTGGTGTTCCGTTACCCCCTCCAGCAGCGGCAACAGCAACTTTAATCTTTAAACGTTGAACATCATTTAGTAATTCTGCGGGTACCAGTATCTTGCCACTACTACCATCAGCATTCTTAGCTGTACCATTAGTATTAAACTCCACCACATTATCACTATTACTTTGGGAAGAAAACTGACCAATGCCAATAGCGACTTTATTGGGGTCTAGCTGGGTATTATCCATTAATGTAAAAATTGCGTCTTTTAAACGAGTAAGTCGATCATAAATGCGTACATTATTTTTATAGTAATAGGTGTTACCATTAGCAGTTCCAGAAATAAAACCATTGGTTGTTGGATTAACTATTTCAGTATCACATTCCGCAACGCCATAAGTAAAACTACCTGAGCCATCGCTTGCACCGCAGCTATACCATGTATTACCTCTTTTACGATAATAAAACTTCGTAGTCTCACAATAGTCTTTTCTGTATATAGGTACTGTATTCGAATTCTCAAAACCTTTGGTATAGTTTGTACCCACAGGAATATCACACGTAACAGCACTATTTACCTGATTTAGAGTCATACTACCGGATGTATCTAACATCATTGTGATGGTCGTCTTGCCACCTTCGGCTGCCTTATATATCTCTAAATCACCTATTTTTTTACCAGCTACATCAGCTTGTGCAACTGGCAAAGCAACCATAGCAGCCATGGCAACAACAAGATACTTCAAAGGTAACGCAACTTTGCCACTCATTGGCGATACAGTATTTAGTCGTTTCATGGCTTATATCCTTTATATAATGAGTAAACTGGTTACGGCGTAGTTTTGAGAACGCACTCTGCATTCAATGTACCTCTACCGAAAGGAATACATTTCGTAGAAGAAGAGATGTTTTCGACATCCGCTTGCTCATATAGCATTTTACTTGGAGTGTTGGCGGCGAGCATACAGTCGCTTAACGATTTCTTGCTACCAATCACATTGGCTTTAATACTGGTCTGTGCAAAACAATTGTCACCATTAGCTTTAGGTTCGCTGTAGGACGGTAACGCTGAAGCAGATCTGATATCGAACGTAAATTTTTACTGGTCCTATCCTCAATCTCTTTACCGATGACCATATGTCCAAATCTTTCCGCATTTGGGTCGACAGGTGCAACAGTCACGCTCATTTGAGTAACCACCGTTTGTCTAGCACTGGTATAGCCATCAGCGCTATTGTAATCACATATACCATTATTCAAACCACTCCAATAAGCTGTTGGATTGGCGGTCGTGCCCTTCACCATGATGGTAGCATTAGATGCCAAATACTTTTTGGTGCGCGGATTAAAGCAGTAAATAAATTCATTAGTCGAATTTTCAGGATTTAGTAAGAAATGACCAAACACGCCTGCCGCACTCGTTACATCAAGGTATTCAGTGGATGTTGAGCTACCATTCAGCATCATTTCGAGCTTTGATTGGCGCTATCTGAAGACTGCAATAATACTGTGTTGATCTGATCGCTCGTAGCAATCTTAAGATCAGTATTACTCTGTCTCACCGCTATAGCACCAGCTAGCATAATCAACACTAAGAATAGTAGCACTACTATCAACGTTGCGCCTCGCTCAGCACTCCGATATCCAATAGTCATTTTGACGTCTTTTATGGTTGAATTTGGTGAATAGCGATGGATCGTCATTCTTACTCTCCTTACCAGAGTTTAAAGGCTGGTTTTTACGTTGACTACACGAGCATTGCGTAAGAAGGTTGTTGTCTCATAAGTCGTACGTACTTGCTTCTGGCGCGCAGTGTCTGTCTTCAGTACATTATTTTGACCTAACAGCATGAAAGATGTTTGATCATCACTACCTAATATAGGAGTACTACCATGAACGATTAAACCTATTTTTACTGCTGTTATTGCTGGTTTATTAGCATCTATCAAATAGGCACTACTTGGTAAATACATGATTTGACCTGCATTACTACCCGAATCATACTGGGCACCTAACAAGATCTTGAACTGATCCACATTAGTAATAAATTCTTGACCAGCTTGACCAAAATTACGCGGATCTGTACCACTTATCGTTCTAATCTTGCCTGCTGCAAAATCTACCCTTCCAGCATCGCACGCTAGTACTAGGTTTTTAATAGCGCCACTACTGCTATCATTCGTAGCAGGTCGCAAAAGTAACGCTCGATAGCGATATCATTTACCTCAACTGCCGAGCCCTCACAATCACTGAACGGGCTACCTGTTATGTTAGTATATTGGATTGTCAGTTGATCACTAGGAACAGTAGTATTTGAGATGCCTGTCCATCCATTTGTACCGCTAGTAGGATCACCTGCGCGCCTTGTCAAATAACCAGTATCGGTATAAGGTGTGGTAGCAACCCCAAGGTTGGAACCTGTTAAGACGATACCACCTTTTGCAGTCGTTCCATCTATTCTATTAATAGGGTTTCCTAAATTAGCCAAGCGAACTTTTTTTTCTAATTGCTGTAGCCCAAACACACTAGCGTCTTGCAACTCGCTACCACTAGATTGCACGCTACTCGTCTTAACACTAATTACGTATATCTGTATAACAGCGGCTGAGACAATCAAACCTATGACTAATGAAATCATCAACTCTATTAAGGTAAAACCAGACTGATCGCAATTACTACGCTCATAACTGTTAAGGTTTGGCATCAGTAGGCCTCCATAATAAAGCACTCTGCACCATTTTTATAAGTGCCATTTGCATTGGCACAGGCATTCGCATCACTATCGCTTAGAGTTACAGTAGTATCACCCCAGCTAGCTACAAAGCATTGGCGCTCTTGATTACCTGATGTACCAGGACAGCCGTTAGGCACTAAGCCCAACTTAATATCATTTTGCACCGCATATGATTTCATCAACAAGCCATCACGTGCCCCTAGCTGCTCAATAGTACAGCTATCTGTGGCAGCAGGTGCTCCAGCTGTATTTTTACACAACTATCTTTTGTGATTGTGACACCATCTATCGTTATAGAATCAGTACTGCCATTTACAGCAGTTTTGAAAGCGCTTATTCCACCTGAGTTCGCACGTATTGTTTCCGCGCCTCCTCTCATAATAGTTAATGCTCGCGTACGCATGAGGCTTTCATCAGTAGCTTTACAGCAGTCATTTGCATAGCTGAAAACCCAAGCACTGCAACTGCTAATAGTAACAGTGCCACTAGCACCTCTACTAAGCCCACTCCATACTGGTTATTGATGTTTTTCATTAGCAAGTACCTCCTAACTTCTTGTTGCTAATGCTTGCTACTGTGTTAACTTCAATTTGTCGTGGTGTTACTACTGCACTGCTATCACAAATAGTATAAGTAACTTTGCCAACGTTAGATGTCACTTTATTTGGTTGAAAAGTCACCGCAGTTACTGTATTAGGATTGATAGATACTGTGCTTGTAGAATTAACATTATAAGTCGCCAACACAGTGCCACTAGTGTTCTGCAAGACAATGGTTTTGGCACTATTATTATATACGACTCGAATATCTTGACGGCGAATAACACTTTCGACTTTTGCCTCTTTTAACGCATTCTCAAGCGTCGCAGCCGTCGACTTAACACGCTGATTAGCAAGCTGTGTGCTAATACTAGGTGCAGCAATACTTACAATAATTGCAAGAACAGCAATCGTTACCATCAGCTCAATCAAGGTAAACCCTAAACTGGCTGTTCTTAGCGAGGTCGGTAGACTATTCATAGATGCGTTCACATCAAATCCCCTATTTAGCACTGCTAATGTCTGTCTCTGATCAGTTTTTTTTAAAATAACTAAAATCTGGTGTCAGTTTTGCTAATAATTTTATAGTTAGCTTAACTAATAATATGCAATTTTTGTTCCACAACATTCTGTTCATGTTATATACGGATGAACAATAATACGTACTTGATACACCAGTAAATATATATGTATTTAATAATATAGCGTTACGATGATATATTAGCAATATATTAACAATTTCAATTAGATAGATGATTTTTAGGACTGACTGCCATGAGCTAACGCATAGGCAGAAATATGATAATTGTTATGGCTTTGAGCATTTATGGTCACTGTTTGCTCAGATGAGATGAATGCACTTGCCAATGCTTGCAAGCTCGCGCCTGTGGTTGCGACATCATCGAACAATAGCAAGCGTTTTACCGGAGGTTTTTCTGTTAGTGCAAAAGCGTTGTCTAAATTGCTTAGACGTTCAGCGCGTGTGAGCCCTTGCTGACTGACCGTATCATCAATGCGCTCCACACCGTGCCATAGAGGAATTTGCCAATGCTTTGACAGTTGTGATGATAAAATACTGACAGGATCGAACCCTCGTTTCACTAGCCGCTGATTGGTCGTTGGCATGGCAACAATCACGCTATTATTACGATGACAGCCATGTGGCCGTGGTAGCTGGCGTAATGCATGTAACAACAATGGCAATTTTGTCATGTCTTCATGATGCTTAAACGCCCGAATCGCTTGACGGATTGGATATTCATAATAGGTGGATACTTGGATAGATAAGGATCTACCAGCAGCAATGTCAACATCAAAAGGCTGTGGCAGCCATGCGATACTATTATGGCAATAAGTGCAGAGTAGACCTCTATTTAAGCGGTGATTGATTTGATGAAAAATATGAGCAAATGAGGATGGATTGCTTGAAAGGGAAAATTCAGAATGTTCGCTCGATGCGTCATTACTATTAGCCTGTGAATGCTGCATCAATAGCTGAGACTGTGGTGTACTGCGATAAATACGGCATAGCTGGCAGCGTACACTTAAATACTCTGCCAGCCACAGTCCAGTTTGATAAGGCACTAAGCGGTGCATAGACTAGTGATTATCATAAATATGTTAAGACTCGCTTATATTAGAGGCCTTTCCAATCATTCAGTACGATACCGAAACCAATAGAGGTATTCTCATGATTATAATCAACAATGGACTCGCCATAACCTTGGAATAGCTGCACCATACCATTGACGTTTTCTGACAATGGATAGATATAATCGATTTGGGCAGCGCCTTTATTGGTGCTTGGATTGTAGCGCAAGGTACCGCTAATGCTCTGCTCGGCAGGCAAATCATATAAGAACTTGATATCGCCATAACCCATGTAATCTTCGATATCTGGGTTGTCATCGTCGCTACTGCTATCACCATTCACTCGAGCCCATAGACGCGGTATGACTGACAGCTTACCCCACTCGGCCCCTGCCATTAAATAAGCACGGTTCCACGAACGTGATAATGGATCATCCTGTCCATTAGAATGGTGCACAGCACCCGCGCCTAACATACGTAAACGCCCACCGAAAGGTAGGTCTGCCGTCACAGGCTGAGTCAAAAATATCTCAGGCTGATAGTCGGTAGCACGAAATGGCCGTGAATTGTCTTCGTTATACACCTGCCAATGTGACTCTTGGGTATAGCCGAACCACAGATCAGCGCTGGTATCGAATAGATCCTCTGCGACTTTACTCTTTAGAGACAACTGGAATTTTAGCTCTGTCTCACGTATGTCATTAGAGTCAAAAGGTTCAATTTCTTGAGAAGGGGTGCTTGGGCTTAAATTAGGATCAAAAGTATAAAACAATGGCAGCAGATAAGTCGGACGGTATGGTCTTACTGTCCAAGTACCGCGCTCACTGTTTTGATCGAGATCATATGCCAAACTGAGTGGTGTGTATTTTTCAATATCTGCTTGAGTGACACCCACATTTTCTAGAACTTGTGCTTCTTGCTGATTGTCTGTGACCGTATCCAAACTATTAGTAGCAGACTGTTGATTAGCAGTTGCGCTCTCATCACTAAAAGTACTGGTCGAGTTCTCTTCCACAAAAACAACTTGTGGATTACCCGAAATAGTCGTCTTGAATGTTTTTGCCAAATCAACTGGTTGTTTGGTCGTGGTGTAGCTTGGTGTTTTACCTTGTTCAGCTACCTTATCAAAACAAGCCAAACGAGCGGCACTGCTCTGCACTTGCGTACATTCAGAAAACAGCTTCGCTTGTTGAGCAATAAATTCTTTGCTGATTACTTTACCGCTCTGTGTGGTTACGCTCTGCGGCATCTCAACGGTTTCATATTCAAACGCCGCTTCTGGTACTGGCAGTTCGTTATAAGTTTGGCTATTGTCAGCTGCTTGTACTTGTACCGCCGTACAACTCAACGCGATAGCGACTGCGATACTCAAATGAGTATGTATCGTGCGACTACTGGCGTTACGACTGATTACATGAGTACGTTGTAATTGACGCTGAGTGGTGATGTGGGCAAACATAAATGTCCTTTATCTAACCAGCATTATCGCCAGCAGAGTATGTGAGTTAATTAATATAACTGTTAGCGTCGCCGCTAAAAAACTAGAAAAAATGAGAACATCAGAAGCAGTTATGACAAACTGATATACCCCTTCAGTATTGTTACTTTATTGTAATGAAAATATAATCACTATACTAGCGTTATCGATATATTAAATCTGCTTAAAAGACATATTGTGTGTAAAACCAAACGTTTAGAAGATATTATTAAAATAATTTTATGGGATGAAAAAGTCAGCGTACCATTATTGGCGTACGCTGGCTTTTTTTCATTATTAAGCTTTAGCAAAAGAATTACTCAGGTTATTAAGTACGGGTTGTGAGCCATCAGTTATTTAGCGTCGTTAAGGTTTGCTCAAACTCCACGCGACCGATTTCGCCCACTTGCTGATTAACCAATTGACCACCTTGATAATAGAGTAATGCTGGCGGGCCAAACAGCTTGTAGCGTGACAAAACGGCTTTGGAGTCTTCTGTAGTATCCGTGATATCAAGCCTCACCAGCTGCCAGTCTTGCATCTGTGCTGGGCGATTATGAAATAAATTTTTATCCATGATACGGCACTCAACACACCAATCTGCTGTCAAATCGACAAGGACATTAGGATATGCTGCAACAATCGTATCTAGCTCTGCAAGTGTGGTGATCGTTTTATCTGTCGCCGCACTATCGTTGCCCATCGGCTGACCAGTTGCTGACTGAAGCATCGTCGGCGTAGCGCTTAGCGAGGCTAATGGATGCAGGCTATCATCATTCCCTAATGCCGCGCCCACGATCAAACAAGCCGCCCAAATACCAGCGATCAGACTCATGGCTTGGGTTAACATGCGTCTTTTGCCAATCCAGCTCCATGCCCATGTCGCCACCACCATAAACCATAATGCCCAGACCATAAGCATCACTGGCGATATAAACACGCGCTCAACTAATAGCAATGCTACCGCGAATAATAGTAGCGCAAAGCCTTGCTTGACCCAGTTCATCCACTCTCCTGCTTTTGGCATGATTTTGCCCTGAGTAGCGCCGATTAAAATAAGCGGTGCTGACAAACCAAAACCCAGCATGAATAAGGCGGCGAAACCCAATAGCGGACTACCAATGGTAGAGACTGCTAATAGCGCGCCGAATAATGGCGCAGAGACGCAAGGAGATACGACTAATGCAGATAAAAATCCAGCAATCAAACTACCACCTGTACTACCAAGCTTGCTATCGCCTGCTTGGCTAAGCCCTGCATTTTTCGGCTGAGTGCTTGCGGTAAACGTATGGTAAAAGCATCCAGCATGTATAGCGCTAACAAGACAAAAACAATCGCAAAGCCAATCAAAATAATAGGATTTTGCAACCAGCCAATAATACCTAATGACTCGCCAAATACCGCAATCACAGCGCCCAAAATACCATAGGCAGTCGCCACACCAATCGCGTAACTGGTGGTTAGGATGACGCCGCGTTTGACCGTTGGGTCTTGCTCGCGGGCGACAATATTGGAAACGATGGGCAGCATCGGTAGGACACACGGCGTCAAGGCCAAACCTAGACCTGCTAAAAATAGCAATACCAATGCGAGCCAAGGATGAGACGCCAAACCAAAGGGATCACCATCAACAAGGTTGCTAGCATTTACATTCTCGCTATTGGTCGCGTCACTTGATACATTGGCGTTTGCTCCAGAAATCGTGGTCGTTGCAGTGCTACCATCTAAAGAGTCGTACTCCAAAGTACTATCATCGATTAGATCATAATCAATAACCTCATCATCCATCAGCGCTTGTTCTGCTTGCGCCGTGGTGCTACTGGTTGTTATAGATGTCGTCTCAGTATTCCCAGCAGATATCGTCGCATCAGTCAGATTGTCGCTCGCGGCCGTCGCCAACAGACGCACGTTCTGCCTCAGTGTTGGCATTACTTGTCGCGCTCTGTGACGATGCTGCTGTGATATTGACAGTGGTTTTGATTTTTTCAGGGGGATAGCACAATCCCGCTTTGGCGCAACCTTGCCAACCAATGACAACTGCTGCTTCATCGATGTTTTTGCCGTTGTTACTGGTCAATGTGGTAGTTGCGACCATATTGGCTTGATCAAACACCAATACCTTACCAAATGTCGGATCGTCGATTGAATATGGCTTTTGGTTAAAGGTAAAGGTGCCGCCGTCACGCCCGCAGGTAGCGTCAGTTTGATTTGATTTTTATAGACATAATGCTCAGGCGTGATATCAAACGCGATGGATAAACGCGTACCTGACTTGGTAGAGGCACTACTGCTACTCACCTGAAAGGCTTCATCTACTGGCAAAAATTTCGATTGCGCTGTATTTTGACTGCTGCCAAATAGATCACCCAATCCTGCCGCTTGCGCCGTCGTTGAGGTCGCTAACAACCCTGTCAATAGCGAGCCGCTAGCAATCACACATGCTAAGACATACGCTTTTTTTGCATGTGTATTTGCAGTCAATGATGCCGATTGTTGTGATGTCTTCATGAGCATGAATAGCTACCTGTCATTACCAATATTTGAATCAAACTTCTCAATACTTATCTACGTGTCGCAGCAATATTTACCTTAGTTTTGATCTTTTCGGGTGGGTAGCATAGCCCAGCTTTTGCACAACCTTGCCAACCAATGATAATCGGGGCATTTTTTGCACCTTTACCATTATTGGTCGTCAGCATCGTGGTGGCAACAACACTCCTTTGCGTAAATACAGGAACTTTACCAAAGGTTGGATCATCAATGGACACTGGTGCCTGATTAAAGGTAAATGGTGTCGCATTTATTCCTTTGGGAAAGCTTAACGCGAGCTGCTCTTTATAGACATAATGTCCTGGCGTGATATCAAACGTGATGGATAAACGCGTGCCCTTAGATGTGGCTTTGGTGCTGCTAGTCACTTGGAAAGCTTTATCCACTGGTAAAAATTTTGATTGGGATGCGCTACTACTATTAAATAAGTCGTTCAAGCCTGCCGCCTGTGCGCTGATTGATGTCATTGATAAAGCTGTCATCAACGAGGTGGTTGCAACAGTAAACGCAAGCACATGGAACTTAGTAGCGCGTTTATTGATAGCGACTGATTGTAGTGTTGGTATTTTTATTGACATAAGTTATTACCTTTGATGTTAGCTTCCAGTGACTGGCAGTACGGACATACACCTACTGATAAAACTACTGACCCTCAATACAAAGGTCATATCAGATGGTATTTATTTTACGTATCGATAAAAAATATCAACCAATAAAAAGATATTGGTTGATATTGATAGGTCGTTAATTGCACGATAGCAAGTGCGTTTAACGATATTTTATTGGTATAGATTTTTTAGATGCAGACAAAGCTAAATTCTATAGCTGAGCATAAAGATCCGCATCCTGACCTTCACCACCTTGCTGTCCATCTGCACCTAAGGAAAACAAGTCATAAGCTCGCCCTTCACTACCTGGCGACACATATTGCAATTCATTCTCCCAACCATCAGTAGGATAGCCACCTTTTATATAGCCGCCTTCAGGATAGTTTTTGGCGTCACTTGGCGGTGTGGTAAGCGCCTCTAACCCTTGCGCTGTCGTCGGATAGCGTGAATTGTCGACTTTATACATATCTAACGCGTTGGAGACGGTAGCGAGCGCGGTTTCAGTGGTTTTGACACGCGCTTTGTCACTTTGCCCGACTACTTTTGGGACGACCAAGCCTGCAAGAATAGCCAAGATAACGATAACCACCATAATCTCAATAAGCGTAAATCCCGATTGTCTAGACTTACCTATCAAGCTGCGATGTGTCATTGAATGGACTCTCTGATGGTCATTTACAATGCCACCATGGGCTTGAATATTATTATTGTCATCTTTGGTATTGGCACTTTTTGGGCTAATATTTACTTGAAGGGTGTCAGTCATAGTCATCGCTTTGGTCATCACAGTTATGTAAATAGTAAAAGTGGCGTTCTAGTAGCACTCATGCATTTAGGAGCTTATCAATAAAACCCTAAATTATTGTCACTATAAACCATGGTTTTATTTTTATCCAGCGCTGTGCTCAGATTGTCATTACAGTCAATACCAAGTAATGAGCAGCAACAAGTAATGAGCAGCAACAAGTAATGAGCAGCAAGTAGCAAGTAGCCGTCACCAAATAATCATCGATATTTATCACTATCGTTTTGACCCGCTTTCACTATAACGTGGTGCTTAGGTTTACCATAGCAAAAATCTTGCTTGGTCAACAATATACAACAGTAAGCAAATCTTAAGAAAGCTAACGTAGGGTTTAGCAAGATAGGGGATTAAGAGAGGATAAAAATACAGATAGTTGATAATTTGAGAAGAGCATATCGGTTGTTTTTCAGCTAGTCAGTTAACTATTGACTAGCCTGCCAAGTCATTCATATTAACGATTGGTAGCATCACTGCCATCACGATAATCATCACCACCACACCCATCAAGACCAGCATCAAAGGCTCAAGTAATGATAGTAAGGTACTGATAAAATTGGTGGCCTCCGCTTCTTGCATTGTGGCGGCACGACTGAGCATACTTTCAAGCTCGCCTGAGTTCTCACCGCTTTTGATCATTTGTACCATCATGGGCGGAAAGTAAGTGGATTTTTCGAGTTGGCTGGATAAACTTGAGCCTTCTGTGACCCTATCAGCAGCGCTCATGATCGTTTGCTTGATGTGCAGATTGGTCGTCACTGCCGCACCAATATGTAGCGCCTCAATCAACGGCACCCCTGAACGCACCAAAATCGCAAGCGTACTAGCAAAACGTGCCGCATTCAATCCCTTAGACAATCTGGCTAATATCGGTAGCCTGAGTACCATACTATCTATTGCCAGTTTCCCAGCCTGCGTTTGGGCAAAACGGTAAAACAAAAACGCAGTACCTGCCAATACCAGCAGCATTAACCACCACCACTGCGTAATGATATTTGATAACGTCAGAACGACTTGAGTAATCAATGGCAAGGCCTGTTCGGACTGCTCAAAGACTTTGACAATTTTGGGCACCACAAAACTCATCAGCCCCATGATCACGCCAATTGCCATAACCATCAGTACAATCGGATAGACCATCGCCCCTTGGATTTTTCTTTTGAAGGGCAAAGCGGTTTTCAGTGTAGTCGGCTAGCTGATTAAGGATTAAATCCAAGTGACCAGATTTTTCGCCTGCGGCAATCGTGGCAATATATAACGGTGGGAAGCTCGCGGCCTGCTGTAATGCTCGTGCTAAGCTTAAACCTTCGAGGACATGTGAGCGTACCGCCAGCATCAGAGATTTGATATGCGTCTTTGGCGATTGTTTAGCGACAGCAGCCAAAGTTTCTTCAAGTGGAATACCGGCCGCTAGTAACACAGATAACTGGCGTGTGAGTAATGCAAGCTCATAAGCAGATGGTTTTTTATAGCGGCTTTTGTTTTGGCTTTGTCTGTCATTGACCGCACTGACTTCGACTGGTGTCCACTGCTTATCACGCAGCTGCTGCCGAACTTGCCGAGCAGAATCCCCTTCTAGTAAGCCTTTTTGGACACTACCTTGGTCGTCAAGCGCTTTAAAATGATAAGCGGGCATAGCGGCAGATATCCTAAAAAAAGTCACAGGTAGGGGTTTGGATGTATGGCTTAACAAAAGGGTAATGTCTATAAAAACTATCTATAGTGAATTCAGTATAAAAACGATACAGTGGGACTGGGATAAATTTTTCGCAGCATCGAGCAGCATAGGCACAGCACGCAAGGAAAATTTAGACCAGTTCCACCTTGATATATAATGTATCTGTTTTATTTAGGATTGACTATATCAAAGCGGCGTTGAGTCATTACTGTCAGGCATCAAGCCTTGTAATAATAAAACATCCAAATGCTGCTGCTGTAACTTTTTATCAAAATCATTGACCTCAGCGATCAGCATTCTCTCAATGCGTTTATCACTTGCAAACACACTCAAGCGCGCACAAATCACTGCCAATTGATAGACACGTTTTTTACAATACCCATCCAGACCTTGTAACAGCCTGACCATGTGCGGCGTCTCAAGACTAGCATAGTCATAATCAGCAACGACTTGCTGACCGAGCGCTGCCACACCATAACTGATAGATAAGTGCGCGCAAAAATAACAGCTGAATAAATACCCAACCACGTGACCGATATAATACCCCCGATCATAGGTAAAGCTGCTCACGCCAAAGTGACCTAGCACGTAGCTATTGAGACTGCCTTGATCGCGGATTGGCTTGCCATGTTTTAGCTTACCGACAGTGGCAAAACACAGCGGGTTGCGCCCATCCTGCGTGGTAAGCTGCCAACCTGCTGGCTGCTGCGCGGGCATATGATGCACGATATCTGCAATAATATCATCGACCACGTGCAGCTGCTGCCAAAGTCGTTCAAGCATTTCTGTATCCATCAAACCACGCTTATCAAGCTGCTGAGCAAGCAAATACTGCTGATATTCTGCAAATTGTGATTTGAGGGTTTGTACTAAATACGTGGGGCGCGTATTGGCGGATGCCATATATAGCAGTCGAGTGCGCTCGTGCTGGCTATGATAAAGAGCCACACGCTGCGCAGCCACGTTTGACTCATTGGCAGTAGGCTGTATGGTTGATGTATCGGTGTCAGGCTGTTCGCTAGCGCCTACTTCATCAATGCTCTCCTTGGTATCTGACAAAGTAAATAGCGTTAATAATGCCGCTTTATCAGGCATTTCAGCCGTATTAGCTAACATCGTTTTGCTAGCATGCACGTTATCTTGCGCATTAGCTTTATCAGATTTCTGTTCTTTTTAGCAGTTGCAGTAGTACCTTGGTGGCTATTGGCTTCTGTACTTGGCTTTGCGGTCGGTTCAGTCATAACATACCATCAGCAGCAAAAATAAACATCGTCTCGATCCTCTTATATCACTGGTATACAGTCACATATTATGCGTCAAATATGAACGCTCACACCTCGACGACTCATTATTCCATAGTACCTGAACACAAGCGCATTGTCAGCCTTGCCTAGCCAAAATAGCGCCAGTTGACTGCCAAGTATTTTACCTAGGCAAATGCTAGATATATATCAATCAAAAAAAGCGTTAAGGATACCTTGGTCGCCTTAACGCTTTTAATAAATGAACACTGAGGACGTTAAAATAATAACTTATGCAATCTTTTGTTGTTGATACTGTTTACGGTACGCTTTTGGTGAGACACCATAAACGCGTTTGAACGCCTGACTAAAAGTTGAATCTGACGCATAGCCCACCATATCGCTGATACGGCTGATACTATTTTGCTGTAAGCGCAAATAGCGTGCTGCCAAACGCAAGCGGTAATCAATCAAATAAGTGAGCGGCGGCATCCCTACCGTGTCTTTGAAGCGCTGAGCAAAGCTCGAGCGCGACATACCTGCCACCTCTGCAAGCTTATGAATGGTCCAGCTTTGACTTGGCGCCTCATGCATCGCTGCAAGCGCCTTGGTCAAAAACGGATCTTTCATGGCCTTTAGCCAATTCTCAGTCGCCTCAGGTAAGCTTTCAATATAAACGCGCAAACATTCAATCATCATGATGCTTGCCCAATGATTGATCACAGCTGTTTTGCCCATGCGTTCGCGCTCAGACTCCAAGGTCAAAAGCTTGATCTCCACATCAATTACCTCAAACCGACCATCAGCCGCATCATTGAGCTCAGGCAATATCGGTGGTAACACAGATAGTAGAGGGCTAATCATCTCTTTATCGTATTTACATTCAATCAAAATCAATGAGGAATTAGGATCGCCATTGCCATCAATCTCAAGCGTGCGATCTTGACAATTGGTCAGTAATTCATCGAGGGGTTCAGCCACGTCACCATGATGATTGAGTGCATAGCTTACGTGCTTATGCGCGTTCGGGATCATAATCATATCACCAGCACGAGCTTCGCGTAAGACATTGCCAACGTCTATACAAAACCACCAGACATCACCAAGTAAAATAAAATGGTGTCTTTTCTACTCATAGAATAAGACCAATTGCCAGCACCATTCAAACGATAATACTTGGTCTCAAATAGGTGCACATTCTGTAGCAATACGCTCAATGCGTCCATCAATCAGTTCCTCAATAATACAGGGTCAATAACAACAAATCTTAAAAAGGCGGGTGTGTATCCAAAATGCTTTAAATTTTTTCGATCTAGCCAATACGATGTCTCAATCAGCAGGATGCATCAAGACCTAAGCATAATGCCCGATTTAAAACATGATGTCTATTTACTCATAAGCAGTACTAATAAATTGTAGAGTAGACACAGTCGGTTTAGGTTTTTGAAGAAAAACCTATCGCAAAATTGATATGAATAAGAAGTCAGTGAATTGTTAAACAATCAAAAGTTCAGAAAGCTTTAACCGTTTAATATTATAGGATAATACAGAGAAATAGAAATCAAGCAGGCACAAAAACGCCAACAGTGGCGAGTGCTATTTATTCGATAAGGTTTAGTATAAAGATAGGATTTATATGCAGACAATGCAAAATAAAATGGGGCGACTGATGGGACTCGAACCCACGACAACCGAGATCACAACCCGGGGCTCTACCAACTGAGCTACAACCGCCATAACTATTGCCAAAAGAATAGGCAAGATTTGCAGGCTAAATGGCGCGCCTGGCAGGATTCGAACCTGCGACCACCTCCTTAGAAGGGGAGATGCTCTATCCAGCTGAGCTACAGGCGCTCTTAGAGGACTTTTATATATATCATTCAGTCTATAATATAACTTTTACTATATCAGAAACTAAATCATTATACATAAAAAAAAAAGCCTGTAAGGCTCTTAAAATAGATGGTCGGAGTGATAGGATTCGAACCTACGACCCTCTGGTCCCAAACCAGATGCGCTACCAAACTGCGCCACACTCCGAAATTCTCTATTATCACGATAGTTTGTTAATTAACTCGTTGTTGGCAATGCCGCTAACTTGTTAATGTTCCTCGCTATCGAGGTGCACATATTAAGGGGTAAAGGCGATTGTGTCAACACCTATTTTCGATTAATTTTAAATAATCTCTAAATTCTTTCAAAAGGCATTCTTATAAAAATAGTCTCTTTAAAAACCTTCGTTAATTATGATTCTTATGATTGATGGAATCATTATTTTTCATTCAAATTCGCAGGTAAATCACCGTTGACCATACCTGTCAGCACATCAAACGGTATTAGCCATAAATCCGCATGGTTTGAGTGGTTACTGTTAGTACCATCGCTAATGTCACTGCTAATGTTACTTTTATTATCGCCATTGTCACGATAAATCTGCTGCTTAAGCGCCACTGGTCGTCTCTTGTCTCCTAATACAGGATATACCATCCAACCTTGCCCTGCTTGATAGGCCTGTGCATAACTGGTCAACTGATAGGCATCACTGGCAGTAATAGCACCAGCATGAGGCAGATATTTCCATTTGATATCGATGACGTGGCTATAGCAATCGTTTACTGTCTCTTTACTAACCGCGGTGTCACTCTGATTTTGGTTATTATCATTATCAGCCGTTTTATATATCAGCAAATCTGGTCGTATCGATACGCATGCTTGACCCTCGCTATCATTGAGCCAGACACTTTGGGTTTGATAAAAGCACGATAATGGCTACTCACTTGCTGAAACATCGACGCGATACGCTGACTCGCCCACTGTTCAAACGCCTGATTCATATCGATCAATAGACACAATCTTGGCTGAGGTAGGTTTGGTCGAGTGGGGTCAATACCATAACCTGTCGATGCATTTGACTGCTGTAACAGCCAATAAGCTAGGTCTACCAACTGCTGTGCGGCTTGCAACTGCTGTTTTTGTAATGGCAGGACGCTTAACTGCTGTTTTGCTTGAGTATATATTGACGCTAGCCGCTGTCGTTCACGCTGGTTTAGCCCAAATAACGGCTGCCATGGCCGTAAGAGCGGTGTACATATAGATCTAGGCAGTAACGGCATCAGCAATATCAATGCGCTCTTAATCAAGCGATTGGCCAACATGTCTTGACTGAGCACACTACGCTCACAGACAAACTTATGCGGCTGCATACTATTGTAGCGAAGCTGCTCTTTGATGAGCAGGCGCCCTTGTAGCGATGATTGGTTATTGATCTGCGCCTGATAGTGCTGGGTTGGCTGATAGTGAGCCAAGCGCTGCAAAAACTGCTCTAATAACCAGTCTGACAATGGCTGAGCCTCTACAGATAATGGCATTGACTGATCACTAAATTGACCTAGGTTTTTCATGCTAGGCAGCTTACGACTTTGACGCGCATCAAGACGAGTTAAGTCAGATAACATGCCTTGTACCCAGTGACGAGTCTGAGCAATATTATTATATCCAGTGGATTGATTCAGTTTTGGCAATAGCTCAAGTGTCATACCACTAGGCAAAGGATAATTCCTATATGATGCCCAACCTTGAGTTGCCACTGTCCTTGTTTACGCTTGATGGTAAACACGGCAAATTCTTGCGCCATTAGCCAATGAAAGTCAGAGACATGCGCGAAATCGTGGGCTGTGAGGCGTTGATGTTCAAATACCGTGATAACATTTGCTACGAGAGCCTGACTGTTAGGTATACGAGCATAAAAACTGTCTGCATTAATATAGTTTCTTTGCGCATAGTATTGATTATGAGTTCTCACTAAACAGCCACCTTACTCGTACAAACGCTGATAGATAGCGGGCTTGCCAAACTCACCAGTCTTAGCAATAAGGTCAGGATTCATCATATAACCACCTACGTTCATCGATTGACCAAGAAAGGCGCCTTGTTCTGCAAACATTTGATGTTGCGTCGTTGCATGGTTCTTACTCATCGGATCATGCAAATCATTATTTATCATTGTTTGGCTATCGTGGATAAACTGGGTGCTTAACGGCTGCTGCTCATCTCTAAAAATATACTGCAATATAGCCACTTGACCGCCCGCAGCTTGCGCCAACTGCGGAATGATCTGTTCGACCAACACCATTTGTAATTGAGCTAAATCATCGACTGAAAATAAAAAAGCATGGCCCAACTGCGCCTCGGCTCCTAGCGTCTGTGTGATACGCATGTTTAAGCCTGTTAGCAATTTGCTTAAATCTACCGTGTCTGCTTGTGCACGATCAGTCGCGCTAGCGATATCACCAATTATCGGTAATAATTCAGGCTGCGGTGGACAATCAATGAAGCGGAAACGTCGACGCAGTGCCATATCAAGGGGCGCAAGGGAGTGATCTTGTGTGTTCATGGTGGCGTAGATATCAATATTGGCAGGCACACTAAACGCACGCCCAGAATACGCCAAATGAATCGTCATCGCATTTGGTTTGCCAGCGCGCTTGTCTGGCTCAATCAAACTGAGCAGCTCGCCAAAGACTCGTGACACATTGGCGCGATTGATCTCATCAATCAACATCGCGTAACGATGCTGAGGGTCACGCGCGGCACGCTGGCATAGCTTTAAAACGCTCCATCTTGAACGGCGTAGCTCATCTGGGTATTACTCGAGTGACTGTCATTTGCCTGAGAAGAGTTACTTACAATAGGACGAATACCTTCGACAAACTCTTCATAACCGTAAGCCTGATGAAAGCTCACCATACTAAAACGCTGCTGACCAGAGTTTTGGTTTTGATTGGACTGGTTATCATGCTGTGCCTGCTGAAACTCCGCCAATTGCTGTGACAACTCTGTTAGCAACACCATACTCTCAGGCAGTAAATACCATGCGCCGCTGTTATCTTTATCAAAATATGCTTGGCTGGCACGGTTTTTATAACTCACTGTGTCTGACGTCGTAGGACTGTGCATTTGCAATACAGACCAAGCGGTATTGCTTAGGTTTTTCTCTCGATCGTTTTGCAGTGCTTTTGTAGCAAAGAAAATATGATTAACCAATTCAGGTACTTTTACCAAATCTTGCTTTTTTGACTGAAGATCTAAGAATATCAAGCATACAACATCACGCCAGCTTAGGCTTTGCAACAGCTGCCCAAGTAGCGCTTCATTATTTGTCTCAGGCAGGTAATCGGTATATTGCTTCGCGATTTGGAGCAATCGATAGGTTTTGCCAGTACCCGCGACGCCAGTATAAATAATATTGGTCGGCTCGTGAGTAGACATATCAGACATAGCATCATCCAGTATTGAAAATTTATGAAATAAGACGTACCAACATCACGCTATTATAGCGCGGTGGTCTCGTAAGAGATTGTCTACTAAGCAGATCCGTGCATCACCATTGAGCCATTTTAATTATTTAAAACTATATCCTAGCAACACAATATAGATGACTGCTGTTTTATAAGCGCAGCAGTTCATGCTAATAATAGTAGGAAAGCAGCGGTTAATGTACCATAGTGTTTGTAATGGCTTTGCTAACAGTGACTGTTTGCCACTATCAAAAACAACATTCGATTTATCTACGTTAAGGAAATTTGTATGTCAGGGATTATTAAAAAAACTGCCCGTCAAGCTGACCAATAAAAAACCAGCCAAAGTCTCTGATAGCACAAGATCATCCATCGAAAAACCTAGCAGCACGCTAAAACCAATTAGTAATCAATTTACCAAACTGTTGTCTGTGACCAAATATCTACCTGCCAGTGCACGCTCAAGTATTCTCTCAAAAGCCTTTGGCAAAGTTGTACCCTACGTAGGGACAACAGGCGTGTACTATGAAATGGTTGAGCCCAATCAAGTCATCGTCAGTCTAAACAATGTCAAAGCAGTACAGAACCACATTGGCTCAATCCATGCAGTAGCCATCACGTTACTGGCTGAAACGGCAACGGGATTTATCTTGGGGTTAAACTTACCCTCTGATCGCGTACTACTGATTAAATCTTATTCCGTTAATTTTTATCGCCCGATCAAAAAGGTCAAATTGCAGCCGTAGCCAGCCTATCTGATGAGCAGCGCTTGCAGATTTTAAATACGCCAAAAGGTGAAATGGTTATCCCTTGCGTCATTGATGACCGTGAATCTGATAGTGACCGCGACCCGATTGTAGTGGAGATGACTTGGGCTTGGATTCCAAAATCTGAACTAGAGGCACGCCGCCAAGGCAAAGCACATGAAAATGCCTCAGAAAATAATACGGATACTACAGTAGATAACGAGCAAGACGACACACTCTCTGCAGATGACGAGACTATTAATAACAAATAATCGATTAAACCGACATAACATTTGCTATCTGCATTTTGTGGCGCATCTAGCATGTTTATGATCAATCAACTTAATAAGGAGACAAGGATGTCCAAACTTAGCACCTATTTACCTATCGTACCCTGGTTGCTATGTGCTCATTAGGCTTGGCTGTTGGTGCTAACGCCAATCCAGCGACAGCTCCTGCCGCTAATATTAAATCTAGCCCAACTTTTTTTGGGTGATGGCGGTCCCTACCCTTTCTCAGAAGCCGTACGTGTTGGCAATACATTATATATGTCGGGACAAATTGGTATTAAAGACGGCAAGTTGGTCAAAGGCGGTATCGACGCTGAAACCAAACAAACACTAGATAATATCCAGAACACGCTATCCAAATACGGTTATCAAAAATCCGACCTGATCAAATGCACAGCCATGCTGGCAGATATGGATGACTTCGATGACTTTAATAAAGCCTACAAGATGGAACTGTCCAAACCTTATCCTGCACGCTCAGCGTTCGGCGTATCGGAGTTGGCCGCAGGAGCGAGCGTTGAGATTGAGTGCATCGCTGCCAAGTAATAGCAGTTGAAAACGTTACCCTGTTAATTTCGAAAAAGATCAGATAACTGGCTATTTCGCTCAGTTATCTTTTTCTGCTTTTCAGACATTACTCTCTAGACACTGTTCTCCAAATACTGTTTCTCATTATTTATAGCTAAGCATTTATACCAGTATCGTGTCATCCGTTAGGGCGCTTTCTTTCGTCACTCTCAGCACCTCTTCTAATGTCGTGCGCCCTTCTATCACTTTACGTAGACCATCCGCGCGAATCGATGGTGTCTGCTGGCGAGCATACGCTTCTAACTCATACTCAGCGGTATTACTATGAATCATACGGCGCAGCGTATCATCAACTGGTACGACTTCATATATCGCCGTACGTCCTTTAAACCCCTGACTGATTGCATTTATCGCAGCCTACTGGCTTGGGTAGACGAATCGCCTTACTTGTTGCATTTTCAATATCGCTGTCCAATACTTTCTCAATACCAATTTCGGTAAAAAGTTTGGCTTGTTCGGTGTCCGCTGCCTGCCAGCCATGACAATGTGAGCATAAAGTACGCACCAAGCGCTGTGCCACCACGCCGATCAGTGACGACGATAATAAAAATGGCTCAACACCCATATCTTGCAAGCGAGTGACCGCGCCAATCGCGGTATTGGTATGCAGCGTTGATAAAACCAAATGCCCTGTCAAAGACGCCTGTACAGCGATCTCTGCCGTCTCTAAATCGCGAATCTCACCCACCATCACCACATCTGGATCTTGACGCAACATCGCACGCAGACTTTTGGCAAAGGTCATATCCACCTTATTATTAACCTGTGTCTGTCCGATACCGTCGAGCTGGAACTCAATGGGATCTTCGGCGGTCAAGATATTGCGCGTTTGGTCATTCAAATCAGTCAATGCCGAATATAGCGTGGTGGTCTTACCTGACCCCGTCGGCCCTGTGACCAAAATAATGCCATGCGGACGATGAATCAAGCGCTTCAGCTCGGTATAGTCATTATCAGATAGTCCCAAATACGTCATGTTAAGACGTCCCGCTTGCTTGTCTAGTAGACGCATCACCACGCGCTCGCCAAAGCTCGACGGCAGTGTCGATACACGCACATCAACTTCTCGCCCTGCCAGTCGTAAGCTAATACGCCCATCTTGCGGTACACGCTTTTCAGCGATATCCAGCTTGGCCATGACTTTGATACGCGAGACTAATAACGGAGCCAGTTGGCGTTTTGGCGTGATAATTTCTTTAAGCTCGCCATCGACTCGAAAGCGAACCACCAAGCGTTTTTCAAAAGTTTCGATATGAATGTCCGAGGCATTTAGGCGAATGGCTTCTGACAACAGCGCATTAATCAGACGAATAATCGGCGCATCATCTTGCTGATCCATCAAGTCTTCAGTCTCAGGGACGCTATCTGCTAAACTATCAAGATCCGGATGATCCTCAAGCCCAGCAGCGATATGCTGCGACTCTCCGGTATTCCCAGCGTAAGCCGCGTTCATACGTTTTTCAAAAATCATCCGAGCTGACACTTTCGTAAGTTGGTACGCCGCGACTGCCTTGCTGCTGCAAAAACCGCACCGCTTCATTGATTGCGGATAATGGGGTGGCTTTCGTCAATACCAAAGTTGGTGGCAACTCAGGGTCAATGGCGAGTATGGCCAAAATCTGATGGCGTTTCGCAAAGCTGTACGGCAACTGCATCATAAAGACAACCTAATAAATAGAGATAGTGTCAAATAGACAATCACACCAAAGCACTGTAAATACACTGAGCTTGACTGACCAAGCCCAAAAAGATTGCAAGTAAGATTGCATGAGTTTGTTATAATAACATTTTGTTTTAGACGCGTATTATTTTATGTGGTCGGCGTTTTTTATGTATCGCCACTCGCCTATTTTTACGGTATATATAGCCAACTTATCATGCGATTTTTTATTTTGCTAACAGTGCGCTATTATTGTCTACTGCACTTTTTTAATATTACTTAGAAATCTCGTTATATTTTTTCTGTCCACCTTGCCCGCTCGCCATTAGGATTTTTAGTTATGTCAGAGACCGTTAGCACTGCTACTCACCCGACACCACTTTTGCAAGATACCTTTACTGTTGGTAGTCGTACCTTTTCCTCTCGCCTGCTGGTCGGTACAGGCAAATATAAAGACCTGAGCGAGACTGGAGAAGCCATTGCCGCTTCGGCAGCAGAAATCGTGACCGTCGCTATTCGCCGTACCAATATCGGACAAAACAGCGACGAGCCAAACTTGCTCGATGTCATCTCCCCCTGACAAATACACGATTTTGCCGAACACGGCTGGCTGCTTCGATGCCGAAACTGCCATTCGTACGTGCAAACTTGCGCGCGAGTTATTGGACGGGCACAATCTGGTCAAGCTTGAGGTATTGGGCGATGAAAAAACCCTTTATCCTAATATCACTGAGACCTTAAAAGCGGCGCAAGTACTGGTCGATGATGGCTTTGAAGTCATGGTCTATAGCTCAGATGATCCTATCGTCGCCCAAGAGTTAGAGAGCATGGGCTGCGTCGCTATTATGCCACTTGGTAGCTTGATTGGCTCGGGGCTTGGTTTGCTTAATCGCCATACCCTCAGCCTCATCATCGAAAACGCCAAAGTACCTGTGTTGGTCGATGCAGGTGTCGGTACTGCCTCTGATGCTGCAATTGCCATGGAGCTTGGCTGTGATGGCGTTCTGATGAATTCAGCAATTGCCCATGCACAAAACCCTGTGATGATGGCACATGCCATGAAACATGCCGTATGGGCAGGCCGCGCCGCATTTTTGGCAGGTCGTATGCCAATGCGTAAGATGGCAACTGCCAGCTCACCGCAGACGGGCTATTTTTTCCAGTAAGCGCTTGCTCGGGTCACCCCTAACAAAAAACCGATTATAAAATAATAAGACGGAAATCTGATTGGGTCAGCACGCCGTCAGTTATCATTTTTATTCATTATCGTCATAAAAGGATTTATTATGCGACTTCTCACAGCAGTCGACCAGTTGTTCTTACTTCTTGAGTCGCGTAAACAACCAATGCACGTTGGCGGATTGTTTTTATTTGAATTACCCGAGGGCGCTGATAGCGACTTTGTTTATCAGCTGGTAAAACAAATGCAAGAATCTGATGTACCGCCGAGCTTTCCGTTCAATCAGGTGCTAGAGCATTTGGTGTTTTGGAAAAAGACAAAGATTTTGATGTAGAGCATCATTTACATCATGTGGCGCTACCGAGTCCTGGGCGTATTCGTGAGCTGTTGATGTATGTCTCAAGAGAGCATGGGCGACTGCTGGATCGTGCGATGCCTCTCTGGGAATGCCATGTCATAGAAGGAATTGAGCCAGAAGTAGAAGGTGGGCCTGAACGTTTTGCTTGGTATTTTAAGATTCATCACTCGCTCGTTGATGGTATCGCTGCCATGCGTTTGGTAAAAAAATCCTTATCACAATCCCCTACCGAACCCGTCTCGCTACCAGTATGGTCACTGATGGCGCGTCACCGTAATCAAATGAATGCTATTTTGCCTGCCGAAAGATCTATCAGGCGCATCATGAAAGAGCAGATATCTACCATCAAACCGGTATTTACAGAACTGATAGACAATCTGAAAAACTATGGTGATGAAGGCTATGTCGGTACGTTTGACGCGCCGATGAGCATTTTGAACAGGCGCATTTCCGCATCACGTCGTATCTCGGCGCAGTCTTATGACATACAGCGCTTTAATAAAATTGCCGAAAGATTAAAAATCAGTAGAAACGATGTGGTATTAGCCGTCTGTGCTGGCGCTATTCGTCGTTATTTGATCTCAATGGATGCTCTACCCAGCAAGCCGCTGATTGCGTTTGTACCGATGTCACTGCGTACTGATGATAGTATATCGGGCAATCAGCTGTCATTTGTACTAGCGAATTTGGGCACACATTTGGACAACCCATTACGCAGATTGGAGCTGATCCATCGTAGTATGAATAATGGCAAACGTCGCTTTCGCCGTATGAATCAAGCGCAAGTCATTAATTACAGCGTCATCGCCTATGCATGGCAAGGTATCAACTTGGCGACTGGTATCTTTCCCAAAAAACAAGCCTTCAACCTTATCATCTCTCACGTTCCTGGTTCTGAGAAGCCGCTATATTGGAATGGCGCGCGCTTACAATCACTGTATCCCGCTTCTATCGTATTCAACGGTCAAGCCATGAATATTACTTTGACCAGTTATTTAGATAGAATTGAGTTTGGCATCACTGCTTGCAGTAAAGCATTACCGCGTGTCCAAGACATGCTCATGCTGATAGAAGAAGAGCTACAGTTGTTAGAAACTGTCAGTCAAGAGTTGGCGTTTCAAGGTATTACGGTCGAAGACAAACGCGCTAAAAAGCAAAAAAGCTGGCTTCTTAACGGAACCAGCTTTTTTATGTTTGACTCGCTCAGCGTTTAAGCCTGCTTATTTTATAATTAGAGCACATCGCCCCAAATTGGCACGACGGTTTGCATCAATGGCTTGAGCAGTTTGACGTTACAAGCAAAGATAGAGCCTGAGGTCATAGAGTTGTGCGCGCCAGTATGATCGACCACCACGCCGCGTGCTTCAGTGACGATAAGCTCACCTGCTGCAATATCCCAAGGCTTAATCGACATTTCAAAATAGCCATCAAAGCGTCCAGCAGCAACATAACACAAATCAAGCGCCGCTGATCCTAGACGGCGTACTTGACCACCGGCTTCCGATATCTTTTGCAAGCTCTCAAAGTGCTGCTTGGCATAAGAGATCACTTCGCCATTACGCTTACGCTCAAGCGGATGACCTGTGGTAAAAAACCCACCATCGATGGTTTTGCGTTCGCTGACGTTAATGCGGCGTTGGTTCAAACGTGCGCCTTTACCACGGCTAGCAGAGAACATCTCATCACGGACTGGGTCATAAATGACACCGTGCTGCGTCACGCCTTTGTGCTGTACAGCGATAGATACGCAGAACTGCGGTACACCATGAACGAAGTTCTTAGTACCGTCTAGCGGATCGATAATCCAGCACCAGTCGGCGTCTTCGCCGCGACCTTCTTGCATACCAAACTCTTCACCCAAAAATGAATGATTCGGATAGCTGGCTTTTAGCGTTTCAATCGTGAGCTCTTCGCTAAAGCGATCGATGCGCGTCACCAGACCATCAAGTCCTTTAGACTCGATATCTAACTCGATTTTGTGACGGTTTTGATGCGCATATAAAATCTCTTTACCAACTTTTTTCAGCAGTACGCGCTGCGATGACGACCATGGGTTCCATAAATAACCTATTTGCTTGATGAATGAATATAAAAAATAAAACCAACTCTGTGCCCACAACATGCCAAACAGCCGCCGCATCACACCACATCTATGCGATTAAAAACGTATCTTTTATAAATAAAAACTTATAAACGACACCCGCATTATACTAAAATTGTTCGATAAAAACGAAAAAACCGTCACGCTGACCAAGCCAATATTTTGGTGGTCATACAAACTGCGCAAGTTGTAAAAAAGTTGGCACCTACGGCTAGCAGGCGTTTGCTCTGTTTAAAGAGCGAGTATCTGTTTACAGTAATAGCTTTTAAAACAATAATTTGTAAATAATACTGCAAATCTAAAAAGTAAAATTTACGACAACAGTTGCTTAAGCTGCTTAATAACACCTATCACATCTAAACCACAATCAGCCCACTGCTCTGCCTGTGAGCCATGCGCGATAAAGCGATCAGGAATACCGATGTTGTTAACAGCTGGACGCTGACGTTTAAAAGCAGCCGATTCATTGAGCAAGTATTCATTCACTGCACTACCAGCGCCACCCATAATCATATGCTCTTCTATGGTTGCGATATGCGTCACCCCTTGCGCCAGTAAACTCTCAAGCATAGCTGTATCTAACGGTTTTACCCAGCGCATATTGACCACATGTACCTGACACTCTAACGCTGTATCATCACTGGTTAAGCTCTCGGCCGCTTGCTGAGCAGTCGCAACCATCGTACCAAAAGCCAATAGTGCTAGCTTATAAGGCGCATCATTGCTGCCCAATACTGACTCAATAACGGCTTCACCGATTTTATAAGTCTGTGCTGGCTGCTCGATAACGGCGCCTGTACCGGTACCACGTGGATAACGCACCGCCGTACAACCTTGATACTCATAGCAAGTATTGAGCAGATGATAGCATTCGTTTTCATCTTTTGGCGCAGCAATCACTATATTCGGGATACAACGTAAAAAGCTAAAATCAAACACGCCTGCATGCGTGGCACCATCTTCACCAACGAGGCCTGCACGGTCAATTGCAAACATGACATCGAGATTCTGTAGCGCCACGTCATGAATCAGCTGATCGTATCCGCGCTGTAAGAACGTCGAGTAAATCGCCACAATAGGTTTGACACCTTGCGTTGCCATACCGGCCGCTAGCGTAACCGCATGTTGTTCGGCAATAGCCACATCAAAAAAGCGTGTTGGAAAATGACGAGCAAAGTCAATCATGCCCGAGCCTTCTTCCATAGCAGGGGTAATCGCGAGCAACTTATCGTCTTCAGCCGCTTTATCGCATAAAAAATTACCAAATACTTGCGAGTATTTTAGCGCAGGTTTTGTGTTTTGCTTTAATGCTTCTGCAGATATGCTCTGAGACTCATTATGAATCTCTGCTGGTAGCTTACTAATCGCGTGATAGCCGACCGGATCTAGTTCTGCTGGTGCAAAGCCTTTGCCTTTGGTGGTATAGATATGTACCAAAACAGGCCCTTTGACTTGCTTGGCAATTGACAACACACGTAGTAGCTCAGGGATATTGTGTCCATCAAACGGACCAAAATAGGTAAAGCCAATCGCTTTAAATAAGTTATCTTCTAATTGCGGTACATCACGCATCTCTTTGTGACGTTTGCGGCGATCAAATGCTTGCATATCAGGACGCTGGCAAAGCACAGGCTCACCTGACTCAGAGATATCGACTTGGTAGCCCGACTCCCAAAGCATCGCTAAATGCCGCGAAAAACCACCGATAGAACAAGAAATCGACATATCGTTGTCGTTCAAAATGACTAGTAGATCGGCATCTTGTTGGACTGCATCGTTCATGGCCTCAAAAGCCATACCACCAGTCATCGCACCATCACCAATGATACAAGCAACCGTTTGCGCGAGGCCTTGATAGCGCAGCGCCAAGCTCATGCCCAAACCGGCTGAGATAGAGGTTGATGAATGCCCAACGCCAAATGTATCGTAGATAGACTCTGCACGCTCTGGGAATGCAGTCAGACCATCTTTTGATCTGATCGTTGCCAGCTGCTCACGGCGACCGGTCAGGACTTTGTGTGCATAGGCCTGATGACCCACATCCCACACTATCTGATCCTGCGGAGCATCAAGTAGATAATGCAATACAATCGTCAGCTCAATCACACCCAAATTGGCGCCAAAATGCCCACCGCTTTGTCCTGCTGAATACAACAAAAAAGACGCAGTTCATCAGCCAGCGTAATCAGCTGAGTGGTTGAAAGCGTATTCATATCAGAAGGTGTGTTAATGGCATCAAGCAATGGCGTATGCGGACGCACGCGAGGAATCACAGTATAAGTCTGCTGTAAGCTCGATAGCTGGGCGGCAGAATCAGATACTGATGCAGATGAGGACTGAGACTTTGGGGAATGAAGTGACTGCTGCATAAACCGTACGATACCTACCAATCTGCTGACAAGACGTGTCTCCAATATAGCAATAGCTACAATTGAGAGACGTCAATAATATCTACATCATTATTGATGTAATCGACCATATAATTATTCATGCAACTTTACGTGTATATAGCTGCGCTACGTATCATATGAACACGCTACCACAGTAGATCGTGCCTCAAAACTACGTGCTTTAATACCAAGGACTATTATTATGCCCTATTATTTTGCATCAATATCGGATGTTAGTGACGACATAGTAATGTAAGGATAAAGACTTGTCACTGTATCCACCAAAATAGTATGGCATAATAGCATTTTAATTGTCGCTTTAATCATCGTGCGTCGTCTGTGAACTTTGTGTGTTTTTATAATAAATACAATAAGCACGCGTTCTTTATGAAAGGGTTATACTGCTATCATCTTGGCCTTATCGTTCAGGCTAGAATGTTATCGCGGGTTTAATAGCATTATCACAAACCCTTTACCGCCACGATTATAGGCTTATGCAGGACAGTAATGTCATATCAATTTATCACTAGTGCCAAACTACCCACTCGTCATGGCGAGTTTGATATTCATATCTTTGAAAACGACGAAGGCCAAGAGCATGTCATGCTGACCGTCGGTCTGTCTGTGGTCGATCAAACGACAGGCACAATGACAGCACCTAGCTCAGATGACACGTCGTCGCAAAGACCAATTCCGCTGGTTCGGATTCATTCTGAGTGCCTAACAGGCGATGCGTTTAGCTCATTAAAGTGTGACTGCGGACCACAGCTCAATACTGCCATGCAAGCCATCCAAGAGTCAGGTTGCGGTGCGATTTTGTATTTGCGTCAAGAAGGTCGCGGTATCGGTCTGACTAACAAGATTCGCGCTTATGCCCTCCAAGATCAGGGACACGACACGCTGGATGCCAATCTCATGTTAGGCTTGCCTGCTGATGCGCGTATCTATGATATGTGTGGTCCGATGCTTGCCCATATCGGTGTCAACGCTGTCAGACTCATCACCAACAATCCAAACAAAGTTGCTTATTTGACGGAGCACGGTATTGACGTTGTCGAACGGGTGCCATTGTTGGTCGGTGTCAACGATATGAACGCTGAATATCTAGCAACCAAACGCGATCGTATGGGGCACATGCTCGATAAAGATTTTAATACAGCCATACACCTAAATAAATAGATGTCTTATGAGTATTTCAAATATAGATAACCAAGCAGACCTCTCAACCGTAGCGTCAGAGACCACGCCAACCAATCAAGACATCCTGCGCGTACGGGCGTTTTTGGTGGACCTGCAGGCTCGTATCTGCGACGCCTTAGAGGCACAAGAACGCGATGGCGGCGGCAATGCAACTTTCGTCCCTGACGATTGGGAGCGCAAAGAGGGTGGCGGCGGTCGTTCGTGCGTATTGACAGATGGCACGGTCATCGAAAAAGCAGGCGTGATGTTCAGTCATATCCATGTCCACAATTTGCCTGCTTCTGCCACTGCACGCCACCCTAATATCGCTGGTCGCAAAGCGCAAGCCATGGGCGTGTCCTTAGTGGTACATCCCAAAAACCCAAATGTCCCAACCAGCCACGCTAACGTACGTTTGTTCGTGGCAGAAGCAGAAGGCGAAGCGCCGATTTGGTGGTTTGGCGGCGGCTTTGATTTGACGCCTTTCTACCCCGTACTCGCCGATTGTGTACACTGGCATCAGGTCTGTCATGATCTATGCGCGCCTTTCGGTGACCATATTTATGCTGATTTCAAACAGTGGTGCGATGAGTATTTTCATCTGCGTCACCGCGATGAGCAGCGTGGTATCGGTGGTTTGTTTTATGACGACGTCAGTACAGAGAGTCGCGGCTGGGATTTTGAGACTTGCTTTAACTTTATGAAGGCCGTTGGCAATGGTTACCTTGACGGTATCATGCCGATTTTTGAGCAGCGTAAAGATATGCCTTATACCGAAGCACAGCGTGAGTTTCAGCTCTATCGCCGTGGCCGTTATGTAGAGTACAATCTGGTCTACGATCGTGGCACTTTATTTGGCTTACAAAGTAACGGCCGTATTGAGTCGATCTTAGTCAGTATGCCACCTCTTGCCAGCTGGCATTATCGGTTTGAGCCGGCTGAGGGCACACCTGAGTTTGAGTTGACTGATTATTATCTCAAGCCGCGTGATTGGTTGGCTCTCTAAGCTTTTTTAAAGCTCAAGAATGTTAGGTTTGAGAGTGTAGGTCAGCGATTATCGTTGGCCTTTTTTATATCTAACAAACGTTTTGCTAAAGGGGTCTTATATCATCCGATGATTACGAGGATATAACATTATATTGCTCCCATTCTGCCGACAAACGCTACAATAGTAGAGACTCTTTCGCAGCCACTGTGCGCAAAAGAATCTTAAGAAATATTTTTATAATAATATTTGAGGTAAGGCAAGCGTGATAGCGATGCCTACTATTAGCCACGTTTAAAGGAGTAAGTCATATGGCACAGGTTTATACCAAAAAATCTTTGAAATCTTTTTTTAGCATCACCTTAATGGCAGCGGCGCTGGGTTTGACAGCGTGTAGCGGTGCAGGCGACGATCCTGATATCAAAGCGCGCCAAGACAGCATGAAAAGCTGGGGCGATGCGATGGGGGTCATGGGTGATATGGTCAAAGCCCCTGATACCTTTGATGCGGCGGTTTTCAAAGAGCAGGCATCATTCTTGGCAGAAGATGCGGCAAACCCTTGGAGTCACTTTGAAAACCAAGAAGCCATGGGCAACGCGACTGAAGCCGTATGGTCAAATGCTGATGGTTTCGGTGCTGAAGCGGACAACTTTCAAAAAGTGACGGCTGAGCTAAATGCTGCTGCACAGTCGGCTACTAGTGTCGAAGACGTCCAGGCTGCCTTTGGTGAAGTGGGTGCAAGTTGTAAATCGTGCCATACCGAATTTAGAGCAAAGAATGACTAACTTTTTGTACTGGCCTAGTATAATCAATCCTAAATAAAACAGATACATTATATATCAAGGTGGAACTGGTCTAAATTTTCCTTACGTGCTGTGCCTACGCTGCTCGATGCTGCGAAAAATTTATCCCAGTCCCACTGTATCGTTTTTATACTGAATTCACTATAGTTTGTAGAAAGACAAAAAAACCGCCATATCATTGAATATGACGGTTTTTTATTGCTCAAAAAACATCACGTGAAGACAGCTCTTTGAAATAACGCTCTAAGCAAATTACTCTGTCTCTGCTTTTTTGGCATTATCATCATCATTAACATTAACATTAACATTGTCATCTTGCTGCTTATTTATCTGCTTAACAATAGATTTCACTGAAGGATCGCTCAAATCTATTGTACGTATAGGGAAAGGAATATTGATACCGGCTGCATCCAGCGCTTTTTGACTTCTACAATGACTTGATGAATAGAAGCGACTTTATTAGCCTGAGTGCCGTTATCAATAAACCAACGTACTGTCAAATCCATAGAAGAGCCGCCAAACCCTGTCGCAATTACGCTTGGCGTCGCTTTTCTCGATACGCTATCAACTTTATCCAAAGCTTGTAGAATCTCAGCTTTTGCTGTTTCGATATCATCCTCATAACCAATACCGACCGCCACTTGCAAGCGGCGCTGTTTGTAGGCGGTATTGACGGTTAATGCCGAGGTATACAGCTCCGAGTTTGGAATCACTACTTGCCGACCATCATAGGTTCTAATCGTCGTTGCACGAATCTTAATGTCTTCAACGGTGCCTTCGTAGTCGCCTGAGATAATCTGATCACCAATACGAAACGGCTCTGAGATCAGCAATAAAATACCAGAGAGCAGGTTTTGGAAGATGTCTTTGAAGGCAAAACCAATCGCCACCGAACCAATACCCAGCGCGCCGATTAATTTGGCTGGTGTAAATCCTGGAATAGCAACAACCATGGCGATCATAAAGCCAATAAAAAATATCAATGCCCCGCCTATGCGCTGAAACACTTTCACCAAGTTTTGATGACGCACGCGCGCCTAAGGTTTTATGCACGACTTTTTTGAAAAGTATCGACAATAGCCAAAAAATCCCCAACACAATGAGCGCCGCTACAAAATATGGAATGCGCTCAATAAAGCCGCTTGCCAAGTCTTGCGTGGTATAGACCACTTGTTGATAGATGGTTACACCATCGGTTAGCGTGTTCGATAGGCGACTCACGTCGGGGGTGGGCATAAAGGGTTGCTCCTATTGCTGTTTTAGCGCGCGTTTAAGGGGATAAATAAATGAACATCTCACTACTGTTTTGCCAGTTATGACATCAAATCAGCTTGTACGATTTCAATCCAGTAGCCATCAACATCCTTGATAAAGGCAATGTTTTTCATGCTGCCGTCTTCTGGACGTTTTTTGAACTCAACATCGTTCTTATCAAACCAAGCGATGGCTTCATCTAGGTTCGGTACGCTAAAACAAATGTGTCCAAAGCCTTGAGGGTCTTGGTTGCCATCATGATAGCTAAAGTCAGCTTTTGTCTCAGTGCCATAATTATGGGTCAGCTCTAAGATACCGCGCTGACGGAAAGCAAAGATTTCTAAATCATCACCAGCAGGCAGGTTCTCACGCTCGCTCTCAGTTAGCTTTGCCAAGAAATACAGATCAAATTCCATATCAGGGAATTTTTTGACCGCAAGCAGTGTCATACCCAACACGCCAGTATAAAACGCCAATGACTTGGCAGGATCTTTGACGCGTAGCATAGTGTGATTGAAAGTAAATCCTGTCGTTTGCGTAGAGATTGACTGGACGCCATCTGTACTGATACTGCTCGCAGGCTGTGCGATGGTCGCATTATTATTATTGTTAGTAGACATAGTTATCCTAAGGTTATTCAAAAAGAGTGTTATAAATAAGCGAATCACGACTGTCATGATTCACTGCTGTCTCTCATCATAATAAAAATTGGCAAAATAATTGATAGGGTTTTGTAAGAATATGAACAAAGTATGTTCATGTTTAGATATATTAGCTGTCTAAGAACCTCACCTTACCTGTCTCTAGGTCATACTCAGCACCGACAACAAGTAGCTGACCACTATTGGTCAAGTCCTCTAGTGCCCGCGAACCATGTCTGAGCTGACTCACTGACATACGCACATTGGCACGGATAGAACGATCAACCAACTCATCGGCATCGACGTCTTGACCATTGGCGGTCGCCAGCTCATGCAAGTTATAGACACTTGGGCGAATGCGATCAACGATCGATTGCAAATTAGGAGAATAGTTCTGATCAGGATTGATCAAGGTCTCAACGCAGGCCGTGACCGCGCCGCATTTTGAATGTCCAAGGACTACCACCAACTTTGTGCCAAAGGCTTCGGCGGCAAATTCGATTGAGCCAATCTGTGATGGCGCCACCACATTGCCGGCCACACGTATGACAAACAAATCCCCCAAGCCTTGATCAAAAACAATCTCAACAGGTACTCGTGCATCCGAGCAGCCCAAAATAATCGCCAATGGATTTTGATCCTTGACCAATTCTGGGCGACGCTGCATATATTCATCGGTACTGGTGAGACTATCCACGTAACGGGCATTACCTTCTTTTAAAAGCTCAAGGGCTTCTTGACCTGTTGTTGGACGTATATCAGTAGGCATGAGAGATCCTTTATTATCAATAATATGAGAGTTATAAACGGCTTTATATACTTGTATGCAAACATAAATGGGCAGATGACTATTCACACTCACCCATCAGATGCCTTACGTTTGTCAGCCATACCGTGATTGTATAGGAATAGAGGCCAAAAAACGGTAAAAAATTTTGTTTAAATGTCGTTATACGCCAACTTATAACTGTAAAAATATAGCCGTAACCATCGCTGCTATGACGGTACGACTCGCGTAACTTATAACGAACTTGCACTGATTTATATCACGGGTTTGTTATAATACGCAGCAATCAGACAGCTATCAGGCAGCAATCAAATCGTGCTTACGCTCTTGCCAGTTTTTTGATGACATCGAGATACCTTGATGGCTGCATTGATTTACTGCTCTGATCTATTTGACGCTTAGGAACAGATATTATGACCGACCCATCGCCAAGCACGCACAAAACCTCTGCGTCACCTCAAAATGACAAGACGTTGCTGCAATTAAATGGTATCAAAAAAACCTACGATCAAACTGAAGTGTTAAAAGACATCAACCTTGATATCAAGCACGGCGAGTTTTTGACACTGCTTGGGCCCTCAGGCTGTGGTAAGACAACCTTGCTGCGCTTGATTGCAGGTTTTGAGCAGCCCAATGCGGGGACAATCTATCTAGATGGCGTACAGATGGCAGGCTTATCCGCTGATAAACGTCCGGTCAATACGGTATTTCAGCAGTACGCATTGTTTCCACATATGAGCGTCGCCCAAAATGTCGCGTATGGATTAAAGCTAAAAAAAGTGCCAAAAGCTGAGATTCAAGCTCGCGTCAGCGAGATGCTGGCTATGGTGCAGTTGGAGCATTTGGCCAATCGCAAACCGCAGGATTTATCTGGTGGGCAGCAGCAGCGCGTGGCGATCGCCCGTGCGGTGATCAATCGCCCCAAGCTATTACTACTCGATGAGCCACTATCCGCGCTTGATCACAAACTACGTTTGCAAATGCAATCAGAGCTCAAGCGTCTACAACGTGAGCTGGGCATTACCTTTGTATTTGTCACGCATGATCAAGAAGAAGCGCTGTCGATGTCAGACCGCATTGCCGTGATGAAAGACGGCATGTTCCAGCAAATTGGCACGCCTATTGAGATTTATGAGACTCCTGCCAACTTGTTTACTGCCAAGTTTATCGGCGAGACCAATCTGTTTAGAGCTGAGGTCAAGGGTGTCTATCCAGACCTTCCAGATCGTGATGGCAACGTGACCAATGGACGCATCGAAGTTGAAGTCTGTGAGGCTCAAGCGCAAGAAGGGCCAACAACGCTACGTAACTTGCGTCGACCCAATTTTGCCAATGATGTACAAGTGGGCGATATCGTCAATTTACTACTTCGTCCCGAAGACTTACGCATATATGATCCAAAAGATAATGAGCATAGCGGACTACTGGGGCGCGTCATCGAAAGTAATTATAAAGGCAGTACGTTAGACTCGATTATTGAATTGGCAAATGGCCATATCATTAAGGCCTCTGAGTTTTTTGATGAAGATGACCCAAGCTTTGATTACAAACTCAACGAAGGCGTCAAGGTCTCATGGGTTGATGGCTGGGAGTGGGTATTGCCAGAAGACGCTGACCATACAAACAAGGCGACTGTACAAAAGGATGGTAGCTGATGGCCCGCAACCACTTAGGCAGCAAAAGTCCGTTTCGTACGGCAACGCTCTGGCTGATCTGGGGTTGGCTACTGATATTTGCGCTATTACCAAATATATTGGTCATCGCGGTCAGTTTTTTAACCCGAGATAGCAGCGCCTTTATTAGCTTACCTATCAATATTGACAGCTATGTGCGCATGGTTGATCCGTTATATTTTGAGGTGTTCGTTCATTCATTGTGGATGGCAGGTATCACAACGGTTATCTGTCTACTGCTGGGCTATCCTTTTGCATGGCTCGTGTCCAAGGTAAAGTGCGATGGCAGCCGTTACTCATGCTGCTGTTGATCCTGCCCTTTTGGACCAACTCTCTGGTACGCACCTATGCGTTAAAGCTGCTCTTCGCGAATAATGGCTTGATTAATAAGTCACTGCTGGCAATCGGTACCATTGATGCTCCTATCGATATTTTATATACGCAAGGCGCGGTCATTGCTGGTCTAACTTACTTATTATTCCCATTTATGGTATTACCGCTATATGCCGTGTTTACCGATTTACGCAATGACATGCTATTGGCTTCTCAGGATTTGGGTGCATCAAAAACACAGACCTTTTGGCATGTGGTACTACCACTGACGACGCCAGGGATTATCTCTGGCGTACTGCTCGTGCTGTTGCCTGCGATGGGTATGTTTTATGTGGCGGATATTTTGGGCGGCTCTCGCAACCTACTCGTCGGTAATATCATCAAAAACCAATTCTTAGACGCCCGTGACTGGCCGTTTGGTGCTGCTGCTAGCGTGTTATTGACAGTGGCAATGGCGGTATTATTACTGGCTTATCGCGCCAGTAGTCGCCGCATTGGCAAGACTGACTTTAACGAGGTGGCCTAATGTCTTATTCACGTAAGCTCAAGATTGGCAGTATCGCTGCCAAAGGCTATCTCGGTCTTATTTATACTTTGTTATATCTACCCATCATTGTTTTGGTGGTGATGTCATTTAACAAATCAAAAATTGGCTATAACTGGGGCGGCTTTAGCCTAAAGTGGTACGAAACACTATTTAACAACCAAGCGATGCTCGATGCATTTTGGCACTCTATTGTCTTGGGTTTGGTCGCCGCTACGGTTTCGACTTTGATCGGGACACTGACAGCTCTAGCGCTGCATCGTTATAACTTTCGTGGTAAAGGCCTGCTAAACGGGCTGCTATTTGTGCTGATGATGTCGCCTGAGATTGTCCTGGCTATCTCACTACTGGCACTGTTTTTATTGATAGGCTTACAGCTAGGCTTTGTGTCTTTACTGATAGCGCATATCACCTTTTGCCTGCCGTTCGTGGTCATTACTGTTTTTGCGCGTCTGAGCAGCTTAGATGAGCGGCTAATGGAGGCAGCGCGCGATTTGGGCGCATCTGAGTCGACGATGGTACGCACGGTGCTGATTCCTGTTATTTTGCCAGCGGTCATGGCAGGTTGGTTACTCGCCTTTACCTTGTCACTCGATGACGTGGTGGTATCGACCTTTGTCACAGGCCCTAGTTATGAGATTTTACCGCTGCGTATTTATTCGATGGTGCGGGTAGGCCTCAAACCAGAAGTCAATGCGATAGGTACGTTATTGCTGGTCGCCTCGCTAGTATTGGTGGTCATCTCACAGCTGTTGCTACGTAAACGCTAGCAACAATCACTCATTGACAACATCTATGAGTGAAAATCAACACAGTATCCACTATAATGAGTTTTTCTCACTTTAGCGGTTAGGTCTTATCATGCTTGAGCTTCGTCATCTTAATACCTTAACTGCGCTACGAGCGCATGGTTCACTTGCGGCAGCGGCCGATGAGCTACACGTCACTGCTTCTGCCGTTTCACATCAACTAAAAGAGCTAGAGAACTATTACGACGTCAGTTTGGTCAATCGCCGCACCCGCCCGCTCACTTTCACGCCAGCAGGTAAAGCTGTGCTAGCCTTAGCGGATAATATCATGCCGCAAGTCACACGTACCAAAAACGATCTAAAGCGCTTAGCGCATGGGCAAGCCGGTCGCCTGCGCTTAGCGTCTGAATGTCATAGCTGTTTTGATTGGCTGATGCCGATACTCAATCACTATCGCCGCGAGTGGTCGGATGTCGAGCTTGATTTTGCCACGGGCTTTGAGCCTGAGCCGCATCATCTCTTGATGGAAGGCGATATCGATTTGCTTATTACTACCAGTGATTTACCGCTCGACGGTATTAGCTATCAGCCATTGTTTGAATATGAGAGTCGCTTGGTGTTGTCGCCAACACATGATTTGGCAGCACAGAAATTTATTGAACCAGATGATTTGATTAACGAGACATTAATCGCTTATCCAGTAGAAGCCAAGCGTCTCGATATCATTGCCAATTTTATGACGCCAGCACAAGTGAGCTTTGAGAGTGTTCGTACCACAGAGCTGACCGCAATGTTGATTCAGTTGGTTGCCAGTGAACGTGGCGTGGCAGCCCTGCCCGATTGGGTAGTAAGCGAGTATGAGAAAAAGGCTGGGTCGTCTCGCGACCATTAGGTGATGGCGTACATTGTCAGCTATATGCAGCGACGCGTACGGCGAGCCAAGATATGGCTTATATGCAGGGTTTTGCGAGTTTGTTAGAGGGTATTGTAAAAGCCATTGTAGGGTTTATTGACTATAATCACTGTTAGCTTTCTTAGAAAGTTATACAGCTAACTGAGTTAGGTTATTATTAGTATTTCTCATCATCATATTATAATGAGAGATATGGCCTGTTTTTTCGAATATAGCTTCAAAAATTCTATTATATTCATCTACAGATGCAAACTGCCCATCAATAAATAGATCATCTGGAATACAGTGAGATCCGTCATTAACCCAACACATGAGAGATTTGCAAATCAACCGCTCATTCGGACATGTAAAATTACTTAGAATATCATGGTCTCCCATACCTCCAAGAATTTTAAAATAATTCTCAATTATTCGTCGCATAGAGTTCTGGATAGCTATTGGAGAACCTATATTTTCTTGTAGCTCTCGCCATAACATCTCATAAGAACTGTATATCGGATTTTTATTTTGATAATTAGTAATACTTGTCTTATTCTCTGATTTTCTCAATTTCCAGAAATTGACGGTATTCTCTGACTGTGCTTGACCGTTCACAAAGGATATTTCTTTATGAAAGTAAATGTTGTGAGTCAATATTATTAATTGTTTAAATTGATGATTATCATCACTTTTTACGTTTTTTATTATATCTTTAACCAAGCTACTAACAACAAAAAGGATATTACTATCTAAGCTTGATATTGGATCATCAATTACAATAACTCGATCGGTATTTATTGAACTTTCAGTTCGTCCTCCTTTGCATAGGTGATAAAAATAAAGGAAAGTTATGAATGTTACTTCACCTTCACTTAAAGTATCTTTGGCAAGAGTACCGTCACCCCTATATAGTTGATATCTGTTTTGCTCAACAGGCTGTATGCTAAATCCAGTAAAACCAAAAGATAATAATGAAGCGTTTATGTCCTGAACCGTCGATACAGTATTAGTTGGTATCTGAGAAAGGGCTGCTAACTCTTGCTCTATACCTTCGATTCTTGATTCTGCAACGCCAATCCCTCTTTTGATAGCTGTTATAGTTTTAACTAGCTGACTTTTTTTGGAATTATATTCGTCAAGTATGGCTTTATTAGCGTTGACTGTATAGTGCCAAACTTGCTGTTTCAAACGAGCTTTTGAATCACTTAAGGTTGCAACTAAATTGTTATGAGATTGAATAGCATCGTTTGAATTGACAATAATTGCCTGTAATGCTTCAATCTCTTCTGAGGTAGTATGAACATCTAAACTGCGACTCAACTCCTGCGATTTATCACGCATGATATTAAGGTTTAAATCTAGTTTTATTTTAAGTTGAGCAGAAATCTGCTTAAATAAACCTATATCGAAACTATAAGGAACAGGCTGCTCATGTATGCTAACTATACGATCTAATAAAGAATTTATAGAGTTAGATTCGCTAACATAATCAGTAAGTAGCCTATCTACTAGAGCAGAATTTTCTGTGTAAGTTGCATCAAAATAATTTTCTAGGCTTTCTCTAAACTCATTGTCGATAGTTTCTTTTTGACAAAACGGGCATGTGCTATTATCTTCTTGAATGTATGCTACACCTGCGCTTACCCAATCACTAATCTTTAAATGCTCTATTAGCTTTGATATACCAACGTCATTTTTACCTATTATGACTTCCGTCCAAATATCGTTGTTTTCTATTTTGAATAGAGATTCAGGCGATATATTTTGTATATTAGACCTCTTGCAAAAGTAGCAGAGGGAATTAAAATAAGAAGAACATTCATCGTTGTCTAAGAACCATGCCAAACATAGATAAGCTACTCAAACAAAGTGACGCTGGTTTTAAACGCTACACTGGCATTCATAAAGCCACCTTTTATGACATGCTTGAGGCCATGCAAGAGCATGAAGCATCTAAGACCAAATCAGGCAGACCAAGTGTGCTCAGTCTTAAGGAGCAGATACTACTAGCCCTGACTTATTGGCGTGAATACCGCACGCTTTATCATATCAGTATGGACTTTGGTATTCATGAGTCTTCTGCTAGCCGTATCATTCGTAAAGTAGAAGACACACTGATTGACTCTGGCAAGTTTGAATTGCCTAAAAAGCTGCCTAGTCGTGTCGATGAGGACATCAATTGGAGCGTCGTCATTGTCGATGCCACCGAAACCCCAATTGAGCGTCCAAAAAAACCAAAGAGACTACTACAGCGGTAAGAAAAAACAACACACCTTAAAAGCGCAGGTTATCGTTCATTGGCAAACCGGTTTGATACTTGATGTGCAAACCTGTAAAGGGTCAATCCACGATTTTAAGCTGTATAAAGATACTTGTCCTGATTGGTTACCTGAGAACACTAACTATCTAGCAGACAGTGGTTATCAAGGGTTAGCAAAGCTACATAACCAAACTTTCACACCATTTAAGAAACCTCGTGGTGGTCAGTTATTGGAGATATGCAAACAGGCCAATCACTATCTGGCAAAGTTCCGTATTGTGGTTGAGCACAAAATAGGCTTAATCAAGTTGTTTAAAATCGTGGCTCATAAATATCGCAACCGTCGTCAGCGCTATGATCTTAGAATGAAGCTGTTTGCTGGTATCATTAATTCCGAGCTTAAATTATGACTTTTGCAAGAGGTCTATTAGTTATTGCAGATGTGTTGTCATGAAATATAGACGTTGCAATACTTTCTAATTCCTCTAATGCTAAAGCTGGTGTATTATCGCTTAAACCTTGCAAATTTCTTTGGAAAAAATCAATCTTTTTACCTAAGTAACCCGTCAATGAACTTCTAAGAAGTTCATGATTTATTAGTTTACTGTTATTCCAAACAGCCTCTACTTTTTCTTCTTCTAACGCTCTTAATTCACCTTGCTTAGAATCTAATGTAACTGTATAGCGTCTAATATTAACCATCAGTTTATCTAGTTTATCTTTTTCTGCTATGATTTTTCTTTCATTATCTATATCTTCTTCACCAATTGTAAAAACACCTTCGAAACCACTATCAAGAAGATTTTTCTCTTTGAAATCTTTATTGTATACAAGAGTTTCAAGCGCACGGTTATCTAACCAGCTAATCGTGCAGTTAGATTGTGGGTTACTTAGCAGTTTAGAGATTGTAGTCTTGCCACTACCATTAGCTCCATAAATAAAATTAACTTTTTCTAAGTTATCACAGCTTATTCCTACTGCATCGTATGTACCAATGTTTTTGATTTGAAAACTCTGAATCATACTTATAACCACAATGGATAGCATTTTCGCTTGTAGAAAATACTAAGAAATAGGGAAGACACAACTAATATTGATAAATGTAATATCTTCACATGATAGATCATTTATGAGAGTAAACTCAAGACTAAATAATATTTCCACTCAGATAGTATCCATCATTTATTGGTATACTCCGCTGAAACTAACAAAACAAACCACTTAAAACAGACTAGTATAATGGAACCACTTATAACAGACCATTGAACGATTAATATCTATCAACACCTACAAAACTAGCTTAAAGAAATAAAACCCAAGCGCGGTTGCCAGCAGTGTCAATCCAACGTGCAGACCGATCAACGCCAGACCTGCTAGCAGCCGCCCATCATGAATAAAACCAAATACTTCTGCACTAAACGTACTAAAGGTAGTTAACCCGCCCAAAAATCCGGTAATCACAAACACGCGCACATGATCAGATAAGTTGCTACCCATACGCTCAAACCAGACGAGCGCAAGGCCAATCAGCAGGCCGCCTAAGACATTTGCGCCAAGCGTGCCAAGTGGTATCCAATGATACAGTGGATTAAAGCGCGCTAAATAGCCACGTAAACACGCGCCTAATGCTGCTCCTAAGCCGATTGCTAGCCACTGCATAGATTATCCTTAATTTATATGGCTTTTGAACGTTATACTGCAGGCAACAGTGCTGGTAATTCTGTCATTGGCCAGCGCGGAATACAGCTAATCGCCAGATCATCTGACTGCCCAGCTTGCAAGCGCTCAAATCCGGCATAAGCAATCATCGCGCCATTGTCTGTACACAGCGCGGGCGGTGCATAGTGGACCGTCGCATTGATCTTAGCCAGCTCAGTCTCTAGCGTCTCGCGCAGATGTGTGTTGGCACTGACGCCGCCCGCGATAACGAGTCTGCTCATATTCGCTTGTTTAAGCGCTTTGACGCATTTTTTTACTAGCGTATCGACCATCGCGTGTTGGAAGCTTGCGGCAATATCGGCGCGTACTTGCGGATCGCTATCAGCGCTATTGCCTGAGCCACCGGACTGCGGGGTATCTTTAATCAGATTATGCACTGCTGTTTTCATACCACTAAACGAAAAGTCCAAACCTCGATATAGCATCGGTCTTGGCAGTGCATAAGCATCAGGATTGCCAGCTTCTGCCAGTTTGGCAATATTAGGGCCACCGGGATAAGGCAAGCCTAGCATCTTAGCCGCTTTATCAAAGCACTCACCCGCCGCGTCATCGATCGACTCACCCAATATCTCATACTGCCCCACACCATGAGCGGCTATAAGTAAAGTGTGACCACCAGAGACCAACAGCGAAACAAAAGGAAAAGCGGGCGGATTGGCACCCATAAGCGGCGCGAGCAAATGCCCTTCCATATGATGAATACCAATAGCAGGAATATCCAAACCATACGCCAGACTGCGGCCAAATAATGCGCCGGTCATCAACGCACCGATCAGCCCTGGCCCTTTGGTATAGGCAATCGCATCGATGTCGTTTTTACTCATATCACACTGCTCAAGCAGCTCGTTGAGTAAGGGCACGAGCTTACGAATATGATCACGACTGGCAAGCTCAGGTACAACGCCGCCATAGAGCGCATGCAGCTCAATCTGTGAGTACAGTACTTGCCCGACCAACCCTTGATTGTCATTATTGATCTGCTCACTATCGAAGATGGCCAGCCCAGTTTCATCACAAGACGTCTCTAAACCCAATACCTTCATACTTTTGCCTTTATGCTTTTGTTTTCGGACTATTTTTTGCCGCGTTTTTATTGTATATCGCTTTAAAATTTTGAATAGCGAATCAAATCCGCTTCGCACAGCCAGTCATATTTTTAAAATCGATAGTAATAGAAAACGCGCATAAAAAACCGCCATTGTCAGTCACAATGACGGTCAGTTTAACAAATTTCAATGACTGATATACTCTATATATACTATATCAGCTTACTGACGCGAGCATATAATCAACAGCGGCTTTGACTTGTGCCTCACTGACACCATCTACCGCTTGTGCTGGCATTTTATTAAAGCCCTTAGCGGAGTGCATGTATAGTGTCTCTTTATCTTTGGTCAAACGAGTCGCCCAAGCGGCTGTGTCACCATATTTCGGTGCATTCAATAAACCCGCTGTATGGCAGACTTTACAGTTTGACTCGTAAAGTTTAGCACCAGCATCTGCAGCGAGCACTTCAGGCTCAGCGACAACCGCAGTCTCTTCTTCAACCACCATGTCGGTAGTCTCAGATTCAGCCATAGGCTCAGGCACCGTAGTTTCAGATTCTGTTGCAACTGTTTCTTCAACACTCGTAGCAGCAGGTTCGTTGGCTGCGCTGGACTCTTCCGTAGTCGCGTTATCACCACTACAAGCGCTCAATGCTAATAACACACTCAGACTGATAACAGATAAGCTCAGTCTTTTTATATGCTGCTGTATATCGATCATGACCTTACCTTTATTTGATGCGTCTGTGGCCAAATTTTTTGTAGCAGTTCATAGACTCACAATATTATATTACGAGTCTAACGCCAATCTCAACTTATCGTAGGCCTTTGATTTTTATAGAATTTAAAATTCTAATTGTTTTAACTGAAATTTTAAAAACTAAGTAAACCAATACCTTAGAAAAATAAGTTGAGAGTGGGTGAGTCTAATTAAAAGCTTATTCAGCAGGTGTTGCCATATCGGCGCTGTCAGTGGCAGCAGGCGCAGCCGCGGTATCAGCACTCTCTGTGGCTGGGGTTGTCGCGTCTGCCATGCTTGTATCCGCCGTACCTGCTTCAGCAGTGGCATCAGCTTCTGTCCCATCTGCAGCTGTTGCATCCGCCGCTGGCATCGGTGCCGTCTCTGGAAACTCCATGTCTTCTGCTTCAGGGGCGTTTGCGCGTGCTAGCTCAGCCGCTTCATCTACCATATCAATCGCCAATACTTCTTCGTGCTCTTCGCCGCCGCTACAAGCACTCACGCCCACACCCAAAGCTACGATAAAAGCTGTGCTTAACACCGTGTTCAATACTGTTTTTTCATTCCAACATCCTCAATAAAATACGCACAAAACGGTTGATAGACCCTACAATATGGGAAATATCATAGCATAAACTCCCACTAAACCGTTATAGACGGTAGGGATTTTTTATTGACACTAAACTTTGTGCTCTAACTCACCTAAAACCTGACAGTTCAGCTTGGATACATTTTAAACAAAGTATAAATAGACAATAAACCGTTAAAATCATTGACTTTGTTGGTATTTTTTATTAAAATACCTGCCCTTACGCTAATGCGTGAGAATTGTCCTAGTTTGAGCTGATGCCAGTAATCTTGAGATATTACGGCTAAATACTAATACACAGCCAAACTAATGCCCTTATATCTCATCCTAATCGAGGAGTCTTCATGCCTGCAGTTAAGGTTAAAGAAAACGAACCAGTTGATATCGCTATCCGTCGTTTCAAGCGCGCTTGTGAAAAAGCTGGTGTATTATCAGACGTACGTAAGCGTGAGTTTTATGAAAAACCAACGCAAGTACGTAAGCGCAAAAAAGCTGCTGCCGTAAAGCGTTATAAGAAGAAGTTACAACGCGAAACTATTCGTACTACTCGTATGTACTAATCAATAATCTGATTAGTTAAGTACAAGTGCTACACTAACGCCACTGTTATCCATCGATATCAGTGGCGTTTTTTATGCTACAATTTTCGTTGTTACTGCTGACGCAATTTTTTATCAAAGCCCGCTCTCAGCAGGTTTTACCCCAAAAAAACTCATTAAACAGTACCCAACAAATAGCATTTAACAAACGAATAAGGATAATAGCAGTGAGCCAACTTAAACAGACGTTATCAGACAACATCAAAACTTCTATGAAAGCTCGTGAGCTTGAGCGTGTCAAAATACTGCGCAACGTACAATCAGTCGTCAAACAGATCGAGATTGATCGTCAGACAGAACTAGATGATGCACAAGTATTAGAAGTGCTACAAAAACAGCTCAAACAACGTCAAGAGTCGCTCACTATTTTTACTGAAAATGGCCGTGATGATTTGGCGGCCAAAGAGCAGTTTGAAATTGATATTATCAATGAGTTTATGCCGCAGCAAATGAATCAAGATGACATCATGGCATTGGTCAACGCGGAAATCGCAGAGCAAGGTGCCACTTCTATGCGTGATATGGGCAGCGTGATGGGTGTACTGAAAAACAAGACCGCTGGTCGTGCTGATCCTGCGTTGATCTCTAAAATGGTTAAAGATGCGCTACAAGGCTAATTTTTCGTTTTAGGTAGCAAGCCGGCATATGAGCTGCTACTACTGAAAATGATGTTGTCGAGCGCACCCGTTGTTGTACGAAAAACTGACTATTTACAAACCGCCTAAGGCTCAAAGTCTTTGGCGGTTTTTATTGTTTTGATTTCTGCGTTGATATTGGCTAGCAATGGGCGCGCACTATTGCTTTGTGCTGTGGCTTGCAGGTTTTCCGTCAATTGCTTGGCCTGCGTCAGTGATGTCAACGCACTCTCATAGCGCCCATTCCAAAGTTGATCATAACTGCGATAACGCAATGCGTTGATCGTTGCAATATTAGCCAGTTGTGGTGACGTTGTGGTTTTAGCGAGCTTTTCATTAGCAAGCTGCAGACTTTGCCATGCATAGCGATCGCTTGGTTGTTGCTCTGTGAGTGGTTTTAGCAGTACTTGTGCCCTTAATGGCTGATTGCTATTGGTCAGTGCTTCCGCCAAATACAGACGCAAGTCACGGCGCTCAGGATAAAGACGCTGCTGACTCTCTAAAATATCTGCAGCTTGTTGCCATCTGCCTTGTTCGCTTAAAAGCTGACTATAAGTAATCGATAGTAAAGGTTCTAGGCTTTGACGCTGCGTATTTGGGAGTTTATTTATCTGTGCCAATACCTCATTAGCCTCTTCGATGCGCTGCTGTTCTCCGTACCAGCTCACTAAGGCAAGTTTGGCACCCAGACTATTTTTAGCAGCGGTTGTGAGCGTCACTTCAGAAGCATGTTTGCCAGTAACTTGTACACGCCAATAGAGCAAATCAAACAAGGCTTGATGGCGCTGCTGCTGGCTCAATGACAGTGTGGGATACTGCCCAGCACGGCTCTGCGACTCACTCAGTCGTTCATCACTGAGCGGGTGCGAGCGCACAAAGCTTGGTAAAAAGCGATTTTCAACCTGATTGAGCTGGCTTTGTTGATTCATCGTGGCAAAAAACCGTGGCATTGCCCGAGGGTCATAGCCTGCCTGAGTCATGATTTGCATCCCTACTCGGTCGGCCTCGCGCTCGTTGTTACGGCTAAAAGCCATGCTGCTATTCATAGAAGCTGTCTGGCTACCCGCCATTACAGCCGCCGCCGCATCACCATCGACTGCTGATGCGGCAATCGCAGCCAACATACCGCCTACTTGCATCAGTAAGGCTTTTTTGCGCTCGTCTGCGCTGTGCTCATAGTGACGTTGACTGATGTGCGCGACTTCATGGGCGATGACACTTGCCAGCTCATCCATACTTTTGGCGGCCAATATCGTCCCTGTATTGATCCCGATGACTCCACCAGGTGCGGCAAAAGCATTGATGCTGGGATTATCAAGAATAACTAAGCCAAGTGGTGCTTGCTGACGGGCTTGCGCATTCAATCGCCACGTCATGTCTTTTACCGTTTCTTGCACCCAAGGGTCGTGCTCCATTTTGACCCGACCATTGATGTTCTGTAATGACCATTCACCCAGCATTTTATTTTGATACTGCTCAGCAAAGCTCAGTCCTTGCCCGCGCAAATTGGGTAGCTCTAACGATTGTGACTCTACTGTTTGCCATGAATGATTGGCAAATGGCATAGCTTGGCTATCATCACCATCCCTTGCTATGAGCACTTGTAGCAATTACCAGCAGTGTCACTGACAGTCCGATTTTGATACTATTTGAAAAGATAAAACCACAGAGTTGCGGCTATCTGTTTGCCCAAATAGTTTAGATAGCGAGCTTTCCGACAGCTTATTTAACGAATGGCTGGCGGCTTTAATAAGTCGTGGCGGTCTATTAGCGTGGTACAAATTCGTATCCTATCAGATTGTTGACGACGTCTTTTCGACTATACGAGCTTGTTTGTATAAGGTCAATTCTACTATGTGCTTAGCTACCAATCACTCAGCCACCCGTCACGATTGTGCAACATGACTGTGTGATTCTAATGAACCGAACATGACGTTGATTATATTCAAATGCAATTATACATTGGCTATTTGGTATAATGGTTAAACACAATAATAGTAAGCTCATGGTTGCCGTAAATAGATTGACGATATTCAAAAATAATTGTTTGAGCCTTTTTGATAAAGAAACCGAAATACTGATACTTGTAAGGTTTGTATTATGTCCGCTGATAGCCAATTACCCATCAAACGTGCATCACACTCTATTTACTTATCAGCGAGCTTATCCGATCCAGAACAGCAAGAGATCAATCATCTGTTAGACTTGTTGCCAATAGAGAATGGTGGCCCAGATGTTGGCACTGAGACGAAAATAGATGAAGAGCAACCTTTACTAAATATCAAGCGTTTCGTCGATGGTCGCGGGCTTGCATGCCCAATGCCACTGCTGAAAACCAAGGTTGCGTTACGCGATGTAGCCGCTGGTGAATCATTATATGTGGTCGCGACGGATCCCAACTCACAAGCTGATATCACAGCGTTTTGTCATCAGAGTCAGCAAACACAAACGAGCGACTACTTAGCGTTAATCGTCAACGAAGTTACTGATTTGTCAGGCAATAGCACATCATTGCAGCGTTTCGCTACAATATATCACTTCATCATTACCAAAACTGATAGCAACTAAACGCTGCTGTCCTTTACAATTACAACTATAGAGATTTTTATCTGACTATTTGCTTAACTATTTAACCAAGGTCAAGAATATGGCTACTACTACTTCTGATGCTGCGAATGCGAATAAAAAAGACAGCACAGCTCCTATAAAAAACGATGCGCGCGATGCTGCACTAAAGGCAGCTGCACAGCGCCCACCTTATGACGCCAGTACGTTAGGCAATACCAGTACGCGCGATTTGGTGCCAGCAATGCCAACCCATTTGGCAGCGCCGGGGGTTAATCTGGGCGCCTACATCAATACTGTGCATCAAATTCCGATCTTAACGCCTGTACAAGAGCAAGAACTTGCCCATCGCTATTATGATGAAGGTGATGTCGAAGCAGCACGTCTGCTGGTGATGTCGCATCTGCGTTTTGTCATTCATATTGCACGTAGCTACTCAGGTTATGGACTGCCACAAGCTGATTTAATCCAAGAAGGTAATCTTGGATTGATGAAGGCGGTCAAACGGTTTGATCCGAATAAAGGCGTGCGTTTAGTGTCTTTTGCCGTACATTGGATCAAAGCTGAAATTCACGAATTTGTCATCCGTAACTGGCGTATCGTAAAAGTTGCGACCACCAAAGCACATCGCAAGTTATTCTTTAATTTACGTAGTTTAAAGAAAACCAATAATCAGCTCACGCTAGAAGAAGCAGACGCGATTGCCAAAGACTTGAATGTTACGCGCAAGCAAGTGCTCGAGATGGAGTCACGCCTGACTTCTTATGATGCCTCGTTTGAAGCGCAATCCAGCGACGATGATGACGGTCGCTATGCACCGCAGCTGTTTTTGGAAGATGGCATCGATCCTGCTGAGCAGTTGGAAGAAGAAGACTGGGAAGAAAATAACTCGTCTGCCCTCATCGCGGCTATGGGAACATTGGACGATCGCTCACGTGATATCGTCGAGCAGCGCTGGCTCTCTGAGCAAAAATCCACTTTGCACGAGCTGGCCGCGGTTTACTCTATATCCGCTGAACGTGTCCGTCAGATCGAAAAAAACGCGATGGACAAAATTCGCGATGCCATGACCATTGATAGCGTGATCTTACCTGATGATATTCAATAGCATCAAAAAAAGACGAGTGTTGTCATGTTAAATTGGATCGGTATTGCCGCGATTAATATGGCTATTGCTGTCGCTTTAGGTGCATTTGGTGCTCATGGTTTGGAGAATATTGTCAGCGCACAACAGCTTGAATGGTGGCATACCGCGACGCTGTATTTGTTCATACATGCGCTGGGTCTATTAGTTGTGGGATTACTGATACGCTTAAAATACACCACTCAAGCTACGGCTTGGTTATTGCAAACCGGTATTATTATATTTGCCGGTAGTCTATATGCCATGACGCTTGGAGCACCGCGCTGGTTTGGCGCGATTACCCCCATTGGCGGGGTTCTTATGATTGTAGGTTGGTTATGGCTTGCTATCTCTACATTTCGACTTGAGAACTCAATGGATTAATCCATTCTACTCATACCTGCCGAAGATTGATTGATATTATGAGTATAGATACAAATAGTCGCCTATAAGATTCAAAGCATCTATATTGCGACTAATACTTATAGGACCATTACTACAAGGAATCTCAAATTATTAAGGAGGATTTTATATGAGCACCATTAGTGTTAATGGTAAAAACTTACAAACCACTCATCAGACAGTGCAATTAGTCATCAATGAACTTGGACTCAGTCAAGGACGCTATGCCGTTGAAGTAGATGGTGAGCTAACACCAAAGAGTGAGCTGGCTCAATTGCGTATTGTAGAAGGTATGAATATAGAAGTCGTACAGGCTGTGGGCGGAGGCTAATTTTTTATATTTCAGTCTGTCATTAGTTTTTATTAATTATCAAGTCTTAACCCCATCATTAGAGACGTACTAAAAAAGACCTCAACGTGTCAAACGTTCGAGGTCTTTTTTCTTTATAGATCACCGATGAATGAAATAGCTGTTTGTCAAATTTCTTATTTTTTAGCTCGTTCAGACGCTCTTGATGATCTGATTGCCCACTTAATCAACGTTATTCAAACCTATGATTAAGCTGCTGGCACTGCTTCAGCAGACGTGGTGTCTTGATAGCGCTCATCACGCCCAGCACCCTGAGTCTTTTTGCGCTCTTGACGGGTCTTGTACTTACGTACTTGTCTATCAAGTTTGTCTGCCATCTCATTAATGGCTTTATACATATCATCTTCTAAGGCTTGGACAAACATTTCTTGACCTGAGACGCGCATAATCGCTTCAGCTTTATGGCTTTTTTTACCGCCATCACTTGCGCCACTATTGTCTAACGATAATATCACTTTAATACTCTGTATCTGATCAAAGTGTCGCTCTACTTTTTCAAGCTTTTCACGAACTGCTGTGTCCATAGCTTCGGTAACACTGATATGGTGACCACTGATAGAAACATTCATATTATTGTCCTTGTATTTGTAACTTACATTCAACAGATGAAGTCGCATTCCTGCTCTTATCATCCTGCCTTACCAATAATCTATCTAATGCCTCTAGTAAGATTTCGACGTATCCTTTTATCGTCTCCTTTATTAGACTTCTTGCATAAGTCATCGTCAGCCCTTGTAACTCCGTCAGTTGAAGTCAATGAACTGGTACTTTTGCAAGAGATCTATTCATTACAAGTAAATACTATAGATTGGCACTTAGATTTCGTTGTTGGTATGACTCTAATTTGTCATGAAAGAGGGATAGTAGCAAGACGTTAAATTGTAATTAAGTGTAACAATAGCTGTTGTTTCCATCATGTTTCTATATAATCAAAAAATTTTATTTTTTATATCTTGCCACAGAAATATCAATGATTACTCAAAATTGTTGCAGATGGCTGTATTTAAACGATTAATACTTCTGTTTGCGCTGAGTAGATGAGCCAATATTCATGGCTTCACGATATTTGGCAACAGTTCTTCTGGCAATATCGATACCATCTGCCAATAATTCTTTTTGAATACGGCTATCCGATAGCGGTTTTTTGGGATCTTCATCAGCGATGAGCTTTTTAATCATGGCACTGATGGCCGTTGATGAGATATCGCCATCCGAACTGCTGACGTGAGAAGAAAAAAAGTGCTTTAGTGAAAATAGTCCTTGCGGTGTCAAAATCGTCTTACTGGTCGTGAGACGTGAAACGGTGGACTCGTGTAGATTTACTTCTTCTGCGATTGCCTTTAGAATAAGTGGTTGCATGGCCGTTGCACCGTGCTGCAAAAACTCCTGCTGATAACGCACAATACTGGTTGCTACTTTTAATAGGTTTTGATTGCGCTCCTCAATACTGCGGATAAAGAGGCGCGCATCGGTGAGGTTTTCACGCAGATATTGGTTGTCCGGACTGTCATCACCGCGTTTGACTAAATTGGCATATTCTTGGTTTACTCGCAGCTTCGGCAAGGTGTCAGGATTGAGGCGTACATGCCAACCGTCTTCTAATGCCTCAGCATTGGCAGTGGCTTTACGACTCCTAATGGGTGTGACTAATACATCTGGAATGTCGTAACTGTCGGGCTGCTGGGTATAATCAGGCTGGTTGATCTGAAAGAGTAATCCGGGTGAAGGGTTTAAGGTGCGCAGTAAGTTAAGCGCAGGGTGATGTTCTCAGGGGCAAGGCCTGTCCGTTCAGTAAGCGCTTTGATATTGTTACTCACCAAAAGCTCGCCGGCTGTTAGCAACGCTTTTGCTTCTTTGAGATATGCAGTATTGGCGTCTAGCTTGGATAACTGAATCGCTAGGCACTCACTCAAATGACGTGCGCCAACGCCAATCGGATCGCAAGATTGGATCATACGCAATACGGCCATGACCTCGTCGTACTCAACGCGTTCATCCCACTGATAAAAGTTGGCCATGGTATCAAAGCTCTGTAGCAGCTCATCGATATCAATTCGTATGAATCCCATGTCATCCATAGAGTCCATCAAATACTCTGCAATCAGGGTGTCCGCTTCTGATAGGCGCTTAAAGTTGAGCTGCCAACGTACGTGATCTTGGATAGTCGACGAAGTACCGCCCTGATAACTATCAAAATCCTCATCCGCTCTACTGCTACCAGAACCTGTGGAGGCAGAAGCATAGTTACCTGTATCAAAGCTGCTGGCATCGAAGCTATCCGTCTCAAAACTGCTATCACTATCCATCGCTCCATCATCAATACGAGATTGCTGCAGTTTCTCCCAGCTGTCAGTGCTATCGTCACCATAGTCTGTATGGTTATCAGATCCTGCGCTAGATGCGTCACTGCTGCTTTGGTTCCAGCTATCAAGTGTTAATGACTCGCTTAGCTCATCTGCTCTATCGTCACGGTTATTCTCGTACTCGTCATCATCCTCTTCGATACGTTCAAGCAGCGGATTACTATCCAGTTTGGCTTGAACCTCTTGTGCGAGCTCAAGACTAGAGAGCTGCAGCAATTTAATGGCTTGCTGCATTTGCGGTGTCAGTTTTTGTGAGGTGCTTAGCGTGCTCGCCAATCCGAATGACATACTCATGGGCGGCTTATTACACTCCAGTCTTGGTCATATTGTATTTATTTTGCCAATTAAGGCGATGATGTCACCTTAACAGGACATGACGATAGCATTTTTTATCACAATTTTGCTACGTTAATTTATATCCTATCCAGATACGATTGGTATGTTTGTGATACAAATTTAGCATGTTTGCCTTAATAACCAACCGATAACTATGAATGGTTTGTTCAGCGTCATCAACATTTTATAATAAAAAACGTCATAAAAAATTGTCATGAGCAGCCATCAAGACTTACCCGTCACGGAGAATATTGTCATGACTGACACAACAATGCCCTCTCAATTTAGCACAGCTGCCATTCAAATGAACAGCCAGCAAGACATCGATAGCAATTTAGCGAATATAAAAGCGGCGATCATTGATGCCAAATCGCAAGGTGCTGAACTCGTTGTCGTACCTGAAAACTGCTGTAGCATGGGTCAGCAGTTTGCGACTGCAGAGCGTTTTGACGCGCTATCAGCGACGATGGCAGAGTATGCCCGCACTCATAATATATATCTACTGGCAGGCTCACTGCCTTGCCCTTATCGGCCTGATGGCATGGTCGTTCCTGATGGTCGGCTGCGCCAAGTCAGTCAATTGTTTGCACCTGATGGTACGCGAGTGGCGCGCTACGATAAGATTCATCTGTTTACCGCGACCGTGGCCGACAAGCAAGGCAGCTACAATGAAGCGGCGACATTTGAGCCGGGCACGCAGACCGTGGTTGCGCCTCTTGAGTCAGAAGGCGCTGTCTATCAGTTGGGTATGATGGTCTGTTTTGATTTGCGCTTTCCTGCTCTAGCGCAGCGCTTACGTCAATCAGGTGCTGATATATTAAGTGCACCGTCTGCTTTTACTTATCTAACGGGACAGGCGCATTGGTCGCTATTGTTACAGGCACGTGCTTTGGACAGTCAGTGCATGGTGATCGGTGCAGCACAGGGCGGCGATCATGCATATAAAGATGGCAATACTCGCCAGACGTGGGGACATACTACCATTACTGCTTTTGATGGCAGCGTTATTGCGAGCCATGATAGCAGTGAGCTAAATCTGTCTACGACATCTGACATAGATAAAGGATACGCCATCGTCATGGCATCATTAGACAAGCAAGCTCAAGTGCAAGGTCGACAGAAATTACCTATCTTTGATTGTCATCGTTTGGCATAACTTAAGAAGTCCCGTAGATTGCTTAAACCGTAGATTACTCAATTAGGTAGGATTTTCATCATTTTGAGTGTGGGTGGCTCGTGGATGGGCGCGATCATAGACTTGTGTTAATTTGGCAAAATCAACGTGGGTGTAAATTTGCGTGGTACTGATATCGCTATGTCCTAACATCTCCTGCACGGCACGCAAGTCACCACTACCTGACAACATGTGTGAGGCAAAGCAATGACGCAGTAGATGTGGATACATGTTTTGCGCAATACCTGCGCGAGTCGCCGCAACTTTTAGACGCTGCTGTACTGCTCGCGTCGATAGTCTGGTGCCGAGTTTTTCGCTAATGAACAAGGCGCTGTCCATCTGTTCGACCCATAGATTGCGATGCGGTAGATAGCGTGTTATCGCCTCTGCTGCCTTTGCACCTAATGGTACTAAGCGGGTTTTATTACCCTTACCAGTGACTCGCACTCGTAAATCAGACAAGTCCACATCAGCCATATCGAGTGCGACCAACTCGCCAACACGTAGACCACTACTATAGAGCAGCTCAAACATGGCTTTATCACGCAACCACAAGCGCGCCTGCTCTGGCGTATCAGGGATTTGTTGATCGAGTAACTGCGTCAATAAATCCACATCAGCGATAGAGGGTAATGGTCTAGGGCTACGCTTGAGCTGATAGCCGGTCGTTGGATTGATACGCGCCAAATCCTCCTCTATGAGCCAACCATAAAAATGCCGAATCGCTGACAGCTCTTGCTGAACGCTAGCAAGCGCAAGCTTGTCTTCATCGAGACGCTGACTAATATGCTGAGCCAGTTGGCGCTTATCACAACGCGTCCACGTCAGACGCTTACCGCGTAAGAACAGTGCCAGTTGGTTTAAGCCAGCAAAATAAGCGGTCAGCGTATGCGGCGAGTGATTACGCACAGACAGCGTATTGAGCCAACGATGGACAGGTGCTAATAACGCTCGTAGCGCGGCATCTGACTCTATATTCGCCGCCAGCTCAGCTGATAGCCAAGGTGCCGTTTGCGTTGTCTGACCGTCTTGATGAGTGGACATAACCATATCAGAAGCACCCATGTTATTGATATCATTTTTCTAACGACAGATATCAGCCTTCAGAACTTGGCTTAATACCTGCTTGCGCCATCAAACCATCTGGACTAAAGACTCCTTCATAAACAAAAGCAGTCGGACCTGTCATCATAACTGAATAGCCAGGCTGCCACTTGATGATCAAGCTGCCACCATAGAGCTGCGCGCGCACTTCTTCGCCTTCATCGAGCCAGCCCTCTCTTATACCGACTGCAACTGCTGCACAGGCGCCCGTGCCGCAAGCTTGCGTCTCGCCCACGCCGCGCTCATACACACGCAGACGAATATGACGCTGGTTCATCACTTGCATAAAGCCCACGTTGACGCGATCTGGGAACGCTGGATGGGACTCAATGGCCTTGCCTAACGTCTCAACCTCAGCGTCAAGCACGTCATCAACTTTGATAACGGCATGTGGGTTGCCCATATTGGCGACATATAGCTGTACAGGTGTGCCATTGACATCGAGGTGATAAGTGTTTTGGATTTTGGTCGTGGCTCTTGGGCTAAAGGGAATCTCATTTGGCTCAAACTTGGGCTTACCCATATCAACCTCTACCCAACCAAACCGATCAGTGGTCAAAGAGATAATGCCGCTCGCCGTCTCAACCCGTAGCCGCTGCTTAAATGACAGTTTACGTGCTTGGACAAAACGGGCGAAACAGCGCGCACCATTGCCGCATTGCTCCACCTCGGTGCCATCGGTGTTAAAAATACGGTAACTAAAATCAACATCGGGGCGCATCGGTGGCTCGACCACAAGCAGTTGATCAAAGCCAATACCTAGGTGACGATCTCCCAATAACGCTACCAACTCCTTGCTCAAATCTAAGCGCTGGGTCACCAAATCGATAACCATAAAATCATTGCCCAGCCCATGCATTTTAGTAAATTCTATTAGCATATCTTTGATGTCCTATCCTATTTTTATGTATGGCTTATATTAGCACGCTGTCAGATACAATCATAATTATCACCGCTATCAAATACTAACTTATCGTTATACCTCAAACTCGATATACCCCATTCGAGTTTGCCATAAAAACCCACCGTTATTATCACAGTGGGTTTTATTTATGATGCAAAAACAGTGTCAGTGTTGGCGTGTTGGCGGCTTTATTTATCCTGCCACAGTATTTCGTCAGCATACAATGCTTCAACCGTTTCACGTTTGCGGATGAGCTGATGGTTATTGCCTGATACCATCACTTCGCTGGCTCGCGGACGCGAGTTGTAATTACTACTCATAGTAAAGCCATAAGCCCCTGCGCCCGTCACTGCCAGGACAGCTCCTGCCTCTAATGACAGTAAGCGATCTTTTGCTAAAAAATCCCCTGTCTCACAAATCGCGCCAACGATGTCCCACGGCTTTGTACCATTTGTATCAATACCATCGCTCGGCAAGGTACTTGGAATCACGGCCATTTCAGCTTGATATAAAGCAGGACGAATCAAGTCATTCATCGCAGCATCGACAATCGCAAAGTTCTTATGCTCAGTCGGCTTAAGTACATCGACTTGCGTCAATAGCACACCAGCATTGGCAACAATACTACGACCCGGCTCAAAGAATACGGTCAAACCAAGCTCGCTCAGCTTTGGTAATAAAGCCTCGGCAAACTCATCGATAGACACGGGCGTCTCATCAATATAACGCACGCCTAGACCGCCACCCAAATCAATATGACGCAGCTCAATACCATGATCGCGCAGGCTATGTATCAGCTCAATGACTTTATCTAGTGCGGCGACAAACGGCGCGACTTCCGTCAACTGCGAGCCAATGTGACAATCAATACCAACGATATCAATATGCGATAAATCCGCCGCTTGCTGATAGACCGCTAAGGCGTCTTCGTGGGTAATACCAAACTTGTTGTCTTTAAGACCTGTTGAGATATACGGATGCGTCTTGGCATCGACATTTGGATTGACGCGTAATGAGATTGGCGCACGTTTATTCAGTGCTGCCGCTACCTCGTTGATCAAGGTCAGCTCACTGATCGACTCGACGTTAAAGCAGCCAATACCTTGGGTCAGTGCGTATTCGATATCGCCGTAAGTTTTGCCAACACCTGAGAAGACAACGCGCGACGCTGCGCCACCTGCAGCCAGTACGCGCACCAGCTCACCACGAGAGACGATGTCAAACCCCGCACCTGCCTGCGCAAGCATTCCAAGCACCGCAAGATTCGAGTTTGCTTTTACCGCGTAGCATACCTGATGATCGAGACTGGTAAAGCTATCGGTATAGGCTTGATAAACATCCAGTATCGCCTGCTTTGAGTAGACATAGCATGGCGTACCATATTGTTTTGCCAACTCATCAACACTAACCTGCTCCATATGTAGCGCGTCGTCGCGATAGCTTAGCGCGGGCAGATGAGCGCTCAACGCTTTAGGATCAACATATAGACCGTGCTCAGTTTGAATAGTGACAGATTCGCCAGTAGCAACATCGGTTACGTCAGCAGGTAGTTCAGAATGACTCATATAAACATCTCTAATATAATCAGGGTATCAAGGGTAAGAATAAACATTAATAATCGTTAGGATCTGTACTCGGCTCGGGCAGTATTTGCTGTTCATCTAGATAGTCATTTTTTTGATAGGTATCATCATTAATACCAGCAAAAGCGGCATCTTGTGGATGGCTCGTACTATTTAGTACAGATGGGCTACCCTCTACCGTTTGGCTAGTAGACTCTGGCAAGTACAAAGCGCCTTTTGCCCGCAGCCTGACAACCCTACCATCATCGCATTGCCAATAACTAAAGTAATAATGGCGCGGCGACTGGCAAGTCTCCATAAGGCGATATGCCCAGTTTCTGATGAGCGAAGTATAGTAGACATAGAGTGGATCACCTGTGAGCGTGTAGCGGTGTAAGTGCGATTAAAAATCGTAATAAATAAAGAGCGAAAAAGGCAGCCCAAAAATGGCCAATATCAAAGTTTTAATCATAGCATTATGACACAAAGCTATACGCATACTGAACAGCATTGGCCAATAAATTTGGCTCATAGTGGGGATTGGTTTGATGCTTTCATCATAATTTACTGACGGTATCGCTTGATAATTTGCGCATAGAAACATGTCTGATAGGAATTTGGACAATATTTCTTACAATTTTTGATATTCATAAGGCAGCTCTACAACAGCCAATAATCAATGGCTAAAGTACCTAGGAGCCACTGGCTATAACAGATGTACCAATATTTTAAACGCTTGATAGACACCAATTTTAAACCTTACCGTTATCGCTACGAAAATATGTTACATTATACCGCGGCCTTACGGCTATGCTGAGGCTCAGGCCTACGATTCAGCGGTACTGCTATATAGTAATAAGATACAACCATCAGCCTCAGTATGACTAAGATCGATCATATACTTGTTTGATAGATCAGCATGGATATGGCTAATTTTGTGTTAAATACGATCAATCTATCATCACCTTAATATGAGAACGATGCGATGTCAGTGTCGTTTTTATCATAGTAATCTGACGATATGATGATTTTCGACCTACAAAAACCCACCTATAAAAACCAATCTAAGGATAGAGTATGAGCGCCAGCCTAACCACCACTTTTGATGATAAGAACTCTGAAACATCAACCCTGACCAGCCCAACCTTGGTTTTAAACTGCGGCTCGTCTTCCATCAAATACGCGTTGATTAGTGATGACAACTCTACTCGTATCACCGGTCTTGCCGAAAACCTAGGTCTCGATACCGCCCGTATTAAGCACACGACCTTAAACGGTGAAAAACTTGAAATCTCTATTCCTGGTGGTCGCCATAAGCTGGCGCTACAAAAAATCCTTGAGCTACTAGAGCAGTACCACTTCATCGCCGTTGGACACCGCGTGGTACATGGTGGCCGCGAATACTCCAAAGCCGTTCGCGTTGATGAGCATGCGTTAGAAGAAGTGAAGCGTCTCAAAATATTAGCTCCGCTACACAACCCTGCAAATGCACTGGGTATCGAAGCGGTTCAGGCGATCTATCCTGATATGCCGCAAGTGGTGGTGTTTGACACCGCTTTTCACCAAACCATGCCGCCCGTTGCTTTTCGCTATGCGCTACCAAAATATCTATACGAAGAACATAAAATCCGTCGCTATGGCTTCCATGGCACATCACATGCTTACGTCTCAGAACGCACCAGCCAAATCACTGAGATAAAGGGCCACATGGCTGGCTAACAGCACATCTAGGCAATGGTTGCTCAGCCGCCGCAGTATACGATGGCAAAAGTCTCGATACCAGCATGGGTCTGACCCCACTTGAGGGCCTTATGATGGGTACGCGTAGTGGCGATGTGGATCCTAGCTTGCACATGCACCTGAAGCGTCAGCTCGGTATGAGCTTAGAAGAGACCGACAAAATGCTTAATAATGACAGCGGTCTACTTGGTATCTCAGGACTTTCTAACGACTTGCGTACCATCGAGCAAGCAGCCAGTGAAGGTCACGAAGATGCCAAGCTCGCTATCGAGATGTTTTGCTATCGTGCTGGTAAATATCTGGCCAGCCTTAGCTGTGCGCTACCAGAGTTTACCGGTATTGTCTTTACTGGCGGTATCGGTGAGAACTCCGACATTACACGTACCAAAATCCTGGCAGTGATGCGTCATTTCGGTATCAAAATAGATGCTGACAAAAATGCCAGTTTGGTTCGTGGTAAAGAAGGCAGCTTCCACGCAGATGACAGCAGTATCGAGTTATGGGTCGTCCCAACTGATGAAGAGTGCCGTATTGCTCAAGAGACTCGTCAGGCATTGAATTTAATATAAGCGTGAGCGTGTTTGATACGCCATATCTATATAATTAACATTTGCTATAAGGCTATGGCGTACATACTCAGCACATTGCTCATTCTGGCAAGGATGAATTGAACTTAATAATAAAATAAACCGTAGGATACACTATGCAGACCATTTTACTTGTTCCCATTAGCCGCGGTATCGGTGTGACATCAGCCGCGCTTGGACTGATTCGCGCCTTTGATTATAACGGTATCAAAGCGGGCTTTATGAAGCCGTTTTTGCAAGACGATACCCTAGATAAGCAGCACAGCTTAGACAGCTCAAGCGCATTGACCATGCATGCCTTTGGTCTAAAGCCGCCCAAATCGATCAGTCGTCAGCACGTCGAGCGGATGTTGGGCGATGGCAACCTTGATGATTTGATGGAAGAAGTGATTGCCAATTATCACACAATAGATGATGGCCCTGACGTCATCATCTGTGAAGGTCTGGTGCCGACCACTGAGACCTCTTACGCTTCACAAATCAACCGCGCCCTCGCCCATGCTTTAGATGCCAAGATCATATTTGTTGGTGCCGCTGATATCAGTCAACCAGCGGCGTTGGCGGACAAGCTTGATGTGCATGCGCGCGAGTTCGGCGGTGTCATGGATGCGCGTACGCTTGGCGTGATATTGATGCGGGTACAAGACGTGCCTAATACCTTTGAAAATCAACCAGTCGCTCCGGGTGAGGCGGTCGTCAGCTTAGATCCAACCTTTTGCAAGAAGTGCAGCGTCTATCGCCTTCGTTCAATACCGACGCGTTTCGCCTCATCGGTGTCGTTCCCTTTAGCGATTCGTTGTCTGTACCGCGCACTTGGGACATTGCCACCGAGCTTGATGCCACTTGGCTTAACGTTGGTGAAGCAAAAACACGTCGTATCAATCGCATCAGTCTAACGGCGCGCTCAGTCGCTCGTGTCAATCAAGTGTTCAAACGTGGTACGTTGATGGTGGTCCCTGGTGACCGCGATGACTTGCTATTGGCCGCAGGATTGGCCTGTATCAATGGTATTCCGCTGGCAGGATTGGTCTTGACAGGTGGTATCCTACCAAGCGAGACCGTAACGGAGCTGTGGCAGTCGGCGCTCAAAACGGGCATCCCTATCATGAGCGTCGAGAGTGACAGCTATCAAACGGTACAGAGCCTTGTCCATATGAGTTCAGAGATTCCAAGTGATGACACCGATCGCGCTGAAGAAGTGGCGCGTTATGTCGCTGCCCATTTGGATTTGAGCTGGATTAAAGAATACTTTAGCCGTAATCATGAACCGCGCTTGTCCCCATCGGCGTTTCGCCATCAGTTGGTCAAAAAATCACAGCACGCTAAAAAACGTATCGTATTGCCAGAAGGTTCTGAACCACGTACCGTCGAAGCAGCCTGTATCTGTCAGAGCCGCGGTATCGCTGATTGCGTACTGCTCGCAAAACGCAGCGATGTCGAACAAGTCGCCAAAAATCGCGATTTGACGTTGCCAGAAGGTCTAGAAATCATCGACCCTGACACCCTTGATATGAGCAAATATATCGCTGCTGTTGTTGAGCGCCGTAAAGGCAAGACTGGCGCAGACGTCGCCGCTGAATATCTAAAAGATACGGTGTATCTTGGCACCATCATGCTACAGCTAGATGAGGTCGACGGTCTGGTTTCAGGTGCGATTCATACCACTGCCAATACCGTACGCCCAGCATTTCAATTAATCAAAACCGCGCCGCAGTACTCGCTCGTATCGTCCGTGTTCTTTATGCTGTTGCCTGAGCAAGTGGTTGTCTATGGTGACTGTGCGATCAATCCTGATCCGAATGCTGAAGAGTTGGCAGAAATTGCCATTCAATCGGCACAGTCTGCTGCTGCCTTTGGTATCGATCCAAAAGTCGCGATGATCAGCTATTCTACGGGCTCATCAGGCGCAGGCGCGGATGTCGAAAAAGTCGCTCGTGCCACCCAAATCGTCCGTGAGCGTGCGCCGAACCTCAAAGTCGATGGCCCACTACAATATGATGCCGCCTCGGTCATGAGTGTGGGCAAACAAAAAGCGCCTGACTCTCCTGTCGCAGGTCAAGCCAACGTCTTTATTTTCCCTGATCTCAATACTGGTAACACCACGTATAAAGCGGTGCAGCGTAGCGCCAATGTCATCAGCGTTGGACCGATGCTGCAAGGTTTGAATAAGCCAGTCAATGACTTATCGCGTGGCGCACTCGTTGATGATATCGTCTATACCATCGCGCTGACCGCTATCCAAGCGTATAGCGACCTGATTTAATCGCTATACGATTTGCCAATCAAAGTCCGTTATACCACCGACTATCATCATGATGGTCGGTTTTTTATTGGTGCTGTGGTGGTATAGTCAAAGTATCTCAAAAACGATAAGGTACTGCTAATATCAATTTTTGCAGCCTCTGTCTGCGCAAGCACAGCAAGCAAAAAAATTGATTTAACAGTGCCTAATGTAGTGGTATTAATTTTCACTGACTATAGGTGGTGATAGATAGTGGTGACAGATACTCGCCCGCCCTCTACAATAGCGCTATGATTCAGTTAATATAAAAGGTTAGCTAATAAAAGAATGAGAGGTACCAAAAACAGCGTGCACCTCATTCTTTTATTTCTTAGATTAACACATGAAGTGCAATACCAAATGCAAGGTGAAAAAAGACCTAGATGCGCTAGCATCAAAGTTTTTATCCACCGACCAAAGTGAGATTGCAACCATGAGCTATACACATCTAAGCCTAGGTGAACGATACCAGATTTATGCCCTTAAAGGGGCAAAACATAGTATTAATTTTATAGCGAGGGTGTTAAACAGAAGTCCCAGTACCATATCAAGAGAGCTTAGGCGTAATAAAAGCCTACGAGGTTACCGAGCAAAGCATGCTAATAACAAGGCTTGTGACAGACGGGCTAACAACGCCACAACTATTGTGACTGACCTCTGGGCATGGGTGACAGACAAGCTTAAAGAGAACTGGAGTCCTGAGCAAATATCTGGCGTTCATGCTGGTATCAGTCATATGAGCATTTATCGCTATATTTGGCGTGATAAGAGGCAGGGCGGTACATTGTGGCAGTGTCTCAGACGTAAAGGAAAACCATACCGGCAGCGTCTAACCGCTGAGACTCGAGGCCGTATCAATGACAGAGTCTCGATTCATGAGCGCCCTTGTATTGTTGAAGAACGCTCACGTATTGGAGATTGGGAAGCGGATACCGTTATCGGTCAGCATCACAAGCAAGCGATTGTCACGCTCGTTGAACGTAAAACGGGGCTGCTGAAGATGAAGCGTGTGGGTCATAAAACAGCACAGCAAGTATCAGAGGCAATGATAGAACTCTTAGCGCCAGTGAGGTTGCAGGTTAAGACCATTACCTCTGACAATGGTAAAGAGTTTGCTCAGCATAAGAAGGTGAAACAAAAGCTCTTTAGCCCTTTCTTCTTTGCCGATGCTTATGCGTCATGGCAGCGAGGAACCAACGAGAATACCAATGGCCTTATCAGAGAGTACTTGCCTAAGGGTTGTGACTTTAGACAAGTCTCTGATAATGAAATACAGGACATTGAGAACAAACTAAACAACAGACCAAGAAAACGATTAGGGTTTAAAACGCCTATGCAGGCGTTCTATAATATTAATTAGCGTTGCACTTGGTGTGTTAATCTAAGTTTGCATTTATTTATGTCAAATACGAGCAATAACTCTCACGAAAAGATCTCTGCCCCTGCCATCCGTGCCTATCTTGGCGGCTCGTTTGATCCGGTACATAATGGTCACCTAGAAGTGGCTCTACACGTCTATCAGGACTTGTTGCCAATCGCAAAGCAGCAAAACCGCCCCTTGCACGTTTCATTATTATCCAATGCGCGCTCGCCATTTAAAACGCAGAGCACTGACCCTAAACACCGCTTAGCCATGTTGCAGCTCGCAACGCAAGACACACCGATACAAATCAATGAGCTTGAGCTATGGCAAGCGCCGCCTGTCTATACAATCGACACTGTACGCGCACTCAGACAGCAGTACCCTCATGATAGTTTGATATTTATCATGGGTATGGACAGCGCGCGCAGTTTGGATAAATGGAAAGACGGGTTAGGACTCACTGATTATGTCAATCTGTGGGTGTTTAATCGTGAGGATAGCGATCATATTAATGGTGGAGTTTCTGACAGGGCGACATCATTTGAAAACCCTATATCGACCTCGCAATATCTTGCTACCTTGCAATCGCAACTGCCGCCACCTTTACAATCACATGTAATCGACTCACCGATTGAGCTATTCACTCCAATTGCTCGATGCTTGGTAGATAGCTTAGAAACAGATGGCACTGACTTGAAAAGCGCTATGAAAGGACGCATTTATATAGATACGCGACCGATCACTGCCGTATCAAGCACGCAAATACGCGAACAACTACACATATTGGCGACTGAAACAAATAAAATGCCCGGCACTGACAGGCAAATCGCATCTATCGCAGCAATAAATGATATTATGAGCAATACTCACCCCAATTCATTAGCTAAATGGCTCAATCCTGCCGTTTATCACTATATTATCGCCCATCAGCTATATTCTGCTGCTCAATTCCGTTAAAATCGCCTTATCTATGTCATTTTGCCTATCCTGTCTCTATACGTGACTGACGACATATGATCAGTCGAATCAGACAAATTGACGTTTTACCCCTTTATTTTTAATAGTTACGATTGAAGAGATTAAAATTTATGATCAACACCATGACCGAAGAACGCTTAACCGTGTGCTTGAACATTGTACAAAGCGCGCTAGATGATATGAAAGCAAAGAACATCACTGTAATGAATGTAGAAGACTTAACTGACGTCACCGAGCGTATCGTCATCGCTGATGGTACCTCAAAACGTCATGTACGCGCGATGGCGGATAGCGTCGGCGCTGAAGTCAAACAAGCGGGCTTTATGCCGCTTGGCCGCGAAGGCGGTATCGACTCTGACTGGACACTGATTGACTTGGGCGCGGTTGTCGTTCATATCATGACCCCACAAGCGCGTGAGTTCTATGACTTAGAAGGCCTATGGTCATCACCGGATCAGTTGGCTGAGCTGGTCGCCACACCGCGTGAAAAGAAAACCGCTGGTCGTCGCAACAAAAACAAATAAGATTATTGAGTACAATAATCGCGTCATACTAAAAGCATAAGACCAAAAGACCAGAATCGTTATTTTGGTCTTTTTTTGTGCCGATATTTGGGGATACGCGTCATGATAATGCCTGATTAAATAGATAATTGCTGCAGAGGTTGCTATCATCTTTATCAATCACCATTGCCCAATTTTTGTTTTGATCTCAATGCTCATTAAGGATTGTCCATGTCTTCTACTCACCGCTCAAACCCTGAGATTAACCTACCCTTGCATGTGGCAAACGTAGTATGTGTCCGCGCAGGCAAAGCCATGCCCTTTACCCGTGATGAGATGAGCGCCATTGATAAAGCGCCCATTACAGCACCCGTCGCCGTCAATTTTATGGGATTGACCACTGACGAGCAAGCCGATCGCAAACATCATGGCGGCCCGCTCAAAGCCGTGCATCAACTGCCAATGGCCACTTATGAAAAAATCAATACAGAGTTTGACCTAAAAGTACGTATCGGTACGCTCGGAGAAAACCCTCACCACTGAAACTGTTAATGGCTTGCCTGAGATGGATGAGTCTAACGTCTGTATTGGCGACGTTTATCAGTATGGCGACGACAAAATAAACGGTGAAGGTAGCGTGCAGCTGCGCATCGTCCAACCACGCCGCCCGTGCTACAAAATCAACGACCAAATCGGCCAATTTACCAAAGTGCCCAATATTGCAGCATGGGTCAGCAAGCAAGGTATCTCAGGCTGGTATTTTGAAGTAGTGCGTGATGGCATCATTAACGCGGATTTACCGGTCTATTTGGTAGAGCGTCCCTATCCGTTTGCCACGCTAGAGGCGCTATGGCAACTGGCTAATTCAAAAGAAAAACATGACGCTGAAGTGATTGAGCCTTGGCTAGCTATTGAGTGTTTGGAGGAGAGTTGGAAGTCTGTGCTTCGGAAAAGATTTGAACAACTAAGAAAAAATATATCACTAAGCCATTTTAATGCACATTATATTTCGAAAATCAATATAGTATTTTAAGATCGAATTTTGTAAACTATTATCAATAATCCATATATTGTGCTTATAAGGTTCTTAAATACAATATATTGTAAACGCTCTCTTTATCTTAAAACGCAACTATAAAGTAGTTGCAAAACTCGTGTGCAGTTAGGTACTATATGTCTAAGTCAGAAAAACTTATAAAACGCTTTAGAACTGTTCCTACAGATTTCACATGGGATGAATTTGTTAAGCTGTTGTCTTTGCATGATTATCAGTTAGCGAAAGGTAGCGGTTCTAGAAGAAAGTTCATTAATAAAAGAACTGGCTTATCTATGAGTTTCCATGAACCTCATCCACAATCGATCATGAAGAGGTGCTATATACGTCAAGTTATTCAGCACTTTGATGATAATAAGGTATGGTCAAATAATGGCTAATAAACAATACTTCTCTTATAAAGGTTATACTGGTTCAATAGAGGTCAGTACAGAAGATTTATGCCTTTTGGCAAAATTCAAATGATTCAAGACCTTGTTATGTACGATGGTGAAAATTTAGAAGAGTTAAAATTATCTTTTGAGTCTGCTGTCGATGAATATTTAGAGATGTGCGCAGAAGAAAATAAATGTCCTGATAAACCTTGTAGCGGTACCTTCAATGTTCGTATGTCAGAAAGTATGCATCGAAAAAGTATTCATGAATCTAATATTTTAGGTATTACTTTAAATAGTTTCATTTCCAAATGTGTGACAAACTATTTTGAAGAGAATACTCTAAAAGATAGTTATATATTTGTCGATAAAGATACGTTTATAGAACAATTCACTCATCCTAAAAGTTACTCTACAGTAGGTTCAGAAATTGATTTCGATTACGAATATTCAATTGAGCCTAAAACATTTACTGTTTCACAAGCCATACAGTAATAGAGGTAAAAGTTATGACTAAAGATAGCAATGCTAAAGCTTTATATACAATGACTGAGTTAACAGAACTTATTTTAAGAAATGAAGAAATTACTGAAGGACATTATTTAGCAGTTATAGTTCCAGATATAACGGGTGGACAGATAAAATCAAATACTGAAGACAAATCTACCCAAGGATTAATAATTGAATTTAATGCTATAAATCTAATAAAAGTAAACGAGAATACTGAAAATGCTGTTGATGCTAGTTGTTTAACATAATAGAAAGCTTGAAAAATTTTTAGTAAATAGAAGGTGAACTTTTTAGTTCACCTTTTTGTATTTAATACATTATATGTTTCAGAAAAGAGCATGTCATGGCAAAAACTTTACCGCTTTAGCATTAGCGACCTTCTTATCGCTACCTTTGATAGGCTGTATCACCACTCCCAAAGCGCAGATGGCGACGACCGAATCCTTCGTTATCGATAGCGACACTTATCAATCGACTGGCAAAAGCCAGCGCATCAAAACCATCGTCCCACACTACACCGTCTCAGACAATGAGCGCTCGATAAAGACTTTGACCACAGGCAATGTCAGCGCGCACTATCTGGTCTTAGACAATGACGATGACAAAATCTATAACCTCGTACCTGAGAGCGAGCGCGCTTGGCATGCCGGCGACGGCGGTTTTGCCGGTCGAACGATCCTGAATGACACGTCTATCGGTATTGAGATCGTCAATAAAGGTATCAAACCTCAATATCGAAACGTCCTCAAAAATAGCGAGCTTGACTATCATCCCTACTCGCATTTCGTCGAATTTGATGAGCTACAAATCAAAAAAGTCGCGCAATTGGTGCAAGATATTGCGCAGCGGTATGACATCTCTCCCAAAAACATCATCGGTCACGCGGACCTTGCCCCCTCGCGCAAGATCGACCCCGGTGCGAAGTTCCCTTGGCAGCGATTGCATGATGATTACGGTATTGGCGCTTGGTATGATGAAGCCGATAAGCAAGAAATTATGAATCGGCGTACCTTGGTCGCGCCAAGCGTGCAGGAGATCAAGCAAGCTTTTCGCAAATACGGCTATCAAATCAATAATAGCGACGAGTGGGACAAGCCCAGCCGCGATGTCATCTATGCGTTTCAATTGCATTTCCGGCCGCTAAAGCCAACAGGCATCATGGATATCGAGACCTATGCGATATTGCAGGCGCTCAATATGAAGTATGCTAGTCGGGATGATTTTTATTGAAGCGATACAAATATAGGCAGTTTAAAAGATAACTGGCGCGACTGGCATGAATTTTTCGCAGCCTCTGTCAGCGTAGACACAGCACACCAGAAAACTCATACCAGTCAAGCGTGATAACATAAGGTCTATGTTTTATTATCGGACATAACAACAATGAAAAAGGACATATTATGAGCACCCTATTTAGTGTCAATTTAAACAAACTCGCCTTAATCAGAAACTCTCGTGGCACAGATTATCCCAATCTGCTGTACTTTGTAAAAAAGCTGATTGATCTAGGAGTTAAAGGCTTTACCGTGCATCCGCGACCTGATGAACGTCATATCAGATACCAAGATGTCTATGATATCAGTGAGTATCTCAAAGATTATCAAGATATCGAATTTAATATCGAAGGCAATCCGAATGAACAATTTTTAAAACTCATTCGCGAGGTCAAACCGCATCAATGCACCCTCGTACCCGATAGTGAAGACCAGCTGACCTCTGACCACGGCTTTGATATTATCAAATATAGCGACATGCTGTCCAAACTCAGCCATGAGCTTGAAGGCTTTGGCACACGCTGCGCCGTATTTATCGACCCTGATATCGAGCAGATTAAAGCCGTCATCGCTAGCGATGTGCAAACGATAGAGATGTATACCGAAGAATGGGCGCGCGCCTACAATAATGGTAAGAACGATTGCAATATTGATTTCGACGAGGTCAAGCAACGCTTTAGCGATTGTATTACCCTCGCCAGTGATAACGGCATTCGCGTCAATGCTGGTCATGATTTGAATTTAGACAATTTAGCCGATTTGCTAAGCCTTGGTGATATCGCGGAGGTGTCGATTGGTCATGCCTTTACTATTGAATCGCTAGAGCAAGGCATGGATAACGTCGTGCGTCAGTATTTGCAGATTTGTAGATAGAACGTTTTGATAAAACAGGTACGTTATGAGCTTACGTATTCACGCGCTATTTCATACCGATTATGCGGATCTAAGCTTTATCAAACAGTGGGCGCGCGCGCATAACCATCCGATCACCGTTAGTCGCTCCTACGATAACGACAACCTGCCAACGCTGGATAGCTTTGATTGGCTCATCGTGATGGGTGGGCCAATGAGCGTTCATGATGAGGATAAATATTCTTGGCTCATTAAAGAAAAGCGGCTGATAAAACAAGCTGTTGATGCCGGTAAAACAGTCATTGGCATTTGCTTAGGCGCGCAAATCATCGCGCATTGTTTGGGCGCTGAGGTGAAACCGTCTGCAGTCAAAGAGATTGGTTGGTTACCGATGCAATTGACCGAAGCAGGTCAAGCGCATCCATTATTACAAGATCTACCCAAAGACTTTACGGTGTTTCACTGGCACGGCGAAGGTTTTGACTGTCCCAAAGGCGCAAGCATTATTGCTGAGACGGACGCTTGGCCGAATCAGGGCTTTATCTATCAAACGCCAAAACACAAAGCGCGTGGCACTTGGGTATTCGCTTGGCAATGTCACTTTGAAGTCACCAGAGAGCTTACCGAAGATGGTATCCAATGGTAATGCGGCTATTCAAAGTGGACTGAAAGACTATCCCGAAACGGTACAAGCACCGGATGAGATATTAGCACTAGGCGATAAATATATCGAAGAAAATAACGCCAGACTTGCCACTATGTTTAATCGAATAGCATCGTCAGCAAATAAATAGTATAAGGAGTCAGTCATGAGTCATTCACAGCAAGATGAACAACAAAAACTTGAAGAGTATCTAGAAGCCAAAGCTAAAGAAGAGCAGGAAAATCAGCAACAACAAGAAGGTGAATCGCTGTCTGAATATGAGGCTTGTGTGCTTAGGGGAGAGTGCTCGGGTAAAGGAGTTGATTGCTGAGGCTCAGAGAAAGGGTAGAGAGCTGTCAGAAGATAGATAATCATATAACATAATGCTTTGAATCAAAACTCTGATTGAAGCATATTTATTCAACATAAATCAACTTTTCTTCATACCCATAATAACCCATTGTAGTTAATAAATTATACGACTAACTATCTGTTCGAGCTACTTTAGTATCACTTATTTCTCAAAAATCTTCATGTAATCTATAATAGCTCTGGTCAAACTCTTCTATAGATTAGCCTAATCCTGCTGATGTATCAAAAGAATAAGGTGTTATTTCGTCTTTTATAATGATTGCTGGTTTGTCGAAAGCTAGACGTAATCCTAGCTCAAACATGACATTTGGATTTCTACCGCTTATATCGCAAACTATCATCGGATTATCATATAAGTTCTGAACAATACGTTTGTGAATAACGCCTATATCATCCGCATCACTCACCAATCTAGCTTCAAAATTAGCTTCTTTAATAGCAGATTCTATTATCCTTTTGACATCTTTCCAATGAGATTCAGGATAGCCTTCCATACTTGCAATAGGCATTACAATGCCACATTTTTTCGGTAAATTATCATCTGATTTTTCGTGTGGCTTGTTTTCGACTTTATTCGGTTCAGATTGGTTGTCCATTCTAATCTCCAAAGAAAACAATGAGTTCGTGGGGTGCGTCCAGCGCACCAATAATACTAAAATTAAAGTTTAGACTAATTTATCATAAAACGGTCATTCAGGAGCGCGTTTTAGCCCCGACTGTAGCGGTAACCTGCTGGTTTGGGCGAGTTGTGATGGCTAGGTTTTGGGGTGTCGACGCGAAGCAAGCGACGACCCAAACCGTAGCCAACGCCACGCCCAGACTGGCAGATACAAGCGGAAGGCGGGAAATAGCTCCCAATAGAACCAAAACCCAAACACAAAAAGGTGAGCATTACGCCCACCTTTTCATTCTAAAAACAGTTATCTACAATAATATTCTAAACCAACTTAGCCTATCTAAACCAAGCACAAGCGTTACGGAACATACGCATCCATGCGTCATCGCTTTCACACACATCCATAATCCCACCGAGTGCGTGACCAAGATAAGATTGACTGTTTTTGATCAATTAAGCTTCGGTAATTAACTCAGGCTTTTTATTCAATAAGCGCATTAATGTGACGGCAGCCCCTGTTGGGTTTCTAGTACCTTGCTCCCAATTTTGTAAGGTACGCGAACTGATATTAAGTTTATCGGCAAACTGCTGTTGCGATAGCCCTGTCTTAGTTCTTATTTCCTTAATACTAGGCACGTCATGGGTAAACTGGCGGCTAGGCTGAGCCTGTCCTTTAGCAATCGCCAATGCTTGATTTAGTGATGTAGATAAATCATCGTAAAATTCATTGCTCATGGCTATACACCTCTTTAATTTGTTGAGTCAGTTTGTATAAACCAGACTTCTCTTCGCTTGATAGAGAGGCTTGTTTATTCTTAGGATAAGCGAGCAGCATAAAAAATATGCCTTGACTATTCACAAAATAATAGATAATCCGAATACCGCCACTCTTACCTTGGTTAAGTGCCCATCTGGTTTTTCGAACGCCCCCTGTACCTTGAATCAAATCACCTTGTTCTGGATTATTGATTAGATTTTCCTGTAGCTCTTTATAAGCTTCATCATCTAATAGTTTCAGTACTTGCTTAGTAAATATTGGCGTTTCGATGAAATGTAACATTCAATATCCTTTATCTTTATCTCTTATTATATACGTCATTGAAGTACTTATCTATATGTTTTTTTCTGGATCTAATTAAGCTAAATATCATAAACACAAAAAGGTGAGCTTTACGCCCACCTTTTTTTATTACCCTCAAACAATATTCTAAACTAACTCAAACTATCCTAACGCAACCAAGCCCGTGCATTACGGAACATCCGCATCCATGCACCATCTTCATCCCACTGCTCAGGTTTCCAGCTATGATTGTAGGCTTTTAGGTTACGCTCAGGATGCGGCATCATGATAGTGACGCGGCCGTCAGTGCTACACAGACCCGTGACGCCGCCGACTGAGCCATTAGGATTTAATGGATAAGTCTCGGTCGGATGACCTTGACTATCGACATAACGCATGGCGAGCTGACCATGTTTCGCCATACCATCGATCTCAGTAGCGTTTAGGGTGGCAAGACCCTCACCATGCGCCACAGCGATTGGCAAGATGCTGTCTTGCATGCCTTTGAATAAGATGGACTTGGTGCGCTCAACTTTGACGTTGACCGTACGCGCTTCGAATCGTGCCGACTCATTTGCGATAAAGCGTGGAAAGTTTTCTGCACCTGGAATGAGGTCTTTAAGCTGCGCCATCATCTGACAGCCATTACAGACGCCAAGTGAGAACGTATTCGGACGGGCGAAGAAGCGGACGAACTGCATGCGTAGCTCATCATGGAACAAGATAGAGTTCGCCCAGCCAGAGCCTGCGCCCAGTACGTCACCGTAACTAAAGCCGCCACAAGCGACCAGACCATCGAAGTCACGTAGATTGATACGGCCTTCTAGTAAGTCGCTCATGTGCACATCGACCGCTTCAAAGCCCGCTTGGGTAAAGCCTGCTGCCATTTCCGTCTGACCATTGACACCTTGCTCGCGGAGGATTGCGACTCTTGGCTTATCTTCACGACTGTTCAGATATGGCGTCTCGATCTTTTGATTGAGATCGAAGTTTGGCGCAGCGATAAGACCTTTATGATTAGTATCGGCAATCAAGTCATACTCTTGTTGCACGCAGGCTGGGTTGTCACGCAGGCGGGCGATTTGATAGCTGACCTGTGTCCATGCTTGCTGCAATTTCGTACGGCTAAAGCGTAGCGTGTCATCACCCATGTACAAAGGCGTTTGGATTAATAGGTTGTCTTCTTCTGAGCTTTGACCAACAAGGCTGAGCATATCGCTGACGTTAAATTCTTCTGCCAACTGCATGAGCGCTGCGACGTTTTCTGGCAATACTTGGATGACTGCGCCCAGCTCCTCACTGAACAGTTGACCGAGTAAGTTGTCATCATCTAATGACAGCTTGATACCTTGACGGCTGGTGAACTGCATCTCTGCGATGGTCGCTAATAGACCGCCATCACCGATATCGTGATAAGCACTGATGACGCCTTGCGCGTTGCCCGCTTGCACAAAGTTAAAGAAGTCGATCAAATCACTTGGCTGCGCTAGATCTGGGCAGTCGTTACCGAGTTGGCTAAGCGTTTGCGCAAGGATCGAACCGCCTAGACGCAATTTACCTTTAGATAGGTCAATACGGTAGAACGCGCTGTCACCATTGATTAGCTCAGGGGTTAGCGTTTTTGCGACGTCAACGACAGGAGCAAACGCAGTCACAACCAAACTCATTGGCGAGACGACTGATTTGTCAGCGCCCTCTTCATCAGTCCAGTTAGCACGCATCGATAGCGAGTCTTTACCAACAGGGATAGCGATACCGAGTGCTGGGCACAGCTCTTCACCGATTGCATGTACTGCATCGAATAGTGCCGCATCTTCTGCATCATCACCGCATGCTGCCATCCAGTTCGCTGACATGGTGATGTCAGACAACTGAGCGATACGCGCGCCCGCGATGTTAGTAATCGCTTCGCCGACCGCTAGACGCGCAGAGGCTTTTGGATTGATAAGGGCAACAGGCGTACGCTCGCCGACACTCATGGCTTCACCAGTCATCGGCTGACCATCTAGCGCCACTAAGCCTGACGCCGTCACCGCACAATCTGATACAGGCACTTGATAGCGACCCACATACTGATCACGCACGACCATACCGGTGATAGAACGGTCACCAATGCTAATCAAGAATGATTTGCTCGCCACGGTTGGGTGACGCAATACATCGGTAATTGACTCGGCTAGATTAACATCACCCAGTTCTAATGCTGGTAACGTGCTATCAGTACGCTCAAAGCTGCGCTGCATTTTTGGTGTACCGCCGAGCAGTACTTGCATCGGCATATCGACTGGTTGCTCAGCTAATAGCTCGTCATCAACGATGAGCTGACGGATATCCGTCGCCGCGCCTAAGATGGCATATGGACAGCGCTCACGGGCACAGATTGCATCGAACTGATCTTTGCTCTCTGGGCGAATCGCCAGCACATAACGCTCTTGCGCCTCATTAGACCAGATGGCCATTGGCGACATGCCCGCTTCTAACGATGGGATCTTACGCAAGTTCAGATGCGCGCCCATCTCATGGTCGTTGACCAGCTCAGGCATGGCGTTTGACAGGCCGCCTGCACCAACATCATGGATCGAGACGATTGGGTTGCCGTCTTTACTGGCATTACTAGCGTCAATATCGTTACCAGCTAAGGCCCAGCAGCGATCGATGACTTCTTGACAGCGACGCTCCATCTCGGCGTTATCGCGCTGGACTGAAGCAAAGTCCAAGCCTTCATCAAGCTCGCCACTATCGACCGATGAGGCCGCGCCGCCGCCCAGACCGATTTGCATTGCAGGGCCACCCAAGACGATGAGCAAATCACCTTTTTTAATCGCATTTTTTCAATCAGATTGCGTTTGATGTTGCCATAACCACCTGCCAGCATGATGGGCTTATGATAGCCGCGCATCTCGCTACCGTCTTTTGCCGCAGAGGTATCTAGCTGAAAGCTGCGGAAGTAACCGCATAGGTTTGGACGACCAAACTCGTTTGAGAAGTTGGCGCTACCTAATGGGGCATCAAGCATAATCTCAAGGCTAGTTGCCATACGATCTGGCGTACCGTAGGCTTGCGTGCTCAGTTGGCCTGACTGCTCCCATTTCTCGGACAGCTCTGGGATATGCAAGTGTGACACATGGAGTCCTGCTAGACCCGCTTTTGGCTTACCGCCACGACCTGTCGCACCTTCATCACGAATCTCACCGCCAGAACCCGTTGCCGCACCTGAATACGGAGCAATTGCCGTTGGGTGATTGTGCGTCTCAACTTTCATCAAGATATCGATGTCTTCTTGATGGAATCCATAAGGATGGATTGAATTGGCATCCATCGCGTCCGTTGGGATAGGATAAAAACGCATGCCATCAGACCCAGCCATCACAGCGGCGTTATCTTTATAGGCTGATAAGATGCCTTGTGGGTTCGACTGATAGGTGTTTTTGATCATTTGGAATAGTGATTTTGGCTGCACCTCACCATCAACGGTCCACTGGGCATTAAAGATCTTATGACGGCAATGCTCTGAGTTCGCCTGTGCAAACATCATCAGCTCAACGTCCGTTGGATTGCGACCTAATTCATTGACATACGCATTCATCAGATAGTCGATATCTTCGCTGGATAACGCAAAACCGAACTCGGTATTGGCCGACTCTAGCGCTGACTGACCTTGTCCGATGACATCGATATGATTCAGTGATGCTGGCGGTTCATCGTCAAACAGTTTATTCACGTCGTTTAAATCATAAACCAAGCTTTGGGTCATACGGTCATAGAGTAAACGCTCAGCCGCCGTTGGCAGCTTGTCTTCGGTAGCACCTTCTAGCGTCAGCGTATAAACAATCACCCGCTCAATACGATTGATCTTCAGCTCGCAGTTATTAAAAATATCGGTGGCTTTACTCGCCCATGGCGATATCGTGCCAAAACGCGGACTGACGATGACTTGGATTTGACGCTCTGTCGCAGCTTCTAGCGAGGTTTGCTCTTTACCCCTAAAAGATCCAAAGCCTTTTTTTGCTCTTCACCTAAGAGCTCTCTTGAGAGTACAAAAACCTGCTGAGTACTGATTTGGGTCACGTTTAGATCGGTTTTTTGGGCAAACTGATTGATCAATTGCTGGGTCTGAAAATCGGTCAAAAACGGCTGTCCGGCGATGGTCATCATAAAGGCATAATCCGTAAGATCAAGGCATCTCTGCCATGCTAAGTAAATGGTCTGGGTATTATAACAAGAAGACCTATAATAAGCAGGTCTAAACCAAGATAAATTGCTGATAACTGATACGGTGTCGCCGCTAACTACATGCTCAATAACACAATCAATTCAATAATCCGCCCATGAGTGTTTAGCCCATGAATGTTTAGATAGCATTCAAATACAGTGACGACACTCGGCGTCGCAATTTTTACCTAACCCTCATACTCCCTTACAAACACTCACATCGCATTACTGGCCACCTATATAAATGTAGGGCTGCTACTCGGTATTCTAGTTCCAGTTGTTAAGGGGTGTTTTTAAAAGATGAATTACATCTACCTTGAATAAAAATGATTACTACAAACAATGAATCATCTAATCACTATAAAGAAAAGGGAATCCTCTATGAACAAACAAGAACAAATCGACAAAAATCCAAGACGTTATTAAAGATGTAAAATTTGCAATGTTAAGCACCGTCAATAGTAAAGGTGACGTACATGCGTGGCCAATGACAACCAGCGAAGCGAGTATCGGTGGTAAAGAGATCTGGTTCATCGGTGATAAAACCTCAGATGTGGTCAAAGACATTCAGAACAACCAAAAAATTGGCTTGTCTTATGCTTCTAAAGATGAAAAGACTATGTCTCTGTCAGCGCCAATGCTGAGTTACCAACGGATAAAAACAAATTAGAAGAACTGTGGTCACCAGTCTACAATGCGTTTTTTGAACATGGTAAAGAAGATCCAAACGTACAGTTAATCAAGGTCGTCCCACATGGCGTCGAGTGCTGGTTAGGTGGCAGCTCTACTATTAATATGTTCAAAATGGCAGCAGCAGCCCTACAAGATGGCAAAACCGCCGAAGATATCGGCGAGCAATTTGAAGTCACGTTGTAATCTTTAAGCCATACATTACAAAACCAAAACGTCAATATGCCTCGGTTTATTGGCGTTTTTTATTGCTTTATTTTTGGTAAGGTTATTTTTAGACAGTATTTTTTGATTGATAAATCATCTACTGAATAAAATCATGCAGATAATTACAAACTTTCACAGGGTATTACAGACCAGCTGTATCGTTCTATTAGGTGATATCGCTATATTGATAACTGTTAATAGGCGTCATTGACCACCCTATCAGTACTCTAGATCACTCTTACCGAATAATAATTTTTACTCCAAATTTTAAATAGTAAAGGATAACTACGATGAGCAAGCAACAACAAATGGACACCATCCAAGCCATGGTAAAAGACATCAAATATACGATGATGACCACGCGCACCAGTGAGAACCATCTTCACTCATGCCCCATGAATACCACCGAGACCAGTATTGGTGCCAAAGAAATTTGGTTTATCGGTCACAGCCCTTGTGAGACCATCGATAACATCAAAAACGATCCACAAGTCAATTTGGCCTATGTCAGCCAAGACAACAAACAATATCTGTCTATCACTGGTAAAGCGGAGCTGGTAGATGATAAAGACAAGTTAGATGAGCTGTGGTCGCCTATGTACAATGCGTATTTTGAAAAAGGCAAAGAGGACCCACGCGTTCAGCTAATCAAAGTCACCCCACATGGCGCTGAGTACTGGGCAAATGGTAATGCCATCACTAGTGCTGTCAAAATGGCGGCGGCGGCAGTCACTGACACTGCCATTGAAAAAAGCTTAGGTGAGAATTTTTCGATAGAGCTGTAATGCTTCAGTCGTTAAAACAGTAAGAATAGACAAATAAAAAACGCCAGTTGCATTAAGCCACTGGCGTTTTTTATGCAGGTTACGATTGTTTGTCTTACTATTAGCCGCTTTGCTTCAAATAAGGCCACGCAGCTTTGAGATAAATCATCATTGACCAAAGCGTCAATATCACCGCGGCGACCATCAGCGCATAACCGACCGTCTCAAGCGACTCCCAGTTTAATAACAGTACTGTAATCGCTATCATCTGAAAGGTCGTTTTTAATTTGCCCACATAGGACACAGCGACACTGGTTCGGTTGCCAAGCTCTGCCATCCACTCGCGCAATGCGGATACAGCGATCTCACGTGAGATGATGACGATCGCAGCGATTGCCATAATAATATTGGGATGCCATTGCACCAAAACGATCAAGGCCGCCGCCACCATCAGCTTGTCAGCAACTGGGTCCAAAAAGCGTCCAAACGCTGACATGACATTCAGCTTACGAGCAAAGTAACCATCTAGCCAATCGGTAATTGCTGCAATAATAAAGACGCTGGTTAATAATAAATGGCGCAATAGGCTATCGCTAAACTCACTCATCCCCACTCGCGCAATGACGTTGTCTGAGATTGCAGGCATACCGATGCCCATAGCAGGTGGCCAGTACGCAATCGCAACAAACAACGGAATCATCAAGATACGAGCAATCGTAAGATTGTTGGGCAAGTTAAAAATACTTTTAGTATTTTGCGAACTTGACGGCTCCTGCGTATGCAAATGCGTGCTCTCAGTCATGGCAAACCCAGTGTAATATCGACATAATAATGGCAGATAGCTTAGCATTTTTCCGTCATGCCGTCATGCCATCTCTTTAATGATTAAATGATTCAAACTATCAACATCGAGTCATTCGTTTCATAATGATATAACCCATTGAAATCATTTGTATCTTTTATTAAAAGCATCATAAAATTCTTAAAAACAATCTGCTACTTAATGTAACGTCCTATTATGTATAGGGCTCGATAGTTGGTCACAGGCTATTTACTTATCTGCGTCTTTCTTCTTACTTCCCAATGACAGAGTCTATGCTGTGATCGTGCAGCCGAGTATTTTTACAAAGTAATATACTGTAACCAAAACAGCCAAATAGGAGTCAGTCGGGTTATGATAGCAACTGTCACAAAACACTTGTACACTTAAATATGTAAGCAAATATATGTACCTATTGTATTGGTTATTATTGCCCTAATAAATGAGTGTATAGAAAGCCGATAACTATAATAAATCACGACCACGGAACTTGTGATCAATCTGCACAGCCCGTTTTCCTCAGCCCACAGCACCTCCCTCTGTGGGCTTTTTTTTGGCTGGTAAACCATTGATTTATATATATTTATTATTTTTAATTAGTAAATTGACCACCAATTTGACCACCATTTGCTCAAAATTTTAATGTTTTGACCACCAATATTAATATAGTCATGACTGCCATTTACTTGACTGTGTTTTGAGTTTCAACATTTCTCAACACGGTAGGACGGTGTAATTGTTCAGGGACTTGGCAAGCGGTGACCGCTGACATCTGCATATTTTTACGACCGCAAAATTAAAAGTTTAGGGGGTTGCTTTTTGTTTGCATGGGGTTGAATTGCTAATCCCTGCACACGCTCGGTAATGATACTTAAATGTGTGCGTATTTCGTGCGTTTCTGTGCATCTGCTAATTCACACCATTGGCGGTTATTCCAGTTCCTGCTTCCTTAAAAACGTTTGCTTCTATCGCTATCCATTTGCTGTATTGACTTGGCAGTAAATAGGAATAATAGAAAATGCGCTGTTTTGCTTCCTATTCTCCTTGCTTCCTTGCTTTTTGCTTCCATTCCCCAGTTTTGGCGGTATCTGCTCAATAGGTTTTTGAAAGATATAAAAAGGCGTTTACCTGTCCGAAAAGTCCCTTATTCTGCCTCGCGATACTTGTCGCAAAACTATCCAGCATGGGCAAAATATGCCCCGTGCGCGTACTGTTCCATAAACTACCCCTTAACGTGTCCAACAATTCATTTTTAGCCGCTGCTTAAGATGTCCGAAAATTCCCTTTATGGACTCAAAGAATTACCCCAGTCCTTTTAAAGTAGTCCGAAAAACCACCCCTTTTATGGACTCCAAGTATTATTTTAACGGCTCTTTTATGGACTCCAAAAACTACCCTCTAAGATGTCCAAAAACCCCCTTTTATGGTGTATGAAAGCCCTAAAACGTGCTGTTATTCTCTTTTAAAGCAGTCCGAAAAACTACCCCTTTTATGGACTCCGAAAACTCCTTTTTATAGTGTATGAAAACCCTGTAATTGGTGTCTGCATCGCGTGCGCGCGTACTGTTCCATTAATTAGCTAAGCCCTTATACTGCATAGCTTTGTGACATTGGCAATGATGAGGGAATGCCATGCAAAATGTTAGCATTTGTCAACATTAGGTGGCGTGTGATTTGGTTTTCAATGTAAGGTTTTATCAGGTTTTGAATAACAAGTTTTAACAAGTCGGTGCCTGCATTAATCGGTTTTGAATGTACGGTTTTATACGGTTCTAACCTTGTAGTAATCATGGGGTGGTAGGTTCTGCCAGTAATGAAATGAATGTTAAGTTTTATTAGGTTCTAACGTGTCCGAAAACTAGCCTTTGCATGAGATAGGCTCAAAACTGGGCGCATCTAAAACCTTAGGGTTTCCTTAGGTTGTTGAGCATTATAAAAAGGGCTTGGTATTGATCGCCTAACGTGTCCGAAAACCTAGATAAACCTTAACATTTATTAACATGCTGGCAGTCGGAAAACTGATTTGTCACAGATATTTGAGCCATTGGCGCGGGCTGTCATGGGTAGATGGTCGGATTTGAAATCTAAGCAAGGGTGTATCTTTACACTATAAAAAAGGCAGACGCTAAACGCCTGCCAATATAGTTTTATACCTGTAAAAAGTCGCTAAAGTTGCTAAAGTTCCCGTAAGCCTTATCAGCTATAGCCTGTAGCTTAGATTGCACCTGCTAAGGTGCTGCTAAAGTTGCTATAGTTCCGCTAAAGTTAGCCATTCTTAGCTAAAGTTTAGCAAGTTTAGCAATGCTTAGCAGCGCCCTACCTAAAGTTAAGCCCTTGACTGGCAAGGGCTAGATGAAGTTTAGCAAGTTTAGCAGCTTTTTAGGGTAGCTAAGGTTAGCTATTCATCAATAATTAGCTTTGGATTAATTAAAACTAAGCGCCTGCGCCCGTCATTCTCTAACCTAATATGCCCCATGCTTTCGAGATCATCAAGCAAGCCGTTAAGCTTCTTACCTCTTAGGGCATTGGGTGCATTCTGCGACACAAACGACTTATTCAAGATAGGCGGCTTCTTACCCCTCGCTTTATCCACTAGCCAGCTGCTTAGCTTCTCACTGTCGTTCTGCTCACCTGTAGGCGTTGCATCAAGGTAGCGTAGGCGCTCGCTGGTTGAGTATTCTACAAGCATAAAAGCGCGGGCAATATCATCAGTAGTGATCTCCTTGCGCCCCTCAAAGAATGCCATTAATGACGCTATACGGCTCGCATTCTCTGCCATACGTGAGGCATACGCTTTTAGATACTCTAATGCCTGCCCCTGTGCTTGGCGGTTCTCTATCGTCTGCATGTGCTTATAAAGGTCTGCTCTGCACCCTCTGCCCATTGCATTTTTTATGCGCTGTGGTGTGCCTGTGCTGTCGTTTGGTAGATGGGCTGGCAATGGGTCAAGTAAGCTCTGACAGCGTGACCAGTAGGCGATTAAATCAGGATTATCATACGGGCTGTCATTCCTGCGCTTTTCATCGTCCCATACTCGATGACCGCGCAAGTCCTCAGGGCAAGCAATCAAGGCACGGGCTAAAAAGCCTTGCCCATTCATTAAAGGATCAGTTAGTGCCTTCTCTAATATAATGCGTTGCCCCTGTAGTAATAGAGTCATACGCACGTTATGGGCATCTGTTTGCGGTGTGGCATAGGCGGACTTTTGCGATCTTAACCTTGATACTTCACCATCACTATATAGCTTAGTGATTGCAGATAGGGCACTGCCTGCGGTGTCACCCGTCATAGTATGACCGTTAAAGTATTGACCTGCTTCATCAGTGGATAGACTAGCGTTGCTCATTTCTCCAGCGACAAACCTATCTAGTATTGGCTCAATGGTTGCATCGTCAAACATAGTCTTAGGATTGTAGGGCTTTGGGTTGTCATCTAAAAACTCTGATAACTCCTTGCCCTTCAAACTAGCCTTGTCACTTTCCCATGCTGCCACATCGTCTAAGTAGCTGGCATATTGTTGGCGCTCATACTCTTTGATCTTGAAGTGAGTTAAACCCATTGCTTGCGTTTTGCCGCTACCGCTTTCGCCCTCTGTGATTAGAATAAGACTGGCGGGCATGTGACCGTGCCCCATCGGTGCATCAATGAAGCGTTGCCCCATGTGTGCCAGTGCGCCTAAAACGCATTGCCCTGCCATGGCAAGCGGTACTTGTGCATAATATGCCACTAACTCAATAACCCGTCTTAGCAGTCCTGTGAATGCGTTAATAGGGTATGGTGTCGGCTTGCTTGGATCATTGGCTAAGGGTTCAGGCTCGCCCCATATCTCAGCTTGTAGATCGAGTATGGTTGTATCATCAAGGGTTAATATCTCTCTATAGCTAAGCTCGCCATATTCTAAATGCTCTAAGAGAGTTCTAGCGCCAGTAATAACCCCTTTGACGTTTGCACCTTTAAACGGGTGACACGCTTTGTCTTTCTCGTCTAAGGTGGTAAAGATAGTCACGGGATAGGCTTCGGCAAAATGGCTGACAATGCCATTAAATAGCAGCTTATCAAGGCTCACCAGTAGCGTGACGTTATCCGCCATAAGATAATAAGCAAGCGTGACAGCATCATTTAAGTTATCAATCGCTATAATCTCTTTGCTACTGTCTAACGTACCAATGATGAAAGCTGACGGCTGCATACGATCAATGATAATCGGCTTTTGAGTGCTGTTAGGTGTGACACTGGCAAGCGTGACGGGTTGATCTTGATTGTTGTTTAATACTAGCCCTATCGTGTTCTCTGTCAGCTCTCTTACCTGTATCAATGCCTGTGGTTATGGTAATATCACTATCAAGGTGCAATAGCCTGTCTTGTATGCCTAACTGCTCACATAGGTTATAAAGATTAAGCAATATATTGTCATCTGCCAGCCCTTGCCGTGTGGCTGCATTAAAACGACCTATCATGTCTAAGCCTGCGCTCAATGCGCGGGCTTTTTCATGGTGTTTGTTTGTAGTGTGGTGGTCATCTAGCCCCCCTTGCCTGCGTGTGGTTCGGCTGGCGCGTGGCTCTGTACTTCTTGTAGTAGCTTTTGCGCTTAGCGTGCTTACGGCTTTGCTTCGGTGGGTAAGTCTTCATAAACCCTCCTTTTCAGCAATTAGGCCAGCCAGCTCATCTTCAGAATAATGCTGAAAGTCTTGTGCTAAATATTGCCCTATGTCTGCAAAGTTTTTGCGCTTTGTGAATATCACCACTTCTAAGATCATCTTTGATAGTAGTGAATAAAGCATCGAACCAATCTAAGTGGGTTTGTTCGCCCATTTTGCTATCGATATATTCTTGTCTTAACTGATTGATAGTTTTCATAGTCTTAACCCTCTACCCTTGCCAAAACCAGTTTGTTCTAATGGCTTGTTGAGCGCATCAAGTCGGTAGTTAAGAATGCTATACCATCTATCGGTAGTGTCGTGTACAAGGCGCGCCATTGACTTAACTTGATTAGAGGAGATGTTCTCGTTGTAAATTAAGTAGAGTAGCTGACCAATATCGTGCATGACCTCAGCAGCGCCAGAAACGTCACAAGCGGTATCGGACAACATGCAAGACGACATTAAGATAACTTCGTTATCGTCTGCATCGGTGCAATCTATTGTTTTTATGCTGTGCTGGCTGCCATACAGCGCGTTAATGGCTTGGCGGTTGGCTGGCGTGTCATGGAATAATGACGGGGCGGCATCATTGCGGCTTACTTTGCCGTCATTGCGGTAATGGTATGTTTTGCCGTTGGTGGTAAAGCCTAAACAGCCGTATTCTTTATCATTGAATAGCTGATAAGTGCCATTGCCTACAGATGGGCATAGAACGCTGTCACCTGCCCTTGAATGTGGCTGGTGTGCTGTTAGTAGGGGTTTGAGTGTTTGAGGTCGTACGGATTGAATTAGGCATGATTATGCCCTCCTATTAGATTAGTTAGTTTGTTGTCACCCATAAAAATAGGGGTGACGGGTCTTAACTACCGCTAATAGACGGTTGAGCTTATTTACCGTAAAGGCTTTTGTATTAGGCTCTATCAACCCGTCATAGATGTTCGCACCAGTGACGGCGCTAAATATATGACGTGCCTGTATAAAGACAGACGTATTTTTATTCATGCCCGTAGTAGCTTGCTGATTAGTAGTCAGGCAAGTTTTAGGCACAAAAATAGCCAATGAATGACGGCTTGGCTTAACCGCTATTAGTTTAGTAGTGTGGTTATGATAACCGCTGTTATCATCAGTTGCAACGGCTTGTTTCATAAAAAAAATGGGTAATCGCCCCTGTTACATCCTTTTTTTTATGACTCAATCTGCGTCGATATTTAGCGAGTTTTTCTGATTTAGCGGACATATTCATAACACTGCCATTAACACTCGAATTCCTGTCATTTAGGCTCAAATTTTGGCTATTTACACTCAAATTCGTATGATAAAGGCTCAAATTCGTGCCATTCTGGCTATCGTACTCCACGTCACAGAATGTTAGGTCGTTTTTGTTATCTTTGCTCATCTCTTACCCCCTTCCACGTTGAACGCTATTTCTGCTATGCGTTTGGATAGCCCTTTGAGTGAGTCCACTTGTCTGCTACCTGTAGGTAGTGAACCGCGTAGAGCTAGCATTTTATTTTCTACTTCTACCATCTTAGTCAGACTATTAATGGCGGTCACATTGGCATGTAAAGTAATGATTAACTGATCTATAAATTCATCAGCTATCATCAAAAATCCTTCACCTTTTAACCTGTCCATAACTTCATTCACTAGGTCGTTATCACTCATGGTCTGTTACCTCCAGCTCAGGCAGTAAGATAAGCCCGTCCATCTGCTCGCTTAGAATGGTTGCCAGTTCACTGTTAGCGAGTAAGGCAGCCCGTATAGCGACTATTACGCCACGGCTTGCATCATCATCGGTGCTGATCGCGCTAAGTGCCATTGATAGGCTCTCAGCATCATTTGATAGGTCTTGTATGCGGTCATTAATGACAGACAAGTAATAGCTATCCACTGCTACTAGGCGCGGTTCTAATACATCGTTTGACTGGCTCATGGGTTCACCTCGCTGTTAGATAGTTCGCTTTCAAGTAATGTCTGTTCATCAAGCCAATAGACTGAAAAACGCTTGTCATTGTGCGTGACTATTTCGCTTTGAATAATTAGCCCTGCAGTTCTTAGATCATGAATGCGCTGCGCTAGGCATGTGATTTGATAAAGCCGGTAAGCATCCCAAGTAGTGATTGTTGCCCCTGTCATCAGGTGCGCTCTAACAGTGTCAATCTGTGTTTTAGGTGCTGGCTGGTTGGTCACTGGGGCGGTGGCTGTAGTAGTCATGATTAAGCCCCCTTGCTAGCTGAGTGTTGGCGTTCAAGCCATGCTAGTAGATCGGCGTTTCTAAATAATAGAATGCCGTTGATATCAATCGGTCTTGGGAACTTGTCAGCTTTCCACCATCGGCGAAGTGTCTGATGATGAACACCTACTAAGGATGCCGCTGTCTTAATGCGCGTCTGCCCTTGCGGATGTAACTGGGTTGAGCTTTGCGGATTGTTTGATACATTTAGCATATTGCTAACTCCTGTGTCATGCCGTTACTTGGCGTTGATTTGAGTTATCAGTATGCTAAAAGCTTAGCGGGCTGCCATCCTAGTTGGGGTGAGTTCGCATCCTAACTAGGGTGCCAGTTGATCGATTAGGAGAACATATAATTGAAAAAACCCACCGATTAGCGGGTGGGTTTTGGTTCTTAGGGTGCGGTTGATTCATTAGTAATCAATGCCGGCTATCGTTGCCATTTCATCAATACTCATATCTTCCCTAATTGCACACCGAAAGGCTTCGCCTATTTTGTCGTTACGATCTGCTATTTCTACGAGTATATTCAATCCAACAACACCTTGATTTTCTAAGTTTCTAGCTATCTGCTGCACATCAGCTTTCTTTGGTTTGTCCTCTTCAGTGTAGTAGCAATCTGTAAAGTCATGGCGGTAGGTACTTTCTGTAAGTATTTCGCTGTAAAAATCAATATCACTACCAGCTTCAAGTTTTTGATTATCTTGATAGGTAAGATATAGCTTAGTTATAACGCCGCTTATTACTACCAATGCCAAGCTAGTAGCAATACCAATAGCAAAAGACCTTCTAGTAATACCGCCTTTATTGTTAGGTACTATGCTGCCATCGAATAGGGCCCTAGGATCAAGAGTAGCAAAAAGTAAGTATTGAATTACTGCAAAGAAAATGAGCCATACACATGCACCGAACACCGCGGCCGGCAATTCATTGTAGGATGCAATATTGGCAAAAATACCACCTAACACAACTGCGAATCCAATAATCCATAGGACTTGAAATAGTCTTACTAAAAATGACTTCAATCTATTCTCCAGCGTAGTAGTTAAAATATAATGCCTGAAAAGCACTATAACCAAACTAAAGTGCTTTAAGCAATTTATATCTAACAAGTAATTAGAACGATGTTAACGGTGCATTATTGGCAATTTTCGTGCCTGCTACACTGTTATTAGCTTCTTGACCTGTCTTGGCACCTGCCGCCGCTGACAGTTTAGCTGCCATCTTTAGTAGATTATCCAATGCAACTTGTTTGTTTTCCGGTAGTTTGTTAGCTGCTAGCAGTAGGTTTTTGCCTGCGTTGGTGGTTAGTAGCGTTTTAGCTAGTGCTGCCATCCCTGCAATTTTTGCGGTTCCTATTGGATTGGACATAACACCACCAACCATAGCAATATCAGTCAGTCTTACTCCTGTTGGTGGATTTTCTTTGTACTGACCTGCTCGCTCGATATGACGCATGAGCTTAACAAGTCCGTCCATTTGTTTCTTATCATCGCCTTTAAATATATTGCTATACGGATCGCTCAATCGCTCAAACTCTTTTGCGAAGTTAGCAGGGCTAAAACTACCTGTGCTTTCATTCGTGGCTTTATTGATAGCCTCATCTGCCATAGCAAAGCGTAACGCTGCTTGTCCTTTTGGGTCTAATGCTTGATAGAAGTTGTTAGCTCTATCGCCTTGACCTGTTTTAATAAATGCTTTGTAAATCTCATCAGGCTTATTACTATCCATTGCATTGGCAATAGCCTTGTCCGCACGCTTCATAGCGTTTTTGTAGAACTTGTCTGCGCGTTGATATGCCTTCTTGATAGCCGTGTTGCCTGAGTTTAGTGCAAACTCTGCAATATCGTCATCAACTGCTTGGCGTAAATCCCCCATAGTTTTTGATGCCGCGCCTTTGCCGCTTATCCCTAGCTCACTTGAGAGACTACCAAGTCTTGATCGTAATTGACGCATATTGGCAAAATTTTTAGGTTTTGAAGTATCAGCAAGATTCCTTTGAATGTCTGTAAGCTCTCGAACAATAACATCATCAGGCGATAAGGATGCCGCTTGTTTATCAAGCGTTTTTGTTAGTGCTGACTGCGTATTGGTAGGCGTAACAATATCATTACCACTCGCTGCGACCGCTTCATCAACCTTGTCGTAAAGTTTTGATGCAATCTTGCTCTCACGGAATGCGCGAACCTCTGCGCTCGCCTGTAGTACGCGCCCTGTGTCGTCACCTGCTGTCTCAACGATGTTCAGCACACGCGCTGCGTTTCTATCACCTGCTGCGGCTGCTTGTCTGATAGTTGGCAATGCTTTGTAGTCTGTGTCAGCCATAACAGCTTTAAGTTTACCGGTGATTTTACGTGATGCAGCCTTCGCTTGACTGTGTTGCCCCTCTCTAAACTTGCCCATACCTACTATTGGTATGCGCTCGAGATGCGTTTCTGTGTTCTTAATAACGCCGCCACCCTTGATATCACCCACTGACGTTCTAACATCAAACTGCTTGCCGAGATCGTCAATTTCTTTGTAAGCTGGGGCAAGATTGCCACGTTTGGCGTTAACAGCCTTCGTTACACCCCTTGCCTACTGCTCCAGCGACCTTTTCACCGACACCTTGCCCGATAGCGCCACCTGCTGCACCTACGCCCATATTTAACAACCTGTCGTCTGTGTTTTCTGCATATTGAGCTGCACCAACCGCTGCACCTCTCACACCCTGGTCGGCCATTCGAGCGCCGATCGTAGCACCTCGACCTGCCGCATAGATTGGCAATGTTGCTGCAATCTCAGCGCCGCCGCGCACCCAGTCACCGCCAGTGCGACCTGCAACCGAACGCGCACCGTCTGTGGCTAAATTTGCTTGCTGATACTGTTTGTTATACCGCTCTGCTGCGTTGGTATCAAGGTTTGTTCCAAGCACGCTATTAGCGACGCTGTTAGCCTTATCACCAAATTGCTTGTTCATTTGCCAAATACCAGAATAAGAATCTGCCAATCCCATTGCTGCGCTGGTTGCGTACGAGCTTAGCTTATCGCCTATTGAGGCGTTTGGGTTTGATTGACCTGCAACACGGCTGCCGGGTGCACGACTAGGGTTCAAATCAAATATCCCCATAACATCTTCAAGGGGTGTTTGCGACCCTGCCTCTTGATACCTTTCAATTGCTGTTTGCAGATTTTTACCTATATTGTCTTTGCGCTTTAGTAGCTTAATAGCGATTTGCTGGTCTCCAAGACCTTGCTCTCGGTACTTACCAATAATTCTTTTAACTGCTGCCTTAGATACGGCTGCCATCGTTCTACCCTCTCTTAATGTTGTTAGCTCAAGTTTTCAGATTGAAACTAACGTTGATTGAGGTTATCAGTATGGCTCAAGCCTGTATTATGGGCATCCTAACTAGGGTGAAGCTATGCCCTAATTGGGATGCAAGTTTATGCCTAGTTATTTACTTAGCATTAAAAAAGCCACACTTATTAAAGTATGGCCGCTTTATTATTGGCAGTGTAGTGTCAGTGGTTTAACCGTGTTTGGCCAACTATCAAACCTGCGATAAATCCTTCAGCACGTGCTATATGCTGTACAGCGGTATGCGAGCTTACTTTGTTAACGCTATCCTTACCATACTTGAGCGGCGTTAGGTAATACTCTGCTATGCCATTGGTGCTCATACGGTCAATATATTTTAGCTTTAAAATCTTGCCTTCTAAGGGTTTACATTCGCATAGAATGGTTACTAGTCTTTCTACTTTTAGTGCTTCGTCATCAGTGAGAAACATAGCGGAACGTATTTTGCTTTTCTCTACAACATGTCCACGCATTAGACTAGCCATCGGACTTGAATACCCTAAACCGTTGCCTTCTGCCAACACCCAGTTACCCCATGCTGTCAGCAATTCCTGCACTTCTATGCTTAGATCAATCATACAAAATCCAAAAAAAATACGGATGTAAAATTAGTTTGCTCATTGCTTCACATCTTAATAACTGATGAGTCGCTCCAGTATGCACAGCAACTAGAATCATGACACACTAACGTGAATTCGAACTTCTCTTGAGGTTATGCGGTTTTTTTCTTTCATTGGCCAGCGCCTCTTTTGCTACCCTAAAGCGATTTTCTAAAGATGTTTTACCTTGACGGAATATTGCTTCTTCAGTAGCTAACCCAATGATGGCAGCTTCGCTAGGAAATGCTGGTTTGTCTTCTGTTCCTTTTGGCGCTTTCATTATTTCCAACAATATACCTATAGTTGTCTGATAACTTGCGGCAGTATTGTCATCCAGCTCAACCGTAGCATTTGTAAGTTGCTTCTGGATTTCATCAAACTCCTTTTCTAAGCTTTCATACTTCTTCTTAAGCACTTCATATTTTTCTGTACACTCATCATGGTTCACTTTTGGTGTTTTTGACAAGCTAGAATCTATAACAGGTAATTGAACATCTACCAAAGGTTTTGCTGGCTCAATTCTCAACCAGTCATTGAAACCCTTGAGAACATAACCAATCCTGAAGAGATATTTCTGTAAATCTTCAGATTTAATAAGATCATCATCGAAAATGACCTCGTTGTTATCTATAGCCAGCTCAAACATCAGTTTATAGCTAATATAATCAGCGAATACTTCCGCGAATAAACTTTCGCCTTCATTTTCATCTATCAGACGTACTTCTATACCAGCAAGTAAGCAAGCCGCGGTTTTAATATCAAACCTTTCTAACTTGAAGTAATTTAACTGGCATGCATTAGGCTCTTCAGGTTTATCTATAGGCTTTCGATAAATAAAATGTATCTCATTCTCATCATATTGTCTTACCTTGTCCCTAACTACTCTAGCTGCTTCAGCAGTCAGTTCTAGCTTTAGTTTTTGATACACCCTATGGACTCTAACTCTTCATAGGAGTAATAGAAGTCCCCCTTTTAAATCATTTATTAAGCGGAGTGAAATACTCTTACTAAGAATTACCTTTGAGTGGCAATTCTCTAAAAAATTTCTAGTATTAACATCATAATCATGAGATTGGCTATGTTCAACTCGAGTGACACGCGAATATTTATCCATTAAATAAGACGATACTTCTTTATCAAAATTATTTAAGACAAGGTAGGAAGCTATATCATCTATATAATCTTTTGTAGTGCTGGCAACTAGATTTATAAAATCAACTGCGAGAATATATTTTTTCCCTTGAAACACTTCATCATCTAATACGCTCATATCACACCCCTACACCCTTAAACAAAATAGGTGCAAGGCGGTGACAGCATAAGGGTGTGAATAGCTGTCGTTCGGGTAATTAGTCCTAGCCTTGCATGGTTGGTATTACATGGTGTTACCCATGCTTTTGTGATCGTTGTTTAAAGCTGGCATGAATGACATTATCAAACTTGCCTACCTTAATATTATCTAAGTAGTTCGCCCAGTCCGTCATCATGCGCGTTCGTTCAGGTACGGCTTGCATACGGTTATAGGCTTTGCCGTACTTGTTAAGCATTTGGTGTCCTAGCTGTATCTCTGTTAGCAGTTCGTCATAGCCTAATCGTTCCATCAGCATGGTTTTTGCGCTGGCACGGAAGCCGTGGGGCGTATGTACTTCTTTATAGCCTCTGCCCTCGTAATTGCTACCAATGCCCATGCTATTCATAGATGGATCATTCAATACTTTGTTAATGGCTTGCGGATCATGATGCGGTGCTTTCCTACGGTTGGCATTGTGAAATACATAATCATGACCACCCGTTAGCGTCTGCATTTGCTCTATGACGGCTATTGCTTGCGGTGCTAGTGGTATGACTAGGCTTTCCACCATGTCATCGCGCCTCTGCCCCCTTTTGAGGGGTAAAAACCCATTGCTTAGCGTTTAGGTCAATGTCTGCCCATCGCATCGCGCATATATCACCTACACGGGCAAAAGTAAGCGTTAATAGTTTTAATATCGGTTTGTTATAGACTTGCTTGTCACTTAACCCGTCAATATCTCTTAATAAGACGGCAAAGTCTTTGGGGTCTGTCAGTGACGCATGGTGCTTGGTGCGTGTCGCTTTCAATGCCTTAGCACCTGATAGCTGGGTGACTGGGTTGTACTCAATGAAGCCCTTTAACACAGCATGGGCAAAGATACGCTGCGCCATGTGCTTAACGCGGTTGCCCTTATGCACATGCTTTCTTTGTATGTCACGGCATAGGGTTAATACTTGCTGGCTTGTTATCTCACTAACTGGGAATTTACCAAAAGTGGCAGTTAATGGCGCTAGGTAATTATTGATATTTTCTAGTGTGCTTGGTGCTGGTTGGTGATCGGGGTTACTGGTTTGCTCATATAGCCAGTCATCAGCTACGGCTTGAAATGTGTTGGTTATGGCGGTGGCTTGCTTTACCCGTTCACTATCGCGCTGTGTGATCGGATCAATCAGTTGGGCAAGCATACGCATATTGTCGGCATGGGTCTGCCTTGCCTGCTCAAGCGTCAAAGCTGGGTATTGTCCTAGCGTCATCTCTTTACGTTTACCAGTGATAGGGGTGTGTGTAGCGGTGCTGAAACTCTATACAGCCACCACGTAAGCGCAAACGTAAGCCAGCATAGCCACCAATAGTGTGATAAACACGCTTTTGTCCCTGCGCGTCTTTGATTGCTCGCTTGATTTGGGTATCAGTTGTTAATGCTGCCATGACCACGCCCTTGTTACCTATTTACAGTGATAAATCTGACCACCAATTTGACCACCATTTATGTAACTAATTGGTGGTCAGTTGTGATAACGCTAGATAATAGATATTAGCACGTAATGCACGTAAAATATAGGCTAAGGCTAACTTTAGATAACGTGTGATAACACCAAAAACACCCCCTCTGTGGGCTTTTTTTTTGCCTCGCTATTTATAACAGGTTCAAATCTCGATGCCTATCGCTATAAACACGTAAAAACCTCTCTAGCGATTGGCAGCCGATAGATTCAGCCAGCAATCAACTCATATAGATCGTGCCCTATAGACTGCCTCTACTGTCTGCCGAGCTACCTGATAGCAGCTTTCGATATTGCCGCGTGCGCACCAGTCACCACTGACCATCCACTGTCTGGTTTCATCGACTAAGATACCTAGCTCTTTAGTATCTGTATCTATTATAGTAGCCGCATAGCGCCAGCGATGACAATCTGTTTGGCTTGGAGCACTATCTTTGTCCCAGTTTAAGGCTTGCTGCGCTGCCATTAATAACGCGGCTTTGACTGTCTCCAAATCATCATCGACGTGGACTTGTGACCAGTCATTACGCGCATGAATGGTGATGCTTGGTAATAGCTCATCACGAGCGGGTTTATGATGTTCAATAAATATTCTATCGAGTACCTCACTATTTAAATAAGCAACATCCCACTGCGGTGCTGTTTGAGAGTTCAATGTTTCAGGTAATTCTTGGGTATTGTCCCAACCGAGCATCAACGTATAGCAGGCCTGCATCTGCGGCTGAGTGATGTTAACTTGCTGACTAAACCCACTGTCTGCCATCAGCTCTACTGCCTGACCGTTTGGTGCAGTACAAATGACCCAGTCAAACCAACCAAGACTATTCCCTGTCTCGTCAAATAGCTCAGTTTTTTTATTATTTGAGTGAATAGTATGCTCATCCAGCGGAGCCACACGCGTCTTAAACACTATGTTTGTGTGCCTGAGCCCAGCGGCCAACTCACGTCCCCAACTGCTCATTTTTGGTGTGCTGATATAGCGCGCATGCACGGTATCCCACTGCTCTTTACTTTGGATATCAGGCGATTGACCATTATCATTCGCGGGCGTGAGCTCGACCACGTTGGCACACCATGGCTGTAGCAGCCCAGTATCTAGCCAAGGGACGATAAACTGCTGAAAACTATCAGTCTTTGCCGTAAAGAACTGTGCACCAAATGCCCATTGCCAGTTTTTACCTGTGTCACTGTCGGTACGATAGCGCGTCGCTAACCGGCCAACACTACGCGACTTTTCAAAAATAGTGATTTGCGGTGTATTGGATAGATCGTGTGTCTGATTTGAGGCGCGTTCTAGTAGTGTCGCGGTTAGCAGTCCTGTCAGACCACCACCGATGATCGCGATTTTTGGTAAAGATTTATCCGTTGAGAGCAAAGTATGATCAGTCATAATGACAGGAAACCTTATCGAGTATTTATGAGTCGCTACCATCTATAAATGGCAAAACGATCTCTTATATGGCGGGCAACTAGTGGGTAGCAATGTTCATTGACCATTGATATTGAATCGTCAAAACGCCGCAATATCAATATCGTCTGCGTAAAAAAGCCATGCTATTCACAATAACATGGCTTTTATTTGACGTTGCTGAACGGATATCAAAGTTGAAATAGCACCGTTCGCGTGCCCGATAGACGGGCTAACGCAACTACTCTCCGCGGCTCGCTTTGACTTCTTCTACCAAATCATTGATCACTGAGCTGTCCGCCAGCGTAGATAAGTCGCCCAATCCGACATACTGACCTTCTGCCAGCTTACGCAAGATACGACGCATAATCTTTCCTGAGCGAGTCTTTGGTAGCGCATCCACCATATAAATAGCATCTAAGGTCGCAATCGGCCCAATCTCGGCACGCACATGACGTTTTAGCTCCGCTTTTAGATCGTCTGTTTTTTCTTCGCCAGACTTTAGAATGATAAAGGCACAGATACCTGTCCCGCGAATCTCATGCGGCATACCAACAATCGCGGCCTCGGCAGTAGCCGGATGAGCAACCAATGCACTCTCAATCTCTGCCGTACCCAAGCGATGCCCTGAGACGTTTAGCACGTCATCCACGCGGCCTGTGATCCAATAATGTCCGTCTTCATCACGCTGCGCACCATCACCTGTGAAGTAATAGCCGGGATAATCGCTAAAATAGGTTTTCAAAAAGCGCGGATGGTCATTGTAGATCGTACGCATTTGCCCAGGCCAACCAGTACTGATGACCAAATTACCTTCAGCAGCGCCTTCCATGATTGCGCCTTCAGCATTGACGACTTCAGGTTTAATACCATACAGCGGCGTCATCGCGGCACCTGGCTTAAGATCGACCGCTCCCGGAATCGGTGCCATCAAAATACCGCCTGTCTCGGTCTGCCACCACGTATCGACAATGGGACACTTGCTGTCACCAACGACATGATAGTACCAATCCCACGCTTCTGGGTTGATTGGCTCACCGACTGAACCCAGCAAACGCAGGCTTGAGCGATCCGACTCACGTACAAAGGCATCACCCTCTTTCATCATCGCTCGAATCGCCGTTGGGGCGGTGTATAAAATGGTCACGTCGTGCTTGTCGATGATGTGTCCGATACGTGCCCATGTTGGATACTCTGGCACCCCTTCAAAAATGACTGTCGTGGTGCCATTGGCGAGCGGTGCATATGTTGAGTAGGTATGACCTGTGATCCAGCCCACATCTGCGGTACACCAATAAACGTCATCTTCTTTGACATCAAAGACATCACGGAAGGTAGACAAGGCATAAGTGATATAACCCCCTGTGGTATGCACAACGCCTTTTGGCTTACCCGTTGAGCCAGAGGTATACAGTAAGAATAATGGATCTTCGGCATTCATCACTTCAGGCTCACAGATCTCTGATTGTCCATCAACGAGATTGTGATACCAAACATCGCGGCGACCGCTCATCGGTATAGAGTTGCCTGTGCGGTGGACGACGATGACTTTTTCGACACTGTCTGTGCCATCCATCTCAAGAGCATGATCGACATTGGCCTTGAGCGGTGTGTGCTTGCCGCCACGTAAACCTTCATCAGCCGTAATCACAACTTTTGAGCGGCTGTCTATCAAACGATTGCCCAGACTCTCAGCAGAAAACCCACCAAATACCACAGAATGCACCGCACCAATACGCGCACATGCCAGCATCGAGACCATGGCTTCTGGTATCATCGGCATATACAACGTGACCCGATCCCCTTTGCCAACGCCAAGCTTGCGTAGCGAGTTGCCTAGACGACAGACTGCTTCATGTAATTCTTTAAAAGAAATAATCTTGTGTAGTGAAGGGTGATCCCCTTCCCAAATAATAGCTGGCTTGTATGGATCTTTTTCGAGGTGACGATCAAGACAGTTGACGGAGATATTCAGCTCACCATCTTCAAACCATTTAATACTGAAATCGTCTAAGTCATAATTGACATTGCTGACTTTGGTCGGTTTTTTTATCCAGTCGATCAGCTCAGCACGCTTCGCCCAAAACGCATCATTTGCTTCGGTTGATTCGATAGATTGATTGTAGTCTTCGAGATACTTTTCAGGGGTGGTATTGGCAGCAGCCATAAACTCGGCTGAGATTGGAAATGATTTCTGGGTCATAGTATTGGTCCTTTTAATTATCATGACTTACATAGAAAGTCGTCTATAACGACTACCCATGCAGGCAATAAGAGTCATCTTCCATAATGCGTGACACTCAGCGATAGTTTGACAAATAAGCGTGTCGGTTGCAAGACATCATCAGTCAATCATAACAATTTCGCTGTACATCTGTATACTTGGTGATTGATAGCAGCGGTTATTGAAGAATTATTAGTAAGGATTATTGCAACATCACAATCAAGAGTGCGCTTGATATGCAGATGCCATGTCACAGCTCATCGGATATCACATTTAATCCTTGTAACCTCAAATGAAATATGGACAATAGCTGCCCTACCGATACTGCTTTAGACAACACCGCCGATCTGTATTATTAACACATACAATTGGTTTTGTTATCACCTTTTTTTAAATGATTGTTTTACGAGACCGCAATGACTAATCACCACAATGCACAACCCTCTACTCACTATGACGTCATCATCGTCGGCGCTGGCGCTTCAGGATTATATTGTGCGCTCACCGCAGGTCGCCGTGGTCGTCGCGTTTTGGTCATAGATCACGCCAATAAAGCAGGCAAAAAGATTTTGATGTCAGGTGGTGGCCGCTGCAACTTTACCAATTACTTTGTGGAGCCTGAGCATTTTATCGGTGCCAATCCTCACTTTTGTAAGTCGGCACTGAGTCGCTATCCAAGCTGGGGAGTTTATCGGCATGGTAGAGGCGCATCAGATTCCCCTACCATGAGCGTGAACACGGACAGCTATTTTGTGATGATTCTGCCCAAGATATCCTCACTATGCTCCTTGATGAATGTACGGCTGTCAGTGTGCAAATCAAGCTCAATACCCAAATCAATCATGTACAGACGACTGACCATGATAAAGCAAAACGGTTTGAGCTAATAACCAGCAAAAAGCTTGGCAAAAAAGACGTCGCAAGCGAGAGTCAATCGTCACAGACGCGCTATCGTTGTGAGTCGTTAGTGGTAGCCACTGGTGGTTTGTCTATTCCAACGATGGGCGCAAGCGGCATTGGCTACGAGCTAGCGCAGCAGTTTGGGCATACACTGATAGCAACCGATGCCAGTCTCGTACCATTTACCTTCACGGACAAAACAGGCAAGCTGATTCGTAGCTTAGCAGGCATCAGCCTACCAGTCATTGCCAGCAATGAGCGTATCTCTTTAAACTGCCTGTACTGTTTACCCATCGCGGGCTTTCTGGCCCTGCCATGCTCCAGCTATCGAACTATTGGCACAGTGGTGAGACGATCAGCATTAACCTACTGCCCGATGTAGATGTCACCGATATTTTACTCACCCGCAAAAAGTCACACCCACGCCAACTGATCCGTACTGTATTGGCAGAAAACACAGACAACGCACTACCCAAAAAACTATTGGCAGCACTACAAACCCAGCTTTGGGACGATATCAAAGATACTGAGCTTGCCAATATCAAAGATGAGCGACTGAGTGAGCTTGGCGCTACTCTCAATGGCTGGCAGCTCAAGCCCTCTGGTACTGAAGGCTACCGTACGGCTGAGGTCACACGCGGCGGCATAAAAACTGACGAAGTATCCTCAAAGACCATGCAAAGCAATTTGCAAGAGGGCTTGTACTTCATCGGCGAAGTGCTCGATGTAACAGGCTGGCTTGGTGGTTATAACTTCCAATGGGCTTGGGCCAGTGGCTTTGTGAGTGGCGAGGTGGTTTAAGAAGCAGTCGCATTTGATAGCATAAAATAAACACGACATAAGTTCATTACACTATAGAATTATAGTATAATATTCACTTACTGTTATTTATGCTAGATAGAATTGCGAGGTACTCGATGCGCCCAATCAAACAGATTCATGGTGATAAAGCACCGCATTGGGTCGGTGACGGATTTTTTGTGAAAACATTGATCAATTATGTCGATGACCAACCAGACTTCAATTACAGTCATACCGATCCATTTTTACTATTTGATTATGGCGAGCCGACGACGTTTGCACCAAATCCTGATTATCAGACGCAGCCACATGGCATTGGCAAACACCCTCATAAAGGTTTTGAGACCGTCACCCTCGCGTACTCAGGTGAGATCAGTCATGCTGACTCAATCGGTGGGCGTGGGGAGATTTTGGAAGGCGATGTGCAATGGATGACCGCTGGTCGCGGCATTCTACACGAAGAGTTCCATTCTGAGGCGTTTGGGCAGCGCGGTGGTGTGTTTAGTATGGTGCAAATGTGGGTCAATCTGCCAAGCGCGCACAAGCTGACTGATCCTAAATATCAATTTATCAAACGTGCTGAGATGCCTATCATAGAATTGGTGGACAGTCGCGATGCCGACTCTCAAGATAATCTTACTAAAGATGCTGTTGCTCAAAGCGCTGACAAACAAACGGTCATCGGTCAAGTTGCCATCATTGCAGGTGACTGGCATGGCGTCACAGGTAATGCGGTAACCTTTACGCCCATTAACCTATGGGATATCGCGCTGCATACCGCAGGCACAACGATACTCGAAGTACCTAGCACGCACAATACCCTGCTTCTCGTACAAGAAGGCCGAGTACTGGTCAATGGCACATCTATCAGTGCAGGCAATCTGATTCAGTTTGCAGCGCCGATTGAACCATCTGTAGATTCTCAACCTGTACCTTTATCTGATGCTGCTACCGATACTATTGAGCTCACCTATTCTACCGATAACGATGAACACACTCCTGCCAAACTACTGTTGTTAAGTGGTGAACCTATCGGTGAGCCTATCGCAGGTCACGGCCCCTTTGTAATGAATACCCAAGATGAGCTACGACAAACGTTCCGTGATTATCAAACAGGCAATTTTGGTACATAATGAAAATAGAAGCACAAAAAGCCCTCTGACTACCGATAGTCAGAGGGCTTTTATGAAGCATAATTTAGCTATTTAGTCAGCAGAACCGACAAATAAACTATTGCGCCTGATCCATAAACGGATAATCAGTGTAGCCAACCGTGCTGCCACCATAGAAGCTCTCTGGATGCTGCTCGTTGAGCGGTGCACCCTCTTGAATACGTTCAGCGAGATCAGGATTGGCAAGATAATCACGACCGAATGCTACTGCGTCGATATAACCTGCCTTGATATTTTTTTCTGCTTTGTCCGCATCATAGCCTCCCGCCGCGATGATGGTCTGATCGAACGCATCACGGACACGCTGACGGAACTCATCGCTATACGGCGTACCCCCTGCCCAGTCTGGCTCTGACAGATGCAAATACATTAGACCACGCTTGTTGATTTGCTCAATCAGCCAAATGTTATCGTCTTCTTCGTAGCCTCCCTCAACATTGTTGAACGTGCCAAGTGGTGAAATACGAATACCCACGTGATCAGCATCCCATGCCTCTGCGCAAGCATCAATCACGTCCAAGGTTAGACGCGCGCGGTTTTCGCGGCTGCCACCGTACTCATCGTCACGCTGATTGGTATGCTTGGCCCAAAACTGATGCAGCAAATAACCATGCGCGCCATGAATCTCAATACCATCAAACCCCGCTTCCTGCGCGCACTTGGTTGCATGTGCAAAGTCAGTAACCACTTGCTGAATCTCATCAAGACTGGCTGGGCGCGGCGGCGTGGCATCCGCGCGAATGGCTTGGTTGTCACTATCACGCAATGAGGTACGGATACCTACATCGACATCTGAGGGCTGAAATTGGCGCACGGCGCTCAGGTTGTACGCTTTCATGTGAGACAAGTCCTGTGTGCCATAGCTGGACGACAATCTTGCCACCTTTGGCATGGACATTGTCAACGATGGCTTTCCATGCAGTGACTTGATCTTGAGTATGTAGCCCTGGTGCGCCTGCATAGCCTTTTGCTTGAAACGATACTTGCGTCGCTTCAGTGATGACAAGGCCCGCCCCTGCACGCTGCGAGTAGTACTCTGCTGCCCATGTGATAGGGACATCGCCTGGCTCAACGGCACGCAGACGTGTCAGTGGAGCCATCATAATGCGGTTTTTTAGCGTTTGTGTGCCCATTTTTACAGGCTCAAATAAAATATCGTGTGCCATAATCTGTCCTATTGGTTATTGTCGCTATTTATGATCTTTAGTTATAGCAACCATCATTCATACTGATTATTATCGAATGCTGTTTAGAAAAACTTATAATATCATTAGTAAATCTACGTTTAGCGCCTACATTTATAGGGGATAGATTTCATTATTCCAAGCAATATTTACAAACAGATACAACAATATTCACCTATACAAATCTTCGTATTTGTTTACTACGAAGACTGTTTACTAAGCCTTAAATACTGTTCATCTGGGCCTTGTCTTTTGGCTTTAGCATTTTCTTAATTGATAGCTCTAATGACAGATATGTGCCGATTAATATCACAATCGAACCAATGATGGCTTGTATATTTAGCGCCTCGCCAAGCAATAGATAGCCCAAAATAATCGCAAAAATTGGAATGACTAACGTGATACTCGTGGCACGCGTTGGCCCAATATTTTTGATCAACTGATTCATAAAAATAAGGGCAATGGCGGTTGAAAACACACCGATACATATTACAGATACCCATGCCTTTATGCTGATCGCTTTGCCATAAGGGAACTCTGTAAAAGTCACCGGCAGCATGATAAGGCTACCGATGATGAGTGAACCTGCCGTGATCGCAACTGGCGAGACATCGTATAAGTAGTTTTTGGTGATGTTTGCGCCAAGCGCATAACCCACACAAGCGAATAGCGCGTAGCCCATCGGTAATAATCCCTCGACCAAGCCTTTACCCTGATCGCCACCACCAAATAAGCTTTCGCTCATCAATATAATCACCCCAACTACCCCAATCACCAATCCAAGCGCTTGTTTTTTGGACAGTCTGTCTTTAAAGAAGACGCGAGCGATAAAGCCGCTCATCATCGGTACGGAAGCGTTTAGTACGGCGAGTACGCCTGCATTCACTGACTGCGCAGAAAAGAAAACAACACAAATGGCAATGCAGCGGAGAATAAGCCAACCAGCGACAGCATTTTCCAGTGCTGTTTGATACCAACTCTGTTTTTCTTTTTAGCAGTACAAATACGAGCATGACCAATCCTGCAAAAATCACCCGCAAACTGGCAAATGCCAACGAACCAAATTCAGGCACGCCAACCCGATAAAACACAAAAGAGAGTGACCACATAAAAGAGAGGGTCACAAAGATGATGAGATCACGGTTGGTCATTAGGTAATCCTATTAAGTGCTTAGACTGCATTTGCCAACTCGTGTCGGTCATAACCGTCTGATATGTGGTGGAGGTTAATGTGCTAATAAGGCACTATGATGGTAAATCTATAACCACCTTGTATATTGCTTTTTATAGGTGTCATCGCACATTCTTATGGATTAACCTGTCTTATTTAAAGCCATTTCACGATGTCTAGCTTTTCTATATCTTAGATAACTGGGTAAAATACTTTATCGAGCGAAAAGCCAGTAGACGCTGCTACCCTACAATTTTTCTACTTTAGCCTATTTCAGCGCTTTATTATTTATATACTGGCAAACTCCAAAGTCACTCTTGAGTCATTACCCTCATCAGTATGTATAAGAATAGAACCTATCTTGATATCGAAGCTTTCTAACAATAAGACTCATCGATAGACAATCTTAATAATATCAAAGTATAAGCAATGCCATCTAATCAGTAGGAGGTTTCCTTAAAAATATAATAATTGATATTTGTTTGCTAATTTTTTACTATCTATTTACTATCTAAGAGGGTATTGGCTCGTATCTGGCGATACAAAAATAGATGACAAATTACACAAAAAGCTAAACTGTCAGTATGAGGGCGCTGAAGGTGCAGCGATGAGTTATAGCTTTAGGCAGGTCTCTTATAACCTGCCAGGACTTGGCAAAATGGCCACATCTAATCAAGCAAACTACAATGACCGTAATGAGATCACTGGATGGACGACCACCGTCAATGATGAGCCAGCCATTATCAGATATCGTTTGCCAAGCAATCAGCGTATCGTCAGTGATGCCTATGCGCAGTCTGGCAAAGCGGTGATGCAGTGTTATCTTAGTACCAAGTCGCAGTGGGAGATTTGTGCTGAATAAAGTTGAATGCTCTTTAGGCTTGGGTTATATCTCTGTAAACTCACTTATAGCTACGATGCTCGAGATTGCCATTTAATATTAATAGATAGTAAGTGGCAATCAAACACAGAAGCCATTCGTATTTTTTTGGATAATATGAGAAGAGAAGAATATAATAGTTTGAATTGAGACATTTTGACGTAGGTTCAATTGTACTATTGATCATTCACTGTAACTGCCTAGTTAATTGCTAATTCTCTTCTTCAAATCCCAAGAATTTAAGTCACATTCACAGTGGTAAACTTCAATACCTTGTTTTTCCAGCTCTGAATTAATAATGCGTACTCATCTTGTGAGACTGTTGCTGCTCTCGATATATTTTTATAAACATTTTTGCCTAAATATACTTCTTTTATTGAGCTTTTAGGGATAGAAAAACAGTATAGCGGTCGACCTGCTATTGTGATTTTATTGAAGTCTCCAAAACTCCTTTCCCGCTGTGATAACTAGCTTTAAGGCTTTTAACTTCTTTTACTACTCTCACCTCTTCTTCGTAAGCCCAGTCTAATGATTTATATAAAAAAGCTCTTTTGCAAGATTAAATATATTTCCTTCAAATAGAATATTTTGACCAATATCCATTAACTCATCTTCACTTATTAGATCTAAGTCATTGTGCAGTTTAGTTTTTGTATATATTACCTCACCAAGCTGATACGGAATAAAATTATCAGAAAGTGAATGCAAGTTAGCTTCTTCAACATCAATTCCAATAACAACTCCCTGATGAGAATCTCCATAATGAGCCCACATCAAAGGATTTAGTGGTTGTCTAGTTAAAGATAGAACAACGTATCCTCGAGAAAATCTATTTCTACAAGCATTTTGAGCAATTTTGGATGTTGTGAAAGAATTTGATTGTGCTTTAAAACCCAAAGCAGTACATTCGAAAGGATCATTGAAATCCTCTAGATGAGTAAAACCAATGGATGAAGTTTCAATAGCTTTCATCGCGCCTGATAATGACATGTATTTGTATAAAATCATAAAACCCCTTCTATGCTAAAAGTAGATTACTTCTGTAAGCTTAACCTTTTATATTAATTAGGTCTTGGCTACAGATCACTTTAGATCACTTTCTTAAAAAATTTTATAAACATATTAGGCTTTTCTAAATTATTCTTCTTATTACAACGACATTGAATTCTAACGCCGCATCGGTAAGAATGTCAGTGCCTATTTATAACGCTCACTCTATAAAAACTATCTGAAAGAAGGATCTATCATGAAACTACGCATCTTAAAGTCTGCGGTGACCAATCCGTGGTTCAATCTTGCCACCGAGGATTGGATATTTAATACGCTCAATCCCGACTCACACACGCTTTTCTTATGGCGCAACTCTGAGACCGTGGTCATTGGTCGCTCACAAAACCCATGGGTAGAATGCAAGACGGATAAGATGGCAGCAGACGATGTCTTTTTGGCGCGGCGTCAAAGTGGTGGCGGTGCGGTATTTCATGACTTGGGCAATACCAATTTTACTTTTTATCCCCAAAACACGCGTACGACCAAACGGCCAACTTTACCATTATCATCAATGCGCTAAAAAAACTGGGTATAGATGCCACCTTATCTGGTCGTAATGACATGCAAGTCGGCGATAGAAAAATATCAGGCAGCGCCTTCAAACACGCCGCCGATCGCAGCTTTCATCACGGGACACTGCTAGTCAATGCCAATATGCAAAAGCTTGGCGACTATCTCAATCCGCATCCCTTAAAGCTCAAAGCAAAAGGCATCAAATCGGTACGTGCGCGCGTGGCAAACTTGGTAGAGTTCAATGATGCCATCAATCATGAGACCTTGTCTGATGCGATTATCGAGGCGTTTTGTGAGTATTACGGAGAGACTGCGCCAGTTGAGCAGTTGGATGAAGCCAGCCTTTCCCAGCAGCCGGCTCTAAACGCTTACTACCAGCAGATGGCTGACTGGGATTGGCGCTTTGGCAAGACGCCTGAGTTTAGCCATCATATCGAGACGCGCTTTGATTGGGGCATGATGGATGTGCATATGGATGTCAAGCAGGCTGTGATTACGGAGGTTGTTATCTTCTCTGATGCGTTAAATATTGAGCTGATTGATTTGCTCAAAGAGACATTGACTGGTGTGAAATATAATAAGCATGAGATTCAAGATGCGCTTGCCGAGCTAGCAAAAGCGCAACCTGAACTAGCGACGCAAGTTAGTGATTTTGAAGGGTGGTTGGTTGGTGAGATGAATGCTTGAGCTTGTAGTCTGCTGATATCTTGATCTTATATGTCTTTGCATCTCACTTAGCATTTTAGAGGTAGCTATTTAAAGTTAATCCGTTAAAAAGGTGGAGTGACTCATGGAACAAATCGCCATTATTTTCTTTGCACTGAATTCTTTTTTGGGGATGGAAGACAATACTATTTCAGCCGATAAAACGACTGTGACGGTATACCCTCGACGCCAAATAATAGAAATCACTCAACAAGACTTATTTGCTATTGTCCACTCGGATACAGATGCAACCTACGTCAAACGACAGTGGGCTAGCGTATCGGCTCACTCACAGCAAGGTACTGGCTGGGCAAAAGCATTAGCGCCTTTCCCGAGTAAAACGATAACGCTAGTAACGGTTAATAACCAAGTTCAGCCACAGCTAACGCTAAGTTATAACGATGAGAAAGATTTGCGTGCGATGGGTATCTGGTATAACGCTGATAAAAATCATTTCTCTATCAACCATGTACCCCAAGATAATCTGCAAACGACAGAGGGTGAATTAATAGGAAAATATTGGGTGTTTAACGCAGATCAGCCTTTTAGCTTTACCCTTGAGCCGTTCAAAGCGCTACCTCAGGTATACCAGAATCTTAAACAACCGTTAACACAAATACTGGCTGAAGACGATGATCTAGTACAATAGCCTCTCACTAACATCGCTCTACACTTAAAGCCTTTTTCATTAAAATAATTACGATATAGTTAGATTACTATAAAATCGATACAATAAGATTCAACGTTATTTTTCGCAGCCTCTGGAGACGCAGTCACAGCAAGCAAGAAAAATAGCGTTGAATCAAATGAATTTATTGTCCTGTATTGTTTTTATTTAGACTTGACTATACTAGACTGAAAAATAAAACTAAATAAATAACGCACTAACAACCACATTTTCCAAAGCAAAAAAAGCAGCCAGATAATCTATCTTGCTGCTTTTACATTAACTCAAGCTATCTAACTTTTAGATTTCTGCCGCGACTTCAGCACCATCACGAATCGCACGTTTGGCATCTAGCTCAGCGGCGAGCTTAGCACCGCCGATGAGATGGTATTACGCGTCTGGCGCATCGCCAACGTTTGGCATCAGACTGGCGACTGACTCTTGACCTGCACAGACGACGACGCTATCGACACGGAGTAGCTGGCTTTGACCTTGAGAGTTGGTGACCCAAATACCTTCGTTGGTGATTTTGTCGTACTGCACGCCAGCGACTTGGATGACGCCGTGCGATTTGATATGCGCGCGATGTACCCAGCCCGAGGTTTTGTTGAGGCTACTACCCAGACGGCCTTTGCTACGCTGCATTAAATACACTTGGCGAATGGGCTTAATCGCTTTGGGTCTGACCAGTCCGCCATCACTTTGATAGTCAGTATCATTGGTTACACCCCATTCCTCGCGCCACTCGCTGATGGACTGCGGTTCAGGGCGATAATCTGGATCTTTTAGACCTTCAGGGCCGATCTCATCCAGCGATTGTCCGTGATTGGCAGTCAGATATTCACTAACATCAAAGCCAATACCGCCCGCACCGATGACCGCCACGGTGTTGCCCACGGCTTTTTCGCCAGAGAGCAATTCAGCGTAGCTGATCACTTGTGGCAGATCAGCCCCTTCAAGCTTACCTGCGAGACTTCTAGGTACAACGCCAGTGGCGACGATAACATGATGGAACTTGGCTTTTTCCAGCATGTCTTTATCTACAAAAGTATTGAGTTTAATCTCGACGCCTAAGTGCTCAAGTTCATTGATATAGTAGCGAATGGTTTCAAAGAACTCTTCTTTGCCCGGGATGACTTTGGCGTAGTTGAACTGTCCACCCAACACATCTTTGGCTTCAAACAAGGTCACTTCATGACCACGTAAGGCGGCGACATGAGCGGCTGACATACCAGCGACCCCGCCACCGATAACGGCGACTTTTTTCGGTTTCTTGGTTTTTTGTAGACCAGCTCAGTCTCATAACAGGCTTGTGGATTGACCAAACAAGTCGAGCGTTTGTTTTCAAACGTATGATCGAGACACGCTTGGTTACAGGCGATACAGGTATTGATACGATCTGTCTGACCGTTTTTGGCTTTGTTGACCCAGTTTGCATCCGCCAAGAATGGACGCGCCATTTGAATCACATCTGCCTGACCATCAGCGATGATTTTTTCTGCGGTATCTGGCATGTTGATGCGGTTGGCCGCCATCATCGGGATGCTGATGTGTTTTTTGATCTCAGCGGTGAAATCAACGAAAGCGGCGCGTGGTACGCTGGTGACGATCGTCGGGACACGCGCTTCATGCCAGCCGATGCCCGTATTCATGATCGTCACGCCCGCTTCTTCTAGCGCTTTTGCCACGGTGATGACTTCATCCATGACGTTGCCATCTTTGACCAAATCAATCACTGACAAGCGGAATAGGATAATAAAATCTTCACCCACGGCTTCGCGAACAGCTTTGACCACATCGACGGCAAACTTCATCCGGCCATTGATATCGCCGCCGTATTGATCACTACGCTGATTGACGTGGCGCGATAAAAACTGATTGAGTAAGTAGCCCTCAGAGCCCATGATTTCGACGCCGTCATAGCCTGCTTGTTTGGCAAGACGCGCTGAACGAGCATAGTCTTTGACTGTCTGCTCGATATTTTTTATGCTCATCTTGCGCGGTTTAAACGGCGGATTGGGGGATTTGATTGGGCTAGATGACACCGCAAAGGGTGATAGCCATAGCGACCACTGTGCAATATCTGCATGATGATTTTACTGTCATGCTTATGCACAGCACGAGTGAGGCGTTGGTGATTGATGACGTCAGCTTTGGTATTCATCGTACCGCCAGCAGGCAACAACCAACCTTCGCGATTGGGTGAGATGCCGCCTGTGATCATCATTGCCACGCCGCCTTTGGCACGTTCTGCAAAATACGCCGCCAGCTTACCATAATTATAAAAACGGTCTTCAAGCCCTGTATGCATAGAGCCCATGACCAAGCGGTTTTTTAGCGTGGTAAAACCCAAATCTAATGGCTCAAATAAATGTGGATAATATTCATTAGTGCTGGCGGAATCGATCGTATTGGCAGAACGGCTGGCGGTCATATCATTTTCCTTATGAATGGTTTTTTTGGACTATTTTTGCAGAACAGACATACTATAAGATGTAGCGTTATCAGTATCGTAACACACCGCTATTATCACTAGCTATGCAGACAAACGACTGATGAGTGAGCACTATTTAGCGACGATCAGAATACGATCGTGAAGTGTGCCAATTATCACACGAACTTGTGGCGTATCGTTAGGTTATTACGATAAAACCCGCTCCAGTGTTGACAATGTTTTTTTATAATCAGACAACTATTTTATCACTTCCTCCTCACCGCCCATTAGACTAATCGATAAACATCGACTATTCTAATTTAACACCTTTCTATGTTAAATTACGGTGCTGCGTTACCCTATTGACGCGTTATAAAAATACGATAAAGGATTATCATCATGACAGATTTTCATACTGGCCTCGGCAAAAACGCTGCCAATTATCAACCACTCACCCCTATTGATTTTATTATCCGTAGCGCTCAGGTTTATCCCGATAAGACTGCGATCATTTATGATGACCTTGCACACAACAATCTCACTCAGACATGGCAACAGACTTATACGCGCTGCCGTCAATTGGCGGATGGCTTACGCAAACTGGGTATTGATAAAAACGATACGGTCGCCGTCATGCTACCAAACACGCCAGCGATGGTCGAATGCGCCTTTGGCGTACCCATGTCAGGCGGCGTACTCTGCACGTTGAACACGCGCCTTGATATCAACGCCCTGACCTTTTGTTTGCAGCATTCAGAGGCCAAGGTGCTGATCTTGGATAGCGAGTTTGCGGAGCACGCTGAGATCATCAATGAGACCTTCCCAAACCTCATTGTCATTCACGCGACCGATCATGCTATCGATGTCGAGCCGTTTGGACAGATGAGCTATGAAGCATTGGTTGCCAGTTCAGACAGCTTGGATAATTGGGAGATGCCAGCGGATGAATGGGATGCCATTGCCCTGAACTACACCTCTGGCACAACAGGCAAACCAAAAGGCGTCGTTTATCATCATCGCGGTACTACGCTCAATGCGGTGTCGAATATTTTGGATTGGGATATGCCAAAGCATCCGACCTACTTGTGGACGTTGCCGCTGTTCCATTGTAACGGTTGGTGCTTCCCGTGGAGCATCGCTGAGCGCGCTGGGGTCAATGTCTGCTTGCGTAAGATTGATGCGGATTTGATATTGCAGCTAATTGCCAAGCATCAAGTGACCCATTACTGCTCTGCGCCCGTCGTCCATAACATGATTGCTGGCGGCAAACCTGAGTATAAGGAAGCCATTACGCATACCGTCAAAGGCTGGGTCGCTGGGGCACCGCCATCTGAAACCATGCTGGCAGCAATGGAAGCGATGGGCTTTGATATCTCTCACGTCTACGGTCTCACTGAGGTCTATGGGCCAGTGACCGTTTGCGCTGAGCAAGAAGAATGGAGTGATCTTGATGTCGCCACCCGCGCCCAAAAGAAATCACGTCAAGGCGTGACCTCACACTTAATGACAGGGTTTGAGGTATTTAAACAAGGCACGACTGAGCCAGTCGCCGCCGATGGCGAAGAGATGGGTGAGCTGGCACTACGTGGCAATATGGTGATGAAAGGCTATCTAAAAAGCCGCAAAGCCACTGAAGATGCCTTCACTGATGGCTGGTTCCGCACGGGGGATTTGGGTGTCAAATACCCTGATGGCTATATCAAAATCATGGACAGACTCAAGGATATCATCATCTCAGGCGGTGAGAACATCTCTAGTATCGAGGTCGAAAATGTCTTATACAAGCTCCCTGCCATTGAGAGCTGTGCGGTCGTCGCCGCGCCACATGATAAATGGGGCGAAGTGCCCGTCGCCTTTATCGAGATTCATGAGGGCAGCACCTTGCAACGCGATACGGTAATAGCGCATTGTAGTCAGCACTTGGCAGGCTTTAAAGTGCCCAAATATATCGTCTTTGCCGAAATCCCAAAAACCAGTACGGGTAAAGTACAAAAGTTTGAGCTACGCCAAGCAGCCAAATCGTTGGCGCACGAAACGTCAAAAGTCACTGCGAGTGCTAAGTGATCTGACAATACATTAAATCCTGTCATCAACTAACATTCATAAAAAAGGTCAATCACATATACGTGGCTGACCTTTTTAATGTTCACATTATTTAATTAGCCAATTTTTGGCTCAAACCACTGATAGACCAGCATTCCTACGACCATCGCAGGGATAAACACATACGCTTGCCACTGACCCGTCCCGAGCAAGACAATGCCTGGCCCCGGGCAAATACCCACCAGCCCCCAGCCGATACCAAACAACATGGCACCGATAATCAGTTGTTTGGTGATGACGGTTTTGCTTGGCATGTCAATGGGCGTGCCAATCCAGCTATTCTCTTGACGCTTGGCCAACAGCACACCAAAAAATGCAACGAACAACCCACCACCCATCACCAGGGCAAGGGAGATATCCCATGCGCCAAACACATCCAAGAACCCTTGTACTTTTACAGGGTCCGTCATACCTGACACCAGCAGCCCAAACCCAAACAGTAACCCTGCCAGCAATCCGATTATATTTTTTAGCATCGTCGTATCTCGCTATTATTATCTTCTATTAACTATCATATGTCGTGCGTGCTTTAGTCCTACTAGCAATCTCATGGCAATCTGCCATTGAGCATTTATAGTAGCCCTAGGACATGACGACCGATATACACGGTCACAATACCCAACAGCATAAAGGTGACGGTCGCGGCCAGTGAGCGTGGAGATAGACGTGCATTACCACAAATACCATGCCCACTGGTACAGCCTGAGCCAAGACGCGTGCCAAATCCGACCAGTAACCCTGCGGCAATTAACAGTGGCAAAGAAGTGCTAATCTCTACGTTAGGTAGCGGTCTTGCCAGCCTGTACAGCACGGGCGATATGACCAAACCCAGTATAAACAGTATCTGCCACATCTCTACACGCTTGGGTTTTAGCAAGCTTGAAAAATGCCACTGATACCCGCTATACGGCCGATACCGAGCAGCAAAATAACTGTCGCTACCCCTAGCATCAGACCACCTACTAGAGATATCGGTGTAAATGCTTGCCAGTCTATTTGTATACTCATAACGGACTACCCATTTAGGTTTATTAAGTATTTGCTTAACGTTCGATTTATATAAATACATTATATTATAAAATATAATAAAGGGTAAAAAAATACTGAGCACGTATGATGATAATAACGGCTCAGTATTTTATGATGATAAAAGCGTCTTCAGAAGTACTTATAAAGTTAGCGGTATCATTTTAAAAGGTTTCTCAATCATAACTACTGGCTTAGTACTTCATCCAGTGCGGACTCAAAACGCGTGACCGTACCATCGATATCGGTTAATTTATCCAAGCCAAACAGACCCAAACGGAACGTCTTGAAGCTGTCAGGCTCACCTACTTTTAAGGGTACGCCAGCGGCGATTTGCACACCCGCTGCCGCAAAAGCGCTGCCTTTATGCATATCATCACGATCGGTATAAGATACGACAACGCCAGGCGCTTGAAAGCCTTCAGCCGCAACGCTCTCGATGCCTTTGGCTTCTAGTACTTCACGAATACGTTTGCCAAGCGACCACTGCGCCTCACATAGCTTATCAAAACCAACCGCTTTGGCTTCATTCACCGCATCACGGAACTGGCGTAAGCTGTCTGTCGGCATCGTCGCGTGGTAGGCATGACCGCCGTTTTCGTAAGCGCGCATGATATTTAGCCATTGCTTTAGATCAATACTGAAGCTATCAGACTCTGTGCTGTCTACTTTTTGACCGCCGCCTCGCTTAGCATGACAAGACCAGCGCCTGGTGTACTGCTCCAGCCTTTTTGCGGCGCGCTGATAAGCACATCGATACCCAAGTTTTTCATGTCTAACCAGACACAGCCTGACGCGATACAGTCGATAACCAACAATCCACCGACGCTATGCACAGCCGCGCTCAACGCTTTGATATAGTCATCTGACAAAATCATGCCAGACGAAGTCTCGACGTGCGGCGCAAATACCACTGCTGGCTGCTCTTCTTTGATTTTAGCTACCGCCGTGTCGATATCCACAGGTGCAAACGGCTTTGGTAACTCGCTATCATCTGCACGATTGGCAGTGAGTACGGTAGACGATTTGGCAATTTTGCCTTTTTCTAAAATCTGCGTCCAACGATAACTAAACCAACCATTACGAATGATGAGGCAATCTTCGTCATTTGCCAGTTGACGCGCGACCGCTTCCATACCATAAGTACCAGAACCCGGTACGATCGTCACGGCATCCGCGTTGTAGACAGATTTTAGATCACTAGATAAGTCATTCATCACTTGCTGAAAGGCTTTTGACATATGGTTTAGCGCACGATCAGTGTAGACCACTGAATACTCTAATAAGCCGTTTGGATCGATATCTTGACGTAATGCAGGCATGGAACACTCCTAGTATATGATTAGATGATGACTGTTTCTTAATTTTTTGGACCTTATTTTTATACCATAATATGGGGATAGGAAATAATATAGATACTAATATCGTTAAGTACCATAGATGATTGGTATCAACCGAATACTCATATCGAACAAAAATGAAGAAGATATAGGATAGACAAGATAACCCTTTAACCCAGCGCTACTGTCTTTAATGATGAGGTCATGTGTTGTTTTGATACTTAGATTAACACACCAAGTGCAACGCTAATTAATATTATAGAACGCCTGCATAGGCGTTTTAAACCCTAATCGTTTTCTTGGTCTGTTGTTTAGTTTGTTCTCAATGTCCTGTATTTCATTATCAGAGACTTGTCTAAAGTCACAACCCTTAGGCAAGTACTCTCTGATAAGGCCATTGGTATTCTCGTTGGTTCCTCGCTGCCATGACGCATAAGCATCGGCAAAGAAGAAAGGGCTAAAGAGCTTTTGTTTCACCTTCTTATGCTGAGCAAACTCTTTACCATTGTCAGAGGTAATGGTCTTAACCTGCAACCTCACTGGCGCTAAGAGTTCTATCATTGCCTCTGATACTTGCTGTGCTGTTTTATGACCCACACGCTTCATCTTCAGCAGCCCCGTTTTACGTTCAACGAGCGTGACAATCGCTTGCTTGTGATGCTGACCGATAACGGTATCCGCTTCCCAATCTCCAATACGTGAGCGTTCTTCAACAATACAAGGGCGCTCATGAATCGAGACTCTGTCATTGATACGGCCTCGAGTCTCAGCGGTTAGACGCTGCCGGTATGGTTTTCCTTTACGTCTGAGACACTGCCACAATGTACCGCCCTGCCTCTTATCACGCCAAATATAGCGATAAATGCTCATATGACTGATACCAGCATGAACGCCAGATATTTGCTCAGGACTCCAGTTCTCTTTAAGCTTGTCTGTCACCCATGCCCAGAGGTCAGTCACAATAGTTGTGGCGTTGTTAGCCCGTCTGTCACAAGCCTTGTTATTAGCATGCTTTGCTCGGTAACCTCGTAGGCTTTTATTACGCCTAAGCTCTCTTGATATGGTACTGGGACTTCTGTTTAACACCCTCGCTATAAAATTAATACTATGTTTTGCCCCTTTAAGGGCATAAATCTGGTATCGTTCACCTAGGCTTAGATGTGTATAGCTCATGGTTGCAATCTCACTTTGGTCGGTGGATAAAAACTTTGATGCTAGCGCATCTAGGTCTTTTTCACCTTGCATTTGGTATTGCACTTCATGTGTTAATCTAAGATATCAATGCTTCAGATTCATGATATGCAAACGCACTGACTCTAATACACATTAATGAGGGCTATAAACATGGGGCGAAACTATTTCTAGTCACATTATAGTCACGACATGAGCGAGTCTCATCACCCTATGTTAAGCCAAACTGTCTTGACCCAAATCATCCATAAGATTTGATAGTAGCACTGATGCTAGAGGTTGACAACGATACGCTCAGGCACTGATATGGCTTGCGCGATTAGAGTTTTATTGGTAAGTGTTCGTTGATCGACACTGTGAGAACATCAGCGCCCGCGATGGGCATCCTGTAGCCCAGACACCACAAAATCTAGCAAATCGCTATCACCTTCGCGGGCCGCTTTACGCATGAGCTTGGATGGTGCGTGCGTCAGTGTTTGAGTCAGGCGCCGTGACAGCTCAATGAGAATATCTTCTGGACTGATATCTTTTTGTTGCAGCTTGGCAATGGACTCATGCAGTAGCTTATCTACTTGATTTTGAGTACAGGTACGATACTGCTGGATGTCTTTACCCACTTGGCGAACTTGGAAGCGACGATCTATTTCAACGACCAATTGACTGACTAAAAGTTCTGCATCGACCGCCGCTTGCCGACGCTGCTCGATGTTGCCAGCAATCACATGCTGCAAATCATCGACAGAATACAGATAGACATCATCCATACGACTGATGGTTGAGTCAATATCACGTGGTACGGCCAAATCTATCATTAGCATCGGCTGATAACGGCGACGCTTAAGCGCTTGCATGGTCATGGTTTTATCAATCAATAAATCCATGCTGCCACTACAGCTGCTGACAATATCGGCGTCTGCCAATACTTGCGGCAAATCTTGCAAGGGTCTGACGTCTATACGGCGATTGGGACTACGTAACTCAGCCGCCAATGCCTCAGCACGCTCAGGATTACGATTACAAATAATCACTCGCCCAACGCCAAGTCCTGCGATATGGGTGGCAACCAAGCGATTCATCTCACCTGCCGCGACGACCAATAGCGTACGACTCGGCAAGTCATCAAATATCTGCGTGACCAATTTGGCCGCCGCAAAACTCAGCGATACCGCTTGCGCCCCAACTTGCGTCTCGTTACGTACTCGTTTGGCAGCGGCAAATACTTGATCAACGATCCAACCGAGCTGATTGCTCAATACTTTTTGCTCTTGTGCCAAATGCACAGAGCGCTTGATTTGACCAAGTATTTGCGGCTCACCCAGTATCATAGAATCCAGCCCCGCTGCGACTCTTAGCCAGTGGGTCAATGCGTGCGTGTCGCGGTGCACATAGAGATAAGGATCGATATCTACGAGTGGCAGCTGTTTGAATTCAGCAAGCCACGTCTTAATCTTGAGGATATGAGCGCTGATCATGCTTGATGTGACATGAGCACTGCTACTAAAATCATTATGAGAGATGGCGTGATCTGTCTGCTCATTGACTGCCGAGCTTGATGAGTGTGAGTGGTGCGGGGTCAACGTATGGGGCACAAGCGCGTAGATCTCAGTTCGATTGCAAGTGGAGACAATCACACTGCCATCCGTGAAGGATTCTATTTGCTCAAGCGCGACATTCACATCGTCACCCACCAGCGCCAAGCGCTCTCGCAGAGCGACTGGTGCAGTTTTGTGATTGACCCCAATGACCACTAATCTCATTATCGATAGACCATAAACATGACGCCTAGCTGCTCACTCACGCTATCTTATTATTTTTAAAAGACAGTTTTTGACGACAGCGCTGAAAGGAAGACCCTAAAAACCGCTTATTATATCATTATTGCTGGCGTTAATTAACACTCACCCATCTATGATAGCGATATCTCTGTATCTGGTCGCAAATGTAACAAATCAACTACCGATATGATTGATAAAATCAATGGATGTATTTTGGCAAATAGTCGCTAAGATCATCATAAATCATTCGCTTAGTGTCGCCTAACTTGTTATATTTCCACAGTATTCTGATCAATATACCTATTTGTATAAAAGTCTTAGCAAGATAACTCATGCTTAAAACAAGTATTAGTCATAGCCTATCAATAGAATGATGATTGCTCAGATATGAGTAACACGGATGCTATTGTTTATACTGTTCATCCGCTCTTATAATATTTGTCATGGGTACTCTTTACCACTATTTGATTTGAAATGATTAAAATAAAATTGCCTCAGCTATGTAGGTAAACCATGGGCGAACACGACTATCTATGATGTTTTTTGGATCATTATCTAGATCACAACCTCTTTATAACGAGCAATCTAGCCTCCGCGCTTTATTGCAAGTCGTTATTGATCGTTTGTGCCAGCGTTATAAGCTAGCGTTGTCATTGGCCGTCTGTTTATGCCTTGCCGTACCTGCACATGCCAGCCATGCTGATACAGAATTGGCCGCAAAAACGCCACCAGTAGCAGTCATTACTAGCGATAACAGGGCAAATAATAATGCTACTTCTAGCACCTCTATCAGCACGACTGTTCATAAAAACAGCCAAATGACAGATAGCGTAACCAACATTGATGGTCTAGCGCCAGCCAGCCTATGGCAGCCTGAACTCAACGAACCCAGTTTATATGCTCTATTAGATGCAGAGTTTGCTGCGGATCGTGATGACAAACAACGTGCGATGACGATCTATAAGCAACAATCTTTTAAAGAAGATGCCACAGCGGTATTTGAGAGGGCGCTAACTCTATCATTGCGTAATGAAAGGGTTGAGGATTCATTAGCCTTTGCGAAATCATGGCAAGACCAGAATCCTGATCATGTACCTGCTTGGTTTTATGTGGCGCATTTGGCACTACGGGCACACGACTATATCTTAGCTGGCGAGACCTTAAACCGCATCTTGCGTTACGATCCGCGTGCAGATTTGAGCGAAATCCTTATCGGTATTTATCCCAATAATGACGATGACAAACGCGAGCTGCTTGCCGCTTTGCAGCCACTAGATAGTGAGCAAAATGCTTCACTGTCCGTATTAAAAGCTGGTTTACTTTACCAATTTAATGAGCCCGAAATCGCTATCGTGCATATCAACCGTGCGCTAGAGCGCCAGCCTGATTATGTGCCTTTTATCACCCTAAAGGCTGACATCTTGCGCAAAATCGTCACCTCTGAAACTGTGGTCAACTATATAAGCCAAGCACGCTTGCGCAATCCCTGATAGCAAAAGTTTGTACCTGTACGAGATTCGCTACTTATTAGACTTAAAACAAAGCGAGCAAGCTTGGAAACTATTGCTCGAAGCCCACAGCCGCTTTAACGACGATGCTGAGATTACCTTGTTAGCAGCACTAGTGAGCTTGGATATCGAAGAATATGCGAGTGCGGATGATCTACTCAATATGCTTGCCAAAAACCCCGCTTACCTTGACCAAGCTTATTACTATCTCGGTATCAGTGCTGAGCGCCAGCAGCAGTTTGATAAAGCCAAATACTATCTCAATGCCGTGATGCAAGAAGACTTAGTATTAGAAGCACGTCGAAAAGTGGTCGCATATGAATTGCTCAATGACGACGTCGACGCCGCCATTGCTACTTTAGAAAAGCTACGCAAAGACTTTACGGTGTTCGCCCCTGACACCTTTGTGATGCAAGCCGATATTTTGTGGCAGCAAAATGAATCAGAAGAAGCCTTACGTCTATTGACGCGGGCCGCTCGTAAATATCCTGATAATGAGATGTTACTCTTTGCCCGTGTCCAACTGTTAGATGACAAAAGCGACTATGTCGTCAAACGTACACTCCTTAATCATTTGCAGGCGCTCGATCCTACCAATTTATCCCTATCAGCTCAGTTATGCACAGTTGCTATTGGCCAACGAGCGTAGCTCTGAGCAAGGTCTGGCACTCGCCACAGCAATTATCCAGATTCGCTATGATGATCCGCGCTACGATAATGACCTTCATCTACAGGCCCTAAACGTACTGGCGGGTAATGCACTGGCCAAAGAAAACTATAAGCAAGTCATCGATTATCTGCAAACGCCTTACGATGTGCTCCCAACCCTGCGCTCAGGCACTCTATTACTGCGTGCTTATCAAGGTCTTGGCAATAACGAAAAAGTCGAAGCACTACTCGCAGATTTGCAACAGCGCTTCTCCTTTGGACAACACAATATCAATGACAGCATACAGCTATATTGATAGTGGTTTTTCAAAATAACTGTTGCGGCATGATGCCATTAGGCTTGACACGTCACAAAGCACTTATCAATTACAAGGGACGTATAAGAAGCTAACAGCCGTGCATAACTGAGCAACAAATAGCCCTTAAGCTAATATCTTTGTTAACCTGTCCATTTTCCCATTTTGAGAGCACATTATGTCAGCATCAACGATGTCTTATAAACCAAATAAACTGGCTTTGCTTACTGCGATAGCGACTACAATGGTTATTACCTCTGGCTGTCAGTCACTAAAAACAGCCAACGCGACCAATCAACCAACCACGATGCAAGCTCAAAACGCAGATCAGCCCAAAAAGCTAGAGAGCTTTAATATCACGGGTAAAATTGGGGTGACCATACCTGCTAATGACACCTCAGGTACCCAAGGTGGTAGTGCGTTTTATGCATGGGGACAAGAAAACGATCGTTTTGCTATTGAACTCATCGGCGCGCTTGGTATTGGTAAAACCAACATCGAGTACAATGGTCAAACCGCGACGCTAGTCAGTGAAAAGACAGGTACATTGACCGCTGATGACCCTGAGGAACTATTACAAAAAGCCACTGGCTGGCAAGCGCCTATCTCGCAAATGCCTTACTGGATTTTTGGTCGCCCCGCGCCCTCAGATAGCGCTCCGCAGCTAGATGCTCAAAACCGATTGATCAGCTCAGTCAATGGCGACTGGAGTGCCAGCTTTACTTATAAAGGGAATGACAAGCTCCCTAGTAAAATCAGCGCTGTACAACCACAGGGCAATAAAGTGGTGATGACGATTAATCACTAGTCCGTCATTACTAGTGTATCACCACTGAAAAATCAGCCCCTATTGCTCATTACCATAGTCGTTTATGTCCGTACTTTATGATGAAAAACATGATTGAAAACATAGCCGAAGCATCTGACTCTACTGTTACGCGTTTATCCCCTGCAAAAATCAATCTATTTTTGCATATTACAGGCAAGCGTGCTGATGGTTATCATAATTTGCAAACGGTGTTTCGCCTGCTCGATTGGGGCGATTATTTGCATTTTTCACTCATGGATGATGTTGTGATACAAACGGCTGATAATAAAGCAGATGCCAACACGCTCTGTCATCAGCTATTAGTATTAGCTGGTGCAGAGGCGATAACTGCCAATATAGAAGACAACTTAATCTTCAAAGCGGCGCGCGCATTGCTCGCGTTTGCCATACAGTCAAACACGCTGCCCGAGCAGTTAGCACCAATTACTATCAGGTTAGACAAGCATTTGCCTATGGGCGCAGGGATTGGGTGGTGGCTCATCCAATGCCGCAACGACTATGCTGGCACTTAATGAGCTTTGGCAGCTTAACGTTACTTGTGATGCGCTGATAAAAATCGGTGCAAAGGTAGGTGCAGACGTGCCAATCTTTATCTTTGGTCAAGATGCCATTGCCATGGGTATTGGCGAGCAATTAACTGCCATCAATTTACCTGACCAGCAGTATTTAGTCTTAACGCCTGAGGCGCATATCAATACCGCTACCCTATTTGCTCATCCTAAGCTACATCGAGATATCACCCCTCTATCGATTAAAACCATCAAAAACCAGTCCAATGATTATGTTCAAAATTTGAATACGCCCTATCATAATGTCTTTACACCAGTAGTGACAAGCTTCGCTCCTGCTGTTGCAGAGGCTTTAGATTACTTAAAAGGGTTAGAATCGCAAGCACTGGGTACAGCACGCATGACTGGCTCTGGTAGCGCGGTATTCTTGCCGTTAGATGCGAGTATTGCCTCTGATAAAGCGCTGTTGGTAACATGGATTGAAAGTGCGCCTTGTTCGGGGGTATGTGGTGGGGAGTTTGTAACGTGAATGCTTTATATCTAAAAAAATGCTCAATAACAAGTATGGTTTTTGTTTGCTTATCATTAAGTCTAACTGGGTGTACATCGCTACCTAAGTCTTATGATGAACCTAATTCCAAGCGTTTGTCTGATAATGTAATTTTACCACCGCAGCTAGGAATTGAATTACAAGCTAACTCTCAGAATATATCTACTTCTGAGCAGCACCGTAAAACCAGTTCACCTGCTGAACTATTTACTTACGCACCGGCTCTTTCAATGCGCGAAATCAATTTTGTTTTGAAAGGCAAATACGTTATAAAAGATAACTGCTTATACTTTGTTCAGAACGATGATAAGTATCTTAGTCCTATTTTTTATCCCGATAGAGCCATTCTTTTGAGAATGAACAAGCCATTTCTGTAAATGGAACCAAAGTTAAGCTCGGTGAGGAGGTTGTCACTAGCGGTATAATTAAAGAGCGTATAGGTAGTTACTATTTACGAAAAGGTGATATTGTCATTGAAGACCCAGAGAATACAGCTTGTTTGACGGAACCTGCAATATTTATGAGTGGTAGAGTGGTCAATCCTCTCGTACAAAAGTAACTCGCACAGCATTAGCTTACGATTGACAGGCTTAATAAAAAGACCCCTATTCACTACAATAGTAGCGATGCAACTCAGGCTAATTCACTTAGTTTCGAATAAATCCCAGAAAAAGGCGCAAATGACTTGCAAAATCTGAAAATTTACTTATAATAGGTCGCCACAATAGGGGTATAGCCAAGTTGGTAAGGCATCAGGTTTTGATCCTGACATCCGTTGGTTCGAGTCCAGCTACCCCTGCCATTTTTTAGTACGAAGCGTTAGACATACATTGAGTATAAGCGGTTTATACATAACCTCTTATGCTATTGTCATTGACAACGTTATCCCAGTTTCGGTATAGTTCGCAATGAACACCGCTAGGGAAAGGTTATGTTTTAGGCGGCTCAATCGTTTATAACATAACTGACAGGTCATGACACCATTCTAAGAATGACGAATTAGTCGCTATTAGCTTTCGGTTGTTCGTAGCCTAGACATTACAGGGGTATAGCCAAGTTGGTAAGGCATCAGGTTTTGATCCTGACATCCGTTGGTTCGAGTCCAGCTACCCCTGCCATTTTTTACTGTAATAGTAGTCTTCAATCTTTTCACCACTCTTTTCTTAATTTGAGCAGTTTGTCACTGCTTAGCGGTCGCTGCTTGAGTCAATCAATAGGACTTCTGTCATGCCTTATTTGGCGATTTTTACGGGCAATGCCCACCCAGAATTAGCAAAAACCGTAGCCGATCATCTTCACATACCTCTTGGTAAAGCTGACATCACGCGTTTTTCTGATGGCGAAATTGCCGTGGAAATCAAAGAACACGTACGCGGTAAAGATGTGTTTATCATGCAGCCGACTTGTGCACCGACCAACGACAACTTGATGGAAATCATGATGATGGCTGACGCTTTGCGTCGCTCTAGTGCTGGTCGTATCACAGCTGTCATGCCATATTTTGGTTATGCGCGTCAGGATCGTCGCCCGCGCTCAGCGCGTGTACCTATCTCAGCAAAAGTCGTCGCTGACATGCTGAACATCGTTAGTATCGATCGCGTGATGACAGTTGATTTGCACTCAGATCAGATTCAGGGTTTCTTTGACATTCCTGTAGACAATATCTATGGTACGCCAGTACTCCTAAACGACCTACAAAAACAAGATTATGACAACATCATGGTGGTTTCACCTGATGTTGGCGGTGTGGTTCGTGCCCGTGCAATGGCCAAGCAGTTAGGCGATACCGACATGGCGATTATCGACAAGCGCCGTGCTCGTGCCAATGAGTCACAAGTGATGCACATCATCGGTGATGTTCGTGACCGTGATTGCGTCATCGTTGATGATATGGTCGATACGGCTGGTACATTATGTAAAGCCGCTGAAGCACTAAAAGAGAATGGTGCACGCCGCGTCTTAGCTTATATCACTCACCCTGTCCTATCAGGTAATGCACTCAAAAACATCAGCGAATCTGCGCTAGACGAAGTCGTCGTGACTGATACGATTCCATTATCTGCCGAAGCAAAAGCCTGTAGCAAAATCCGTCAGGTCAGTATCGCGCCAATGCTTGCTGAGAGCTTACGCCGCATTAATAATGAAGAATCTATTAGTGCGATGTTTGATGCTTAATATGAGACAGTCATTGCTATAAATTTTAATAACATTGTAGTGACAATAAAAATTTAGTCATAAAAATAATAGCGTCAAGTATCAGTACTTGACGCTATTTTTATGTACGTACTTTGCGTAGGTCTTTATTATTACTACAAAATCCCGTATAATGCGCGCCTGTGCTGACCGTTTGTTTTATTTAATCAGGCTAGCATTATCAAAAGTGCTGATCATGCTGAATAATAATGGCTATTTTGGTAATTTTTACTATAAAAATCATTGTTATAAGCAAATGGCTAACATCGATAGTTGTGTCATTTATACGCAACGATAGATATTAGCTCTCATCACGTATTAGTGGATTGGTCGCAAATCCACTTTTTATGACCAGACACTTCATCATTCTTTTTATAGGATTATATCCATGAGCAATAATCATTTTGAACTAAACGCTACTGATCGTTCTGCTGACCTACAAGGTAAAGGTGCGAGCCGCCGCCTACGTAAGCAGAACCTAGTTCCTGCTATCATCTATGGTGGTGGTGAGCAGCCAACAGCGATCTCTATCAAAATCAACGAGCTAGTAAAAGCACTTGAGTTTGAAGCATTCTTTCACACATCTTGACCATCAATGTTGACGGTACCGAGCATCAAGCTGTTATCAAAGACTTGCAGCGTCATCCTGCTAAAGGCTTCCCAATGCATGCTGACTTCCAGCGCGTTGTAAAGGTCAAAAAATCCACATGAACGTTCCTGTGCATTTTGTTGGTCGTGAAGAAGCGCCAGGTACTGCTGCTGGTGGCGTATTGTCTACTTTAGTATCTGATATCGAAGTGATCTGCCTACCATCACAACTTCCTGAATATCTAGAAGTAGATGTATCTGGTATGGAAATCGGTGATTTGTTCCGTCTATCAGACATCAAACTTCCTGAAGGCGTTGTGATTCATGAGCTTGAGCTAGAAGACGGCCATGACCGTACTATCGTTAACATGCAGCCACCAACGGTTGAAGAAGTTGACGAAGATGCTGACGACGTTGATGCTGATGAAGTACCAGCAACTGAGCAAAACGACGGCGCTGATGCTGAAGAAAGCAACGACGACGAGTAATATACTATGTCTAGGTAGCATTTTATTTTGTGCTACTTAGTAACAGACTCGTTTAGTTAAGAAGACAGCAGGCGATTTGAAATCTCCTGCTGTTTTTGTAAGTAGGGCGTGTTGAACATTCGACCATGGCACTGACAGCGACTATTTTTTAGGCGATTCGATGTTAAAAATAATAAGCTTAGTCACTCTAAGCGCTTATTTTTAACGATGAAGCGGCAAAAAGAGTCCTGTCCCCTGCTTTTTATCGTTAGGGCTGATGCTAAAATTGCCCCATACTGCGTTACAAATCTCGCTAAGGCATCTGCATTATCGTCGCTTTGTGCCTTGTCTGGAACAATTTTAGCGATCAGCAGTGCCTATTTGCGAATGTTCAACACGCCCTAAGGTTTGAGAATATACTGTCTATCAACATTTCAAACCTTATCCTTATTTATCAAATTTAAGCAGGGTGTTTTTATGGCCATAAAGCTTATTGTCGGTCTTGGTAATCCTGGTCAGCAGTATATGTTTACGCGTCATAATGCCGGATTTTGGTTTGTCCATCATTTGGCGCAACAATTCAACATCACGCTCTCCCCCTGACAAAAAATTCCACGGGGTGACAGGACGTGGGCACATTCATGGCTCTGATGTGCGCTTACTTATGCCGCTCACGTTTATGAATAAATCTGGTCAGTCAGTCGTGCCTATGGTAAATTTTTATGGCATCAAAAACGACGAGTTATTGATTGTTCATGATGAGCTCGATATTCCAGCTGGCAGCATCAAACTCAAAACCGACGGTGGTCACGGTGGTCACAATGGCTTGCGTGATATTACGCCGCATATCGGTAATGACTTTCATCGTCTGCGTGTGGGTATCGGCCATCCTGGTCACAAATCTAAAGTCAGTGGACATGTGCTCTCAAAAGCGTCTCCCGATGAGCAAATCGCCATTGACAGCGCATTGACGGCGGCTTTTGACGCGCTACCACTATTGCTAGATGGTGATATCGAAAAAGCACGTTCACAAATTAATGGCTTTAAATTGCCTGAATAAAATATTACCTCTATAGTAATAGCCTTTTATTTTGGTAGGTTTGTCCCCATTAACCTTTTGATTTAGTTATTTAATATCAGTTACGCTAAGGAAGCAACCTATGCTACTTAATATGCTTAAATGCAAATTACACCGTGCTCGCGTTACCCATGCTGAGCTTCACTATGAAGGCTCATGCGGTATCGATGGTGATCTACTAGACCTAGCTGGTCTACGTGAAAACGAATCTATCGATATCTATAATGTGACCAATGGCAAGCGCTTTCGTACCTATGCTATCCGTGCTGAGGCAGGCTCTGGTATTATCTCGCTAAACGGTGCAGCAGCACACATGGCAGACCTAGGCGACATCGTGATCATCTGTGCTTACGCGCATTTCGATGAAGTTGAAGCATCGACGTATCAGCCAAAACTGGTCTATTGCAACGAAGACAACACAGTTAAAGACACAGCAAATATCATTCCTGTACAAGTTGCTTAATATGACAGGGATGGTGAGGTTTTGGTAAATTTAAGATAAACACAAAGTTACATCTTTGAGTTAACTGCTATTATTACTAAAAATCTCGATGCTATGAGGAAAGCTGAATCTAAATCAAGATTCGGCTTTTTTTGTGCGATTTTTATTTATTAAACTCATATTTTTCATCATATATAAGGAAACATACCGATGTGGTTGGCGGTGATTGCAATACTGATTGGGTTAGCAATTTTGGTTTGGAGTGCCGATGTCTTTATTGACGGAGCAACAGCATTGGCAAAGAAGTTTAGCGTACCAAGCTTCTTAATTGGGGTATTAATATTGGGCATCGGCACATCAGCACCTGAGATGGTCGTGTCAGTATTAGCAGCGTTAGAAGGCAGTCCTGAGCTGGCTTTAGGCAATGCTTACGGCTCAAATATTATTAATATTGCTTTAGTACTCGGTGCAACCGTACTGATTAGCCCTATCATCATCCGTAAAGGTATCGTAAAGCGTGACCTGCCGCTGCTACTGCTAATCACCGCCATCGCTGCATGGCAGCTACGTGACGGCATATTGAGCCAAGTGGATGGTCTAATATTGCTTGTATTGTTGATTGCGGTATTGGGATTACAGATCGTATTGAGCATTCGTGAGGGCTATCATGAGCATGAAGAGGACATTGATAATGCAGATTCAGATGCGACAGAGCCAAGCGTAGCGCGTGGACTTGGTAGCTTACTGCTCGGTATGCTGATGCTGGTAATCAGCTCGCGGGCGATCGTTTGGGGAGCGGTCGAATTGGCAACGCTCTGGGGTCTCAGCGAGCTCATCATTGGCTTGACGATTGTTGCGGTTGGTACATCACTGCCTGAGCTGGTATCAAGCATGTCAGCAGCGCGTAAAGGCGAACACGACATGGCACTTGGCAATATCATTGGTTCGAATGTTTTTAATACGTTAGCGGTCGTAGGCCTAGCTACGGTGATTGCCCCGATTGCTGCTGATCCAGTGATTTTGTCACGTGATGTGATGGCAATGGGGCTACTGACGGTATTACTCGTTGCTCTGTGTGTGTTTGCCTTTACAACAAAGCGCCAGTTCGGTCGTACGTCAGGCGCTACTTTGGTGCTTTTCTTTGTCGGTTATACTGCATGGCTGATTCAAAGCGTTAGTATATAACTTTCACTTTTGTATGTTTTGAGCCTTGCTGGCTATTTTATAATCCTAAGACTTTTTCTTACGATTTTTAAAACCGCGCCATAACCCCTTCATGTGCCACTTTTGGCATTTTTAGGGTAATGGTGTTGGATAGCATATCCTGTACTGCGAGACCACGAGGGTTGAACAGACAAAAACATAGTTGAATACCAGTCCAAGAAACGCGCTGGCTAATAAGGCGGCGCGTGACCCATCAATAAGACTACCGATAATGCCAAAGAGTAATGGCATCAGACAAGCAGCCAAGATACGCTTAAATGACTGTCCCCACGTGAGCCACTGACCAGCATCATTGATGGTTTTCAATCGCCACGTTTGCATCCCCAATGTCTGACCACCACGGCGCCAAAATATCCCATAGAATGCCACCAGTGTCAGAACAAACGACGGCGTCATAATGGCGTTTTGATACCAAAGCGGTAGTGACTGGGCCTGTGAAGACTCGGTACCCGTCTCCATCGTTAGCAGCGTGCCAACTACGGTCAATATCGTACCCACCAAAAATAACAATGCCAGAATCAACATACCATCATAAAGAATGGCTACGACACGAACCATGGGCTTGGCAATGGTGGGCGCTGCATTAGGATCTTGCTGCACAAAAGCGCTCGGTTGCGGCTTTGATTTATTGACAGATTTTGACGGGCGTTTAGAGGAACTTTTTGGCATGGTACGAGCTCATAGCAAGCAGTGAATAATAACGCTATTGTACCGTAAATGACTGGTCTATCGTACATTATCCTAGATGACCATCTAATCATATTGACTATAGTTGCAAAGCGATTGACAGCAAGTCACCAGTACGAAGCCATCAAGCCCCGTGATAGATTACAAAAATGATAGACATAAAAAAATCGCCAATTGTCATAAGACAGGCGATTAATTTAGTTGATTATGCAAATGGTGCGCTTGGAGATTCGAACTCCCGACCCCTTAGTTCGTAGCCAAGTGCTCTATCCAACTGAGCTACAAGCGCGTACTTTGCAAATCATTTACCGAGTTGTTAAAAACAATTTCAGTAAATTAGGTTGGCTATTATATAGATAATATCGCTTGTGTCAACATCTTTTTTAATTAAAAACAAAATATTTTTTGATTTAATTATTAAGAATGTTTAACGCAATATACTGCGTTACTACTCTAATAATAACTGAATAAATGGCGGTGAAGGAGGGATTCGAACCCTCGATACGCTTACACGTATGGTTCCTTAGCAGGGAACTGGTTTCAGCCACTCACCCACTTCACCTAACGATTTAAGACATTTATAAAAATAAACATAGTATTGATGCTAACAATACGTCTTATGTTGTGGGCGAGTATTATAACAAAGCCAAAACGAATTGCAAGCCTTGTCTGCCGATTTAATGAGGCTTTTCTCATAATTATAGTTAGATTACTATAAAATCGATACAATAAGATTCAACGTTATTTTTCGCAGCCTCTGGAGACGCAGTCACAGCAAGCAAGAAAAATAGCGTTGAATCAAATGAATTTATTATTCTGTATTGTTTTTATTTAGACTTGACTATATCGATATAAATGCTTTTCTCGCCTTTTAATACTTAGATTAACACACCAAGTGCAACGCTAATTAATATTATAGAACGCCTGCATAGGCGTTTTAAACCTAATCGTTTTCTTGGTCTGTTGTTTAGTTTGTTCTCAATGTCCTGTATTTCATTATCAGAGACTTGTCTAAAGTCACAACCCTTAGGCAAGTACTCTCTGATAAGGCCATTGGTATTCTCGTTGGTTCCTCGCTGCCATGACGCATAAGCATCGGCAAAGAAGAAAGGGCTAAAGAGCTTTTGTTTCACCTTCTTATGCTGAGCAAACTCTTTACCATTGTCAGAGGTAATGGTCTTAACCTGCAACCTCACTGGCGCTAAGAGTTCTATCATTGCCTCTGATACTTGCTGTGCTGTTTTATGACCCACACGCTTCATCTTCAGCAGCCCCGTTTTACGTTCAACGAGCGTGACAATCGCTTGCTTGTGATGCTGACCGATAACGGTATCCGCTTCCCAATCTCCAATACGTGAGCGTTCTTCAACAATACAAGGGCGCTCATGAATCGAGACTCTGTCATTGATACGGCCTCGAGTCTCAGCGGTTAGACGCTGCCGGTATGGTTTTCCTTTACGTCTGAGACACTGCCACAATGTACCGCCCTGCCTCTTATCACGCCAAATATAGCGATAAATGCTCATATGACTGATACCAGCATGAACGCCAGATATTTGCTCAGGACTCCAGTTCTCTTTAAGCTTGTCTGTCACCCATGCCCAGAGGTCAGTCACAATAGTTGTGGCGTTGTTAGCCCGTCTGTCACAAGCCTTGTTATTAGCATGCTTTGCTCGGTAACCTCGTAGGCTTTTATTACGCCTAAGCTCTCTTGATATGGTACTGGGACTTCTGTTTAACACCCTCGCTATAAAATTAATACTATGTTTTTGCCCCTTTAAGGGCATAAATCTGGTATCGTTCACCTAGGCTTAGATGTGTATAGCTCATGGTTGCAATCTCACTTTGGTCGGTGGATAAAAACTTTGATGCTAGCGCATCTAGGTCTTTTTTCACCCTTGCATTTGGTATTGCACTTCATGTGTTAATCTAAGATACTTAAAATTACGCCATATTGCAAAAAAAATACCACTGCTAAATTGATGATTCAGAACAGTCTCATTTGTTTTGATACTTTATACTTAATCTATAGGTACTAGACTGAGATAGATTTTTTGGCGGTAGGTGGCTATAGTATTTATCACTGATTATAAAATACCTAAAAGGAGCGGTTATGCGACCTGTCGTACTGTGTTTTTCTGGACTGGATCCCTCAGGCGGTGCTGGATTACAAGCGGACATTGAAGCCATCGGTCAATCTGGTGCGCATGCGGCTATTGCTTGTACGGCAGTCACGATTCAAAGCTCACAGCAGGTATTTGGTTTTGAAGCTTGTGCGGCAGCGCTAGTGAAGTCTCAAGCCACTGCGGTGCTTGACGATTTACCTGTCAAAGCCATCAAGTCTGGTATGCTGGGTACCACTGACAATATCGCCATGCTAACCCAGTTATTTGCTGAGCAAATAATAAGCACAAATATTCCGTTTGTATTGGACCCTGTATTAGTCGCCAATAGCGGTGGCAGTTTGGGCGATGAGAAAACGCTGGTGCGCGCGTTTAGGCAGCTGCTACCCTATGCCACCTTGATTACACCCAATACGCATGAACTGCGCGCGCTGAGCGGCGAGCAGGATTTGCACAGTGGTGCGAAAAAACTATGCGCGCAAGGCGCTCATGCGGTGTTGGTAAAAACCTCTCATGATTTTGACAGCGGTGATATCGAGCAGTATTTATATATAGAGGGCGAGATGGTACATAAGAGCATCTTACCGCGCTTAGAGGGTGAATTTCATGGCTCAGGATGTTCGCTTGCCAGCTTTATTGCTGGGCGTTTGGCGATGGAAGATGATTTGATTGATGCGGTAAAATCCGCAGATAACTGGAATACCCAGACATTGCGCGCGGCTGACATACCGCACCCTGATGATGCTCAGGCGCAATTAATACCCAATCGCTTTATCCACTCTTAATTTCTTTATAAAGTAACAACATAAAGTATTAACGTTCATCAATAGCAGACATAAAAAAGGCGCTCTATATTTTATAGTGCGCCTTTTGGCATGGGATGCGTTATTTATTCTCTGTGATTTAGAGAAACCAATTATCCTAGCATTGGCATAAAGTTTGCCGACAAGCCGCCGATGAAGATCTCAAGCAGATAGAATACAAAAAAAGCAATCATCGGTGATAAATCAAGCATGCCTAAGTTCGGCGTAATACGACGGAACGGTGCCAAAATCGGTTCTGCTAGCTGAATGATGATACCAATAATAGGATGCTGGGATTGGGTAAACACCACGATCCAGCTGACGATAATAGACCCAATCACCAAGTAGCGACACATGCGTAAAAAATCTAACACTAGGCTGATCGTCCCTGTGAAAAATAGCGGCACAGGGCAATCCCTTGATGCGTCAATGCTGCTTTTCCAGAAATATCAATCAGACGAATCAAAAACATTAAAACGATAGCCGCAATGCTAATACGTCCCTGTCCGACCGTTGGGAAGATACGCCCAAACACATCGACGATATGGGTCGCTTTATAGGCAGGTGCAATCATCGGGTTGCGCGCATCCATCCCTGCAAATTGCAGCATAAAACGAATAAACACCAGCATCATAGCGAATGTGGTGACCAGATCAAAAACTTGAAATAACATGTTGTTCATGAAGGGCTACTCAATGGGACATTGTTGACAGATTTTAGGATGACAACTGTCATTATCAGATGCGAATCATCATACAATACAGGTCAGCTGTTGAGCCTGACCTACTTTTTGGGTCGTTGCTTACTCAATTGCTAATCAATAACTATTTACTCATCTCTTCACTAAGCGCTTGGCTACGATCATAGCACGCTTGCATGGCTTCACCGATTTGGCGGCCAATCTCATTGGCTTGCATAGACTCAACAGCGGCTTGAGTGGTACCGTTTGGAGACGTCACTTTGCGGCGCAGCTCAGCAGGCGCATCCTCACTATTCATGGCCATTTTTGCCGCACCAAGCATGGTTTGCATGGCAAGTGCTGAGGCTTGTTCTTTATCAAGCCCTAATGCCACTGCGCCATCGACCATCGATTCGATAAAGTAAAACATGTACGCTGGCGCTGAGCCTGACACGGCAGTCACAGCATGCATGTGTTCTTCATCATCAACCCACATGACCAGTCCTGAGGCTTCCATCACCGCCGTTGCCAGCTCTTTTTGTTCGGCTGAGATATTATCTGTACCGTAGAGACCGGTTGCACCCATCTGAATCATCGAAGGCGTGTTTGGCATGGCGCGCACGATATTACTATAGCCGCCCAGCATGCTAAACAATAGGTCAGTTGACAGACCTGCGGCAACCGAGATGACCAACTGATTGTCCAATGCATCAGCAAAAGCACCAACCACCACTTTCATGATTTGTGGTTTTACTGCCAGTACCACGATATCAGCACCGATCACAGCAGATTTGGCATCCGCCATTGGGTCAACGGTGTTTAGACCTTTAGCCGCTAGTTGCTCACGGATATCGCCGCTAGGATCGGCGACCGTGATTAGACTTGGTTTGATGCCGCAGCTCACAAGCCCACTAATAAGCGCTTGTGCCATATTTCCGCCACCAATAAAACTGATTTTCTTATTATCTAATACCGACATACTTGTCTCCTAGTCACAACATTTAAAAGTATTCAACGTAACATACTGATATATAAAACGACACTCAGTTTATCATACTGCTCCTAGTATCGTTTGATAAATTCCTGCCGTCTACAACGGCAGTAAACCTAGTTAAAACACGCAACTGACATCGACTATGACATGGTTTAGCTGTTAGATTGAGAAATAATTTTTATAAAATATTTTGAGGTGTCAAATATGTTTTTTATTCGTAAGGCCATTCAAAAAGACTTCAAGGTATGGGCAGCACACTTATGAAAGCCTCATTGCAAGATATAACAGCCGCTATAGTTTTGTTTCATCTACTCAACTACGCTTATAACATTCTTAAAAACATCGTCGATATCACTACCTAGATTTTTGGTATTGATCGAAAAGTCATTTTCAATATCCACCTATCAAAAGGCGATAATAATAAGATAGGAATCTCATTTTTAGCGTGTTCTTTATCTAAGAGTACGACACTGACCACAACCAAGCTTTCTCGCAGCCATAATGGAATACCAAGCGTTTGATACAGTTTTTTGCCTGATTGTGAACGTGTCGCCAATGCCGTCTGCACACGCTGTTTGCGATCTAATGGTTTTATCTTTAATACTGCATTGAGTGCGCCTATATGACATTCTATCAATCTTGCCAGCGCATCTGGATACACTTGCAACTGCCAGATATAGTCTTCACTGCGACGAACAGTCAGTAGTGCAAAATCACTCTCTGCTGATTCATTTGTTGTCAAATCCAAACTCGATAATGGCTGCGCTTGTACCATTAGTGGTCTATCTAACCAAGACAACCATTCATTGCTTAGCCGGTAGAGCTGCTGGCGATAGCGGCGAACAACATAGGATTGCGTACGAGCTTGCCAAAACAGCTCAGTTTGGTGATCATGGTCGCTGCGCTGAGTAAGATTCCATACGTCATCGACGAGCTGCTTAGCAGGCGGTAATGGCTCATCTTGACCCAGCCAATGATGCAGTAGTTGCCGCTGGCGATAAATGGGCAATACTTGCAATGTATCGATATTGAGCACGCGCTGTGCTGCTGGTAGCTGTAGGCTTTCATCAGCTGTCTGCTGCATATCTTGCTCAGCCTGAACATTGACAGTGGCTTGCGCATCGCCTAATAGCTGCGCACTGCGAGCAATATTATCAATGACATTGGGGTTATAAGTTGCTAGTACTGGCATGATATCGCGGCGCAGTCCGCTACGGACATTATCACCCGTCTCGTTGGTCGGGTCATCGATATAAGGCAACGCTAAGCGCTTGGCATAATTACTAATCGTGGCGCGCCTCACCGTAAGCCAAGGTCGCCATAATGCATGGCGTCGTCCATGCTGCGTTTGTACTCGCCATGGCTGCATACCTGATAGACCATTGACCCCAGCGCCTTGGATCAAGCGCATCAGTACCGTTTCGGCTTGGTCGTCGGCGTGATGTCCTAGTAGCAGTACATCATCTTGGTTGATATGCGCACGCATGGCGTTATAGCGGGCTTGCCGCGCGGCTTGCTCATCACGACCTGTCACTTGTGCTCTTAGGATATGACAAGGTATCTGCTGCATCTTAGCCCAATTCGCGACATGCGTTGCCCAATGCTGACTATCGGCTTGCAAACCATGATCAACATGTAACAGCTGCGGCAAACATGGCAATCTGCCTTGCCGATAGAGCTGCACACATAACGCTGCAAGCGCCAATGAATCACGCCCACCACTACAGGCTAGCCATAGGCGACGACCATGCAGCTGCTCCCTATAGTCATTTATACTGCCCAATAATGCATCTGCCAATGTCTCATCAATTGGCAAATCATTGATTGGTCTAATAGGATGCGTGAGGATGGCACTGCTGGTCATAATCAGCCTTAGTTTTAGATAGATAAATTCATGAGCAAATTAATAGACATAAAAAAACGCGCCATTGAATGACACGTTTTATTTTAGCATTAAGACTCAGTCTCTAATATGAAAAGCTTAGCACATGCTTTGCATTAAGCAGGCAGCATCACTTCTGAGTTAAACGTCTTTAATTTTTCGTAGCGGAGCTCACAACGCGCTTGAGGATCCAAATCTCTGATTTCATCAAGCTGCTCAGTGATCAGTGATTTTAGAGCTTCCATAACGGGTTGTGGCTGCACATGTGCGCCCTCACCTTCATCGATGACGGCATCAACCAAACCTAGCTGGTAAAGGTTGATGGCATTTAATTCTCAGAGCTTCACTGGCATCTGGTGCTTTTTCAGCGGTTTTCCATAAGATAGATGCACAGCCTTCAGGAGAAATGACCGAATAGATGCTGTTTTGCAGCATGTTGACTTTGTCGCCAACGCCAATTGCCAATGCACCACCTGAACCACCTTCACCGATAATGGTCACGATGATAGGCACTTTTAGGCTAGAGAATACCGCGATACTCTCTGCAATCGCTTGCGCTTGACCGCGCTCTTCTGCGCCAACACCAGGATAGGCACCTTGAGTATCGACAAAGGTCATCACAGGAATATTGAAGCGCTCTGCCATTTTGACCAAGCGAATCACTTTGCGATAGCCTTCAGGGTTGGCCATACCAAAATTATGCTCGATACGCTCACGAGTACTGCGACCACGATGCTGACCGATGACCATTACAGGTTGATCATTGAACCGTGCCAGACCGCCCAAAATGGCTTTGTCATCGGCAAAAGCACGATCGCCGTGCAACTCATCAAATTCAGTAAAAAGCTGATTAACATAGTCCATAAATAATGGACGCTTGGCATGTCGTGCAAGCTGCACACTATCCCAGACAGTGCTCATAGACGCTTCCCTTTAATCATTATACTTAATGTATTTATGTTTAAGAATAATATCGTTATCGGTGTTCAGATAATGAAAGTACAGTTGTAAACTGAGTAGAAGCTATAGTAGCACATCTTATATAGCATGACATTATCGACAGCACTGCTTTTGTTACGTTAGTCTTTAACTCGATACGGACAATGGTAACGGTTCAGTTGCTTGCGCCTCTACCACACTAAGCTGTACGCCCCATTTGGCAAACTGCTCAATCTCTGTGCGCAAATCAGCAACCAAAAACGCATAATGCTCGCTGCTATCAGCCACCGTGATTTGCCAGTCGCTATCACTGATGACCTTTAATTCTAATTCTGGCAGTTTATAATCACTACGGCTATGATGCGCGAGTACCGCAAGACGCAATAGCAAGCACAGATAAACGAGCTGGTTTCCCCCGATCTGACAGGTCTGCTCGAACATATCGGCTTTGAGCTTACGGCGATGGTTGAGCATCAACTGCGCCATACGCTTTTGATCCACTTGTGAGAACCCTGGAATATCAGAATACTCAAGCAAATAGGCGCTGTGCTTATGATAACTGCTATGACTGATTGCAAGGCCAATCTCATGCAAAAACGCGGCACGTCTGAGTAAGTCACAGTCATCGCTTGTTAGGGCAAGCTTATCTTTTACTTGCTCGAACAGGTTACGACTGGTTTTTACCACTTGCTTGGCTTGCTTTTTGTCGCCTGAATAACGCTTGATAAGCGCGAGCACACTGCGGTCACGCACATCTTCGCTCGCAAAACGCCCCAGCATGTCATACATCACGCCTTCACGTAATGCCCCATCTGAGTAGGTAATGGTCTCAACGCCTAGTACCTTCATCACCGCACGCAACACTGCCACACCTGCCGGAAATACCGCTTTACGGTGGTCTTTGACGCCTTCTAGCTCGATATCATCAATATTGCCAATCTTAAGCAGCAATCGCTCTAGTTTTTTAACGCCTTTATAAGTAATGCGTTCTTGCTCATCGGCCCAGCCTTTGGACACAAGGACATTACGCACCGCTTTGATCGTCCCACTTGAGCCGACCACGCTGCTCCAACCAGTCTTTTGGTAACGACCATTGATTGCCAGTACTTCCTTGCGCGCGCCTGAAATCGCATTGTTAAAAGCCTCTTTGGTAATGAGGCCATCAGAAAAGTACTTCTGTGTGAATGCGACGCAGCCCATTTGTAAGCTTTCAGTCAATAAAGGATCAAACTCTTGACCGATAATAAATTCCGTCGAGCCACCACCAATATCAATAACCAAGCGCTTGTCGCTACTCTCATTGGTATGCGAGACGCCCAAATAAATCAAGCGTGCCTCTTCGCGACCAGCGATAATCTCAATGGGCTTGGGCAAAATCTTATTGGCTTTTGCAATAAAATCATTGGCATTTTTGGCTTGGCGCAAGGCGTTGGTCGCAACCACACGAATACGCTCTGGCGGTACAGAATCCAGACGCGCCACAAACCGACTCAAACAATCCAGACCACGCTGTGCAGCTGTCTCGCTCAAGATTTTATGCTCATCCAGTCCAGCAGCGAGCTGTACCTTTTCAGACATAGAGACTACTTTGCGCACTTCCCCATGATCAAGACGGGCAATGGCTAAGTGGAAACTGTTGGAACCAATATCAATGGCTGCCATCATTTCATCATCGCCGAGTGGCGGGTTTGTAAGATAGTCAGTAGGCATAAGGCAAGTTGTCACCGTATTAGAGAGAGTGTGTAGTTTAACAAAATCAGGTACGACATAGATATAAAATCATAGGTATAGAAAAAGCAGCCGCCACACAAATCTGGGCCATTTTGCCATTAAAGCATTTATCCTAAATACGCGCAAGCGCCGCAAAATCATAGCAAAAGTGTAAAACCACTCTATCAAAGGCTAATGACCAAGCCTACATCTAACGCTTGTGTTAGCAATATCGGTTTGCTACATTGAAAGCTCATAATATTGTGATAAAAAACCGTTATTTACTGCTTTTACATCGGTATAAATCACATCGAAATCCATCAATTATTTACCTAAAAACTGCCGACAATGGATAGTCGATAAACCCGCCAGCAAGGACGCTAACCGCATGAATCAAACAACCGAAAAAATGCGACCGAAACCGCTAATACCCATAACAGTACCAGAACGGATATGATAAAAACTGAAGCGTCACCCAAACAGGCGTTTTATGATTTTTATTTAGACGAGCATCAAAACATGGCTTGTCGCCGTCTCCATTTTGCAGGTAGCAGTTTTGGTTTGTTAGGATTGGCAAAGTCAATCAAAACTGGCTCGGTAAAGCCTCTCGCAAGAGGTGTCGCAGCAGGATATGCCTGCGCTTGGGTCGGGCATTTTTCTTTGAAAAAACAAACCCGCCTCGCTTAAATTTCCGCTAAAAAGTTTTGCTAGTGATTTTCGTATGTATGGCGATGTCCTGCGTGGCAATTTAAGCCTAAAAGATCACAAATATGACAAACGTACAAAAAACCAGCATCATAATTTATTATGAATGCTGGTTTATCTTTCAAATGTCTAAAATTTGAGAGATTTAGAGTGGGTTAACCCTTTGTTATCTCTGCAAATATCTCATCAGCAGCAGTAATCGATGCCTCGATATCTTCATTGCTGTGCTTGATTGACATAAAGCCTGCTTCATACGCAGACGGCGCTAGGTAGATACCGCGATCTAACATACCGTGGAAGAAGGTATTGAACACCTCCATATCGCACTCTGTCACATCATCAAAATTACTTGGGGTTTTGGTATCAGCATCTTTGACAAAGAACATACCAAACATACCGCCCAATTTATTTGTGCGCAGATTGATGCCATGCTTATCCGCCGCCGCTTGGAAGCCATCGACCAGATGATCGACTTTGGCAGCTAAGTCTTCGTAAAAACCTTCTGCCGTTAGGTCTTCAAACATCGCAATACCGGCACGCATGGCGAGTGGGTTACCTGATAGCGTGCCCGCTTGATAAACGCCACCAATGGGCGCGATGCACGACATGATTTCTTCTTTACCGCCAAACGCACCAACTGGTAGACCTGCACCGATGATTTTACCAAAACAGGTCAAATCAGGCGTGATACCGAAATGTGCCTGCGCACCGCCCAGACCCACGCGGAATCCTGTCATCACTTCATCAAAAATCAATACTGCGCCATTGTCCGTACACTGGGCACGCAACGTATCATGAAACTCTTGTGTTGGGATTACCATATTCATGTTGCCAGCGATCGGCTCTAAAATCACGCAAGCAATCTCGTCGCCCCATTTTTCAAAGCAGTCTTTGATCGCTTGCGGATCATTATAAGGAATCGTGATCGTGTGCTTCGCAAAATCGGCTGGTACGCCTTTAGACGTTGGTTCACCGATATCAAGCATGCCTGAGCCTGCTTTGACAAGCAGACTGTCTGAATGGCCATGATAGCAGCCTTCGAACTTGACGATTTTGTCACGCTGAGTATAACCGCGTGCCAAACGAATCGCACTCATGGTCGCCTCAGTCCCCGAGCTGGTCATGCGAATCATCTCAACGCTCGGAACGAGCTCACAGATTTTATCAGCGACCGTGGTTTCAAACGGCGTTGGTGTTCCAAAGCTCAAACCATCATCGGCGGCTTGTTTGACAGCGTCGATGACTTTTGGATGCGCGTGACCCAAAATCATTGGGCCCCAAGAACCCACATAATCAATATAGGCATTGTCTTCGGTGTCATAAATCTTGCTGCCATTGGCGCGGTGCATAAAAATTGGCGTACCGCCGACCCCTGCAAAGGCACGGACGGGTGAATTAACGCCGCCTGGAATATGTTTGCGAGCTTGCGCAAAAAGCTGTTCGTTTTTAGTACTCATAGCTATTCTCTATTTATAGGTTTTATATTCTGTCAGTTCTGTATTTTCTAAATGTCGTCAGTCTTATATTTGTTTATTATCGAATCTTTCAAGACATTTTTACAATTTACGCTTTTTTGACGACAGAAGATTTCAGCTTCATTGGGCCATAACCGTCAAGTTTACAATCAATATCGTGACCATCGGTTGCGTCTGGCAATAGGCGAATACTTTTCGCTTTAGTTCCAACTTTAATGACAAGTGAAGAGCCTTTGACCTTTAGGTCTTTAATGACCGTAACGGCATCGCCGTCCTGTAACTCATTGCCAACCGCATCACGAATGACGGCATCTTGCTCTTCCGTTTGTGCCGCATCCGTCTCAGCCGCCGTCCACTCGTGAGCGCACATCGGACATACCAGTAACGCACCATCTTCATACGTATATTCAGCATCACATTTCGGGCAATTTGGTAAGCTCATCATATCCTCGGCAGTCATCAGACGTTGGGTTTATTGTAGAGCGGACATTGTACCGTAACTCGCCATTTTTAACCAATTTGTACCGTTGAAAATGGCGCACTACACCTAATTTAATGCTTAACCCACACTGGAGCGCCCCACTTATTGATGACGTTTTTGTGACACCATTTTTGTGGTACTCTTCTTAACCCTATTGACATTTTTGCTGACACGTTCTGTCAGTAACAACAGCGTCTATATTAAAGCGCACCTATAACTTTTATCGCTTCGATTTCATCTATATATCTTAATTATTAAGCAGAAGGGATAATAACAATGACACAATCTCCAAACCCCTCAGCATTGCCGCAGTTTTCGCAGTTGACCATTCAAGGCGAGGATGCCGAAAAATTCTTGCAAGGGCAATTGACTTGTGATGTCACCAAACTTGGGCTTAGCTATCAAGCCGCTGCAATCTGCAACTTAAAAGGTCGTATTGAATTTGGTATTTGGATCAAAAACAAGCCGAGAAGCACTATGATGTGGTCATCAGCAGCGATTGTGCAGATGCCTTACAAGCTCATTTAAAAAAGTTTGGCGCGTTTTCTAAATTTGATACCAGTGAGTCGATCGCGATTTATCCGTGTGTGTTAGCAGACGAACCAACCTTTAGCCATAAGGACGATCACAATACCGCTAAAGACACGCAGGATTGGATGGCGTGCAGTATCGCCACTGGTAACTATTGGATTGTCGCGGCGACTCAAGGTGAGTTTCAGCCGCAAGAACTGCGCCTGCATCAGCGTGGCGGTATGGACTATGATAAAGGCTGCTACTTGGGCCAAGAAGTCATCGCCCGTATTTATTTTAAATCAGCGCCCAAAGCGTTTTTGCATTATGTCAAAGGCACAGGCGCACTACTCCCCGCGGCAGGCGACAAACTCGATAAAATCCAAGTGGTGAATGCGATAGAAAATGACAATGGATTTATAGCCCTTGTCGTTGCTCGTCCTGAGCAATTGGCAGAAAGCGATTTGAATATATTGGACTTGCCAGCCGCACTACAGGTGGATGTTGCGCGCCCAAAGTAAAATCAAGCTGAAACAAATAGGCGGCGCAGCAACGGTGATGGCAAGCTAATACACGGCTGCCGTCATGATTAACATGAGCATAGAGAATCCCATGACACATATTGCGGTACTCGGAGCAGGCGTGGTGGGCGTGACCACCGCATGGTATCTACGTCAAGCAGGCTATGATGTGACTGTGATCGAACGCGAATCGGCGGCAGGGATGCAGACGTCTTTTGCCAATGGTGGTCAAATATCGGTCTCTCATGCGACGCCGTGGGACAATCCTGCCACCCCGATGAAAGCGCTCAAATGGTTGTTTAAGGAGGATGCCCCGCTGTTATTCCGTCTGCGTGCGGATAAGGATCAGCTCAAATGGGCGATGCAGTTTTTGCAAGAGTGCCGCGCTGATCGTGCCGATGCCAATCTGGTGCAAATGGTACGCTTAGGGTTATATTCTCGCGACGCCTTACAACAGCTACGCGCCGATATCGGTATCAATTATGAGCAGCAAACACGCGGTATCATGCATTTTTATACCAGCCAAGCTGAGTTTGATGCGGCGATTGAACCCACTGAGCGCATGCAAGCGCTTGGTTGTGAGCGCCATGTGATTGATATCAATAATGCCGTCAACTTGGAACCTGCCCTCTATCCGATTGCGCATAAACTCACTGGTGCAACCTACACCAGCCGTGACGAATCTGGTAATGCGCACCTATTTACGCAAAGACTCGCACAGCGCTGCATTGATACGGGTGTACAGTTCTTATATGATACTGAGATTTTGGCACTTAACGTCGATACCGACTCTACCCATCGTCATGTACACAGTATTACCATTCGCCCAAAAGGCGAAAACGCACAGACTTTCACAGCTGATAGTCATGTGATCGCGCTAGGCAGCTATAGCGTTCCTCTGTTAAAACCATTGGATATTCGCGTGCCTATCTTTCCAGCAAAGGGCTATTCAGCCACCTATACGGTCAATCCACGAGCGCCGCATTTAGCGCCTTTTGTCAGCCTGATTGATGATGAGTTTAAGCTGGTGACTTCACGTTTGGGTGATAAGTTGCGAGTGGCAGGCACCGCAGAGTTTAATGGTTATAATTTAGACTTAAATGCCACGCGCTGTGAGGCCATTACGCGCCGAGTGCAGCAATTATTTCCAAAAGGTATCATCGCAAATTCGGTTCAATATTGGACAGGACTGCGCCCAATGACCCCATCGAACGTACCTTTGATTGGGCGCGCGCATTGCGGTCAAGTCAAACATGGTAGCCATAACGCGTCAGCCACTTTTGACAATCTATGGCTCAATACAGGACATGGCACGTTAGGCTGGACGCATGCTTGCGGTTCTGCAAAAGCCATCAGCTTATTGATACAAGGTGAAACGCCCAACGTTGATTTTGATTTTGTGGGTACAAACAGCTGACTGAATCTCTAGACACTATAAAAAACTATCTCCATAAAAAGCAGGCGCTTACATCGTGTAAGCGCCTGCTTTTACTTTAAAAAATTGAACTTATGCGATTGCACTATCTATTGAGTTTTCTAATACCGCATTAGCCACATTGTCTGCGTTAGCGCCCAACGCCTCTAATTGCACAGGTACGCCATTAACGGCGGCATTACCACTCAACTGATCAATTAAGGTATCGTCTGTTAGGTCATTAACACTGACACCGGCATGCGCTTGCGCAATCTTCTGCTTCACCCCTTTACGTCCATGACCAAAGCCATGCGGAATACTGACGACGCCGGGCATCAGCTCATCAGTCACCTCTGCTGCAATAACCACACTGCCTACGCGAGGTCACTCTCACGTCTTGTCCGTCTTCAATACCATGCTGTGCTGCCGTTTCTGGATGCAGCATTAACGTACAACGAGACTTACCTTTGACCAATCGATAACTATTGTGCAGCCATGAGTTATTGCTACGTACATGGCGACGTCCGATGAGCAAAATCTCCTGATTATCATACTGCTGCATCATTTCTTTGATCCGTTCCAAATCTGCCTGATAAAAATCAACATTGAGATTGATTTGCTTATCGGCATGCTTGATCGCCTCCGGCAACATACGATGCAGTGGTCCTAAATCAATACCGTGTGGATTGTCTATCAGCGCATCCAACGTGACGTCTTTATAAGGTCCGTACTTGAGACCTTGCTCAAGTAAGAATTTCGGTCCAAACGCTTTTGTCGCGGCACGCTCTTTTTGTACCGCTTCTGGCGCGTCTTTATCCAAGCGATCGGCAAGCTCTAGATAAATCTCCCAGTCATGCTTCTCATTCTCTGTTTTGCTAAATAAAGCAGGCGAGTATTTGGCAACATTGTGTACAGCAAAACCATTAAACGTAATGTCGTAATGGTCACGCTCGAGTGGCGAGACGGGCGGCAGGATAATATTGGCATGACGGCTGGTCTCAGTCACAAAGTAATCAAGCGACACCATAAACTCAAGCCCTGATAAGGCCTCATCTAGCTTTTCACCATTTGGCGTGCTAAGGACAGGGTTACCGGCGACACTCATAAAGCCTTTTAACTGCCCTTCTCCTGCGACTAACATCTCATCCGCCATCGCAACCACTGGATATTCGCCATTAAAGTCAGGGTAGACTGCTCACGCGGCTATGGCGTTTGCCCAAATAACCTGGGCCCGAGCTATTGACCACATCGACAGCAGGATTGGGGAACATGAGTCCGCCCACTTCATCTAAGCGTCCTGTGACGATATTGATGACCATGGACAGATATTGGCTGAGCAAGCCAAACTCTTGCACCGAGATACCCATACGGCCGTAACAGACCGAGCTTTCGGCTTCACAAAACTCTTTGACGATACGTTTGATTTCAGCGGCGGTAATACCTGTAATATCTGCCACCGACTCAGGGTGAACCCTTCTGCAAATGATGCAATACGATCAATCTCTGGTGCCAAACCTGCCACTCGGCTATCTACCTTGGCATAGCCTTGCGCGTAGATTTCATTGAGCATGGCCAATAGCAATAATACGTCTGTCGCTGGACGAATAAAGTGATGTTCGCTGGCGATATCTGCGGTTTCGGTACGCCTTGGATCGATCACCACTACTTTGCCGTCACGTGCTTTGATGTCTTTGAGCTTTTGACGCATGTTGGGCGCAGTCATGATACTGCCATTAGAGGCCAGCGGGTTACCGCCGATGATGAGCATATACTGCGTGCGATTCACATCCGGAACAGGGATGCGGAGCATATGACCGAACAGATGCATGCTGACGATATGGTGTGGCAGTTGGTCAATTGAAGTGGCAGAAAAGCGACTACGCGTCTTTAGGCTGGTCAATAGCTGCTTGATAGTCAGCATACCGCCCATGTTATGGACATTCGGGTTACCCAAATACACCCCAAACGCATTTTGACCATATTTTTGCTGAACAGACTGAATACCTGCAGCGACTTTATCTAACGCCTCAATCCAACTGATCGATTTCCAACCGTCCGCCGTTCTCTCGACAGGCCCTCGCAAACGATCAGGGTCTTCGTACAAATCCTGCAAAGCAGTGGCTTTCGGGCAAATGTAGCCTTGAGAAAAAGGATCGTTTTTATCCCCTTTGATCGATAAGACTTTTTCGCCATCGTGCTTGATCTCGATGCCGCACATCGCCTCGCATAAAGTACAGGTTCTAAAGTGGATTTGTTCGTTGTCCGTCGCGCTAGCCGCTGTAGTGCCCATAGTCATACTCCCTTTTATGTTTTATAAATCCTAGCTTTCATGAGATATATCATGAGCCGCTATGGTTGCTTCCTTGCAAAAAATTGGCAAATAGGGTATCAAAGCTGATATTCAATGTCGCAATCGCTTGCTCCCTCGAGTAGCGCTGCTGATGACAGCCTAGTATCAGCTCATGTACTTGCGCGGCTGCCATATCCACACAAAGATTAACAGCGCTGCGTTCACAAGAACGATTGGATAGCTGTAATCCCTGCATAAATATCTCCGTCCACTCCTCTTGTATGTCTGCGACTAGATTACCCAGTCCATTATTGAGTGAGGGATTGGTTCTCTATATCGGCAGTGAATCGCGGACGATCTTCGAGTAAGTGCTGAAATAGCGCAATATTCTGAAAGGTAGAATCAAAAATCATTATCAGACATTGCTGACACTGCTGATTAAACTCTTCCTTAGTCAGCACGTCATAGTCTTTTAGCATATTGACCCATGCCAGCCGCATTGGCGATAGATAGTGGTCTTTTAACTGAGCGCTGAGCTCGTTCTGTAGCGCATCCAAGCTCTCAAAATGATTATAAAACTGGGCTGCGCAATACCTGCCCCTTTAGCCACTTTATTCATGCTCATGCCCTGAGCACCTTCTAGACTATAGAGCCGTAACGCGCTTTTTAATAAGGCACGCCGCGTTCTAGCTTTTGCTTGCTCACGTTTTGACTCTATGGGGCGTTTGTATTTTGCGCTAATGCATTCAATATAGAGGTATCCCTACTCGATAAATGATTATGTCAACACGCCAGTAATTTACCTGAAGTGCTATTGTGCTAAAAAGTGTGATGATAGTCACATATTGATTACTATTTTTAGACTCGTCATTTTTAAACCCACAATAACTTTTACTAATTATGTTTCGACTATAAGGTTATAGTCATTTAAACGATAAGTCTATAGCCAAATTCGTGGAAGGATAAGACCTTAAGTGCCGTTGCTACCATGGCAGTCATCAAGCGCCAACTACAGCGTACGGGTAAAGCAAAGCTGCCTAAACCAAATGTATCGCCAATATTGTCACTACTTAGTGACCGTATCCGTCTCAGCAAATTGACCAAACGTTACCAGCGTTACCTCGCTAACCTCTAGCAGAGTATAATTGATCCAATTTGAGAGTGGTACAAGGCAACCGAGTGCAGATGTATCTGTCATACTTCAAGCGAGGTTAATGCTGTAACGCTTTTTTAGTGGATTGGCTATATCTTAACAAGCTGGCTCTTATCTTATATTGCAAAATAAACAAGCAGATGACCTATTTTTAGGTTTCTGCTATTTATTCGTAGGCTATTTATTTTACGTAATATTGGTTTTTTATCTTATTCTTACTTAATGACAATTATTGATTTGAGCATTTTTATTACGCATGGCAGACGTAATTTACGCTTTACTACTACAGCGAGTTGACAGATAACACATAATGCACGCTCACTATAATTAAGTAACACTATAGTCAGTTCAAAACAAAACTGTCATAAGTTCCAAAGCGCTACTGGATGAATTTTTCACAGCCTCTGTATATACAGCACGCAAGGAAAATTTATACCAGTAACGCTATAACATTTTAAATTGGTTCCACTATATAAACATAGCGTATACAGACAGCTGAATTGAAACGTCCTATATTTAATACCACAAGATAATTGGTAACAGCCAATAATACTTGTGAACTACTAAAATAAGAAAATCAATAAATAAGTAGCTCTAACAAACGATATTCATATCGTCAATAAACTCAAAGACTATTTGATGAAAGTGAATCAAACAAGATAAAAGGAATATAATCATGAATAAGAATACTTTAAAAGGCGAATGGAAACAAATAAAAGGCTCAGTAAAACAAAAATGGGGTGAGCTGACTGATGACGATTTAGATCAAGTGGAAGGTAGCCGTGATAAGCTGGTTGGTCGTATACAAGAGCGTTATGGTCATGCCCAAGATCATGCTGAGCGCGAAGTAGATGACTGGCGCCGCGAAAACAATTACTAATTCACTTTTTTTATAAAATAAAGTTTTTGAAAAAGATGTTTCTATTATAAAATAAAAAGCCGCATGATAAATTATGCGGTTTTTTGTGTCAGGTAGATAATGATGTCAGTTAGATAATAGTTTAGATAGAGGTTTCTCATACTATATAAAACTGTTTAGCATTTTCAGACACGATAAAACCGCATAGCAATAAATTGTTATGCGGTTTTATCGTTAACTGTCCATGTTACCTATCACGACTGCTTTCTATGCATCCTTGCACAAATATTCAGTGATTGTGATACTGGGCATCCTGCCCTTATTACAGCATCTAATCTTAACTGCTGCTATCAGCAATGGGTATGTGTCCTTACTTCAACTATTATTATCATCCTGATGCTAATAATTGAATCATTATCCTTAATGCGGCTAACTCAATCCTTAAGTCACACTCCCTAATGCCGTGTAACCATAATGCCTAACTCTCACTCTCATGTTAAGTCGCGTAAACGTCATTGTATGTAAGCATATGCTTACAACGATTTAATCATTCTCAATAATTACAACTTATTAACGCAAATGACACTTAATATAAAGCTTTGTATCCTATGATAGATAATGTAAGAAAACATTTCTAAAATAGTTTTTAGTGATAGTAGCTCTTAACACCTATCTGAGTATGGCTGTATCAACATATTTTAGAACCTTCTACCTTTGACTTATATAAGCATTCTTATTGCAAGCTCTCTGAAACCTTATAGGATATTGCATCATGAAAACTCTAAAACCGTTTTCCTTTAAGACAACCATATCTACTGTTTTTATCGTTGCTCTATTGGTTACCACTGTCGGTTGTGCTGTCGTTGGTCCTGGCTATGATAACCAGCCCATATATCGTGGTGATAATAATCGGCAGAACGATAGCTTCAACCGTGTCAGCCAGCAGCTCCGTCAAGACTTACGCCGCAAAGGCTATCAAGTCATAGACATTCGCTCTGATAGCTATCGTGGCGCTCGCGCAATGACAGCTTTTGCCAAAAAGAATAATCAGCTCTATGAGCTAACATATACTTATCCTTCTCTAAGACTCATCAGCTCAAATAAAAGATTATGGTCGAACAATTGGGGAGATAACAAGTATCAAAAGACAATGACCGCCATAAAAAAGATAAACATAAAGATAATGGTAAATATAAGAACGACAAGCGCTATAAAAAAGGTGATATAGAGGACAGCATTAAAAGAGAGTCACGTTACCCAGCGATCAAGCGCCGTGCCATCAATAAAGTAAGATCTATGGGTTACCGTGTCGAAGATATCGATCTTGAAGAAAAAAAACAAGCGTGGTGTCTTTGACATTGAGGCCAGACGCGGCTCGCAGGAGTATGAGATATTGCTTAGCTATCCAAATTTAGACGTTATTAACGTTAAAAAGACTGATGACGCTGACACTACTGTCAATAGAGCAGTTCTACACGCCCCTTTACTGAAATATTAGAAAACTATCTTTATCCAACGATAATAGATTATGAGGACATTTTTATGAAAGCTTTATCATCTTCAACACTAAAGAATGTAGTGTCTGGCAGTATTGTCGCCACTTTATTAGCGGTAACTACTGGCTGTGTCACCACACCTGGCGGCTATAGTGTATATGACGATATCTATGAAGACGTCTACAAAGATAACAAAGAGCATAAAAACACAAAGACAAGCATAAAAAAGCGGATAAAAACGTCTACTCAGCTGCTATCGAGCGTCGAGCTGCCAACAAAGTTAGCAGCATGGGATACCGTGTCAAAGGTGTTAAATATAAAAGGGCGACCGTAAAATCAAGGTCAAAGCTGAACGTGGTCGCGACGATTATAAAATCGAACTGAGCTATCCAAGCTACAATGTCATTAAGATTAAAAGGATTAATCGATTATTAGGGTCTGATATTCACTATTAATACTCAGTTGAAATAACAAAAATTTATAACAAAAATTTATAACCAAAATTTATAACCAAATAAGTCATCAAGTGGCTTATTTGGTTTTTTTAATGAGAATTCTTACACTCAACAAGCTAATATTTTTCTAGATAAAACTAAAAATCCAAGACTTTTATCACATCATACGCTGGCGTTTCATACGGGTGCGCCTCTTTTAACGCGATGACAGCAGCAGTAATAAATGCGTCATCGACGACCATCTCTACTCGCCATTCATCGACCGTTTCTAAACTATCTTGCTTACCGATATGCGGCGCGCTACCTGCTAACGGCATAAACTGCCCTGTTCCTTGCACTTGCCAACAGCACTGCTCGTAATCGCCAATACTCCCAGCACCAGCGGCAAATAAAGCGGACTTTACTTGCTCTAAGGCCTCATCAGGAATAAAACCGTCAACTTATACATGAACTTACCTCACAAAATAGATTTAAATCTCAATCTACTAGTTCTTAGATAAAGAAGGATGATCAGTCCATATATAACGTAACAGCCAGTCTTTAGCATCACCGGCATAATCAATACCGATACGCGGACGCACTGATACAGGTGGCTGGCAACCATCATCTTCAACCCAAACGCTTGAGTCTGGCGAGATAGGTTTGCCATATAAATCGCGAGTTATCTGCAAGCGTTTGGTCAGTTTACCTGGCCCTGCAAACTGCTTGGGGTGAGTAAATTGCTTATCTGGACTGAATTGTTGCTCTTCAATCAGACGGTCACTACCCTCAGTCAAAAATCCAGCGCGAATCAGCACCGATTCAGGTGACTCTATAGAGCCGCTAATCAAATTTAGCATATGATGCACGCCATAGGTCAGATAGACATAAAACACACCGCCTTGCTCATACATAATCTCTGTGCGCGCTGTTCGAGTACCTGCATGTGAATGGCAAGCGGGATCGTCTTGACCAATATAGGCTTCGGTCTCAGAAATACGCATACGTAGTGTTTTTGCTGTCCATCACTATCGGTTAGCTGTCGACATATAACTTTACCAATCAAGTCAGCAGCGACCACACAGGTCGGACGAGTGAACCAGTCAGACTCTAAAACAGTTGATGAAGCAGTAGACATTAGCGAAACCTTTTCTTATTTTTATGGTCTAATTGATATGAGTAAGTACTAACAAATTAGCATAAAAGTCAGATAAGGTATGGAGTACAGTGTTGGCGCTATGTTTGATTTTTTATACGAATTAAGTGATAAGTCTATGGCTGAAAGGGTGATACTGTTGATAAATGGATAGGAATTATAGTCTGTTATAAGTGATTCCATTATAGCAGTCTATTTTAAGTGGTCTGTTAATAGGTTTTTGGTGTAAAATAACTGGTTTCGTTAGGGTATGCTTTCAATTACTATTCATGACTTTAGACTATCACTTTTAAAAGTCCAATTTATTTCACCTCCAGTGATAACTTCATTAGTTTCTTCATAATCTTTTGATTTATCGTAGTCATACTCTATTTCAAACTTACCATTAGGGTATAGATTAAAGGTTAAGCCCCATATTTTTTCTCCTGTAAGGTTAAAAATATGGTTTCTGAGAAATAATGAGGCCTCATGTTCAAGGAAAAGCAGTTCGTTAGATAGTTCTCTATATTCATCTATCTTATCTCCCTTGATAGTAATTATAACCTTAGAAGACTGTGTCATTCCCTCATAGATATCGACATGATTAGACATTTGCTTCCAATACTCGTTCCCTAAATGAGCCATAAGACCATTTGCAAAAATCCTATATGCTTTATTTTCATCATCTATTTTTATATCTAAATTCCCTAAATATTGATTAAAAACAAACGGCTTGATTGCTTTATGTACACTGGACGAGTAGGTATAAAGAATTCTGTAAAGGTTTCTAACAGTTCGATGCCTGTATAGCGCACCGATCACTAATAGAATATGTATGGTAAGTACACCATGAAGTATACCGCGCCTATCTCATTGAGTTAAAACCTTAATACTCTTAGCCCACAGCCAAAGATTTAAATACTCACTAAGGAACCATCATAAATATAATGCCATAAAAAAAACTGAGCACATGGCTCAGTTTTTTATTTTATGCTAAGTATCAGATACTTATTTTAATGGTACACCGATACGGTCAGCCACTTCTTCATAAGCTTCAATCACATCACCTAATGACTGACGGAAACGGTCTTTATCAAGTTTCTTCTTGGTGTTCTTATCCCAGATACGGCAGCCATCTGGTGAGAACTCATCACCTAATACGATACGGTCATGGAATACGCCAAATTCTAGTTTGAAATCAACTAAAATCAAATCACCCGCATCAAACAATGCTTTGAGTACATCGTTGACTTGATAGGTCAGCTCTTCCATCTTAGCCAATTGTTCTTTGGTTGCCCAGCCAAGAGATACAGAGAGCGACTCATTGACCATCGGATCACCTAGCGCATCATCTTTATAAAAAAGCTCATACGTTGGCGGTGTCAATGCTTGCCCTTCTTCTAAGCCCAAACGACGTACCAAACTACCAGCGGCAAAGTTACGCACCACGCACTCTACAGGAATCATATCCAAGCGCTTGACCAATACTTCGTCGTCAGACAATTGCTCTTCAAAATGCGTCTCGATACCAGCATCAGACAATTTTTGCATGATAAAAGCATTAAAGCGGTTATTCACCACGCCTTTACGCGCCAATTGTTCGATACGCTTACCATCGAGCGCTGAGGTATCATCACGGAAGTGTAAAATCAGAAGATCATTGTCTTCTGTTTCGTAGACAGATTTGGCTTTGCCTTTATACAGCAGTTGTTGCTTTTGCATTATGGGGGTTCCTGTTCGTTCAAGCTTATGTGGTAAAAACGCGCAGCGACCGCTGACTTTTATTACAATATCGATATTAGATCTCTTGCAAAAGTACCAGTTCATTGACTTCCACTGACGGAGTTACAAGGGCTGACGATGACTTATGCAAGAAGTCTATTATTTTAATCAATAATCATAAAGATCGGCGGTACAAATGAAGAAAGAAATTAGTTTGAAGGGCTACTAACAGCACGCTGAGGCTTTGGCAACTGATACTGATTACCTGACTCATTCTGTAATTTAAGCGTGTTCGCGCCCACATTCGGTGTTGGGTACAAAGGCACGAAAGGCGCTGTTTCTTGAGCAGCCGGCAGCTCTATCGGTGCAAGCTTTTTGCTTTGTTGATAGTCTAAGCTGCCATTGTCGCGCTTTCCAAGCAGGCTCTTGGTCGCTTGGCAGCCGCTCAATACCAACGTACTACCCAAAACTAAGGTCAGCATTGCAGGAAGTAGTTTTGTCGTTTTTGATGCTACTGTCATCATGTTGTCTCTCTGAGTTAGCAGTTATTGCTCATTTAGGCGATTGGCTTATCATGATAAGTTGACTTGTTGCTCGCTTGAATATTAATCGTCAAGCAACAAGTCTTAAATCGCTGAAGATCAGGTTATAGTATGTTTGCTCGAACCAACGCTTCATCAATAGTCGCATGATGTTGCTCTGCCAACCAAACGAGTGGTAAGCGTATCCCTTTATCGATCATGCCCATTTTATGTAGCGCATACTTAGCTGGAATAGGACTTGACTCGATGAATAAGTCACGATGTAGATGTTTGACTACGTCATGAATCTGACTAGCCGTTTCAAAATCACCACGCAAGCCAGCAGCGAAAGTCTCGCTCATGGCTTTTGGCGCCACGTTGGCAGTCACCGAGATATTGCCTTTACCACCTACTTTTAGTAGATCAAGCGCTGTACCATCATCACCAGACAATACGACCATTCTGTCACCAACAGCTTTAATCAATTGCTCACCGCGACCAACAGAGCCTGTCGCATCTTTGATAGCAACGATATTGTCGATATCAGCAAGACGTTCGACCGTCTCTTGGGCAATATCGACGACCGTGCGACCCGGTACATTATAGAGCATCTGAGGAATATTGACGGCTTTAGCAATGGCTTGGTAATGTTGATATAAGCCTTCTTGTGGCGGCTTATTGTAATAAGGAGCAACCAATAACGCACAGTCTGCACCAGCATCTGCTGCGTCTTGAGTCAGTTTAATCGCTTCTATGGTGTTGTTTGCACCAGTACCTGCGATGACTGGTACGCGACCTTTAACATGCTGGACAAAATAGCGAATGACATCGCTATGCTCTTGCATCGATAGGGTTGCCGACTCGCCAGTGGTGCCGACAGCAACGAGGCAATGCGTGCCCTGCTCGATCTGCCAGTCTATGAGGTCAGCCAGACGTTTATAATCAACTGTACCGTCAGGGTGCATGGGCGTTACCAAGGCTACCATTGAGCCTTGTAATCGGGTTTTGATCTCGTCGTATGCTGTGCTCATAACCGTGCCTTACTGTATTATCCTAGCTTTTATCAAAGCTGTCACATGATAGGTCGTTTGCAAGTGCCAAAAATTTATATACGTTGATAAACGCTAATGACCAACCCTTGCTTGATGTTAATGCTGAAATTTTATTTATTATCATAACGTTTACATTATAAATTACTGCGTATTAAAGTGAGTATTGGCATTATCGATGCCAGTGACCGCAAATACCTGTTGCGCCATAAAATATAATAATAAAAACGCCTGCTAGTGTAGCATATTTTGATTTGACCGCTATCAATCAATTGATGATTCAAGCACAAATCAAAGACGAAAAAAGCTTTTTTATTGCTAGAAACAATAAATATTGCTTCAAGTCTTTATTAATAATATACCGATAACTAAAGCACTCAGCAACGTATCAACACTGCTGAATGGTTTTGCCAATACTAGCGAATGGTCAACACATCGATGGTGGGACGATATAAGCGAAAAGGCAGGCCTCGCGTGCCTATACCGCTGCTGACGAATATTTAAATACATTATTTGCAGACTGATGCAGTATCCGTTTGCGTATCTCTTATAGCGAGCGGTATTTATGATGAGCAATTATACTTTTCGGTGTTTTTCGGTATGCTGCTGTCCAAATCACTTCCTTATGGTTTTATCTATTCAATACGCAGACCAATAATAGCAGGGATGCCTTGTCGAATAATTTCTATCGTGACAACGCCCTTTTTGGGTAGGGGATGAGATGGCGTCAGAGAAATCCGTTACTTTCTTAATAGGCTTTTGGTGAAAATTGGTAATGACATCACCTGCCAAAATCCCCGAGCGCGCGGCTAACCCTGTCGGATCAACCGTCGTGACCAACACCCCCGTTTTATTGTCTGTAGCAATCTCTGCTTGTTCATCTTTGGTCAAATCGCGCAAACGTAGGCCCAGTTGGACATCATCACTTTGCTGATCCCCACTTTGGGCTCTGACATCATTAGGTGCATAAGCAAGTTTACCGCTAATGATCATCTGCTTACCATTGCGCTGAATCTGTGCGCGAAATGGATCGCTTGGCTTTGCTCGGTTGAGCAGATTCAATAAGTCGGATGCTCGCATGATTTGTACATTATTGTACTGCAAGATAATGTCACCAGGTTTTAGACCTGCTTTTTGTGCTGGCGAGTCTGGAGAAACGCGGGTCAGCAAAGCGCCTTGTGGTTTATCCAATTTATAAGCTTCGGCCAGATTACGGTCAATATCTTGCGGATAGATACCCAAATATGCGCGAGCGACTTCACCGCTGGTCTTTAATTGCTCATAGATATCCATAGCAGCGTCAATTGGGATAGAGAATGATAGCCCCATGTAGCCGCCCGTCCCACTAAAGATACGCGAGTTGATACCAATCACCTCACCGCGCTGATTGAATAGAGGGCCACCTGAGTTGCCAGGGTTTAGCGCCACATCGGTTTGTATAAACGGCACACTGGTTTCGCGTGAGAAGCTGCGTGATTTGGCACTGACGATGCCAGCGGAGGCTGAATAATCAAAACCAAATGGTGAACCAATGGCTAGTACGGGCTCCCCTACTTTTAAGCTGTTTGAGTCGCCAATCGGTAGCGCGGGGAACTGAGTGCCTTCAACTTTTAGTACAGCCACATCTGAGCGCTCGTCGCTACCAATCAAGGTTGCATCAAGCTCGGTTCTATCATTAAGTGTGACGGTGATTTTGTCAGCGCCCTCGATGACGTGATGATTGGTCAGCATGTAGCCGTTAGATGTGACAAAAAGCCTGTACCATAAGCATGCTCTATCGCTGGCGTGACTGCTCGATCAGGAATGCGCACCCGATCGCCAAAAAACTGCCGCAACACTTCAGCCGTTTGCGCCTTAGCAAGCTCAGCCTCACTGACTGTCTTGGTGACGTTGACGCGCGCCACTGCGGGTGTCACTTGTTGAACTAGGCCAGAGAAATCAGCCGTGGTTACAGCCGCATGTGCATTGCTCATTGTGGTGACGTTAATACTAGCCACCATCGCCGTACTCACAGCGAGCGCCAGCGCACTGCGCTGTAACCAAAGTCGCATATCGACAGTGGTTCGTGATTTAAACATATTGATAGGCATATTGTCCTCCATATGAATGGTCATTATTATTGTTGGTAATTAGATGATGGTACTCGATAACGTCTTGCCTGACGCACATAACCCCAATCGTTATTGGTCAGCGTTCTTATATTTGCTTATATAGTGAATTCAGTATAAAAACGATACAGTAGGACTGGGATAAATTTTTCGCAGCATCGAGCAGCGTAGGCACAGCACGCAAGGAAAATTTAGACCAGTTCCACCTGATATATAATGTATCTGTTTTATTTAGGATTGACTATATCGTTATCGTTATACTCATATTACACGATGGTATTCGTGCTATGCATCGATTTCATATATGTTTTATCGCTAGGCTGATATAGTAACGATCATGTCAGCCCCGTTTTTATATTTATTTTAATCAAAACCAGGGTTGTTGGCTTTAGTAAACATAAACCCTCAGCGCCAATAGCCGGTCTCTGATTGACGTCATATTATTGTTGTTTTGACGGCGTGCATGACCAACGTAGCTACTGTATGATGGACAAAACGTTATCTTGCCATCATTTCCATAATGCAGGATAACCCAAGGCATGGTTATTTCATACTGACTTTGTACAATTTTGTGGCTGCGCGCTGATATCGTGGCAGGCTTTGTATACATGTATATGAATCAAATCATGTTATGATAGCAAGCAAAACAAATCATAAAACAAACAAAAGTCAATTAGTAAAAATGCTATCGACTACTCGTTTATCAAGCTGGCTATCATCATCCCTGTTTTCCATCTTTTGCATTTTTAGACCACTGTTATTTGTCTAAGAATGCTTTTGCCCTGCTACTTTATAGTGTATATATCATCTCAAGCTCATGTTGCGATTCATGATGGCTATCAATGTGATGACCCAGATACAATCAGTAATGATAACAATTGATCATAAACGAACGGTAGCGACTATCTTATAGCAGCTATGGATAGATATAAAATATGACAAGATTACAAAAGGATTAATTTATGGATACCGCCCTATTGCTATCCGGCGTGGTTGGGATTGGCATTGCCGCCCAATGGCTGGCTTGGTATTTGAAGCAACCGTCCATTTTATTTTTATTGCTCATTGGCATTATCATCGGACCAGTCCTGGGGGTATTTGACCCTGATTTGGTATTAGGTGAGCTGATGTTCCCCTTTATCTCTTTGGGCGTGGCAATTATTCTATTTGAGGGCTCGCTAACGCTAGAGTTTGATGAGATCAAGCAGCATGGTACTGTGGTGCAAATGCTGGTCTCGATTGGTGTACTCATCACCATCGCTATCGTGGCGCTGTCGACTTATTTGCTATTCGATGTCGACCCATTGATTGCATTGCTGTTTGGTGCGCTGGTCTGCGTGACCGGTCCGACAGTCATTATGCCGCTGTTGCGTAGCGTGCGCCCCAATAAAACCATCTCTAATATCCTCAAATGGGAAGGTATTATCATTGATCCAATCGGTGCAATTGCCGTGGTATTGGTCTATGAATATATCATCTCAGGCGGTGAAGCCAGTAGTATCTTGCTATTTGCCAAAATTGTCGTATTGGCAACCGCCCTTGGTATGGCAGGCGCTTGGTTGCTTGCTTTCCTCATGCGTCGTCATATGGTGCCTGAGTTTTTGCGCAATGTTTTTACCCTTGCATTCGTCTTGGTCTTGTTTTCGGTATCAAATCACTTGGAGCATGAATCAGGATTATTGACTGTGACCGTACTGGGTGTGGCTTTGGCAAACTGGCCAAAATTCCCACGCGAGACGATTCTAGAGTTCAATGAGTCTTTAACCGTTCTACTGATCTCTGTGCTATTTATTATTTTGGCCGCTCGTGTAGAGCTGGCAAGTTTATTGAGCGTAGGATTTGTAGGTCTGGTGCTCCTTGCTATTGTCATGTTTGTGGCGCGTCCATTATCAGTATGGGCGTCCTCCATCGGCTCCAACCTCAAAACCAATGAAAAGCTGATGATCAGCTGGATTGGCCCTCGCGGTATCGTCGCTGCTGCTATCTCATCCCTGTTTGCGATTCGTTTGCAAGAGTATGATATTCAAGGCGTTGAGCTGCTTGTACCATTGGTATTTATGGTCATCATCGGTACGGTAATGATTCAGGGTCTGGGCGCAAAGATGGTCGGCAACTTGCTGGGCGTACGTGAGCCTGAGACCAACGGTATTCTTATCGTCGGTTCAAACCCGATTGCCCTACTCATCGCTACCTCTCTTAAAGAGCAAGGCTTCGATGTCATCGTCGCGCATAATAACTATACCAATATCGCGCGCGCACGCATGAGTGGATTGCGTACTTATTTTGGCAACCCAATCTCTGATCACGCTGATCACCATCTTGATCTGATTGGTATTGGGCGTTTGTTTGCGATGAGTATGGACAAAGAGATGAATACCTTGTCTGAGATTCATTATCGTCATGAATTTGGCGAGCGTAAGCTATACCGTCTCAAGTTCAGTGATGAAAAAGTCAAAAGTGAGCGCGACGACAAGCAGTCCAATTTTCACTCACAGTGGCTGTTTGGCAAAGATGTGACGTATACCAAGCTTGCTAGTATGCTGTCCAAAAAAGCGCGCATCAAAATCACCAACATCACTGACAGCTATAGCTTTGAGCAGTATAAAGCGGATAACAAGCAGTTTGTACCGCTGTACACCATAGACAAAGAAGGCAAGCTGCACGTCATTACTGATAAGTTCGACGGTACGGTGCCGCGTGATCGTAGCTTATCTCACTGGTCGTGGATGATGAAGTACAGCCAAAACCAGTAGACGTGACACCAAAGCAAGAACAAGCGCGTATGGTCGCCGATGCCAATTTTGAGTCCAGCTCAAAAGCGCCTGAAAAGCGTAAAGAAAAAGAGCTGGGCAGCGATAACCTACAAAAACCAGCGCCAGAGGCACCAACTAATACGGCTCAAAATACTGAGCAAAGCGTCGCCAGTGCCCCTAATGCGAACAGCGCCATAGATAAGTCCAATACTGCGACAGTCGCGGCCGATGATAAGGCAGTAGCACCAAAAACAGAGGCTACCAACACAGCGAACACAGGTGTGATGACAGCAAACTCGACCGCGACCTCAAAGACTAAGCCGTCTAGTAATAGTAATGCCAATGGTAATGGCAACGCGCCTAAAAATAAAAAAGGAGCGCTTGATCCCAATCGTCTCCCCTGACTCTGGTCAAGACAGTGCTACTCATTCGACTGCCAAAGCTGACACCGACGCTTCTGGCGCGGTTGGGAAAGAAGCCAAACAGAGTGAGCTGAATGACAAAAATAGTGATAAATAAACTCTATCGTTATTTAACCGCTAACGTCATAATTGGTTAAATAACAAACTGTCATCAATAAAAAGCCCCAGCGACATGAACTGCCCCCATAAGTTGGACACAACTTATGGGGTATTTTATGCGCTACGATCTAGACTTTAAGCTTGAAGTCATCGCATACTATATGCAAGGACATACTGGTCGTGCTACAGCTGAGGAATTTAACCTAGATAATAAGATAGTTATCAAATGGGTTAAGCAATATCAAAGCGGTGGTATTGAAGCTATCAAACCAAAGACCAGCAAAGCTTACTATAGTCACGAGTTTAAACACAAAGTCATTACAACGATGCTTAGCCAAGGCTTAAGTCAATTGGAAGTTGCTTTAAGGTATAACATCAGCTCACCGGCGCTTATTAGTCACTGGCATAAAGCGTATCGACTAGAAGGCATATCTGGACTCATCTCCAAACCTAAAGGTAGAACCGTCATGAGCAAACCCTTCATTACAGACAAACCAGAGGGATGAAAAAAGCTTAGCAGAATTGAAGCGTGAGAATGAGTACTTACGTGCAGAGGTTGCCTACCTAAAAAAGCTCGATGCCTTGCTCAAAGCGGAGGAAAAAGCAGGCAAAAAGCAAGGCTCATCGAAGGGACTAAGAGAGCGCTGCTGTTTATCTGACTTACTTAAAGCCGCTGGTATGCCTAAAAGCGTCTTTTACTATCATAGAGAAAAGCTTGGTGATAAAGATAAACATGCTGACTTAAAACAGCGTATTACTAAGCTGTATCACCAGCATAAAGGCAGGTACGGCTATCGTAGAATAACGGCAGCGCTAAAGCAGTTAGGTAGCCATTACAATCACAAGCTCATCGCTAAGCTTATGCGTCATTTAAACTTAAGTGCACGGATTCGACGACAAAGATATCGCTCTTATAAAGGTGTACAAGGCAAAATTGCAAAGAATTATTTAAAGCGTCAGTTTCATGCAGATAGACCAAACACACGCTGGCTCACTGATATTACTGAGTTTAAGGTAGGTGATCATAAGCTATATTTATCACCGATACTCGATTGTTATAACAATGAGATCATCAGCTATACGCTCTCAAAGAGACCTACCTATGATTTGGTTAGCAAGATGCTAGATAAGGCGTTAGATAAGATAGATACGCACCAGAACAACCGTTTAATGCTGCATTCAGATCAAGGCTGGCATTATCAGATGAGACCGTTCAGTAAGGCGCTTAAACAGCACGGTATTAAGCAAAGCATGAGCAGAAAAGGCAACTGCTTGGATAATGCGCTGATGGAGGGGTTCTTTGGTACGCTGAAGTGCGAGACGATTTATATTGAGAAACCAAAATCGATTGAGCAGTTAGAACAACAGATTCATGAGTATATGCATTATTACAATAATGAGCGTATTCAACTCAAACTAAAAGGACTGAGCCCTGTGCAGTACAGAACTCAGTCCTTGGTATAAACTAAACCGTCCAAGTTTCGGGGGTCAGTTCAACATGCTGGGGCTTTTTATTTTTATCATATCTGCTTGATTATTAAATCTACTTACAAGATAAACATGCTCACTCAAATATGATTATTCAACATCAAATCTGTCTACGACTGCCTGCCATATTCGCGCGCTCACCTCATCAGGTACTGCCTGACGCATCGATACGCTGGATACGTTCAGGATGCGAGCTTGCAAGTTGACTAAAACCGGTATGTACCCAAGTAAAAAACGCCATTGCCTGCTGCTCAAAGCGATCTGCTGCGCTGCGCTTATTGGCGCGTGCCATGCCCTCTGCTACAGGTAAATCAAGCCATAAAGTCAGCTCAGGCAACTGCGTCACAAACTGCTCGATCAGCGTCTCAATTTTGGTCAGCATCGCTTTATCGCCATGTCCGCGTCCAAAACCCTGATACGCAATAGTAGAGTCCGTAAACCTGTCACAAATAACCCATGTGCCACGTTGTAGCGCAGGCAGGATGACTTGCTGCATATGATCACAGCGTGCTGCAAATAATAATAAAAGCTCTGTATCATCCTCAATTTCAGTTGCAGGATCTAGCAATATATCGCGCAGTCGCTCAGCAAACGGACTACCACCGGCTCGCGCGTACGAAGGTAGTGAATACCGTTTTTCTCTAGTTGCAAGCATAGCTGTTCAATCGCCGTGGTTTTCCCGACGCCTTCCGTTCCTTCAAAACTAATAAACCGCCCTGCAATAGGTGCGGTCGTCGTTTGTGAAGCATTTGATTCCGGTAGCGTGGACGATGCTGTACTCGTTTGTGCGGATGGCGCGTTGGTCTGTATAGATACTGACATGATATGACCTTATGTCATCGGTGAGCGCTATCGTTAGATTATAGCGCTCAATAAACGATACGTTTTATAAGAGATAAAGAAGTGCTTTATTGCGGCGGTGTTTGAGATTTTTTCTCGCGCATGACGCTCAGATAGTCTTTACCGCTTGGTTGTGCTCAGCCAAGCTATTGGTAAATTTGTGTCCGCCGTTACCAGTTGCCACAAAGTAAAGGGCGTCGCTATCGGCAGGATGCAAGGTGGCTTCGATAGACGCAGCAGATGGCAGCGCGATTGGCGTTGGCGGTAAGCCATCAATCTGATAGGTATTATAAGACGTTTTTTCATCGATGTCTTTGCGGCGGATATTACCATCATAACGGCTACCCATACCATAAATGATGGTCGGATCGGTCTGCATACGCATGTTTTTAACCAAGCGATTTCTAAACACGGCAGAGACTAGCGGACGCTCTTCTGGTACGCTGGTTTCTTTTTCGATGATAGATGCCATTACTAGTGCTTCGTAAGGGCTATTATAAGGTAGGTCAGGCGCACGGTTTTCCCACGCATCAGTCAGCGCTTTTTGCTGGCTTTTATATAGGTCCGTGAGCACTTTTTTATCGCTCGTCCCTTCACCATAATAATAGGTATCGGGCGCAAACCACCCTTCAAGATTATGATTGACGATAGGATCACTACTGTTGGTCACGTTATCTGGCAATATACCAGCCAAATCTAACGCTTGTGCAATGCTGGCATTATCACTGTCTGCGGTCAGCACTTCTTTTCGATATTGTCATTATCACGCAGCGCTTGATAGAGGTCTTTTGAGGTTTTGCCTTCGATGATTTGCACCTTTACCATAGCTGCTTTTGCGCCCTGCTCTAATATTTGCAATGCCTCAGCAATGGTTGGATTTTCCGGCAATTGATAAATGCCTGCATGCAAAGGCGCATCGACTTGCGACTTAATATATAGCTTGGCTACGCTGGCCGAAAATAGCGGAATTTGATTTTGCCACTGCGGCAATAGGCCATAATACGTCTGACCTTGCTCAATCGTGACCATTTGCTGCGGCTGCTCGATACGACCAAACAAGGTCTGATACACCATGACTAAGAAAAATGCAGCAATGAGCCCTAGCACCAGCAATACTTGATAACCGCGCTGCATAAAAAATGAGGGATTGTTGACTTTATATTGACGCGGTTTGCTGTTGCCACTGATCAGTGAGACATTGGTCGCTGGCGTGTCTTGCACCCTATCTACCACTGGTTGCGCGTCCGGTAGCGTGGTGTCTACACGCTCCTCGACTGTGCCATCTTGCTTATTCGATGGCGACTTATTGGGACGTTCAGGTGGTGTATTGGGTGTGGGCTTGCTCATGGCAACTCGCGAGGCAGATGTTTGCTAGAATTTAGCACTGAACCGTACGATTTTCAATGGTATTTCATTGTTACTTATCCTTTTAGCTTTCCTTAACTTGAGTGAATATCCACTCTATCCAACTTTTAACAGTAAGACACCTTCTTGAAAAAGTGCTAGAAGCTCTATTTAAATTTTCAATTTTACAAGCTTCAACAATATCTTGAACGTTTCCAATTGATAGTACACCTGCTTTACTTATGTATAAATCAAATACTTTGGAAAAGGTTTAGATGAGAGAATGAGTTCTGCAAACCGAATTTGTTTTTGTAGTGAGTGGCAACTGCATTATTTCTAAACCTAAATCAGTAAGATATACCATCCCTCTATCTATAGACACCAAGCCTAAATATCTTGCTGCGTTCGCATAGTAATCGGCTTGCCTATCAGTAAAATCGTAAATATCAGCTATTTCTCTCTTAGAAAAACCTCTTTCACTACTCTCATCAATATCTTCACTTAGATTACTAGAGTATTTTTTTACGAGCTCTTCACATAGATTCACGATCTTATTGAAATCGTCTGCTTGAGGGAAAGGTGCGTCTTGACTATTGAGTTGAGGTAGGGTTTTATTTAATAAGTTTTTCAAATATTCTAATGTCAATTCTTTAGTTATAATCGAATATCTACTTGAACTCAACAACCTAATCGACATAGGGTCATTTATATCCTCAAACAAGTATTCTCTAATGTAAAATATTCCATTAGAGTATGTGAGATAGATATTTTTGATATCTTTTGTAGACACTTTGTTTAACCAAGTCCTATAAGGATAATACAGCTGTCTAACTACAAAATCTCTTGAAAGCACGTTCTTAGCCTCTATAAGATAAATACTATCGTGACTTTCGTAACCAGCATCGATTTCTATTTGAGAACCTCTTACTTTAAAATCAAAAATCTTGTTTGGCTCTTCGATCTTAAAATCAAAATCACCTGATCCCATTCGACCGCTTATAGTGCTATATAGTTCATCCGCACCTGTAAAACTTGTTAAAATTGAACATAAATCAGCACAATATATAGCTGATGATTCAGTAGTAATCAGATTTGGATCTATTGTTTCCAATAAATGACGGGAACTGCTTCTCTAGAACTACATCTGATCTTTTAGGAGTATCGTAATCTTCAAAGTTATGGAACATATCAAATCTTCCAATTTTATAGCCTCCTCTACTAATTGGCAAAATAGATAGCTTATTCTTTTGAATATTTCTGGTAAGTCTTTTCTAGCATCAAACTTAGTCATAAGCCTAGCTTGTCTGAAATCGTTGATTCTTTTAGAATGTACAACGAATTCACCTTCAGCGTCTATCTTGTCCAAGAGACTATCTTCTTCGAATAATCTCTCCCAAGCTAGATCGTTCTTAGATTTATTCATAGCTAATAATTCCTTACCAATATCTCTTTAACCTCACCTCTTTTACTCCCCACAGAGTTAATACTCCTACTAGCGCCTACCTCAATTATCTCAAAGTCTTTATATAATTCTTTCATAAAGGCAGTAGCAGAGTTAGACAAAAGGAAATTAACACCCCTTTTATTTAGATTGATACAAGTATCTCTAAGCCTTACTTGTTCATCATCACCAAAACCGCCTTGAACGTATCCTGTAAAATTTGAGCTTTTCGAAACAGGATCATACGGTGGATCAAGATAAACAAAGGAGCCTTTACGTGCTCCCTTAACAGCTTCCTCAAAATCTCCATTACGCAATACAATATCATTATTCTGTAAGTAATTACTTACCGCTTGCAGAACAGTTTCGTTGATTATATTAGGGTTTTTATAACGCCCAAAAGGTGTATTAAACTCGCCTGAACTATTGACTCTATATAGTCCGTTGAAACAGGTCTTATTTAGATAAATAACACGAGATGCACGCTCTATCTTAGTTAACTCAACAAAACCTTCTTGCCTATCTAGAGCTCTTATCCGATAAAAGTACTCGGAGTTATTTTCATGAATAGCTAAGTGTTCAATAAGAGCATCTACATCATCTCTAATCGTTTCGTAAACATTGATTAATTCAGAGTTGTAATCATTGATCACTGCTTTTTTTGGTTGCATGTGCAGAAGTATTGCGCCACCACCCAAAAATGGCTCGTAGTAAGTAGATATACGGCTAGGAAGCAACGGCTCAATCTCAGTTATAAGTTGGCGTTTTCCACCTACCCACTTCAAGAAGGGCATGACTAATTTATTTTTCTTTGCCACTCTTAACCTCTTTTCAAATGATTTATCATTAAATAATACCGACAAGCTGATATCAAAACTATCTGCAAAAACTTTGATATTTACTAAAGCAGGATTACGCTCACCACGTTCAACCATACCTATATATGTGCGATGAAAACCGGTTTTTTCGGCTAGCTGCTCTTGGCTCAAGTCATTTTTTTTACGCAACTGGCGTATTCTTTCACCGAAATCACATAGAACTTTTTCTTTCATATAAGGCACGCATATTAGTTTTTTTGTTTGACTCATGCTATATTTTGTATACAATAAGTCTACATACAATAAGTATCATAGAGGAAAGTAAGTTATGATAAGTATCGAAAATATGACTATTAATATTGAATTCAACTCAACGGCACCTAATGAATTATTAGATACTGAAGACTCTGTAGTAGTGAGAGATGAATTAGTAAATATGCTTCGCATCATTAGCGAAGATAAGAGATTTATTGGTCAAACTGTTGTTATTCCAGACGATTGCGGGCAGTATGGCTTTATACAGGGAGAATTTAATTTACCTGAGCTTCTTTACTTCTTAGCCGATATGCTGGAATAGACATGGAAAGTCATTCGTTTTTTAGTAGTACTAATTTAGATTTTAACTTACTGAAAGGTGACTGCTTAACAGTTATTCCTCATTTAGATAACAACATAGACATGGTCTTTGCCGACCCTCCATACTTCTTATCTAATGATGGTTTAACAGTCAAAAACGGTAAAGTCCAGTCAGTCAATAAAGGTCAGTGGGACAAGCTTGTCAGTGACAATGATGCTTATGTATTTACCTACGAGTGGCTTTTTGCTGTACGAGAGAAAATGGCAGATAATGCGACATTATGGGTCAGTGGTACACATCACAATATTTTTACTCTAGGTCGTATTTTGCCGCAGCTTGGTTTTAAAATACTCAATGTTATAACTTGGGAAAAACCAATCCACCGCCTAATTTTTTCTTGTCGGTTTTTCACTCATTCTACAGAGTTCATTATTTGGGCGAGGAAACATCCTAAAGTGCCACATTATTTCGATTACGACTTGATGAAACGACTCAATAACGATAAGCAAATGAAAGATGTGTGGCGCTTGCCAGCAATTGCTAAATGGGAAAAATCTTGTGGTAAGCACCCTACGCAAAAACCTTTGGCATTGTTGGCACAGATGATTTTAGCCTCTACTAAAAAAAATGCTTTGATACTTGACCCTTTCGCTGGATCTTCAACAACAGGTATCGCAGGTAATGTCTTAGAAAGACGTTTTATTGGTATTGAACAGGAAACAGAATATCTACAACTCAGCCAAGCGCGCTATGAAGACCTACAACATGAAGGGGAGAAAAGAGTTTTTTAAACAACATTTCTATCGTTTATTAAATAAAGGAAATGACAACTAAACGGATTTAAAATCTACAACATCACCTGACAATAGCGTCAAATTACTCATCGGCATGATGCCACGCAGTGCATTACAAAAGAATAACCGCGTCAACCTAGGCAAGTCCTCATCTGATAACGACCGTATCACCACTGGATATTTTGTCGTGGACAAAGCATCAATGATCACCTGCCGCATCACACCAGCAACGCCCGATTGTTCCATGGAAGGGGTGTACCATTGACCTGTTGTTAGATAGCTCTCATGCTTGTTCTCAACACCTTCGTGGCCACTAGGGTGCGTTTCAGATTCGCATAAAGGCTCATCTGCTAACTGATAGAACACATTACTCATCGTACCTTCAACCCAATGACCACTCATATCACGTAGCAGTCCTTCACTGAGGCTCTTTGTAACGTTAGCCGCCAGTGGTTCAGCTTTTATACGCTGTAGCTCGCCACTGGCAAGGACATTATCTAGGCGGCTCAGGCTTTTGAGTCCTGCCAGCGATGGCGGCAGGCAGGCAATCTGTGAAGATAAACATATCGCCGAGGCATTCGGCTGCATGGGTACTAGATTGCCATCAGGTAATGACAGTACCACAGCCGTGGAGACTCTCATAACAGCCGGTTTTAGCCAGATCTCACAATCACTTCCTGATTCACTTGGTACATAGCCATAACCGCGAATGTCTTGTGCGGCGCGAGTCACCACGAGCTTGAGCATACCCTGCTCTAGCTGCTGGGCATATATTTTTAATACTGCCAGTAATTCCTCGCAGTCTATATCTAACTGCAAGGCGTCGGCATGGGAGATGAGCCGCTGATGATGGTAGTCTGCCCATAGGATGAGTCCGTCCATCACACCCATGGTCGTAAAAAATCCATCCGCATATGCTAGGCCGCGGTTGTCTGGCGACAGTGTCACCGCTTTGCTAGTTGCCGTATCGTCTTGTGGATATAGACATACCCAGCTGTTGGGCAGTGACGTCATGTCTAGCATCGCTTAGCTATTGTCTGTTTGGGCAGCGGATTTATTGATGACTAGCATACAGCTATAAAACTCACATTTTGCCAGTTCCACTTTCTGTCCGCCAATGACTCTGTTTTTGATGATTTGATTACTGAGCATATCAGCGACCATTTTGCCACCCTCATCACCCATCAGTCGGCGCGATAGTTGGTAGGCTTTTTTGGCATGGTCTTGGCTCAACTCTTTTTCTTTATCAGAATCGGTCGGATTGGCATAATACCAGCCAAGCTCAAGGTATTTTTCGGAGTCGATAATATCTAGATAAGGCGCGTCCGTCTTCATAAAGCGATATTTGGTGGCAGGATTACTGGCATAGTCTAGGCTATTTTCATCCGTACTTATTACTTTACCAAATGCTGACTTGATACTATCTAACTCATCGGTGCCAAGGGGCTCGCCCTTGTCAGCGTTCCATGCCGAGACATCGTATTTTACTGGTGTACCTTGTTGGGCGGTCGCGCCATCTAGATCAGGATTATCCCCAGCGCTGTTCTCTACAGGAGCCTCGGCCACAGCCTGCTCGCTGCTCTCAGCGTTTGTCTCTGGATTTTGAGCATCCTCTTTGGTGCTATCACAGCCGCCAAGCGTCACACTAACTGCCATTATCGTACCGACTAGAAGAGTCTGAAGGTTATGATTCCACATGGATAATTTACTCACACTTTTAGATTGATCTTAAAAGAATATTAACGAGCTGGCCCACAAGCCACCGATAACAAAGGATTTTTTAATAAAGAATGTATGTAATAAAAGTTATAACCTAACAGTCATTAGAGCATATTATACTAATTAACATATAATCGATAGTTTACCCAACTGCTCAGCGCTTGACTACCTTTTAGGTTACACATAACGTTCCCAGAGGGTACATATTTGTTAAATATATCACTCATCAAACTCTGCCCGATATAAGGCTTATGAAGTGAGCCATTGGTTTGTCAATCATCATTTTATCGCTTATGATAAATGGCCGTAAGCGATGCATTTTTAATGATGTCTTGCCTCTTTTAGCCAATGGACCCTTTATGACCCAACACTTCATCGTTATTGGCAACCCGATTGCCCACAGCAAATCCCCCTGAAATTCATGCGCAGTTTGCCTTACAGGCTGGTATTGATATTCGCTATCAGCGCCAGTATTGCCCTGACGATGCTGCCAGTTTTACAGCGGTCATTGAGGCGTTTTTTCATGGTGGCGGTATGGGTGCTAATGTGACCGTACCCTTTAAGCAAGTCGCTTATGACTGCTGTGCGCGCGGCGGCTTGTCAGAGCATGCCAAAACAGCAGGCGCGGTCAATACCCTCATGATAAATGAGGCGCTACTACAACAAGGCGCGTCGATAAAAGAGGCCATATACGGCGATAATACGGACGGACAAGGGCTCGTCAATCACATAACACGCTTAGGTTGGCCACTGGACGGTGCTCGCGTTGCCCTGATTGGCGCAGGCGGCGCGGCACGCGGTGTCATACTACCGCTGATTCAATCAGGTATTGGCTCACTGACTATTGCCAATCGCACCGTGAGTAAAGCGGTAGATTTGGTGGATGAGCTGAGCGCAGCAAGTTCGGTGATTGCAGCGCAGCAGATTCAGACCTGTGCCACCAAGGATTTGAGCGGCACGTTTGATATGATTATCAATGCCACATCTATTGGCTTATCAGGCGATAAACTGCCGCTGGATGATGCTCTACACTGTCAATACGCTTATGACATGATGTATGGGCGCGACCTACCCTTTTGCAGCATTTCGCGGCGCGTGATGCCCAAACGTCTGAAGGTTACGGCATGCTCATCGGACAAGCAGCATTGAGTTTTGAGCGCTGGACTGGTCATACAGTTGATGTCTCAAAAGCAACAGAAGCACTGAATCAAAATACTTAATGGAACTCTTAATCAGCAGCATCAAACTGCTGCTTTTTATTCACTAAAGCGCAGCAGCAGCCAATCCTCCAAACGCCGCAGTGGCTCACGCAATCGTGTAGAGTGGATGGCCAAACCACCGCTCAGACCAATCACACAGCCAAGTGCCGTATCAATCATGCGTGTATGAATGACATCTCCTGCCACTGGCGGCACCGGCATCGTGCTGCCGTACTCTGCGATAAATATCGTCAAGGGTGTAATAAAAATCACCGCCAGCCCATAATGCCGGTCGACAAACGACTCAATCAATAGCATCATACATAATATAGCCACGGCGACACCCCATCTCGATAGCCCCCAAGACAGCATCCAACTGGCAACCACCATACCAACCAACGTACCCAATATACGATGCAATTGCTTGATCCACATGGTTCGCAGCTGGATGCCTTGAATAATAATAAAGCAGCTCATTGCCACCCAATATGGATAAGGCATGTCTAATAAAACTGCTATTACCAACGCCAGACTGATGAAACTTACGACAATGAGGCTATCACTGATCATATCTGGCTCATAATGATAACTAGGCGCAGGGGCAATAGGACGTGTGGCGAGCAAAAACAGTGTATACAGTAGCGCGAGCAACATCGAAGATCCGCTACCCAATAACACAAGCCCTATCGCTGAGAGCACTCGATCTAACGGGACAGGAATAAACAGCGCGATTGCCCCAGCCATCAATGTAAATAGCCCTGCTGGTGGTGGCTGCTTATAATAACGACCCAACATCACCACGCTAAGCGCAACAAGCATAAAGAAAGGCAGCCTGAGTATAGGTAATTGCTGCGCCATCAAACCCAGCGCAAAGCTGAGTATCATGGCAAACCCCCAAGCCATCACTGTCACTAGCCGATAAGGTAATCCGCCCACCAATGGCAGGTTTAAAATAATCATTGACCCTAGCGACGCTTTGATTCCAGCAGATAAGTCACCAAAGTAAGCGCCCACAAATACTGGAAAACTGATCGCAATCGCAGCAACAATAGGCATATGCCAGGGTCTTCGGCTACGATTGACGGTTAGTAAATGCCCAAGTTCACCATCAATGAGCCCCTTAATACGCGTGAATAGCGCGGTCAACCAAGAGGTTTGTTTGTGTAATTTTGACTCACTCATAGAGGGTCTGCCTTATTTATAGTCAATCAATATTAAAAGTGGTACAAGGCAGACGAGTGCAAGTACTACAGTAGTAGGCTAAACGAGTCTAACGCTGTAACACTTTAATAGTGGTTCGACTATATTATGTCTATTACTCTTCGGTCTTCTGCTTATCATCAATCATCTATAACAGATGATCTTTGAGCATATCCAGCACATATATCAGCCACTTCATAAAACTAAAATTAATTAATTAAGGTAAAAGTCATGAATAATAGTTATGAATTGTATATTTATTGGTCTATAAGATTTATAATCATATCAACGCAATAATAGCTGACGCTCAACAAGGACGTCCTAAAACCCTTCACAATGGACTCGCTGTTTATTACTAGCACTCATAACAACAGATATAGTATCTATCTCGATTAAAATAATGACACATCGCTGACATGACTTTTGACTCAAATACTGCGTCGTAAGTCTATGATAGCGAACCAACCAAAGAGAGCGATTATGTTAACTTACAAAGCACCTTTACGTGACATCAAATTTTTGATTAATGATGTATTTGATTACCAAACGCATTATAAAAGCCTAGACAATGGCGAAAACGCGGATCCTGAAACCATAGATATGATCCTACAGGGTATGGCAGATTTTGCTGAAAACGTCCTTGCTCCTATCTATCAATCAGGCGATGAAGAAGGCTGTCATTTTGAAAATGGCGAAGTCACCACACCAAAGGGCTTTAAGGAAGCTTATGACCAATTTGTAGAAGGCGGCTGGCAAGGTATCTCGTATCCTGAACAGTACGGCGGAATGAACCTACCCACATCAATCAACTTAATCAAAGCTGAAATGATCGGCACGGCCAACTGGCCGTGGGCGATGTACTCTGGCCTCTCAACTGGTTGTATCAACACGCTGCTTCAGTATGGTACAGATGAGCAAAAGACCTTTATCTACCAAAGCTGGTCGAAGGCTCATGGTCAGGTACGATGTGTTTGACCGAGCCTCAATGTGGTACCGACTTGGGTCAGGTAAAGTCAAAAGCCACCCTGCAGGATGACGGTACCTACAAAATCAGTGGCACCAAAATCTTCATCTCAAGTGGTGAGCATGATCTAACGGACAATATCATTCATATTGTTTTAGCACGCCTACCAAATGCGCCAGAGGGTACACGCGGTATCTCGCTATTTATCGTACCAAAATTCACGCCGAATGCTGAAGGCGAATCTGGCGAGCGCAATGCTGTTGTTTGCGGTTCAATCGAGCACAAAATGGGTATCAACTCGTCTTCTACCTGTGTGTTGAACTTCGATGGTGCTACTGGCTACCTAATTGGCGAACCGCACAAAGGCCTAAAAGCGATGTTTACCTTTATGAATACTGCTCGTATCGGTACAGGTATCCAAGGTTTGGCACATACGGAGCTATCTTTCCAAAATGCATTGCCCTATGCCAAAGAACGCCGCTCTATGCGCACCCCTTTCTGGTACCAAAGATCCTGAAAAAGTAGCTGATGCGATCATCCACCACGCTGACGTACGCCGTATGCTATTGACGCAAAAAGCCTTTGCTGAAGGCGGTCGCTCAATGCTTTATCATTCAGCACGCTATGCGGACAAAATGTCACAAGGCATCGCCAATGGCGATGAAGAAGAGTTTGAAAAATGGGATGACAAGCTAGGTTTTTATACCCCCATCCTAAAAGGCTTCTTGACTGAGCTTGGTATCGAAGCGGCCAAACACGGTCAGCAAGTCTATGGCGGCCACGGCTATATCAAAGAATGGGGTATGGAGCTGATTGCTCGTGATGCTCGTATCGCGACCATGTACGAAGGAACCACGGGCGTACAGGCGTTAGATTTGCTCGGTCGTAAGGTCATCTTGCAATCTAAAGGTAAAATCATCCGTGACTATACCTCAAGCATCATGAAATGGTGCGGCGAGTATGCCCTTGATAAAGACATGCGTAAATTTGTTTGGGCACTTACCAAGCTGTGCGCTGAGTGGAACACCTTGACAGTACGCTTGATGCTAATGGCTCGTAAAGACCGTGAAATCATCTCAGCCGCATCAGATGACTTCTTGATGTACTCAGGTTACGTCATGATGGGCTACCACTGGGCACGTATGGCAGCGGTCGCTTATGACAAGCTTGAAAATGGTGGCACAGAAGCACCAGAATTCTATAAAGCGAAAATTCAAACAGCCGAATTCTATTTTGACAAGCTGCTACCACGTACCTCTGGACATGCTGAATCCATGGTCGCACCAAGCAATAGCATGACAGAGATGGACAGCGAAAACTTTGCTTTTCTAGACTAACACTGTATTCATAATCCACAAAAAAGCGCCTATCATTTAGGCGCTTTTTTGTGTTTAACCGACCGTATTATGATTAAAGACTATCAAAAGCAACCTGTAATTTAAGAGTAAATAATGGTTTTACCTAACGATAAAAACACGGCTTTAGCTGCTCGATATATACGAGCATTGGTCATTAGTACCACGCTCGCCAGTATTGGCATCAGCAGTGCAGCGGCCAAAAGTAGCGATAGTACTCTACATTTTGCAAAGGCGCTGTTACTAGCGTCGTCACTGGTAAACTCGCTCCTCATACCGATGAGCAGTGGTATCGTTTCGATGCTGCAAGTCAGCAATATGCCGTTATTAACATTTCACCACTTGCAGGTACGCCCGAGACTGCTAACGTCGGTGTATTGCATATGCCGGATGGTACCCAAGATGGCACCAAAGGCGGCATCATTTATCAAGGCTGCTTACCTAAAACGGGAAAATACCGACTCCGTATCGCACGTAATCTTATGGCCACTCATGGCAAAACAGCAGGCTACAAAGTTGAGGTCATGATACTACCAAAGGTTGCTAGTCAGTCTTTGTGCAAGCCCGCTTAACCATATACGTCTAACGCCTTCAAACAACAGTATTCAAAATATAAAATATAATAAGTCGCTTTGGAAAAGGTTAAAGCGTTTAACATTAACTACCTAGCATCTTCTTATGATATACCGCACTAATCTCTTCGACTTCTACGCATATTTGCAGTGCCGCACGACCTGATTGCTCGTCTCCGATCTTTTCTTCGATGGTAGCGACCAAGAGCTCAGCCAGCTGATTACGAGTCTCTATATCGCGGCCGCTCATCAGTTTTAGATTGGCATAGATAAACCCATTCGCTTGCTCATCATCTTCCACACCCACCAAAAACGTCTCAATAGGTAAGATACGTGTTTTGATATCTGCCGGCTTATCAAAATATCCACTGTCCCATAATGCTTTATTGAGCGACTTTAGCAATGATTCTTCGTGAGGGATACTGACATTGGGCGTGGCTTGAATGGTTAAATGCGGCATGAGGACATCCTTAAATAGAGAAAGTAATATATCAGTTGGCTTATCAGTTTACGCGCTCCGCCCTCATCGCCGTAAAAGGTTTATTTGTATTATTCATCAGTAATCGCACTAAAATGCGCATCAAGTGTGTTGGCTAATTGCGCTGGTGGTAACTCAATCTCCAAACCGCGACGACCGCCACTGACATAGACCGTTGTCTGGTCTTGTGCGCTGCTATCTATGACTGTTTTTAGGCGCTTTTTTTGCCCGAGTGGACTGACGCCGCCCAACACATAGCCGGTACTACGTTCTACTTGCTTGGGATCTGCCATTTGTACTTTTTTGCAGGACAGCAATTTATTCGCGGATAAGGCTTTGGCCATTTTTTTTAAAATTGAGGGTTTTATCTACTGGCAATATCGCAACCGCAAGGTCGCCAGTATCGGTCGATACCACCAAAGTTTTGAACACTTGCACTGCCGCCACGCCAAGCTTTTCTGCGGCTTCTAAACCAAAAGAGGCCGCATGACTGTCATGCGTGTATTCGTGTATGCGGTAATCAAGACCGCGTTTTTTGGCAAGGTCGATAGCTGGCGTCATAATATTACGGCTTAATAAAATAGAACTAAAGAATAGGCGTCATACGGATTAGATAGACATGGCATCAATATATTATTACGCCAAATATCGTAACTTTCAAATACTTGACCGTTTTATATCACTGCTCGCTTACTAGTGAGTAACCCAATAGTATTAATATTAGCAGTATATACAGACACTATATATCGCTTTAGTGGCTTTTATGGCATCATAAGCGCAACATATTTGACTATTTTTGATACTGATTATGATACCGAAGTTCCTAAAAAACGGATTTTTAAAGCGCCAGTCAGCACTGACCGCACTTCTGAAACTGACGCGAGTCCAATCGTCACCAAGCCTTACGCTAACGCGCCGATCAATCAGCTGTATCGTAAACTATCGGGACAGCTACTCGATGTTGCTGTCAAACCGAAATTATTGGGTGAATTGCCTGATTTTGATAGCGACGAGCAGGTACTTAGATTTTATGTGCTACAGGATTATTCTCGCTCCAACAGTATTTTTGATCGATTTGCAGACGCAAGAGCATAACTTGCCGCCTGCATTGGTTGGGGTCAATGACGCGGCTCACAATATCAAAGAAAATGCAGCCATCATATTTTTGAATCACCCAAGTGCCAAAGACAATCAGTTGTCTCCGCGCCTTTCTCGCTTAGTCTCTGCGGTATTGCAATATCCAGAGCTAAAGGTGCGCCTAGTACCCGTATCTATCCTGTGGGGACGCGCCCCTGAAAAGAAGACTCGCTATTTAAACTATTAACCGCTGACAATTGGCAAGACCCGAGTATCAGCAAGCAGTTATTTAATATCGGCGTGATGGGCCGTGATACCTTTGTACAATTCCACCCACCCCAAGATTTGCGTACTATCATCAATGATAGCCTCAAAGGTGAAAGCGCGGGCCCTAACGTTTTTGACTCAGTTTCTAAAGACTCAGTTTCTAAAGACTCAGTTTCTAAAGACTCAGTTTCTAAAGACTCAGTTTCTAAAGACTCAGTTTCTAAAGACTCAGTTTCTAAAGACTTAGCTTCTAAAGACTTAGCTTCTAAAGACTTAGCTTCTAAAGATTTGGTTTCTGAGGATTCAAGTGCTAAAAGCTCACCTGCTACAGACTCACAAGATACTGAATCAGCAACGACGGATAATGATGTCAAAACTGATGCTGAAAAATCACCCAGCTATACGCTCGTGGCGGCTGCTGATGGCAATCGTGAACTCGTGCGGATGCTACAGCAGCAATTGACGATTTATTTAGACAAGCAGCGCGCCAGTATGCTGGGCCCTGATTTGTCAGATAGACGTAATTTGGTCGATAAACTGGTCTACTCGCCAGCGATTAAGCACGCAATAGAGCTGGAAGCTGCCGAAAAAGGCACCAGCGTACGCGACGCTCGTAGTCAAGCGCGAGGATACGCCAATGAGATGGTGAATGACTATTCTCATTCCATTATTCGTGGGTTTTATAAATTTTTAACGTGGTTATGGACACAGTTATATGACGGCGTGGAAGTCCATCATTTTGAGCGAGTACGTGACCTTGCGACCGATTATGAGCTGATTTATGTGCCGTGCCATCGCAGTCATGTTGATTATCTATTGTTGTCTTATGTCATCTATAAACGCGGTTTGAGTATCCCTTATGTCGCAGCAGGTGATAACTTAGATGTGCCAGTATTGGGACCGTTATTGCGCGGCGCTGTCGCTTTTATATTCGTCGTAGCTTCCGTGGCAATGCCCTTTATACCGCCGTATTGCGTGAATATTTGCATACCCTTATCACGCGTAATACGCCGATCGAGTACTTCATTGAAGGTGGTCGCTCACGTTCAGGTCGCCTACTACCGCCCAAAATGGGTATGCTGGCGATGACGGTACATAGCCAGTTACGTCAAACCAATAAGCCTGTGGTGTTCATCCCAACTTATATTGGTTATGAGCGTATTATGGAAGGCGGCACTTATATCGGTGAGTTAAAGGGCAAACCAAAAGAATCAGAATCGTTGATTGGGCTACTCAAAGTGGGTCGTAAAATTGAGCGTATTTTTGGTAATGTACATCTAAGTTTTGGTACACCGCTGCATCTTAGCGATTTTATGACAAAGTTCGATGTCCCAGCCAACAGCTTACCGTCCGATCGCACCGACTCCCCACTCGATGAAAAAGCCAGTGCCATGGTCGATAACATCGGTGTAAAAGTCATGCAGCACATCAATAAAGCTGCCGTGATAACGCCTGTGTCGCTGCTATCATTGGTACTACTATCCGCACCGAAAGCGGCACTGGATGAAAACAGTTGCCGTGAGCAAATCGCTTTGTACCAAGGCCTTGCGCAACAGCTTCCTTATGCAGATGACACTGTCATCACAGATATGAGCCCGCAAGAAATCATTGATTATGGCATCAAGCTAAAACTCATAGAGCGTACGCCGCACATCTTGGGCGATATCATTCAGGTCGCTGGCAAGCAAGCGGCATTGCTCAGCTATTTCCGCAATAACATTCTACACGTCTTTATCTTGCTGTCTTTCTTATCAGCGCTAGTGGCACGTAATGGCCGTATCAAACGCAGTCGTTTAGATAGTATCGCTGAGCAGTTATACCCATTCTTGCAAGGTGAGCTGTTCTTATACTACCCAGCGCATGGTTTGGCGGAGACGCTCAATAAAAAAGTCGATAGTTTACTCTCTCATGGGTTGATTGTTGAGTTGGGTGATGACACGCTTAGTGTTCCTGAGTCTAATAGCAAGCGCTATCAACAGCTACAAGTACTGGCGACACCCGTTGGGCAAAGTCTTGAGCGTTATTTTATGACGCTTGCCCTACTCGCTCAGCAGGGCTCTGGTAATCTGACCGAAAGCGAAGTCGTTGACCTGTGCCATTTGCTTGGACAACGCTTGTCTGTACTGTATGCCGATGATATTCCTGACTTCTTTGATCGCGCATTATTTACTAGCTTTATCAGCGCTTTGACTCGTCTTGATTATCTACAAAAGATGATGAAACGGGCATATTGACCTTTGACCATCGTATCAATGACATCGCCAGTCATGCCAAATATGTGCTGACGCCTGATATGATGCAAATCTTGCAGCAAGTCGCAAGTTTAAACGAAGAAGAAATCACTCGTGCTATTACTGAGATTAGTAATAAAAAGCAGCGTAAATTTGGGCGTAAGCGTTAATCGTTAGTCATGACTTTTAAACAATTAAGCTAAACAAAAAGACCGCTATTGATTAGCGGTCTTTTTATGCAGTTCCAATATACCAAACAATGGTATTAGTTGGTGATTTTCTTATATTTAGCACGCTTAGGCGTGGCGTCATCACCCATTGTCTTTTTTACGATAGGCTTCAAACTCACTGTAGTTGCCATCGAACCACACTGGGCCTTCTTCTTCAAACGCCAAGATGTGGGTGGCGATACGGTCAAGGAACCAGCGATCATGCGAGACCACCATGACCGTACCTGGGAATACTTGAATCGCATCCTCTAGCGCACGTAAGGTTTCAACGTCCAAGTCGTTCGAGGGTTCATCGAGTAGCAGTACGTTTGCGCCCTGCTTTAGGGTTTTTGCCAATTGCAAGCGGTTACGCTCACCACCTGATAATTGACCGACATGTTTCTGCTGGTCTGAGCCTTTGAAATTAAAGCGGCCGATGTACGCACGGCTTGGCGTGGTGTAGTCACCGACAGTAATCATGTCAAGACCGTCTGATACTTCTTCCCAGACGGTCTTTTTGTCGTCTAGGTTGTCACGCACCTGACCGACATAGGCAACCTTGACACTTTCGCCCAAATCAACCGAACCAGTATCTGGGGTATCACGCTCAGTAATCATGTTAAATAGCGTGGTTTTACCCGCACCATTTGGACCGATGATACCAACGATAGCACCCGCTGGGACATTGAAGCTTAGGTTTTCATACAATAAACGATCGCCAAACGACTTGGAGATGTTATTGACCTCGATAACTTTATTACCTAGACGCGGACCGGGCGGAATATAAATCTCTGAGGTCTCATTTCGCTGCTGGAATTCTTTTGAATTCAGCTCTTCAAAACGCTGTACGCGCGACTTAGACTTCGCTTGCTGACCCTTTTGATTTTTACGAATCCACTCAAGCTCTTTTTTCAGCGCTTTGGCAAACGACTCTTCTTGCTTCTGTTGTTCCTCTAAGCGCTTGTTTTTTTGCTCTAACCATTCAGTATAGTTACCTTCATACGGGTAGCCATAGCCTCGGTCAAGCTCCAAAATCCACTGCGCCACATTATCCAAGAAATAACGATCATGGGTAATGGCAACGATAGTGCCGCTATAGTTTTGCAAGAATTGCTCTAGCCATGCAACAGACTCGGCGTCCAAATGGTTGGTCGGTTCGTCAAGTAATAGCATGTCAGGGCGAGACAATAGTAGACGGCATAATGCCACACGGCGTTTTTCACCACCTGATAGCTTACTGACATCAGCATCCCAAGGCGGTAGACGTAGCGCGTCAGCGGCTTTCTCTAACTGGTTATTTAGATTGTGTGCATCCCATGACTGGATAATGTCTTCCATTTTGCCCTGCTCTTCAGCAAGTTTGTCAAAATCAGCATCCGGTTCCGCATACTCAGCATAGATTTGGTCTAAGCGCGCTAACGCATCTAACGCCTCACGCATGCCGTCCTCGACGTTGCCGCGCACATCTTTGCTGTCATCGAGTTGTGGCTCCTGCGGCAAGTAACCAACTTTGGTTCCTGTCTGCGCACGTGCTTCACCGCTGAACTCAGTATCCACACCCGCCATAATACGTAGCAAGGTCGACTTACCTGCCCCATTGATACCTAAGACACCAATTTTGGCACCCGGGAAAAGGAGAGATTGATATTTTTTAGAATTTCGCGCTTAGGCGGAACAAGTTTTGACACGTTGTTCATCGTGTAGATATATTGAGCCATTAACACTCCGCTGGACTATATAAAAGAGGCGAGTAAAACCATTTTTATCAAAAAACTGAATAAAAACAGCGTTTATGACGCCTCAGAATAAAGAATATGAGTTTTCACTCATTATCGCATTGAAGCGCACCCCCTGCAAGCTGACAGGTTGTTTTACCCCTTGTTTTGCAGCTTTTGTCATAGAGTATCGCTGTTTCTGGATAAAAGCGGGTAAAAATATTTTTCTGAGGTTACGAGCTTAACATTCTGACTTATTGCTGTTTGATAAAAACCACAAAAAATAGCATCAAAACTTTCGCAAAGTTAATCAATAGCCGTTAACATATTAGAGTGGCTTAACAACGCAAAAAATAATGGTTTAGTATGCCATCAATGAAACTGGCTATAAGCTGAGTCATTATTTCTCATATATTTTTAATAATATTTATACAGGTACTGATGATATGGCCAACGGCTATCGCCCTGAAATAGTTCAACGTGCGTTTGTCGATTTTATCGGGTCGCGCTTACATCCGTTTTGGTCATTGACGACACCCAAGCTACGCCTTATTGCTCGATATGAGATGAGTGAGGATTTGATCGCACTGCAATTTGAGACCAATCAAGCGTTTAGGCAGCAGATATCCAAAGGGACAGATGATTGGCAAGGCGGTCAGTATCTTGATTTACGTGTTTTTATCGATGGGGTTTATCATCAGCGCAGCTATTCAATCGTAGGATTGGCGAATCAACCATTGTGGTGGCAAGATGATGCCGTCATTACTAAGTCAGCAAAAAGCCAACGTCATACGGTTACTATTGCTGTTAAACCGCAAGGGTTAGTATCTGACTATTTGACCAAGCAACTGTCGCTATCTAGCATCGTTGATACCAGTATGCCACTGGGTCATTTTACTTTGGCACAGGCAAAGACAAGTTTAGATAATAGAGAACCAAATAACCAAAAACTGCACCCTTTGTTATTTGTCGCTGGCGGTAGCGGTATCACGCCTATGCTAGGACTTATTACGCAAGCACTAGCAGACGGACATCAGGTGGCGTTGCTACATTATAATCGAACGAAACTTGCCCAGTTTCAACATCAGTGGCAACAACTGAGCGATACCTATCCAGCCTTCAGCTATCATCTGATTCATACAGATAATCCTGCTACTTATCTGGCTGGCGAACGATACTTAAGTGCAGAGGGTTTATTATCACTTAATCTACCTTTGGCAGATACGCAGATATTTGCCTGCGGTTCACAAGCGTTATTAGCCGGCTTATATAAAGCAGTGTCAGAAATCATTTTACCGCAGGGCAATCAGCTACGTGACAATATTATTATAGAGAATTTCGGTAGCGCACTGCCTGATTTTGATAGCGGTGGTAATCAAGTACTAGATAATGCACTACAGACAGAGTCGCATACGGTGTACTTACGCTCACGGCAACGGCAGTTCGATAGCGACACCACATTATTGGTCGCTGCCGGAAATGCAGGTATACGCCTAGCGCATGGTTGTAGGCAAGGAATTTGCCAGTTGTGCCGCTGCAATAAAGTGAGCGGCGTGGTCAAAAACATCCAAACTGGCAAGATAAGTAGTGATGGCTACGAGTCTATCCAAACCTGCATCAATATCGCTATGACAGACGTGGTGTTAGACATCTAGCACTGCTGAAATTAAAAATACGACCACTAGCCCCTTACTATCGACCTATTAAAACCAAAAAATAGACTGATGTTAACTCATATTGTATGCTAAAACTCAGATGACTCATCAAACCGAACCCAGTGCTGCTTATTCGTGCCGTTTCGGTTAAGGATTATATATGCGCTTATTACCACCTGTTAACACCGCACATTCTGCCGTACCTATCTTGACGCCGTTGTCCGATGCACCGTTAGCAAGAGATAGTAGCGAGCAGCCAGCCCCGTCATCGCAGCAAACGCCTTATCCCACTGTGACGCAGGCGCCTTTACCCAAAGCACAAAGTAATGCCTTGGCAGTAGAATTAAATGCGCTATATGAAGGTGTGATGGACTCATTAGGTAGCGATGACGCCAAATACATTCAGCGGATTTATGCGACTGTGGTCTATAGTGAGCTTGTCGCCCGTGGTTTACTGGCTGTCGCAGGACGCATGTCATCACGCCGCTCGCAGATAGGGGCCTGGCTATTGGGTACGTCAATACTTAGTTTTAGCAAAATACTCAACAATATGGAGCTTGGGCATAATGTCATGCATGGTCAATATGACTGGATGCAGCATCCGCATCTGAACAGTCAGAAGTTTGACTGGGATATTGTTTGCCCTGCGCCACTGTGGCAACACTCGCATAACTACTTACATCATACGTTTACCAATATTGTTGGGCGCGACCATGACGTTGGCTATCATTTGATTCGGGTCACTGATGAGCAGCCTTGGACACCAAGCGATCGCCATAATATGTTTAGTACTGCCGTGTTGGCCTTTGGCTTTGAGTGGGCGGTTGCCTTTCATGATATTCAGATCAGTGTCGATGAATACGCCGACTCCCCCTGACTTACATAAAATCATGCAACAAAAATCTCGCGCACTATTTGCCAAAATTGGCCGCCAAGTTGGTAAAGATTATGTGGCTTTGCCAGCCATAGCCGCCTTGACCTTAGGTCGTCGTAGCGCTATGAGCACACTGAGTGGCAACATGACGGCCAATACGGTTCGTAATCTGTGGACGTGGGCGGTGATTTTCTGTGGCCATTTTACAGAGCAGGCTCACATCTATACCCATCTCGATACTGATGAGAGCAAAGGCGACTGGTATGTGCGTCAGATTTTGGGTTCTAGCAATATCAAAGGGAATAAATGGTTTCACATTTTGACTGGCAATTTGTCTCATCAGATTGAGCATCATATCTTTCCTGATATGCCAGCTAGCCACTATGCCAGTATTGCCCCGCAAGTAAAAGCCATCTGTCATAAATATGATTTGCCTTACAACACTGGGCGTTTTAGCACACAGCTACGACAAGTAATAGGACGTATTCATCACTTTAGTAAGCCCAGCGAGCAAGAGTGGCAAGCCTACCAGTCGGTATCGGCTGCGGATACCACCACTCACTCACATAAGTCGACACCAGAGAGCGAGACAGCAAAGGGTCTTAGTCGATTCTTACCACCCGTCGTTCGTAAAGCGATAGCTTATATATGGTGATATATTCACATTTTTAACGCAGATTAAAAGACATTAATACTATTAACAATCGTCATAACGACTATTACGGTAAGCGACTAGATTGTTTGATATCAATCATACATACTCAACCAAGCACAAAATATTTACTGATGACATAGTATTTAATAAATCTGCCTTCTTCATTCATCCTTAGAAAATATGGCAGTTATTAAAAATTCGATAATAATAAATGGAGTTGTATCATGAGTAACCAAACCACTAAATCAGCACTAGATATCACACATAACCAAGCAGCGAATCGTTTTGAGACTACCGTCGATGGTCAGACGGGCTATATCAGCTATCAAGACCGTGATGACACCCTCGTCTATGACCACACGATCGTTCCGCGACAGTTAGGCGGTCAAGGTGTCGGTTCAGCGCTAGTCAAACATGCGCTAGATTACGCCCGTGAACATGATAAAAGGTTGTGCCGCAATGCTCGTTTGTGGCCTCATATATCAGCAAGCACCCTGAGTACCAAGATTTGGTATAGCTTACCGCCCTTTATCCCAAACAACTGGTATGCAGCAATTTTAGATTAGGAGATCCATCCCAATATAACTTTTAATAAACCAATCCGTATAACAATAAAGGTTATTAATATGAGTAGTTTATCTGACAAGCAAATTGATCTACAGTTAGAAGAGCTTGCTGGTTGGCAGCGTGATGGCAATAGTATCGTCAAGACCTATCACTTCAGCGATTTTATTGAGGCGATGAGTTTTATGAACCAAGCGGCATTCTATGCTGAAGCACTCGAACATCATCCGGAATGGCGTAATATATACAATATAGTCGAGGTACGCCTAACCAATCAGGACACCGGCGGCGTTTCTAGTTTAGACATTCGCCTTGCTAAACGCATGGAGCATATCGTGCAACCCAAACGTCTATAGCCTTATATTTCTGTTAAATGAGTAAATGATGTACTTTAGTTGAATATAAAAAAAGACCCTCAATTGAGGGTCTTTTTTTATTGGATTTTTATAGTAATAAGCTGTGTTTACATTTTGCGACTAACAAACGCCACAATAAATAAAATCACAGCGACTGCTAAGAAGATGTATGCCAGATTAGCAGACAGTCCTGCGACGCCGCCAAATCCTAATAAACTTGCTAGCAGTGCGATTACCGCAAAGATAATAGCCCAACGAAACATAATATTCTCCTCAAATAATTGTTAAAAATCAGATAGTAAATTTTATATAGTATTGATTTAATATAGTATTGATTTAACTTTTTTTCTAATACCAGTCATATCTGCTTACAAACATAGACTAGCAATATTTCTCTTTAAACAACGTGCATTTTAGTAATGATGTCAGTAGATTATGTAAAGTTTGTAGCAAGTGTTAACACCTTTTATTTTTTTCTTGTGTCTATAAACATATTATTTAGGATGATGAGCACCTTATTTGCTAAATTATTGATTGTCTTATGGTTGCATATAAATAACATCAAAAATTTCTGAAAAAGAGATTTGGCAATGAAAACTGTCGCGACCCCATAAACTTCTAACTTATTCAGACCACTTGGTTTATAGTTTAAAGTCACATTATCATCCAATATATTAAGGACAATACTTATGAGTACCGAGACGGATACCGCAAAACCCGCACAACAAGATACTAGCGACAACCGCCCTTATGCCGTCATCTTATATGGCGCAACAAGCTTTGTCGGACAAATCACCGCTCACTATTTAACCAATTTTTTATCCAATGCTAAAAAGAAAGATGGCTCTAATGTCACTTGGGCAATTGCAGGACGTGATGAAGAAAAACTCAATGAGCTACAGTCGAAACTTGAGAGCAAAGTAGATATTATCATTGCCAATAGTAAAGACTCTGCCAGCCTTGATGAAATGACCAAACAGACACAAGTCATCATCTCAACCGTCGGCCCTTACCTCAAATATGGCGAACCTCTTATTAAATCTTGTGCCGAAAACGGTACCGATTACGTCGATCTTACTGGTGAAGCGATCTTTATCAAAGACATGATGGACAAATATCAAGAGACTGCCAAACAAAGCGGCGCACGGATTGTCAACTCTTGCGGCTTTGATTCTATCCCATCAGATTTGGGCGTTTACTTTACGCAAACCAAAGCAGAAGAGAAGTTCGGAGAAGCTTGTAATGTGATTCACATGCGCGTAAAGGCGGCAAAAGGCGGCATCTCTGGTGGTACGATTGCCTCGATGGCGACGATATTCGAAGAAGTTGGTGAAGATAAATCACGCCGTAAGCAAGTAGCCAACCCTTATCTACTAAACGATGACACAGATGTGCCCAATGTACGTCAAGACAATGTCAGCAAACCAGAATACGACAGCACCCATAAACGTTGGTTGGCGCCCTTTGTGATGGCGAGTATCAACACACGTATTGTCCATCGCAGTAACCAGCTACTCGGTTACGAATACGGTCGCGATTTTAAATATGACGAAGCCATGTGGATGAAAGATGGTGTCAAAGGTAAGTTATCAAGCTACGCGATGAGCGCGGGTCTACTAGGATTTGCCACTGCCATGATGATTAAACCAAGCCGTGAGTTATTGTCCAAGCATGTTCTGCCTAAAGCAGGCACAGGCCCTTCTAAGGATGAGCAGGAAAATGGCTACTTTGATATTCGCCATTTCGGTCAAACAGCTAAAAACGACACCATCACGGTCAAAGTTACCGGCGATAAAGATCCTGGTTACGGTAGCACTTCTCGTATGCTCGCGCAGGCAGCATTATGTCTGGCACAAGATATCAGTAAAGAAGACGTTGGTGGCGGATTCTGGACGCCTGCCTCTGCGATGGGTGATAAGCTCATAGCCCGTTTAGAAGAACATTCAGGTCTAAGCTTTGAAGTTATCGATGGTTAACCGAATGTAAAACATTTAAATAATGATTTATTAATGCTGATGATTTTCATGACCGTATCTTGATAACAAGGTGCGGTTTTTTAATACGCAAATTTTATAGCGCTCAGCTATCATATTAGCGAATACTAATAGCGTATTTTTGGTAATCAATGTTGCGGTTTTTCGATTTTTTAGTACATTATGCTACAGATTTTTAGTCTAATGGCACAGCCATATTCTCCCTCAATACGCTAGGACAAAATACATTACGGTTTGATTGTTATAGAGAATATTCATTTAAAAATTTTAATCAAAGTTCACTTCAAAAACATCATCTAGTAAAAATATTTCTCTAAAACAATGTTATTGATCGAATTGATATTAGTCAAAATTTTCCAGTAGTTCGTGTGCCAGATAAAGGTTTTTAGCAGCCTGTTATCGATACAAATACTGGTAAATATATCATTGTTGAATAAAATAGATCCAAATGCTTACTTCATTTCTTAAATGAGATGTGGGCTTAATAGTTTCATAACGTCACAACAATACACCAAGCTGTTAGAACCTTAATGAGTTTACTACTGAAATGTCTGTTATATAACTGGTACTTTGTTTTTACAAATTATAGTAAGGTCTAACCAAAATTAGGCTGTCCTCAATTATCTGCATTTTAGACATAATTATATATAGATATGGCAGCTGTTTTTAATCATTGTTCATTTATCGAATTTGGAGTTTTATAATGAAAAGAATATTTTATCGTTAATTTTAGGTACTACACTTGCATTGCCTACACTTGCAATGGCTATGCCGACCAACAGCAGTGATTCTATGCAATCACGTATGCCAAGTAGCTCTGTTAAAAGCAATGTACAAGTCGGTGTAGAAGGACCAACTGGTAAATTGGGAGCTGCACAGTCTAGTCAGGTCAACATCAATAACTCTAGCAATAAGATGAATGACTCTCGTAGCGAGATGAATGATTCGAACAAGGGTATGAACAACTCTGACAACAGAATGAACGAATCGAATAACAAGATGAATGATAAGTCTGGCACTATGAGCAATAGTAATATGCCTACAATGAACGGCAATATGCCAGCGACAACGGGTGCAGCTTCTTCACAGTCTACCCAACGTACACAAACGCCAAATATGCAGCACAGTAATTCAAACTATCAGCCATTAATTGCAGGTGAAGCCGCTTCTAACAATAAAACGGCAAATGCTACTAGTACCTTACAAGAAAAGAAAAAAGACCGTCGTGGTGAGCTTTTAGCGACTCAGCCTGGTCAAGTGGAATTTAACGAAAACCGTCGTTTCACCATTCGTTAATAATGACAGTGCTTGATTGAATAGTATGATTAACAGTTTACTACTATCAATAAGTGACATATAAAAAGGCAGCCAATTGGCTGCCTTTTTTGCTGCACACGGCTATAAATTTTGGCTATTTCTTAGTTTTAGTCACGCCAGCTTCTTGTAACAAGGCGCCAAGTGTACCCATTTTACTAGGTGCTTGCGCTTTATCGTTTTTGATCGGTTTGCTACGGTTACTATTCGTATTGTCCTGACGTTTACCACGTGGCTTAGACGAACGCTTATCAGCAGCAGAACGACTATTATTTGGACGGTCACTATTCGCCTGATTACTGCGTGGACGGCTCACTTTTTCACCATCTGTACTGGTTGCAGTAGACTTAGCAGCCGTACGGACAGGTTTTTCAGACTCAGGCTTCATACTAAATCCGATACGACCACGTTTTTCATCGATAGAAATAACACGAACCGATACGATATCACCAGGTTTGACGCGGTTCATGGGATCTGCGACAAAGTCATTGGCCATCTGAGAGATATGGACCAAACCATCCTGATGTACACCGACATCAACGAAACAGCCAAAGGCCGTTACGTTAGTGACCACACCTTCAAGCTGCATACCTTCGCTCAAATCTTTGATACTATTGACATCATCACGGAAGTTAGCCGTTTTAAACTCAGGACGTGGATCGCGTGCAGGTTTAGCAAGCTCTTCGATAATCGCTTTTACGCTGACATTATCATCGTTAGCAGCCAGCGCAGTCGTATCGATAGCATTCAGTACACCATCGTTACCGATGACTTCTGATAAAGGCTTGCCGGCTTGTGCGAGTAAGCTATCAACCAAGGCATAGCTCTCTGGATGCACGCCTGTCGCATCTAGTGGATTGCTGCCATTATGGATGCGTAAGAAACCTGCTGCTTGCTCAAAGGTCTTAGCGCCTAGACGTGGAACATTTTTGAGTGCTTCACGGCTATCAAATGCCCCGTGCTCGCGGCGATAAGTCACGATTTGCTGCGCCACATTACGGTTCAGACCCGCGATATGTGCCAAAATAGCAGGACTCGCTGTATTCACATCAACACCAACCGCATTCACGCTATCTTGAGTCACTTTATCAAGACTATCTGCGAGCTGGTTTTGGTTCACATCGTGCTGATACTGACCTACACCGATGGCTTTTGGATCGACTTTGACAAGCTCTGATAACGGATCTTGCAAGCGACGTGCGATAGACACAGCACCGCGCACCGACACGTCTAAATTGGCAAGCTCATCACTAGCAAGCTCGCTCGCCGAATAGACGGAAGCGCCTGATTCATTGACGATGACAGCTTTGGCTTTAAGTGCAGCGTTCGCGGCCAAAATCTCTTTAATCATCGCATCGGTTTCGCGACTTGCCGTACCATTACCGATCGCGACCAAATCAACATCATAAGTACTTAATAGCTCATCAATGACTTTTTTGGCTTCATCCATTTTGTTGTCAGGGGCAAACGGATAAACCGTCGCGATGACAGGTTTTTCTTCGCTATCTGACATGACATGACCTTGCGCATCCACAATAGCCATTTTTACGCCATGACGGATACCAGGATCGACACCTAAGATCACTTTAGGGCCTGCTGGTGCAGCCATCAATAAATGCTGTAAGTTACTAGCGAACACATCAATCGCATCTGCTTCTGCAGCTAGGCGCTTTTCGGTCAGTAAGCGGTGCTCGATATGTGGACGCCATTTGTCTTTCCACAAACTACTGGCCGCCTCTGTCAAAAACTCACGGCGTGCTGCTGGCGCTTTGGCATCGACATCGAAATGATTGATAATTTTTTCGATAAATGGTGCGTCTTCGCCTTCGATTTTTAGACCCAAGACGTTTTCTTGACGACCACGTAACATCGCTAATAGGCGATGGTTTGGCAGTCGAGCCAGGCTTTCGCTATGCTCAAAGTAGTCTTTGAACTTTTCGCCAACTTCACGCTTTTTCTTCGCTCGCAACGCTCGATACGATACTGGCAGTTTTGGCAAAACCATTGCGTAAGTTGTCCAACAACCCCAATGCTTGCGTCCACTCATCAACGATAATGGCTTGCACACCAGCAAGCTGCTTGTCGATATCGCTAAAGTCAACGTCGATCTCATTACCACTATCATCAGTGATACTTGACTGAACTTGATAATCAGCCAGCGCCTCTGTCGGGGTGATTTCTTGCGTCAAGACAGCTTGCGCAGCAGCATCGAGTCCAGCGGCACGTGCTTTGGCAGCCGGTGAACGACGACGCGGACGATATGGCAGATAGATGTCTTCAAGCTCAAGCTTTGACGTCGCATTATCGATACGCGTCTGCAGCTCATCGGTCAAATTGCCTTGCGTGCTCAGTAGCTCAGTGATTTTGAGGCGTCGGGTGGCCATGTCACGCTCATAATTCAGAGACTTCTCGAGAGCACGCAGCTGCGCGTCATCAAGGTTTTGCGTTTTTTCTTTGCGGTAACGCGCAATGAAAGGAACCGTTGCGCCTTCATCATAAAGCTTCACAAACGCATTGACTTGAGCAGTCTTAATGCCAAGCGCGCGAGCAAGCTTGTCGTGAATATTCGCGTGTGTGGTTGCATCCAAAACCTGTGCATTTGTCGAGGTTTGAGATGACGTTAAGGTATCAGTGCTACTCATATACGTATCAATCGTTGAGAAATGTAGTTTTGCATTATAGCAAAAGCTGCATGAATAAAAATCCTTTTATCTTTTCGTTAATTATCGCCTGTTTTGCGGCATAAAACGTTTTATATCAAACGTTCTGTAGCCTTGTTAAACAAACGCATACAGCATTTATTCTTATGAGTGATGCAATTCGCAGTGCAATCTTATACACTAAAGTATCCATAGCACAAATATTGAGATGTGCTGATATATTGAACAATAGTTTTTGGTTTTATGACGTGCTTGTTTTGATCCATCATTAAATAACGATAATTAATGGCAGTGCTTTACTCATCGCTTTTTACTCGTCATTTCTGCTAACAATAATTTTTATAAGAGGATGCCTGTATGACTGATAACAACAGCCCCGATACTTTGACTCAGCGTATTTTAGTTGTCGATGATGACGCTCGCCTGCGCTCTTTGCTACAGCGCTTCTTAGAAGACGATGGTTTCGTCGTTCGTACTGCCCATGATGGTAGTCAGATGGACAAACTCATGCAACGTGAGCTCTTCTCTTTGGTTGTGTTAGATTTGATGCTACCGGGCGAAGACGGTATTAGCATCTGTAAGCGCCTACGTGCAGACAATGCGGATATTCCAATCATTATGCTGACTGCTAAAGGTGGCGATGCTGACCGTATCGCAGGTTTGGAAGCGGGTGCAGATGATTACCTGCCTAAGCCGTTTAACCCAAAAGAGCTATTGGCGCGTATCAAAGCCGTGTTGCGTCGTCAGAACCGTGAGCTTCCAGGGGCACCAAGTCACCAATTAGAAGTGGTTGAATTTGGTCCATGGACACTAGATCTATCGACTCGTACGCTCAAACGCGATGGCAATGTTGTGACCTTAACCACTGGTGAGTTCTCCGTACTCAAAGCGCTAGTACAGCATCCACGTGAGCCGTTGACCCGTGACAAATTGATGAACCTTGCCCGTGGTCGTGAGTGGGGTGCGATGGAGCGCTCTATCGATGTACAGGTATCACGCTTGCGTCGCTTGATTGAAGACAACCCTTCACAAGCTCGCTACATTCAGACCGTATGGGGCGTGGGCTATGTGTTCGTTCCTGATGAAGCTGAGGTAGAAACCGTCAAGAGTGAATAACCTTTGACTGATGACATTTCTTTTAATATAGGCCGTGTTTGGTCATTCATAAACACGTGCCGATATGATGAGCATATCTGTGAAAAACCCTATTATTTTTCAAAACATACCCTGCACATTAGTGACAGGGTTTTTAGGTGCTGGCAAAACCACCGTCATCAATCAGCTACTTGCCACAAAACCTAATGACGAGCGCTGGGCGCTATTAATCAATGAGTTTGGCCGTATCGGTATTGATGGTGCACTATTGGCAAGCTCTCAAGATAACGATCTTGAGCAACAGAATATCGCCATGCGTGAAGTCAGTGGCGGCTGTATTTGCTGTACCAGTCAACTGCCCTTACAAATTGCGATCAGTCGACTGCTTAATGACCATCACCCGCGAAGACTGCTTATTGAACCCACAGGATTGGCACATCCACGCGAGCTGATATTACAGCTCAGTGCGCCGCATTGGCAAACCGCACTACAGATGAATACGTTGATAACTGTACTGAGTGGCGAGCAGTGGCAACAGATTAAATATCGTGATCATGAGGGTTTTCAAGCGCATGTTCGTGATTCCGATGTGCTGATCGTCAATCGTTATGATCAACTAAGTAGTAGCGAAAAACACACCTTGATAGAGTGGATAGCCAAGCTAAATTCACAAGTGAAAATCATTTGGGCAGTATCCGAACTAATAACTGAGACAACAGACGCATCAAACACCCCATTAACCAAGGAATACATAGCAGGTCTAAACTACCAACTCGACAAGCCCAGCCATATCATCGCAAATCAACGTAAAATCAGTATCACTCATCTTCACAAACCGATGATCGGCTTGCAGTCTCAAACCCATTCTTTAGCAACTGTACCATCATCGAGTTCATCTACCGATGAGACAGAAGCTCAGGCTAGTGCTAATAGTGATCTGCCCTATCGCTATCATGAAGAGCAGCAGGATTTTCAGTTGGCTGGATGGCGATTACCTGCACACTACATACTAAACGCTGACGATTTACAGAATTGGTTATTGAATTTGCCAAATTGGCAACGTATCAAAGGCGTGGTTCATACTTCTGATGGCTGGCTGCAGATCAATTTTAACCCTGGTAGTCTAACCACCAAAACAATCGATCCACAGACTGATAGTCGGCTAGAAATCATTTTGCAACTAGGCAATGCTGTCGATACAGCTACAGAAAAACAGAAACTGAACATGATGCCAAAGCGTCAGCAGCTTCTATAAATTGGGAGGATTGCGATCGTGAACTGATGGCAATGGTTATATAGCAACAGACAGAAAAAGACGGGCATTGCTATGTTATCTAGCAATGCCCGCCCTTTGCTTTCTTCTTCCTTTTAGCGCAATTGGCTGTCTTTACTGCCGCGACGATTAAATAGCTCCACCGCCTTTGCCTCTTGCTCAAGCGCTGTCTGACAACTGACGCAATGCTGGATACCAGGCAACGCTAGTCGCCGCGCCTCCGGAATAGAATTACCGCATTCGTCACAAAACTCTGCACTCACACCTGTTGGCAATGAGCGTCTTGCGCGCTCTAACGCATCATTGACCGTTGCATCCATTTGCTCATGCTCAGCACCATCTCTTGACCAGCCACCTGCCATAATTTTATCCTATTTGTTTTTTATTAGTCATTATTTTGTATATAACTTCTTTAATAACAAATATATGGGGCTAGATACGACTGATTACAACCTAATAATCGTCGCAATATCATAAATAGAACATGACCACATAAAGCAAAAATATCACTGTTAATCTTTTGGCTGCAACTCAACAACTTGCCCGCGCACCCCAATACTGGCATCACTCATCAAACAGACGTAGCCTGCCATAATATCTTCAGGTGTTTTTAAGCTCATAGGGTTCTCCCCTGGATAAGCATGAGCGCGCATATTGGTGCGAGTAGCACCCGGATTGATACAGTTAAAGCGCAGGTTGGTGGTGTTTTGAGTTTCTTGCGTGAAGATATCACTCATACCTTCAACCGCTTGCTTAGAGAGCGCATAAGCGCCCCAAAACGCACGAGGATGCGTACCTACAGTGCTAGACGTAAAGACGATAGAGCCATGATCGGCATCTTTTAGCAGTGGTAGCAATGCTTGGGTGAGCATAAAGGTCGCTGTAAAGTTAACCTTCATGACTTGAGCGAATGTATCAACGTCATACATCTCAAGTGGCGTCAATTGCCCAAGCACACCCGCATTATGCAAAATACCATCCAGCTGACCAACTTCTTTATCAATCAATCCTTCTAGCTGCTGCATTTCAGCATAGGTCGCCCCTTCTAGATTCATCGGCAACATAGCAGGCTGTTTACCGCCAAGGCTCTCAATCTCGTCATAGACATACTCGAGCTTGCTGCTGGTACGACCTAGTAGTAATACTGTAGCGCCATAGCGAGCATAGGTTAATGCTGCAACACGGCCAATGCCATCCCCCTGCACCTGTCACTAAGATAGTTTTTCCATCTAGACAATGAGTAGGTGGCACAAAATTGCGAATATCGTCATGAGTCAAAGGTTGAGTAAGACTTTGAACGTTTTTTTGGTTGTTTGTCTGATTAGCTGGCTGATTGATATTGTCACTCATGGTATTACTCACTACTTATCGTTGAATCATTAAAATATATGCTTATCAGTATGAACTCAAGATGACTCATACTGACGATTTACCACCCAAAAACCAGTCTATAAATACTCAAATTTGCCAGAAGAAAGCAGCAATTTTTTCAACTGCTCAGGGGTCTCAACAATATAGTCAGCTCCCCACTTCTTTAGCGTCTTTTGATCTTCAGGCGGAATATAACCATAAGCGGCCAAAATGGTTGGCATGCCAGCGGCGTTGCCCGCTTCAATATCACGGATATGATCGCCCACATAGAGCACAGAGCCAGCGGCACCGCGAGGGATGCCCAGTTTCTCTAGGGCCATATACATCGGCTCAGGATCCGGTTTTGAGCGTGATACATCGTCTGGACAGACCAAAGCGGCACAGCGCTCATCAAGTTGCATTTTATTGAGCAGTTTTTCTGCCAGATAGCGGGGCTTGTTGGTGACAATACCCCACGGTACGCCTTTGCTCTCTAGATCTGCCAGCACCGCGTCAAGGCTATCAAACAAGCAGCTATCGACACAGATGTCGGCCTCATAGTCATCTAGGAACTGTTGACGAAAATTAAGTAACTCGTCCTCGCCAACCTCTAGCTGATCGTTATGTCTGAGCATCAATTGCACCATAGCGGATGCACCCGCAGAAACTTGCTCACGAATATCTGTCTCGGACGGCGCTTGCCAATTATTTTCAAGGCTCATTTTACCAATCATACGCACAAAGTCCGCGGCAGTATCGATTAACGTGCCATCAAGGTCAAATAAAACAGCTTTTACAAATTGGCTCATAGTGAATGCTCTTGAGATTGATAACGTGTTTAGTAAAATTACAATGGATAAAGAAAGCCGTCTACAGTGTCAAATCTACCGCGTTAAACCAATGGCTTTTGAACGGCGATCATATAATTGACATCGACATTTTGAGCAAGCCAATAACGCTTGGTCAAGGGATTGTAATGCAAACCGATGATATCTTGGCGTGCAAATCCTGTATTGATGGCCATTTTGTCTAGCTCAGCTGGCGTGATAAATTTGGCATAATCATGCGTGCCGCGGTCGAGCAATCGCAATACATACTCTGCCCCAACGATGGCAAACAAATACGATTTTGGGTTGCGATTGATGGTTGAGAGCACGCAGACGCCGCCAGGCGCTAGTAGCTCATAACACGCTTGTACAATTGAGCTAGGATCAGGCACATGCTCCAGCATCTCCATACAGGTCACCACATCGAACTGACCTGCATGCGTTTTTGCTAGCTCTTCAACTGGAATATGCTGATAGCGCAATGTGTTCTCTAACCCGCTCTGTGAGGCATGTACGGTTGCGGCCTTGAGGTTTTCAGCGCCCAAATCAATCCCTGTCACATCCGCACCGCGGCGCGCCATAGATTCCGATAATATGCCACCGCCGCAGCCGACATCCAGTACCTTTTTACCAGAGAGCCCTTGCTCTGCTGTTTTGATCGCGCCAGTGTTGTTGCCATTGTTAGCGTCGTTTTGATAACCCCGTTTGACGTTTTCTTCTATCCAATTTAAGCGTAATGGATTGATTTCATGTAAGGTTGCAAATGCACCTGTATTGCTCCACCATTCACTCGCCAAGTTGTTAAATTTTTCGACTTCGCTGGGATCGACGTTTATCGTATTCGTTACTGTATCATCGAAGCGGTTTTTGGTTGTATCGCTCGATGTTGGCGAAGAAGATAAGGCTGAGCTCATAGTATTTCCTTTGTTGTCGTTATCATTATTATCGTAGAAGGTGCACGATTATGTGTTCAATATTATCATGAGCGCAGCTTCTTTGTCGTAAGTACATCGTCACTGATTGTGAATAGACTGGGCAAACACCTAAGTTTGTGTGCTAGCTGCTTTGTAATAGCGCCGTTATACGGCCTATTATAAAAATACTCATTCATATTATCGACAATTACTCCTAGTATAGAGAGATCTGATCTAAAAATATAAATGAGCGGATAATATTGATAAAAATACAAAGCAGCGTAAGTAAGATACCTTAAATAATAGCTAACAGCTTTACAACTGTCGGTTAAGAATCCGATTCACAAGCGCCCACGTTTTACGTTATCATAGTCGATACCTCAATATTATGTCACTTAAGTATATTGAAATTCTTCTCGCTCAGATATCATGTATTATAAGCGCCATAGATACACAAACCCTTTAACAAACTCTAAATCCCTACATCTTAAGGATAAAGTATGAAACGTGTCATTACATTGACTGGTCTGGCAATGGCCATTGGACTTGCTTCTATGGGCGCACAAGCTGCAGACTATGTCGCTGGAAAAGATTATCGTGTGCTAGACAATCCAGAGACCATCAGCGGTGATGCTATTATTGTTCGTGAGTTTTTCTGGTATGGCTGCCCGCACTGTAATGTGCTTGATCCACATATGGAGAAATGGGCAAAGACTAAAGACAAAGATGTCGTATTCTTTAAAACACCAGCAGCACTAAACCCTGTTTGGGAAGCCAATGCTCGTGGTTTTTATGCGGCTCAGCTTTTAGGGTTCGAAGACAAAACCCATTCTGCCTTGTTTGACGCGATCCACAAAGATGGCAAAAAACTGTTTGATCAATCATCATTGAGTAAATGGTACGCATCAAAAGGCGTGAATGAGAAGAAATTCAACAGTCTTTACAACTCATTTGCTGTTGGCACAAAAATTGGTCGCTCACAAGAAGGCGCTAAGCGCTATCAGCTTACTGGCGTACCTGCTGTAGTCGTACAAGGCAAATATGTAGTCACAGGTGAAGATGCTAAGGTGCCTAAAGTGGTTGAATATCTAGTCGATAAAGCTCGCGCTGAGAAAAAATAGCCTCTATATACAAGCTTATACAGCGCATACAAGAAAGCCAATCAGTCATTGATTGGCTTTTTTGCGTTCTAAAATCTAGTCGATATTACTATCGTATATCTATTTTTTCAATTGCGACAAGATCGCCACTTCGCGAATATAGCTTGCCAAGTCTGCTTTGGATTCTGCCATTAGCTCGTCGTCTTGCATATGTTTGGCGTACTCAATCCATAGTAGTAATTGATACATACTGTTGTGTTCAGAGGCTTTGTATTGTTTGACAAATTGCTTGAGCGTGCCCTCATCATTGATATTTAGACGATCATACCAACTTTCAATTTTAGACACCTGCTCTTTGGGGAAAAATGCATCAAACAATGCCTTGACCAACTCGTGGCGATTTTCTTCGCTGATGAGCTTACCGACGCGTTTGGTCTGACGGTTACGAGCATTGGCGCTGGTAATATCGGCCAATGCCATGAGTTCAGCCATAAAATAATCACTAGCTGGCAACGTTTTTAACTGCTTTTTTGAGAGGCTAGCGAGTGGTATGGATAACTGCTGTAAGCGCTCGTGGGCTTTTTTGAGCTCTGTGCGCGAGACACGCATATCTTGTTCTGACCAGTCAATCATAAAAGCTTTCCAAAATAATAAGTAATAAATTAATAGTGCTGAATATAACTACCAACGACTTTTTTCACGGTGCTTTGCCAGTACCTTTACACCTTCTGGCATCGTATCAGCGAGGCGACGCTGTAGATGATCGGTGATAAATACTGAACGATGCTTACCGCCGGTACAACCGATCGCAACCGTCACTGTATGACGATTATTGTGCAAAAACTCTGGTAGCCAACGTGTCAAAAACTTATCGATATCATCTAGCATTTCAGCCACTTCAGGATACTCTGCAAAAAACGTGCTGACTTCAGCATCGAGCCCTGTCGAGGCACGCAGCTCAGGATTCCAATGTGGATTAGGCAAAATCCTGACATCGAACACAAAATCAGCATCAATAGGACTACCGTGCTTAAAACCAAATGACAGCAGGTTAATGACAATTTGATTGTCCATGCCAATATGTTCGCGTAACCTGTCTTTTAACTGATGAATATTTAAAGTCGTTGTATCGATCTTGATATCTGCTTGACTGGAGATGGGCTTTAACAGCTCAACTTCTTTTTTGATCGCGGCAGGTAGATTGAATACGACATGGTTTGCATTGTCACTATCGACATCCTGAGACATGAGTGGATGTACACGGCGCGTCGCATTGAAACGCGCTATCAGGGTACTCTCCTGCGCGGTCACATACAACACTTGAACAGCTTGACTGCCGTAAGTGTCTTTTAATGCTGCATAGGTTGCTGCAAAATTGGACAGATCCGCGCGCGGCGTTCGAATATCAACGCCAAGGGCAATGCGATTGATACCGCTCTCTTTTACCAGTTTGTGCGCGGCGCTCGGCAATAAAGACAACGGTAGATTATCAATAGAGTAGTAACCTAAATCCTCTAAGATATTCAGTACTGAGGTTTTTCCTGAGCCTGAACGGCCTGATACCACTAGAATGCTGAGTTTATCCGTTGATATTTTTGGCGCTGATATTTTTGGCGTTGTCGATGCGGCTTGATTCTCGCTTTGATCCTGATTTATATCCATGATCTACCCATTCTAGTTCATTGCATCCGATACAATATGTACCGAAGGGTTTACCCCACCACTACTAACTGATTATCCAATAAACGTGCGCGTCCCAGCCATGCTGCAACCAAAATAACAATGTTTTTATTTTCTATATTGAAAGTTGTAGAGTCACTTACGACAGAACCCAGCGCTTCAGTTTTTACTTCTAGATAATCGATCGTGAAACCTGCATCACTAATGCGTGTACGCTTGTCTTTTAGTAATGATTCAAACGCTTGCTGACTAATACCACCACCTTTCAACTGCTCTGCCAAATCTTGTAGCTCTCGATGCAGTATAGGCGCAACTTGTCGCTCAGATTCGGTTAAGTATTGATTACGTGAGGAGAGCGCTAGCCCATCATCAGCACGAATAATAGGTGCACCAATAATCTCAATTGGGTAGCTCAAATCACGCACCAACTGCTTAATAATAGCCAGCTGCTGATAGTCTTTTTGGCCAAATATCGCCACATCTGGTTGCACAATGTTGAAAAGCTTAGAGACAACGATACCAACGCCATCAAAATGACCAGGACGTGATTGACCACATAGTTGGCTACTAATAGCGCCAGCTAATACAGTAGTCGGTGGTGGTAATACTGGGTACATCGCATCAACGCTTGGCGCAAACACATAATCTGCACCAACAGTGGCAAGCTTAGCCACATCCTCGTCTAGTGTACGCGGATAACTATCAAAATCCTCGCCCACACCGAACTGAGTAGGATTGACAAAAATACTAACGACGATGATATCCGCATGCTGTTTAGCAATTTTTACCAGCTCTATATGACCCTGATGCAGATTACCCATTGTTGGTACTAACGCAATACGCTGCTGACGGTCTTGTTTGTCAATTTGGTGACCACGATAAGGCTGAAGCGCTGCACGTAGTGATGGGATATCATGATAAATAATTGGAGACATGGTAGTTTTTCTTATATTTCAATATTCTGATATTTGAAAGCTCAAATAGATTAGCTAAATTGATGCTGTTCAGTTGGAAAGCTGCCCTCACGTACTGATTGCTGATATAACGCAAAAGCCCCTTCAATACTGCGTGCATGATTGCGCTCATCGGTCAAAAAGTCATGTACAAAACGTGGCACACGACCGTGTACCATGCCCAACATGTCATGCATCACCAGTACCTGACCATCAGTATCTGCGCCTGCACCGATGCCAATGACTGGTACAGCAACAGCATCTGTCACTGTTTTGGCAAGTGCTGCCGGCACACACTCTAGCACCAAAAGCGCTGCACCAGCATCAACCACTGCCTTAGCATCAGCGAGCAATTTGTCAGCCGCTTCGTCACCGCGGCCTTGAATCTTATAGCCGCCAAAGACATTGACCGATTGCGGAGTCAAACCAAGATGTACACAAGTAGGCGTTCCTGCTTGCGCTAAAGTCGTCACCAATTCACAGAGCTCACTACCGCCTTCGACCTTAATCACATGCGCCCCTGCTTGCATCAATTGGCGGCTATTGGCAATGGCTTCTGGCAACGTCACATAACTCATGAACGGCAGGTCAGCCAATATCAAAGCGTGTTTATTACTACGAGCGATATTGGCTGTGTGATAGGCCATATCATTGACGGTTACAGGTAGTGTTGAGTCATGGCCTTGCACGACCATACCTAGACTATCACCAATCAAAATCGTATCGATCTGTGCCTTATCCATCATCCGTGCAAACATTGAGTCATAGCACGTCAAGCAAGTAAACTTAGTACCCTCTTTTTTAAATTTATTCAACGTAGATAATGTTGTCATATGACCCTCAATTAACTTGCAATGCCTTTAATTATCAATGTCTATCATTTTAGCGAGCGTTAGTGAGCTATCATAAAAAGTATCTGATACTTAATCAGTTATGATAAGCCACTGCAGATCAGTCGTTTGATAATAATTTTAAGCCTGTCCAATCATGACTTTGTGGGTAATCAGCTATTGGTGTTTCTACGATAGTCAAATGTGGCGCTAACTCTCGCAGTGGTATTAATACAAAATTACGCTCGCATAGTCCAACGTGCGGAACCGTTAGCTGTGGTTCGGCAATCTGCATATCACCATATAGTAAAATATCGACATCTAGACTACGCTCACCCCAGCGGCGCAAACGTGCCCGCTTGGCCATGCTTTCTAACTGCTGACAAAAACTAAGCAGCTCAAAAGGCGTCATTACCGTTTCAAACCCAGCAACCGCATTGATAAAGTCTGGCTGGTCTTGTGGACCCATTGGCGCTGACGCATAAAAAGAAGACACGCTAATTTCGCGTATTTTCTCACTCTTTTCATGCTTTCAAGCGCTTGCTGCAAATGGTCTATAGGCGAGCCCAACTCATTAGATAGATTGCTACCTAGGCCCACATAACAGGTAACCCAGTGACTATCATTCATACTGTTATTCATATCAGGCACTGTCAGTACTAGGCTGACGGCGACGGCGTTTTGATGGCACAGGGCCTTTATCATCGGTCACTTTAACAGCAGGCGCTTGATTACTATTAACTTGCTCAGTCTTTGCTTTGACTGGTTTCTTGACCTTTGTTGGTGTAGCCGCTTTCTTTGTCCCTTCACGCGCTACAGTTTTTGCTTCTGTAGTATCAGCTGGACTAGCTGATGACGCTACTGACTTAAGTGCTTTTCTCGCATACTTCGCTGTTGATTGTTCTTTATCAGCTTTGCTTTGCAACTCGACACTATTTGTACTATCAACAGTAGGCTGACGACGGCGACGCTTGTGCGGAATCGGCTCGTTATTCATACTGACAAGCGCTGGCGATCTGGCGATTGAGCGAGTTGGTTTTACCTGATCAGATGTTGCCTTAACCTCTGACGAATTAGCTTTAGACAACTGAGTACTATCTGAATGATCAGCTTTATCCGTTTGCACAGGTGCATTCTTGCGCTTCGGCTGCGATGCTTGCTCATCTAATAGTTGCTTTTGTAGCGGTGGCACAACTTTTTCGTGCTCTATAACGAACAGTGGCGCAGGTTTAGAGTGATGGCCTTTGTTTGTCGCTTGGTTATTACTGGCAAGCGATAGCTGCTGTAGCTGAGCAAGCTCATTACTGTCTTGCTTGACTTGCTGCGTATCATATTCTTTACCAGTGTTTTTGGTCTGACTGGCAGCGCGACGACGACGTGCTGGGATATTTGATGGGTCATTTACCATTGTCTGATCATTCCTACCTTTATCAGTACTAGTATTGGCTTTACTTTGTTTTGCACTGTTCTGATTAGATGGTGAGTGATCAGTGATATTTGCTTCTGGTTTTTGGCGGTTGCGTCCGCGGCTACGTTGCCCTTTTTTATAGGCACCGCGGCGAATATTTTCGTCGAACGCTTCAATCGCTTGCTGCTGCTCTCGCTCAGACAATGTCTGATACGTCTGCCACCACTCGCCCATGCCATTCGTCGACTCTGACAATGGATGCTCAGCATCACCGCATTGCTCACGCAATAATAAGAAGTCAAAACCCGCACGAAAGCGCGGATGCTCAGAGAGCTGAACGATTTGCTTGCTACGCGGAGCCGCAAGTTTTGGCTGCAATATCCAAATATCACGGATAAACTGCTCAGCAAATTTTGGAATAGCGGTTTTGATGCGTTGACGGTCAATGACTTTACCAGCGGCATGCATTTGTGCTTCAGCAAACGGCATATTGCGCTTTTTAGCTTTTGCCAATTGATGCAAATAGTTTTCCCACAATAGCGCTGCATAAAAGAACGCTGGATTGATGCTTTTGCCTGCCGCAATACGCTTGTCGGTATTGATGGCCACTTGATTGACTAAGGCGCTTGGCTCGGCTGGTGGATAAATGATGAGGCTATCGATCGCGCCAGACTCAAACAATAGTGGCAACAGTGGCACTAGATAGCCACCGGTAAACATCTTCTGTGTTTCATCGTAGAGACGATGTGGCGATATCTGCTCAAGCAGCGCCCAATTACCATCATGAAACTGATCGGATAACGCATCATCAAACTCAAAGCCCAATTTGGCTTTTAAATCGCAGCGCACGTAATAGTCTTACTGGATCTTCTTCGATACGCACTGGCGCATGACCCAATAGACGAATGATTCTATTATCAATATCATCAAGCGCACCGCAGAAATCATGAACCACGCCTTTGAGCGGCTGATAATAAAGCGCGTTGATAGAAAAGTCACGACGGGCAAAGTCTTGCTTGATATCGCCCCACACATTGTCGCGCAGGATCATACCGTCCTGATTGGTATTGGCATTGCTCGTTGGTGGACCACGAAACGTCGCCACTTCGATTAACTCGCGACCTGAATATACATGTGCCAATTGGAAGCGGCGACCGATGATACGGCAACGCTTGCCAAAGACGTCTTTAATCTCGTGCGGCTTGGCATCAGTCACGGCGTCAAAGTCTTTTGGGCGCAGACCCAATAAGGTATCGCGCACACCGCCACCAACAATATACGCATCAAACCCAGCTCGGGTCAATGTGGCAATCACTTCAGTAATGGAATTGGGTAATTCAGATTTGTTCAGTTCTAACTGCTTGGCGGCACGCTCGGCCATGCATCTACTCCTCGCCGGTATTCTTTAACCACCCCTGAATAACACAGCGTTTATCAGGCGGATGTACCCGCTAGTTTAACAAATTTTGCACGTGCTGGGTGTGTTATGACATTTACTTACATGCTATTTTGTCAATATTGGGATTGATTAATGCAAAATACCGCTATTAATCTTGCACACTTAAGCGTCTTCGATTTTTCTCAAGCGTTTTTGCACCAATACCTTTCACCTTTGCCAACTCATCTACTGTTTTGAATTCACCGAACATTTCACGATATAAAATAATCGCCTGGGCTTTACTGCTGCCAATACCATTCAGCGATACCAGCTCGCCTTCACTGGCACGATTGATATTTACGGTGGCTTCATCTCGTGCCTGTATTTTGGCATTTTCTTGTGCCAACAGATAATTGTAAGCGCGCTGAGGGTTCTCAAAACAGGGAGCAGCGTGGGCATTATTAAGCATCAGCAGAGCGCATAAAAGACTAACAATAGACATTGCTGTGTAGCTGCTAGGCGAAATATAACTGTGAGACGAAATTTTATGATGAGCGTTCATGTTGTTTCGCCGCTTCCCACAATCCATCCATTTCGGTTATATCGCTGTCCTCCAAACGCTTACCACTTAATGCTAATTGCTCCTCAATATAACCAAAACGTGATTTAAATTTATGTACGCAGGTTAAGGTAGCGGCTTCTGCATCAAGGTTTAGTTTACGTGCGACATTGACGAGCGCAAACATGCAATCGCCTAATTCCTTTTCTACCTCTCTGATATTGGCTTTGATCTCGACTATAGATTTATCTGTTAGCTCATGCTTTAGCTCGGCAATCTCTTCGTCTAGCTTTTCGACGGCACCAGTAACACCGTCCCAATCAAAACCCAGCGTTGACGCTTGTTTTTGTACATTTTGTGCCTGCATGAGAGCACTACCGGCTTTTACGTTATCTAAGCGACGTTTTGACTTACCTCGTGCTTCGCGTGCCTGTTGCTCTTCCGCTTTAATTTCATCCCAGCGTATTTTTACTGCGGCATCGTCCTTGAGCGTTTCGGCTTCAAATACATGAGGGTGACGGCGAACCAGCTTTTCTTGTAAAGTCGTAATGACATCACTCATATCAAAACGCCCTTGTTCAGCGTACATCTGACAATGAAAGATGACTTGTAATAGGACATCACCCAGCTCACCTTTGATATCTTCATCATCATCGCTTTGCACTGCTTCGCCCAGCTCATAGGCTTCTTCAATGGCATACGGAATAAGGCTATGGTTGGTCTGTTTCCTATCCCACGGACAATCTGCTCGTAGACGAGCCATCAAAGCCAGTAAATCATCAAACTCACCGTTCGCTTCTGGTGTGCCTTGCACGGGCTTAGGTACGGTAATTTTATTGTCTAAAATACTCATAGGAAATACTCTTATATCTTATTTATCATGCCATTTTTTGGCTTGGTATAGCGTATAGTTTATCATTCTCGTATGTCAGTGTAGTACGAGGCTTAGTGATCGATCAGCATAAATCTGCATCATACATATCGACATGTATCTAACTCATTGAGTAGTTAATGTATCATTGAACCCTGATTGGCTTATAATTATGCTATCTACTTTCTTATTTTATCATTGCTCATGCGCAAGGAATTTTATCATTATGTCGACTTCTGCGACCACCAGCTATCAGCCAGCCACGGAATTCAATGCTATCACCATCAACTCGTTTAAAGCCTATGATATACGCGGTGAGCTTGGCGTCAATCTCGATGAAGACATCGCCTACCGTATTGGTCGGGCTTTTGCTCAGATTTTATATCAGCGCTATCACGCAGCCATTGAAAATAAAACCAATGATATGGCAGATCTAAAACCAGCTATTGTCATTGGTAGTGATATTCGCCACTCTAGTGAGCAATTAAAACAAGCCGCTATCAGAGGCATCGTTGATGCAGGCGTCGACGTCATAGATTTGGGCATGAGTGGTACGGAAGAGGTGTACTTTGCCACCAGTTATTATCAGGCGCTGGGCGGTATTGAGGTGACTGCCAGTCACAACCCTATCAACTATAATGGTTTAAAACTGGTCAAAGAACATTCAAAACCTATCAGTGCTGATGACGGTTTGGCAGAGATTCAGGCATTGGCAGAATCAGGACAATTTACCACTGACAATCAATCAGGACAGTTGCAATTATTGACTGATAAAAGTGCTTATATCGATCATGTCATGACTTTTATCGATATTGATAAACTAAAACCACTCAAACTGGTCGTTAATTCAGGCAATGGTAGTGCAGGTCCAGTCGTTGACTTGTTAATCAATAGACTGACGCAAGCTGGTGCACCCATTGAAATTATCACGTTGCATCATACGCCTGATGGTAGCTTCCCTAACGGTATTCCTAATCCAATGATTGAAGCCAATAGACTGGCGACCCAGCAAGCCGTACTAGAAAACAAAGCGGATCTTGGTATTGCTTTTGACGGTGACTTTGATCGCTGCTTTTTGTTTGACGAAAATGGCGTGTTCATTGATGGTAGCTACATCGTCGGTATGCTCGCTCAAGCATTTTTGAACAAATACCCGAGTGAGTCAATCGTCTATGATCCACGAGTGATATATAATACTGAAGCGGTTATCGAAGCGCATAACGGAAATGCCGTCATCAGTAAGTCTGGACATTCTTTTATCAAGCAAATCATGCGGGACTCAGGTGCGGTCTATGGTGGCGAGATGTCGGCCCATCATTACTTCCGTGACTTTTTCTATTGTGACAGCGGTATGATTCCTTGGTTACTCACCATTGAGCTGCTGTCTATCACAGGTAAGACCTTATCAGAATTGGTCACAGGCTATATTCAGTCTTATCCCAGCTCAGGCGAACTAAACTTCCGCCTCACGACTCATGATGCCCCAACCATCATCAGTGCCATTGAAGAAAAATTTAGTGTAGACAGCCCTAATAAATCTCTGCTTGATGGCTTAAGCCTAAATTTTGGCGAATGGCGCTTCAATTTGCGTGCTTCAAATACTGAACCACTGATTAGATTGAATATCGAAAGTCGCGGCGATCACTCGTTATTGGCTAGTAAAACGCAAGAAATTCAACAATGGCTAGCGGTACAAGGAGCAGTACCAGCGTAAAGTCACAAAAAAGCTCGCTAATCATGATTAGCGAGCTTTTTTAATAATGAAGAACTTCAATAACATTATTTAGATCGGCCAATGCCCACATAGTCGCCTACTAAGCGATCAATTTGCGATCGAGTAAATGTATTTTGCGCATCAAATACCGGCATGGCTTGCTGATTGATTTTATCAATATCCAATCGATCTCGTGGCGACCAGCTGATCAAAAAAACGGCCTGAGCATCATTGATTCTCTGATAAGGACTACTAATCAATTCAAGCAATGGTTGTTGTTCGTACAGTGCAGCAAGCTCACCCTGTGCTTTATCACTATAAACCAGTGTACGGATACCATAAGACCACAGTAATGCTAACAATGGATGAATGGCTGAGCCTGCGGTACGGCCTGAGCCTGCTTTATAACTGCCGCCCCAGATCATGACAGTTTTATTGTCAATGAAACCATCAAAATACTGCCAAAACTTGCGAAATATCAGCTCTTTTTGGTCCTCATTAATATGCACGACAGACTGTAAAAGAGGCATGTCTAAACTATGCATTTTGCTCGACTGCTGTAACTTAGCCAGCTCGGTAGGTAGTGTGTTACCGCCAAACCCCCATCCTGCCTGTAGATAGCTACTGCCTACGCGCTCATCCAACCCCATAATACGACTCACCTGACTGATATCCACCTGCTGGCTATCCGCCAAGCGTGACATCTCATTCATAAAGCTCACCCGGGTCGCGAGCATCGCCATGATACTACTACGCGCAAACTCTATCGTTGCGATATCGGCATGATGAGCGGCGCGAGCATGCTGCATTAACGGCTGTAACATCTCTAAATGTTGGTTGCTGTCTGCTGTTTTTTCACCCAGCAACCATAATGCAGGGTTCAACATGGAGTTATAAGCATCACCATCTTGCAAAAAAACAAACGGTATATAATAGACCCACGCTCGCTGTAGACGCTCAGATAGTGCTGATACAGCGCCTAATTCCTTAATTCCGCTCATTATTACAGGTAATGCCTGCTGATGGCTTTGATTAAAAGCCCGAATCCAACCATCTTCTGTCCACGCAGACTTAATACTGTCTAAAAACAACCAGTAAAGCGCCACTTTATTTTGATCATCACTATGAATGCTCTGACTGACGACGTGGCTGTCACCATGATTTGCCGTTTCATAATATTGTATTAACGTCTCTGCACTATCTGGCAATGCTTGACTTGTAATAACTCGCTGCTGTACATACATTTGCCATAGCGCTTGCAGATGATGCTCAAAGCTATATTGCTGTATCTGCTGAGCCAATAGATCTATATCTGCATACAGATGAACGCGTTGACCTAAACTTGCCAGCACCACGGCACTGGTAATCGCTTCAATACTATGGCCAACCAGCACACACATTGGAGTTGGTCAATGGGTTTGATGCAAATCCATTATAAGGCATACATTGATCGTTTGTAGCAGTCCCCATGAGTGTACCTTTTTACATTATTGATTGATCAGTATTACTAAGACAGTTTTTTGATATGCTGTAATAACTGGTCGGTAGAAGTGTCAAATTGGCTGTGAGCCTCTTGCTGCATAGCGTCATGCACAGACTCTGCCATTTGCTTGCCCATCTCAACCCCCATTGATCAAACGGATTGATATCCCAAATACTGGCCATCACGTAGACTTTATGCTCGTAGAGCGCAACCAGCGCACCCAAACTATGAGGCGTAAGCTCATCGATAAGCAAGGTAGTCGATGGTTGATTACCACGGTAATATTTGTATTTATCTGCACTGGATACCGTTTTTGCATCACTATTCGATGCCTCTGTGACAGCAGCATTGCCAAATGCCAAGACTCGACTTTGCGCTAGGCAGTTTGCTAAAGATAGCTCATGCTGTTGTTGCAACGAGGCGTTTTGCACCTCGCCACTATAACGGCGTACACAAGCGATAAAATCACAGGAGACTTGCTGCGTGCCTTGATGCAGTAGCTGATAAAAGGCATGCTGAGCGTTTGAACCAATCTCGCCCCACAGAATTGGACAAGTATCATAATCAATATGGTCGCCGTGCTGAGTGACCGACTTGCCATTACTTTCCATTTCAAGCTGGGTCAAGTAGCTAGGCAGATAGCCTAACCGTCCATCATAAGGCAATACGGTATGGGCATTCACCCTCAAAAACGTACTGTTCCATACAGCTAGCAGCCCTAGCAATACTGGTAAGTTATCTACAAAATCTGCCTGTGCAAAATGCTCATCCATACTGTGAGCACCACTTAGTAGCTCCCTAAACCTATTCATACCAACACGAATAGCAATGGCTAGCCCAATCGCTGACCACAAAGAAAACCGGCCTCCAACCCACTCCCAAAGCTCTAATTGATGCTCAGGATGTATCCCCCAAACCCTCATCTTTTCACTATTGGCTGATATTCCAATAAAGTGCCGACGCAACACACTGTCTTCAGTACCAGCGCGCAGCGTCGCCGTCGCAAGTAACCAAGACAGTGCGGTTTTGGCATTAGATAAGGTATCAACCGTACCGAAGGATTTGGAAGAGATAATAAATAATGTGGTTTCAGGATTGAGGTGCTTTAGTAGATTATCAAGCTGAGTGCCGTCCATATTAGAGACGAAATGTACACCGATTTCCGTATCTGCCCATTCGTCAAGCGCAGCAGTCGCCATGAGCGGCCCAAGATCAGAACCGCCAACGCCAATATTAACCACATCGGTGATGGCCTTACCTGAGAACCCTCGCCATGTGCCACTACGGACACGCTCGGATAATCTCGCTACCTGTGCCAAACTATGATGTACATCGGCAACCACATCTTGCTTACCAACTTGTAGCTCTGCATTCTCAGGCAGACGTAGTGCTGTATGTAGGGCCGCACGTTCTTCACTATTGTTGACCATCGCGCCTTGCATCAATGCATCAATTCGAGCGGACAGCTCACAGCTATCTGCTAGCCGCAATAAAGCACCCATAACTCGCTCATCGATACACTGCTTGCTATAGTCCATGTACAGCGCGCCAGCTTGCGCACTAAAGCGTGTCGCACGACTGTCATCTTGCGCAAATAAACTTGCCAGCGACCATGGCTGCGCCGCAAGCGTTTGCAACTGCTCCCAGTATTTGGAACGGCGAGCGCTATGATACTTCTTATCGTCCTTTATCTTATCCATCGCTATTTTTCATCTGCTAATTGCTGCTCGGCAAAATAGATAAACGCTTGCATATACGAGCGCATGTCACCGGCATCATAACTGGCACCGCGCATCGTTGTCACATTCACACCATATTCGTTAATAAGCGCATCGATAGCATCAGTCAGTTGAATCTCACCACCGACTGAGGCTTTAGTGTTTGCGAGGTAATTAAAAATATGATTGCTAAAAACATAACGCCCTACGACAGCTAGGTTTGATGGTGCTTCTGCTAAGCTTGGCTTTTCTACAAAACCTGCCACGCCAAAGCTGGCATTAACGTCGCCAAACTCATCTATATGACTGGTATCGATAAGTTTGGCGATACCGTATTTGTGCACATCTTCGTCAGCAACTTCATTTACCAATATTTGCGAATGGCCGTCATGACTAAAAGCATCAATCATAAAGGCCAAATTATCAGCAGCCATATCAGTAGTAAACGGATCGAGAACGACATCAGGGAGCAATACAGCAAAATCATGCTCGCCAATGATAGGACGCGCAGCTAGTACTGCATGCCCCAAACCTAAGGCCTTACCTTGACGTATCATTGATACCGTTACATCCTCTGGTAGCCAATTTAAACTATCAGCCAGCTCATCTTTACCTTTATGACGTAATTGATTATCTAGCTCAGCATTGATATCGAAGTAGTTTTCAATCGCGCTTTTTTGTGCATGACCGACCAAGACAATATGCTTGATACCCGCAGCGATAGCCTCTTCGACCACATAATGGATAGCAGGACGATTGCCAAGCGGTAACAATTCTTTTGGCACAGATTTAGACAATGGCAGCATACGCGTACCAAAGCCTGCGACAGGGATAACAGCATGAGTAATTTTTTTCATAATAAGAGGACTGTTTTAAGAAAGTAGGTTAGGTAAAATAATGCTAACTTAGCAAATACTTAGTAGATATTATAGCGATTTGGATTTGTACCTTGCTAATATCAAACGTCTCAGCAGATATACAGAAATTATCAGTTCAAGAACCCTGAATCAAAAATTACGAGCCATATCATTCAAAATAACATGTTTATGAAAACTGATACAATCTTTATAAGTAATGGCCAATATCTCGCTTTTCATAGGATTTTCAGATATAAAAAAACACCCCATTGTAGGGGTGTCTTCTTAACATTTCAATATAGTTTTAGTAGTTTCACTATAGACTAATGTCTATCTTACCAGCCAGTAACTTCTTTTAGTTTGTCGCCAAGTTTAGATGGGTCACGTGTGTACGCGATGCCAGCATCTTCAAACGCTTTGAATTTCTCTTCAGCAGTACCTTGACCACCAGAGATAATAGCACCAGCATGGCCCATACGCTTGCCTTCAGGAGCGGTAACACCAGCGATATAACCAACAACTGGCTTAGTTACATGGTCTTTGATGTAAGCAGCAGCTTCCTCTTCAGCAGTACCACCGATCTCACCAATTAGGATGATTGCTTCAGTTTGTGGATCTGCTTCGAACAGTTTTAGCGCGTCAATCTGGTTCATACCAGGGATAGGGTCACCACCGATACCGATACACGTTGACTGACCAAAACCAAGCTTAGTTGTCTGAGCAACCGCTTCATAAGTCAACGTACCAGAACGTGAGATAATGCCCACTTTACCTGGCTGATGGATGTGGCCTGGCATGATACCAATTTTACATTCGCCTGGCGTGATAACACCTGGGCAGTTAGGACCAACCAAACGCACGTCGCCAGCTTCTTCGAGATAGCGTTTTGCTTTTAGCATATCGATAGTTGGTACGCCTTCAGTGATCACAACGATCAACTTAACGCCAGCATCGATGGCTTCAACAATAGAATCTAGTACAAATGGTGCTGGTACATAAATAACAGAAGCGTCAGCTTGAGTCGCTTCCATGGCTTCCGCCATTGTGTTAAACACTGGTAAGCCTAGGTGCGTTTGACCGCCTTTACCTGGGGTTACGCCGCCAACTACTTTGGTGCCGTATTCGATGGCTTGTTCTGAATGGAACGTACCGTTTTTACCAGTAAAACCTTGTACCAATACTTTGGTATCTTTATCGATTAATACACTCATTATATTTTCCTTGTATTCGGTTGTCTTGTAATGATGGCAGCAGGCTTCAGCTGTCATTAGCATTTCAATATGCCACTGCCGTCATTACGCTTTGGCTATTACGCTTTAACAGCGTCGACAATTTTTGCGCGGCGTCAGAAAGACCTTGAGCTGAAATTAATTTCAGACCAGACTCTTCTAAGATCTGCGCGCCTTTCTCAGCATTGTTACCTTCTAAACGCACGACCACAGGAACTTGTACATCAACTTCTTTTACTGCAGCAATAATCGCTTCTGCAATCATGTCACAGCGTACGATGCCGCCGAAAATGTTGATTAGTACGCCTTCAACACTGCTGTCTTCAAGGGATAATTTTGAACGCTTCAACAACGCGATCTTTGGTTTGCGCCGCCGCCAACGTCCAAGAAGTTAGCAGGCTTGCCGCCATACAATTTGATGATGTCCATGGTCGCCATGGCAAGACCAGCACCGTTAACCATACAACCGATGTTACCTTCTAGAGCAACATAGTTTAGGTCAAACTCAGCGGCTTTAAGCTCACGCTCGTTTTCTTGAGTTTTATCCTGTAGTGCTGCGATTTTTGGCAGACGATATGGGGCGTTTGAGTCGATGCCAATTTTGCCATCAACACAAACGATTTCGCCGTTTTCACGAACGGCTAATGGGTTGATTTCCATCAATGCAAAGTCATTTTCAACAAATGCCTTATAGGCGCCAGTCATCAATTTAACAAATTGATTGATTTGCTTGCCTTCAAGGCCAAGTTTGAACGCAACGTCACGCGCTTGGAAAGGCATTAAACCAACTAAAGGATCAACGTGTACTTTGAAGATTTTTTCTGGTGTGTTGTGTGCTACTTCTTCGATATCTACGCCGCCTTCGGTAGAGGCCATGAACGTCACACGACGAGTCGCACGGTCAACAACAGCGCCAAGATATAGCTCAGTTTGTACTGGATACATATCTTCTGCAACCAATACGAAGTTGACTGGCTGACCATCAGCATCAGTTTGGAACGTTACTAGGTTAGTACCGATCAGCTCTTCAGCAACTTGCTTGGCTTCTTCGCGAGTTTTGACAAGTTTTACGCCACCCGCTTTACCACGGCCACCAGCATGTACTTGCGCTTTAATTACCGCGATATCCGTTGGGGTTTTATCAAAAGCTGCAGCAGCTTCGTCGCCGTTATGGGCGATGATGCCTTCTTGAATTGGCAATCCGTAGCTTTTTAATAGCTCTTTTGCTTGATACTCATGTAAATTCATTGATTGTATCCTTTATTTTTTACAATTAATAAAAGTGAAATCAAGTGCGCACATATACATATGAATCATACGTCTGACGCACTCATGATTGTGGCATCGCCAAAATAGCGATACCCCAATCAGGTTGTAAATCGATAATAATTAAACGAGCAACTAGTTATTTCTTACGCTTTTTGCGCTGGATAGCGTGGATAGCACGGCCATCTGCAGATAGCGCCGCTTCATGCACTGCTTCTGAAATCGTTGGATGCGCAAATGTCATCAGCTGCAAGTCTTCAATACTAGAGACAAATTCCATTGCGATCATACCTTGATGGACGATATCGCCAGCGCCAGCAGAGATCGCATGCATACCTAACAAACGATCTGTTTTCGCATCGGCGACGACTTTGATAGAGCCTTGGCCTTCACTTTGCGCTAATGCACGACCGTTAGCAGCTAAGTTGAAAGAGCCGGTCTTCACTTCGTAGCCAGCTTCCTCAGCTTCTTGCTCAGTCAGACCTACCCATGCAATTTCTGGGTGAGTATAAATGACATTGATGATAGTGTCATAGTTAACTTGAGATTTTTCGCCATGAATACGCTCAACGGCCATCATGCCTTCTTCCATCGCTTTATGCGCAAGCATAGGACCACGGACCAAATCACCGATCGCATAAACGCCATCAAGGTTGGTTTTGCACTGATCATTGACATCGATAAGACCACGTTCGGTCAACGTGATACCGCTGTCCTCACCAAGTAGCTTTTCAGAATAAGCACGGCGACCAACACAAACGATTAGCTTGTCAAAGCTCTCCTCGCTCGATTCGCCATTGCTTTCGCTAGTGACGACAACTTGATCACCTTGTACTTCAGCATTGGTGACTTTGGTATCAACGCGGATATCAAGACCTTGCTTTTTGAACATTTTGCCGGCTTCTTTTGAGATGTCTTTGTCAGCAGCAGCTAGGGAAACTAGGAAGTGCTTCATATACGACGACCTCGCTACCCAGACGACGCCATACTGAACCAAGCTCAAGACCGATAACACCAGCACCGATAACGCCTAGACGCTTAGGTACTTCAGTGAAATCAAGCGCGCCAGTTGAATCAACAATACGGTCACCGTCAGTCTTCGCTACTGGAATCTCGATAGGCACTGAGCCTGCCGCTAGGATGACGTTTTTGGCAGTGATGGTGGTTTCACTGTCATCGCTTAGGGCGGTGAATTTGATTTGCTTGTCCGCGCCTTTACCGTCAACAAGAGTACCCCAGCCTTGTAGCCAGTCTACGCCGTTGCCTTTTAGTAGTGCAGCAACACCGCCAGTCAACTGTTTTACGATGCCTTCTTTACGAGCAATCATCTGCTCGATATCGATAGCCACATCACCAGTGCTGATACCGTGCTCATCAAGGTCATGCTTAGTTGCTTCATAACGATGTGAGCTGTCAAGCAAGGCTTTTGATGGGATACAACCGACATTTAAGCAAGTACCGCCAAGTGCTGGCTCGCCTTTATAAACGCGCTTTTCGATACAAGCAACACTCATACCGAGCTGGCCTGCACGAATCGCTGCTTCGTAACCACCAGGACCGCCGCCGATGACGACTAAATCATAATTGTCTTTCATAGTACGTTCCTATTTTTAATTTTATGTGTTATTTAAACTGTTTTTTTTTACCAAACGCTCAGCATTGTCTACACTTGATAGCTAATACGCTATGTCCGTGAGAAAGACTAACTTATCGATCACTGAGCATCAGTCACCATTATTAAATTCTTTGAATATAATTAGCAGCAAATCAATTGCTGCTTATCAAGTAGAGCTATTATCTGTACCAAAGCTAAAAAGCTTGTATCAGCGGTTGCCAATACAAGCTTAGAAGCTTACAAGTCTAGTAACAACATAGCTGGGTCTTCGACCAACTCTTTGATAGTTACTAGGAACTGTACCGCTTCTTTACCATCGATCATGCGATGGTCATAAGACAGCGCTAGGTACATCATTGGTAAAATCTCAACTTTACCGTCGACCGCCATTGGGCGCTCGTTGATCGCATGCATACCTAGGATGGCAGTTTGCGGTGGGTTCAAGATAGGGGTTGACATCAATGACCCAAATACACCGCCGTTCGAGATAGTGAATGTACCACCCGTCATCTCGTCTAGACCAAGCTTGCCTTCTTGCGCCTTGCTACCATATTCACGGATTTTGGCTTCGATGTCCGCCATACCCATACGGTCAGTATCACGCAGTACAGGAACGACCAGACCACGATCTGATGATACGGCTACACCGATATCATAAAAACCATGATAAACAATGTCATCACCATCTAGTGAAGCATTGACTGCTGGGAAGCGTTTTAGCGCTTCAGTTGCCGCTTTTACAAACAACGACATAAAGCCTAAACGTACGCCATGACGTTTTTCGAACTTCTCTTTGTACTTAGCGCGCATGTCCATCAATGGCTTCATGTTCACTTCATTAAACGTCGTCAACATCGCGGTATCTTGTGATGCTGATAATAGACGCTCAGCAACACGTTTACGCAAGCGCGTCATTGGAACGCGTTTTTCAGTACGCTCGCCCGTTGATTCTGCTACAGGACGACCGCTGTCTGATTTGATGCTGCTGTCTGATTTTAGTGTTGGGTTTGCCATATCTGTTTTGGTGACACGACCACCGCGGCCACTACCTTCCACATCTTTAGGATCAACGCCAGACTCTTTTGCCGCTTTACGGACGGCTGGGCTTTGATCTTTGTGCTCTGCTTCGTCTTTTTTGTCAGTAGCTTGTACTGGTTCACCGCCATCAGTAGCTTGTTTTGGCTGTACTGGCGCAGCGGGTTGATCTGTCTCTACCGCTGGTGCTTCACCAGCACTTGCGCCTGCTTCAAATTCAGCAATCAGCTCGTCGGACAATACAGTATCATCAACGTTTTTGACGATTTTGGTCAATACACCGTCATCTGGTGCAACGACTTCTAGTACCACTTTATCAGTTTCGATTTCAGCTAGTAGGTCGTCACGACTTACTTGTTGACCTTCAGTGACGTGCCATTCAACGATTGTGCCATCGGCAACCGATTCTGGAAAAACGGGGGCTTTGATGTCAGCCATCGATATACTCCTTAGATTTGGATATTCATACTTATTATTAAGTCGTGATAGGCAATCAGTATCGTTTTAATAATGCTATTTGGCGGAATATTAAAACATACTGACTGTCATCGCCTGATTCATTTATCTTCTATAATCTTAATAGACAATCTATTATTGAGCTAATTCATCAACACTTACACCAAGGCCACCAGCAATCAGTGCTTGTTGTTGCTGTGCATGCAGTTTTGGAGATCCTGTTGCAGGTGCTGCACTAGCAGGACGTGCCACGGGCTCCATCACTTTTGCTTTTGTTGGATGTGGTACAACAATACGGAACATATGCGGTGCTAAGTAGTACCAAGCGCCCTGATTCAATGGCTCTTCTTGCGTCCATACAATCTCGGTCAAGTTGCTGTATTTTTCAATCTCAGCGACCAAACGTTGCTCTGGCAATGGGTAGAGCTGTTCGATACGGACGATCGCAACATGATCAAGACCCAATGCGCGACGCTGTTCTAGTAGATCATAATAAACCTTACCACCGCATAGCACCATACGAGTCACTTTGTCTGCGTTGTGATCGTCCATCTCTGGCAATACCGTTTCGAACTTACCGTTAGCAAGCTCTTCTAAATGAGAAGTTGCTAGCTTATGACGCAATAAGCTCTTTGGTGACATAACGATCAAAGGCTTACGAATTGGGCGTATCGCCTGACGACGTAAGGCATGGAAAATTTGCGCGGGCGTCGTTGGTGTGATGACTTGCATATTGTCTTCAGCACATAGCTGTAAGAAGCGCTCAAGGCGAGCAGATGAATGCTCAGGGCCTTGACCTTCAAAGCCATGTGGTAACAACATGGTCAAACCACAAACGCGTTGCCATTTGGTCTCGCCGCTTGAGATGAACTGATCAATGACAACTTGAGCACCGTTAACGAAATCGCCAAACTGCGCTTCCCAAACGATCAAAGCATTCGGTACGGTGGTTGCATAGCCATATTCAAAGGCCAATACAGCTTCTTCTGATAATAACGAGTTATAAGTTGCAAAGCGTGCTTGTTTCTCGCTCAAATGAGCAAGTGGCACATACATGCTGCCATCATTAACATTGTAGATTTCAGTATGACGATGTGAGAATGTACCACGGCCGACATCTTCACCAGTAATACGTACCAAGACATCATCGTTATCAACTAATGATGCATAGGCTAATGTCTCAGCGGCACCCCAGTTGAGAGGCTCTTCGCCTGTTTGCATGGCTAGACGCTGCTCAACAACCTTTTGAACCTGACGCTGTAGCTTGTAGCCTTCTGGCATCTCAGCCATACGGCGTCCATAACCTTTGAGCTTTTCGATATCAACACTGGTATCCCAATCGTCAACCAAGTCATGACCTAGATAAGGCTTCCAGTCTACAAATAGCTGCTCGTTAGGCTCTTGAACCAGTGAGCTGACAACGTAATCGCCACGGTCTAAAGATTCACGATAATTATCTTCATACTGTTTTTCTTCTTCAGTATTTAAGATACCTTCTGCGATGAGCTTTTGTGCATAAAGGGTACGTGTCGTTGGCAGCTTCTTAATAACTGCATACATCAATGGCTGAGTGGCTGAAGGCTCATCTGCCTCGTTGTGACCGTTGCGACGGTAGCAGAACAAGTCAATAATGATGTCTTTATCAAACTGATGACGATAGTCTAAGGCTAATTGAGCCGCGAAAACGACTGATTCAGGATCATCACCATTCACGTGTAGGATTGGTGCATGTACCATTTTGCGACATCAGTACAATATTCGGTTGAACGAACATCTTCTTGACGGCTAGTGGTAAAGCCAACTTGGTTATTGATAACGATATGTACAGTACCGCCAGTGGTATAAGCACGGGTCTGTGACATTTGGAAGGTTTCTTGAACCACACCCTGTCCAGCAAAAGCCGCATCACCATGGATAACGATAGGTAACACTGAGTTGCCACCAGTATTATCTAATGACGGCTGATCATTACGGCGCACTTGACGTGCACGTACTGAGCCTTGTAGTACTGGTGCAACGATTTCAAGATGCGATGGGTTAAATGCTAAGGCTAAATGCGCTTCACCACCTGGGGTCATCACGTTAGATGAAAAACCATTGTGATACTTAACGTCGCCTGAGCCTTTTTCTGGCTGCACTTTACCGTCAAACTCATCAAATAAGTCTGCAGGGTTTTTGCCCAAAATATTGACCAACACGTTTAGACGTCCACGGTGAGCCATACCAATGACCATCTCTTTTGTACCATAGCCACCAGCACGTTGGATGATTTCATTGACTGCAGGTATGAAACTCTCACCACCTTCTAGACCAAAACGCTTAACGCCTGTATATTTACGCGCCAAATATTTTTCTAGACCTTCGGCCGCTGTTAGACGCTCAAGAATAGACAAACGCTTTTCTTTGTCAAACTTGATATAGCCTAGATTGCTTTCTACATACTCTTCCATCCAGCGTTTTTCAGTGCTGGTGGTCACATGCATATACTCAATACCGATATGGCGGCAGTAAACACGCTCCATGATCTCGATAATTTCACGCAATGGCGCTTCGTCTTTACCGATCACTAAATCATTGGTTGGGAATACAGTATCAAGGTCGGCTTCTGATAGGTTGTGATAAGCTAGGGTCAGATCTTCCACTTCTGCACGTGGATGTAAGTTCAATGGATCTAGCTTGGCGCGGCGGTGACCACGGCGGCGGTATGCGGAGATGAGTTGCTGTACACCCATTTGCTTTGGATCAGTACAGTTGTCTGAATTACTACTACTTGTACCGGTACTTTCGTTACTCGATTTGTTCGCCGTTTGATTGCGGGCAAGTAACAAAAATTGGTCTTTAATAGCATTATGCTGAGCATCATTTGACGATTTGTACTGTTCGAAGTACGCTTGCCAATCTGTGTCAACACTATCAGGGTCCGTTAGGTATTGCTCATAAAGAGCTTCTATATAGCTGGCATTATCGGCGGCCAGTTCAGTATGTCCTTGGCCCGCTTTTTCTTTGGTTATACTATTCATAATAATCGTCTATTTGATAGATAAATGAATGGAATCGTGCTTATTATGGTGTCAGTCGTTGTATGCTAGGCGTTTAGACAATTCGTCATACCCCATTGAATACAGTTCGATAAAACCCTTTATCCCTAAGTATTGCCGTCACTATAGAATATTGCTGTCATTGTCTAAAAGAGCAAGTAATGCTAAATAGTGATAACAAGTCTTATTGCAACACCTATGTTAAAAATAAATTTATTTGTGAACACTCAGTTTTCTGATCTGGCTCGTTTCACAACATTAATTTATATATACTTCTTTAGCCATAACCAATTCATCAATGATAAATTATTAATAAATGGTCAATCTTTCAGCTAGCCTATAAACTGGCTATTATCGCTGAAATATCCGCTATTTGCTAACAAATCTTATTGTTTCAGATAAACATGCATTGCTGTATAGCATATCATGAGCGTTTTTGCGATATAGTTTGTTTGTTCAATACTAAGTATTTACGTAATGAATATCTATTATCAATTATAGAAGCATCGTTATTGTATACATAACGTTTTATTGTATTAATGCAATAGCCCGTATAAATGCTACTTTTAATGCATTGGAAACAAACTTCGCAATGTTTGATCAAGTTCAGGATGTAATTATACCAAACTTTACGTGTATCTGATTGTATAGATTGACTGTTTATACAATATGTCTTCTTGCATATGACTAACGTATCGCCCGTACGGATTTACGGATAGACTAACGTTCTATTATTCACCAGTGTACTAGGCTTCTTGTTCTACCTATCCGGCAGGATTATTCATCGCTACCAATAGAAGCCCACTTCAAACAATAGTAATCAGAAAATTAATACTACTATAATCGGTGATTTTGACTAACAAAAACACCACCTAATGAATAGGTGGTGTTTTTGTTAGTCAATAATAATCAAAACAATTAACCAGCTTGATCAATCAACATATTACGTAAATGACCGATTGCTTTGGTTGGGTTCAAGCCTTTTGGACAAACTGACACACAGTTCATGATACCGCGGCAACGGAATAAACTGAACGGATCGTCTAAACGCGCCAAACGTGCTTGCGTGTCACCGTCACGGCTGTCAGCCACAAAGCGATACGCATGTAGCAACGCTGATGGACCTAAGAACTTATCAGGGTTCCACCAAAAGATGGGCAGCTCGTTGAGCAGCATGCACACAGAATACACTCATACAGACCATTTAACTTTTCACGCTCAGCAGGAGACTGCAGACGCTCAGTTGGGGGTGCTGGCTGATCATTGATTAAGTACGGATGTACTTTTTCGTATTGCTCGTAGAATTGGTTCATATCAACAACCAAGTCACGAACCACTGGCAAACCAGGTAACGGACGAACGGTTACTTTTTCTGGTAGCGTGTTCATGTTGATTAGACATGCTAGACCATTTTACCATTGATGTTCATGCCATCAGAACCACAAATACCTTCACGGCAAGAGCGGCGGAAAGTGATTGTTTCATCTTCTTTCTTTAGGCGTAATAACACGTCAAGCAACATACGATCTGAATCAAGTAATTCAATCGTATAAGTTTGCATGCGTGGGGCTGCGTCCACATCAGGATCGTAGCGATAGATTTCGATGGTGCGAGTACCTCGGCTCATAATGCTAAACTCCACACGTAGGTGATGGCGGGCATACAAAGATTGCAACATATGAGTGCTGGCTACTAATCACTACTGATAATTGAATATCAATTAATAGCCTAGCAGCACTCCTATGAGCATGTAGCTGGCGGTCACCTTTTTAATAAATGAATAAGGGATAAAACGTTTAAGCTTTCTGTTTATATCGAGCGCATAGTCTAGGATTAATAGACGCGAACTTTTGGTTCGATATAGTCAACAGTCAGTGGCACTTTGCGAACTGGTTTGTAAATGATACGGTTGCCTTCAGAATACCATAAAGTATGCTTCATCCAATCGTGGTCATTACGGCCGTTTGGTGCATAGTCATCATCTTCTGGACGATCATAATCAGAGACACTATGCGCGCCGCGGCTTTCGTGGCGGCTCGCGGCTGATACCATCGTCGCTTTTGCTACTTCGTATAGGTTTGCCACTTCAAACGCTTCGATACGAGCAGTGTTGAAGACTTGTGATTTATCACCCAAATGGATTTGTTCGACTTTCTCACCCAGCGCTAAAATTTTCTCAACGCCTTCATCCATCATGGCTTGCGTACGGAATACACTGGCGTGTTTCTGCATCGTCGCACGAATCTCATCAGCCACGTCTTGTGCATTGTAGCCTGATGTTGATTGCTGCAATTTGTTTAAACGACCAACCGTGATATCAAGTACATGCGGATCAAGTGGTTTGTAGTTATGATCATTTTGATGGAACTCATCAACAATGTGCTTACCAGCAGCACGACCAAACACAACCAAATCAAGTAGTGAGTTGGTACCTAAACGGTTGGCACCGTGTACACTCACACAAGCGCACTCACCAATAGCGTATAGTCCTTTAACGACGTTACCATTAGCATATAAACCGTCTTCATCTGTACCTGCCTCTAGATCCGGCACGATTACCTGACCATGGATAGTGGTTGGAATACCACCCATCATGTAGTGAATGGTTGGGATAACTGGAATAGGTTCTTTAGTAATGTCAACGTTGGCGAAGTTTTTACCGATCTCAAATACTGACGGTAGACGCTTCATGATAGTGTCGACACCCAAATGGGTCATGTCCATGACGATATGGTCAGCATTAGGGCCACAACCACGACCTTCTTTAATTTCTTGGTCCATAGAGCGCGATACGAGATCACGTGGTGCCAAATCTTTAACGGTTGGGGCATAACGCTCCATGAAAGCTTCGCCATCCTTGTTACGCAAGATAGCACCTTCGCCGCGGCACCCTTCGGTCAATAGTACACCTGCACCATGAACGCCCGTTGGATGGAACTGCCAGAACTCCATATCCTGTAGTGGGATACCAGCGCGAACTGCCATACCAATACCATCACCAGTGTTGATATAAGCGTTGGTAGAAGCGGCAAAGATACGACCTGCACCACCTGTTGCTAGAACAGTAACTGGTGCTTGGAATACCGCAACAGTACCTGTCTCTTGCTCAAGAGCGATAACACCGTTGATGTTACCCGCTTCGTCTTTGATCAAATCAAGCGCAATCCACTCGATAAAGAACTCAGTGCCTTGCTGTAAGTTTTTCTGATACAGCGTGTGTAGCAATGCGTGACCTGTACGGTCAGCAGCAGCGCACGCACGTTGTACCGCTTTTTTCGCCATAGTTTGACGTATGACCGCCGAATGGACGCTGATAAATCGTACCATCTTCGTTACGGTCAAACGGCATGCCCATGTGCTCAAGCTCATAGACTACCTTTGGTGCTTCACGGCACATATACTCGATAGCGTCTTGGTCACCTAACCAATCTGACCCTTTACGGTGTCATAAAAATGGAAGTGCCAGTTGTCGTTACTCATGTTGCCCAAACTTGCACCGATACCACCCTGAGCGGCAACCGTGTGCGAACGTGTTGGGAATACTTTGGTCAGGACTGCAACCTTCATACCCGCTTCCGCTAAGTGCAATGAAGCGCGCATACCTGAACCACCGCCACCAACGATAACTGCATCGTAGTTTAGGGTCTTAATATTACTAATGGTATTGTCTTGTCTAGTTGCCATTACGGTTTTCCTAATGCCTATTAATGCTTATAAGTAAATGAAAAGCGTGTTTTAAAATCTTCTTATTGCAGGTTTAAGGGCTTTTATTTGGCCATTACATGCACTTATTAAAGAAGAGGATATAACAGTCTTTGACCACTTAATTTGCATATCTATCGTTATACTGAACCAAACCTGCTCAACCTTGTTGCTCATTCAGCGACAATCTAAATAGTGGGCGCTGTTGGTCCAATGCTATGACTATTTTTGGCTATCAACGGATACTTTTAAACTACTCTATCAGCTGACATACCAGCTGCGCGCATCCGTTATATATAGATGCTTATATCAATACTAAAGCTGGTCACTCAATCATTAAACAGCAACGACACTAAAGCCGTTACCCCAAAAAATCATGATGCCCCAAAATAGAAATACTAAAATAGCGATAATCATCAATGACTGTAGCACTAAACGTAAACCTGCTGCGCTTGAGCCCAGTTTGCCTGTCGTAATATAGTCAGTAAATACTGTCCACATTCCCACCCAAGCATGGCCAGCTAATGCAAGTACAGCAACTAAGCTAAATAAACGCATTGGCAGGCTAGTCATGAATGATGACCACTCAAGATACGTGACATCGCCGTGGGTCAAAAAGAAACCCAGCAACACCACACTATAAACGGCTAAAACAACAGCACTAATACGCTGAATAATCCAATCGCGTGAGCCTGAACCTGTCAGACCAGTAGCACTTTTGATTCCTGAATCATTTTTAATCATTAGAACATCACCCATATAAATGACGCGACAACTAAAATCGCTGCAATTACAAAACTGACCATAGAGGCAGCGCGGCCAGATTTTAGCTCTTCGTTCATGCCCATATCAGCAAATAAATGTTTGATACCCATCACGAAGTGATATGCAATGGCGGCAACAAATATCCATGCCAAAAAGCGCACAAGTACGTTGTCAAATACGGTCTCAAAACTCTCAGGCGACGCCAATGAGTTCTGTAATAGCCACAGCATAACAGGAATTAATAAGAATAAAATAATGCCAGAGATACGATGCAAAATAGAGGCGATTGCGATCGGTGAGCGATTAACGCTAATCACTTGGCTTAGAGGCAGATCAATAGGTCGGTTGCTTTTCACAGCGGGCATCCTTTTTGCGGTTATACTCCTGTATCTGCTATCAACGCTTGACAAAAATGGTATCAGTTGAGCATCGAGCAACACACGAGACGAATAAAGTAAGGAAGAGCTAGCTGACTTCTTTTAGTTTGTGCTAAATATGAAGAAAGAATCATGTATATAAGGTATTGATAAGCTGTTTAGTGTCGCTTGTCGAGCTGACAGGCCTACAAAACAACCTATCTATTATACAACAAAGAAAATAAACATGAGTAAGATCGACTAACCAGTCTATTTTTATTGGTCGTATGAATAGCCAGACAACGTTAATATGTCTTCTCTATCAAAATAAACCTTGTACTGAGCACTAAATACTGGTGCTGAGCATCTAAAAATAGAGCAGTTAACAAGAACATTTAAACCACAGAATTCGGTTTGGTTTATCAAAATACCAGACAATCGTAAATAAGCATGTATAAAGTAAGCTCTAGGCGACACTATATCATGACCACTTATCAATTCGCACAAAGCTAGTGCCAGTCAATTCCTGCAATTATAAAATGACTGGGCGATAATTACAAATTTATCCCTAAAGTAATAAAGTCACACACTTAATTAACAAACGAATAGATATATGCAATACTGAATGTGGAAAACGCTTACCTCTGACAATTATGCTCGACACTTAACTTGTCTACTGCTCATGCCCTGTCTGTTTGTAGCCTCGTTTTTTGCGAAAATCCTGCTGCGTTTTTGCGACAAACCCCAAAATATAACGTCAATATTGACGTTGTAAACATGTTTAATAAACAGAAAGTTTGGCGCAAAATAACCAATCAGACATATTTTGATACAAAAATTACAGCGAACAACCACCGCTAGGCCGTGCCAATTGGACCCACGGTCAATAAAAGTTTTTTCAAATCACAAGTAATTGCTGCTAATATACCTTGCGTATTAAATGAGTGAAACGGATTTTGCCGTTTGACAGATAACGACGTGAGGTATGCGTCTGTAGTAATTTTATTCTAACGAATCAAAAACAATGGAGAGCAATTTATGGCTGACACTAATGCCAAACTAACCGTGAATGGTGAAGAATACGAACTTCCTATTATTGAAGGTACTTTAGGGCGCCCAGTTATCGATGTTGCTGCTTTGCAAGAATCAGGATTTTGGTCTTATGACCCTGGTTTTAAAGTAACTGCTCCCGTTGAATCAAAAATTACTTATATCGATGGTGGCAAAGGCGAATTATTACACCGCGGCTACCCTATCGACGAGTTAGCAAACCATGCTGAATATCTAGAAGTGGCATATGCGTTGCTAAATGGCGAGCTACCTAACGCTGAGCAAAAGGCAGATTTCTTTGAAAAAATTCGTGAACATACGGCTGTTCATGATCAATTGCGTAAATTCTTTGAAGGTTTCCGCCGTGACGCGCATCCAATGGCCATTATGGTTGGTGTCGTTGGTGCGTTATCAGCGTTCTATCATGACAACCTAGACCTAAGCAACGAAGAGCATCGTGAAATCACAGCTATTCGTTTGATTGCTAAGATGCCTACGCTTGCGGCGATGAGCTATAAATACTCGCAGGGCGAACCGTTCATGTATCCACGTAACGACTTTAGCTACGCTGAGAACTTCTTGTACATGATGTTTGCGACTCCTGCTGATGTGGACTATGAGCCAAACGACGTCGTCACCCGCGCCATGGACAAAATCTTCACCTTGCACGCAGACCACGAGCAAAACGCCTCGACTTCTACTGTGCGCCTAGCCGGCTCAACGGGTGCCAACCCTTATGCCTGTATCGCTGCTGGTATCGCAGCTCTTTGGGGTCCATCGCATGGCGGCGCCAACGAAGCTGTACTAGAAATGCTTGATGAAATCGGTACGGTTGAAAACGTGCCAGCATTTATGGAAAAAGTGAAAAGCCGTGAAGTGAAGCTAATGGGCTTTGGTCACCGTGTCTACAAAAACTTCGATCCACGTGCGAAAGTCATGAAAGAGACTTGTGATGAAGTATTAGAAGCACTTGGTGTCAACGATCCTAAACTTGAATTGGCAATGGCACTCGAAAAAATTGCACTAGAAGACCCGTTCTTCATCGAGCGTAACCTATATCCAAACGTTGATTTTTACTCTGGTATTATCTTAAAAGCCATCGGTATCCCAACATCAATGTTTACGGTAATCTTTGCACTGGCTCGTACTTCAGGTTGGATCAGCCATTTGTTAGAGATGCACAGCGCCCCATACAAGATCGGTCGTCCACGTCAGTTATATACTGGTGAAACGCGCCGTGACTTTGTCAAGGTTGAAGACCGTAAGTAATCAAAAATAGTATCTTTACAATAAAAAATCCCGCCATCGTGCGGGATTTTTTATTGCTATGATGGGATAGATACTATTGGATATACTTCATCCAATTATTGGCAAACTCGTTACTATGTGTATCATTTAAACCGTTATTGAAACTCTTTTAACGTCTGCTCATATTTAGCAATCTGCTCGTCATATCCTTTAATCGTATCGTTGAATTTGGCCATGAGCGTTTCAAATTCTTGCTGCTGTTGTTGCTTCATTTGCTGCATATCAACCACTTGCTGCGCTTCTATTTGCTCCCCATACTTGGTGCTGAATAATCAACCGAGCCAGCGCAGGGCTTTTTGCACTGACCCCTTCCTGCAATCTCTGCATGCTCAAATAACTGAGGAACTAAGGTCGCTATGTTGATTAGCGTATCCGCATCTTCTGCACTAAGGGGCGTGGTCACAGGCTGATATAACGCTGCCATCGTTTGCTGATATCGCTCGATGATCTGCTCTTCCGTCAATATAATCGGTTTGCGCGGCTCAAGGCTAATACGTTTTAATACCGTTAAGTCACGCTCTCCAACTTCCGTACTTGTATTCATCTCTGTATCCGAACCTTCCTCACTGGTAGCGTTAGCTTCTACTGGACTATCAGCTGGTAATGGTTCGGAATTGGCGCTATTCGCATTTTCTGTAAGAGTAGCTGAATCGTTAGTCGCTCCATTGAGTAATAGCGACTCTTCGCTATCTGAAGTATCTGCCGCTTCCAGTGACTCATACTCTGCTTGTAGTCGACGCTGTAGCCCTTGCGCTTGCGCAACGTATATAGGCTGAAACTGCTCTATACGCGCCGCAGCAGAATCACTTTGCTGCATAGGTTGACTGTCTTCCTCACTTGTTTTTTCAGTTGTCTGAGCCTCATCTGATACAGGCGGTGCGTCAGCTTGCTGCTGACAGCCGGTCAGAAATAGCACGCCCGTTAGCGCTACTGCGGCCAGAGCTGAGCTAGCAGAAGTATCAACATTAGGCTTTACTGGCAAAAGTCGAAACATAAGCGTAAATATCCTTTAATAAGGCTAAAATATAAAAAGCTAAAATGGTGATGCACGTAGGCTTTTCGCTTACTATGAGGCAGTTTAAATAGTAAAATTGCTGTTGGCGCGTTTTTTGTCAGTCATGTCGTTTACTGTCAAAAATGGTATACAGGCTTCTAAATCCTGACAATCCTGTCCTTTTGACGGCGCACAAAATAATCTTGAACCATTCGCGCCTGCTGCTCGATACCGTATTTAAAAAAGGACTTACCCGTCTCTAGCACATAATCATATCGCCGATCGATAAGGGCACCGCGTACCACTTTCAAGCCTTGCTGTAACTGCCACACATGGGTGAGCTCATGGATGAGCCAGCTTTGCTTGCCTAACGAGGCCACACTAAAATCTGTGATCCAATCGGCGGGATTAAAGTAAACATTACCATTCGGACTCACCGCATAACTTTTGAGAACCCACCAAGTGGTTTTTAGTCGCACTTCATCTAATCTGATACTGTCACCGAACACTGAGCGTGCCAACGCGATCTCACCAACTGTCAGACAACGCGACTGCTGCTTTTTTGCAATATTACGTGAGTATCGGTTCAATAAACGCTTGAGAGGTGGTCTCATCATAGTCAGTGCAATACCTTATCGTTGATAGGCCAGTGATAATAAATGGTGTTTGGTCAATCATTCTGATCGTTACCATTGAACCGTTAGTAAGGATGAATGATTAAAAATAAAGTGCTGGGGACATAAGCTATACGCTTCGTTAGCTTTCATTAACATGTTTTTGCGTTAGCCTAGCGTGTATTGCTTATAGCAAGTACCATACTTATAAAGTAGCCTACTTTGACTGCTGATGTCTAATACTCATTGTCATAGTAAAGTTGCTGCGAGAATCATGCCAAGCAAACAAACGCTTTTCACTTCAATAGAAATGATAACTATAGACGAGTATGTCGTTATTTAGATTTGACTATAAAATCTCTCAATGGCCGCCACTTTAGCCAATAGACCGTTTTTTAATTTTTCAATAGAGAACCTTATGCCGCCTAACTTTCATGCCGACACCCCTCTTGCTCAGCGTATGCGCCCTGCTTCTCGCGGCTATTATTGGCCAAGAGCATCTTTTGGCCACTGGCGCACCTTTACAGCGTTTGGTCGAACAAGGGCATCTGCCCTCTATTATTTTGCACGGCGAAGCAGGTATCGGTAAGACGACCATCGCAATGCTATTGGCTGATGCGGTCAATCGACCTTTTCATGCGCTTTCTGCATTGAATACTGGGGTCAAGCAGTTGCGCGAGGTGCTCGATAGCAAAGACTCACTGGCATTTGAGTCACCAGTGGTCTTTATCGATGAGATTCATCGGTTTAATAAGGCGCAGCAAGATGCATTATTGGGCGCGGTAGAGTCTGGTGATATTACACTGATTGGCGCCACGACAGAGAATCCGTCGTTTAGTGTGAATAACGCGCTGTTGTCACGTTGCCAAGTGTATCGTTTAGAGCCATTAACGCCTGAGCAAATCAGTGCGGTATTACGGCGGGCACTCTCGGAAGACCATATACTCAAAAAGCTCACCATCGACTTGCAGGCACAAGACACCATCAGCCAACTGGCCCACGGCGATGCCAGAAAAGCACTAAACTTGTTAGAGCTGGCGATTCAAACAGCGGATGCCAAGCAATCACCGATTGTCATCGATGACGAACTGGTCAGCCGAGTGGCGCAGACGGCATTGGTACGTTATGACAAAGATGGCGAGCAACATTACGATATTATCTCAGCCATGATCAAATCAGTGCGTGGCTCAGATCCTGACGCGGCGCTGTACTGGATGGCGCGAATGCTGGTGGGCGGAGAGCCAGCTGAATTTATCGCGCGCAGATTGGTAATCTTAGCCAGTGAAGATATCGGCAATGCCAACCCAAACGCCCTACTCCTCGCTGATGCAGCCCTGCGCAGTGTGCAATCCATCGGTATGCCAGAAGCGCGTATTATCCTAGGGCAAGTGGTGGTCTATTTAGCCACCAGTGCAAAGAGTAACAGCACGTATAAAGCGATCAATGCAGCGATGGCGTTAGCAGAAAAAGACGCCTCGCCAGTACCACTACATCTACGTAATGGCGTGACCAAACTGATGCGCAATCAAGGCTATGGTCAAGGTTATGCTTACCCGCATGATTATCCCAATCACTACTACCCTCAAAGCTATTTGCCAGAAAACTTAGCAGGCACGAGCTTTTATGAGTTTGCCGATAACCAGCGAGAACAGCATAGCAAGCAGTTTATGGCGTGGCTAAAAAGCCAAGCGGCCAGTAACGACTGATCTATTGACCCACTGGATCAAAAGGTTTGAAAGTTAGTTGCATATACTATTGGTAAAACTGAACCCTGTTTTTAAAAGACTAAGCGTTATAGTTCAGCTTTGGGTCAGCACGCTGAGGCAAAAACCGTTAAAATACCTATCGTCATGATGAATAAGAATCATGAAACATTTTCATATTTGGTTGCTACGATGATCAAACGATTTGCTCAACGGCAACAGCACGTGTTACCAACTACTGCTACAATGAGCCGACAACCCTTTATATTACAAACCACACATATTTATTAATAATAAAATATTGAGATTTACTATGAGTTTAAATACGATTCCTGAGATTATCGAAGACATTCGTGCTGGAAAAATGGTCATCTTGATGGATGATGAAGACCGCGAAAACGAAGGCGATATCATCATGGCGGCGACCCATGTTCGTCCTGAAGACATTAACTTTATGATTACCCACGCGCGCGGCTTGGTGTGTCTGACGCTATCACAAGCGCGTTGCCAGCAATTGGCATTGCCGCTGATGTCAGATCGCAACGAGGCAAAATTTAGCACCAACTTTACAGTATCGATTGAGGGCGGCTGAAGGCGTGACCACAGGTATCTCAGCGGCTGACCGTGCTCGCACTATTCAAGCCGCTGTATCTTCGGCAGCCAAACCAGAAGACATCGTGCAGCCTGGGCATATTTTCCCTATCATGGCACAAAACGGCGGCGTTCTACACCGTGCAGGCCACACAGAAGCAGGGTGCGACTTGGCTCGCCTAGCGGGACTGGAGCCTGCAGCGGTGATTGTAGAAATCATCAACGCTGATGGCACCATGGCACGTCGCGATGATCTTGAGATATTTGCCAAAGAGCATAACATCAAGATGGGCACCATTGCTGATCTCATCAACTACCGCATCGCCAATGAGCAAACGGTAGAGGAAATCGAAACTCGTCCTTTTGAAACAGAACATGGCACTTTTACCTTGCACCGTTTCCGCGAGTTCGGCGCTGAAGAAACTCATATCGCCTTGGTAAAAGGAGATGTGAGCGAAGGCGTGAGTACCGTACGTGTCCACGGTTTCCACCCGCTGCGTGATTTATTTGCCGCCAAAAATGATATGACTGGTCGTAGTGGCTGGAGCGTCCAATCAGCGCTAGAAGAGATTAGCGCCTCAGAGCGCGGTGTGTTGGTTTGGGTCGGCAATCATCAGCCGGTCGATCTAGGAGATGCATTAGATAAAGCCTTGGACAATGAGTCACAATCGACCATCACCCAGCAGCCTTATCGCAGTATCGGCGTTGGTGCACAGATATTACGTCATTTAGGCGTCCGTGATATGCGTCTACTGTCATCGCCCATGAAGTTTTATGCGTTATCAGGTTTTGATCTCAATGTGGTGGATTTTGTGCACGCCCCGCAAGAGAGCTAAAATCTACTTGGAAAATGGCCTGAGAAAAGTCATGAAAAAGGCACGCTACGATAATGTTAGCGCGCCTTTTTTATTTTTGATGGTTATATAACACTATCCGAGATAGGTCATCAACGCAGCTAAAGCCTATTCTAATATTCAGGGGTATGACCAAATTTTGCCTCTAATGCCAGTAAGCGCGCACGTTCTTCTGCTGTCCACGGTAACTTACCTTTCCCATCACTATCGAGACGCACTACGACGGCATCAGCGGTCGCAACGATTTTGTTTTGTGCTGTACTATAGTAGCTATATTCCATCGCAATACTGGTATTGCCCAGACGCTGACAGCGAACGCCCAATAACAAAGTATCAGGATAGGTCACTGGGTGCAAATACTGGCAGCTCGACTGTGCTAAGACGGTGACCATACTGCCATCGAACATATCTAACGCATGTAAATAGCCAATGCGCGCTGACTCAGAATAACGATAATACACCACGTTATTTAAATGGTTAAAGGCATCCATCTCACCCCAATGAATCGGCTGATAATGAATCACTGGGTAATGCGCCAGTACTTCAGGTCGATCACTTGCTACCTCAGACATAAAATCTGGCTTTTCACTCATATTGGTCATAACTTACCTTGTGTCTCATGTTGTCTATATATAGCTGTTTCGAACCGTATCGATTAAGGTTGTGGCTTATCCAAAATCTGTGTGGTTAACAAGGGTGTTGGCTTAGGAGCATTGACAATCAGTTGGTCAAGCCAGGCAATGACCTCTGGTATATCATTTGGCGACTGCATGGTCTCTAGGTTGTTGTCCGTACCCTTTGGCTTTTTGTCGGATGGAGCAATGCCAATGGCGCCAACTTGCGCGGAGTTTTTGCCATTGCTAACCGATGATTTAGGTAGTAAGGTTTTTAGCTGTTTGCGCGCTTGGGTCAAATAATTGATCAGTTGATCCTGCTCGCGCATATTGCTCGCTTGGCTCGCCAAATTCAACGTCATGATGACTTCATGAATCGTCAGTTGTCTACGCGTTAATGTCATATCGTTACGCACTGACGTTTGAGCAGGCGGGTTCGCTACTGCACGCTTTTGGTCACCCTCAGTTGCAGCATCAACTAGCTCTCGGCGCTGGATATCAGTACCCTCGTAACTCCCAAGGCGCTCATGACTGTGCAAAAACTCTTGGATGTTTTGAATCGCAAGATTTTGTATTTGCCATGGGCTAGGTTGTGAGCTTTGCGCTTGTAATCGCTCGATGTCTTTAAGCAAACTTTGCTTGATTACGACGGTCAATGCAGGTGCAATCTCGTTGCTACTTTGTGCCAATTGCCAATGCAAACCTCGCAACAACTCGATCGCGGCACTATCATTGTTGTCTGCTAGCAATCTGTCAGCGGCTTTTATTTGAATACGTAGTAAATCCAGCTGGTTTTGCGCTTGGCTACTGGCTTTGATTCTAGGCTCTGGCAATGTCTGTTGACTCATGGCAAATAAACGATCGTCCATCTCATTTAGACGACTGACAACCTGCTCATTGCTCTGCAACCGCTCATTGACACTGTGCTGAAAACGCTGCTGACTAATATAGAGCCAGAGTAATGCCGCGATAAGCAGCAAAATGACCAACCACTGCATCCGCAGCAGCAAGATATTTGCTTGCCGACGCTGCTGTATAGCAGAAGGATCCTTAGATAAAGACTCAGAATTCATTGGCATAAGACAGTACCGTGATGGGTAGGTATAAACATATTTAAATCAAATAGAAATTATAAAATTAGGGCATGTCCCCAATTCAAACGTTTGTCACTAAATGGGCTAAAAATGGCTAAATCTTTGACGCTGTTTGCCTGTGATTTATCACCATTTTTAAAATAGGGACACGCCCTAAGTATCGGTAGTGATGGCTGAAAGAATGGTGTCTGGCGCCAAATCCTCTACACGCCAATAGCTCAGGTGCTGCGCTGCAACCATATTTGCTAAGCGCTCACCCAATACGACATAAGAAAAGTCCGCTAGCGTGAGTGGCAAATTATCTCTTGCATCAGTCATTATGTCATTACTACGTTTTGGTTCTGACATTTTTTCTCTTGCACCTTGGACGATGCTCGTCCAATGCTCAAAAGCAGCGCCACTACTCACGACGACGATAGGTTTTGCTTGCTTTGGTGTTGTATTTGTCGTTTGATTACATACAAAAAAATCTTTTTGCCACTGCTGATACTGAGTCATTGCCTCGGTAGGCATTGTACGCTTATACCACGCAATACTATCGATATGTACACCGCGTGCTTGTAAAGTATCGACCAATAATCGTCGCCCGCCCAGTCCGCGCCATATCAAAAGCTTATCACCCGCCTGTAAACGCTCTATCTCAGGCATTGCTAGCATACCTTCATTATTGGCAACTTCAGGCTGTCGTACTTGGTAGTTTGCCGCGTCTATATTGGCTTGAGTCAATGCCGTAGCGGTTGCTTGACCCACTGCAATGATTTGACTTGGGGCTACCAAAGCTTCAGAAGCTATGTTGGCTGCTTTATTGTCCGGTTGCGCATAACTACTATCGTCATGCTCACTGTACACAAGCGACTGCCAAACATTCAACCCAGAAGTGGCCGCCGTTGGGCTTATGATGACCAGAGCCTTATATTCACCTGCTAGCCACGCACGCATCAATGCTAGGTCATCGCCAGTCGTTGGGCGCGGCTGCAACGTCAACATCGGTATCTCAACCACCGTGAACCCTGCTGCTCGCAAATGATTCGTCAATGGCGCAGCGCGTGCTATCGGCCGCGTATTGATGACAATTTTTGGCACCGACCCATCAGTGGATTGATTTTTATGAGTAGACCTAGCTTTAGTTGACGTTGATGACATAGATGTACCACGACAAAAGGCTTGTAGAATGGACTGAATCATCGACCAAACAGTGGATATGTGGATCAATGACTCAGTATGACAAAGTGAATACGCTATTCAGCGTGATAAATCGCTGACAAGATAGCCCCTGCACCATCAGCAAGTAGTATATTGGCAACATCAATACCGAGCTGATTTGCCTGCGACTCTTGCTCGTCTTGTGTACCAACCAATGTCACTCGCTTTTCTGCTTTTAACAGCTTACTACCATCCGCTTTACCCACTCGACCACGTAACCACAATACATTACCGTTATCGTTGTTATCGTTGTTGCCGTTTTCACCATTGTCATCGTTATTCGCACTGGTTTCATCCGCCATCTGCAACACTGCGTAGGCTGCAATCGGGACTTGGCAGCCACCCTCCAAGTGACGGTTAAGCGCACGCTCAGCGATAAGGCGAATACGCGCTTTATCATCGTTCAATGGCGCTAGTAATTTCAACACCTCGTCATCACCTTCACGGCATTCAATGGCTAACGCACCTTGACCAACGGCAGGCAAGCAGGCATCAATATCTAGCTGCCCACGTATCCGCTCATCTAATTCAATACGCTGCAAGCCACTGGTCGCCAAGATAATGGCATCATACTCGCCTGCATCTAATTTTCCCAAACGCGTACCGACATTGCCGCGCAAGGTTTTGATCTGTAGATCTGGGCGGTAGGCTTTGATCTGACATTGACGGCGCAAACTTGAAGTCCCAACAACTGCACCTTGCGGCAATTCATCAATACTATTATAAGTATTTGAGACAAAAGCATCAGTTGGTGAAGCACGCTTGCAATAGACACCTAGTGTCAAGCCTTCAGGCAGCTGCATCGGTACGTCCTTTAGCGAATGTACCGCAATATCTGCTTGCTTGTTATACAATGCTTGCTCGAGCTCTTTGACAAATAAACCCTTACCGCCAATTTTGGCCAAAGGTGTGTCCAAAATCTTGTCACCCTTAGTGACAATTTTTAGTAACTCAACTGTCAACTCAGGATAGAGCGCCAGTAAGCGATCACGAATATGCTCCGCTTGCCATAGAGCCAAAGGACTCTGTCGCGTGGCGATGGTTAAGGTAGTCAAAGCAGGTTGCTGCAGATTGCTCATAAAGGGCCTCAATAAATTCGGTACTATAATCTAAATGCTACAATGTCAGTGCTAAGTTGGTGCTAAGCGATTAGGAAAACTTGCCACAAAAAATGATCGACTCACATCAGAGATAGTAAATGCTGGCGCAAAAAAATACCCCTATTTAAGCATAAATAAGGGTTTGATGATATGGGATGATTATGTCGCTCTGAAAACATCCTATTACATGCTTTGGATTTTTGTCACGTAAGGCTGGCAGATGACGACGACTCACGGCTAACGTCTCATCGATTCCTTTAAAACGTATCTGATATTGTCCAGCGTCTAGGGTTTCTAAAAAGTCTAAAAAATTCAGATTGATAATAGCGTTGCGATGCACACGGAACAAACGATCATCAAACTCTCGCTCTAGCTCTTTTAGGGTCTCATCAATCAATACCATACCATCTTTGTGACGTACTTTGACGTATTTTTGATCTGCCGCAAAATAATAGATATCTTTGAGCTTAATCAATTCGACCCCGCGATGGGTACGAGCAGCAATATGCTCGCGTATCGGACGCGCCGCTGGATTTGCAAGCTTGCGAATTTCGTTCAATTGCGCCGCGTTTAGGTTTTTTGCTTTGTTCAGTGCTTCTAATAGCTCGTCTTTGTTTGCCGGTTTCAACAGATAACCAATTGCATTGGCTTTTAGTGCCGCTATCGCATAATGATCGTAAGCGGTGACAAATATAATGGCTGGTGGATGATCAAGTTTGTCCAGCTCTTGGGCACAGCGCACCCCATCCATCTCAGGCATACGAATGTCTAATAATATAATGTCAGGCTGCTGAGTTTTTACGGCGACAATCGCTTCTGCCCCTGTGGTAGCTTGAGCAACCACCTCATGACCTGACTCCTGTACGATTCTGACCAAACGCTCACGCGCTAAAGGCTCATCATCACAAACTACAATACGCATGTAAACTCCCACCCCAAACTCTACTGAATATGTTTCGATGGTATGACGAATGTACTGGCCAGTTCAATATGGTGAAATTTTCTGCATCATATTTTTGATAGTAACCACTCATTGTCAATAATTGCCAGATAAAAATCGCAATAACCATATAGATATAAAAGACATAGATATAAAAGACATAGATATAAAAGACGATGCAATAAATATGCCACAACATCTTATAATAAGAATATAGTGTCTGAGAACATCATAAAAAATGGTAAAAGAGGAAAGATTATAAACTGACGTCTTGTAAGGGATAGTCAATAATGGTAGTAATGTGGTTACCAGTCACTGTGCTTTGGATATCAGCACTTTGACCAAAGTACGCACGTAATCGATCCGCTTGAATATAAAAATCCATATGCTGACGCAAATCATGGTTAATGATTAAGGTCTTTGTAGGAAGTTCCACGTCGATCTGAATAGCTACTCTGTGCTGCTCCCAAGTGACTTTAATATTAAAATGGATGGTTTCAGTGGTCATCTCAACCACATTGAGTAGCATTTTCTCCAGTACGCTTTGTAAGGTTAACGCCGTAATCACCATATCATACATAATATCTTCATCAGGCAAATCCCAATGGACCTCGAGTTTGTCTGCCAAACGGCTAGACTCGATCGCTAGATAATGCTCACACAGCGCAACTTCTTCTTCAAAGCTAATCTCACGTTCGCCGCTAAAACTGGCACGATATAAGACCGAAACGTTTTGTAATAAAGCAGAGGCTTTTGACGGATTGGACTCAATGAGTGAGACCAGTGTGTTGATGGTATTAAAGAAAAAGTGCGGCGCGGTGCGGGCTTTTATTAAGTCATTCTGTGCAGTCAACTTGTATTCAAACGATAGCTTGAGCGCATTAAGCTCACGGTAGCTACGCAAAAAGTACAGCAAAAATACAATGGTAAAACCGCCCGTCAGTACGGTATTGAAAAACAGATTGGTCATAAAAGCTTGGCGATCATATTCCATCAAACCCATATTAATCAAAACCAAAACGACTAAAGCCATAGAAACCGTAGCGGCAAACATCATCAGCATGACGATACGCACACTCACACTCGGAATACTGGCATTTTTGAAGACAGGGCGCAGATAATCTACCAAATATAATGCAGGTATAACGGTCAAACCGTTTTGTATGGTTCGCGCAACAAGCTTGATGATAAAGTCCGACCAACTGGACAGACCATGACGCTCAATCACTGTGAGAAACAGTGACCAAAAAGCAATATATGTCAGCCACTGCCAAGGCCTCATGATCTCCATGAGTTTTGGAATAAAAAACTCTAAGCGCGTAGCTAGTAAGGCAACCTCATCATTTGCTATACTTGAGTTCTTACTCTCTTGACTTGTCTTGTACCAATATGAACGCCAATTCTTCAAACCTTAGTAATCCTGAATCAAGTAAAAATTCATCTGCTTCTGATTCTAGCACGAATGTCTCAGTAACAAACAAAGATGCACAAAACAGCCCTACCAGCACTCAGGGCCAGCAGATGTGGGGTGGACGCTTCAGTGAAGCGACGGACAGCTTCGTGGCTGCCTTTACCGCCTCTGTCGGCTTCGACCAACGCTTTGCTCGTCACGATATTCAAGGATCGATTGCCCATGCAACGATGCTCAAAGAATGCGATATCTTGACTGCTGATGAAGTGGCCACCATTATCGACGGTCTTCAACAAGTATTACGCGAGATCGAAGCAGGTGAGTTTAGCTGGTCAATCGCCCTCGAAGACGTGCACATGAATGTCGAATCACGCCTCACTGATATTATAGGCGCTGTTGGCAAAAAACTACACACGGGTCGTAGCCGTAACGATCAGGTCGCGACCGACATTCGTTTGTGGTTACGTGAAGAGATCGATAATATTATCGAGCTGCTCATACGCTTACAAAGTGGCTTGCTTGACCTGGCTGACCAACATACCGATACCATTATGCCTGGTTTTACGCATTTACAAACCGCCCAGCCTGTCAGCTTTGGTCACCATGTGATGGCCTGGTTTGAGATGTTGTATCGCGATACCGAACGTTTGATTGACGCCCGCCGCCGTATCAATCAGATGCCCCTTGGTAGTGCCGCACTCGCTGGCACGACGTTCCCGATTGATCGTACTATCACCGCTGAGCTATTGGGTTTTGAAGGTATTTGTCAAAATTCGCTCGATGCGGTCTCAGATCGTGATTTTGCGATTGAGTTCACCTCCGCCGCCTCGATTCTGATGATGCACATGTCACGTATGAGTGAAGAGATTATTCTGTGGATGTCAGCGCAGTTTAACTTTGTGCAGATACCCGATCGTTTCTGTACTGGCTCATCGATCATGCCACAAAAGAAAAACCCTGACGTGCCTGAGCTGGTACGCGGTAAGGCGGCACGTGTCTTTGGTCAGCTAATGACATTACTCAGCCTGATGAAAAGCCAGCCACTCGCCTACAACAAAGACAATCAAGAAGACAAAGAGCCTTTGTTTGACTGTGTCGATACACTGACAGGCTCACTACTTGCCTTTGCTGATATGCTGCCCAACATCGTCCCAAACAAAGAAAGTATGCGTGCTGCGACAATGAAAGGCTATGCCACTGCCACTGACCTAGCAGATTATCTGGTACGTCAAGGCGTTGCATTCCGTGATGCGCATGAAGTCGTGGGTAATGCGGTCGCACTCGGCATCAAAGAAGGCGTTGATCTCAGTGACTTATCCTTGGCACAACTACAGCAATTCAGCGATGCCATCGGTGAGGGATGTCTTTGACTATCTCACGCTAGAGGGCTCACTAGCAGCTCGTGACCATCTGGGCGGTACTGCGCCAAACCAAGTCAAGCAAGCAGTGGTCAGTGGCCGCGCTCGTTTAAAAGCCTTTGCCTAATCAGACCCTTTTCAGCCAGAGCTAACTTATCGCTATATATCTGACACCCGCTATTGATGCGGGTGTTTTTTATTATAGTCAATCCCCTATAAAAGAGCTACAGCGTTAACCTCACTTGAAGTATCACAGTTACATCTGCGCTCGGTTGTCTTATATCTCTTTTAAACTGAATTAACTATAACTTACTATCAGCTACCCGCCCTTTTTTCGCGCTTTCTTTGTCTATCTGATATGAAACGATAAATCAGAATAAAGGCAAGACGTGCTGATAACACCTTATAGATTTGTGTCTGTTTAATAACAGACACGAGATACCCTTGCTAAATTGACCAAGAGCGTTATCATAGGCTCATATGATTATTTAATTTGCCTGCTAGGGCATATCATCATTTAGATAGCGAGGCTTAAAATAAGATAAATGGTAGTCAAACAAGGAAAAAACTGCAGAGAATATCGGTATATTCACAAAGTTTTTGACGATGTTTGACAAGATGTAGCCATTTTAAGACCGCTAAATGATTTAATGGGCTAATTGATGGCATGGCCTAATATGATAAATAAGGAACACCTGATGACTGAGACTTTTAATCCCCAAGACAATACCGTGTTTTGCCGCAAATACAAGCAAGAACTACCAAAAATGCCGCATCCGCCCTTCCCCTAACAAAAAAGGCCAAGAGCTACAAGACACAGTCTCTGACAAGGCATGGAAAGAGTGGCTAGAACATCAAACCATGCTTATCAATGAGAATCATTTGAGCATGATGGATCCTGAAGCTAAAAAATTCTTGACCGAGCAACGTGATAAGTTCTTGGATAATGAAGACTATGAGCGCGCTCAAGGCTGGACGCCAGAAAGCTAGGCTGAGACCACTGCATTACGCCCATAAAAAACGCGCTATAGTAAGCGCGTTTTTTACGTAAGAAGACTATTTTGCCTGCGTTATTAGTCGTCATTACTTTCTAAAGCTTCGTAGTCGTCGACTGACATCGTGCTCACTTGACGAGCAGCCAGACGATCATTGGCTTCTTGCACTGCTTTTTCGACCATGGCATAGTCTGAATGGCGTACATCTTGACCACTGATATAGTTGATGACCAGCTCCGCCACGTTTTGCGCATGATCGCCGATACGTTCAAGCGAGCGCAAAATCCACATGATATTGATAACCTTTGAGACTTGTCTTGAGTCTTCCATGATATAGGTCATCAACGCGCGAATGGCAGATTGATATTCGTTATTGACCACACTGTCATTGCGCATGACCTCAAACGCCTGCTCAGCATTTGATTGACTAAAGGCTTCTAGTGCGTTGTTAAGCATCAGTCTTACCTGATTGCTCAAATGCTGCACTTCAGCATAGCCGTAAGACGATTTGCCTTGTGCGGCAATTCTGCTGGCCATTTTCGCGATTTTTACCGCCTCATCGCCAATACGTTCCAAATCTACCACGCCTTTACTGATCGACATAACCAGACGCAAATCTCCTGCGGCAGGTTGACGCTTGGCAACCAACAATAAAATATGTTCATCGAGCTCAACCTCCATGCGGTTGATATCAAAGTCCATCTCGATGACCTCTTGCGCCAGTGTCTCGTCTCTATCAATAAGTGCATGAATCGCTTTGGCCACTTGGTTGGCAGCACTATCACCCATGTATAAGAACAAACGGATGGCTTCATCAAGATCTTGGTCAAAACTTTTGGAGATATGCTTATCACTTTGCATAAGAGGTATTCCCTGAAATCTATATTTTAGTAGCGCGATATGCTGATTGAGTGAAACGACCCAACTTCAGTATTAGCTCTTCAGTACTAATTAATCGGCCCTAGCCATAGCGACCAGTAATATAATCTTCTGTCGCAGTTTGGGTAGGTTTGGTAAAGATCTGATCGGTCTCACCCATCTCGATCATATCGCCTAGATACATATAGACGGTATAGTCTGATACCCGCGCCGCTTGCTGCATGTTGTGGGTAACAATGGCGATGGTATAGTCATTTTTGAGATCTTCTATCAGATCTTCGATAGCGCCCGTCGAGATAGGGTCAAGCGCAGAGGTTGGTTCATCGAGCAGCAATATTTCAGGCTTGGTTGCGACACTACGGGCAATACACAGACGCTGCTGCTGACCACCTGATAGCGACAGGCCGGATGCTTTTAGCTTATCTTTCACTTCTGGCCATAGCGCCGATTTTTTTAGTGCCCACTCCACGCGATTATCTAGCTCGTCTTTGCTGAGCTTCTCATAGAGTTTGACACCAAAGGCAACATTGTCATAGATCGACATGGGAAACGGGGTTGGCTTTTGAAATACCATACCGACCTGCGCGCGTAGCAAGTTGACATCGATGTCTTTGCCCAAAATATTGCGCCCATCAAGGTTGATAGCGCCCTCTGCACGCATTCCTGGATACAGATCATACATGCGGTTAAAGGTACGTAGCAGCGTCGATTTGCCGCAACCTGACGGACCAATGAACGCCGTTACTTTTCTGCGATATCGATATTGATGTTTTTTAATGCCTGAAAATCATCGTAGTAAAAGTTAAGATCGCGGACTTCCATTTTTGCTTTGGGCATGTTTTTGGGCATATCATGAATACTTTGCTTGGTGAAGTCAGCAGTATTGGGTTGCTGCGATTGCGCACTATGAGACGTGGTTCTATTTAACAAGCTGTCTGTTGTACTGTTAAAGCGATCAGCCGTTGTTTCTGTGCGGGCTTTGCTTACGACATCATTCATAATATTATCCAACCTAGCTTAGTGTATTTCGTATAAATATAAGTAAATACTTGGTATCTTTGCAGCGATATCTGTCTTTATTTGACCTGACCGCGATTGCCAATAAATCTTGCCAAAATATTCAATACCAAGACCGACGCTGTGATCAGCAGCGCGGCTGACCATGCCAGTGTGTGCCAATTATCATAAGGACTCATCGCAAACTGATAGATGGTATTGGGTAAGTTGGCAATTGGCTGACCCATATCGGTACTGAAATACTGATTATTGAGGGCGGTAAATAGTAATGGCGCCGTCTCACCAGTGATACGAGCAAAAGCCAAAAGTACCCCTGTCGTCAGTCCCGCTTTGGCAGCCTTGATAGTCACTTGCGTCACCATTTTCCACTTGGGCGTGCCAAGTGCATAAGCCACTTCGCGCAAGCTATTGGGTACCAGATTCAGCATATTCTCTGTGGTACGTACGACGACTGGAATGACAATCAATGCCAATGCCAATGCGCCTGCCCAACCAGAGAAACTTTGACCTTTGACCATTAAAGCATATATAAACAGACCAATGACAATGGATGGTGCCGATAATAAAATATCGTTCAAAAAGCGCGTCACTTGGCCAAGCATACTGCCTCTAGAAAACTCAGACAAATAAATACCAGTCATAAGCCCGATGGGTGCGCCGATGAACAACCCTGAAAACGCCAGCATGGCAGAACCCACGATCGCATTGCGCAAACCACCTGGACTCATCGGCGGTGGCGTGTCAGCGGTAAAAATTGGCAGCTGCACCATGCCTTGGAAGCCTTCAATAAACAGCGTCACCAAGATCCATGATAACCAAAATAAGCCAAACACCATGGCTGACATGGCAAACCCCAAACCCAGCTTATTCATCCAGCGACGTTTGTTGTACAGACTCTTGTTGTAACGCCCCACGCTGCTTGGCTTGGTGGTCATGGGCGCATTCATCGCATTGTTAGCAGCCATACTATTTATTTCCCATATCTTTTATCAATATCAATCGAGATCCAATAACCATGCTTAGGCTTATCGGTTACCTGCTTTGTGATCCATGCGCATGAGCATCAGTTTGGCCAACGACAGCACGATGAAGGTGATAATAAACAAGATTAAGCCCAGATGTAGTAAAGATGCTAGATGCAGCTCACTTGACGCTTCGGCAAACTCATTGGCCAATGCTGAGGTGATGGTCACACCAGAAGTAAATAGACTTGGGCTGATATTGAACGCATTACCGATCAAGAAAGTCACTGCCATGGTCTCACCGAGCGCACGACCCAGTCCCAAAATCACGCCGCCAACGACACCCGCTTTGGTATAAGGCAAGATAATCTTGAACATCACTTCCCACGTCGTCGCACCCATACCGTAGGCCGACTCTTTGAGTAGATCTGGCACCACAGAGAAAACATCACGCATGGTGGCAGCGATAAAAGGGATAATCATGATGGCAAGTACCAAGGACGCGGTAAACATCCCTAGTCCCATGGGTGCGCCTGTAAACAGCTTACCGATGATAGGTAGCGGGCCCACATGCTCAATAAACCATGGCTGAATATGCTCACCAAAGAAAGGCGCAAAGACAAACAAGCCCCACATCCCATAAATGATAGAAGGAATACCTGCCAACAGCTCAATGGCAATGCCAAGCGGTTTTTTGAGGAACTTTGGACACATTTCGGTCAAAAATATCGCAATACCAAAACTGACTGGTACAGCGATAACAATCGCGATAAATGACGTCACCAAGGTGCCATAAATAGGCGCGAGTGCCCCGTACTCATTGGAAACCGTATCCCAATTATTACTGCTATAAAACCCCAGACCAAACTCTTGGATACTCGGCCACGCCCCAACAATCAGAGACACCAAAATGCCCCCTAACGATAGGGAGGACGAGTATGGCAAACGCTTTGGTAGAATTGACAAATAAAGCGTCGTAACGTTTTTGTTTAGCCAGTTGGGACCTTAAGTCTGTCATAAGTGTCTCAGCATTGAATGGGTGAATTCAAAAAATCAGGGTGTTCATTTCGTTTTATGACAGCAAACGCAACTTGACTAATGATTATCGTGAAATATAGCGATTAGTGTTTTGGTCAAATTTGCTGTGATAAAACCTCTCAAACCACTACCGGAGAATAGTGGCTTAAGAGGAAATCAAAAAGTCATTAAGCAGCTTGTACAGATCGTTTATTGCGCTGGCTTATAAACAGGCTGTCCATCGCTACCTTTGACCTCATTCCATTTCTCTTTGAATAGAGCCACTGCTGTATCAGAGAATGGGACATAGTCTAGCGCCATGGCATCATCATCACCTTGGGTATACGCCCAGTCAAAGAAGTTCAACACGCCAGCGACTTGCTGAGGATTCTCTGGTTGCTTGTGTACTAAGATGAAAGTAGCAGCAGCGATTGGCCATGCTTGATCCGTCTCAGAGTTGGTGATGACTTTATAAAAGCCTTCTTGTTGTGACCAATCGATGTCACCAGCGGCGGCAAAGGTTTCAGCAGATGGCTGCACGATATTGCCCGCGGCATTTTTAAGCGCGGCATGTGACATGTTGTTTTGCTTGGCGTAGGCATACTCCACATAGCCGATAGAGTTTTTCATGCGGTTGACGTAGCTTGAGACGCCCTCATTACCTTTACCACCTGCACCAGTCGCAGAGGTTGGCCACTTGACCGTTTTATCAACCCCAACGCTGTCTTTCCAATCTGGTGATACCTTGGCGAGATAATCGGTAAAGTTAAACGTCGTACCTGAACCATCTGAGCGGAATACTGTGGTGATGGCGGCATCTGGCAAAGTCAAATCTGGGTTCAAGGCTTTGATCGCAGGATCATTCCAGTTATTGATTTTACCCAGATAGATATTGGCTAAGGTTTCACCATCTAGCTTCAACTGACCTGGCTCAACGCCATCGATGTTAACGATTGGCACAACGCCACCAATCACGGTTGGGAACTGGATAAGACCAGACTCTTCAAGCTCTTCAGGTGTTAATGGCGCATCAGAAGCACCAAAATCGACGGTTTTTGATTGGATTTGTTTGATACCACCAGATGAGCCAATAGATTGATAGTTGACTTGGCCACCTGTGGCAGCGTTATAGTCAGAAGACCATTTGGCATAGATCGGCTGCGGGAATGATGCGCCTGCACCTGTGATATTCATGGCAATGTTTTCAGCAGATTTGAAACCCGTGTCAGCAGAAGGCGTTGCCTGAGTCTGCGTGGTGGTTTCAGCCGTGGTAGCGGCGCTACTGGTCGTATCAGCAGCTGGTTCTGCCGTTTCTGTTGACTTATTACACGCCGTAAGCATTAATGTACAACTAACGGCCACTGCTAATAACGAATAACGCATGTAGGACTCCTGAAATTTAACAACGATATAAAAAAGCATTGTTTGTGATATGAGCGTTATCTTGCCAAATCTTTATGACAGTTTAATGACAACCTCTCAAATCCTGCATTCGCTTTACACAATATTTAGCAATCGCCTCTAAGTATCAGTAATATCAAGGAATTTTAATTACTATCAATAACTCCCTGTTCTTTGTATCCATGCTAAATAGCAAAATAAGCGCCTGATATTTTCATCCAAATTCCATTAGCCGTTAACGCAGAATTTTGTTAGTATGAAGAAGATTTACAACACTGACAGACTCGGGGTGCGATGTAGCATTGGCCTACTTTATTAAACGTTTATAGTTAAACATTGATAAAAGTAGCCACCTATCTACATTCGCTGAGAGATCACCCGCCGAACCTGATGCGGTTAGTACCGACGCAGGGAAGTCTTAAGCACGTTGTTATTGATGACAACGGACGCGTAAAAATACTTTTTTATCATCGCTATTGTCTAACGATGCACGCCGCATACGTAGATAACGAGAGAAGATAGAAAGCGGCGTCCACTATTTGATGACCATTAACCGCGACAATTTCTTTGCTCGCTGTTAGGTGTTGATAATATAAATTTGTCTGAATGACGAGTGTTTGCCCCGCAGCTACTGGCGGTGTTGCTTTTATTCAAAAACCAACACGCTAGGACAGCATATGACTATTTCAAACAGCAGCTCTTTTGACAATGCCTCTTTAGACAGTGCCTCAGCGCCATCACAAGTCCAAACGCACAACCCAGCCGATAACATACCTCTCGTATCAGACACCAAAGCCGATAAAAAAGCCGACGCGCTAAAGACACCTGCCCACCGCGCCGCCAGTGATGCACGCTTTGAAGAAGACGCGCGCGACTTACACCGTATCCCTACCCGCCTCGCGCAAAGTCTATATCGAAGGCTCACGGCCTGATATTCAAGTACCGATGCGTGAAATCAGCTTAACGGATACGCCAGTTGGCGGTACGGGTGATAAGGATGGCGAGCACAATCCGCCTTTTTATGTGTACGATACTTCAGGCGTGTACACTGACCCCAATGTCGAGATTGATCTGACCCGCGGTCTACCCAAACTGCGTGAAAACTGGATCGCCGAGCGCGGTGATACCGAGCAACTAAGCGGTCTGTCTAGCTCATACGGGCAAGCACGTGCTCGTGATATCAGCACTGCCAACCTCAGGTTTGCTCATATTGACAAACCGCGCCGTGCCAAAGCAGGGAAAAACGTCACTCAGATGTACTACGCGCGTCGCGGCATCATTACCCTGAGATGGAATATATTGCGATACGTGAGACGCAAAAGCAGCATGAACTGACTGACATGCGTCAACATGAGGGTGAGAGCTTCGGTGCCAATATGCCCAAAATTATCACCCCTGAGTTTGTCCGTGATGAAGTAGCCGCTGGACGTGCAATTATCCCCAACAACATCAACCACCCTGAATCTGAGCCAATGATTATCGGGCGCAACTTTTTGGTAAAAATCAATGCCAATATCGGCAACTCAGCGCTCGGCTCATCGATTGATGAAGAAGTCTCCAAAATGACATGGGCCACGCGTTGGGGCGCGGATACCATCATGGATTTATCGACGGGCAATCACATTCATGAAACTCGTGAATGGCTAATCCGCAACTCTCCTGTGCCGATTGGTACCGTACCGATTTATCAAGCCTTAGAAAAAGTCGATGGCGTCGCTGAAGATCTGACGTGGGAGATATTCCGTGATACCTTGATTGAGCAAGCCGAGCAAGGTGTGGATTACTTTACCATTCACGCAGGCGTCCTGCTCCGCTATGTACCGCTCACCGCAAAGCGTTTGACAGGTATCGTCTCACGCGGCGGCTCTATCATGGCGCAGTGGTGTCTGGCGCATCACAAAGAGAGCTTTTTATACACGCATTTTGAAGATATCTGCGAGATTATGAAGCAATACGATGTGGCGTTCAGTCTAGGTGATGGCCTACGCCCCGGCTGCTTGCAAGATGCCAATGATGAGGCGCAGTTTGGCGAACTACGTACGCTTGGTGAATTGACCAAAGTGGCATGGGAGCACGACGTACAGGTGATGATTGAAGGCCCTGGACACGTGGCGATGAACCGTATCAAAGAAAACATGGACTTGCAGCTTGATCTGTGTGCGGACGCGCCTTTCTATACCTTGGGCCCATTAACGACTGACATCGCCCCGGGTTATGACCATATCACCAGTGCGATTGGTGCGGCGATGATTGGCTGGTTTGGTACCGCGATGCTATGCTATGTCACACCAAAAGAGCACTTAGGGCTACCAAACAAAAAAGACGTCAAAGACGGCATTATTACCTATAAAATCGCTGCACACGCCGCCGACCTTGCCAAAGGTCACCCTGGTGCACAGGCGCGTGATAATGCGCTATCCAAAGCGCGCTTTGAATTCCGCTGGGATGATCAGTTCAATCTGGCGCTCGACCCTGATACCGCGCGCGAATATCACGATGAGACCTTGCCAAAAGATGCGCATAAATCGGCACACTTTTGCTCTATGTGTGGTCCGAAGTTTTGCTCCATGAAAATTACGCAAAACGTGCGTGAGTATGCAGCAGGACTGGACAAAGATGCCGCCAATAAAAAGGTAACGCCGCAATCAGGCGACTTAAGCGATGATGATCATTTGATCAAAAAAGTCGATACAGAACTGGTCGGACAAGTAGGCGAAGCCAGTGCTGAAGAAGTCCGTCAAGGCATGGCTGAGATGATGGAAAAATACAACAAGGAAGGACGCCAGTTATACAAAGAGGTATAAGCTTTTTTAGTTTATGTATTTAGTAATATCAAACCTTCGACGCCTGATAAATCTCCTCAATCGACGTATTGATGGTATCGGCAAACTCTTCATCGCTTTGCTGCTTACTCAACCCTTCGGTAAAGGCGCGCGAGAAGCTGGCAATCATACCGGGGTTTTGTTTGAGCTTCGCGCACGCATCAGTGCGGCTATAACCACCAGATAGCGCCACGACTTTGAGCACTTTTGGATGGTCGACCAGTTCCTGATAAAATCCTGCTTCTTCGGGCAATGTCAGCTTGAGCATTACTTGCTGTTCGTCATTTAAGCGTTCCAGATTACGCAAAATATTGGCTTTTAATAGCACTTCGCAATCATGCTTTTGGGCACTATCAATATTGACCTCTGGTTCAACGATTGGCATCAAGCCTTTTGAGATGATTTGCTTGGCCACATCAAATTGCTGCTGTACAACGAGCTCAATACCATCGACATTTGGCTCATAAATGACTGAGCGCATCTTGGTACCAAATACTGGATAGTTCTTGGCTTTATCTAGCAACAGATCTAGATTAGGCATCGGCTTCATGACTTGGACGCCGCTCATCTGCTCCGCCAAACCTTTATCTACCTTCAAGAATGGAACGATTTGCTTGTCTTCCCACAAATAGTTGGCGGTCGACTTACCATTGACGTCACGCTCCATGGTATCTTCAAATAAGATCGCACCAAGCACACGCTCATTGTCAAAACAGTCGCACGTCATGATACGGGCACGCATCTCATGCACCAAATCAAACATGGCCTCATCATTCTCATACTCATCGCCGCTGATGCCGTAATTCTCTAAAGCCTTTGGTGTGCTGCCACCACTTTGGTCGAGCGCAGCGATAAACCCTGAACCGTCTTTTATGCGCTGCAACTGATTGTCGTATTCCATTGAAAGTACATCCTATTTTTATTGAGTGAAATTAAACATTATAAATCAAGCTTTCTATCACCTATATAAGGTCTGCTATTTGTAGATGACCTTATCATAGGATGATAAGTATGCCTATATAGAAAACGTGACAACTTTGCTAAAAATTCTACTTTATCCTTCCTTGGACAACTTATCTCACGCCAAAAATAAGACGCCCACACAGCATACTGCAAGTAGCAACCCCACCAAATTGATGCGATTGAGTCGTTCTTTAAACGCGCCCACTCCGATCAATGTGGCGACTGCGATGACACCCACGTTCATCCCCGTAAACACAATACTGGATGAATCGGAGAGCACTTGATGGGCTCTGACATAAGCATAAATATTACCCATGTTGAGCGCGCCAAGTAGCAATCCAGCGACAAGGGCGTCTGCCTGCCAGCGCACCCGAGTGACGAGCAGATAGACGAGTAATAATAAACCTGCGACTCCAAAGCTCACAAACAGTGTCAACGGAAAAGCAGTACCCTGCTTGGCAACCTGCTTAAACAAGATATCGATGATGCCGTAACCCGCCCATACACCGAATAACCACAGCGGTGTGTATTTTGTTTGCTTAGGGGTATCTGTCTGCTGTGGTCGATAAACCAGTGCTCCTAGTGCCAAAAAGCCAAGTGCCAATCCCAGCACACGCGTACCTGTCAGCACCTCACCAAATAGCAAAAAAGCGGCAATGATCGGAATAATCAATGATAAGCGCTGGGAGGCATCCGTTGCCACCATACCCACCGCCTCAATAGCACGTCCAAGGATAATAAACACGGCCGGTAGCAAGATCCCAAGCGCGATGATGATGCCCCAAGCACTGTCTAGCGCATGTATGGCGCCGACATCGGGCTTTAATAAAAGCCAAGTCAGTAAAAAAGCGACGGGATAACCTGCGACAATGGTCTGACGAATATCCATTTTCTTTTGGCGTAGTATTTTTAAAAGCACTGAAACAGCGACGCTACACAGCACCGCAATGGTTAGATACATCATTAAGGCCTACCTTTTGAACCCTAGTACTGGGTATTTATTATCCATACACTGGTGGCGCAGCATCAAGTAAGCCGCTTTGTATTCAACTGATTTCATTAAAAAATATGATTACAACGCTCATCATTCGATCAACTAAGCCAGTTGCGGTCTAGAAGGTAGCAAAATATATTTTTGACAGCAATCTATTTATCCGTATTTCCACGCGCGTTATTGGCAATAACGTATCAACCAAAAGCACTATGCATGGATCAATTACAATTTACTGCACGCCTGATTGCCAAGTTTTGATAAAATACCCTGCTATTTTATTAACATAAGTAACGACTCAAAACCGCTCTGTTTTGACGTATTATTGCCGCCTATGAACGCTCTCTTTCGTTTTTTTGAATCCCGTCTTCCTGCCTTCCCAGAAACGCCCATGCCATTGCCTCGTAAGGGGTTGTTGAAGTTTTTGTGGGCCTGTACTCATGGTTTACGTGGCTGGCTGTTCTTATTTATGATCCTCTCCGCAGGTGTTGGGGTCTATGAGGCCATGTTGTTTGCATGGATTGGTAACTTGGTGGATTGGCTGGGTGCTTATACCCCGCAGACACTGTGGGCAGAAAAAAGCGACATGCTACTGCTGATGTTTGCTGTGTTAATCCTCAGCCCATTTTGGATTGCCTTATCGTCATTGGTACATTTTCAAGTGATCCAAGGCGTGTTTCCGATGCAGATGCGCTGGCGTTTTCACCGCCGAATGCTTGGGCAGTCGATGCAGTTTTATCAAGATGAGTTTTCAGGACGTGTCTCAGCAAAGGTGATGCAAACGGCATTGGCCGTGCGTGATACAGTGATGACCATCACCGATATGATGATGTATGTGGTGGTGTATTTTGTCACTACTGGGGTGATTTTGTTTAATCTAGACAGCTTGCTGCTCATTCCATTTGCGGTTTGGTTTGTACTGTTTGGGCTTTCCATGTGGTACTTTATTCCGCGCCTCAAACGTACGGCCATTGTCCAAGCGGATGCCCGTGCGTTGATGACAGGACGCATCACCGATGCTTATGCCAATATCATGACCGTCAAGCTGTTTAGCCACTCGCAGCGCGAATTGGGTTATGCCAAATACGCGATGAATCAGTTTTTGGGTACGGTACACGCACAGATGCGCTGGGTCAGCTATCTTGAGGTCGTCAACCATGCCATCAGTGTGACTTTGATTGGCTCGACTGCAGCTATCGGTGTATATTTGTGGCAACAAGGTGATGTTGGTGTTGGTGCGATTGCCGCAGCGACTGCTATGGCACTGCGCTTAAACGGTTTGACCCACTGGATTATGTGGCAGACCACCAGTTTGTTTGAGAGTATTGGTACGGTACAAGATGGTATGCGTACTCTATCAGCCCCGCAAAAAATCGTCGATAAACCTAATGCGCAAACACTAACGGTCACTGATGGTCGTATTGTCTTTGATCATATTGATTTTGGTTACGAAGAGGATATGATCGCTGCCGATGATGAAGGCGCGCGCGTCGATGAGGCGCACAATGCAGGTACCGCACTGGCGAGCAACCGTGTGAAGCTGCTAGATGACTTTTATTTGGACATCAAACCAGGTGAAAAAATCGGTCTGGTCGGACGCTCTGGGGCAGGCAAATCAACCTTGGTGAATTTACTACTACGCTTCTTTGATGTCGATAGTGGCAAAATCTTTATTGATGGACAGGCAATTGATGAGGTCACTCAAGAGTCACTGCGCCAGCAAATTGGTATGGTGACCCAAGATACCTCATTATTGCATCGTACCATCCGTGAAAACATTGCTTATGGTCGTCCAGATGCCACCGATGCTGAAATTATTGAAGCCACTAAGCAAGCCCAAGCATGGGACTTTATCAAAGACTTAAGCGATGACAAAGGCAACACCGCCCTTGATACCCAGGTCGGTGAGCGCGGCGTCAAACTCTCAGGTGGTCAGCGCCAGCGTATCGCCATCTCCCGCGTAATGCTGAAAAACGCACCAATTTTGCTGCTTGATGAAGCCACGAGTGCCCTTGACTCTGAAATCGAATTTGCTATTACTGAAAGCTTAAACGACATGATGACTGGCAAAACCGTGATTGCCATTGCCCACCGTTTATCAACCATTGCGGCACTGGATCGACTAGTAGTGATGGACAAAGGGCGTATTATTGAACAAGGCAGTCACGAGGCGCTGCTCGCACGCGATGGCGTCTATGCTAAATTATGGCAACGTCAAAGCGGTGGTTTCTTAGGTGAAGACAACTAAGACCCATCAAAATAAATCACAAGGAAGTGTTTATTTTATGGAAGCATTTACAAACAGCATCAATCTTGATGGTAAAAAAGCACGTTACTATCATCTTAGCCAGCTCAATCAGTCAGTTCAAACAGATAACCATCGCCGCACACCCGCGCATTTTTATGGTGGTAATAGTTTCACCGTTGGTACCTATACGCCATTGCTAAATGAGCTGGCAACTGAGTTTGATATCAGCTCACTTGCCCTGCGTGGCTATTGGTATGACAAACCGCACAGCCGTCGTCTAACGCGTGAGCAAGATGCTGACCTGCTTATTGAGTTTTTAGAAAAAACACAAGATAAGCCTGTCGTCGGTATCGGACATTCACAAGGCGCAACCGCCACAGCCATGGCAGCAGCCAAACGTCCAGAGCTGTTTTCGCAGCTATATCTGATAGAGCCTGTCACATTCACCAAAAACCAAGCTATTTTGTATAATCTGTTACCGCGCTCTATCCTGCTGAGTCGTGAGCCTTTCAAAAGCACAGTAAATCGGCAATCTACGTGGCCGAGTGTCGATGCTTATTATGACAACTTGCGTGCGCAGCGTGCTTATAGACGCATCAGTGATGAACACTTGCAGATATTTGCCGAACAGAGCTTGAGCAAAAATCCAAATGGAAGTTACAGCTTGATGTTTGCTCCAGAGCAAGAGCTGGCCAACTATTTTAGCGCACCTCATATCGATGCCGCGCTCAAAAAACTACGCTGCCCCTATACGCTGATTACCGGTAAGCCTACTTTATTCATCAATGATAAGGTACGACAACAATGGCAAAAATTTGTGCCTGATAGCAGCATCATCTCATTGCTAGACTATGGTCACCTACTGCCAATGGAAGCGCCCAAACTGTGTGCTCAGATCATTCAAGAGCACTATCAACGCAGCAAATAATGAGAGATAACTATTGATCTATGACTGACCTTTTGCCCCAACACCTACAGATAATTTATTGCCCTATGATGGTAATGTAAACGATCTAGGCATAGTCATAAACGATGCCAATGTCCTCTATAATACGTTGCTAAATGGGTTGCCTTGGCAATCGGATATAGTGACGTTATTTGGTAAAACTCATGTGACGACTCGCCAAATTGTCTGGATGGGAGACACGGATGCAGATTACCAGTATTCAGGGCATACGCGACAGACAATACCATGGTCAGATATAGTGTTCCACGTGAAACAATATGTAGAAAAAGCGTTGGCAGACATCGGTATTGCAGCACATTTCAACACCTGCTTGCTCAACTATTATCCAACTGGCACTGATGGCATGGGCTATCATGCCGATGATGAAAAAAGAGCTCGGTCATCAACCAATCATTGCATCTCTCTCCCTTGGTGCCACCCGCAAATTTGTCTTTAAGCACAAAAAAACTCAAGAAAAAGTCGCGCTTTATCTTGAGTCTGGACAATTAATTGTCATGCATGGGGACACACAGCGCTTTTGGAAGCATACAATCACGAAAACAAAAACAGTCGATACTGGACGGATTAGCCTGACATTTCGTCAAATGCTTGCAAACTAAAATTGCCATGGTCAGGTTGAGTAAACGATTACCTATGCAATGCGATCTAAAAAACGTTCACGGTAGCATTGATACGCCGCTTCACAGACATTGGCCGTATAGTTGGCATTGACGCCACCTGCCACTACTGCACCCACCGCAGGAATGATTTGCGCGGCTTTCGTTTTGACCATATTGGTGGCCACTTTGGTTGCTGTCTGACGCAGTACCCGCGACATGACCTCTTCATTAATCTGATTAAATGTCTGCGTTTCTGGATCTTTAATCATCGCACGGGTATCATCCAGTGCTGCTTTGCGCGCTTCAGCAGAGGCAGAAGTAGCCACCGCCAACAAAGACATGGCAAACAACTGCTCGCCTTTATCATTCATGTCAAAGCCATAGTAAGTCGCATACTCTCCGATAGCGCGTAGATTGGTAGTGATAAGACCCACCACATCGGCTGGAATACCTACCCAGCCAACCACCCCTGTCGTCACGCCTTGCACACTGGTGAGCGCGACATATTTACTTTTGAGCAGCTTGACTTATTTATCGACAACCGCAATTGGTAGATGTTTAATATCAGAAAGCGTCTTGATTGACGAGCCTTCAAAATCAGGCTCCTCTTGATAGCTCTCGATAACGCCTTGAGTGTTCAATGTCCAATTGGCGGCATTACTCAAAGTACTGATGGTTTGCTCAGTTGCTTTTTTTTAAGGCATCGCCGAATTGCGGCACATCCATTAATGCATCACCTGCCGCGACAATAGGCGTATTAAGGACCACAAAAGCTTTGTCCAAAACGCCTTTATCAGGGTTTTTCCATGCTTCTATTTCTTCACGCACTTGCGCTTCATAGGCGACATGATCCATGACTTTTTTGTCTGTTTTTTATTCTCTGTAACTTTATTTTCAATGTCTTTATTCATAGTCATAGAACATCCTTTGTTATTACTTCATTTATCAGCGTGTCTCTCACTATCCTACAGCAGACAACATTAGAGAGTAGGCCTGTTGTGTTGTCAGAGACACCATTCTTGTAGAGCTTTATGAAGTACGTAAAGGATCCTATGATTTTTAAAAAACTGGTTAGCGCCCCTTATTCAGAAGCAGCAAGGACAATTTTTCCGAATGCATCGCCCTTTTGTAGCTCATGGTGCGCGGCTACCACTTCTGATAAAGGATAGATTTTTTGGATTTTTAAGGTTAATTGACCATCAGCGACTTGCTGTAAAACACGCGCCATATCATCACCACTACGCTGCGCTTTATACCCTGATACTTCTAAGCTTTTTTGCTCGCCTGCTTCTTTGAGTTTATCGACCCAAATGGTTGGCAACACATTCACGCGCGCGCCCGATTTGAGCACACTCAGGGCGCGCACGCCAGCATCATCGCCAACTAAGTCAAGTAGTACGTCGGCTTGCAAGTCAGGGAACGCTTCGTCTTTGGTATAATCAATCCAGCCTGCCAGCTTGTCAGTATCGATAAGCTCACCGAGCTTGGCATATTTTTCTGGTGAGCAAATAACTGTGACCTTAATATCATCACGGCTTACTTTGTCCATTAATAGCTGTATTAATAAGTGACCGACGCCGCCTGCTGGTGCATTGATTACGACATGCTCACCCTCTTTGATATCTGCAAATTCCACAAACTGTAGCGCTGTTTGCCCAATGCACGGCAATGCCCCTGCCTGCTCTAATGTCACATTCTCTGGCACTTTGGCAAGCATTTTGGTGTCTACCGCCACGTACTGCGCATAGCAACCACCAGTAAAGGTCAAGGCGGCAACGCGATCTCCAATAGCGAACTCATCGCTGCTGCTATCAACCACTGTACCTGATACGTCAAACCCTAAAATAGCAGGCTGGTTATTGTCGAATTTTTGTTTTTGTATATTTTCTGCGCCCCACCCTTTGCCTTGGCGGGTTTTATAATCGACAGGGTTGATACCGGCATAGGCGACTTTGACCAATACCTGATCGTCCTGTAATTCAGGGATGTCGACACCATCCTGATATATCATTACTTCTGGTTCACCGAATTCACGTATCAGGGCAGCGTGCTGGGTATTGGGGAGTTGAGGTTGTTGGTTATTGTCGTTGGTAGATGGCGTTGCCATAGTGATATATCCTTATATTTTGTTTATTAGTTAGTGCTTACTATTTATTTCAAGTTAGATGACTATTTCATAAGGGGCGATTTTAGTCGATAGTATTTTTGCTAAAAAGATGTTTTAGTCTCGATAGATTATCAAGGCAGTGCATCCGAGCACATCACCACCAAGTATTAAGAAAGTATTAGGGCAGCATCAGCTTTGCACTAATCGGCAAATGATCCGACAATGATGACCACGGCTTTCCACCATGTACCCATGCGTCTTTGACAACCAAATTACGCAGATAGATACGATCTAAACTGAGCACTGGCAGTTTTGCGGGGAATGTCGGTAGCAATTTGCCATGACAATGTCTAAATGCTTCTATCATACCAAGCTCAGTTGCCAGTTTGTCGCAAGACATCTTTTCCAATCGTTAAAATCGCCTGCCAAGATGAGCGGTTGATCAGGTGCAATCTCATTTCTTACATAATCGCTGATAGCCTGATACTGCTTAATACGGTCACGCTCAAACAGATTTAGATGCGCGCACAGTACAACAACTGGTCTGTCCCAACCGATAGGCTGCACTTCACAATGCAGGACGCCGCGCTGCTCTAGCCTATTGACGGTAATATTGACATTGTGCTTTGGGTCTAATGGGAACCGGCTTAATACGGCATTGCCGTGATGACCATTCTCGTATTCTGAGTTTTTGCCATAGCTATTTTCTAAATCCAAAAATTCGCCAAACCATTCATGCTGAGACTGATTGGGATATTCGTTATATTGCATATTGCGTTTAAGGTTTTGCCCTTGCACCTCTTGCAAACATAAGATGTCGGAGCCCACCGCTTCTAACGCTTGAGCAATACCTTGCATTTTCACCCTGACGGTTTAGTGGTGACATGCCTTTATGAATGTTGTAGCTGGTTAAAACAAAAGAGGTGGTAGTCATAATTTGATTAATTGTACGCTCAATATTTATGGAGTAAAAATCAATAGCTCAGCTACGATAACACCCAGAGTGATAGTAATGAAAGAAATAAAAGAGCACTGGCTCATATCGAACCAATGCTCTCATATTACACCTATCCATTATTAATGGCTAATTCATAAATGAATATCGCACGTAGGTGTCATTGTTAGATCATCGTTAAATTAGTAACGAGTAACTAACGCGATTGGTTGATCTTCACCCATGATATCTTGTGGCATAAATACAGCTTTACCACCATTATGGATGACATGCTCGATGATTTCACCGATCGCATCATCAGTCACGCCTTCTGCGCTAGCGTCGCTTACAAGGCTTAGAGTTTGCGCTTTTTCATCAATTTTGGCAGATTGGATATAGCCACGACGTACGTAAAGGGTCTCGCCGGCGCCTTGGAATGCACTACGGTATACTTCCTGCAGATCAGTTTGCAGCATATTTGCACCGCGGGCTTTATCGATTTCGCCCAAAGCAGCATGATGTAATGATGTACGGTATTCTTCTACCGCTTCTTGTACACTATCAACGATATGCTGAGCGCTGCCATCTTCTAAATTAGTAACATTTGACACGGTAGCAATGATGTTGTCTGGACGGTCGCAGACTTCTTTATAGTAACCGATGTTTTTGGCGTCACCAACGATCACGAGTGGCATTTTGTGCTCACCCCATAGCTCTTGTACGCTTTTATCGACTTGATTAAAGTATTCTTTTAAGTGGCTGCTTTCATTATTTGATGAGCGATCTGACCCACCGTCACCTGTGGTATATAGCCCGTTATTTTCAACAGGAAACTGGATATTTTCCATGTTATTTTGTATGTCGTCATCTTTATCAAACTCTCTAATGACGCGATCATTTGATGCTTCAATCAGACGAGAATTATCGCGGGTTAGGACAACCGTATAGTAATGTACCGCACTGGCCATATCACGCACCAAATCACGAGTGGCAAAGCTGTCTGATATGACAACGCGCTCGGTCGTATCGATTGGCATACGGACGATTTGCACATCATCTGTACTAGCAAATATCGCTAAAGTATCGAGATTATAGTTATGATTTAATTCTTTGGTCTTTGCATGAATATTATCTAAAATAGTCGTCGCTGTACTCTTATCATATTCTTTATTTAGGCGGTCTTCGACAACTTTCAACTGATTTTTTTAGAGCGATAGGATCTTGCTCGTTCGCCGGATGTGCTCGGTGGGTCTTAACAAAGATACTTACCGCTGGATTGGCTTTGGTTTCACGTAAGCTTTTAAGAGTCGCTTTCATATATTGCTCCTTGTTTTATTATCATTTACTTTCGATTTTATACATTCTTTTATGAGTACAATGTCAGGGCATCTTGCCTTATTTATTATTAATAGCAGCTCTAATCATTGTCGGTAAACAACGAATTATACTGTCAATTCATCAATATTTTTTATCCATTGTCTATCTGTACGCCTGATCGGCGTACAATTTTTAAATTCCTTTATATTGATGCTAACAGCTACCCTAAGCTCGCTATAGGGTTAATTTGCAAGCAAATGATAGCCCTTTGTAAGTAGAGCACTCTGTATTGTTAAAGATTTCTACTATAGTCAGTCCTAAATAAAACAGATACATTATATATCTAGGTGGAACTGGTCTAAATTTTCCTTGCGTGCTGTGCCTACGCAGACAGAGGCTGCGAAAAACTTATCCCAGTCCCACTGTATCGTTTTTATACTGAATTCACTATATCTCAACTTACTATATTATTTATTATTTGTCGTTTCCTTTGAGCATTCACTTTTAGTTTAAGCATTCACTCTTAGTTTATAAGTACTCAGGTTGTATTTTGACTAAATGAACCCATCTTTTATATAACTAAATATAAATTTTAAATGGCGCGAGTCGTAGTACATCGCAAAGTTAGCTCGTATCAAGCGCGATTTAAAAGCTACGTTTGCCTAATCTTTCTTTCATAATAATCATTAATATCGGATACCTTTATGTCTCTTCCTTCTTCAGATTTGCGCCTTGTTGATTTTACCAATGCTGCGCCAAGTACATTACAAACCCAAGTCATCAATGCTATCGACGATGCCAATAGTTTCTTAGATAACTTGACGGCGGGGGCTGACAATAGTACTGGCATTGCAAAATTAAGCGCTGAGCAAGCACTGGCAGATGTGATGCAGTTTGATCATATCAATCTAGCGCTGGATCGTAGCTGGGGAATCTTGTCTCATCTCAATGGCGTGATGAGTAACGATGAGATTCGTCATGTCCACCACGAGCTACTGCCCAAGTTATCGGCTTACGGGACGCGGGTTGGTCAACATCAGCCACTTTTTACCCGCTATCAAACGATCGTCGATGATACCGAGTTTTTTGCGGCACTTGAGCCGGCACGTGCGCGGGCGATCGAGCTGGCACTACGTAGCTTTGAGTTATCAGGGGTGGCATTACCTAAGACTGAGCAAGATAAATTTGCTGCTATTCAAAGTGAGCTATCTACCTTATCTGCGACATTCTCAGATCGTATCTTGGATGCAACCCAAGCCTTTGCATTGCCTCTACAACCAAATCAGCTAAAAGGCTTAACAGAGAGCGGTTTGGCGCTATTGGCAGATGCAGGTGAACAGTTCAAGACTCGTGAGCTTGCTAATGGCACCCTGAGTCAAACAGATATAGACGCGCTTCCGACGCCTTATTATGTCGCAAGCTTGAACATTCCTATATATCTAGCGGTTATGACCCACGCTGATGACCGCAGCTTACGGGAAACGCTGTATCGCGCTTATGTCACGCGCGCCTCTGAATTTGATACGCATACCAATGCTAAAGGTGAGTCATTAAATAATGCTGACATCATGAGCCAAATTCTCACCTTACGTGAACAAAAGGCCAAGTTATTAGGCTTTGATAATTATGCTGAAGTATCCCTATCGACTAAGATGGCAGACAGTGTCTCAGAGGTAGAAACGTTCCTGCGTGACTTGGCCACTCAAGCGACCCCAGCCGCGCAGAAAGATTTAGCAAAGTTACAGAGGTATGCGCAGGATTATGGCATTGATGAATTGCAACCTTGGGATAGCGCCTACATCGCTGAGAAAGTAAAACAAAGTGAATTTAGCTTGTCACAAGAAGAGATTCGTCCGTACTTTCCATTGCCAAAAGTGACGAGCGGTTTGTTTGCCATTGTCGAACGTCTATATGGTATTACAGTACAAGAGCAAAGCTATGAGGGTGCAGATGATCATTCTGTATCACGCTGGCACGATGACGTACGTTTTTACCAACTGTTTGATGCTGATGATCAATTGATTGGCGGATTTTATTTTGATTTGTTTGCTCGTAGCGGCAAGCGCGGCGGTGCTTGGATGAGTGGTTTTCAATCTCGTTACAGTTACGAGGAACAAAACCATCAGCAGCTACCTGTTTGCTTCATGGTTGGCAATTTTACGCCCGCACTTGATGGCAAGCCAAGCTTATTGACCCATGATGAGGTGCTGACCTTATTCCACGAATTTGGTCACGGCTTACATCATTTGTTAACTCAAGTGACCGTTGGTGATGTCGCGGGTGTCAATGGCGTCGAATGGGATGCCGTCGAGCTTCCTAGTCAGTTTATGGAAAACTGGGCTTGGGATGCTGAAGGCATTGCCCTTATTAGCAGTCATGTCGACACTGGCGAGCCACTGCCTAAAGACAAACTTGATGCACTATTGGCTGTCAAAAACTTCCAAAGCGGCCTACAAACGCTGCGCCAGATTGAGTTTGCGCTGTTTGATTTGCTGATTCATGCCCATACACCAGCACTTAATTATGAGGGTATCTTAGCGACTTTAAATGCCGTGCGTAGCGATATCGCTATCATGCAAACACCTGACTATAACCGCTTTGCCAATGGCTTCAGCCATATATTCGCAGGTGGCTATGCTGCAGGTTATTACTCGTATAAATGGGCTGAGCTGCTCTCGGCAGATGCGTTTAGTAAGTTTGAAGAAGAGGGCATTTTTAACCCAGCAACAGGTAAAGCTTTTCGTGAGTCGATCCTGTCTGTTGGAGGTAGTTTTCCAGCCAAAACCAATTTCGAAAACTTCCGTGGCCGTAGTGCGAACATAGATGCCTTGCTACGCCATAACGGTTTCACTGATGCAAAGAATACTGATGCTGCAAATGCTCAAACAACACGCGAGGCTATCTAAATGCGCTATCAGTCATCAAGCCCTAAACGTCGATTTTTAGCAGGAGTGCGCTGTCCAAAATGCCAGGAGATGGACGCTGTGGTACAGATAAATATTGTTACGCCAACGCCAGATGAATACATCGAATGCACAAAATGCGGACATTCGGAACATCGCCCTGACCCTGATGCCATCAGCGCCAAAAACCATCTTGAGGATCAGCTTGCTCGCGATGCCATGACAACAGGCACCAGTGGTACAGTCAAGTTCAAACCCTAGTTATCCAGTGTTGTTTCTAGACTACCACCTAAGCAACTCACTATTTCATACTGACTTAAGCCTATCTATCAATAGATAGGCTTTTTATTCTGAGTTTGCTATAGTAGGTCTACTTATATTCTTGACACAAATCGATCATAATATGAACCGTAAAAAATGCGCCCTTTATCGACCAAGCCTTCTAGGGCAACATCTGCGACAGCTGGCCGACGAGTTTGGATTATCCTTATTTTTGCGGTGATACTCATTGCTGTTGGTTACTTACTTTGGGTAAAACCCGAGCCAGAAGTGGTTTCACCTATCATTCAATCAACTACGATGAATAAGCAAACCGAGGCTGCTCAAGCGGCTTCGACTCCACACATCATAACTGATGAGCCTGACACTGTACTCACTGACAGCAGTTTCACTGATGAAAGCGCCAGTGCAGACGACAATAAGGGTGTTGAAACGCGAAACCCTAAAGCTATCTTAAATGCACCGCTGCCAAAGACGGACAGCTTAGCCAAAGAAGAAATTGATCGTTTAGAAGATGAACGTAAACGCTTAGCTGAACAAGAAAAGTTGGCTGCTGAGCAATTGGCAATGAATAAACAGCTAACCGATATGAAAGCAGAACAAATCGCTCTACTTGAACAGCAAATAGCACAATTAGAAGCGGATAGCTCTACTAGTACAGAGACACAATAAACGTAGGATTTTCACAAAGAGGTCTATAATGGCGATTCTGCAACTTACGCATGCCTCTATTTTAAATAGCAATGCACAGCTGCTTGTTTTACCTGTCAATAACGCTGGTGTCATTCTAGACCCTGTGCTCACGCGAGCCAAAACATTGTTTCCTGATAACTATCATCATTATCATAGCGTGTGCCGTGATGGCAGTCTGAGTGTTGGCAGCTGCTTACTGTATAAGCGCACACGTGAGCAATCTGGTCTTGGCATCAGTAGTAACGGCAATCAACCAAGTTATATCGCCAACCTTGCTGTATCAAACCACCCATACCATCCTGCGCGGTCGCGTTGGCTCATCGCGGCTTTGATTGACCTACAGCAGAAATTAATTCCGCTCATACGCTATCAGGGTATCCGTAGGGTTGCGCTACTCGCTCGTCCGCTTATCTCCGATAATCCTCGCGATCCTATATCTAATAAAAATGGGAGTATAAATTCGCTACCTCTAGATTGGCAGACTGATACGTTGCCATTATTGACCACGTATTTACAAGACCTACCAAAACTGCGTATCGATATACATATGCCCAAAAGCATTGATTTATAAATGGCTCTCTAGCCAGTCATCACTTTTTGCGCCCATAAAACCGCCTTGGGCACTCATAAGAGCATCCCAAGGCGGTTTTTATGAATCAAACTACATCAAATACTGAGCCTTAGTTCTGCTCAACACCTTTCATCGTCAGTTTGATACGGCCGCGGTTATCAACGTCTTGCACAAGCACTTTAACGACCTGACCTTCTTTCAGATAATCAGATACATTTTCTACGCGCTCTTCTGCGATTTGTGAGATGTGCACTAGGCCATCAGTGTTTGGTAATAGGTTAACAAACGCACCAAAGTCGACGATACGAGCAACCGTACCTTCATAAGTTTTGCCAACTTCAACTTCAGCAGTTATTGCTTCGATTTTACCGATAGCGGCTTTAGTCGCTGCTTTGTTTTCACCAAAGATACGAATCGTACCAGCGTCATCGATATCGATAACCGCACCAGTCTCTTCGGTTAGCTGACGGATAGTTGCGCCGCCTTTACCGATAACGTCACGAATTTTGTCTGGGTTGATTTCGATAACGGCATAGTTTGGTGCATGAGCGTTGATTTCAGTACGGCTCTCAGGCAATACTTGGTTCATTGCGTCCAAGATATGGATACGACCAGCGTGGGCTTGCTTAAGCGCTTGCTCCATGATGTCAGGGGTAATACCTTCAATCTTGATATCCATCTGTAGTGCAGTGATACCGTTTTTAGAACCGGCTACTTTAAAGTCCATATCACCTAGATGATCTTCGTCACCTAAGATATCTGACAAGACAGCAAAACGCTCGCCTTCTTTAACCAGACCCATCGCGATACCAGCAACTGGTGCTTTTAATGGTACGCCTGCATCCATCAACGCCAAGCTTGCACCGCAAACAGACGCCATAGAAGATGAACCGTTTGATTCAGTGATTTCTGATACCACACGGATGACGTATGGGAAGCGTTCGCTATCTGGAAGCATCGCTTGTACACCGCGGCGTGCAAGGCGACCATGGCCGATTTCACGACGCTTTGGCGCGCCTTCACGACCCGTCTCACCTACTGAAAAGTGTGGGAAGTTGTAATGCAGCATGAAATGGTCGCGAATCGTGCCACCTAGTGAGTCAATCATATTGACATCACGGGTGTTACCAAGCGTGGTTGTCACCAATGCTTGCGTCTCACCGCGGGTAAACAGTGCTGAACCATGTGTATATGGTAGAACACCCACTTGTACGTCAAGTGCACGAACCGTCTCAAGATCACGACCATCAATACGCGGCTTACCTGACAAGATATTGTCACGCACGGTGCGGTATTTTTGTTCTTCATAGATGTCTTTGAGCTCAGACACTTTGTCACTGTAGTCGTCCGCTTCAGCATCACCTGCTAGGCTCTCAATGATGGCTTGCTTAATCTCATCAAGGGCCGCGTAACGCTCTTGCTTTTCAGTGATGGTGTAGGCTTCAGCGATTTTGTCGCCGAACTGTTCTTTTACCGCAGACTCTAGCTCAGCATTGGCAGCAGGCGCGGTGAATTCTGCTTTTGTGTGCCCACTTCTTCAGCAAGGGCAACGATGTTGTCGATGACGATTTGTTGCTGCTCGTGACCGTACAAGACTGCGCCTAACATTTGGTCTTCTGACAGCTCTGCTGCTTCTGATTCAACCATCAATACTGCTGATTTGGTGCCCGCAACCACAAGGTCAAGGTCACTGGTTTCTAGCTGCTCAAGCGTTGGGTTTAGCACGTATTCGCCATCGATAAAGCCAACGCGTGCGCCAGCGATAGGACCGTTAAACGGCGCATCTGAGATTGCCAATGCCGCTGATGCACCAATCATCGCGGCGATGTCTGCGTGCTGCGTCTTGTCTGATGACACGACGGTGGCAGTAATTTGAATCTCGTTTACATAACCTTCAGGAAATAACGGACGAATCGGACGGTCGATTAAGCGAGAGGTCAGCGTTTCAAACTCGCTCGCACGGCCTTCACGTTTGCCGTAAGCACCTGGGATTTTACCCGCAGCGTACATTTTTTCTTGATAGTTTACGGTCAATGGAAAGAAGTTTTGACCTTCTTTGGCTTCTGATTTTACGACTGCTGCGACAAGTACGGTCACGCCACCCATATGTACTAATACAGAGTTTGCTTGACGGGCAATTCGGCCTGTCTCGATAACGACCTGCTGATCGCCGTACTGAAATTCACGCTTAATGGTATTAAACATTGTCATATAATCTTCCTAATGTTGACTGACAAAAGTGATATCAGCTTTGAAAAACCTGATATCTGTCATTAAAATTCTGTGTATATGGTCATTAACTGACAATCTCTCTATTAGAAATCATCTCAATCAATGCCAATAACTTTACCTAATTATTTCATATATCTTTTCGTGCTAGACATCGTACTATTATGTATATTTGGTCGTTCAATTTTGGCTTTACTATAAATACTATCAAACAGACATTAAGTCAAAAGACTTCGGCGCTAAAGACCGTCCAGGCTATGTCTACGCTCTCAAGAATCAGCTATTTACGCAGTAAGCTAAGAGACAAGTACTTTATCAGTAGTCGCTATATATTCAGTAGATATACTATCGAACTCACAAGGCATTATTTTACAGTGATTTATAGCCATTGACCAATTAATTGCAGAACAGAGCCGTTATCGATAGAAAATACTGATTTTAACGCCCAATCAGCATCATTATCATTATTTTTGGTAGCTGATGTTTGTCGACATTGATGTGTTTTAGACAAATGGTGCTATCTAAACATAGCTTTCAAAATGAATAAGCATAAAAAAACGGCGTGAAACTATTCCACACCGTTTTTAGAAAAATCTATTTTATCGATAACAACAAACAAGTTCCAAGCGGTTAGCAAAATTTTAAGATTCTGCCATATAATGGCGTCCTTTGTTTTACCACCCACTCGTATTATTGTCGTTAGATTAGCGACGTAGACCTAACTGACTGATAAGAGTGGTGTAGCGACCAAGATCTTTACCTTTTAGGTAATCAAGCAATTTGCGACGCGTGTTAACCATACGGATAAGACCGCGACGGCTATGATGGTCAGCTTTATGTTCTTTGAAATGATTCTGCAAATCGTTGATACGAGCGCTCAACAAAGCTACTTGAACTTCTGGGGAGCCAGTGTCGTTTTCGCCACGTTGGTATTGAGCGATGATTTGTTCACGATCGGTATTAGTTAGCATAAATATCTCCGGCAATGCTAAAAACTTTAAAAACGGACTACAATTTGAGTCAGATTAAAAGCAGTAGAATAGTAAATAAAATAACTTGCGCGCCATTCAGGACAACCCTGCATTACTAGAGTTGACCTAGTGTACGACAAATTCAGTTAAAGATAACGACCATTTAACACGTTTGAACGTATGCATTATATTTATCAACGTCAACACCTAGTTAAGGTGTGGATCTAACTAACATACATTATTCAAAACCTGATTTAAATGTGAGGGCAATTATAACAAAAAACTGCTGAACTATCAGCAGTTTTTCATAAAACTTGTAAATTTAGATCTGGCCTTAATGGGAGGACAGTTTATCAACAGATGACAATGTTTGCTTATTTGTTAATATCATCTTGTGTTGCATTGCCACCTAGCTCGTCATCGTCAAGTGGTGACGCTGTGGTGGCTTCTGCCAAACTATCAGGAGTAGCATCCTCACCAGGATCAATGTCTTCTGATAATTGCTGAATTTTTTTTCTTGCGCATCCATATTATCTGTTGAGTTACTCATGTTAGCTCCTACATTATTATTTTTCAAAATATCTATTTTACAGTTACCAATACTAAGATAATTATTGCTACTAAGCTAAAGCCAAATGCAGCTGTACCATTCTAGGCTGAATGACACACAAAGATACTATTTGTCTTCTTTAGCATCTTTTACATTACTAGCAATGCGGTCTGCTGCTGCTTCGCTGTTTTCAGTATGGTTGTCTTCAGTTTGACTCTTAAGAGCGGCCGTTGCCGATTCAGCACGTTGTTGCTCAAGTTCAGTATCATTTGGGTTAGAGTTAGACATAATATTTTCCTTAATTGTAATTATATCTTTAATTGTAATTATAAATAGTTGAGAATTTTTAATTTTTCATCTTTCAATAAATAAAGCAAAATTTAAGACAATGCTTTGTCGATAGCATCGACAAAATTACTGATATCATCTGGATTACGTGAAGTAATTAAATTGCCATCGACTTGTACAGTCTTATCGACGTACGTCGCACCAGCATTTTCTAGATCGGTTTGCAGCGTATGATAGGCGGTTAGTGTTTTGCCTTTAGCAATGCCCGTGTTGATAAGTGCCCAAGGTGCATGACAAATCACAGCTAATGGTTTACCTGCGTCGTTAATGGCATTGATAACCTTATGAGCGTCTTTGTTACCACGAATAGTATCAGCGTTCACTGTACCACCTGGCAATACCAATGCATCATAATCGGAAACATTTGCATCTTTTACGAAGATATCAGCAGTAAAGGTATCACCTTTATTTACATCCTGCTGCATGGCTTGGACTTCTTTAGCATCGTTCGTAGTGATCAGTAGCGTCTTATAACCTTTGTTTTTTAGCTGGTTATTCACATCTTCATATTCTGCTTGCTCGAAGTTATTGTGTAGTAAAAAAGCGATCGTTTTCATAATATTTCCTTTTGTATTTAGCATTGAGTTTGTATTAATTCATTTGTTTTAATATTTTTATCATTCATTAATGTTATACATCGTTAATAGTCTTCCCTTGACTGGTTTTATACTTATTAGAAAATGTCCTTGGTTATAATTCTATTTTTTGGTTATTATTGTCGTCCATTTTCATTTTATGCAGCTGTCCTTAACTGGTATATACACTGTATAAAAAAACAGGTTTCACCATAGGCGAAACCTGCAATAAAATGTGACGGTATGTGATTAGTGTAAACCATTAGTAAAGCAGACAAAAACCGTTGCCTACTGATCAGCATTTATTAATACAGCCTCAACGTTGGATAAGCTTTTTGGGCTGTAAGCGTCCATTGAGGCTAATGGCGCCCAATCCAAGAAATGCTCCTTGCTCATTTAGCAAGCGTATATCAACAGCTAACTCGTGCTGTAAAGGCTGCGAGATGTCCATGCTGTCTTCAGTACCGATATCAGAACCAGCAATATTGGTTTCTGCTTCACTGGCATGGGATATTTGATGAGCAGCATTGCTTGCAACATAATCTCTAAGCTTACCTATCAAGCTATCGGATAAGTTTAAGCGCTGTCCCATATGTACGCGCGCGCACTGTTCTTCGGTCAGTACCAACTCAGCATCGATATCAATACACGCATCGACAGGCAATAACTGAGAGTGTCGGCTATCTAAGTCTTTGTCTTCTAAAGCCGATAGTGCAATAGAATCATCAATACTAAAATTACCGACTTGCGTGCGACGCAATGCCGTTAAATGTCCAAGCGTTCCTAGCTTTTTTGCAATATCCTCTGCTAATACGCGTACGTAAGTCCCTTTGGTACAAGTGACTGTCAAACAAATCTGTATATCATCAATCGCATGCAGCTCAATCGCCTTAATAATGATATCTCTCGGTGGCCTATCAATTTCAATACCAGCGCGGGCATACTCATACAGTTTTTTGCCATCTTTTTTTAATGCTGAATACATCGGTGGTATCTGCTGCTGAGGGCCCAGAAATTGCTGTGCGATAGTAGCCAATGAAACATCATCAAATGTTGGAATAGATGATTGTGCCACCACTTGACCGTCTGCATCACCCGTATCGGTTTGACTACCAAGCAAAATCGTTGCTTGATAAGACTTGTCAGCATCCAGTTGATAATGACTAAACTTGGTCGCTTCGCCTAGGCAAATCGGCAATAAACCAGTTGCCATCGGATCAAGCGTACCAGTATGACCAGCCTTTTTGCTATCGTGTATCGGTGACTTAAACAAATACTTCACTTTCGACACAACTTGCTGTGAAGTCATACCTTTGGGTTTGTCCACCAAGATAACCCCTGAAACTTTTATTTTTCAGGTGCTTTGCTGGCTTTTTTATCAGGTTGCTTAGACGTTATAGACATAATAATAACTTACTCGTCATTCTCGTTTTGCTCAGTTTTGTTGACGGCTTTATTAATCAAGTCCATCATGTAGTTACCACGAGCAGTCACTTCATCATAGTGAAAGCGTAGGCGCGGCGTAGTACGTGTTTTTAGGCTATGGCTCAGCTCAGTACGCAAAAACCCTGCTGCTTTATTTAATACTTTGACGCTTTCTTCGTGATTGGTCTTAGTCATGGCATCATTGAGCTCAGGCTCCATGATAGTGACATAGATATCTGCATAGCCTAAATCTGGGCTCACTTTGACACTGGAAATTGTGACAAAGCCTGTTAGACGAGGATCATTGACTTCATCACGAATAAGAACAGCAAGCTCACGCTGGATCTGATCGGATAAGCGTTGTAGACGTTGGTTCATGTTGTTACCTTACTTTAATGGGCTTATTGTTATTAATATATAGAACTGTTTGCTAAAAAATGTAGTAATGATATTTGCTAAAAAAGGCCTAGCAGGGTGTACCTGATAGGCCTAAGTACCGCTGAATATCGACAGAGTATCTAGCATGCTCAGCACATTTGGCATATTGCATTGCTACATACTCTGTTATCGAACAGCGGCTTTAGATAGTACGGGCGAACTCTTGAATTTCAAAGACTTCGATCTTATCGCCAGCTTCGACATCATAGCCACGAACGGCCAGACCACATTCCATACCAGTACGTACTTCATTGACGTCTTCTTTATAACGACGTAATGATTGCAATTGACCAGTAAAGATAACTTGGTCATCACGTAATACGCGGATAGGTTTGTTGCGATAGATTGTACCTTCAACCACCATACAACCAGCAGCCGCACCAAACTTACTAGAGCGGAATACTTCACGAACTTCTGCAACACCAAGGATTTTCTCACGATGTTCAGGGAGCAAGCATACCACTCATTGCAGATTTCACATCATCAATCAAACCATAGATGACACTATAGTAACGAATATCCATGTTAGCTGTATCTGCTTTACGGCGTGCGGTGGCATCTGCACGGACGTTAAAGCCTAACAATACCGCTTCGCTAGATTCTGCAAGTGTTACGTCAGACTCAGAGATAGGACCAACACCTGAACTGATAACTCTGACTTTTACTTCATCAGTAGACAATTCATTTAGGGCAGCTAGTAGTGCTTCAAGTGAACCACGTACGTCTGTCTTCAATACAATGTTCAAGAATGACACATCGCCTTGACCCATCTGATCGAACATGCTTTCTAAACGCATGGCATTTTGACGCTCAAGTTGACGCTCACGCTCACGGTTGGTTCTAAAGGCCGCAACTTCGCGCGCTTTTTTCTCGTCCGTTACTACTAAGAATTCACTACCAGCCGCAGGTGTTTCAGGCAGACCTAAAATCTCTACAGGAATAGAAGGGCCAGCTGATTTAACACGTTGACCATTCTCATCCGTTAGTGCACGTACTTTACCGTAGTGCTCACCAGCTAGAACCAAGTCGCCTTGTTTCAACGTGCCTTTCTTAACTAGAACACTAACCACAGGGCCACGACCTTTTTCCAGTCTTGATTCAATAACCACACCCTGTGCAGCACCGTCTAGTGGCGCCTCTAACTCCATTAACTCAGCTTGCAAGCTAATAAACTCTAGTAAGTCGTCGATACCTTCGCCTGTCTTAGCTGAAATACGGGCCATTGGTGTGTCGCCGCCCCATTCTTCTGTGACGACTTCTTTCGTTGTCAATTCATTGAGAACACGGTCAGGATCAGCATTTGGCTTATCCATTTTATTAATAGCAACAATGATTGGCGTACCAGCAGCACGTGCATGATCAATCGCTTCTGCCGTTTGTGGCATCATGCCATCATCAGCTGCGACGACAAGTACAACAATATCAGTTGCCTGAGCACCGCGTGAGCGCATTGCGCTAAACGCTGCGTGACCGGGAGTATCAAGGAAAGTGATAACACCACGATCGGTTTCTACGTGATAAGCACCGATATGCTGAGTAATACCACCTGCTTCGCCAGTCGCTACTTTGGTCTCGCGAATCTTATCAAGCAATGAGGTCTTACCATGGTCAACGTGACCCATGATAGTGACGACAGGTGGACGGGTTTGCACGTTACTGCTGCGCTCATCGACAGCATCTTGTAGATCGTCTTCGACCTTGGTATCACTGACAAGGACAGGGTTGTGACCCATCTCTTCAACGATCAGACTTGCTGTCGCTTGATCGATGGTATCTGATTCGCGAGCGATTTCACCCATTTTCATCAGTAATTTAATGACTTCACGAGCCTTGACTGCCATACGCTGTGCAAGATCTGCAACTGAAATTTGCTCACCAATCTCAACATCATAGACGATTTTTTCGACAGGTTTTTCAAACTTGTGCTGTGAGGCTTGTGTTGAACGCAAACCGTTTTTACGGTTTTTGATTTCACGCTCATCTTGATTCTTACGACGACGACCACGAGCACCCGTGCTGTTTGCACCGCGTTTGATTTCGCGACGTTCTTTTCAAATGACTCTTCTAATGCATCACCGACCAGGCCTTCAGCCAATGGTTCATCTTTACGCACTTCTGCCACAGGCTCACGATCGGTATATTTACCAGCCATTTTACGCATTTGCTCAAGCGTACGCTTTTGCGCTTCTTCTGCTTGCTTGCGGCGTGTTTCTGCCTCAATTTCACGTAAACGTGCTTCCTCGGCTTCGCGTGCTTCACGAGCTTTACGCTCAGCAGCTGTCTCAACTTTAGGTTTAGTAGCAGCAACCTTTTTCTTCGGCTGCTCTTTAGGCTTGACTTCAACGGTGGCTTTGCTCGCTTTACCGCCTTTTTTGACGACAACTGACGTAGAAATATCATCGTTTTTGTCGTCTGATTTTTTGCTAGAGCCTAAGCTTGCACGCATTGCAGCTAAAGTTGCCGCTTGGCGCTCTTCTGCTTTTTTCTTGGTCGCAGCACGTTCTTCTGCTTCTTTAGCAGCACGCTCTTGAGATTCAATGAGAGCCTGCTCTCGCGCGGCTAATTCTTCAGCTATTTTCTTTGGATCCGGCTTCTCAAATACTTTCTTTTGCGTACTTCAACATTAACGCTCTTAGATTTACCCGAAGAGCCAGTCACACGAGCGGTACTCGTTGTCTTAGATTTGAGACTAATACGACGCTTTTCGTTTTGACCATGACTTTGTTTTAAATACGTCACCAACTTCTCTTGCTCAAACTCGGTGACTAGGTCATCCTCTGCGCGAGCAGGTAGGCCAGCATCTACCAGTTGCTGCTTTACAGCACTTGTAGTTTTGCCTACCATTTCTGCCAGTTCTTTGACGGTCTTATCTGCCATTTATTATCACCTACTGTCTATTATTTGCTATATGTTCAATTCAGTTGTTGGCTACAAATGATTGGGTTAAGGCCAGTATTTACAGTATGTAGACACCAGCACTTTATTCTCAATAGCATATCACCAAAAGACAGCGATATGCAGTTACCGCTTATTCATCGAACCAAGATTCCCGAGCTTTCATGATGAGTTTTCCTGCAGTTTCGGAGTCTAATCCTTCGATATCTTCTAGATCGAAGACGGCTTGTTCTGCCAAATCATCCACGGTAATAATATCTTTTTGTGCCATTTTATAGGCCCAGCTGACTGTCATACCTTCAAGCTCTTGAAGCTCTTGACTTGGCTCTTTCATGTTCTGTTGTTTGACCAGCTCATCAGCAATGACGACGTCTTTAGCACGTTCTTGAATCATGTCGATTGCTTCATCGTCTAACCCTTCAATGTCATAGAAGGTATCGACTGGCACATAGGCCACTTCTTCGATACTGGTAAAACCAATATCAACCAGCGCCTGCGCTAGATCTTGATCAACTTCTAGGCGATCATAAAATAATTCAATAAATGCTTTTGATTCGTTTTCTTGACGCTGTTTGTACTCTTCTTCGAGCATCATATTCAGCTTATAGCCAGTCAACTCAGAGGCCAAGCGTACGTTTTGGCCTTGTGAGCCAATCGCGCGTGCCAGTTGATCGTTGGTGCTAAAGATAATATCTGCTGTTTGAGTGTCTTCATCTAAGATGATGCTGCTGACATCAGCTGGTTCTAAAGAGCTGATGATGAACTGAGCTGGATCATCTGACCAAACCACAACATCGATACGCTCACCATCTAGCTCTTGCTGTACTGCTTGGATACGTGTACCACGCATACCAATACAAGCCCCAACAGGATCAATCCGATGATCGTTGGTCTTCACGGCTATTTTAGCACGGGTGCCCGGCAAGCGAGCGACGTTACGGATTTCGATAATTTGTTCTGCAATCTCAGGTACTTCTTTTTGCATCAATGCTGATAGCATTTCAGGATGCGTGCGAGATAACAATAGCTGTGCACCGCGGTTTTCACGGTTTACATGATATAAGATGGCGTTGATACGTGATTTTGGACGTAGCTGCTCACGTGGCAACATTTGATCGCGTGACAAGTAGCCTTCAGCATTGTCGCCTAAGTCGATGATATAGCCATCACGTGTCTGTTTCTTGACTTCGCCATACATCATTTCACCAACACGCGGCTCAAAAGCGTCTGCCACAAGTGCGCGCTCAGCTTCACGGATTTTTTGGATGATGACCTGCTTTGCTTGAGTGGCTGCAATACGACCAAATTCAATCGATTCGATTTGCTCTTCTTTGATATCACCAATTGACCATTCTTCTTGATCAAGATCTGTGATAGCAAGCTGACAAGCAGGCATTTCATGGTCTTCATCTGCAACCACGGTCCAATAACGATAAGTGTCATAATCGCCAGTTGCACGGTCAATAGCTACTCGCACAGCCACTTCTGGCTGCTCAGTATATACTTTTTTCTTGGTCGATACCACCAAAGCGTCTTCTATGGCTTCAAAGATGTCTTCAGGATTTAAGCCCTTTTCATTACTGACAGTTTCTACTACCGTTAAGATTTCACGACTCATGCTATACCTGTCCTATCATTTTTTGATTGACTTAAATTTTATAATTTGGGTGTTGCTATCATATAGTTACTATAAGCCACATAAGCTATTTGAAGATGACACTGCTGATCTATGAGCAGCTGCCTAATAATATGTCGTTAGGCATCTTCGTAAACTAAGTTGGCTTTATCAATATTACTTAATGCAATCTCAAACTGCTCACCATCGCTTGACGTCAGTTTTAAAACTTTATCATCGATACTATCTAATGTACCTGTTGCTTTACGACGTTTTTGATCACCTGTGCCGATAGCTTGAATCAAACGTAAGCTTACTGTTTGACCCACATAGGCATGCATCTGCTCATCTGAGAAAAATGCACGGTCAAAACCAGGTGAAGACACTTCTAAAATATATTCACCAGCGATAGGATCATGAACTTCTAAGATACCGCTTACTTGATGGTTCACTGCGGCACAGTCTTCGATAGTAACGTGCTTATCTTGGGCTTGCTCTTCTGGCAATGCCTCAATATAAATACGCAATAAAGAGCGACGGCCTTGTGGCGCAAATTCTATACCCCATAGCGACACATCGCAAGCGGCCACAGCAGGGGCAATAATATTAGTCAGTTCTGCAACTTTAGTCGAAAGCTTCATAATCTCTTTGTATTTTCCTATTCGCTTATCTATCGTACTTAGTAAACCGTATCAAAGCTTTGCTCTTTTCGTACTTATATATAGTAAGAATTACGGTCATTATATAATGGTAAACCACAAACATATAACAGATGTTGTGCGTTTATATAGGGACGAGCCTAAAACATCAAGCTCAGCCAAACAATGCTTTTATTAGTTATAAAGCACTACTATCGATAAAAGCGTGAGGAATAAAAGATAGTGTTGCTTAAGGAGCATCGTGCCAGTGGCGGCCGATGATGACCAGTGACGAGTAATATCGTACTCTATAGACCTAGAGCTTAGCATAAGTAGGATAGATACCGCGATAACACTGACCTTCAGATACAAAAAACCCACAAACATTATGGTGGGTTAATCGGTACTGACAAATTTAGTGTACAAGACATCAGTATAAAAAGTGGTAGCGGGGGCTGGATTTGAACCAACGACCTTCGGGTTATGAGCCCGACGAGCTACCAGACTGCTCCACCCCGCATCAATCTAGAACGCATATTATAGGGGAGATAATGTAGAAGTGTCAACACTTTATTTAAAATAATTATAAATTAAGTGGTTGCTACTAAAAATCCAACCTGACGCTATGCGGCGTCTGTGAAACTTGGTGCGATTGGGGGACTTGAACCCCCACAGCTTTCGCCACCACCCCCTCAAGATGGCGTGTCTACCATTCCACCACAATCGCATTTTACCACCCTGTTCTCTAACTTCCTATCTACTATATATAATGCGTAAGGTAGGCATTAATAGATAAGGACTTGCGAAAACAGAAAAGCATTGTAAATGTAACCTACCAAAATAGCAAGCGCTGACTACTCAAAAGCCACTTATTCAGGATTTTGCGTCAATGGACGCGGCGTTTGCGGTGCTGAAACTGGCGCATCTAGACGAAACTGATCTTCAGCCTGCTTACGGGCATGCACCGCCAACGTCATACTGGTAATAAAGAATATGACCGTCAATACTGCAGTCGCACGCGTCAAAAAGTTAGCAGTTCCCGCCGCGCCAAATACGGTACCTGATGAGCCGGCACCAAAAGAAGCCCCAGCATCTGCCCCTTTACCATGCTGTATCAAAATCAAGCCGATCATGGCAATGGCCACGATAATATGCAGGGCTAATATAAACGTAAACATGGTGGCCTCTTTTGCCGCGTAATGACGACTGATAACGGAAAATAAAACATAAGGTTAATAAAAATAATGACTAGCATCTGATGATACCAAATCGATTATATAAATAAGGCGCATTGTACACGATTGCAAGGGTACTGTTAAACCTACTTTTACCAACTGATAAAACCATACTGTCTATCAGCTATGATACTGATATCTGAGCGTTATTTATTCGATTAAGCATTCGCTTGACTAAAAGCATCAGCGATCGCTAAGAAGCTATCTGCTTTCAATGAGGCACCGCCAACCAATGCGCCATCAATCATAGAGTCAGAAGCAAAGCTATCAGCATTATCAGCATTAACGCTACCACCGTATAAGACGGTGACTGTATCGGCCATATCAGCAAAGCCCGCAACGGTTTGCTTGATATGTTGATGAGTCTTACTCACTTCTGCCACAGTCGGTACTTTACCTGTACCAATTGCCCAGACAGGTTCGTAAGCGACGAGTAGCTTTTCAGATAACGATGCTGCTAAATCTGGTTGCTGAACAAGCATATCTTTAATCACTGAGAGTTGTTCATTGATAACGTCAAGTGTTTGACCATTATCATACTGTTCTTGCGTTTCGCCGATACAGAACACCACACCAAGATTTTGAGAAAACGCATGAGACAGTTTATTTATTAGACAGTCATGAGATTCTTTATGATACTGGCGACGCTCAGAGTGACCAAGTATCGTCCAAGTAGCTCCTGTATCTGCGACTTGCTGTGCTGAGCAGTCTCCGGTGTAAGCGCCTGTTCTTGCACTATGAGCGCTCACGTCTTGAGCGGCGCTGACTATTGAAGTATTTGCTAAGCGTGCACTGACTGCGGCCAAATGAATACAGCTTGGTGCTACCATCAATTTGCATTGACTACTAGAGGTTGGCGTTTTAGCTTGATTTTTAGCATCAACCTTAGTCAGCAGGTCATTTAACAGCGCATCAACATCATGGCTAGTTGCTGGATTCTGCTTCCAATTACCGATCACCCAAGCTTGCATACTTATTTACCTTGTCTCATGTATTCGCGCCAATTCGGCTCATATGCGCGCCAGTATAACAAATAATTCGTAAGTGCTATAGTAGTGTGCTGCCAGAAGCAGCGGTGCTTTTCAATACCTATGTTCAAAAATGACAACTAAAAACAGAGATTTTGATGTATTGATTGTTTAATCATTTGTAGAAAGCCTTTAAACTAAAATAAAGTCAAGTCGTATATTGTGTCTAACAGAAATTAAAAATTATTAAATGCTCTCTAAGTTATTACGAAAGAAGTAGAAATAACTTGCTGAATCAAAATACGTATCCATTACCGCAAATATATTAAAGCATATATAGTAGTCTGTATTCTAAAGCGGTGTGCAAACCCTTTATCAAGGAGAGGTCATAATGTCTATTACAACCAGTAAATATGGTGGTCTAGCGCAGCAGCTCATCAGTGATGGTGTCGTTAGCGAAGCAAATATGAAAACGGCACAGATTGAGTCGCAGGAGCAGAAAATCGGATTGGTGCCGTACCTTGTAGACAATAAACTGGCTGATTCTTATCACCTTGCTCAAATGTTATCACAAGCCTTTGGCGATCCTTTGTTCGATCTCGATGCGCTCAGCACTGATGTCATTCCAAAGGACTTAGTCGATGAAAAAATCGTCCGTAAGTTTAATGCATTGCCATTATTCAAGCGCGGCCAACGCTTATTTGTAGCGCTTAGTGATCCAACTCGTGTTGATGCTATTGATGCTATTGCCTTTAATTCTCGCTTGTCTATCGAAACGATTGTTGTTGAAGAAAACAAGCTAAAAAAGCGTATCGAAAGCGTTTACGTTGATACGATGCAGAGCTTTGACAGCTTCTCTGACAGTGACTTAAATGTTGGTTTTGAAGATGGTGATGACGATCAGGACGAAGGGACAACCAAACTTAATGATGGGGTCGATGAAGCACCTGTTGTAAAATTCGTCAATAAAATGTTGGTCGATGCTATTCGCATGGGTGCCTCTGATTTGCACTTTGAGCCTTACGAAAAATCTTTCCGAGTACGTTTTCGTGTTGATGGCGTGATGCAAAGATGGCCAGTCCGCCAGTGCAGCTCGCTGGCAAAATTGCGGCTCGTCTAAAAGTCATGTCACAGATGGATATCTCAGAGCGCAGAATACCACAAGATGGTCGTATCAAGCTCAAAATCTCTAAGACCAAAGCCATCGATTTCCGGGTAAACTCATTACCAACCTTATTCGGTGAAAAAATCGTTTTGCGTATCCTAGATCCTTCATCAGCCATGCTTGGTATTGATGCGCTAGGGTATGAACCTGATCAGCAGGAGATGTTTTTAGAAGCGCTGCACAAACCGCAAGGTATGCTACTGATTACTGGCCCTACTGGTTCTGGTAAGACAGTCTCTCTTTACACAGGTATCAATATCTTAAACACTGGTGCCACCAATATTTCAACCGCCGAAGACCCTGTGGAGATTAACCTTGAAGGTATCAATCAGGTCAATGTCAACGCTAAGGTCGGCCTAACCTTTGCTAATGCGCTCAAGTCTTTTTTGCGTCAAGATCCTGATATTGTCATGGTTGGTGAGATTCGTGACTTGGAGACTGCCGAGATCGCTATTAAAGCGGCACAAACAGGGCATATGGTACTCTCCACCCTACATACCAATTCAGCACCCGAGACATTAACGCGTTTGCGTAATATGGGAGTGGCGTCTTTTAACATTGCAACGTCAGTCAACTTAGTCATTGCGCAACGTTTGGCGCGGCGACTGTGCAATAACTGTAAAAAACCGATCAATATCCCTCGTCAAAGTTTGCTAGAGATTGGTTTTACTGATGCAGATTTGGATAATCCAGACAACGTGATTTATGAGCCAGTGGGCTGCAATGAGTGCCGTGAAGGTTATAAAGGCCGTGTAGGTATTTATGAGGTAATGAAGGTCAGCCCCGACATCTCACGTATCATTATGGAAGATGGCAATGCCATAGATATCAAAGATGCGGCGCTCAAAAATGGTTTTCGAGATCTACGCCGTTCTGGGGTCTTAAAAGTTCTGCAAGGTGTCACTAGTATTCAAGAAATGATGCGCGTTACTTCTGAATAAGTAGCATAAGCATTAAGTCGTATATGCAACTATTAGGGCGTGTTGAACATTCGCAAATAGGCACTGCTGATCGCTAAAATTGTTCCAGACAAGGCACAAAGCGACGATAATGCAGATGCCTTAGCGAGATTTGTAACGCAGTATGGGGCAATTTTAGCATCAGCCCGCAGGGACAGGACTCTTTTTGCCGCTTCATCGTTAAAAATAAGCGCTTAGAGTGACTAAACTTATTATTTTTAACATCGAATCGCCTAAAAAATAGTCGCTGTCAGTGCCATGGTCGAATGTTCAACACGCCCTAATCTTCTAGTATTTTTTCTTTCTAAAGGCTCCTAACGTAGAAATACTATCTAATAGATATACTTAAAAATAAAACAGATAGGCACTGGTTTTTTGCGCTAAAATAAAGTATACCAGCCAACAATTTTGTCTGGTATTCTGCTTTATGTTTGCAATATCTATATTAGACAATCTCGAGGGTAGTAATATGGCAAAAGCTAAGACTGACATGCTGTTGGACTTTGTCTATGATGGCGTAAACCGGCGCGGGCAAAGGTGAAAGGCGAAACCACTAGTCGTAGCTTAGAGTTAGCCAAAGCTACTTTACGCAAGCAAGGGATCACGGTTAAAGGTATCAAGAAGAAACCAAAACCGCTCTACACCTTCAAAAAACCAATTAAAGCCATTGATATTGCGATTTTTGCGCGACAATTGGCAACGATGATGAAAGCAGGTGTCCCGCTGACTCAATCTTTTGAAATTGTAGCAGATTCGCTTGATAATCCGAGTATGAAAGACTTGGTGCTACAAATCAAAGCTGATATCGAAGCAGGTGGCACCTTTGCTTCCGCCCTACGTAAACACCCTCGTTACTTTGATGATCTATTCTGCTCACTTGTCGAATCGGGTGAGCAATCGGGTGCGCTAGAGACCATGCTTGAGCGTGTAGCGACTTACAAAGAAAAAAGCGAACTACTAAAAGCAAAGATTAAGAAAGCAATGAAATATCCGATTGCTGTCATCGTAGTTGCCATTATCGTTACTATGATTCTACTAATAAAAGTCGTGCCTGTATTTTCAGACCTATTTGAGTCATTTGGCGCAGAGCTACCTGCTTTTACTCAAATGGTAGTGGGTATGTCTGAGTGGATGAAAGCATGGTGGTTTATTTTAATTATTTTTATCGGTGGGGCTATTATCGGATTTTCAGAAGCCAAAAACGCTCTAAAAAATTCCGTGACTTTTTAGACCGTGCGGTACTAAAAGCACCAATTTTTGGCAATATTGCTTACCAAGCAATTATTGCGCGCTTTGCTCGTACCCTATCTACCACTTTTGCCGCTGGTGTACCTCTCATTGATGCGCTAGATTCTACTGCTGGTGCGACCAACAATGTCGTGTTTTATAATGCCACTCAACAGGTCAAAAATGACGTTTCTACTGGTCAGCAACTACAGTTCTCCATACGTTCAACCAATTTATTCCCAAGTCTCGTTATTCAAATGGTGGGTATCGGCGAAGAGTCTGGTAGCTTGGAAGAAATGCTAGATAAAGTCGCTGTCTACTACGAAAACGAAGTCGACAATGCCGTTGATGGTTTGACCAGCTTAATGGAACCTATGATCATGGCTGTACTGGGTGTATTAGTTGGTGGTCTGGTCATTGCGATGTACTTACCAATCTTCCAAATGGGCTCAGTCGTAGGATAATGGTTTAATGCAATTCATACAGTTACTACAAGAAAATATAGCTCTAGCCTTGGTCGTATTTGGTTTGTTAGGTCTTTGTGTTGGCAGTTTTTTAAATGTTGTGATTCATCGTATCCCACTTATGATGATTTACGGTTGGCGACAAGAATGTAGCCAATTTATGATCGAACAGGCCGATATGCCACGCGAGCATACGTTACCTATAGCGAATGTCGTGGCTACTGACCAACCCATTACTTTGAGTCGACCTGCCTCACGCTGCCCCCATTGCGCTCATAAGATCAGATGGTATGAAAACATACCCTTAATCAGCTGGCTGGCACTAAAAGGGCGCTGCTCAAACTGCAAAGCTGCGATTGGTTTGCGTTATCCTGTAGTTGAGTTAGTAACCGCTTTACTATCGGTGCTCGTGATCTACAAATTCGGCGTCAATGCAACTGGATTGTCAGCGCTCGTTTTAGTGTGGACACTAGTGGCTCTAACCGGTATTGATTTTGATACGCAGCTACTACCCGATCGCCTGACTTTTCCACTAGCAGGTCTAGGATTGGCCGTCAACTCACAAGGCTGGTTTGTCTCACCAACGCAGTCGATATGGGGTTTACTCTTCGGATTTTTATCACTCTGGATCGTCGTTAAAGTATTCTACTTAATCACTAAGAAACATGGGATGGGACAAGGTGATTTTAAATTACTAGCAGTATTAGGTGCTTGGCTCGGGCCCATGATGTTGCCATTAATTATTTTATTGTCATCCCTTGCTTGGGTCGATCGTCGGAATAATCTTGATGAAAAAACAAGGTGAGAGCAGGCCTTTTGCCTTTGGTCCTTACATTGCTGTCGCAGGTATTGTTGCTTTATTATACGGCTCAGATATCGTCAGCTGGTATCTTGGTATGTATACTTACTGAGTCTTGATAGTAAGCTTTTTACCCTAATCTATAAGCATAATTACTGATAAGCAATTTCTTCATTAGTCACTGCTTTTACTACCTCTGTCAAATAAGCCATCATTATGTCAAATAAAGCCGCACAATCTTATTCGCGTCAACCACAGAAACTACAGACAAAAAACAAGACGCTCGTCGTTGGTTTAACAGGCGGGATCGGTAGTGGCAAATCCGCTGCTAGTGCTTGGTTTTCTGAGCAAGGGATTGATATTATCGATGCCGATGTGATCGCTCATGAGATCGTTACTAAAGGCAGCGATACTCTGCGCAAAAATCCAAAAACGGTTTGGCGATTGGGTATTAAATGATGATGGGTCAATGGATAGGGCCGCTGTACGCACGCACGTATTTGCAAACCCTGAAGCGCTTATTGAGCTTGAGGCGATCACGCATCCAGCGATACGTGAGACAGCCAAAGCACAGTTAGAGTCTAGCACCTCAGCTTATGTGGTATTGTCCGCACCCCTACTCATTGAGGGGAGCAGAAGCGGGTCTTGCCAATTTATGCCAACGTATCCTTGTGATGGATGCCACCGAAGACACGCAGCTTGCGCGTGCCAGTCAGCGTGATGATCAAAGTATTCAAAAAATCAAAGCCATTATGACCAACCAGCTTAGTCGTGAAGAGCGCAATCGTCATGCAGACGATATCATACTTAACGAGAGCGACCTTGCCTCTATACTTACAGCTAGAACCCCTACACCAAGAGTACCTTAAGCTTGCCCAGCAGCTAAAGTTCGCTGGCGATTAACCTCATACAGTGCCATACCAGTAGCGACGCTTACGTTTAAGCTTTGTAGGTTGCCATGCTCGTTTCCCTGACATCGGAATATAAACCAGCTCATCGCAGCTCTCCATTGTCAGGCGGCGCATCCCCCTCCCTTCTGACCCCATAATGATGGCTGTTTTGCCAGTCAGATCAGCGGCATGGATAGGCTTCGCATCGGCATTGAGCGCCGTACCAAACACAAATACTCCTGCGTTTTTGATGTGCGAAAGTGTACGTGCCAAATTGGTGACACTAATAATCGGCATCATCTCTGCGGCCCCAACAGATACTTTAGCGACTGTGGGCGTCAGGCTTGCTGCATGGTGCTTCGGACAAACCACGGCGTCCACACCCATTGCTACGGCTGTGCGCAAGCAAGCGCCAAAGTTATGTGCGTCTGTGATTTGATCTAGCACTAACAATAAGCACTGTTCGCGACCAATAATGGTATCAAGCAGACCTTCATCAGCAAAACCTAGCGGACGAGCATTGAGTACCACGCCTTGATGCTGCGGGCTACCACATAGCTGTGTCAGCTTATCTTTTTGGGTCGGCTGGATACTGATACCATTAGCTTCCGCCTCAGCCATAATGGCTTGTACATGGCTGTCACTCTCGCGTCCCTGTTGCACAAACAAGCTAAGACCATCCAAAGGGCGGTGTTTAAGTAACGCATCAATGGCATGAATGCCGTAAAAATAAATGGGTTTTGCCATAACAGGCCTATTAAGTATTAGGTGGATATCGCGCTAAGCGATGGAATAAGAAGAATGTCATTGGCATTGAGCACTGCAACTCGTTGGCAATGAGGGAGCGATTAAGTCAGCACTAAAAACAGAAATAAACAATACCAATCTGATATTGTTTATTGTTTGGTCATTAATATTTGATGGCGTTAGCTGTTCACTGATGATGCTAGCTTAATTGCAGCCAATGTTAACTTAATCGCATTGTTGATAATATCAACCTTCTAAATGGCAGACATACTGGACGATTTCTTCGGTACGTAGATTGAAACCGCTATTGCCTTCGACAACAAACGATTGACCAGCACGGTAGTAGCTAAACTCGTCATCACCATTAATTTTCACTTCACACTCGCCGCCGGTGATTTCGATACGCTCGGATGTATTGGTGCTAAAGTGATAATGCTCGACCAAGTTATCACAAGGTAAGATCACACCCAAGGTTTTGTGACGACCGTCTTCAAACATAATGGTATGGCTGGAACAGCGACCATCATAAGATACTGTCGCTTGGGCATTAACTGTTACGTTAGTAAATTGCGCCGCTGTCATAGTGGCTTCCTTATCAAATAATTATGGTAAAACTAAAAAATAAGTAACTGGTTACCGCTAGAGCCGCGTCATCAACACACCTCTCTGCACTGAGTGCGGTATCCTTCTCTACTAGATATCTGCGTGCTAAGAGTAGCCACAGGTTCTATGAAAACGCTTTGGAATAATGACTGATTGGCATACTCTTCTCACTATACGCCTGTAATTTTACAAAATCATGACTCGTTATCATGCACCGTATGTCATCAATATAACAAGAAGATTTTATCATTATGTGAGATTATGCTACCACATTATCTCTATAAAGTTTGTTAAAGCGACTAGGAAAATACTGTTTGATGCTAAGCTTAGATAGACTTATTTATCTGCTTTTATGCCATTAACACATCATTATACTGGGTCTATTTTTATGAATTTTGTCCGAAATCGCGCTTAGTATATAGACATAATTTTGCTATAATCAACCCTCTTAATGATTGATATTACAGCGATTACTCATTGCCAGTTCTTGATAATTTTGTGGTAATCTTCCAATCACAAATTCGATTATACACTCCCTTAATGTTTGTATTTGAGCACATTTAGCACCATACTGTTTGCCTACAATATTTATCTATTTAGTGTCGTTAAATAGATAAATTCATTGCTTTATTTATCTTATTTTATAGATGGCTTCTTAAGATTTATATGAAGTTCATTGTCTGTCATGAGAGGCGTTGATGCTAGTATCATTAACTTTACATCAGTTTGCGTTGATCGCTCAGCATGAGCTGAGTGTCGCTGAAGGCTTCAATGTCATCACTGGTGAAACAGGGGCTGGCAAGTCGTTATTGCTGGATGCACTATCCTTGTGTAGGTGCACGCGCAGACAGCGCGATGGTCAGACATGGCGCAGACAACGCAGAGATTTATGCTCAGTTTGATGTACACAACAACAGCGTCATTGCCGAATGGTTTGCCAAGAATGATCGGGCGCTAGACGAGCCTGAAGTACTTATTCGGCGGCAGCTGAGCAATACTGGTCGCTCAAAAGCATGGCTGAATGGTTCGCCTGCCAGTTTGGCTGAGCTAAAAAGCTTGGGCGCATTACTGGTCAATATTCATAGCCAACATGCTCAGCAAGCCTTACTTAAGCCGCAGTTTGTGGTGAATTGGCTCGATGAGATGGCACAAATAACGCCACTCACGCGTCAGACAGCCAGTAGCTATCAGCAGTATCAGCAGCTAAAGCGTCGCGCTGATGATATTGCAAGTCGCGAGGCTCAGCGTCAAGACCGTATTCAACTTTTACAAAGCCAACTGGCAGACATCACCCCTCTATTGGCTGTGGACTATGCAGAAGTTGAATCTGAGCACGAGGAGCTCTCTAATATTGAAGCTTTGATGATGGAAGCCAGTCATGGCCTGCATCTGCTCGACAATGATACCGATGAGCCAGATGTAATGACCTTGCTCGGGCAAGTAATCAAACTTTGCGATCATCAAGTTGGTGTCAGCCAAACCTTTGAGCAAGCCTCTGAGCAGCTGCATTTGGCGCAGCAACAAATCACCGAGGTGACGGTGCTACTGTCAGATTATGCCGAGCAGCAACTGCCCGACCCTGAGCGCTTACAAGCATTAGACAATCTCATCAGTTTAGGTCATCGCTTATCACGTAAGTACAACTTGCCAGCGAGCGATTTGATTGATGAAGCAAAAGCTTGGCAAGAGCAATTAGAACAGTTAGAAAACGAGCCGAGCAGTGATGCGATGGCCGAGCAAATTGAGCAAGCTTGGCAGGATTATCTAGCACTGGCCACACAGCTAAATCAAGAGCGTACAAAAGCGGCACCAACCATTAGTAAACAGCTTATAGAACAACTACAACCGCTTGCCTTACCCAATGCGCGCTGCGAGTTCGTTTTTACCAAAAAGACAGAGCCTAGCCAGTACAATGCACATGGCTGCTACGATATTGATTTATTGTTCAGTGCCAATGTCGGTATGCCCATGCAGCCACTGCATAAAATCGCCTCAGGTGGTGAGCTGTCACGAATGGCGCTGGTCATGCAAGTCTTGCAAGCAACCAACGCTGATAACAACGCTGCCAAACCCATGCTCGTATTCGATGAAGTCGATGTCGGTATCAGCGGCGGTACGGCGCAGGTGGTCGGCGAGCTACTACGCGCGCTTGGGCAAACGCAGCAATTGCTCGCGATCACTCACCAAGCACAAGTCGCGGCGCAAGCGCACCAACATATCTTGGTACAAAAGCACCATCAAGAACAGACCGAAAGTGAACTGATAATACTGACAGGCAGCGCGCAAGTAGATGAGCTGGCGCGTATGTCTGGTGGCGTTACGATCACTGATGTGACTCGCGATCATGCTCGTAGCTTGCTGTCTGATGTCAAATGACACATTAATTGTCGTTAAATCATCCAGCACGATTCATCAAAAAAGTACTTGTTAAATCTTTGTGGCTATCAATAGCAGTTGGAGTGAATCTTGCTTTTCTACTGGTTATCACCATATAGTGGTCTCTCACCCTTACTATTCGGTTGTGTTTGTTTCTATGCCTAATACCAATTTGACCCATCACTTCTTAATTGCGGCGCCAGAGCTGTCAGACCCAAGGTTTGAGCAGGCGCTCATTTATATCTGCCGCCATGATAAGCATGGTGCGCTAGGTCTAATGGTCAATCGTCCGTTAGAGCAGGCGCGAGTGGGTAAACTGCTAGAAGATTTAGATATTGAAGTGACTAATCCGCAAGTGATGGAAGATGTGGCGTTAGAAGGTGGCCCTATGTATCCTGAGGTGGGCTTTGTGCTGCATACAGGTCAGCCTGAATGGGCGTCTTCTTTTGCGATTTCAGAGAATGTCTGCATCACCACCAGCCAAGATATTCTAAAGCGTATCGCGGCAGGTCAAGGTGTCGGTCACTATCAACTGTGCTTGGGTCATGCCAGCTGGGGCAAAAAACAGTTAGACCAAGAACTGGGTAATGGTGATTGGCTCGTCTGCCCTGCCGATCTGACTTTATTGTTTGATACGCCGTTCGAAGAGCGCTGGCAAATCGCCGCTGACAAAATCGGCGTCAACTTTGACTATCTTAGCAGTGACATCGGTCATGCTTAATAGCACATGCTCTATGAATACAGATAAAAAAGGATAGCCTTTAATATGGTATATAGCCCTTTTATAGCAAATGATGAAGATACCATTGATGATGACATTGACACTAATGGCAAGGTTAGTGGCAATATGAGTGACATTGAGATTGATGCCATTGAACCAAAGATCAAACCGCATCTTATTTTGGCGCTAGATTATGGTGTCAAAAAAATGGGCATGGCACTCGGTAATAGCTTGACCCAAACCGCACGCGCTTTTGACATCTTGGCGATGAATAATGGTCAGCCCGACTGGGACAACCTCATCGGTATTATCAAAGTCTGGGGCGTGGCACAAGTCGTGGTCGGCCTGCCACTTAATATGGATGGTAGCAGCTCCATGCTCTCAAAACGCGCACATAAATTCGCGCGGCGGCTGGCGCATAGAATTATGGAGCAGCATCTGCCAGTGACCGTATCATTATGTGATGAGCGTTTAACCTCTATCGAAGCAAGAGAAATCGCATGGGACAACGGCTGGATCAAGCATGAACGTGATCCGATTGATGATATCTCTGCTTGTATCCTGATGTCGACTTACTTTGCGGATCCAAATAGTAGTATCGCTATTGATGCGGTCAAAGCAGACTAATTAGGCAGATAGGTAGAAGAAACTGTTATTTCTGTCGCACCATTTTGCTACATCGTACCTACTCACAGATAAATGACTGATTACTATGACCACTGCCCTAGACCAAGACTTGCATACTAAGTCGCAATCTGGTTTTGCTCCGCTTGCTATTGCTCGTATTAGAGGCGCGCAGCGTGCAAATCAGATAGCGATTTACCTGATTTATGCTGCTATTTTCGCATTTACGGTCTTTGGTACTATTGCCAGTATCAAGACATTTCATGATAATCAACTACTGTATCAACTGTTTTACAATCTGCCCTATGCCTTGGTTGCATTGACCATTCCCATTACGCTTTATGATGCTTTTGTGGTTTATCGTTATCGCTTAAACCAACCCTCGATGATTGCCATGAGTATTGGCGTATCGACCATCATATTGATCGGTGGCTTATTATTTGCTGATACGGCATGGTTAGGACTGTCCTGTTGGTTGGGTGTGGCATTTTTATTCAAAGTCAGTTTTAAGCGCTTTTTTAACTTCTTAGACGTGGCAAATACTGACAAAGAGACAACAGCCGTAGACGATCTAGACAGTACACCTCAGTAAGTGATTAAACAAACGATCCATTCTTTAACCTACCTACTTAGCTTTACGATAATGACTATGACTACTTCTATACCAGATACGACCATCGACCATCATCTAGACACGCAGGGGCTGATCTGTCCTGAGCCTGTGATGATGCTGCACCGAGTCATCCGAAAAGCAGATAGCGGTGAGGTGATTGAGATACTGGCCACTGACCCTGCTACCACTCGCGACATTCCAAATTTCTGTCGTCATCTGGGTCATGAGCTGATGACTCAAGAAACACTGGCAGAAAACATCAACCTAGACGCTGACCCTGATGAAATCACTATTGATGGCGATGACACCATGCCAGCAAGCGCGACGCTGTATCGTTATGTGGTGAAGAAAAAAGTGGTTAACTTATATCTGACCTATATCCGAGCATCTTATGAGTCGTGACCGCGCCGTACAACAGCGTCAGCCCAAAGCGCTGGCAGTCGATGATGAACCGTCTTATATGACTGAGTTTCGTCAAGCCATGCTAGCACGTGGTTTGGCGACGCGTACCCGTAATGCGTATGTGCGCGACTTGCGTTCTTGTGAGTTGACCAACCCACTCGCCCTGACCCGCTGGCAGCCTGATGATGTGCTGCACTGCCTTTCGCTGCTTGCCCAAGATGGTAAAACCCCACGCACCCAAGCGCGTATGCTCTCAAGTCTGCGTCAGTTCTATTTATGGATGATAGCGAGCAATCTGCGCGAAGACAATCCCTGCGAGCGTATCAAAAGCCCAAAGCTTGGACGCCCGTTACCAAAGGATTTGGCCGAGGCTGATGTCGATAATCTCCTTGCCGCACCTGATACCAGTACGGCGCTTGGATTGCGTGACAAAGCGATGCTAGAAGTGCTCTATGCCTGCGGTTTGCGCGTCAGTGAGCTGATTAATCTGTCACTTGAACAAGTCAATCTAAACGCAGGCTGGCTACAAATCACAGGTAAAGGCAATAAAACCCGACTGGTGCCACTCGGTGAATACGCCAGCGATGCGCTAGAAGATTATCTGTCTCATGGGCGCGGCGATCTGATTGCCCATCTAAAATCTGGCAATTGCCAAGCAGTGTTTTTGACCGCGCAAGGCGGCTATATGACGCGGCAGAACTTTTGGTATCTTATCAAGCGTTACGCCAAAGTAGCCAGTATCGACAAGGAACTATCACCGCATACGCTGCGCCATGCCTTTGCCACGCATTTGCTCAATCATGGCGCCGATCTGCGTAGTGTACAGCTATTGCTTGGTCATAGTGATTTGTCTACCACACAGATTTATACCCATGTAGCGACGGCAAGATTGCAGCAATTGCATGCGGTGCATCATCCACGTGGTTAGCGCGAGCGCTTAATTTATATATTGACTCATCAGCAAAGGATCATACTGTGCCGCAATCTCAACCATCATCCAAGCCCACTCTCACTAACGCACAAGCATTTGCGCTAAAAAAACTTGACCGTGATGGGTTATTTGGAAGGCACGTCTTTTTGCTGCTACTGGGTATCGCCATGCCACTCAAATATATGCTGAATATGCCTGAAATGGTGGGCTACGTCGGGCCTGTGCATGGAGTGTTGTTCATCGCTTATATTGTGGTGCTCTTTATCACGGCACATAAAATCAAAATGTTTTTACCCTTTGGGCCGTTTGTGTTTGATCATGTGTTAAAGAAACGTTTGGGGGAGTAGTCTAGAAATTATTTTATTTACGGAAATTTATCCGTATGTGGTAATAGCAAGTTTGTAGACGTTGTGTGTAGTAAGCGATCAATGAGGTTGAGTAGTGACAGTATCGCTTCAAAATATTGAAGAATTCTTAGTAACAAAAAAAATTCAATGGTTTAGCGTTAAAAGCGAATAAGAGTAAGGTTATAAATATTTTTGGCGAGCCTATAGAATATGAGCCACAGAAAGGTAAAAATTACGAAATATACTCTTATGGTGTTTTACAATTTTATCTTCTAAACAGTGTAGTGATAGGTTTTACTTTTGACCATCAAAAGATTCATTACTACAGAGAGCCTTTTGAATATACGCCTATAGACCAAAAAATTATTTTCACATCTCTCAACATTCATAAAATTAATTATTCAGAAAGCTTATTATTAAGAAACTATAATGGAAGTACTGTTATAGTTAAGTCTAAATAAAAACGATACAGGATAATAAATTCATTTGATTAAACGCTATTTTTCTTGCTTGCTGTGACTATGTCTCCAGAGGCTGCGAAAAATAGCGTTTAATCTTATTGTATCGATTTTATAGTGAACCGACTATAGTACTGATAATGGTATCAGTCTGGGTTTGGTCGATAACAAACTGGTCGCCTTCGGATTACTATCATTAAGCGCATAATAAGGGTTATGAGTTAGTTAGTGATTTGATAATTCCTAGTAAAATAGGTATTGATCTTATTATTATCAAGGACTCTATCTTTGGTAAAGTCTAGGGTGTCTGAAACGGCTATACCGTGCCAAAGCGCTTGTGGAAAATCCTCAATAGATGCGTAGATTGTAGGTACAAGATAACGGTAATAATCGCCCATTTTGGTCGCACCCTCATAGCCTACTGGATAGTCATCACCTTCATTGTACCCGTCTACTGCAAAATATAAAAAGCAACCTTTATTTACCGATAAATTCGCATCACTGTAATTTTTTATTCGCTTAAGCTCAGCAGTTAATTCTTTAGTAATCTTATTGCGACTCATCATTTTGTTTTCGAAAAAGCAGTACAAGTCAATAATGTATCCATGCCATTTTCCAATTTTACCGACAGTGCTTATCGAAACTTTTTTGCGGTACCTATCCTTATTACTCCAATAAGAATATAGATCCACTATTAGCTCTCCCGCTTTATCCTGCGGATAGTTCGTATATGTTTTTGACTCCTCCCACATGTATTCATTTAAGTCATCTAACAATAGCTCAGCGTTAGGGATATTTAAAACTGACTGCGGTAGGTTACCCCAGCAGTTATTCACCAGAACGGCAATCCGTCCATTTTTATCCATGGCAAACCATGTATAGACGGTACCGAATGTTGGTGTCCAATCTTTATTAAGATTATTTGTCACATTATTGTCCTTTGAGTCACCGCTGTAGGATTTGTGCACTTACCTATTTTGATAAAAGCATAATTTATCTTTTAATAGTATCAATATTTTTTTAGCAGTTTGACTGAAAAACGTTTGTAATCCATAGCTGCAAACCTACCCTTTTCTCGCTACAATACCTGCCATAGCTTATTAACCTTTTACCTATCTATTATTTGAGAATCCCATGAGCCACTCTACAAACCACCGTCCCCCTGCCGACCTCCCTCAAAAAAGCCAAACACTGGCGCGAAGATATACATTTTACGGATGACGTACTAGGTAAGCCGTTTGATTTTGCAACCACGTGGGGTATTTTTTCACCGCAAAAGCTCGATGATGGCAGTTTGATGCTGCTTGATTATGTAGATTTCCAAGAAGATGATGATTCAATCGACTTGGGCTGTGGCTATGGTGTGCTTGGCATGACGGCGGCGCGCGAATGTCCAAACGGTCAGCATACTTTGATTGATAAAGATTTTATGGCGGTAGAATATGCGCGCCGTAACTGCGAAAAAATGGTCTAAAAAACGTCGATGTGCATTTATCCAATGGCTTTAATCATGTGGCAGCCGACAAAGACTTTAGCCTTGTGATGTCAAACTTGCCTGCCAAAGTCGGTAAAGAGCAGCATTATCTGTATTTCCTCGATGCTTATGCCCGCATGCGTCAAGGTGGGCGTTTTTATGTGGTGACGATCAATGGCTTACGTCAGTTTATGAAGCGCTCGTTTACCGAAGTGTTCGGTAATAGCGAAAAAAATCAAGCAGGGCAAAACCTATACGATTACTATGGCGACCAAAGATTAGTCTTCAGCATCCAACCATAAAGATCGTCATAAAAAAGCACGCTAAAATAGATCTAGCGTGCTTTTTGTTTTGTATGACCAACTGTCTTTCTACATCTGGCGTTTTATCAAATAACCACCCAATAGCGCACTACCGATAATCGGTAATAACACCATCAGCATGGGCGAAAATCCTGTAGCAAGCGATATAAATCCGACCAAGTCCTGAATATAGCTAAAGAGCAAGCCAAACAGCAAAGCCACCACGATACGCAAGCCCAAACTGTGCGTCCGTAGCGAGCCAAAGACGAATGAGCAAGCAACAATGACCAGTGACAATATTGATAAAGGTGATAATAGCTTTTGCCAAAACGCCACTTCATGATCCAAGGAGCGCTTGCCCTGCTCTTGCATAAACTGACGATGCTCGTATAGTTGCGTCAGAGACAAATCCTCTGCCTTGCGCGTCAGTAGATACACCGACTCTGGAGCGAATGGTAAGCTGAGCGTATCTGATGGTGAAACGGCTTGGCTACTCTCAAAGCCCTGATTAATGCTAAGCTCGACCATGTCGTTCAGCTGCCATTCGTAGCGATACTGCTCGCTTGGCTTGTCACTGGTCACATCGATAGGCTCACGCCCCGTATATTTTCCGCCATTAGCATGAACGGCCGTTTGCAGATTACCGTTGTTATCTAAATGCCAACGTTTTACCTCGCCGATATTACCGGCAACATCGGCATAATCGATATATAAAATATCACTGCCATCAGGTGTCGCGCTGCCATCTTGTGCATTTTCAAAGCGTGGCTGCACCGTCCAATAGCCGCGCACCGAAGTGACTAGCGATGTGTTGTCCTCATCGTTTATTTGCTTTGCCAATTGATTGGAATGCGGTAGCACGAACTGATTAATCGCCAATGCCAGTAGCACAAAAATGAAGGCAGGTTGTAACACCCAGCCGACGATACGATAGATGCTGACCCCAGCCGCACGCATGACGACCAGCTCACTTTTATTAGCAAGTAAGCCCAATCCTATGACGGCACCGAGTAGCGCACCCGTTGGGATGAATTGCTCTAAGAAGTAAGGCGAGCGATAAAAGATATACTTGAGTGCCTGCCCCATCGTATAACTGTCATCTAACGAATCGAGCTCTGATAAGTAAGAAAAGACCAGCTGTAACGCCCATAAACCAACGACGGCCGCGATAATAGCAAGTAAGGCGTTGAGTTTGACATAACGGCTGAGGACTTTTAAATTGGCAGGTTTTTTGGCCAGCTGACCAGCCCCTGCAGACTTAGCAAATAAAGAGCGCATTAAGACTGCCCTCCTTGTGAGCTATTGTGTTGATTGTCCAGACTGCTGATAGGCGCGGCGGCGGCTAATCTATTTTCTTGTTTACGAAAGCGCAGACGATGTTGCACACGGCTACCCCAATTCAAATAAAGCGCTAGTGCCATAAAGCCTAATACCAGCCATGCGTAAGCCCATACGCTAATACTGCCTTTGCTCACTGCGTTCTTAAGCGAGATGATGCCTAGCGCACAGCTGACAAATAATAAGATAGAGGGAAATAGACGCAACCAACGCCCTTGGCGTGGACGCACTGCGCAAGCGGTACAGCCAGCATCGGTGCGATAATCATCAGCCACGGCAGTGCCAGACGGTAGCCAAGCTCACCTTGAGCAGCACGCAGCGCATTATTGGTGTCAGCTTGTGCATCACCTGTTGCCGCCTGCCATAAAGGTCCAATCGGTTGGGTCTCGATATTGTCTTCAGTGATGACCTCTTGTGAGGGATTCGGTGAGGGTGATGCGATAACGGTCAAAGGCGACTTGATTGTATTTCAAGCTGCCTGCACCCACTTCGTAACGACGACCTTGAAACAAATCCAACTGGGTCACACCACTATTGCCCGTATTGACCTGTTCAGCACGCTTGGCGAGCGTGATGGTGTCTTTACTGATGTCTTTTGCATCTCTATTTATAATATCTTTTGGCATATCAGAGATGCCCATTTGATCAGCGGTTTCTTGATCAATCGTATTATTCATATCAGCGCTTTTGCCAGTATTGCCTTTTGGCGTCGGTTCAGATTGGATCAATATCACATCTTGTAGTTTTTTCTTATCATCGCTGAGACTACCCACGTATAGATGGTAGTTACCGCTGCTTATAAACTCATTCGGACGAATCAGATCAAACGCACTGGTCAATGCTTGCTGCTGCCACACCGCCTCGGATGAGCGTACGCCCCATGGTTTGCCTACAATAGATAGCGCCGCCTCACCGACAAACAACGCTAATATCAATGGTGTCATCAGGCGCGCCAGCCTACCGCGAGACACGCCGCTGGCATTGATGACAGCCATTTCTTGATCGACATATAAACGACCAAACACCAGCATCAACGCGATAAAAAAGGCTAGCGGTAATATCAATTCTAGAAAATACGGCAGGTTGTACCCGATGATCGTAAACAGCAGGCTAATATCCAAACGGCCTTCAGCAGCAATGCCAAAATAACGTATCAAACGACCGCCTAGCATCATTACTACCAAAAACCCCAGCACCAAAGCAGTGGTCAAGGCAACTTGTCGAGTCATATAGCGGCGTAATATCACAATGGGTACTCTTAAACAGTTGGTATGCGCATGATGGATTAGGGGGTCTATCGTCATATTTGAGCACAATAACAATGCATCATGGGCATCATATACGTTCAAATAATATTGACAATTACTGAGTGACTGATTAGTCCTACTCAACAAACACAAGCGACAAATATAACCGCTAATCCTAGCATGTTTTGCCTAAAAATGGCTGTGAAATGTGTTTGCAAACATTACGTACACCTTACTGATAGCGCATTACTATCGGTAGACGATAAACATATCAAATATCGGATAAATCGTTAATGAAATCTTATATGGAATTGGTTTAACAGGGTTTTCTCCAATACGTTTTTTATTTAGTTTGGAAAGGTTTGTTTGTCATTCGTATCATCGAATCTCTATCTCTGTTATTAATTGCTAAACTGACTGACGGATAAAACTATTTTTATGTCATCTAATGTGATGGAGAATACCAATGACTAATACCACATCTACGCCCGCAACCTTACTTGAACTTGCTGGTGGTGAGTTCGATACACTTGATTGGTCAAATTGCGCCCTCGTATTTATCGATTATCAAAACGAGTATGTCAATGGTGCCATGCCATTAGGTCAAGCAGGCGCTAAGGCCATCGACAACGCACGACTATTGCTGGATAAAGCCCGCAAGCAAGATGTCCCTATCTTTCACATCACCCATCACGGTGCAGAAAATGGCAATGTCTTTGATCCTTTATCATCTAACGTCGAGATCGTCGAAGAGCTACAGCCGCATGATGGTGAAACCGTGATTGTCAAAAACCATCCCAATGCGTTTTATGATACGCAGCTACAATCACTACTCCTCGTCTGCAAACAAACAACAAATTATTTTTGCAGGTTTTATGAGCCACATGTGCGTAAGTTCCAGTGTGAGAGCTGCCTTTGATCTGGGTTTTGACAATTTTGTCTGTCACGACGCCTGTGCCACTCGCGATCTCCCAAGTGCTACTAGAAAAACCATCAGTGCTGAGGTCATGCATGACACCGCGATGGCAGCGCTACAAGACAGGTTTAGTGCGTTAGTAACGACTGATGAGTTGGTGAAAGGTTAGCGTGAATCCCTAACCACTGATCAAGTAAAACGGTTCCGACATTTTACCTAAACGGTGCAAACTGCGTACCATCATCGCAATATGCTACACTATCGTGATTGCTCTACAAGCCAAATAATCCAATAATCTAACAGGCACCAGCAATTGCATCATTTTCATAACTCTAATAAGGATAACTATATGAATATCAAATTATCTCAGCACCTGCCAAAGACGCATACGCAAAAAATCCTCAAAAAAGAAGCCAAAAGTAAAGACGACGCTTGTCTGGTGGTCTTGGTCGATGATAAGAAAAACATCCTTGCCAACTCCATGCTGACAGACTATACCGCTCGTATTGAGCAATTGATTGAAGTCTCTCATTTTAAGGGCACAGCCTGTGAGACCGTTGCTGATTATGCATTGGCAGGGATAAAAAAACCACCAAACAAAACCCTGTACAGCTATTGTTGGTTGGTGTTGGTAACACGGACAAATTCAGCAATACCGTACTGCAAAAAATTGCCAAGACCATCTATAGCAGCACGCAAAAGCGTGTATCGTCTATTACCGTTGCCTTAGGTGATGCGCTAGAAGAAAGCCATTTTGGTCAATTTGCCCTAAACCTATTGGCAGCCAGCTATCGCTTTGACAAATATAAATCTGAGCAAGCAACGCCTGTATTGACTGATGTTTATCTGTTAGCTGATAACTCACTACAGCCTGCACTCGCATTTGCTGAGGCAGTATTCGCCGGTCAAAGCCTCACTCGTGACGTCGCCAATGAGCCAGGTAATATTTGTTTCCCTGCATATATGGCAGAGCAAGCACAAGAACTTGCAAAAACCTATCCTGACCTATTGACTGTCAAGGTACTCGGTGAAGACGAGATGTCAGCGCTGGGTATGAACTGTTTCTTATCAGTGGCTCAAGGTTCTACCAAAGAAGGTCAGCTTGTCATCATGGAGTACCGCGGTAAATCCTCATTTAGTGCAAACGCTGGCACCACCGAGCAAACGATTAGCAACGCAAAAGTGACTGGTCTAAAAAAAGCGCTCACTGATAAACTACCAACCAAAAAATCCGCTAAGAAAGCCGGCAAAGCTAGCGACAATAATGCACAAGCTACAAATGATGATGCGCCTATCGTCTTGGTCGGTAAAGGCGTGACCTTTGATTCAGGCGGTATCTCAATCAAGCCAGGCGCGGCAATGGATGAGATGAAGTTTGACATGGGTGGTTCAGCCTCAGTACTTGGTACTATCAAAGCTTTATGTGAAGCACGTCTACCAATCAACGTGGTCGGTGCGCTCGCCTGTGCTGAGAACATGCCATCAGGTGATGCCACGCGCCCAGGCGATATTGTCAAAGCCATGAATGGTAAATCTGTTGAAATTCTGAACACCGATGCCGAAGGTCGCTTGGTACTGGCTGATACTTTATGCTATGTACAGCGCTATAATCCAAAAGCCATCATCGATGTCGCCACATTGACGGGTGCTTGCGTGGTTGCATTGGGCCATGTGCGTTCGGCAGTCTTTAGTAATGATGAAGATGTGTTATTTGATCTCGAGAATGCGAGCAACTTATCAGGTGATCTTATCTGGCACATGCCACTTGATGATGAGTATCAAGCACTGATTGACTCGCCAATTGCTGATATCCAAAACATCGGTGGTAAAGGTGCGGGCGCAGTGACTGCCGCTTGCTTCTTGTCTCGCTTCATTGAAGAAGGTCAGGCATGGGCGCATTTAGACATTGCTGGTACCGCATGGAACTCAGGTAAAGACAAAGCTGCAACTGGTCGTCCAGTACCGCTATTTATGCAGTACCTGAAAAACAGCGCGGATATGGCTTAATCGATCAATGGCAGTGCATTAACGACCGTCTATTGATAAATGCTATTTTATCAAATACTTTATGAAAACCATTCTATGAAGATCAGTTTTTATGTATTAGTGAGAGTAAAGCCCAAGATTTCTTGGGCTTTATTTGTCAGTTGACTCAAACAGCGCTGAACAAAAGCACGCAGTCTTTGTTGATTTTGATCGAAGATGAAACGTTGCTAGCAGAGCTAGATAGAGCACTTTGGGCACAAGATGCCACGAGCTTTATACCGCATCAATGCCTGTCGGATATTCATTCTAAAGCCGCTGACTCTGACGCCGACAAATCTTTAGCGCCCGTATTGCTCGGCAGTTATATGCCAGCAGACTTTAATGGTATCGTGCTCAATACAACGACACGTCCGGTGACTGGCTTTATGGCTACGACCAATAATGCCAAGCCCTCTCGCGTCCTTGAGCTGATCCGACCTGATGCTACCAGTACCCAAGAAGGTCGCCACAAATATAAAGCCTATCAGCAATTAGGCTATGAGTTGACCCACTTTAGGGTATAGCGCTGCCGTTTATTTCTCTCTTTACCTTGTCACTACTTTTAACACGCCCTAGGCATTTTTGCTAATTTGCCTTCGTCTATACTTGCTCCACATTTGAGCACACTCGTTATATTTTACCTGTTACTTTTCACTTTATACGTCGCCTCCACTGCTATAGTCGAACCACTATTAAAGCGTTACAGCGTTAGACTCGTTTAGCCTACTACTGTAGTACTTGCACTCGTCTGCCTTGTACCACTTTTAATATTGATTGACTATATGAGCGGTATGCGAATATGTCAAAAAATGCTACCATCCCTCGATAAATTTTTGCTCAAACAATTCATTTACTTTTGACAGATGTCGAGGGATGTACAAATGCGTTCATTGATTGCGGTGTATCAGCGTATCGGGCTGGTGCCGCTCATTATTATTGGTTTGGTGTTGGGGGTGCTGATCGGTTGGCTAGCACCAAGTATCGGTATCGCCATAGGGCTACTTGGTACATTGTTTGTTGGTGCACTAAAAGCCGTAGCGCCTATACTGGTGTTCATTTTGGTCATGGCGGCGATTAGCCAACATCGCAGTGGCAATGAAGTCTATGTCAAGCCTGTGCTCATCATGTATATGTTTGGCACTTTTTTGGCTGCCTTAACTGCCGTTGGTGCCAGCTTTTTGTTCCCCACTGATCTGGTATTGGTCAACGCCGATATCGCGCAAGTTCCCCCCGCCGACCTAAAAGAAGTATTGACCAACCTATTGATGAATTTGGTTGCCAATCCGGTCAATGCCATCGCTGAGGCCAATTATATCGGTATCTTGGCATGGGCCATCATCATTGGTTTTGCGCTACGCCAAGCCAGCGACACAGCCCGCAATGTCGTTGGTGACTTTGCTGATGCTATCTCACAAGTGGTCAAGTGGATTATTGCCCTAGCGCCTTTTTGGTATTTTGGGTCTGGTTGCCAGTACGGTCGCTGAGACAGGCTTTGCCTCGCTAGCAGGCTATGCCCGTATTTTGATGGTACTGATCAGCTGTATGCTGTTTATCGCTTTGGTCGCAAACCCTATTATCGTGTTTGTTAAGACGGGCAAAAACCCTTATCCACTTGTGTTCAGATGTCTACGCGAATCAGGAATTACAGCCTTCTTTACGCGCAGTTCGGCTGCCAATATTCCTGTGAATATGAACCTAGCGCGTAAGCTTGGATTGCACGAAGATACTTACTCAGTGACCATCCCGCTAGGGGCAACTATCAACATGGCGGGTGCGGCGATTACCATCAACGTGTTAACCCTTGCTGCCGCTCACACCTTGGGCATTGAGGTGTCTTTTGCTTCAGCGCTTCTATTGAGTTTGGTGGCGACGATTAGTGCTTGCGGTGCTTCTGGTGTTGCTGGTGGTTCGTTGCTGCTCATTCCTTTGGCAGCGAGCTTATTTAGCATACCGAACGACATCGCCATGCAAGTGGTTGCCATTGGTTTTATCATCGGTGTGATTCAAGACTCGGCAGAGACGGCTCTGAACTCGTCAACTGATGTATTATTTACCGCAGCAGCTGATCCTACTTATTCACGTTAATTTTTAGCAAAGCATTTTCTGTCGATAAAAAAAGGCCTAATAAAGGCCTTTTTTTGTGCGGTATTTTAGGTCTTAACTACTTTATACTGTCGATCTCAACCTCTATGATAGGCGTTTGGCGCTCAGACTGACGTTTGAATTGACGCAGCTGCTCAACCTCATCTAACAGCTCAAGTATCAAGCCAATGGCAGGCACGCTGGCATCAAAATCACGGCTGAGTCGTGAGGCACGGCGCACGGTGGTCAGCTGATAGCCAGTGAATTGCTCACGTTCTGGCACATCGTATTCAATAATACTTTCTTCAATCAATTCGATGACCCATTGGCGCTCTTGGCCACAAGCAGAGACAAGCTCATCTAAGCTCATAATGATATCGGTAAATTCAGGCGAGTGTTTCATAGCTATTATCCTCGTTTTCTCTTTATTTCATCCTTGGTGCATTCATCTTGATGACTCACTATTGACTATCATGATGAATGTCGACCATCAAGCGCATGGATTAACGGTTGATAGTGGTGTCGGCAAAGGCTTGCTTGAGCTGCTCATAAGCCTGTCTTGCCGCATCGCTACTGACATCAGGGTTAATGATATTTAAGGTCAAGTATAAATCGCCCGCTTGCTTGGCAGGGATACCTTTGCCCTTTAGACGCAGATTGCTACCTGATTTACTGTTTTTGGGTATGGTCACTCCAAGCGTACCTGCTGGCGTGCTGACATTAATTTTTTCACCCAATGCGGCTTCCCATGGTGCGATATTGACAGTCTGGTAAACGTCTGCACCTTCGATACGGATATTGTCATCATGGCGGATTTTTACTTTTAAGAACAAATCACCATTTTTGCCGTTGCTACTGCCAGCAGCACCTTGCCCGCTCAAGCGAATTTGCTTGCCATCAGTAATGCCTTTTGGAATTTTAATTTTGAGCGTTTTGTTGTCGTAGCTCACCTCGCCATTAGGCTGACGCACAGGAACGTTTAACTTGATGCTATAGTTGTCCCCTTGATAAACCGAAGACAGATCGACCGTAATCTCGGCATGCTGGTCCTGACCTTTACTATCTTGCGTCCCAAAACCGCCACCGAAAGGGTCAAACCCTTGGCTTTGAGAGCGACCACTGGATGAACCACGCGCCCCGCGACCAAACGCTGAAAAAATATCATCGAAACGAAAGCCGCCATCGCCAAATGCTTCGCCATCGCCGAACTGGCCTTTGATATCCTCCCAGCGAAAACCGCCTTGCGACGCTCCCGCCTGACCGCCAAAACCACCAAACCCGCCTGCACCACCTTGTCCAGCGAACGGGTTGTCCAACATCGCATCGTATTCGGCACGTTTGTCTTTATCTCTAATGGTTTCATAAGCGTTATTAATCTCAGCAATCTTACTATCCGCGTCTGGATCATCACTGACATCAGGGATGGAATTGACGCACAAGCTTACGGTATTTTTTTTTGATCTCGGCGTCTGTGGCGTCTTTCTTGACCCCTAAAATGTCATAGTAATTTTTTTCTGCCATGTTATTTTCCTCAACATAAAAACATATCAGTCATACCGAAATGCCGACTGTAGAATGGATCATATCGATCAATATTAGTGTTCGGTATAGTCATTTTTTATAGTCCATACTTTATGATAGCAATAATCAAAATAAACACCGTTATAAAAATATTACCAGTAATCTTACCCATTCATTGCAGCATTTCTGTCATCACTGATGACCAATACTCACCACAAAAAAAAGAGCAAACAGTGACTGTTTGCTCTTTTTTAACGGCTCTAAGATACAGCGCTCAACATCGATCAATTAATGGTCAAAATAAATGATGTGAGGTATTGATAGCGTTTCTTATCGACAGAAAACTTTAGCCGTACGAGGGGTATAAATGCCAAAAGTGACCAAACCTAGTGCGATGTCTTTGGCTTCTTGTACTGTTTGAACTTTGGCAACATTTTGTGCGCCGCCGCATACTTCAGCAGCGTTTACAGTCTGTTCTTGCCCAATACCACCAATAAAGAAGGTCTGTGACTTAGTATATTCTGGAGTGGTATTTTGAGTTGGTTGAATAAGACCTGTTTGGGTTGCACAACCTGATACCAATAATACTGAACCCATCACTGCCATTGTTAGTAGTTTTTTCATATTCATTATTCCTTACTTGCAGTAAACACGGACTTGGCGTGGGGTATAGATACCTGAAGATATAAAACCTAGCGCAATATTGATAAAGTTGCTTTGCGTTTGGATACTAGCCACATTCTCTTTGCCTTGGCAAACTTCGGCCGCATCAATGTCTTGCTCTTGACCCAAACCGCTGACAAAGAAAGTCTGCATTTTATCAGCATCAGCCTTTGTAGCGGCTGTCGGTGCAGTCGATGAAGACACAAGATAGTTTTGCGTCGCACATCCTGGTGTCAAAACAGCGAGCAATGCCACAGCAACAATTTTTTTCATACGTGACTCCATTAGTTAATATTTGTTGGGTCGAAAACTCTAATCTTAAAGTCTCATTTATGCAACTGTTTTGTAAGAAAACTTATAGAAATATATCTCTATAGTAAATATTGCTCTAGATGACTTCCTAGAATGCTTTATATCACTGACTTTTATTGATGTAACGAAAATTGAAAAATATAAGATAAAGCTCTGCACACGACAAAAAACAAAAAAGTCTGTTAAAGCAAAGGCATAATAGTAATTTTTAAGACGAATAGACCATGCCAAACTTTAACAGACTTAGTGAGACTTTAACCCAAAACCTGAGCATGAACAAGGCAAGAATCAATTGTTTGAGCCTAATGATAATAGCCCTGATTACTGCTCAAAGCAGTAATCTTAAAAAAACAGCAAGACACCTTCCTAAGGGTGGCAAGACCGACAGTCACTATCGCAGACTACAGCGATTTTTTGCCGAAGCGAGGATAGACTACGATCAACTGGCTTTAATGATATATCGACTATTTGGGCTAGGCGAAGTCACCTTAACCATTGACCGCACCAACTGGAAATGGGGTAAAAGTAACCTCAACATCTTTATGTTAGGGGTGGTATATAAAGGGATAGCCATCCCCTTATACTGGCAAATGCTAGATAAGCGAGGTAATACAAACCATCTTGAACGCTGTGAACTTATTGAGCGGTTTATCAAACAATTTGGCAAAGATAACCTTGAGATGATAGTAGCAGACAGAGAGTTTGTTGGCGAAAATGGTTTAACTGGCTCACCAATAATCACATACCCTTTGCCATACGGATTAAGAAGAACAGTAAAGTTAAGAATCATCATGGCAAGTTGGTACAGATTAAAGAGTTATTGCGCCATGTTAGCCATCAAGAAACATATCGACATGGGCGAATACTGACTGTCGATGGTTGTTTGGTTCGAGTATTTGCCAAGCGTGATAAAGACTATGGTTTAGTGATTGTCGCAACCAATCAACTAGAAACAGTGGATGCGATGACAAGCTATGCTAAGCGTTGGGAGATTGAGACTTTATTTGCTTGTCTAAAGGGCCGTGGCTTTAATCTTGAAGATACCCACTTAACCCATCTTGATCGGGTCAGTAAATTAGTCGCAGTGAACGCCTTAGCATTTTGTTGGGCTTATCATGTCGGTATTTATAAAGACAAAGATAAGCCGTTAAAGCGCAAGTTAAAGTCAAACGCTCGACCTCAAGCCAGTTTGTTTGCGCTTGGCCTGGATGTGTTGATTGAGGGCCTTCACTTGGTGTTCTTTAACAATGATAAGACTGTATTTCGACAGTTAGTTAGCTTTTTAACCCCTAAACCTATGAAAATCGGGTGGGGATGATTTTTTTGTCGTGTGCAGAGAAGATAAAGACAAAAATAAAGCCGCCTAATGATTACTAAAAGTGATGAGACCGTCTTTTTTACTCAATGATTGTTGTTTATATTTACTGAAATATTCCAACCGCTGTTTTTTAACAGCCATGAACCACCATGTTTTTCTTAACGACTTGCCATACGATATGACCAATTTTCTCAAACAGTCTAAAGCAATCAATAATTTTGTTTTTTTTACAGTTTAGTAATAAAGTAGAAAGTTTTTATTACAATAAAACAGACTGTTTTCGGTAGGCTTTTCGCGGTCAAAACTTACTATATCGATAGTATTCGTATTTATATATCACTTATTTGCATTTTGTTATTTACTTTCTGGTCTCTTGTCGACTTCTTAGTAAGAATTATTCTCTATAAGCCTATGCTCGGTACTCATTCTTCCATTATTTTTAGTCAAAAATGATATTTTTCCCTTAAAAAACAAGCATTTGACCTCGTGAGTTTTTTTACACGGCTGTAATAGTTTGACAATCTATATCTTGTAAAATCCCCTCCTTATTCATACTCATAGGGGTATGACAACATAGGCAAGCATCGCTGTCTATTTCATAAATTGCTTATAGGTCATGAATGTCATATTTAATTAAGTCTTTGGTTGTCACGTTATCACTATTACTGAGTACCACAGTTTTTGCGGCCAATACCAGTTATTACGGCAGCAAGTTTCATGGTAAACGCACTGCAAGTGGTAGTATCTTTAACATGAACTCACTAACCGCTGCCCATCGCACGTTACCGTTTGGCACAAAAGTTCAAGTGACCAACCAAAAAACAAAAAAAAGTGTCGTGGTCAAAATCACAGACCGAGGCCCCTATATTCGAGGCCGTATTCTTGATTTATCGAAAGCTGCTGCTAGTCAAATCGATTGCCAGCTTTGTACGACCACAATGAAAGTACTGTCCTACGGTGATGGTAAATACCGTAAAGAATAATGTTGCAAAAACGATAAAAAAGGGAGGGCTGATGCCCTCCCTTTTTTATGTTTGATTACTTACGACGAAAATCGCTTAACAGCCAAATCTCATATAACTTGCTACTAAAATTCCGCTTCCATTTCTTCTAGCGTCGTCATCGATAGCAGCAATTTTTCTTCGTTATCGCTGTGCTGCTGCTGTAGCGCGGTTTGCTCATTCAATAAGACCAGTAAGTCCGCCTTACGGCTTTCTTCGTACAACTTGGTATCAGCCAGCTTTTCCTCAAGCGTTGCAAGCTGCCCTTCAATCTTGGCAAGTGCTTTTTCTGTCTCTTCAATCTCACGGCGGATAGGTGCAGTGCGCTTACGCTGTTCAGCGGCTAATTTGCGTTGTTCTTCTTTACTAAGCGCTGGGGTCGCAGTGTTACTTTTTGATGAATTATCAGGTGCTGTATTGCTCACTTGATTGGTCACTTGGCTATTGCCTGTTTCACGTGAAACCAATTTTTTGCTCTCTTTCTTGCTTTTCTTCTTACTGCTACTTTTGTCTGATGCGTTTTCTTGCTTACGCTTTTCTGCCAGCCATTTGCCGTAGTCACTGATGTCACCGTCAAACTCATCGATTTGACCATCATGTACCAGATACAGTTCATCACAGACATTGGCAATTAGCTCACGATCATGCGACACCAATACCACCGCGCCCTGAAACCCTTGCAAGGCGATCGTCAATGCTTGGCGCATTTGTAAGTCCAAATGGTTGGTTGGCTCATCGAGGACAAGGACGTTGGGACGTTGCCAGACGATCAACGCTAAGGTCAAGCGTGCACGCTCACCACCAGAAAACAGCTCACTTGGCGTATCGATACGATCACCACGAAAATCAAAGCTGCCCAAAAATGAGCGTAACACGGCATCAGAGGTCTTGCCTGCTAGGCGGCGCAGCATTTCTATCGGCGTGGCTTTGGCATCCAAGATATCCATTTGATGCTGATTAAAGTAGCCAAGCTTAAGGGTGTCTGACACGCGGTAAGTACCTGACAAAATTTTCAGCTCACCGACCAATGCCTTAATAAGTGTGGATTTACCTGCGCCATTCATGCCCAATAGGCCAATACGCGTATCCGGCGTCACTTGCACATTGGCATCACGCAGTAGCGGCGTCTCGCTGTAGCCAATATCTGCATGGGTCAGCTCAATCAGCGGTGAGCTCATGTTTGCCGGTTCATAAAAGCGAAAAGAGAATGGGTTATCAGCCATCATTGGTGAGAGCTCCGACATGCGCTCTAGCTGTTTGATACGGCTTTGGGCTTGCTTGGCTTTACTGGCTTTGGCACGGAAACGACGAATGAAATCATCCAGATGTGCCTTGGTCGCTTCTTGCTTCTCAAACGCTTGCTGCTGCTGCGCCATGCGCTCGTGACGGGTGCGAATGAACTGTTGATAATTACCCGTATAAAGGGTTATTTTTGTTGTTCGACGTGCAAGATATGACCGACGGTAGCATCCAAAAACGCTTGGTCATGCGAGATGACGATGACCAGTCCAGTATAAGCATTGATCCAAGTCTCAAGCCAGAGAATGGCGTCTAAGTCTAAATGGTTAGTCGGCTCATCGAGTAGCATCAGATCAGCGCGGCTCATCAAAGTTTTGGCGAGGTTTAAGCGCATGCGCCAGCCACCTGAAAACCCTGAGACAGGCAGCTCGTGCTGGCTGGTGTTAAACCAAGGCCTGCCATGATTTGTGCCGCTTTGGTTGGCGTACGGTAGCCATCGATTTCATCGAACTGCTGATGCAAGACGCCAATTTGCTCATCACTGACGCTACTTAAGTCATTGAGCGCTGCATTGATCTCATACCACTGCTCATCACCGCTCAACACGTAATCAATTGCCGTCTGATCACTGGCTCCGACTTCCTGCGCCATATGCGCGACATGCCAGCTATCAGGAATACTGACCTCACCTTTATCGAGCGTGACCTCGGTATCGCCCTTGCCCATTTGCGTCAACAATAAGGCAAATAAAGTCGATTTGCCGGTGCCGTTGTTGCCTGTTAAGCCAACTTTGTGACCTGGATGTAGCTGAAAGCTTGCACCTGCAAACAATTCACGACCATCACGGCGAACACCAACGTCTTTAAATTCGATCATATAATTTCTTCATCTCAGCAATAATATAAATATAGGGCAATAAGAAACACACATAGGGTATGCCAACTGGCGGCTATTATTTCAAACGCTTGCCGCATAGGCAAACTATTAAATAACTATTTCAAAACGAAGTGTTTTAAAATTAAGTATTTATGCCAATGACCCTAGATTATATAATCCTTGTCAGCCTATCGATACGAATGACTATAATAAGGCCTTTGGCAGCCATATACTCTCGCACACATAATGAGTATAACCTTGATAGCTATAAAAGTTTTGATTCATCAGTTTTGGTAAGGACGATGACTCTTGACAAGCGAATCGCTACCCCATTATGATATACTGCTAAAGATAAGTGCTTATCATCAATAAAGTGCTTTGGTGGCACAAACACCGTATTGATATTGCACAAACAGCTTATAATGCACCAATAGCTTTGCCATAACGACAGCACCCAATTAAATCAAACGCCGTGCGTATCTTTATTTGCAATCATTTTGTTGCAAACCCAAACAGGACGACGACCGCATTTGATCCTAGCAACTGAGGTAGATATGAACGAATCAGCCAACCAATTTAATCCAAGCTCAAATCAGCCAGTAGATCCTACGGTATTAAGCCTAACCGACAGTGCGGCACAAAAAGTACGCCGTCTGCGCGAAGAAGAAGGTGATAGTGAACTTATGCTACGCGTCTATGTGACGGGCGGCGGCTGTTCAGGTTTTTCTTATGGCTTTAACTTTGCCAACGACTTAAATGAAGACGATGCCAATTTTGATAATGGTGATGTGACCTTGGTTGTTGACTCGCTAAGCTATCAATATTTGCAAGGCTCTACCGTTGACTACACTGAAGGGTTAGAAGGCGCACGTTTTGTCGTGACCAACCCCAATGCCACCACCACTTGCGGCTGTGGCTCGTCATTTTCTATTTAAACTGACGACAACGCCATGACTGTATGGATGATGCCATGGTGCGTTGGCACTGTGTTTGATTGCTTATAGCATGACTGTCAAAGCATCTATCTCTTGGGTAGATGCTTTTTTGCCAATATTGATGAATCCGCAAAGTATCCGTGCTGACCAATTTCATCAAAAATACTGAGAAAAATCTAGCCCAAACGTCCTGCTCAAAGCTTATCGTATTTGTAATTGTTCGTGGTTTTCAATACGGCTTTGAGCTAAACTGACGGAATTATTGACCGAACATTTACCTCTTTTATGGACAAACGCCCATCGTGCTTTGATCCGCCATAATGAATAACAATAGATGACTATTATGAGTAATTTTGCGAGTAGCTTTGTTAATTTTGACATTCCCAATTGGTTTGACAGCCAGCATTTAACGGGTATGCTCCGCGGTATCGAAAAAGAAGGGCTGCGCGTGAGGGCCTGATGGTTTTTTGGCACAGACGCCGCATCCAGCCAAACTCGGATCAAAATTGACCCATCCTTTTATTACTACCGATTATTCAGAAAGCCTACTTGAGCTTATCACCGAACCAAAAGCTTCGCCAAAAGAGACACTCAATATGCTGCGTCAATTGCATGTCTTGGTGTATCAAGGCATGCCGGAAGGCGAGCTGATGTGGCCACTATCTATGCCTTGTATGTTGTCTTCTAAAGATGAAGATATTCCACTGGCTGATTATGGTAGCTCTAATACAGGTAAGCTAAAAACCCTTTATCGCAGTGGTCTTGGTATCCGTTATGGTCGCCGTATGCAGACCATCGCAGGGTTACATTACAATCTATCTTTTGGTGACACGCTCTTTGAAACGTGGCAAGCGCAAACCCCAACGGCACAAGAGCAGACGCTAACAGAATTCAAAAACGAAAAATACCTAGGGCTTATTCGCAACTTTAAGCGACTGACCAGCATTGTGTTGTATTTATTGGGTGCAAGTCCAAGCGTATGTCCTTGTTTTGTTGCTGGGCGTGAGCATGATCTAGAGCGTCTAAATGACTCAACCTACTATAAACCGACTGCCACCAGCCTGCGTATGGGCAAACTTGGCTATACCAATAGCGTGCAAGAGCAGCTAGATATTCGTTATAACTATTTGCCAGAGTATGTCGCTGGACTACGCCGCGCGATCCAAACACCGCATGAGAGCTTTGCCAAGCTTGGTCTGGAAGATGAAGATGGCAACCCAATTCAGATCAATAATCATATCCTTCAGATAGAAAATGAATACTATAGCCCTATCCGTCCTAAGCAAATTGCGATGAGTGGTGAGACACCAACCGAAGCGCTTGAGCGTCGCGGTATTGCTTATGTTGAGTTTCGTGCTATTGATCTCGATCCTTATAGCGATGTTGGTATTCGTCTCTCTAGTGCTTGCTTTTTTAGAAGTGATGGCGCTCTACTGTCTATTCAGCGATTCACCTGATTTGCTGCCTGAAGAAGAAGAAGCACTCGCTATTAATCTAGAGCGTGTGGTCAACGAAGGTCGCCGTGAAGGTTTACACATCATCAATAACGGTCAAGAGCAATCGCTTGAGGGCTGGATGCTGATGCATCTGGAGCGTATGCAGCCACTTGCTGCATTGCTGGACGCTCATTATGGTGGCAATGACTACCGTGCTGCAGTGGCATTGATGCAAGGCAAAGCCGGACATTCTGAGTCGACGATCTCCGCCCAAGTAAACTCTGATAGCAAACGCTTAGGTAGTCTATGGCAGCTTGGTTTTACATTAGCGCAGCAGCATCGCGAGTCATTATTGCAGCAGACTCTCAGTCCAAACACCCAAGCGAAATACGAAGTATTGGCAGAAAAGTCTATCTTGCAGCAGGCTGAGATTGAGAAGTCTGAGACAGAAGACTTTATGGACTTTTTACAGCAGTATCGCTAAACCTGATTGCCTCCCTAACCTCTGTATAGATGAAACCATAAGAGTAACGCACCATGCGACAGCTGACCACTTACCGTAACTTACAAATATTTTTAGTATTGATGGCCATAATAGGCATGAGCTTTGCGCTGTTTTATTTACAGCGCCATCTAGGGCTTTCGCCTTGCCCGCTCTGTATTTTTCAGCGTATTGGTCTAATAGTCATGGGCGGTTTTGCGCTGATATCAGCATTGTTTAATCCAAAAATCCAAAGTGGTGAAGTTGCTATTATGGCTTGGTAGTTTGGCAGGTATTGGCTGGTCTACTGCTGTGGCTATACGCCATGTTTGGCTACAGCACCTACCTGCCGATCAAGTACCGTCATGCGGCCCAGGCTTGGACTATTGGCTAGATACCTTGCCTATGTTGCAAGTGCTCAAAGAAGTATTTGCAGGTTCTGGTGAGTGTGCTTCTATCGATTGGACGTTTGTCGGACTTAGTATCCCTGAGCTGTCGTTGATCCTATTTAGCGTACTTCTTGTGGCGCATGGGGTGATACTGTGGCGTATCGTGCGACCTATCACCAACCAGTCTATCGCTCGATAGTTCATTAAAATCACTTTATATTTTACCGTTATCACTTCTTTCTAAACAGACATTCATACTCTGCTATGCAATGTCTGCTTTATTATCTGCGACTGTTAAACCTCTTTTATTACCTATGTTAGACAAACTGATAGAGCCTACTTTGCTATACCAAGCATATTGAACACAACAAAAAGTCCACAGATATATCTGTAACCCTTTGATACCTTTAGACAGCCTGTTTTTTCAGTGGGTAGTTTTAGTGAGAAGTTATGAGAGCGCCGTCGCTTTTGAGCGATAAATTGTCTACATTTCAAAGATCAGCTACGCTCTCAAATTCCAATATCTATATTATCGCAACGTTTATACGACCCCTTGTCTCTCTTTTTTGGCAACAAGATTATCTTGATAACGGTTGCCAGTGGCATAGGTGATTTTTAAAAACGCTATTCAAAAACTGTTTTTGGTATGACCATGATATATCTTGCACCTATTTGCTCTACCACATCTACTGTCATTAGACGCTGGGGACCGTCCTTATTAGCGGTACCACTCTGTGTGCTATTGATAGGTTGTGATAGTGCCTCCTCGAATTCTGATCAAGACATGAGGACTAAAGCTTCATTTGTCGACGCATCAGCAGAGTCTGCTCCGCAGAGCACATCAGAAGAGATAGAAAGCAACAGTATGTCTGAGTCAAATCCTGATGACAGTTTGAATGAATCTACAGAAGGGCAATCACTTATTGCTGCTGCTCAGTCCAGTAATGAGGGGCATATGCACCCTTCTACTATACACTCAGAATCGAACAGTAGTGCGCTACAAGCCACGCTAATGGGTGATTATGGTGGTATGGTACCTTGTGAAGACTGCGATAGTATCGATGTCACTTTGAACCTATTTTCTGATGGCTCTGTACTAAAATCCAGCACCCATCACGATGCTGAACAACAGCGCGCACCGTTACTTAAGTCTGGCGTCTATCGTCAAGATAAAGACAAAATTACCATTGTATATGAAGACAAACATATTGAGTCTTATTATATTCAAGACAATCATCTGATTTTTGATAGATGAGCAAAAAAACCTAAATAATGACTATACGTTGTCACGTAAATAGACAGCAAGTGCTTGGTATGCTGCCAAATAAGACAGCATTTATCAGCTAGATAACGCCTACTTGTTAGGCGTTTTTTGTTGGTCATCGACCAGCGTTTACTTTACAATGATCGCTTGTCTGCCAGACTACTGCCATGGCAATGACTGATTAAAACGTTAGTCACGATTGATAACAGCTCAGCACTCAAAACTTTATTTTTACTCTCTCTATTTCTCTTATTCAAGCTCTTACGGAACGTCTATGCATATTCATATTCTTGGTATTTGTGGTACTTTTATGGGCTCGCTGGCATTATTAGCGCGTGAACTTGGGCATACCGTTACTGGCTCAGATACCAACGTATATCCTCCTATGTCTACCCAACTTGAAAATGCGGGCGTCACTATTGAAGAAGGCTATCTCGTAAAGCATTTGCAACCAGCGCCAGACTTGGTCGTTGTTGGTAATGCGATGAAGCGTGGCATGGATGTGATTGAATATATGCTAGATACGGGTCTGCGCTACACGTCAGGTCCGCAGTTTTTGTCAGAGCAAGTGCTGCAATCGCGCCACGTGATAGCGGTTGCTGGTACTCATGGTAAGACCACAACGACAACCATGCTTGCTTGGATATTGCATTACGCTGGTATCGATACAGGGTTTTTAATTGGCGGTGTGCCACTGGTCAATACCACTGATGAGCACTTACAGCAGGTATTTGCACACAGCAGCTATCTAGGGGCAGAAAAAACTGACGATGATACGACAGTCCCTTCTGGTTATTTTGTCATTGAAGCTGATGAGTACGATTCTGCGTTTTTTGATAAACGTTCAAAATTCGTTCATTATCGTCCGCGCACCGCTATCTTGAACAACCTAGAATTTGATCACGCCGATATTTTTGCTGACTTGAATGCGATCCAAACGCAGTTTCATCATATGGTACGTATGATTCCAAGTACCGGAAAAATTATCATGCCTGCAGCAACTATTAGCTTAGAAGATACGTTAGCAAAAGGCGTTTGGACCCCTATCTGGCGTACTGCTGTCATCGATACGACCGCATCTAATACCAGTAAAAACGACCGTACGCTTAAAAACAATAGCGACTGGCAAGCGGAACTCATTCGCGAAGATGGCAGTCAATTTCAAGTCAGTTTTGCTGCTGATAAAGAAGTAGCTGTCATCGACTGGGGCATGAGTGGTATTCATAACGTCAATAATGCCTTGGTTGCCGTCGCGGCCGCTTATGATGTCGGTGTCAGCATCTCTACCGCTTGCGCCGCATTATCGGCTTTTGCTGGTATCAAACGGCGGATGGAGTTGATCGGTGATGTAAACGATGTCTTAGTCTTTGATGACTTTGCCCATCACCCTACTGCGATTACCACAACATTAGACGGTGCCAAAAAGAAACTGGCTGGCAGACGTATTTGGGCGATTATTGAGCCGCGCAGTAATACCATGAAAATGGGTATTCACCAAGACAGCTTGGCTGAGTCAGCTGCCCTCGCTGACTATACATTGTGGTATGAGCCAGCGGGACTGGAATGGGGTTTGAGAGAAGTCATCGAACAAGCCACGGCTACAAGTGACTCCATCATTAACCAGCACGTAATGTCTAGTGTCGATACTATTATTGAACATATCAGTAGTCATGCTCAAGCAGGTGATGCAATAGTCGTGATGTCCAACGGTGGTTTTGAGGGGGATTCATCAGCGTCTATTAGCGGCATTGCGTGATAAATAAACGATTGATTTAACCCTAAACCCTAAACCCTAAACCCTAAACCCTAAACCCTAAACCCTAAAATTAGTATCTAAAAATTAGTATTAAACAAAAGCGTGGCTGTCTCATAGACGGGCTACGCTTTTTTTATTTAATTCCCCTATCCTTATCAAATTCTTCTGTCGTGGCTAAATGATTGATACGCCATTCTGTTAGCACCATGGCTACCTTTGTAACCTTCCGTTTACCTATTGCACCTACGTAATAGCAAATCTGACTTTTTCCTCACATAGGCCCTACACAGGTAACATTTTTTGCTTACTCTTGCGTTTGAGGAATCTTTACAATGGAGTTATTAAATTAGCAACATATTATAAATATTCATAATTTAGGAGAATAACATGAGCTTTATTTGGATGATTATCGTCGGTTTGGTTGCAGGTTTATTGGCACGTGCTATTAAGCCAGGTAGTGACCCTATGGGCTGGATCATGACGATCGTATTGGGTATCGTCGGTGCCATGTTAGGTGGCTTCTTAGCGAGCTTAATTGGTATCAACGCAGATGGCGGTTTTACTGGTCTTATCTTCTCAGTTATCGGTGCGATCATTTTGCTATTTTTGTATGAAATGATTGTAAACAAACGCCGTGCATAATTACCGACTAGATAGAATATCTACAAAAAAGCCTTGCGTTAATGAACTGACCCCCGAAACTTGGACGGTTTAGTTTATACCAAGGACTGAGTTCTGTACTGCACAGGGCTCAGTCCTTTTAGTTTGAGTTGAATACGCTCATTATTGTAATAATGCATATACTCATGAATCTGTTGTTCTAACTGCTCAATCGATTTTGGTTTCTCAATATAAATCGTCTCGCACTTCAGCGTACCAAAGAACCCCTCCATCAGCGCATTATCCAAGCAGTTGCCTTTTCTGCTCATGCTTTGCTTAATACCGTGCTGTTTAAGCGCCTTACTGAACGGTCTCATCTGATAATGCCAGCCTTGATCTGAATGCAGCATTAAACGGTTGTTCTGGTGCGTATCTATCTTATCTAACGCCTTATCTAGCATCTTGCTAACCAAATCATAGGTAGGTCTCTTTGAGAGCGTATAGCTGATGATCTCATTGTTATAACAATCGAGTATCGGTGATAAATATAGCTTATGATCACCTACCTTAAACTCAGTAATATCAGTGAGCCAGCGTGTGTTTGGTCTATCTGCATGAAACTGACGCTTTAAATAATTCTTTGCAATTTTGCCTTGTACACCTTTATAAGAGCGATATCTTTGTCGTCGAATCCGTGCACTTAAGTTTAAATGACGCATAAGCTTAGCGATGAGCTTGTGATTGTAATGGCTACCTAACTGCTTTAGCGCTGCCGTTATTCTACGATAGCCGTACCTGCCTTTATGCTGGTGATACAGCTTAGTAATACGCTGTTTTAAGTCAGCATGTTTATCTTTATCACCAAGCTTTTCTCTATGATAGTAAAAGACGCTTTTAGGCATACCAGCGGCTTTAAGTAAGTCAGATAAACAGCAGCGCTCTCTTAGTCCCTTCGATGAGCCTTGCTTTTTGCCTGCTTTTTCCTCCCGCTTTGAGCAAGGCATCGAGCTTTTTTAGGTAGGCAACCTCTGCACGTAAGTACTCATTCTCACGCTTCAATTCTGCTAAGCTTTTTTCATCCCTCTGGTTTGTCTGTAATGAAGGGTTTGCTCATGACGGTTCTACCTTTAGGTTTGGAGATGAGTCCAGATATGCCTTCTAGTCGATACGCTTTATGCCAGTGACTAATAAGCGCCGGTGAGCTGATGTTATACCTTAAAGCAACTTCCAATTGACTTAAGCCTTGGCTAAGCATCGTTGTAATGACTTTGTGTTTAAACTCGTGACTATAGTAAGCTTTGCTGGTCTTTGGTTTGATAGCTTCAATACCACCGCTTTGATATTGCTTAACCCATTTGATAACTATCTTATTATCTAGGTTAAATTCCTCAGCTGTAGCACGACCAGTATGTCCTTGCATATAGTATGCGATGACTTCAAGCTTAAAGTCTAGATCGTAGCGCATAAAATACCCCATAAGTTGTGTCCAACTTATGGGGGCAGTTCATAAGTGAGGCTTTTTGTGTCCAGATACCTATAAAAATCTTTAATTTGTGAATGCATGAGACCTGATATAGACGGGAAAGTATTGATAAGCATTACTTTTGTCCCCATTTATCTTATAATATCAACCCTATTTTGTCCCTATCATTGAGGTGAGCGTTATGGCACTACTCCCTATCTTAAGTTACCCAGATCCCCGCTTGCGCACGATTGCCAAGCCAGTCAAGGAAGTGACTGCTGAAATCAAAACCTTAATCTCAGACATGATTGAGACAATGTATGATGCTCAGGGCATTGGCCTTGCTGCAAGCCAAGTCGATCGTCATATTCAGCTCATCGTGATGGATTTGTCTGAAGACAAAAGTGCCCCAAGAGTATTTATCAACCCAAAGGTCACGCCATTGGTAGAAGAAAAACAACCGTACGAAGAAGGCTGTCTTTCGGTCCCAGATGTCTACGACAAAGTCGAGCGCCCTAATAAAGTACGTATCGAAGCATTAGACGAGAACGGCGACGTCATTGATGAGGGTGGTAGAAGGCTTGCTTGCCGTCTGTATCCAACACGAAATGGATCATCTCAACGGCGTGATATTCGTCGACTACCTGTCTCGTTTGAAACAGACACGTGCCCGTGATAAAGTTCGTAAAGTCCTCAAGATGCGCGAAAAGCAAGGCGCCCAGTCCGCTGAGCAGCAGTCACAACCGATCAATTCTTAATCTCTTTCTCCTTTACATAATGATGCCTATAGTGGATGTTACTCTCTGATATCCACTAGATGGTGCCAATTTTTAGCAGATACTGTTCTCACCAAAGGTTTACTACTATGACCATGATCAAAATTGACCAATATTTTGACCCTGCCAGCTGGCAGAAATTTACCAAAGCTGCTGAGGGTCGTGAGACCCCGTTTTTAGTGGTGGATCTAAGTCGTATCGAGACTAAGTATCATGAGATGGTCAGCCTGTTCCCGAATGCCAAACTGCATTATGCGATGAAAGCCAGTCCTGCGGTTGAAGTTATCAATCTGCTGGCAAAGCTTGGTTCTAACTTTGACTGTGCCTCCATCTATGAGCTGGATCGTGTGCTGGATTGCGGTGTTGAGCCATCACGCATTTCTTATGGCAACACCATCAAAAAAGCCGCCCATGTCAAATATGCCTTTGAAAAAGGTATCGATCTGTACGCGACTGATTCAGAAGCAGACCTTAAAAATATTGCTAAACATGCCCCTGGTTCTAAAGTATTTGTGCGCATATTGGTACAAGGATCAGAGACAGCAGAATGGCCATTGTCACGTAAGTTTGGCTGTCACCCCTAATATGGCCATTGATTTGCTTATTCAGGCGCGTGAGCTTGGCTTGGTACCTTATGGTATCTCGTTCCATGTGGGTAGCCAGCAAAAAGACGTTGCGGCATGGGATGATGCATTAGCCAAAGTTAAATATATGTTTGACTGGATGAAGAACGAAGAAGGCATCAAGCTACAAATGATCAATCTAGGTGGCGGCTTCCCAACCAACTACATCAGCGAAGTCAATCCTATTAAGGTCTATGCAGAAGAGATTACCAGCTATTTGACTGATGACTACGATGCAGATGAGATGCCTGAGATTATTTTAGAACCAGGTCGTTCACTCGTTGGTGGTTCAGGTGTCTTGGTGAGTGATGTGGTACTGATCTCTCGCAAATCAGACACAGATTTGGCGCGCTGGGTCTATACGGATGTTGGTTTATTCCAAGGCTTAATCGAGACGCTCGGCGAAGCCATCAAATATCCTGTTTATACTCCCAAGATGGAAACGTCTACCAGTGAAGGGACAGTCGTATTGGCAGGGCCAACTTGTGACTCAACCGATATCATGTACGAAGAAGCAGGTTATCAGTTACCAGAGGAGCTTGAGATTGGTGACAAAATCTATTGGCTCACCACGGGTGCTTATACCAACTCGTATTCATCAGTTGAGTTCAATGGATTTCCGCCGCTTGAAGTGGTTTATATTGACTAGGGTTTGAACCTATCATCTATAGAGAAGCGCGGTGCTATTAATAACACCGCGCTTTTTTGTATTTAGCCATTTGCATAATGAGCTATTGAACCAATAAAGCTATCGGTACACTATTAATGCTATTGGTCGTTCGACTGCCGCTGCTGGTTGAGCGTTGTGAAATCTCACCGATCGTCACCCATTGTCCGCGCGGCACAATGATTGTATTGTTCAGACTTTGACTTTGAATGCTATTACTGCTCGTGCCGTACCTATTGTAGGGATGAGTTGGATCGCGCCAGTCGCTCTTCAACTTGTGACAACCTCACTTCGACTTGACCATTCGGTAGTAGACGCGGTGTGACAGTAATGCCTTGCGTCGTTGGCGGTAGTACCTGCTGCTGAATGACAATTTGCGCGCTTGGCTGACGGTCAATGGGATAGTGATAATTTGGTTGAATAGTGGCACGATAGTTCTGCGTCAATGAATAGAGCGTGCCGGTACTGATACTAGCGGCACTACCAGAAAGCGTCTGTACTTGATATAAACTGCTGCTTTGCTTCTGGCCGTTACTTTGATTCCAAACACCCGATCCCTGAATATTGCGCTTGGTAATAATAACCTGACCCTGACGAATATTATCCTGAACACTGCTGCTATTGCCAACACGCACAGCGACTGTGAGCGCTTGTGGCTGACGGTCAATCTGCGTGAGTAGCTGCTGTATCATTTGATAATTGTGGGGTGTTGTTATTAGTACTAGCTTACCTTGGTAGATGCTGACGGTGCCGCCATCAGCGCTACTATTGAGTTGTTGCCTTACCACTGGCAGTAGCGACACGCCGCCATAAGTGTCAATCACATAGGTTTGGACGTTACTGGCTTGTACGGTGATTGGTAGGACAGCCAGACTTAGGGCAAACGCGGGCAAGCTTATATTTTTGGTAATATTCACCTTAAGAATGGTACTATAGTCAGTTCAAAATAAAATTGTTATGGCTAGGACAAACATCATAAAACAATTTGGATAAGTCGTTTTCCATCCAGCCTTGGCGTAGAAACTTCACTTGAGCCCATTTCTTTTCGATAGGGTTTAGGTCTGGGCTGTACGGCGGCAACCAAAGAATACGATGCCCGTGCCTGTTTAGTAGCTTTTGAATGCGTTTGCTTTTATGAAATTTGGCGTTATCCATCACAATCACGCATTTTGTTTTAAGACTTGGGATTAGTTTGTGTTTGCACCAGTGATAGAAGACAATGCTGTTGATGTTTGTCTCAAAGTAATCAAGCGCAAACAGCATCTTTTCATACAGAGCACCAATAACGTTGGTTCGCCTTTTACCTTGCCAGTTGTAGCTATCGATACAAGGCTTACCAATCGGTGCATAACCATGAGAGCGAATGGTTTCAGACTCAAAGCCACTTTCATCCATATAAACGATGGGATAGCCTTGCTGCGTAAAGCTATTAAGCTTTCCCTGATACACCGCTCTTTTTATTGGGCAAGCTTTTGGATGCTCTAATGTCTTTTTTTTGACTGATGCCTAGGCGCTTTAGGGCATGATAAATGCCTGTTTTACTACAGTTTAGACGACGGGCTCGCTCATACTGGTAATCATCAGGATGTTCTTTAACATCATTAAGTAGCACGTCATCTGGTATTTTATAGGGTTTGGTTTGCCTGGTTGTTTTGCTATGAACACGCCGCTTCCAGTTTTGTATCGTGGTTGGGCTGAGGTTATAGAATTCAGCTGCCTCGGCAAAGGTCATACCCTCGTCTAAGCTTTTTAGCACTTGTTTGCGAAAATCTAGTGAGTAAGTCATGGTCTTTATAATAACAATTGGGTTTGATAATTAGTTTATAACATTTTTAAGTGGGATTGACTATAGCCAATTCGTGCTTTATACGTATACGACTCACCTGCATCTCCTCACCTTTTTTAAGTCATCGTCAATGCGCTCTAATCATTTAGACCCAGCACATCTTGCATATCATATTGCCCAATGGCTTGCTCAGTCACCCAAGTTGCGGCACGTACAGCACCTGCGGCAAAGGTCATGCGCTCTCGTGCGCGGTGAGTAATCTCAACCACCTCACCATCAGCGATAAACATCACGGTATGGTCGCCTACGATCTCTCCACCGCGTACGGCATGAATACCAATCGTGCCCGACTCACGCTCACCCGTTTGTCCTTCGCGTCCGTAGATAGCGACGTCTTTTAGATTCTGTCCGCGCGCCTCTGCGACGGCTTCTGCCATCATATATGCGGTACCAGATGGGGCATCGATTTTGTGTTTGTGATGCGCTTCGATGATCTCTACGTCAGCATCATTGCCAAATGCTTTGGCTGCCATACCAAGTAGTTTCAATGACAGGTTAACGCCGGTTGAATAGTTACCTGCGTAGACGATAGCGATTTTTCCACTGGCTTTTGCCAATACCTGCTCTTGCGCCTCATTAAATCCTGTGGTGCCAATAACCATCGCGACATTATGCTCGGCACAAACTTGCATGTTTTTTCAGTCGCATCAGGCAAGCTAAAGTCAATCAGCACATCGATGTCATTAATTACAGCCTCTAGCTCGTCAACGATTTGCACCTCTAAACGTCCAATAGCTGCCACCTCGCCTGCATCCGCGCCGACGAGACTCGATCCTTGGCGCTCAATCGCTGCATTCAGGATGGTCTTAGGATTATTTTGTACCGCTTCGATAAGCATACGACCCATACGACCACCTGCACCGATCACACCAACTTTAATGGTTTGTTCTGTTGTTTGTTGACTCATATCGCTACCTTACATACTTTATATTTGGTGGGTTATTTTTGGATATCATTTATCGTCAGTTTAACAAATATCGTTAACTGAGTGGTTTTTTATCAGCACAGAGAAAAAGCCCAAAGGTTTCATGTGAAACCTTTGGGCTTACTCTCAGTATGGCTATCTAGCAACAGTCTGTCTGAGTTAAATAATCAGTCAAACAAATCGCCAATCTTTTTAAAGAATGATTTTTTATGTGGCGACTGCTGATGCTTACTGTCATCATCTAACGTATCTTGGAACTGACGCAATAGATCTTTTTGCTCACGAGTCAGATTGACAGGGGTTTCGATGACCACACGGCAGATCAAGTCGCCTTTCATCGTGGTGCGTACTGGCGTCACGCCTTTGCCGCGTACACGTAGCAGTTTGCCACTCTGCGTCCCTTCTGCCACTTTGATTTTTACTTTACCATCCAAGGTTGGGATTTCAACTTCTTTACCAAGTGCGGCATCCGTGATACTGACTGGTACATCCATATAGAGGTCCGCGCCTTGACGAGTAAAGACGTTGTGCGGTTTGACACGTACTTCGACATACAAGTCGCCGTTCTGTACGCCTGCGGCGCCAGCTTCGCCTTCACCTGCCAGACGGACGCGATCACCATCATCGACGCCCGCTGGGATAGATACTTCTAGCGTGCGTGATTTGTCTTTGACGCCATTGCCATGACAGTCAGGGCAAGGGTTTTTGATTTGCTTACCAGAGCCGCCACACTGCGGACAAGTCTGCTGCACGGCAAAGAAACCTTGCTGCATGCGCACTTGACCCTGACCATGACACATCTGACAGGTCACGACATCAGAGGCATCTTTGGCACCTTTACCATCACAAGTGTCACATGGCGCTGGCGCGGTGAAGCTGATTTCTTTTTGCAGCCGCGTACTGCTTCTTCGAGGGTGAGCTCGATCACATAGCGCAAGTCAGAGCCGCGACGCGTGCGTCCACCACCACCGCCACGTGATTGACCAAAGATATCGCCAAAGTTACCAAAAATATCGCCAAAGATGTCTTGGAAGTTACCGCCGCCTGCACCGCCACCCATGCCATTTTCAAAGGCAGCATGACCCATGCGGTCATACGCTGAGCGCTTTTCTTCATCGCTCAGTACTTCATAAGCCATTGAGGCTTCTTTGAATTTGTCTTCAGAATCAGGGTCATCAGAGTTGCGATCTGGATGATATTTCATGGCAAGCTTGCGGTAAGCTCGCTTAATCTCCCTTGCTGTCAGCGGTCTTGCTGACACCTAATACTCATAAAAATCGCGTTTACTCATGGTTTCTCCTATCGTCTTCGTAGCACCACCAGCTCGTCAGTTCATTAGCTTTGATCAGCTTTTACCATTGACGGCCTTCATCTCATACACAATCACACAGCAACGTTTCATGTGAAACATGGCAAACCACAATGTCACAGGATGATAATATGTGCATGTAACGAAAAATACGGTGGGGGCTACTTAGCCAAATCAATTATAAAAGTTTGCGCTATTTATGGAGATGGTCTGCTGATTTATCAAGCGCTTAAGTCATGAAATTCGTAGTTAAGGCAGTTAGGTTGCGATATACACGATTTATTAAGATTACTACAAAGCTTTTCATACCTGAATAATGACGAGTCGTGCTAGTATTTATCGCCATATCTACGGTCATTTATACCCATGACGTTTGCGACAAGGTTCCCCATCTTATGAAAAAGCTGATTGTTTTATTGATTGTCATTGCCGTAGCCGTCTATGCAGGCTCCCCCTTATTACAGTGCGTATCAGCTCAAAAATGCTTATGAGGTCAAAGACGGTGCCGCTATCGCAGCGACCATTGATTACGAGCAAGTGCGTCCAAGCATTCAACATCAGCTGACTGATCAATTTGCCACGACCATGACAAAGTATCCATTAATCGCTGAGCTCGGCGGAGACGCATTAACCCAAGCAGCCAACGGCTTTATCACAAAGGCCGTCGATGGTGCCATCACCCCGCAAAATATCGAAAAAGTCATTAACACTCAGGGTCAAGCCAATACAGCAACCAAAGAGCTGGCGGCGGCATGGGCCATCGCAAGCGATCAGGTCGATCTCAGAAACCTCATTCAAAGCTTGATCATCCAGCGCGGCGACGTCGATGCGGTGGTCAAGAGCCAAATCCAGCAAGTCATGAAAAAACAAGCCGCGGAGCTTGAGCAACAAGCCGCACAAGGCAACGATAGTGACAAGCCAACATTGAGCTACTGCGGTATCAATTGCTTTGCTATCAGCGGTCAAGTCAAAGGCTATCCGCTCACGATAGAGATGCAGCGCCAAGGCTTGATTCAGTGGAAGATCGTCGATATTGTTTTGCCATAGACGAATTGAGACCGCTTTTGATATTCAACATTTTGATAAGTCAAACGATAAAAACCGCTTTATGAATCAGCTCATAAAGCGGTTTTTTGTGGCGTGATTTAAAATCTTTATTCACTAAAATGTGAACGACACCAATGTGATTATTCGATACCCAAAAATTCTAAAAACTCAGGACTCTCAAAACTTGCTTGATACAGCACGCCATCCTCACGGTAGATAGCAGGCGTTGCTATCACTGCCAGTCCAGCGGCTTTTTTCGCGATTGGGCGTCACGTGGTCGGCGTTGCAGCTTGCTGGTGTAGGTGTCATCTCTCCTTGTAGCATCGCCTTATCGAATGCATGACGACGACTGCTCTCGCTATCTTGGCACCAAATACCACGCATTTGCTCAGGGGACTGCTCGTATATCGGATAGCCAATGATTTTTACCGTGACGCCTTTTGCATTGAGCATGGATATTTGCTGATGAAATCGACGGCAATACGGGCAGTTGACGTCATCAGCCACATAGATCACCGCCCTCTCAGGACTGGTCGCTGGATAAGTAATCAGCTGGCTGTCATTCAATGTCGCAAACACCGATTGATTTTTGCGACGCTCAAAACTCTCATCGAGTCCGATAAACTGACCGTTTTCGATCACTGATATCTCACCGTCAGTGATGTACTGCGCATCGTCCGATAACAAGAAAGGCACTCCTTCTAGCGTTGCGCCCCAAATCACGCCCGGTACCGCGGTATAAAAAAACGGCGTTTTTGCACTCATGTTTTTGAGCGCACGCGTATTTTTGAGCAGCACCGATTTGACTGCTGCACTGACAGGCTTGCCTACCTGCGCACTCGTGCTGCGTACTGGTGTTTTGGTCACTACCCGCTTGCTTGGATTCTTTTTTAACTCACCTTGGATGACATAACGACCGTCTTTTTGTGATGTGCAGCGGCGGCTGACCCGCCAAGTTTACCTGATACATATTGGGTAATTTGGACGGCGCAATGGAGGTAATCTGCGTTTTGATACCGGCTTGGGTCAGCACTTGGCGCAACCGCTTATCAACAGTTGCACTTACCGCTTTGCTCGTCTGCATGCTTTGATTGTTTTGGGTCAATTGGGTGCGTGTCGCATCCGCCGAACTTGGTTGGGCACAAGCAGTAGTGGCTAATAAGATGACGCTGATTAAGCTCGCAGATTTAAATACAGATAATGTCACAGAAACAATCCCAGTTGGTTTTTAATAAATGCAGCGCTTCACAAAGCCAGCTCTTATTAATCGCAATTATATTATGTAAAAGAATATATTAAAATATTAGACAGACTTTAGCACAAAGAAGGTTTTTGCAAAGCCATAAAAGCGTAGTTTTGCAAAATGGCTACCCAGCTTTAAGAGATAGGCAACACAAGCAGAGCGCAGAAATAGTGATAGAGAATCACAAACATAAATAGCTGACAACAAAAGCAGCACACGGTGTCGTGGCTGCTGATGAATTTAAAATAATAACTTAAACAGTAGTATGGATGCGCATACTAAAGAGGTCAGAGACTAGAACTTGGCGACTTCTTCTGGCGTTAAGAAACGACTGTCGCCTTTCTCTAAGCCGTCTAGATTGATATGACCGATACTGGCGCGGTGCAGCTCCGTCACTCTATTGCCAAAGTAACCCATCATGCGTTTGACTTGATGGTATTTGCCCTGCTCTAGTGTCAGACGGGCGTGTGTCTCATCGATGAACTCGAGCGTAGCAGGTTTGGTCGGCTCATAGTCGCCTTCTAATAAGATGCCTTCAGCGACTTTTTTTCACCGCTTTTTTCTTGGGCATCGCTATCCATCGGCGATGCTAGGGTCAGCTCATAGACTTTTGCATGTTCATGCTTAGGACTGGTGACACGGTGTAGCCAGCCGCCATCATCACTCATGAGTAGCGCGCCGGTGGTGTCGACATCGAGACGGCCAGCGATACGCAAGCTGCCCAGCTCTGGTACGGCAATCAGCTCAGTGACAATTGGGTGTTCTTTGGCTTTTAGCGTACACTCAAAGCCTTCAGGCTTGTACAGCAAGATATAGCGATTGCCTGTCGCAACTGACAGCGGCTCGCCTGCCCACATCACCCTCATCGTTGATGACATCGACATGGAGGCCTGGGTCTTTGACCACCCTCATCATTGACGGTGACCTCAGAGGCGTGGAGGATTTTTTTGGACTCTTTGCGTGACAGCTCGGTGGCTTTACTGATAAATTTATCTAAACGCATACTATTTACTACCATCGGTTTTATGATACCAGCCCTAAATCAGAAACTAACGACACCAGCACTCAGCCATGAGCGTCTCGTTATCTTCGATGGTTAGAAATGGTACTATAATGAAAAATAAAATGAATACTGCGGCCAATATGGACGACAGTGACAGTTAGCTAAGTTTACCATATCCAACCTAAGCCTGATGAAATATGAGCTATCAAACCCTAAAACGCGCCGTCACCGCGCGCCTAGAAATTAAGAAATCTGAGTTTATTGCTTACGCGTATCCGGTGATCTCGCGTGAAGAGGCCATGTTTCACGTGGAACAACTGCGCGAACAATATCCAGATGCACGGCATTTTTGTTGGGGCTACATCATTGGTGACCCTGACAATACGACCAGCGCAGGTTTCGATGATGACGGCGAGCCAAGCGGCACCGCAGGCAGACCAATATTAAATGTCTTGCAGCACAAGTCCATCGGCAATGTGATCATTATCGTGGTGCGGTATTTCGGTGGTATCAAGCTGGGCGCTGGTGGTCTGACGCGCGCTTATGCAGGCGCGGCCCAAGCCGCGGTCGATGAGATGACATTGAACCCGTATGTACCCATGACACAGATTCAGATACTCGCAGAGTTTGCGACCGAGGCACAATGCCGCTATATGATAGAGAGCTTGGGCGGTCATATTGATGATGTCGCCTATAGCAAACAAGTCACGCTGACCGCAACACTGGCACAGGCAGATATCGAGAGTCTAAAAGAGCGGCTGGCGATGGATGGTCGTGTATTGGATCAGCCAGAAGTCTAAAAAACCTGATTAACCTTTCTCATTAGCCGCTTAAACATAGTAGAACCTCAATAAAATTGATACAGCATAGAAAACGCACTCGATTAAATGCTACTTTTCTTGCTTGCTGTGACTGCGTCTCTAGAGGCTGCGAAAAATAGCGTTTAATCTTGCTATACCATTTTTATAACGGTTTTACTATAGTTGTATTCAGTCGCCATTTATTAGCTTGTCAGCCATTTCAGTAATCATGCGTTCACTGAAAATTATTGGATTTCGTCAGTGCTGGCGTTATGATAAAAAACCTCACCACGCTACTTTTTTTGCTTTTCCACGATCATTAAATAAGACCAAAATATGTCAACCTCAACCAAACCCTTTTCTCCAGCGCCTTTTAAGCCGCCCTTTTGGCTGACCAATCCACACTTGCAAAGCATCTTGCCCAAGTTCTTTGCGCCAAAAGCACCAACTTATCGCCGCGAAGTCGAAAAAGACTCTTTGGACGAAAGCGATATTGCTTACGATTTTTATGATGCGCATCCTATAGAACATTCAGAAAATGGTGAACTTGAACAAACGCCATTAATCGTTTTGTTCCACGGTATGGAAGGCAGTAGCGATAGCCATTATGCCCGCGCTCTGGCTTATCAGATGTACGCGCAAGGCTGGCACTTTGTGGTCGCCCATTTCCGCAGTTGTGGTGGTATTCCAGCTAGTGGACGGGTGTTTTATAATGCAGGTGATACGGGCGAAGTGCACTACATGCTGCAAAACCTAAGCGAAAAATACGCCAATATCTATGCAGTCGGTGTCTCTTTAGGTGGCAATGCACTGGCAAAATATATGGGCGAATACGAAGACAAGGTTCTTTGTAAAGGTGCCGTAGTTATCTCCGCCCCTGTTGATATGTCATCAGCGGCGCTTAGTATGCATAGCTTTTAAGTCATCGTATTTATACGCCTTATTTGCTCAACCCAATTATCAAAAAAGCCTTAGCCAATGACATTACTCAAGAGGAGATCGACTCGATCAAAGCGGTCAATCGCATCAGTGACTTTGATGATATCTTTACCGCGCCGCGTCATGGCTACCGCTCTAACAACCACTACTATCAAGCCTCGTCCGCCCTTCCCTATTTGATCAAAGTGACCAAGCCTTTATTACTCATCAGTGCAAAGGACGATCCGTTTATTGGCTTTACCGCGACACCAAACGATGTCTCTGATAGCGTCACTATCTTAGATACTGAGCACGGTGGACATATCGGCTATTTGCGTTATCGCTCAGATAAAGGTCGAGCAAAAATAATACTAATGGCAAATCTTCAAAATTTGATATTAACTGGATACCCGAAACGGTGAGTGCGTACTTCAATTGGATTGGGGTCGAGTCACGTAAAAAATAGGCCTAAGTAGCCCTGACAATAGCTCCTAATTTAACGATTTTTAATACTGTCCTTTAAACCTTCGAGACGACTTTATGTACCCATTTATCCGTTATGCCAGCACCATCGCTCATGCCGCCTTAAAAGCAAAAAAGGGCGATACCTTGACCCTAAAAGAAACCAGCGAGATCCAGTTTCGCTGTCGCCTGACGGATATCGATAACTTCTTGGAGATGAATAACGGTCGCGTATTCACGCTGTATGATTTGGGGCGTATGGACTTTGCGGTGCGTAGCGGACTTGGCACGCAGCTGCTAAAACAGCGTTGGGGTCTGGTCATCGCTGGCAGTACCATCCAATATCGCAAGCGTATTCGTGCGTTTGAAAAGGTCACGCTAAAAACCAAAATCGTCGGTATCGATGCGCGTTGGCTCTATATTGAACAATCCATGTGGGTCAAGGGCAAACCTTGCTCATCTGCGCTACTGCGTACGGGCGTGACCAAAGGCGGTCGGGTGATTGACACGGCACAAGTACTGGCAGTATTGGGACAATCTGATTGGGATATGCCGCCAACCGGCTATGTCGCCGAATGGATAGAGAGCGATCGTGATCGTCCATGGCCACCGCAGTACTAGGATTGAGTAAGGATACTTATGAAATTTCGATATGCACGGCACACCAATAATTTGGGCACCCTTATTGATTTTTATCAGAATATTATTGGACTGGAAAAGCTGGGCGGCTTCAAAGATCATAATGGTTACGATGGTGTTTTTTTAGGATTTCCCGATCAGGGATTAGCATATGGAGTTTACCTATTCCGCTGATAAAGCAAACCATCATCCCTGACAAGGACAATTTGATCGTATTTTACTTAGTTAGATAGTGAAGAGGAAATCCAAGCCATTATAGAGAGAACGAAACAGGCAGAGATACTAGCAGTTACCTCACAAAATCTTTATTGGAATGAAAACGGTATTGAGCTGACTGATCCAGACGGGTTCGGCATCATACTAACGATAAATTTGTTGAAATAGAGAACTAGATTCAGTCTGTTTAGGGCGTATCATTGGAATTTGCTGATTAGCGGTGATGATGTGGTTGGGCTGCTGAGTTATAAAAATGGGTCAGTTTTCTTAGCTATCTTTTCTCATTTCATGTGTTTCTAGTAGATATATAGCTAAGGTAGATGATGCTCCAACTGCTAACTTAGCGTGCCTAGGTTGTAGACCTTTGAAATCACTATCTTTGCCATGACCACTACCATATTCGTTTCTAACCTCTGCAATGCCTTGGACAACAGCAGACAAGCTACCTAGAATCTGTCGTATCGAACTCGCTGCTTTTGCTTCATTAGATATATTGTCAGGCGTAATTTTGAGCAGCTTAGTGGTTTCTTTCATTAATTTAGATAAGTCCCAGTTTTTATTGTATTCTTCTTGCCTACTTTTAAAGATTGATTTACAAGCAGTTTCAATCAACTCTTTCGCTACTCCTATCGCTTGATAAGGTGAAGTTTCAATTGATGATTCCATTAAGTTAATCTGCTGAGAAACGTACTCAGCGTTAAAAATAACTTTGATTTCATTACTTTTTCTTTCGATCGATGTTTTTCCTGTAAACTTCATTTTTCCACTAAAAACTGGTCTACCAGATATTTTGGTTGTTTCAACAATCTCGAACTCATCATGATACAAATTATCGTTGAGTACCTTTGTTATTCTTTCAACTTCCTTTTGATCAGTTCTTACCATTGGATGTATCATCAGACAGAGAAAGTTCAAAAGAGAGGCGTCATCGCAATTTAGCAAGTTAAATCTTGCATCACTGAATACCCAATCATCCTCCCAGTCATAATTATTAATTCTGTGTTGCCATATATCACCTGCGGCATTTTCGTATCTAGAATCTGTAGAAGGCATGCTCTCTAAATCATAAATTCTAGATAAAAACTCTGTTTCATTTAGCTTTCCTGCCCACCAAATCTCTTCTATTTTTAAGATATCAAATATATTGCGTCGAGTAATTTGAGATATTTTATTCATTATTTATTTCAACTTTCTTTGGCTAGACATTTAGTAATATCAAGTATATGCATTAATAAGCTTTAACTACAGTTTTATAGTCAACTATTTTAACTACGAATTTATAGCCAAAACCCACCACCCTATTCAGCAACTAAATAAACACTATCCAACACGCGCACCGCCTACCTCTGTTACAGTAAGTCATGCAAATATCCTAATAAAAGGAGCCATTCATGAGCTTACTCAATACACTTAACCTCACCTATCCGATTATCCAAGCGCCAATGGCAGGCGGTGCCACCACCCTAAGCTGATTGCGAGTGTCAGTAACTTTGGTGGACTGGTTCATTAGGCGCTGGCATGACCGCGCCAGACGTTTTGAATAGCCAAATCGATACGATTAAGACCCTGACCGACCGTCCTTTTATGGTCAATCTGATGGTGCTATCTGAGCAGGAGTCGAGCAGCTTTGACACCGCCATGCCGAATTGGCTGAGTAATTATTACCAAGAGCAGAATATAGAATTTACGCTACCCACGCGTCCAGCACAGAGCTTTGCTGAGCAGTTGCAAGTCCTCTATGACAACCCTGTGCCTGTCGCCAGTTTTACTTTTGGTATTATCCGTGCCGAGCAAGTTCAGCGTCTGCAACGTGTCGGTACGCGCGTCATCGGTACGGCAAACCATCCACTGGAAGCGAAAGCATGGAGTGATATTGGGGCAGACGCAGTTTGTGTACAAGGCGTAGAAGCTGGCGGTCATCGCGGTGGCTGGTTGCCACAAAGTGAAACTGATCCTCTAGGATTATTGACGCTGATTAGCCAAACGCACGCTTGCACAGATATTCCGTTGATTGCCGCAGGTGGCATTATGACGGGACAGGATATCAAGGCAGTACAAGCGGCAGGCGCTGAGCTTGTGCAAATGGGAACGGCGTTTTGACCACAGATCAATGCGGTATTAATGATACGTATAAACAAGCGCTTATTGATGCCAGTCAAGGGTTACGCAGTACTGAGACGCGCTTAACCAGATTGTTCTCAGGCAAGCTTGCACGTGGATTATTAAACAACTATTTGCGTGATTTTGCTCAGTTTGAGTGTGCAGATGCGCTACCGCCTTATCCACAATTAAACGCCATGACCAAGTTTATGCGAGCGGATGCGGCCAAGCGTTTGGACGCCGAGCATCTGTCGTTATGGGCAGGGCAAGGCGTCACGTTAGTCAAAAACGAAAGTACAGACGCCTTACTGACACGATTAATAAAAGGTTTGTGAATTACTGACCCTTCAGCGTTGCACGAAACCCTTTATAATCCTCCGCCGTTTGCTCTACCGCCTCTATCATCGGCACGTGACCGATATCTTCCATCATAATGACTTGCGCTTGCGGGATGATGTCTTTGATCACATTGACCGTTTCAGGTTTGATGACTTGATCTTTATCACCCCAAACCACGAGCGTTGGAATATGATAGTTCGCGATGATTTGAGCGCGCTCCTCGACATTATCAGTGACGATTTGCTCAAGGATTTTGGCGTCCAACTCCTTGTTATTGATACGCTCTTGCGCGAATACCGCTTTGACTGACTTGGGCAAATAAGGCGGCTTATACATGACAAAATCGTACATCTTATAGAAGTCCTCTTTGCTATTGATCAGCAATGGGTTGTTCTCAAGGGTTGCGCCCTCAAGCGATTTTGGCACGCCTGCTGACCAAAACCCTGCGCTATCGACAAGCCACAGACTCTTGACGTCTTTTGGGTACTTTGCAGCATACGCGACACTGATCGCGCCGCCCATCGAGTTACCGCCGATGTGAATATTGCCTGCCAATCCTTTAGCTTGCAACAGCTCATGTAAGCGCATGGCCTGTGCCTGTGAGCGATAGTCTGCGCTCATAGGTTTGCTCGACTCACCAAAACCCAGCAGATCAGGAATGATCAGATGATAGTTCTCTAACTCGTCAGCGATACGGGTGAAGTTGTCCTTATTACCGCCAAAACCGTGAATGAGAAGTAGTGGCTCGGCGGTGAGATTGTTATTTTCGGCATAAACTAACTTGTCGCCAGAAGTTAGCGTGAATGATTTGACATCCAGATCAGACTTATTGCGCTCATATTGGATAATTTTTTGGGTAGTGTTAATGGCAAGCGTATTGGGCGCTGTGGTACAGCCTACGATAGAGAGACTAAATAGTGCGGCAAGGCCTAAGCGTTTAAATAGCATAAAGACATCCTTGTTTAGAATTAAGGCGGAAACAAAATCTGACTTTGATTTTAGCGCTAAACTTGTGCCTAGATTTTTTAATTTATAACCTTCTAGTCAAACCTTATCTTCTATGTTCATATACAAGACTATCGTTAGCTCTTGTTTACCTTTCTAGCCCAGATAGCTTAAGCATTGTTATTTATAATAGGAGCGCTTTATAGCAGTAGTGGTTATAACTACAACCCTAAGCTCACTATCTATTCTCAATTATAGTCAATCAATATTAAAAGTGGTACAAGGCAGACGAGTGCAAGTACTACAGTAGTAGGCTAAACGAGTCTAACGCTGTAACACTTTAATAGTGGTTCGACTATAAACCCAACTGACACTTATCAAAGCCCAATCAAAGTGGCATAAAAGGATGCACCTTGAGCGACACGAGTACGCCCTCCAGTAAATCGCGTGACCTTACCAAAGGGGCTATCGCCAAAACCATGCTCCTATTTGCCTTGCCAACGACACCATGGAGACGGTTACCGCTGCGCCGTATCATCAAAGTGTACAAAAAGGTTCATGGTAGTAGTTAGATCTGTCCTGAGTTAATAAGGATAAGCGCTAGCAGCACAGTTTATTTACTCTTTGCATTATTCAAGTAAAATCCTTATCCACTAAAAACCTTACCGCAGCGGCGGCATGAATCACTGTAGTATCAAATACAGGGATCAGACTGTCGTCTTGCGTGATCAACAGGCCAACCTCAGTACAGCCTAGTATCACCCCCTCTGCTCCTTGCTCAGCAAGCTTAGTTATGACATCGATATAATATTCGCGTGAGCTGTCTTTGAACTTACCGACGCACAGCTCTTTTTTGATGATACGATGTACCTCTGCCCGCTCGTCCTCGGCAGGTATCAATACTTTTAATCCTGCATCAATCAGACGCTGCTTATAAAAACCCTGCGTCATCGTAAACTGCGTATCCAATAGCGCTATTTTCCTATTTATCGTTTAGTCTTACTTATCATAGATTATCGTAGCAAAAGTTGCTCTCTAGAAGAGCGCATTATCTAGAGATATTGTTTTTCTCAAGATAAAAAGATGGTTATGAATCTATAGCAAACCTGACGATTGATAATAACGATTTTACCAGTCCGTCATCACGGAGTATCATGAGCACTGCTATCACTTGTAGGACAATCGAAACTATGGCCAACTTTCCCACCATCAGAATACGCACCCGCCGCAAATACTATCGCCTGATCTTTACCGGTCTTATGGCGATGATGATGTCACTCATCATTTCAACCGTATTATTGCTTATAAAGGTGGGCTATATTGACGGTTTTACCGAGCTGATGCACTCGTGGGGATTGGCCTTTATCGTGGCGTGGCCCAGCGCGTATTTTTGTGCTTATATGGTGCAGGAGCACATCCTTAGTCGCATTGAGTTTTATTAAGTCCCTATTTTATTAAGCCTCTATATAGTCAATCTCTTTCCATATAGCGCCGTGTCATTGACGTCTCAAGCACTATGTCTGTACATGATCAGTATGGCGACTGCTCATCTTTATCAAATGCAGCAATCAATATCTATGCTGTCAAGACAATGCCTGAGCATTTAATCCACCTGAAACAAAACCATACATAATGTTATCATCTATTTACTAGACGACCAGTCTATTGTTATCTATAGTATGACTCATACTGATTATATTTAAACCAGATCACACAGTACGATAGCTACACCATAACCATAATGTGATGGTCTGGGTCCCACACACATAACAACAAATAATTGATTAAGGATGATTTATGCGCGTTGCTACTTATGATCACTTTGGCAAACCTTCCGACGTACTGAGCGTGGGCGAGCGTCCTATGCCGCAGCCTGCTGCCAACGAAGTCCGTATCAAAACCATCTTTTCCCCCATTCATAACCACGACATGCTAACGGTCAGCGGGCAATACGGCTACAAGCCAGAAATGCCAGCGGTTGGCGGTAGTGAAGCGTTAGGAATTATTGATGCGGTCGGTGATGAGGTCACAGACTTAAGCATCGGTCAGCGCGTGGCCTGTGCCAGTGTGCACGAAACGTGGGCAGAGTATTTTGTCGCCCCTGCCAATATGGTATTTGTCATCCCTAATAGCATCGAAGACGAACTGGCCGCGCAGCTGATTGCTATGCCATTATCCGCCTTGATGCTGCTTGAATTCCTAGAAGTAGATAGTGGACAATGGATCATCCATAATGCGGCTAATGGTGCTGTTGGTAAAACACTAGCCATGCTGGCAGCGGCACGCGGTGTGAACACCATTAATCTCGTGCGTAGCAAAGACTCGTTAGAAGAGCTGACCGCGCTAGATATCAAAAACAATGTCGTCACCGCTGATGATGACTGGCAAGACCAAGTCCGCGCTATCATCGGTAAGGACAAGATCACCGCTGCTGTGGACTCCGTCGGTGGCGAATCAAGCAATGAGCTGCTATCGTTACTCGGTAGCAACGGCACGTTGGTCTCGTTTGGTATTATGTCAGGTAAACCAATGCAACTAGACGCTGGCAGCCTGATCTTTAAGCAAGCTATCGTCAAAGGCTTCTGGGGCAGCAAAACCAGCCAAGAAATGGATCTGGACAACAAACAGCGTCTGATTGATGAACTACTAGAGCGCGCGACCAACGGCAATCTAAAATTACCAATTGAAGCGGTTTATGGGCTTGATGAGATTACCAAAGCCGCCTCAGGTGATGTGCAATCTGGCAAAAAAGGTAAGGTACTATTAAAACCTTAGTATAGTCAATCCTAAATAAAACAGATACATTATATATCGAGGTGGAACTGGTCTAAATTTTCCTTGCGTGCTGTGCCTACGCAGACAGAGGCTGCGAAAAATTTATCCCAGTCCCACTGTATCGTTTTTATACTGAATTCACTATATCTTTAAAGTACTGTCAAAACTATAATTTACACACTAACCTTTCAATGACTATTATCATCAGAGGTAGCATAAAATAAGAAGAAGCCCGTTTGTATTTATCCTGAAGTACAGTGGGATTTTTTTGCTTTAGTGACTTTGTAGTCATGAGATAATGAAGCATGCGATAGTTAAGCCATGACTCATGAACATAAACAATAAAACGTAATAGGGATATCACTATGTCAAACGAGAAAACATTTAAAGCCTTAGTCGTTGAAGAAACTAACGACGGCGAATTCAAAAAAAGCATTCAAGAGCGCAAAGTCAGTGACTTACCAGAGAATGACTTGCTCATCGAAGTGAATTATTCATCATTGAACTACAAAGATGCCATGTCAGCCACGGGCAATAAAAGAATCACCAGAAACTATCCGCATACCCCTGGTATTGACGCGGCTGGTGTCGTCGTCAGTGACAAATCAGGCACGTTTAGCGCAGGGCAAGAAGTATTGGTATTCGGCTATGATCTCGGCATGGACACCGCAGGCGGGCTTGGCCAGATAATCTCGATACCCGCTGATTGGGCGATAGAATGTCCAAAATCATTAACATTAAAAGAAGCAATGATTTATGGTACTGGCGGCCTAACCGCAGCCTTAAGCGTGCAAAAGCTTGAGAAAATGGGCGCAAAACCTGAAGACGGACCAGTCGCCGTCACGGGCGCAACGGGCGGCGTCGGTAGTATCAGTATCGCTATATTAAGTCAATTGGGCTACGAGGTTATCGCCTTCTCAGGTAAGCCTGAACAAAGCGATTATCTAAAAGATCTTGGCGCAAGCGAAGTCCGTCATCGCGATACGATCAATGAAATCGGTAGCAAACCTATCGGCCGTGAGCTGTGGGCCAATGCCATTGATACGCTCGGTGGCGATTATCTAGCTAATTTGCTCAAGCAAACCAAAGCGGGCGGCGCAGTGACCAGTTGCGGCCTAGCGGGCGGTGCGGAGTTTTCGATGACGGTCATGCCATTTATCACCAGAGCAGTGTCATTATTGGGTATCGACTCGGTACTTATCCCACTTGAGGACAAAAAAGCGATTTGGCAGCGCGTTTCAACCGATATGAAATTGCCTGACCTTGAGGGTTATGCTGAAGAAATTACCCTTGAGCAAACGCCTGAATACTTAGATCGCTTTATTTCGAGTAAGGTGGTTGGGCGTTATGTGGTGAATGTTCGGGGTTAGGGTTTTGATAACTCGTCTATTTTTATACACAAACACCCACTCAAGCAGTGGGTGTTCTTATTATTGTATAAACTACTTCAATTCTTGAATTCCAACTGACTTTAAATAATTCCAAGTGCCATCGTAATACTCTTTAGGTCTTGTATGATCAAGAGTATCACCTCTTGGTATATAAATAATCATACCTTGTCTAGCTCTAGTGAGTAATACGCGATAGGTGTTTTTTAAATATTCCTTGGTTATCTCTTGACCAATGATTTGCCATTTAGTGCCTTTAAAGTTTAAATACTGCCAGCTACCATCCTTTAAATGAAAATTACCACCCCAAGCCACACATGCCCAATCGATTTCTAGACCTTGTATATCAAACTCTGTCGCTACCTCTTCTAAAAAGTAAGAGGAACGAATATCCCTACTACCATTTAAAAACCAGCTAGGTGCTGAAATAGTATTTTTAACGTCTATACCCAAAGGTCTTAATCTTTTGGCACCAGATGAACTAATCAACCCGATTCTCTCGCTTCCTTTTGCTTGATCTCGTAACCATTTTTTAGCAGCGTCAATATCTCTTGTAATGAAAATAGGATAATCCGTTTTAATCTGTGCATAAATATTTTTAGCGGCATTATAATTTAAGTCTAAAAGCTCGTGAATAAAATAAGATAGCTTCTCAGACCGGAATGATCTAACTGATACAGCCAGATGTAATTCGGACTCACTATGACCATTCTCTATCAACCAGTTCTTAGCACTTTGAGACTTAACATAGTTGTCGCTATCAAGAATTTGTTCAGAGTAGTAAATATCCCAATTTGAAAATTTCTTGCCTAGAGAATTTATCCATTCTTCTAATCCGGCTTCACCAGTATTAATTTCTTGGCCACCTCCGATCAAGCATACAATGGTACACCATTCATTATGTCTATTCATAACGTCAATTAAGAACTCAGGTTCTGACATATTAAAGTTTTCAAGACCCTTTTTTCTTTTCATAAAAGAGCTGGCTTGTGCTTGAGTCCAGGCTCTTTGTGCTTCATCGAAAACAACTACTTTCTCAGTTGGCGCTTTTACAGATTTCAGATTATCATCTCGAAAGTGATGAATATTTTGTATAAACGCATTCGCTTTTATAGCAGCTTGTTTTTTAGTCAGCTTGTCGTCTGTCTGTTTAGATATATCTACAGCATCTCTAGTCAAAGCTTCTCGCAATACCTCAACTAAAGGACTGTTACCAGAAAGAAAAACAGCATGCTCATCTTCATCAGCTTTCATTCTTTGAACGGCAATATTCAAACCAGCCAAGGTTTTCCCAGCACCAGGTACACCGGTAACAAAGCAAATAGATTTCTTTTCATTGTGCTTTGATTCTTCAATAATTCGATTCAGTTGATCTGTCGTTTTACTGAGATTGATAGCACCTGAGTCTGATCGCGTGATTTCTTTGACATTATGACCTTTATATAGTGCCTGAGCAGCCTCAACTATCGTCGGAGTAGGTTTATAAATTGAGTTTTCCCAACGTAGTACATCGACAGCTGAAGTATCCTCATTGATAAAACGGCTAAGCGTTTGAGTTAAATCATATTGGTTTGTTTTAGCAACATCTTGATGATTTATAATAGTTATATTGTCTTCAACAAAGATAGACGTTTTAGCCTCTGTTACAACCAAAATGGGTACTAATTTAGCATGATGACTGCCTTCATGAAAATTCTTTAGATCAATGGTATAGTCAATAGTTTGTTCTATAGCATGTTTTGAATAACCTCCGTCGCTAACCTTAAACTCGACGATAAAGATGACATTATTTATAATAATTATATTATCTACTCTTTTACCCATCCTAGGTATGGCAAATTCAAAATAGATTTGCCCTTCAAATGAAGCAAGCTGGTCTTTTAAAATTTTAATTTGTTTTCGCCACGCAGTGACCTGTAATTCTTCAAGTGTTCTATTGCTATGATTTGCTGTTAATTGACCTAGAATGCTATCTTCGGAATTCAATAAAAACTCTTGAATTGAGTTTGAGTAGTAGGCGCGTTGCACAGAATATCCTTATCTTAGTTATCGTCTAAGTTCAATGATGCATTTATAAAAAAAGAACGCAACCATCAAGGCTACGTTCTTTTCTTTTTAAGTACTAAATAAACCCTACTCCCATTCAATAGTAGCAGGCGGCTTACTCGACACATCATAAGTCACGCGCGACACGTCTTTGATTTCGTTCATGATGCGGTTGGATACCGTTTCAATCAAATCATACGGCAGATGCGCAAAGCGGGCGGTCATAAAGTCCACGGTCTCAACTGCACGTAGCGCGATTACCCACGCATAACGGCGGCCATCACCGACCACGCCAACTGATTTGATTGGCTGGAATACCGCAAAGGCCTGCGCGGTTTTGTCATACCAGCCCGAACGCTCCAGCTCCTGCATAAAGATCGCATCGGCAAGGCGCAGGATATCAGCATATTCTTTTTCACTTCGCCCAAGATACGCACGCCTAGACCTGGACCTGGGAACGGATGACGGTAAATCATCTTCTCTGGTAGACCAAGGGTGATACCAAGTTTACGCACTTCATCTTTAAATAGATCGCGTAACGGCTCAACCAATTCAAACGCCAAGTCATCTGGCAAACCGCCAACGTTATGATGGCTCTTAATGACGTGTGCTTTACCTTGATGTGACTTAGCAGATTCGATCACGTCTGGGTAAATCGTACCCTGTGCTAAGAACTCAACAACTTTACCATCGCTCTGCTCGCTCACTTGACGCGCACTATCAGCGAATACGTCGATGAAGGTTTTACCAATGATTTTACGCTTTTTCTCTGGGTCGCTCTCGCCAGCCAGCGCGGTTAAGAAGCGCTCTTCGGCATCGACGCGGACGACTTTGACGCCCATGTTTTCTGCAAAAACTTGCATGACCTGATCGCCTTCATGCAGACGCAAGAGACCATTATCCACAAACACACAAGTCAGCTGATCGCCAATGGCTTTGTGCAGTAGTGCTGCAACGACTGAGCTGTCCACGCCGCCCGATAGTCCGAGCAATACTTGCTTGTCACCGATTTGCTCTTTGAGCTGTGCAATACGCATATCAGCGATATTGTCTGGCGTCCACTCACCAGCACAATCGCAAATCTGATGGACAAAACGACCTAGCAGCGCTTGACCTTGTAGGGTGTGCGTCACTTCTGGGTGGAACTGTAGACCGTAGTATTTCTTGTCATCATTAGCCATAATCGCAATCGGGCAGCTTGGCGTACTAGCAACGATGTCAAAGCCTTCAGGCGCTTTGATGACTTTATCACCATGACTCATCCAAACGTTTAGCTTGGCAGCCGCGCCGTCAGTCTTGCTGTCTTCGATACCGTCAGTCAGCTGCGAGTGACCATTTACTTCGATGGTCGCCGCACCAAACTCATGAATATCACTGGCATGAACTTGCCCGCCGAAGCGATCTGCCATCGCCTGCATACCGTAGCAAATGCCAAGTACTGGTACACCGAGCTCAAACACCGCGTCATTGATACGCGGGCTATTGTCCGCATGCACTCTCAGGGCCACCCGATAAGATGACGCCTTTTGCGCCAAAATCGATGATACGCTGAGTGTCGATGTCATAAGGGAACATCTCACAAAATACCCCAGAATCGCGCACACGGCGGGCGATTAACTGACTGTATTGCGAGCCAAAATCGAGGATTAAAATGCGGTCTTGCTTGATAGTTGGCGTCGATGATGCGGTCGTCATAAGGTGAGTATCCATCAATAAAAATTGGTGCCCTATTTTAACAAGTTTAGCGCCATGAATGGCGGTTGATATGCGGTTTATTCTTAACTATTTTTTTCAAGCGTTGACGCACTCAACATAAGGACATGACTAAGACAGATTTTTGACGCCTATCGCTATAAACCTTTTATAAAACCTTATTTTATAGGTGTGTATCTCTATATTTTCGATGCTTCACTAAATTTCTTAAGTTAATGACTGAAAAACTTACGTAACATTACGAGATAGTGCAGAAACTAACACTTAATAATCAATATGTTACCAAGCTTTGTATTACTATGAATTTGTTCTCTCAAGCGCCAATTAAATATTTCATTAAAACCAAAGCGCTATTTGCTGCCCCTGTTTCCAACGTCCACAGCTCGATAACGATAAGAATAAAAGATTATGACTCCTTTAACGTCTGCGTCTCGTATGATGCACGGTGTGCAAGATACAGTTTTTGCGCCCGTATCATCTCAGTCGACTACTGCCACGATTGCCTTTAGCTTCCAGCTAATGACACGAGCGGAGCCACCTGAGATTGTGATTGCAACCATTAAGTCGTTATTGGCTGTCAAACAGGCAGTGGATGAAATCTTAATTATTGATAATAACCATACGGATAAATCTCTTTATCAACCACTGGCCGCCTTTTGTGAATCGCTAGATGCCGCGCTCAACGTGCGCTTTTATCATATTGATGAGATTGCAGGCTACAAAGCGGGTGCACTTAACTTGGCGCTGGCGTGGATGGACAGACGCTGTAGTCATATCGTGGTGGTGGATAGCGATTATGAAGCATTGCCGCATGCCCGTGAGGCGATGGTACAAGCCATTAACGACTATCCTGAGCACACACTATTACAGTTTCCGCAGTTTTATCGCAGCGCCCATCTTGAGGACATTCACAGCGAGCTGAATCATTACTTTAACCATCACCTATATCAGCCGCGCAATCGTATACGCGCCTTATCGACAGGCACCTATGCGGTCATTCGGCGTCGTGATTTGCAGCAGCTGGGCGGCTGGTCGGGCGCATCAATCACCGAAGACGCGCAGATGGGGTGCTCATGCATCAGCATGATATGCGTAGCGCCTTTATTCCTACAGTGATTGCAACGGGACTGCTGCCCGCAACCTTGTGTGATTTATTGGCACAGCGTCAGCGCTGGGTATATGGCAATATGCAGATTTTTGTCGCTATCTTGCCGCGCCATTGTTACGTCGTCTGCATCCGACGTATGCCGCGAGTATGGCGACAACCAAACACAGCAAAGCTGAGCAGCGCCGTTATCAGCGCGCGCACTTGTCGCAGCTTAGTGCATGGGTCAATGGCACAGGGATTTTAATCCTGCTTCAGCTTATCACGGTGATGGTAATGGCGTTTGCATTAATGGTGGGCCATGACAGCACATGGGCGTTACCGATTTTGGCTGTCGTCTATACAGGTTACGGCGTATTTTTACTGCGCCGCTTATGGGCATATTTACGCGACCAAGCCCCACTCACCCAGCAAATGCAGCGCGGCTATCGACACACCATCGCCAAACGCTTACGCACATGGCTGATGCATTTAAACTTTTGGGAAGTGGGTGCGCTGTGCTGGTTGCCTGTATTGTGGGGACGGCAAAAGCCCTTTGTGTACCCCAAAATCGCTCCTGATGCCACACAATCAGCGCTAAAGCACGCCAATCGCCGTGCCTTACCCAAATTACTATTGATGTTAAATGCACTCACTGCTCTACTAGTATCACCGCTGTCTGCGGCCTATTCCCCGATATTATTTGCCTGCGCGCTCACCGTCTTTGGTTTAAAACTCATTGCCGCAAGACTTGCCTTAGCCAATTACAGCGCGGCCAGTGAAGCCGAGTACCTACTTTCTTTACCAGAACCATCAGCACCTTTTCCCTTATTAAATACAGAATATGTAAAACCACTAAACATTCAAAAAATGCCCTTTATCGAGACGACTGATCGCGTACAAGATAAGCAGACCATCAACTTTTAACCTTTATTTTACTTTTATTTTGCGCATATTTTTGTCCTGACTTTTACCTTTATTTTCAATAACAACAACATAACAGCGGCGGCCATAACGATGATGAATAAGCGCCGCCATAGGAAATATTATGCCCCCTTTATCTTTACCCACTGCTTCTGTCACGCCGCAGAAGCGACCCTTACGCATTGCTATCATTGCGCATTCTTTATACCCGATTGCTGAGCCTTACGCAGGTGGGCTTGAGATGATTACGCATCTGCTGTGTGATAAGCTGGTCGCGGCGGGGCACGAGGTGCTGCTTTACGCGCATGCTGACAGTCAGACGAAGGCGACCCTTGTACCGCTATTGTCGCGTCAAGAATTTGAGGCGATGGTCTATCCAAACGAGCATGAGTCGGTGGCGATGGGGCGCGAGGAGATGTATCAGTACCTCGCCTATCAACATGCGCTACGCGATATTATCGAGCGTGACGGACGCGGCGAGATTGATGTGGTACACAATCACAGCTTGCACCACATTCCGATGATGATGGGTCAGGTCTTTGGCAAGCGCTTTTTTACCACCTTTCATACGCCGATTTTTCCGCAGCTGCGCTTGGCATTATTGACCCTACAACTGGGCACCGATACGCAATTCACCTCGATTAGTACCTATCAGCAAAAACTGTTTGCCGAATTTGTGCCATCTAAAGTGGTGTATAACGGTATTGATGTGGACTCTTTTGACGCGCAACTTGAGGCCATCGATGACGAGGTGTATCTGTGGTATGGGCGTATTTGTCCTGAAAAAGGCACGCATTTGGCAATGCAATATTGCTTGGCGGCGGGCAAGCGCCTGATTATCGCAGGACCTAAGAGCAACGCGCAGTATTTTGAACAATCTGTCGCGCCGTTATTACTCCAAGACAAGCAGCAAGGCAGCGATTTGCTCGACTATGTCGGTCACAAAACCAAAGCAGAGATTAACCGCTACTTAGGTCAAGCGACGGCGATGCTGTTTACCAGCACGTGGGATGAGCCGTATGGGCTGATATTGGCAGAGAGTCTCGCCTGCGGCACGCCTGTGATTGGCTTTGATGTGGGTGCGTGCGCAGAGATTGTCACGTCTGAAACGGGCATTGTGGTCGCTAAAGAAGACAAAGCCGCCTTTATCAAAGCCTTTTATAGCATCAAAAACATCTCACGGGCGGCGTGCCGTGCGCGTGCCAAGTTATTTTGTGCTGATACCACGATGGTCGATGGCTATTTGGAGTTGTATTATCAGACGCTGACACCAGAACAACAATCGCTATCCACAGCGCAAAAGCCCAGTGCTGCCACGCCCAAACATTTACCTTCGATGCCACCACCACAAGCGACGTCAAGTCTCGACACCTTACCACAGCACGCTGAGGGTTAAGGGGTGCGCATCGGTTATTACGCCCATCATCACGGCTCGGGGCATTGTCGGCAGGCGGACAAGCTGGCGGCGCTACTGCCTGAGCCTGTGCGCGCGCAGTTCACGGTTTTTACCAGCGTGTCTGCGGCGGACTATAGCTTTAGCAATATCAGTGAAGCGCAAGTCGTCCGCCTCGCGCCTGAAGATGAGCACGCAGACGATATACTCAAAGGTCGCGCGGGACACTACTGGCAACCTGAGAGCCTGCACTACTCGCCTGTGGGCAATCGCGACATTCAAGCGCGCAGCTATCAGCTGATACAGGCGCTAGACGCGCGGCAGATTGATCTGATGATCATTGATGTTAGTGTGGAAATTGCCATGCTGTGTCGCACGATCAGTATGCCCTACCTGTACGTTCGCCTGACTGGCGTGCGGGATGACATGCCGCACGTAGAGGCTTTTAAAGGGGCGCTGGCAATGCTCGCACCGTATCCGCGCGCCCTTGAAGCGATAGACACGCCAGAATGGATGCCAAAGAAAAGCCTATATTTGGATTTTATCGGTACAGCGCCCAGTACGGATTTGACCCGTTCCGAGTTTTTGACGTTACTCAATGAGTTAAAAGATGATGCTCAGCCGTATCGTGAGGGCGCGCCCATCATCACGGTGATAAAAGGCTATGGCGGACACCAAGCGATTGATGCGCGCCTGCCCAAGCTGCGTGAGCTATTGCCCGATGCCTTTATCATCTCGCTCGGTCCTATTAGTGATAACATGCGCCACTTGGTCGATATTGCCACGCAGGTCAAAGACGTGCGCCCGTTTATCGTTCATAGCGATGCAATATTGATGGCGTGCGGGCTAAACAGCATCGCGCAGGTCTACTACGAGCAGACGCCCATTATCGTACAGCCTGATGCGCGCCCGCATGACGAGCAAGTCGCCACCGCTAATGCCTTGATTGCGCAAGGTCGGGCGCTGGGCTGGGATGACTTTTGTAAAACAATGCAAAATGATAACGGGCAGTTGCCTACGCCGACCGCTACCCTGCAAACAGTGCCTGATTTGGACACCTCGGCAGCCGCATTGATGCACAGCTTTGGCGACTATGACGATACCAAGGCATGGTTTTATGAGTGGCTGTTGCCAAAACTTGCGCTGCGTCCTGAGCGTTAATATTCATTTAATAATAAGAAAACTAAGCCTATGATGCATCACGACCCAATCTCCCGAAGCGACCGACCGCGCCTGTGAGCGTCATCACTACCTGTTATGGACGCAACACGCACTTATACAATCTGCTTGCCGCCCTTGCCAACAGCAGTACGCCACCTGCCGAAGTCATCATCGTCAATAACGACGCCGACCCCAAGCGCCTAAACGAATACGCGCTGAACATCGTACAGATACCGACCACGAATGATGGCAACGATAAGCAAGCGCGCTTTGATATCGGGCACAATCGCAATATCGGCGCCACACACGCCAGCCATGATGCGCTGATATTCTTAGATGTCGATTGTCTGGTTGCGGCGGACAGCATCGCTGGACTGTATAGCAAGCTCACGGTGCATCCTAACGCGCTGCTGATGGGGCAGCCCAAATATCTAACGCGCCCGCTGTCAGCCGCCGAGTCGGCATCACTGGCAGCAGGGATGCTGAATGACGCCGCGCTAGATGCGCTCTCGGTATACAACCCTTACCGTCCCAACTTTGCGCCCACAGACTCACTCGCGCCTGCCGCGATGACGCAGACCGAGGACTTTGGCGCGTTTTGGAGCTTATGCTTTGCCATCACGCGCCAGCAGTTTGAGGCGCTTGGCGGCTTTGACACCGCTTATGTCGGCTACGGCGCGGGAGGACACCGACTTTGCATTTCGCGCCCGCGTGTGCGGCATGCCGTTTTATCTGACTGGGGAGCTAGTCTATCATCAGCAGCATGGCGTTTGCCGTCCGCCGCTGAATCACTTGGACAGCATCGTTATCAATGCCAATCGTTTTTATGATCAGTGGCAACATTGGCCTATGGGCGGCTGGCTGGGTGAGTTTGCCGAGCTTGGCTTGATTGAGTGGCAAGCGGCGCAGACAGCGCCGATTACGCTGCTGCGTGCGCCTACGGAGAGTGAGCTGGAAAAGCGCATTGTCCTGATGCACCGTTTGTTTAGAGGTGGTTTTACTGATATGTGGCGAGCGAGCTTGGTGCAAAAGTGAAAGCGCCCAAACAGTACCTGCGCTCAAGCGCGCATGGTGAGCTATCTCCGATAGAGTAACTGTATAGATATTAAGGCTCAATGGTTATGACCGATTGAGCTTTGGTGTGATAAGTATTTTTAGCTTAGAAGTGGTTGAAAATTTAGACCATACTATTTTGTACAATTCAACATACATTCGCAGCTAGTTGTAGGAGAGTTGAAAAATTCCGAGGAAATGCACATCTTAAACTTTGTCCGAGTTTGCGACAAAGTAATTATAGTATTTTTGCGCTTCATCCTCTGAACCTAACGCAACGTCAATAAGCATTTGAAGACCCCATACTGGACCTGGAGTAACCTGCTCTAAATCTAGATCTTCAGGATAAGCCTCTGGGTCTATTACCATATCTAGGTTTACAAACCACCAAATCTCTATCTTTCTCAATAAACCGACCATTTCTTCAAAAGTTTCTGTGACATCAAAGTCAATCCCAGACGAAGCAAATGTTAACATTTCATGAGCTAAGGTGTTGCGGCACCTTTTGATATACTCAAATTTCTCTAAATCTTCATCATCAATGGCACCCATATCTCGTAGCCACGTTAAAGATGCATAGAGTCGGCTTCTATTCAAGACAAGCACCTTTTCTTTATACTCAGCGCTAACAATCATTCCATTTTCATCGAACCCATTAGTAAAAAAGCCTTTTATCTTTTCAACAATACTATTCTTGAGCATTTCGAAGCCCATCGAAAATATAGAGGCTGTAATGATATTTTTTAAGCGTCGTGGGGTGAAGTACACGCTTCCATGATGCTTTAACTTTTTCATCCATGTTTGATCTCGATTAATAGAATCAATAGTTTGCTTGTTTCACTAAGTCAGCAATAAGGCATTGCCCATTTTCTCAATAATGCCTTAACCACCCAATCCCTCAAACGCCATCACCATCCGCGCCAAACCCGCTTCTAACAGCATACGCGGACAGGCAACATTGATACGCATTTTGAGATGTCCTTCCTCACCATATTTGATTCCAGCATTGAGCTCCACTTTCGCCGCACGTAAAATATCATAAAGCTGCTCGTCGTCTTGACTATATGCTGAGCAATCCAGCCAAATCAGATAGGACGCTTCTGGGCGCATGACTTTGATTTTGGGCAACTTGTCCGCCAAAAAATCTAAGGTAAACTCAATATTATCCTCAATATAGACAAGCAGCTGCGCCAACCATTCACCGCCGTCACGATAGGCGCTGTGCATCGCCGCATAGGCGAACATGTTGAGCTCATACTCATCGTTTAGATGCTGCTGGGCGTCAATTTTTTCTATCAGTGCGGCATCCTTAGCAAAAATCAGCGAGCCTTTGATCCCCGCGATATTAAAGGTTTTGGTCATCGAGGTCAGACTCACCACCTTGTGCTCATAACCTTGTGCCAGCGTTAAAAACGGCGTAAAGGTATGCCCGCGCAAGGTCAAATCCTGATGAATCTCATCACTGACAATCGCCACATCATGCTTTTGCACAAGTCTAGCACCGCATTCAGCTCATCCGCCGTCCACACGCGCCCGCCCGGATTGTGGGGATTGCACAGAAAGTACAGCTTGATATTGTGCTTGATGATTTTGGTTTCCATATCGTCCAAATCCAGACGGTATTTGTCGTCCGCTTCCACCAGCGCTGAGCGCACCAGCGTGCGCTTATTTTGCGTGACTTTGCTCATAAAGGGCGTGTACACAGGGTCATTGACCAGCACCGCATCCCCTACCTCGGTAAAGACGTTCATCATCAGCGCTAAGCTTGGGACGACACCCGGGGAAAACAAAATATTTTCTTTAGCAAGCGGTAACTCATAGCGACTGCCATGCCACTCGATAATGGCGTCATATAGCGCCTCAGTAGGTTTGGTATAGCCCAATATGCCATGCTGTACGGCTTGCTCAATCGCGTTTAAGATAGGCGGTGCGGCCTTAAAATCCATATCCGCCACCCACAGCGGAATCGTATCATCGCTATAGTGCCATTTAAGCGACCCCGTACCACGTCTATCGCCTCATCAAAGTTATACAACACCCGCATTCCCCTTCATTTAAAATAATGGTTCAGGGTACAACAGGAATGGCGTCATCAACAATCGCTTTATGCAGGATATATAAAGCCGCTGTCTGATTATCAACATCACGCCTATCTCGTCCCTTTTAAAACCTGTTACTATTGGCTAATAGTGGTATACACTCAAAGCATCAACCAAGGAGACCGATGATGACGACACCAGAACAAAAGCCGCCTAAGGACACGCAAGCATACGTCTTGACCAAATCCGATATCGACAACACGCCTGAGACTAAGCATATCCACCAGTTCAATGAGCACGCTATCCGCCATACGGTATCGCTCAGTGATATCGTTGGTCTGACCAAGTTTGGCTTGCACCTCGTACGGGTGGAAGCGGGAGATGAGACGACGACCCATCACTATCATGAAGAGTCGGATGAGTTCATTTATGTGCTGTCAGGTGAGCTGTCGCTGCGCTATGGTGATGAGCATTATCAGCTGAGTGCTGGAGATTTTGTTGGCTTTCCTGCACATGGCGCGGCGCATTCGATGCGCAATGAGAGCGATGCCGATGCCACTTACCTGATGGGCGGCAGCCGACCACCGATCGATATTACCCTGTATCCAGAGATCGACCGTAAGATGTATAAGATACATGGCAAAAGGAGTATGTGGATTTGGAAGATTTGGGTGAGGTTTGAGGGTAAGGCTACTTAAAGTTGGACACCTTTCTTAAATTTTTTGAATTAAGCAGCAAAATTCAGAAAAATATTAGAATATAGCTTTCAATAGACCTCTTGCAAAAGTACCAGTTCATTGACTTCCACTGACGGAGTTACAAGGGCTGACGATGACTTATGCAAGAAGTCTAATAGAAATAACATTTTCTTTAGTCGAAATCAATTATACCCTATCTTCACCTTTGAAATATTTACCTTTTTAACCTCAAAACAGTCAAATAAGTTTTGATTAAAAATCACATAGTTATTACCAATGTTATGCAGTGAACTAGTAAATTTCAAGCCTTCCACACCTGTATAAATTTTAATAAACTCACAGATAAATTGTGTAGGTATATAATCTAATTCTGAGTCATACCTCCTGAGAGGCTGAGATAAATCTCTACTAATATGTCTTTTTAATAGTCTAGACTTTATTTTTTTATTTACCTCATTTGGATGATATATTGTAGAAACTTCAGTAAAGTCAGAAATTACTACATCTCTGTCTAAGTCATTTTTGACTGAGAACTTACCTACAGAAACTTCATCTAAATACGTGGATCTAATCTCATATAGTATAGTTTCTTCATGATCTGATAAATATAGGTAAGGGAATACCCATGGGATTAGCACGACCAGCTGTACTAATTTCTTTAGGTGGACAGAACATTTTATCAGGAGAAAATTTCTCATCGTTTGTACTATGATGTAATCTAGCTCTATATAAGACGTCATCTTTACTCACTACAAACTTACTTTCGAAAAACCGTCCCATCCTAGCTCATCTGTCAGATAGTTAACATCTATTAAGTATCTCTTTTCCCATTTTAGCTGCTCTTTCAAATCAAACCAGTAATTTACATTGTTTAAAATTTCTTGGCTATAGTTAACTAGAACATCTGCATGAAAAAACTTATTTCTAACTTATCGATAATTATATTAAGAAACTTAATACCTGTCTCGTTGTTACGGAATAAGCTCCAATCACCTTGAATGAGGCTTAGAAGTCCAATACCATCAGGATGTGTCTCGAAATTACCTAAAAGCTCGTCAAAAAAATCTAATAACTCATCAATTTTTATTATATTTTTATCATCAGTGCCACAAAAACAACATGACCCACGCTCGCCTTGAGAGAGGATAAAACCTTTCAACTCTCTATCTTCGGAAGCAACTTTCACATATACTATTCATGATATTTTATCTAAATACTTTTTAACGACTAGCAAATGGTTTTTGATAGTTATCTTTTCACAGTACCAAGACCAGGATACTTTAATTCTTCATAGTACTTTTTAAGCTCATCTGTACCTGAATTTTCTAGCGGTAACTCTTCACAGAACTTGATAGCTTTTTGGTAGCTTCGGCAAATTTTCCTTGTACATTGGAGATAGAATCATTTGTATCAGAAGTAAAATGTCTTATCCAAATTTGATCATTCATCTCTTCATTAATATAAGTCAGATTTATAACAACAGCTCTTGGGACACTTCCACCTTCGAGATACTCCTTAGATAAAACAGTAAAATCGCTAAACCCTTGGTATCGGTCATCTTTATAGTACAAATGCTCTTCGGAAAATTTGTGAGCAGGGATTTCGAGATAATCTGCATTTTTTTGTTGACGTTCAAATAGATCATCTAATCTAATATAAATCTTATTTAAATCTTTAATCTTTCTATCTAAAGACCTATACCTGTGAGGCTCTAAAAGCATGATGTGACTTATACTATTATTACTACAAAGTTCAATCAAACTATCTTCTTTAGTGAAGTCATCTAGACCAATAATCATAGTGTCTTCTAAGTTGTACTTATGGATACATTCCAAGATATATTCTGCATTATCAGAATAGTGGAAAGCAGGTTTATACATTGAGCTTTCTAGCTTACTAATATATTGTAGGAAATGCTCTTTATCTCCTACAACTTCGCCTACAGATGGATTTACTATTAAGAAGGGCTTAAATCCACTTTCAAGAAATATATTATTAGCAAGACTTAAGCTATTAAAATTTTCTTTAACAGGCTCAATGACAGGTGTGACTTTTTCTAAAGCATTCTCTAATGCTAAATCTCTAATTGTTATTAATTCGAACTGTCTACCTCTTAAGTATGGATAGTACATTTAACACACCTTATGAGTCTTTAACTTATTAATCAAATCCTTCCTTTGCTCTTCTTTCAAATTCAATGAAAGACAAACCTGATTAAATTCATTATTGACCTTGTTAAAAAATGAGTTGTATACTTTTCTATTCTTCATAGCTTCTATAAATGAATAGTTAAGCTTTTCGTATGGTATTTTCGAAATTAAACTTTTACATACTTCAAATTGGTTAAAAGCATTTATTTCAGGTAATTCATCATAGTAATCATATGTAATATTAAGATACTCTTTAGAATGCAGAACATTCATCAGAACATCAATATCAATATCAATATTTTTATCGCCTCTCTTTCACTCTGAATTCTGTCATTTCTGAATCATAAGAGATAATTGCTACGTTACTGTCGTATTTCATATATTGTAATACATTTTCCTGTGGAACTATAACATAAACTTCATTGAATATTTTTTTATAAACCTCTAACTGTTTTGATAATCTATACTCTTTATCAAGTATTGTTTTTATTTCAAATACCTTAGATACCCCATTAAAAATAGCTAAATCAGCAGTTGCACCACCCAGTCTCATTTCATTAAAAATTACTGAGTGTCTATTACCTATTTCCTTTATCAATTTCTGATTTAGAAACTCATTTTTTACAACATATTCATTTTGATAGTTTTTTGGAGTTTTCTATACTCTTCTTTAAATATTTTTAAATATGTACTTCCTCTTCTTTTATCTATCAAATCATATCTTATTAATTTTTTATCAACTGAGCCAAAGTCATTTTTCAACAATCGAAGTATTTCACTTCTTGTGAAAAGTGTTGATAAATCTCTAAGCTGATTAATATCTGTAGACATTTAAGTTCCCGAATAACTGAATATTTTTTTGCACGCCTACCATCTTTTACCTTAAATATCAAGCCTGCTAACCTAGCAATTATATCGTATCTACTATAAATATAATAATACTAAATATGAATTAGATTATATGGTTCTAATATAGCAACGCTACATAATATTATTTAGTTAATATGCTACTCATATAAGCAACTTTACTCAATTATCACAGTTATCTATAACTTAGACAATTTAATCAAAAATCGTCTAAATTTTCAGTTTACATCCCCTTAAACTCAGCCTCACGTCTCTCAACCATCGCCATCACGCCCTCTTTTGCATCCCTCTGAATGAAAGAGTGGCGGCAAATAGCTGTGGATATTAGCCAGTGCCTTCGCGGCACCATTGCGGCTCGCATCTTGCGCGGAAGACAGCGCGCCTCTAACGCCCAGCGGCGCAGCTTTGCTGATCTCTTGTGCCAGTGTTAATGCGCGCTCGTACTCAGACCCATTTGCCACCACTTCACTGACCAAGTTCAGTCGATCAGCCGTTTGCGCATCGAACGCTTTGCCCGTGAGTAGATATGGCATGGCTTTTTGCCAGCCTGCCGCCGCGACAAAGCGTACCGTCGCTCCGCCAAATGGCATAATGCCGCGCTGGACTTCCATTTGCGCAAAGTTACAGTTGTCGCTTGCGATGACCACATCACAATTGAGCATCAACTCGATAGCCACGGTAAAGCACGTGCCTTTGACCGCCACCACCACAGGTTTGGTACGTAAGCGTCCACTAATGCCCCACGGATCAATTTGATTATCATCAAACTCAAACACACCATCGTTTAGCTTATCTTGTAGCTCGACCAGATCGAGCCCAGCGGTGAAGTGATCGCCATGCGCAAAGATAAGCGCACAGCGTAGATGCTCATCGTCTTCATATCGAGTCAATGCATCAGATAGCTGGGTAATCATATGACTGTCAAAAGCATTGCGTTTATTGGCGCGGTTTAGCCCAATCAGGCAAATAGTGCCGTCTGTGTCATAAGTAATGCGGTTGTCTTGCGTGGTACTGTCCGTCGTCATGGTGATGTCCTTGTCAAAGTTATTTTTTATGAAGTGAGTAGGGCGTGTTAAACATTCGACCATGGCACTGACAGCGACTATTTTTAGGCGATTCGATGTTAAAAATAATAAGTTTAGTCATTCTAAGCGCTTATTTTTAACGATAGGCAAAAAAGAGTCCTGTCCCCTGCTTTTATCGTTGGGGCTGATGCTAAAATTGCCCCATACTGCGTTACAAATCTCGTTAAGGCATCTGCATTATCGTCGCTTTGTGCCTTGTCTGGAACAATTTTAGCAATCAGCAGTGCCTATTTGCGAATGTTCAACACGCCCTAGTTATATCGTCGAATCTTGATCGCTTATTTATAGCGATTTGTCGATAGGACTATTTTTAATACTTCATTTAATATAGACAGCATATAGCCATAACACAAGCGATAGCAATGACTCGAATGGCGCGATAATAGATAAAAGTTGACCTCATTTGTGATAAGTGCAACTATGATTCAGACTGGATAGGGTACAGAGGGTTTTATGGAGTTTTGGCATGGGTTTTTGCTAATCACGAGCGTTCACTTGCTGGCGGCCGCCTCACCAGGGCCTGATTTTGTGTTGGTCTCGCAGCAGACATTAGCCAAAGGTCGGCGTACTGGTTTGATTTGTAGTTTGGGTATTACCTTAGGATTATCGGTACACATTATCTATTCAGTGCTAGGATTGGCAACGGTGATTGCCCACTCGCAGCCGCTATTGACCGCGATCAAATGGCTGGGCGGTGGCTATCTGATCTATCTGGGGTGGCAAGGTATTCAGGCCAAACCTAAAAAGCCATTAGAACTAACAGCGTTAGTAACGCAAGAGAACGCACCTATTGATCATTTACAAGCAAAGCAAGACGCCTCTACTCATACCAAATTTACAACACCTAACGATACTTTTACCACATTGCGTCGCGGGTTTTTCTGCAATGTCTTCAACCCAAAAGCGCCTGTCTATTTTGTGGCGATTTTTACCCTTGTGCTATCGCCAGCCATCCCACTTTGGCAATTGGCGATTTATGGCGTCTGGATGATGGTGCTACAGATGGCATGGTTTAGCACCGTGGTGATGCTACTCTCTGTCCCTGCAATTCATCGACGACTTCAGCGTTTTGAGCATTGGATCGACCGTGTGTTGGGGTCTGCGATGATCGTATTGGGGCTCAACCTGATCTTGCGTCATCGATAGGCCATCGATAACTCATTTGCGAGCGGTGAAATCTGCTACACTGCTGACTTATATCCATATATCGTAGCCTGACATTATGATAAGTAAGCCCATGACCCGTAATCCTGCCAATAGTAAACACAGAAACCGATCGCCTGCGACCGCCAAAAACTCGGTCAATTGCATCCGCGCAATCCACATCAAGGTCGTTACGACTTTGCCGTATTGACTCGCGCGTTGCCTGAGCTTGCTGAGCATACCATCACCAACCCCAAAGGCGAGCCGACGATTAATTTCTCGGATCATCAGGCGGTTCGTACTCTCAACAAAGCACTACTGGCGCACTATTACTGCGTGAAGTTTTGGGATATTCCTGACGGCTATCTGTGTCCGCCAATCCCTGGGCGTGCCGATTATATTCACTATATTGCGGATTTACTCGCGCAGACCACGCACGTGAATGCCGACAACACACCGCCGATCGGTAAAGAGATTCACGCCCTTGATATCGGTACGGGTGCCAGTGCGATCTATCCGATTGTCGGTAGCCAAAGCTACGGCTGGCGCTTTACCGCAAGCGATATTGATCCGGTTTCGGTCAATACTGCCGCCCTCATTTGTGACGCCAATCCTAAGCTAAAAAGCGCGGTCAAAGTAAAGCTACAGCCTGAGCCTAAGTTCATCTTTAAAAACATCATTGGTCGTCAAGATTATTTCGATGTGGTGGTGTGTAACCCTCCGTTTCACGCCTCATTAGAAGAAGCGATGGAAGCCAACAGTCGTAAGCAGCACAACCTACAACGTCATCGCGGCAAAAATGAAAGCGAGCAAATCAGCCGTCATTCAACCAAGTCAGGTAACGCGGCGCAAAACCTAAACTTCGGTGGTCAGCATAAAGAATTGTGGAGTGAAGGTGGCGAGATTGCATTTTTGACCAAGATGGCAAACGAAAGCCAAAGCTTTGCAGAGCATGTCGGCTGGTTCACGACGTTAGTATCAAAATCTGAAAACGTGAAACCTTTACAACTACTATTAAAGCAGCTTAATGTCGCGCAGATGCGTATCATTGAGATGAGCCAAGGTCAAAAGAGCACTCGTGTACTCGCGTGGCGCTTTGATACCGACGAAGAATAGTCGTTGAATACATAATACGCCTAAGTTTCACGTGGAGAACAAAAAAGCACCGCTTTGATATTCAAGGCGGTGCTTTTTGCATAAAGGCTAAGTGAAACTCTATAGTCGAACCACTATTAAAGTGTTACAGCGTTAGACTCGTTTAGCCTACTACTGTAGTACTTGCACTCGTCTGCCTTGTACCACTTTTTAATATTGATTGACTATAAATAGATTAGCCAAAGAACATGACTTTGATACCAATCGCAATCAGTACCACACCGCCCAATACTTCGGCTTTATCCTCTAGCCATGTGCCTGAGCGACGTCCCAAATAGACCCCAAGCCAGCCAAACACAGCCGTTACGACCGCGATAATCAAGCAAGCTAACCACGCGTTCAAGGCCAATAAATTTAGCGTAAATCCAGCTGCCATGGCATCGATACTAGTGGCAATCGCTAGCGTAAACATGGTGCGATGGCTAATGACACTACCGCCCACGTCAATATCGTCTTCGTCATCCCTCACCACTGAGCACTTCGTACAGCATCTTGCCACCCAGCGCAATTAAGATGATACCGCCGATCCAAAGGCGCGGCCGCCGCCAACCAACCCAGTAGCGCTGCACCCAATAAATACCCAATGAACGGCATCACACCCTGCGCGATACCGAAATATAATGCGGCATAAATAGCGAGATGACGTACATATTGCTGGCTTTGTTTCTGTGACTTTGCGCCCAGTCCTATCGATACAGCAAACGCATCCATCGCGAGTGCAATCGCGAGCAGCACTACTTCAATCATGGTATTTTCTCTTAACTCGAATAGCAGGTATGATTAGCTTTATAAAAAGGTTTCATGTGAAACAAAAATACCGCTTCGATAGACGAAGCGGTATTTTTATACATTGTTACTGATCAGTTTCAAAATTAGATATCTAGATTTGAGACGGTTAACGCATTTTCTTCGATGAAGACACGACGCGGCTCGACATGATCACCCATCAAGCAGGTAAACATATGATCAGCGGCAATCGCATCTTCGATAGTGACACGTAGCATACGACGGTTTTCTGGATCCATCGTGGTATCCCATAGCTGGTCGGCGTTCATCTCACCTAGACCTTTGTAGCGCTGGATAGCCAGACCACGACGCGCGTCGAGCATCATTTGCTGCCAGAGATAATCGAAGTCACGTACTGGGATATCTTTAGTCGTGCCCGCACTTGCTTCACGGCGGATAAAGGCATCACTCTCAAGCAGGGTATTCCATTCGCTTGATAGACGTAACAGTTTGCCATACTCACTTGAGTTGATAAAGCTAGCATCTAACAGATAATGGTGTGCCAGTTGATGCACATAGACTGTGACACGTGGTAGCCACTGCGCCTTAGTAGATAAAGCCTCATTGTCTGATGCTTCGCCTTCTGCGGTGCTTGCGGCCTCAGTGCCAATTGCAGGTGTCATACCCAATAAATCGGCAGCCGCTGAATCCATATCTTGTGACTGCGGTGCATGAATATTGACCAACTCAATCTCAGGATTTAACTCACTACCAAAGACGTCAAGCTGAACCTGCATGGCTTTTTGCCAGTCCTGCATCGCAGACTCATCATAAGTCATATCAATGGATAGCTTTGGCGTGTGCGTCAACGCATCCAAGATGACCGCTGGGAAGCGAATCTGCAAACGCGCTTTGATCAGCTGAGTTTGGTTATAATCATTCAGCAATGATTCAAGCGCTTGCCCTGTAATAGCAGGCGCATCCGCGCTAACATGTAGCTTGGTACTATCAATGGTTGATGACAATAGATACGCTTTTAGCGCCTCATCATCTTTGAGATACAGCTCTTGACGACCCTTTTTCACTTTATATAGCGGCGGCTGGGCGATATATACATAGCCACGCTCGATCAGCTCAGGCGTTTGACGGAAAAAGAACGTCAGCAGCAGGGTACGAATGTGTGAGCCATCCACATCGGCATCAGTCATGATGATGATTTTATGGTAGCGTACTTTATCTGGATTATACTCATCAGGGCCGATACCGCAGCCGAGTGCCGTGATCAGGTTACCCACTTCAGCAGATGACAGCATTTTGTCAAAACGTGCACGCTCAACGTTCAAAATTTTACCTTTTAGTGGCAAAATCGCTTGAGTCTTACGGCTACGACCTTGCTTCGCTGAGCCACCTGCAGAGTCACCCTCCACAATATATAGCTCAGATAGTACTGGATCTTTTTTCTTGGCAGTCAGCCAACTTGCCCGGCAGACCTGCAATATCCAGAGTCGTCTTGCGGCGGGTCATCTCGCGCTTTACGAGCGGCGTCACGCGCACGAGCAGCTTCCATGATTTTATTAGCAATGGCTTTACCAGCGCTTGGGTTTTCTAGCAGATAATCATTGAACTTATCATGCATCGCTGATTCGACAGCAGATTTCACTTCACTTGAGACCAGCTTGTCTTTGGTCTGGCTTGAGAACTTTGGATCAGGCACTTTCACCGAGACAATAGCCGTTAGACCTTCACGAGCATCATCGCCAGTCGCCGCGACTTTTTCTTTTTGAATAAATTCTCACGATCCATATAGCTGTTTAAGCCACGTGTCAGGGCTGAGCGGAAACCTGATAAATGCGTACCGCCATCTTTTTGCGGAATGTTATTGGTAAAGCACAGCACTTTTTCGTTATACGTATCGGTCCACTGTAGCGCGACTTCGACACTGATACCATCGTCTTGCTGACTGGTAAAATGGAATACTTCATTGATACCGTCTTTACCTGCATTGATATAGCTGACAAACTCTAATAAGCCGCCTTTATGCTCAAACTCACGACGCTTATCAATACGCTCATCGGTCAGAACGATACGCACACCGGAGTTCAAAAATGACAGCTCGCGTAGGCGTTTTGCCAAAATATCATATTCAAAGACTGTGCCGGTGAATACGTCGCTGCTTGGATAAAAGCGGATTTGCGTACCGGTTTGATCGGTCGCTTCCATCTGCTGAATATCAGCGTCAGGTACGCCATCAGTATAGGTCTGACGGTAATGATAGCCTTCACGCCAGATATTCATCTCAAGCTTTTTAGACAACGCATTGACGACCGATACCCCAACACCATGCAGACCGCCTGAGACTTTATAGCTATTATCATCGAACTTACCGCCTGCATGCAGGACTGTCATGATGACCTGCGCCGCTGATACCCCCTTCCTCTGGATGAATATCGACTGGTACACCGCGGCCATTATCCATCACACTGACAGACTCGTCTTCGTGAATGATAATATCAATCTGATCACAGTGACCGGCCAGCGCCTCATCGATAGAGTTATCCACGACCTCAAAGACCATATGATGCAAGCCTGTGCCATCGTCAGTGTCACCAATATACATACCAGGGCGCACGCGTACAGCCTCTAGCCCACGTAGTACACGGATATCCTTAGAACTATAATCAGAAGGTAATACTTCTGAAACTACAGTAGACACAGCGGCTTCAGTAGCACTGTCGTCTATCAATTGCTCGTGGTCAATAGGTAATGAATCACTCATGTACATTCCTTAATCTAGCCATAATCAGCCGTTTTTATCAGCGCACTTATAAAAATGCACCTCATGATGGCATCTTAAAACCAACTTCTATTATTCATCACTTAGAGTGCATATGAGTGGCTAAACTACTAACCACCGTTAGCCTAAAAAGGCTGCATAGAGATAAAATTGGCAAATTACTTATTAGTAATAGTCTTTGTTTTTCTAGCCATTGTTAAAACTATTGAAATAAATAAAATACTTAATTATCAACTACTTATAAAGAAATAAAAAATAGAAGTCTATTATATGATGCTATCGAATAAATTGCTGAGAACAGGACAAAAATAAAGGGTTATTTTAGCATTTTTTTGTCTGTAAGTCACTGTTTACTGGGAGTTTTACGACTTATGAGTCAGTGTCTCTACCTAATAGCTAGTATAAGTAATAGTCGTGACTGTGATACTCAGTAAAGGACGCATAAAAGGCGTTATAAGTAGGCAGGAAAATGCTTAAAGTGATGATAAGCGATTAAGAATTAATCAATAGGAATTAATCAACAGACAATATCTGGCCTTGTTTCACGTGAAACAATCTAGGTTTTGACCACAAATCATTAACCAGAGGTACGATATCATCCGTCAAGCTGGTCATGAACACCTGACAAGGCAGCTGCGCTAATGTTGATAAAAGAATACCTATCGCCCTATCGTCTAGCTCTGCGGTGATGTCATCTAGTAGCACAACAGGGGTCGCTCTCGATGTTGAGTTATTATCGAACGAAGCGCTATCTTCATTATCATTGAGCAATAAAGGCAGCTGTGACAGTCGCAGTGCCGTAATCAGCAGTTTTTTTTCACCGCGGGACAATACATTTGCTGCCTGCTCTTTTAGAGTTGGTAATTTAGCATTTACCTCATGGTTTGAGGACGCTGTATTTGTATTTGTCGCCTGACTATCTACAACATCATCATCAGACCGCACTGCATTATCAGAGCGCCAATGCACATGGATATCAGCCCGATGATTGCCTATACGGGTATATCCTAACTGTAAATCCTGCTCTAATCGCTCATTAAGCTGCACATCAAGCGCGACATTAGTGTCATAGCCAGCGTTATAACTTAGGCTCAATTGCTCAGCATAAGACGGTAACAATTGCAGAACACTTTTGGCAAAATAAGGCTGCCACTCAGTAAATACTTGCTCACGATAATGATGTATCAATGCTGCATGATTACTTAGTCCTTTATCCCAAGACTTTAGCTCAGCTAGCTGGACTTGAGTCAATTGACGAGTCTTTTTTAGTAAACTATTGCGCTGTTTTAACAGGCGTTGATAGGCGACCCATTGTGGGTGAAAACCTTGTTTCATGTGAAACACCAACCAATCTAATAGCTGGCGACGACTGGCACTACCCTGCTCTAACATATCCATCGTTGAGGGATCTATCAATAGCGTGGGTAGCTGCTCAGTCAATATACTTTGATTGTAGACAGTCGCTTGATTAAGACGCAGAATGGTGGTCGCATCTGCTTGTTTTTGAATGGCTAACGTACGACTATCATTGAGCTTAGCATAGACCGTTGCATAGTTTTGATGATGCTGAATATAGCGCTTGGGCTGATGATGCCGAAAGCTCTTGCCTCTCGATAATAAGAATATCGCTTCAAGTAAAGAGGTTTTGCCGCTACCATTTGCACCGATGACAACGTTGCAAACGGTCGACTGCAAATTAACTTGTGTGAGGTTGCGCAGATTTGATATTTGTAGACGTTCAATCATGATATCGATAGCCGCCCATTATTTACAGCTTTCAAAGCAAGCAAAAGTTTATTTAAATTTAAGCTGTCCGCGTAAATACTCAAAAGATGCTAGCGCGGTTCAATGCTGTATGATGTGCAAAAAATCAGACTATATACGCATTGGCATGATGACGTATTGATGGAACTCATCATTAAGCTGATTGACCAACACTGAAGCATTCGATTGGCTCATATGCATCTGCAAATCACCTTGAATAACACTTAGCACATCTTGTAGATACGCAGCATTGAATGATAGCTCCATTGGCTCGCCCTGATATTTGGCTTGGAGCATCTCCACGGCTTCATCTTGCTCAGCATTATTGGCACGTACTTCTATCATACCATCACTGGCAAAATTAAAGACCACACCGCGAGATTTCTCGTTACTTAAAATCGCAACCCGGCGTAATACGTCAGTCATTTTTTCTTGACTAAATAACGCGAGCTTATCGGTATTGCTTGGCATGACGCGGCGATAATCAGGGAATTTGCCATCAATCAAACGGGCAGTAAACGTCACCATTAGGTTTTGGCTGACTTGCCCTGCACTATCTACATCGCCAAATGGTAAGCTCACTTGCAAAAACTCACGCCCAAAACTCAGCGTAACTGCATTGTCCTTATCGCCTAGCATTTTGCCAAGCTCAGTCGCCAAACGCTCAAGCTCGATCACTGCCTTACGTGGCAAGATAGCCTGCATGCTCAGATCAGCACTCACATCTATAACGCTACGTGCCAAGGCCAATCTATGTCCGTCAGTCGCAACGGTCGTCAGCTGCTGCTGTGAAACATCAAACAGCATACCCGTCAAATAATAACGTACATCTTGAATTGCCATCGCAAACTGAGTTTTGTGAATCAAATCTGTCAATCGACTACGGCTGATGTTCAACGGCGTGATATTTTCAGGATTGCCCAAGCTTGGATAGTCTTCACTTGGTAAGGTACCTAGCGTGAAACGGCTCTTGCCACTGGTAAGCAGACAACGTTCATTCGCTTGAGTCGCTAGGTTAACTTGGGCTTGTGCAGGTAAAGACTTACAAATATCTTTTAGTTTTGTTGCAGGTAGCGTCGTTGTTCCTGCTTCAACACAAGCACCAGCAGGCAATTTCAAGGTCGATGTCAGCTCCACTTCTAAATCTGAGGCTGTCAAGATAAGCTCGGACTCTGATAACTGCAGCTTAATATTACCCAATATCACCATATTATGGCGTTTATCAGCGGCTTTGGCGATCAAGTTGATAGCTTTTAGTAACGATTCTCGATTGATCGATAATTGCATGCTTAGTTACTCTTATTTGAATGATTTTTTATAAAAATTTGACGTAATCGTCTAATAATACCTTGTCTACCGACTATAATCTACAGAGCATCTATCTGCTTATATTTTCAATATTATAAACGATATTTTCTCCCTAAAATACAGTGGAGACTTACTCTACTAACCTGCCTGTAACATCAACGCTAGCGTCTTATAATCCTTGTCAAACGCTGGATCTGCTGCTCGTAATTCATTTACTTTATCGCAAGCATGCATCACTGTAGTATGGTCACGTCCACCAAATGATTGACCAATTTCAGGAAAACTATCACCTGTTAACTCACGCGATAAGGCCATCGCTATTTGGCGAGGTCTGGCGATGCTACGCGTACGTTTACGCCCCATAATGTCTTTCACCGTTACATCATAGTATTCAGCGACTATTTTTCGGATATTATCCATATTTACGGCTTGTACACGCATAGCGACGATGTCTTTTAACGCGTATTGCACCATCTCAAGAGTAATCTGTGCACCTGTCAAATTAGCATTTGCAAAAACTTGATTGAGAGCACCCTCCAAACGTCTGACGTTGGACACCACGTTTTGAGCGATAAACAATGCACACTCTTTAGGCAGCACCATGCCATAAGAAGCGGCTTTTTTCTGCAAAATTTGCACGCGAGTATCAATCTCAGGAGGGTCAACTGCGACTGTCAATCCCCAAGAAAATCGCGATCTAAAGCGTTCATCAAATTCCGTCATTTGTGATGGATGACGATCAGAAGCCAAAATCAGTTGTTTGTCACCACTAGTAAAATCTGCAAATAACGTCAAAAACTCATTACTACTTTTGGTCTTTCCTGCTAAGACGTGGATATCATCCACAATCAATAAATCTACTTTTTTTATTTTCTTTTTAAAATCTTCTATTTTATTATTTCTTAATGAATAAACTAATTGGTTTATAAATTTTTCAGAAGTAAAATAATAAAAACTTTGATTATTTTTTAGATATCGATGTGCTACAGAATGCATTAAATGCGTTTTTCCCTAATCCAGAAGGTCCATATATAAATAAAGGATTGTGTCGATTTTTTGATTGTTTTTTACCAAGCTCGTAACAAGCTTTGTAGGC